>CAVVUL010000009.1:0-1340972 GCA_963751445.1 uncultured Acidobacteriota bacterium | reverse complement strand
CAACAGCGCCAAGGCTCTCGACAACAACGTGGCCAGGAAACCATAATGGCCTCGCCATGCGGCGTATGGGCATGTACCTGTCGCAATAACATCGCCGCCGCCACGAGCGCCTCGTCTGGGGCGCAGCAAGATTAAGCGCCACCCTCGGCATCCGCATCGACAGCATCGACCGGCACGGCGCGCATCCACGGGCGCGTCGTCGCCACCGACAACGGCGCGCCGGTCAGACGCGCGGTCGTGACTCTGATGCGGACGGCCGGACCGGGCACGGCGGCCGACGGCCGGTCCGCCACGGTCCCGCTGACCAATGGCGGCCGCTGGGTCGTGACGACGGACGATGAAGGTGCCTTTGATTTTCGCGAACTGCAGGGGGGCTCGTTCAATTTCAGCGTCACGAAGAGCGGATTCGTCGAAACTCCGTTCGCCCTGTTCCCGTCGATGTCTGGTTCAGCGCTGCAGGACAAGCAGGCGGTGGACCGCAGGGACCTGAAGTTGCAGCGCGGCGGCGTGATCGCGGGACGCATCGTCGACGAGTTCGGCGAACCGGTGGCCGGCGCCACGGTAAACGCGCTGCGCGTGACCTCACATGGGTCCGGGTTCACGGCGATTGGCCGCGGCCCAGACGACCGAGACCAACGACCTCGGCGACTACCGGCTATACGGACTGCAGCCCGGGAGCTACTTTGTCGCGGCTGGCTTTCGGCAGTGGCAAGTGGCGGCCGGCGGGCCGCCCGTGCAGTTCCTTAACGCCGGTCGCGGTCTCGTGCCCACGTTCTACCCGGGGACAATCCTCTCGAGCGACGCCCAGACAGTGGACCGTCGTCGCGGGCGAAGACACACCTGGGGTCAGTATTCGCCTATGTCGGTTCCGTTGGCGCGCATCGACGGCACGGTGTTTGACGCGCAGCGCCGCGGCCCAGAAGGTCGCCGTCATGCTCTCCCCGGCTCGCGCCGACGGCGCGATGAGCATGACTGCGAACGTCGTCGAAACGGACGCGAGCGGCCAGTTTTCGCTCACCAACGTCGCGCCGGGCGATTGCCCGCTTGACGTGCTCACCGTTGCCAGCATCGAGGCCCTCGGACGGGGTCAGGTGGGGGTCGGCCAGGTGCAGAATCAGCCGCGAATTCGCCAGTCAACCGATCAGCGTCATGGGAGACATCGGCGACGTCGTCGTCCGCATGACGAGCGGCTTTGACGTCAGCGGCCGTGTGCTCGTCGATGGTGCACCGCCCTGCCCGCTGCGCTCGGGTCCAAACTGCAGGTCGTTGTCCTGCCGCTCGTGCAGAGCCAGGGCGGTGAGCTTCTCTGGCGCGAGCGGGCCGGTTGACGCGGACGGAACGTTTGCGGATTCCGGGTCAATCGGCAAAAGGCGCATCAGCGTGCGTGGCCTTCCTGCAAACGCGGCCGTGGTGCGAGTTCTTCGCGCGCGGCATGGACGTGACCGACGACGGCCTGGAAATGAATCAGGCGTTGAACGGCGTGGAGATTGCGATCACGACGAAGCCGACGCGAATCACGGGAACCGTGACGGACCAGGCGGGAGCACACCGTCACCCAGTACCGCGGTGATTGCGTTTTCGGAGGACAGCCGCCTGTGGACGAAGTACCTGAGTCGCTACGTGGCCACGGCGTTGCCTGCCGCGGACGGCGGATTCACCGTGGTCGGCCTGCCCCCGGGCCGATACCTGGCCGCGGCCGTGGCGCAACTTGAACCCGGGCAGTGGGCCAATCCGGTGAATCTGGAGAAGTTGCGACGGCTGGCCACGCCGTTTGCGGTGACCGACGGCGAAGCGAAGGTGCTGACGCTGATTCGACGATAGGTCCCCGGGCCACACAGGCGGCGATGCGGTAGCACGCCTAGTGTGCTATCGTGTGAGCAGCCGTGATTCAATCCTTCCGGCGACGCCACCACGGAAGACGCATTCCACGGCACGAACAGTAAGCAGGCTCGTAGGATTCCGTTTTTTTTTTTTTTTTTTTTTTTAAGTTAGATTCGGTGAATGCCGCGTCCAGCGCACACGCGCTGCGGGTGCCGCCCGGTAAACAGCTTGAGTCACTACGTGGCGATCGCGCTGGTTCGTTCAGCATCCGAGTGAATGATCAGCACCGAGTGACGTTTCGGTTCGTAGGCGAACACGCGCACGACGTCACGTGCGAGGACTATCACTGAGAGGCCGATGATGCTGCCGAAGTACCGCCCCCCGACCCACCCCGGCGAGATGTTGCTGAAGGAATTTCTCGAACCGGCAGGCGTCACTCAGGCCGAGGCGGCCAAGCGCATGGGTGTGTCGTTCCAGCGACTGAACGCGATCGTTCGGGGCCGGAGGGCGGTCAGCGCGGATACGGCCATCCGCCTCGCGGCGTTGACGCGGATGGAGGCGGCATTCTGGCTTCGGCTGCAAGGCGATTGGGACCTCTGGCACGCCCTCCGCGCTCGGCGCGGCAGCCTCCGCATCAAGCCGCTGGCCGCGTCGGCCTGACCGCTCTCAACATCGCGGCCCCGGCGCAGATCTCCGATTCCCCAGGTTCTGTGACCTGGGCCCTGCCCGCGCTGGTCGCTGGCACGCCCGCCGGCGGAGAATGCCGCGGCAGCGCCGAGCACGACGAATGCGGCGACCCAGGTGCGCATCTGTACCGAAAGTAGCGCGTCTTCAGCTGAATCGTTTACGCCACTCGATTGCCGGCTTGCCGTTGAAGTGACGGTTGGCAGCCGACTCGGACTGGCACGCGGGCGAAGCTCGAAACCGCCGCGAAGGGAGCGAGGATTGCCCGCGCCAATCTCGACACATGTCGAGTGGCGCGGCGGCGAGGTCACAATCCGAGCGGACGAAGCGAGCGGTTTCGCGTGCCACGTCCGTCGGAGGCTGCCGAGCGTCGCTTCAACGGCAAGCCGGATTCGGCGCTAGCGGCCGATCCGCGGCCACACCGCCGCCTCGACCGCCGCAGCCACCGCGTCCTTCGGCGCTTCGCCATCGATGAGGCACCAGTCGGGCGCCGCGGCCTGCCGCCGGTAGCTCTCGCGCACGCGGCGCCAGCAGGTCGAGGTCGCGCTCGAACCGGTCGCGGCCGGCGGCCTTGCGGCGAACGGCGGTTTCCGGCGCGATGTCGAGCAGCACGTGACACGGGCCGCCTGCGGAAGCGGCGCTGGATCGTCAGCGAGCCACGCCGGGTCGAGGCCCTGCGCCTCGCCGTAGGCGATGCTCGACGCGCAGTACCGATCGCAGACGACGATGTCGCCGGCCGCGAGCCAGCTGCTCGATCCGCGGCTTGTACTCGAAGCGGTTCGCCACGTAGAGCAACTGCATCACGTCGGCGGGTAACTCGCGCTCGCCGTCGAAGCGCGCGGCGGATCTCCCGGCCGATCGGCGTCTCGTAGTCCGGAAACGACAGGAGCTGCACGCGGCGCCCGTCGCGCCTGCGAGCGCGGCGCGCGCAGCCGCAGCGCCTGCGTTTCCTTGCCGCTCTGGTCCAGCCCTTCGAAGGCGATCAGCATCAGCAGCATCCCACTGCAGCATGTCGTCCACCGTCTGGCGGCGCCGGATCACGATCGCGCCGCCGCCGGCCTCGACGAGCACCTCCGGCGGCAGTCGGCCGACGGTTGTAGTTCGAGGCCATCACCGCGCCGTAGGCGCCCGTGTCCGAATGGCCATCAGGTCGCCGACCTCGACGCGGCGGCAGCTGCCGGTCGCGCCCGAAGCGTGTCGGTGCGTCTCGCACACCGGCCCGACGACGTCGCACGGATGCAGCGCGCCGGCGCGCGGCGTCACCGGCTCGATGCGGTGGTACGCGCCGTACAGCGCCGGCCGCATCAGGTCCGTCATGCCGGCATCGAGGATGACGAACCAGCCGCCGCGGGTACGTCCTTGACGTCCACGACCCGGTCGAGCAGCACGCCGGCCGGCGCCCACGATCCAGCGCCCCGGCTCGAGCAGCAGCCGTCAGGCCCGCGTCGCGCACCGATCGATCAGCCGCCAGCGTCCAGGCGTAATCTCGCGACCGTCTCCGGCCCGGCGTCCGTCGTAGGCGATGCCGAGCCCGCCGCCGAGATCGAGGTGCTCGAGCGTCGATGCCCTCGTCGCGCAGGCTCGCGCGACGAGCCCGCGAGCGCCCTCGGCGCGCGTGCGCCAGCGGCTCGAGCGTGGTGATCTGCGATCCGATGTGGACGTGGAGGCCGACGACGTGCGAGCCCGGCTCGGCCGCGCCATGTCGCGGCAGATGCGCGCGCGCCTCCTCGATCGGACACGCCGAACTTGGTCGCGCGGAGCCCGGTGGAGATGTGCGGATGGCTGCGCGGCGTCGATGTCCGGATTGATGCGGAGCGCGACGCGGGCGCGCGTCCCGGCCGGCGCGCGATGCGCGTCAATGCGCTCGATCTCGCCGGCCGACTCGGCGTTGATGGCCTTCGACGCCGAGGCCGACCGCGCGCTCCAGTTCGGCGGGCGTCTTGCCGACGCCGGTGAACACGACCTGTCGCCGGGCGCGAATCCGGCGCGCAGGGCCACCTCGATCTCGCCGACCGGAGTTGGCGTCGGCCGCGCTGCCGAGCTGCGGCGCAGCCGGCGCACGATGGCGAGGGTCGAGTTGGCCTTGATGGCGTAGTGCAGCGCGTGCGGCACGGGCGAAAGCGCCCGCGTCGAGCGCGCGGTAGCGCTCGTCGATCACCGCCGCCGCCGTAGACGTAGGCCGGCGTGCCGGCCGTCGCGGCCGATGGCCGGCAGCGGCACGCCGTCGCACACCAGGACGCCTCGTGTCGAGGCGTCGAATCCAGGCATCGGACCGGTCCATTGTACTCCGACTGTAGCCGCGCCGGCGGATGGACGACCGGACGGCGCGCCGGGTGCATCCATTTGCTATGATGCCCGGGCGCTCCTGCACTTTCACATGTCCGACGCACCCAGCCCGACACCGCCGCCCGCGACTCGACGACCTCATCGAGCGCTGTCTCGCCGGCGATCAGCAGGCCTGGGACGCAGATCGTCCGGCAGCACTGGCGCAAGGTCTTCAACCTCGCCTACAAGTTCGTCGGCCGGCACGACGAGGCCGAGGACCTGACGCAGGACATCTTCCTCAAGATCTTCAAGTCGCTGCACACGTTCGACCGGCGCGCCAACTTCCAGACCTGGCTCATCAGCATCAGCCGGAACCTCTGCATCGACCACTACCGCAGCGTCCGCAAGGAGCGCGAGACGATGGCCGCGACGTGGACGCGTCGCGAGCTCATCGCCGGCCTCGCGCGACGGCAGCCCGCTCGGGGCAGCTCGAGCAGCATCGACCTCGCGGCCGCGCATCCGCGAGGCGCTGGCCGAATTGCCGCCGACGCTGCGCGAGGCGGTCGTGCTGCGCGACCTGCAGGAGTTCTCCTACCAGGAGATCGCCGACAAGCTCCACCTGCCCGAGGGCACCGTCAAATCGCGCATCAATCGCGGCCGGCTTGAACTCGCCCGGCAGATTCGTCGTCTTCACACCAGATGGGCCGCGCCGACGGCGCGGCGCCCGCATCCGGAGGACACCGAATGAACGTCACGACGACGCGTATCGGCACCAGTGGTGGTGCTTCGCGTCCAGGAGGCGCGGCTGACCTACCCCATCCTCGCGGATTTCGCGACCGCCGCCACGGACCTGATCGCCGCCGGGCGAGAAGAAGATGCTCATCGATCTCGGCCCGGTGGCCTACGTCGACAGCGCGACGATCGGCTGCCTGATGGACCTGTACCGCCAGGCGGCGGCGGCGGGCGGCGCGTTCAAGCTGTCCGGCGTGCAGAAGCGTGTCGAGACCATGCTCACCATGACGGGCGCGCACAACTTCCTCCAGGTCCACGCCGACGAGGCGTCGGCCCTCGCCAGTTTCGGAGCGTAGACCATGCGCACGATCAAGACGTCGGCAGGCACGCCCTCGAACTCGACGGCGACGTCCTCGCGGTGATTGAAGCCGTGTCGCGCGATCTGCTGCGCCGCCGCGCCCTCGACTACGGCTTCGAGGACGTGGACCGGGAATTCGTGCACCTGGTCGCGCAGATGTCGGAGGAAGAACTGCGGGCCTACCTGAAGGAAAGCCTGTTCATGAGCTTCAACCGCTACGAAGCCGAGCAGATGTCCGCCATGGTCCAGAAAGGCCCACCGGGCGGAGGACGAGTAGCCCTCGCTCGCGCTCGACGCTTTCGTCCTTCTCACTTGAACGACACGTGCAGGTAGACCGAATGGCGCCCGTAGGTCTCGTAGAACGGCTTGAACGGCACGCCCGCGACCGAGAACCGCAGTGTCGCGGGATCGCCCGTGGATCGACCGGCCGATGTCCTTCGCGTCGAGCGCGACCTGGCGCAAGTCGGTGCGCGCGGCCGGCTCCTCGGCGGCCAGCAGCACCGGACCGTAGAACAGGCTGGCCACGTTGGGCTGATCCACGACGTGGTCGAGGTGGAACGTGAACGGCATCCTCACCTCGATCGTGTCGTTGTCGCGCCAGGTCGCGTGACAGCGTCGCGTAGCTGCCCGGTGCTCGCCTTCACCGCCTCGTCCCTGCCGTTGATCTTCACGACGAAGCCGCGCGTCGCCCAGCCGGGCACCCGCACCTTCATGTCGAAGCGCCCCGACGCCCTTGATGATGAGCCTGGTGGTGTCGGCGTAGGGAAAGTCCGTGACCTGCTGCACGCTGACCTTGCGTTCGGCCCAGGTCAGCGTCGACGGGATGAACAGGTTCACGTACAGGGCCGAGTGGTCGGCGCTGTGGAAGTAGATCGTGTCCTGCAGCTTGGTCTGGCTCTCGAGCGCGGTGCCGTTGCAGCAGGTGAAGCCGTTCATGTTCGCGTTGCCGAACTGCTTCCGCGCGCCCGGGTTCAGCGGCACGTGATACGTGTTGCCGGCGTCCTGCTCGGCCACCGAGGCGAGGATGTGGTTGTAGAGCGCGCGCTCGTAGTGGTCCATGTACTTCGCGGTCTGGTCGTACATGAAGAGCTGCCGGTCGAGTTTCAGCAGGTTGTAGGTCGCGCACGTTTCGTTCTGGCCGCCTGGCGCGAGGCCGTTCTCCCACAGCGTGTCGGGCTGGGCCGGGAAGCACTCGGCGTTGTTCGGAGTTCTTCGCGCCGGCCACGCCGCCGATGCTGTACATGTAGCCGTCGTTGACGATCTCCCAGAAGTTCGAGGCGATCTGGTAGTACGGCATTTCCTTCGTGTCGCGGAACGTCTCGAGGGCGCCCGTGATCTGCGGGATGTGCTGGTTGGCGTGCTTGCCGCGGATGGTGTCGACGCGTTTGGCCAGGCCGCCGTCGTGGCTGGCGTTGCCGAAGAAGAAGTTCGGTGTTGTCGAACAGCTTGGCCGTGTCGAGGAACCGTCGCTCGCCCGTGAGCCGGAACAGACGCGCCATCGCCTCGTTCATGCCGCCGTACTCGCCCGCGATGTAGCGACTCCACATGCGGGTGCGGGTCTCGGGCGGCAGCGCGCTCAGCCGCGCGTTGACCCAGGCGCCCATGCCTCGCGCGATCTCGAGCGCCTTCTTGTTGCCGGCGACTTCGTACGTGTCGAGCAGGCCCGCGAGGATCTTGTGCAGCGTGTAGTACGGCGCCCAGATCTGGCTGTCCTGCGTGCCGTAGGTGGCCCCGCGTTCGAGCATGATGAACTGGTCGGGCGGATAGGCGCTGATGAAGCCCACGCCCCAGTTCCAGTAGTCGGTGCGGATCGCGCCCGCCCGAAGATTGGAGTCGTAGCTCTGGCGGCCAGGCCCGACGGCACCGCCGTCGGGTCGGCGACCGAACGGCCCGCCCGCCTGCGCGGGCCGGCCCGACTTCTGCGACAGGGCGTACAGCGTGTCGACCAGGTAGTTCATCTTCTGGAGGAACGTCGCCTGCAGCGCCGGGTCGTAGCCGGTGCTCGCGTATGCCTGCGCGATGGCCGACAGGTAATGGCCGCTCGCGTGGCCGCGCAACCTCGTCGTCTGGCTGTCCCACCCATCGAGTGGCGTGGCGCCTTCGGGCTGCGGCTGGCCAAACGTCTCCCGGAAGTTGTAGAGGAAGTTGTCCGGATTGGACGGCCGCGAGGCCGCGAATGAACTTGTCGCGGTTCTTGATGAACGGCGTGTCGCGTCCCTGCGCGTCGCGATCGAGCACCACCTGGTTCGACGGGAACGCCTCGACGAGGCGGTCCGGCGGCGTGGCCGATGCCGACCTCCACCTTGACGATGACCGTGGCCTTCGGCTCGAAGCGACGTGCCGGGCACGCGGCCCGAGACCGTCGTAGGTGCCGGGCTTCAGCACCGCCGAGTTGTCGGTGGGCGACGGCCAGATCACGCGGACTTCGCCGGTGACGCCGCCCGCGAAGGTGGCAGGGACGAAGGGCGGCAGCCGCGGCAACATGCCGACGACCGTTTCCACGGTGATGTCGGGCACGTTGACCAGCCGCGCGGCGAACGGCGACTCGCGCGGAATGTCCGCGGTCGAGATCTCGGGCGGCGCCGCGGCCGCGGCCGCGGGCCGACTGGGCGGCGGCCAGTGCGTTGCGGCGGATCGTGGCGATCGGCTCGTCGCCGAGGGCGATGCGATAGAGGCGAATGTCGCGCAGCCGCCCGTGGAGCGTCGGCGCGCTGGTCGTCCTGCGCGCGGCCGAGGAACAGTCGGTTGGTGGCGGATGCCTGCGGCACGAACTGCGCGGGTGTCGCGTCGACGTTGGTCGCCTGGCCCGCGCGCGCGCCGTCGATGTAGGTCGTCAGCACCGTGCTGGCGGGATCGAGCACCACCGCGAAGTGAATCCACTGGTTCTCCACCACGAGCCCTGGGCAGCGGTCTCGCCGCGGACCTGGCCGTCAACAACGGCCGACGCGCGGAAGCCTTGCGCGTCAACGACAGCGAACAGCCTCGTCGCCTGGCTCTGGCCGAAGTCGAAGACCGGACCCGACGCGCGCGTGGGGAGGTACAGCCATCCCACGACGGCGATGGCGTCCTCGCCGGCCAGCGCGGCGGCGGGCAACTGCACGTAGCTGCCGTCGCCGGTCAGCAGCAGCACACGGCGCGGCGCGCGTCATCGACGAAAGCGGCGCCGGCGCCGCGCAGCGTCGCGTGGAGCTGGTTTCTCGACGAGTCTTCGGCGTTGCCGTTGAACAGGTAGCGGGCCATCAGGGCTGTTTCGCCGATGCCGTCCAGGAACTGATCGCCGCCCTGGCCGGCGTTCTGCGCGGTCTGAGCCCCGTTCTGAGCAAAGGCGGCCGCGATGGTGGTGAGAGCCAGCAGCAGCGGAAGGAACGCGCGTTTCATACGGTAGATTATGCGCCAGCGGGCCCTACCGTCGGCGCAATTCGACCGCGATCGCTCCCCCGCTCACACCCACGTCCGCCCGCCAGGGGTAGTCGGGATTGCCCGTGGGCACCACTGACACCGGGGCGCCTCCGGCCGTCACCACGTAGTCCGTATTGACGGGAAAAGACAGTCGGATACCCGTGCGGTGCGCATTGCCAGTGCGATTCTCCAGCGTGAAGGTCAGACGCGCGAGCGACTTGTCCACCGCGATGTCGCCGGCCGACGCGAAGCCATCACGTTCCAGCTCCACCTTCAGCCGAGCCAGGCTGTCCGCGAATGGCAGCGCGCGATCCTGCGTGACCACCGCCAGGCGCCGACGGACACCATCGCGCGGATTGATCAGCAGCCGCGGCCCGTCGTCTCTGGCCGCGCCACCGTAGGCGATCCATCCAAACGTCGGGTCGTTGGTCACGACCGTCGCCGCCATGCGCAGGGCGCCGCCAAAACCCAGATCGATTTCACCGTCGTAATGCCACGGCCCACGGGGAACGGTTACGCCTCCGGGCACGCTCGATCCCATCCACGCGCTGCCGGCCTTGGCGCTCATGAACTGCCAGCCCGCCGCCCCATCGTTCTCCTGGCCCGGGAACCAGGCGCCGTAACCCGACTCGGCCGTGCCGCTGTTCACGAGACTCCACGAGCTCAGGTACGACGCGTACCCCAGCTGCAGCCAGTCGTAGGGACGGGGCGCAAAGTTGACGGCGTAGTCGAGCACGCCCCACCCGCCCATCGCGGCCATGTAACTCACGCCGGGATCGGCGCCGAGCGTGTAATACGCCGGATTGAGCCAGCCACGCACCACCAGTCCAGACGCCAGCTGCCGATCCATGAAGGCGCGGGAGTCCTCGCGCTTCACCGACGGATGTGACCACCACTGCTTCAGCTTCAGGTCGAACCACAGGTTCTGGTCCGGCGCCATGTCATGCGTGGCGCCGTACTTCGCGAGCGCGTACGTGGACTCGAACGCCGTTCGATCGAACGCATATTCGCTCCGGAACGGATAGGCGTCGTCGTACACGAAGTACTTGGTCTTCTTCTCCCACTCGCCCGTCAGCCACTTCGCTTGCTCCGGATGTCCCTCCGTCCTGAGCGCGTCGATCACCTCGAGGACGACGAGTTCGTTGTAGAGACCCCATTTGTAGGTGTCGTAGTACGACGGGTAGATCTCGTAGGGATAGGTGTAAAACGCCCGGGCGGTTTCCCAGGCGCGATTCAGGTATCCGGCAGCATCGAGATACGTCGACATTTCCGGATACATCTTCGCGATTTGATACATGTGGAAATACAGCATGACCACGTGCGGGTAGTCGTAGTTGCGCCAGACATGTTCCTTCGCGAGGTCCGCCTTCGCCGTGGCGCCGTTGGCCAGTGAATCCGCATAGGCCTTGCGGCGCGCGGGATCGCGGTTCACGAACCAGTTCGGCGTGCCATACACGCCGTACGGGTACGGCCGCTCGTCGTCTTTGCGCTGGAGGCCGCCCCACACAAAGTGCTC
Organism: uncultured Acidobacteriota bacterium; assembly: GCA_963751445.1. GTDB lineage: Bacteria > Acidobacteriota > Vicinamibacteria > Vicinamibacterales > SCN-69-37 > DASUGC01. Next base: position 1,330,197 of record CAVVUL010000009.1, on the reverse strand, counting down.
GATGTAGTACTCCAGCGACTCGATCTCGGCCTTGTTCGGATACGTGACGTTCTTGGCGGCGACGTACGGCGCCTTCGCCAGGCCGGGGTCGTCGCAGGTCAGGGCGTAGACCATGCGGTCCAGGAAGATATCGGGATCGTCGATCGTGCGCACGACCCTGGCCTTCATGTCGTAGGGGCCATAGACCCCATCCCACCACTTGGCGGGGTCCTTGATTTGCTGACGACGGACCAGGAACGACGCGCGCTTCTTGATCAGCGTTTCCATCGGCTCGGTGACAAAGAACTCCAGATACGTCTTCCGGCCGCCGTCGTGCGTGATGGTCAGCATGTTCTCGCCGAGCTTCCTGAACGCGACCGCGTAGAGGTGGGTGTCGGCCCGCGCGGCGGCCTGGCCGGCCGGCGCAACCGGCGATGTGATGGTGGTCTGGCCGGGAAACTCCGCCGTGACTGATTCGACCTTCGCCTTCGTGCGAAGAGAGAACGTCGCGGACAAATCGGACGGCACCGTCATGCCCGGGACCACGCGCACGTCGAACAGGCCGTTCGCATACAGCGCGTCGCGCAGTTCGTCGTAACTCGACGCCCACTGAAGCCGAAAGCCGTAACTCGCCTTCGCGCCGGGTTTCAGTTCGAGGGCGGTGTGCGCCTGGCGCCATGTGCCGCGCGTCTCCTCGTTGCCGGTCTTGGCGGAGTGCACGAACATCGTCCCGCCCGCGCGACCGCCGGCGGAGAAGTACTCGAGCTTCGTGCCGGGTTTCGCGGTGACCAGCAGGAACGGCGGCGCGCCTGACGCGCGCACATAGAAAAAGAACGAGCCGGCGCCTGAGACGAACTGGTGTTTCAGGAATCCACGTTCGAAGATCTGCGCAGGATTCTCGCCGGTCGGGCCCTGCACCGGCAGACTGATGCCCACGTCGCCCACGCGCACGGCCGCGCCCACCGCCGCCAGGTCGATGTTCCAGTCGAGCGCACGACCATCGGTGCTGTAGGTCTCGGTGACGGCGAGCGGGCCGGAGCCTCCGGTCGAGTAGCGCACGGTGCCGGCCTCGGGCGCCGCCGTCATCGCTCCGCGCGTGGCGACGGTCGTCCAGTCAGTAGCCGAGCCGGCCTGATACGCGACGGTCAGCCCGAGTGTCGCCGCACGCGGAGGTGCGGCCGGCGCCGCACCGCCGCGACCGCCGCCTCCCCGGCCGACCGGTGCGGGTGTGGTCACCGTGGCGCCGAACGGGTCGTCGGGATGCTTCAGTTGGGAGATGCCCCGTTCGTCATAGGCGAACGAGAACGAACCCCGCGCGACCACCTGTGCGGGCGCGGGTGCCGGCACCTGCGCCCACACCACCGCCCCCAGCACGACCGCCCCGAGTATCGTCAATCGCATGATGCGGAAACGATAACGCGAAACGGCCCCTGAATTGTTACCTCAGGGCCGGTCGGGCATAACAGGCGTACCCAGAGACTGCGCAGGTCACATGGATTTGTGACGGATCTTGCGCATGAAGGCGGCCGCCGCCACCAACGCGGCCAGAGACCAAGGCAGAACCGCCCATCTATCGGTGTTGAAGTAGACGAGCATGGGGGCGAGCAGGCCGACGCTCGCCATCAGCAGAACTCTGATCTCGAGCGACCGGTTGCGCCACCGAAGCAACCCGACGAGCATCAAGACGAGCACGCACAGCTTCGCCGCCGCGACACCGTAGGGCAGGAACGGCCCCAGTCTCGGCACAAGTGACCGTGTCGAGTCCGCCGCGAACCGAGACAGGAAGCCGCTCAGATCGAACAGTCCCGTAGTGAGGTGACGAACGATTCGCGTGCGAGACTCATCGTTGCCCAATGCCAAGGCATAGTCTCTGGGAGGTACATGAACGTTCTCCGGAATGTCAACCGCGGCCGTCATGAGTACGAACTGTCCACCAAACGCCTGGTTGTGCAAGGCCAAGACCGGCACAGGGCGACAAGGAAAGCACGAAGGCGAACAATCCGGCCCACGCTCTCAGTCGCACCATGTGCCACGCCATGACCGCTGCGACCAGCAGGATCGCGGCTCCGACGTTCGGCCTGACCAGGAACGCCGTGGCAAGAGCCAGACCGCAGAGCACTACCCTTCTCGTGTCACCTGCCGGGAGGCGACGCAGCACGGCCGTCAATCCAGCCAGTCCGCTGGTGAAGAACAGCGCTGCCGCCGGCTCGGGATAGATGAGCCCATTGTCCACATAGTCGGGCAGCACCAGTAGAACGAAAGCAGCAACTGTCAGTAACGCGGCGATCCTGCCGGACATCAACTGCCGGACCAACGCCCACCACGCCACCGGAAGCAGCAGTACCACGAGCAGATCGAGGAAGTTCGTTTCGCCAAAGACGGCATAGCCAATAGCCTTGATGTACCGGACCCCTGGCATGAAGTAGAAAATCGGCTCCTCTCCCCTCAGCACCGATAGCCAATCCCCATCGACTGCGTGTCGCAGAATCGCACGACCATACCCTGCGTGGAGGAGGCCATCGCCGCCGCCGCCCTGAACGTAGTAGACATACGACGCGCTCCACCCCATCACGACCACGAGAAGGCCCGCCGTGCTCATGATGGCCAGCGTCGTCCACACCGGTCGAGTTGGTCGATAGAAGACGAGCCCGAGGCAGGCCGCTGCGAGGAGGGTGCCGCCCATGCGGAGCCACCGCCAGAGCAAGAAGTCCTTGGAGGAGTGCCACCGCACCGACAGCGCCGGACTGGCTGCAATGCTCGAGAAGTAGAGCGGCACTCCCACTTCGCTCCGACTCATCGTGCGACACGTCTCGGTATCCGCCCATCGACCGACGTAACGCCCGTCTGACTCAGGCCAGAATGCCTGGCCAGACCAGCACAGCGTCGAACCTACGGCCTCCTCACCAAACTCGTACCAGACAACGAAGGGCATCCGATCGCGCCGGACATCCGTGGCCGGATCCCACCAGTTCAGGGTGGTGGGACTGCCGTCGAACGTCAGGATGTTCGCAAATCCCGGCCGCAACGAGGACAGCGACTGCACATCGATGGTCTCGACCACTCGCGAATAGCGAACGCCGCGCTGGAAGGTGCTATCTGCCGAAAACGCCGCTACCTCACGTACCGCGCCGTAGGAACGCCAACAACCCCAGGTCTTGGGATTGCACCATTCGGCGGGTGGATAGGTGCGCAGGAACTCCGCGGCCAGGGCTTCGCGGACTTCTCTCGGAAGCGCATCCTCAAGCGCGGCGGTGCGGCGGTCGCCCAGAAAGACCTGATGACCCTCCTGGATTCTGGCCCTCGGCAGAGAGAGGCCCGCCCCGAGGACCGCCACGGCCACCGCAGCGGCGACGAGCGTGATCCGCTCGCTGTAACGGCGGCGCCCCAGCACAATCCAGACGACCAGTCCCAGCCACAGCACGAAGCGCGGACTCGAGTTGATGGGCACCCCGACGAGTCCGGTGACAACGACCAGGACAGCGGCCCCAGACATCACAGACCCACTCGTGACCAGGAACTCAGGCGACGCAGACATTCGGCCCGTGGCGATCGCACGACGGCCGCTCCCAGATCGGCCGGCGCGTTGAGCGCTTTCGGGTGGTTTGCCGTCACGCGAGCGATGGTATTACCATCCGGCCTTGTCCGCCCAGTCACCGCACACCAGGCCAGGGTTGTGGCACACTCGGCACCGACCATGACTCCCCACACCCGCGCAGTGATTGGTGCCGCCACGCTGCTCCTGGCGGCGACCGTGGTGGCGGCCTCGTCGCAGGCGGCGGCCTCGGGCCAACTCGACGCCGCCATGCGGGGAACCGACGCGCCGCCGGGCGCGATCTGGCTCGACAGCCTCGACCTCGGGAAGATGGTGCAGCGCCGCGAGACCCCGCGGGCCGGCGCCACGCTGGCCCGGGCGCCTCGTGGCCGTGGCGCCGGCGCCGCCGCCGGGGCGGCCGCCGGACGAGGAACCACGCCGGCACCGCCGCCCATCATGCTCGGCGGCGTTCAGTATCCCCACGGGATCGGCACCCTCTCCATCAACGAATTGATCATCGATCTCAGGGGACAGGCCACGCGTTTTGTGGCCATGGTGGGGCTCGACGACATCGCGCCGGCGCAAGGGTCCGTCACCGTCGAGGTCTGGGTGGACAACAAGAAGAAGTTGATCACGCCCGTCCTGCGGACCGGCGATGCACCCGTCAAGGTGGACGTCGATCTCACCGGCGCCCGTTTCCTGGAACTGACGATTGACGACGGCGGCGATGTGAGCACGGGGGACTACGCGGACTGGGGCGGCGCGCTGATCTACCTGAAGCCCGGCACCACCGAACGGCCGCAGACCTGGACGTTCCCGTCGGAGGCGCCCACGCCGATCGCGTCGGGTTGGCCCGCCGAGCCGCGCATCAATGCCCCGCGGATTACCGGGGGCACACCGGGGCGGCCCTTCCTGTTCAAGATCCCCGCCACCGGCGACGCCCCGCTGACCTACGCGGCGCGCAACCTCCCGGCCGGCCTCAGCCTGGATTCCGCCACGGGCATCATCACCGGCGCGATCACGCGCGAAGGCCGCACCCGGGTGGACGTGACCGTCACCAACGCACGTGGCCGAGCCACGGGCACGCTCACGATCGTTGGCGGCACCGATGCGCTGGCGCTGACGCCGCCGCTCGGCTGGAACTCCTGGAACGTCTGGGGCCAGTCGGTGGATGACGCCAAGGTCCGGGCGGCCGCGGACGCGATGGTCTCCAGCGGCCTGGCCGCGCACGGCTACCAATTCGTGAACATCGACGATGGGTGGGAAGGCGCGCGTGATGCGGGCGGCGTCCTGCGCGCGAATGAGAAGTTCCCGGACATGAAGGGCCTGACCGACAGCGTCCATGCGAAAGGCCTGAAGATCGGCATCTACTCGTCGCCAGGGCCCCGCACGTGCCAGGGCCTGCCGGGCAGCCTGGGCTTCGAGGAGATCGACGCGAAGACGTGGGCCGAATGGGGCTTCGATGTCCTCAAGCACGACTGGTGCTCCTACGGCAGCACCGATCCCAACCAGGCCATCGCCGACCTGCAGAAGCCGTACATCGTGATGCGTGACGCGCTCGCCAGGACCGGGCGCGACTTCATCTACAGCCTGTGTCAGTACGGCATGGGGAAAGTCTGGGAATGGGGCGCGGACGTGGGTGGCCACTACTGGCGAACGACGGGCGACCTCACCGACGTCTGGTCGAACATGGCCGCGGTCGGGTTCCGTCAGTCCGAGAACGTGAAGTGGTCACGGCCCGGACACTGGACCGATCCCGACATGCTGGTGATCGGCAAGGTGGGCTGGGGACCGAACATCCACGACACGCGCCTCACGCCGAACGAGCAAATCACGCACATCTCGCTGTGGACGATCCAGGCGGCGCCGTTGCTGATCGGCGCCGACATGGCGCAGTTCGACCGGTTCACGACGGACCTGATGACCAACCACGAAGTCCTCGAGGTCAACCAGGACGTCCTCGGCAAGGCGGGCCGGCGGGTGTGGCAGCAGGACCGCCTGGAAGTGTGGGCCCGGCCGCTCGCCGACGGCACGCAGGCCGTGGCGCTGTTCAATCGCGGTCTGCAGGCCGCGAGCGTCACCGCGCGATGGGCCGACATCGGCGCCGCCGGCCGCCAGGTCGTGCGCGACCTCTGGCGGCACAAGGACCTCGGCATGTTTGCCGATGCGTTCTCCACAACCGTGCCGGCCCACGGCGCCATGCTGGTGAAGGTCGGACGCTCGCAACAGCCCAAAATCTACTGGGGCGACGAAGTCCCGGCGGGCTGGACGGGATCCTGGCCGGCCGACCTCCAGACGGTCCCCGAACGCACGAACTACACGCGGACGATGTCCACGATCCAGCTCCACGAATGGATCGCGGCCCTCAAGCTCACGAGCGAGTCCGTGCACGTGGTGAATCTGTTCACGAGCCCGATGCGCAAGGTGGCGCCGGCGATCGTGCTGGGCCGCCCGCGCGTCACGTCCGCGCAACAGGCGCGTCAGTCGGGCAAGCCGGTCGTCTTTTTGTTGGGTAATATCCACCCGCCGGAGTCGGAAGCCGCCGAGGCCCTTCTGATGGTGGCCCGCGACCTGGCGACGGGCAAACGCAAAGCCGTCCTGGACAACCTGATCGTGATGATCGCGCCGATCTACAACGTGGACGGCACGGACACGTTCGTGACCCAGAACGGCGGGCTCGGCAGCGAGACCCCGCACATCCTCGGCGTGCGCGAAAACTCGCAGGGCCTCGATCTCAATCGCGACGCGGTGAAACTCGTCACGGTGGAGGGCAACGGCCTGTATCGCACGCTCAACCAGTGGGACCCGCTCCTGTTTCTCGACGGGCATTTGATGAGCCGCGTGAACCATGGCTATGCCAACACGTACGGCGGCACCACGGTGCCCGCCGCCGCGGCCGGCCCGCGCGACTACATGCACGACACGCTCTTCCCCGCGGTGCGCGACCTGGTCCGGCGAGACTTCGGCCTCGAGGTCTTCTCCCATGCGCTGGCCTCGCCCGCCGCCTGGCCGCCGCAGGCGTGGAGCCACGATGCCGCCGCCTGGACCGTGGAGGCCAAGTTCGTCGTCAACGACTACGGGCTGCGCAACCGGTTCGCGATCATCACGGAAACGCCGGGCCAGCCCACGTTCGAGCGGCGCATCTACGCGCAGTACGCCTACCTCACCGCGTTGCTCGACTACGCCGCCGCGCACGCGAAAGAGATGCAGGCCGTGGCGAAGGCCGCCGACGACAAGACGGTCGCGGATGTGCTGGCCGGCGCCGAAGCGGGCACGCTCAGGAACTTCCTCGACGGCAAGTACGAGTCGGCCGGCACGATCGACCTGCTCGCGTATCGGACGAATGAGGCGGCCTACCGGCCGGGCACGAGCGTGCTCGGCACGAAGCCCGGCACCGCGTCCGGCCCGCCCGAGGTCGTGCGCAACGTTGACGACCTCACGAAGCCGGTCGGCACGCGCAGCGCGTGGGTGCCGCGCGGCTACCTCATGCCCGCCGGGATGGCCGGCATCGCCGAGAAGCTCCGGGCGCACAACATCAGAGTCTCGGTGCTCGACCGGCCCATGCGCGTCGAGGGTGAAGAATTCCGCATCGAGAAGATGCGGACCGTGCGCAGCGGCGGCTACGACATGACGGTGCTCGACGGCGCATTCTCACCAGTCGCGTCGAAGGAGTTCCCTGCCGGCTCGTTCCATGTGGACATGGCGCAGCCGATGGCGAACGCGGCGTTCTACTACCTCGAGCCCCAGGCGCGCGACGGGTTCGTCGGCTGGAACGTGCTCGACGACGCGCTGAAGGCGCTCGGGGCCGGCGATCGGCCCGCGGTGTACCCGATCTTCAAGATGAAGCGAGCGGTGAAATAGGCCGGCGGGCCTACTTCACCGCACGGACCTTGACGGCGTCCATCACCCACATGCCGCGGCCGTAGGTCGCGATCACGATCAGATGATCGCGGGGGTGAATCTGCAGATCCGACACCTCCACCGACGGCAGGTTGGCGCCGAGCACGTCCCAGCGGCTCCCGCCGTCCTTCGACACGTACGCGCCGAAGTCGTTGCCGGCGTAGAGCACGCCCTTCACCGCCGGGTCCTCGCGAATCACGTTCATCGACCCTGACGGGATGTTCCCCACGATGCTGGTCCACGTCACGCCGTAGTCGGCTGACTTCCACAGGTACGGCGCAAAGTCATCGTCTTCGCGGCCGCGCTGCGCGACGTACACGGTGCCCTCGTCATACTTCGACGGCACGATGCGCGAGACCCACTTGCGCAGCGCCAGCGGCAGGTTCCGGCCGATGCTGGTCCAGGTCCGGCCGTCGTCCCGCGTCACGTGCAAATTGCCATCGTCGGTGCCGGCATAGATGAGGCCCTTCGCCAGGGGCGACTCCGCGATCTGCGTGATCGTCTGATACGGAATCGCCGACGGATTCACGCCCATCTGCCGCGGGTTGTTGTCGGTGAGGTCCGGGCTGATGCGGTCCCACGTGTCGCCGCGATCGCGGGAGCGATACACGTACTGGTAGCCCGCGTAGATCGTGGCGGGATCGAACGGCGACACGATAATGGGCGCCATCCACTGCGCTCGCAGCGGCGGTTCACCTTCGGCCACTTTCGGCCGAATGTCCGTCGCGGCCCTGGGGGCGGCGGCGCCGCCACGCCCGCCGCGGCCGGCCCCGGCCGGTGCCGGCGTCACGTCCGTGCGCGTGAAGTTGCCATAGAACCCGTGCGAGTAGACGAGGGCCGGATTGGAGGGATCGATCGCGTGATAACTGCCCTCCCCGCCCGGCGCGCTCTGCCACTTCAGCGGCGTGAACGCGCCTCGGCCGGTGCGCGTGTCGATCGCCACGCGATAACTACCGGCGTCCTGCACCGAGCCGTACGCAGAGAACGGCTTCGCCGCATCGAGCTCGACGTTGTAGAACTGCGTGCCGTGAATGCCCGTGGCCTCCTTCTTCGTCTTCCCGCCGTCCTCGGTCATGGTGAAGCCCTGGTCGTGCGCGGTGTAGACGATCTTCGGATTGGCCGGGTCGATCCACATGCGGTGATTGTCACCGCCGCCCGCCGCAAACGACGCGAACGTCGCGCCGGAGTCGTCCGACACGCTGACGCCGAGCGCGAGCACGTAGACGCGGTTCTCGTTCTTCGTATCGACGCGAATCTGCGTGAACACCCAGTTGTAGGTGTTGCCGAGCGACATCATCCTCTGGGCCGATTCCGGCGTCTGGCCGCTCGTCTTGCGCCACGTGCCGCCCTTGTTGTCGCTGCGGTAGACCTCCATGCCGCGAATGATGTGGCTGCCCTCGGGCAGCAGCCGGCCGTAGGCGTCGCGCTCACCCGGCTTCGCCGGGCGCCCGGTGTCGTAACTGTCCACGACCGCATAGACCACATTCGGATTCGACCGCGAGATGTCCAGGCCCACGCGGCCGCGGAACTTCGGCTCCGGCAACCCGTCGTTGATCGGCGTCCACGTGGCGCCCGCGTCGGTCGTCTTCCAGATGCCGCCCTCGGTGTAGGTCGGTTCCACGCGCGGGTCGCTCCACTTGCGGCGCGTGCGCTGCCACATGCCGGCATAGAGGGTGTTCGGGTCCGCCGGATCCATGACCAGGTCCACCGCGCCCGTGGTCGGGCTGCGATAGAAGGACTTCGTCCAGGTCTTGCCGCCGTCGGTCGTCTTGAACACGCCGCGCATCTCGTTGCTGGTCCACTCGTGGCCGGACGCCGCCACGTACACGACGTCGGGATTGGTCGGATGCACGAGGATGCGGCCGATGGTACCGCTGTCGGTAAGGCCCATGTGCTGCCAGGTCTTGCCGGCATCGGCTGACTTGTAGATGCCGGTGCCCGAGAGGCTCGCGCGGAACAGGTTGTCTTCGCCGGTGCCGACCCACACGATGTTCGGATTGGACGGCGCGACGGCGACATCGCCGATGCTGGCGGTGGCCTCGTGTTCGAAGATCGGCAGCCAGGTCAGGCCGCGGTCGGACGACTTCCACACACCGCCCGTGGCCGCCCCCACGTAGATCGTGCGCCGGCCTTGTACATCGGCCACGGCGATCGACGTCATGCGGCCCGTGTGATTCGACGGGCCAATCGACTGCCACGGAATCAGTTTGTACGGGGACGCGGCCGTCATCGTCTTGTGGGTGCCGTAGGCGGCCAGATGCGCCGCGGCATCGGCCGGAACAGTGATGTCGAAGAGTTCGATGTCGAAGACCAGCATGCCCTTGGGCGCGCCGGCGCGCGGGTTGTCGCCGTAGGCCAGGGCCGCGGGGATCCACAAGCGGCGCTTCTCGCCGATCACCATCAACTGCAGGCCTTCGGAGAAGCCCTTGATCAGGCGGGTCACGCCAAACGACGCCGGCTGGCCGCTGACGACCGAGCTGTCGAACATCTGCCCGTCGGTCGTCCAGCCCGTGTAATGCACGCGGACGGTCGCCGCGGGCGGCGGGTGCACGACGCCGGTGCCGGCCTTGAGCACCTTGGTCGCCAGTCCGGACGCCGTGACGATCGCGTCAGCGGGCGGCGCCGCCACATCGGCCGGCGGAGGCAGCGGGGCCGGCCGCGGCGTTTGCGCGCCGACGGTGACGATCGTGAACGTCACAAGGAACGACAGCAGGATCGCGGAGACCGAGGCGCGCGTTTTCATGACGTAGAGTGTAACCTTCGGGCGCGCCGGACGGGCGCCGTCGCGCTACCGGCGCGACAGTTCGGTGGCCGCGAGCAGCCGCACGTTGGGGTCGAGCACGAGCGCGGTCGGTTCCTGATTCGCCTTGAACGTCGCCGTTGCCGACGCGGACGTCATCTCGATCCGCTCGAGGCGTGCGGGCCCGCCCGGCACCGCGATCCCCGACCTCGACGGGCAGCCGGAACGGCGCGCCGGCCTGCATCTGCCGCATCTCGATCACCACCTGCCTGCGCCGCGCCATCCCACCGCCAGCGTGCCGGCCAGCCGCGGCACGCCGCCGCGGTAGAGCCACTGCTGGAAGAACGGCGCGAGGTCCCGCCCGAGGCCCGCTCCATCGCCAGCCGGAAATCGGCGGTGGTGGCGCTGCGATCCGATGCGCGCGCGTAGTAGTCGCGGATGCCGGCCCAGAACCGGTCGTCGCCGATGCGCTGCGCGCAGCATGTGCAGCACCCAGCTCCCCTTCTGGTACGTCATCGCGGTCGTCACCTGCGCCATGTCGGCGAGGTTCGCGTGGACGACCCGGTAGTCGGGCGTCTTCGGCATCGAAGTCGAGCACCGTCTCGCCGCGAGTCGCGCAGCCCGCTCACGAACTCGTCGCGGCCGTACGCGTGCTCGATGAAGAGCAGCGTGAAGTAGGTCGCGAACCCTTCGCTCAGCCAGACGTCGTTCCAGTCGCTCTCGGTGACGGCGTTGCCGAACCACTGATGCGCGATCTCGTGGATGATGACGTTGCGCCAGCGCACGGTCGCGTGTCGCCGGCGACGCTGCCGGCGCTGTAGAAGATCGCCGACGCCGCCTCCATGCCGCCGCTCACCGAATTGGACTGCACGTTCGCCAGCTTCTCGTACGAGAACGGCCCGACCCACTCGCTGTAGAACGCCAGCGCATCACGCGTCGGCACCGCGAAGTCGTGGAAGCCGGCGTCGCGATCCTGCGCGAACACCCACGTCTCGATCGGCACGCCGTCGATAGTCGTCCGACGTGCTGCACGGCGAAGTGCGCGACACCGAGCGCGTAGAGCCACGGCGCGATCGGCACGGACTCGCGCCACACCGTGCGCCGCATGCCGCCGCGGCAGGTCGGTCTCCTCGACGCGCCGCCCGTTCGACACCACCTGATAGTGCGCCGGCGCGGTGACGTCCATCTCCATGGTGGCCTTGTCGGCAGATGTGATCGATCAGTCGGCAGCCACTGGTGCCCCTTGTCGGGCCAGTTGTCGGAGAAGAACGTGCGGTCGCCGTGCTGGTTCGGCTTGATCTGCAGCCCGTCGGCCGGGATGCCGGCGTACCGCACGACGAGCTCGATCGACCTGGCGCCTGCGCGCGACGGCGCCGCGAGCGTGATCGCGAGCCGGTCCGCGGCGTGCGCGAACGACGAGCGCCCGTCCCCCGCTCGTGACGCCTGCACCGTGCATCCCCGTTCCTGCCGCGCCGGCGTGACGTTCGCCAGGTCGAGCGCGACCGTCGGCACGCCCGCGGCCAGCAGCCGCACGCGCACGGTCGCCTCGCCGTCGATCCGGTCCGTGGTGTCGGCCAGCGTGATGGCGAAGCGGTAGTGCTCGACATCGATCGGCTGGCGCGGATACGGTCGGCACCCAGGGGCGCCGCGGCCAGCGGCAGGAACAACAGGAGCAGGAGTCGATGGCGCATGGCGGAATGATAGTCTGCCGGCGGCGCCAGATGCGCCCGGCGCGGCGGGTGATGCGATAATCCACGCCGCCGATGAGCGCCCACGGCCACGAGGGAGGAACCCGATGAGACGACGTGTTCTGGCTTCAGCGATCGTGGCGGGCGTGGTCCTGCTGGCCTCGCCGACCTTCTCGGCCGGCGCGTTCGACAAGGCGGAGTATGCCGCCCGGCGCAGCCGGCTGATGGCGCAGATCGGCGATGGCGCCGCGATCTTTCTCGGCGCGCAGACGCCCTCGAGCGACGTCGCCTTCCGCCAGGGCCACGATTTCTTCTACATGACCGGCGTCGAGATCCCCGACGCCCTGCTCGTCGTCGACGGCCTGCGCAAGGAGAGCGTGCTGTTCTTCACCATGGACGAGACGACCGCGGACGGCTTCGCGATCCCGATCGATCTCGTCCGCGCGCCGGCCGCGTTCACCGGGATCGAGCGCGCGATGCCGCTCGAACAGTTCGCCGGCTATCTCGCCGGCGTGGTCAACCGCAACCGGGCCCTGTACACGATGTTCAAGCCGGAGGAAGTGGGACCGGAGAACAGCAACGAGAAGTTCAACGCGCTGCAGAAGTCGATGACGCTGAACCTGTGGGACGGCCGGCTCACGCGCGAACTCCAGTTCGTGAAGCAGCTGCGCGATCGATTCCCGCAGGCCGACGTGCGCGACAGCGCCCCCATCGTCTGGAACCTGCGCAAGTACAAGTCGCCCGCCGAGATCGCGATCATGCGCGAGGCCGCCCGCCTCGGCGTCCAGGGCCACAAGGCGCTCATCCAGTCCACGCGGCCGGGCGTGGCCGAAAAGGCGCTGGCGGCGGTGTTCGACTTCGTGACCGCGAAGGAAGGCGCCCGGGGACTCGCCTACTACACCATCATCATGTCGGGGAAGAACCACGCGTACGGGCACTACCACGGGTACGACCGGGTGCTCGCCGACGGCGACTTCGTAATCCTGGACGCCGCGCCGGACTACGGGGACTATCACGTGGACATTTCCACGACGTTCCCGGCGTCGGGAACGTTTTCGGCCAGGCAGAAGGAGCTCTACGAGGCCGCCCTCGCCGTGCACGACGTGGCCATCGAGAACTACCGTCCAGGGACGACGTTGCGGGAAGTCGGCCAGAAGGTGGATGCGCTGCTCAAGGCGAGGGGTCTCGAGCGCTTCGCCAAGGACTTCGCCGGCATCATCCGGCTGGGCGGCTACAACCACTCCATCGGCATGGCGACCCACGACGTCATGGGCACGTTTGCCGGCGCAGACGAGGTGCTGCAGCCCGGCTTCGTCTTCGCCTGCGACATCCAGCTGTTCAGGCTCGACGAACAGATCGGGATTCGCATCGAGGATACCGTCGCCATCACGAACACCGGGCGCGAGGTGCTGTCACTCGGCGTGCCGCGAACCGTGGCCGAGATCGAAGCCCTCATGAAGCAGGACGGGATCCTGCAGATCATCAGGAAGGCAGGCCGCTGAATGTCGCTACCAACCACCCGCCGCGATTTTCTCAAGCTGTCCGCCGCCGCGGGCGGCGCGCTGACCGCCCGTCCGGCATGGGCATTCGACGCCGATCGGCCCGTGCGCCCTGCGCCGGCGCCCCTCAACATGCTGATCATCGGCGGCACCACGTTCATCGGGCCGCACGAAGTCGACTACGCGCTTGCGCGCGGACACCACGTCACGCTGCTCAACCGCAACCGGTCGCGGCCCGATCTGTTCAAAGGCAAGGTCGATCAACTCATCGGCGACCTCAATGCCGATGTGAGCGCGCTCAAGGGCAAGACCTTCGACGTCGTGATCGACAACCCGACGATGCTGCCGTACTGGGTGCGGAACGTGGCGCAATACATGGCGGGGCACGTCAAGCAGTACATCTTCGTGTCCACCGTCTCGGTGTTCTCGGACACGAGCAAGGCCGGCGTCGACGAGAACGGGGAGCGGACGCCGATGAAGCCCGGCGCCGACCCCTACTCGCTCGACGTGCGCGCGTCGTCGTACGGCGCCTACAAGACGTTTGCGGAGGACGAGGTCCACAAGCACTATCCGGGCATCGCCACGATCGTTCGCCCCGGCTTGATTGTCGGCCCGCTCGATCCCTCGGATCGGTTCACCTACTGGGTGGCGCGCATCGATCGCGGGGGCGAGGTCCTGGCGCCCGGCAACGTCACCGACCCGATGCAGTACATCGACGTGCGCGACCTCGCCGAATGGATCGTCCGCATGGCCGAAGCCCGCGAGTATGGCGATTTCAACGCGGACGGACCGAGCAAGGAACCGCTGCCGATCGCGGAGATGCTCTACGGCATCAAGGCAATCACGACGGCGGAGGCGACGTTCACGTGGGTGCCGTCCAGCTTCCTCGCCGCGCAGAAGATCCGGCCGTTCAGCAACATGCCGGTGTGGATGCCGCCCGAAGGCGCCAACGTGGGATTCTCACAACTGCGGCACGACAAAGCGATCGCGAAAGGACTGACCTATCGCTCGCTGGCCGTGACGGCGGCCGACACGCTCAGATGGCACAAGACGCGGCCCGCGGCAGAGCAACAGACCCTCAAGGTGGGCATTACCGCCGCGCGCGAAGCGGAAGTGCTCGCCGCGTGGAAGGCGAAATAGCCGCAGCCGGGATCGGGCGGCCCGAGGCGGACGGGAAGTTGGCTACAATGCCGCGCGGAGGGGTGCATGCGCGTGCGAATAACGTCGTTGGTGGTGCTGCTGGCCGGTGCCGTGATGACGGCGCAAAGCCCCGCGCCCGCACGGGACGCCATCAGGCAGGACGACCTGAGAGCGGACCTCTTCTTCCTCGGGTCGGACGCCATGAAGGGCCGGCTGACCAACACCGGCGAGAACCTGATTGCCGCCGAGTGGGTGAAGTCCAGATTTGAGCGGATGGGGCTGGCGTCCGTCGTCCCGGGCTACTTCCACAACTACAACCTGATGACGGTGGCGCTCGGGGAGAAGAACGGCCTCGAGATCGCCGATGGCGGGCCGGTCCTCGCCCATTCCCCACGGCGAAGGCTGGTACACCCAGCGGTTCAGCGCGACCGCAGACGCGCGCGGCCCGGTGGTCTTCGCGGGCTACGGCATCACGGCCGCCGACATGGGATACGACGACTACCGCAGTGCCGACCTCATTCGCGGCAAGATTGTGCTCGTCATCGACCACGAACCGGGCGAGCGCGACCCGGCCAGCCCGTTCGACGGCGTCGTGACGTCGGACAACGGCGGGGCCCTGCGCAAAGCCCAGGCCGCACAGGCGAAGGGCGCGGCCGGCATCCTGTACGTCAGCGACGTCCACAATCACCCGGGCGGCGGCGCCAACGTCACGGCGCGAGGCGCCTGGCCGGCGCAGCCGTCACGCCTCGGCTCCTACTCGCTCGAGGCCTGGATGAGCAGCATCACCATTCCGGCGGCGCAGATCTCGGCAGACCTGGCGGCCCGGCTCGTGAAGGGTTCCGGCCGCACGCTCGAGGATCTATCACGCGCATCCGATACGCCCCACGGCATCACGGCCGTTCCCTTGCCAGGCGCCGAGGTGCACCTGACGACGTCGGTGACCCGCACGAAGGTGCCCGATCGCAACGTGGTCGCGAAGATCGACGGCAGCGACCCCAACCTGCGCAACGAGTGGGTCATCGTCTCGGCGCATTACGACCACGACGGCACCAACGGCGACCAGATCTTCAACGGCGCGGACGACGACGGCTCGGGCACGGTGGGGTTGCTGGCGATTGCGGAGGCCTACGCGCAGGCGGCGAAGAACGGGCAGCGGCCGCGGCGGTCCGTCCTGTTCGCGGCGTTCGACTCCGAGGAGCGCGGCCTGCTGGGCGCGTGGGCGTTCGTCGAGCAACCGCCCATCCCGCTCGACCGCATCGTCGCGGTCCTGAACATGGACATGATCGGGCGCAACGAGGAAGTGCCGGATCCGGCGGCCGCGGCCGGCGGGCGCGGCGGCGCCGGCGGCCGGTTCAACGGCCTGGACCCGCAGACGGCCGAATCCAACGCCAACGCCCTGAATATCATCGGCGCGGTGAGGAGCCCCGACCTGAAGGCCGAAGCCGATCGCGCGAACAAGGCCATCGGCCTGGAGATTCGCTACCGGTACGACAACAACGTCTCGCAGTTGATGCGGCGGAGCGATCAGTGGCCGTTCATCCAGCGCGGGATCCCCGGCATCTGGATCTTCACGGGACTGCATCCCGACTACCACACGGTCAATGACGACGCGGACCGGATCAACTACGTGAAGATGGAGAAGATCCTCAAGCTGACCCACCAGATGAGTTGGGACCTGGCGCAGGCGAGCAGCAAGCCGGCCCTGTTGCCGCGACGGTGAGCGGGGTTGGCGTTGGGTTAGGAAGCGAGCTGGCGAGCCTGGGCCGGCACGCGGGCGCCGGCTCTGGCCGGTACGACAACCGCCGGCGACTCGATGAGCTGCCACGCATCGCGCTGGCGCAGGACTTCCTGGGCGAACGCGGTGTGCAGGGCGTGGCCGCCGCGATGCACGACCAGGTGGCCCTGGATCGCGTGACCGACGAGCGACATATCCCCCATCACGTCGAGAATCTTGTGCCGGACGAACTCGTCCTCGAACCGCAGCGGATTCAACACGCCGGTTTCGCCGAGGACGACGGCGTTTTCGAGTGAGCCGCCGAGCGCGAGACCGCGCTGGCGCAGCATTTCCACTTCCTTGAGGAACCCGAACGTCCGTGCCGGCGCCACCTGGTCCACGAACATCTGCTCGTCCAGCTCCATCGTCTTCTGCTGGTTCTTGAGCATCGGATGATCGAAGGTGATGGTGTAGCTGACCTTGAAGCCGTCGAACGGATAGAGCGCGATGCGCTTGTCGCCCTGCTGGTACTGAATCTGCCGCAGCACCTGGAGCGTCTTGCGCGGGGCGTTCTGGACTTTCACGCCCGCGTCCTGAATCAGGTAGACCCACGGCGCGGCGCTGCCGTCCATGATGGGCACTTCGCGGTGGTTCAGATCGATGCGGACATTGTCGACGCCCATGCCGCGCAGGGCCGACAACAGATGCTCAATCGTCTCGACCGACGCCCGGTCATTGACCAGCGTGGTCTGGAGCTGCTGGAGGCCGCTGAGGTGCGCCACATGCGCCGGAATCTCGATGCCGCCCAGGTCGACGCGCCGGAAACGAATCCCATGGCCCACCGGCGCCGGCACGAGGGAGAGCGTCACCTTCTTGCCGGAATGCAGACCGATTCCCGCGCAGTTGACCGTTCGGCGAAGTGTTTGTTGCAGCGACATCCCGTTCTTCCGCCTGCTTTATAGCAAGGTCGCTGCCAAGTGGCAGCGAGGCGAGGCCGCTGTCGCTAAGTCTTTTGTAAATAGGCAGATAGACAAATAGACCAATAGATCAATACAGCCGCACTTCCCTCCTACTGTGTCAATTCGGCCACACTGGCAGCATGTCGCCTGTGTCAACCTGTCCACAGCCGTCATGAGGCTGCCACCCCCGGGCGGCCCGGATCCCTGGACAGCATGGGAGCCAGGAACGCCCCGGTCGAAGAGCCCTTGGCGGCGGCGACGTCCTCCGGGCGGCCTGAGGCGATGACCTTGCCGCCGGCGGCGCCGCCCTCGGGCCCGAGGTCGATGACCCAGTCCGCGCACTTGATGACGTCCAGGTTGTGCTCGATCACGACGATGGTATTGCCCTGGTCGACGAGCTTGCCCAGCACTTCGAGCAGCCGGCGGACGTCTTCGAAGTGGAGGCCCGTCGTGGGCTCGTCGAGGATATAGAGCGTGCGGCCGGTCCCCCGCCGGGCCAGCTCGCGCGACAGCTTGACGCGCTGCGCCTCGCCGCCCGACAGCGTCGTCGCGGACTGGCCGAGTTCGATGTAGCCCAGCCCCACTTCGCGCAGGGTGCGCAGCCGCTGCGCGATCGGCGGAAAGTTCTCCACCAGTTCCATCGCCTGATCGACGGTCAGGTCCAGCATCTCGGCGATGGACTTGCCGCGGTACTTCACTTCGAGGGTCTCGCGATTGTAGCGGCGGCCCTTGCACTCCTCGCAGGTCACGTAGACATTGGGGAGGAAGTGCATTTCGATGGCGATCACGCCGTCGCCCTGGCACGTTTCGCACCGGCCGCCCTTGACGTTGAACGAGAACCGGCCGGCCTTGTAGCCGCGGGCGCGGGACTCGGGCAGCATCGCGAACAGCTCCCGGATGAACGTGAAGAGCCCGGTGTAGGTCGCGGGATTCGATCGCGGCGTGCGGCCGATGGGCGACTGGTCGATCTGGATGACTTTGTCGACGAGTTCGATGCCGTCGATCGCCGTGTGCGCGCCGGGCTCATCCACCGCGCGGTACAGCGTCTTGGCCAGCGATCGGTAGACGATCTCGTTGACGAGCGTTGACTTGCCGGAGCCGCTCACGCCGGTGACGGCGATGAACGTGCCGAGCGGAAACGCGACATCGATGTTCTTGAGATTGTTGGCGCACGCGCCGCGCACGACCAGTTGGCCGCGTTCGGGTGAGCGGCGAACCGACGGCACGTCCACGCGGTGCTGGCCGGCCAGATACTGGCCCGTGAGCGAATCGCCTGGCGAGGCGATCAACTGCTGCGGCAGGCCCTGGAACATGACGCGGCCGCCGTGCTCGCCGGCGCCCGGGCCCAAATCGATGAGGTAATCCGCTGTGCGGATCGTTTCCTCGTCATGCTCGACGACGAGGACGGTGTTCCCCAGATTCCGCAGTTTGCCAAGCGTGGCGAGCAGGCGCCGGTTGTCGCGCTGGTGCAGGCCAATCGACGGCTCGTCGAGCACGTAGAGCACGCCCGTGAGCTGGGAGCCAATCTGCGTGGCGAGCCGGATGCGCTGACCCTCGCCGCCCGACAAGGTCGCCGCGCCGCGGCCGAGCGTCAAATAGCCCACGCCGACGTCCTGCAGGAACCGAAGCCGGTCACGCACCTCACGCACGACGCGGCCGGCAATGGCCTGCTCTCGCTCGGTCAGTTCGAGCGTGTCGACGAGCGGCAGCGCGTCGGAGACCGGCACGTCGACGAACTCCGACAGCCGGTGCCCCTTCACTTGGACGGCGCGGCTCTCAGGACGCAATCGCGACCCGCCGCACCCGGCGCATTTCTGCAGCGCGCGGTACGGCTCGAGCGCCTCCTGATCGGTCCACGTGCCCTCGTCGAAGCGTCGGCGGAGATTCGGAATCACACCTTCGAAATCCGCGCCAAACGGGTCTTTCGGCGCGCGCTTGCCGGCGGCCGCGCGGCGGCCGGGCGCGCCGCCCAGCACGATATCGCGCAGCTTCTTGGGCAGCTTCCCGAAGGGCACCGCCGGATCGATGCCAAACGCCTGGTGAAGGCCGGCCAGCATTTCGTCGATCGACGTGCGGTCGCCTTTCACCCACGGCACGACCGCGCCGGCCGCCAGCGACAGCCGGTCGTCGGGGACGACGCGCGCGGGATCGAAGTCGTAGATCGCGCCGAGCCCCTGGCAGTCCGGGCACGCGCCGTGCGGGGAATTGAACGAGAACGCGCGCGGGCTCATCTCGGGAATGCTGATGCCGCACGACGGACACGCCATGCGCCGCGAGAACAGGCGATCGCCACCGGCCAGCGTGTTGATCACGACCACGTCCTCCGCCGTCCGGAGCGCGAGATCGATCGATTCCGCGATCCGGCGTTCCACTCCGGGCCGGACGATCAACCGGTCGACCAGCACGTCGATCGTGTGGTTCTTGCGCCGATCCAGCGTGATCTCGGTTTCGAGCGCGAGGAACTGGCCGTCGATGCGCGCGCGCGTGAATCCCTTGGCGCGGAGCGCCGCCAGTTCGCGCTTGAACTCGCCTTTGCGGCCGCGGACGACGGGCGCCAGGACGTTGATGCGCTCGTCGGGCGGGTGCGTCATGACCAGGTCCACGATCCGCTCGAGCGTCTGGGACGAGATTTCGCGGTCGCAGTTGGGGCAATGCGGGACGCCGACGTTGGCGAACAGCAGGCGCAGGTAGTCGTAGACCTCCGTCACCGTGCCCACGGTGGACCGCGGATTGGACCCGGTCGTCTTCTGCTCGATGGAGATGGCGGGCGACAGGCCGTCGATCAGGTCGACGTCCGGCTTCTCCATCTGTTCGAGAAACTGGCGCGCGTAGGCCGACAGCGATTCCACGTAGCGGCGCTGCCCCTCCGCGTAGATGGTGTCGAAGGCGAGCGACGACTTGCCGGACCCGGACAGGCCGGTGATCACGACCAGCCGGTTCCGCGGGAGGTCGACGTCGACGTTCTTCAGGTTGTGGACCCGCGCCCCGCGGACACTGACCCAGCTATGAGACATGGGGATGGCTCAAACGACCATTCTATCCAGCCCACTGCTATTGGTCTATTGATCTACTGATCTATTGGGCGATCTACCGATCTATTGGGCTATTGGGAAGGCACGGCACGCAGTGGCCGCAGGCAGGGGGCCGGCGGGCCACCGGCGTCGGCGGCCTTCAGGCCGCGGTCCTAACGCCGGCGCGCGGCGTCCAGATCCGCCGCGCAGGCCGCGGCGCGTTCCACGACCCGCGCCGGCGCGCCGTTCTGCGCCAACAGCGCAATGGCATTCCGGGTCGTGGCGCGGCCGGGCAGCAGTCGGTAGTCGAACACCAGTCCGTCGTCGCCGAGCCGGTCGCTGAAGTGCACCGCGGCGAACAGGTCCGGCAGCAGATCGACGAGCTCGCCATCGTGTGTAGCGGCCATCACGATGTGGCGCGGCGCGCCGTCGGTCCCGACCAGTTCGCGCAGCACCGCCTGTCCCGCGGCAATACGCTCCACGGCATTGGTCCCGCGAAACATCTCGTCCAGCAGGAACAGGTGCGGCGCCTCGCTCTCGCTCGCGCGCATCAGCGTGACGAGCGACTCGACCTCGACGAGGTAATAGCTCTTGCCGGCGATCAGATCGTCGGCGCGGCCGATACAACTCCGCACGTGGAGGATCGGCGCGGCGTACTCGGTCGCGAGGCACGTCCCCAGCGTCTGCGCGAGCACGGCGTTCACCCCGACGGTGCGAAGGAGCGTCGACTTGCCGGACATGTTCGACCCGGTCACGAGCACGCCGCGGCCGGCCGCCATCGTGATCGAACTCGGCACGGCATCCGCCACAAGCGGGTGCCGGACCTCCGTCAGCGCCGCGGCCGACCCGGGCGGCCGCACGCACGGCCGCGTCCACACCGGCAGGCCCGCACGCCACGAAGCGACGCTGATCGCCGCATCCACATCGCCCGCGGCCTGGATCACCCGCAGGAGCGCCGGACCGTTCGTCCGCAGCTCCCGGGCGCCGAAGTACACGCCATTGGCGTCGAGCAGGAACACGAGGTTCAGGTAGTCGTAGACCACGCTGGCGAGATCGGTGGCGAGCATGGCGACGGCGCCTGGCCGCACGGACAACATGAACGGATCGCCGCTGACCCAACGCGCGATGGTCTTGAGCCGCGTCAAACGCGGTGCTTCGGTACGAAGCGGTGCGGCGATGGGGGCGATCGCGGCGTCGTCGAGAAACGCCAGCGCCTGGCCGGTCGCGATGATCGGCGCGAACTGGCGAAACGCCGCAGCCATCTCGAGCACCTGGCGGTCGGTGGCCCATCGGATGACGAGGCTCAGCACCACGACCACGGGCAACAGCGGCAACAGTCCCGGCCTGAACGGCAGCACCACGGCGAGCGCCAGCGCCGTCAGCCCAATCAACGGAAACACGACATGCCACGGCCGCGACTCGATCACGTCGGGCCGGCCCACCCACCACAGATCGTAGCCGTGCGGATCCTGCAGGCGCGCCAGCGCGAGTTGCGCCCGTTCGCGCGCGTCGGCGTCCTCGGTGAAGCGCGTCACGATCGCCTCGAATGCGTCGAGATGCGCGCCCGTCGGCGCACCCCGCAGGCGATGGTAGAGCGCGTGCTGCCCGAGCGTGCTCTCGGTGCGGTCGCACGACTCGAAGATGGCATCAAGATTGAGGTCGGCCCACGTGCGGTCGTCGAGGCACGTGTCGCCGAACGCGGCGGCGCGCGACCGGTGCGACGCCAGAATCGCATCCATCTTGTGCGGACGCGCCGCGGGCGTGCCCCACGCGTCGCGCAACCGCGCCCGCGCTCGCAGGCGACCGGATCGGGCAACGCGGACGATCGCGACCGCGAGCAGCAACGCAGCGCCGGCGAGGATCCAGAGCGGAGTCGTCAAGGCCCGAGGATTTCCTCGGTATGCGCACCGAGAGCCGGCGCGGGAGCCAGATCGGGCACCTGCTGGATGAACGGCGGGCGGACGGCACGCAGGCCGGCGTGCGTCGTCACGGTGCCGCGCGCGACGATGTGTGGATCGCGCAGCGCCTCGTCCGGGCTGTTGACGGGCGTGAGGCACACCTCGTGGCCGGCGAACAGGCTCAGCCATTCATCGCGCGTGCGGGTCGCGAACAGCGCGCGCATGTCGCGCACCAGCGCCGCTTGATCGTCGCGGCCGGTGTCGTGCCGGGCCGCCAGGTCCGGCTGGCCGATGCCCGCACAAAACGCCACCCAGAACTTGCGCTCCAGCGCGCCGAGCGCGATCTGCCGGCCGTCCCGTGTCTCGTAGATGTTGTAGCAGGCATGCTCGCCGAACGTGGGCAGTTCGCCCGCGGCGTCCGCGCCGCCGTCGACCAGCTCGCGCGCGGCCGGCAGCATGACCCAGTACAGCGCGGCGTCGTGCATGGACACGTCCAGCGTCGCGCCCACCCCGAAACGCTCGCGTCCGACGAGCGCGGCCAGAATGGCAATCACGGCCGACATCGCGCCGCCTCCGACGTCGGCCACGAACATCTTCGGCAACTCACCCGGCGTCCGGCTGTCGGCAGAGAGGAACCCGGACACCGAGACGTAGTTCAAGTCGTGTCCTGGCCGTTCGGCGTACGGGCCCGTCTGGCCGTAGCCCGTGATGGCGCAGTGCACGAGCGGCGGATATCGCCGGCGCAACCGTTCTCCGTCAACGCCCAGCCGCTTCGCCGTGCGCGGCCGGAAACTCTCCACGACGACGTCCGCGCTGGCCACCAGCCGGTCGAGCACCGCCGCGCTCTCCGGGAGGCGCAGATCGAGCACGACGCTCTTCTTGCCGCGATTGAGCAGCAGGTCGTACACGCCGCGGCCGTTGACGAGCGGCGGCAACGCGCGCATCGGATCGCCGCCGGACGGATCCTCCACCTTGATGACCTCGGCGCCCAGTTCGGCCAGCATCAACGTGGCGAACGCGCCCGGCAGCAGGCGCGACAAATCAAGAACGCGGATGCCGGAAAGGGGGAACGGCATCCAGCTAGAGCGGCTTGAGCGGGCAGTCCAGCCGCCACACCGTGTCGGCCGACGCCAGTATCAGCCCGCCCTCGGGATCGATCGCCACGCCGACGAGCGACGGCGCCGTGAGCACCAGTTCGGGTTCGGCCCGCGGACCGCTGACGTCCAACCGGTACAACCCCGCGGCGCCCGCCAGCGCATCCACGACATACAGCGCGCCGCTGGAATCGAACGCCAGACCCTGCGGACGGCCCAGGCCGTCGTACGCCACATCCACGAGCCGGTCGCGCGTGATTCGATAGATCGCGTCGTGCGTCGCGAGCGTCGGCGCCGTGACGTACAGGCAGTCATCGGGCCCCATGGCCAGATGAAAGGCCACCACGCTCGCGGGAATGGTCGCGAACGTTTCCACCTCGCGGTCCGGCGTAACGCGCAGGATCGATCCCGTGCGATCGCCGACGAACAGGCTCCCGTCTTTCGCGAAGGCAAGACCGGTGGCCGTCCCCAACCCCGTGGC
Organism: uncultured Acidobacteriota bacterium; assembly: GCA_963751445.1. Lineage (GTDB taxonomy): Bacteria > Acidobacteriota > Vicinamibacteria > Vicinamibacterales > SCN-69-37 > DASUGC01. The sequence continues at coordinate 1,306,562 of CAVVUL010000009.1, read as the reverse complement.
AAACACCTCGGCGCGGTCGTCCGCCATCACGCGGTGCACCTGGCCATCAAACCGGCTCGACACGTACATGTGGCCGTCCGGCCCCAGGGCCAGCGACGTCGGATTCGCGATCTCCACAGCCAGCGGCTCGCGGCTGCCGTCGCGGTCCATCCGATAAATCGGCACCGGCGCTTTCGTGTCCCGGCTGCCGCTCACGGTGCAGTAGAGCCGTCCGTCCGCGCCAAATGCGGGATTGTCAACCTGATGCACGCCCGACGCGAAGACCCGCGCGACCTGCAAATAGACGGTCTCGCCCGGCAGTTCGTCGATGCGCACGGCGACCGTGCCCCCTTCAGCCTCCGGCGGCACGACGATGCGCAGCGCGCGATGCGACGCGGACGCGACATGCGCGTCGTCGGCGCCCACGAGCACGTGCGGCGGGCCGTCGGCGGGAACGGGCAGGTGAATGCCTTCGATCGAGACAGGCGCACCCGGCACGGCCCAGCCGGGCCTGAGGGCGGAAATCACATGCGCCACGATTGCCCCTTACGCTTCTTCGTCGTCGAGTTTCACATTCCAGTACACATAGTCGCGCCAGCTGTCGGGCGCGTTACGCAGACCGAATGTGATCCGGAGGGCCGGCAACTTGTCGGGCTTCCGCGGGTGACGGATCAGGCGCAGCCCGGCCTGCTCGGGCGTGCGGCCGCCCTTCTTGCGGTTGCAGGTGATGCAGCAGGTGACGATGTTCTCCCAGTCCTTCCGGCCGCCTTGCGCGACCGGCACGACGTGATCGAACGTGAGTTCGGCCGACGCCAGCACGTCGCCGCAGTACTGGCACGCGTGATTGTCGCGGGTGTAGATGTTCGCGCGCGAGAACGGCACGTACTCGGCGGTGCGGCGGATCCGGATCCGCCGAAGCAGACGGATCACGGACGGCAGCTTGATGGAGAACGAGACCGACCGCACCTCGCGGTCGTAATGGGCCACGATCTCCACCTTGCCCTGGCACCACAGGGTGATGGCCTTCTGCCAGTGCACCACTCGCAGCGGCTCGTACGTCGCGTTGAGAAGCAGCGTCTGTTCCATACCCGGCGGCCCCATTCTACCAAGGGGCCCGGGGTAGTCTCCAAGGCAGGTCCAACCGATACGGCGGACGTGATGCATCCGGGACGCGCGCTGGTGGCGGTGCTGTGCGCGGGCGCCCTGTCCGGGTGCGCGTCGACCGCCGGGGTGTCCCGGCCGGCGTCCGCCGCGCCGGGTGCCACGCCGGCGACGACCGCAGCGCCGGCGCAGGCCGTGGTCGAGTCGGCCCTGTCGTTCATTGGCACGCCCTACCGGTTCGGCGGCGCCACGCCGCAGTCCGGCTTTGACTGCAGCGGGTTCGTCGCCTACGTCATGGGCCTGCACGCGGTGTCGCTGCCGCGCTCGGTGTCCGACCAGTACCGAGCGGGCGCGTCAGTCACGCGCAACCATCTCCGGCCAGGCGATCTCGTCTTCTTCACGACGACCGGTCCGGGCGCGACCCACGTGGGGATCGTCACGGACGCGGCACAAGGTCAGTTCGTGCACGCGCCGTCCGACGGCTCGCGCGTGCGCGTGGATCGGCTCGACAACGATTACTGGCACAAGCGATGGATCGGGGCCAGGCGGATCCTCTAAGAGAGGAACAGCGTCGTCCCAGGGTCCCAGGGTCCCAGGGTCCAAAGGTGCTGCCCCCGCAGCTACTTGTCGGCGGGCCCGGCCTTGAGTTGCATCCTGCTGAGAATGATCTGCTGCCGCCGGAGCAGCGTCTTGTTCGGGCGCGCCGGGCTGTAGACGCGCGGATTGATGATCGCGGCGGCCAGTAACGCGGATTGCTCGGCAGACAGCGCGCTGGCCGGCACGCCGAAGTAGCGCTGCGCCGCGGCCTCAATGCCCCACACGCCGTCGCCCCACTCGATGAGGTTGAGATACAGCTCCAGGATCCGCGTCTTCGACACCTCGGCCTCGAGCCGACGCGTGATCAACAGTTCCGTGACCTTGCGGTAGGGATTGCGGGACGACGACAAATACAGGTTCTTGGCCAACTGCTGCGTGATGGTGGAGGCGCCGCGGACGATCCGGCCCTGCTCGAGATTCGTTTCGATCGACTCTTTCAACTCGTCGTAATCGATGCCATCGTGCGAAAAGAACGCCGCATCCTCCGCGATGAGCACGGCGCGCACGAGCAGCGGGCTGATGCTGCCGTAGCGGACGGTGTGCTGCGAAAACGGCGCCTTCTTGCCCGCGGCCGCGGCCTCGGCGCGGCGCATGCGCATGAAGGCGGTCGTCGCCGGCATCTGGGTGCGCAACGGCCGGACGTTCGGCAGCGTCAGCCAGGTATAGACGACGCACGCGAACGCAACCGCAAGAGCGCCGATCGCCCATCGTCCGATCCGGCGCAGCCGCATGCGGCGCGCTGACGGTGCCCTTGAAGCCACGCCCTATCCGCCGACCACGATCCTCAGCCGCGCACCCGGCCGGGGCGGCGAGGCGGGCTCGCTGCCATTCATGATCGCGAGCGCCGACGGGCTGGGCGCGCCAAACGGACCGGCGAGGCGCGCAAGCGATTCCCACGTCTCGCCCGCGCGGACCACGTGGAACGCCACGCGACTGGGCTGGATCCGCGCCGCTTCGGCCTCCGACAGCGCGCGAAATGACTGAATGGACTGCGTGAAGTTCCGATCCGTCGCGCTGAACGCGTCCAGCGTCGCGAGACCCGCCACCAGATAGATCTGGCTGCCGGATCGGATGTGTGCGGCGCGCATGCGGACGGGCGTCGCCTCGACCGTCCCGTCGTAGAGGCCTGCATAGGCCTCCAGCCCGTTGATGCGCCCGGCGCTGCCGCTGATTTCCTGGAACCCGGCCTTGGCCATCGCCGCTCGCGCCACGTCCGTCACCGAGCCCGGCGACGGGCTCGACAACTCGAGCAGCATGACGGCATTCGCGCGATCGGGGGGCTGCGCGAAGACCTGCGCGGCGCCGTTCACGATGCTCCACCCTTCGGGATACCGGAGCGAGAACCGCATGACGGGGTGCACGAACTCGGAGCCGCGAACCATGCCTTTCTCGCGGCTGTCGCCGTACACGACGCCCTCGATCATCGACTCGAACGCCGTCGCGTTCGTCGTCGTGCCTCGACCCGCCGCGGCCGCCACCGCGTCCTGGACCTTGGCGACTCGATTTTCAGCCGGCGGATGGGACAGCGCCCAATTCGGGACGCCGCGCCGGCTACCCTGAGCGGCGTCGAGGCGTCCCAGCGTGTTGAGCACGCCGGTCATCGCCTGCGGCGCCCAACCGGCAGCGGAGGCGTAGCCGACCCCGAGTCGATCAGACTCGACTTCCGCGTCGCGTCCGTACTTCAGGAACACGAACTGTGACGCCAGACCAAGTCCGCCGAACGCCGCTCCCCATTTGGGCGCGAGCGCGGACGCGCTGGCAAGCGCGGTCTCCGTCAACAACTGCCTCGAGTACTGGTCCACGCCGTGCTTGGCATCCACGTGCCCGACTTCGTGGCCCATGACCGCCGCCAGTTCCGCCTCATCGCGCAGAAACGGCAGGATTCCTCGCGTGACGTAGATGAACCCGCCCGGCAGCGCGAACGCGTTCACGGCGGATTCGTCCACGACGGCGAACTTCCACGGCAACTGCGGGCGATGCGAGGTGCGCGCCAGCGTCTGGCCGACGCGATCCACATAGCCCTGCAGATCCCGGTTGTCGTACACGCCCATTTCCTTCTGGACGCCGAGGTCGGACTCGCGACCGATCTGGATTTCATCCCCCTCGGACAACAGGATGAGCTGGCGGCGCCCTGTCGCCGGATTGGTCGCGCAACTGATGGCGACGACGATGACGATCAGGCCGAGAGCGCGTTTCATGGCGAGATCCTCCGGGCGGCCTAGGCGCCGCGAGCCGTACCGATCGCGTCGGGCAAGGCGGCCAGCAGCCGATTGACGTTCTCCGGTGTGGCGCCGGAGCCCATGATGCCGACGCGCCAGATGCGGCCGGCCAGCGGGCCCAGGCCCGCGCCGATTTCGATGGAATGCCGGGTCAGGAGCGCGGATCGGACGGCCGCTTCGTTCACGCCGGCCGGCACCTCGACGGCGTTCAGGCTCCAGAGCCGGTCCGGCGGCGCCGGCAACAAGCCGATGCCCTGGGCGGCCAGGCCGGCGACGAGCCGCTGGTGCACGGATTCGTGGCGCGCCCAGCGCCGATCGAGACCTTCCTCTTCGACTTCGGCGAGCGCCGTGTGCAGCGCGTACACCAGCGGTGCGGAAATCGTGTGGTGATATTTCCGATCGAGCCAGTAGGCGGACAGCAACGACAGATCGAGGTAGAAACTGCGGCAGGCGACCCGCCGCGCGAGCGCGCTGGGCGCGAACACGATGGGCGACAGCCCAGATGGCGCGCCGATACCCTTTTGCGAGCACGAATAACAGACGTCCACGCCCCACGCGGCCATGTCGAGCGGAACCGCGCCGAGCGACGTCACGGCGTCCGCAATGACGAGCGCGCCGCGCGCGTGCGCGAGCCGGGCGATTGCGTCGACGGGATTCCGCACGCCCGTCGAGGTTTCGCCGTGCACGACCGTGACGAGATCGTACGGCGCCTTCGCGAGCGCGCGCTCGACCTCCGCCGGATCGACCGCGCGGCCCCAGTCGACCGGCAGCACATCCGCGACCACGCCGTAACGCGCGAGCATCTGCGCGAGCCGGTCGCCGAAATAGCCGTTGACGATGGCCAGCGCGCGCCGGCCGGGCTCGGCCAGATTCGCGACGGCCGCTTCCATCGCGGACGAGCCGGTGCCGGACACGGCGAGCGCGAGGGCGCCCTCCGGCGCGCGGAACGCGCGCGCGATCTGCGCGCGCACGGCGTCGAGGATCGCCATCATCTCGGGATCCAGATGCGAGCGCGGCGGCGCGCCGAGCGCGGCCATCACGCGGCCAGAGACCGGCGAGGGGCCAGGTCCGAGCAGCAATCGTTCAGTGGTGGGCAGCATAAGTTATCGCGTGAAAACCGCGAGGGCGCGGGCGATGTCGTCGCGCGCGCGATCGGAGGCCGGCTGAAGCGGCGGACGCGTGGGGCCGCCGTGAAAACCGAGCAGATCCAGCGCCGCTTTCAAACCCGCGATGCCGTGGATACTCGAAACCAGCTGCGCCAGCGGCGTGATGAGGCGCTGCAACGCCAGCGCCTCCGCGTGGCGCCCCGCCGCCGCATGCGCGTAGAGCGTCACGCATTGATCGGGCAGCACGTTTGCCACGGCCAGAATGCCGCCCGCGGCGCCGAGGGTCACCGCCGGGTAGATCACCGGCGCCCAGCCGCTCAGCACCGCGAATTCCCCGCCGATCGCGGTGAACTGCCCGAGGCGCTCCAACTCGGGGCTGGTTTCCTTCATTCCCACAACATTGGGATGGTCGGCCAGCGCGGCGACGACCGGCAAGGTGAGGACCACGCCCGTCGCCGGCAGGTTGTAGAGCAGCACGGGCACGGACGACGCGTCCGCGACGCGCCGGAAATGGTCGATGAGCGCCTCCGGCGTCATCTGGGTCTTGTAATAGGAGGGCGGCCGCACGAGCACGACATCGGCGCCGAGCGCGGCGGCGCGGCGGCACGCGTCGATCGCCGCGCGGGTGGATTCGCGGCCGGTGCCAGCAATCAGCAGCTTGCCGGACGGCACGGCCTCGCGAGCCGCCGCGAGCACGCGATCGCTTTCGGCCTCGTCCAGCAGCGGCGCTTCGCCATTCGACCCGAGCGCGAGCACGCCGGCCAGACCGGTCGTCATCCATCGCGCCACATTGGCGGTGATGGCGCGCGCGTCAACCTGTCCGGCGGAGTCAAACGTGGTGGGAATGGGCGGAAAGATGCCGCGAAGCCTCGCCTGCATACAGGCGAGGCTACCATCGTTGCGCGCCTCGTCAAACCGCCGCGATCTGGCCTCGTGATCGGCCGATCAACTGCGCGCCCAGGACGACCACGAAGACGCCCGCGGCCGGCGCCAGCATCCACGGCGCTTCGGCGAGCACGCGGCCGTTGGCCGCGTCCTGCATCATCGTGCCCCAACTCGCCTGGGCATCGGAGAATCCCAGCCCGAGATACGAAATGGTCGCCTCGGCCACGAGCAGCGCCGGCACGAGCAACACGACTTCCACGGCCAGGAACCCGCGCGCCGCCGGCAGCAGTTGCCGCGCGAGCCGCCAGCGCCCGGCGCCCGCGGCACGCGCCGCTTCGGCGTAATCCCGCGCGCGTTCGGACGCCACGATGGCGCGCACGCCGCGGGCGGCATGCGGCCAGGCCGACAGCGCAAAGAGCGCGGACATGAGGACAAAGATCTCGCTCGTGTCCAGCACCGGGCGAAGCACGCCGCGCAGCACGAGCACGAGATACGCGCCAGGCAACGCGAGCAGGAAGTCGGCCGCGAGCATCAAGCCGCCATCCAGCCATCCGCCGGTGGCGCCGGCCAGGCCGCCCACGCACGCGCCAATCACCAGCGCGCCGAGCACGCCCAGCAGCGTCACGCCGAGCGACAGCCGCGCGCCCGAAACGACGCGCGAGAAGACGTCACGACCCAGCGCGTCGGCGCCGAACAGCAGCAGCGGTTCGCGGGCATCGGCCGATGAAAGGAGCCGCCCCTCCGCGAACCACCGCAGGGGAATCTCCACCGACACATCCTCGCGGTACCGGCGCGCCAGACGATCTTCCAGCACGCGCGGATGGATGAACGGCGCGCGAAGCCCGCTGCCGCCGAAGACGTGCACGCGTGTCGGCGGCGCATAGGCGCGGTCGGCGAACTGCACGTTCGCCGCATGCGGCGCCAGCACCGGCGCGGCCAGCGCCACGAGGGCGGCGCCGGCTATCAGCCACGCACCCAGTCGCGCGGTCCATCGCCCGCTCCCCGCCGCCGGCATCATGACGCGTGCCCCACGGTCGGATCCGCGGCGGCGCGCAGAAGATCCGCCGCCAGATTCCCGGCGGCCACGAGCGTCGCGCCCGCCAGCGCGCATCCCGCCACCAGGTACAGATCGCGGCTGACCAGCGCGTCGTACATCAGGAGCCCGAGCCCGGGCCACCCCGTGATCGATTCGACGGCGATCGATCCGCTGAACAGCGTGGCCACGACAATGCCGGCCACACCAAGCACCGGGCGCAGCGCCCGCCGGCCCGCGTGCAGCCAGATCAGCCGGCGCTCAGGTACGCCTCGGGCCGCCGCCGCCACGATGCCCGGGGCCTGGAACGCTTCGGCGATGGCCTGCGATTGCAGGCGCTCCAGCATGGCCGCCAAGGGCAGGGCCAGCGCGAGCGTCGGCAGGACGAGGTGCCCGGGCTCGACCGGCAGCCAGCCAGTGGACGCCGCCAAAAACAACAACGCGAGCGTGCCGATGATGGGCGGACAGCACACCAGCAGCAGCGACAGCACGGTGACGACGTGCGCGAGCGCCGACCGAGGCCGCGTGCCGGTCAGCACGCCGAGGGGCAAGCCGATCACGGCCGCCACGATCAGCGCCAAGCCCGCCAGCGCGGCGGTGTTGCGCATGCGTTCGGCGACCAGCCCGGCCACGGGCCGGCGGAATCGCGAAGACTGTCCGAGGTCGAATCGCGCGACGCCGGCGATCCACCCTCCGAGTTGCGACACGGCGGATTGATCGAGCCCGAGCCGGTGGCGCGCGGCCGCGATGGTCTCTTGATCGGCACCCGGTGAGAAACAGATCCGACGCCGCGTCGCCGGGCGCGAGGCGAACGAGCAGGAGCGCGCTCGTGGCCACGACCAGCACGAAGAGGGCGGCCACGGCCGCTCGCCACGCGACGAATCTGACCAGCGGTGCTGTCACCGGCGCGGGCCTGATGCGGACGTGGTCACGTAGAGCTGCTCAGCATTCCAGAGCACGCCCGGCGACAGCACGGAGGCGGCGACACCGCCGAGGCGCGCACTCGTCGCGACCGTGACCTTCGGGGCGGCGAAGTACAGGACCGGCGCATGCTCGGCCAGCACGCGCTGCGCCTCCGCGAACAAAGTGTGGCGCTGGGCCGAATCGAGCGTGGCGGACTGTTGCGTCATCAGCGCGTCGATGCGGGCTTCCCAGTCGCTGGACGGCGACGCCTGGTTCGGGCGCCAGAAATGAAACGACCCGGAACTCAGCCAAAATTCAAGGTTTCTGCCGGGGTCGAACGAGTCGAACTCGATGGCGAAGTAGATCGCGTCGTAGTCGCCCGCGCTCCACTGGCCGATCATCGACCGCGGCTCGAGCGGCACGACATCGACCTTGAGGCCGACCTGCCGCAACTGCTCTTGAATCACCGCCGCGGAACGCTCGCGGACCGATTGCCCCTTCTGCGTCAACAGCGAGAACGACGCCGTCCGCCCGCGTGCGTCGTCTCTCAGCCCGTCGCCGTTGCGATCGACGAGGCCCATCGCCGTCAACGCTTGACCGGCCGCGGCCGGATCGAACGCGGGGCGCGCCAGATCCGGCAGAAACCAGTCGCCATGCCCCGGCGTGATGGGCCCGGCAATCTCCACGGCTTCGCCGAGGAACACCGTATTGACGAGCGCGGTCCGGTTGACGGCCTGATTGAGGGCGCGGCGGAATTCCTCGCGCTGCAGCCAGGGCCGCTCGCGCGCGGATTTCGACGCCGGATCGAGGTTGAACCACAGCATGTCAGGCGCGATCGAGACACCGGCCGGATGCAAGGCGATTTGCCCGCGTGCCGACAACGACTGCAGCGCAGCCAGATCTTCGACGCGCACGCGGTCCGTCATCAAATCGGATTCACCGGCTTCCAGGCGCAACACCTCGGCGTTTTGATCGGGCGTGAACTGGATTTCCAGTTCATCGACGTGCGGCAGCGGCTGGCCGGCCGCGTCGCGCAGCCAGAAATGCGGATTGCGCGCGAAGACCAGCCGCTGGGCCGGCACGTAGGTCTGGATCACGAACGGCCCGAGCCCCACGATGTCCGCCGGTGGCGTCGTCACGCTCCACGCCTCGCGAAACGTGCCGGCCTCGAGCGCCGCGCGGAGCTTGTGCGCCGGCAGGATGGGCAGGGCGTCCAGCAGGCTGATTCCCGGCGCGTATGGCGAGGGAAACACGACGATGACCGTGTGGGCATCGAGCGCCCGGACCTGCATCGGTTTGCCGCCGATGAGCAGGCTGGACGCAATCTCGCTCTTCACACGGGGGTCGTAGAGGGCCTGGAAGCTGAAGACCACGTCCGCCGACGTGAACGGCGTCCCGTCGGAGAACACCACGTCGTTTCGCAGGGCGAAGGTCCAGGTCAGCCCGTCCGGCGACCCGGTCCACTGGCGGGCCAGCCTGGGCTCCATCCGGCCGGAAGTCCGGTCTAGCCGGACCAGGGTGGCGTGGACGAGGCGGGCGACGAGGTCCTCGGCCGCTTTCGGGGCCACATACCGGTTGAACGACCCAGGTTCAGATCTGTAAGTGGCCACGATCTTCCCGCCATTTCGGGGTCCAGCGGGGCCATTTTCGGCCCCTGAGCGGTCGGAACAGGCCGATGACGAGCCACTGGCGACCAGGGAGGCCGCGGCTATAAACGCCAAAAACAGGCGAGAAATCTTCAATTATGCTCCCAGGCCCCCCTGGGACGGCCGGCGGGCCTTCCGGGGTTGGCTCTCCTCATACAGTTTCGGCTTGACGGTGACGATACTGTAAGTCGATCGACCATTTTGCCGGCAATCAGGCCGTATCGCTATCAGATTTGCCACAAAAATCGGCCGAATTCGAAAATGTATTACTGGTACGTAATCTGCGTACCGCCTGTGTGCTTGCTGTATCCAAGAGTGTCATCGACGCAGGGAACATATATGACTTCACACGCCCGACTTGTCGTCCGCCTCCGTCCCATCGTTGCCGTAGGTATCGGCTTGATGTTGGCTCTGCTGGCATGTCCGCAGGGGGCCATGGCCCAGGGGGCCAGGGTTTCGCGTGGGCTGGCGAAGACCCTGGCTGCCGGTGGCGGCGCCGAGGTTCGGGTGATTTACGAGGGCCCACAGTCCGAGGTTGACCGGCTGGCGTCGGCCTACGGGCTGGCGGTGGTCAAGCGCCTGTCGGGCGGCGCGGTGCTCGGGGGCCAGGGGCTGGCGGTCGAAGCGCTCGCGCGCGACGGCCGCGTCGGTTCCCTGTCCGAGGATGCGCGGGTGTTTGGCTTGAATGCCGACCCGGCTCAGTCGACGGGCGCCAGCCTGCTCTGGAAGGCGGCCGGCAAGAGCACGAATTTCTCGGGTTTGGTAGGTCGCGGGATTGGCGTGGCGGTGATCGACTCGGGCATCGGGTCGCATCCTGACGTGAAGAACCGGGTCCTGACGCAGGTCGATTTCACGGGCGAGGGCTCGCGCGACTTGTACGGTCACGGCACGCACGTGGCGGGCATCATCGCCGGCAGCGGCGCGGGCAACCGCACGGCGGACGGCAGTTCTACGGTCGGGATGGCGCCGGGAGCGGAGTTGGTCAGTCTGAAGGTCCTGTCGGCGGACGGCAGCGGCTACGTGTCGGACGTCATTCGCGCCATCGACTGGGCGATTGCGAACAAGGATCGGTTTGGCATTCGGGTCATCAATCTGTCGCTCGGCGCGCCGGCGTTCGGCTCGTATGCCGACGATCCGCATGGCGAAGGCCGCGGAACGCGCGGTCGCGGCGGGCATCGTGGTGGTGGCGTCGGCGGGCAATTTCGGCAAGCTGCCGGACGGCACGCCGATTGTCGGCGGCATCGTGTCGCCGGGCTATACGCCTGGAGCGCTGACGGTTGGCGCGCTCAACACCAAGGGCACCGTGCAGCGGAGCGACGACGTAGTGGCGAGCTACAGCTCGCGCGGGCCGGTGGGTGATCCCGAGGATTCGTCGACGTGGGAACTGAAGCCCGATCTGGTGGCGCCTGGCAATGCGATTGTCGCGGCTGGCGCGGTGGGTTCCAACCTGTGGGAGAACTACCCTGCGCGTCGCGTGACGCGGAGCGAGCGGCGGGACGTATCTGACGTTGTCCGGTTCGAGCATGGCGGCGGCGGTGGTGAGCGGCGCGGTGGCGCAGGTGCTGCAGGCGCAGCCGAAGCTGACGCCGGCGCAGGTGAAGTTCGCGCTGCAGTACACGGCGGAGCCCGTTCCCGGATTCGGGTTGATTGAGGAAGGCGCGGGCAGCCTGGATGTGCCGCTGGCGGCGTCGCTGGCGACGGCGAAGGATCTGCGTGAGGCGCCGTTGCAGACGACCATTGGCGGCGAGACGGTCGTGGCCAGCCAGATCGCGTTCGCGAACACGATCGTCTGGGGCAACTTCGTCCGTGACAACACGATCATCTGGGGCAATGGCAGCGCCAAGGGCGACACTATCGTTTGGGGCAGCCACAACCCGAGGGGCAACACAATTGTGTGGGGCAGCGAAGACAGAACGATCGTGTGGGGCAGCACGATCGTCTGGGGCAGCACCATCGTCTGGGGCAGCAACGTCAAGGGCAACACGATCGTCTGGGGTAGCGGCAACCCGACGAGCAACACGATCGTCTGGGGCAGTGAAGACAGAACGATCGTCTGGGGCAGCGAAGACAGAACGATTGTCTGGGGCAGCGAAGATAGAACAATCGTTTGGGGCAGTGAAGACAGAACGATTGTCTGGGGCAGCACCATCGTCTGGGGCAGCACCATCGTCTGGGGCAGCACCATCGTCTGGGGCAGCAACCTGGTCTGGGACAACACGATCGTCTGGGGTTCTACGATTGTTTGGGGCAGCTAGCAAAGGTAGGCAAAATACGTTTCCGTGGTCTTGGATGTCGCTCTAGGAGCGATTTTCCTTGGATTTTGGACGAAATGGCCCTGGCACAGATTGTGATGTAAGGGTCGCAGGGATTGCGCTGGCATCCGGCCGACGCATAAGGACTGGAGGGATCGCGTGCTCGCTTCGATAATCATCTGGAGCTAGGCTTCGACCCGGGGTTATGACGACCGGCTATGTGCTGAGCGTCTAATCCTAGCTACTGAGCCCGGCAACCGCTTAAGCCATGGCGGACTCAGAGCAACCTACCTTCTCAAGGGGCCTCCAGGTCTACATCACAAGCATCTGCCTGGCGGGTTTGGCAGTCATTGCAGCTAGCGCCGGCGATGTCATCTATCTGCCGCCTGCTTCGCGGAACCAATGGCTCTCGCTAGTAGTGCTGACGGTCGTTAGCGGGCTTCTTCCAGTCAAACTACCTACCGTAAACGTCAGCATCTCGATCTCTGAGACTTTCGTTATTGCCGGCACCGCTCCTGTTCGGGCCATCGGGAGGAACGATCTTGGTGTTGCTCGACGCCCTATTCATCTCCTTTAGACTCTTCCTTTCAGGCACACTCCGCTGGCAGCAAGTCCTTTTCAATCTCGCTGCACCACCAGTCTCGGTATGGGTCGCGGCGAATCTCTCAGGCATATCGCCACTCTTGGGAACGCCTTTGGGCTTCGAAACCGGCCGGTTCATGCTCACGCTGGCGGCTTTCACGACAATCTACTTCCTCCTGAATAGCTGGTTGATTACCTTCGCCTTGGCGCTACAGCGCCACCTGAAGCCGACTACAATTTGGCGAAAGCATTTCGTTGACCTGTTGATCAACTACGGCGCCGCCGCTTCAGTGGCAGCGCTCTTGGTATACAACACGAGGACGGTCGAGGTTCGTTTCGTAACTGCTATTGCTCCATTGCTGTTGATGCTCTACCTGACTTACAAATGGTCTAATCGGCGCATCGAGGTGGAGAGAGAGAAGGTCGCAGAACTGAACCGCGTCTTCTTGTCTACAGTTGAGGCCCTTGCCCTGGCCATTGACGCCAAAGATCAAGTCACTCATGGACACATTCGCCGCGTTCAGCGCTATACGATGGCATTGGCCAAGGCCCTCGGTGTTACCGAGGAAAAGCAACTGGACGCTCTCAAGGCCGCGGCACTGCTTCACGACACGGGTAAGCTTGCGGTGCCGGAACACATTCTGAATAAACCTGGGCCGTTGACCCCCGCTGAATTTGAGCGAATGAAGGTTCATGCGGCCGTGGGGGCAGACATCATCAAATCCATCGATTTCCCCTATCCGGTTGAGCCGATTGTTCGCCATCATCATGAGAACTGGAACGGCTCAGGCTATCCTGCAGGCCTTCGAGGGCAGCAAATTCCGATTGGCGCCCGCATTCTGTCTGTCGTCGATTGCTACGACGCTCTGACATCGGATCGACCATACCGCCCGAGATACAGCCGTCAACACGCGGAACAGGTTCTGAGGGAACGACGAGGTGTCTGGTACGACGCCTGGGTTGTGGACGCCTTTCTCAACATCCTGGACGAACTGGATCGGGAAGATCAGGCGGAGCAGAATGCCACGGAGACCTCATCAACCGCTGTGCGACGACCGAGCCAGTTGGATGTCATCGCAGCCACCACGGCGGAAGAACGCGAATTCAGCGAACTCAGGCGGGAGTTGCCACTGGCTACATCGCTGGGTGCGGCTGCAGAGATCCTCTTTCGACACCTCAGGCGGGTCATTCCGGCCGCCAGCCTTGCTCTGTTTATCCACGACTTGCAAAAGGATGAACTGACGGTCGCCGCAAGTTCGGGGGTCGGGTCCGGCACGATTGATGGTCTCAGTATTCCGATTGGCGAGCGGATCTCCGGCTGGGCTCTGGCCAACCGGCAGGCGGTGTTGAATTCCAACGCGGCCTTGGAACTTGGCCCAGTGGCTCGGACTCTTTCGACGCCGCTCCGCTATGCGCTCGCCGTACCGGTCCTGAACGGAACAAATGCAGCCGCCGTCGGTGTGATCACTGCTTACGGCAGCGAGCCTTTCGACAACGACCACCGCAGGATGGTTGAGAGCGCCGCGACGCTGTTCTCATCCGCTGTCTCTCCCGGCCCCATTAAGGAAAAGAAGTTAGAGACAGGCCCTCAACCGTCCGCCCCCGAACCTCGAGTGCACTAACTTAGGCGGAGCCAGAGAGTCTGTTCGGCGAATGGCCTTTCTGATATTGTCCGCAGTCCGGATTACGTGACCGGCGGAGGACCTATTCGATGAGCACTCGAAAGGGGCGTGCAGATCTCTCGACAAGCCAGGCGCCATCAAACGGCGGCGACCAACTGGTCTTGGAAGCTCAGGGTCTCTACCGCGCGGCAAGCAATTCGGCGCTCCTAGAATTGCTTGCGCAGTCTATTCCCGAACGAAGACCCGCACATTTCGGTTCGGCTGAGCATTCTCAAAGGGATGGCCCGGTTTGATTTGGGTGACGTGACACAGTCCATCGCTGATCTTGATGCTGCCGTCGAACACTCGCGCCGACTACCTATCCCCTACAGTTCGCGGCTTCGTTCGCACAGTTTCTAAGGGCATCCGATTTCTTGTCGCCCCAAGAGCTGGTTCCCCAAATTACTACGCTTCGTCAGTTGGCATCACGTGCTGGCGACGCTGGCTCACTGGCCTCGTTGCATCTGGCCGTCGCACGCGTCGAGGGCTGTCGCGGCCACTGCACGAGTGCACATCACCACTTGGAGATTGCCAGAACATTCGTGGTGCGTTCATCGGACGTTGCACTCGCGTGCACGGTGGATGCGGTCGAAGCCTCTTAGAGACCGTGGCCGGCAATCTCGCCAGGTCCAAGGAACTCGCTTTGGTGTGCCTGGCTCGCGCGAACGCCGCAGGTTTCGTTAAGTACCAACTCGCGGCCCTGGCAAACTTGGCCGTGACGTCCCTTTTTGGGGGAAACAGCGGAAAAGCAAGGACCCTGCTCAGCCAGGTGATTTCGGCCAGCGAAGAAATCACGTATGTCCGTCTTGGAGCGCTCGACACGCTAGCCCAGTTGGAGCTTAGGGAGGGCCAGTTGGACCCCTGCCGGGCAGTGCTTGCTGAGTGCAGTGAAGTCTCGGCAAGAGAAGTTCTCCCCGCCCGTTCCTGGTACGACCTCGCGCATCAAGTGACGCGCTGCGCGTACTTCGAACAGATCGAAGACTGGGACTCCATCGTCGCCATCGCGGACGCCGCAGACGCGGAACTGGCGCGACGACAGTACAAAGCGATCCGCACGGCGCTCCTCGGCGCCAAAGCCCGCGCCCTGGCCCGGCTCGGCCGGCACGCCGACGCCAGCGCCGCCCTCGCCGCCGCCGTCCGCGCCTGCCCCCGCGGCGCCGTCGACCCGCTCATCGTCCTCGAAGCCTCGAAGGCGCTCTGCGCCTCGCTCCGCGGCGACATCGCCAACGGCAGCCTGCATTACGACCGCGCGATCGCCGCGTGCCGCGCCATCGGACACCGCTACCACGAATGGTGGATCACCGCGCAACGCAAGGACATCGAGGCGCGCACGCGTGAAACCGTGACGGTCGCGCCACAGGCGGACGTCGCCCGCACCTCCCTGCTGCTCAGCGACGTCGCGACGATCCTCGGCGCCGGCCACTCGGTTGATCTGCTGGCCCACCGCCTGGCCGCGATCCTTCAGGCCACGCCGCTCGCGCCGCGCGTGGACATCGCCAATGAGTCGGGCCGCGATTACCGGCCTGAACCGTCGGCCGAGTGGGACACCACCCCCGACGGCACGTGCACGATTCGCATCGAGGGATCGGACCGGCTCGCCACCATCACCGTGCGCGACGTCCGATCGATCGAGGAAATCTCGCTGGTGAAGAGCCTCGCCGATCTGGTGCAGATCGCCGTGGCCCGGACGGCCGACACCGAGCATGAAGACGAAGAGCTGACGCTGTGGCCGCGGACGGTGCCGCCCGAGGGCGAGGACACGATCTTCCGCTCGCCGCGCATGATCGAACTGCTCCGCGTCGCCGAGCGGCTGGCCGCCACGACCCTGCCGGTCCTGATCACCGGCGAAACCGGCACCGGCAAGGAAGTGATCGCGCGCTACATCCACGACCACAGCGCGCAGCGGCGCGGGCCGTTCGTGCCGTTCAATTGTTCCGCCGTGGCGCGCGAGCTGGTGGAGAGCCAGCTGTTCGGGCATCGGCGCGGCGCGTTCACCGGCGCCGTGGAGGCGTTTCCGGGGCTGGTCAAGGCCGCCGAACGCGGCACGCTGTTCCTGGACGAGATCGGCGACCTCGAGTCCGTCGTGCAGCCGAAGCTGCTGCGGTTCCTGGAAAGCGGCGAAATCCAGCCGGTCGGCGAGATGCGGCCGCAGCGCGTCACGGTCCGCCTGGTCGCGGCGACCAACGCGAGTCTGGCCGTGCTCGCCAAAGAAGGCCGGTTCCGCAGCGATTCTGTTCTACCGCATCGGCGTGGCGAGCCTGGAATTGCCGCCCCTGCGGGAACGCAAGGACGAGATTCCCGCATTCGCATCGCTGTTCCTGGCGCGATTCGCGCGCGAGTGCGGGCGGTCCGGCCTGAAGCTGGCCGACGACCTGATCGCGGCGCTGCTGCTGTACGACTGGCCCGGCAACATCCGGCAGCTCGCCAACGAACTGCGCCGCGTGGCGGCCATGGCCACCGACGGCCAGACCGTCGGCGCGGCGGACCTGGCGCCGGAAGTGACGGAGAACTGGAACCGCCGGCCGGTCGCACCGTCGCGCACGTCCGCGCCGGCCGTGGAAATCCGTCTGGATCAACCGCTCGCGCAGGCCGTGGACGAACTCGAGCGCAAGTTCATCGAGCAGGCGCTCCACGCGTCGAGCGGCCGGGTCGCCGATGCGGCGCAGCTGCTCGGCCTGTCGCGCAAGGGCCTGTTCCTGAAACGTCGCCGCTGCGGGCTTACCTGATCGCCCCCGACTGCATCTGCTTCGCGACCTGCTGCACCTCGCCCCACACGCGCAGCAGGTTG
Source organism: uncultured Acidobacteriota bacterium (assembly GCA_963751445.1). GTDB lineage: Bacteria > Acidobacteriota > Vicinamibacteria > Vicinamibacterales > SCN-69-37 > DASUGC01. The sequence goes on along the minus strand of CAVVUL010000009.1, from coordinate 1,289,810 downwards.
CCGCTCCAGATCTTCGCGATCTGCTCCTCGGTGTAGCCGCGGCGGACGAGTTCGAGCGTGACGTTGAACGTCTCGGCCGCGCTGTTCCAGCCGTCCACGCCGCCGCCGCCGTCGAAGTCCGACGACACCCCCACGTGGTCGATGCCGATGTACTTCACCAGGTAGTCGATGTGATCGACGAAGTCCTTCACCGTCGCGCGCGGCGCCACCGGATACCGCGCGTTGATCGCGAGCATCCGCCTGTCGTACTGCGCCCGCCGCTCCGGCGTGAGCGCGTCGAGCGCCGCGGTGTTGCCGCCGCCTCCGCCGCCGCCCCGGCCACCGCGCCCGGCCGCCGCCACGCCCGGCTGCTCGATCGAACAGCCGCCGCCACGACCGCCACCGCCGCCCGCCTGTCCCGTCGCCGCCCCTCGTCCCGCCGTACCTGTCGTACCTGTCGTACCCGTCGTACCGTCGTACCGTCGTACCCGTCGTACCTGTCGTACCCGTCGTACCCGCGTACCTGTCGTACCCGTCGTACCCGTCGTACCCGTCGCCCCCGTCGCCCCCCCTCGCCCTCGTCCGCCGCCGGCCACGATGCCGAACTCCTGGTTCAAGGCCGCGATGGCGGCCTGCCGCTCAGGTCCCGCCACCCGCACGTAACTGGCGAACGCCACCGTTTGCACGACGCCGCCGTTTTGCTTGATCGCCCACAGCGTCTCGTCGTCCAGGTTGCGGCTGTGATCGGCGAGCGTGCGCGCGGCCGAATGCGACGCGATCACGGGCGCCTTCGACAGCCCGATCGCCTGCAGGTTCGAGGCGCGCGAAGGGTGCGACAGGTCGATCATCAGGCCCCATCGGTTCGCCTCGGCAATCACCTGCCGGCCGAGCGGCGTGAGGCCGCCATTCAGCCACTGGTTACCGGCCTCGCCGGTGTTCGAATCGGCCAGTTGATTGTGCCCGTTGTGGGTCAGCGAGATATAGCGGCCGCCGCGATCGTAGAACTCCTTGACCCGCGCGACGTCCGTGCCGATGGAGTACGCGTTCTCGACCCCAATCACCGCCACCTTGCGGCCCGACGCCGCGATGCGCCGCACGTCATCCGGCGTCAGCGCGAGTCCGATCTTGTCCGGCGCGATCTGCTCCGTCAGCCGATGCACCGCATCGAACTTCGCCACGACCTGCCGGTACGCGTTCGCGTACCCGTCAGGCGTGAGCGGCCCCTGGCCGACGTAGGCGATCATGAACGACACGTCCAGACCGCCTTCCACCATCTTGGGCAGATTGACCTGATTGGTCAGCCGCATGGTGTAGTTGCACTCGGGCGTGAAATTGCTGTCGCTGATGTCGTTGTGCGTGTCCATCGCGATCACGCGGTCATGAATGGCGCGGGCGCGCGCCACGAGCGCCGCCTCCGCCTGCGACGCGGCCGTCGCGGGCGCGGCCGGTGCGGCAGCCTGGCCGCCCTGCGCGCCAACGATCGGCGCAATCAGAAAGGCGAGAGCGGACGCGAGCGAAGCGGCAAGAAGCAGACGATTCACGATGCGAGACATGGCGCAACCCTCCAGGTTGCGGGATCTTACCTCGCCGGAGGGATTTCGAGCGGCTGATCGAGCCGGAGTCGCAGGACGACGCCCACCGGCAACTTGACGTCGATGCCGCCGGTCGACACGATCGAACCGCCGCTGTTCACCATCACGTCGAGCAGCGGCGCCATGCCCAGGTCCCCGCCGACGACCGACGCGGTGGACGCCCGGCGCGCCTCGTCCGGACGTTTCGGGTCGAGCACGTTGACGACCGAGGCGCGCAGGCGCAGCGACCGATCGCCCAGCCAGAGTTCATCGAACGACAAGGTCATCTGGCCCGGCTGGCCCTCTTTCCCGGCCGGTTTCACCGAGCTGACGAATCCCCTGACCACGGAGCCGATTTCGAGCACGACCTGCCCCTGCGCCTTCACGCCCTCGATGCTGGCCGTGTCGAACCGCTGCTCGGCCTTCGCCAGACTCGAATTGAGGGCCGTCTGCAGGAGCACGTTGAACTGCGTGCCGGCGGGGATGGTCCTGGCCTGCGCCGGCGGCGCCGGCGACGCCCACGCCACGATCGCACCCACCACCACCAACGCCGCGGCCATCATCGTTCGCATCGGGGTTCGCATCACGTCTCCAGTCTTCCCATTGTGCCCCGGAACGGTATGATCGTCTCCATGCCGCAACCGATCAGATTGCATCGCACGACGGCCGTCCGGGTGGGCGGGGTGCAGGTCGGCGGCGGCGCGCCGGTCGTGGTCCAGAGCATGACCATGACCGACACGGCGGATGCGGCGGCGACGGCGCGCCAGTGCATCGAGCTGCGGAAGCGGGATCGGACCTGGTGCGCGTGACGGTGAACACGCCCGAAGCCGCGGCGGCGGTCCCCGAAATCAAACAGCGGATGCTGGACGCCGGCTGCACGGCGCCGCTCATCGGCGATTTCCACTACAACGGCCACCTGCTGCTCGGGCGGTTTCCGGCCGCCGCGCGCGCGCTCGACAAATACCGCATCAATCCGGGCAACGTCGGCACCGGGAAACGCCGAGACGAGCAGTTCGCGACGATTTGCGCGGTGGCCGTCGATCAGCACAAGCCGATCCGCATCGGCGTGAACGGCGGGTCGCTGAACCAGGAACTGGTGATGGCCCGCATGCAGCAGAACACGGACCAGAATCTCGGCCTGTCGTCGGAGGACATCATCAACGAGTGCATGGTGCAGTCGGCGCTGCAATCGACGGACCTGGCGATGGAGTGCGGCGTGGGCGCCGATCAGATCATCATTTCGTGCAAGGTCTCGCGCCCGCGCGATCTGATCGCGCTCTACCGGGATCTGGCGCGCAAGACCACGCAGCCGCTGCACCTGGGCCTGACCGAAGCCGGCATGGGCGTGAAGGGCGTCGCGTGGTCGGCCTCCGCGCTCGCGATCCTGCTCAATGAAGGCATCGGGGACACGATCCGCGTGTCGCTCACGCCGCGGCCCGGCGGCGACCGGCGTGAAGAGGTCTACGCCGCCTGCGAGATCCTGCAATCGCTTGGCCTCCGCTCGTTCTCGCCGGCGATCACCGCGTGCCCCGGCTGCGGCCGCACGACATCATCCACGTTCCAGGAACTCGCCGAGCGCGTGCAGGACTACGTCCGGATGAAGATGCCGGCGTGGAAGCTCACGCACCCTGGCGTGGAAACGATGTCGGTGGCGGTGATGGGTTGCGTGGTGAACGGGCCGGGTGAATCGAAGGCGGCCAACATCGGCATCTCGCTGCCCGGCACGGGCGAGTCGCCGAACTGCCCCGTCTACGTCGACGGCCAGCACGTCACGACCCTGCGCGGGACGTATGACGAGCTGGCCGTGGCTTTCCAGAAACTGATCGACGACTACGTCGAACGCACGTACCGCGCGGCTACTTCGCAACCTTCCTGAACGTCCGGATCACCTTGCCTTCCGGCTGCCCTTCCATCTTCACGAGGGCGCGAATCACGTAGTCGCCCGGCGCGAGCTTGGCGATGGGAATCTTGGCGAAGACCTGCAGCTTGTCGGGCTCGTTCGTCGGTCCCCCGCCGGCCGGTGGATACGGGTCGCCGAGAGCGGGCCCCGCGTCGGACTTGGCGATTTCGAACTTCACTTCGATGCCGGCCGTCAACTGGCCGTACAACTCCATGTAAACCATGAGCTGCTCTTCGGTGCTGAAGGTCAGCTGCGCCTTCATGCCGTTCTCGCCCTGCGGCGCGCCGAGCAGCAGCGAGCTCAGCTTCAGGGGACCGGCGGTTCCGAGGCCGGCATTCACCTGCACATCGACCGCTCCGCTCTTGCCCGAGTCATCGGTCGCCGCCACGCGGACGCGGTACTGGCCCGGCGCCACGGCAAAAGCCGTCGGTGATCGGATAGGTCGTGGCCTTCGGTGAATCCAGTGACGCGCCCTTGTTGGACTGGTCGAAGTAGCCCACGCGCATCGCGGTGATCTTCACCGCGGGATCAACCGGCTCGGCCTGGATGAGGATGTTGAACTTGTCCTGCGCGCCGCGCTGGACGATGGCGGTCGCGCGGAGCTGCAGATCCGTGAACTGCGCCGGCGACGAGATCATGTCCTTGGGCGACGCGGCGCCCGGCTTCGCCGCCGCGGCCGCGCCGCCGCGCCGGGCGCCACGCGCGACACCGCCGCAAACGCGCGGGCGCGAATCGTCACGCCATCGCGGCTGGCCTTTACTTCGAGCCGCTGCGCCTGGCCCGGCCGATCGGCCGGGTCCGGCGCGATGGTCGCCACCCAGTAGGTCGAGGACTCGGCCAGCACGCGCGGCGCAAAACCATCGCCCGTCGTGCGCATGACGGCTCCTCGCGCCAGTCACGCTGGCGAGCGTGGCCAGGCCGTTGTCGCTGCCCATCACGCCCGGATCGCCCTGCACGACGTAGACGTTGGCGCGCGCTTCCGCCGCCGCATCCGCCACCGTCTGGTACTGGCTCTGGAGAACTTCGCACACGCCCGTGTCCCCCGTGGCCTTGTCAGGCATCGAGAGGCTGCCGGCGATGAAGATGACCGACGTCGGCGTCGGATTCGCCGCCAGGGCCTGGACCAGCGAACTCAGTTCCGCGAGCGTCTGGGCCGTCCGGCACAGCCCCACGGCCGCGGTCACCGTGGCGGCCTTCTGTCCCTGCATCGCCGTCACGGCCTGGCGGACTCGCCCGAGTCCCGTGCCGAATCCCACCTGGGCCGTGTCACGCGGCGCGGTCGAGAAGCCGACCCGATCGGCGTCCGTCAGTCCCTTGAGCACGCCTTCAATCGCGGCCTTGACCGCGCTGTCGCTCGCAGCCGGCAGCGACTCCGTGTCGACGACGATAAGGAACGCGCGGCCGAGCGCGGATGGCGCGGCCGCGGCCTTGGCGTCGTTCGTGAAGAACGGCGGCGTGATGTCTCCCGCCGAGGGAGCGGGCGCACCCGCGGCCGGCGCGGCTGCCGCCGCCGGCGCTTCAATCTTTTTCAACTCCAGCGACGACACGGTGCGCGCCTTGCCGCCGATCTTGATCGCGAGGTCAGCCGCCGTCAGATCGGCGACAGGCTTGCCATCGGCCGTGACCGCGGTGAAATCGATGAGCAGCGGCGTGGTGGCGCCGCCGCCCTGAGGAGGCCGCTGGCCGTGCGCCGCGACGCCTCCGAGCACGAGGAAAAGAGCTGCGACAAGAACGTTGCGTCGTGAACGAACGAGAGCCAGTTTCATGCCGCCCAGCATAGATCGAAATCGTATTCGGGGCACGTCGCTACCCCGGTCCCACCCGCGGGGTAGGCGCTACCCGGATCCGCGAAACGCGAAGAAAGGCCGTGAATGCTGGGAGATCCGGGTGCCGGGATTGTCGCCGGGCTAACAGGAATAGGCGTTCAGATTTGTTACTCGTCAAATCCGTTCGGAAATTGACGGAATTCGCGCGAGCCCGCGCGCGGTGCGAGTTTTGCACAGTCCCGATGGCTTGGTCGTTCGCGCCGAATACCAAGATTGAAAGGAGCCTTGCATGACCGCGTCGACCCGAGGCCGCTTGATGGTGTCCCTGATCATCGCACTGATCGCGCTGCCCGCAGAAGCCTTGCTGCTGCCCGTGGCCCGCACGCCGAATGCCGCCGCGGCGGCGTTGGAGTGGACGGCGACGCTCAAGCCGGCCGAGTTGCGTGACGCGGCCGCCAATATCCACGAATACCCGGGGCTGTACCGCCGGGCGATCATGGGCGCGCTCTCGCCCGCGGATCGCTCCGATGCCTGGCGTGCGTTCCTGCGCTCGTACCTGACCTCGCATCCGTCGCTCACGAGCGACCAGGTGACGGTCATCCAGGACGCGATCGACGTGGCCTCTCCGGACGCGTTCTCGCTTCCGGTGCCCGCGGCGCTCAAGGAACAGATCGGCCGCGTGTTCGCGAAATCGGAAGCCGTGCTCGGCAAGGCCGCGGCCACCGAACTGTTCGTGACGATGGGCCCGAAAGACCCGGCGGGCGCGAACGCGCTGCCGCTGACGCAGCGGCTGGCGGATCGCGTGCGCTCCTGGACCGTCGTCTCGGCGGCCGAAGAGGACACGACGCCCTGCAACTGCAATATCGACATCGACACCTGCGACATGCTGCCGGATCCCTGGCTGAAGTGCTCCGAGCTCTACGCGTGCGAGTTCGACCTCGACTGGCCGATGTGCGGACCGTTCTGGTCGTGGGCGTGCACGGGCTGGTGCAAGGTCATCCGCTTCCCGTGGGCCAAGTAGTGACGCACCGGTCTGAACAGTTCGTGCGTCGCGCCTCCATCGCGGCGAGCGCCGGCCTCGTGCTGGCGCTCGTCGCGACGGCAGGCTACATCGCCTGGCCGCGTGTCGCGGCCGCGATGGGCGTGAAGCCGGCGGCGGCGCCGGCCTATGCCGCGGGCGAGCAGGTCGACGTGCCCGCCGCGTGGTACAACGGCGCGGACACCACGCTCATCGTCTTTGCGCGCGCCAGTTGCGCCGCCTGCGAAAAGGCGCAACCGTTCCTGACACAGATGGTCGCGCGGATGCAGGGTCATGGCGCGGCCGTGATGGCGCATCCGCCCGGCATGGACGAGGATGACCGGCAGTTCGCGCGCCGCCTCGGCATCGCCGACGACCACATCCACGTGGTCGGCAGCGCCCTCAAAGTGCGTGCCACGCCGACGATGCTCATCGTGAACCGGCAGGGCCGGATCCTGAACGCCTGGGAAGGCGCCAGGCCCGAACATCAGGCGGCCATGCTCACGGCCGTCGACGCGGCAACGCGCTAAGTCCCGGGCACGCGACTCTGCCGGTGCCACACACCGAGCAGCACGGTCCCGGTTGTGATCAGGCCGAAGGCCAACCCCATCCAGAGCCCCTGGACGCCCCATCCATAGCGGAAGCACAGGAAGTAGGCCGCCGGCAGGCCGAGCATCCAGTGCCCGACCAGATTGACCAGCATCGGTGTATGCGTATTGCCGAGGCCGCGCAGCGCGCCGGTGGCCACGGCCTGCACGCCGTCAAAGAGCTGAAAGACCGCCGCCACCAGCAGCAGGCCGACGCCCAGTTGGATCACTTCCGGATCCCTCGTGAAGAGACTGACGAGCCCGCGCGGCGCCAGCGCGAACAACGCGGCTGACGCCAGCATGGTGCCGGTGGCGATCGCGAGCGCCGTCCAGCCGGCCGCCCGCGCGCCGTGGCGATCGCGGCGGCCGATCGCGTGACCCACGCGCACCGCGGCGGCCGATCCGAGCCCGAACGGCACCATGAAAATGAAGCCCACGATGTTCAACACCACCTGATGCGCGGCGACCGCGGCCGGCGTGATGCGACCGGCGAGGGCCGACGCCATGGCAAAGATCCCGACCTCGAGCAGGTTCTGCCCCGCCGCCGGCAATCCGAGACGCACGATCCGCCAGACGCGCTCGGGATCCCAGGCGAACGGCACGTCATGCAACCCGGAGGGCCGTTCCCGCTCGCGATGGACGATGACCCCCAGGAGAAACACCGCCACGGCCAGGCGCGACAGCACCGTCGCGTACGCGGCGCCGACCACGCCGAGCGCAGGAAATCCGAGATGGCCGTAGACCAACACCCAGTTCGCGCCGGCGTTGACGAGGTTGGCCGCGAGGAGACCGTACATCACCGGGCGCACGACGTGCATGGCCTGCAGGTACCGCCGGAAGACGGCGTACGCGAGCAGCAGCGGCGTGGACCACAACAGGTGGAGCATGTACGGACGGATCAGCGCCAGCACGTCGGGATGCAGGCCGAACCGCGGCAGCAGCGCGATGACCCCCATCGAAAACGCGGTGAGCACGACGGCCAGCAATGCGGCCACCTGCACGCCCGCGAACAGCCAGCGATGGCACTCGTCCACGCGGCCGGCGCCGAAGCTCTGCGAGACGAACGTGTCGAGCGCGTACAGCGTCCCGAACCCGACGACCATGATGGCCAGATAGATGATCGAGCCGCTGCCCACCGCGCCGATGGCCGCCGGGCCGAGCGGCCCGACCATCAGCGTGTCCACGAGGCCCATGCTGACCCAGCCGATCTCGGCGCCCACCACGGGCAGGGCCAGGCGGAGCATCGGGCGAAGTTCGCGTCGCACGCGCGCCTAGCGTCCCACGGCGGTCATCATCATCTCGATCAACCCGGCGCGGGTCACGAGTTTGGCGCCGACGACGGTGCGCGCGGGCGGATCGCCGGGGAAGATGTCGCGCGAGAGATCATCCAGCGCCTTCTGCTTCCAGAGATCGGCGAGATACACGAGGTTGTCCACGACATGACTGAACGACAACCCGACGCCGTCGAGCGTGCGGCCAATCCGCGCGAAGGTCTCGCGCGCCTGCGCGGCGACATCGTCGACGTTCGCGTCCGTGTTGCCCAGCACGCCGGACAGGAAGAGGAAATCGCCGGCACGCACGGCGGTGGAGAGCGGCAGGCTGGGCGCCACCGCGGGGCCGACGACCTGCTTCTCGGTCATCGAGGCGATCAACGTGATTTCGATCGACGCGTCGTTGCCCATCAGCCCCGTCACGGCGGTCGCGCGGGCGGGCGGTTCGGCCGTGAAGTACCGGCGGTATTCGTCGTTCATCGCCTCGAAGTAGGAATCGTCGGTGAGAAACACCCGCGCCGACACCACGTCGCCGTACCCGAGGCCCGCCGTCTTGAGCAGCACGCCGGCGTTATCAAGAATCGTCGTCGTCTGCACCGAGACGGGGCCCGGCACGGTCTGATCGTCGGTGCCGCGGCGGCTCACGAGGCCGGAGAAGAACACGAACCCGGCGGCGCGCACGATGTACGAGTACGGGCGCGGAGACTTGACCCAGCCGGCCGGGTGGAGCACTTCGCGCGGCGCGCCGTTCGGCACGGCGATCGCCGCCAGCAGAATCCGCGAGCCCGCCGGCAGGTCGGCGACGACGGTGGTGCGCGTGGGGGGGCTGTCGGCGAAGGCCTCGCGATAGACCGCGTTCATGGCGTCGAAGTCGGTGGCGTCGTGCAGATACACCTGCACGCTGACGGCCTGGGCCAGCGACGACCCGGCCGCCTGGAGGACGGTGCGCAGGCGATCGAGGGCGCTCCGCGTCTGCGTTTGGATATCCGGCAAAGTGCCGCCCGCCGGAGCGCCGGGGCCGACCGCCGAGACGAAGATCAACCCTCCGGCCACGACCGCCGGACTGGCGAGTGTGCCGTCCGTCCCCGGTATCCTGACGATTGTCGGTTCCTGCATGGACGCTCCCTGGGGACGGGTCTCAATTGTGGAAAACTCCGGGGACGCGGGCGGCGAAGTTCCCGGAGTTTTCCACAATTGAGACCCGTCCCCCTAAAACCGCTCTAGAATATCGTTTCTACACGATCCAGCGAGGATGGGAGACATGAGCCGACATACACATCGCCAGTCGCGCCGCAAGTTCCTGACCGCCGTGCCCGCCGCGGTCGCCGGCGCCGTGGCGGCCAAGACCTACGCCCAGGGCCAGCAGGCGGTCGGCCCGGTGAAGCCCGCGACGATTGAAGCCGCGGAAAGCATCATGGGCCTCGACTTCCATGCCGATGAGGAAACGGCGCTGGCGAACGGCGTCAACAACCGGCTGCGCGTCTTCCAGCAGTTGCGGCAAAGCGCTGTGCCGTTCGACACCGAGGTGGCCGTGGTGTTCAAGCCGGCGCTGCCCGGCAAGGAGCCGAAGGGCCCGGCCACGCCCGGCGCCCCGATCCGGTACGCCAGACCGCCGATGACGCTCAAGCGCCCGGCCAATCTCGAGGAAGTGGCGTTCTGGCCGATTGCGCACCTGGCGGCCCTGGTCGAGCGCCGCCTGGTCACGTCGACGGAGCTGACGCAGATGTACCTCGCGCGGCTCAAGCGGTACCAGCCGACGTTGAACTTCTACGTGACGCTGACCGAGGCACTCGCGCTGGAGCAGGCCGCGCAGGCGGACAAGGAGATCAAGGCCGGCAGGTATCGAGGGCCGCTGCACGGACTGCCGTGGGGCGCGAAGGATCTGTTCGCGACCAAAGGCATCAAGACGACGTTCGGCGGCGAGCCGTACGTCGATCAGGTGATCGACTACGACGCGACGGTGGTGACGCGGCTGCGCGAGTCTGGCGCGGTGCTGGTGGCCAAGCTCACGCTGGGCGCGCTCGCGCAGGGCGACCGGTGGTTTGGCGGGCAGACGAAGAATCCGTGGAACCCGCAGCAGGGCTCGTCGGGATCGTCGGCCGGGCCGGGATCGGCGACGGCCGCCGGCTGCGTGGCGTTCAGCATCGGGACCGAAACGCGCGGATCGATCATCTCGCCCTCCACCGTCAACGGCGTCGTCGGCCTCCGGCCGACGTACGGGCGCGTGAGCCGGTACGGCGCGATGCCGCTGTCGAACACGATGGACAAGCCCGGCCCGATCTGCCGGTACGTGGAAGACACGGCGATCGTGCTCAATGCGATCTACGGCCCCGATCAGCACGATCCGACGGTGGCCGACGCGGCGTTCAAGTGGAACCCGGATCTGCCGATGGCCAACGTGCGCATCGGCTACGTGCGAAGCGCGTTTACGACGGGTACGACAGGTACGACGGGCACGACGGGTACCGACCGCAGGTGCGACAGGTGCGACAGGTGCGACGGGCACGACGGGTGCGGCGGGCGCGGGCCGGGCGGCGGGCGCGGGCGGCGGTGGTGGTGGGCGCGGCGGGCTGACGCCCGAACAGCAGGCGCAGCAGCGGCAGATCTACGCCGACGTGCTGGAGGTCTACCGCAAGCTGGGCGCGAAGCTGATTCCGGTGGATCTGCCGGATTCGCCGCTCACGAACCAGCTCAGTTTCATTCTGGATGTCGAAGCGGCGGCGTCATTCGACGAGCTCACGCGGTCCGGCGAAGTCGATTTGCTGCAAACCGGCACGTCGCGCAGCACGTGGCCGAACACGTTCAAGGTCGCGCGGTTCGTGCCGGCGGTCGAGTACCTGCGCGCGCAGCGCGCCCGAACGATCCTCATGAAACAGTTTGGCGACTTCATGAGCCAGTTCGACGTCTTGCTCTCGGCGGGCAGCGACGCGACGCTCAGCACGACGAACCTGACGGGCCAACCGGCCATGACGGTCAAGTGCGGCATGCTGAACAACGCCCCGCGCGTGTTCATGCTGACGGGCCAGCTCTATGACGAGGCCACGATGGTCCGCGTCGCGCTGGCGTTCGAGCAAGCGACGGAGTGGAAGAACAAACACCCGACGCTCTGACCTCATCATCAGTGACCTCGTCTAGGCTTTTCTCTCGATCGTCACTTTCGTCATCACGACCGGCGTCACCGGCCGATCGCTCCGATCGACCGGCGTCGCGCCGATCTTCTGGACGACGTCCAGCCCCTTGGTCACGACGCCGAAGACCGAATGCTTGCGGTCCAGGTGCGGCGTCGGGCCGAGCGTGATGAAGAACTGGCTGCCGTTGGTCTTCGGCCCGGCGTTGGCCATCGACAGGATGCCGGCGCGATCGTGACGGAGGTCCGGGTGGAACTCGTCATCGAACTGATAGCCGGGGCCGCCGTGGCCCGCGCCGAGCGGGTCGCCGCCCTGGATCATGAAGCCCTGGATGACGCGGTGGAAGATGATCCCGTCGTAGTACGGCGTGCTCGTGTGCTTTTCGCCGGTCTTGGGATGCGTCCAGGCCTTCGTGCCTTCCGCGAGGCCGACGAAGTTGGCGACGGTGTTGGGGGCCTTCGTATCGAACAACTCGATGGTGAAGTTCCCGAGCGTGGTTTCCACGTGTGCGTAAGTAGCCATGTAAGGCCCCATTCTGACAGAAAAACGCGGCGATGTGGCCGGTCACGGGGCCGCGGCGGACTTGCCGATGATCCGCCGCAGTTCAGCCACGAGCTTCTCGAGCGCCGGGTCCTTCGCGGCGATCTCGAGTAGCGGCCTCGCCTTCTCCAGATTTCCCGCGCGGGCGTAGTGGTTCGCGGCATTGAACGCCGCGGCGTACTGCTGCGTGCGGTCTTCACGGAGCGCGGCCTTGAATCCCTCAATCTGGCTCGCCTGGAACACGGGGTCGACGTCCGTGCGCGCCTCCATGGCCCGCAGCCCGCCCTCGCTGTAGTCGGCGGCGCGGCTGTAACAATTCATCGCGTCCTCGAAGTGGCCGGCCGTGACCGGCCACCGGCGTTGCTTCATCGCCACCAGCCCCAGGTACCAGCGGGCGATGCAGTCCGAACCGGAGGCGTTCCTCGCCTCGGTCAGGTCCTTTTCCGCCAGGTCCAGGTCGTCCTGGTCATGCTCGATGATGCCCGCGAGCCGGGCGATGTCGGCGGACCAGCCGATGTGCTTGGCCTGATCGATGTCCAATCGCGCCGCGGTCAGCGCCTGGCGGGCGTGGTAGTTCCACGCGCGCCAGTAGTACGCGTCGCGCGTGTTGGGGGTGCGAAGGTTGATCATGTGGGTGGCGGCCGCGATCGCCTCGTCTCCGCGACTGAGAAACGTCAGGCACACCGTGCGGCCGAGCAAGGCGTTCTCGTGCACCGGCTGCATCTCGAGCGTCTCGTCGTAGAAACGAAGCGCCTCAGTGCAGTCGCCAATCGTCTGGCGGAAGTTGGCGTTCAGATAGGTCACCGACGACGAGTGCGAAAACCGGTTGTAGACCTCCGCCAGCAAAGCCCTGGCGCCACCGCCGCCGGTCCGTCGCGCGTCGGCGACATCGAGCCGCGCCACGAATGCCGACGTCTCGACGAACGCCGGCACCTGCGTCCTCAGATCCTCGAGGGCCGCGCGATTGAGCGTGTCGCACGTCGCCAGCCGATACGCGATGAGCGGAGGCGTATTCGGAGGCACCGCTCGCACGGCCGACAGGCGCGGCGGCCGGCCGCCCGCACGGGCCCGGTTCAGGTATTTGCAGTCGATGGAGATCGACAGATACTCGCGAACCGCGGCCTGCAACGGGCCCGAAGACAGCCAGGCCATTTCCCCATCGATGCGCGGCACGAACGGCTGGCGCGCCCGGCGGAACGCCAGGTCATCCATCTCCGGCGTGCCCATCCCGTCGGGCGGGATGGCATCAACGAGGGCGAGGTATCGGGCGGCATCCACGCCGGCCGGCAACTCGGCGCCGAGCGCCTGCGCGCGCGCGAACGAGGCCGTCCAGTCCATGGACAGTTCTTTTTCGCGCAGCGTGATCAGCAATTCGACTTCGAACAGCGGCAGCACGATCGACGAACGCGCCGGACCCGTGGCCAGCCGCGCATAGATGTCGCTGCGCCACCTGAAGGCAGTCGTAGCACCCGTCGAGCAGATGCGCATTCGCATTGGCCCTGGCGGCCGCCAGTTCAGCCGGCGTCGGCTTCCGGGGCGCCGACGCGCAGCCGGCCGATGCCGCGGCGAGGCACACCGCCAGCCAGGCCGCGGACGCCATCGGACCGTCCGCCTCGCTTCGGCCAGCACCCAGGCACGGCGCAAGTGTAGATCGTGCGCGACGGCAGAAAAACAACAGGCGGGCCGGCACCATGCCGACCCGCCTGTCTTGCGGTTGCGGGGAGAGAGCTACTTCGAGGCGGGAAGCATCACGCTGTCAATCACGTGAATCACGCCGTTCGACGTCTTGATGTCGGTCTTGATCACGTGCGCCTTGTCGACCATGACCGCGCCGTTCATCGTGCTGATGGTGAGCGACTGGCCGTTCACCGTCTTGGCCGACTTGAGCGAGGTCACCTGCGACGCCATCACCGCGCCCGGCACCACGTGATAGGTCAGGATCGCCGTCAGCTGCGCCTTGTTCTCCGGCTTCAGCAGGCTTTCGACCGTGCCGGCCGGCAGCTTGGCAAACGCCTCGTCGGTCGGCGCGAACACCGTGAACGGGCCCTTGCCCTTCAGCGTGTCCACCAGGCCGGCGGCCTGGAGCGCTGCCGCCAGCGTCTTGAACGAGCCGGCCGCCACGGCCGTGTCCACGATGTCCTTCTCCTGTGCCCGGACCACCGACCCGCCAGCCACTGCCAGCGCCAGCGCGCCCGCCACTGCCATTCCTACGAAGTTCCTTCGGTTCATCATTGCCAATCTCTCCCTCGATGTGTCCGAATGGCCTACCCATTCAGCAGCAACGCTATGTAATACTGGGTCAAATAGATTTTAGTTCCAGTCACATAGTGAGCAACATGAAAGTCATGTTCTTTTGAGAGATAATTTGATGATGGAATTTGCTTCACTGGAAAACCGAGGTGTCCCGTGCTGACCAAGACCCTGTCTGACGGCCTGGACCACTACCAGATCGGTCCCAAGCTCCGGGCGATGCGCCTCAAGAAGAAGATGGGCCTCGTCGAGCTCGGCGGGCACACGGGCCTGTCGCCGGCGCTGCTGTCCAAGGTCGAACGCGGCCGGATGTTCCCCACCCTGCCCACGCTGCTGCGCATCGCCCTGGTGTTCGGCGTCGGCCTGGAGCACTTCTTCCTGCCGCAGGGCCGGCCGGAACCGGTGGTGGTGCGCAAGGCTGAGCGCCTCCGCTTTCCCGCGAAACCCGGCGCGGCCGCGCCGGCCTATCACTTCGAATCGCTGGACTTCCCGGCCACCGACCGGCCCATGAGCGCGTACTTCGTGGAGTTCGACGCGCCCGACCCGACAGACGACTCAGTCGCATCAGCACCCGGGCGTGGAGTTGATCTACGTGATCGACGGGCGTCTGGGCCTCAGCATGGACGGCATCGAACATCTGCTGAACGCCGGTGATTCCATGTATCTGCGCGGCGACCGGCCGCACACCTACCGCCGGCACGGCGCGCGCCGCTGCACGGCCATCGTCGTCACAGCCGATCAGAAGGGCTGAAACGGCGGCGATCCGTACCGGGTCTGGCTGAGGAGCGTGTAAATCGGATAGCCGTACGCCAGCAGGATCATCACGACGGCGACGATGGTCCAGAGGCCGAATCGATCCCAGAGTCCCGGCGCGCCGACGGGCTTGAGCGGCACGGCGAACTCGAACGGGACCGGCTCGATCTTCCTGCCGGATGTCCAGGTCGCCACCACGACTGACACGAACGAGAGCGCGCTCAGGAACAGGATGACGCCGCCCACGGCGGCCACGACGGTCAGCCCGTGCCACTGCGCGCCGTACTCGCCCGTCAGGGCCGCGCTGTACACGCGCCGCGGCAGGCCTCGCAGGCCGGCGATGTGGTAGCTGATGCTGAAGAAGCACATCCCCAGGAACCACAAATACGGCTGGATGCGGGCCAGGCCCGTCAGCCGCAGCTCGCGGCCGAGGATTCTCGGCATCAGCCAGTAGGTCGCGCCCATGAACGACAGCGCGGCGGTCGTGCCGAGCGTGATGTGGAAATGCCCCATGATCCACGCCGTGTTGTGGACCATCGAGTTCATCGCGTACGCCGCGTTGATGGCGCCGCCGAACCCGCCGAACGTGAACGCCAGCATCGCCAGCGCGACCGACGCAAAGAACGGATCCGACCATGGCAGGCGGCCGATCCAGTTGAAGAGCCCCTTCGCGCCCTTCAGCCGGCCGGCGACTTCGAGCGACGCGATCACGGTGAACGCCGTGACCAGGCTGGGATACAGGATCGCGTAGGTCGTAATCGTGTGCGCCAGCTTCCACGACGCGCTGATGCCGGGATCGGCGAACTGATGATGGAAGCCGACCGGCGTGGAGAGCACCACGAACAGGATGAACACCATGCGCGCCAGCGTGTCGCTGAAGAGCCGGCCGCCGGCCACGCGCGGCAGCACGGTGTACCAGAGCGTGTACGCGGGCAGCAGCCAGAAGTACACCAGCGGGTGCCCGAACCACCAGAAGTACGTGCGCGCCAGCAGCGGGTCGATCGTCTTCACCCAGCCGAGCGACCAGGGAATGATCAGCACGACGACTTCGATCGCCAGCCCGGTCGTGGCGAGATACCAGATGATGATGTTCGCCAGCGTGCTGTGGATCACCAGCGGCAGCGGCTCGCCGGGATGATCCCGCTTCCAGCTGCGGATGCTCGCGATGATCACCCCGCCCCAGATCCACGACCCGACCACCAGCAGCGTGGCGCCGATGTAGAACAGCGGATGCGCCTGCAGCGGCGGATAGAAGGTGTAGAGCACCGAGGCCTGGCCGGTCAGGATCGTGTAGGCCGTCGCCGTGCTGCCGGCCAGCGCCAGCCAGAACGCGAACCATGCCGTGCGCCGCCCGACGATGCGATCGAGCGCCGCCTGGGCGAACGCGTAGCCCAGCCCCATGATGAAGAAGGTCGTGAACACCAGCGCCATCAGCACGCCGTGCGCCGTCACCGACAGGTAGTAGAGCGATTCGCTCCGCTGCGGGAAGCTGACGTCCGCCACCGACAGGCCCTGCAACACGCCCATGGCCGACGCGATCCCGAACGCCGCGACCGCCACGCCGATGTGCGCCGCCGCCAGACTGTTGATCTTCGTGTTCATCGCGGCCCCTATTTGACGACGAGCTTGCCGACCATCGCGTGATGCATGACGCCGCAATACTCGTTGCACGCAATCGTGTAGTCACCGGCACGGCTGAAGGTCACCGTGAACTCGCTCACATACCCGGGAATCGCCATCGCGTTCGCGTTCGTGCCGACGACCTGGAATCCGTGGATCACATCCCGGCTCGTCAGCCGGAACGTGACAGGCTTGCCGGCGGGCACTTCGATCGGATCCGGGGAAAACGAGAACATCCCGGCCACGACCACGGCCGTCACGCTGCCGTCCGCGTTCGCTTTCACGCCGGGCGTGCCGAACTCCGGGTGCGTATCCAACGTGGCGGGATCGATGGTCTCCACGTGGCTCGGCGGCTGAATCGCGCCCATCGCGGAGGTCCCGACAATGACGCCGACAAAGACGACGATCAGCGCCCCGGCGAGCCACATCCAAATGCGTTCGTAGAAATCAACCTGCATGCCCGTCCCCTGTCTAGTGGTGGTGCGGAGCGCCCTGCTCCATGAAGCGGAACACGAACATGGCGAACCAGCCCGCGGCAAACAGGACCGCAAAGACGATGACAATGGCCATCGTGCCCCGGGGGTGGCCGACTATCTCCGAGACATCGTCGGTCGCGGAGGGCGGATGCCGATCAGGCGTGGGCGACATGCCGCGGATTCTAAGCCGAAGACGGGCGTTTTCACCAGCGGTTCTGCCTCCCGGGGCCCGCCCCGGATGGCCCCCACGGGGCCGGAACCGCCCGTTTGCCAAGCGTGACCCGCCGGGGTATGCTGCCCTATCGTCCGAGTTAGCGCCTGCCGCTCGCGCCGCCCAGAGCCGATCGAGTCCCGTATCTCGTTCCCTCGCGTCCCAGCTGCAGTTCGTGGATGGTCCACGACGCTAAGTCTGCCGTGCACCGCCCGGGCGGCGCGACGCGCAGGCTGGACTGAGAGAGCAAAAGAGGAAGCATGAATCGGAAGTTGTTCGTCGGCAACCTGTCTTTCAACACCGAGGAACGGACGCTGCAGGACCTGTTTGCCCAGGCCGGGCCCGTCGCCTCCGTGCGCGTCATGCGCGACATGGCGACCGGCCGCGCGCGCGGGTTTGGTTTCGTGGAAATGGAAACCGACGAAGGCGCGACGGCGGCGATCGACAAGTTCAACAACACCGAAGTGGACGGACGCCGCATCGCGGTGAATGAAGCGCGGCCGATGGTGCCAGGCGGCGGTGGGGGCGGATTCGGACGCGGTGGCGGCGGCGGGGGCCGTGGCGAGCGCGGTGGCGGCGGTGGCGGCGGCTTCGGCGGCAAGCGGCGCGAACCGCGCTGGTAGCAACGTCAGCGATCGTTCGGCAGAGGGCGCGGGTCTGACCCGCGCCCTTTGCTTTTCTTCGGCGGCCATGGCGGCGGACCCTGCCGCTCGATCCAGAGATGGCGGATGGCCAGCCACGGATGCCGCCAGAGCATCCGGGGACCCGCCTCGCGCATCACGACCTTCATCTCCGCGCGCTCGGCGGGCCGATAGCAATGCACCGGGCACTCGCGGCAGGTCGTCTTCTCCTCGCCAAAGGGGCACACGGCCAGCCGCGCTTCCGCGTACGCGAGCAGGGCGCCGCAGCGTGCGCACAACGTGCCGTCGGCCGATGCGTGCTCCCGTTCGCAGTACAGGCGCACCATGGCCTCGACCGTGTGGAGGTCTCGGCGGATATTGGGGGGCGGATCCGGACAGGCCGCGTCGGTCATGACCGCTCGGGGCGCCGACTATTTCTCAGTCGCCTCGGCGTCCACGTCATCGTCGAGTTCGTCGCCCCAGGGATTGGCCTGAGGCCCCGGCACGATGCCGGCGATATCCGGGTCTCCGGCGCCGCTGGCGGCCGGTTCCCCTGATTTCCGCAACTTCTGCTCGGCGCGGCGCGCGGCCTTGCCCTGCTGTCGCTCCTGCCGCGCCCGCTCGCGCGCGCGCTTGTTCTGAGTGGGCCTGGACTTGTGCACAGGAAATGATAACCCGAACGGAGGTTATGATCACTCTCGTGTCCACGATTCTCCAATCGCTTCCCATCGGCCAGAAGGTCGGGATCGCCTTTTCCGGCGGCCTCGACACGAGCGCGGCGCTGCACTGGATGCGCGCGAAGGGCGCGATTCCGTATGCCTACACGGCCCATCTCGGCCAGCCGGACGAACCGGACTATGACGCGATTCCGCGCAAGGCCCTGGAGTACGGCGCCGAACAGGCGCGCCTGATTGACTGCCGCGCGCCGCTCGTCCGCGAGGGCATCGCGGCGCTGCAGGCCGGCGCGTTCCACGTCACGACCGCCGGCGTGCCGTACTTCAACACGACCCCGCTCGGCCGGGCGGTCACCGGCACGCTGCTCGTCGTCGCGATGAAAGACGATGACGTGCATGTGTGGGGCGACGGGAGCACCTTCAAGGGCAACGATATTGAACGGTTCTACCGGTACGGCCTGCTCGCCAACCCGAATCTGCGTGTCTACAAGCCGTGGCTCGACAAGGCGTTCATCGACGAACTCGGCGGGCGCAAAGAAATGTCGGAGTACATGGCGCGGCATGGCTTCGCCTACAAGATGAGCGTCGAGAAGGCCTACTCCACCGACTCGAACATGCTCGGCGCGACGCACGAGGCGAAGGACCTCGAGCACCTCAACACCGGCATCACGATCGTGCAGCCCATCATGGGCGCCGCCTTCTGGCGCGAGGACGTCGCGATCAAGCCGGAGGCCGTGACGATTCGCTTCGACGAAGGCGAGCCGGTGGCGCTGAATGGCGTGACGTTCACGGATGCCGTCGCGCTGATGATGGAAGCCAACGCCATTGGCGGCCGGCACGGTCTCGGCATGAGCGATCAGATCGAGAACCGCATCATCGAGGCCAAGTCGCGCGGCATCTACGAAGCGCCGGGCATGGCGCTGCTCTTCATCGCCTACGAGCGGCTCGTCACGGGCATCCACAACGAGGACACCATCGAGCAGTACCGCGAGAACGGACGCCGGCTCGGGCGGCTGCTCTATCAGGGGCGCTGGTTCGATTCGCAGGCGATGATGCTGCGCGAAACGGCGCAGCGCTGGGTCGCGCGCGCGATCACCGGCGAGGTCACGGTCGAACTGCGCCGCGGGAACGACTACTCGCTGCTCAACACGACGAGCCCGAACCTCACCTACAAGCCCGAGCGGCTGACCATGGAAAAGGGCGAGGGCGAGTTCACGCCGCTGGATCGCATCGGGCAGTTGACGATGCGCAATCTGGATATCGCGGACACGCGCGACAAGCTGCGCATCTACACGAAGACCGGACTCCTCGCGCCGGGAACGGGTTCCGCCATGCCTGTGTTGCCGACGGGCAAGCCGACAGAAGAGTCGTAGCCGATGGCGACCGTGTCCATGGCCATCCGGACCGAACGCCTGCGCAAGGTGTATCCGCCGCTTCCCGGCCGGCGGCGGCGATCGGTGGGGCCGCCGATGCTCGCGGGCGAGGTGGGCAGCCAGGCGAGCCAGTCACGATCCACGGGCGAAACCGTGGCGCTGGATGCGCTCGATTTCGAGGTGCAGGCCGGCGAACTGGTGGGCCTGCTCGGCCCGAACGGCGCCGGCAAGAGCACGACGATTGGCGTCCTGACCACGCGGATCAAGCCGACAGCCGGCCGCGCGGAAGTGGCCGGCGCGGACGTCGCGCGCGATCCGGTCGGCGTGCGCCAGCGCATTGGCGTCGTCCCGCAGCGGCCCAATCCCGATCGGTCGCTCACGGCGCTGGAGAACCTGCGGTACCACGGCGCGTACTTCGGCATCGAGCGGGCGGCCGCCGATCGGCGCGCCCGCGGGCTGATGCAGAAGTTCGGCTTGTCTGGCCGGGAGCACGCCAAGCCGGATCAACTGTCTGGCGGCCAGTTGCAGCGGCTGATGATTGCCCGCGCGCTCGTCCACGAGCCGGACGTGTTGTTCCTCGACGAGCCGACGGTCGGCCTCGATCCGCAGGCGCGCCTCGCGCTGTGGGACATCCTGCGCGAATTGCACGGCCAGGGCCGCACGATCGTCATGACGACCCATTACATGGAAGAAGCCGACCAATTGAGCGACCGCGTGGCCATCATCGACCGCGGAACGCTCCTGGCCTTCGACACCCCCCAGCGGCTGAAGGCGAAGGCGCCTGGCGGCACGGCCATCGAACTGCACCTCGACGCCGACGCGGAGCCGGCACTCGTCGCCGCGCGTGGCATGGACGGCATCACGCGCGCCGAGGCGGCCGGCACGACGCTGCGGGTCTTTACCGAACGCGGCGGGGACGTGATCCCCGGACTCATCCGGATCGCGGAAGCGCACGGACGTCAGATCAAGGACATCCGGCTGTTTCCCCCGAGCCTCGAAACGCTGTTCATCTCGCTGACCGGAAGGACGATCGAATGACGAGCGCTGCAGACCCCACGCGCCCGCGCGTGCCGGCGGCGCGGGTGTTCCTCGCCCTGCTGCGCCGCGATGCGCACGTCGCCGGCAAGGAACTGCCCTTCTTCCTGCTGCGGGTCACGCTGCAGCCGATGTTGTTTGTCATCGTGTTCGGTTTCCTCCTGCCGAAGATGGGCTTCGTACAGCCGGGCTACACGTCGGCGCTGCTGCCCGGCATTCTCGGCATCAGCCTGGCGTTCGCGAGCCTGCAGTCGGTGGCGCTGCCGATGGTCGCTGACTTCGGGTGGACGCGCGAGATCGAAGACCGGCTCCTCGCGCCCGTGCCCACGTCGCTCGTGGCGTTCGAGAAAGTGCTGGCCGGCGTGGTGCAGGGCGTGATCGCCGCCCTGTTCGTGTTGCCGATCGCGCGGCTCATCATGGGACCGATCGCCGGCCTCGACGTGCACGCGTGGGGCGAATTGATCGGCGTCACACTGCTGGCGGCGACCGCGTTCTCGTGCTTCGGCCTGCTGCTGGGCACCCTCATCGAGCCGGCGCAGATTGGCCTGATGTTCGGCTTCATCGTGGCGCCGATGATCTTCTTCGGGTGCGCCTACTACCCGTGGCAGGGCCTGTCAGCCGTGCCGGTCATGAAGTACCTGGTGCTGGTCAACCCGCTGGTCTACGTGTCGGAGGGCATGCGCGGCGCGATTACGCCGACATTGCCGCACATGCCGCTGCCGCTGGTGGTGCTGGGCCTGGCCACGCTGACGACGATCTTCTGGGTGCTGGGCATCCGCGGCTTCTACAAGCGCGCGATTGGGTGACGCCGTTGCCATCCGCACGACGCGGGTGACAACGGCGCCAACGGTCGTCATTTCGCGGCAGCGGCGCGCGGCAGGGCCGCCGCCCACGCCTTGAATGTCGCCGGCTGGAAGCCGAACTCCCGCACGAGCGCCGGGATGTCGGCGTTGTAGCCGACGCGATCGAACCATTCCAGCATCAGCGCGAAGTCCGTGCTGTTCTTGCGGACGTCCTCGATTGGGAATCTGCACGAATTCGATCGGCCGTCCGAAGGCCTCGCTGAGGAGAGCGGCCGCTTGCGGAATGGTGACGGCGTCGCCGGCGATGTCGATTTCTCGACGGTTCAGCCCGGCGGCGTCGGTGAACGCACGGGCGCTGTACTGCCCGATGTCGTTGACCGCGATCATCTGCAGCACCGTCGTCGGCTTCAACGCGGCATAGAGCTTGTCGCCATTCAGGAACCACGGCGAGAGCAGGTTCTCCATGAAGAACACCGGCCGGATGATGACGTGCGAGGGGAAGTTCAGGCTTCGCACGGTGTCTTCGACTCGCGATTTATTGTCGAAGTGCGGAATGCCGGTCTTCCGGTGCGCGGAGCCCACGGATTGATACACGAAGTGCTGCACGCCCGCCTCGCGCGCCAGCGTGGCCAAGCGCTTGCCCTGTTCTTCTTCCTTGTCGACGCCGGCCTCCCAGGTGTTCTGGACGCCCAGCGTGCCCCAGACGCCGGTCAGGGCCGCCTTCAGGGACGCCGGATCATCCAGATCGCCCTTGACGAGTTCCACGCCCCTGGCCGCGAGCGCGCGCGCGGCGTCGCCATCGGGCTTGCGCGTCATGGCGCGGAGACGGAAGCCCGTGCCGGCGAGCGCCCGGATGACCGAGCCGCCCTGCTGGCCCGTCGCGCCCGTGATGAGAATCGTTCGTTCGGTCGTCATACGTCTCCTTGAGGAATGTTCCGGCCGAGTGTCTTGCACAGCGCGGCCAGATGCTGCTGGTCACGCGGTGAGAGCGCGCCAAACAGCCGGGTAATACGGCGCGCATGTGTCGGGAACAGGTCGGCAATCCGCCGCCGGCCCTGGGCGGTGAGACTGACCGCGATGGCGCGCCGGTCGTCCTTGCGCCGGGTGCGCCGGATCAGGCCGCGCCGCTGGAGGTGATCGAGGACCATGGTCACGTTCGAGCCGCTGCGGAGCAGCTTGGCGCCCAGATCGCGCTGGTTCATGGGCCCCAGGTGCAGCAGGGCCTCCAGCACGCCGAACTGGCCCATCGTCAGGCCCGCCGCTTCGATGTGGCGCGCGAGATGGGCGTTGACGGAGTCGGTCGCGCGCATGAGCTTGATGAACCCGTCGAGCGCGAGGACTTCCTGCGGCGTGCCGCGGTAGTGGGTGGCCATGAAATTACTTTGATATCGAACTATTTGATATCTAATCATCTGGGCGTTCCGCTGTCAAGCGCCACGCCCGGCCCGCCCGGGACCGCGCTATGATCCCCGGCACAGGAGCCCCCATGCGCCACGCCGCCCTCATCACCACGGTGTGCCTCGCCGCCACGCTCGCCGGACGAGCCCAGTCTCCGACGGCATTCGTCGGCACCCTCGAGCCGGAACTGGCGCCCGGCCGCCTCGCGACGAGCCTGGCGCTGTCGCCGGCCGCCGACGACGCCCGCGCGAAGATCGCGGCCCTGCTGTCGCCCGACGAGAAGCTTTGGATGGGCGAGCTCGCCGTGGGCGCCGCCAAACAGCCGCTCTACCTGATCGAAGCCGGCGGCGAAGGCCGCGCGGTCGTCACCGACCTCAACGGCAACGGCGCCTACGAGCCGAACGAGCGAATCGCGCTGACGAAGGCCGACGAGCCGGGAGTGGCGCTCGCCGCCACGATTCGCGTGGCCACCAAGGGCGCGGCGTTCCCCAACTTCCCCACCCGGGTCGGGCTGAGCAAGGCCGCGATCGCGCCCAAGCCGGCCGCGGCGCCGCGCCGCCGCAGTTCTATCTGATGACCTCCTACCAGGCGTTCGCGGTCGGCAGCGTGACGATTGACGGGATGCCGACCAGGGTGCAGCTCATCGCCAACGCCCGGGATTTCACGGTCAATCCCGCAAAGAGCTATCAATACGTGGACTGCGACGGCAACGGCGAGCTCGATATGGACATGACGTCCTGGGAAATGGGCTACGGCAGCGGCGAGCCCGTCGTGTTCCACCTGCAGCGGGGCGATCGGTACGTGTCGATCGCGCACGTCGATCCCGCGGCGAAGACGATCGCGTTGGCGTCACGGACGGCGGCCGACTACGAACGCATCGAACTGCGCCTCGGCTCCACGATGCCGGACTTTGCGTTCACGGCCATGGACGGCTCCAAGCGCCATCTCTCCGACTTCCGAGGCAAGCACCTGCTCATCGATTTCTGGGGCACCTGGTGCGGGCCCTGCGTCGGCGAAATCCCGTTCCTGAAGAAGGCCTACGACACGTACAAGGACAAGGGCTTCGAGATTCTCGGCATGGACAACGAGTTGCCCGATGTGACGGCCGACGATTTGCCAAGGGCCTCGAGAAGGTCAAGGCCTTCATCGCTGAGCGTGGCATCAGCTGGACCCAGGCCCAGACCGAGAGCATCAAGCCGCTCTACACGAAGCGCTTCCAGATCGTCGCCTGGCCGACCATCGTCCTGCTCGATCCGGCGGGCGTGATTGTGTCGGTCGATCGGACCAACCGCGGCGAGCCCGGCTTGCGGGGCGCGCAGCTCGACAAGACGCTGGCGGCGATTTTCAAGAACAGATAGCGAAGAAGCTACCGCCCTGGCCTGAGGGCGACCAGATACATGAACGCCGCGGCGTAGGCAAACAGCAGGAGGAAGATCAGGGGCTCGTTGATCTTCTTCTTCGGCAGCAGGATCGCCAGCACGGTCGCGGCCGCCGGCAGCAGCGACAGGAGGAGGAACGCCTGTGAACCTGCCGCCACCGAGACCGTGAGATACCCGCACAGCGCCAGCCCGGCGCAGATGCGCCTCCCGGCCTTCTCGCCGAAGACCGTCACCACGGTGGCAATGCCGTGTGCCTGGTCGCCAGGGAAGTCGTTGATGTCCTTGGCGTGAAGCGCGAGCGCGAGTGCGACGAACATCACGGCCAGAAACCCCCAGGGACAGCTCGACAGATCGCCGCCAGGCGCCCAGACGCACCCCAGGATCGCCGCAAGCACGGTCGCAAAGGCGATGACCGCCGTGTTGAGGGCAAAGAACCGCTTGAGCCTCGCGGGAGGACAGGAGTACGCGAACGCCGCGACGTGGATAGACAGCGTGATCGCGACGGCGACCCATGACACCCACGCCGCCAGCAGACACGACACCGCGAACAGCGCCGCCACGATCTGGAAGTGGATCCGAGCCGGGATCTTCCCGAACGCCAGCGTGTTCGCCTTCCCGTTCACCGCGTCGATCGAGGCATCGTAGATGTTGTTCAGGACGAGACTGGACAGAAACAGGACATTCATCTGGAGCAGTCCGGCCAGCAGCGCCGGCAGCGCCGTCGACACGTGGGCTCCGACGGACGTCAGGCGGTAGACGAAGCCTGCCGCGAAGATGCCGGAGTAGTAGACATGCCTGGAGTACCGGCCGCTCCGCAGGACCGCCGCGTAGGCGGACGACCCGACATCCCCGCTCACCGTTCGCGTCCGTTGATCTTCGCGTCCAGACGGGCGACCTCGCGCGGGAACAGCGAATTGCCCGGGAAGTCTCGGCGCAGTTCGTCCATCAGCACCCGAGCCTCTTTCAACTGGCCGTCCCGGACATGGACGACCGACATCAGCATCTTCGCAAACGGCCCGAAGTACTGCCCCTTCTCCATGACGATCTGCAAGTGCGCGATCGCCAGGACCTTGTCCGCGCGGAGGCCCAGCATCCGGGCCACGAAGCGATAGAAGGGATTCAAACTGGCGACGATGTACTCAATCGATCCGAGAATCACGTAGGCGTCGTAGATCGGCGGGTTCAGGGCGAGCTCCCGGTCGGCCAGCGCCTGACACTCGCGCGACAGCGAACCGGTGCGGACGTAGCGCTTCTCGACGATGGCGGCGTACTGCATTTCCATGCCCAGGCCCATGCCCATGGCGAGCAGGGCGCGCCGGTCAGACGGGGACGACTTGAGGGCAAGGCGCGCGAGACGCCGGGCTTCCTCCGCAGCCGCCATGATCCGGTCGCGAACCCTGGGGTCCGGCTTCACTCGCAAGGTGCCCGTCACGTCGTCGTCGCTGCTGAAGAAGTCCAGTTCGAGAATCTGGAGGCGGTGGTATTCCTCGAACGTGAGGACCGTCGCCCGCGCCCCGTATCCAATCCCGTCGGAGGGATGCGCCGCGATGTACGCGTCCAACACCTGATAGGCGCCGGCGAAATCCAGGTTGTACATGGCGTGCAGGGCCCGGCCAATCGGGTCGGCGGCGTCCGCGGACCGGCCGGCCTGCGGCGCCGCGGCTGGCGCGGCCGGCCAGCACGCACCGACGACGGCGATCGCGCAGGCGATGGCGGCGATTTGCTTGAACGGGGCGACGGTCATGGGCACCCTGCCTACCCGACGAGTTCCCGCACGCGCGGCGCGACCTTCGTGCCGAACAACTCGATGCTGGTCATCAGCGACTCGTGCGGGAGCGTGCCGCTGCTGTATTTCATGTTGAATCGCGACAACCCGAGCGCGCGAACGGTCCGCGCGATCTTGGTGGCCACGGTGTCCGGCGATCCGACGCACAGCGCGCCGTCGGGGCCGGCCTCGCGTTCGAAGTGCGCGCGCGTCGCCGGCGGCCAGCCGCGCTCGGCGCCGATGCGGGTCATCATCGCTTCGTAGTGCGGCCAGACATCGGCCTTGGCCTGGTCGTCGGTCTCGGCCACGTGCCCCGGTGAGTGCACGGCGATCGGCTGGATCGCCTGTCCGAACCGCTCGAGCGATCGCTGGTACAGCTCGACGTACGGCAGGAAACGCTGCGGGCTGCCGCCGATGATCGCCAGGGTCAGCGGCAAGCCGTACCGGGCCGCGCGCACGACGGACTCCGGGCTGCCGCCGACGCCGACCCACGCGCGCAACGTGCCCGTTTCGATCGGCGGATACACGATCTGGTTGACCAGCGGCGGACGCGACTGGCCGTTCCAGGTCACGGGGCCGCCCTTCAGCAGCGCCGCGAACAGCGCCAGCTTCTCCTCGAACAACTGGTCGTACTGCGACAGGTCGTAGCCGAACAGCGGATACGACTCGGTGAACGAGCCGCGGCCCAGAATGACCTCCGCGCGGCCGTTCGAGATGGCGTTGAGCGTCGAGAAGCGCTGAAACACGCGGACCGGGTCATCGGTGCTCAGCACCGTGACGGCCGAACCGAGGATCAGACGCTCGGTGCGGCCGGCGATGGCCGCCAGGATCACTTCGGGCGCGGAAATGGCGAAGTCGGCCCGATGGTGCTCGCCGACGCCGAACGAGTCCAGGCCGCTCTGTTCGGCGAGAACGGCTTCCGCGACCACGTCGCGCAGCGCCTGGGCCGGAGATCGAAGCCGGCCGTCACGGTCGAACGGTGACGTCGCCGAAGGTATCGAGACCAAGATGGATTGCCGCGGACATATTCACCCGAGTGTACTCCGGCGGATGTCACCACGCCCGAGGGCGCCGCGGGAGGCAGGCACGCGGGATTGACATATAGCGCGGCCTGCGGCAATTTCGCCAGGCCCCGGCAGTCGCTCACGGGCAACGTCAGGTTTCGCTTCGCGATCGCCGCCGCCACTTCCTTGCCCAGCGACGGATCGAATCTCGAGTAGTTGATCCCCTCGTCCCAGGCGTCGTTGACGAAATCCGCGAAAGTGAACCCGCGGCCCTGCGCATACTGCCGGGTCTCGGCGTCATAGGTCACGTAGGAAGTCGGTCGCCCGAGTGACAGCAGGTCGTCAAAGAACCGATAGCCGTAATACCCCGCCGCCAGATCCGCATAGGCAAACACGCCGGTCAGCGACAGGCCTTTGACGCCGGATTCCGTCCACGCGAAGTGCTTGCCCGGCGCCCCGACCTCGAGCGCCATCGACGCGGCGATGTCGCCGCCGTGCTCGTCGATCGTGCGCCAGTGATCCAGGCCTTCGCGGATGAAGTGATCGATCTTGTCGAGCCCGACGGTCCGGCCGGCCAGCCGAATGGAGTCGACGACGAAGATGATCCGGCCGTTGAACGGCAACATCCAGGGCAGGTTGTACGACTTGGCGCCGTAGATCGTCTCGCTGAACTTGAGGTGGCAGCGATCGATGCCCTTCTGATCGTTGATCCACCCGCCGAACCGCGAGTGCGGAATCATCGTGACGGGGTTGGGGTAGCTGCCGCCGACGTTGCTGCGCAGTTCCGCGAAGAGGCAGGCGGCATCGCACCGCGCGCCGCCGCGCCGGTTCGCGTCCTCAATGGACTCGCGGATCTTCGTGTTGACCCAGCCGTCCAGGATCGCGAGCGCGTCCTTCGACACCCGGCTGCGGCAGGTCAGGTCGTCGGCCTCCTCCGCGAAGGCCGGCCCCGCGGCGCCTGTGGCCAGGACGACGGCGATCAGCATGGATGTCCGAATGGTGGCCCGCAAGGTGTCCTCAGTACGTAATGCGCAAGACCATGACGAATGGGCTCACGGCCCGGCCGGCCGGATCGACCCTATTCCCACTCGATCGTGCCCGGCGGCTTCGTCGTCAGGTCCAGAACCAGGCCGGAGACGCCGGGCAACGACAGCATCGGACCGCGGATGTCGTCGACCAGCGCCGGCGGCAGCGCCGCCGGCCGCGCGGTCATGCCCGCGCTCGGACAGCACCGGGCGCAGAATGATGAGTTCCTCGCCGCGGCCGTCGATCGCCAGCGGCAGCATCACGGTCGGGAACTGCCAGATGGCCCGCATGAGGCCGTGGCGCTCGACCGCGCGCATCACGATCGCGTCGGCCTCGCGCAGCAGATCGAGGCGGGCGCGGGTCACGCCGGCCGCGCGCGGCTCGGCGTGCCGCATCGGCGGCCGCCCGGACAGATCCAGCACGCACCGGTTGATGCCCGGCACCCGGCCGTAGATCTGCGCGGCGATGGACATCATCGTGTCGTGCGGCGCGTGACCGAACAGCATCACCGGCTGCTCGTAGGTGCGCAGGTCGGCCTTCACGCCGACCGACCGCACCGGCAGCACCCGGCCCTCGAGGCCGGTGCCGCGGCAGCGCCGCATCGATGAGCGGCTGCACGCGCTCCGGATCGTGCCCGGCGGGCACGCGTCCGTCCGAGCACAGGAGGCGAACGCCCAGCCCCGGACCCGGGAACGGGTGGCGCCAGACGAGGGGCGCGGCAATCCCCAGCGCCTCCGCCATCTCGCGCACTTCAACCTTGTAGAGATCCCGAATCGGCTCGATGACGCGACCGGCCTGAATCATCTCCTCGATGATGGGCACGCGGTTGTGGTGCGTCTTGATCGTGTCCGCGCGCTTCGTGCCGCCGGTCTCGATCGTGTCCGGATAGATCGTGCCCTGCGCGAGGAGCATGTCGCCCAGATCCAGCCGGCGCATCTCGTCCTCGAACACGCGGATGAACGTGTCGCCGATGATCCGCCGCTTGCGCTCAGGCTCGATCGCCGTCGTCGAGCGCGCGCGAGAAAGCGATCCGAGGCGTCCACGAAGTGCAGGTTGCGGCCCAGGCCGAACCGGTGCAGTTCCTCGACGACGAGCCGCGACTCGTCCTTGCGCATGAGGCCGTTGTCCACGTGCAGCAGATAGAGCTGGTCCGGGCCGAGCGCTTCGCCGAGCAGACGCGCGCACACGGTGGAATCCACGCCGCCGGAGGCGAGCAGGAAGACCTTGCCGGTCGCCGACCTCCGCGCGGATTGCGTCCATCTGATCCTCGACGAACCGCGCCATCGTCCAGTCGCCGCGGCAGCCGCAGACGTCGAGGACGAAATTGCGCAGCATGGCCTCGCCGTGCTCGGTGTCGTCGACTTCGGGGTGGTACTGGAAGCCGTAGCGGCGCCGTTCCTCGTCGGCGATCGCGGCGAAGCGGTGGGCGGTGCCGTCGTGATCGTAGGACACGCCCACTTCGCGGAAGCCGTCGCCGACCGCGACGACGGTGTCCTGGTGGCTCATCCAGACCGTCTGCTGCGCGGGCAGGCCCTGGAACACCGGCGTGTCCGCCGGTCACTTCGAGCCGCGCCGGCCCGTACTCGCTCCGGCAGTGCTCGACGCGGCCGCCGTAGCGCTTCGCGATTTCCTGATGGCCGAAGCAGAACCCGAGGATCGGCACGTCGAGATCGAGGATGTCGCTGTTGAAGCCGCCTTCGTCGCCGGAGGCCAGCGACGGGCTGCCGGACAGAATGATGCCCTTCATGCCCTCGAACGCCGAGACCGGATCCTCCGGCTGGCGGATCTCCGCCAGCACGCGCTGGCGGCGGACCTTGGTCGCGATCAGGTGCGCGTACTGGCCTCCGAAGTCGACGACGGCGATGCGATCGTAGTCGCTCATGGAAACGGGCTCGTCCTCGCAGGGTTGAATTCCTGATTGCCGAAAGCAGATCGTCGCCGGCCGCTTGATGACAATCAGCAGGTAGTCGGTCGCCATGTGGCACGCGTTGCAGGAGTTCGTCAGGTCATCGTAGGCCGTGGCGAACGCGGCCGCGTCCTTCTTCGCGATGGCTTCCGCTCACGCCAGCCAGTTGAATCGTGGCCATGACGGGCACGGCGTCCTTGGGATCGGTCGGCGACTTCTCCCGCTACTTCGGGCTGCCACTGCACCGCCCGCATCGCCAAAGCCGTGCCGGTCGGCGCAGTGACTCCGTTGATGGTCAAGACGGCGGCCAATCCCGGCGGCCTTCCCCTCAAGGCGTTCGACGATATCCGCGCCGGCGTCGCCGCCGACCGGTCGCAGTTCTTCAAGGACCTGACGACGCCGTTCTACGGCGCCAACCGGCCGGGCGTGACCGTCAGTCAGGGCGTGCGCGACGCGTTCTGGTTCCAGGGCATGCAGGGCGGCCTCAAGAACGAACTCGAGTTGCATCAAGGCGTTTTCCGAGACGGACTTCACCGAGGATCTCAAGAAGTTCGACGTGCCAACGCTCATCATCCACGGCGACGACGACCAGATCGTGCCGATTGGGGCGTCGGCTCACGCCACGGCCACACTCATCAAGAACGCGACGCTCATGGATCTACTCCCGGCGGCCCGCACGGTCTTGCCGACACGCGCAGTGACGAGCTCAACGCGCCCTGCTCATTTGATCGTAAACGTCACCGTCACGGTCAGGATGATCGGCACGGCCGAGCCGTTGAGTCGCGTCGGCGTGTAGCGCCACCGGCTGACCGCGTCGATGGCCGCCTGGTCGAGGAGCGGAATCGACCGCAGCACGCGCAGGTCGCGCACGACGCCGCTTTCGTCGATCGTGGCTTCGAGAATCACCGTACCTTCGATCCGCGCGCTCCTCGCGATCGCGGGATAGGTTGGCGCGGCGTAGGCCACGCGGCCCGGGAACTTGATGTCGCCCCCGGGGCGCACGGGGCCGGGCGCGGGTGGAGGCGGCGGAAGTAAGCCGAGGCCAGTGCCGGTGGCCCCTGGCACGCCTGTGCCGCTGGGCACGCCCATGCCGCCGGGTACGCCGAATCCGCTGCCCGGCACGGGCGGCGTGACTTCGGCCGTCACGGGCGCGATTGGCGGCGCCGGCGGTGCAGCCGCGGGGTTGATCTCCGGCGAGATCGGCGTGGCGGCGCGTGACGGGGGCGGCGGCGCCGGCGGCACAACCATGGCCGGCAGCGAAAATTGCATGGCGTCATTCGCGCGGAGCACGAAGGAATCCAGCGCGGACACGACGGGCACAATCAGCAGAACGAAGACGACGCCGACGTGCGCGAGGATCGAGCCGGCGATCGTCCACTTCGATCGCCCCGGCGCGGGCCGCGACGCGAGCATGTCGACGAACAGGTCTCTGGGCATGGGACCTCCTGGGTGCGGCATGCGGAGCCGCGAGTGACGACGTCAGAAGGCCTTCTGCTGTTGAAGTTAGACACCGGGCGCCGGCGGAAGTTCTTGGAGCGCCGGCCTGTCGCTTCAAAAGGCAGGCCGGGCCTTCAGGCCCGGCGAGTTCCTAGTCCCAGCTGCGCGAGGCCACGAGCGCGGAATCGTGGCGGACGTAGAACACATCCATCTGCCACAGCGCGCCGTCGAGCGGCCGGTAGTACTGCGGCAGCACGTCGTAGACGCGATAGCCGCACGACTCCATGACACGCTCGACGTCGGCGAAGGTCGGCACGTCGCCAATCGGAATGACCGAGACTTCCAGGATGATCACCTCAAACTGCTTGAGGTGCCGTTCCGCTCCGGCGAGCGCGTCCAGTTCGCCACCCTGCAGGTCGAGCTTCAGCAGGTTGGGCGCGAACCCTGGTGCGTCATCCAGCAGGTCGTCGATCGTGGTGCCGGGCACGGTGATCGTGCCTTCGCGCGATTCGCTGGGCACGATCGCGCTGTTGGTCTCTTGCGGTCGGAAGGCCACCTCGCCGCGCGTGCGGCCAAGGGCTGCGGGCACGACGAACGCGCCGGGGCTCGAAGCCGCCAGCGCGCGCAGCACCGGAAGCTGCGCCGGCAGGGGTTCGACCATCGCGACGGGACAGCCGGGCCACACGCTCCAGAGCGTCCGCGTCCACTCCCCTTCATAGGCCCCGCCGTCGATCGCGCCGGCAGCCGAGAAGCCGGCCCGCCGCAGGTTCGAGAGCCGCGCGGCCATGTCGTGCTGCACGAACAGCGACCGCTTGACCCGCTGGCGGAATTCATGAGGCAGGAATCGCTTCAGCGTGCGGATCATGGGGCCTCGCGTCGCCGCCGGCGGCCGGCGTCATCGCAGGATACAACCCATTGGCGCCGGGAATCCTGGCCTGCTAGACTCCCGAGAACTTGCGGCACCTTGTGTGACGCTGCGCCATCTGGAGGCGGATATGCCGACCGAACCGCTGCGCTACGAACCCGGCCCGGACGAGATCGACACGCTGATTCGCGCCGCCGGGCAGCATCCGCTCGGCGTCGACTACCTGGTCCACGGCCACCTCGGCACGGTGGCCATCACCTTCGGCTGTCATGCCTTTACGGTCGCGGCCGCCCGCGATCAACTCGTCGCGCGCCGCGCGGAACGGCGTCCGTCGTAATGGCCCTGCCCTGACGTGTGATCGCCTGCGAGTGCTGGGCCCGAAGAAACCGTCAGCGATAGCGGGAACTTGAGGCACGTCCGTTCACACGGAGACACGGAGGAACGGAGATCTTTTCTTTGGGGGGAGTGACCGCGTGATCCGCAGTCACCCAAGAGATCTCCGTGCCTCCGTCGCGCCGTGCCTCCGTGCGAACGGACTACGACGCCGCCCAGTTGCTCCGGTCCACGAACGTCTGCGGCTCCATCACCTTGCCGCCTGGCGCCTTCCGCGCGTCGCGCTTCGCGCTCCACGCGAGGAACGGCCCGATGATGCGATGGATCCACGGCGACCAGCCGCCGATCTCGCGCTCGATCTCCAGTCGCAGGGCGCGCACGCGAAGGCTCATCGTCCGGTTGGAGTCCTTGAGGTACTGCTCCATCGCCCAGAGCGCGGCGCCGTAACCCGACGCCAGCCGCTTGGCCTCGCCCCGCACCCGCTCCCGCACGCGCGCGTCGGTGTCGTCCCGATACCGGCGCCAGCTGGTCATCATGCTCGCCATCAGGCGGTACAGGCTCGGCCCGTTCGCGTCAAAATCCCGTCGAAACGCGCGGTCGAGGAACGTCTTGGACTCATCCCGCGAGATCGCCGCATGCTGGAAGTTGAACTTGAACTGCCCGTGGATGTCGGCCATGTCGATGCCGTCCAGCAGCCGGCCCTCAGCCTGGACCTCTCGATGCAAGGGCGTGCCGGGCATCGGGGTGTAGAGCATGAACTGATGGAACACCGTGTCGTGCGCGACGGCGTGTTCGATCACCTCATCGATGTTCTCCGGCGTGTGGTGTTCGAGGCCGATGATGGTGGACCCGTGCACGCGGATGCCGTGCGACTGCAGCTCGCGCGCGAGCGCCATCGTATCGGTGCCCTTCAGCTTTTCGTAGCCGTTGCCCGTCGACTCCAGCCCGAGCCAGATCCACTCGACGCCCAGTTCGACGAGCTCGCGCGGGTCGTACTTGCGGATGGCGTTGGCCGACGAAAACACGTACAGCGACCAGGCCTTGTTGTTCTTCTTCATGAGGTCGAGCAGTTCGAGCGCGCGCTTCTTATAGAGCAGGAAGTTCTCGTCCATCATGAAGAACGCCCGCGCGCCAATCTCGCGTTCCGCCTCGGCCATCGCGCGATAGACGTCCGCGCCGGTCTCGAGGAAGGTCACGACCTTCCCCTTGCCGCCGAAGAACTCGGACGTCGTGCAGAAGTTGCACCCCATCGGGCAGCCGACCGACGGAATGATCGTCGCCGCCGCGTTGCCGCCGCCGCGCGGCGCCGGCAGGCCCATCAGCCTGAACCCGAATGACGACGGAATGACCGGGTGCTCGATCGGCCGATCGGTGTCTTCGCCGAGATACTCGCGCAGCCACGACACGCCTTCGCCCTTGACGATGTGATCGGCGTCGATCATCGTCTCGATGCCCGGAATGGCCGTCACGTGCCCACCGACGATGAGCGTCGACTTCGGCGAGTGCAGGCGGACGAGCCGGCACATCTCCTTGACCTTGCCGACATTCACGATGATGCCGGTCAGACCGACGATGTCGTACTCGTGCGACGTCAGCTCGCGGATGAACCGCTCGCGCGTCGGAAAATCGAGCACCGTGCACGGGGCCGTGATGTTGCGCTGGAGCAGCATCAGCCCCCAGGTGCGGTGGAACATGCGGAGCGAGAACGGCCCCTGCTCCCGCGTCACCTGGTTGTGGTACAGCTCGACCGGATTGATCGCGCGGCTGCCGAACTCGTCGTCTTGCGCAAACGGCTTGAATACGGAAGAAAGAAGCAGTCGGGCACTGGTGCCCTTCGGGTGCGGCTGCATGAGCAGGCCTCCACCACGGAGCATAGGTGGCCCCGCGCGGCGCGACTGTGAGAGTTATGGACTAGTTGCCCGCGGGCTCTCGCGTGTGCAGTAAAATGCAGGAATGATGAAATGGATGCTGACACTTTCGACGTTCGTGGCCCTGACCACCGCGGTGTTCGCCCAAAGCGGCACGACGCAGTCCGGCGCGGCGCAATCCGGCCCCCCCGCGGCCGAAGCAGCCAAGGTGACGCCGCTCGCCGCCCTTCAGGGCACCTGGATCCTGACTTCTGCCGACGGCGAAGACCTCACGGGCGGTCCGGAGATCGCCATCACGGTGACCGGCGACAAATACGTGCAGACGGTGAACGGCGACATCGTGGAGCGCGGATCGATCAAGCTCGACGACACCAAGAAGCCGATGCAGATTGATTTGATGATCGCGGAAGGCACCGACGCCGGCAAGACGCAGATGGGCGTGATCGAGGCGAAGGGCACGGCGCTGCGCGGCAAGCTGAATTCGCCCGGCGACAACGTGCGGCCGTCGGACTTCGAACCGGCCGACGGGTTCTTCGCGTTCACGGCCTCGAAGAAGTAGCGGCGCCGCGCAAGACTCGCCGCGCGTCGGGCCACCAGGCCACGAGGCGCGGCGAGATCCGGCGAACGCCGCGCAGGGCGGCCAGCGTCCGGTCGAGCTGGCGCGTCCGATCGTCGCTCCACCCGTAGCGGTACTGCGCGCGCACCTCGGCCGGCAGCAGGCCCAGCGTCACCAGCCGGTTGGCCCACGCAAACGGTGACGGGACCGCCGCCATGGGCGGAAACAACAACGCATCGCCAATCACGCGCGCGTCCGGCCCGACCGCGATCCGGCCGGACGCATATTCGGCATCCATGTAGCGCTCGAGCGCGGCCCACGTGCGCGGCACCTCGTCCGCGCGGGCGCCGAGCTCGATCGGCACGTCGCGGGCTTCTTCACAGTACGCGTCGCGCTCCTCGGCCGACAACGGACGCACCAGGCGCTCGTAGATGATCAACGTGGATTCGACCTGCGTCGCGTGTACCCAGAGCAGCAGCGCCGGGTCGTCGGCCGAGTAGCGCGTCCCCGCCGCGTACGCGCCGGTGGGCGCGCGCAGGGCGCCATGCACGCGCCGATGGATCCCTCGAATGACGTCGATCGATCGCGCGTGGTCGGCCGCGTTCCCGAACGTCAGCGCCCGCATCGCCCCGACCGTCGCGCGCAGCCGTGCGACGGCCGCCCGCGCGCTCGACCGGAATTCGCTGTGATCGACGACCCCGGCCGCAATCAGGGGATGCGCAGCCTGGAGCAGGATGGCCCGGGACCAGCCCAGAAGCACCATCCGCTCGGCGTTGACCTGGCGGGCGATCACACTGCCATCATCACCCGATTCCGGCGGCCTCCGCCCTTGGATACAATGAAAAAACTATGTCAATCCGCCCAGTCAGGCGCATCACCCAGTCGCGCCCTGCCATCGAAGGCGCCGGCGTCCGCCTGCGCCGGGCGTTCGGCTTCGGCAATACCTCCGATTTCGATCCATTCCTGCTGTTCGACGATTTCCGCAACGAACGGCCGGAGGACTACGCGGCCGGATTCCCCTGGCATCCCCACCGCGGCATCGAGACGATTACCTACGTGCTCGCCGGCACGGTGAGCCATGGCGACAGCCTTGGCAACACGGGCTCGCTCGGCGCGGGCGACGTGCAGTGGATGACGGCCGGCCGGGGCATCCTGCATCAGGAGATGCCGAAAGGCGATCCGGGCGGGCGTATGCACGGCTTCCAGCTCTGGGCCAACCTGCCGGCCGCGCTCAAGATGACCGCGCCGCGCTATCAGGATGTGACGGCTGATTCGATTCCCGAAGTCGTGGACGACGACGGCACGAGGGTGCGGGTCATCATCGGCAACTTCTGGGGCCGGCGCGGACCGGTCGAGGGCATCGCCGCCGATCCGCGCTATCTCGACGTGTGGGTTCCGCCCGGCCGCCGCAAGACGCTGCCGGTCGAAATCGCGAACTCAGCCTTCGCGTATGTCTTCGAAGGCAGCGGCACGTTCCGCGACGCGTCCGGCCCGCAGGCCGTCATGACCGAACGGACGGACGGCAGCGACGTCGTCGAACTGACCGACGCCGGCGATCGATCGCTCGTGCTGTTCGATCGCGGCGATGAGGTGACCGTGCAGGCCGGCGATCACGGGATCCGGTTTCTCCTGGTGTCCGGCAAGCCGCTCCGCGAACCCGTCGCCTGGTACGGGCCGATCGTGATGAACACGGAAGCGGAGCTGCAGCACGCGTACGACGAACTCAGAACGGGCACGTTCATTAAGAAATAGGCTGCGCGCCGCCGGACGCTGGACTCTGGACGCTGGACGCTGGACTCTGGACTAGCCAGGTATCCACCCCAGCCACATCTGGAGACCGTTGAACAGGGTCCACGCGACGAGAACGAGCGACACGATTTGCAGAGTGCGGCGGAGGGACGCGGGCGCGTCGGTTTCCCACCCGCACGCTGCTCCGCGGCCCGCGAGAATCGCGACGAGCGGGAGGGTGGCCAGATTGACGCGGCCCAGGAATTCGGCCGAGTAGCGGACGAAGGCGTCCCCCACCGGCGCGAACACGGTGGAGGCCGAGAACCCGACCCAGACGATGGCCCAGGCCAGGAGCGCCGACTCGAGCCGGCCGCGCGTCCGGCGCCGCGCCACGCTCCACACCCCGAGTGCCGCCAATAGCCACAACGGCCAGCCGTACGAGCCGATGAACAGGGACACGAGCTCCCGCAGGCGACCGGCGGTACCCATCGCGCCCTTGACGACAACCGCGGCGGCCGCGAGTTCCTCCGGGCTCCGGGCGGCAAACATCCGGGAGAACGCGAAGCGGTACACGTCCATGAAATGGCGGTAGTAGACCAGCCACGCGAAGATCAGCGCCGCGGCCGTGGCGATGACGATCGCCAGCGCCGCGCGCCGGCGCGGCTCGTCTCCGCGCCACCAGTAGAGCACGACCAGCACGCCGAGCGTCGCCGACAGCGTCGTGACCGTGCTGACGTGCGAGCACAGCGCCCACGCCGTGATCGCCGCCAGGCCCAGCAGCGATCCATATCGCTTCGGATCCAGCCGCCACGTCGCCGCCGCCGCCACGGTCGCCAGCGCCATGGCGTTGCCGAACAGGTTCGTCAGGTTGGCGTTGTCCAGCGTGGCGAGCGGCAGCGGCGCGAGTTGGAACAGCACCGCGGCGAACGCGGCCGCGCGGCGGTCGCCCCACGCGCGCACGAGTACCGGGTAGAGCAACGCGCCAGCGATCACATCCGCGCCGACGGTGGCGGCGCGAATGAGCGCGACATGGTCGGTCGTCACCCACGCCCACGGCGCGGCGAACACATAGAGGCCGATGGCATACGGGAAGGCGACGCCGTCGGGCATGGGCTGCGTGAAGAAGTACGCCCCGTTCAGGACCGCATCGAGCCGGTGGGCGTGAAACATGGCGTCCACGAGGGCCTTGGCGGGATGGAGCAATCCGGCCATCTCCAGAAAGATGACCGAGGCCGCGGCCGCGACCACAAAGCGGGCGGAGGAGGTCAGCGGCTGGCGCCGCCACAGTTCGATGGCCCGCGCCAGCAGGAATGCGGGCAGAATGATGCCGAGCGCGAGCGGCGGGAACACGCCGGAATAGCTGCCGTACATGCCCGATGCGATCGCCATCATCACCGCTTGACCGAGGCCGATGGCCGCTGCGGCGAACATCGCGCTGCTGAGCGACAGGCCGACGAGCGCGAGCCCGGCGGCGAAAATGCCGGCCGCCAGGCTGGCATGTGACAGCGTGTTCGACGGCGGTCGCACGAGCGCCGACGACGGTTGGCACAGGAACCGGTCGATCTGCACGCCGAGGGCGCGCGGATCGCCGCCGCCCGGCGTGAACGTCGGCGCCACATTCATGACGAGCACCGCACCCGGGCCGGGTGCGGCCGGCATCACCACGGGCAGTTCCTGGTAGTCGTTGGTGGCGAGGACCTCGGCCACCGGCCGGCCGTCCACGACCACGGTCAGCGTCGGCTGCCGCGTGCCTGCGGCGCGGGCGCCGCGGAAGCGGATGATGCAGGACCACGGGACCTGACGATCGAGCCCGGCAATCGCCGCGGTGACCTGGCCCGACGTCCATGCGAACGTGCCCTGGGGATCGCGCTCGTTGCCGTGCATGCCGGTGATGAAGCCCGGCAGCGGCCGATCCATCTCGAACGCCAGGCCGGGATGCAGGAAGTACGCGGCGACCACGCACAGGGCCGCGGCGAGTCCGCCCACCACCGCGGCCAGGACGGCTCGGCGAATCACCATCCCATTCTCTGGCGCAGCCCGGTGATGTGCGCGGTGTGATGGCGCCCGTGCCACGCGTACAGTTGCAGGAGATCGACCAGCGTCATCGGCCCGCGCTCGGGATGCTGGACCGTGCGCGCGAAGGCCTGGCCGTCCAGCGACCGCAGGAACTGCACCCAGCGGCGATGGATGCCGTCAATGATCGCGAGGGACGCATCGATCGGCGCGCTCTTGCCGTCCACCGTTTCCGCCCAACGCGCCTCCTGATACGGCTTGATCGTCGGGTTGTCCTCGGTGATGCCGAGCTTGAACCGGATGTAGGCGTTCATGTGGCTATCGGCGATGTGATGGACGATCTGCCTCGGCGTCCATCCCTCCGGCCGGTACGGCGTGTCGAGTTGCGCGTCGGTCAGGCCCGTCACGGCCGCTGCCAGCGCCGCCGGCGCCGCCGCCACCTGTTGAATCATCGTCGCGCAGGCATCGGCATCCACCGACGGCTGCCGCACCCACTTGCCTATCGGATACCGGAGGTCGTCACTCATGGAGAGATTGTAACTCTGCGCCTTCGCCCGCCTTCGCCCCTCGGGCTTCGGCGGGCAAGCCCGGTCGTTCCCCTTCGTTCCCGTTCGTTCCCGTTCGTTCCCGTTCGTTCCCGTTCGTTCCCGTCGTTCCCGTTCGTTCCCGTCGTTCCCGTCGTTCCCAGAGGTTTACCTCCCTCTCGCTTGCTTTTCGCTGCCTGTTACGTCAGCCTTGCGGTTCGCATGCCCGTTTCGGCGCTGACAACGGTGATCCCGGCCTTCAATGAAGGCGACCGGCTGTTCACGTTTCTTCAGGATTGGGCCAGCACCGGCGCGCCGCACACGTCACTTCAAGTCACCGCGCTCGTGGTGGACGACGGGAGCCGGCAGCAGGAGGGGGACCGGCAACGTCAGGCCGTGGAGGCAGCCGCGGACCTGTTGCGGGGCGCGGGCGCCCCGCATGACATTCGCTATCTGCGCGCGGACCGGAACCGCGGAAAGGGCGCGTCGATCCGCTGGGGCTGGAGCCAGGCGGATCCGGGCGCCGACTGGCTCAGCTTCATCGATGCCGACGGCGCCCTGCCCGCGCGCGAGTACTGGCGGCTCGCCGCGGGATTGCCGGGCACGCTGGCCGACGTCGTGTGCGGATCGCGCGTGCGGATGGCCGGACATACCGTGGAGCGATCCATGTTCCGGCACCTGCAGGGCCGCGTGTTTGCCACGGCCGTGGAAGAACTGTTCCATCTCGGGTTCTATGACACCCAGTGCGGCATGAAGTTCTTCCGGGCCTCCGTCCTGCGGCCCGTGCTGCCGCTGCTGCAGGAAGACCGGTGGCTGCTCGACGTGGAAGTCCTGGCGCGGCTCCGGGACGCCGGCGCGCGGTTCGTGGAAGTACCGGTGGATTGTTATCAACACGGCGGATCGTCGCTGGCGATCCTCGATCCGATGAAGATGCTGATGCGGCTGGTGCGGCTCCGGCGACAGATGCGAGGGCCGAGGGGCCGCACGGCATGACCGGTTCACGATGGCCGCGCTACGGCGCCGCGCTGCTGGGCCTGGTGTGGTATTTCCACCTCGGCGGCATTCACACGCTGAATCCGCTGAACATCGGCTGGCTGCTCGACGGCGACTGGCGGCAGCACTGGCTCGGCTGGCTGTTCTTCCGGCGGGAACCGTGGACGTTTCCGCTCGGCACCGTGACGTCGTTGGCGTATCCCATCGGCACCACGATCGGCTTCACCGATTCGAATCCCCTCGTCTCGCTGCTGCTGAAGCCGTTCTCCGGCGTGCTGCCGGGGGAATTCCAGTTCATCGGGCCGTGGCTGGCCTTCTGCTTCATGATGCAGGGGTACCTGGGCGCCGCGCTCACGAGCACGGTGACGAAGGACGCCGGGCAGCAACTGCTCGGCGGCTGGCTGTTCGCGCTGAGCCCGGTGCTGAGCGCGCGGGTCGGCCATGACACGCTCTGCGCGCAGTGGCTCCTGCTCGGTTTGCTGTATCTCGGCTTCCGTGAATATGCCGACGCGAAGGCGGCACGGCGTGGCGCGGCCCTCTCCGCGGCGACGACGCTGCTCGCGGCCGCGATCCATCCGTATCTCGCGGCGATGTGCTGGACGCTCGCGCACGCCAACTACCTGCGGCTCTGGCGCGGGCGCCTGATGACGCTCGGCCGCGCGTCGGCGATGGCGCTGGCCACGACGGCCGGCATGCTCGCCGTGCTCGGGACGATCGGCTATTTCGGCGAGGCCGGCATGGGCTCATCCGGCTTCGGCGTGTATTCCGCCGATCTGGTCACGCTGATTGATTCCCGTGAGTTCTCACGCCTGCTGCCGGCCTTCCACTTGCCCGGCGGCCAGTGGGAAGGACTGGGGTTTGTCGGCCTCGGCGGGCTGGTCGCTGGCGCCGTCGCCATCCTCGCGCTCGTCCGGGCGCGGCCGTCGCTTCGCCCGGGCGTATGGATCATCATCGTCGCGTGCGTGCTGATGAGCATCTACGCCCTGTCCGCCAAGGTGACGCTCGCAGGCGAGCAGGTCGCCAGCCTTCGCCGGCTCTATCGATCGCTCACCTTCATCACCGAGCCCTTCCGTGCGTCCGGACGTTTCATCTGGCCGCTGCACTACCTGGCCC
This sequence comes from uncultured Acidobacteriota bacterium, assembly GCA_963751445.1. Lineage (GTDB taxonomy): Bacteria > Acidobacteriota > Vicinamibacteria > Vicinamibacterales > SCN-69-37 > DASUGC01. Next base: position 1,248,327 of record CAVVUL010000009.1, on the reverse strand, counting down.
TGCTCGGCGGCATCTGGGGCACGACACGCATCCTTGGTCATTCGCAGGTATCCGCGGCGCTGGGCCCGTCGCGCCGGTCCGCGGCGACGGCCATCCTGGCCGTCGCCGTCGCGCTCCAGGCGACCGACTTCAAGGGGAACGCCTTGATGTTCGCCGAGAAGCCCTTCCGGCAGGCGTCGGCCGCTGCGCTCGCGCCGGCCAGAGGGCGCTACCAGCACATGGCGATCTATCCGATGCAGGTACTCGGCGCGTGCGGCGACAAGTACGAAGAAGATCACGTCTACCGGTTCATGCTGGAGGCGTACCGGCTGAAGACGACGTTCAACAGCGGGATCTTCGCGCGCCTGCCGCTGGCCCGCATGCAGGAGGCGTGCGGCGATCTGTTCCGCGCCGTGGACGCCGGCCGGCTCGATGCGCACACGATCTACATCGTGTCGCCGTCATTCGTGCCGGGGTTCAAGGACGCCGGCGCCGCGTGCGGCCGGTTCGACGGCGACTGGTATTGCGTGAGCCGGGATTCCGACGAGACCTACCGCACCTACCTCGAAACCGGCAAGATCATCGACCGGAAGTAGGCGCGCCAGGCCGCTTGAAGATCGCGTCGTCCAGCGCGACGTTGTGCTTGATCTCGCTGATGCGAATCACCATTGTGAACATCGACGTTACCTGGCGGATCGTGAAGGGCTGCCTGACGCCGTCCACGTCGCGATAATCCTCGATGAACACGTCCACGTCGATCGGTCCACCCGGCGTGTCGCGCATCGCCGACTGACGCACCATCAGTCCGGTCTCGGCATCGAAATACATCCGGGTCGCCGTGCCCTCGGCCGGCGTCGCCAGCAGCACCCAGGCCGGGCGCCCGCCCACCGGTTCCTGCCCGGTCACCGCCAGCGTCTTGTAGAGCGTCTGGAATTTCAGCTCGGGATTGAAGGCCGCGCCCCGTCGCGCCTCGGCGAGTTCGTTCCCGGCCTTGTCGCGCACACCCGCCTGCGGTTCCTCCTGCCACGCGCCCGAGGCATCGGCGCCTTCGCGAATCAGGCCCACGCCTCCCAGTTCAATCACGGTCAGGCTCTTGTCGGGCGCCTTCTCGTTCGCTTCGAACGAGCCGCTGATCCCGGCGTCGGGAATCTCGATCGTCCCCTTCGAGACGCGAGACGTGTGCTTCTCGATCGCAGCCCGACCACCGAGGGCGGTGACGTATTTCTGGATGATTTGATCCGCGGTCGGCGGCGCGGCGGCCGGGGACTGCGCGAATGCCCGAGCGGAGGCGAAGCCCACGAGACCGATCACGACGAGCGACAAGAAACGCTTCATGGATGGATACCCCTTCTGCACAGCATACGGCAGCTGTTTCTTCTCAGACGCAGATTCCACGGCCTCAGTTCACGGCCGCCACCATGAACGACGGGAACGACGGAAACTGGCGAACGAACGGGAACTGGGGCGAAGGCGGCCCTGTCCGCCGTCGCGCGTCAGCGCGAAGGTGGACGTTCGAAGAAACACGTCTCATCAGGCGCCGCGACCGTCGCGATCAGTCGGTCGATCAGCGCTTGCGGCACGAGGCCGGTGAGTTTGCCGGGCACGAACATGAAGCCGCTCAGGTGCATGCCGGGAGCGGCGGGCATCGGACGGCTGTGCATGGCCTGCGCGGAAACCGCGAAGCTGGTCCCGTCTTCGCCCGTCAGCCGGAAATCCAGCGTCTGCCCCGCCTCGAACACGAGGCGGCTGAGCACCGCGAAACCGCTGCGACTCAGGTCGTGGATCAGAACCGGCGTATTCGGCGCAACGAGCTGCCCTTTGACGCGCATCAGCACGTCGACGCGGTCCGACTGACGCCGATCCCTGCCGCTCGGGCTCGGTAATTGACGGTGATCGGTACCCGGCCAACCTGAAGCCATACCTGACGGTTTCGCAAGTCACGTACCAAGGGGGACGGGTCTGTTTTCCACAGAAATGGGGGTTTGAGGGACAGGTCTCAGCCACCAGACCTGTCCCTCAAACCCCCATTTCTGTGGAAAACAGACCCGTCCCCCACTGCCTGGCGTATCCTCTGCGCATGCGCACCGCCTTGTTCCTCGCACTCAGCTTGACCGCCTCGGTCGGCGCGGCCGATCGCCTTGCTGCGCCACCCGCGCCCGCTGCACCCTGCACGACCGCCACCGCGCCCTGCACGGACTGGGTCGTCTTCGGCAAGGGCCCGGCACGGACGATGGTGTACACGTCGTATCCGCTGACCGCGCGGAACGACACGATCCGCCGCGCGCTGATCATGGTGCACGGCACGAACCGCAATGCCGACCACTACTTCAGCACCGCGGTGGCCGCCGCCTTTCTGGCGGGCGCGCTCGAGGACACGATCGTCATCGCGCCGCACCTGGTCATCGCGACCGATCCCAAGCAGGCCGACGAAGTGGCCTGGCCCAACGGCGGAGACTCCTGGCGGTCCGGCGGCATGTCGCCCAGCCATCCCGACCTCTCGTCGTTCGACGTCGTCGACGAACTTCTGCGCAAGCTGGCGACCAAGGGCGTCTTCCCGAACATGACGTCGATCGTCGTCACCGGGCACTCGGCCGGCGGGCAGTACACGACGCGCTATGCGATGGCCAACAAGGTGCACGAGACGCTCGGCGTGCGCGTGACGTACGTCGTCGCCAATCCATCGAGCTACGCCTGGCCAGACGCGGTGCGGCCGCTTCCACAGGATGACGCCGAGCCGACGGCCGCCAGGGACGGCTGGAGCCTGACGCCGGACACGGCGGCGCACACGAAGTTCGCCTACGGCCCGTACGATGCCGCCGCGAAGAACTGCGCGAACTACAACCGGTGGCCGCTGGGTCTCGAGAACCGGGCCGGCTACACCGCGAAGATGACCGACGACCAGCTCAAGGCGCAGCTCGTGTCGAGACCGACGACGTTCCTCGTGGGCCAGGTGGACACGCTGCCGCTCGGTGGATTCGACAGTTCGTGCTCGGCGATGGCGCAGGGGCCCACCCGCCGCGCGCGCGGCGAAGCGTTCGTCAAGTTCATCGGTGAGCGGCTCGGCGCGAAACACGCCATCCAGGTCGTGTCGGAGTGCGGCCACAACTATCGCTGCATCTTCACGACCGACGCGGTCTTCCCGCTGATCTTCCCGAGGTACTGAAGGAGACCTTCAGGGTCGATTCGGCGGCTTCGCGCGGCCATGCGCGTGCCGCGCCGCGGCCTCATCGCGCCGCCGGCGCCTTCGTCTTCAGGCCGTCGATCCAGCCGAGGACGACGTGGATCTCGGTCACCGGCGCCGCCGTCTTGGGCAGTTGCCTGACGGCGTAGAAGCGCTGGCCATCGGGCGCCACCGTGTACGGCGTGAACACGGTGGTGCCGAGAAACACGCCGCTGCGCGTGAAGGCAAACAGCGACGCGGGCCTGCCGGGCCGGGCCGGCGCCGCCAACGCCACCGTCATCATGCGATCCTGAGGCTCGCCCGGCTTTCCCGGCTCGATGTAGAACAGTTCACGCCCGTTCGGATTCCACGCGGGACTGCCGCCGCCCGTGGCCGACACCAGGAGGGCTTCCCCCGGACCCGGATAGGGCCGCACGTAGACTTCGGACTGGCCTGTCGCGCTCGAGCTGTAGGCGATCCAGCGGCCATCGGGCGACCATGCGGGCTGGACTTCTTCACTGGGCGTGTTCATGAGGGCCACCGGCCCGGCGTCGCTGGGATTCGAATAGACCCACACGTCGCCGCTCATCATGCCGGCCAGCCGCCCGTCTGGCGACCATGAGCTTGGCCAGAAGCCCGTCGACCCCGCCACGGACACGGCTGGCGCCGCGGCGTCGGGCCGAATCACCACCGTGGTGATCTTCCCGGCGGCCACCACGCCGAGGGCAATCCGATTGTCCTTGGACCACGCGCCAAGGACGAGCTCGCCTGCAAGGGACTCCGCGAGGCGCGACAGGTTATGGCGCGTAAGATCGTAAGAGAAGAGCTGGAGGTCCGTGGGCGTTTGAATCGACACGCCGAGCCGGCGGCCGTCCGGCGACAGCTCGACGTGATTCCGGTAGGCCCTCGGCGGCGCACCGATCGACGCGATGTGCCCGTTCCGATCGACCGAAACGAGCTCGCGATCCGGGTACGCCGCCAGCGGGCCGGACACGTATGCCAGCGTCCCTTGCGGTGAAATCGCAAATTGCCCGGCGAGCGTCAGGTCGATGCTGTCCCAGGCCACGGCCGCCTGTGCGACGTCCTTGACGACCGCCACGGGCTCGCCGCGAAGTTCGAGCGTCTTGACGTCGAACGGCACCACGAACAGCGTGCCCTGCCGCATGAACGCCAGGTCGCCTGACGGCAGGTAGCGCGCATCGGCGGCCTCCCGCAAGAGCACTTTCGGGGTGGCGCCGGACTCGAGCCTCAGCGCCATCACGCGCTCGTCGCCGGACGTCCACTGCTTCTGGTACTCCGTGTACAGCACTGCCGCGTCGCCCGGCAGGAGGAACGGCGACGCGTGACGCACCAGTTCGGGTGGCGTCGTCAGCGGCGTGCACGTGCCGCCGCCCGGCGACAAGTCGATGGACGACATGCCGCCTGCGCTGTAGACGATGCGTGTGGCGCCCCAACTGAGGCTGTTCACCGGGCCGCTGTCGCAGATCTTCGCGGGCGGACCGCCGGCGATCCGTACCTCGGCGGAACACGCCATCTGCCCCGAAGGCGATCTCCGCGCCGTCCGGCGAAAACGCGAGCGCGGTGGCGCCCTCCGTGCCCGCCAGCGCGCGCGCGGCCTCGCTCCCAAGATCGCGGAGATACACCTGCCTCACGCCATCTTTGAGTCCGATGAACGCCAGCGTCCGGCCATCCGGAGACCAGGCGAGCGCCGTTCGCGCCCCGCCCGTCGGCAGCACGACCGGGTTGACGCCACCGGTATTCAGTTCCGCGGCGGGCGCCACGCTGATCTGCGCGTAGGTGACTGGAGCTGGCGGCGCTGATCGGTTCCAGATCGCCACACCGATCGCGAGACCCGCGATCAGGCCAGCCGCCGCCCACACCACGTGCCACCCCCACGGGCGTCCTGGCCCGGCCGCCACAACCGCCCACCGGCCCGGCAGTCGTGGGGCGAGCGCTTCGTCGATTTCGATCCGCGCGTCGGCAATGTCGTGCAGCCGCTGCTTGCGGTCCTTCGTCAGGCAGCGCACGAGCAGTCGGCGAATCGGGGGCGGCGTGTCCGTCGGCAACGCGCTCCAGTCAGGATCGCTGGCCAGCAGGTGCGCCAACGTATCGGCCGGATCGCCGGCGGCGAACGGGCGCCGGCCCGCAAGCATCTCGAACAGGACGACGCCGAACGCCCAGATGTCGGCGCGCTTGTCGACGGGCTTCCCCTTCGCCTGCTCGGGCGCCATGTAGGCGGCGGTGCCCAGCACGGCGCCATCGCCGGTCAAGTCGGCATCGAGCGTCAGCGTCGGCGCGAGGCCCTGCGCGTCAGGTCCCGATCCGGAGCCCGATCCGGAGCCCGATCCCGATCCGGAAACGGCGTCGGAATCCGACTCCGAATCCGCCATGCGCCCTTTGGACAAGCCGAAGTCGAGGACCTTGACGGTGCCGTCCTCGCGGACTTTGATGTTGGCGGGTTTGAGATCGCGATGGACGATGCCGGCGTCGTGCGCGGCTGCGAGCGCCTCGGCGACTTGCCTGGCGATCGGCAGCGTTTCGGCGAGCGGAAGCGGGCCCCGCTTCAGGATCCACGACAGGTCCTCGCCCAGAACCAGTTCCATGACGAGGGCACGGCCCAGGCCCGATCCGGCCGGCGGTTCCTCGATGCCGAAGACCGTGGCGATATTCGGATGATTGAGGGCCGCCAGCGCGCGGGCTTCACGCTCGAAACGGATGAGCCGCTTGGGATGCTCGGCCATCGCGTCGGGCAGCACCTTGATGGCCACTTCCCGGTGCAGCGTGAGGTCGCGCGCGCGGTAGACCTCGCCCATGCCGCCGGCGCCGATGACGCCGAGCACCTCGTACGGGCCGAGCCGGGTGCCGATGGTCAGCGGCACTACGCGCCGCCCTCCGTGCGGGTGGCCTCAGCCGCCCACGCCCGGAAGGTCACGCCGACCGATCCGAACCGCAGTTCATCGCCGTCCGCGAGCGGCGTCACGCCGGTGACGACCGTCCCGCGCACGCGCGTGCCGTTCTTACTGCCCAAATCCTCGAGCACGGCGCCATGTTCGCCCACGCCAATGCGCGCGTGATGGCGCGACACGCTGGGCGAATCCAGCCAGACGCGCGCCTTGGGATCGCGGCCGATGATGTTGTCCCCAGGATGCAGCGGCAGGGGGCCGGATGCGGCCATCAGCCAGTAGCCCATCGCCGCGTGATCCGACTGGCTGACGCCGCGTCGGCCGGTGCGGGACCTCCAGAGCGCTGCCCTGGAACGCGTAGCCATGGCGATGCACGGTCCGGATGTGGCGCGGCTGTGAGGCACTCTCGCCGAGCGCCGCACGGATCTCCGCGACGAGCATGGCGAGGCTGGCGTCGGAGACGAATGTCTTCGGCCAGAGCCGGGCGTGCAGGTCCTCCTTGGAGAGGACGGTGGGCCGCTCGCAGATCAGCGCGACGAGCAGGTCGAAGGCCTTCGGCGACACATGGATCGCGGCGCCGCCTCGTAGCAACTGCCGCGTCGCATCGTCCACGACGAATCCGCCGAATCGCACCCGCACGGAAGGCGATTCTATTTCACTCTCACGCGGACGTGGCCCCAGTCGCACACCTGTGCCGCCCGGGCACACCTGCTGCGCAGCCATCTGGTTCAGGATCAACACATTAGCCGATGGCCCGACTGTTGCTACACCGAACCGGCATGAGAACCCTCGCATTGCTCGTCGCCGTGATCACGGCATCGGTCGTTCCGGCCCACGCCCAGCAAACCGAGCCGCCTGACGGCGCCCGGATCACCTCCGCGCAGGTCTCGGGACTCGACCTCGACAAACTCAGTCCAGGCCTGAGGGCGGATATCGCCAAGCTGGTCGGCAGCCCGCTGGACCGTCAGGTCCTGAGAGATCTCGCAGCGCGCATCGAAGCCGAGCAGCCGCGGTTCGTCGCGGCCCCCCGGGTCGATGCGGATCCCGACGGCGGCGCGCGGGCGGTCTTCGTCGTCGCGCGCCTGCGCGACCCGGATCATCAAGCCAATGTCAACGCGAAGTACGTTGTCGAGAACGTGGAGGTCAAGGGCGTGGCCGACAGCGCCCTCACGCCGGAGCTGCGCGCCGACATCCAGGCGTTGATCGGCAAGCCGCTCGATGCCGATCAAGCGGAGCGGCTCGAAGCCCGGCTGAAGTCGGAGTTCCCGAAGTACGACGTGACGCGCAAGACCGTGCGCGGAGGCGCGCAGGGCACGATCGCGGTGATCTTCGAACTGGTCAGATCCGAATCGTCACGATGGCTGCGGTTCGAGCCGAACAAGTCGAACGCGACTTACCACTCGGACCAGGGCTGGGGCGCCTTCATGGATATCCCCATCGGCGGCCGAGACGTTCGGGTCACGCCGCTCGTCGCGATGGACACCACCGACGATCTGATCGAGGAGTACTCCGGCGTCGGTGTGCGCTTCGAGGCGCGAAAGCTCGGAACGGAGCGGCTGGGCGTGATCCTGGAAGGGTCGTGGTTCGATCAGAACTGGCGGAATTCGACGCTGGCGACGCTCGCCGTCAACCCGCGGATCCCCGGCCCGTACCAGGACCGCACGACCTTCACGCCGCTCCTGACGTTCGCGATCACGCCGCACCTCAGGATCAGCGGCGGCGTCAGCATCGCGGAACTGAAACCGCTCGAATCGCTCGTCGTGTCCCGCGAATCGTCCATGGCGAACGCCGCCATCGGGTCGCTCGGGTACAGCCTGCGGCGCAAAGACGCGTCCGGCCGGCGGCACGACCTCGAGGCGGCCTTCACCGTGCGATCCGGGACGAGCGCGCTGGAAAGCGACCTCTCCTACACGAGGTCTCTCGGAGAGGCGGCGTACTGCGTATCAGCTCGGGAGGCACCACGTGCTGGTCTCGGGCATGGGCGGCGTCATCAACGGCGACGCGCCGCTCTTCGAACGGTTTGCGATTGGCGATGTCCGGACGCTCCGTGGCTGGGACAAGTACGACATCTCGCCAGCGGGCGGCGACCAGATGGTCTACGCGTCCGTCGAATACCGCTACGGCGTGGTGGCGCTGTTCCTCGATTCCGGCTCCGTCTGGGACAAGGGCACGGAGCGCCGATTCCGCGTGTCCACCGGCGTCGGGCTCCAGGCTGGCCCGTTCTTCATGACGGTCGGCGTCCCGCTCAATACCGACAACCTGAGGGCGGTGTTCACGATCGGCCTCCGGTTCTCCGGCACGAGCCTCAAGAAGTACTGACCTTGAGTCGTCACTCCGTCCGCCGCGTCGCCCCCGTCGTGCTGACGCTCCTCGTGTCGGCCACGATCGGCGCGCAAGCCGTCACCGTGAACCGGACGGGTGATGCGGTGACGGTGCACGCCCCAGGGTTCACGTTCATCAAGGGCGAGCCGCTCGCCCGGCTGAAGAACGGGCGATCGGTCCGCGTCGATCTCGAACTCGCGATCCTGCCCAAGGCGGGCGCCCCGCGCGTGGCGGAACGCAAGCAGACCTTCGTGCTGAGCTACGATCTCTGGGAAGAGCGATTTGCCGTGACACAAATCGGCGGACCCACGCGCGCGTCGGCGTACCTGACGTCCGTCGCCGCGGAAGCCTGGTGCCTCGAGCAGGTGACCGTGCCCGTCAGCGCACTCGGATCCCTGGGCCGGGACGTCCCGTTCTGGATTCGGCTCGAATACCGGATTCTGGATGACGACGCGGCGCCCGTGGCAGACGATGGCGCGGGATACACGCTGCAAGGGCTGATCGATGCGCTGAGCCGGCGTCGCAAAACCCGGGAGTGGACGCACGCGATTGAGGCGGGGCCGTTCCGGATTCGGCCGTAATCCACTCGCGACGTCTCGATCGCCATGAACCAACTCCGCACTCGGCTGATCCTCGCGTTTCTGGCCGCCACCGTCCTGCCGCTGGCCGCGACGGTGTGGATCGGCACGTCCCTGCTCGACCGCAGCCTGGGATACGCGACGACCGGCGAGCTCGATCGCCTCTCCCGCACGCTCGAAGCGACCGTGCGGCAGTTCTACCAGCGCGAGCGCGATGCGCTGAAACAGGACGCGCTGGCCGGCCGCGTGACGCCGACGTCGTACGCGGTGGCGGGCACGGCGAGCTGGCCCGACGCCGTTCGCGCCTTTTGGGACAGCGGCGAAGCCGAGCGGTTCGGCTTGTCCGGATCCGGCGGCGATCACGTCGACTACCTGCGGCGGCGGGACGGCAGCGGGGCGGAACGCCGCGGCGTGGACGCGTACAGCCGCGACCTCGGCGGGCTTCGCCTGGAGCAGCTCTCGGCCGAGCTCCGAGAGACGCGCCAGTTCGTGGAATCAATCGAGGGCCGAGATCTCCGGCGCGGGTTCACCCTCACGCTCCTCGTCCTGCTGGGCGGGGCGTGGCTGATCTCGCTGGTACCGCTCGTCTTCATCGCCCACCGGATCAGCCGGCCGATCCGGCACTTGACGGAGGGCCTCACGGATTTCGCGGCCGGCGACTGGTCGCGGCGGCTGGACACGGGGCGACGTCCGGGCGCGCCCGCGAGCGATGAGGTGGGGCGCGCCGTGGATGCCTTCAACCGCATGGCCGATCAGTTGCGGCACAGCCGCGAACGCCTCGTCTATCTCACCCAGGTCGCCAGCTGGCAGTCCCTGGCGCGCAAGACGGCGCACGAGGTCAAGAACTCGCTGACGCCGATTCGCCTCACCGTCGAAGAAATGCAGGTTCGGCTGAAGCCCGACGACCGCACGTTCCTGGATCAGGCGGTCCAGATCGTCGTCAGCGAAATCGACGCGCTCGAGCGGCGGGTGCGCGCGTTCTCGGACTTCTCGAGCGAACCGCCCGTCAATCCTGAAGTCCTCGACGTGAACGCGGTCGTCGGCGAGCGGGTGGCGCTGCTGCGGCCGGCGCACCCGGACACCACGTACGAGCTCAGGCTCGACGCGCGCGGACCGCGCGTCTATGCTGGAGCCGACCTCGTGAAGGGCATCCTGACGAATCTGCTGAAGAATGCCGCCGAGGCGGCCGGCCCCGGCGGCGCGGTCCTCGTCTCCACGCGAACGGACGCCGACCAGGTCGCGATCGAGGTGCATGATTCGGGTCCGGGCCTGAGCGCGGACGCGTCCGCGACGCTGTTCGAACCGACGATCACGTTCAAGGAACACGGCATGGGACTCGGCCTCTCCATCGCGAAACGCCACGCGCTCCTCTCCGGCGGCGACGTTGCGGTCATCCCGGGCGAGCTGGGCGGCGCCGCGTTCCGTGTCACGCTGCCGCACGTCTCGGCGGCCGCGACTCACGAGGCGGCGCCATGACCCGCGCCCGCCACATCGTCGTCGTCGACGACGAGCCGAATATCGGCAAGTCGCTGCGCCTGATTCTGGAGGGTGAGGGCTACCGCGTCACCGTCTGCGAGTCGGCGGCGCGATTTCAGGCCGAGCGGCGCCAGGGCCGAGTCGACCTCTACCTGCTGGATCTGCGCCTGCCGGACGGCCATGGCCTCGAGTTGCTGCGATCGTTGAGGCAGGCCGACGACCAGACGCCGGTGGTGATGATCTCGGGCCACGGGACCATCCGCGACGCGGTGGATGCCACGCACAGCGGCGCGTTCGACTTCCTGGAGAAGCCGCTGGCCCGCGACCGCGTGCTGCTCGTCACGAAGAACGCCCTCGAGCGGTCGGACCTGCAACGCGAAAACCAGCGCTTCCGCGAGCTGGTGGGCGACGCGCCGAAGATGATCGGCGGGAGCGCGGCGTTCCGGCAGGCCGTCGAACAGGCCACGCAGGTGGCGCGCTCGGACGTGGGCGTGCTGCTGCTCGGCGAGTCCGGCACGGGCAAGGAGTTGCTTGCGGCGCATGTGCATCGCGAGAGCCTGGTGGCGTCCGGCCCGTTCGTGAAGGTCAACTGCGCGGCCATTCCGACGGAATTGATCGAAAGCGAGCTGTTCGGCCACGAAAAAGGGGCGTTCACCGGCGCGGCGGCGCTGCGGCGCGGCCGGTTCGAACTGGCCGACGGCGGCACCATGTTTCTCGACGAGGTGGGTGACCTGCACGAAGCGTCGCAGGCGAAGCTGCTCCGGGTGCTGCAGGACGGCGAAGTGCAGCGCGTGGGCGGCGAGCAGGCGATTCACGTGACCGTGCGTGTCATCGCGGCCACGAACCGGCGGCTCGACGAACTCGTTGCCGCGGGCACGTTCCGGGAGGACCTCTACTATCGGTTGAGTGTCGTGCCGATTCGCGTGCCGTCGCTCCGCGAGCGGCGGCAGGACATCGCCGAGCTCACGGCCTATTTTCTGGCGGAGTTCTGTGCGCGCAACAACCTGCGGCCGCGCGAACTCGATCCGGACGTCGTGGTCGTCCTCGAGCGCTACCACTGGCCGGGCAACGTCCGCGAGTTGAGAAACATCGTCGAGCGGATGGCGATTCTCACGCGCGAGGACCGCATCACGGTGGCGTCCATTCCGCTGGAGGTCCGGCTTCCGCAATCATCCCGCCCCAGCACCGGCCTGCAGGAAGTGCGCGACGCCGCCGAGCGCGAGCGCATCCGTCAGGCACTCGACCAGACGGACTGGAACGTATCGAGCGCCGCGCGCCTGCTGGGCACCGAGCGCACGAGCCTGCATAAGCGCCTGCGCGCGCTCGGGCTGAAACGGAAGTAGCGAGACGACCACGCAGGATCTGCGGGTCGGCGGCCTTCAGATAGATCAACAGGTCAATAGATCAGCAGATCAATGTCGGCGCCAGAGATCCACGAAGATCGTGTTGTAGAGGGACCCGGCGCAGGCCGCGTAGTGCTTCGACCGGAGCAGCCGCGCGATCGGCCCGCTGTCGTGGGACTCCCACGGGTTCTTCTTCGTCTCGGCGCAGATGGCCGCCGGGCGGTACGCGTGGAAGTCCATTGACGCCAGGACGGCCAGGTCCATCCCCTCGATGTCGATCGACAGCAGGTCCGGCGCCTTCCCGAAGTGATCCTTGATGAGCCGGTTGATCTGGATGAGCGGCATCTTGATGACCCGCTCGACCGGATCCACGTTGGATTTCTTCCGCAGCGCGTCGACCTCCTCCCGCGAGAACGTGTTCAGCGGCCATTGGTCGCGAATCACGTAGTAGTCGGCCTCGGCCGCGTCGGTCACGCCGACGCCGGCATTGACCACCACATCCTCCGGGCGCACGCGCTTCAACGCGTCGGTCAGCGTCGGGTTCGGCTCGACGAGCACACCGCGGCTGCCTAATCCGTAGAACGCGTAAGTGTTGTTGCCCAGCACCGGGTCCCCGGCCCCGATGTCCAGATACGAGGGCTTCTCCAGCTCGAGCACGTGATAGAGCAGACTGTAGAGGACGAGGTCCTCACCATCCTGCGCGAACGAGGTGCGTCCCTTGTAGTGCCACGCCGCCTCCGCGACGGCCTCAGCGGCGGTCTTGGCCACCGCCGCCTTGGCGGCCTCCGCGGCCTGGGCGGCCCGAGCGGCCTCCGCCCTCCGGTCCGCCCGGATCTTGCCCGCGACGCCCAGCAACCCCGCCGACGCCACACCGGCGGCGGCTCCAGCCAGAAAATCCCGTCGATGCATCGCTGATACCTTTCAGGAGCGGATCGCGTCCGCGCGCGTCGTCTACTTCGCCTGCGTCACGACGAAGAGCGTGGAGATCTTCTTGGAGAACGACACCGCGTACTGCTGCCCGTCCGCCGAGAGCGACCTCACGTTCAGGCTCACGAGACCCGTCGGATCGGCCATCCCGATCGTCTTGAACGGCGTCCTCAGGCCCGTCGCGAAGTCCAGCGTCTCGATGATCGCCGGCACCTCGCCATCCGTCTGGACCAGCGGCGATCGGCGATCGCTCGCCCATCCGACCACGATGGCCGGTCGGTCTGCCGAGAGGCTCGGCACCGGTCGTGGCGTGCCGCCCGCGACGGGATACCACTGCCAGCCTCCCTTCTCGGCACACGCCAGAATCTGTTGACCGTCGGGAGAAATGGGCGACAGTTACGGCGGGAAACACGCCCTCCGGCAGCAAGGGCACCGGCAGCCCGTCCGGAAGCGCCTGCCGGTACGCGCGCGGCGGCTTGCCCTTCTCGTGTCCGACCACGAGCAGACTCTTGCCCATCCGGAAACCACATCGCGTCCGTTGATCCCTCGAGCGCACCAGGCTTCGGATGAATCGTCTCGCCGGCACCGAGCGGGTACACCACCAACTGGGGTGGCGTGAAGATCTGGACGAGCGCCCACTGGTCGTCGGGGGACAGCCTGATCGCGTTGCCCTCGCCCAGCCGCACAATCGGCGACCGATCGGTGTTGCGCCAGACCACGCCGTAGTTCGCGCCAGCGGTGCCATCGCTGAAGAGCAGCTTCGAACCGTCCGATGACAGCGACACGCCCCAGTTCTGATTCAACCAGGACAGGTCACGTTCCGCGGTATCGCCGCGCAAGCGCGCACCCACGCCCTGACGCATGTCGTCGCGCGTCACGAGCCAGCGTCCGTCGCGCGTCACGTCATGGATCGTGAAATCAGCAGGCCCCGTGACCGCGGCGGCGGAGGTGCCCGGACGATCGACCGCCACCGATCGAATCTGGTAGCTCAGGTCGCCGGCTTCCTTCTCGTCGGTGTTCGTGCGATCGTTCGCGCCGAAGAGCACCGACGTCCCGTCGGCCGTCCAGGTCAGACCCTCCTCGCCCCAGAACTCGCCCGCGAGCGTCGTCACCGTGCCGGCGGCATCGACCACGCGGACCCAGCCGCGGTCGTCGAACGGCTGCTGATGATCCATGAACGCGACGCGGGACCCGTCAGGCGAGACGCGGGGATCGCTGATGTAGCCGGTGGTCTGATAGAGCGCCTTGCCGATGGGGTACTCGAGCTGGTCGCCGGTCGGCATCACGTGGACGATCGCCATCGTCGCGCCGTCCGGGCTCCAGTCCGCTTCGCGCACGTCGGACATCCAGGGGCGGGGGCTGCCCTCGATCGACATGCGCGAGAGCGTGCCGGCATAGAGCCGCTGGGCGACGTAGCGCGCGTCAGTCAGGATCGCGAGTTCCCCCTTCGAAGAGATCGACAGGAGGTGGGATCGCGCGGGGCCCGAACGGCCGGGGTTCGAGGACCCCGGCCCGAACTTCGTAGAGCTGCGGCGCGTTGCCTGAGGGCGCCCCGCTGAAGATGATGCTCTGGCCGTCGGGCATGAAGCGGGCGTTGATGATCGTCTGAGCCGAGAACGTCTTCTGCGTAAAGCGCATGGGCGCGGCGGACGCTGGCATCCGGGCCCGTTCGACGCCGGCGCCGACGACGGCCGCGGCGGCCACGAGCGCGCCTGTCACGAGCCAACGGGTCCAGCCGCGCCGCACGGGCGCGGCGATCGGCGCGGCGCCGCTGACGGACACCGCCCCACTGACGGCCGTGCCGGATCCCGACAGCGACCCGAGCGCGAACGCGACGTCGCGCGCGGTCTGGAATCGCTCGGCGGGGTTCTTCTCGAGGCAGTGGCGAATGATCCGATCGAGGGCCGGAGAAATATCCGCGCGCGTGCCGGCCAACTCGGGCGGATCTTCCTTGAGGACGGCCGTCATCGTGTCAGCGGCGGTGTCGCGCTGGAACGCGCGCTGGCCGGAGACCATTTCGTAGAGCAGGGCGCCAAAGGCAAACAGATCCGCGCGCGCGTCCACCGCCTGCCCGCGCACCTGCTCGGGGGCCATGTACCCGACGGTGCCCATCACGGTGCCGGGGTCCGTCATGGCCGCGACGGTCTCGCTCGCGCCGGAGTTCGGATCGGCGGTCGTCCGCGCCAGACCGAAGTCGAGGATCTTCACCTGTCCGTCGGCGAGCAGAAACAGGTTCTCCGGCTTCAGATCGCGATGCAGCAACGCTTTGTCATGCGCGGCGCCGAGACCCCGCGCGATCTGGACGGCGATCTCGGTGGCTTTTCGGACGGGAAGCGATCCGGACTTCAGTCGCTCGCGCAGCGTCTCGCCCTCGAGCAGTTCCATGACGGCGAAGAGGTGTCCGTCGTGCACGCCGACGTCGTAAATGGCCAGGATGTTGGGATGCGACAGCGCGGCGACGGCCTTTGCCTCGCGCTCGAAGCGCGCGCGGCGTTCCGGATCGCTCGACACGCTCTCCGGCAGCACCTTGATGGCGACGTCCCGGTCGAGCCGCGAGTCGCGCGCCCGGTAGACCTCGCCCATGCCGCCCGCGCCAAGCTGGCCGAGGATCTCGTACGGTCCGATGCGATCGCCGGTCTTGAGTGGCATGACGGCCGCGCTACGGACGAATCGTGATCTTCGTGATCACCGGCGGCGTGATGGGCTGGCTCATGCCGCCGTCCCCGCCCATCGTCGTCGGCAGATTCGCCAGGGCATCGACGACCTCCATGCCGGCGGTGACGTAGGCGAAGATCACGTAACTCGGCGGCAGCGGGTAGTCCTGGTGCATGATGAAAAACTGGCTGCCGTTCGTGTTGGGCCCCGCATTGGCCATCGCGACGAGGCCGCGCTTGTAGCCGCCGCGGTAGAGCGCAGACTGCGGATTGATCTCATCCGCGAACGGCGCGCCCCACGCGCTCTGGCCCCCGCTGCCGTTGCCGGCCGGATCGCCGCCTTGAACCATGAACCCGCGAACGATCCGATGGAACGTCAAGCCGTCGTAATAGCCGTGCTCCGCCAGCAGGCGGAAATTCTCGACCGCTTTCGGCGCATCGGCCGGGAAGAACTCGATCGTAATGGGGCCCTTGTCGGTCTCAATGACGCCGTGCAGGCCCCCGGAACTCTTGGCGCCGGCCGGGACTTTGGGATTGCCTGGTGACGAACACCCGACGACGAACAGCAGAGACAGGCAGGCCAGGGCGCGAACGGCGACGAAGCGGTTTGTGTGCACCGTTAGAGGATAAGCGAAACGCCACTACCGTGCGAAATAGATCAGTAGATCAATAGATCAATAGACAGGTAGATCAGTTGTTAGAATGGAGCACCACCATGTCCAAGCTCCCGATCGTGGCGCTGCTGTTGGCGTTTGCGCCAACCGTCGCCCACGCGCAGGTCAACGCCGGCACGCTGACGGCCGACCCCAAACAGCCCTTCACGATGACCAAGGTGGCGCAGTTCAACCTGCCCTGGCGCATCGCGTTTCTGCCCGACGGGCGCATGTTGATTACGGAGAAGGTCGGTCCCATCTGGGTGGTCACGCAGAAGGGCGACAAGATGCCGGTCGAGCACGTGCCGGCCGTGGCGGCGCAGGGCCAGGGCGGCATGCTCGGCGTGTTCCTGGCGCCCGGGTACGCGACCGATCGCTTCGTCTATCTGACCTACTCGGAGCCCGGCGACGGCGGGTCGAGCCTGGCGCTCGCGCGCGCGAAGTTGTCCATCGGCAAGGACGCGGCGAGCCTGGACGGCCTCGAGGTGCTATGGCGCCAGATGCCGAAGGGCCGCGGCGGCCAGTTCGGCGCGCAGATCGCGTTTTCGCCTGACGGCAAGTACCTGTACCTCGCGGTCGGCGAACGGCAGCGCATGACGCCGGCGCAGGATCCGGATCAATCGCTCGGCAAGATCCTCCGCCTCACGCTCGATGGCAAGCCGGCGCCCGGCAATCCGAATGCCGGCAAGACCGGCGCGCCGACGGTGCCGCTGATCAATCCGCCCGCGGACACGGAGGCCGCCAAGACCGCGCCGGTGGTCAGCACGTACACGTTCCCGGGACCGAATCTCGCGCCGGCGGAGATCTGGGCCACCGGATTTCGCACACCCTATGGCCTCGCATTCGCGCCGGATGGCCGCCTGTGGGAGCTCGAGCACGGCCCCAGGGGCGGGGACGAACTGAACCTGATCGAGCCGGGCAAGAACTACGGATGGCCGCTCGTGGTGTACGGCACGAACTACAACGGCGTGCCGATTCCGAGCCCGGACACCCGGCCCGATCTGGCGAAGCCGGTGATCTACTGGACGCCGGTCATCGCACCGGGCAATCTCGCGTTCTACAAGGGCGCGATGTTTCCGCAGTGGAACGGCTCCGCGCTCCTCAGCGGCCTCGCCTCCCAGGCGCTCATCCGCGTCACGTTCGACGGCCACGGCGGAGCCACGCAAGTCGATCGCTGGGCCGTTGGCTTTCGCGTGCGCGACGTCGAAGTCGCGCCGGATGGCGCCATCTGGATGATCGAGGACGCCAATCCCGGCCGGCTGGTTCGACTGATCCCGAAGTAGGGCGACTTCGTATCGATCTATTTTGGGATTGATCTATTGGTCTATTGATCTATTGATCTATCGATCCGGGCCGGAGTATCTGCGCCCTGAGGACGCGCTTTCCGCGCCCGGCGGCTCGCGGAACGGGTCCATCGGAATCGGTGCGTACTCGACGTCGAGGATCTCGAGGTGTTCGGTCTTCGCCGGCGCGCGAAGGACGACGCGATCGCCGGGCGTGGCTTTCATCAGCGCGCGCGCCAGCGGCGACACCCAGCTGATGTAGCGGCGGTGCAGGTCGACTTCGTCGATGCCGACGATGCTGACGACGTGTTCGCGGCTGGCAGAGTCTTTGTACGTGACGGTCGCGCCAAAGAACACGCGCGTGGCCGCTGATCCCGTCCGCGGCGCGGCCGGATCGACGACTTCCGCCGCGTCGATGCGTTTCGTCAGGAAGCGAATCCGTGAATCGATCTGGCGCAGCCGTCGTTTGGCGTAGAGATAGTCCGCGTTCTCGCTGCGGTCGCCGTTGCTGGCGGCCCACGCCACGACCTGGGTTACCGCGGGCCGTTCCCGGTTCATCAGGAACCGGTGTTCGTCCTTCATCCGCTGCAACCCGGCGGGCGTGATGTAGTTCTTCAGCCTGGGCCCTGGGGCCTCACGCACGGGTTCTCGAAGGGGCCGTTTCGTTCGCATGACTCAGTGCCTACTTCGGCGCCAGCCTCTCCCGGGCCTGTTTCGTCAACGGATGTCCGTCGCCGTAGGCCTTCTGCAGAATGTCGTGACTCTCGCGCAGCAACTGGTCGGCCTCGGCGGCGCGTCCGATGGCCCGCAGCGTCAACCCCAGCTCGCCGGCCATGTCGGCGATGCGATCCCGCTGCGCGGGAAACGTCCTGATGATGGCTTCCGCCTGACGCAATGACCGTTCCGACTCCGGCAGATTCCCGAGCGCCCGGTGGGCCACACCGATCCCAATCAGCGGCAACACCAGATCCTGGTGTCCCGCCGGGCGAATCCGGCTGTAGCCGTCGTAGGCATCCTGTGAAACCTCGAGACCGCGTTTGGCATCGCCGGTCGCAATCAGCGTGCGTCCCCACCAGGCTTTGTTGTTGGGCAGCAGCGGGTGATTCGGCGGACGCGTCTTGATCGCAAACTGGACGGCCTCACGCGCCAGGGGCTCGGCTTCGGCGTACTTCTGCTGCTGAAACAGCAGCGCCGCCAGGGTCCGCAGCGTGGACGCGCGCTCCGGCAGTTGCCGCGGCATCGCGTCCATCCGCCGCAGCGATTCGCGGACGGCCGCCTCCCCTTCCTCGAGCTTGCCGCCGCGAACGAGCGCGACACCAAGGTTGTGCCAGGTGACCGCGGCAACAGGGCTGCCCACACTGTCACCAAGGGCGATGGATTCGCGGAATAGCGCGACCCCCTCCGGGTCACCAGGCCGCTGATAGATGATGGCCGCCGCCAGGTCGGCGAAGGAACCCGCCCGCAGCTCGGGATCCGCGTTCGCGCCCTCCGTCCGGAAGTACGCCAGGGCCCGCCGGTGATGTTCTTCAGCCCCCTTGAAATCCCCGCGTGCGGTTCGATTGGTTCCGATGTACGTCTCGGACTTGGCGATGCCCAGGGCGTCGGACGCCCCGGCCGACAGCGCGAGCGACTTCTCGAGGTGCGACAGGCCTTGATCGACGGCGCCGATTGTCGTGTAGGTGTAGCCGACCACACGCCTGATCTCGCCCTCAACGGCGGGGTCCACGCGCATCCCGGCCTCGAGCAGTTCGCTCGCGCCATCCAGCACCTGACGAACGGTGACCGAGGCCGCATTGAGCGCGTTCGGATTGCTCCAGCTCGGGTTCGCGGACGACAGCATCGTCGTCAGGAAGCGGTTCAGCTCGCGCGCTTTTGCGGATTCGCGTCGGGCCACCCGCGTCTGCTGCAGCGACCAGACCGTGGCCGCGATGAGCGAGACCAGGAGCAGTCCGGCCGTCGCGACGGCAACCCTGTGCCGCGTCATGAAACGCGCCGCGCGATAGCGCACCGACTGCGGGCGGCCGAGAATCGTCTCGCCTCTCAGCCAGCGATGCAGATCGTCGATCAGGTGTTCGACACTCGCGTAGCGCGCCGCAGGATCGTGGGCCAGCGCCTTGCGCACGATGGTGCCGAGATCACCTGCGAGCTGGCGGCGGAGCCTGGCCTCGGAGGTGGACCTGGCCGCAGCCGCCGCGCCGGTCACCGTCTCATGCACGGGCGGCGGCTCCGACGCGCCGAGCGCGCGTTCGACCGCGCCGATGAGCGATGTCGCGTGCGGCACCGCGGGCGTGCCCGCCAGCAGTTCGTACAGGACGAGACCGAGACTGTATTGATCACTCGCCGTGCCCACCGGCCGTCCCGTCAACTGCTCGGGGCTCGCATAGGACGGCGTCAACGGCGCGCGCGAGACAGTCGTCAGCCGCTCCGGTTGCAGGAGCGTCGCGGTCCCGAAGTCGACGACTTTCGGCGATCCGTCGGCGGTGATCAGGATGTTCGACGGCTTCAGATCCCGATGGAGCACGAGGTTGCGATGGGCAAACGCCACGCCGGCGCAGGCGCGCGTGAACAGACGCACGCGCGCCGCGACATCGAGGCGCTCCCGGTCGCAATACGCGTCGATCGACACGCCGTCGATGTACTCGATCACCAGGTACGGTTCGCCAAACCGGGTGACACCCCCGTCGATGAGCCGCGTGATGTTCGCGTGCTCGAGCGCCGCCAGAATCTGACGCTCGGCCTTGAACCCCGCCACGAGCCCGTCGTCGGAGAGCCGGACGTCCATGATCTTGATGGCGACCCGTTGATGAAACTGGTCGTCCGCGCGGTGCGCTTCGTAGACCGACGCCATGCCGCCGCGCCCGGCCAGGGCATCCACCTGATAGCTGCCCAGCCGCGTCCCCACGTGGCGATCCGCCGGTCGCGACGCCGATTCGAGACCGTCGTCGGCCGTCAGGAGCGCGGAAACGTCCTCGACGAGGCTCTCGTCGTCGCCGCAGAGCGCCCGGATCCTGGCGTCCCGATCGGGACCGGCGGGTTCGTCGGCTACGGAGTGGAAGGCGCTTTCGAGGCGCTGCCAGCGTGCGATATCCATGAAGCGGTGCAGCATATTATAGGGCGGTGCACGACAGCGGGACCGACAGCCTCACCACGCTGTTACAGCGGTGGTCGGGCGGCGACGCGGCCGCCTTCGATCAGCTGGTCGCGGGTGTGTATCCCGATCTGCATGCGATGGCCTCGCGATTCATGAGCCGTGAGCGCGCCGGCACGTTGCAGGCCACCGCGCTCGTCCACGACCTGTTTCTGAAGCTCCTGAAACAACAGCCGGGACACTTCGAGAACCGCCGGGCGTTCTTCGCGTTTGCGGCCGGCGTCATGCGTCACATCCTCGTCGATCAGGTGCGCGCGCGGCGCTCGCAAAAGCGCGGATCCGATCGCGAGCGCGTCGTCCTCAGCGACGAGCTGGCGTTCATCGACGCCGACAGCGCCGACCTCCTCGACCTGACCGCCGCCATCGACGAGCTCCGGGCGGTGGACGCGCGAAAGGCCGAGCTCATCGAGCTCTGCGCCTTTCTTGGGTGCAGTCGCGCCGAAGCGGCCGAACTCCTGGGCGTGTCCCTGCCGACCGTGAAGCGCGACTTCCGCGTCGCCCGCGCCTGGCTGGCCGCCCGCCTGGGCCGGCCCGTGCCGGATCGGCCCTCCATTTCCTAGAGCGTAATTCCCGCCCGGAAGGGGTCGTGATCCCTTCGGTCCCCGCTTTCCGCTCAGTAGGGTATGCGGGGAGATCACCGGATGTTGAATCGCCGAAGAACTGTGCGTACAGCTGTACTGCTGACCCTGAGCCTCCACCTGGGCGCCGGAGCCGCGCGGGCGCAGGCCCCGTATCAACTGGTGGCCGCGCTGACCGACCAGACACCCGTCACCGTGTCGGACCTGCAGGGCATCCCGGCCGCGGTGACGGCGAACGACGCCGGGGACGTGGCGTGGCTGGGACAGCGCTTCGCGGCGGTGTTCTATCGCCGCGCCGGCGCGCCGCAGGCGGTCCGCGTCATCCAACTGGGCGACGAAGTGGCCGGTCTTCCCGGGTCACGCGTGCTGAACGTCTTTGTCCCGCTGCTGATGAACAGCGCCGGACGGATTGCGTTTCGAGCCGACGTCCTCACCACCAGCCGGATCACGAATGCGATCCTCACCTTCGACGGCACGACGTTGCAGGTGGTGGCGACCGGCCAGGACATCGCGCCTGGCACGGGCGGCAAGAAATACGAGCGCGCGATGTCGATTGTCGACCTCAACGCCAACGGGGATGTTCTCTTCGGGTCCACCCTGCTGCCGACCGGCTCGACCGCCGCGGCCGAACCGACGATCTTTCTGAAGCCCGCCGGCGGGGCGATCGTGCGCATCGCCGGCCCCGGTACCGCCTCGCCGGGTACGGGTCGCACGCTGACGTCGGCCAACGGCGTCGCGCTCAGCGACACGGGCCAGATTCTGTTCAACGGCGCCATCTCCGGCGGCAGCGGGGCCACCGGCATCTTTGCCTGGAAGACCGGCGTGACGCGCAAGATACTGGCGCAAGGCGACGTCAATCCGCTCGGCGGCACCTTCACGGACGACATGACGACGCGCACGATGCGCCAAAGCGCCACGGGGACGGTCGTGTTCTTTGCGGCGAATTCGGTGTGGCAGAACACGGAAGGCGGCGGCACCACGGTCGGCATCGCAGCGGGCAGCGCGGCACCGGCACCGGTCGGCGGCACGTTCAACGGCGTCCTCGTCGCGCAGGCGTTCGGCACCTCAGGCGACATGATCTTTTCCGCCAACATCTCCGGCGGCGCCAGTTCGTCGGCCTATTTCCGATTCCGGCCCGGCTCCCCCGTGGAAGCCATCGTCCGTCTGAACGAATCGGCGCCGGGCGCGCCGGGCAAGTCGTTCACGGGCTTCACGGCGTTCTCGGTCAACGCCTCCGGCACGGTGACGTTCGAGGGCAATCAGTCGGGCGTGGTCATCGGCTTGTATCAGAAGCCCGCGGCCGGTGCGCTCACGGCATTTGTCCTGCAAGGGGCCGCCACCCCTGCGGGCGGCAACCTCCTGCTGTTCGGCCATCCGACGCAGACGCTCGCGGACGGATCCGTCGTGTTCCGCGTGCCGCTCTACAACCACGCGACCTATTACGCCATCTTCCGGTGGTCGGGATCGCCCACGACACTCATGACGAGCGGTGACGATCTGCCGTTTGGTGGCCGTGTAGTGGTGAGGCCCACGTTCGTCAGCGCCAGCGGCGATTGGGTCGGCATCTCCCTGCAGCGCGCCGGTGGACGCGAGACCGCCGCGGTCCTCAACGTCTCGACGCAGCAGATGCACTACGTCGCCACGGAAGGCGATCAACTGCCGGGCACGAACGGCGGCCTGCTGACGTTCTCGAACCTCACTTCAGGTACAGGTCAACAGCGTCGGCGATGTGCTCATCCCGCTGAATGTCTTCAGCGGTGGAGGCTTCTCGTTGCGCTTCGGACTGATGGCTGGCGGGGCGGGCCATCCGATGGGCAAAGTGGTGCTCGGTCAGGATCAGGACACGGCCGGGCGCGTCCTGGGCCAGCCGCAGGCACACGGCGGGGCGCGGCCATTCCTCATCACGTCTGCGGGCACGGTCGCCTTCAGCGCGCTGGTGAACGGGGCACGCGGTGTGTTCGTGGGGTCCGCGGGTACCGTTCCGGTCAAGGTCGCCGTCGTCGGCGACGCCGTCTCCACGGGACAGGTGATCACGTCCATCGGCGCCACGCCAGGTGGCATCACGGAATCCGGTCAGGTCTTGTTCACCGCGACAACCGCCTCGGGATCGGGCCTGTATCTGACGACGGCCGGACAGGTGCCGCAGAAGATCGCCGCGGTTGGCGATCCCGCACCTGGCGGCGGCACGTTCTCGGCCTTTGGCACGCCGCACCTGAATAATGCCGGCCAAGTCGTGTTCATGGCGACCACCAGCGGAGGCCCTGGCGGCGGCGTGTACCTGGGAGCGGCTGGGACAGCGCCAACGGCCATTGCACTGAACGGAACCGCTGCGCCCGGAGGCGGCACGTTCCTGATGACGGTGTTACGCCCGGATGTGCTGATCAATGACCAGGGGGATATCGCGTTTCGGGCGGACCTCGTCGCCAGCCCATTCAGCGCGTTCTTCATCAAACGCGGCGCCTCGGCGCTCACCGCGCTCGTCGTCTCCGGACAGCCCGCGCCAGGAACAAGCGGCTCGTTCAGTTACTTTCGCGGAGCCCCCAACGGCCAACTCCACGAAACACACGCGCTCAGCTCGACCGGCGCGGTGACCTTTTTCGGCCAGGTGACTGTGCCGGGCAACGACCAAATCGTCGGGTGGTGGCACGTGGATCCGCTTGGCGCCGTACAGCCCGTGCAGATTGCCGCCTCGACGGATCCGGTGTTCGAAGGCGGCTCGGCGGCCAGCACGGCGTCGATGACGAACTGGTTGTCCGGCGATCGGCTCATCACGAACGTGCCGGTGGCCAACGGACCGTTCACGACGTCGCTGTACCTTTACGCGCCGCTGCCCGCGGGATCGCCCACCGGCACCGGATCCAGCGTGCAGGTCACGCCGACGGACGGGGTGACTGGCGTTTCCACCACCGTGACCTTCGCCACGGTCACCGGCGGCGGCACGACGAGCCTGTCGCGCAGCGCCGGCGGTCCCGCGCTGCCCCGCAGCTGGTATCGCGCCACCGGGGTGTCGAGTTACTACAACATCACCACGACGGCCACGTTCAGCGGTGCCGTCACCGTGTGCCTGGACTTCAGCGATCACATCTTCCCCGCGGGCGCGGTGCTCCGCCTGCTGCATTACGAGAACAACGCGTGGGTGGACGTCACGTCCGGCCCGCCGGTGGGATCGACGATTTGCGGCGCGGTCACATCCTTGTCGCCCTTCGTGGTCGCGCAGGCCCTGAATACACCGGCCAGCAACTTCATCCAGAACGGCGGGTTCGACAACGGTCAAGCCGGTTGGTCCACGTTCGATGGGACTGGCGTGTTCGGCGTCAACGGCGGCGTCATGGAGTACGCGGCCTGGCGGCACGGCCGTCGTGTTGCAGAACACCGGACAGGCGGTCCCCGCCGGAGGCGCACTCGTGGCCACGTGGTTGATGGGCAACTCGAGCGCTGAACGCAAGCGCTTCAGCGTGCTCATCCACGACGCCAGCTTTGGCGACCTGTCGGTGTGCACATTTTGGATGCCGCCGAACGCTCCGTTGCGCGCCTATGCGATGCGCACCCACGCGACGACCGCCTGGAACAACGCTACGATTTCCGTCTACGCTGCCAGCGGCACGTCCGGCGGCGGCTCCTATCGCCTGGACAATGTCGTGTTCGGCCCAGGCAGCGAACTGAGCGCCCAGCGAACGGACTGCGTCGATCCCGACGCCGCGGCCACCCTCGATGCGCCGGACGGCGCGCCGCTGCTCACCAACGGCGACTTCGCGACGAACACCCAGAGCGGGTGGAACACGGCGAATATCATCACCACGCAGTTCACGAACGGCCGCGCCGAGTTCATCCGGCCGTCCGTCCAGGCCAACGGCGCGAGCGGCGTGCTCTTCCAGCAGACGTTCGTGCCGGTGGCGGCCGGCAGATTGTGTCGGCACGTTTCAAGCTGGGCAACAGCAGCAACTCGCGCAAACGCATCACCGTGCTGCTCCATGCCATCGCCTTCAATGACCTGGCGGCCTGCACGTTCTGGCTCGCGCCGAACCAGCCGCTGACGACGTACTCCATGCGGACGTGGGCCACGCAGGCCTGGGCCAGCGCGACGATCTCGTTGTATCCGGCCACGACCGACTCGCTGCAATGGTACGAAGTGGACGACGTGTCGATGTCGGTGACGCCGGGCGCGGCGACCTACGGCACCGATTGCGTCGAACCGGGCGATTCGTCGGGGCTCTCCGGTGGACAGCCGGCGCCGGCCCCCGATGACAAGCCGGCGCTGGCGCAAGTCCTGGCACGGACCGCGTCATGGGTGAGACGGTTCGTCCATCCAGGCCGGGCGTTCCCGGTCTAACCGAACAGGCGGGAACTGCCGAAAGACCATGCAGGGGACCCATGGTCTTGAGCATCGCCCTGTCGTTCGCGATGGTTGCGGCACTGGCCGGCACGGCCGTGGCGCAGACGTCACGGTTGATCGGGCACGCCAGCTATCCCGAGCGGGTTCAACTGGGCAAGACGGCGGTGCTCGAGGTGACGCTCGAAGACGTGTCCGACGCCGCCACCGCTGGCGTCGTGATCGGCACGGCGCGCGTGTCGCAGCCCCTTCAAACGCCCGTGATCTTTGCGCTGGAATATGATCCCGCGCGCGTGACGCCGACCGGGCGGTACGCCGTGCGTGCGCACATCATGGACGGCGCCGCGACCCTGCTCGAGTCCGCCGCGCCCGTCCGCGTGTTGACGCAAGGGACAGGATCCGTCGCGGCCGTGACCTTGGTCCCGGTGGCGCCCAAGCCGGGCGTCGAATCACCGGCGCCCGACACCGGTTCGGCAAGGCCGGCCGCCACGCCAACGCCGAAGCCGTCGCCGGCACCGAAAGCCACGCCGGCGCCCGCGCCGATGGCCGCGTCATCACCTGACGCCTCATCCAGCATCGCCGCTCTGTCCGGTGCCGAGTGGACGATGACGGAGGTCAAGAGCAAGCCGGTGCGCCCCGCGGACAAGGACCATCGCAAGATCGTGCTCGCGTTCGATACCGATCGCAGCACGTTCTCGGGCGCGAGCGGATGCAACAACCTCGCTGGCCGGTTCGCGCTGATCGAGGGAACGCTGACGCTGAAGCCCGACCGGTCGCTGCAAATCTGCCGCGTCGATCAGCGCACCGAGCGCGCGGTGCGGAGCGTGATTGACGACACGCGCGACTTTCGCGTCTCAGGTACGACGCTCGAGTTGCTGGACGACAAGGGCAGGCGCCTCGCCAAGCTGGAGCGGTGACGACCTCAGGGCGGCGCACCCGCCGCGCCTTGGTGTACCGTTCGCGGCATGACATCACGTCCATTCATGAAGGTCGTCGCCATCGCTGCCATTTTCGCCGCCGGTTTTGGCGCCGGTTTTGGCGCCGGCCTGCGGACGACGGCTCAGGCAGGTGTTCACCCTCGCGTGCAGACGACCGGCGCAATGACGCCCTCTACACACGACGCCTCTGTCTTGACAATCCTTCCGCCGGTGCCATGATCGGCGGGCCAAGAGGCGCCCGCCAGTCCGCGTCTGTCTCAGGGCGGGTCTGATTGCGGGTCTGATGTCAACAAGCGACCTCGCTAATGCTTCTTATCGTCTTTGCGCGATTTGACCGTCAGTGGCTCGGTGGGCCATGTCCGGTGAACGAGAGATGATCCCGCCGCTGGCATTCGGGTTGCCTCATTTGTGGTACTTCGGCGTCCTGCGTCCGTTGGGGACCTGGCGTGAATATCGGCGGCTGCAACGCGAGATGGTGCCACTGCCGCCCCTTGTGCGGCACTACCAGAGAGCGGTGCGCGATTTGTGGTCGTTCGGCGCCATCTCGCTGGCGGCGCTCGGCGGATTATGGACCCTCTCGGCTCGTGCGCCTGGTGCCGGACACATTTTCGTCTTCGATTCGGCGGTGTCGACGTCGCGCGACATTTGGTTCGGTCTCTTTCCGCGCGAATGGCCAGAACCCACAAGTTGGCTTCTCGGCCTGGCCGCGTTCGTCGTGATGCTGGCCATCGACCTGCCGTACGCGCGGCGCAGTGTCCAGCGGGGGGAGCGCCACGCGTATTTGTCGTCACCGCGAACACGGCAGGAACGGCTGTGGTGGCTTGGCGTCTCAGTGGCGGCTGGTGTCGCGGAAGAAATCACATGGCGCGGTGTGCAGCCTGAACTCATCGCCCAGGCGGTGGGCGCGCTTTGGCCTGCTGTCATGGTGTGCAGCGTGACGTTCGGCATTGGCCATATCAAGCAGGGCTGGCTGTGGGCGATTGCGGCCGGTTGGTTCGGATTGATTTTGCACGCACTCGCGTGGCTCACCGGGACGCTCTACGTCGGCATGGTCGTCCACACCGCAGTGAACATCACCTCCGGCCTCTATTCGGGTACCTATTCAGGCCGACACCGTCACGATCGTGTTGACGGAAGCCACGGCGTATTGTCGTGGCTGTGACGGCGTCCGCCTCATCCTCTTTGCTTCAGCACCCACACACAGATGGCACGCCCCGGGGCCCCGGGGTGGCTCCAGCCGACGGAGAGCGGCCG
Organism: uncultured Acidobacteriota bacterium; assembly: GCA_963751445.1. Taxonomy (GTDB): domain Bacteria; phylum Acidobacteriota; class Vicinamibacteria; order Vicinamibacterales; family SCN-69-37; genus DASUGC01. The sequence goes on along the minus strand of CAVVUL010000009.1, from coordinate 1,220,801 downwards.
AGGGCGCCATCGTTTAGGGCCGGAGGGCTCTGGTGGTCCGGTTTCACGACCTGCGCCACACGGGTAAGAATCGGTCGCCGCTATTTCGGCCACTCGTCCAGCGTGTCTCGATAGGCGGCGCAGTGGGGCGCGCCCTCGGAATCCAGGCCACCCATCTCATCGAACCCGAAATACTCGCATTCTTGCGGAATGTATGTCTCGGGCCCGCCGTCCGTTTCCACGGCATCGGCCCCGCTGCCCCCCCGGTGGGGGGCACACCATTGGGCAGAGTCGCCGTTGGTCCCCAAGAGACCAATAGTAGAAACTCGTCTGATTCAGTGGGCAGTAGGTTGCTAGATCCCCATTAGCTACATCGGCGTTCGGGCCCGATAAGCGCCATAACGCATAAGCCCGCCAAAAGACCGGAGATAGTCCTAGTCATGCCCCAGTGTGTCCGGTGGCCAAGGGGCGACGCGCGGCGCAGATTTCGCGGAGAATGGAGGGACCGCGGAAGACACCGAGGCAGATGGCGTACTGACTTTCATCCCAGCCTCACAGGTTTGCTCGTGCAAGCCGTTGGCACGCTGCTCATGGCTGCGCTCTGCATCGCATTGCGGAGGACGCTGCCACAACCGGCGCTGCGCTATTGGTCGATCGGGTGGCTGGCCCTCTGCGTCTCGCTACAGGGCCTGTACGTTGCGACCTACTATGCCGGATGGCGGTTTGGCGGACATCTTACCTACCTGCTCGGCGAGTACATCTTTGGCTATCTCGTCGTGGCCGGCTGCATTCAGTTTGCACGGAATCAATCGCTGCAGCGCGCCGCCGCATGGCTGTTGCTGCCCGTCACGGTCTGGTCTGTGGGGCTTGCGAGCCTGTCCGACCGGAACGTCAATCTGCTGTTTGCGCTTCACACGCTGCTGTTCCCGTACCTGTTCTTCCGTGCCTACCGGGTACTGGCCGCGTTCCAGGCCCCCAAGCAAATGAAGCTTGGCACGTCCGTGATGAAAATCGCGCTGATGCTGCTCACGATCGACTACCTGCACTATGCGCCGATCTTCGGAACCGCGACCTACAACGGCCTTCCCGTGTTGAACGCGTACCTCACGTATGCGCCGCTCTACGATCTGATCTTTCAGGTGACGTTGATGTTCGGCATGGTGATGGCGGTGACCGGTCGCGCGCGGCATGAGCTGGAAACCGTCAACGCCGACCTGTCGCGCGCACGAGAGCGGCTCGAGACGATGTCGCGGACGGATCAGTTGACCGCCACGCTCAACCGCCGCGCGTTTTCCGCCGTGCTGGGCGATCGGTCGAGGGACGGCCGGCCGGTCAAGCACGGCGTGATCGCGGTCATCGATCTGGACGATCTGAAGGCGCTGAACGATCTGTACGGTCATGCGGCCGGCGACGCCGCGCTGATTGCGCTCGCTGCCGGCTTGCGAAGCTGCGTGCGATCCGAGGACTTGCTCTTTCGCTGGGGCGGCGACGAATTCGTTCTCATGTTGATGAACGAAACGCTGCCTGGCGCCGAGAGCCGGCTCGCCGCGTTGGAAGATCGCCTTCGAGCCACACCAGTGCCCGGCTCGGACGCGCCGGTGGATCTGCACGCCTCGCACGGATTTGCGCTGTTCGACGGGCTCGAATCCCTGAACGCTGCCTTACTCAAGGCCGACGAAGCGATGTACCGGCAGAAGCGGGCCGGGTAGCGCACGCCTTGGAGACCACGTTCGATCCATCAACAATCGGCCACAGTTTCTGGAATGACATTGTGTGCCTAATAGGCACACAATGTGCTAGACCGGGGTCCGGATGAAGTACTTCGCGTGGGACGAGGCGAAGAACGAGGAGCTCAAGGCTGAGCGCGGCATCGGATTCGAGGAGGTCGTCTTTCACATCGAACGCGGCGACCTGCTCGGCATTCTCGACCACCCGAGCCGAGAGCGCTACGCCGGCCAGCGGAACTTTGTGGTCCGGCGCGACGACTATGTCTACGTCGTGCCGTTTGTCGAGGACGACCGGTTCGTGTTCCTGAAGACCATTATTCCCAGCCGCAAGTCGACGCGAGAGTACCTGGGCCAGGAGCCCGATGACCATGAAGCTTGATTCTCACGAAAAAGACATGTTGGAGTCGGTCGAGCGCGGCGAGTGGCGACCTGCGCGCGGTGGCAAGCGGGAACGAAGCCGGTTTGCCCGCTACGCCAAGGCGACGTTTCGCAAGGACCGGCGGCTCAATATCCGGATCTCGGGCAAGGACCTCGAAGCGATCCAGAAGCGCGCGCTCGAGGAAGGCCTGCCCTACCAGACGTTGATCTCGAGCCTCCTCCACAAGTACGCGTCGGGACGGTTGCGCAGCGCCTGAGCCACCAGTCGCCGGGCGGCTCGGTCGAACTTGCTAGGAAATTTGGCTCCTCGGGCTGGACTCGAACCAGCAACCCTCCGGTTAACGGCTAAACCCTGGTTGTGCTATCCAGTTGATTCTCCGGTGCTGTAGCTCAGTGCTGGATCACGGTGCTATCATCCCGGCCGGCGGTCCATGACGTCGATCGGCAAGGACGTAGTTTCGGCCCTGCGGCGGTTGTTATCGGCCCCGCTGTTCACCGTCTTCGCGATCTCGTCGCTCGCCGTTGGTATCGGTGCGACGACGGCGATTTACTCCATCGTCCATACCGCTCTGGCGCCGCCGCCGGGTATCCAGAAGGTCGATGAGATTATCAACATCGCGCACTGGCCCGAGGGCAGCCTGCCGATCATCGGGCTTTCGCTGCCAGACTTCGAGGACTACCGCGCCCGCCAGACCGTCCTGACCCACGTGTCCGCCTGGGGACAGATGCGGCAGATGGTCAGCGGGAATGGACAGACCTATACGTCGTTTGGCGAAATCGTCACGGGTGAGTACTTCGCACTGCTCGGCGTGCAGGCCGCTGCGGGCCGGGTCCTGCAGCCTGCTGATGACCGGCCCGGTGCGCCACCGGCGGTTGTGTTGAGCTACGGAGCCTGGCAGCAACTGTTCGGTGGCCGGGCGGAGGCGGTCGGCGCGTCGGTGAAGGTGAACGGTCAGCCGTTCACGGTCGTCGGCATCGCCCCAATGGAGTTCCGCGGTCAATTCAACAACGGTCTCATTCCATCGGCCGCCTGGCTGCCGATGGCGTACGCCCCTCGTTGTTCTCGGAACTTGGCGGTCCGGACCTCCGGGAGCGCGATAATCGCTGGTTGCGCGTGCAGGGCCGACTGCTGCCGGGCACGCCATTCAGCCGCGTACAGACCGAGGTCGCCGTCATCGCTGGGCAGATTCAATCTGTTCTGATCCGCTGCACGATCCGTTGCCATCGCGTCAGCCAGGCGGCCGCAAGTACTACGCAAACAGCCGGCAGTGGGTTGTCACGCCACTGTCGGATGTCTACATCAAACAGATGGGTCCGTTTGCTCAATTGGTCCGGATCGTGATTTTCGGCGTCCTGGGCCTGGTGTTTGTCGATCGTATGCAGCAACTGGCGAATCTCGTGCTGGCCCGGGCACTGGCGCGCAGTCACGAATGGGCTGTCCGGCGCGCGCTCGGCGCCGCCTGGTGGCGGCTGGCGATTACTGCCGCCGCCGAGGCTATCGCCATCGGTTTGGCCGGCGGCTTGGCCGGCCTGGGACTGGCGCGAGTGCTGGTGATGACATTGAAGACAGAGTTCGATGTCACGAACGGGGCCAAGTTCCTTCTATACCCGCGAATCGACGTCTCGGCGTTCCTGGTGTGCCTCGGTGCGACGACGCTGGCCGTTTCTGTGGCCGGAATTGCTCCGGCCTTGGTGGCGACGCGCGCCAGCGTCCGCGGCGCGCTCGCTGCCGACAACGCCCAATCAGCCGGCCCACGGTGGCGGGGACGACGGCTCTTGATTGCCGGACAAGTCGCGGCGTCGGTGACGTTGTTGACAATAGCGGCGTTGTTCCTCGGACAATTGCGGGCGGCAGCGCGCATGGATAGCGGCATCGACCTGGAACGGCTGGCCGTCGCGGAGGTGGATTTCGCCGCTCAGCGCGTACCCGAAGCCGACACGCGCTCGATTGTGGCGGCTGTCGTCGATCGGCTGAAGACGCTGCGCGTGGAATCGGTTGCCGTGTCTTCGGGGCTGCCCGTCGGCTTGTATACACCTGGATCGGCAGTGTCCACACCCGGTGGCCCGCTGGCCTCAGCGCAATTGATGGCTTCAACACCGGAAATATTCGCGACCCTCGGCGTACCCATCGTGCGCGGCCGGCCGTTCGATGTTCGCGACCAGATCGGCGCCGAATTGGTCGTCGTGATCAACGAAACGACCGCCCGCACACTGTTTGACGAGACGGTTCCCATCGGTCAACAGATCAGCGTCCGGAGACGGCAATGGGTGGGAGAAGAGCCCCAGCCAGCGCGGCTGTGCCGTGTGATCGGTGTGGCCCGAGATACGGATTCCGGCAGCGTCGGCCGACGATCTGAAGGCGTGATCTACGTGCCGTGGACGCAGCAGTACGAGGGTCGGGTTGTGTTCTCAGTTCGCGTAACCGGCGACCCCGCGGCAGTGGCGTCGGACCTGCGGAAGATCATCGCAACCGTGGCGCCGGACGTCGGCATCGGTCAAGTGGGCAGCGGACTTGCGGTGGCAGGGCCGCCGGTGCTCTTCCCGCAGGTCGTCATGGCCGTTTCTGGGGCGCTGGGCGGATTCGGCTTGCTGCTCGCCTTCGCCGGGCTGGCCGGAGTACCTGCACAGATCGTGTCGCGGCGAACGCGCGAGATCGGGGTGCGTCTTGCCCTGGGCGCAACCCCCGCGCAGGTCCAGCGGCTCATTCTGCGTGAAGGACTTCAGCCGGTTCTGCTCGGCCTTGGGATGGGCGGCACGATCGCGTCCCTGTCTGCGGTGTGGATGCGACTCTTTGGACTCGTCATCGGCCAGTCCATCGACGTTGCAGCCTTGGCAGCGATACCTGTGCTGCTGCTGGTGACCGGTACCATCGCGTCTGCGCTTCCCGCTCGACGCGCTGCTCGGGTGGATCCCAACGTCGCTTTGCGAAACCTGTAGCGCGCCGAGGACCGTCGTGCTAACGGAGAAGGTCCTGATTGCTGGTATGTCGCGTTAGCCGTCAGGACTGCAGCCACGTTGCTTGGGGGCGCTCCCTCCGCAGCCACGGGCAATGGTGGGGCTCGCGCTGCTGTCGGGCGTGCGACGGGGCGAGCTGTTCGCGCTGCGCTGGCAGGACGTCGATCTGGCGGCGCGGGCGCTGCATATTCGGGAGGCCGTCTACGAGGGCACCTTCGGGACGCCCAAGACCGACTGGGAATCCGTGAAGCGCAACACCGGCGTGGTAGTCCGGTTTCACGATCTGCGCCACACCTGCGTCACGCGGATGCTCGAAGGCGGCGTCCCACTGTCGGTCGTGGCGTCGATCCTCGGTTGGAGCCCGGCGACGACCGCGCGGATGGCAAAACGGTACGGGCATATCGGGCAGGTGGCGCAACGGCAGGCGGTGGCGGTGCTGGATCGGGCTACGCGCCGGCCACGGCGGCGGCGTCACTCCCGGCCTTCCGCCGGCGTCACCGCCGCCGGACGGAGGCGTACAGCGCGTGCGGAAGGGCGCACGTAGCAGCGACCTGGCCAGACTTGGCTATTCCGATTTTGGTGGCATAAAACAACGAAAAGCGTTATTTTACGGACATGAAATCGGAGGCGCGTCCGAACGCCCGCCAATTCCTCGAAAACCTGGCTGCCGCCGGCCGCTATCTCTTCGGCTCGGCGGAAGCTCGGTCCGCTCTGGGCCTTTCGGCTGTCGCAACCACGATGGCGGTGAACCGCCTTGCGAAACAGGGCGCCATCGCATCGCCGGCACGCGGCTTTTACGTCATCGTGCCGCCCGAGTACCGCGCGCTGGGCTGCCTGCCAGCAGAGCAGTTCATTCCTGCCCTGATGAAGAGCCTTGGGCTGCGCTACTACGCAGGACTCCTGACCGCCGCGCAGTATCACGGTGCGGCGCATCAGCGGCCTCAGGAATTTCAGGTATTCCTCGATCAGCGGCGCCGGCGGGTCGCGTGCGGTCAAGTGCGCGTCGCGTTCATGGTGCGAAAGCGCTTGCGCGAGGTGCCGGTTCAGCAATTCAACACCCCGCGCGGCTCGCTACAGGTGTCAACGCCTGAAGCGACCGCGTTCGATCTAGTGGGCTACCAGCATCACGCGGGCGGCCTCGATCAAGTCGCGACCGTGCTCTCGGAGCTTGCCGAGCGAATCGATCCCAAGAAACTGCTCGCCGCCGCTGAAACCGCGCCCTTGCCATGGGCGCAGCGGCTTGGCTACCTGCTCGTGCGCGCTGGCGCGGGCGAGAAGGCTGCTCCGCTGAAGACGTACGTGCGCGATCGGGCACACGAATCAACCTCACTCCTGCCGAAGGCGCCACGCGGAAAGGCCGTCCGTGACGAGGACTGGAAGCTATTCGTCAATGTGCAAGTGCAGGTGGACTTGTGATCCCGCGCGACTACATCACAGAATGGCGGGCCGAGGCGCCTTGGGTCCAGGACTTCCAAGTCGAACAGGATCTCGTCATCAGCCGCGCGATCGTCGAGATCTTCACGAATCCCGTCCTGCACGATGCTCTCGCCTTTCGCGGCGGCACGGCACTCTACAAACTGCACGTAAGGCCGGCGGCACGTTATTCGGAAGATATCGATTTGGTGCAAGTGCGAGCCGAGCCAGCCGGCCCGATGATGACGACGCTGCGCGGCGTTCTCGATCCCTGGCTAGGGAAACCGAAGTGGAAACAAAACGAAGGCCGCGTGACATTCACCTATCGTTTTGAATCAGAGGGAATCCCGGCAGTTCCTCTGAAACTCAAGGTCGAGGCGAATACGCGAGAGCATTTCTCCGTCTATGGGTTGAAGGAGGTTCCATTCAGCGTCGCCTCGCGCTGGTTCGAGGGCTCCTGCAGCATCCACAGCTACGATCTCGACGAACTGTTGGGAACCAAGCTGCGCGCCCTCTACCAGCGAAAGCAGGCGCGCGATCTCTTCGATCTGGCTGTCGCCCTACGTGACGGGCGTGTGGAGCCAGCGCGCATCGTGAGTGCCTTCCTCCACTACATGGAGCATGAAGGGCACAAGGTCACGCGCGCGCAGTTCGAGGAGAATTTTGCCTTGAAGATGCAGGACCCCGATTTCATCGCGGACATCAGCCCGCTGTTGGTCGCCTCTCACACCTGGGAGCCGAGGGAGGCTGCGCGGATCGTCTCAACTGAATTGATCGCGCTCTTGCCCGGCGAGCCGTGGAAGGGCGAAGCCTAAGGCTGATCAGCGCTGGCGATGATGCCAGCTGGGGGTGGGCACAAAATTGGGCACAGTCGCCGCTGGTCCCCAATAGACCAATAGAGAAATCGCGAAATTACTCAATGAAAATTGGCTCCTCGGGCTGGACTCGAACCAGCAACCCTCCGGTTAACAGCCGGATGCTCTGCCATTGAGCTACCGAGGAACATCGGTGGCAGGACTCTTAATTCTACCGGATGTCGTCCTCAGGTCCTAGGGTGCTACGGTCCCAAGGCCCTGGGCCCCTGCACGCGTTGGCCGCGTGCTGCGGAACCCGGACCCTGGGACCCTGGACCGTAGGACCGTAGGACGACGCGCTTACTTCACATGCGTGACGACTTCAATCGCCAGCGACGGCCGCAGCGTGATCGAGATCGGGCACTTGCCTTCGGCCGCCTTCGCCATCGCGTCGAACGCCGCCGCGTCCATGCCCTTGAGGCCGGCCACAGTCACATCGAGCTTCGACGTCTTCAGCCGGATGCCCTCGTCGCCCTTGTCCGCGGTGATCGTGCACGTGACCGACAGGTTCGTCCACGCGGCACCCTCGGCGCGGCCGAGCGCGCCGGTCACCACCATCGCGTAGCACGTGGCGTGCGCCGCGGCCACCAACTCCTCCGGGCTGGTCACGCCCTCGGGCTCGCCAATGCGGCGCGGAAACGACACGGGCACGCTGAACGCCTTCGTCCCCGCCGTCGCCACACCCTTGCCTTCCATGATCGTGCCCGTGTAGTCCACCGTCGCGTGCCGTGAGAATGTCATTGCGTCTCCTTGATGTCCGGCGGGCTAAAGCCCGCCGGCTACTCAATCAAAACCAAGCTTGACCGATCGGGCGCCTTCGGCGCATTCGGTATGGGGTCAGGCCCGCTTGCGCACCAGGGCCAGACCTTGCGCCTTCGGCGCCTTCGGTACGGGGTCAGACCCGCTTGCGCACCAGGGTCAGACCCCATCTTTCTTCTTCCTCTTCCCGCCCGCCGTCGTCGTCTTCAACTGCACGACAATGCCGGCCAGCGTCAGGGTGATCCAGCCGATCATGACCCACCAGTTCGGCGGCAGCAAGTCGATGGGATAAACCACCCACACATTCGGCGCCGAGGCGGCAATCAGCGAGTTGGGATTGCCCGCCAGCGCCAGCGCCCCGACGAGGAACGTCCACGATCCGGCAATCGCCGTGCCGCAGATGACGACGTATCGCACGGCCCGCAGCGCGAGCACCGCGCCCACCACGCAGACGACCACGACGACGATGGTGGGCGGTTCGCCGCCGACAAATCGCCAGCCCAGATGCAGAAGCATCGCCGCCAGCCCGGCGCCGACCAGGCCGACCGCGACGAAGTACGCCACCACCATGACGGCCGCGCCAACCACGCCGCCGGCGATCGCGGCCATGACCATCGTCCACGTGTTGCCGGCGCCGAACAGATTGGAGGCGATGAGCGCGCCGGCGATGAAGCCGTTCAGGCCCAGGACGAACCGGAACAGCCGGTATCCCGCGAAACACGTCAAGAGGCCGCCCAGGGCGAAAATCGCCGCCGTCGGCGTCGCATATCCGGCCGGGATCATCGGGTCGATTATATGCTTGCGTCCATGACCGGCCGCCGGATCCTCACCGCGATCGCGGCCGCAGCCGGGCTGGCCCTGCTGGCCTGGCAGGTGCGCGCGACGGGCGCCGCGAACATCGCGGGCGGCATGGCGGCCGTCGGCTGGTGGGGCGCGGGCGGCGTGCTCGTCCTGTCGCTGTCGAGATTCCTCGCGCGGTCAACGGCCTGGTCAGCGCTCATTCCCGTCGACACGCCGCCGGGCCGCGCGTTGGCGGCCATCATCGCCGGCGAAGGGTTGGGCGCACTCACGCCACTCTCGCTGATCGTGTCCGAACCCACGAAGGCCGCGTATCTGGGATCGGGGCTGCCGACGGTCGGCACCCAAGGCGCGCTTGCGGCGCTGGTGGCCGAGACGTTCTTCTTCAGCATTTCCGTCGCGGTCTACGTGATGCTGGGCGCCGGCGCCCTGCTGATCGTGTATCCCGTGGACGTCGCCATGCGCGCGGCTGCCCTTGCCGCGCTCGGCGGCATGACGGGCGTGCTCCTCGCGGCGACGTGGATGGCGTGGCGCAAGCCGACGCTGGTCGGCAGCCTGGTCGCCCGCATTCCAATTCGCGGCATCTCGGACCTGGCCGACGCCGTCCGCGCGTTCGAGCGCACGGCCTATCGGTCGACGGGCCATGCCAGCGCGCGGATTGGCGTGGTCGTCGCCGCGGAGACGGCCTTCCACGCGCTCAGCTTCAGCGAGCTCTGGTTCACGCTGTGGCTGATCACCGGCGAATCGCACGTCGCGGCCGCCTTCATCCTCGACACGGTCGGACGCGTCACCAACATTGTCTTCAGGATGATTCCGCTTCAGCTCGGCGTGCTGCAGGTCGGATCCGAACTCGTCGCGCGCGCGCTCGGCCTCGCGCCGGGCGTGGGCGTCACGATCTCGCTCATCAGGACGATCCGGGTGCTGGCGTGGTCGGTGGTGGGACTGGGGCTGTTGGGGAGAAAGGCGACGAAAACGACGGGAACGACGGAGAACGACGGGAACGACGGGAACGACGGGAACGATCGGGAACGACGGGAAGTGACGAACGTCGTTTCTACATGTCCCGCCGTCCGTCCATCGCCTTTGCCATCGTGAATTCGTCCGTGTAGTCCAGGTCGCTGCCGACGGGGACGCCCATGGCGATGCGGGAGACCTTGACGCCGAGCGGTTTGAGCAGGCGCGCGAGGTAGAGCGCCGTCGCTTCGCCTTCGACGTTGGGATTGGTCGCCACGATCACTTCCTCGACGCCGCCCTGCCCCACTCGCCCGAGCAGGCCCTTGATCTTGAGTTCGTCGGGGCCGATGCCCTGCAGCGGCGCGATCGCGCCCATCAGCACGTGATAACGACCGCGGAATCCGCGCGTCCTCTCCACGGCCGCCACGTTCTCCGGCTGTTCGACCACGCAAATGACGCGGCTGTCACGTTCAGGGGACACGCAGTACGTGCAGGGATCGACGGCGGTGATGTTGCTGCAGATCGAGCAGTAGGTGACGCGGTCCTTGACCGAGAGGATGGCCGCGCAGAGCGCGTCGGCCTCCTCGCGCGGTGTCTTCAGGATGTGATGCGCGAGCCGCAACGCGCTGCGGGCCCCGATGCCGGGCAACCGCTGGAGCGCCGAAACGAGTTCCCCGAGGGGATCGATCGCCGCCATCAGGACATCCCGGGGAGACGCAAGCCGCCCATCATGCCCTGCATGTGACTGGCCAGCGCCTCGTCAACGCGTCGATGCGCGTCGTTGACGGCGGCCACGATCAAATCCTGCAGCATCTCCACGTCTTCCTTCGAGACCGCTTCAGGATCGATCTGCAGCGTCAGCAATTGCTTGTTGCCGTTGACGGTGGCAATGACCGTGCCGCCGCCGGACGTGGCGCTGATCTTCATTTCGGCCATCTGGCGCTGCAGCTGCTCCTGCATCTGCTGCGCCTGGACCATCATCTTCTTCACATCCACAAGACACCCCGGTGAAACGACGGGAACGAACGGGAACGACGGAGACGAGAACGAACGGGAACGACGGGAACGACGAGAACGATCGGGCCTGCCCGCCGTAGCCCGGAGGGCGAAGGCGGGAACTGGGGAACGAAGGGCCTCAGTCCACTTCTTCGACGTCCTCGATCTCTCCTCCAAACACGTCCAATACCGCCTGGACGCTGGGCTCGGCTTTCGCCCGGGCTTTGAGGTCTGCGGCTTTGGCGCCTTTGGCCGGGTCGTCGGCGCGCGCCGGGGCCGCCAGCGGTTCGCCTTCCTTGGCTGCCACCTTGATCTTGCGCCCGACGACGGACTGCGCCAACTGCTCGACCCATGCACGCTTGCCGTCGAGTTGCGCCGCCAGCGACTTGTGCTGCGGCGCGAAGGTAAACACGAGCACGTCGCCCGCCAGTTCCACTTTCTGCGCCTGCGCCACCACCATGCTGAAGAACGTCTTGTTGCCTTCTCGGATCGCGGCGAGGACGGCGGACTTCGCTGTCGCAGGAGCGTCGTCCCGCGTCCCGCGTCCCGAGTCCAGCGTTCCCGGTCGGTCCGGAGTCCGGGGTCCAGCGTCCGCCGCACGCGGCGCCGGTGCCGGCGCGGGCGCGAGCGCGGGTGCTCGAGGCGCCGGCGCGGGTGCGGCCGCCCGCGGTGCCGCGGAGGCCCTTCGGCCTTCGAACCTCGAACCTCGAACTTCCCCGTTCCCGTCGTTCCCGCTCGTTCCCGCTCGTTCCCGCTCGTTCCGTCGTCCGCCTTCGTGACCTGAGATTATCTCGCTGAGCGGCGTCAGCTTCCGCAGGTGGATCAGCTCCACCAGCGTCATTTCGAACTGGTGCCGCGGCTGCGACGAGCGCTTGATTTCATATTCCGCGCGGGTGAGCAGGTCGAACGCGCGCATCAGGTCCTCGCGCGAATACTGGTCGGCCAGCGCCTTCATGCGGTCGCGCTCGCTGTCGGCCGCGATTTCCGGGTCGGTCAGCCGGGACGCGTCGATCTTGATGACGAGCAGGTCGCGCATGAGCCGCGCCAGTTCCCGGCACACGATGCGCAGGTCGAAGCCGGCCTCGACGACCGTTCCGGCCGAGTCGAAGATCGCGCCGGCGTCCTCGCGCGCCACGATTTCCGCGATTTCGAACTGCGCATCCCGGCCGATCAGGCCGAGCACGGTACTGACGTCCGCGGCGGTGACCGCGTCGCTCGTGAACGCCAGGATCTGGTCCAGCGCGGACAGCGCGTCGCGCATGCTGCCTTCCGCCGATCGCGCCACCAGCGCGATCGCGGCGTCGTCCACCTTCACCTTCTCGTTCTTCGTCACGGCCTTCAACTGATCGCGGATGACGCTGAACGGCAGCGACTTCAGCTCGAACACCTGCGACCGCGACTGAATCGTCGCCGGCACCGCGTGCAGGTCGGTCGTCGCCATCATGAACTTCACGTACGGGGGCGGCTCCTCGATCGATTTCAGCAGCGCGTCGAACGCCTGCTTCGACAGCCGGTGCACTTCGTCGATGATGAAGATCTTGTACCGGTCGCGCATCGGCGCGATGGACAGCGGCTCGACGATGACCTCGCGGACCGCGTCCACGCCGGTGTAGGTGGCGCCGTCGATTTCGAGCACATCCATGTCGCGGCCGTCCGCGATTTCCGTGCACGCGTCGCACGTGCCGCACGGCTCGCCGGTCGGTCCCTTCACGCAGTTGAGCGCCCGCGCCAGGATGCGCGCGGTCGTGGTCTTCCCCACCCCTCGCGGCCCCGCGAAGATGAATGAATGCGCGAGCCGGCCGGTGGAAATGGCGTTCTTCAGCGTCTCGATGACGCCGCGCTGGCCGATGACGTCTTCAAACCGCTGCGGACGCCATTTGCGCGCCAAAGCCAAGTGCGACATAAGAGAAGGATAGTCGAGAACAGGTGTTTCGCCTCCGACCGCGGCCCGGATGGCCTGCGGCACAGTGCAGGATCAACTGAGCGCTGCTGCCTTCCGGCCCTGACGCGGTTCGTCGTCTGCGCTTGCACAGGGTCCGGACCGCGGTCCGAGGCGAAACCTGATCCTAACAAAGTCAGGGATGAGAAATCTTGATCGTAAACGTCACCAACCCCGTAAACGTGCCGGGGTCGAAGACCTTGACGCAGTACTTGCCGGCATCGACCGGCACCGAGAACGTGGCGCCGCGCGTGGCCAGAGTGGTCGCAGAGATCTCGCAGCCGCTGGCATCGTTGCGCTGGAACCCGACGCCCAGACCGACCGCGGACACGCTCGCCGGCACGAAATCCGACATCGTGATCGTGGCGATGCCAGCGACCGAAGCCCCGAAGGTCCGCGACGTGGTGCCGCCCGGCAGGACGGTGCTCGTGTAGTCGATCGTCCCCGCACTGGTCTCGTCGGACGGCGTGCCGTAAATCACCCGGATGGCGTAGTGCGTCGCGGCCGCGATCGAACCGGTGTTCTCGAGCCCGACGCAGTACGTGCCGGACGACGCCAGCACGTTGATTTGGGCCTTGAGGGCGACCGCGGTTGAGACCTTGGTCAGGGCCGTGCACGTCAGACCGTCCGTGGTCGGAATGCCGTAGACAAGCGTGACGGTCGATCCCAACGGCAGGCTGTCCGCACCAACGAGGCTGCCCAGCATGATGTGCAGCGGCGCGGTGCCGGGCAGACTGAACGTGTGCACCGGCGTGGCGCCGGGCGCGATGTCTCCGGACAGCACCTGGGTCACCGACGACGATGCGCCCGCCGTGGGCGTGGTCGGGGTCGTGGTGCTGTCGCTGCAGGCCGCCGCCCACACCAGCCCAACGCCCAGCGCAAACATTGTAGAAATTCGTCTCATCTCGATGGCCATTTGGAGTCTATCACGCTGGTTTTTGACGCCAGACCAGGGCCAGCGGCCGGGCCAGCCGATGAATAATGGAGAGCACGATGGTGCCAGCCGACCTGCGCCAGACGCTCCGCTCGCTGCGGCGCGCGCCCTGGTACTCGGCGACCGTCGTCGGCGTCATCGCGCTGGGGATGGCGCTCATGGGACACGGCCTGGCGCGCGCTCCGGAAGGCCGCCGGCCTGCCAGGCCTGCGATTCCATGACCTGAGGCACACCGTCATCACCGAGCTCGCGGAAATGGGAGTAGCCGACCACGTCCTCGAATCGATTTCTGGCCATCTGTCTTGCAAGATGCTCGAGCACTATTCGCATATTCGGCTGAAGGCCAAGCGCGAGGCGCTGGAGGCTCTGGACGCGCACCGGGAACAGGAAGACCGTCGAGAGGAACAGGCAGAGGCAGAGGAGCAGCCGGTTCAGTAGCCATGTATTCCCTTTCCAGGCCATTCTTGACGCCATGCCTGAACAGGCATACATTAGGCAGGAGACGGTCGTGAAGCCGCTTCAGGATACGGCTCAGCCCAAACCGGTGCATTGGGTTGGAAGCAGCAAGGCAGACCTGAGTGCATTTCCTGACGACGTGAAGCGGCGCGTCGGTGGTGCCCTCTGGGACGCTCAAATAGGCCAGAAGGCGCCGTTCGCGAAACCGCTGAAGGGCTTCGGCGGTGGTGGCGTGCTGGAGGTCGTGGACGACTTCGACGGTGACACGTACCGGGCGGTCTATACCGTTCGGTTCCGCGAAGTGGTCTACGTGCTGCACGCGTTTCAGAAGAAGTCGACGCGCGGCATTCAGACGCCGAAACGCGAGATCGAGCTGATCAGACAGCGGCTCATGCGTGCCAGTGAGGAGTACGAGCAGTGGCGAAGAAGCAAGTGAAGACCATCCCCGTCGTTCGAGGCAGCGGCAATGTCTTCGCCGACCTGGGGTTCGCCCAACCCGAGGAAGAACTCACCAAGGCCAAGCTCGCCAGCCTTATCCGGCAGGTCATTGAGCGCAAGCACCTCACCCAGGTCCGCGCGGGCTCACTGATGGGCATCGACCAGCCCAAGGTGTCGGCCTTGCTGAACGGCCGGTTGACCAACTTCTCGAGCGAACGCCTCATGCGCCTGCTCACGGCGCTTGGCCAGGACGTCAAAATCACAGTTCGGTCGAAGCCTGTTGGGCGCGAGCGTGGGCGGATTCAGGTGGTTGCACTATGAAGAGTCCGGGCGCATTTTTCATGCCACGTCACAATTCACGTCACAATCGGTTGGACGCCGTTCGACCGCTCGCGCTAAACTGTTGATTCCATTCGAACGGAGAGATGTCCGAGTGGTTGAAGGAGCACGCTTGGAAAGCGTGTGTAGGGGAAACTCTACCGTGGGTTCGAATCCCACTCTCTCCGCCAGCCTTCGCTCACGCTTGCTAACAGCCATCGTGAGCTTCGGCTGGCAGGCCAGGCGAAGGGTCCGACACGAGCGAGGGCGCCGAAGCGGCGAGCGAAGCGAGCGCCTCGCGAAGGTGGCCCACTCTCTCCGCCAATCTGGCAGATTCTGCGCGCGAAATCGGTCGAGTGCCATTTTCGTGTTCCATTTTCTCCGGCTCGCGGTGGCCATCACATGCTATATCTGGCATATAATGCCAGGTGATGGCCGGACCGCTGCCGAAGCCCGTCATCTGGATGGGCGACTCGCGGGAAGTGCTGCGTGACTTCCCCGCCCTCGTGCAAGATGAGGTCGGGTTCACTCTGTACCGTGCGCAAGTGGGCAGCAAACACGTCAGCGCCAAGCCGCTGAAGGGCTTCGGTTCGGGTGTGTTGGAAGTCCTCTCGGATCATCGTGGCGACACATTTCGGGCGGTGTACACCGTCCGCTTCGCGGAGACCGTCTATGTCCTCCACGCCTTCCAGAAGAAGTCGACGAAGGGGATCGCGACGCCGGCTCGTGAACTCGACCTCGTGAAGGCTCGACTGAAACAGGCCGAGGCGCTTCACCGCAAACGGGAGAATCAATGATGCGGACCAAGAAGCCGTACGAAATCAGCAGTGGAAATGTGTTCGCAGACTTGGGATTGCCGCATCCGGAGGAGCGCCTCGCGAAGGCGGAGCTCGCCCACAAGATCATGACGGCGATTGAACGTCGCGGCCTGACACAGGCGGAGGCCGCCAAGCTCCTCGAAGTCGATCAGCCGAAGATCTCGGCGCTGAAGCGAGGCCGGTTGGCTGGCTTCTCACTCGATCGACTCGTCCGGTTTCTGGTCCTCCTCGGGAATGATGTGGAGATTGTCGTGAAGGCGCACCGACGGTCGGCCAGATCCGCGCGGTTGATGATCGCATAGGGCCGGCTGCATCGCTCCCCAGATCAGAGGCGTATATTGGGGCATGCGGGCTGACCTTCGCTACGCCGTCCGCTCCCTTCGTCGCGCGCCATGGTATTCGGCGACCGTCGTCGGCGTCGTCGCGCTCGGTATGGCGCTCTCCACGACGGTCTTTGCGGTCGTCGACGGCGTGCTCTTCAAGCCGCTGACGTATCCCCAGGCGGATCGGCTGGTCGCCATCGAGCCGGGATTCAACAACCTTCCTGCACTCGCGTCGCCGGCATCGCTGGTCAGGCGCGTGACGGGCGCGAGCGTGCAGGACATCGCCGATTGGCGAGCTGCGGCCCCGGATGCGGTCATCGCAGGCGTCCAGGCACAGAGCCGCAGCGGGATGGGCGAGGGTGTGAACGAGTCGCCGTTTGGCCTCGCCCTCGTGCAGCGCAACTTCTTCGAGGCCGTCGCCGTGCGTCCGCTTGTCGGTGGTTTCGCCGCAGCCGACTTCGATCACGAGGACATCGTTCGGCCCGTCGTCATCATGTACGAGCTGTGGCAGAGCCGATTTCGCGGCGCGAGTGACGTGGTCGGCCGAACGTACATCGACGACCCGACGAGCGGGCGGGGCTTTCGCGTCGTCGGCGTCATGCCACGCGGTTTCGTATTCCCGTCCAGGTACGCGGCCGTGAGCTTCATTGCGCCGTACGTGTCGTCACCGGACGTCGTGCGCGATCCGACTCGCCGGAACCTCTTTGAGGTCATTGCCAGACTGCCGCCGGGGATGTCGATCCAGGTCTTTCGCGAACGTGTCGAAGCCGGTATGGCGGCGACCGCTGCGGCGTTTCCCGCGAGAGGTCCGAAGCCGGAGGGCTGGTCGGAGCGCTCCTGGCGCATGCAGGGCCCGTTCGATCACGCGGATGTGCCGCCACTTGCGAGCGCACTGGGCAGCAAAGAACGGCCGCTCTTTCGTGCCATCTTCCTGGCCGCCTTGATGCTGCTCGCGCTCGGCGGTCTCAACATCTCGGGTCTCATGGCGGCGCGTGGTCTCGATCGCGTGCGTGAGTTGAGTCTTCGCCGGGCCCTTGGCGCCACGGGCCCTCGCATCGCGTGGCTCGTGTTCCTTGAAGCGCTCGTGCCGATCGCGGTGGGCGCGGCGATCGGATTGTCTCTTGCCGTGCCCTTGCTTCAAGTGGGCCTCCGGCTCCTGCCGGAGGATCTTGTCCTGCTCAAAGCCCAGGCGGAGCCGGCCATCGACGCACGCGTCGTGATGTTCGTTGTGCTGAGCGCGCTCTTTCTCGCTATGCCGACGACGATCTGGCCGATTCGTCGTGCGCTTCGGACGGGCGCGGCGTCGCTTGGTGATGGCAGTCGAGGCAGCACCCGCACGCGTTCGATTGGCCGCACGGTCGTCATCGCGTCGCAGGTGGCCGGTGCGCTCGTGCTGACGATGGGCGGCGCGCTGCTCATCGCGTCGATCATGGCTGTATACGCGAACACCCCGGCCATTCGAACGGATGGCGTCGTCGTCCTTCGCGAGGCAATGCTGGGCCTCCGCGACGGAAGCGTCGGGGCACCGGAGCGCACAGCTCGCGCCGACGCGCTCATCGACACTCTGCGACGCGTGCCGGGCGTGGATATGGTGGCGCTCACCGAGGGCCAGTTGCTCGACGGTGGCGGAGGCGTGCCATGGTGGATCCCACCGCGTGCCGCCGGGCCCGCGGCGTCACGGCTCCCTGTCGTCGCCGAGGCGATCACCTCGGACTTCTATCGTGTGCTGCAGCCGCAACTCGTGATGGGCCGCTTTCCGACGGACGCCGAACTGGAGAGCGGTGCGCCGGTCATCGTCGTCAGTGAGTCGGTGGCGCGCGCGGTACTGGCCGAACGCCTCCCCGCTCGGGCAAACGCTGGCGTATCTTCGCGTCCCCGTGCCGTTCGCCGTGGTCGGCGTTGTGAAGGACGTGCGGTGGAATCAGTGGGACGCGGAGGTCGCGTCGATCTACGGACCCTTCGCGCGGGTGTCGCGGTCTGCGTCGCTGACCGTGTTCATCCGGAGCCGGAAGAACGCCGGACAGATCACCGCAGAGGCCACTCGCGCGATCGCGGCCGCCGATCCCTTGATACGAACGACCCAGGCCTCGACACTCGACGAACGGTTCGCGGATTCCGTGCGGCCGCGCCGTTTCCAGTCGTGGCTGTTCGGATCATTCGCGATGTGCGCGCTCGTCATCGTCGGCGTGGGTATCCTTGGTCTCATGGCGATGGCGACGGCCAGGCGCACGAGGGAGATGGGCATTCGCCTCGCGCTCGGGGCCACGCGCGACAATCTCGTCGGCGTGCTGCTCCTGGAGCAACTGCGCGCCGTTGTCTTGGGCGTGATGGCCGGCAGCCTGGTGTCGGCGTGGGCTGTGCGTTTCGTGAAGGTGTACCTCTACCAGGTCACGCCCTACGACCCGCGCGTGTGGACCGCGGTCGTTGTTGCGATCGTGGCCACGGCGGCCATCGGAACATTGATTCCGGCGCTGCGCGCGAGCCGCGTCGATCCGGTGCAGGCGTTACGGGCGGAATGAATGGGGCCGACGCAAGCCACTCTCTCCGCCAGTTTTCAATTCACGGTTTCCTCAGCATCCTGACGAAGACGACCGAGACGCCTCCCCTCTAACGGCCGTCGGGCCGCCGTCCTTGGCAACCCCTGTGCGATAGGAAACAGTGCCGGGTCTTCGGGTTCGTCCATAGTGTCTAGAGACACGGCGCTGCCTCGTCCCTGCGCGTCGGCGTCGGAAACAGCAACCGCGATTGGAGCATGCCATGTGGAACAAGAATGAGCGCGACGGACGCGTCGATCAGGCCAAGGGCAAGGTCAAACAGGCCGTCGGCGACCTGACAGGCAACGACAAACTGAGGAACGAAGGCCAGGTCGACGAGACCGTCGGGAAGGCGAAGACGGCGGTCGGCACCGCGCAGAAGAAGGTCGGCGCGGCGGTCGAGAGCATTGGCAAGGCGATCAAGCGCTGATCTGGACCGCCCGGATGGCGGCATCGGTGCAGCCGCCACGCGGCTCAGCCGGCGGAGTACGCCTGAAACGCGAGATACGCGAACACGATGACCAGCGCAAACAGCGCGACTCGTGCCCCTCCCATCAATCGGGTGTGGGCCACGGGTCGCGTCCCCTTCGCCTTGATACCGGTGACGGCAGCAACGCCCGTGATGAGTACTGCGACGCCAATCCAGCCAAGCCAAGTCACCTCCCGACCATAGCAGCCGCCCCGAGGACGCCGTTGTTCCAAAACGCACAGACACCCGCCAGCGGTTGGCGGATCCTACAGAGGTTCGATTGGACGTCTGAAATGCGGCAGGGCGGTGACACGCTGACGCGGACCGTACGGCGGTGATCAACGGCGTCCTCGCGCCCCCGCTCATTCTGGTCGTGCTCCTGCTGACCGGCGATCGCACGGTGATGGGTGACGCCGTCAATTCACGGACGGCCGCCGGCCTGGGGTGGCTCGCGTTGGCGGTGATGGTGGCGGCGGCCCTGGGCCTGCTGATCGCGTCGTGATGTCAGCGGGCAGCCGCATGCGCGAGGGCCGCGACGTTCACTTCTTCCCCGGCGCGATCTGTCCGCAGGTAGTCGAGGAAATTGGACATGAACACGACCTTGTCCTGGACGCCGGCTTGCTCCTGGAGCACGGCGGCGGCGATCCGCTTCCCGTCGGGATGGACATCGTACGGTTGGACAGCAGGCTGGGCCCCGCATCCAGAATCCTGGGGACGACTCGAGGGCCCGGGGAGTCACTCGGGCCGACGCAATGCTGCCGCCCAGTTCACGACGACGGTCACGGGCGGCCGGGCCACGGCTGCCTCGCGCGGTCGGATGAAGAGGAAGCGCTTGCCGTCCTTCGTCACTGAATACTGATCGACTCCCAGGCTCGGTGTGGCGATTGGCGACTGGAACAGTTCGACCGGCGCCGCGAAGTCGAGCCTGCCCCCCGCCGATCTCGGCGTCACCGCCACCGCCATCATCTTGCCCGTGGGCGTCAGGTAGAAGATCTCGCGGCCGTCGCCCCGCCAGAACGCCTGGCCGCCGCCCTGCGGTGAAATCCGCCGGCGCTGGTCGAAGGCCGGAAACGACGCCACCCACACCTGGTACATGCCCGACTCGGTGATCTGGTAGACGATCCACTTGCCGTCCGGCGAGAAGTGCGCGCCGTCGATGGTCTCCGTCGTATCCAGCAACAGCTTCGCCGTGCGCGGGCCATCCATGGGTACGGCGAACAGCTTGCTGGGCTTCGGCAGATGGAACAGCAGGAACTTGCCGTCGGCCGACCAGTCATCCAGCCACTTCGGATCGTCGGCGGACTCGAACGCGACCGTGGGGGTCGGATTGCCGACGCGCTGCGTCATCAACTGCCGGCCGGTCTTCTGCAGCGCCTCGAACGCCATCGTCTCGCCATCAGGCGACCAGGCGGGATCGTTGGCCGTGCCCTTGGCATCGGTGACTGCGCTGGCCACGCCGTTGCCCAGGTCGAGCACCGAGAGATTGAACATCAGCGCGCCGGGCGCGGATTCCGACACCGCCACGCGCTTGGCATCTGGGGACAAGCGAATTTGATAGTAGTTGCGTGCGTCGCCGACGGTGCCGAGCGACTTGCCGGCGCGATCCAGCCAGGCCAGATCCGACATGCTGCCGCCTCCGCCCGCCGTTCGGTACACGAGGACGCCGGTCTGGGACACGCCGAACGATGCCCGCCCCGTAATGGTGTTGATGGCGACGTCGTCCGCCAGCCGTGTCGGTTCGCCGGACACCTTGAACGACCTGGCATCGAAGGCCTGGGCGAAGAGCGTGCCGCCGCGCACGAAGAGGAGGTAGCCGGGATCGGCATAGGCGCCAATTGAATCCGATGCGACCAGTCGGACCGGCGGTGAGCCATCCAGCGATCCCACGTAGATCGCGCGTTCGCTCAGGTCAAGGCTGTGCCCGAGATAGAGGAAGTGCTTGCCGTCTGGAAGGACGGAGGGTCCGACAAAGGCCGTGGCCGCTTCCGTGCCTTTCTGGCGCGCGACTTCGACAGGCACACCACCCTGCCCTGGGACGCGAAACAGCCGGGCGTTCGCACCGGAGAAGGACGCCATCAGGATGTCGCCCGAGGGCAGCCACGTGGCGCCTGCAAAGGAACTGATCTCGCACAGCCCCTGCGGCGCGCCTCCGTCGACCGGAATGCGATACACGCGGTTACCGACCAGGTACCCAATGGCCTTGCTGCCGTCGATCCAGAACGGGTTTCCGACGCCGTCCGTTCCGGCAAGCGCCCGCGCCTCGAGTCCGTCCAGCGCGCGGACGAAGAGCTGAAGGGTACCGCCTGCCGCCGGCCGTCCGACGAACGCCACCAGCCGGCCATCGGGCGACACAATCGGCGGCGATTGCCCAGAGGGGCCGAGGGACTCCGTCACGGCAAACTGCACGCGTTGCGGCGCGACGGCCGCAGGATTCGGCCACAAGGCGCCGACGACCGCCGACAGATCACCGCGACCGTTGCGATGCCCGCAGCCACTATCTCCGCGCGCTTCGCGCGCTGGCGCAGCTTCGCCAGTCCGGCTTCGGTGGCCGCCGACGCGCCGGCCGAGGCTTCAGCCGCCCCAGGCGAAGCGATTGCTTCGTCCAGTTCGAGCCGGGCGTCGCCAATCGCACTCAGTCGCCGCTTCGGATCCTTCTCGAGGCAGCGCCGCAACAGCCGGCGAACCGGCGCGGGCAGATTGACCGGCAGCGCCTGCCAGCTCACGTCTTCCTTGAGCACGCTCGCGAGCGTGATCGAGATGTCTTCGCCCTCAAACGCGCGCCGGCCGGTGAGCATCTCGTAGAGCACGACGCCGAACGCCCAGACGTCCGCGCGGCGATTGACCGTGCGGCCGCGCGCCTGCTCCGGCGCCATGTAGGCGGCCGTGCCGAGAATCATGCCCATCTGGGTCGCGCGGGCGGTGAGCGTCGGCGAGTTCATCGCGGCCGACGACCGGGTTCGACGCATTCTCATCGAGCGCCTTCGCGAGGCCGAAGTCCAGCACCTTCACGGTGCCGTCGTCCCGCACCTTCACGTTGGCGGGCTTCAGGTCGCGATGGATGATGCCCTGGTCGTGCGCGGCTTCGAGGGCGTCGGCGATCTGGCTGCGCGATGGGCATCGCATCGGCGAGCGGGATCGGTCCCGCGCGCGATGCGGTCGGCCAGCGTCGGGCCCTCGACCAGTTCCATGACCAGCGCGTGCGCCGCACCGGCTCCCTGGCGCCTCCGACACCGCGTCTTCGAACCCGTACAAATGCGCGATGTTCGGATGATTGAGCGACGCGAGCACCTGTGCTTCGCGGCGAAACCGCGCGAGCCGATCGGCATCGCCGGCCAGCAGGTCCGGCAGCACCTTCAGCGCGACCTCGCGGTTCAGTTTCGTATCGCGGGCGCGGTAGACCT
Organism: uncultured Acidobacteriota bacterium; assembly: GCA_963751445.1. Taxonomy (GTDB): domain Bacteria; phylum Acidobacteriota; class Vicinamibacteria; order Vicinamibacterales; family SCN-69-37; genus DASUGC01. The sequence goes on along the minus strand of CAVVUL010000009.1, from coordinate 1,198,358 downwards.
CGCCCATGCCGCCGGCGCCGATGGCGGCAACAACCTCGTATGGGCCCAGCCGGGTCCCGGGAGTAAGAGACATAAGGAGTGGTCAGAGTATATGCCCCACGGACGCCGCCTGGGCCAACGACAAGAAGTAGGCCGGCACGTCACGCAAGCGCGCGCGCTCGGTCATTGAGCGCGCGGGCGTTCTGGTTCTACTGCCCGCCGCCGCCCCTGCCCCCGCCGCCCGGCGCCGACGGAATCACGTAGTCGCGCGGCGGATCGGCGTCGAGCAGGTACTTCACGAAGTAGTCCCACCGCCTCCGCATCACGTAGTTCCCCGGCGTGTACCCGTGCCCGGAGTTCGGGATGATCAACAGGTCGAACTCCTTGTTCGCCTTGATGAGCGCGTCGGCGACCAGGTAGCGTGTTGTACGGCGGAACGTTGTTGTCCATCCCGCCGTGAATCAGGAACAGATGGCCCTTGAGGCCGGCGGCCTGCGTCTGCGTGGCCTCGATCGTGTAGTTGTCCGTGCCGTCGGGGTTCTTCACGAGCGGGCCCTGATACCGCTCGCCCCAGTCGTCTTCGTACTGGCGCTGGTCGTGATTGCCCGACTCGGCGATGCCGACCTTGAAGAAATCGTTGTAGGGCGCCCGCAGCAGCGCGTCCGCCGTGATGAAGCCCCCGCCCGAGTGCCCCCACATCGCGGCTTTGTCGATGTCGATCCACGGGTATTTCTTCGCGAGTTCCTTCATGCCGGCGATCTGGTCCGGAATCGTGTTGTGGCGGCCCATGGCGCCGTAGTACGCGTCGGTGAACGCCTTTGACCGGTTCGGCGTGCCGGTGCCGTCGATGCTGACGACGACGAAGCCGAGTTCGGCGAGGGCCTGCTTGTCGCCGCGTGCCGCGGTGAACGCGCGCGAGCCCACGCTGCCCGACTGCGGCCCGGGATACGCGTTGTTGATGATGGGGTACTTCTTGCTCGAGATCGAAGTTCGTCGGCCGGAACAGCATCCCGTAGATGTCGTACTTGCCGTCGGCGGACTTCATCTTGATCGGCATCGGCGGCTTCCAGCCGGTCGCGAGCAGCTTCGAGATGTCCGCCTTCTCGAGCGGCATGATCAGCGCGCCCGTCGTGCCGTCGCGCAGCGTCGTTTCCGGGGCGACATCCGGCTGCGAGAAGGTGTCGATCACGTACTTGCCGTCAGGCGAGATCTGGGCGCTGTGCGTGCCGTTGTCCGGCGTCAGCGACACGTGGTTCCTGCCGTCGAGCCCGACTTTGTACAGGTGCGTGAAGTACGGGTCCTGCCCCGGTTCCTTGCCGACGGCCTCGTACCACATCGTCCGCGCGGGCTGATCGATGCGGGCGACACGCGTCACCGGCCCGGCGCCGTTCGTGATCTTGTTCTTGAGCTGCCCGGTATTGAGGTCGTAGAGGTACATCTGCGCGGTGCCGTCGCGCTGCGAGTACCACAGCACCTCGTTCGCCGGCCAGGAGATCTGCCACTGCACGCGCGTCTGCACGTGCGTGTCCTCGGATTCGACGAACAGCGTCTTCACGGCGCCGGTCGCCGTGTCGGCCACTTTGGCCGTGGATGACTTGTGGTACCGATCGGTCGAGACAAAACCCAGCCGCGATCCGTCCGGGCTCCAGAGGTACTCGCCCATGTCGATGTTGTCTTCCGACATCGCGCGATGGAAATCCGGCGCCATCTGCAGGCGCGTGATCTTGCCCGTCTCGACGTCGATGACGACGCGGCTGATCATGGCAACCACCGGATCGCCCGGCAGCGGGTACTTCCAGGCGCGCAGCACCGGGTGCCCGCCGTTGACGGGCGTCTCGACGAGATACATGTCGCCGACCTTGCGCTCGTCCTGCTGCTGCGTCGCGATCTTCTTCCCGTCCGGCGACCACGACAGCGACGGCGCCGCGCTCGTCGTCCATCCGGCATTGCTCGTCGCGTAGCCGAAGTCCTTCTCGCCGTCGGTCGTCAACTGGCGCTCCTGCCCGGTCGCGACGTCGCGCACCCACAGGTTCCAGTCGCAGATGAACAGGGCTTTGGTGCCGTCCGGCGACATCGACGGCGGCGGCGGACCGCTCGTGCCGGTGACGTTGGGCCCGCAGGTCTTCGTGATCGTCACGCCGCCGCGCCCGCCGCCACGGCCTCCACCGCCCCCGCCGGCGCGGCCGCCGCGCCCGCCCGCCCCTCCGGCTGGCGCGCCCGGGGCGCCTCCCGGGGGCGTGGCCACCACTTCGCGCGTCTTCTTCACCGGGTCGATGACGACGTTCTCGGTTCCGGTTAGCGTGGTCCGGACGTACCAGAAGCGGCCGTCCGGCATCCAGGTCGGATCCACGGTGCCTCCGACGACCAGGCCGTTCAGGCTGGGCGCGAGCATCTTGACGGCGCGGTCGTAGTCGGCGGTGGCGAACTGGCGCCGGCTCTGGGCCAAGACAACGGACGTTCCGATCAGCACAAGGGCGAGAAGGCGGACAATCGACCGGCTCATGGGAGGCTCCTGGAAGGCGATCGCCGGGAGTATACGCTGAACGCTCCTGGTACGAAGCAGGCGTGGCCGCCCTCGGGGCCGGCCGTACGCTGTGTTTCGCCGGCTGCGCAGCGATAGGATGGACGGATGAGATGCCTCGACATGCGAACACTCGCGGCGGTTTGTTTCGTGGCCGTGCTCGGCGCGGGCTGCGCGTCATCCCAGGACGGCGAATCGCGCATCAGCCCCGAGGAGTTGGTGAAGGTTCTGCAGGCACCGAAGACCGATCACCCGCTGATGATTCAGATCGGGTTCCGCGTCATGTATCAGCAGGCGCACATTCCCGGGTCGGAGTTCATCGGGCCGGCCGACGACCCCAGCGCCATCCAGTTGCTGCGCGAGCGCGTGGAGCCGCTCGGGCGCACCGCGCCGATCGTGCTCTACTGCGGCTGCTGTCCCTGGGAACGCTGCCCCAACATCGCGCCGGCCACCAAGGCGCTGGCCAAGATGGGCTTCACGAACGTGAAAGTCCTGTACATGCCGACTGACTTCGGCACCGACTGGGTCGCCAAGGGCTATCCCGTGCAGGGCGGCGGCTAGCGCGTGCCGTCGCGACACACCACGCTTCGCTGGCTCATGGCCGCGGCCGTCGCGGTGGCGCTTGCCTGCAGCAAGCCTCCCGTCGCCGACACGCCACCGTCCAGTGCCGAACCGAAGCCCCTCGGTCTCGCTCCGGACTTTTCGCTCACCGATCTCACGGGCGCGCCGCTGCGGTTGTCAGCGTATCGCGGCAAGGTCGTCCTGCTGGATTTCTGGGCCACCTGGTGCGCGCCGTGCCGCGAGGAAATGCCGCACTTCGTCGAACTGCAGAACAAGTACCGGGATGCGGGCCTGCAGATCATCGGCATCTCCGTGGACGACGAGGAGCCGCCGGTGCGGGAGTTCGTCCGCAAGTACGGCCTCAACTTCCCCATCGCGATGGGCAACGCCAAGCTGGCCACCGAGTACGGCGGCATTCTCGGCGTGCCGGTGGCGTTCCTGATCGACCGCGAGGGCCGCATCCAGTACAAGCACTCCGGGCAGACGGATGCGCCGGTCTTCGAGCGCGAAATCGCTGAACTGCTTGGGAAGCGCTGACCTCAGCGCGGCCGGGCCGGCCAGTTGAGAATCACGTTGAGCTGGCGAGGCACCGAGGCCGGGTCGCGCCGAATCACCAGGAACCGCTTGCCGTCGGGCGAGATTCCGTAGCTGTGAAACCGGTCGTTGACGAGCAACGAGGACCGGTCGAACAACGTGCGTGGCGCGCCGAACGTCCCGCCCGGCTGGAAGGCCACGGCCACGAGCGCGTCACTCGTCAGATAGAAGAGTTCCTTGCCATCGGGCGACCACATCGGCACGGCCCCGCCCCCGCTCGAGACGGGAATCCGTCGTTCTCCGCCGGGGTACGACTGCACGTAAATCTCGCTTCGGCCCGACTCGTCGGACGCGTAGGCGATCCAGCGCGGTCCGCCCGCCGGACCCGGCGAGAACTGGGGCGCGAGTTCGTTGAACTGCGTGACGCGCACGGGCGAGGCTTTGCCGTCCGGCGACAGAATCCACACGTCGCGGCCGGTCTTCGACTGAATCTCCGTGAAGAGCAGCGTGCCGTCCGGGAGGATTGAGTACCGGGAACTGGTCCGACGGCTTCTTCAGCAGGACCTCGGCTGGCCGCGACCCGTCCGCGGACTGTGCGTAGATATCCCAGTCGCCGCCGCGATTGGACGCGAACAGGATTCGCCCGCCGTCACGGCTCCATAGCGGCAGGATGTTACTGCCGCTGGCCGAGGTCAGCGGCGTCTTCGTCCCGCGCTGCAGGTCATGGATCCACAGGTCAAGACCGTGCCGCACCACGGCCTTGGTGCCGTCCGCTGACAGGCTGACTTCGCGGTACAGACCCTCGTCCTTGCTCGCGGGCTCGACCTTGCCGTCGCGGTCCGCCCACATCACCGCAGACCTCGCCGGGTTGCCGGGCGCGTACACGGCCGTGCCCGTGTTCGACACCGCCAGCCAGCTCTGCGATTCGGTCTCCACCTCGTAGTACACGCCCTGCAGGACCGACGTGTCGGCGCTGGTGCGCGCCGGGTGGGCGGGATCGAGCGGCGCCGATCGGACGTCCGCCGACTGGTCGCCGATAAGGACGCGGCCCGTGGCGCCGCTCGAGGCGTCATACATCGCCGCGCCGAACGACGTCGTGGGCAGAATCAACTCCCACGCGCGCGAGTCCAACGACAGCACGGCGCCGCCCTGCGTCTGTCCCCACGCCGTGAACAGCACGCTCCGGCGTCCCGGAAGAGCCTGGGGAAACACGTGCGCGTAGCCGTTCGCGGCGCCATCCGGTCTGGTGAGCGATTCAGGCGTTCCGCCGCCGGCGGGGACGCGCATCAGCCCGGAGCCGAGCGACGTCACATAGATGATCGTGTTGTCCTCGGTCCACGTGCCGCCGAACGAGTACGCGGCGTCGGCGACGCGGATGGGCGTGCCGCCGGCGACCTCCGCCTTCTGAAGCTGGCCCTGCGCGAAGAACGCCACCCACTTGCCATCGGGCGAAAAGAACGGTTGTTTCGCGCCGCTCGAACCCGCGACGATGCGCGCGTCGAACGAATCCAGATCGCGTAGATAGAGCTGCGCGTCGTCGGTCCCCTGCCGCGCGACGTACGCCACGGTCCGCCCGTCGCGCGTGATGGCCGGATACGAGGTGATTTCCGACCCGGGCAGCAGCGCGATCGTCAGGCGGGCGGCGAGCGGCCCGACGGCCGGCGAGCGATACCAGAACGCGTAGACGGCCACCGCCAGCGCGACGAGCGCCATCGCGGCGAGCCCCGACACGCGCGCGCCGCGGCGCGCGCGGGCGGCCGTCGTCGCCGGCTCGCTTGTGCCGTCCGGCCCGCCGTCCAGCGCGAGCCGCGCCTCGCCGATGTCACGCAGCCGGCGCTTGGGGTCCTTGTCGAGGCAGCGGCGCAACAGGCGGCGGATCGACGCCGGCAGGTCCTCCGGCAGCGCATCCCAGGCCACGTCTTCCTTGATCACGTTCGCGAGCGTGACGGAGACGTCCTCGCCCTCGAACGCGCGCCGGCCCGCGAGCATCTCGTACAGCACGACGCCGAACGACCAGATGTCCGCGCGGCGATCGACGGCCTTGCCGCGCGCCTGCTCGGGCGCCATGTAGGCCGCCGTGCCGAGAATCATGCCCATTTGCGTCGCGCGGTTCGTCAGCGTCGGGGAGTTCATCGCGTCCGCGCTGGACGCGCCCGCGGGCTCCATCGCTTTGGCGAGCCCGAAATCGAGCACCTTCACCGTGCCGTCGGCGCGGACCTTGATGTTCGCGGGTTTCAGGTCGCGATGGACAATCCCCTGCTCGTGCGCGGCCTCGAGCGCGTCGGCGATTTGCCGGGCGATCGGCATCGCCTCGGCGATCGGCATCGCGCCCCGCGCGATGTGCGCGGACAGGTCCTCGCCCTCGACCAGTTCCATGACGAGCGCGGTCAGATCGGCGGTCCGCTCGAGTCCGTAAATCGCGGCGATGTTGGGATGGTTGAGGGCCGCGAGCACCTCAGCCTCCCGCTGAAAGCGCGCCAGCCGGTCCGCATCACCGGCCACGGACGCGGGCAGGACTTTGATGGCCACCGACCGCTTCAGGTTGCTGTCGGTCGCGCGATACACCTCGCCCATGCCGCCGGCGCCGATGGCTGTCAGGATTTCGTAGGGACCGAGGCGGGTCCCTGGGTTCAGCGACATATGGAGTCGTCGAATTATATGGCCGACGGGTGACGCCCCCGGCGAAGCGGGTAGCCGACCGCCCGGTCGATCCCGCCAGTGCAGGCAAGGGCGCGAGCGGCCGCGATCCAGTAGGATTGGTGGCGGAGGGACACATGTCACTGAAGCATTGGTTTGCGGGCGCAGCCGTGGCGACGCTCGCGGCGGTCACGGTCAGCGCCCAGACACCCAGGCTGCCGGCAAGCCCGGAGGGCCGGGCGCAGGTCGCGGTGGGCGGCAAGTGGTCGGCCGGCGAGGAACCGTCGTATGCAGGCGGCAAGTGGATCGAGATCACCTACGGCCGGCCGGGGCTCAAGGGCCGCACGAACATCTTCGGATCCGGCGCCGAGTACGGCAAAGGCGTGAATGCGGGTTCGCCGGTCTGGCGCGCGGGCGCGAACGCGACCACGCGGCTGCGCACGGAGGTGCCGCTCGTCATCGGCGGCAAGACGGTGGCGCCGGGCGAGTACAGCGTCTTCATCGACCTGAAAGAAGGCGCGTGGACGTTCGTGCTCTCGAACTGGGAGGCGCAGAAGACGTACGACCCGAACAACAAGGCGGCGCTGTGGGGCTCCTACGGCTACACGCCCGACAAGGACATCGTCCGGGTGCCGATGAAGATGTCGAAGAGCGCGATGACCATCGAACAGCTCACGTGGAGCTTCGTAAACATGACCGCGACCGGCGGAGAGATCGCGATCATGTGGGACAAGGACGTCGCCTCGGTCCCGTTCAAGCTCGGCTAGACATCGACCGGCGTGCCTTTTGATATCGTGGCCCGCACAGAGTGCCGGGGGCCATGACGCCGCAGACGAGCACAGACACACGCCGGCAGGACGAGACGTCGCGCATCGCGCGCGGCATCCGCCGGCGCGTGCTCGAGCACACGATCAAGCACAACGGCGGCTACCTCTCGCAGGCCTGCTCGGCTGCCGAGATGCTGGCTGTGCTCTACGGCGGCGCGATGCGTCTCGGGCCGCCGATCGCTCCGCCGATCCCGCTGCCCTTCACCGGCGCGCCGGGGCCGGGTCATCCGGCGATGACCGGCGCGGGATACAACGGGCCGAAGGCGCCGGACCTGGACCGCTTCATCTTCTCGCCCGTGCACTACGCGCTCGTGCTCTACGCCGCCTTGATCGAAACCGGCCGGCTGGCGCCCGAAGGACTCGATCAGTTCAACCGGGACGGCTCGACGGTGGAACTGATCGGCGCCGAGCACTCGCCGGGCCACGAGGTCACCGCCGGATCGCTCGGACAGGCGATCAGCCAGGCCGGCGGGATCGCCCTGGCCCGCAAGCTCCGTGGCGAGAGCGGCCGCGTGTTCGCCTTCCTCTCGGACGGCGAATTCCAGGAAGGACAGACCTGGGAAGCGGTCAACGCCGCCAGCCACTACCGCCTCGACAACCTCATCGTCTTCGCCGACTGCAACGGGCAACAGTGCGACGGCCGGCTCGATGGGGTGATGCCGATCGAACCGCTCGTCGCGCGGCTCACGTCCTTCGGCGCTGACGCGATGGAGGTCGATGGTCACGACATCGGCGCGCTGGCCGGCGCCGCGGCGCTTCCCCCGCGCGCGAAACCGCGCGTCGTCATCTGCCGCACCGATCCGTGCCGGGGCCTCCCGATCCTGCGCGAGCGCGCGCCGAAGCTGCATTACGTCCGATTCAAGAATTCCGAGGAGCAGCAGCGCTACGCGCTGGCGCTCGCGGCGTGGCCGGCGGACGGGAACTGACGATGGACGTCATCACGCGCCCGCACGCCGTCAACCTCGTCCGCTTCGCCGCGACGCGGCCGGAATTGCTCGTGCTGTCGGCCGATCTCACGTCGTCATGCGAGGCGGACGACTTCCAGCGCGCGTATCCCGATCGCTTCCTGTCGTTCGGCATGGCCGAACAGAACATGACGGGCTTCGCCGCCGGGCTCGCGCGCGAGGGCTTCGTGCCCTACATCCACACCTTCGCCGTGTTCATCTGCCGCCGCCCATTCGACCAGGTGGCGATGTCGGTGGCCTATCCGAACCTCAAGGTGCGCTTCATCGGGTTCCTGCCGGGCATCACGACTCCGGGCGGCGTGACGCATCAGGCGATCGACGACGTGGCCCTGATGCGCGCGATCCCGAACATGACCGTGATCGACTGCGGCGATGCTACCGAGGTGGAGTCCGTGCTCGACGCGATCCATGACGTCGATGGCCCGGTGTACGTGCGGATGCTGCGCGGCGAAGTCCCGCGGTTGTTCGACAAGGCCGCGCCACTCGCGCTGGGGATGAACCGCGTGCTGTCGCGCGGCACTGACGTGGTCGTGGTCTCGAGCGGCATCTGCACCGAAGAGGCGCTGCGCGCCCGACAGGCGCTGGCGACGCAGGGCGTCTCCGTCGCCCACGTGCACGTCTCCACGCTCAAGCCGTTCCACGCGGCCGACATCCTCGAACTCGCGGCCGGCTGCCGGTACGGGGTCGTCACGATCGAGAACCACAGCGTCATCGGCGGGCTCGGCTCGGGTGTGGCAGAAGCCATCGCCGAAGCGGGGATCGGCAGGCGGCTCGTGCGGCTCGGGCTGCAGGACGTCTACGCGCACGGCGCTTCGAAGGGTTACCTGATGCGCGAGTACGGGATCGACGCAGCCGCCCTTGTTTCCGCGATCGAGGACCTCGCGGGCCGGCGCTTCGGCATCGGCCCCGAGCGACTGGCCGAGGTCGCGCTCCCGCCGCCCGGCGACCATGCCAAGGCCGAGGCCCTCTGACCCGTGGGCGGACTCTGTCCAACCGGCGAGCGGTTCGTCGCGACCTACGATCTCGCCGCCGTTGACGACAGCTGCGGCGCGGCGGCAGGCCGAGGACATCTGTATCGAGCAGACGGTCGAGTTTCCGACTGACCTCATTACCCGTGCGGACATCCGCGGCGACATCTTCGGCCGGCTCGAGACGTTCGAACCGATGCGCGACGGCCGCTGGCGCTGCCGGATCTCGTACGCGGCCGAGCTGGCCGGCGACGAGCTGACGCAGTTCGTCAACGTGCTGTTCGGCAACACGAGCCTCAAGACCGGAATTCGGCTCGTGGATTTTGCGATCACGCCCGCGTTGGAGCAGGCTTTTCCCGGGCCGCGCTTCGGCATTGCCGGTCTGCGCGCGCGGCTCGGCGTTTCGCAGCGCCCCTTGCTCTGCAGCGCGATCAAGCCGCTGGGGCTCGGCGCAGACGAACTCGCGAGCCTCGCGCACGACATGGCGCTGGGCGGCGTCGACGTGATCAAGGATGACCACGGCCTCGCCGACCAGCCGTTCTGCCGCTTCGAGGCGCGCGTGGACGCCGTCGCGTCGGCGGTCGCGCGCGCGGTGGCGAAGACCGGCAAGGCCTGCCTCTACGCGCCGAACGTGACCGCGCCTGTCGATCGCCTCGTTCAGCGGGTCCGGTTCGCTGCCGGCGCGGGCGCGGGGGCGCTGCTCATCGCCCCGGGGCTCGCCGGCCTGGATGCGCTGCGGTTGGTCGCATCCATGACGGACGTCCGATTGCCGGTGCTGTGTCACCCGGCCCTGCAGGGCGGCTACGCCGCAGGCCCGAACACCGGCATGTCGCATCGCGTGGCGTGCGGGCTGCTGCCGCGCCTCGCCGGCGCCGACGCCACGATCTTCCCGCACCTGGGCGGCCGGTTCGGCTACACGGCCGCGGAGTGTCTCGACCTGGCCGGCGGCGCGACCGGTCCGTTCGGCGGCCTGAAGCCGATCGTGCCGGTGCCCGCCGGCGGCATGACGCTCGAGCGCGTCGCGGAGCTCGTGCGCTTCTACGGCCGCGACGTGATGATGCTCATCGGCGGCGATCTCCACCGCCACGGCCCTTCGCTCCGCGTGAGCTGTCAGGCCGTGGTTGCCGCGGCCGAGCGCGCGGCACACGCCGGACCATAGCCCGTCAGCCGGATCCGGGCGAGCCGCGGATGGCGCCTGCAGGCGGCCGGCTCTCCGCCGGGCTTGACACCGCAGATGTGTAGTGTGTAGTATTCACTACACGATGCCCCCGCCCCCCGCCTTCGGTGACTTCGTCCGCCAGCAGCGCGAGAAGCGCCGCGAGACAGACGCCGCGTTCTCCGTCCGCCAGGTCGCCCAGCGGATCGGCATCGAGCCGTCGTACCTCAGCAAGATCGAACGCGGCGAGCAGCCGCCGCCGTCCGAACAGACGATTGCGGCCATCGCCCGCGAGCTCGACGAAGACAAAGACGTGCTGCTCGCACTCGCGGGCAAGGTCTCGAGCGACCTGCAGGCCATCATCCGCAAGCGGCCGGCCCTCTTTGCGCAACTCATTCGCGACCTGCGGAAGATGCCCGACCACGCCGTCCTGCGCGTGGTCCGGGAAGTCCGCGATGGAGACTGGTGACTTATGGTGGAAATGCGCGACGACCGCCTCGTCTTCTCCTTTCCTGACGTGCACAAGTCCGCGGCACTCACGATCGAGTTCCAGCGGACGCTTCGGATTCCCGACAACGGCGCCTCGCACGCGCTTCCGCCAGGCCTCGGCCGGTTCCCGCTGCGTCACGTGGACGACGGCACGCCGAAGGTGCCGGCCGCGTGGACGTCGCGCGGCGGCGTGATGCTGCCGATGTACCAGGCCGAGGCGATGTGGATCCACCTCAAGCCGGGCCGACGACCTGGAGCGGGGCGTCCCCTATCCGTTCGCCGTCGCCATCGCCGCCGGCAAGATCAACGCCGTGACCGGCCAGCAGTGGACGAACCAGCTGCACGCCGACCCGCAGGACTACGTCGTCGCGCCGCCCCAGCCGTGGCTCGACGGGTTCTGCGTGACGAAGGGCGTGATCCGCCAGTTCGTCGCGATGCCACTCGGCCGCGGCTACACGGCGGAAGAACAGATCACGGGCGAGGCCGAATACGGCGGCGTCCAGATCATGGTGTATCCGATGCTCAGGGAGCGCTTCGAGCAGCGCTTTCCGACCCGCGAGCGCCGGATGGCGAGCGACGGTCACGTCGGTGCCGGTGACGCGATGCACGACACGATGGCAATGCCGTCGATGTCGAGTATGACCGTGGGCCTCTCGATGGGACTCGGCGCCGGCGGGCGGATGAAACAGGACCTCTACGACGACCCGTACGGCTTCGACGACTGGGACCGGACGACGCGCGCGCGCTGCTTCGTGCACATCGCCAATTCCGACATGTGGCGCGACTGCACGGGCGAGAAGCCGCCGACGCAGCCGCCCACCGCCGCTCAGTACTCGAGGGCCGGCCTGCCCTGGTTCGACTACTACGACGAGACGCCCGCCGTCGAAGGTTCCGCGATCCTCCGCGGCCTCAAGAGCGTGTTTCAGCTGGGACAGAAGAAGGGCGAGACGCCAATTCCGGAGAACGAGCCCGTTCAGCCCGAGCGCATCGTCGTGATCAAGAAGCGGCGCTCCTCGGATGAGGTGCGTGAGGGCACGTTCTAAATTTAAGGGTGTTGACGGCTACAATGGCTGGTCGTGCCCGTCCCTGTCAGGAATCTCGCGCGTCGCCGGTCGCGGACGGCCGGCTGGGGCGTCTTCACGCGCGTGGCGATTCCGAAGAATTCCCGCATCATCGACTACGCCGGCGAGCCGATTTCTCACCCCGAAAGCGCGCGCCGCGAACGCGCACACCTGGCCTCGGGCCGGATCTGGTGTTTCACCGTGCATCGGCGCCTGGTGCGGGACGCGTCGGTCGGCGGCAACCTCGCGCGGTTCGTCAACCACGCCTGCCGCCCCAACTGTTACGTCAGGATCGTCGACCGCACGATCTGGATCTGCGCGGCCCGCACGCTGGCGCCCGGAGAGGAATTGACCTACAACTACTACACGAAAGGCGCAGCCGGCATTCCATGCCGGTGCCGTCCTGGGTGCAAGACGGTCCTCTGATCGCGTTCCACCCTCTCAGGCCTGCGGGCCGAAGCTGTCGATCGCCTCCTGCTCGGTCTCAAACACATCAAACAGCGTGATGATCCGGGTCCAGACCATCGGCTCCTTGACGCGGGGCGGCAGACAGGCCAACTTGACCGCGCCGGTGCGATTCGTGGCCGCCGCCCGGCACATCGCGAGCTCACCGAGCCCCGCGCTGTCGATCAACTTGACGTGGACGAAATTCAGCAGGATCTGCTTGTGCCCGCTGTCGAGCAGGCCGGTGACCTGCTCCTTGAGCTTCCCGGTCTCGCCCGGGTTGACCAGCTTCCCCGTGAGATCCACGACCACGACCGAGCCAACCTGGCGCTGCTGATAGGGCATAGGGCCTCCATTCTGTTACGGGATCATTATGCGCCCAGCCTGCCGGCGCGGCCGCTGTTACTATGCCTCCACCATCCATGCCCCTGCCGTGGTCCGGACTCGCGCGCATGCGGACGATCTGTACGCTGACCGGCTTCCTGCTCCTGGTGGCCGCGGCAGCGGAGGCGTTTCAAGGGCAGCTGATCGATCGGCGCACGGGCCGGCCGATGGTGGGCGCCGACGTCGCCATCGGCGGACTCGCCGGCACGGTGCGCACCGACCAGAACGGACGATTCACCTGGGCGCCCGATCCGGCGCCGCCGTTCGACATCATCGTCATGCTGCCCGGCGGCCGCCTGGCGAAGCCCGTGCGCATTCTCACGCGCCCTGATGCGTCGCCGCTTGTCATCCAGGTCGATCCGTCGGTCGAAGAGCACGTGTCCGTCACGGGTTCGGCGCCGAGCGTGGACGCGCCGCCTGGCGCGGCCGCCGCCATGGTGTCGTCGTCCGAGATGGTCCGGCGCGCGCCGGCGACGCTGGTGGCAGCGATGGAGAACATGACCGGCGTGAGCGCGATCGGCGAGGGCCACAGCGCGGTACCGGCGGTCCGCGGCCTCGCGCGCGGCCGGACGCTCATGCTGGTGGACGGCGGCCGGTTATTTTCCGAACGGCGCGCCGGACCCAGCGTGACGTTCCTCGCACCTGAGACGCTCGACCGCATCGACGTTGTCCGTGGCCCGGCGTCGGTGGCGTACGGATCGGATGCCTTCGGCGGCGTGATTTCGCTCGTCACGAAACAGGCGTCCGCCGGAGCGCCGTTCGCGGCCCGGCTCACCGGCGCGATCGGCGCGGGCGTCAACGCGCAGCGCGCCGACGCCGAGATCTCCACGGGCCTGGGTCCGCGCGCGGCCGTCCTCGCGCAGGCCCGATACCGCCAGGCAGGCGACTACTCGAGTCCCGACGGTCTCGTGGCGAACTCCGCCTGGCAGGATGCCGGTGCGCTCGTCCGCGCGACGGCGCACGCCGGCGGTTGGTGGACGGCCAGTTGGCAGGGCGACTCCGTCGGCGCCAGCGGACTGCCCCGTTCCGATTCGGCCACGCTCCTCGTCTCGAATCCATTCGAACGCTCGCAGCGCGGGCTGATCTCGTTCGATCGATCCGGCGTACCGGCGGTCGACCACGTGACCGTCAGCGGATTCGCCGGACGCTACGCGCAGCGCCTCGATCAGGATCGGCTGCCCGCGCCCGGCCGGCCGCGGCGGATCGATCGGTCGGACCTGGACGGCACCGACCTGCAACTGCGCGCGATTGCGCGCACGGGCCTCGGCCGGACTCGGCTCACGACCGGCATCGATTTCAACGACCGCCACGATCTCCACGCGCACGACATCGCCATCGTCTTCAACGCGGCCGGCGACATCACCTCGAGCACGGACAGCGCATCCATCGAGTCGGCGCGCAAATACGACCTCGGCGCGTTCGCGCAACTCGACCTGCCGGTCGCATCCTGGCTCACCGTGGCCGGCGGCGCGCGGTTCGACCAGGTGCGGAGCGTGAACGTCGGCGGGTACTTCGGCGATCGCACGGTGTCGCAGAGCGCGCCCTCCGGCTCCGTGTCCCTCGCCGCCCGGCCGTGGTCGCCGTTGACGATCACGGCGCAGGCCTCGCGGGGATTCCGCGACCCCACGCTGTCCGATCGCTTCTACCGCGGCCCGGTCGGGCGCGGGTTCATCATCGGGAATCCCGATCTCGAACCGGAGCGGAGCGTGCAATTCGACGTCACGGCGCGTTACGAGGGCGGGCGCTGGCGGGCCGGCGCGTCGTACTACCACTACGACATCGCCGATCTGATCGAGCGCTACCAGTCCGGCACCGACACGTTTCTGTTCCGCAATCGCGGTCTGGCGCAGATCCGGGGCGTCGAAATCGAGGCCCAGGTGGACGCCGGCTGGGGCCTGACGCTCGACGTGTCCGCTCAGGCCGGCCGCGGCCGGGCGAAAGACGATGGCGCGGCGCTGGACGACATCGCGCCGAAGTCGATCCTGCTGCAGGCGCGGAAGGCGTTTGGCACCCAGGTCTTCGTGTCCGGGCGTGTGGAAGCGTTCGCTCGCGATTCGGCGCCGGGACCCAGTGAGGTGGCCACGCCCGGGTACATCGAGGCCGGCGCCATCGCCAGTTGGACGGTCGTCCGCCACGTGGAACTGCACGTTGCGGCGTCCAACCTGCTCAACCAGCGCTACTACTCGAGCCCCAGCACGCGCTGGGTGCTCGCGCCCGGACGAAGCGGGACGGTCACGGTTGTCGTGAGCTATTGACGGACAGGTCAGAGGTCAGAAGTCAGAGGTCAGAAGTGTGGAACGAACTGACGCAATCATCACTTTCTTGTCTAATGATCAGCGTGATGACGTGCCCTGCCAAACAAAACAGGTTGGCCAGCGTCAGTTCGTTCCACACCTCTGACTTCTGACCTCCGACCTCTGACCTGTCCCTAGTCCTTCAGTTTCGGGACCTCGATCTCGAATCCCGGAAACACCTGTCCCATCGCGGGGTTGGGATCGACAAACGACAGACTCTGGCGGTACCCGAGTTCAGCCGACGGCCGCGGGTAGATGGCGTTGACTTCGGCTTCGGTCATGCCGTGATTCACGACAACCGAGCGCGGATTCGCGCGCGCGGCAGCCGCCGACGCGACGCACTCGACCTCCTGCATCATGCCCATGTCCTCGTGCATCAGGATGTGGCAGTGATGAATCCACCGGCCCGTGAAATCCGCAAACCGCGATCGGAACACCACGCGGCCGCCGTTGCGCGGAATGGACACGGTGTCCATCCATCGCGGCTCGTCGAGCAGATTGTGCAGGCGCCCCTGCTCGTCCGGCACCTCGATGCGGGTCACCCACATCGGATTGACGTGGATGTGGAACGGGTGATCCGCGCCCTGCGCGACGACGCGGAATTCATGGTCGCGCCAGAAGCGCGCCTGGCCCTCGGCTCGGCTCACCGGGTACGACCGGAACTGGGCCAGCATCTGGCCTTTCTGCGGGAAGCGCTCCAGATCGGTGTGTCCCCACAGCATCGGCGTCGGGTTGTACAGCACCCATTCCTCCGCGGTGTCCACGAGCGCGCGGATGCGATCGGGATGATTGGGCGCGAACTTCTGCGGCAACGGCGGCTCGGGCGTCTTCGCCAGATCGAACTGGTTATTGATCGCCATCGTCCGCGCGTTCGGCGCGAGGAGCACGCGGGTGCCGTCGTGGTCGGCCCAGCGCAGATTGCGAAGTTCCGGGTGCGCCTTCGCGTAGGCCTCCGGCACTTCGACCAGTGGAAAACCCGCCGATCCGTAACCGGTATAGCCGATCACGCGCGTGCGGTGACTGCCGGCGGCCACGCCGCGGGCGCGCGCCTCCGCCGCCGGCATCCGCGTTTCGTCGTCACCGATCGGCTGCAGGAATGGCGGCACCGGCGGGAGACGGTCGCGGAGCGACAGCACGTCGAAATCGCCGCCCTCGACCTTTGAGCCGCGCACGACGACGTGCGCGACGACGACGTCCATCGGCGCCGGGTTGCCGGCATTGAACCCCACGCGCCCCTGGACGCGACGCTGAAGGCGCGCCTGGTAGTTGTCCGTGTGCAGGATCTCCTCCTGCGCCAGAAGCGTGAAGATCTTGCCCGCCGCATCGAGCGGCGCCTTGAAGAAGATGTCCGCGCGGTTGGCCGTGGTCATCCAGACTTCGTTGGGCCGGATGAACGCGTTGCGCAGCGACTCGCCGTCCTTGAAACACGCTTCGAAATTGCGCAACGCTGCTTCGGCATCGGATTCACCGGGCGCCGGCGGCCGGGTCAGCGGATTCACCGTGCCGGCATTCCGCACGGACAGGTCCTTGATCGTGTGCCTCGCCCGGCCGTTCTCGACGGTGACCAGCGTCAGGCCGTCCAGGGCCAGTTGATAGATCGGGCGCTTGGCCGCCTCGATGTCCGCGCGCGTCACGGCGACGAGCCGCCGCTCCGGCGGCGTGCCCTCGCCTTTCTCGACGCGCCAGAGCGCGCTGTCCTTGAACACGTACTGGCCCTCGAGCACCATCACGCGCTTGAACCCGCGGCCGTCCACGCTGCCGTTGAGCACGCGCCAGCGCTCCACGGCGCCCGGGCGCATGAACATGACGGCCGGCGGCGGAATGCCTTCCGGCGGAACCGGATCGGGCTGGATGCGCTGGCGGCGGCTGCCGGGCGCGTTGAAGTCCACCGATGGAATGATGACGCGCTGGATGAAGACGAGCCGCTCGCGGTAGTCGTACGAACCGGTCGGCATGGTCGGATCGGGATGCGCGGCGCCGGTCATCGCCGTATTGATGGCGTCGTCCACGTCGCCTTCCACGATCAGGAAGCCCGCCATGCCGGCGGAGACCTGATCGTGCGTCGATCCGTGGGCATGCGGGTGATACCAGCGCGTGCCGGGCGGATCCGGCTGGGGCGACCGGCCGGCGCGCTGCATCTCCTTGCGCTGGACGCGGCCGAGGCTGAACTCGTAGTCCACGTGGCCGACGTGTTCGTGCGGTTTCAGCTCTCCGCACTCCGGGCCGCCCATCTGCTTGCGCATCGCCCAGTCGTCCTTGCTGAGCAGGCGGACGAGGACGTTGTCCGACTCGGTGCCGTTGCCGTTCTTGCCGGGCTCGACGTGCAGGCCGTGCGTGTGCAGGTTCGTCACGCGCGAGCCGTGCTCGGAGTTGGACACGCCGGTCATGCAGTGGCCGTCCATGACCATCACGCCGAGGAAGCGGCCGAGTTCGTCGATGTGATCGAAGACGTTGAACGTGGGATCAGGCGCGTCGGGGCACGGTTTGCCGGCGGCCTTCGCCACCTGACATTGAAAAGCCAGCAACAGGTCGGGCGTAAGGGAGAGCGGATCGGGACATGGGCCCACCCACATGTGGCCGAAGTCCTGCCCAAGCAGATTCCGGAGACGAACGCGGATCTGTTGATCGCCGCGCACGCGAATGGTGGGCGCCGGGCTGATGCCGCCGAAACTGAATTGGCCCGGGAAGACCTGGCCGGGCGACGGCGCCTTGTGGGGCTCGTTGCGTTCGACGACGTTCAGATCGAGTGCCTGGCCGGGCCAGTCGGCGGGCCGCCAGATCCAGGGCTCGGTCCACGTTTCGGCGGTCATCGCCGCGGGATCGATCACGCCCGCGGCCGACGGCGGCCCCGTGGGCGCAGCCGGCGGCGCCGGAGCCTGTTGATCGCGGGCGAGCAGCGAAGCGGCGCCCGAGCCGAACGCCGCCGCGGCGCCCGCGGCGCCGAACTGCAGCAGTTTCCGGCGTGCGGGGTCCTTCGGGGTGCCTGCAGATACGCCTGCGGCGGGCGACCGATCGTCAGGTTGACTCATTGGGACCTGATTATAAAGGCACTTTTCTTTTTCCGTCCGGGCGCATAACATCTCCGGCGCCCATGACCCAAGATCTGTCGGCCCAGGTGTCCACGCTCGTCGCCGCCTACCTCGTTCCGCTCGGCTGGAAGCTGCTGGGTGCGCTCTCGGTGTGGATCATCGGCGGATGGGTCGTCCGTCTCATCCGCGCGGCGTTCGGCCGGTTCCTGAACGCGCGTCATGTCGATCCGACGCTCGTGGGTTACCTGGACGCGAGCGCGAACGTCCTGATGCGCGTCCTCGTGCTCATCGGCGTCCTCGGCGTCCTGGGCATCGAGACCACGTCGTTTGCCGCCCTGCTGGCAGCGGTCGGCGTCGCCATCGGCGCCGCCTGGGCCGGCCTGCTCTCGAACTTCGCGGCCGGCATCTTCCTGATGGTGCTGCGGCCCTTCAAGGTCGGCGACTTCATCCAGGGCGGCGGCATCGTCGGCACCGTCCGGGAAATCGGCCTGTTCGTCACGGCCTTCGACACGCCGGACAACGTGCGGACGTTCGTCGGCAACACCAAGCTCTTTTCGGACAACATTCAGAACTTCACGACCAACCCCCACCGCCGCGTGGAGCTGAGCGCGCAGATTGCGCACAGCGTGAAGCCCGCCGACGCGATCGAACGGTTGCGCGAGCGGGTGGCGCGCATTCCGAACGTCCTCACCAACCCGGCGCCCGACGTCGAGATCCTCACCTTCAACCCGATGGGCACCGTGATTGCCGTGCGACCGTTCTGCAACAACGCCCACTACTGGCAGGTGTATTTCGATACGAACAAGGCCATTGCCGAGGTCGGTGCCGAGGCGAACTACCCGGCCCCTGAAACCCGGCACGCCGTGCGCAACGGATGAGCCGCGCCGGGCGGCGGAATCCGTCCACGTTCCCGACCCTTACCGGCCGGTCGCTCGAACGCGCTCTGCCGACCCGCGCGTTTTGAAGATCACCTCGACGCGCGGCGTACCGCCGCCGATGAAGGTTGAATCGAAGCTGACAGCGTGGCGCCCGGGAGCGATCGCCGGCGGGAGCGCGGCCAGCGTAATCGTGCGCGTCTGCCGGCCCTTGGCGTCGTAGACACGCACGACGGTCGTGCCGTCACACACGAGCGATTCGCCGGCTGCGAGCGCCACGGGCAGCTCGATCGTCGTCACACCGTCGATCTCGAGCCGCGACCGTTCGATGCCGCCGCCCTCGCCCGCGACCTGCAGGCGGAACTGGATCGGCTGCGTCTCGTCGGCCTGCGACAGCGTCCAGGAGGCGGCTGTCGGCTCGCCGGGCTGACGCACGACGGGCTCGTGCGTGAACGGGCCCGACAGCATGGAACGGGTACAGATCCCACGCGCCGCTGCCGCGGGCTGCGAGGTGGAACTCGCGTGACGGGTCCTTCAGTCGCTCGCGCTGCGCGGCCGAGAACGCGCCGCTACGCCGCGCAGCCTCCCACTCGCGGATCGCGTCGAGCAGGAGGCCGGTGTCGGCGTTGGCGCGCAATTCCCCGAGCGTGGTCGACATCGCGAACCCGGCGTCGTGACCGGCGGCGCGCGCCAGCATCCACTCCATCTCGGACAGGCTCGTGGTCGCCGTCAGCCGGTACCACCCGAGCATGTGCGGGATGAAGTTGCGCTCGAAGAGCGCCTGGTTCTGCAGGCGGTACTCCTGCATGCTCTCGCGGAAGCCGCCGTACCACGGGCTCGCCCCAGTTGCAGTAGGTGTTGATGTGCCAGTAGAACGGCTCGGAGTTGCTCGTGCCGTTGAGCACCGGGTGATCCAGCGCGTCGTAGAACACCTTCGCGAAGCGCTCGATGGCGTAGTCGCCCTGTCCCGTGCCCGAGCGCCGCCCTCGTGGCCGTCGAAGTCCATGTGGCTGACGCCGGTCTCGTTGAACCACGCGGCCAGGTGCCGCGCGATCTCGTCCTGCAGGTCGATGCGTCGGATAGAACGACCTTGTACGGATGGTCGAGCAGCTTGCCGACGGCCGCGCCAGCCGCGGTGGGCGGCGGCCGGCGGTGCCGAACGCCCCGCGTTCGCAGTCCAGCAGCGTCCACGGCGCGGCGCTCGACACCGCGCGATACCGGATGAGTTCCTGGCCGATGACGACGGTGTGCAGCCAGTTGGCCTTCTCGTTGGCGAAGTACTCCGGGGAGGCCACCGGAATGTCCGTCGCGGTCGGCGTCGAGATCCGCCGAGAGCGTGCTCTCGCCGGTACGCGACAGACGCGGGTCGGGCACCGGCGTGACGTACGGGTCGTTCGTGTTGATGAAGTTGGTGAGCGTGTGCGCGCCGATCCGGATGCCGAGCGCGCGGCCCTTCTCCACGGCCGCGCGCATGCCGGCGTTGCCGCTCGGGAACGCCTTCGGATCGAGCGCCGTAATGTCCCCAGCTGGCGAACGGCTCCGGGTGATACAGCGACAGCAGGCTCGCGCGCTTCGTGAACGCGAGCAGTTCATCGACCGTCGACTCGGTGAAGGCCGCGATCAGGTACGAGCCGCCCGAGGTCGCGCCACTGCTTCACCCAGACGCCGTCGATCGTCGGATGCGGCAGGCCTTCGGCGACTTCGATTGCGCCGATCCGATCCAGCGTCTGTCGCCACCGGCGCGCCGAAGAGCGCGATGGCCGATCCGACGACCGTCTCGCCGGCGATGGGCGCCACCGGCATGTTCGGGAAACTGCCCGGTCCATCCCGACACGCGGCGCGGCCGCGACCGGTCGAGCGCATACGCCTGCAGCACGCTGCCCCAGGGCGCGGCCTGGGCGACGCGGCTGCGCGACGGGTCGCTGCCTTCGTCATGGGCGGGGATGCCGCCGAGCGTCTTGATGTTGAGCACCTGCAGGCCGACCGCGAACGACTGGTCGCGCACGACGCCGATGATCTCGCCGACGGTCTCCCCGATCGTGACCGGATACGGCCCCCACGTCACCGCGTCCACGAGCCCGACGGGATCCACGCGCGTGATCGACAAGGTGACATGCGTCGGATGGACGGACGTTTCCACCCAGACCGTCGCGCCGCTTGCCGCATAGCGCAGCGCCATCACCCCGGCGCGCGCGTTCCAGACCATCGCGGCCGGCGACTCGACGCGCGTGCCGACCCGGATCTGCAGGATCGGCGCCGGCTGTTCCGGCGCCAGCAACTCCCGGCCGCTTGACGGCTGACGCAGCCCGACCAGCTGGCCGCGCGCGTCGATGCGCACGGCGAGGTCAGCCGACGAGAGCGTCACCGGCGCGCCGGACTGGCCGGCCGTCCCCGCCGAGAGCGCGAGCCACGCCGCCACCGTGAACCAGCGCGCGCGACGGCTCCTGGCGGCGCCAGGCGGCCTCCGCATCGGCTGATCGCCCGTACCAAGGCTCTGCCCAGTCAACATGACCTACCGAATCACGGCCTCGTAGACGACCATGCGCGCCACGGGCTCCGCCACCTGCTTCGGCGTGGGCTTGGGCGCCTGACCGCGCGCGCCTCTGGCCTTGACGACGTCCGGATGCGCGAGCAGGAACGCGCGCCGCTGGTCGGCGAATCCCTTCAGCGTGGACCCGCCCGGCGGCGTCGTGCCATCGCCGTACACGCCCGTCGTGAACGCCTCGGTCGGATCCAGTTTCCGGGTGTCGCGCGTCACGTCGCCCCCGATGAGCTTCCTGTAGTCCTCGGCGATCGGTCCGAGCCGGTTCCAATCGAGCCACTTCTCGGCGATGTCGCCCATGTACGCCAGGTACCGCGCCCGCAGCCCCGGCACCGCGAGCAGTTTCTGACGCAAGGCCTTGTTCGGATCGTCCATCGCGGTCAACGGGTCGAGTTGAACGCCGCCGCGGCCACCGGCCCGAAAGCCCTCATTGGCGTCGTGCGGGGTGAGACGCAGGCGTCCCTTCGCGTCAATGTAGAGATTGAAATCGCTCCCGTCGTTCCAGTAGCCGTCGTTGTTGATCAGCGCCGCGTCGATGGCGAGAAACCGCAACGCGCCATCGACGTCCATGATCGGCGCCAGCGCCTGTTCCAGTTGGTCCGGCGGCGTCTGGTTCAACACCCGGCACACTCGAATCAGCGCGGTCCACGCGGCCGGATCGTCCGTGCCCTTCATTTCGTACCATCGCCGGTAGAGCGCCACGTCCTCGCCCAAGTACGACAGGCCGCCGCCCACGGAGTTATTCGGCGACTTCCATTGCGCGCCGGCCGTGGACGCATCGGCGTCGCGGAGGAACTCCTTGTTGAACGCCTGCTGGTTCGGATAGACACCCCAGCTTTCGCCGTTGATCACGACGCGCATGAAGTTGGACTTCAGGGTGGGAATGTAGTCGCGCGCGACGTCCAGATAGAGCTGCGTCCGCAGAAACGTGGGATCCGTGCTCGAGTTGAGCAACTGCAGCGTGCGATACCCGAGCAGTTGTTGATCCGCGCGGACGAAATCGAAGGACAGCGTCAACGACCGCTTCAGGCCCTCCGGCACCGACGTAAAGGAATTATTCCCGCGGAAACTGACGCCGACGTCGTAGTAGGTCCGATCGTCGACGATGGCCGTGGCGGCCACCTGCACATCGGTGTGCCAGAACGCGGCGAGTTCCTGCTCCCAGTCGGCGTGATCGAAAATCAGAAACACGGTGCGCAGGGTCCAGGGGTCGTACAACGGCGGCGCACTGGCGCTGAAGGACTTGACGTCCTTCGGCGTGAGCGTCGGCCCCGGCGTGCCGCGGCGCGTCGTCGACGGGCCGCGCGCCGGCCGGCGGAGTTCGGGATGTGCCGCGAGATACTCGCGCGCCGCCGCGCGCTCGGTGTGATCCAGGCGCTTGTTGCCGTCTTTGTCGAACGTCTTGACGAGAGGGATGTCCTCTTCGGCACCCTGCGCGAGCACGCTCCCCCGGCCGCTCGGCGGTGTCTGCGGTGCTGTCCCCTGCTGGGCCGCCGGCGCGACCGGCACAGCCAGACACACGAGCAGCACGAATCGGAGCACCGCGGCGGACCGGGTCATCTCGTCTCCTCGGCGATGCGCGTCAGGGCCATGCCCGCCGCGACCACGACGACGGCGATTCTACATCCGGGGCGCGTCCGCGCTCGGTCCGTCAATCGACGGGAGCGGAGATCACTTCACCGGGTCGCGCGCCACGCCCGCCTTCGTGATCACGACGGGCCGGATCGCGCCGCTGGCGTCGAATTGGAGGTCGTCGATGCACACGACGCGGTGATTCCGGTCGGTTTCGCCGAGCGGCCGGCGGTGATAGACGATGTACCACTGACCGGAGCGAGGCCCGCGGAGAATCGAATGATGGCCGGCGCCGGTGGCGACCGCCGGATCCTGCTGAAGGATCTTGCCGGCCCGCTCGAACGGACCCAGCGGTGACGCGCCGATGGCATACGCGACGGCGTAGTTCGGCCCGGTCCACCCTCCCTCAGACCACATGAAGTAGTACTGTCCGTCCTTCTTGAACATGAAGGACCCTTCCACGTAGCCGGCCGGGGTGATTTCCTTGAAGGTCGTGCCATCACCGAACGGCACGAAGCCGGTGAAGTCCGAGTTCAGCTTCGCGATATTGCAGTGCCGCCAGCCGCCGTAGAGAAGGTAGTAGGTGCCGTCGTCGTCCTTGAACACGAATGGATCGATCGGTTGCGCGCCGTTGTGGAACTTGTCCACGAGCGGGCGGCCGAGATGATCCTCGAACGGCCCCTGCGGGTGCCGCGCCCTGGCGACGCCGATGCCGCCCACCTGCGTGTCGTTTTGGATATCGTTCGCGCCGAAGAACAGATAGAACCACCCGTCGCGCTCGATCATCGACGGCGCCCACACGGCGCGCGTCGCCCATTTCACGTTGGCGACATCGAGGACTCGGGGATGTTTCGCCCACGTGACGAGATCGGTCGACGAGAACGCATCCAGAAACACCTGCTCGCCGTAGGGCGCGGAGTACGTCGGATAGATCCAGGTACTGCCCCTCGAACACATGCGCTTCGGGATCGGCATACCAGCCGTCGATGACCGGGTTGCCGGCGCGTGGCGCCTGAGCAGCGGTCAGCACGCCGAGGGCGACGAGGGCGAACGCGCGAATCAGCATCGTCAGGTCCAGATCTCAGGTCCAGATCATCGACGCCCGGTACGGCGCGAGGGCGCGATCGTGACTGACCAGGGTCGCGCCCTGGACGCGCGCCTGCGCCACGAGCGCGCGATCGAACGGGTCGGCATGATGGGGCGGCAGCCCGGCCAGCGCGCCCGCGTGCTCGAGCGTCAGCGGCAGTTCCGTGAAGTCGTCGGCCGCCAGCAGGACGCCGAACGGCTCAGACAGGTGCAAGCGGCCGAGCGCCACCTTGATCGCCACTTCCCAAGCCGAAATCGAACTGACCCACACGATGTCCGCTTGGGCAATCGCGCGGCGGGCGGCTTGATTGAGCCGCCGGTCGTCGCGTTGCCACCAGAGCACGACGTGCGTATCCAGCAGGAGTTTCATGCCCGGGCGGTCACTCCGCGGAGCCGCCGTTGAACGCCTCGAGCACGTGCTTCGGCAGCGGCGCATCAAAATCGGCCGACATCCGGATCTTGCCCTTGCCCCGGCCCGGCCGGCGCCTGGCCGCCTCGCGCACCGCCACCAGCTTCGCCCGCGGCCGGCCGTTCTTGGCAATGATGATCTCCGCGCCCGCCGCGGCCTCTTCGACCAGCGCCGACAGGTGCGTCTTGGCGTCGTACAAATTCAGGGCCCGCGACATGAGACGACGCTAGCATCGTCTCCCGATATTGGTCAAGTTGGTCAAGACCGGCCAATCTAGCGTGTTCGCCGCGCCACCCACTCGCGCATGAGCGAATCCACGGCCACGTAGTGCCCGTCGTCGTCCCGCGCGATCAGATCGAGGCGCTGGAGCGCGACCAGCCCGGTTTGCACGGAGGACGGGCCGCCCAGCCGGTAGCGCACCCGCACGTCGTTGCCCAGAATCGCCGCGCCCTGCTCGAGAACGACGGCGCGGAGCACGGCCCGCTGGGCGAGGGTGAGGCGCTGCCACACCGCTTCGAAGAAGACCTCCTGCTCCACCAGCAGACGATGCAGCGTGGCATGCACATCCTCGAGGCTCACACTTCGCCGCCGCGCCGCGGTCACATCGTCCCAGGCCTCGTGCGCAAGGCGCTGGACGTCATAGGGCAGGTTGCCGGCCACGTCGACGATGGCGGCGCCAAGACCGGTCTCCGGCGAGAGGCCGGATTTCCTGAAACGATCGTCCACGAAGTCGCCGAACGTCTCGGCGGGAATCTTGCCGAGCCGGAGCACCGGGCCGGCCTTGTAGAACGGCCGACGGGCGCCGATCATCTGCTCCATCAGGCTCGGTTCCGATCCGGCGAACACGTAGCCGACCTGACGCTGCTGCTGGACCGCGGCGCGCAGCGTCTGCTCGACATTGCCGGCGTCGTAGCCGGTGACGGCCTGGAATTCGTCCATGGCGATGACGAGGCGCCGGCCCAGGCGCGCCGCAATCCGCGCGGGCAGGGCGAAGACTTCGGCGGCAAGCCGGGACGCGTCGCGGGCCGTGCGCACCGACGGAAAGGACACGGCGAACGTGCCGCCGCCAGGCTCGGCACGCAGCTCGGGCGTGAACGTCGTAAACAGGCTCCGCAGCCACGAGCGGCCCTGCCCCGCCCGGGCATCGAGACTGGCGAGCGCGCGCACGTAGCCCTCCAGGAACGCGACGTAGGAACTGAAACTGCTGACGGTGATGTCGAGCGTGGCGACGCGCTGCCGGGCCAGGCCGGCGAAGGCCTGCCGGATGAGCGAGGACTTGCCGTAGCGGCGGGGCGAGATCAGGAAGATCTTCTGGCCGTCGGCCAGGTCGGCGATCAGGCGCTCCAGCTCGGCTTTGCGGCCGACGAACGCGGCCTTCGGGACGACCTCGCCGTACACGAACGGGTTCTCCGCCGCCATCACGCCTCCTCGATTACGTTGTTATACGTAACCATGACGTAGATTAGCGTAGCCCTGGGTTCGGCCGCAAGGGCGCGGCATAATGGGCGCAGCATGCCGCCCACCACGCCGCGCCTCGCCGACGCCCTCGTGGCGCGGCTGTACGCGCGCTCCCGCGCGGCCGCCTGGGACCTCTCCCGCGACGCGTTCGCGGCCGTGCTGGAGGCCGGCGTGGCGCGCGCGTTTCCCGGCGTCCAGCCGATGACCGCCGAACTGGAGGCGCACGCCGCCGCCCTCGAGGTCGAGGACCTGGCGCTGGCCGCCGCCTGCGCCCAGGGGTCGGAACCGGCCTGGGAGCACTTCGTCCGCGAATACCGCCCCCTGCTCTACCGCGCGGCCGACGCGATCGACCCGACCGGCGGCGCGCGCGAGCTCGCGGATTCGCTCTACGCCGATCTCTACGGCCTGCGGGAACGCCAGGGCGTGCGGCAGTCGCTGTTCCGCTACTTCCACGGCCGCAGCCGGCTGGGCACGTGGCTCCGGGCGGTCCTGGCGCAGCGCCATGTCGATCGGATGCGGGCGGGCCGCAGGTTGGACCCCTTGCCGGAGGACCCGGACATATTGCCCGGCCGCGGTGCGCCGTCACCGGACGACGCCAGGCGTGCGCGGCACCTGACGATGATGCAGCAGGCGCTCGCCGCAGCCATCGCCGGCCTGCCGCCGCGCGATCGCCTCAGGTTGTCGTGCTACTACGTCCAGGACCTGACGCTCGCGGCCATTGGCCGGCTTCTCAAGGAGCATGAAGCGACCGTGTCACGCCACCTGACACGCACGCGTCTGACGGTGCGTGATGCGGTCGAGGCGCGACTCCGCGCCGATCACGGCATGGACGCCGCCGCCATCGCCGAGTGCGTCCAGTCGGTGGCCGGCGACGCGGGGACGCTGGATCTGGCTGAATTGATTCGGGCGGCGCCCGATCGCAAGAATCTTCGCTTCGATCGTTCCAGAGAATAGGAGACCGTGTGCCCACCGACTCCGAACGTGACGCCACGACCGACCGGCTTCTGAAAGCCGCGCTCCAGCCGCACGAGGCGGCCGTGAGCGACGCCTGTCTGGATGCCGAAACGCTCTCGGCCTGGGCAGATGGCCAATTGTACGGGCAGGACGCGGACGGAATCGAAGCGCATCTCGCCGACTGCGCGCGGTGCCAGTCGATGCTGGCGGCGTTCGTGCAGAGCGAACCGGCGGCCGACGCGCCAGCATCGGTCGAGGCACCAGCACCGGCGCCCGTCGTCGTCCCCTTCCGGCCGCGCCGGACGATGCGCTGGTTCGCGCCGGCGGCGGTGGGTACGATCGCCGCCAGCTTGCTGATTTGGACCGCGGTTCGACGCCCGTCGGACGTCACGCCGCCGATACAGCCGGTCGCGAAGGTCGGAACTCCGGCCACGGCGCCGCCAGTCGCGTCCACGAAAGGCGACGCGATCGCGAATCAGCCACGTACCGCGGTGGCGCCGCCGGCCAAACGCCTGACAACCCCGGCGGAGGCCAGGCCCGCGCCAGCGGCACCGGCTCCACCACCGGCCGCTTCGCCAGCCGTGTCGCCCACGCCGTCGCCGATGACCGCGGCGGCGCCGCCACCGGCAACGTCGGCCGCAAGTGGAGCCGGCGCAGTCCAAGTGACCAGCGCCACGGAACTCGTCCGGACCCAGACACCGGTCGTCACGCAGTCCGTCTCGGCAAATTTCGTCCAAACCCTGCCGCGATCGGACCGCGCCGCGCTCGGGTACCTCCTGACGCTGCCGGATGGTGGCGTCGAATTCGGGCCGCCGCCGGATGCGGCGAGCGCACCAACCGTGCAGGGCGCCGCTGCAGGTGCGGGAGCAGGCGGGCGCGGCGGCGCCGGTGGCGGCGCCGCGCGGGCCCGCGGCGCAATGGCCGTCCCCCAGAAAACGACGGCGGCCGCAAGGTCAGCGCCCGGTTCCGTTCGATGGCAGATCGCCCCGACCGGTGCACTCACCAAGACGACGGACGCGGGCGCGACCTGGACGCCGGTGGCCATCGAACCGCCGGCACCGATCACGAGCGGCGCGGCGCCCTCGGCATCTGTCTGCTGGCTCGTCGGGCGCAACGGACTCGTCTTGCTCTCAACCGATGGCAGTCTATTCGTACGCGTCGCGTTCCCCGAGGCGGTCGACCTGCAGTCCGTGACCGCCATTGACGCCCGCCAGGCCGCCGTGACCACCTCCGCCGGCCGAGTATTCACGACGACTGACGGCGGCACGACCTGGAAATAGAGTCCGCGCCGGGTCCGCAAGATTCCAGAAGTCCCTCGTTCTAAGGACATGACCGCCCCGCCACACCGGCGGAGGCGACAAGCCGGGGCCATGGCCCCGTCGGAGGTCCGTCATGTCGAATCGAGTCCGCCTGGTCGCGTTCGGTCTGTTCGCGGCCGCCCTGTTCCTGATTGCGCCGATCTCCGCGCAGCAACCCGCTTCGTCTCGTGTCTCGATCCTCGGTTCGGTTGTCGATGCGGCGCTCAATCCACTCACGGGCGTCGCGGTGACGCTCGAACGCCGCGGAACGGTTGAAGCCAGGACGACCACCGACGCGGCGGGTGCGTTTCGATTCACGAACGTGGCCATCGGCAGCGTCCGCATCCGTGCGGAACATGCCGGCTTCCCCGCGTTCGTGCGCGACCTGACCATCCCGGCTGGGGCGCCGGCCCTGAAGATGCCGATTGTGCTGACGAGACCTGAGGACACCGCGCCGGCAGCGAAATCCGACGCGGCAGCCGGACGGCCAACCGCGTCGCCGATTGCTGCGCCTCCGGCGACCGCGGTCGCGGGAGCGGGCGGAGGCGCCGGCGGACGGGGTGGCGGCGCGGGGTCCGTGACCGCGGCAACGGAGCGGGTGAAAACGAACACGCCCGTCGTGACCCAGTCCGTCTCCGCGAACTTCGTTCAGACACTCCCCCGGTCCGATCGGGACGCCCTGACCTACTTCGCGACTGCGCCCGGCGAGACGTACTCGCAGTTCGAGCCGAACCGTTTCCACGCGACGCTCGATCATCCGCTCTCCACGTTCGGCGCCGACGTGGACACCGCGTCCTACTCGAACGTCCGCCGCTTTCTCTCGAGCGGCCAGCTTCCGCCGAGCGACGCGATCCGCATCGAGGAACTGGTGAACTACTTCCGCTTCGGCTACGGCGCGCCGCGTGACGGACGGCCGCTCGCGCTCACGACCGAAATCGGCGACTGCCCGTGGGCCCCGTCACACAAACTGGTCCTCATCGGCGCCCGCGCGGCCACACCGGCGGCCCGCGAGATCACCGGCCGCAACATCGTGCTGCTCATCGACGTGTCGGGCTCGATGGCCAGCGCCGAGCGCTTGCCCCTGATCAAGACGGCGCTTGGCCTGTTCGTGGACACGCTCAAGCCGGACGACTCGCTCGCGATCGTGACCTACGCCGGCACGAGCGGGATCGCGCTGCCCCCCACGCCGGCCCGCCGCCGCGACGTGATTCAGCGCGCGATCAGTGAACTGAACGCCGGCGGATCCACCAACGGCGGCCAGGGCCTGGTCCTCGCCTATCGCACGGCGCGAGAGGCCTTCATTCCCGGCGGCGTCAACCGCGTGATTCTCGCCACCGATGGCGACTTCAACGTCGGCATCGTCTCGCAACAGGATCTGTTCCGCCTGATCGAGCGCGAGCGCGAATCCGGCGTGTTCCTGTCCGTCTTCGGCGTGGGCAGCGGCAATCTGAAGGACGCGACGATGGAGATGCTGGCGGATCGGGGCAATGGGCACTACGCGTACCTCGATTCACTGCAGGAGGCGCGGCGCGTGCTGATCCGCGAAGGCGATGCGACGCTGGAGAACGTCGCCAAGGACGTGAAGTTCCAGGTGGAATTCAATCCGGCCGTCGTCTCGGCGTGGAAGCTGCTCGGCTATGAAAACCGCGCGCTGCGGGCGCAGGATTTCAACAACGACCGGAAGGATGCGGGCGAGATGGGCGCCGGCCATACCGTCACGGTGCTGTATGAGGTCGTGCCGGCGGGCGTGGATGCGTCGCGCGAGGACCGTGCCGGCGTGCGGCCCGAGGTCGATCCCCTGAAGTACCAGCCGCCACAACCGCAGCCCGCGCGGCCGGTCGTCCGCCCGCCAGCCGAGGCCATCAGCGGCGAGTGGCTGACGGTCAAGGCACGCTACAAGCTGCCGGACAGCGACACGAGCGACCTCATCACGAAAGCGGTGCGGCCCAGCCCAATTCAACACCTCCCGCTGGCCTCGGCCGTCGTCGAGTTCGGCCTCATCCTCCGCGATGCGCCGCGCAGCACGGAGCGGTGGGATGCGCTGACGCGCCGCCTCGATCGGCTGACGGTGCCGACCGCGCTGGTATCGGATGTCGATGGACTGAAAGAACTCGTGGCGACCGCAGCCGGACTCGCGCGGATCAGATAACCTTAGGCATGCTCGTCTTGCTCATCCTGCTGTCGCTGTTTCAATCGCCGCCGGCGCCGCCGGTCGCCGCCCCCGTGGTGGAGTTCCAGGATCACCGCCTGGTCCTGGACGCCGCCACGTGGGCCAAGCTGCCGCGGCAGAAGGTTCAAGCCTCGGATCACGGCACGCCCGCGGAGTTCGAGGGCGTGCTGCTCCGCCAGATCCTGTCGCTCGCCAAGGTTCCCGTCGGGGCAGATCTCCGCGGCGACGCGCTCTGCCTGGTCGTGCGGATCGAGGCCGCCGACGGGTATCAGGCCGTGTATGCGCTGGCGGAACTGGACGCCGGTCTCCGGGACCGCCCGATCCTCCTCGCGGACATCCGCGACGGCAAGCCGCTGCACACCGGCACGGGCCCGTTCCAGATCGTGGCCGCCGACGAAGCCAAAGGCGGCCGCTGGGTCCGCCAGGTCACGCGCATCGTGGTCATCTCGGCGGGACGGGTCGGGAAGTAGTCCAGAGTCCAGAGTCCAGCGTCCAGAGTGCGGCTTGTTCGTCCTGGGTCCATCGTCCCGAGTGCACGTCAGGACGATGGACTATTTGTTTTTGTCCAAATAGGTCACACCATCCGTGAGCCACTTCGGCGCGGGCGCGTCCTTGAGGTAGTGGTTGAAGAACTCGAAGTAGCGGACGGTCAGGTCCTTCCGGTTCGCGAGGCCGGTGAGTCCGTGTCCTTCGCCGGGATAGGCCAGCAGCACGGCGTTCTTCTTGTTGAAGCGAAGCGCGCTGTAGAAATTCAGTCCTTCGACAAACGACACTGTCGGGTCCGCGGTGCCGTGCATGATCAGGATGGGCGCGACGGCTTCCTTCGCATGGCTGAGCGCCGATTCGAAGCGGTAGACCTCGGGGTTGTCCCAGGGCGAGAAGCCCCAGCGGCCCTGGCCCTCCATGTAGTAATCGAAGGCGTTGGCGCCGCTGCCGCCGTTCACCAGGTACGTCCAGCCCCAGCTCTGGGTGAAGTCCGAAAAGAGGTCCGACACGCCGGCGCCGACACCGACGGCGGCGAACATCTTCGACCGCGTGCCGATGAACGCGGCGCCCTCACCACCGTAGCTGTGCCCGTTCACGCCGATGCGCTTCGGATCGGCGTAGCCCAGTTCGATGACCTTGCGCGTGGCCGCTTCCACACAATCGAGCTGGTCGCTGTGCGAGGAGCCCGTGTTGTAGAACACGTCTGCCAGCATCGTCAGATACCCCTCCGTTACGGCCTGCATCGGTGACGAACCCATGCCGGTGAGGAAGGACGGCGCATTGTAGCGGTGCAGATTCTGCGAGTTTTTTTCGTAGAACGTCACGAGCATCGGACGCTTCTCGCCCGGCTTGTAGTCGTCTGGAATCGCCAGGATGCCCTGCAGGCGCACGCCAGCCTTGTTCTTGTAGTCGAACAGGATCCGATGGCCCCACAGGAACTCGGCCTGCTGCGGATTGGCGTCCGTGATCTTCGTCGAGGCCTTGAAGTCGGCGCCGGAGACCCGCAGGTCCGGGAACTCGACGAAGGTCTGCCGCGTGAACAGGTATTTCTCGGCCTTCGCGGCGCGCTGCGGGTTGCTGAAGGACGCGTCTTCGTAGATCAGTTCCTTCAATTGTCCGCCGCTCAATTCGTAGAACCCGGCTTTCTTCGTCCACTCGCCGTACGCCGTCAGCGTCACGGGCTTCGAGAGATCGATCATCTGGCGCGCGGCCGCGGCACCGCCGGGACCGTAATCGGCCAGCGGATCCTGCGGCGCCAGTTGCACCACGCGAAACCGCACCTCGTTCTTCGTGCCGTAGCCGTTCGTGAGGTTGCGGGGCGCCGATCCGTCCAATGGCAGCAGCCACAGGTCGTGGCGCTGCGAGGCGATGGCCGCCGATCCGTCCGGCGTGTACTGGGTGATGGGATACGGCGGTCTCGGCCCCGGATGATCGTCTTCGACGTTCACGAAACTCACCGGAGACGCGCCACCGAGGGTCCGCGTCGCGCCCGTCTCGAGATCCCACACCTGGAACTTGCTGTCCTTCCAGTAGAGATACTGGCGGCCGTTCGGCGTGATGCCCGGATTGCCGGGCAGGGCCGCGGCCTTCATCATCAGCGTGCGCTCGCCGGTCATCGTGTTGACGCGATACAGGTCCGCGGTCGCCGTGCCGTAGTCGCGGATCTGGCCGCGTGTGTCGCGGCCGACCGCCCACGGGCCGGTCAGCGCGATGTCGATATCGCGCATCGTCGGGTCCGCGAGTTTGACGAAGGTGCCGGTGGACACCATCATGGCGGACCGGAAGGTGAAGTTGCGATCGACCTCGGCGCGCGCCATCTGCAGCGACTGGACGCGCTCATCGCGCGTGGTCCACACGTCCACGTCGGCGATTTCGTCCCGGTTGGGCCGCTTGGCTTCCGGCACCGCGACCTGTTCCTTGATGCCGAAGTAGACGCGCGTGCTGTCGTCCGAGAAGGCGACCGCGCCGCGGTCGCTCACGACCCAGCCCTTCGGGAAGGCGTCGCTCTTGGCGGGGTCGAGCGTGACCGGCTGCGGCGCCGGTCCCTGCGCGCTCACGAACGTGCGCACGTTGGGATACACCACGAGCACGTTGTTGCGCTCGCGCATCTTCTCGACGTCGAGACCTTTCAGCACGGCCAGCGACGTGCCGGCCTCGTTCCACACGAGGCGGTTGTACAGTTTGGCGTCGTTTTCGAGCGGCACCACGCGGCCGCCGGGCAAATCGAAGACGAACAGCCCGTTCGCGTCCTTCACGGCGGCGTCCACGGTGTAGGCGAGGAAATCGCCGGCCTTGTTGAAGGTCGAATCCGCGACGCTGCCGAGCAACTGATCGCGTCCCGACTTCAGGTCATGGATCGTCACATCCACGCCGCGCGGACCCGCGGGCGCCGCAGGCGCGCGCGCCGGCTGCGGGACTCGGCGAGCTCGGCGCCGGCGTGTCGCCACCGCGGCCCGCACCGGCCGCCGCCGTCGCCGGCCGCCGTCGGAGCAGCAGATGCGTGGCGGTCGGCGAGAACGAGAACGACTGGATGTCCTGCCACTGCCGCGCGACAGGACCGACGCTGCCGTTCGCGAGACTGCGCAACTCGACGCGGCGCGGCTGAGCCGGCGGCGTCTCCGCGCCACGACCGGCCTGCGGGGCTACCCCAGGCGCGGGAGTCGGCGTCGGCGTGGGAGTCGGCGTCTGCGCGGCCGGCGCCGCGCCCCCTCCCGGCCCGCCGCCACCCGCACGGCCGCCGCGCCCGCCGCCCCGGCCGCCCCCGGCTGGATCAACGGTGTACGCCACCCACATAGAGTCGGTCGAAAACGCGGCGCCCGACCCGTCGGTGATCTCCACCTTCTGGTTGGTGTCGAGGTTGAGGATGGTCAAGACGGGTTTCGTCTCGGCCGTCGGCACGTTCGACAGCGACAACGCGTACGCCACCCACTTGCCGTCGCCGGACATCTGCTGGCCGGTGATGGTGCGCCATCGCGAATAGTCGGCGATGGTCATCGCCTTCTTGGCGCCGGCCTGTGCGGTCGTCGCGGCGGGCGCAGCGGTCTGCGCCGACGGCACGGCATAGGCGATGCCAAAGGCCGCGACGAGAGCGAGGGCGAGCATCGGAACTCGACGGGAACGGCGGGTCATCCTGGCGGCGTGCTTCACGGCAATCTCCTTGTCGCGGCGACAGTGGCCTGACTACAGCGGCAGTTTCGCGGCTATTGTGCCAGAAAAGGGAAAGGCTGGGGCACGCCGATGCCGTTCGCAACTGCCCGTCAGCCGCGGGCGTGCCAGGCCTTGAGGATCGTGCTTTCCCGCTCGGGTGTGATCGGAAACGCCATCGCTTTCCTGGCGTCGTCCGACAGCCCCTGATACCAGGCGAGAATGTCGCGAATCGTCTCGGTGGCGGGGCGATAGGTCAGACCCGCCGCCACGGCCTTGTCCGAATTGATGTAGGTCTGCCCGTACGGCTCGCCCTTCTCATTGCGGCGCGGCGGGATCCACGGCACGGCGGCGGTGAGGCGGTTCGCACGCAGGAAATCGAGGTCCGCGATCCAGGTGAGCGTCTGCTTGCGCGGGATGGCCGCCATCAGCGCCGTTTGAAACCGCTCCATCGTCATTTGATCGTCACCGGCGATGTTGAACGTGCCGGTGCGCCCGGTTTCGATCAGATGAATCATGAACGCCGTGAGGTCGCGGACGTCGGCGAACTGGACGTGGTCGTCGTGATTGCCCGGCACGAGGATTTCGCCCCCTCGCGCGTGGCGAGCGGGCCAGTAGTTGAATCGCGGCGTCGGATCGCCGGGCCCCACGATGAAGTTGGGACGGACGTTGATGGCGCGGTCGCCGAAGACCTTGCTGTTCTCGAGCTCGGACAGCGCCTTGCGCACGCCGTAACTCGCCGTGCCCCCGTCCGGATCGACGAGCACGGGCTTGATGTCTTCTTTGATGTTCGGCGTCAGATACGGCAGGTAGACGCCGGTCGACGAAACGTAGAGGTAGTACGTGACGGCGTCCTTGAGCAGCTCGGCCGTCTTCGTGACCCACGCGGGATCGATCTGGGAGTTGTCGATCGCGGCGTCCCACTTCTTGCCCCGCAGCGCGTCGAGGTTCAGTTTCTCGATGCTGCGATCGCCCTGCAGGAACCGCACGCCCGCGGGCAGGTCCGCCTGGCTGACTCCGCGATTGAACACCGTGATGCGATGGCCGCGCGCCATGGCGGCGCGCACCTGATACGGACCGATGTAGCCCGTGCCGCCCAGGATGAGGATGTCGAGCGGCTTCGCCGCCCGCGCGGGCGTCGCGCTGGTTTGCGCGCCGGCCTCGGCAAAATCCGGCAGCAGGGCCGAGCCCGCCGCGGCCGCGCCGGCCGCCAGCACGGCCGTCTTCAGAAACTCACGACGATGCGGACGGCGAGACTCCGAGGCGCTCATGTTGAGGGGACGGGTCTCAAATGTGGAAAACTCCGGGGACGCGGGCTGACCATGTCCCCGGAGTTTCCCACATTTGAGACCCGTCCCCTCGGTCTATCGTTCGCCGCCGTCCATGAACGCGCGCCAGGCTGCGTCGTCGAGCGACTCCAGCGAGCCGTTGGAGATCTCGCCGCCGTCGGCCATGGTGTAGCCCAGGGCTCCACCGCGGTCGGCCGTGTGCGCCAGGACGAACTCGCGGAGACGGGTCACCTCACGCGCGAGCCAGGCGCTGGCTCGCTCGGCGACATGAAGCCGAGGCAGGTCCTCGCAGAGCGCGGTCGGTCGCACGCGCGCCACCCAGCCAGCACTGAAGGGGCGCTCCTTGATGAGGCCCGGCCGGCCCGCAAGCGCGGGGTTGATTTCTTCCACCACGCCGCTCACGGGCGCGACGATGTCCGCGCGCCGCTGTCCTTGCTTCAGTGAAAACACGGGACGGCCCGCAACCACCTGATCGCCGAGCCGAGGGAGGTCGATGCCGTCGACGTGACCAATGGCCGCAGGGAGGAAGTCGTCAACGCCGATCCGGACGAGACCGCCCGCCTCGAGCATCGCCCAGCCGTGGCCCGGATGATAGAAGGCGTTCGCCGGGAGGGCGAAGCCGTGGGCCAGGTTCGGAACCGCGTCCGGCACGCTGGCCGGCGCAGTCGCCAGCACCTCGCGCCCGGTCAGGAACCGCCAGAACCCGATGAAACTCATGGCGAAGCCGATGCTGACGAGATAGGAGATCCCCTCTGCCCGCGCCATGTGTTGCAGCAAGGTTTCCATAACCAACTCCTTTTTCCGGTTTCGCCGTGAATGTTCAGTGCTGCCACTTATACGCGACGTGCTCGTTGAGAATCGGCATCCGATGAACGAACCACCGGAAGAGCACGACGCCGGCCATCACGATGACGACGGACGTCGCCACCTCGAGGACGCTCGGAATGTAGACCTGGTCGGCACGCCAGCCGAACGCGATCAGCCCAACGTTCAGCCGGTTGAAGACGATCCCCAGAACCGTGATCACCGCCGCGATACGGACGGCGCGGACCCGCTGGTTCCGGTATCCCCAGGCGAAGAGGAGGCACGGAAGCGCGACGAAGCCCAGTATTTCGACCAGGAACAGGCGTCCATAGGGCGTCAGAAGCAGGTCCCAGTGGTTGCCGCCGGCGACCCCGACGACTTTGATGCCGAAGTAGGCGAAGAGCACGACGGACGCCGCCTTGCCGAGCCCCAGCGTGAGGCTGTCGAAGTTCTCGCGGGCGGCCGGCGCGATCCGGTCGTGGAAGAACGTGTGGCTCAGGGCGCCTTCGACGATCACCATCGAGAGTCCGGCCGCGGCGGCCGACACGAAGAAGAAGACCGGCAGGTACGGCGAGTACCAGAGAGGATGGAGCCTGTCGGGCATGAGCAGGAAGAGGCTGCCGAGCGAGGACTGGTGCAGTGTGGAGAGCACCATGCCCGACACGCCCAGGATGATCGTCAGCCTCAACGACCAGGCTCGCACCTTGCTCCAACCGAGCCATTCGAGGATCGCAGGCGAGACCTCGAGGAAGAGGACGCTCAGATAGAGCATCACGCACCAGCCGACCTCGAACATGATCGAAGTGACCCCGAAATTGCCGAGAATCGGGTTGGGGAGGCGCCACGGGCGTCCGAGGTCGAAGCACAAGCCGACCACCACGAGGAAGTACCCCAGGAAGCCCGTGAGGACGGCCGAACGCACGATGGGCGCGTAGCGCTCGAGTTTGAAGATGTGGACGGTGGTCGCGAGCGTGAAACCGCCGGCCGCCAGCGCGACCCCGCAGAGCACATCAAACGCGATCCAGACGCCCCAGGGGTTCGTGTCCGACAGGTTGGTCATGCCCCCGAGGCCGGAGGTGAAGCGCACGATGGCGAGCGCGATGCCCGCCGCGACGACGAGCGCGGCGAAGATGTTGAACGGCGTCAGGAACCGCCGGAGCGTGCTGAGGTTCGCGGGCATGATCATCTTCTCCTTCACTTCACCGGCAGCGGCGTGGACGGGTCCAACGGATCGAGTTCCGGCTCCGGCGGCCGGTTGGCGATCGCATGGGCCCCCATCAGCAGCGCGGGGCCCAGGACCAGCACGAGCGGGACCGCGCGCAGCGCGCCCTTGGTCAGCTCGACGTAGGGCTGCATCTGCAGATCCGTCGGGAAGCCGAGTGATGCGAACGGGACCTTCGAGATGTACATCCAGCTCGTCCCGCCGGCCTCGTGCTCGCCGTAGATATGGTCCACGTACTCGCCCTTCGAGGCGACGATGCGCTCCCGGGCGAGTCGCAGGAGGTCTGGGCGCTTGCCGAAGGTCGATGCCTGTGTCGGGCAGTTCTCCACGCAGGCCGGGAGGCCTCCCTGCTGGCGGATGCGATCGATGCAGAGGACGCACTTGCGAACGCGCGGTTCGAGCGCGCTCTCGTACTCGTAGGAGGGAATCTGGAAGGGACAGGCGACCATGCAGTACCCGGCAGCCCATGCAAATGGTCTCATCGTAGACAACCGCGCCCTCCGGACTCTTGCGCAGGGCGCCCACCGGGCACGCTGACGCGCACGCCGGTTCGTTGCAGTGCATGCACTGCGTCTTCACGAAGACCTGGCTGTCCTTCCGCGCGGGATCGCTGAACGTCGAGACCGCGGTGAATGACGAAAGCCCCGGCCGACGCCGCACGCCTGGAACGACCTCCTCGCCGAACGCCACCGCAGGCTGCGGCAGCTTGTTGGCCTCGTTGCACGCCGCCTCGCAGGCGTGGCAGCCGGCGCACACAGAGAGATCGGTGAGCACGCCGAAGCCCGTCGGATCGGCGGGGGCCCACAGGGCGGCAAAAGCCTGCGCGGGGCCGAGGGCCAGTGACGCTCCCCCGATCATCCCGGCGCCTCTCAAGAAATTTCGTCTGCTGGTCATGGCGCTCCTTCTTACCTGGCGTCGAACCCGCGCGCTCGAACTGCGCGGTCACTGCCGGAGAAAGCAAGGACCGGGCCACGGCCCAATTCGTCTCCGACGCCGCAGCGCCGCATCGCGCGGGATCGAACGCCTGCGTCGTGTCGGACTTGCCGACGGCGCGTGTCGGGAAGCCCGACAGGCGCACTGGCCATCAATGGAACGATTCGACTGTCGCGGAGATCCTTCCAGGGCACAGGCCTTGCACTGGCGTCTCGGCAGAAGCGAGCCCCACCGGGGACGCACCCGAACGCCCGCTTTGGAGGTGCCACATGTTCGGCCAAGAATTTCCTGTCGCCGGCCTCATGACGCTCGGCGTTGCGCTCGTGTTCGCAGGCTGGATTCTGTTCGTGGGCGTCCGGGAAGTGCGTCGGATGCGCCGCGAAGAGCGTCGGCACACAGCCGACCTCTACACGGTCTCGCTCGACGGCCTCGGCCCGACGATGGCCGACGGCGGCGAGCCGATCGCGCTGGACAAGCGCAAGGGCCGCGGACGGAAAGATTGAGACGACTCACGACCGCCTCCGGACTCCTTCGCGCTCGGAGGGCAGTCAGATGACGCCGCACCAGAAAGAAGGGCCGCAGGTCGCATCGACGCGGTGCCCGTTCCTCGTGGAAGTGAACGCGCAGTGCTGCCGGCTCGCGCCCTTCCGCAAGCTCGTCCCGATCCGCGACATCGCCATGCAGGATCAGTGCTGCTCGACGGATGCCTGGCGGTCCTGCGCGTGGGTGCCGCGGCGGGACGCGCCGCTTGACCGCAGGGACCAGGCGGCCCAACCCGTCGCCGGGTCCGGCGACCCGTGCCCCTTCCTCGACGAGATATTCGCGTGCTCGTGCGCGGCCGCTCCGTGCAAGCTCATTCCCCGGACCCCGCTGGCCGTCCGCAGCTGCCTCGCGGACTCCCATCGCTACTGCGAGTTCTTCCTCGAACGCGCCTGTCCGCGTCCTCCAGCCGCGACGGGTGGTCGCGCCGCGTCGCCGGACGGGCGGCCGCTGGGCGCCGCCGAGATCCCCGTCGCTCCGGGTGTCGCGCTCGCGCCGAATCACATG
Source organism: uncultured Acidobacteriota bacterium (assembly GCA_963751445.1). Lineage (GTDB taxonomy): Bacteria > Acidobacteriota > Vicinamibacteria > Vicinamibacterales > SCN-69-37 > DASUGC01. The sequence continues at coordinate 1,159,220 of CAVVUL010000009.1, read as the reverse complement.
TGGATCGACGAGGGGCCGGACGGCAGCTGTCACGTGGGCGTCGACGCGTTCCTGGCACGCGTGCTTGGCGCGGTGGACGAGGTGACCTTCCTGTCGGCGTGCGGCCCTGGCGCGCCGAGCCTCGTGCTCACGGTCGCCGGCACCACACTGCCGCTCGTCTTCCCGCAGCCCCTCGATATCACCGGCGTCAACCGCGCGCTTCGACGCCACCTCGACAACCTCACCGACGATCCGTATGGTCGCGGGTGGCTCTATGAAGGCTGGAGTCTCAAGCCGCACAGAGGGACCGGTGTCGCCGCGCGCACGGTCAGGCTGCGCCGGGGGCCGGACGCCGAGACCTGGATGGCCTCAGAGGTCAGGCGGCTGTTGCAGCACGTTCAGGCGATCGCGTCACGCCGTAGCAGCCACCTGGGGCCGGTCGCGGGCGATGGCGGCGAGGTGTCCTCAGCGCTCGCGCAACACCTCGAGCGCACCGAACTCCTGGAGGTCTTCAGCCTGTTCTTCAGCGGCGCGCGCATGTAGGCCGGCCCTTCAGGGCCGGCAGACACGCCGGGGCTGAAGCCCCGGCCTGCATTTCTCAGGATCCGTGCGGGTTGGGGATGTCGTAGCGCTTGAGCTTGTCGTAGAGCGTGGACCGGTCGATGCCGAGCACCGCGGCGGCCTCCTTCACGTTGCCCTGGGTCTTTCGCAGCGTGGTCGCGATCGCATGCCGCTCGATCTCCTCGAGCGTCATCGACCCGAGCGACAGCGCATCCGGCTCCGCGCTCGACGGACGGGCGAGGAACGCGAAGTCGGGCTCGGAGAGCACGCCTTCGCGGCTGCTGATGATCGCCCGCTCGATCGCGTTCTCGAGCTGCCGCACGTTGCCCGGCCAGTCGTGCGCCATGAGCACCCGCATCGCCGCGTCCGAAATGCCCGCCACCTCCTTGCCCAGCTCGAGTGAGAGCTGTTCGATGAAGTGCCGCACCAGCAAGGGGATGTCCTCCAATCGCTCCCGGAGCGGGGGCACGTGGATCTCGATCACGTTCAGCCGGTAGAAGAGATCCTGCCGGAAACGGCCGTCGCGGATGGCGGCCTCGAGATCCACATGGGTGGCGGCGATCACGCGGACGTCCGCCTCCACCTCCACCGACCCGCCGACCCGGAAGAAGCGCCGTTCCTGCAACACGCGCAACAGGTCGGTCTGGAGCTTCGGCGAGATGTCCCCCATCTCATCGAGGAACAACGTGCCGCCGTCCGCCAGTTCGAACTTGCCCCGGCGGCGCTCCTGCGCGCCGGTGAAGGCGCCCTTCTCGTAGCCGAACAACTCGGACTCGAGCAGCGTCTCCGTCAGCGCGGCGCACGAGACCGCGACGAACGGTCCGGCCGCGCGATCCCCGCACTGGTGCAGGGCTTTCGCGAAGAGCTCCTTGCCCGTGCCGCTCTCGCCGCGAATGAGGACCGTCGAGCGGTAGCCGGCGACGTTGCGGACGACCTCCAGCAAGGCCAGCATCTTCGGGTTCCGGCTGACGATGTTCTGAAACGCGTATTGGCCGGTGAGCTTGTGGCGGAGGACCTGGTTCTCGCGCTCGATCGTCTTGACGCGGATGAGCCGCTCCATGACCAGGGAGATCTCGCGGGGATTGCACGGCTTGACGAGGTAATCGACCGCGCCCTCCTTCATCGCGGTGATCGCCGTGTCGACGGTGGCGTAGGCCGTGATGATCAGCACCGCCGCGTCAGGGCGGATCTTGCGAATCTCCGCCATGGTCTCGATCCCGTCGATGCCGGGCGGCATCTTGAGATCAACACAGTAGGCGACGTAGTCCTTCTCCGCCGCCTTGGCGATCGCTTCGCGCCCCGACGCCGCCGTATCGACGACGTAACCGTCCTCCTGGAGCCAGGCGACCAGCGACTCGCGCATGACAGCCTCGTCGTCCACGATCAGGATGTGCCACTGGTTCTTCATGGGTGCTTCTCTTCGTCACGCAAGGACTCGCGGGAGAGGGCGGCCATGCCGGTGCTCTCGTGGAGCAGGATCCGGCAGGATCCGCAGAACTCCGGGAATTTCGCATCCACCTGGTTCACGTCCGTCGAGAGCGACATCACGCAGCGGGGATCCCGGCAATGGACGAGGCCGAATGTGTGCCCGAGTTCGTGGACCGCTTCCGTGCACGCGCGCGTCATCAGGAGCTGCGTGTCGCGCGCGAAGCCGTAGAACTCCTGCTGGAGGCGGGCCAGAGACACCAGGGCCGCGCGGCCCTCGAGCTGCGCCTGGCCGAACACGAAGGACAGCCCCGGAAGGTAGATGTCTCGCGACGTGACGCCGAGCACGCGCGCCGAATCGACCGGGGCGCAGATGGCGACCGCCCGCAGCAGTTCCGCCGCGTCGTATTGCCCGCGGCTGGCGTTCCACGCCCCCTCGGGAGGCCGCGCGCGCGCGAGCCTCCGGACCGCGAACCCGAACGCGGCGGACACTCGGGTCTCCAGGGTGTCGAGCACGGCCGCCTCCACGGCATCGTCCGGAGCCGTGTAAATCGGGGAGATCAAGGCCGCGCTCCCGAGTCGGCCGATGCGTCAGTGACGGCCGCGCTTCCGGAGACCGCCGCGCGCGCCGCGAGAGGAAAGCGGACCCGGAAGGTCGCGCCCTCCCCTGGGGCGCTCGAGACGTCAATCGTGGCTCCATGCCCATGGACGATGCCGTAGACCACCGCGAGCCCCAGACCGACGCCCTTGCCCTCCCCCTTCGTGCTGAAGAAGGGTTCGTAGACGCGCGCCAGGTTCTCTTCCGGGATGCCCACCCCTGAGTCGCTGACCACGAGTTCGACCGCCCCCTCCGCCGGGAGGCTCTCGGTCGACACATCGACGACGCCGCCGGCTCGAGACGCCTCCACGGCGTTCATGACCAGATTCACGACGACCTGCTGAATCTGGGACGCATCGCACCGCAGGGGCGGCAACCCATCGGCCAGACGGAGGTTGAGGCGCACGCCGGCAAGCTCGAACTTGTGGCTGAGGACCGCCACCGTCTGGTTCACGATCGCGGTCAGGTCGGCATCGGTCCGGACCGGCGAGGACTGCCGGGAGAAGGCGAGCAGATCGGACACAATCCGCCCCACACGCTCCAGTTCGGTGACGCTCGCGCGGACGTACCTCTGGAAGTCGGGGAGGCGCCCGGCCGGGATGCCGTCCGCCTTCAGGAGCCGCTCCATGAGCATGTTGAAGTTCAGGACGCCGGCGATGGGGTTGTTGATCTCGTGGGCCACGCTCGCCGCGAGTTGACCGAGGGACGCCATGCGGTCGCTCTGGATCAACTTGCGTTCGGCGAACCCGAGCTGACGCGTGCGCTCTTTCACCCGGTCCTCGAGCACGTGGGTGAAGTCGTTGATCTCGGCGAGCGCCGCCTTGAGCCGCTGCCGCATGAGGTCGAACGCCCTCGCGAGTTCGCCGAATTCATCGCTGGTCTTGATCTCGATCCGCCGGTCGAGGTCCATGGCCGCGACCGCCTGGGTGCCGCGGATGAGGATACGAATGGGCCGGCTCACCACGTGGCGTGTGAAGACCACGATGAGGAGCCCGATGAGCAGTGTCTGGACCGCGGCCCACGCCATCGCGCTCCAGCGGACGGCTGAGACCTGCCGGTCAACCGGCTCCACGTCCATGGCCACGTAGAGGACGCCGAGCACGCGCCGCTCCGCCGGGTGCGCGTGGCAGGCGGCGTTGGTGCACGCCGCCTCGTTGTACAGCGGGGTCACCATCGCGAGCTTCCGGCGGCCGTCGAGGCCCGGGAACACCCGTGTGCGCGACTTGGTGTCGAGGCGCACGAGCGGGGCCTGGCGGGCGTGGCAGAGGAAGCACGCCTCGGAATTCATGTCCACGCGGGCGGCGGCCGTGGGATCGGTCGAGAAGGCGACGAGACCTTCCTTGTTGAAGATCCGGATGCTCTCGATCCCCTGCTCGTGCGCGATGGACTGCATGATCTCGTACGCGTCGTCGCGCCGGTCGGCGCGCATGGCCTGCCAGGTGGCGGCGGTGATGCTGTGCGAGAGCTGATCGGCGCCGGTCACCATTTCGTCGAGGAGCGCCTTCTCCTGGACCCGCGCGGCCAGGTACGCCGACACCCCGGACACCAGCGCGACGATGACCGTCAGCGCGAGAATGAGCCGGCTCGTCGTGTAACGTGGCAGCAGTCTCATGGGGTGTGGCACCGCGCTGGCGGCGCGGGCGGCGCGGGCTGCGCTGCGGAGGACGCAAGCGAGGGCGGCGGCCACGCCGCACCTTCGCCAGGTCAGCGCTACGAGCAGTCTGGACGCGCCTTCGCAAGCGTGTCAAGTGACCTTCCAGTGCGTGTGGACGTTCGACCCTACCTCTGACTTCTGACCTCTGACCTCTGACCTGCCGGCTGACCTGCCTGCGCCGCCACGGCACATATCGAGGTCACCGCGGCGCCACTAAATGCGTACCACGTCCACGCCACGGCGCTCGTCCACCACAGACGCGCCGAGCACGACCGCGCCGGCGGCCATGCCGATCAGCATCGACCTCGCGTTCACGCGCGTCGTGAAGACGCCCACCAGAAAAGCCCCCAGCACGGGGCCGGCCGACAATGAGAGCACCGCCAGGCCGGCGTCCAGCACGGATCGGTCCATCCACTGCGCGCCAACGGCGACGCCGACCTGCACGATGCCCCAGGCGATCGTCGACTGTCGCGCCAGCCGCATCATCTGCGCATCGGTCGCGCCCGGCCGCACGAATGGGACGTAGAAGTCCCTGACCGTCACCGCGGCCATCGCATTCAGCGACGGCGACAGCGCGGCGGCCACGATGGCCGCGACAATGAACCCCGCCACGCCGCCCGTGAGCGCATGGACGACGAACGCCGGCAGAATCTCGTCCGGGCGGCCGAGCGCCGGCGCCGGCACGTGCTGGTAATACGTGAACAGCGCGACGCCGATCAGCAGGAACAGCGCGAACTGGGCGAACACGATCACGCCGCTCAGGATGAGGCCGGCGCTGGCCTCGCGCGCGGACCGGGCCGACAGCAGCCGCTGCACCAGAAACTGATCGGTCCCGTGCGTCGCCAGCGTCAGCGCGATGCCGCCGACCACGCCGGCCCAGATCGTGTACACCGCCGTCGGATCGGTCGAGGCATTCAGCACGGCGAACTTCCCCGCCGCCGATCCGGCCGACACGACTTCCGCCCAGCCGCCGGGAATGCGCTGCAGCAGCGCGGCAAACACGACCAGCGCGCCGCCGATGTACACGAACATCTGCACCACGTCCGTCCAGATGACCGCCGAGGCGCCGCCGCGCACGGTGTAGATGATCATCGCGGTGCCGAGCAGGATCACGGTCCACGTCACCGGCATGCCGGTGACGACGGCGATGACCAGCGCGGTCGCGAAGAGCCGGATGCCGTCGGCGAGCGACCGCGTGATGAGGAAGATGCCGGACGCCGCCGTTTTCACCGGGGCGCCGAACCGCCGCTGCAGCAGTTCGTACGACGTGACGAGCTCGCCGCGGAAGTACGCGGGAATGAAGATCGCGCTCACGATGAGGCGGCCGATGACGTAGCCCAGCGCCAGTTGCAGGAAGACCATGCTGCCGGCGTAGGCCTGTGCCGGAACGCCGATGAACGACAGCGTGCTCGTTTCGGTGGCGACAATCGTGAAGCAAATCGCCCACCACGGCGACGACCGGTCCGCCAGGAAATAGTCGCGCGTCGTCTTCTGGAACTTCGCGAACCAGGAGCCGAACACCGTGATCGCGACCAGGTACAGGCCGATGACCGCGTAATCCGACAGCGACAGGGACATGGACTGGCGGAGTGCCTGGAACGACGGGAACGGGGAACTGGGAACGGGGAACTGTTCCCCAGTTCTCCAGTTCCCCGTTCTCCAGTTCCTTTATGACGACCGTCATACCCTGACGCCGGCAGGGCCCCTACAGTGGGAGGGACCATGGGCGACGCCTTCGACTTCACGCGGCTGGGCGCGCCGGACTGGGCCCTGGACGACCTGGCCAACCACATCGTCGATCGGCACCACCGCTACGTGCAGGGCGCCATTCCCGCGCTGCGCCAGGCGCTGGAGGTCTCGGTGGACCGCTGGGGCGCCGCCCACGCCCCCCTGCTGAAGATCCACGCGCTGTTCCAAGAACTCGCGCACGAACTCGAGTCGCACATGGCCAAGGAGGAACACATCCTCTTCCCGGCCATCCGGGACATGGCGCGGGCGAAGCGGCAGCAGCGGGCCGCGCCCGCGGCGGCGTTCGCCACGCTGCTGCACCCCATCCGGGCGATGGAAAGCGAGCATGCGCATGTCCGGCAGTTGCTGGCCGGCTTGCGGCGTGAAACGGAGTCGTACCGGGCGCCGGCGGCGGCCGACGACGGCGGCCGGGAGTGTTACCGGCAATTGGCCCGCTTCGACGAAGACCTCGAGAGGCACATTTGCCTCGAGAACGACATCCTGTTCCCGCGCACGCTCGATCTCGAGCGACAGGCCGTCTAGCCTCGAGTGGCGGAGCCGCCCACCGCGCCATCGGGTGTTAGACTGCTGCGCGCATGCAACCCGCTGACGATCTCCTTCGGGCCATTCCGATGTTCCGGCGGGTTTCCGCCGAAGATCGGCAGCGCCTGCTGGCGGTCGCGCGCGTCCGCCATCTGGACCGCGATGCCCACGTGTTCGAAGAAGGCCAGCCGTCCGACTACTTCCCGATTGTCCTGAGCGGACGCGTGAAAGTGTTCCGGATCACGCCGGCCGGCAAGGAGATCATCCTGGAGATCTTCGGCCCGGGCGATCCGCTCGGCGCGGTGGCGGTGTATGAAGGCGCGCCGTTTCCCGCCTCCGCGATCGCCCTCGAGCCGACCGAATGCCTGATGATCCCGCGCCGGGACTTCTTTGCGTTGCTCGAGGCACACCCGTCGCTGGTTCGAAGCGTCCTCCTCGGCCTCACGCATCGGCTGATGGAACTGACGCGCCGGTTGACCGAGTTGACGGGCGGCCGGGTGGAAACCCGGTTCGCCCGTCTCTTCCTGAAACTGGGCGCCGAAATGGGCCGCACGGATCCCGCGCGCGGCGGCACCGTGGTGGCGATGCCGCTCTCGAGGCAGGAACTGGCGGATTTGACCGGCACCACGATCGAAACGGCCATCCGCATCATGAGCCGGTGGAACAAGGACAACGTGATCCGCACGGACAAGGATGCGTTCGTCATCCTCGACATGGAGACGCTGAAGTCGATCGCGGAGTCGTAGACGGGTGACGACAGGTGACGACAGGTGACGACAGGTGACGACGGGTGCGACGGGTACGGACGGGGTCTCGGGCTAGATGTCGCTTTTCCGCAGGCGGCGCGCGGCGAGGGCGAGCGGCGCGGTCATCCAGATCAGCAGCGACAATCCGAGCAGGACGGCGGCGGCTCCGGCGCCGCCGGTGAACCGGAAGAACGCGAGCGACGCGGCGCCGAATGCCGTCGTGCCGCTGGCGGCGAGCAACGCCCCGGTGCGGGCCGCATCGACCGGATTGGCAAAGACCGCGAGGATCAGCAGGCGCGACGCGTCGCCGGATCCCAGCAGGCTGGCCACGCCGAGCGCGGCCGCGTCAAACAGCACGACCGACACGAACCACACGACGAGCGCGACAGCGAGCACGCGCGCCCGGCGCCGGCTCGTGGCGCCCGCGGCGATCAGGGCGGCCAGCGCCAGAAACACGCCGGTCAGCAGGGCCGCGCTCAGCATCACGCCGGCAAACCCCCACACGCCGAACGCCCCGGCCTGGGAAAACACCACCAGCCCCGCGGCGCCGAAACCGATCGTCTGCGCGCCGACAAGCGCCAGAAACAGGCCGGTCACCCGTCCGACGAGGACGACCGACCGCGCCACCGGCTGCGAGAAGAGCATCTCGGCCGCGCCGCGATCCGGCGTGAGTTGCGTCACGCCGAACGTGATCGCCGTGAGCGGAATGATCAACAGCACGAGCTCCACCAGCGAGATCGTGGTGCGCGAGAACTCCTGCACGCCATGGCCGCCGGACAGGATGAAGCCCGACGCCGAGACCAGCAGGACGAGCCCGGCGAAGACCGCGGCGAACGTCTGCAGCCACCGCGATCGCACGGCCAGCACGAGTTCGTGCTGAGCGAACAGCCAGAGTTGGCGCGAGTCCGTCGTCATGGTCGCCCTCCGTGCGGCGGGCCCGCGGCGCCGAAGATCCCGGCCGCCGTTACCGTCGCGCCGCCGGCAGCCGCGGAATCCTGCCGCCGCGAGTCCTCGTTCGCATGGGCGATGATGCCGCCGCCCATCGGCGTGTCGAGATGCGCGGGCTTCGTGAAGACAGCGTCCGACGCGCGCACCCACGCGCCGGTGCGGTGATCGGCGACAAAAGCGACCGCGCCCGCCGGCACCTGCACCCCGGCCTGCTTGAGGTAATCGCGGAGGCAGCCGATGTCGTCGAAGAACACCGGCTCGGCGCCAGGCGCGGCAATCTGCGCGGCGAAATGCACGTCGGAAGCCTCCATGCGGCAGAACCGGCACGCCGTGTTGGCGGTGTCGAGTTCGCCGGGCACGGCCTGCCGTGCACAGGCGGACGCCGCGACCACGGCCAGACAGGCGGCCACGATCCGCGATCGCGCGCGCCGGCCAGGCAGGAACACGCCGCGGATCATGACGGCCCTCCCGCGTCGACGAGTTCCTGATAGAAGCGGTCCAGACGCCCTTCTTCGGCCGTGAGACCGGCGATGACACCGCCCGCATTTCGAATGGCCTCGATGACCTCGGCGCGGGACGTGGCGCTGCCGGGCACGATGATCTCGTCATGCGCCGCCACCGCGCGCGGCGACAGCTCTCGCACGCGCGCGAGCACGCCCTCGATGGCCCGCTCGAGCCGCACGCGCATCACGCCGCGGTCGGCGAGCCGCGCCGCCAGTTCGCGCTGGGTGAACTGCGCCACGAGGCGTCCATTCACGAGCACCGCGAACCGATCGGCCAGCCGCTCCACGTCCCCCATCTGATGCGAGCTGAACAACACGGTCGCGCCCGTCTGCCGGCGCCGATCGAGCAGCGCATAGAACGCCGCGATGCCGTCGGGATCGAGCGACGCCGTCGGTTCGTCGAGCAGCAGGATCGGCGCGTCCGGCAGCATCGCGACCGCCAGACCCAGCCGCTGCACCATGCCGCCCGAGTACGTGCCCACCGCCCGGTCGGCCGATCCGTTCAGCGACGCGAACTTCAGCACCTCGCGGCTGCGGCCCGGTTCGAGGTCGCGTAACTGGCGGTAGAACTCGACGACCTCACGCCCAGACAACGCGTCGGGAAACGACACGCGCTGCGGCAGGAACGACGCGATCCGCCGCGCCGACGGCTCCGTGGCCAGCCGGCCCGGCGTGCCCAGGCGAACCGCACCCCCGCTCGGCCAGATGAGCCCGGCCGCCGCCTTGATCGACGTCGTCTTCCCAGAACCATTCGGGCCCAGCAGCGCCACGGCCTCGCCGGCCGCGATCGCCAGCGTCAGGTCGATGACGGCCTCGTGGTTGCCAAACCGTTTGTTGAAGCCGTCGAACCGAATCATGGCCGGCCTCCGCGGAACCGGCGCCCGCGGTATCCGACCACGCCGGCCCAGCCGCCGGCCAGCAGCGCCACGGCCGACAGTCCGAGACCCGACGTCGATCGGCCCGTTCCCGCCCGCGGCGACTCGGTCGGGACCGCGCTCAGGGTCGGCGGGTGCGCGAGCGGCGCGGCGTCGACCACCGGAACCAGATCGATCACGGGGAACGTGCGCTCGGCCGCACCGAGCGCGTGGGCCGCGACGCCCTGCGCGAACAGATCGGCCGCCGTCAGGTTGCCGCGAAGGTGATCGAAGGCGCTCGACAGGCGGTAGGACCGATCGGCCACGCCGTCGCCGTCCAGATCGGGCTGGCCGTGGTCGGACCAGTAGTTGCCGCGCACCACCGTATCGGTCCGGCGTCCCACCAGTTGCAGCGGCGAGAGATTGGCCACGAAGCTGTTCCCCTCGAACCGCACGCCGGTGTTGGAATCGTAGAGCACGAGCGCCACGTCCGACTCGGCAATGATGTTGCGCCGGAACACGTTCCGGGCCGCGCCCTCCAGGAACAGGCCTCGCGCGTTGTCTGCAATCAGGTTGTCCTCCGCCAGCACGTCGTCGCAGGTCTTCAGCAGCAGGCCGACCGACGCGAAGCCCCGGTTGTGCACGAAGCGGTTTCGGCGGAACGTCAGCCGGCTCGAATACATCAGCGCCGCGCCAGCCGCGCCGTTCTCGAAGCGGTTGTCCTCGAACACGTTGTCGTCGGAGAACATGTAGTGCAGCCCGTAGCGCAGGTCGCTGGCCGTGTTGCCCGTGGTGACGCCGTGCGGCGACGACTGAATATAGAGACCGTCTCGCACGTCGCGCACATCGTTGCGGACGAGTGCGAAGCCGTCCGTGTTCCACACGTGAATGCCGGACCCCTTCTCGCCGGCCTTCTTGCCGTGAATGCCGTGGACCTGGTTGCCTTCGATGCGCGCGCCATCCGCTTCCCGCAAGTAGATCCCGAAGAGTGCGTCGTGAATGACGCAGTCGCGCACGGTAACACGGTGGCCGGTGATGTGCACGCCCGACGAGTCGCGGCCCAGGTCGCCGCCGCCTCGCCCGTCGATGTCGAATCCGTCGACGATGACATCGTCGGCGCGCACGCGCACGACGCTGCCGCTGCCCGACCCGCGCAGCAACGGGCGGCCGCTCCCCTTCAGATGAACCGGTTTGTCGATGAGCAGATCACCGTCGTAGGTGCCGGGTCCGACGTCGATCGTGGCGTGTGCGGCCGCGGCATCGATCCGGGCCTGCAGGACGGACACCGCGCGGCCCTCCGGCCGCCCTTCGATCGCACCGGGCGTCGAAACATGCCCCGCCGTTTGGTCCTGAGCAGCTTGCGGTTGCCGCGCCTCAATGGCGGCCACCGTGCCGCCGGCGGCCGCCGCGGCGATCACGATCCACGCCGCTGGCCATACCCGGGCCACCTTCATCCGCGAGCCTCGCTGACACCAGCCGCCGTCGCAACCGTGCCCGCGCGGCTCGCGCGCCACGCCAGCACCATGGCCACGATCACCAGCAGCGTCGAGACTCCCATCCCCCAGGACGCCAGGCCGGGGTACCAGTACACGGTGAAGTTGGCGAGCTGCTTGCCGCCGAACACCGGCGGCATGAAGGGCGCGACCTTCACCGCTGCCGTGGGCGCGAGCGTGTGCCCGTACTGATAGAGCCGATGGGAGAACGACCACAGGGCGAACGCTGAGAAGTAGAGATTCAGGACCAGCACGTCGAGCACCTGCCTCACCGTGCCGATGACGGCCGCGCGCAGGTACAGCAAGGCCAGCGCGCCGACGACGAACGGCAGCCACTTGAACTCGGTGAAGTCATCCTCGATCAAGTCGCGCATCCCGATATAGTGATTCAGGATGTTGATTTCCTTCACGTCCTGGCCGTGATTGCCGCCCTCGAGCTTGTAGCTGTAGATGTCCAGCCGCAGGCCCTCGGGATACTGCGGCGCGTACATCGTCAAATTCCATAACGGAAACAGGAAGATGCCCACGAGCAGCAGCCCCGCGACGCCCAGCATCAGCCTCGGCCCCAGGTCGAGCGTGGACGCAAACCGGTCATTGAGGCGTTCGAAGAACGAATGCATGGGGCCTCTCTGTATTTCCTATTGCGATATTGATCTATTGATCTATTTGAGGGCGCGACCCCAATTAGACCAATAGATCAATAGATCGTCTAGATCAATAGGGATACCTGATTGTGCGCTTAGCGCACAATCAGGTATCCCTGCATTTCCTGATGCAGCGCGGAGCAGAAGTTCGTGCAGTAATACGGGAACACGCCCTTCTTGGTGACCTTGAACGTGACGGTCTTCGTCTCGCCGGGATCCACGACGATGTTGATGTTGTAGTCGAGGATGCCGAGCCCGTGCAGTTCGTCGGTCGTCTGTTCGATGTTGGTGATGGCAATCGTGACCTCATCGCCTTCCTTCACGTCGAAGGTCGTGGGTGTGAGCGTCGAACGGACGGCCACCATCTTGACGGTGACCTTGTTGCCGTTGCGCGTCACGCCGGCATCCTTGACGTCCCAGACCGCCAGCGGATGATGATTCTCTTCCTTCGGATACACCTCGATCGGGTGAATCTTGTCGGCCTTCACGATCTGGGCATAATGCGGCTCGGGCTCCGTGAACGCGTCGTAGAGGAGCTTCATCTTCTCCTCGTCGATGCCGATGAGCTGCGACGACTCCGGCTGCGACGGGCCCACCGAGAGGTGCCGTCCGTGCGACAGCTTGTTCAGCGCGACGAGGTACTTGCCGTCCGGGCTGACCGTGTCGCCTTCGGCCGCCGCGAGATGGCCGATGGCGTAGGACGTGGGGATCTTGTCCACGACTTCCCAGGTGCCGAGCTTCCACTTGGCCACGGCGCTGTCCACGAACAGCGAGGTGTAGGCGTAGCCGTCCGGGCCGAACTGCGTGTGCAGCGGGCCGAGGCCGACCTCGACCTCCGCGTCCTTGATCGACTCGTACTTCAGGACCGGGATGCCGTCCTCTTCGCCCGAGAAATCCTTGTTGCGGATCGCCGTCTGGATCTTCTCGAAGTTGAACGCGGTGGTGACGCCCTGGAGCTTGCCGGAGCCAATGATGTATTTGCCGTCGGGCGACACGTCCACGCCGTGGGGCGACTTGCCGCACGGCAGGAAGTACACGAGGCCGGGGAACTTGGCGGGATTGATCATCTTCACGCCGCCGATCAGGTCGCCCTGGGCCGCGAGCTTCTCGGCCATGCGCCAGTCCACCATCGCGATGTAGTCGCGGTCGCGCTGTGTGGAGGTCACTTCCAGCTTGCCCGTCGCGCGCTCGGTGTTGTACGACGTGAAGAACACGTACCCATCCGACGCCAGCTTGCCGGCGTCGCCCAGGTCGTAGTCGAACGGCGGCAGCTTAATCTGCCAGCCAAAGCTCATCTCACCCGACTTCGGATCGATCTTGATGCCGGTCACGCTGCCGTTGTAGTCGGTGGCGTACCTTGTCGAGGCCGACGACCGTGCCCTTCGGGAACGGAATCGAGAACCGCGAACCCATGACGACGTATTCGGAGTTGGGCGTCACGAAGGTGGACGAGTGGTTGCCGGACACGTTCGGCACCGGGCCCATGATCTGCTTCGTCTTGAAGTCGCGCAGGTCGATGCGCGCCACGCGGCCGTTCATGTCGTTGATGAACAGCCATCGGCCGTCGTAGTCGCCCTTCGTTTCACTGAGCGCGGGATGATGCGCGTCGCCCCAGGTCAGATCGCCCAGCATCTTCTTGGTGTCGTCGTCGAACCCGTAGCCGGTCGCGGGATACGGCGTGAACACCGGAATCGTCGAGATGTGGCGCATCGACGGGATGCCGTAGACGTACACCTGGCCGGAATGTCCGCCCGACGAGAACAGGTAGTACTCGTCGAGGTCGCCGGGCGCCACGTAGGTCTTCTCGGCGGCCAGCGCGGTGTCGGACGTGCCGCCGCCGCCGGCTTTCCGGTCTGGCGGTTTCGGGGCACACATGGAGGCCAGGGTGATCAGCACCACCAGGGCGGACAGACTCAGCAGGATGGTCAACGGACGGGATCGGGTCATGGCGTGGCTCCTCAGTTCTTACGCACCGGCGCGCCGGCGGTTTTGGTCTTCTGGTGAATCTCGAACGCTTCGCGAAGCTTCTGGATGGCGACGGTCTTCTGGTCGGGTGTCAGGATGATCTGGCGCGAGAGCACGACGGCCATCGTGCCCGTCGGCTGCCGCAGGAAGTCGTCGAGGGTGCGGCCGAACCGGCTTTGCACGTCCTCGACCGCGGTCGAGAGATCAGGCCCGATCTGCGCGGCGCTCTTGACGCCCAGGGCCGAGATGGAATGACACACGAAACAACCGGTCGTCACGAACCACGCGCCCGGACCGGTCTTCATGTCCTGCTCCGCCTTGATTTCCTCCGGCGTGCGCGGATCGGTGCGCGGCGCGCCGGCCAGGTACGCCGCGGGCACCGCCACCCGGCGCCACGACAACACCAGCATCGAGAGCGCCTGGGCCTGTTCGGTGGACAGGCTGAAGTTCGGCATGACCGTATCGGACGTCACCGACTTGGGATTCTTGAAGTGGGCGACGTGCCAGGCGAACGCCGTGGTTTGGCCGCTGAGCCGCTTCATGTCGTACTGCTCGGGCGCCTTGTCGCCGACGTCGGTGAGGTCGGGGCCGATCGTGCCGCCGTAGCCGTTGATCACGTGGCAGGCGCGGCACCCGCGCTCGTTGACGGCCTTCTTCGCCAGGTTGATCGCCGCCATGCCCGGCGTCTCGCGGTCGTAGCGATGGCAGACGTTGCAGTTCATCTGGATCAACGCGCCCTTGTCGCCAGCCAGCGAGTACGCCGTGCCGAGCGATCGACTGAGCAGCGGCTCTTCCCAGTGCGCCACTTCGCCGTGGGCGGCCAGCGTGTCCACCGCCCAGCCCTGCCCGCCGTGGCAGGAGGTGCAGCCGTACTTCTCGATCGGATGGTTCTTGAGCGGCTCGACCGGGTGGGTGCGGAGCGGCTCCTCGGCCTTCTCGAAGCCCTTCCACGTCACGGCCTGATGGCAGGTCGTGCACCGATCGGCGCGGCCGAGATCGGCGACCCGAATCTGCTGGAGCCCGCTCGGCACAATCGCCGCGCGGCCGGCGCCGAGTTTGTCGGACACCTGCTGCCGGAACGCGTACTGGTAATAGCGCCAGTCGTGCGACCGGTCCGCCCACCAGAACAACACCGTGGACAGCACCAGGATGGCGCCCAGGATCGCCAGCACCGGCCGGTCGATCTTCGGATACGGGGAGTTGGTGCGCTGTTCCATCTCAAATCCTCGACGGAATCGACAGCCACGGCTGCCACGGCCAGTAGATCTGCCAGTAGGGCCCGCGCATGAACGTGCCGATGAACGTCAGCAGCATCACCAGCGCCACGATCACGAGGAACACGATGTTCTGGGTGCGGCGGTCGCGCGGAAACCAGACGCCGGCAGCCGCCAGCGGGCTCGTGTCGAGCCACGGCCACGCCGTCAGCGCCGTGAGCAGGAGGCCGGGCAGCACGACGCCGCCGATGAAGGCGCCGTTGATCGTGAACGATCCGATGTGAATCGTCGTGATCGTCACAATCTCCTGCAGCCAGAGGAAGTACCACGGGGCCTTGGCCGGGTTCGGCGTCAGCAGCGCGTTGGCGGGCTCCTCGAGCGGCGAGGCGATGAACACCGAGGCGATGCTGATGAGCGCGATCGTGGCCAGCGTGACGATCCACGCGCGTCGCACCAGGTCGGGGACCGCGTTGACCGTCGTGTCCGGCGCCTCGAGCGAGGACGCGCGCACGCCCGGGGTCGCGCCGCGCGCCACGCCGAGCAGCATGTAGGTCTTCGTCTTCACGGGCGCGGTGGGCGCGGGCGTCGCGAGCCGGGCGTCATGATCCGCCTTCGCCAGGCCGCCATCCTTCCGGATCCGCCACATGTGATACGCGAACAGCACGCCGAGGCCGAGCGGCAGGAAGAAGACGTGCAGCACGTAGAAGCGGATGAGCGTCGCCTGCTCGATCGTCCGGCCGCCGATGAGCAGCTCGCGAACCTGCGGGCCGACCGACGGCACCGACGCGGCGATGTTCGTGCCGACCGTCACCGCCCAGTACGCCAGCTGGTCCCACGGCAGCAGGTAGCCGGTGAACGACAGGAACAGCGTCAGCAGCAGCATGACGACGCCGAGCACCCAGTTGACCTGCCGCCGCTGGCCGCGCCCCGTGCCGTTCTTGTACGCGCCCGTCAGGAAGACGCGCACCAGATGCAGGAAGACCGCGACCACCATCAGGTGTGCGGAGATGCGATGCACGGCGCGAATCCAGGATCCGAAGGAAATGACGAACTCGATGTCCTTCACCGACTGGTAGGCGCGCTCGACCGACGGCACGTACAGGAACAGCAGCGGCAGCCCGGACAGCGTCAGCAGGAGCAGCAGCGCCGCGGACACGGTGCCCAGCCAGAACGAATAGTTCCAGTCGAGCGACGCCTTCGACACCTTGGCCGGGAACCAGTGCAGCAGGAAGTTCGACGTGATGGCCTCGCCCGATTCGCGGTCCGACTTCGGCCGCACGGACCAGAACGGCGTGGGATGG
This sequence comes from uncultured Acidobacteriota bacterium, assembly GCA_963751445.1. Lineage (GTDB taxonomy): Bacteria > Acidobacteriota > Vicinamibacteria > Vicinamibacterales > SCN-69-37 > DASUGC01. Next base: position 1,143,064 of record CAVVUL010000009.1, on the reverse strand, counting down.
ACGCCCGGCGCCGCGGCCTCGTCCGCGTCCCGAACCACCAGTTTGCGCGCGCGCGCGATCAGCGACATTCGGATCTCCTCAGAGCGTGAAACGGAACGCGTGATCGACTTCGTCCGCCAGATCCACGACCAACTGGCCGTCATCGGTCGCCACCGACAGCCGGTACCACGTCAGGGGCTTCGGCGCCGGGCCGGCGTAGTTCGTCCCCTCGCCCGTGTATTTCGATCCGTGGCACGGGCAGAGAAACTCGTGCGTCAGCCGCGTCTTCTTGCCGCCGACGTCCGCCGTCTTCACCTGCGACAGCGCGACGGCGCGCACGGTGCACCCGAGATGGGTGCAGACCGCCGAGATGGCGTGAAACGTGTTGCCTTCGCGGAAGACGTAGAGCCGCTGATCGGGCAGGAACTTGAGGCCGTCCGGATATTCCGCCGGCGCGCCCAGCTTGACCGTGGTGGGCGCATCGTAGGACACGTTCGGCACGAGCGACCGCAGCGACGCGGTGGCCTGGGTCGCAATGGCGGCCACCCCGCAGCCAGCGCCCAGCTTGTACAGGAAGTCCCGCCGATCGACGTGGGGCTTTCCGGTCTCGTGACTCTCGGCCATGTCTACTCTCCTGACGCGTCGGGCCCGGCGGCCGTCCAGCGTTCCGTGATCGAGAACTTCTCCATCGTCATCGCGTCCGTCGGGCATCGGATGGCGCACAGCCCGCACCGGATGCACCGCTCGTCGTCCTTGACCATCGCCGACAGCGGCAGGCCGTTCGCCTGCGCGCGCGACTGCAGCTCCGCGCGGGTCTCGTCGTCGATCTCGAGATCCTCGAAGGGCACGATGGCGAGGCAGTATTCGGGGCAGATGTCCACGCACCGGTTGCACAGCACGCACTTCTCGGGGTCGTAGATCGTCTGGACGTGACAGACCAGGCACCGCGCGGCCTGCGCCACGGCCTGCTCGCGCGCGAACCCGGTTTCGACCTCCGTAATGCCCGTGCGGCGGTCGGTCGGCAGCGTGGGCGGCGCCTCGCGATTGAGCGTCTCGAACCCCGCCATCATCCGGTAGTGGGACGTGGGCAGCTTCTCAATCGCGATCTCCGCGACCAGTTGGGCGCGCGGGCCCGCGAGATGCCGATGGATGGAGTCGGCGGCGCGCTTGCCGTTGGCGACAGCCTCAATCAGGTTGCGCGGGCCGAACGCCACGTCGCCGCCGGCGAAGATGCCGGAGGCGGACGTCGCCAGCGTCGCCGGATCGACTTTGATCGTGCCCGCGGGCGTGAGGTCCACGCCGTCGGCGGGCTTCAGGAACGACAGGTCGGCCTGCTGCCCGATGGCGAGCACGCAGGACTCCGCCTCGATCGTGATCACGTCGTCTTCGTCATACTCGGGAGCGAAACGGCCATCCGCATCGAAGACGCGCCGGACGCCGCGCAGTTCGACGGCCGCCAGCCGATCGACGCCGAGGAAACGCCTCGGGCCGCGCCGCGGCAGGAACGCGATGCCCTCCTTCTGCGTCTCCTCGAATTCCTCGTGCCCCTGAGTCGTGCGGAGCACGGGCATTTCCTCGAGCGATTCCAGCGACACGATCGTCACCTCGGCGGCGCCGCCTCGGATGGCCGCGCGGGCGGAGTCGAGGGCTTCCTTCAGGTTGGAGTCGTTGTCGCCGCCCAGTTCCTCACGCATCGCATCCACGTCGGCCTCGCGGCCGAGCCGGAGCGCGGTGCGCGCCGCGTCGAACGCGACGAATCCGCCGCCGATGACGACGACGCGCCGGCCGAGGTCCATGCGATAGCCGCGGTTGACGTTGAGCAGGTAGTCGATGGCTTTCACGACGCCGTCGAGGTCGGAGCCGGGAATGTTCAGGTCGCGCCCGCGCGAGACGCCGACGGACAGGAAGACGGACTCGAAGTTGTCGGCGCGGAGTTGGGCGAGGCCGTAGTCGGACGTGAGCGGCGTGCCGAGTTTCAGCGTCACGCCGAGCGCCAGGATCTTGTCGATTTCCGCACGAAGCAGCGTGCGCGGCAGCCGGTATTCCGGGATGCCGAATCGCATCATGCCGCCGGGCTCGCCGGCGGCTTCGAACACGGTGACGTCGTAGCCCAGCAGCGCGAGGTCGTGCGCGGCGGCGAGGCCCGCGGGGCCGGCGCCAATCACGGCGACCTTCCGGCGGCGGCCCTGCGGAGTCGTCGTGCCGCCCTGCAGCGCACCGCTGACCGGCAAATGTCCGGCATAGCGATTGCCTTCGCTCGTGCCGTCCTCGCGGAGGCGGTCCTGGGTGTCCGGGCGAATGGATTCGACGCCGTATTGCTCGGTGACGTAGCGCTTCAGCGAGCGAATGGTGATCGGCGCATCGATGCTGCCGCGGCGGCAGGCGTCTTCACAGGGCGCCGCGCAGACGCGGCCGCAGACGGACGCGAACGGGTTGGGCGCGCGCGCGACCAGGTAGGCCTCTTCGTCGCGGTGTTCGGCAATGAGCTGCACGTAGCGGCCGGCGTCGGTCCGGACCGGGCAGCCCATCTGGCACTTGACCTGGGCTTTCCAGTGGAGGAGGTTCGGAAGACGGACGCGGATGCCCATGGTGCGCTACCACGCGACTGTCTCCCGCGCGGCGCGACGGTCCTATGACCGTCGTCATATGTGGGGGACGGGTCTGTTTTCCACAGAAAACGGCGTTTCGGGGACAGGTCTCGGGGGGGACGGGGAAACTGGGGAACTGGGGAACGACGGGAACGACGGGAACGACGGGAACGGGGGAACCGGAGAACCAGGCCTCGTGCACGCGGGCGGGCGACTCCCCAGTTCCCCAGTTCCCGAGTTCCAGAGTTGTTAGTTGTTAGTTGTTAGTTTCAGTATTACCGCCGCCAGCGGCGGCACGGTCAGGACGAGGGACTGCGGGTGCCCGTGGGCGGGGATCGGTTCCGTGTGCCGGCCGCCCTGGTTGCCGACGTTGCCGCCGAAGTAGACCTCGGCGTCGCTGTTGAGCAGTTCGGCGTAGTAGCCCGGTTCGGGCACGCCCAGGCGATAGCCTTCGCGCGCGATCGGCGTCCAGTTCAGGACGGCGAGCACCCAGTCCGTCCGATCGGTCGCGCGCCGGATCAGGGAGATCGTGCTGGATTCGTAGTCGTGGCAGTCGATCCACTCGAACCCCGGGGCGTCGAAGTCCACCTGATACAGCGCCGGCTCCCGGCGATAGAGCGCGTTCAGATCCTGCACGAAGCGCTGGAGACCGGCGTGCAGCGGCTGATCCAGCGCGGACCAGTCCAGCGAGTCGTCGTGGTGCCACTCGCGCGTCTGCCCGAACTCGTCGCCCATGAACATCAGCTTCTTGCCGGGATGGACGCACATGAACGCGTAGAGCACGCGCAGCGTCGCCGCGCGCTGCCAGTCGTCGCCCGGGATCTTCGACAGCAGCGCGCGCTTGCCGTGGACGACCTCGTCATGCGAGAACGGCAGCACGAAGTTCTCGTTGAACGCGTACAACATCGAGAACGTCAGGTGCTGGTGCTCCCACCGCCGGTAGACGGGATCCTTCCCGATGTAGGTCAGGATGTCGTGCATCCAGCCCATGTTCCATTTGAAGGTGAATCCGAGGCCGCCCACCCACGTCGGCCGGCTCACGGCGGGGAACGCCGTTGATTCCTCCGCGATGGTCATGGTGCCCGGAAACTGCCCGTGCGTCGTCGTGTTCAGTTCGCGCAGGAAGTCGATGGCTTCCAGGTTCTCGCGGCCGCCGTGCTTGTTCGGCACCCACTGGCCGGCCTCGCGCGAATAGTCCAGGTAGAGCATGGACGCGACGGCATCGACCCGGAGGCCGTCCACGTGGAAGGCGTCGAGCCAGTACAGTGCGTTCGTCAGCAGGAAATTGCGGACCTCGTGACGGCCGAAATTGAAGACGAGCGTCCCCCAGTCCGGCTGCTCGCCCTGCCGCGGATCGGCGTGTTCGTACAGCGCGGTGCCGTCGTAGCGCGCCAGCGCGAAGTCATCCTTCGGGAAGTGGCCCGGTACCCAGTCGAGAATGACGCCGATGCCCTGCTGGTGGCAGGCATCCACGAATGCCCGGAAATCGTCGGGGCTGCCGAAGCGGCTGGTGGGCGCGAAGAACCCGGTGACCTGGTAGCCCCACGACCCGGTGAAGGGGTGCTCCATCACGGGCATTAATTCAATGTGCGTGAACCCCATCCGCACGACGTACGGCACCAGCTCCGCCGCCAGCTCGCGCCAGGTCAGCGATCGGAAGCCTTCGATTGGGTTGCGGCGCCACGAGCCGGCATGGACTTCGTAGATCGCCATCGGCTGGTTCAGGACGCTGCCCTGTTTGCGCCGGTCGGCCATCCACGCCTGGTCCTGCCAGGTGTGCGTGTCCAGTTCGGCGGTGACGGACGCGGTACGCGGCGGGCGCTCGAACTGGAGCGCGTACGGGTCGGCTTTCGTGAGCACGCCGGCCTCGGTCTGGAGCTCGAATTTGTAGAACTGGCCCGGCCCGAGGTCCGGCACGAAGGTCTCCCACAGGCCGCTCGGGCCGAGGTGGTCCAGGGGGTGGCGCCGGCCGTCCCACTGGTTGAAGTCGCCGACCACCGACACCGCCCGGGCGTTTGGGGCCCAGACCACGAAGCTGTAGCCGGGTCGGCCGTCCACATGAGCGGGACGGGCGCCCAGCTTGCGCCAGGCGTCCAGCCAGCGTCCTTCGCCGAACAAATAGGCTTCGTAGTCGGTAATTACGCGGCTCACGTGGAGGGCCCTGCCCTCCGGGATCCTACACCGGGCCTGCGGCGGTGGCTCGACCCGGCTGGCCTGGCCGGGCCGGGGCCCTGTACGTTGACCAGGATTCCGTGATTGCGGGGGTCAAGAGTACCCGGCTATACTTTGCCGCGCTTCGGTTCACCCTTCTAAAGGACAGAAGCAACTCGCGCTGACGCGTCACACACATTATCCGAAAGTCCTGGAGTCGCTGAAATGAACTGCTCTCTGACCACCGTGCTTCGTTCCTTCACGAGGGCCGCCGCGCTGCTGTCCCTCATCGCTCTTCTGGCACCGGCGCGCCTGGCCACGGCCCAGGTGACCACCGGCACGATCTCCGGCACCGTTCAGGACACGCAGAAGCGTCCGGTGGTCGGCGCGAGCGTGGTGGCGATTCACCTGCCCTCCGGCTCGAGCTACGAGACGGTCACGCGCGAGGACGGGCGCTTCTCGATTCCGAACATGCGCATTGGCGGACCGTATCAGGTCGTCGTGGCCCCGAACGCGACGGGCGGCGCGGCCGTGACCTTCCAGGCGCAGACGCAGGACAACATCACGGTCAACCTCGGCACGGCGACGGACCTGGTGTTCAACGTGCAGCCCGCGATGAAAGAGGAAGTCACCGTCACCGCCCAGTCCGACGTGGTGATGAACTCGGCGCGCACCGGCGCCGCGACCGCCGTCTCGCGCGACATGCTGGTGACGATGCCAACCGTCTCGGGCCGGTTGAACGACATCACGCGGGTCACGCCGCAGACCGGCGGTACGCTGTCGTTCGCGGGCACGGACAGCCGGCTGAACAACATCACGGTGGACGGGTCGGCCTTCAACAACTCGTTCGGCCTGCGCAACTCCCCCGGCGACACGTCGGGCGTCGCGCCGATTTCGCTCGCGGCGATCGAGCAGGTGCAGGTCAACATCGCGCCCTATGACGTGCGGCAGGGCAACTTCGTCGGCGCGTCGGTCAACACCGTGACGCGGAGCGGCGGCAACACGTGGCACGGCTCCTTCTACAACCAGTCGCGCAACAACAACTTCGTCGGCACGCTCGCCCGTGGCGCGACCGTCGTGCCCGGCACGTTCGACTTCCGGAACACGGGCGGCTGGGCGTCGGGTCCGATCGTGAAGAACAAGGCATTCTTCTTCGTCAACTACGAGAACGAGTCCTTTACGCAGCCCGGCACGACGTATCGCGCCAACCTGGGCGGCGAGCCGGTCGGAGGCAGCGTGACGCGCGTGCTGGCGTCGGACCTGGACCAGTTGTCGAAGTACCTCAAGGACAACTTTAACTACGAGACGGGACCGTACCAGGGCTTCGACAACGTCACGCCGGCCAAGCGCTTCCTGCTCAAGGGTGACTACAACCTGAACGCCAACAACAAGATCGTGGTGCGCTACAACCAGCTGGATTCCTATACGGACAACCTGGTCTCGAATTCGTCGTCGCTGGGCTTCGGCACGCGCCGCACGAGCACGCAGGCGCTGAGCTTCCAGAACTCGGACTACAAGCAACTCGAGAACATCAAGTCGATCGTCGGCGAGTGGAACTCGATCATCGGCACGACGATGGCGAACAACCTGCTCGTGGGATGGACCTCCCAGAACGAGAACCGCGGTTACTACAGCACGATGTTCCCGTTCGTCGACATCCTCAACAGTTCGACCGACCAGACGGTCTACACGTCGTTTGGATTCGAGCCCTTCACGCCCAATAACGAGCTGACGTACAAGACGTTCCAGGTCCAGAACAACTTCACGGAGTACGCCAAGAGCCACACGCTGACGTTTGGCGCCGCGTTCGAACGGTACAACTCGATCAACGTGTTCAACTCGGGATCGCAGAGCGTGTACGTCTACAACTCGCTCGCGGATTTCTACACCGATGCGAACGGCTATCTGGCCGATCCGAACCGGACCACCTCGCCTGTCAGCCTGCGACGGTTCGAAGTGCGCTGGAACAACATCCCCGGACAGGAGAAGCCGATCCAGCCGCTCAAGGTGTCCTACCTGAGCGCCTACGTTCAGGATGACTGGCGCATCAAAGACAGACTGACCGCCACGCTCGGTCTGCGCTGGGACGTGCCGTACTTCGGCGACACCGGTTACGATAACGTGAACGCAGACGCGCTGACGTTCCGCGACGCGGCAGGCAACCCCGTGCAGTACAACACCGGGAAGCTGCCGGGCGCCAACCAGCTGTGGTCGCCGCGCGTGGGCTTCAACTGGGACGTGGACGGCAAGCGCGACCTGCAGGTGCGGGGCGGCACGGGCGTCTTCACGGGCAAGCCGGCCTACGTCTGGATTTCCAACCAGGTCGGCAACACGGGCATGCTGACCGGCACGGAGTTCAAGAACGACAACACGAAGGCCCGTCCGTTCAATCCGAACCCGGCCACGTACAAGCCGAACGTCACGGGCGCCCCGGCGACCAGCTACAACCTCGAACTGATCGAGCCCGATTTCAAGTTCCCGCAGGTCTGGCGCAGCAACATCGCCGTCGACAAGAAACTGCCCTACGGGATGCTGGCCACGGTCGAGTTCATCTACAACCAGGACATCAACGGCCTCTCCTACGCCAACGTCAACCTGCCCGCGGCGCAGGTGACGTACACGGGCGCGGATCAGCGCATGCGCTGGACGGGCACCTCCTGCAGTACCCCGACGGTCGGACCGTGCGCGACGCGCATCAACAACGCGACTGGCAACGTGGTGTCGACCGCGGTCGTGCTCGGCAACCAGAACGTCGGGCGCAACTGGAACATCGCGACCACGCTCGAGAAGCGGTACAAGGACGGGCTCTGGATCAAGGGCGCCTGGAGCTACGGCGAGTCCAAGAACCTGAACGACCCGGGCTCCATTGGCACCGGGTCCTGGACCGGCAACGCGATCTCGAACGATCCGAACAATCCGACGCTCGGGTTCTCAGCCTACTCGCCGGGACACCGGTTCTTCGTGACCGGCTCCTACACGCGCAACTTCTTCAAGATCGGCAACACGACCGTGTCCGCGTTCTGGAACAGCTACACGATCGGCAACACGAGTTACGTGTTCGGGGCCGACGCGAACGGCGACACCGCCTTTAACGACCTCCTCTACATCCCGCGCGACCAGAGCGAGATGAACTTCGAGGCGTTCACGAGCGGCGGCGTGACCTATACGTCGGCGATACAGGCCGCGGCGTGGGACGCCTACATCAACCAGGATCGCTACCTCAGCGCGCATCGCGGCGAGTACGCCACGCGCAACGCGGTCTTCCTGCCGTTCGCGCACCGCCTGGACTTCAGCGTGTCCCAGGACGTCACGGTCAGCATTAGCAAGACCAAGCATACGTTCCAGTTCCGCATGGACATCGACAACCTGACCAACTTGCTCAATTCCGACTGGGGCGTCAGCCAGCGCCTTGTGAACAACCAGCCGCTGACCAGCACGGCCGTGGACGCGAACGGCGCCCTGCGGTACCGCCTGCGCGTCGTCAACGGCGCGCTGATGAGCAAGACGTTCGAGCGAACGGCGTCGCTCTCGGACGTCTACCGCATCATGTTCAGCATCCGCTACACGTTCTAACGCAGGACGTCGGACACCCGCCAAGGCGCCTCCCCCCTGGGGAGGCGCCTTTTGTTTTGGGGGACGGGTCTGTTTTCCACAGTTTGGGGACAGGTCTCAGAGAGCCGACTTTTGAGACCTGTCCCCAAACTGTGGAAAACAGACCCGTCCCCCAGTTGCTGACGTCTGAATGTCGGGACACACTTACACATGGCGCGCGGCGGGAGCCGGGCGTCTGGGAGGCAGACACAAATGAAGCGGATCATGACGAGTTTCTTGGCGGGAGCGGCGCTCCTGGCGCTGACGGCGGCACCAGCCGCGGCGCAGAGCACGGAAGTCGGCGGCGGCTTTGCCATCCAGAACTGGAACGGCTGCTGTGCGTACGGCTTCGCGGCCGACGTCGCGCAGGCGTTCTATCGCTCGAAGAACTTCTCGATCGCCGGGGTCGGGGACTTCGGCTGGACGCGTTTCACGGGCGAAGAAAGCGACAGCACCGTCGTTGGCGGTGTCCGGTTCAAGTTCCTGCGCGATCGGCCGGTGTCGCTGTTTGCCCAAGGCACAACCGGCATGGTCCACTGGAGTGAGGACGCGACGGCCGGGTTCAGTGCGGCCTCCGGCAACTACTACATCGTCGGCGGCGGCGGCGGCGTCCAAATCAGGCTGAACGAGATGATCGACATCAAAGGCCAGGTGGACGTCTGGGAGGCGAACAACTCCGATATCCAGGACTGGGACACCATCTACCGGTACACGTTCGGCGCCGTCTTCAAGTTCGGCAAGAAATAGCACCTTTGGCGTCGGGCCTTGACACAGCCGCCTCTCCCCGGAGAGGCGGCTGTCTTGGTGTACGCCCGGTTCCCACGAACAACGATACAGTCTAGGGTTGTATGTCGAGTCGCACCCGATGGATTCTGCTTGGTCTGACCGTTCTGGCAATCGGCTGGGCGGTCGTGTTCATAGCCCGGCGCGATGACGGCGCCATCGCGGTTGACGCCGGCACGGCCGGCCGCCGCGCCACCTTCCGGTCCACGGTCACGGCCTCGGGCGAGATCGTCGCCACCCGCTACGCCGACATTGGGTCCAGCGTCATGGGCAAGATCGTGAACCTGCCCGTGCGCGAAGGTGACCGCGTGCGGGCCGGCCAAATCCTGGCGCAAATCGACGCCGTGGGAGCGCAGAGCGACGTCACCGGAGCCGGCGCGCAGGTCGGCGCGCTCGAAGCCGAGGAACGGGCGGCGCTGGAACGCGTCAAGACCGCAGACGCAGACCTGGTGGCGGCCGAGGCGCGGGCGCGCGAAGCCGATCAGCAGGTGGCTCGGCGAGCCGAACTGCTGAAGAAGGGCATCGTGGCGACGGCCGACTACGATACCGCGCGCGCCGCCGCCGACACGGCCGCCGCGCAAGTTACGTCCGCCAAAGCCGCGGTGGATCTCGCCAAGCAATCCCAGACGGCGGCTTCCAGGCGCGTCGCGCTGGCCAAGTCCCAGCAGACGCGCGCGCAGGACACCCTGACCAAGACGTCCATCGCCTCCCCCATCGACGGCGTCGTCAGCCGCCTGCGGGTGCGTGAAGGCGAGATGGTGGTCATCGGCATCCAGAACCAGCCGGGCACCACGCTCATGACGGTGTCGGACCTGTCGCAAATTGACGCCGAGGTGAAGGCCGCCGAAGCCGACGTCCTGCGCCTCGCGATCGGCCAGGCCGCGACCGTGACACTCGAGGCCATCCCCGGCAAGCGGTTCGCCGGCACGGTCGTGGAAATCGGCGCCAGCGCGCTTCCCGTGACGGGCGCCGGCGCGTCGGCCCGTGAATTCAAGGTGGTCGTCAGGCTCAGCGACGCGGAGCCCGGCCTGCGTCCCGGCCTCACCTGCGATGCGGAGATCGTGACCAGCAACAAGTCGAACGTGCTCACCGTGCCGCTGCAGAGCGTGGTCCTGCGGCCCGCGCCCGGCGGCGGCGATCGCACCGGTGTCTTCGTGGTCAAGGACGGACGTGCGGTGTTCACGCCCGTGACGTCCGGCGTGATTGGCGGACTCGAGATCGAGATCTCGGGCATCAACGAAGACGAACCGGTGGTCGTCGGCCCGTACCAGGTGCTGCGCGACCTGACGGATGGCACGGCCGTCAAGGTGAATCCGAAGAAGAACTGAAGGATGACGATCTTCGCCCCGGCGGTCTATCTCGAGGGATTGGTCGAAGCGACGTCAACGCTGCGCCGCAATCCCTTGCGCGCGTCGCTGGCGGCCCTGGCCATGTCCGTGGCGGTGGCGACCACGGCCATCGTGCAGACCGGGCTCAACGGCCTGGAAGAGTCGGCGCGGCTCACGAGCGCCCGCGCGTTCGGCACCGATTCCTTCGTGCTGGCGCGGTTCGCGTCGGGCAACCTCAGCCGGCGCGAACTGGCCGACAAGATCCAGCACAATCCCAGCATCACCCGAAGCGATGTCCGCTTCCTTTCGGGCGTCGCGGACGGCCTCGTCGTCTACTCGGCGACGACGCAGCGGGCGGCGGACGTCAGCGCCGGCGGCCGCACGTTCGAAAACGCGACGGTCAGTGGCGCGCAGGCGACGCTGCCAGAGATTCGGGACATCGGCCTCGCGCAGGGGCGTTTCTTCACGCGGGATGAAGACGTCGCCGGAGCCCAAGTCGCGATTCTCGGCCGGACCGTCGCCGACGAACTCTTCCCGGGCCAGGATCCGCTCGGCCAGTCCGTACGCATCGGGGGACGCGGCTTCCGCGTGATCGGCACGCTCGTCGCCCAGGGAACGGCCGGCGGGCAGTCGCTGGATCGTTTCGTGTGGCTGCCGCTTCTGGCCTTCGAACGGGCGTTGGGCGCGCCGTCCACGCTGCAGGTGTTCGCCGCGGCGGCGGGCGACGCCAGCACCCAGGCCGCAGAGGATCGTGCGCGCGTGTCGATGCGGGCCCGCCGGCATCTGACTCCGGCGGCGGCCGACACGTTCGACATCATCACGCCGGAGGCCTCGAGAACGTTCGTCGAGCGCATCACGGCACGCATCGGCGCCGCCGGCCCGCCGATTTCGCTGATGGCGCTGATCGCGGCCATCGTGGTCGTGACGAACACGACGCTCGTGTCGGTGGCGCAACGGACGCGCGAGATCGGCGTGCGCCGCGCCGTGGGCGCCGGCCGGGCCAATGTGCTGATCGAGACGCTGGCCGAATCGATGCTGGTCGCCCTCATCGGCGGACTGGCGGGTTTGGTCATCGCGGCCGGGGTGCTGGCGCTCGCGGCCGGGCCGATTGGCGTGCCGTTGCCGCTCCAGTGGGACGTCGTGGCGGGGAGCCTGGCCGCGGCAGGCCTGAGCGGCGTGGTGGCCGGGTGGTTTCCGGCGCGGCGCGCGGCGTCGCTCGACATCGTCAATGCGCTGAGGCACGAGTAGATGGTCCGGCGGTCCTGGGATGACGCCCTGGCGGAGGCGGCGGAACTGGCGGTGGATTCGCTGCGCGTGGAGCGCGCTCGCTCCGCGCTGGCTATCGCCGGCATCGTCATCGGCATCGTCACCGTCGTGCTGGTCGCATCCGTGCTCGCCAACGTGCGCAACCAGATCGCGCTGCTCTTCCGCGATCTGGGCACCGACAACGTCTTCGCGTTCCATTTGACGGGCGACCCGTACGTCACCCCCAGCGAGAAGGAAGCGCGGCGGCTGCCGCTCAAACTCGAGTTCGTCGCCGATCTCAAGCGGCTCAGCCGATCGGCGATCGATGTCGGGGCGCAAGTCATCGTACCGGCGTCAGGGCCCGTGGCCCTCATCGCGCGCGCCGGCGGCAACGAGTCCGACACGGTGCTGGTGGAAGGCGCGTCGCCGTCGCTCTTCGGCATCATCGGCGCCGAGTTCTCGCGCGGCCGGCCGTTCACGGATCTGGAGGATCGCGCAGGCGCGCGCGTGGCGGTCGTCGGCGCCAACCTGGCCGCCGCGCTGTTCGGCAGCCGATCCCCGATTGGTCAGACACTGACGCTGGCCGGCGACACCTATACCGTCGTCGGCGAACTCGCGAAGCGGCGCGGCGGCTTTCTCGGAGAGAACCGTCAGGACAGCGTGCTGAGTCTGCCCGCGGGCGCGGTGCGCCGGCGTTTTGGCGAGCCGGATCGCGTGGTGCTCTACGTACAGGCGCGCCCCGGTCAGCGCGACGCGTGCCTGCGAGAAACGGAATCGATCCTGCGCATCCTCCGCAAGCTGCCGCCAGGTGCCGACAACGATTTCACGCTGTCGACCGCCGAACAGATCATCTCGACATTCGATGGCCTCAGCGCGCGCATCGGCCTCGTGTCGGTCGGCCTGGCAGCGGTCAGCCTCATCATCGGCGCGATCGGCATCGCCAATGTGATGTTCATCAGCGTGACCGAACGCACGCGCGAGATCGGCCTGCGTCTCGCCGTCGGCGCGCGACGCAAAGACGTGCTGCTGCAATTCCTGCTCGAAGCCGTGCTGCTCTCCGGCATCGGCGGCCTGGCCGGCGTGGCGACGGCGCTGGGCATCGGCGTGCTGATGACGCTCGTGGTGTCCGGTTTCTCGGCCGTCGCGCCCGTGTGGGCCATCGCGTCAGGGATTCTCGCCTCCGTCGGTGTCGGCGTGATCGCCGGCTACTGGCCGGCCGTGCGGGCCGCCCGCCTCGACCCGGTCGAGGCGTTGAGGTACGAATAGGGGGACGGGTCTGTTTTCCACAGATGGGGACAGGTCTCGCGAAGTCGGACTTCGCGAGACCTGTCCCCATCTGTGGAAAACAGACCCGTCCCCCTACACCTCGAGTCCGATCGATTTCATCAGCGCGATCGCGTTGCTCGTGCGGACGATGCCCGGGCGCAGCTGGTAGTCGAAGTGGAGCTTGCCGTCCACGAATTGATCTTCGAAATGCACATTCTCGGCCACGCCCGGCATCCGCGCCGCGATCTCACCCAGCGCCAGGTCGTGCGTCGTCACCAGACCGACGGCGCCCGCCCTGGCCAGCCCCGCCAGCACCGCTTCCGATCCGATGCGCCGATCGTGTGAATTCGTGCCGCCGAGGATTTCGTCCAGCAGGAACAGCACCGCGCCGTGCTGTGCCGCCGCCAGATCCACGATTTCCTTGACCCGCGTGATTTCGGCGAAGAACCGCGACCGCCCGTCGGTCAGCGAATCCTGCACGCGAATGGCGGCACCGACCGCGAGCGGCGACAGGCGGAACGCCGACGCCCGCACCGGCGCGCCCATCTGCGCCAGCACGACGTTCGCGCCGATCGCGCGGAGGAACGTGCTCTTGCCGGACATGTTCGAGCCGCTGACGATCAGGAGCCGCGGCGCAGCGGCGCCGAGCGCCACCGCATTCGCCACGGCCGTCGGCGGCAACGTCGGATGCGCCACCGCCTGCGCCGCGATCATCGCGCCCTCGTCCGTGAATTCCGGGAACGTGTAGTCCGGGTGCTCGGCGCTGAAGGTCCCGAGCGCGAGCAGCGCCTCGAATTCCCCGACGACATCCAGCCACGCCGGCACGTGCACGCCAGCCCTCGCCCGCCACGCTTCAATGGCGAACGCCCACTGGGTGGCCCACATCAACAGGCCGGCGGGAATGGCAAACAGCACGTTCTGCCGCGACGACAGCATCGCGGTGAGCTGGGACAGCCGGCCGATTTCGCCGGAGGCCTGCCGGCCGCTGCTGCGGACCGTCGCCTGCAACTCGCGCAACCGGCCTGACGCGAACGGTTCTGTTTCGATCGCGCGGAGCAGATCGGCGAGCAGATCCAGGTCATGCGCGGGCTCGTCGACCGCTTCGATGACGCTGACCACGCGGGCCTTGAGGAACGCGGCCACCGACATCTGCGCCGCGGCCAGCCCCAGAAGCACCAGGCCATGCTCGCTGGTGCGGAGCCACCAGGCCAACGTCGCCAGGGTCGACGCGACCAGTGCCGCCACGCCGAGCCGGGCGCCCACGCCAGCCAGCGTCACAGGCGACTGCGACCAGCGCCTCAGGAGGCCGGCGTGCACGCCGAGGCCCAGCTGGTCGCCCATCACCGCCACCCGCTCGCGAAGATCCAGACGGCCCGCCAGTTCGCGGACCGCCTCCTGCCGCGCGCGGACGATGGCCGGCGGCGCGGGCTCGAGGAGCCAGCGGGCGAGCGTTTCCTCGCCCGCATGCGTTCGGGTGGTCGCCAGCAACTCGAACAGGCTGCCGCGTCCGAACACGTCGAGGTCTTCGGCGTACAGATGCGCCGCGGGCGCCAAATGGCGGCCGTCCCGTCCGCGCCCGATCCACTGGTGCGTGATCCGCTCGAGACCGCGCTCGTAGAAACCGACCGCGGATTTCGCGCGGTCGCGGGCGTTCAGCACGCGGGCGTGCGCCGCCGCCAGCACGCCAAAGGCCGCCAGCGGCACGAGCAGCCAATTGGTGGCGCCGAGACCGGTCACGGCGACGATGACAATGGCTGATGCGAGGACGCCAAGCCGGGCATACGCGTACGCCGCGTGGGTGCGTTCCTTCGCGGCGAGCGCCGCCAGACGCTGCCCCAGCCGCGATCGGTATTCGCGCTCAAGCTCGGTCTGCGCCAACGTGGCACTCACGCCAATCAGTGTACCGTGCGATCACCGTTCGGCTATCATGCCCGCGTCGGCCATGTCCCTTGCCACTGGCATCCAGCCCGGAAGCCGTTCCCGCCGCAGCGCGCGGCTCGCCGCGTCCATCGCCCTTCTGGCGCTGCTCGCCACCAGCACGGCGCGAACCATCGGCGCACCGCAGTGGGCACCGGCCGCAGGTCCGCTGATGACCCGCTGGGCCGCGGATGTTTCGCCGGCCAACGTGCTTCCCGAGTATCCGCGTCCCCAGATGGTGCGGGGCGAGTGGGCGAATCTCAACGGTCTGTGGGACTACGCCATTCGACCTCGTGTCGAACCGAAGCCAGCCTCGTTCGACGGGCGGATCCTGGTGCCCTTCCCGATCGAATCGGCGCTTTCCGGCGTCATGAAGAAGGTCGGCGAGGCGAACCGGCTCTGGTACCGCCGGACGTTCGACGTCCCGTCATCCTGGCGCGGCCGGCGGACGCTGCTCCATTTCGGCGCGATCGACTGGGACGCCACCATCGTCGTCAATGGGCGCGAGGTCGCCACCCATCGCGGCGGCTACGACGACGTCACGGTCGACATCACCACCGCACTCACGGCCGCCGGGCCGCAGGACCTCGTCGTCGCCGTCTGGGACCCGACCGACACGGGCACGCAGCCGCGCGGCAAACAGGTCAATCGGCCCAGCGGCATCTGGTACACGTCGGTCACGGGCATCTGGCAGACGGTGTGGATCGAGCCCGTGTCTGATCTGGCGATCGAGCAACTCGTCCTCGTGCCGGACATCGATGCCGGCACGCTGACGGTCACCGCGACCACGGGCGGCCGCGACACGGCCGACGTCATGGTGACCGCCGTGGCGCAGGACGAATCGCGCGTCGTGGCGCGAGCATCTGGCAAGCCCGGTCAGCCATTCACGCTGCACATCCCAGAGGCCAGGTTGTGGTCGCCGGACTCACCGGCGCTGTACCGCCTGAACATCGAGGTGTTCCAGAGCGGCACATCGAGGGACGCCGTGGGGTCGTACTTCGCCATGCGCAAGACCTCGCTCTGCAAGGACAGCGCCGGCATCCAGCGGCTGTGCCTGAACAACGTGCCGCTGTTCCAGGTCGGGCCGCTCGATCAGGGCTGGTGGCCGGACGGGCTGTACACGGCGCCCACAGACGCCGCGCTGCGCTACGACATTGAAGTCACCAAGCAGCTGGGTTTCAACCTGGCCCGCAAGCACGTGAAGATCGAGCCGGACCGCTGGTACTACTGGGCGGATCGGCTCGGCCTGCTCGTCTGGCAGGACATGCCGAGCACGTCACTCCGCGGCACGCGCACGGCCGAGTCCGCCGCGCAGTTCGAAGCCGAACTCAAGGCGATGATCGACGGACGCCGGAATCATCCGAGCATCGTGATGTGGGTGCCGTTCAACGAAGGCTGGGGCCAATACGACACACCGCGGATCGTTCAGTGGATCAAGGCGTACGACCCCAGCCGGCTCGTCAATAACGCGAGCGGCTGGACGGACGCCGGCGTCGGCGACGTGATCGACGCGCATCGGTATCCAGGTCCAGGCTCGCCGAAGCCGGAGCCGGCACGCGCCGCCGTACTCGGCGAATTCGGAGGCCTCGGCCTGCCGCTGCCGGGTCACACCTGGCAGAGCCAGGCCAACTGGAGCTACCGCGGCTTCGCGACGCCGGACGCCCTCACCGGCGCGTACGTCGACCTGCTCGAACGGCTGCATCCGCTGCTGGGATCGCCAGGCCTGTCGGCCGGGGTGTACACGCAGACGACTGACGTCGAGATCGAGGTCAACGGCCTGATGACCTACGACCGGGCCATCATCAAGCCCGACGTCGCCCGCGTGCGTGCCGCGGCCCTGACGCTCTTCACGCCACCGCCGGTGCTGAGGCCGGTCCTCGAGACCTCACGCGATACGCCAGCCGAGTGGCGCTACCTCACGGCCGCTCCCGCTGCCGGATGGACGGCCGTCGAGTTCGACGATGGCGCCTGGATGCGCGGACCAGCCGGGTTCGGCACGCGCAATACGCCAGGCGCCGTTGTGCGGACGTTGTGGAACACGCCGGACATCTGGCTGCGTCGGACATTCGACTTGCCGGCGGACTTCTCGGCCGCTAACCCTCGCTTGCTGATTCATCACGACGAGGATGCGGAGATCTACCTCAACGGCGTGCTCGCGCTCACGATCGACGGCTACTCGGCGGACTACGAGATCGCGCCGATCGCCCCGGCCGCGCGCGCCGCGCTGCGGCCTGGCCGCAACACCCTCGCCGTTCACTGCCATCAGACGAGCGGGGGTCAGTACATCGACGTGGGAATTGTCGATGTCATTCGGCGCTGAAGAGATCCGGAGAGGACGGAGACGTCAGTTCACACGGAGGCGCGGAGGCACGGAGAAGTTTCTTCTTGAACTGCACGCCCGCGTGCCGAAACCCCAAGAAGAGGGGTTTGTCCGTGCCTCCGCGCCTCCGTGTGAACTGACGCGCATGGCGGCGTGCGGAAGCCTTCCTCCGTCCGCTCCGTAGCTCGGGTGCGTCAGTTCATTTCGGCCAGCTGCCGACGGTCCCCGCCACCCACTCGAGGTTGATGCGAGAGACCCGATAGTCGCGCTGCGCCCGCGCCAGGTTCGCGCGCGCGACCGACGCGTTGGTCTGCGCGTCCTGCACGTCCAGGCGCGTCTTGACGCCCAGTTCGAACCCCTTCTCCGCGAGGGCCAGCAACTGCTCGGCCTGCTTGACCGTGCCGGCGGTGCCCGACAGGATCTCGGCGGCCTCCGCCACCGCGTTCAGGGCGGTCCGCACCTCCAGGGCGATGGCATTGCGCAGCTTCGCATCCTCGATGGTGACGACACTGAGCTCGCTTTGCGCCTGGATGACCTGGCCTTTCGTCCGGTAGCCGTCGAAGACCGGCAGCGCCGCAAACACGCCGGCGCTCCAGGTCCGCCCGCTCGACGACAGCGTCGGCAAGCCGATGCTCCGGTACCCCAGCGTCGCGGCAAAATTCACCGTGGGCTTATTGCCGGCCTTCGCGATCTTCAGCAACTCGCTGTTGATCCCCAACTGGGCGTCGAGTTCCTTGAGCTCCGGGCGGTTCTGCAGGGCCTTGGCGAGCACCTCGTCGTAGCCCGGCACGGGCGTCGGCGCGGTCTCGAGCGATCCGGCCACGTCCAGGTCGGCGGTCTCGGCCAGCAGCCAGGCGAACCGATCGCGTGCGACGCGCACGTCGTTCGCGGAGCGAATCACGGCCGGCTTCGCGTTGTCGGCCGTCACCTGCGCGGCCAGCACGTCGAAATCGGTGGCGGTGCCGGCGGTCTGGCGCTTGAGTGTTTCATCCAGGTGGCGCTGCTTCTGGTCCAGGGCCTCCCGCGCGATGGTCTCGAACGCGCGCGCGATGAGCACGTCGTAGAACGCGGTCGTCACGTCGCGGGCGACCGTCTGCTGGTATCGCGCCAGTTGCGCATCGGCCTGATCGAAGCCCTTCTTCGCCGCTCTGAGCGCCGCGCCCACCGAGCCCCACGTGAACACGAGCTGGTCGATGTTCAGTTGGGCCACGCGCGCGTCCTGGCGGGCGCCGAAGATGTCGCTGATGCTGGTGGACGAGCTGCTGGTGCCGCCGGCCGGCGCGAAGCTGTTGAACAGCTGCCGCTGGCTGTCATCGTAGGACCGCCCCACACTGAAATTCGCCGTGGCGTGCGGCAGCGCGATCGACAGTTCCTCCCGGTACTTGCCCTCCACCCAATTCATGAATTCGCGCGCCTTCTCGATGTCGTAATTCTTCGCGGCCGCGATCTGCAGCGCCTCCTCCAGCGTCAGCACCCGCGCGGACGACGGCGGCGCCTGGGCCGCCGCCTGGGTCGCCTGGCGGGCGACCGACGCCGGTCGCGGCGCCTCCGGGACCTGGCCCGCCTGGGCCGGCCGTGCCGCGCCGGCCGCGCACGCGCCCGCGATGACGAGCGTCACGGCGGCCTTCACGGCCGTCCCTCGCTTCCGGAACAGCCAGGCGGTGATGTCGTCGAAGATCGCGTACACCACCGGCACGACGATAAGCGTCAGCATCGTCGACGTGATGAGGCCGCCCACGACGGCGCGCGCCATCGGCGCGCGGAACTCGGCGCCTTCGCCCAGCCCGAAGAAGAGCGGCAGCATGCCGAAGATCATCGCGGAGGTCGTCATCAGAATCGGCCGGAGCCGGGTGCGTCCGGCCGTGATCAGCGCTTCGCGGCGCTCGATGCCCTGACCGCGCAGGACCTTCGTGTAGTCAATCAGTAGAATGGCGTTCTTCGTGACCAGACCCATCAGCATGATCAGTCCAATCAGCGACATGATGTTGATCCTGTCGCCGGTGAGGGCCAGCATGCCCGCCATGCCGACGATCGACAGCGGCAGCGACAGCATGATGGACAACGGATCGATGAACGACTCGAACTGGGCCGCCAGGATGAGGTAGACGAAGATCACGGCCAGCAGCAGCGACTCCGCCAGATACCCGAATGACTCGACCATGATCTCGGTATCGCCGCCGATGACGACCTTATAGCCCGGCGGCAGCTTGATGCGATCGGCCGCCGCGGTGGCCTCGGCGCCGGCCGTGCCGAGCGGCAGGCCGTCGAGATTCGTGTCCACGGTGACCTGCCGGGACAAGTCGCGCCGGCTGATCTCGGCCGGCGACGTCGACCGCGTGAACCGCACCAGATCCGCGAGCGGCACCAGCGCCGGCCCGGTCGGCGTCGGCACCGTGATCTTCAGGTTGCTCACCTGGCCCACCGTGCCCCGCAGCCCCTCCGGCAGACGAACCCGCACGTCGACGGCCTCGCCGTCCTCATCTTCATACGTCGTCACCGCCTGGCCGCCCACGAGCGCGGCGACGGCATTCGCCACGGCTCCGCTGCCAAGACCGGACGCGGCCGCGCGTTCGCGATCGACCATCAACCGGTACTCCGGCACGTCGTGTTCGCCGGCGACCTCGATGTCCACGATGCCCCGCACGGCCGACAATTCGCGCTTCAGGTCCGCCGCGTATTTCTTGAGCGTGACGATGTCGTCGCCCTGGAGCACGACGACGAGCGCCTTGGTGAACGCGTCCGGGTTGTCCTGGAGCGACAGCGTCACGCCCGGGATCTGCTCCAGCCGTTCGCGGGCGATGTGGATGAACCCGGTGACGTCCACCGTCCGTTCCGTGCGCGGCACCAGCTTCACGAACACCAGGGCATCGCGCACGGTGTCCGAATCGCCGGCGCCGATCGACGCATAGGTGTACTTCACTTCCTTGAATTCGCCGAGCCCCTTCAGGACCTCGGCAAGCCGGCCCCGTGTCTCCTCGATCGACGACCCTGGCGCGCTCTTGAACTTGGCGATGAACTCGCCCTGGTCCATCACCGGCTGGAACTCCGTCTGCAGGATGCCGAAGAGCGCGATGCCGGACACGAACGCGGCAAAGGCCGCCAGCACCACGGTCTTGCGGTGGTCGAGCGCCCACCCGATGACGCGCTTGTAGCCTTCCGCCATCCGTTCGAACCCGTCGTTGAAGCGGTCGAGCGCGCGATTCATCAGGCGCCGCTTGCCCGCGCGCTCGATGTCCGGATCGTGCCAGCGCGACGACAGCATCGGATCGAGCGTGAACGACACGAACAGCGACACCAGTACGGCAAACGCGACCGTCAGGCCGAACTGGAAGAAGAACCGGCCGATGACGCCCTTCATGAAGGCCACCGGCAGGAACACTGCGATGATCGACATCGAGGTCGCCAGCACGGCCAGCCCGATCTCGGCGGTGCCCTCGCGCGCGGCCGTGAAATGATCCGCGCCGCGCTCCAGATGGCGCACGATGTTCTCCCGCACCACGATCGCGTCGTCGATGAGCAGGCCGATCGCCAGCGAGAGCGCCATCAGCGTCAGCATGTTCAGCGTCATGCCGAGGAAATACATGACGATGAACGAGGCGATGACGGAAATCGGCAGCGTCAGGCCGGTGATGACGGTGGACCGCCAGGAATTCAGGAAGACGAACACGATGATGACCGTGAGCAGGCCGCCCAGGATGAGCGAGTTCTGCACGTCGGCCACGGCCTCGCGGATGAACACCGACGTGTCCCGGACGATCTGGATCTCCGTGCCGGCCGGCAGCGCCAGTTCCTGGACCGCCTTCTTGACGCCGTCCACGACGGACACCGTGTTGGCCCGGTTCTGCTTCGTAATGTCGATCGCCACGGCCGGCTCGCCGTTGATGAGCGCCAGCGACCGGCGCTCCTCGGTCGTGTCACGAATCGTGGCGACCTCGCCGAGACGAATGGGCGTCGCGCCGCGGCGGCCGATGACCATGTCCGCGTAGTCCGCAGGGGACTTCGGCTTGCCCGAGATCCGCAGCGGCACTTCCGTCAGGCCCAGCGTCAGCCGGCCCAGCGGCGTGTTGACATTTTCGGCCGACAGGCCGCCGATCACCTCGTCCACGCCCATCCCGAGCGCCTCGAGCCGGGCCGGATCGAGATCCACCGCAACCTCGCGCTTCGACGCGCCGATCAGCTTGGCTTTCGCCACGCCTTGCACGCTCTCGAGCCGGCGCTTGATCGTGCGATCCGCCAGCGTCGTCAGCTCCCGCGGGGCCAGCGTGGTCGACCGCACCGCGATCGAAATCACCGGCAGCGCGTTGAAATCGAGCTTCTGGATGACCGGTTCCTTCATCCCTGCGGGCAGATCGCGCCGGATCGTGTTGATCTTCGCCCGGGCCTCCTGGGACACGTCGTTGATCTTCACCTCGAGATTGAACTCGACGACGACCGACGACATGCCCTCGCGCGAGATGGACGAGACATGCTTCACGCCGGCAATCGGGTTCACCGCCTCTTCGATCTTGCGGCTGACTTCGCGCTCCACGGCTTCCGGAGACGCGCCGGGGAATTCCGTCAGGATCGAGAGCACGGGAATTTCGACTTCCGGCATCAGGTCGATCGGCAGGCGACGCACGGAAAACAGCCCGAGCGTCACCAGGGTGAGCATCATCACCGTGGCGACGACCGGACGCTTGATCGACAGGTTGGAGAGGAACATCGCTACGCTCCCGACCCCTTCGCGACCGAGACCTTGTCGCCCTGGCCCAGGCCAAGCCCGCCGCGGGTCACGACCTGATCGCCGGCGGCCAGACCGGACACGACCTCGACGGCGTCACCGCTGTTCGCGCCGAGCTTCAACGCCCGCTTTTCCGCCTGGTCACCCTTCACGACGAACACCTCGGCGGTCTGTTGCTCCACGTTCCAGTTGAGCAGCGCCGCGCGCGGCACCTGCAGCACCATCGGCCTGGTGGCCACGACGATGCTGCCCTTCACGAACGATCCGCCTCGCAACAGGCCGGCGTCGTTCGGCACCTCAGCGATCACCTGCGCCGACCGGCTCCCCGGGTCGATGGCGGGATTGATGAACATGACCTTCCCGGTGAACGTCTGGCCGGGCACCGCATCCGTCGTGAACACCAGCGGCTGTCCGACGCGCACGCGCGAGAGCCGCGACGACGGCACCGACACGGTCAGGTCCAACAGCCGGTTGTCGACAATGCGAAACAGCGGCGTGTTGCCGCCCATGTTCTCGACCCGATCGCCGGTGCTGACGCCCCGGAAGGCGACCACACCGTCCATCGGCGAGACCATGAGCGCTTTGGCCAGCCGGCTTTCCGCCGTCTTCACTTGCGCGGTCGCCGACGCGACCGCCGCCTGCGCGGCGTCCACGGCGCTCTTGGCGTCGTCGAACGCCTGCGGCGTGATCAGGCCGTACTGCTGCAATTGCTGCGCGCGCTCGAATTCGCGTTTGGCGCGCGACTCGGCGACATGGCCCTGGGCCACGACGGCCCTGAGCGCCTCGATGGCCGCTTCGGTCTCCCGCGTGTCGAGCTGCGCCAGCCGGTCGCCCTTGCGGACCGGCACCCATTCGGTGACGTAGACCGCGGTGACCGTCCCGGTCACTTCGGATTTGATCTCGGCGGAGAATTTCGGCGACAACGCGCCGACGACCTCGACGCTTTCGCGCAGGTCCGACGCCACCACCGGCACCACGGTGACCGCCACGGGCGGACGAGTCACGGTGCCGGGCGACTGGGCCGTCTGTTGACTCCCGCAGCTTGCGGCGGCGAGCAACACGAGCCCCGCCATGGCCCAACGTGACAGACGAACGATCCGAATCATGCGTGTCCTCTCCTGGAAGTCAGAACCACCGGGGTACGCGGCGGCAATAGTCCGAGTAGTCCTCGCCGAAGGTGCGTGCAAGATATCGCTCCTCTCGGCCAATGACCCACTTGGCCACGATAACCAATACGCACGGCAGCAGAAACACCGCCCACAGCGTGTTGATCAGCAGCGCACCGCCCGCATACGACACCGTCATCCCGACGTACATCGGGTTCCGCGTGTACCGATACGGCCCTGCGTCGGCCACGAGTCGATTCGCGGCGCGATCCGGAAAAAACGTCGTCCGCGCCCGCGCGAAGGTGATCAGGCCCCACACAACCAGGGAGAACCCGAGCGCCACGAGCAGCCAGCCCAGGGAGGATTGCACGGGCCCACGGCCCCCGGAATCGATGGCCAGCCCCAGCAGCCAGCGGTCCAGCCCCGCGGCCGCGAACAACGCGCCCACAAAGATGAACGGCGGCGGGACGCGAATGCCCGGACCGCGGGAGGCCGTGTCGCCGCTCATGCCTGGCCCTGGGACATCTAATCATCGTGACCGTTCCGGAGGCTTCTGACAAGGGGATGCACCGGGGGTGGCCAGAGCCATACTGGTTGAAGATCGGGAGGCCGTATCCATGCAGGCAGCCCTCCGCCCCGAGCATCGCAAGGACATCACCGTCGGACGCGAGGCGTCCGAATTTGTCATCAAAGCGCCGACCGACGCGTACGAACGCCAGTTGTGGCAGTGTGATGCCTACCACGCCGGCATGGCGTTCGTGCGCGGCGAGTTCGATGTCGACGGCGATCTCAGCGCGGCGATTGAGGCCTGGTCGCGCCAGCCGCGCCGGCGCTCCCTGACGGCCCTGGCGCTGGCACTCGTGCCCATGCTGCGCCCGCAGCACTGGCTCCAGCGGCGCCACACCGCGCGGAAGAACATCGAGTTTCATTACGATCGGTCGAACGAGTTCTATCGCACGTTTCTCGACCGCCGGATGGTGTATTCCTGCGCGTACTTCGAAAGCGGGGATGAGCCGCTCGATCGCGCGCAGGAAGCCAAGCTCGAACTCACTTGCCGGAAACTCGATCTGCATCCAGGCGAGTGGTTCCTGGACGTCGGCTGCGGATGGGGCGCGCTCGTGGCGTGGGCCGTGGAACGCCACGGCGCGCGGGCCGTCGGATGCACCCTGAGCCGGCGTCAGCACGAAGCGGGCATCCGGTTGATCGGCGAACGCGGCCTGGCGGATCGGGCGCGCGTGGATCTCTGCGATTATCGCGACGTCAACGGCCTCTTCGCAAAGATCGCGTCCGTGGGCATGGTCGAGCATGTCGGCCGGCACCGGCTGGGAGCGTATTTCCAGACGCTCGCCGACAGACTCGAGGACTCCGGCCTGCTGCTCAACCACGGCATCGTCCGCCCGTCGAACGTGCGGGAGGACGCGATGGGCCACTTCCTGCAGCAGCGCGTGTTCCCGGGCGGCGAGCTCGCGTCGCTCGAGGAGATGATCGCGGCGGCGGAGCGCGCGGGACTCGAGGTGATCGACGTGGAGAATCTCAGGCCGCATTACGCGCTCACGTGCCGGGCGTGGGTCAGACGTTTGCAGGCCAATCGCGACGCCTGCCTGTCGCTGGTGGACGCCGAGACCTATCGCACGTGGCTGCTCTATCTCGCGGCGTCGGCGTCCGGCTTCTCGCAGGGCACGACGGACGTGTATCAGATCCTCCTGGCCAGGCGATCCGCGGCGCAGCGGCGCCACCTCACGAGGCGCTACATGTATCAGCGGAGGGACGTCGCGCTCCCGATGTAGCGGCAGCAGCAGCCGGCGGGCTTCAGCCCGCCGGAACTCGCGGCGGCCTGACCGCCTCCGCCAAGGCTATGGCGGTCCGCCGAAGCTTCACGCGAAGGCGGAAGGCCGCCGCCTGCTGCGTGTACGCGGTCCTACAGCAGGTGCCCCAGGCGGAAGCCGGCCCACACGCCGACCAGGCTGAGGCCCACCTGCCCGGCGACATTCCAGAGCGCCATCGCCACGTGGCCGTCACGCGCGAGCGCCAGCGTGTCGAGACTGAATGATGAGAACGTGGTAAACCCGCCGAGGATGCCAACCACGACGAAGGTGCGGGCGGGATAGGCCCAGTGCAGCCGGCCGGACGCCATCAGGCCCGCGACGAGACCGATCGCGATCGAACCCAGCACATTGATCAGGAAGATGCCGAGCGGAAACACGCTGGCGAGGGAGCGCTGATGCACGACGTGATTGAGCCCATGCCGGGCCATCGCACCCAGCGCGCCGCCCGCGCCCACGAGAATCCAGGTTGGCATCGACCGTTCCGGTGGACTCTACCACCGGCGCAGGAGAAGATCATAGGGTGAGTGGTGCCCCGAAACGCCTGAACGTCTTCGAACGCTATCTGAGCCTCTGGGTCGGCCTGTGCATGGTCTCGGGCGTCCTCCTGGGCAAGGCCGTGCCGGCGCTGACCGACGGACTGCGCCGGCTCGAATTCCCGTCGGGCAGCCAGATCAACGGCCCGATTGCGGTGCTGATCTGGCTGATGATCACGCCGATGATGATGAAGGTGGACTTCGCGTCGATCCGCGAGGTGGGCCGCCGGCCTCGCGGCCTCATCATCACGCTCGTCATCAACTGGCTGGTGAAGCCGTTCTCGATGGCGGCGATCGCGTGGCTGTTCTTCCGGGTCGTCTTCAGCCCCTGGATCGCCGCGCCTGACGCCGATCAGTACATTGCCGGCACCATCATCCTCGCGGCGGCGCCGTGCACGGCGATGGTGTTCGTGTGGAGCTATCTGACCGACGGCGATCCGGCGTACACGCTGGTTCAGGTCTCGGTGAACGACCTCATCATGCTGGTGCTGTTCGCGCCGATTGTCCGCTTCCTGGTCAGCGGCGCGTCCTCGCTGCACGTGCCGTTTTCGGTGCTGCTCTACTCCGTCATCATCTTCATCGTCATCCCGCTCACCGCAGGGATCCTGCTGCGGCGCGTCCTCGTGGCGCGTGGCGGTCGGCCGTGGTTCGAGCGCGACCTGCTTCCGCGATTCGCGCCCGTCAGCATGCTCGCGCTGCTGGCCACGCTGGTCCTGATCTTCGCGTTCCAGGCCGACAACATCACCGGCAAGCCGCTGCACGTGGCACTGATTGCCGTGCCGATCCTGATCCAGGTGTATTTCAATTCGTCGCTGGCCTACGGCCTGATGCGGCTCTTCCGCGTGGAATACGCGGTCGCCGCCCCGGGCGCGTTGATCGGCGCCAGCAACTTCTTCGAACTGGCGGTCGCCACGGCCATCGCGCTGTTCGGGCCTGAGTCCGGAGCCGCGCTGGCGACGGTGGTGGGCGTGTTGATCGAGGTGCCGGTGATGCTCTCGGTGTGCTCCGTCTGCAATCGGACGCGGCACTGGTTCCCGGCTGCCGCGGAGGGACGCTAGATGGACACCGTCATTTTCGCCTGCGTGCATAACGCCGGCCGATCGCAGATGGCGGCGGCGTGGTTCAATCGCGTGGCGGACCCGGCGCGCGCGCGCGCCATTTCGGCGGGCACCGACCCGGGACCGCGCGTGCATCCCGAGGTCGTGACCGCGATGGCCGAACTCGGCATCGACCTCTCCGGCGGCACGCCACAACGGCTGACGACGGAACTCGCGCACGGAGCCCGCGCGTTGATCACCATGGGGTGCGGCGATCAGTGCCCGGTCGTGCCTGGAGCGATGCGTCAGGACTGGCCGCTGCCGGACCCGAAGGGCCGCCCGCTCGCGGAGGTGCGCGCCATCCGCGATGATATTCGCGACCGCGTGCAGCGCTTGATCGAGGAGAACGGCTGGGGCGTTGACGCGGGCGAGGCGGCCACGCGCAAGAAGGGAAGATCATGACGACCGATCTGGCGGCCTACCGGCGCTTCTTTGCCGAAGACATCCAGATGACGAGCAACCTGCGCACGCCGGCGCTGGTCGAAGCGCTCGCCACCGTCCCGCGCGAGCGCTTCCTGCCGCCTGGGCCGTGGGCGGTGCGCGGCGAAGCGGATTTTCAGGCGCCGCTGCGCCAGACGCCCGGCGACGACCCGCGCTTCGTGTACCACAACATGGCGGTCGCGATCGATCCGGCGCGGATGCTGTTCAATGGCGCGCCCGGAGTCATCGCGTCCGCGATCGACGCACTCGCGCTCGAAGCCGGCCATCGTGTGCTGCATCTGGGCGCGGGCCTCGGCTACTACACGGCGCTCATCGCCAGCATCGTCGGCGCAGACGGGCGTGTGCTCGGCATCGAAATCGAGGAGGCGCTCGCCAGGCAGGCCAGGACGAATCTCTCCGACCAGCCCTGGGTCGAGGTGCGGCATGACGATGGCCGGGCGCCGATTGAAGGGCCGTTCAACGGTATCCTGATCAATGCTGGTGTCACGCATCCTGAACAGCAGTGGCTGGACGCACTCGCGCCGGGCGGTCGCATGATGCTGCCGATCACCGCCGCCTTGACCATGCCCGGATCACCCGTGCCGCCCGCCGGCGCCGCCATGGCGAACATCAGCAAGGGATTGATGGTGCTCCTCACGCGCACGGATGATCCCGCCCGGTTCGCCGCGCGCGTGGTCGCCTTCGTCGCCATCTATTCCGCAATGGGACTGCGAGACGAGACGATCAACGCCGAACTGGGACGCGCCATGAGCCGCATGCCCTTTCCCCCGCTTCGCCGTTTCCGGCTCGACCCGCATGAGCCGGACGCCTCGTGCTGGTGCCACACGACGCGCGGCTGCTGGTCCACAGGCGACTGACCCGATCGGGCGCTACCTCGTGGCGGTAAACCCCCGCGTCGCCAGCGCTCGTTGGAGCGCGTCCAGGTTCTCTTCACAGGCCGCGATCAGCGTGCGCTTCTGGCCGAGCGACAGCGCGAGTGAACGGACGTTGCTGTTGCGGCGCGACAACTCGACGACCTGTTTGTTCAGGCCGGTGAAACGGTCCATGGCCGCCGTGGCCTCGGCGAGTTTGGGCCGGGACACGTCCGCCACGCCGGCCAGCGTCTTGAGCGCGCGGCGGGATGCGGCCTCCGCGGCCGTCATCCGGCCCTCCAGTCGCGTCATCGCGGCCTCGTCGGGCTCCTGGATGTGCGGCGCCTGAAGCGCCTGGATTTCCCGCACGCTCGCCACGGCCGTGGCGGCCAGCGCGTCGACCTGCCACGTTTCAGTCCTGGACGCGGGCCTCACGGCCGAGAGGGCGTCCCGAAACGCGTCCGCGGCTTCGGCAGCTGCGCCGAACGAGAGCCGTTGCGCCTTCAGGTTCGTGTTCTGCACGGCGAGTTCGAGGATCGTGGCGTCCAGCGCCGTATACGCCTTGAACCGCGTGTCGAAATCGTCGAGCAGGCGCGCTTCGGGCGAGTACCGGAGGGCCGCCAGAAGCGGCCGCAGCGTGTCCGAATCCTGCTTGACCGCCAATCGCGCCCGCTCCGCCTGGTGCACGGCCATGACCGACGCCTCATCCGTGTCCGCCATCACCGCCAGGCTCGACGCGTCGGCGGCCTTGGTCAGTTGGACGACCATGTCCGCGGCAATGCGTCGGGACTCCATCAGCTGTTCGAGGACGGTCGCGGGTGCGCCCACGCAGGCGATCGCCGTGCTGGCGATACCCGCGACGACTCCAGACGCCGCGATCACTCGCAACCGACGCGACAGGAACCTGATGGTAATGACGCCAGCCATGATCTAGACCTCGTTGAGAGGGACGACTTGCACCGCGGCGTCCGGGACCGCGCTCAGGAAGTGATCGAGGATCGACCCGCGCCAGATCTGTTCCCATCGGGTGCGGGCGCTCTGCCCGAAGATGACGTGCGTGATGCCTTCGCGCTGCGCGAACGCGACCAACCCTTCTGCCGGGCGCTGCGCCTTGACCCGGACGACGGTCGCGCCCAGGCTCTCCGCCAACCGGATGTTCTGGGAGAGCGCGTCGGAATCGGGCGCCTTGATCCGGCCGGGCCGCTCGTGGGGCGTCTCGACGTAGACGGCAAACCACTTGGCGCCAAGGCGGCCGGCGATCCGCGCGCCGGTGCGAAGGACCCGCGGCGCTAGGGCGTTCGAACTCATGCACACCATCACGCGCTCGGGGATCAGCGCCGGCTCGAGGCCCTCGCGGACCCGATAGCTGGCAGCCTTCTCTCCGACCTCGTCGGCCACCGCCCTGAGCGCCAGTTCGCGCAGCGCCGAGAGATTCCCCTTCCGGAAGAAGTTCGATAGCGCCTGCTCCACTTTCTCCGGACGATAGACCTTGCCCTCGCGCAGCCGGTGGCGCAGTTCCTCGACGGTCACGTCCACGTTGATGACTTCGTCGGCCCGGTGGAGCAACGTGTCGGGCACCGTTTCGCGCACGCGGACACCGGTCACCTTCGCGACGGCGTCGTTGAGTGTCTCGAGATGCTGGATGTTCACCGCCGTCATCACATGGATGCCGGCGTCGAGGATCTCCCGCACGTCCTGAAACCGCTTCTCGTTGCGGCTGCCGGGCACGTTGGCATGCGCCAGTTCATCCACGACGCAGACTTGCGGCTTCCGGCGGACGATGGCGTCCACGTCCATTTCCTCGAGGGTCGTGCCACGGTATTCGACCTTCCGCTTCGGCACGATCTCCAGGTCACCGACCTGCGCCTGGGTGTCGCGGCGGCCGTAGGTCTCGACCAGGCCGACGACCACATCCAGGCCGCGCGCCCGCAGCGCGTGCGCTTCGCGGAGCATCGCGTAGGTCTTGCCCACCCCCGGCGCCGCACCAATGTAGACCCGCAGGCGCGGCCGCTCCTGGTCCTTGATTCTGGCCAGGAGAGCGTCGGCGGAGGCGGGTTTGTCCAGCATGACGTCCCTATGCCAATCCGACCGCGACAATCAGGAGATCGATCGCCTTGATTCCGACGAACGGCAGAAGGATGCCGCCGACGCCGTAGATCAGCATGTTCCGGCGCAGGATGGCCGCAGCGCCCAGGGGTTTGTACGCGACCCCTTTCAGCGCCAGCGGAATCAGGCCGATGATGATGATGGCGTTGAAGATCACGGCGGACAGAATGGCCGACTCCGGCGTCGCCAGCCGCATCACGTTCAGCACGCCCAGCTGCGGAAACGCCAGGATGAACATCGCGGGAATGATCGCGAAGTACTTCGCGACGTCGTTGGCGATGGAGAACGTCGTGAGCGCGCCGCGCGTCATGAGCAACTGCTTGCCGATCTCGACGATCTCGATCAGCTTCGTCGGGTTCGAGTCGAGGTCCACCATGTTGCCCGCCTCTTTGGCGGCCGTCGTGCCGGTGTTCATCGCCACGCCGACGTCGGCCTGCGCCAGGGCCGGCGCATCGTTGGTGCCGTCGCCGGTCATCGCCACGAGTTTGCCGTCGCGCTGCTCGCGTTTGATCAGCGCCATCTTGTCCTCGGGTGTCGCTTCCGCCAGGAAATCGTCCACGCCGGCCTCGGCCGCAATCGACGCGGCCGTCAGCGGGATTGTCGCCGGTGATCATGACGGTCTTGATCCCCATCTTGCGCAGAGCCGCGAATCGCTCGCGCATGCCGCCCTTGACGATGTCCTTGAGGTGAATGACGCCCAGCGGCCGCGTGCGTTCCGCCACCACGAGCGGTGTCCCGCCCGAACGCGCCATGCGCTCGACCAGGCCCGCAAGGTCCGCGGGTGACGTTCCGCCGTTGGCCGTCACGTATCGCGCCACGGCATCGGCCGCGCCCTTCCGAATTTCCCGGGCGCCCAGGTTGACCCCGGACATCCGCGTCTGCGCCGTAAACGGCACGAACGTACTGTCTGCGGTCGCCAGGTCCCGTCCGCGAATCCCGTATTTCTCCTTCGCCAGCACGACGATCGAGCGGCCTTCCGGCGTCTCGTCGGCCAGCGACGCGAGTTGTGCCGCGTCCGCCACATCCCGCTCGCTGACACCCGACACCGGCAGGAACTCCGCCGCCTGCCGATTCCCCAGCGTGATGGTGCCGGTCTTGTCGAGCAGGAGCGTATGCACGTCACCGGCGGCTTCGACCGCGCGCCCCGACACCGCCAGCACATTGTGCTGCACCAGCCGGTCCATGCCGGCGATGCCGATCGACGAGATCAGGGCGCCGATCGTCGTCGGAATCAGGCACACCAGCAACGCGACGAGCACGGGGATGGGAATGGTCGTGCCCGCATACGCCGCAAACGGCTGCAGCGTGACCACGACCAGCAGGAAGACCAGCGTCAGTACCGCGAGGAGGATGTTGAGCGCGATTTCGTTCGGCGTCTTCTGCCGTTCAGCGCCCTCAACAAGCGCGATCATGCGATCGAGAAACGTGTGACCGGGATCGGAGGTGATGCGTACCTTGATCCAGTCGGAAATCACGCGCGTGCCGCCAGTAACCGCGGAACGGTCGCCGCCCGACTCGCGGATGACCGGCGCCGACTCGCCCGTGATCGCCGATTCGTCCACGGAAGCCACGCCTTCGACGATCTCGCCATCCCCGGGGATGAACTCCCCTGCCTTGACCATGACGAGGTCACCCTTGCGCAAGCCCGCCGCGGGAACGGTCTCGGTCTGACCGTCTCCGCAGAGCCTGTTCGCCACCGTCTCCGTCCGGGTCTTGCGCAGGGTGTCGGCCTGGGCCTTGCCGCGGCCCTCGGCCATGGCTTCCGCGAAGTTCGCGAAGATGCACCGTGAACCAGAGCCAGGCGGCCACCTGTCCCGTGAAGAATGGATGCCCGGTTCCGGTCATCAGTTCCTGCACGAAGATGATCGTCGTCAGGGCGCTGCCGACCTCGACGATGAACATGACCGGGTTCTTGATCTGGATCCGCGGGATCGAGCTTCCGCAGCGAATCAAGCAGCGCCGGCCGGATGATCCGCGGATCCCATATCGAAATCGTGCGAGCGTGCTCTGACATGTTGTCACTTGTTCGTTGTTAGTTGTTACTTTCTGAATGCTTCATCGAGCGCAAGGTTCAACTCGAGGACGTTGACGCGCGCCCTGCCCAGGAAGCCGAACGTGGGCGGTTCGGTGTGCGCGCGGACCAGCGCCTCCACCCGATCAACCGGCACATGCCTCGCCGCGGCAACCCGAGCGGCCTGAATCTCCGCCGCGGCCGGCGGGATGTGCGGGATCCAGACCTCCGCCGCTGGCGGTCACCATCTCTGATGGCACCTGGCCGGCCGTGACGCCTTCCTGCCTGGTCACGGTGTCGAGCCGGTCCTTGACAGCCTTCAGGTGGTCCGGATTCGACGGTCCGTTGTTGGTGCCGCCCGTCGCAGCCGCGTTGTAGTCCACGCCGGACGGTCTGGACTGAAAGTACTCGGGCCGCGTGAACTTCTGGGCGATGAGCCTGGAGCCGACGATCGTGCCATCCGCGCGGCGAATCAGGCTGCCCTCCGCCTGCGACGGAAACACCACCCGGCCGATACCCCACAACACGACGTGATAGCCGCCGCCGAGCAACACGATGGTGACGGCCGTGAACAGCACGCCGCGTTTGAGTTCTGTGAACATGAGTGTCTCACCGCAGGGAGAGGTACTCGGCGATCGGGCCGAGCACGGCGACCGGCATGAACATCAGCAGGCCGAGAATGACGATCACGGCCCACAACGTGAATCCAAACGTCGGACTGTCGGCGCTGAGCGAGCCGGCCGTCTCGGGCGCGGCCGGTTTCGCCGCGAGCACACCGGCCAGCGCCAGCGGCGCGATGATCGGGAATGTAGCGCGACAGCAACATGACGATGCCGCAGGACATGTTCCAGAACGGCGTGTTGTCGCCGAGCCCCTCGAACCCGGATCCGTTATTGGCCGCCGACGAGGTGAACTCGTACAGCATCTCGGAGAATCCGTGCGCGCCGGGGTTCCTGAGCCACGCGAGCGCGGTGTTCGGATCAGCGGTCGTGGACCAGACGTAGCAGGCCACGGCGGTGCCGCCGAGAATCGCCAGCGGGTGCCAGAGGAGCGCCAGGCTGGCCAGCTTCATCTCCTTGGCCTCGACCTTCTTGCCGAGGAACTCCGGGGTTCGCCCGATCATCATCCCGGCCACGAACACGGCGACGATGATGAAGATGAGCATGTTGATGAAGCCGACGCCGACGCCGCCGAAGATGTTGTTCAGCCACATGCCGACCATCGGCATCAGGCCGCCCAGGGGGGTCAGCGAGTCGTGCATCGCATTGACCGACCCATTCGACGTCACAGTCGTCGTCACCGCCCACAACGCGGACAACCCGGCCCCGAACCGGACCTCCTTGCCCTCCATCGAGCCCGTGGACTGATCGACGCCCATGGATGAGATCGCCGGGTTGCCATGGGCCTCCATGCTGACGCCGAAGATCACCATCGGCACATACATCGCCAGCATCGTGGCGAAGACCACGATCGCGAGGCGGCGCCGCTTGACCATGTACCCGAGGGTCCACACCATCGCCATCGGGATGATGGTGATGGACCAGATCTCCACGAAGTTGGAGAGGGGCGTGGGGTTCTCGTACGGATGCGCGGAGTTCGGACCGAAGTAGCCACCGCCGTTGGTGCCCAGCTGTTTGATGGACACGACGGCTGCCGTGACACCACGCGCGATCGGCTGAGGCTGTCCTTCCACGGTCGTGGCCTGGGCGGCGCCTTGAAACGTCATGGGCGTGCCCTGCCACATCACGATGACCGAGACCAGCAGCGCCAGCGGCAGGAAGACCCGAACGGTGGCCCGGGTCAGATCCACGTAGAAGTTGCCCAGGTGCGTCAGGCGATTGCCCGCCAGGCCACGAATGATGGCAATGCAGGCCGCCACGCCCGTCGCGGCGGTCACGAACTGCAGGAAGCTGATCACGAACATCTGCGAGAAGTACGAGAGCCCCGTCTCCCCGCTGTAGTGCTGCAGGTTCGTGTTCGTCACGAAACTCGAAATCGTGTTGAACGACAGGGTCGGCTCCATGTTGGCGATGCCGTCGGGATTGAGCGGCAGCGCATGCTGGAGCGACACGACCGCGAACGTCACGATCCACATGACGACGTTCGACACGAGCAGCGAGATGGAGTACTTCTTCCAGTCCTGCTGCTCGCCTTCGGCGGAGGCGTCCACGCCGATCAGGCGCAGGATGAGCCGCTCGACCGGCACCAGCACCGGATCCAGCAGCGTGCGCTGCCCGGTGAATACCTTGAACATGTACCGCCCGATTACGAGGCTCGTCGCGATCGTGAACAGGACCGTGAAGGCTACGGCGATGTATTCCGTACCCATGGGAGCCTCAGAACTTGTCAGGCCGCAGCATCGCGTACGTGAGGTACGCGAACGCCGCGAGGGCCAGCAGCAGCGACAACGCGGTCATGGTGCCACCTACACACGGTCACAGAGTGTGACGAAGCCGAACATCGCCGCGAACGCGACCAGCCCGAGCAGGATCATTGCGGCGAGCAACATGAGCGACTCCTAGTACGTGAAGCCGATGCCGATGGACCCGATGGCCTGGGCGCGGTGGCCGCCATTCAGCGCCGTCGTGGTCGTCCCGAGCCGCTGGAATTCGCCGCCGCCATGGATGTTCCACGCCCCGACGTTCGTCGCCCCTCCCAGCGGCACGGTCACGATGCCGGCGATGCTGAAGAAGCCGAACGTGCTGTCGGCGCCGGCGAGTTCGTAGTAGTGGCCGAGGCTGAGTCCGACCTTGACGGGAATGGCGACAGTGGCCTTCGAGCCAGCGTATCCGGGCGCGATTCCCAACTCGAGATACGTGCCAGCCTTGGCGCCGGCGTCCGCCTGGCCCAGGCCCGGCGCGGTGTCCACTTCACGCGCGAGAATGACGTACGGCTTCATGGCGCCCTTGCCCAGATGCGCGCTGTCGTCAACCGCGAGCTTGAACATCATCTCCTTGACCGTGCTGTACGAACCGTTCGGACTCGTGTAGGCCGTGTAGGTGGTGGCGAACGATACGCCGCCGCCAAAGCCGAGCGTCACGGTCGTGTAGAAGTCCGATTCGTACCAGAGCTTCGTGCTCGGACCCTCCGTGCCGGTGTCGCCGGTGTGCAGGCTGTTCCAGGTGCCGAGGTTGATGCCGACACTCTTGAGGCCGCCCTGGCCCGAATACGCGGCGATGCCGAGATCCGCCGCCGGCCACATCGCCAAGCCGGTGGAGTTCTGTCGGATGCCGCGGAACATGTATTGATTCAGGACATCGAAACTCCCGGTGAGCGTCAGCGCACCTGGATTCGGATCGGCGGCCGGCTGCTGGGCTGCGTTGCCGGTCGGCGCCTGGAGGAACAGGAGCGCGAAGAACGTCGCAGTGAAGCTGTCCACGTGGGCAGCGTACGAAGCTCCACCCAAGTCCGGGCAAAAAAGAGCCTAAAAAGTCCCTGAAATCGAGGTCACGGTTCAGGCGGGCCGCTCACCAACCGATACCCGACCCAGGGCTCGCTGAGCAGGTAGCGCGGATTGGCGGGGTCAGTCTCGATGCGCTTGCGCAACTGCGCGACCAGCGCCCAGAGGTGCTCCGGCTGATTCACGGCGTGCGGGCCCCAAATCGCCTTGAGGATCGCGCGATGGGTCAGCACGCGGTCGGCGTTCTTCGCCAGCAGCACCAGCAACTCGAACTCCTTCGGTGTGAGCCGGATTTCCTCATCGTTCTTCAGCACCCGGTGACGGTCGTAATCGATCGTCAGGTCACCGGCGCGCACCCGGCCGCCTTGCGCCGCGCCCTCCCCACTCCCACGTCTCAACGCCACCCGAATGCGCGCCAGCAGCTCCTCGGGCCCGAACGGCTTGGTGACGTAGTCGTCGGCGCCCAGATCGAGCGCGCGCACTTTGTCGGTCTCGCTGCCACGCGCCGAGAGGACGATGATGGGGACGTCGGAGGTCTTGCGGATCCGGGCACAGACCTCGGTGCCGTCCAGATCGGGAAGGCCCAAATCGAGCACGATCACGTCCGGCGGCCGCGCAGCCACGGCGCTATCGCCTCGGCTCCGGTGGACGCCGACTCGACGATGTACCCGCGTGACTTCAGCAGCGGCCCCACCGCCCGCTGAATCGGCGCTTCGTCGTCCACCAGCAGAATTCTGGCTCCGGCGCTCATCGGGCCTCCGGCGCCGCGCCTGGCATCCGGCCGACATCAACAGCAATCGTGAATGCCGCACCGCCGTCCGGCGCGTCCTCAGCCCAGATCCGGCCGCGCTCGGCCGCCAGCAATCCACGCGCGATGGAGAGTCCCATGCCCGTGCCGGACGTCCGCGTCCTTGCCGCCGATCCTCGAAAGAACCGCTCGAACAGGCGCGGGCGATCGGCCGGGGCGATGCCGGGGCCCGAGTCGCGCACGGTGAACGTCAAGACGCCGCCCACGCCGATCCGGTCACGCGGATCGGCGAGCCGGACGGCGAGTACTGCGCGGCGTTCTCCAGCACGTGCGCGAGCGCCGTGGCCGTCAAGCGCGGATCCAGCCGGACGGGCGTGTCGGCATCGATGGTCACCTCGATCGGGTGGCCCCGCAGCGCCTGCTCCACCTGCTCGCGCGCGGCCGCGATGATCTCGGACGGCGGCGCCAACTCGACGTTGGCCGCCACGGACCCGGCATCAATCCTCGCCATGGCGAGAATATTCTGGAACAACCGCGTCAGCCGTTCGACCTCCGAGAGGATCACGTCCGCCTGCTCACGGCGGTCGTCCGCGGCGAGCCAGGCGCCGTGAAGATTCGACGCGGCGACCCGGATCGCCGTGAGCGGCGTGCGCAGGTCGTGGCCGAGCGATGCCAGCAGCGCCGTCTTCAGTTGTTCGCTCTGTCGCGTGAGCTCAGCGGTCTTCCGGTCCTCGAGAAATCTCGCGCGCTCGATGGCGATGGCCACGATGCCGGCGAGCACGTCCAGGGTGCCGGCTTCGATGGGCCGCCCTGCCGCCGCGAGCAGGCCGGTGGCTTTCGCCCCGACCCGCAGCGGCACGATGCGCACCGTTTCGCCGTTGGCCGCGGCCGTCGCGTGTCCGCCGTAGGTGCGTTCACGCGCGTCGAACTCTACGGGACCGGTCGCCGCCGCGAAGGCCTGCGAGAGGCGGGGCTTGTCGAGCGTGACCCGCATCGGACCGGCCTCGAAGATCTCCCAGTCGCCGGCCTTCGGCAGGGCGATGGCGACGTAGCCCAGCGCAAACCGTGTCGCGATCGATCGCGCCAGGGCGGGCATCGCCTGGCTGTCGGTCATGACGAGCACGTCACGGCTGAGATCGAACAGTCGGGCCAATTCGCTGCGCCGGTCCTCAGCCTCGCGAGCGCGCGATCGCGCCGACGCCGAGAGGTTGCTGGCCACCAGACTCACGGCCAGGAACGTGACGAGCGCCACCCAGTTCTGCGGATCGGCAATTGTCAATGTGCCGACCGGCGGCAGGAAGTAGAAGTTGAAACACAGCATCGCAACGATGGAGGTTGTGACGGCGCCCCACAGTCGAGACGTCGCAGCCACGATGAGCACGACAAGGAGAAACGTCAGCGCGACGATGGTCGGATTGGCGATGTCCCACCAGCGGCAGGCGCCGACCGCCGCCGCCAACGCCAGAAGGCCGGCAACGAGGCGGGCGGCATCCGGGAGGTGGCGGGACATCACGACCCCTATGGTACTGTCCCCGCAGGCACGTCTCGATGCTCACCATCGGTCAGTGGATTGCCAACCGGGCCGTCGTTCTTGCCGCGCTGGGCCTTGTGCTTGCCGCGCTCGGCACGGCGTCCGCCGTGCCGCTCTTCGATCCAGACGAGGGCTACTACCCCGCCACCGCCGCCGAAAGCGTGGACAGCGGCGCGTGGTGGGATCTGCGATTCAACGGCAACGCACGGTGGGAGAAGCCGGTCCTCGCCTACGCCCTGATCGAGGGATTGTTTGCCGCCTTCGGCCGCGGGCCGGTGGCCGCGCGCCTGCCGAGCGCCCTCGAAGGCGCCGTGCTGGTGCTCCTGGTGGGCGGCCTCCTGTCGCGGCTCGCCGGCCGGCGCGCCGGCGCGTGCGGCGCCGTCGTGCTCGCGAGCTCGCTGGGCGTGCAGGTGTTCGCCCGGGCGGCGCATCCGGAGATCGCGGTGGTCCTGTCCATCGCGGTCACCGAACTCCTGCTCACGATGTGGCTGGTCCTGCCCTCCGGCGAGCGGCCCCGCGGACTCGCGGTCCTGATCGGCGTGTCGATCGGGTACGGCCTGCTCGCCAAAGGCCCGATTGCCGTCGTCGTGCCGGGGATCGGGATCGCGTGCGCCGCGCCGTTCGTCGCGAGCCTCCGCGGGCGCTGGCGTGAAGCCCTGCGCGATGCGGCGGTCGCCGGCCTGGTGGGCCTCGCCATCGCCGCGCCGTGGTACGCGGCGATGACGTGGCGCCATGGCGTCGTGTTCCTGCGGGACGGCGTCTGGGCGCAGAATTTCGGCCGCTATACGGGACAGATGGATCACGGACAGTCCGCGGTCACGTTCCTGGTGGCGGCCGTCGTCGGACTGATGCCGTGGACCGGCCTGCTGCCGGCGGCGCTCTGGCGGCTCAAGCGGCCGGCCGGCGACCGCCGCGAGGCGGTGCGCTGGACGGTCGCGATCATCGCCGGATCGAGCCTGGTCTTCTATTCCTTGTCCGCCTCGAAGCTCGCCAGCTACTCGCTCGCGCTCATCCCGCCGATGGCCGTACTCATCGGCCTGTATCTGGACGACCTGCTCGCGGCGCCGCGGACACGAACGCTCGCGCCGTTTCTCGCCACGAGCGCCGCGCTGGGCGTGCTCGCACTGGGCCTGCTCGCCGTGCCCTTGTTGCACGGCACCGTGCTGCGCATGCGCGACGTGATCGGCGGCGTGCCGGCCGCGCAAAGTGGAGCCGCGTTGTGGTTCCTGGTGGGACCGGTGGCCGCGGTGCTGATCGCGGGCGCGATCCTGGTCTTCCGATTGCCCGACAGCGGGCGCGTGACCGCGCTCTATGCGCTTGGACTCGCCGCGCCCCTGGCCGCATTCCTCGCGGCCGGCCCGTTGCTGAGCGACGCCTATCCGTGGCAGCGCTTTGGCCGTCAGATGGCGACGGAACCCGGACCCGCGTGGATCCAGAACTACCGCGCGCCGTCGCTGACGTTCTACGCCGGCAGACCGATCGAACGCGTGGCCGGAGACGAGGCGCTCGAAGCCCTGGTGCGCGACGCCGGCGAAGGCTGGGTCATCCTCGGCGCCGACTGGGAAATGAAATCACCGCTGGCGGATCGACTGCGCGCCGGCCGCGCCACCGTCATCGATCGCACGCCCCGGCTCGCGCTGGTGCGCCTGCGCTGATACACGGTCGCGCGATGTAGGCCGGCCCTTCAGGGCCGGCGAGCGTGCCGGGGCTGAAACCCCGGCCTACATTGCCGGTCCGTATTCACCTCGGCAGCCGCCGCAGGTTCTCGCGCGCCGGCGTGTAGTTCGGCGCGATTTGCAGCGCCTGCTCGAAAGCGCGCCGGGCCTCCGGCCAGTTCTTCTGCATCGCCAGCGCCTGACCCAGCAGGTCGTAGCCCAGCGGGTTCCGGGGCGCGAGCGCGACCACCTGCCGCGCTTCCTTCTCGGCCGCCTGCGATTTGGCCGACGTCGAGCAGCATCTTGCGCGAGATTGACGTGCGCCTGCCTGTTCGATGGATCCGCCTCCACGGCCCTTCGCAGCACCGCCAGCGCCTCGTCGGTCTTGTGCGACGACGCCAGCGCGATGCCCATGTTGCTCAATGCGGCCGTCCGCCCGGGGAACGCGTCGAGATAGGCGCGGTAGTGCGTGACGGCTTCGTCGTACTTCTGCGCGTCCAGCAACAGGTCGGCGAGAAAGCCGTGCGCTTGAAGATCCGGAATCGGCCCGCTGACCGCGCGCTGGTAGGCGTCGATGGCCTCGGACGCGTGGCCGGTTCGATCGAGCGCACCGCCGAGCAGCGTGTACGCCGCGCTGGTGGTGAATAGATGCGGCTCCAGCGCCACGAACCGCCGCAGTTCCGGAATGGCCTCCTCGAATCGATTGAGCGAGTAGTACTGCACGCCCAGGTCGTAGCGCGCCGGCGCGTAGTCGTCGACGGCCTGGCGCAGCTCGGCAATCGCCTCTTCGCGCCGTTCGAGCCGCGCCAGCGACAACCCCACCATGTCGTGCGCCACGGCCGACGGCCAGTGTTCGAGCGTGGTCTGCGAGAGCCGCAGCTCGGATGCGTAATCCCGGTTTCTCGCGATGGTTCTTGCGCCAAGCGCGCACACCAGACACACCATCGCGAAAGCAATCACCAGGCGTCCGGATTCACTCGCGGCACGCGTGTTCGGCGCCGGCCGCTGCACGCGATCCAGCAGCCATGCGCCGCCGAACACCGCGAGCGCGACGAGACCCATGACCGGCACGTACATGCGTCGGTCCGCGCCGACTTCGGCGGCGATCGGGAAGAAGCTCGACGTCGGCGCCAGCGTCACGAAGAACCAGGCCGGCAGGTATCCGAGGCGCGGCCAGCGGACCAGGGCCGCCAGGCTGACGAGAAACGCGACCGTCAGGAACGCCGCGTACGGCCAGACCTGGCCGAGCGTCGCCGGCAGCGACCACCCGTAGTACGCCACGAGTTCGCGCGGCCAGACGACCAGCTTCAGATAGTGCGTCACGACCTCCGTCTGGTTGAGCAGGTATGACCACGCGGACAGGTGCGTCGTGGAAAATCCGCCGGACATTTCGCGCGACGCGGTCACCACGCTGACGGCGAGCACGATCCACGTGGCCGCCAGGCCGGCATGCAGCCGCCAGCGTGCGCGAATCGCCTGAGCCCAGGAGTCGAATGCCAACACACGGTCGTACAACACGATCATCAGCGGCGCCGTGACCATCGTTTCCTTGCAGAGCATGCCGACACCGCAGGACGCGACCGCCAGTCCCTGCCAGACGCCGACGCGTCGGCCGGCCAGCGCGCGGATGCTTGCGTACAGTGCCAGCAGGAAGCAGAGCGCCATCAGGGCTTCGGTTCGCTGTGTCAGGTAGTCCACGACTTCTGAATTCAGGGGATGGACGACCCACAGCAGCGCGATCGCCAGGGCGAGGCCGCCGGACCGCGCGGCGAATCGCTCCCGAAGCGCCGGCAGTTCCAGCGTCCGGCGGACCACGCCAAAGAGCAGCAGACCGCAGAGCACGTGCACGCCGAGATTCACCAGCCGGTAGCCGGTGACGTGCACACCGTGGACCGCGTAGTTCAGCGCGAACGTGAGGGTGACGACCGGCCGGCCGGTCAGCGCCGACCCCTTGTCGGTCTGGAACAGGTTGGCGAACGTGCGAATCTGCGGGTTGTCGAGAAGCGTCACGTTGTCGTCGAACACGAACGGGTTGCCCAGGCTGTTCCAATACACGAACACGCCGGCGGCGATCGATGAGCGCGAGACGCCACCAGACGCGCATCGACGGCGTGGACGCGGCCGTCGCCGGGCGTGGCGCCTGGGCCTTCGCGCGCCGATTGGGTTTGGCGGTCGTCATCGTGTGCCGAAATCCTACAACACCTGCGTCTGTAGGCCGGGGCTTCAGCCCCGGCCGATTCGCAGTAGGCGGCGGGCTTCAGCCCGCCGCGAACCTAGTAGATCCACGTCACCGCCACGCCGTAGGCGCGCGCCAGCCGGTCGTACTGCGGCGCAATCAGCGGAAGCTTCGACGAACCGGGGCCCCGGTCCCCGACGTGGTGCGCGCGGTAGACGTAGCTGCCAATGCCGTAACCGATCGCGCTGCCGACGAGGACGTCGGAGAGGTAGTGCCGCTGGGCCGTGAATCGCGACAGGCTGATGAGGGTGGCGGCGCCGTATGCGGCAATTTGGACCGTGCGGCGGCCCCGGTATTCGTTCGCAATCACCGTCGCCAGCGCCCATGTCTCGCTGGCGTGCCCAGATGGGAACGACCGTCCCCCGACGAAGAACTTGCTGCGGTCCTCGCCCGCATCGGGACGGGCGCGCTGCGTCGCGGTTTTCAGGGCGGTGACGACGAGAATGCTGTCGATGAGGGCCTCGCCGCCGAGCAGGCCCGTCTCCCTGGCGCGATCGTTGTGGGTCGCCCGGCCGATCAGATAGAAGGCCGCCGTGGCGGCGGTCAGAGTGCCCGCGGATCCGGCGTAGCTGATGGCCACGCTGGGGTCGACCAGTTCCGGGTACCCGGCGATCCAGTCGCCGGTGTCGCGATCGGTCGCGATGAACGCCGCGGTCCCGCCCGCGAGGGGCACGAACCAGCGCAGGTCGGTCGTGCGGAAATGGAACGGCGACGTCCAGATCGCTTTCTGGTCGCGCAAGAGATTCTTGAGGAACTGTTTCTCGAGGGAGGACGCCGCGGGCTGCTGCTGCGCCGGGGTGGCGCTCGTCTGCGCGTCGGCCGGCTGACCCGGCTGCGGCGTCTGGGCGCGAGCCTGACGCCCGATCAGCAACAGGGCCGCGCACACGAAGCCCACCAGCCGGCCCGACCGCCTCCTATGCCGCATGCGCCTACTGTAAGTCGGATTCACCACGGGCGCCGGCCCGCCAACGAAACACGGGCCGGCCCGGCTGCAGTCAGCCGAACCGGCCCGTCGGTTTGCGCCCCGGGTCTGAAGGTCCGGAGCTCCATTCGAAGCGCTTGGCGGGGCTGAAGTCCCGCCCGACGTGACTATTTCTTAATCACTTCCATCGGCGTTCCAAACCCCGCGCGCGGGCCCTTGTTGTCGCGCTCGAGGACCTTGTCCGTGTTGGCGATGCCGAATCCCGACTGATACATCAGCTGGGCGATCCGGGTCATCTTCGGGAAGGTGATCTTCTCGACGGTGTCCGTCACGCGGTGGTAGTCCGGGTGCAGGCCGGTCGTGAAGAACGCGATCGGAACGCCCTTGGCCGCGTAGCTGTAGTGGTCGCTCCGGGTGTAAACGCCTTCGGGGTCGGCCGGATCGTTCATCTCGTAGTCGAGCGTCAGCGGCTTGGCCAGCGTCTGGTTCGTGCCGATGATGAGGTTGTGCAGGTCGGTGCTGATGCGATCGTCGCCGACCAGGAAGACGGTATTCGTGTAGTCGCCCTCGAGGTTGTTGCAGTCATCGCGGCCGACCATGTCCATGTTGAGCACGGCCTGGACCTTCTCGAGCGGCACGACCGGATGGTCGGCGTTGTAGTGCGAGCCCAGCAGACCGCCTTCTTCACCGGAATGCCACAGGAAGACGATCGATCGCTTCGGCTTGGGCCCGGTGGCGTAGGCTTTCGCCACGCCCAGCTCGACGATCGAACCCGATCCGTCGTCATCCGCGCCGTTGTTGATGAAGTCGCGCTGATCGAACGGCGTCGTGTTGACCGGCGCGGCACCACGGCCACCGGCTCCGGCGCCCGCGGCACCAGCCCCGGCAGCACCCGCGCCGGCCGCTCCGGCTCGTGCGCCGGCCGCCGCGCCCGCACCCGCTCCGGCCGCGCCCGCGCGCCGGCCGCGCCGCCCCGCGCTCCAGCCGCACGCCGGCGCCGCCCAGCCGCGCACCGCCGTCTTGCCGGCCTTGGTCAGCGCGGCGACGGCCACGTCGCTGCGCCGCCGGCACGCGCTCGTCGCCGACTGGCTGCCGCCGCCGGTCATCGAGTAGCCCGTGTGATCGAGGTGCGAGCCGTACATCACGTACGTGTCCTTCAGCTTCGGATCGGATGCCCTCAATCATCCCGACGACGTTGCGGCTCAGCTGTTCGTAGACGACGTCGTAGGTGTTGTCGACGTTGACGGTGACCTTCACGTTCGGCATCGCCATGGGCGTCAGCACCTCGCCCTTGTCCGCCTTCGCCTTGAGGTCGGCGAAGCTGACCGGGCCGCCGGCGAACAACGCTTCGAAGAAGGTCGTCGTCGCCGGTGAACTGAGGCGCGACCAGGTTGTCGAGCGAGTAGGGCGTGGGCGCGATGTCGCAGTTCTGGCAACCGGTGGTCGCCCCGCGACCGCCGCCCGCGCCGCCTGCACGCGCGCCCGCACCGCCCGCGCCTCGGCCGCGCAGCGCGGCCTGGGCCTGCTGCACCGCGGTCGTCGCGGCCGCCAGCGCGTCCTGCGCCTGCGTCAGCGCGAGTTCCGCTGCTGACGGGGCCGCTGGCGCCGCCGCGAATCCAATCGTCGCCGACGCGCCGGCCGCAATCGCACCGCCCGCGC
Source organism: uncultured Acidobacteriota bacterium (assembly GCA_963751445.1). Classification (GTDB taxonomy): domain Bacteria; phylum Acidobacteriota; class Vicinamibacteria; order Vicinamibacterales; family SCN-69-37; genus DASUGC01. The sequence continues at coordinate 1,099,054 of CAVVUL010000009.1, read as the reverse complement.
CGCCACGGCCGCCGCCGCCCCGGCCGCCGCCACCGCCGCCACGGGCCGCGCCAGGCGCCGCTCCGCCTGCCGCGCCGGCCGGCGCGGCCGGCGGCGTGCTGGTCATCCAGATGGCCAGCTTGCCCTTGAGATCGGTGCCCGCCGCGGGCGGCGCCGATCCGACGAACTGCGCGCCGCTGAACGTGAGCGACTGCTTCTTGCCCGCGTTCATCGCGAACGTCACGTGATCGCCGTTCTTGAACGTCTTGGCTCCGCCCGCCCCGTCGATGGTGACCGACGAGTTGTTGGTCACGCGGTAGCCCTTGAGCTTGACGACCTGGAAATACGAGCCGTTGTCGCCGATCGGCTTCACGCCCCAGGCCTTCAAGTGGTCGGCGAGGTACTGCGCCGCCACGCCGTAACCTTCGGTGTAGATCTGGCGTCCCTGCAGTTCGTCGGACGACAGGTAGGTCAGCCACTCTTTCAGATCGCTTTCGGCGATCTGCGGAAACTTGATGCCCTTCGCGGGCGCCGGCGCCTGCGCCAGCAATCGCCACGGCTGCGCGATGCTGCCGACCAGCATCACCAGACCGAGCGTCATGATGCGAATGGATCTACGAGAAAAAGACCGCGTCATCTGCGTCCTCCCAGCCCCGCGCCCGGATGGGCGTCGGTGCGAACCGCAAGCATACTGGGGGACGGGTCTGTTGTACGCGGATTTCAACAAGTGGGGGACGGGTCTGTTTTCCACAGATCTGACACGTACGGGGACAGGTCTCAGGCGAAAATGTGGCTGAGACCTGTCCCCGTACGTGTCAGATCTGTGGAAAACAGACCCGTCCCCTACATCGTCAGCGGGCGCGCGGGATCGGTCACGGCGCCGATCTTGACGGCGTAGCTTTCGTCCGCGCGCGATGTCCTCGTCGGTGACGATGTGCACGTCGAGCAGCCGCTCGACGTCGGTAGCCCGGTGCGCAGGTAGTTGATCTCGGCCAGCGCTTCGCTCCAGCCCTCGAGCCACAGCTGGAGGTCGGCGCGCTGCTCGCGCGTCCCCACGAAGTGAACGAGGATGTCGATGTCGCTCGCGGGTCCGGCGGTACTCGTTCTTCGTGCTGCCGATGAGTAGAGCGCCTACACGCCGAACCGCTCCGTCGAGTTCCGCCGCGATCCGCTGCGCCATGCGCATACGCCAGCGCCAGTGGTCGTCCGGGCTCCGCTCGACTGCGTCGACTACCGCGCCTGCCCTGTGCGGACGGCTTGCGGCGGCGACGAGGAACGCCACGGCCTCGCTCCATTTCCGCGTTCATCAGCACGCGCAGCACCATGCCATCGGTCTCGCGAGGCATGTCGATCACGCGCACGGTGTCGGCCAGTGCGCGGCCTCCGGCAGGATGTCGACCAGCATGCTCGGCGCCCAGGAGGAAGCCTTCGTTGAACACGACGCCCTCATCGTCGGGATAGAGCGGCAGATAACGAATCGGGGCTTCACCAGGTCCTGGAAGAAGTGCGTGCCGAACGACAGGTCGGGCAGGTAGTTGCCGCGCTTGCGCGCGACCTCGATCAGCATCGCGCGTGTTGTTGATGTCTGAGTACGTCACGGTCACGCCGAGCTGGATGTCGCCCCGGCTGCCCCATCGGCCCGGGCCCGATCAGGATGAACTGGCGCTTCGGGCAGCATCTTGTTGAGCCTGCCGACGGCGCGGCCCGACCTCGCGCAGCTCGTCGGGATCGGCAGCTGCGTCGTATGCCTCGGATCGACGTAGACCACGTGCGTGATGTCGGGCATGCGGCCGTTCGAGACGTAGCGTTCGCGGAAGAACACGATGCGCTCGGGCGCGAGATCCTGCGGGATCTGCGACGGCGCCACGTCCGACCCGTAACTCTGCGGCCGGCACTGCAGCAGGTAGAAGTCCCTGCCGTCCGACGCGAACTCGAGGTCGACCGGCGCGCCGAGCTCCGTTTCCGCAGCACGCTCGAGCAGTTCCCGCATCGCGCGCGACGAACGGCGTGTTCCGCGATGAGCCCCTCGAACGTGAAGACGAGCTATCCGAGTCGGCGTCCACGCGCGCGCCGATGGGCAGGCGCAGCCGGTCGCCGTCCACGATCGACACCAGTTGGCGAGCTGCGGATAGGCCGCGCCGGTCTTGCGCAGCAGCTCCTGGACGTCCACGGTCTCGAACGCGTTGCTCTCGAGGTTGATGACGTCCACCTTCTTCGGCGAGTACTGCAGACACTTCGTCGGCCGTCATGTTCGACGCGCAGGCTCGGCTGGCCCGGGCGCGATGAGCATCGGGATAGTCGTCGGCGATGCGGTCGACCGCGCGCGTCCCCAGGCCCGGGCACGAGGCGAATCAGACCGTCCTCGCGCCTGATGCGCGGCGACCAGCGGAATTCGTTGTTGCTGAACGCGACGCCCGAGCAGGCCGGCAGGAAGTACCGGCCCGACCGCGGCGCCCACGACCTCCTGGATCAGGATCCCCATCTCCTCGTGCACGTCGAGCAGGCCGCGCTCGGCCCGGTACTCGTCGGGTCGGGGCCGAACACCGACGCGTACACCTCGGCGATCGCGTCCATCAGCGCAGCGAGGCGCTCCGGCCTTGGTGCCCTGGTTGCCGAGGAACAGGCTCTTGTACTTGCCGGAGAACGCGGCGCCGAACGGTCCTCGAGCAGGCTCGAGCTGCGCACGATGATGCGGCACGTCGTCGAGATCGTCAAGCGCGATCGACAGTCCCTTCACCATCGCGGGCGGGAAGGCCGACGACTTGAACAGCTGCACCAGATGCGGATACTCCTGCCGAATCTGGTCGATTTCCATGTACTTCCGGTTGCAGCACGTCCTCGAGGTTGTTGTAGTGGATGAACTCGAGGAGCCCGTCGGAGGGGATGTACCAGGTCCGCGGCACCTTGATCGAACGCGAGCAGTTCGGGTGCTCGGGGATCTTCTCGACGATCTTCTTGGCGAGGAACAGCCCCGCGCTCTTGCCGCCCAGCTTGCCGTAGCAGTGCGACGGCAGGATCACGCGCCCGACCAGTTCGTAGAAGTCCTTGACCTCGACGGCTTCCTTCGCGACGTTGATGAACTCCAGGCTCTCGGAGAAGAACCGGCGGCAGCAGCGACACGCGCAGGCCCTTCTGGACCGAGAGCGACAGGTCGCGCTCTTCCACGTCAGCGTGCTCGAACCGCTCGACCGCGTCGGCGATGTCGCCGAGCGGCGTTTCCTGGGCTTCGAGCGCGCGCACGAGGAAGCTGGCCTTCTCCTCCTTGATCCACATGGTCAGGCAGGCCAGGATTTCGTGCTCGCTCAGGTTGCTCTCGGCGATCGCGAACGTCTCGACGTCGAGCGCGCCGGCGGTCGGGGCCCCGGCGCAGCGGGCGGTTCTCGTCTTCCGACTCCGGCTCGCCATCGACCGCCGCCGGTCCAAACCGCTGCAACAGCGCCTGGGCGTCGCGCACGCCGCTCGACGCGAGGTGATTGATCATCTTGCGCGAGATCCGCAGCAGCAGCGCCGCGTCGGTGTCTCGCATGAAGTCGAGCACGGCGCGCCATTCGCGCGGCGCGGCACCCGGCTCGAGCACCCGATCCGATCTGCCAACCTTGAAACGCGCTCTTCAACTGGCGGCCCGTAATCACGGATCCGACCCGCTCGGCCACGGTGTCGATCAGCTTCCGTTCCTCCTTGAGGAAACGGTCCCTCGTCGGCGTGCGACGACTGGTGCAGGTAGTAGACCTCGACCGTCCCGGCCGGCAGGCCCCGCACGGCGATGACCGCGCTCTGCACCCAGCGCGTCGGTTCGAACGGCTGCGCCTGGATGACCCGGCCGTCGTACACGATGCGGCACCGGCACATGTGCGGGTACTGCCAGCCCTGCGGCAGCACGCCGGCGATCGCCCGCAGCATGTCGTCAATCGGCGCGTCCGCCTGACCGAGCAGTTCGTCCACGCGATAGAGGCAGGTCAGCTCCTTCGCCCGCTCCTGCAGGGTGCGGAGCAAATCGGCCACGCGTTCTTCGTCGTTGGTCATCGTCGTTCAGCTTGCCACAGTCCGCGCGTCACCGATGGCGGATGACGCCCCGGGCGGTGCGGCCGTCTACCCGGACCGTGAGCGGGGCCGCCAGCCGCACGTGCCGCACGAGCGGCGTCTCGCGCACGGTCGGCTGCGCCTCCAGCCAGTCCCAGTCGATGCCGAAGCGGCCCCGTGTGCGGCACCGTGAAGTAACTCACCCTGAAGCTGCTCAGGTTGTGAAAGAAGTGCGACCCCTGGCTCGGCTCGACGTTCATCGACGGGAGCGTGGCCTCGACGATGGCGCGGGCGCCGGCGATCTGGCTCCAGTTCACGGGAATCCCCAGCGTCGGATGCGAGCTGCCCCACCGGCCGAACCCGATCAGCAGGTACGGCACGCGCGCGTCGACGAGTTCGCGGTTGATGGCGTCGATGTCGCGGGCCACGTCGGGCGTCCGCATCGGCTCGAACCGGTCGGGCCGCACGAACACGACATCGCGAATCGCCTCGTCCATGCCGTTGCCCATGGCGGCCTCGGAGGCCAGCAGGACCTGCGCATCACTGAATTCGGCCGGATCGATGTCGACGACCTCCGAAGACGCGACCATCGGACGCACCTGCAGAAAGCCCACACGCCCTCGCGCCGGCGACGCCTGCGGGTCGAACGTCATCGCGAATTCGATCTCGACACGGGCCTCGCACGCCCGCTCGCACACGTCGAGCAGCGCGCGCACCAGCGCATTCACCGGCAGCGCTTCCAGGACGAGCAGCGGAGCGAAGTTCACGATCCGCGGTCCCGGCGCGCTGAGGTCGTACGTAATCCGGTCTCGCCGCACGTCGTACGTGGACGCGACGAAGCGCAGGGTCTCGTCCTCTTCGGCGGCGTCCAGCCCGGCCGACACGAGGTACTCCACCTCGTTCACCGGGTCGTACGACGGACGGATTGTCCATGTTCACGGCCCAGAACCTCGCCTGGGTCCCCTGAATCATCTCGTCCACGTCGCCGAACGGCGGCGTGCGCGCGGGCGACGCAGGCGAATACGTCCACGCCAGACCGCCGTCCACGATCGTCCGGCCCAGTCCGAGCGCGAGGTCCACGACGCCGTCCTCCGGCCGCGACCCGCCCAGCGGATAGAAGTTGTAGGACCGCGCCACGCCGGACAGTTCGGGATAGAAGCGCCCGCGATGCGGCCGCCCGACCACTTCCTGGATGATCACCGCCATCTTCTCGTTCGCAGGAGCCTGGCCGGCCGCGCGGAGGTAGTCGCGCGCCTCCCGGAACCAGGTGGACGCCCACACGAACTTGATCGCCTCGACCAGCCGCCGGAAGCGGATGTTCGGATCGAAGTGGTTGTTGGGGATCATCTTCGTGCCGTACACGCCGGCGAACGGCCGGTACAGCGCGTCTTCGAGCAGGCTGGAGGAGCGGACCGCGAGCGGACTGTGCACGCCCTCCACGAGCGCGCGCAGGTCGCCGACCAGTTCGACGGGCAGGTTGCCCGCCTGGAACGCCAGGGCAATGTCCTGGTCGGGCAGCTCGCCGATCGGCAGCCGGTCGAGGCGGTTGAGGGAGACGAACTGGTCGAAGAAGCCCGTCGCGATGACGGCCATGCGGGGGATGTCGACCGTCATCGACGGGAACGCCGCCGCGTCGATGCCGGCGGCCAGCGCGCCGCGGATGAACGCGAGGCCGCTGGCTTTGCCGCCGATCGATCCTGACCCGATGCGCGTCACCGGCTCGATGCCGTCGAAGAACCGTCGATCGAACGGCGGCAACTCGGGGACGTCGCGCATGCGCCTGTCTCGTTCCTTCGCAGTCTTTGGGGCCAGTCCCGCTTAGGCAGGCAGGGACAGGCCCCTTCAGACCCAGCCGCGATCGTGGCAGGCCTGCGCGACCCGGCCGATCGCGATGACGTACGCGGCGTCGCGCATGTAAATCTTCTGCTTCCGCGCCAGCTTCGGACACGGCGTGGTACGCCGCCGTCATCTTCAGGTCAAGCTTGCCGAGCACTTCGTCCTTCTCCCAGAAGTAGTTCATGTTGCTCTGGACCTGCTCGAAGTAGCTGCAGGTGACGCCGCCGGCGTTCGCCAGGAAGTCGGGCACGACGTGCAGTTTGCGCTCGCGGATGACCGTGTCGGCCTCGAGCGTCGTCGGGCCGTTGGCGCCCTCGGCGATGATCCGCACGCGCTTGCTGATCCGGCCGACGTTCTCGCCGGTGATCTGGTTCTCGATCGCGCTCGGCATCAGGATGTCCACGTCCTGCTCGAGCCAGGCGTCGCCGGGCAGGATTTCGTAGCCGATGTCCTTCGCCTTCGTCTTGTCGATCCCGCCGAACCGGTCCGTGATCTTCAGCAGTTCCTGGAGATCGATACCGCTCTTCTTGCGGTAGGTATGCGACACCTGATCCTGCTGGTCCCAGCACGACACCGCGATGGTCCGCCCGCCGAGCCGCTGGTACAGCTCGATGGCGAACTGCGCGACGTTGCCGAACCCCTGCACACTGGCCTCGGTGTTCTCGGGCTTCATGTTCAGCTCGCGGAGCGCCTCGCGCAGCGTGAACACGACGCCGTAGCCGGTCGCTTCCGGCCGGCCGAGCGATCCGCCCATGCCGATCGGCTTGCCGGTGATGAAGCCCGGGTAGTGCCCGCCGTGGAGCACCTCGAACTCATCGAGCATCCACAGCATGTGCTGCGCATTGGTCATCACGTCGGGCGCCGGCACGTCGGACAACGGCCCGACGTTGCGCGAGACCTGGCGGACCCATCCGCGGCAGATCTGCTCCTGCTCGCGATCGCTCAGGTTGTGCGGGTCGCAAATTACGCCGCCCTTGCCGCCGCCCAGCGGGATGTCGACGACCGCGCACTTCCACGTCATCCACATCGACAGCGCCCGGACGGTGTCCATGGTCTCCTGCGGATGGAAGCGGATGCCGCCCTTGGACGGTCCGCGCGCGTCGTTGTGCTGGATGCGAAAGCCGCGGAAGATGCGCCGCGTGCCGTCGTCCATGCGCACCGGTATCGCGAAGGAGTACTCGCGGAGCGGATAGCGCAATAAATCTCTCGTCGCGGCGTCGAGCCCCAGATCCGCCGCAACCTTGTCGAATTGAGCCTGGGCGATATCGAACGAATTCAGCGCTTTTGTAGCCATGTATCCTGCCTCATCGGCGTCGGCCCTCCCGCGTCCGGCATGCGCACCATATACCGCGTGCCTCGGCCTCACCACCGATTGCCCAGTTTATCCCGTGCCGGTGCGCCACCAAAACCCGCCGGCGTCAGGCGACGCCGAGCACGATGCGCACATCATGCACGCCGCCGTCATCAACGAGCGGGATCGCCAGATGATTCACGGCCACGCCATCGAGCGTGGCCGTGCGCACGCGTCGGCAGCGTCGCTGGGGATTCGAGACTGAGATGTCGTACCGGGTCGCGCCGTGCCGCCAGACGATCTCATACGCCGGCCACGCGGACGGAATGCACGGGTCCACCACGAACGTGGCGCCGCGACGGCGAAGGCCCAGGATGCTCTCGACGCCCGCGCGGTGCATCCAGCTCGCCGATCCCGTGTACCAGCTCCACCCGCCTCGGCCGCGATGGGCCGGGTGGCTGTACACGTCGCCGGCGAGCACGTACGGCTCGACTTGATAGCGCGCGAGGTCGGCCGGCTGCCGGGTGTGATTGACGGGATTGAGCATATGGAACACCTCGGCGGCCTCGTCACCGCTGCCGAGCTTGGCCAGCGCCATGACGATCCAGACCGCCGCGTGGGTGTACTGGCCGCCGTTCTCGCGCACGCCTGGCGGATAGCCCTTGATGTACCCGGGATCCTGGGCTGACGAGTCGAACGGCGGGTTGAGGAGCAGCAACACCTGCGCGCCGCGAGCCAGCAGCGACGTGCGCACGCCGTCCATCGCCCGTTCGGCACGCCGCAGCGGCACGGCGTCGGACAGCACCGCCCAGGACTGCGCGATCGAATCGATGCGGCACTCGTCGTTCTGCGCCGAGCCGAGCGGCGTGCCATCGTCGTAGTAGCCGCGGCGGTACCACTCGCCGTCCCAGGCGCGATCGAGCGCGCCGGCCAGGCGCTGCGCCTCGGCGCGATAGCGATCGCCTCGCGCGCGGTCGCCCCGGCTGTCGCAGATTGGCGCGAACGACGTCAGGACCGAATGCAGGAAGAACCCGAGCCACGTGCTCTCGCCCTGCCCCTTCATGCCCACGCGGTTCATGCCGTCGTTCCAGTCGCCGCTGCCGAAGAGCGGCAGCCCGTGCGAACCGACCGTGAGGCCCCGCTCGATCGCGCGCACACAGTGCTCGAAGACCGTGCCGTCCTCAGCGGACACCACGGGTTGCCCGTAGGCTTCCTGCTGGTCGGGCAACAGCGGCGCGCCGTCGAGGAACGGCCGCCGCTCCTCGAAGACCGCCGCATCGCCGGTCGCGGACACGTACTCGGCGACGACGAACGGCAGCCAGAGCAGGTCGTCCGAGCATCGCGAGCGCAAGCCGTGGCCGCCGGGTTCGTTCCACCAGTGCTGCACGTCGCCCTCGCGGAACTGCCTGCCGGAGGCGCGCAGGATGTGCGCTCTCGCCAGGTCCGGGCGCGCGAAGAACAGCGCCAGCACGTCCTGCAGCTGGTCGCGGAAGCCATAGGCGCCGCCCGGCTGGTAGTAGCCGCTCCGGGCCCACAGCCGGCAGCTCACGTCCTGGTAGAGCAACCAGCGGTTGACCAGGACGTCGAACGAATCGTCGGGTGTGCGCACCGTGATCGCCTGGAGCGTGCGATCCCAGTCCGCCTCGACGCGCGCCAGCGCCGCGAGGGCGGCGTCAACGCGCCCGTGCCGCTCAATCAACGCGCCGGCGTGGTCGTCGGTTCCGCCCTGGCCGAGCAGCCACACGACCTGATGAGACCCACCCGGCTCGATCGTGACCTCCACGTGCAAGGCCGCGCAGGGATCGAGTCCCGCGCCGAATCGGGGCGACAGGGTCGCGGTCTGCAGCCCGGCCGGCGCGGACAGGGCGCCGTTGCGACCGATGAACAATCCGCGGTCGCCGGTCGCGGAACGCACCGGATCGCTCACGTGCGAGAACGCCACCCGGCCCGCGCACTCCGTGTTGTAGGCATTCGTGGCTCGAACGGCTCCGGTTGCGTCGTCATAGGTGGTCGCCACGTGGACCCCCTGATCGTCGCGCGGCGGTCCGAGCACCCAGTCGTTGTAGACGACGAGACTGAGGCGCCTGGGCGTCGATCCGGTGTTGACCAGCGTGAGCAACGAGAACTTCACGGCGTCCGCGACATCCACGAAGACCGCGAGTTCGTGCCGGATGCCCCGGTGTGCGCGCGAGAAGCGCGTCACACCGGCCGAATGACGAATGACGACGCGGCCACTCGTCTTGTCGCGCGGCATCGGGCCCGGTGTCGGCGACCACGTCTCGCCCGTGTCGTCATCACGAATGAACCAGGCTTCGGACGTCGGGTCGGTCACCGGATCGTTCGCGAACGAGGTCAGGCGGTTCTCACGGCTGTTCTCGGCCCACGTATACGCCGACCCGGACGCCGTCACGATCGTGCCGAAGCCGACGTTCGCGATCACATTCGCCCAGGGCATCGGCGTTTCCTGGTCCCCCTCGAGCACGACGACATAGTCGCGCCCGTCATCGGCGAATCCACCCACGCCGTTGGCGAGGATCAACGGCGGAATCGACACGGGCTCGTCGATCGCGGGCACGCCGGGCTTCCCGGCGCTGGACCCCGGCACGAAGGCGCCCGGCTCCGATTGCGGCGACCACTCCACGCTGGGCCGGTCGAGGTGGGCGCCGAGATCGCCACGCGCCCCACTTAACACCGCACGGGCCACGGCTTCCAGCAACCCGCGCTCGTCGCGGGTGATCGCGTCGCCGCGCAGGACCCACGCGCCGGCCGGACGCTGCCGCCACGTGCGCCACGGACCGGAATCGAGCAACGCGGTGAGCTGCGTTTCGGTTTCATCCAGATAACTCGTCGGCTGGTCGTTGATGATGACCACGTCCGCCTGCAATCCCTTCAGACGCCAGTACTCCTGCGCCTGCAGGACCTGCCGCACCAACGGCAGCGCATCCGGACCCACGACCTGCACCAGCAGGATCGGCAGATCGCCGGAAATGCTGTGCCGCCATAGCCCGGACTGGCCGGCGTGATTGGCCGCGAGCACCTCCCGCGGGGCGCGGAGCGATCCGTCAGCGAAGAGCACGCGTGACGCGAGCCGCTCGAACAACAGCGCGTCGTCATGCGAAATGGCCAGGTGGTGCAGCGCGCTCTGCGCATGCCCGAGCGCAAGGGCAAACGCGCGCATGGCCGCGCTGGGCTCCCGGTATTTCTGTGCGAGCGCGTGGGCGGTGTCCCGGTCCTGGGCGACGCCCGTCGCGCACGAGAGGCGCACGGTCGCGCCTGGCGCCAGCCGGATGCGCTGGCGCAGGCTGAAGATCGGATCGAGGACGATCCCCGTGGTGCCGGACAGCCTGCGGCCGTCGAGCGCCGCGGGCGACCGGGGGCTTCGGCCGCGTCCCAGAAACTGGGCGCGATCGGTTTCCCATTCGATGGGGCCTTGCGTCCGGCCTTCGAGGCTCAAGACGTGCATGGCCCACAGGGGCGCCTCATCGGGGCCGCGCGGACGGCGATGCCCGAGCAAGGCCGAACTGGCCGGCGCGTATTCGGTCTCGACAAACAGCTTCCCGAATGCCGGATGCGCGAGATCGGCGGCGGGCGCGGCCAACACAATTTCGACGTACGTCGTGACGTCGATCTCGCGGGTGCGCGGACCCTGATTGGTGATGGCCAGCCGGCGCACCTCGACGTCATCCTCGGTCGACACCGCGATGTCGAGCTGACTGACGATCGTGCCCTCGCGGCGGCGAATCGTCGCGCGGTCCGGCCGGAATGTCGCCAGGTAGTCGTCGGGTTCGATCGGCGAGGGATGGTAGGCCGCCGACCAGACGTCGCCGCTCCACACGTCGCGCAGGTAGATGAACTGGCTTCCCGGATCGAGCGTGGGATCGCGGCGCGACCGGGTCACGGCCACGCCATCGCGCGTCAGGCTGCCGCCGCCCGCATTGGTTACGACGGACACGAGCCGCCCATTCGAGAGGAACTGCGCGTGCGGGAACACCGTGTGCGGCGTGCGATACCGCCGGAACGGCAACGGCGGCAACGCGGTGACCTGCAGGTCGTCGACGTGCGGATGCTGCGGCGCCGGCACGTCGCGCGGCAGCCGCTCCTGAAGCAGGAGTTCGGTCGCCTGCACGCGGGGGTCCAGGTGAAAACGCGCGACCATGCGGTCGTCGAGGAGCGCGTTGGCCAGCGCCACCAGCGTCATGCCCTGGTGGTGCGCCATGTAGGTGCGGACGATGACCGGATTGGCGGCATCCGCCAGCCCGGCGCCCGGACCCTCTCCGCGATCCGTGTAGTCCACGGCATCGAAGAATCCGTACTCGCCTTCGAGGCCGAGCGCGGCGAGCCGTCTCAGATTCTTCGCGCTTTGGACCGGCACCAGCACCGCCGCCAGCGCGCTCGCATACGGCGCCACGACCAGTTCGTCGCCCAGACCCCGCTTCAGGCCCAGGCCGGGCACGCCGAACGCCTTGTACTGGTAGGTCCCGTGTCGATCGACCGCGCTGTAGGCGGATTCGGAAATGCCCCACGGCACGCCGAGCCGCTCGCCGTAGTCGACCTGCCGGCGGACCGCCATCCGGCACGACTCATCGAGCAGCGTGCCCGGATAGGTGCGCGTCAGCAATAGCGGCATCAGGTACTCGAAGAGCGTGGCGCTCCACGACAGCAGCACCGGCGCGCCTCGCACCGCGGTCGCCGCCCGGCCCAGATGGAACCAGTGCGATTCGGGCACGTCGCCTTTGCTGATCGCGAGGAAGCTGGCCAGCCGCGCCTCCGAGGCGAGCAGATCGTATTTCGACGCGTCGAGATGGCCACGCCCCTCGGTGTCGGTCAGGCGATAGCCGATCGCGAACAGTTGGCGGCGCGCGTCGTAGAGCGGCTTGAAGTTCATGCGCTCGAACATCGCGCCGGCCCGCGCCGCCAGATCGTGAAGCCGCGCGGCGGTCGCGACCGGCATCGGCTCGTCGGCGGCCAGGCGGGCCAGACCCGACGCGAGGGTGACGAGCGCACCCGCCAGGTTGCCGCTGTCCACCGTGGAGACGTACGCGGGCTGCAGCGGCAGGAGGGTGGCGGTGTCGTACCAGTTGAGCAGGTGCCCTTCGAAATGTTCGAGGCCGTCCACGGTCGTCAGGGCGGCCTCGATCCGCCCGATCATCTCGTCGAGATCGATGAAGCCCAGGTCGCGCGCCGACACGGTGGCGAGCAGCGCCATCGCGATGTTCGTCGGCGACGTGCGATGCGCGATCCGCGCGTCCGGCGTCATCTGCACGTTGTCGGGTGGCAGCGCCTGACCGGCCATGCCCGTGAACGTCTCGAAGTAACGCCAGGTCTTGCGGGCGACGGCCAGCAGGAATGCCCGGTCCTCGTCGCCGAGCCGCTCGCGGCGCGGCGGCGCCGGTCGACTGAGCACGAACGCGATCGCCGGCGCGGCGATCCACGACAGCAGCAGCGGCAGCGCCACGATGACGGCGCGCGGGTTGACGAGCGCCACCGCGGCCAGCGCGCCCACGGCCACCAGGGGGCTCGCGATCATCCGCCTGGCGAACGCGCCCGCGCGCAGCAATCCGGATCGATTGGCCGTCGCCGCGGCGGATTCCCATTCCAGCAGGCGCTCGTGCGTGAATCCGACGCGCACAAGCGTGACGATAATGGCGTGGAGCCGCTCGTACGCCTGGCTGGCGAGGAAGACCGCCTGGAGCGCGCTCCGCGCCGCCGCCAGACGCACGTCGTCCGCGGCCGCGCGCCACCGCGCGCGTCGCCCCAGCGTCCAGAAGGCCGCGACGAGCGCGTCGCCGATGGGAAACGCCAGCGCGGCCAGGCCGATCGCCGTCCAGACGATCGGCGGACCGGGCAGCACGGTCCATCCGGCGATGAGGAGCGCCACCGTGGCCGGCGCGACGACGCTGCGGCGCAGGTTGTCGAAGATCTTCCATCGCGCGATGAGCGGGAGTTCGTTCCGCTGCCAGCCGGACCGCGTCGGCACCACCGGCAGCAGCCACCGCATGATCTGCCAGTCACCGCGCACCCAGCGATGCTGCCGCTTGGCGTGCGCGAGCACGCTCGAGGGATAGTCGTCCACGACCTCGACATCGGTGACGAGCGCCGTGCGCGCGTAGAGCCCCTCGAACAGGTCGTGTGACAGCACGGTGTTGTCCGGCACGCGCCCCTCGAGCGCCCTGACGAAGGCGTCCACGTCGTAGAGGCCCTTGCCGGTGAAGATGCCCTCGTCGAAGAGATCCTGATACGCATCGGAGACGGCCGTGGTGTACGGGTCCACGCCGGTGTGGCCGGCGTAGAGGCGCGCAAAGAGCGAGCCGGCCGCGCTGGCCATCGTCACGCTCACGCGCGGCTGCAGGATCGCGTAGCCCTCCGTCAGCCGCCCCGAGCGCGCGTCGAATCGTGCGCGGTTGAGCGGGTGCGTGATGATGCCGATGAGCGCCTTGGCCGCATCGCGCGGGAGCCGGGTGTCGGTATCCAGCGTGATGCAGTAGCGGACGCCGGGCAGGACGGCCAACTCCCCCACCTGCGTCGTGAACGTGGTGTCGGTGGCGCCGCGCAGCAGTCGGTTGAATTCGTCGATCTTGCCCCGCTTGCGCTCCCAGCCCATCCAGACGCGCTCGCGAGGATTCCACCGCCGTTCGCGGTGAAAGAGGAAGAAGCGGTCGGTGTGTCCGGCACCGAAGCGCCGGTTCAGGTCCCGGATCCCGTCAGACGCGGCCGACAGGATGAGGCGGTCATCCTCACGCGCGGCCGCCGGGGCATCGACGAAATCGCTGAGGATGGCGAAGTGAATGCGCGGGTCCAGATTGCCGCAGGCCAGGATTTCCAGATGCTCGATGAGCGCGGTCACGGCCTCGGGACTGCCCAGTAGCGTCGGGACGATGACCATCGTGCGCGCGTCGTCGGGCACACCATCGGTCAGATCGAACCGGGGCAGGCGCCGGGGAGAGACCGCTCGCGCGATGAGCCGCTGGACGAACGCGCCGGCGAGATCAAGGGCCGGCACGGCCGACAGGACAAGCGCGACGAGGAGCGCCGGTCGCGATCCACCCAGACGGACCGTCCAGAACGCCACCGCCGCAAGCAGTGACGCCGCGACCGCCGCGATCGAGCCCAGGTAGATCGGCGTGGGATGACGGAGCGCGAGGCGGCGGACGCGCGCCCGCATCGGCGGCCGATGCGCGACCTCGGCTTCGAGGCCGGCGCGGCCGGGACCGATGAGGTGGTAGCCGACGTGCGCCGCCGGGTTCAGCGCCGACGCCGTCGCGGCGGCTTCGCGGGCGCATTCGACGGCCTTGAGGGCCAATTGCACCTGCGCTTCCCCGCTCGGATCGGCGATCTGCTCGACGGCGTGGCGTTGCTGGTCGCGGCTGAGGAAGTCCATGCGGCCGTAGGCGCCGGCCGGATCCCGCCGCAAGGCGCGCTCCACGAGGCTCACGCCTTCGACGTAATCACGCCAATCGATTTCCGAGCAGAGACGAAGGCTGGTGATCGCGTTCGCGACCGACACCTGCGTGACGCCCTGGCGCTGATGCTCGCTGCGGACGGCGTCCTCGGCGGTGATCTGACGCGCATCGAGATGCGCCTGCACGTCCCGTCGCAACAGCGGGATCTGCTGTCCGTACTCGCGCGTGCGCAACAGCAGTTGGACCACGGATGCCACGTGGATGTCCGCGGGCCAGGGCGTCGGGCGGCGGGACTCCGCGCTCAGGAGGTAGTCGTCGGCGATCAGCCGGGCGTGGCGCGAGCGGAGGATCTCCTCGGCCAGGCGACGGAGATTCTCCACCAGTGCCAGCGTCAAGGCGCTCGGCCAGGCCCACAGCTCGCCGATCGTGAGCGGCGCGACCCGCTGGTAGGCGTTGAGGAACAGCTCCAGTTCCTTGCGCTCGAACCGGCCATCGCTGTGGCGCACCAGCTCGATCGCCATCGCATAGACCCGGGCGCGCCCGAGGTGATCGCGCGAGGCCAGCGCCGGCAGTTGCCGATAGTACGTCCGCGGGAGATTGCGGCGCGCCTCCGCCATCTGCGCCGACACGAGATGGAAGTTGTCGAGCAGCCACTCGGAGGCGGCCGTGACGAACCGCCCGGCACGCACGTCGCCGGCGAGCGTCTGGTAGGCGCCTTTGAGGAACGTCGCGTTGTGCTCGAACCGCGGACGGATGCTCTTCGCGTGCGCGCGGGGATCGATCGTGAAGCGGGCGGCAAGGGTGAGCGCACGGTCTTCGAGGCGATCGGCTCCGAGCAGCTCGTCGCGGAACGGTCCGCCGATCGAGTCCACGGCCGAGCGCCGCCAGAAGTGTCCGAAGTCCATCGCCTTCACCGTCCTGCTTTGGAGAGGACTGATGGCCGACGCGGCTCAGGACTCAGGAAAGCGCAGATCTTTACTTTGACTCGCCCGATCGAACGGGGATGGCTGCGCGGGGAATCAGTCGTCGCTGCAGCCGGCATCGCCTCGACGCTCCGCCTGGCGCTCCCGCACGAAGAGTTCGAAGAGCGGCCGCTCGGGCGCCTTTGGCTCGTCGATCTCGATCACGTTCCCGCCGACCGTTCTGGTTTCCATGGTGACGACACACCTCGACACTGATCACCCTATCCCGACGGGCGGCCGCGGGGCTGTGCAAAACGGTACAGTCGGCCGGCTCCGCGTCAGGGCGTGGGGCGAATCGTGCGGTGAATCACGCCGGAGTCCACGGCGACTCCGAGGCGCGAGACCGTCTGGAAATACAGGTCGTCACCGGCGAATTCCATCATCATGAACGAGCGATCGGTGTCGAATCCTTTCGCGGTGATCGCCGACCGCGCGAGATTGCCGGCGCGCAACTGGCCGGACGCCCCTTCCGTGAAGTAGTAGATGCCCTGCTGCGGACGCGCCCGTTCGTACACATGGTCATGGCCGGCCAGGACGACGTCCACGCCGTATTTGACGAACAGGGGCTCCAGGACTTTCCGCAGATCGGCGGCCGGGCCGTGGAACGTCGCGGACGAGTACAGCGCGTGATGGAAGTAACAGACTTTCCACCCGCCATTGCCGGCGTCGCGCAGCTGGGTCTCGAACCAGGCGAGCTGCTTCGGATCCATGTAGTTGGTGTCCAGCGCAAAGAAGCGTCACGTTGCGCTTGCGATAGGCGTAGTAGTTCGCGCCATTCATGTTGAAGGGCTTGTAGAACCGCTGGTTGGTGTTGTCGTGGTTCCCGAGCGTGGCGTAGAACAGCACGCCGGCGTCCAGCAGCGACTTGTACGGCACGGCGAACGCTTTCTCGAAGTCGGCCGGCTTGTTGCCCGTGTAGATGTTGTCGCCCAGCGTGATCACGAACTCGAACGGAAACGTCGCCCGGGACTTCACCATCTGGTTCGCGACGTCAGCCTGGGGCGCCTTGCCGGTGCCCATGTCGCCGATGGCCGCCAACCGGACCGAATTCGCCTGGAGGGGAAAGGCAAAGCCGTCCTGGGCGCGCCCCGGCCGGACCAGCATGATGACGGCCGACAGGACAACGGCTGAAAGAAGGGCGTGACGTCGCATCGCGTGTCCCACTCCTGATTATGCCGGTGGCAGGATGAGGCGCGCGACGTCGACGACCACGCTCGACTTCACGTCGATCAGGATCAGCGTCCGGCCCACGATCCGGTACGCCAGCTCGGCGGGTAACGGCGGAAACGCCGCCAACAGCGCGGGCGAGAGCGGCGTGACGGGCTCGGTGCCGGGGTAGACCCCGTTGATGGCCAGGACCATGTTCGGGTCTGGAGCGCCGGGCGCCATGTAGGCCCGCGAGTTGGCCGAGTTCGGCCCCGTGAACGCGGCCAGGCTGGCGCGGCGGAACGCGTCGCAGGCGGCCGGCGTGAAGATGTCGCCTTCCTTGGCGTCGGGCCGCGCCTCACGGATCTTCCGTGCCAGCACCTGCTGATAGGCCGAGATGATCTCCGGCATGTCCGTGGACTTCAGCGCGGGGACGCTGGTCGCGACCGTCTGCTGGAGTTTGAGGTACGCCTGCACGCGAGCGGAAAATTCCTTGAAACCGGCGGCCGCGTCGACGGCCGGCGCCGGACCAATCGAGGCGCCCTGGCCCGCGACCGTTCCCGTGGCGGCGAGCACACAGGAACAACGCCACCAACGCTGACCGCGCTCGAAATCCAATCCGTCGTGTCGTGCTCATGGAGCACTCTCCTCTGCCATGGCGGCTTGCGCCTCATGGACCGCGTCCTTGACGGCCTCCTTCACGGCCTGCTTGACGACTTTCTTCATTGTTTCCTTGACGTCCTTGTCATGGAGCACGTCCTCACCGGCCTTGACGACCGCTTGCCTCACCGCCTTCTTCACCGTGCTGGCGAGCGGCTGGAGTTCTTTCGTGAACACCTTCACCGCGCTGGCCACTTCCTTGGCGGTGGCGGCCGCCGGCTCGTCAGCCGAGGGCACCGGCGCGTCCTCGGCGACAGCCGCCATCTTCGAGGCCGTGTTCTTCCAGTCGGATTCAAAGGTGTCGATCAGCGTCTTCACGATCCTGCCGTCATGAATCATCAGACCCACTTCCCGGCGCGAATCCAGTTCTGCGGCGCGCAGGCTCTGGCTGCCGATGAAGGCGTGACGACCATCCCGGATGATGGTGCGCGTGTGGAGCCGAGTCCCGGCCAGCCGGTGCGCCTCGAACGCGGTCTTCCCGGACACCTGGCCGATGACTCTGAATCTCCACGCCGGCTTTCGCCCGGTCCTGGAGGATCCGCAACATTTCTTTGTCCGAAATCTTCGGGTCGTAGATCAGCAGTTGCGTCTTCGCCCCTTTGAGAAAGGCGCCCAGCACCTGCCGGGAGTTGGCGGGGCTGACGACCACGGCCTCGACCTTTGGCTTGAACGGCGTCCGCGTGCAATCGGCCTTGAACAGCTTCACGGCTTCCTGCACGCAAGCCGACGCGCTGGTGACGACCCCGAATCCCCGGCTGTGATCGATGTCGAGGCGCGTGAAATTGAACGAGAGCAGGTACAGGACGAGGCGATCGATCACGATGTACTTGCCGTGATAGCGGACGAGGTCGTCGGCGGTTCGCGCCACGATGATGCCGGCCGCGAGGAACCGTAATTCGAGCTTGCGCAGGCTCTTTTCGCCACCGCGATTGGCGAAGGCGATCAGCGCCGTCACCCGGACGCCCCTGGCGGCCGCGGCCTTGAGCGCGAGCTCGACGTCCTGGCGATCGCAGCGGAAGATGGCAATCTCCACGCTCGTCTTCGCGCGCTTGATCGCCGCCAGAATCGGCGCGACACCGTCCGCCGGTTGAATGAGCAGCTTCACAGGGCCTCGAGCGCGGCAATCCGCCGGCGCAGCGTCATCGTCAAGGTCTCGATGTCGGCGGTGTCGAACCCGGCGGCGCGGAACACGTCACGGATCTGCGCCTCGGTCAACTGCGACACCCGCGCGGACAGCCACTTCACGTCCGCCAGCGGAATGTGCCTGGTGATTTGCTCCATCCGGGTGCGTTCGCGATAGTTGGCGGGATCGAAGACGCCGAGGAACTGTGGGCGGCTGTCCAGCACGAAGTCGACGAACCCGGGCGTGACCTTCGCGATGAACTTCGAGTCCTGATAGTCCTGGGGCTTGCCCTTGGTCCGCGTGATCGCGTCGCCGGTCTTCCCGAACGTGCCGCCGAGGTCGGTGACCATGTACTGACGCTCGCCGTTCACGACGCACACCCCGTTGTTGATCTGTTTCAAATCCCAGCTGTTGAGGAGCGCCATCATCACGCGAAGCCCGCTCAGCTCCCGCTGCCCGAGAAACGGGTTGTCGAACCAGTCCCAGTCGCCGAGCGTCGAACCGGGCGTCCGTTTTCGTTCGAGGCGGGCGCCGTGGACGACGCCGCCGGCGGAGACTTGATTCTGGCCGCGCCGCAGCGTCGGCAGACCTCTCACGGTCAGTTCGGGGACGTAGTAGACCTCCTCGACCAGGTAGCCCGCCGCCCACAGGAACCGCGTGGCCGCGGTTTCGGCCTGCGACTCATCGCCGAGCTTGACCTTCCACTCGGCGCCCCGTTCGTCGGTGACGTCGAACTTCGGACTCATCAGCGTCGAGTCCTCTTTGAGGAAGGTGAAGACGCTGGCTGGGCCCGGCGCGTGCGCCTGGCCGCCAATCCCGTTGATCAGGTCCAGCGACGCCACGGCGCCGGGATCGAGCCAGATTCGGTTCGGGAGCGCCGGGGCGCTGGCGTTCGCCGCACCGGGCTCCTGCGGCCGTGCGGTGACGCCGACCGACCAGAGCGGCAGCGCCAGCAGCAGAACGAGGATGGGGCGGACATGCATGGACGGTTCTCCCTGTCCGTACCCTACGCGGCTGGCCGATGGAGGGATGTTCACAACCGCACAGACGCGCCGGGGGCACTTCAACCATGCTGGGTGACACAGGAGTCGATCGACCCCATGCGATTCATCCATTTGTTTCTCGCCGGATACGTGATTCTCGCGATCGGCGGCGTCATCGCCTTGTGGCAGCTCGGGATCCTGAGTCGCGTGGCCCCGATCTGGATCGTCGTCGGCGCGCTTGCGGTCATCGGGGTCGGGATCATGGCGTCGGTGTCCTCAGGGAAACCGACGATCACCGAGGAGACTCAGCGCTGACGCGCGTCCTCTACGCGGCCGGATTCTGAATGTCGTAGAGTTCCGCGTACACGCCGTGCTGCGCCATGAGCGCGTCGTGCGTCCCCTGCTCGGCCAGCGCGCAGTCCTTGACCACGAAGATGACGTCCGCCCGCCGGATCGTGTCCAGATGATGGGCGATGACGACGGACGTTCGCCCCTTCATGAGTTTGTCCAGGGCGTCCATGACGGCCTGTTCGGACGCCGCGTCGAGCCCGGCCGTCGGTTCGTCGAGGATCAAGATGGGCGTGTCACGGATGACCGCGCGGGCGATGGCAATGCGCTGGCGCTGGCCGCCGGAGAGCGTCACGCCGCGCTCGCCCACCATCGTGTCGTAGCCGTCCGGCATCGCCTCGATGAACTCGTGCGCGTTCGCCAGTTCGGCCGCCCGCCGGATCTCCCGGGACGAGGCGCCCGGCTTGCCGTAGGCGATGTTCTCCCAGATCGTCGCGCGGAACAGCAGGGTGTCCTGCAGGACGAAACTCATCTGGTCCCGGAGCGACTTCAGCCGGTAGCGGCGGATGTCCGTCCCCTGAATCACGACGCGGCCGGACTCGGGGTCGTAAAACCGGGGAATCAAGCTGACAATCGTCGTCTTGCCCGCGCCGGACGGGCCGACAATCGCCGCCACTTGCCCGGCCTCGATCGTGAAACTCACATCCTTGATGATGGGCGTGTCCGCGCCATAGCTGAAGCTGACCCGGTCGAAGGCGATCTGTCCCGTGAACGTCGGCGCCCGCCGCGCGCGCGGTTCGTCGCGGACCAGGCTCTCGATGGCCAGCACTTCGCCGATGCGTTCGTAGCCGACCATCGCCTTGGAGACCACGTCGGTCATCTTGGACAGATCGCGCATCGGCTTGTACATCTTGCCGAGATACAACAGAAACACGATCAGGACGCCGGCGCTGATCTGACCGGCCAGCGCGAGCCGGGCGCCGTAGCCCAGCACCAGACACGTGCCAATGGCGACGATCACCTCGACGACCGGCGCCAGCTTGGCCTTCAGACTTCGGGCCTCCAGGCCGGCCTCGACGTTGGCCAGGCTCTCGGAGTCGAATCGCTTCTGTTCGTAGTCTTCCCGCGCGAAGGCCTGCACCACGCGGATGGACGTCAACACTTCCGACACCACCGACAGCAGGTCGCCTTCCTTCTTGCGCACCGCCCGCGACGCCGCCTTGATGCGGCGCGTGTAGTGGTAGACGACGAAGAACAGCACGGGCATGACCGACAAGGCGATCAACGTGAAGCGCCAGTTGATGACGAACATCACGGCCACCATGCCCACGAGCGTCGTCAGATTGAAGATGATGCCGAGCAGTGCCGAGTTGATGAAGTCCTGGATGACTTCGATATCGCTGGTGACTCGCGTGATCAGGTCGCCGGTGCGCGCCTTGTCGTGGTCGGCCAGCGACAGCCGTTGAATGTGCTGGTAGATGGTCCGGCGCAAATCGTGGCCCACCCACTGGCTGACGCTCGTGGTGAGGTACTTCTCGAAGTACGCGCTGACGGCGCCGACGATGGCGATGACGGCGACGGCGGCCACGGCGAAGTTCAGCATCGCGTACGGGCCCGCGCCGAACATCCCGGTCACCACGCGACCGACTGACCCCGGCAGGGGCTTCGACCCCAGGATGTTGTCGATGACCAACTTGATGGCCACGGCTCGAGGAGGCCCGCGAGCGTCTCGCCCAGCACGGCGACGAACGCCAGTGTCAGGCCCACCCAGTGCGGCCGAACGAGATCGATGATTTTCAGCGCGCGGGACGAGCCCGCGGCCGTCACGTGTTCAGCCACGAATCGCCACGGGGCTTGGGATCAGCAGCAGCACCGGCACCACCACCACGCCCACGACGAACACGAGCAGGCTCGCCGTGACGCCGAGCGGCGGGGCGGTCAAGACCGCGAACCCGAAGGTCGCGATCCAGCCTGGCACCAGCAGATTGTGGGTCGTTCTGACGGAGAACAGCGTATGCATGACTGAACCGCTACCACGCTAACCCCTCCAGCGCCCGCGCGCTGTTCGCTACTGCACAGCGGGTGTTCAGAACGGGACAGACGCCCTCGGCCCCGGTGCGCGATGCTGTGCGCCAGGAGTTCACGGTGACCAAGACCAGCACGCGGAATACCGACCTGAGGGACGCCCTGATGGCGCGTCGCCGCGAGGTCCAGAATGAGGTTCAGGGACGCATTCGAGAGGGGCGCTCGAGCGACCGATCGCCGGGCGTGCGCGATGCGGTGGATGTGTCGGACGCCATCCTCCAGGAGGACATCGACATGGCCCTCCTCCAGATGCGGGCGGAGACGCTGACGCGCATCGACGAAGCGCTGGACCGGATCGACGCGGGGCAGTACGGCCGCTGCTTCGAATGCGGCGTCGCCATCTCCGTGGAGCGCCTGCGCGCGCTGCCGTTCGCGGTTCGATGCGTGGACTGCGAGCAGGGACGCGAGGACCGGGGCCTCGCGCGGCAAACCGAAGCGCGCCGGCACCTGACGCCCTTCGCGACAGGTGTCGGCTTCTAGCGCCTTCGCGGCGCCTACGCGCCCCGCATCACCACCTTGAGCGCCACGCTGTTGGACGACTCGCCGGAGGGATTGGTGACCATCAAGGCATAGTCGCCCGTCATCTCGAGCACGACCGACAGTTCAAATGACGTCGTGGTGACGGCATTGATCGCCGGGCCCTTGAGCAGGTACACCGTTCCGGTCGGATCGGTCAAAGACACCGACAGGCCCTGCGCGAAGTGCTCCCCACTGACCTTGAGCACCTGCGGCTGGGGATCCTTCTTCAACTGGTCCGGCAGCACCCGATCGATCTTGGGCGTCACGACGGCCGCCTGAGCCAGCGACGGCACCTTGAGCACGAAGGGATCCGACGTCGACCGGTCCGGATTCGTAATGGTCAGCGTGTAGGCGCCGGGGACGGCCAGCACGACAGCGACCTGGAAGGACGTCTCGCGCCGCGCCCGGATCGCCGCGTCCGAATAGGTCACGGTTCGACGATCTGGCGTGATCACACTCAGCGACAAGCCAGCGAGGAAATTGGTCCCGGTGATCGTCAGCAATCGAGCGACGTCGCTCGGTGCGGGCGCCCGCGGGTCCACTGAAGAGATGATCGGAGCCAGAATGCGCGCCTGCCCTCGCGCCTCGCGAACGGGCATGAGGGCGAGACACGCCATGGCGACGGCCAAGACGACCGCTTTCTTGGTCATCGCTTCACCGCCTTCGCGACGCGCGCCAGTGCGTCGCCAGCCTGGCGGCGCGTCTTCCCCACGGCCACCTCGACCGTGCCCACGGTCTCGTCCACCTGGCCCTGGGCCTTCAACCGATCGTTGCCTGTCAGCGTGCCGACGGCCTGCTTGACCTTGCCCTTGGCCTGATCGACCTTGCCCTGGCGTTCGTTCTTGTTCCACATGTGGAGCCTCCGTGCCTGTTCTGATTGCGTCCGTCCCCCGGTGCGGGAGACACCTCGAGCATGCGGCAATCGCCCGGGTGTGTCTGTGCGTTTGGGAACATCGGCGGATGGCCCGTGGTGCCACGATGGCGTGTGGCGGTCTGGCGATCGCTTCACGAAGCCACGCGATTGGCGAGGAGACACCTATGATCTTGTTGATTATCGTTCTCGTGCTGCTGTTCGGTGGCGGCGGTAGCTACTACTACGGGCGCAACGCCGGATGGGGCGCCCCGCATTACGGCGGGAGCCTGCTCAGCCTGGTGCTGTTGGTCGTGGTGATTCTCTGGCTCACCGGCAACATCGGCGCCGGCCCGATGATGCGGTAGCGCGCCGATGCGCCGATGGCGGGCCGCGTCAGGCCCGCCCCCATACACACACGAAGGGCCGGCAATCGCCGGCCCTTCTCGTATTCAGGCGCCTGCTACGCGCCTTTGCGCATGCCGACGACGACCAGCGCGACGCCGGCGGCGACCGCGACGATGCCCGCGATCGGCGGAATGGGCAGCGTCTTCTGCCGGTCCGCGGTCGCATGCAGCGGACCAATGTCCACGACCGTCTCGCGACTCGTGTAGTTGATGCCTTGATAGACGAGCGCCCCAATTCCAATCACAAGTAACACCACGCCCAACAGAGCCATCGGTTTCATAGGACCTCCCGCATGCCGTTCGTCTTGAACAGCTGCCTCGCCAGATCGTCTTCAATGCGCATCGTGCGCGACAGCATGTTGGCAATGAACCGGTCGCACATCGCCGGATGCGTGTGCAGCAATTGGCTCATCCGACGTTTGTTGATCGATCGGATCACGCTCGGCGTGATGGCCGCGGCGGTGCTCAGCCGAATGGGCTGGCCCGCCAGGCACTCCTCGCCGAAGAAGTCGCCGGGGCCGAGCGTCCCCACCACGGCCTCGCCATTCGTTTTGGAAGCCACGGACAACTTGACGCCGCCCGATTCGACGAAGAACACGTCATGACCGGCGTCGCCCTGCCGGAAGATCGTCTCCTTCCGCCCGTATGGCCTGACGGATTTCCCGACACCGAACGCGTCGAAGAACACTTGCGCGTCGAACGCCGCCACGGCGCCCGGCACGAGCGGCAGAACCCTCGTCGCGATCATGTCCCGAGCATGGCACGCAACACCCGGCGGGGGATGTGCAGAAAGGTACAGTCGCCATTTTGAGGGGGGCCTAGTATGGAAGCCGGTGCAAGAACGTTCCTGGAAAGGGGACCCGCCATGCTCGGCACACTCGTTGTCATCCTCGTCGTCTTGTGGCTCCTCGGAATGGTCACGTCGTACACCATGGGTGGGTTGATCCACGTGCTCCTGGTGATCGCGGTCATCGTCGTGCTACTGCGCGTCATTCAGGGCCGGAATCCGCTCAAGGGGTAAGGACCGTGGCATACTGTTTGTAGCCCCATGCCAAGGAAACCCCGGAGCGCTGAAGCGAAGCCTTCGAGCGGATTCGACCTGCGGGCGTATCTCGAGTCGACCGGCCCGGCCAAACAGGTCGTGAAATACCGGCCTGGGGCGGCCATTTTTTCGCAAGGCGATGCCGCCCGCGACGTCCGTTACATCCAGGACGGCGCGGTCAAGCTGTCGGTGCTCTCCCGACTCGGCAAAGAGGCGGTCGTCGCCATGCTGGGCCCGGGCGATTTCATCGGTGAGGGCGCTCTGGCCGGCCAGCTGCTTCGCATCGAGACCGCAACCGCGGTCGGCGCGACGACCATGCTGATCATTGCCACGGAGGCGATGGCGCGACTGCTCCACACCGAGCCCACGTTCTCGGACCGCTTCATCGCTCACATGCTCACGCGCAACATCCGCGTCGAGGCGGACCTCGTCGATCAGCTCTTCAATTCCAGCGAGAAGCGCCTCGCCCGCACGCTGCTGCTGCTGGCGCGCTACGGCCAGGTCAATCCCCAGCGCACCTTGCCGAAGATTTCCCAGGAAACGCTCGCGGAGATGATCGGGACCACGCGCTCGCGCGTGAACTTCTTCATGAACAAGTTCCGCAAGCTCGGGCTCCTCGAATACAACGGCACGATCAAGATCAACGCCTCTCTGCTCAACGTCGTCCTGCACGACTGACCGCCGTGGCGACCGATCCCCTCCCGCCGCTGGACCACACACTCCAGGAAGCGCACCGCACCAAGGCTGAATCCGGCAGAAACGAGGCGGAGGCGTTCCGCCGGCTGGCGGAGGAAGCGCGCGAAGTTCGCGACCAGCATCGCGAGGCCCTCGAGACCGTCCGGCAGGAGCGCGAACGCTTGCGGGAATCCGGCGAGACGGCGCGTGCCGCCGCCGAGGAGGCGCGCGCGGCCGCGGAGGCCGCCCGCCACGCGGCGATCGACGCCGTGCACGCGACCGCGGACACGCTGCAGTCGACGCTCGAGAATATGCGGGTCGTCGAGGACATGCGGCGCACGCTCCGCGACATCCGCGACGTGAACAAGCTCGGCCACAGCTAGATTCGACCTGTGCCGGCCGGGTCACTCGGCGCGTCGCGCGCTACTTGAAGACACCGGCGAGCACGTCAATCACGACGCCCCCCTTCATCGCCACCACCACTTCGCCGGTGATGGCGAACGAGACGTCCTTGCTGACCTTGGGCCCGACGGCCAGCAGATCCGCCGGCAGCGCCCGTTTCGCAATCCCCGGAGGCAGAGGCTTGCCGCGAGCCACGTTCTTCGCGATGCCCGGCGGCAACGCCTGTGCGGTGATTCCATGCGCCGCGAAGTAGTTGTGAAACGTCACCTGATCGCCTCATGGAAGACGACCGTCACCGAGGTCGAGCTCTGATCCGCCGCGCCGCCGCTTCCCCGCCCTTGAGACTGTCCCTGCGCGCGAGCGACAGCGGGCAGCAAGCCGGCCAACAGCAGAACCGCATCCTCCCGCTTGACCCGGACGGAGCGCAGCATCTGATTGAACGTGCCTTCGTAGATCTGGGTCTCGCGCTCGGGAGACGTGAACACGAGGAACAGCAACCCTTCAGGGACCGCCACGGTGACGAGCCAGTCGGTTTCGCGGCCGCCGGCCGGTGAATCGTTCGAGAGATAGGTCGACAGCGCGCGATCGCCATCCACCTGGATGTTCTCGCGATTGCGAATCACGCGCATGTTCCGGTTCGACAGGCGCAGTTCCTGGACCAGCCGGTCGGTGGCCTGCTCCAGTCGCGCGGCGGCATTCTGCGCGGACCCTTGCCCGTACCCGCGCCCCTGCAGCGGCTGGCCATACGTGTCCCCGCCGCCAGGCTCGAAGACGTTCACGATGACGCCGTACGCCATCGCCTGGTTGCCCTGCCCGTCGTTGATCAGCCCGCCTCGCGGCGTGATGGTCATCGCTTCGCCCTGGCCGCGGGCCTGCCAATTGTCCGGGTAGCTGATGCGCAGGAGGGCGTTCTCCACGGTCTTGAAGCGCTCCGATGGCCATTCGATGCTGCTGCCGGTCCCGATCGTGCCCTCACGGACCTGCTGCTCGGTGGGCAGCGTGATCCACTGGTTCTCCGCCACCACCGTGTCGTACTGCCGGCCCGCCCACTCATAGCGAACGCGAAGCGTTTCGGCGTGGTTGCGGTTGGGGTCGCTGCCCATCGACGCGTTGGTGACTTGCACGTCCAACTGGTCGTCTTTGACGCGGGCTGCAGGCGCTGACGGACGTCGACGAATCGGTCTCCGGCGCCATAGCTGGCGCTGACGATGCGCAGGCCGCCACTGACGGTCTGGCGTGGGCTGCCGGTCGCCGGCAATGGGCCTCCGCGTCGGGCCGGCCAGGGACTGCAGGTAGTGCGTCGAGTCGTCGAACTCGCGGGACGTGGTCACGGCATTGCGCGGCGATCCGCCGAGCAGATCGACTTCCTGAGTTCACGCGTTCGATCCGGTTGTCCGGGCTCGGATGATTGGAGAAGAACTGCACCGACCCGCCGCCCGCGTCCGCGGCCTCGATCTTCTGGAAGAACTGCGCCATGGCGCGCGGGTCGTACCCCGCATCGTAGAGAATCTGCGTGCCCATGATGTCGGCCTGGCTTTCGGCCGTCCGCGAGTACTTCAGCAGGATGGAATTGACGGCGAAGCTGGCGCCCAGCTGCGCCAGCGCGCCCTTGATGGTGTCGTTGCCGATCACGCCGCCCAGGATCGCGAGGGGCAGTTGCGCGGCCGACGCCTTGCTGGCCTGGTTCGTGCCGTGGCGCAAGGCCACGTGCGAAATCTCATGGGCCAGCACGCCGGCCAGCTGCGCTTCGTTGTCGGCGGCTTCGATCACGCCGCGGTTGATGTAGATGGGACCGCCGGGCAGCGCGAACGCGTTGATCGCCTTGTCGTTGACGACCTTGAACCGATACGGGTACTGCTCGCCTGGCGCCTTGGCGGCGAGCCGGCGTCCGAGGGTGTTGACGTACGTATCCAACCGGGCATTGTTCAGCATCGGGAGTTGGCGTTCGGCGTCCGGCGACACCTGCTGGCCGACCTCGACATCCTGCTGCGGCGAGAACATGTTCCAGCCCGGCTTCTGAACGGTGCGGTTATCGGCCCACACCACCGCGACCAGAGAGACTGTCAGCGCCGACACGAGCGTCGTGTGTTTGATAGCCATGAAGCCATCGTAGCCACGGCCGCGATGTGAGGTCTGTCGCGTTTTGAACAGATTCCGGTACGAGCACAACCGAGCAGCGGCATGGCCACGGCTGGATTCGGCCTGTGCAAACCGGGACAGCGGCCCCAGGAATGGCCGTGCTATTCATGAGTGTCTACCGAACATCCGCGCGACCGATCTTCGCGCGCCGACCCAAGGAGAACCCATGAAGACGACGTCCAGAACATTGGCGCTATTGACCGCGACCGGCCTCATCCTGACCGCGCCTCTCGCGCTCCAGCGCACGGCGCTGGCGACCAACGCGCCGCGCCAGGCCGTGTCCGACGACACCCTCAGAGACCGCATCGATTACCGCCTCGAGACGACCGACGCGGTCAAGAAATATGACCTGCACGTCAAGGTCGACGCCGGCGTGGCCATGCTCACGGGCACGGTGGCGACCGCCGCGCAGAAGACCGAGGCCGGCACGCTCGCGAACATCACGGGCGTCTCCAGAGTCGACAACCAGATCGCCATCGACAAGGGCGTCGACACGACGCTGGCGGCTCACACCAAATGGGCTTGCGCAAGACCGGCGGCGCGATTACCGACGGCTGGATCACGACCAAGGTCAAGTGGTTCTACATGGGCGACGACCTCATGAAGGACAGCTCCATCAATGTTGATACCAATAACCGCATCGTGACCCTGGCCGGCACCGTCAAGACCGGGGCGGCCAAGACGCGCGCCGAGGCATTGGCCAGCAGCACGGATGGCGTCATGAGCGTCGTCAATCACCTCGTCGTCGTGAAGTAGGCGCCGGCGCGATGACTCAGGGGGATCGGGCCGAAGCGACGCTCAATTCGATCGGTGACGCTGTACTCAGCACCGACATCGACGGCAAGGTCACCTACCTCAACATCGCCGCGGAAGACATGACCGGCTGGTCGCGGGAAGCGGCCGCCGGTCGTCCGTTCGACGACGTCTCCTCACCCCGAACTGCGTGCTGATCCGGCGTGACGGCCACGAGGCCGACATCGAAGATTCGGCCGCGCCTATTCACGACGCCGACGGACACGTGACCGGAGCGGTGATCGTGTTCCGCGATGTCGGCGCGGCGCTCGAGGTGTCGCGGCAGATGGCCCATCTGGCGCAACACGACGCGCTGACGGGGCGTCGCCCTCTACCCAATTCACGGCGAAGACGCGCGCACCTTGATCATGAACGCCGACGCCGCGATGTATGGCGCTGGTCCGAATCGCCACTCCCTGCGGTCGGCTGACTCCCTGGGGAGTCAGCCGATGGCGAGTTCGCGGATTCAGGCGACGCGGTCGGTCTTGGCAGCCGCGGCGTAGCGTTCCACTTCACGCGCGCCGCGCACGACGGTATCGGCGAGGTCGTCGCGGACGCCCTGCCCCTTCCGCGTGAGGTCGTCCACGGTCTCGCCGACTCGGTCAGCGGCCTGCTGGTACCGTTCGGAGGCCCGCTGGCCCAGGTCCTTCGCTGAATCGGTCACGCGCTTGCGAAGCTCTGACGCCGCTCGCGGTGCGAGCCACATCATCAGTCCCACGCCGACGGCCGTGCCGGCCAGGAATCCAATCGCCAGGCGGTAGTCTCGCGGGTCTTTCGTCTGCATCTCCATGGTCGTTTCTCCTGCGCTTACCTTACGCGTGCCGGGCGCACGGATCTGTTCACAACGGCACAGGACTTCTGAGGGGTCTTCCCGCGATCCTCGAGGACGATGCGGACGAGAGCGGGCCTGACGCAGATCGTTCCGCTGCCGGCGTCGTCGATGAATCCGCGTTGTTTGAACCGGCCCATGAAGAGGCTCACGCGCGAGCGCGTGGTGCCGATCATTTCCGCGATGACTTCCTGGGAGACGTGCGGCAGCACGCCATCGCCTGGATCGCGGCCATCGCAGCCGGCCAGTTCAACCAGCGCGTGCGCCAGGCGCTGCTCCGTGGAACACAGGAGTTGGTCGGTCAGCGCGACCTCGAGCCGGGCATGGCGCGACAGGAGGTGTTCGATGAACCGATCCTCGATCGCCGGCTGCGTGTGGAGCAGCACCGTCATCTCCGGCTTCGCGATGACGACCAGTTCGGTGGCGGTCATGGCGGTGGCTGTCTGCCGCCGGAAGCAGTGGCCGCCGAGCGCGTCCTCCCCCAGGAAGGCGCCCGCGTCCAGGAGTCCGCTGATGCCTTCCTTGCCGTCCGGCGTCGTCACGGCCAGCCGCACACGGCCGGACTCAATCGCCATCACGGTCTCGGACGCGTCGCCCTGGCGGAAGATCACCGCTCGCGGCGCGTAACGGGCGAGGGTAAAGGGCGACCCCGCGGACGCGCACAGCGCCCCAAATGTCGCCGGACTGGGGTCTTGGCGAACAGACACCGCTGCGAATCCCGGCCTGCGGCGGGCAGGAGGCGCCGCCGCCGGTTCACCTCCTGAGATTAGGCGACGTGGTCGCTTTTCGCGGCTTTGGCCCGGCGCTCCACTTCACGGGCGCCGCGCGCCACAGCCTCGGCCGCCTCGTCCATCACTTCGTCGACGTGAGCGCTGGCGTCCTCGTAGCGGTCCGACGCCCGCTTGCGCAGGCCCTTGACCGCGCCGGTCACGCGCTGGCGGAGCTCCGACGTGGCTCGCGGCGCGAGCCACATCATGAGTCCGGCGCCCACAGCCGCACCGGCCACGAATCCCACGGCCAGACGGTGGTCTCTCGACGTTCTCGTTGGGTTTTCCATACACGGCTCTCCTTGGACTGCTCCCCTTCCCTGGAGCAACTCGTGTACCACGGCCCCCATGCGGCTCCTGGCTGACGGAACTCCATCCGCTCCGCTGCGACTCGACCGGGTGCGGAGGCCTCCGCTCCTGGCCTGGGAAAAGTCCGCGCGTCTGACTGTAAACTCGCCACCTGTGCGCACCACCAGGCTCACCGCCGCCATGGCCACCGCCATCACGGCCACAGTCATCTGGATGCTTCTCTACGCCTGGCGCGCCGTTGTGGGGTACTGGTCGCTGTCCATGGGCGGCTTCGACAACTCGGTGTTCGACCACGCGCTCTGGAGCCTCGCGCATGGCGGCCGCGGATTCGTCTCCTTCCTCGGGCAGTCGATCTTCTCGCACCACTTCATGCCGATCCTCGCCGTCCTGGCGCCGCTTCACGCCCTGCTCCCGTCACCGCTCACCTTGATGCTGTTTCAGATCGCGGCCGTCGCCGGCGCCGCGATCCTGCTGCTGCAGGTTCAGCAACAGCAGGGCCTCGATCCCTGGCTGGCTGCCGCACTCACGCTCGTGTTCCTCCTGTGCCGCCGAACGCACGGAGCCATCGTGGGTTCGTTCTATCCGGAATCCCTCCAGGCGCCGCTGACGTTCGCGATGGTGCTGCTGTGGCCCTCGCGCCGGTGGTGGATCTGGCCGGTCGTCGTCCTGCTCCTGATGACGAAGGAGGATGCCGCGATCTACGTCGGCGCGTTCGCCGTGTTCGCGTTATGGCGCAGGATCGGTTCGCCTCGCATCGCGCGCGCGATGTTGGGCCTGGCGCTCGTGTGGTTTGTGTTCGCCCTGTTCGTCGCGATTCCTCTCAGCCGCCGTGCCGACGGACTCGACGCGTCGAACCCGCTGCTCGGAGACCGCTACGGCGTCTCGACTGGCGGCTCGGCCGCGGGCCCGCTCCTGGGCCGCGTGTTCAGCGCGCGCACGGCGCGCACGCTGTTCAACCTCACGGCGTCCGCCGGGTTCCTGCCGCTCGCCGGCCTCCCTTGGCTGGTGCCGGCCCTGCCTGGACTGCTCGCGAACGTCGCCGCGTCACCCGAGAGCATGCAGTCGGCGCTCACCGACCACTACGCGTGGCCCGTCCTGCCGTGGGTCTTCCTCTCCGCTTCGGCGGGTGCCGCGTGGCTGCACCGCCGATCGCGGATGCTGGCGGCCGCGTGCCTGACGGTGCTGCTGCTGGCGACGATCGGCGACAACCCCGCACTACAGCGTCTCGGACTGGCCCGCATCGATCCGCAGGCGCAGCGGGTTCGGGAGCAGATCTCGGGTCTGCGCGGAGGGACCGTCCTGGCGCAAGCCAACCTGATTCCGCATTTGCCCGGCGGCACGCGCGTCTTCGCGGCCGGTGGCGATTTGACCGTGGCCGATCCGGATCTGGTGCTGCTCACGCCGGTCGGCAATGTGTGGCCGATGACGCGGGACGAAGTCGAGTCGCTGATCGCGCGGTATCGCGGCGATGCCCGGTACGTCGAAGTGGCATCCGGCCCGCTCTTCGCCTTCAGGCGGGCCGACGGTTCGCCGCCAGCTACCGCACGGTGATGTCCTTGATCATGTCCTCGACGGCGATCTGATCCACGACGGGCATGCCTTTGATCACGCGGCCGATCGCGGCGTACTTGCCGTTCAGCGCCGGGTTCGCAGTCTTCATGATGAAGATCTGGCAGTCCGCCTCGTCGGCGGTCTGGTTCGCGTTGTACGCGAGGCCGACGATCCCCCGGTCGAACGACCGCTTGCTGATCTCGGCGACGCCGATCGGCGCCGGGCGAAACATCGAGCCGCTGCCGCCGCGTCCCCAGAGGTCTCTCTTCGTCATGTCGCGACTCTGCAGATCGCCCACCTGAGCCACGCTTGACTGGACCCAATGGAACCGCTGGCCGCGATAGAAGCCGTGTTTGGCGAGATCGACCACCCTCGCGACCGACTTCGGCGCGTCGGCCGGGAACATCTCGATCTCGAAGACGCCTTTGACCATGGTGAACACCAGGATCGGCGCGGTCGACGCCACGGGTTTCTGCGAATGCACGGTGACGAGTGATGGAGGAAGGAGCGCGGTCAGTGCAACGACAAGCAATAGGCGGCGCATCAGCCACTCCCGTTGGGCGAAAGTTGCGCCGGCATTCCGTGGGAGGCCGCGGCACGTCCCGGCGCATGACGTGTCGTGCCAGACAGCACCGCCATCGAGCATACGCCGGTTGCCAACGACCGGCCAGAGGAGCCGGGGGTAGTGCGTCTTATTGCATGCCGTCGGCCCTTTTTTTGTCGCCCGCGCCACGGGTCTCCGTCGGCGTGACAATGGGAGAGGTCGTACGACAGCGGAGGTATTCCCATGCGTATCAGATGCTCGCAGGGCGCCCTGATTCTGGGCGGCGCCATCGCCACGCTCCTGGTCGCCGGTACGGTTCCGGCACGCACCCAGGCCAAACCAGGCACGACAGTCCAGCTGGAAGTTCCCCGGTCGGTGCGAGCCGAACACGAAATGATGCACGAGACGCTGCTGGAAGCGACGAAGGCGCCCGGGCGCGTCGGCACGGCCGCGCGTGCGGTGGCCGCGGTACTCGAGCCGCACTACGTGCGCGAGGAGCAGATGGTGATGTCGCTCCTGGGACTCCTGACGCCGCTGGCCGCCGGCACGGCGATTCCGGACGCGGTCAGATCGGAAGCCTTCAAGATGTCCGACACGCTTCGCCGCGAAATGTCCTCGATGCTCGAGGAACACAGGAAGGTCGGGGCGGCGGTGGAAGGGCTGCGGCAGGCGGCGATCGCCGAGCGGGTCGTGGTGTTCCAGCACCTGGCAGAGAACCTGGCGTCTGACTCGCAGCAGGAGGAAGATCTGCTCTACCCGGCGGCCCTGCTCGTGGGTGACCTGCTGCGCGCGCGGCAGGCCGGCAAGTAGGCCGCGCCACCGCGCCGCAGACGCGGCGCGAGCGGGGGCCGGCGCCTGGCCTACAATGGCCAGACCGATTCCATGAAGGCCGATCGCCCCCATTCCTCGCGCCAGCGCTACCGGCGCTTCGTCGACGACTACCGGCACCGCCGGCTCGACGCCGTCGCCGACGCGGCCGACGGCCGCGCGCCTGGGTCTGCGACCGCGACGGGAGCGGGCCCGGCCGCGACGCCCACGCCCCGCGCCGCTCGCCGCGCCTATCTGCGCGAGTACCTGCGGTCGCTGTGGCCGTACCGATCGGCCGTCGCGATCGTGTTCGCGCTCGCGCTGGCGGCCGCCGGGCTCCAGATGGTGGAGCCGCTCTTCATGCGGTTCATCATCGACCGCGTCCTGACCAACACGAGTCTGGACCGCGCGGCGCGCCTGACGCTGCTCAATCTCGCCGGCGCGGCGTTCGTGCTCGTCGTGGTGTTCTCCAGCCTGATCGGCCTCCTCAAGGACTATCGCCAGCGGATCCTGAACGTCCGCGTCATGCTGTCCTTGCGCCGCTCGCTGTTCGAGCGGCTGCTGCACCTGCCGCTGCCCCGGCTCTGGGACATGAAGACCGGCGGCATCCTCTCCCGCCTCACCGGCGACGTGGACACGACCACCGGCCTGATGCAAATGGCGATCGTCTCGCCCGCGATCTCGGTGGTGCGCCTGATCATCGCCATCGCGATTCTGCTGTCGCTCAACTGGCGGCTGGCGATGATGGCGCTGGCCGTGATCCCCGGCGCGATGCTGATCAGCTTCGCCTCCGCGCGGCGCGTCCGCCCGATCTACCGGACCATGCGCAAGGACGCGGAACTCATCGACGGCCGGGTCGGCGAGACGTTTTCCGGCATCCGCGTCGTCCGCGCGTTCGGCCGCGAAGTGCGCGAACTCCTGGAGTACATGGTCGGCCGCCACGCGGTGCTGCGGAAGGAACTGTTCGCGCATCGGCGCGAGTTGCTGCTCTGGACCTCGTGGGGCCTCCTGGTGTCGGGCGTCAGCGTCGTCATCGTGTGGTACGGGGGCTACCTGAACGTCATGGGCCGCGCGACCATCGGCGACATCATGGCGTTCCAGTGGTACACCTTCCTGCTGCTGACACCGGTCTGGAACATCGTGAATTCGTTCTCGGAGCTGCAGCGGTCGCTGGCCGCGATGGAGCGGGTCTTCGAGGTGCTCGGGCTGGAGGACGACAAGCCCGACCGGCCCGACGCCCGGGACGCGCCGCCGGCGGTCCGCGAGATCCAGTTCGATCGCGTGGAGTTCGAGTATCGCGAGGGCAAACCCGTGGTGCGGGACTTCTCGATGGTCGTGCCGGGCGGGACGGTCGTGGCGCTGGTCGGCCGCAGCGGCGCGGGCAAGACGACGGTCACGGACCTGGTCGCGCGCTTCCACGACCCGACGCGCGGACGCATCCTCGTGAACGGCGTCGATATCCGTGACTTCAGGCTGAAGACGTACCGCGATCTGCTGGCCCTCGTGCAGCAGGACGTGTTCCTGTTCGACGGGTCGGTGCGCGACAACATCGCCTACGGCCGGCACGACGCCAGCGACGCGCAGGTGGAGGACGCGGCCCGGCGGGCCAACGCGCACGAGTTCATCGCACGGCTGCCGGACGGGTACGGCACGTTCGTCGGCGAGCGGGGCGTCAAGTTGTCCGGCGGCCAGCAGCAGCGCCTGGCCATCGCCCGCGCCATCCTCAAGTCGCCGCAGATCCTGATCCTCGATGAAGCGACGAGCAACCTCGACACGGAGAGCGAACAGCTCATCCAGGCGGCGATGGCCACGCTGCTGGCGGGCCGCACGACGTTCATCATCGCGCACCGGTTGTCGACGGTCCGGCGCGCGGACCTGATCCTCCTGATGGAGGACGGCCGCGTGGTCGAGCGCGGCACCCACGATCAGCTCATGAACGCCCGCGGGATGTACCACGACATGGTGCTCCGCCAGATGACGGCGCACGAGGACCTCGCCGAGTTCACGCTGAAGCCGTAAGGACCCCGGACCGGGCTCCTGTTACACTCTGCGCCTACCATGCCCCCGTTCTTCCTCAACCGGATCCTCGGCCTGCGCCGCGGCGAGGCCGTGACGGCCTGGTTGATGTTCGCCTACTCGTTCCTGGCGATGACGTCGTACAACGTCGTCAAGCCGCTCACCAAGGGCAAGTTCGTCGAACAGCTCGGCCCGCAGTGGATGCCGCTGATCCTGCTGGGCGCCGTGCTGTTCATCGGGGTCCTGATGCAGGCCTACAGCCGCGCGAGCGCGCGGCTGCCGGGCCGGTCGGTCGTGCCGATCACCCTCGGCGGCCTCATCGGCCTGCTCGTCGCGTTCTGGCTGGTGTTCCAGACCGGGGCCGCGTGGGTGCCCATCGCGCTCTACGTGTTCGGGCTGGTGTTCGGCATCCTCGTCATCAGCCAGTTCTGGACGATCGCCAACGACATTTACGATTCGCGGCAGGCGCGCCGGCTGTTCGGGTTCATCGGCGGCGGCGCGTGCCTCGGCGGCGCCATGGGCAATGGCATCACGGGGTTCTTCCTGACGGAGATCGGCGAGAAGAACCTCCTGCTCGTGGGCGCGGCGGTGCTCGCCCTCTGCATCGTCCTGGTGTCCGCGATCCTGCGGCGACAGTCGGTGTCCGCGGACCTCGCCGCGGCGGTCGACGAGCGCGGCGTCGGCGGCAGCGAGGCCCTCAGCCTGCTGCGGGAGTCGCGGCACCTGCAGCTGATCGCCCTGATCATCGGCTTCGGCGCCCTGGCCACGACCGTCGGCGAGCAGCAGCTCTTCCTGATGGCGAAGGCCTCGGTCTCGGGCAGCATTACGGAATTTCTCGCCAAGGTCGGCTTCTACCTCTCCCTCGTGAGCTTCATCGTGCAAGTCGGGCTCACGAGCGTCATCCATCGGTCGCTCGGGCTCGCGGTGGCACTGCTGCTGCTGCCGTTCGGCCTGGGCACGACTGCGGTGATCATCCTGACGACGGGCGCGCTGTGGGCGCCGGCCGCCGGGCGCGTCTACGACAGTTCGATCCGCTATTCACTCGACAAGACCACGCGCGAGGTGCTGTTCCTGCCGCTGTCGGCGGATCTCAAGCGCCGCGCGAAACCGTTCGTGGACGTTACCGTGGATCGATTCGGCAAGGCGATTGGCGCGCTGCTGCTCCTGGCCATCAACCCGCCCGGCCGCGCGCCGATCGCGTGGCCGTCCCTGAGTTACGTCAGCCTCGCGGTGATGAGCCTGTGGATCGTCGCGGCGCTCGTCGCGCGGCGGGAGTACCTGCGGTCGTTCCGGCGCAGCCTGGATTCGCGTGACATCGAGATCTCGTCCGTGCGGGTCAACGTCGCCGACGCCGCGACGATCGAGGCGCTGGTCGAGGAGCTGGCCCACCCGGATGAAGCGACGGTGCTCTACGCCATCGACATGCTGCAGATGCTCGATCGGCGTCACCTGATTACGCCGCTGCTCCTGCACCATGAATCGGCCGCCGTGCGCACGCGGGCGTTGACGGCCCTGGCATCGGTGCGCGCGGACGTGGCCCAGCGCTGGATTCCGGCCGTCACGCGCCTGCTGCAGGATCCGGACCCGGATGTGCGGGCCGCCGCCGTCCGCGCGCTCGCCACGCTCGCCCGCGAAGACGCGCCGGCGATGATGCGCCGGTTCCTCGCCGATCCCAATCCCAGCGTCTCGGCCATGGCCGCCGCCGTGCTCGCGGACTCGCCCCATCCGGCGGATCCGCCGTTGGGCATGACGGCGCTGACCGCACTGGCCGGCGACGATCGCGCGCAGTCCGCGGCCGGGCGGCGCGAGGCGGCCTCCGCGCTCGGGCGCATTCACCATCCTGAGTTCCGCGCGCTGCTCCTGCCGCTGCTCCACGATCCGGACGTGAGCGTCGCGCGCGAGGCGATTCACAGCGCGCGCCTCGCGGGCGGAGACGACGTCCGGTTCGTGCCGGCGCTGGTGTCGCTGCTGGGCCATCGCGTGCTGAAAGCGCCGGCGCGCGCGGCGCTGATCAGCTTCGGCCAGCCGGTCGTCGCGCCGCTCGCCTACTTCCTGAAGGATCAGGGCGAGCACGTCTGGGTGCGCCGGCACGTGCCCGCCACGCTGGCCGAAATGCCTTCGCCGGCGGCGATGGCGGCGCTCGTCGACGCGCTCGGCGATCCGGACGGATTCCTGCGCTACAAGATCATCGCCGCGATCGAGACGCTGACGCGCGAACATCCTGAATTGGCGCGGCCGCCGGCGGCGATCGAACCGCTGGTGCTGAAGGAAACCACCCGCTACTACACCTATCTGACCTTGCGCTTCAACGTGACGCGCGAGGACGAGACGGCCGGCGCGTCACTGCTCGTCCGCGCGCTCGACGACAAGCTGGATCGCACGCTCGACCGCGTGTACCGGCTGCTGGGCCTGATCCATCCCTGGCGGGACATCGCCGCAGTCCGCCGGTCCCTCCGCGAGGGCGATGCGCGCGTGCGCGCCCGCGGAATCGAGTACCTCGACAACCTGCTCGCCGGCGCGATCCGCCGCCGCGTCATGCCGATCGTGGAGGACCTGCCGCTCGCCGACAAGGTGCGCGTGGCCAACGACGTCCTGCGGTCCAGTCCCCGCGATCTCGACGACACGCTTGCGCAACTGGTGCACGAAGCGGACCCGGTCGTGTCGGCCTCCGCGATCGAGTTCATCGCGCGGCGCGGCCGCTGGTCGCTGGCGAATGATCTCCAGTTCGTCGCCGACCGTCGCGCGTCGGAACCGCTGGTCGCCGAGGCCGCCGCGTGGGCGCTGCAGTCGCGCGGCACCGGCCAGGCGGCCGCCCCCCCGGCCGCCGGCGCCGCGCTGCCGGTCGTCGCGCTGGCCGATTGTTTGCGCGCCATCCACCTCTTCGACTTCGTGTCCGTGGACGAACTGTTCCGCATCGCGCTGACGGGCCGCCAGGCGCGATACGAAGCGGGATCGGACTTCTACACGCAGGGCGGCCCCGTTGACGCCGTGCACTTCCTCATCGACGGCGCCGTGCGCGTCCACGGGAGCGGCCAGACGCAGGCCCTTGCGGCTCCGGTCGCCCTGGCCTTCGAGGACCTGCTCGAAGGCCGGCCGAGCCGGCACACCATCACCGCGGTGCGATTGTCCGTGTCGCTCCGCCTCGACGCCGCGGCCCTGCTGACGATGATGTCGGACAACATCGTGCTGGCGCGCGGGCTGTTCTGCATGCTGCTGACGCCGGACGCGAGCCGCCCGGCCGAGGCCGCTTCCGGTGATGACGCGAGTCAGCCCCTGCCGGCCTGGCGGTGGCCGCTGGAACCGGTCGACAAGGCGCGGTTGCTGCGCCATTCGCCGATCCTCAGCCGCGCCACGGTCGATCAACTCCTGGATCTGGCGGCCATCACGCGTGACGTGGAACTGGTGGAGGGCGCGGTCCTGTGCGATAACACGACGACCGCGCCCGTGGTCTACCGGATCCTGCAGGGCGAAGTGGTGGTCGAACGGATCGGCGCGGATCCCGTCACGGTCGGGCCGGGCGGCACGATTGGCCTCCAGGAGACACTGGGCGGACTACCGATGCCGAGTCGCGTGCGCGTCACGAAGCCGGGGCGCGCGCTCCGCATGGATCAGGATCCGCTTTTCGAAGTCCTGGCCGACCACGTCGATCTGCTGCAGGGATTGTTCAGCGGCGTCCTGAATCTCCGCCGCCGCCGGGAATGATCACCTCGCGCGTGCCGCCTTCGTAGATCGCCGTGAACGTGCCGCCCCGGATGTCGAGCGCGGCGGCGGAGCCGTTCGGGTAGGACGGGGCGCCGAGCATGCCGGTGTCGATCTGCAGCACGCGTCCGTCGTACCACGATCGGATCTTCCCGGTCGTGCTCGCGCTGTGGCCGATCACCATCCGCGATCCGCCAAGGGCCGCCAGCACGGCCGTCACGTCGTCGGCCGACGCGGCGGGATCGACGCCCACGAAGCCGCGGTACCAGAGCGGC
Organism: uncultured Acidobacteriota bacterium; assembly: GCA_963751445.1. Classification (GTDB taxonomy): domain Bacteria; phylum Acidobacteriota; class Vicinamibacteria; order Vicinamibacterales; family SCN-69-37; genus DASUGC01. The sequence goes on along the minus strand of CAVVUL010000009.1, from coordinate 1,059,658 downwards.
CCCTGCGGGCTCCACAGCATCTTCTTCAGGATGTCCGGATCGGCCAGGTTGAGCGTCTTGATGTCCGCGCGGGCATCGGCGTTGAGCCCGGCGCACCCGCGGGCCGCGAACGCCGGCGCGGGGCCGGCGTGCACGAAGATCGTGCCGTTGATGCGGAGCATGATGTCGTGCTGACGCAGCCAACGGCCGTAGTCGCCCGTCTCCGCAAACGCCACATGCATTTCGACCGCGCCGAGCGGCGTCTTCTCCATGAAGGCGGTGCGGAACGCCTTGGCGTCGAAGGGCTCCTTCTTCGCGCGGGCCGCGGCTTCACCGGCTTTCAGGGCCTCCTGGTACAGGCGCTCGCGCAGGTCGGAGGCGTCCGCGGACTTGAAGGCGTCGTATTCACCGCGGCTGACGTAGCGCCAGTCGCCGGCCATGCGCATGACTTCGTGATTCCCGAGAATCACGCGGACCTGGCCGCCCGCGCGGGCGGCCTCGCTCTCGAGCTGACGGAGCAGGTCCAGGATCCGTCGCGAATCGCCGCCGCGATCGAGGATGTCGCCCACCTGCACCAGCGTCGCAGTGCCGCCGCTCCAGCGCTGGCGGCCGTCGAGCAGCGCGGCTTCCCGCAGGATGGCGACGAATCGGTCGTAGGCGCCGTGCACGTCGCCCACGGCCACGACACGCCCCGGCGCCTTCACGTCGCAGGCCTCGACGACCGGCGCCTGCGGCCTCGGCGCAACCGGGGTGTCCGCGAGCATCGGCGCGCAGACGAGCGCGGCGAGCCCCAGGGCGCAGGCCCAGACCGCCCGGCGACGGCCGGGCGCATGTTGGATGGTCACCTGTCCATTCTACGATTGCCGCCCTGCGCTACAATCCGCTCACACCCCATGCGCCGAGAGGCCTCGATCATGTCCCGATTCCGCCTGCTGCTCGCCGTCCCCGTCGCCCTGCTGCTCGCCGCCTTCCCGGCCGCGGTCGCCCCGCGCGCCCAGGCACCCGCGCCGGCCGCGGCTGCGCCACAGGACGCGCGCACCTGGCTCGGACGACAGGCCGAGATGGAGGAGTACCTGCGGACGGTCCAGATGTTGTCGTTCGAAGACCTGTCGGTGGGCGTGACCAAGCCGAAGCGCGCGACCCTGCCACCCGGCGGGCCGATGAAATACCTGGTGTGGAAGACCATCCAGCCCGCCCGGTACGGTGGCTACTGGGAGAGCTACCAGAGCGAGATCGCGGCGTACGAATTCGACAAACGGCTGCAGCTGAACATGGTGCCGCCCACGGTCGACAAGATCTTCAAGGGCGAACATGGCGCGGCGGTCATGTGGGCCGCGCCGACGAAGAGCTTCAAGGATCTCGGCGGCCCGCCAACGCCGCCGCTCGCCCAGCAGAACGCCTGGGCGCGCCAGTTGGTGAAGGCCAAGATGTTCCACAACCTGATCGGCGACATCGATCCCAATCTGGGCAACTGGCTGGTCGACCCCGCGTGGAACCTGATCCTGATCGATTTCTCCCGCTGCTTCACCACCGACAGCACGCTGAAGCACGAGCTCACCCGCGTGGATCCGGACCTGTGGGCGCGCATGCAGGCGCTGACCGAGGCGGACCTGACCACGGCGATCGGCGCGTGGGTTGAGAAGAACGAGCGCAAGGCGGTGCTGGCCAGGCGCGACAAGATGCAGAAGCTGATCGATCAGCTGGTGAAATCACGAGGGGCGGACTACGTCTTCATGAAAGACGTCGGCCGCTAAACCGACCCCGGGGGTCGGTTCTTCGTGCGGCTCAGCGGCGCCGACGCCGCTTCACGAACGCGGCCGCGCCCACGCCGAACCCCGACAACAGCAGCGCCAGCGTACCGGGTTCCGGCACCGGCGCCAGTTCGGGTCCGTTCGCCGGCGGATCGGTCCAGAGGTTGACGTTGGACAGACCGCCGCCGTCTCCGGACAGCTTCCTCACGCTCCACTCGCCGAACGTCGCGTTGCGATCGATGTCGAAGAAGAACCAGTCCGGATCGCCGCCGCCATTCCCCAGGTGGAAGCTGAGAACGACGCGCGGATACTGGGACCACAGGTCCGGATCGACCGCCCAGGTGCCCGAGGCCGGGATGCCGCCCCACACGCCCTGCGTCACGAAGACCGTCAGCAACCCGTTGGACCCATTCGACCCGGCGAGTTGTCCATTGTTGGACCACGACGCCCCGAAGAGATCCTGCACGTCGCCGGCGTTGGGCGTGCCGTTCACAGCGCCGACCGCGTAGCACGCCGTCGCACCGGTGACCGTCATCTGGCGATCGAAGGTGCCGATTGTCGGACAGGTCGAGGAGACGATCGACGACGCCTCGGATCTGGCCGCGACCGAGACTGACAAAAGCGTCGCGACGAGCAGCACGTTGACGGACTTCATTTCGGGTCTCTCCCGGTCTGGAAGAGAGCCAAGACCGTGCCAACCGGCCTGACCGGCGCTTCTGCGAATTCCGGCCTGATCTGGACAACCGCGGAATCAGGCGCGATTTGTTACAAAAGTGGCGGCGCGCTATTCCGGATATCTCGAAACTATTTGTCCGGGTTCAACGAAGGCGCCGGTCCGGACGTTCAGGCCTGCTCCGGATACATGCGCTCGAACTCCGGATGGCCATGCAACTTGACCAGGTCGGGATCGCGGCGCGTCCAGACGGCGTCCCGATAGCCCGAGGTCCAGGACTTGCGCATTGCGTCGATGGCTTCCGGGATCTTGTCCATCTTGCAGTACGCGCAGGCCGCGTTGTACATCGTGATGGCGTCGTCCGGACGCAGCAGCATCGCGATGTTCACCTCGCGGAGCGCGTCGTCGGTGCGGCCGGCGATGGCGTAATCGATGCCGAGCATCATGCGCGCGCGCACGTCCTCGGGCACCTTGCGCAGGTGCGCCTCGATCGTCTGCGTCCGCCGCTGGCGCATGTTGCGCAGCACCTCGGTCTTGCCGAGCGCGCCGAGTGCGTTCTGGATCGGCGAGTACACGTTGTAGTCCTCACCCGAGGCCTCGATCGCCTTGTCGGCCAAATCCGCCAGTTCCTGATAGCGGCCCGTGGAGAACAGCGCGCGGCCGAGCAGGTAGTAGCCGCCCTCGCAGTCCGGCTTGCGCGCGACGGCCTGCTTCACGATGTTGATCGCGTCGTCCAGGTGCCCGCCGGCGTAGAGCACCCAGGCCTGGGCGACGGCCGCTTCCGGCAGTTCCGGCCCCAGTTCGGTGGCGCGCTCGGCCGCGGTCTGGGCCCGTTCCATCCAGGCCGGGTCGCGGCCGTACAAGTAGTGATGCAGCGCGCACACGTTCGCGACCGCGGCGTACGCGAGGGCGAATCTCGAGTCGAGCGAGACCGCGTTCTCGAACATCTGCCGCGCGAATTCGAGGTCCTGCCGGGTCCAGCGCCGCGCGTAGCTCTTGCCGCGCAGGTACAGGTCGTAGGCCTGGAGGTTTTCGGTCGGCTTGGCGGCCAGCGCTTCCTGCTCCTGCGGCGTGAGCGTCACGCGGAGGGCTTCGGCGATCTTGCGCGCGATTTCGTCCTGCAGTTCGAACACGTCTTCCATCTGCCGGTCGTAACGCTCCGACCAGACGGGAAAGTTCGTGCGCGCGTCCATGAGTTGCGTCGTGATGCGCAGGCGGTTGCCGGCGCGGCGAAGGCTGCCGCCCAGCACGAACGCCGCGGACAGCTCGCGACCGACCTGCTGCGCGGTCACCGACTTGTCGCGATAGGCCAGCACCGTCGGGCGTGGAAAGATCTTCAGGCCCCGGATCTTGGACAGCTCGGTGATGATGTCCTCGGTGATGCCGTCGCGGAAATACTCGTCTTCCTTCACGCCGCTGAGATTCTCGAAGTAGAGCACCGCCACCGATGCGGCTTCCGACACCGCGGCCGCCGCCTGGCGCCCGCTCTCGGCGGGCACCCGCTTACGCCCGGAGTCCAGATCGCGCTTGATCCGGATCAGGTCGGTCTTGAGCTCGGTGGCCGTCTGGTGGCGGAAATTGCGGTCCTTCTCGAGCGCCTTGTCGATCACGCGCCCGAGTTCCTGGGGCATGGCGCCATTGGCCTCGGCCAACGGCACGGGATCCCGGTTGAGAATCGCGTCGAAGACCACCGCCGACGTGTCGCCGGGAAACGGCAGCACGCCCGTCGCCATCTGATACAGCACCGTCCCCACCGAAAACAGATCCGTCCGCGCGTCCGTCAGATGTCCCCGCGCCTGTTCCGGGGACATGTAGGCCACCGTGCCCATCGCCGTCCCCGCCGACGTCAAGTCACGCGGCGCCGCCACTTGTGTCTCACCCTGCGGCCCGGGATCCGACCGGTTCAGGGGCTGCTCGATCTTCGCCAGCCCGAAATCCAGGATCTTCACCTGCCCGCGCGCGTTCACGAAGATGTTCGCGGGCTTGATGTCGCGGTGCACGATGCCCTTCGCGTGCGCGGACTCCAGCGCGTCCGCGATCTGAATCGCGGCGTCGAGCAGCTCCCCCACCTCGAAGCGCTGCCGCACGAGCCGCTGCGCCAGCGTCTCGCCTTCGAGCAGCTCCATCGCGATGAAGTGATCGCCCTCGTGCTGCTCGATCGCATACACCGTGCAGATGTTCGGATGATTGAGCGCCGAGGCCGCCCGCGCTTCCCGCTGAAACCGCTCCAGGGCCTGCGAGTCGCGCGCCAGGGCCTGCGGCAGGAACTTCACCGCCACGCGGCGGCCCAGCTTCGCGTCCTCGGCTTCGTAGACGACGCCCATCCCGCCGCTCCCCAGCGACCGGACGATGGTGTAGTGCGAGACGTGTTTGCCAATCATGGTTGATGGAGTCGAGAAGGCGATGCTATCACTACCGGCCGACGAGCCGGGGCGCCCCGTTGCGCGGGGCGGCCGGATCGTGCTACGTACGTGCGATCCGGGTCGCTCCTGCGGAGGTGACGATGACAAGACGATTCACCGCGACGATCTTCGTGCCCGTCCTCGTCCTCGGCCTCGCGGCCGCGGGATGCTCGAAAAAGGAGGAGAGCCCCACGGCTCCCTCCGCGGTCCTGAACGACTCCAACGAATCGTTTGACGTGACGGGACCCGGCGTGGAGACGCGGACGCCGATCTCGTTGAAGGGCGTGGTCCGGGGCCTGAACACGCGGACGGGGCAGTTCACGCTGGTCGTGCAGTCCGACGGCGCCAGGCCGGAGACCCGCCTGATCCGCACCAACGACCAGACCGAAGTCTGGGCCGGCGGCCGCCGCGTTCGCCGCCGCGCGATCGAAAACGGCCTGGGCGCGGAAGTCCAGGGCGCCGATGCCGGCGAGTTCGTGCTCGCCCGGAAGATCACGCTCCTCCGCCGCGCCGCACGCTAGCCGGCCGGCCGGTCGGGATACAGCTGTTCGAACACCGGATCGCCGTGCAGCAGCGCGAGGTCCGGATCGCGCCGCGCCCAGTCGGCGTCACCAAACCCGGCCTCGTGGGCCTTCGCGAGCACGTCCAGCGCCTCGGCCTTTCGGCCCAAATGGCAATACGCGCACGCGGCGTTGTACAGCACCGACGCCTCGTCCGGCCGCAGCAGCATGGCCAGGTTCAATTCACGGAGCGCGTCGTCTGCCCGGTGCAGGATGGCGTGATCGATCGCGAGCGCCACGCGCGCGCGCACGTCTTCGGGCACGTGTTTCAAGTGCATCTCGAGGGCCTGGGTGCGGCGCTGGCGAATATTTCGCTCCGCGTCCTTCTTGCCCAGCGCACCCAGCGCATTCTGGATTGGTGAGTAGACGTTGTAATCCTCGCCGGCGGCCTGGATGAGCGGTTCGGCAATATCCGCGAGTTCCTGGTATCGGCCGGACGTGAACAGCGCCCGGCCGATGAGGTACGGCCCGCCTTCGCAGTCCGGCTTGCGCGCCAGCGCATGCCTCGCGATGCGGATCGCCTCGTCATGCCGCCGGCGCGTGTGCAGCACCCATGCGCGGGCGATGCCGGTCTCCGGCAGCTCGGGCCGCAGCGACTCGGCTCGCTCGGCGGCGGCCTCGGCGCGCTCCATCCAGAGGGCCTGACGCCCGTAGTTGTAGTGGTGCAGCGCCGCGGCATTGGCCATGCCCGCGAACGCGAGCGCGAATTCCGGATCGAGCACGACCGCCTGCTGGTACATCTGATAGGCCAGCTCGAGATCCTGACGGGTCATCCGCCGCGCATGACTTTTGGCCCGCAGGTAGAGATCGTAGGCCTGCAGATTGTCGGTCGGGCGCGTGGCAATGGCCGCCTGCTCCTGCGGCGTCAACGTGATTTGCAGCGCCATCGCGATCTTGCGCGCGATTTCATCCTGCAGCTCGAACACGTCCTCCATCTGCCGGTCGTAGCGTTCGGACCAGAGCGGAAAATCGGTCTGGGTATCCACGAGTTGCGCGTTGATGCGCAGCCGGTTGCCCGACCGGCGCAGGCTGCCCGCCAGCACGTAGGCCGCCGAGAGCTGCTGGCCGATCTGCGCCGGCGTGACGGTCTTGTCTCGATACGCCAGCACCGTCGGGCGCGAAAAGATCTTGATGCCCTTGATCTTCGACAGTTCCGTGATGATGTCCTCGGTGATCCCGTCGCGGAAGTACTCGTCTTCCTTCACGCCGCTCAGGTTCTCGAAATACAGGACCGCCACGGAGGCGTCGTTCGGCCGGGCCGCCGGGGCTTCCCCGCTGTCGGCGACACGCTTCCGCCCCGAGTCCATGTCGCGCTTGAGGCGATGAAGGTCGGTCTTCAGATCGGTCGCCGACTGGTAGCGCAGATTGCGGTCTTTCTCGAGCGCCTTCTCGATGACGCGAACGAGGCCGGGCGGCACCGATGGACTGACGTCGGCGAGTGGTTTCGGATCCCGATTGAGGATCGCGTCGAACACCACCGCCGACGTGTCGCCGGGAAACGGCAGCACGCCCGTCGCCATCTGGTACAGCACCGTCCCGACCGAGAACAGGTCCGTCCGCGCGTCCGTCAACTGACCGCGGGCCTGCTCCGGCGACATGTAGCTCACCGTGCCCATGGCCGTGCCCGCCGACGTCAGGTCCCTCGGCGCCGCCACCTGCGTCTCGCCCTGCGGTCCCGGATCCGAACGGTTCAGTGACGGCTCGATCTTCGCGAGCCCGAAATCAAGAATCTTCACCTGTCCGCGCGGGTTCACGACGATGTTCGCGGGCTTGATGTCCCGGTGGACGATCCCTTTCGCGTGCGCCGACTCCAGCGCATCGGCAATCTGGATCGCGGTGTCGAGCAACTCGCCCACCTCGAACGGCTGCCGCACCAGGCGCTGCGCGAGCGTCTCGCCTTCGAGCAGCTCCATCACGATGAAGTGCTCGCCTTCGTGCTGCTCGATCGCGTACACCGTGCAGATGCCCGGGTGATTCAGCGCCGACGCCGCGCGCGCTTCGCGCTGGAACCGTTCCAGCGACTGCGGATCGCGCGCGAGCGCCTGCGGCAGGAACTTCACCGCGACGCGGCGCCCGAGCTTCGTGTCCTCCGCTTCGTAGACGACCCCCATCCCGCCGCTCCCCAGCGACCGGACGATGGTGTAGTGCGAGACGTGTTTACCAGTCATGATGAATGTCGTGCGGCTTCCTTCCGCACAAATGTATCGCAGAGCTCCTTGGCTATTTCTTGACGGCGCCGGCCGCGACGGGCGTCGTGGTGCCGGTTTCCAGCAGCCAGATGTCGGAATCGAAGACGAGATGCTCGAGCACCAGCGTGCGGCCGTCCCGGCTCAGCCGGTAGGTATCGCCGGGCTCGCCGGCGCGAAGCAGGCGCGGCGGTCCGCCCGCGAGGTCCACCAGCATCAGCCCTCGCGCGCTGCTCACGAGCACGCGGCGCGAATCCGGAAGGAACGTGGCATAACTCCCGGTGGACATCGGCGGCAGATCGAGCTTGCGGAGCGTCCTGGACGTGAAGTCCCACACCGCGGGAATGCTGGACAGCGGGTCAGGAAAGAAACTCCCCGCCACGAGCGCGCCGGACGCCGACCACGACTGCACATCGAGCAGGCCGGCGTCGGCCGCACCCTTCAGCAGTTCGGCGGATTGCAGATCGTTCGGCCGCGACGGATCGATCCGCCATACCGTCCGCGTCGAGATCGCGGACACGATCCCGCTCTTGCCATCCGGCGACCACACCATGGTGCCCGTGTCCTTGTCCATGCTGGTGAGTTGTCGGAGGTCCGACCCGTCGGCCTGAATCGCCCAGGTCTCCCACTTGCCCGCGCGCGTGGAATAGAAGGCCAGCGTCTTGCCGTCGGGCGACCAGGTGGCGCCGCGATCCTTGAACGCATCGTCCATGAGCCGGCGCGTATCGCTGCCATCGGAGCGGACGAGCACCGAGATCTTCGTGCGCGCCCCGGTTGGTGCACGCCAGCCACGCGCCGTCGGGCGAGGGATCGCACATCTCGAACGCCTGATTCCGAATGGTCGCGCGCGGCACGAGGCGATCGGGCGCGGACGGGTCGAACCCGAAGACGGTGAGTTCGCTCGTCGAGTCGTAGCCCATCGCGATCATCCGCGTGCCGTCGGCCGAAAGATGCACGGACCCGAGCGCGCGAACGCTGTTCGTCACGGCCTGAGGATTCCCCGTGGTACGGCCGGTCGCCTGGTCGATGCCCACCCGCCAGAGGTTCATGCTGCCGCCGCGGTCGCTCGCGAAGTAGAGCCAGCGGCCGTCGGGCGACCAGGCGGGCGACCAGTCCGTCGCCGCGTCCTTCGTGACCGCCTCGGGCGTGCCGCCGGCCGCGGGGATGGTCCAGATGTCCCGCTGGCCTCCGGTGTTGGCCCAGTACGCGATGCGCGAACCGTCCGGCGACCACGCCGGTTGGACGGCATCGCCGGCGAACAGGCGCGAGGCCTGGCCCGTCGCCACGTCAACCGTCCACAGTTCCGCGAAGATCGATCGCGAGTACGGATCAAAGACGCCCTCCGTCGAGTACACGATTCGGCGGCCATCGGGCGACCACGCCGGATCGTACCCGGCGGTGGTGAGGCGCTTCACGGACTCGCCGGTCGCGCCCATCAGGAACAGGCCCCCGGCGTCCCGGTTCGACCGGAACACGATCTGATCGCCGGTGGGCGAGAACTGCGCCTGCTCGTCGTCGTCCGCGGAACCGGCCGTGAGATTGATGGCGCGCGCGCCGCCGACACGCAGCAGATAGATGTCGCGGTTGCCGGCCGCGCTGCTCGTGTAGAGCACCTGCCGCCCGTCAGGCGAAATGTCCGGATGCCGTTCGGGTCCAGGCAGATTCGTGAGGCGCCGAAGCGCGATGGTCGGAGGGCGGTCGGCGTCCCCGCCACCCGCGACCGCGCCACCTGTCATCCAGAGCGCGACGCCGACGAGGCCGGCGCCGAGGAGGAGGCCGCCAGCCGCCCACGCGAACGGCGTCCGACCGCGCGGCGGTGCGGCCCCGGCCAGCGCGACCGGGCCTGACGCCGCGGGGTCGGCCAGTGGCGATGACAGGAGCACGCGCGCCTCGCCGATGTCGCGCAGGCGCGTCCGCGGATCGCGATCGAGACAGCGCGCCACGAGCCGTTTCAGTTCCGGCGGCGTGCCGGCCGGCAGTTCCGCCAGATCGATCTCCTGGCGCAACACCGCCGCGAGGGTCTCCGACACGGACTCGCCCTCGAACAGATGGCGGCCGGTCAGCATCTCGTAGAGCACGACGCCGAAGGCCCAGATGTCCGCGCGCCGATCGACGGCCCGGCCTTTGGCCTGCTCGGGCGACATGAACGCCGCCGTCCCGAGGATGAATCCCTGCTGCGTCATCGCCGGCGACGTCATCGTCGGGCTGTTGGCGATGCTGCCCGATGCCTCGCGGTCGGCGTCCGGCGACAGCGCTTTCGCCAGGCCGAAATCCAGCAATTTCACCGTGCCGTCATCGCGCACCTTGATGTTGGCCGGCTTGAGGTCGCGATGGATCACGCCGCGCTCGTGCGCGGCTTCCAGCGCGTCGGCGATCTGGCGCGCGATCGGCACGGCGTCATCAATACTCAATCCGCGCGGGGCCCCACCCCCACGCGCTGGCCGTGCATGGCTCTCCCTCGACCTCGAGCTGACGCTCTCGGTCTCGGGTGTCACGTGTCCCGTTGCGATCAGCGTCGACAGATCCTCGCCCTCGACGAGTTCCATGACGAGCGCGGTGGAGTCCGGCGTCTTCTCCACACCGTAGATCGCGGCGATGTTCGGATGGTTGAGTGACGCGAGCGTCCGGGCCTCGCGCTCGAAGCGCGCGAGCCGCTCCCGGTCGTGCGCCACGGCGTCGGGCAGCACCTTCAGCGCGACGTCGCGGTCGAGTTGCGTGTCGCGAGCGCGAAAGACTTCGCCCATGCCTCCCGCGCCGATGGGCGCAACGACCTCATACGGCCCGAGCCGTTGACCGGAAGACAGGGACATGTCAGGTGAGTATACGTGTTCAGGCCGCGAGCCTCGCGCTGACATCTCACCGCGGCGTCCTGTGACGGCCTGCCGGGGAGCGAAATCGTCGCGGCCGGCCCCTTCGCTGCTACACTCAGCGCCGATGAATCCCCTTTCCAAGGTCGGGGCCACGATCGTCATGTTCGCCCTGGCCAGTTACACCGTCGCGGTGTTCACGGAACAGCGGCAGCGCCGCGTGGCGCCGCGCGTGCTGACCTTCCTGACCGTGGGCGTCGTCCTCGACATCACCGCCACCGTGTTCATGATTCTCGGATCGAGCAAGGGCGCCTTCACGCTTCACGGCTTCCTCGGCTACTCGTCGCTGGCGGCGATGATCATCGATACCGCCCTCGTGTGGCGGCTGGCGCGGCGGGCTGGGACCAACGCGCCCGTCCCGCGCGGATTGCACCTCTATACGCGCGTGGCGTACGGGTGGTGGGTCGCCGCCTTCATCACCGGCGGCCTGCTGGTGGCGATGCGCTGAGCGCATCTGCATTCTGGATCGCATGCCGCTGACACGTCGGGACCTGCTCCGTTCCCTCGGCGCCGCCACGGTGGCCGGCGCGGCCACCCGCCTGCCCGCCTGGCCGCTGGACGACGTCGTGTGGGCCAGTCAAGCCGCCGCGCGCGCGGCGTTCGTGCCGGACATCGAACTGGAACTGACCGCGGCGCCGGCCGAGGCGCGCATCCTGCCCGGCGCGCGCACGAAGGTCTGGAGCTTCACCGGCCGGGTCCTCAAGGGCCCCGCGAACGCGCTTCAGGCCATCCCGGATTCCTATCTCGGCCCGACGGTGCGCGTGCGGCGCGGGCAAAAGGTCCGCATCCGCTTCCTCAATCGCCTGCCCGATCCCTCGATCATCCACTGGCACGGACTCGACGTGCCGCAGGACGCGGACGGACATCCCCGCCTCGCGGTGGCGGGCGGCGCCGAGTACGTCTACGAATTCGACGTCGTCAATCGCGCGGGCACCTACTGGTATCACCCGCATCCGCACATGCAGACGGGACCGCAGGTGTACAGCGGTCTCGCCGGGCTGTTCATCGTGTCGGACGCCGAGGAAGCCGCGATTGACCTGCCCTCCGGCCCGCAGGAACTGCTCTGCGTGCTGCAGGACCGGCGCTTCGACGCGAACAACCAGCTCGTGTACTCCACGACCATGATGGACATGGAGACGGGATTCCTGGGCAACCGCGTCCTGGTCAACGGGCAGGCGCGACCGGCCTGGTCGCTGGCCACGCGCGCGTATCGCCTGCGCGTGCTCAATGGGTCGAACGCGCGCGTCTACAAGCTCGCGTGGAGTGACGGCACGCCCATCACCGCGATCGGCGGGGACGGCGGCCTGCTCGAGCGGCCGCGCGCGCAGACGTTCGTCACCCTCGGGCCGGCGCAGCGCGTCGACGTCTGGCTCGACCTCAGCGCGCGGGCGGTCGGCACGACGATCGAATTGCGGAGCGAGGCGTTCGCGCTGGGCGATGTCGGCCTGCCGGTGGGCGGCGCGGCGATGGGCATGGGTCGCGGCATGGGCGCCCGCGGCGGGGTGATGGGCGGCGGCACCGCCGGCGAACTCCCGCTGGGCGCGGCGATCTCGCTCCTCTCCATCACCATCGCCCGCAAGGAAGCGTCCACCGCGCGCCTGCCCGCGCGGCTGAGCGCGTTCGACCAGGCCTGGCAGCCGGCGGCCGGACTCCCGGTCCGGCAGATTCCGCTGACGTTCCAGATGATGCAGTGGCAGATCGGCGGCCGGGCATTCGAGATGGCCGGCGTCGCCGCCGACGAGACCGTCGCCGCCGGATCGACACACCTGTGGGAATTCGTGAATGCCGGCGGCCCCATGGGGCTCCAGATGGCGCATCCCATCCACCTGCACGGGCGTCAGTTCCGCGTGGTGAGCCGGACGGGCGGCATTCCCACGAATTCCGTGCGCGAGGGACTCATCGATGACGGCTGGACGGACACCGTCCTGGTCCTGCCGAACGAGACCGTGCGCATCCAGGTCAGATTCAGCGACTATCCCGGACTCTACCTCTACCACTGCCACATCCTCGAGCACGAGGACATGGGGATGATGAGGAACTTCAGGATCGTCGCGAGCTAACAGCCTTCTTTCTTCTTCGCGGTCACGATGGCGGTGAACCTTGAACGCTACCGGATCGCGGTCAGCACCTCGACGGCGATCGACCCCGGCTGGCGGCTGTTCCGCTTGACCGTCACGCCGTGCTCGATGGATTTCCAGAACTCGTCCACGACCTGCCCGCGTCCGGAATCCATCGTCTTCATGTAGTGCACGGTGTCGAACGTGCCGGCTGGCACGGTCATCGATTCATGGATCTTGATGATCGTCATCACGCCGGGGTCCGTCTTCATCGAGAACGTCCCCTGCAGGGACTGGCTCGTGGCGTTCACCGGGGTGATCTTCCACGTCTTGCCTTCGCAGGCCTTGTAGGCGGGGTCGCCGATCGCGCCGGGCGTGTACGTCATCGAATTCTTGAACGCCCCTCCGGCGTCCGTGCCGGCCGCCGTGCTCGCGCCGAGCACGAAGACGTCGTCCACGACCTGATGCTGGCTGACGTAGGTCGACTGGCCGATGCTCGATCCGGTCTTCGTGGTCACGAGCCGGCTGCCCGTCGCCGTGAACTGCTCCCACCGGTTCGTGTACTCAGTCGACGTCGAGGTGTCGGAATAGCGATACGCGTAGGACACCGTCGGCTTCGGCGAGCCGAGGGCGACGCAATTGGTGCTGGCGACCGCCGCGGCCTGAGGCGGCTGGATCGCCGCGTTCATTCGCGGCGCTGCGAGCAGCGCGGTCAGCATCACAGCAACGAAGACACGGGCACAAACGCGGCGCGAAACGGCAATTCGAGCGGCCATGGCGGTCCTTTCGGGAAATGGGTGCCGCATCATACCGCGCCTCCGTCAGGACTGGCGTTCGACGCCGGTTCTCGCGGACAATCGTGCCATGTTCACGCCAGCCACCTACCGCGACCGCCGCGCCCGCCTCTCGAAGGACCTGGGATCGGGCCTCATCCTCTTCCTCGGCAACGAGGAAGTGGGCATGAACTACACCGCCAACGTGTATCCGTTCCGTCAGGACAGCACGTTCCTCTATTTCTGGGCTGTCGATCAGCCCGGCCTGGCGGCCGTCATTGACATTGAGGCCGGCACGGACACGCTGTTTGGCGATGACGTGACGGTGGCGGACGTGGTGTGGTCGGGTCCGCAACCCACGCTGGCGACGCGCGGCGCCGATGCGGCCGTGCGTGACACGGCGCCGGCGGCGGCGCTGGCCGAGCGCGTGAGCGCCGCCTTGAAGAAAGGCCGGCCGATCCATTTCCTGGCGCCCTATCGGGCGGAGCACACGCTGAAGCTCGCGGCGCTGCTGAGCGTGCTGCCGCCGGCCGTGAAGGACAAGCGTTCCGTCGCGCTCCATCGCGCGGTGGCGGCGCAGCGGCTCTACAAGACCACCGAGGAAGTGGCGGACATTGAATTCGCCGTGGACGTCTCGCGCGAGATGTACGCCGCCGCCATGCGCGCGGTCCGTCCGGGCAAGAAGGAGCACGAAATCGTCGCCGAGATCGCCAAGGTCGTCATGGCGCGCGGCTGCACGTATTCGTTCCCGCCGATCTGCTCGGTGCACGGCGAGACGCTGCACAACCCGTTCTACAAGAACACGCTGAACGCGGGCGACATGATGGTGCTCGACTCGGGCGCCGAAACGCCGGCGCGCAACGCCAGCGACATCACGCGGACGATCCCGGTCAGCGGCACGTTCTCCTCGCGCCAGCGCTTGATCTACGAAGCCGTGCTGCGCGCGCAGATGGGCGCGCTCGCGGCCGTCAAGCCCGGCGTCCCCTATCGCGACATCCACCTGGGCGCCGCGAAGTCGTTCGTGAACGACCTGACGGCGATGGGCCTCATGAAGGGCAACGCGGACGAAGCGGTCGCCGCCGGCGCGCACGCGCTGTTCTTCCCGCACGGCCTCGGCCACATGATGGGCATGGACGTGCACGACATGGAGAACATCGGCGAGGACATCGTCGGTTACGGCCCCGGCTACGAGCGCAGCCCGCAGTTCGGGCTCGGCTACCTGCGCCTGGCCCGTCCGCTCGAACCGGGCTTCGTGCTGACCGTCGAGCCGGGCCTCTATTTCATCCCCGCGCTCATCGATCAGTGGAAGGCTGAGAAGCACAACGCGGCGTTCATCAACTTCACGGAAGTCGAGAAGTTCAAGGACGCGCGCGGCTGCCGGATCGAAGACGACGTGCTGGTCACGCCGACCGGCGGCAAGGTGCTCGGCCCGCCGATTCCGAAGACGATCGCGGACGTCGAAGCGGCGTGCAAACAGTGATCTACGGATCTATTGGTCTATTGATCTATTTGCGCGGCGCGACTTCGACCACCGTCGCCTTGCTGCCGAGCGGCACGACGATCGCTCCGCGTTCGGTCGTGAACGAGCCCGCCGCCATCGAGTAGCGGCCGACGCCCGTCACCGTCGCCGGCTGGTCGATGCGCATCCGTGCGCTCGGCGTGAACGGCGCCGCGGGCGAGAGCGTGACGCGCACCGCCTTCGTGGCAGGATTGATGGCGACCGATTCGAACGTCCCCGCGTCGAGCGTGAGATACAGGCCGAGCGGCGCGATGTAGACGCGGCGACGGAGCGAGTCGAGTGGCCGCACCGTGACCCACCCGCCGGCCGGGCCCGAGACGCTCCCGCCGAACGCCTGCCAGCCGAAGTCCGGATGGTTGACGATGTAGGCGCCCGTCGTCACCGCGTGGCCGAAGAAGTTCGGGCCGTAGTCGCCGATGTACGCGTCCCACCTCAGGTTCTGCGGATACGAATGGAAGGCCGCCGACGGGAACCCGGTCTCGTCGATATTGGAAAGCGCGCCCATCGATCCGCCGTAACCGATGCGCAGGAGGTAGAAGTCGTCCGGATGCTCGCGGTACTGCGCGAGCACGGGAATCGAGTTGATGCCCGAGCCGTAGTGGTGAATCTGCCGCTCGGTGGTGCCGCCCGGCGCCGCGCCGTAGAAGAAGTCCCAGTACCGGCGCGCGTTGCCGTTGTAGCCCCAGTGCGGGACCGTGGGCATGTAGCCGAGAATCGAGTTCAGCGACACGAGCGCCTTGTCCTTGTAGCCGAAGTAGTTCGTCCAGGCGAAAATCTCCTCCTGCCCCGTCGAGTCCCAGGCCATCTCGGATCCGAACGGATAGGCCTCGGCGTTCCACCGGTCCGCGCGCCGCTTCATCGCGCCCTCGAGGTAGTCCGCCTGCGCTTTCCAGCCTTCGCGCTTCAGATCGTCGAGCAGCATCACGAAGATGTCGCCGTCCATCAGGCCGACGTTCACATAGCCGACGCCGCCGCGCTGCCCCGGCGGCGTGAAACCGCCGGTCATGTACTTCACCGTGTTGAAAGCGTGATCGAGATACCACTCCCACGTCTGCGCGCTGACCAGTCCCGGGTAGTTGCGCGCGAGCCGGTACATCGACCAGTACGCCGCCACGACGTGCGGGTAGTCGTAGGCGCGGTCGACCGCTTCCGCGGCCTGCTTGTTCCAGGAGGTCCACGAGGTCCAGTTGCCTTCCATGGTACTTGAAGCCCGGCATGGCGGCCGGGTCGTAGAAGAAGAGGCTCTTCTTCACGCCCCACATGCGCGGACCCTCGGCAGTACTGCAGCCGGCCCCACAGCACCCTGTCCACGAACTGGGCGAGCTTGTCCATCTCCTCCTTCTTCGGCTGGCCGTATGCCTTCATCATCGCGGACAGCCACGCCGCCGGTCCCGCCCTCATCGCCGAGGCCGGCCACCCACGCGCGCGTGTCCTGCAGCACGATGCGGTTGTTCGCGCGGTCGTAGTTCATCACCGACGGCGCGCGGCCGAACGGATCCGACTCGTCCGTGAACCACGCCGTCGTCGTGAGGAAGCGGCCCATGTCGGCGACCGCGTCCGCCGCGGGCTTCGTGACGTAGTAGTGAATCGTCTGCACGGCGCCGTCGCTGTACGTGATCGACAGCCGCGCGCGGCCCCACTTGACGCCACGGACCGACGTACTGCAGTTGCCCGCTCCTCGACTGCGGCGGCCGCAGTCACCGTGAGCGCGCCGGCCGGCTCGACGGCCGTGCCCGCGACCTTGCGCCGACCGGGCTGCAGGAACAGCTTCGCGTCCAGGTCCATCGGCACGATGTAGCCCGGAATGCCGACGGCGACCGGACGGTCGTTCGCGGCGAGCGTCTTCTCGATGTTCGAGATCGATCCGCGACGAGGAAGCGCAGACCGTACGACGCGCGACCGCGCCGGGCGCGAGGGTCGCGGACGTCGGCGTATTCCACGGGTCCGCGCGCTTCCACTCGTTCTCCGCGTAGGCCTGGCTGTGCACGGTCCATTCGAACGCGCCCTCGAACGTCTGGCCGCGGCGCGACGCGTCGTTCAGCGGCCGGAACGCCTCGAACGGCGTCTTCGTGCCGGGCTCGGGCACGACGACCAGCGCGGGCCCCGCGCCGGAGAGCCGCGTGACCTGGAGGTAGCCGGCGTCTCGGCCGACGTACGGGTCGAAGAACGAGCAGAATCTCGTGCGCCTGCGGCAGGGTGCGCGCGCGGTTGGTCACGAAGTTCTGGATCATGTTGTTGAACACGACCGGGAAGCCGAGGCCGCCGATCGTCACCGGCGCCTGACTGACGTTCCTGATCTCGAAGCGCAGGACGAGACGACCGGACGCGTCGAGCGAGCCAGACGGCGACGTGATGCGCACGCGGCGCGCCCGTCCCGCACGTCGGCGTGAGGTCGCGCGGCCCGCCAGCGTCGCTTGGATCCGCCGGCCAGCCCGGCGCGACGGCGGCTTGAGTGCCGACGGCCCGACCGGCTTGCGCGCGTCGCTCGACGCGAGATCGACCCATGCGCCATCGCGCCAGCCGGCCTGCCTGATCCGCAGCGAGATGTCGCCGAGATGATTGAAGCGATCCGCCTGCCGCGCCGGCAGCTGGTCCGCCGGCGTGAAGTCGAACGGCGTGTTCGCGTCGATGCCCTTCGCGCCTTTCGGTTCGAGCGCGGCAATCGTCTGTGAGTCCCTGACGAGCTTCAGCCTGAAATCCGGCGTGTCGAGGTCGATCGTGCCGTGATCGAGCCCAAGCGTCGCCGGCGGCGGCTGCGGCTGGCCCCGGCCGGCGGTCTGCTGCGGCCGCGCGTGAAGGGACATCGTGAGCGCGACGCCGGCGGCGCTGATGGTTACCAGCGTCACGAAGGCGCGATGCGTCGAGGACATCGGCCTGACCCTCAGGTCCGGCATGCGAATACGAGACATGGGCGCAGTGTAGCCCACGAGCGCGCCGTGGATCGATCGCCTCCGCCGGTGACGTACAATGCCGCGTTCACCAGCTTCGCGGAAGTTGAGAACGTCGGAGGTGATTCGATGAGCCGGGTCACGTTGTTCGTCCTGCTGGCCCTCGCGATCGGGCTGGGCGTTCGGTTGCCCTCCGCGCAGACCGTTTCTACGCAATCCGTCGCGCCCACGCGCCGGCCGCCTGGCGGCGTGGCGACGGGGCCGGCCATCGTGTCGAGTTTCGAAGCGGCGATGATCACCGCGCCGCCGGCTGATCTGGGACTCGATCCGTTCTACAAGAAGTACACCGACGCATTCGGGATTCCGGTCGTCTCGTCGGAGAAGGTTGACGATGCCGCGTTGCTCATCGCGCGCGACATCGTGAACTACATGCTGCTGAAACGGCCGGACATCCGCGCGGTGATGGTCGAACGGAAGTCGCGTCTGCTGGTGATGGACCAGGAGGAGGGCGAAACGGACTTGCCGGAGCGTCGCAGCTGGAAGAAACCGGCGATCGACGACCGGCGGCTGACCGCCGGCGAGCGGGCGAACTACAACAGTCCCACCGGCATCGCGAACATGACGGACAAGCAGTACTGGGACGGCCGCGCGCGCGGCATGGGCGGCAACGTCACGTCGTGCGCGGAAGAGAACCTGCTCGGGATTCCGGGCACGCGTTACTACGGCGAGCACATCACCGTGCACGAGTTCAGCCACAACGTGATGGGCGCGTTGCGCGTCGCCGATCCCGCGCTGTTTACGGAAATTCAACCGGCCTACGAAGCGGCCAGGGCCAAGGGCCTCTACAAGGACGCCAGTGGCCGCGAGCAATACGCCATCAACACGGTGGCGGAGTACTTCGCGGAAGGCACGCAGTGGTGGTTCTGGTCGAACATCGAGTTCTACGACGGCACGACGCAGGCACGCGTCCAGTCCCCTGACGACCTCAAGGCCTACGACCCGACGCTGTACGGCATCCTCGATCGCATCTATGCCGGGCACCGCATCCCCGGCGACGTCTACTACGGCAAGAACCTGAAGCCCGCGCGGCGCTAGCGGCCGTCGTCGTCAGTCCGAGGAGCCCCTCGTCTTGCGGCGTTCGCCGGGCGCAGGTATCCTTCCCGTCTCACCCCAGGGAGGACCGCCGGATGGAACGCAAGACCATTGCCGACTACGACCCCGATCTGCTCATCCTCTTCGACGCCTATGTGCATGGCCACATCGATCGCCGCGGGTTCCTCGACCGCGCCACGAAGTTCGCCATCGGCGGCGTCACGGCCGGCATGTTGCTCGATTCGCTGAGCCCGAGATTCGCCGAAGCGCAGAAGGTCAGCAAGGACGACCCGAAAATCAAGGCGGACGTGGTGGAGTACCCGTCACCGGCCGGCAGCGGCACGATGAAGGGGTATCTGGTGCGGCCGGCGAAGGCGGCCGGGAGATTGCCCGGCGTTCTGGTCGTGCATGAGAACCGGGGCCTGAACCCGCACATCGAGGACATCGCGCGGCGCCTGGCGCTCGACAACTTCATCGCGTTTGCGCCCGACGCCCTGACCCCGCTGGGCGGTTATCCCGCCGGCGGCGAGGACGAGGCGCGGACCCTGTTTGCCAAACTCGATCAGGCCAAGACCCGCGAAGACATGGTGGCGGCCACGACGTTCCTGCAGAAGCACGCCGAATGCACCGGCCGCGTGGGCGTCGTCGGCTTCTGCTGGGGCGGCGGCATCGCCAACTTCCTCGCCACCCGGGTGGCCGACCTCGGGGCGGCCGTGCCCTTCTACGGCAGCGCTGCCGCGGACGCCGACGTGCCGAAGATCAAGGCGCCCCTGCTGATTCACTACGCCGGCACGGACACGGGCATCAACGCGCGCTGGCCGGCGTTCGAAGCCGCGCTGAAGGCCGCCAGCGTCCGCTACACGATGCACATGTACGACGGCGCCTCACACGGCTTCAACAACGACACCACACCGCGGTACGACGAGAAGTCGGCAACCCTGGCGTGGACGCGCACGGTGGAGTTCTTCAACGCGAACCTGCGGAAGTAGGGTCGGGTCACAATGGCCAAGAAAGCCACGAGAACCCGATCCGCACGCGGCTTGCGGGACGGCGCCCGCTGCGCGGTCGTCGGCGGCACGCACACGGGCAAGTCCGGCGTCGTGCGGGACATCAAGACCGGCAAGACCGGTCATGTGTCCATCACCGTCGTGCAGGCCAACGGCGTGCGATTCAAGACGCTGGCCAGGAACGTCGTCGTCCGGGCGTGATCGCCGCGAGCACCTCGGTGACCGTCCCGCCGCGGACGGTCGCGATGTGTTTCACGACGACGCCGTGCTGAATCGACTTCCAGTACTCGTCTCGCGACTGCGACGTGCGGACGTAATGGACGGTGTCGAACATCCCGGCCGGCACGGTGACCTTCTCCCGAATCGCGATGATCGTGAGCGTGCCGGCCGGCGTGGCGGCCGAGGCGCTTTGCGCGCCGCTGAACGAGGCGGTGACCGATGGAATCGGCCAACTGCGGCCGGCGCACGCGCGACCGAACGGATCGGCCACGAGGCCCGGCCGAAAATCAGTCGTTCCGATCACGCGGTTCCCCTTGGCCTGCGTCATGCGGCCCAGCAGCGCAACGTCGTCCACAACGCGGTAGATGCTGGTCTGGATGAGTGTGTCGCCGGGCTTCTCGACGCGGACCCGGCTGCCGGTCGGCGTGACGCTCTCCCAGTAATCGGTGTACTGCGACCGGCCGCCGGTCGATTCGACGTGATCATAGGTGTATCCCACCGACGGGTCCGGCGTGCCGATGGCCACACAGTCTTGCTTGACGGACGCGACGGCCTGGGCCTGAACGCGGCCGCCGAACGAACCGCGGCCCATCACGAGGGCGCAGACGACGCTGGCGGCGAGCCCCGTGGCGAGGCGACGCATGGCTAGCGGGCTCCGTACCAGCCGCGCAGACTCGTTCATGTCGTGGTCTCCCATGCCATAGATCTGCGCGATGTTAGGGTGGTTGAGCGCCGCCAGCGTGCGCGCCTCACGTTCGAACCGGGCGAAACGACTTCGTACGCACCAATCCTGGTTCCGGAAACGAGACTCATGGGTGCGGCGATTCTACCGTGGAACCGGCACCCCAGACGGGTCGATCAGAAGCGAAACGCCGCGCCGATCGCAAAGCGATTGTTGGCCTGGAGATCGACACCCGGGGCGACCTCACCCGCCAGCCTGACGTACGACACGATCACGCTCAGCCGCTCCTTCACCGGCACGAGCCGCAGGAAGGCCGTGATCGTCGGCGGGATGTCGGCAGACTCCAGGTCCTGGATCGCCTGTGGTTGCTGCAGGACTTCCGTGCCGAAGGTGACGGTCTTCTTCACGACCACGGCCGCCGCACCAAACCCACAGACACACCAGTCAGGCGCATTGCCGCCAAGGGACAGCAGAGCCGCGTTCGTGAACTTCACGCCGCCGTTCACGACGATCGTGACCTGATCACTGGCCGCCCAGCCCTTCGTGATCACCACATAGACGTCGCCGGTGCGCAGCGGGGCGGCGTCTGTCAGGCTGTTGACCTGCCAGGCGAACCGCCCGCCGATGGCGAGGGCCGGCGCGCCAAGGGCATCAGGGCTGCCGAACACCCGCACCTTGCCATGCACGTTCTGGAATCCGCGATCAAACAGCTCCGCGAGTCCGGTGGTGTCTCCCGACAGAGCCGACTTCACGTACCCGACTTCCACGCGTTCGAACATCCCTTCGGTGAAGGCAATCTGGAATCGCTGGCCGATGACCGGACCGGCGCCCATGTAGAGAAACGCGACGAGCGGACGACCGAGACCTTTGGCTGGCGAGTCGACGACCGTCGCAAACGGCGTCACCAGTCCGCCCGTCTGCCCATCCCAGTTCAGCGACTGGGCGCTGGATAGGGTGGCGGAGCCGCAGACCAATGCGGCCAGAACGGCGGTGCGCAAAAAGCACCTGAGCGACACACTACTCATGGAATTTCCTCCTGGTGGATTGCCGGCGCGTCGGAGGCACAGCAATCCTGACCAGTCGGATGCAGGTCTCGGGCCACGGCGTTTTGTTCAATCCGCGCGGCGATCTCATGAACCCGAGGAGTTCGCGGGCAATCGCCGCCGGGGGTGGTTGGAATTCCGCGCTGCGAAATCTCCCCCGCCCGATCGCACTCGGCCTTCCACGCGCCCGTCGCTAGGACGCGCGACGTTGCGCGCGCCGACTGTCCAGCTTCACGAGACCCATCGGCGCGCGTTGCATCCGCAGCGGCCTGATCGCGCCGGCTTCGACGATGTGCCGGTGCTCCTCGGCTGTGCGCTCGATCGCGGGCACGGCATGGCCGCACGTGTCGCAGACGAAGTGCAGGACCTCCACGCCGTGGAGCGGACGCCGCTCACGAATCGTATTCTCGTGCCGACAGCCGCCGAGACAAAACTGCAAGAAGCGTGACAAGGTGCTCATGACAGAGTTGAACGTCGCAAGTCGCTTGCCGTTCTGACCCGGCCGTTTCCGGCGATTCCGACCCCGCCATCACGAAGAAGTCAGCCCAGCGGCGGCAGAAGTTCCGGCGTTGGCGGCTTCTGCGGGCGTTCCCGGCCCGCCGGTTTTGAATCCCGTTTCTGCAAGCCGGCCATGGTCTCTGGTCTGCACTGGACGCCGCGGCCGGACTCTGGCACCATAGGCACGGTTTACCCGACAAGCTGTCGTTTGAAGACCCTTTGAGGAGGAGCTCCATGTCTGCCCCCGTCGCGCGCCGGATCCGTCTGGCCTGCCTCTTGTTCGTCGGTCTCTTTGGCGCCGTGCTCTCGGCCCAGTCCGGCACGCCCGCGGCCGATCCGATGCTGAAAGACCTGCGCTGGCGCAACATCGGCAACGCCAATCTGGTCGGCCGCATCTCCGCGGTCGATGCGCTCGAGGACGACTGGACCCACGTGATCGTGGGGTCCGCGTCGGGCGGCGTCTGGAAATCCGACAACGGCGGCACGAGCTGGACGACGATCTTCGACAACTACGGCTCGGCGTCGATCGGCGACGTCAAGATCAACCAGAAGAATCCTCAAATCGTCTGGGTCGGCACCGGCGAAGGCCACCAGCGGAACACCGCCGCCTGGGGCGACGGCATCTACAAGTCCACGGATGGCGGCGCGACGTTCCAGAACGTCGGCCTGAAGGACACCTACAACATCGCGCGCATCCGGCTCCATCCGACGAACCCCGACATCGTGTACGTGGCCGCGCTGGGCAACATCTGGGGCCCGGTCGGCAGCCGCGGACTGTACAAGACGATGGACGGCGGCAAGACGTGGACGAAGCTGAACGGCCTGCCGAATTCGCCGATGACCGGCGCGGACGGGCTCCTGATGGATCCGGTCAACCCGGACATCCTCTACGTGTCGTTCTGGGATCGCATTCGCTATCCGTGGGCGCTCGTGAGCGGTGGCAACAAACAGGGCATCTTCGATCCGCAGGGCATCGACGGCGCGGCCAACGGGGGCATCTACAAGACGACTGACGGCGGCAAGTCGTGGAAGCGGCTGACGAACGGGCTGCCGCCCGGCAAGCTCGGCCGCATCGGCCTCGCGATCTCGAAGCAGCACCCGCAGACGATCATGGCGCACATTGAAGCGGAGTTTCAGCCCAACTGCCCCACCGGCGGACGCGCCGGCGGTGGCGGCGGCGGTGCCGCGGCGGCTGGCGGCGGACGAGCCGGAGCAGCCACGGGTGGCGCAGCAGGCGCCGGCGCGGCGGCCGCCGGCCAGGGCGCCGGCGGACGAGCGGGCGCCGCGGCTGGCGCCGCACCAGGACAAGCGCCACCAGCGCCCGGCGTCGATCCGGCGTGCTCGGACATGACCAAGCTCGGCTCGGGCACGTACCGCAGCGAAGACGGCGGCGCGACCTGGAAGTTCCTCGACCGCTACATCAGCCGGCCGTTCTACTACATGCAGCTCCAGATGCACCCGCTGAACGACCAGGAAGTGTTCAGCTACACGATCAGCTATCGGCGCTCGCACGACGGCGGCAAGACGTGGGTGAGCGGCGGCAGCGGGCCCGGCATGCATTGCTGGCACGCGATGTGGTTCGACCCGCACAACAAGAACCGCTACTACGTCGGCAGCGACGGCGGCCTGGCCCTCACGCATGACGACGGCCAGTCCGGGCTGCGCTTCACGAACATCAACGCGGTGCAGTACTACGACATCGGTCTCAACATGGCGGATCCGTACTGGATCTGCGGCGGCCTGCAGGACGCCGGCGCGTCGTGCGGACCGAACATGTCCCGCGCGAGCGCGGTCTACCTGGCCGACTGGGTCAACACGTCGGGAGGTGACGGCTATCACGCCGAAATGGACCCGGAGGACCCGCGGATTCGTCTACACCGAGTCCCAGCCCGATCGACAAGGCGGCAACATCGTCCGCTACAACCTGGAGACGCGCACGAGCGTGTCGGTGCGGCCGAGCAAGAACAACATCGTGAACTGGTCGCAATACATCACGCCGGCGATGGAAGACCTCGCCGAGAAACAGAACTGGGGCCGGCAGCCGCAGAACCAGGGCGCGCTGCGCTACAACTGGTCCACGCCGTTCCATCTCTCGCCGATCAACCCGCACGTGCTCTATGTGGGGTCCAATCACCTGCTGATGTCGCCGGACCGCGGCACGACGTACCGGATCATCAGCCCCGATCTGACGCAGAACGATCCGCGCAAGACGCTGCGCAAATCAGGCGGGCTGACGCCGGACGAGGACCCGGGCGGCGGCGCCGAGTATCACGGCACGATCATCACGCTGCAGGAATCGTCGCTCGAACCCGGCGTGATCTGGGTGGGCACGGACGACGGCAACATCCAGGTCACACGCGACGCCGGCGGCACCTGGACGAAGGTCGGCACGGCGGGCCTGCCGGGCGTGGACCGGCCGGACATCTGGGTGAGCCGCGTCGAGCCGTCACATCACACCGCGGGAACGGCCTACGCGTCGCTCGACGGCCACCGCTTCGCGCTGTACAAGCCGTGGGTCTTCAAGACCACCGACTACGGCAAGACGTGGACGAGTATCTCCAGCAACCTGCCGGACGGCAATCCGATCTATGTCGTCAAGGAAGACTTGAAGAACCCGAACCTGCTGTTCGTGGGCGGTGAAATGTCTGCCTACTACTCGCTCAACGGCGGGCAGTCCTGGAGCCGGCTCAACACGAACCTGCCGACGGTGGCGGTGCATGACCTGCAGGTGCATCCGCGCGAGAACGACCTGATCGCCGCCACGCATGGGCGCGGCTTCTGGATCATGGACGACATCTCGCCGCTGCAGCAGATGACGGCGGACGTCCAGAAGGCCGAGGCGTTTCTGTTCAAGAACCGCCTGGCCACGGAGTGGCTGTCGATCCAGCCGCAATACAACGGCGGGCAGCTCGCGTTCATGGGGCAGAACCCGACCAAGAACGCGATCATCAACTACTACCTGAGCCCGCAGGTCACCGGCGACGTGCGATTCGAGATCACCGGTGCTGACGCCGCGAGTTCGTGCACGGCCACGATGCCGGCACAGGCCGGCATCGGCCGTCTGGAATGGACGATGCGGTGGGCCAGCGCAGCCGGGCGCGGCCGGCGGTGGTGGTGGCGGGCGCGGCGGCGGGGGCGGGGGCGGTTGCCTGATGGCGGCTCCCCAGGCCGGCGCCGCCGGTGGCGGTCGCGGCGGTGGCGGAGGCGGCGGTCGCGGCGGCGGCGGTGGCGCGGGCCTGGTCGATCCGGGCAGCTATCGCGTCACGATGACGGCCAACGGCAAGACGTACACGAGCGCGATCACCGTTCGGCGCGATCCGTGATGAAATAGGGGACGGGTCTCAATTGTGGAAAACTCTGGCCACTTTGTTGAAATTCTCAACAGAGTTTTCCACAGTTGAGACCCGTCCCCTATCGCAGACGGCGCACGGCGCCGGTCGAGACGTCGGCGATGTAGATCACCGTCGCTTGCGGCGTGGCCTGCGTGAAGTTCTGCTCGCTGGCCGGCGTTTCGACAAAGACGATGCGCGTGCCGTCCGGCGACCAGCGGGGGTCGATCGCGCTGCCGCTGGCCGGCGAGACCAGTACGCGCTGATCGGCGCCGTCCGCGTTCATGGTGAAGATCTCAGTCTTGCCGTGACGCCAGCTCATGAACGCCAGCCTGCGGCCGTCGGGCGACCAGGTCGGGTACATGCCGTTGTCGGGGTCGTTCGTCAGCGCCGTGAGGGCGCGCGTCTTGAGATCGAAGATATTGACGTCGCGCCCAACGTGGAAGGCCAAGCGCGAGCCGTCAGGCGAGTACTGCGGAAACCAGTTCGTGGCGCCCTCGGTCAGGCGCTCGACGTTCGATCCATCCGCGTTCATCTGATACACGTCGAACTCGATTCCGGCCCGGTCGGACATGAACGCGATCTTCGTTCCGTCCGGCGACCACGCCGGCCCCACATCCCGTCGTCGATCCGTCGTCAGGCGCCGCACGTTCGAGCCGTCGGCGTTCATGACGTACACATCGAAGTTGCCGTCCGGAGCGTCCGCTTCGTAGGCGATCTGGCGGCCGTCGGGCGACCACGCCGGATAGCCCTCGGCTGCTGGGGTTTGCGTCAGCCGGCGCTCGCCGGCGCCGTCGGCGTTGATCACGAAGAGATCCGCCGGCTGCCCGTCCCGTTCGCTGTAGAAGACGATCTGCGTTCCGTCGGGCGACCAACTCGGCGCGCCGTCCCGCACGAGCGGGGTCTGGCTCGGCCGTGACACGAACCACCAGGCGCCAAGCGCGACACCGACCGTCGCGGCGCCAAGCATGATGGCGAGTCCTCGACGCCTGGACGTGCCTGGACCGGCGCTTGTCCGCGCCGTGGCGCGTCGTTGTTGACGAGTCATGGACATGGCTACTTCTGCCTGAGCTTATCCCGCAACTGGCGGGCCTGGGCGTTCGAGGGATTGATCGCGAGCGCGGCGTCGAATGCGCGGAGGGCATCCTCGGGCCGGCCCAGTCGCATGTAGGCGAGGCCCAGATTCGCGCGCGCCATGTCGAAGTCGGCCTTCAGCTTCGCGGCCGCCTCGAAGTGTTGAGCCGCCTCCTCCATCCGTCCGCGCGATGCCAGGATGACGCCGAGATTGTTCTCGACCTCCGGCTGGTCGGGTTCGAGCCGCAGCCCGTGTTCGTAGGCCTCGCGAGCTTCTTCCTCCCGCCCCAGCTTCCCATAGGCGATGCCCAGCAGGCCGTAGGCGCCGCCCCATTCGGGGTTGAGCTGAACGGCGGTGCGGTAGTGATCGACCGCTTCCGGAAGCCGGCCAACCTCGACGAGTTGTCGCGCCAGTTCGAAGTGCGCCTGTTCGCCGCCGGGGCCTGGCGTCACATCCACGGCGCGCGCCCACAGCGTGACGCTGTCGCGCCAGTAGCCGAGTTGACGGCTCGAACCATAAGCGCAGGCCACGGACACAACGACCGCGATGGCCGCCAGCGTGCGGCCCGCTATGCGCCTGGCGCTCGCCCACTCCCACAGGCCCCACACCACCGCGATGAACAGACCGATCAGCGGGACGTAGGTGAATCGGTCGGCCCTCGGCTGGACGCCGACTTGAATGATGCCGCTTACCGGGGCCAGCGCGATCAGGAACCAGGCCCATCCCGCCACGATCGCCGGCCTCCGCGAACCCAACGCCGCCCCAGTCACCGCCAGCAGCAGGGCGATCGCGCCGGCGACCTGCCACGCCGGAATCGCGTCCGGATACGGATACAGCACCGCGAGATTCCGCGGCACCAGCGTTTGCCACACATAGATCACGGTGGACACGAGCGCGTTGGCGAGGCGGCGCGAAAGCGGCATCAGGTCACTGAAGGCCATCGCGCCGCCGGCGCGCTGCGTGACGAACACGAGCACGGCCCCGACGGCCGCGATCACGAACAGCGGCCATTTCTCGATGATGGCCTCGCGCCACCGCCGCCAGGCGGCGCCCGACCATTGATCGATCGGCAGCCGCCCGATCGGCCACACGTCGCACAGCAGCAGGAGCAGCGGCAGCGTGACGAGCATGGGCTTGGCCAGCAGGCCCAGCACGAACGAACCAATCAGGGCGGCATACCGCCAGGCGGCTGGCCGCCGCGCATGAGCGCTGTAGGCGTGGATCGCCAATAACAGGAAGAGCGTGCTCAACACGTCCTTGCGCTCGGTGATCCAGGCCACTGACTCGACGTGCAGGGGATGGAGGGCAAACAGCGCGGCGACGACTGCGCTTGGCCACAGTCGGCCGGTCGCCCGGCGCAGCCACGCGAGCAGGAGCAGCGTGTTCGCGGCATGCAGGACGACGTTGGTAATGTGCATCACGGACGGATGGAGCCCGAAGACCTGGATCTCCACCATGTAAGAATCCACGTGAGCGGAATCCAGTACGACGCCCATTGCGACGTGAACGCCCACGCGACGTTGTCCCAGGTCAGGCCGTTGACCACGTGCGGATTCAACGGCACGTAGCGCGGATCGTCGACCGAGACGAAGCCGAAGTCGCGGACCGGTGCGTAGACGATGGCAATGGCGATGACGAGCGCCAAGCCGAGGGCGGGCGCGACCCATGGCGCCGCTGAGTCCGTGTCCGGCCCGGTGGCCGTCGAGACGCGCGCTTTCCGATTGTTCCTTGCCGTCACCGGTCGTGCCGGCCGGATTCTACTACCGCTGCCCTTGTCTTCGGACGCGCTTGGCGTGATCATGGCGCCACCATGACATCCACACACTTCTCTCTGCTCGCGCTTTCCGCCGTCGTCGTTCTCGTGGGCGCGGCATCGGCGCCCGTCCCGCAGAAGCCGCCGGCGCCCGAGTTCATCAACCTGGTCGAACCCTGGCCGTATCCGTTTTCGTCGGCGGTGAGGGCCGGCGACCTGCTCTTCCTGTCCGGACAAATCGGGTCGGAAGTCGTGGACGGCACGCCGAAAGTCGTCGCGGGCGGGATTGAGGCGGAGACGAAGCAGGCGTTCGAGAACATCAAGGCGATCCTCGCGAAGGCCGGCTCGTCGATGGACCGGGTGGTGAAGTGCTCGGTCATGATGGCCGACATGGCCGAGTGGCCGCGGATGAACACGGTTTACGCGACGTACTTCCCGGGCAAGAAACCGGCGCGATCGGCCTGGGGCGCGAATGGACTGGCGCTGGGCGCGCGCGTGGAAATCGAGTGCACCGCGCTCGCCGCAGCACGGTAGCCACGGTCGCTACTGGACCCAGACGAGCACGCGGCCGCCGGCGGGCGGCACGAAGTCCAGTACCACGCCAGGCCCGTACCGTTCTACGTCTGCCACGGTCAGGGCCAGGTCACCCAGCGGCACACCCAGACGCGCGAGCAGGCTCTCCGCGCTGAAGTTCATCCACCACACCGGCGCGCGCGACCGCACCAACTTCTTCGTGCGGCCGTCGAAGACCAGTCCATAGAAGAACTGCACCAGTTGCCGCGGCGCCGACTCCGCCGGGCGATGGACGCGCACGTCCATCATGATCGGACCCGGATCGCGGATCTCGACCAGCGGCGGGCGCGCACCGAACTGCGCGCGGACGCGTTCGAATTCCTTGTTGGCGTCGGGCGCCTGGGTTTGCGTGATGGTCGTGTGACGCCAGACGACCATGGCGGCACCGCCGCCGACGATCAGCGCCACGACGACGCCAATGGCCAGGATCCAGAGCGCGATGCGAAGCGAACGCCGCATGGCTATGCGGCGATCTTATTCCTGATCGCTGCCAACGGAACTCGCCCGCCGGGGCCGACCGCGGCGCGGCTGGAACCGTCGCGCCGGGCGGCTGCGTTCGTGCGAGGATTGGCTCCATGGAACCCGTGCTGCTTGAGATCTGCTGCGGATCGCTGGAAGACGCGCTCGAGGCCGAGGCCGGAGGGGCGGATCGCGTGGAGCTTTGTTCGAGCCTGTTCTTCGGCGGACTCACGCCGTCGTTCGGCACGATCGCCGAGGCCAGGCGCCGCCTGCGCATTCCGGCCATCGTCATGATTCGCCCGCGCGGCGGTGGCTTCTGCTACACCGAACCCGAATTCGCCGCCATGGTGGCGGACGCAGAAGTGGCGGTCGCGCAGGGCGTGGCGGGGCTGGTCTTCGGCGTGCTCACGCCGGACGGCGCCGTCGACCATGCGCGGACGCGCCGCCTGCGCGAGATCGCCGGCGGCCGAGATGCCGTGTTCCACCGCGCGTTCGACGTGACGCCAGATCCCTTTCGCGCGCTCGATGAGCTCGTGGATCTCGGCATCACGCGGGTGCTGACGAGCGGTCAGCAGGACACGGTGCCGGAAGGCCTGGACCTCATCAAGCGACTCGTCGACCACGCCGGCGACCGCATCCAGGTCATGCCCGGCGGCGGTATCAAGCCCTTCAATTTCGATGACGTCATCGCCAGGACCGGGTGCCGGCAGATCCATGTCGCCGCCTTCACTACGCGCCGAGACGACTCCACCCGGAACCGGCCGTCCGTCACGTTCGGCGGCGCGCTGTTGCCGCCGGAGAATCTGTACGATCTGACGGACCGATCGGTCGTCGAACAGTTGGCGCGCCGAATCCGCTAGCCGCTTCGCGTCGCGACATAATCAAGACGTGGCCTCACCCGCTGCCGACCCCGTTCATTTGTTCACGCCGCTCCAGATCCGGGACGTCCGGCTCAGAAACCGGATCGTGGTCTCGCCGATGTGCCAGTACTCGGGCACCGATGGATTCGCCACGGAGTGGCACCTCGTGCACCTAGGCAGCCGCGCCGTCGGCGGCGCCGGCGCCGTCCTGACCGAAGCGACCGCCGTGCTGCCAGAGGGCCGCATTTCGCCCAACGACCTCGGCCTCTGGTCGCACGCGCACGTCGAGATGCTCGCGCGCATCTTCCGGTTTGTCGAAGACCAGGGCGCCGTGCCAGGCATGCAGTTGTCGCACGCCGGACGAAAGGCCAGCACGGGCGCACCCTGGAAAGGCGGTCGCCCTGTCGGGGCCGCCGACGGCGGTTGGCAGCCGATCATGGCGCCCAGCGCCAAAGCGTTCGACGACGGATATCAGACCCCGCAGGCGCTCGACCTCGAGGGCATCCGGCGTGTGGTGCGCGCCTTTGGTGACGCCGCGGGTCTTGCCAACGAGGCCGGCAGCCGCATCATCGAGATTCATGCGGCGCATGGCTACCTGCTGCACGAGTTCCTTTCGCCGCTCACCAACGATCGCGCCGATGACTACGGCGGCAGTTTCGATAATCGGACGCGAATCGTGCGCGAGGTCGTTGCGTCCGTGAGGCGCACATGGCCCGAGCGCCTTCCGCTGTTCGTGCGTATTTCCGCAACGGACTGGGCGGATGGCGGCTGGAGCGTGGAAGACTCTGTGGCGCTCGCGCAGCAGCTCCGGCCGCTCGGCGTGGATGTGATCGACTGCTCGTCCGGCGGACTCGTGCCGCACCAACGCGTCACCATCAGGCCGGGTTATCAGGTGCCCTTCGCCGCCAGAGTCCGCCAAGAGGCCCCGACCATGACGGCGGCCGTCGGCTTGATCACCGATCCGAATCAGGCGGACGACATCATCCGCTCGGGCCAGGCCGACCTGGTGTTTCTGGCGCGGGAACTGCTGCGAGACCCGAACTGGCCGCTGCGCGCCGCGCGAACGCTCGGGCACGACGTCGTCATCCCGCCGCAGTACCGCCGGGCATACTAGTCGGGGATCTGAGCGGAGCGCGCACGCTCGGCCGCACACGCGACATCCCGCACGCGCCGGCCCTTCGTCCGTGCCTCCCCCGCTCGAATGATCGGCCACTGAACGACACCGCCTCGTTCAGTGGCCGAGCAGCCGTTCTGTGAGACCCCAGGTGGTCGGTCCGAGCCGCGCGACGCGACGCAGCGGGCGGCCTGCGGCCCCACTTGCGGCGGGCCGATCGGAGTTAGGATGCCTACGCTGAAGGCGCATCCATGACCATCACCAACATCGCATTCGACACGACCGACTGGGCGGCGGTGCCGGCGGTCGACCATCCAGGGACCACCGGTGTCGCGCGGTGGCGCACGCGCCAGTGCGGCGACATTCGCGTCAGGATGGTGGAGTACTCACCGGGCTACGTGGCCGACCATTGGTGCGAAAAGGGCCACATCCTTCTGTGCCTCGACGGCGAACTCCACACGGCGCTGGCTGACGGCCGGACGTTCGTGCTGACCGCCGGCATGAGTTACCAGGTCGCCGACGGCGACGCGCCTCACCTGTCGTCGGCGCCCGCAGGCGCGCGGCTCTTCATCGTGGATTGAGGCTGGCGGCGATGTGCCGCCGGTCCGCCGTGGGAAATTTTCATCGCCTCGGTCCCCAGTGAGAGCCCCCATCTACTGCCGGACAGCTATTCGCCAGCACATTCCCGGCCAGACGCGCAGGCGCGATTCTTGCTGTTTTCTCGTCGGATGGGGGGCCCCATGCAGACCAACGAGATCCCGCCGATCGACCCGACCGACAACGAAACCGGGTGTTGCCCGAGGTTCCACCCCGAGCGGTGGGACGGCCAGGAACTGCATTTCGACCGCAAGCCGTTCGTCCGGGCATCAACCACCAGCGTCTTTCACGTGCCCTTGAACATGGGCTCGGTCTTCGCGAAGACCTGGAGCACGATCAAATCGGCGCAGGCCGACACCGGCGGCTTCCTGGTGCTCAGCCACGACGAATCAGCCTGGCAGGCCGAACACCTGTTCGCGGTCGCGAAGGACGTTCCGGGCGAGGTCATGGTGCACCTCAGCGGCGACTTCGTCACCAAGGTGTTCGAAGGCCCGTTCTCGAATGCGGCGAAGTGGTGCGCCGACATGGCCAAGGACGTGCAAGCCAGGGGCAAGCGGCTCGACATTCCGTACTTCTTCTACACGACGTGCCCGCGGTGCGCGAAACACTACGGCAAGAACTACGTGGTCGGTGTGGCGAAGGTGATGGACCCGGAGTGATGTCTGGCGGGCTGACACAGCCCATCGCGGTGCGCTAGCGTGAGTAGACGATCACTTCGTAGGCACGCCGGTACCTGACGGCCGCGCCGTCGAGTGTGGCCGGTTGAAACTTCCACTGCGCGGTCGCCGCCAGAAGGTCCGCATCGTAAGCGGGGGCAATCGACCTCTTGATCACGGCTGATTCGACGCGGCCTTCCGCATTGATCACGACCTCCACCAGGCCCTGATAGAGCCCCTGCGGTTCGCCAGGCGGCGTCTTCAAACGCGGCACGGGCCGCGTGATCTCAACCGGCGCGCTGACCTCTCGATTCAGGATGGAGTACACGATCTCCGTCTTCGCGGGAGGCGCAGCACCGGACACAGGCGGCGCGGGCGCGACCGGGTCCAGCAGCGATTCCGCCAGCTTCAAGAAGCCTTCGGACAGGACGCGCAAATCAGCCAGGCCGACGGCGGACTCCGGCACGTTGGCCGGACTAATCAGCGCCTGGAGCTCCCGCAGTTGCGCGACCGCCACGTCGTACTTCTTATCGTCGAAGCTGGCGCGCGCCGCGGAGTACAGATTTCTGGCGGCCTCCGGCAGGACTCTGGCGCGCGCGGCCCGATAGAGATCGACGAGCCTCGGCGAGACGGCGCTCTCATCCAGCGCGTAGCGCGGGTTCCTCGCGAGGATCTCTTCAAGCGCGTGCTCCGACTCGCTGGTGCGGCCCAGCCCGAGCAGGCAGAGCGCGCGGTAGGTGTCCACCTCGTCGATGAGACCCTGCCCTTGCGCGGCTCGAGCCAGTCGCTCCAGGGCCTTCTCGTACGCCGCCGACGCATAAAGCGTGCGGGCCGCCGCCAGTTCCGCAGCCGGATCCACGGCGCGATCCTGAATCGTCAGGAGCACGAACGCCAGCACGACCGTGGTCACCATGGCCGTTTGCTCAAATCCACGCCGACCTGCATCGGTGTCCTGGCCTTCACGGCGACCGTCTGCCGCCGCTCGCCAAGCGTGGGATGCTTCCACAGGATTTCATGGGACCCAACGGGCACGACGAGATTCGCCAAAGGCGTGGTACCGACTGCCTGGTCATCGATCCACACATCCGCCCACGGCAGGGCGTTGATCGACAAGGACCCGTCCGGCATGGCCACGGTCAGCCGCGCGGTCTGGCCCGCGGCGATCGTGACCGTCGCGGACTGCTGGACCTCGAAGGCGGTGCTGATCAGTGCGAGTTCGTGGACGCCCGCAGGCAGTTTGAGACGGCCGCCCCGGGTCGTGCCATGAGATTGACCGCGCTCGAACACGTTGAAGTCGATCGCCGACTCGACACGTACCCACCCGTCTTCAATGATCGGTGGCGGTGCCGGAACGGCTGCCGGTAGGACGGGAGCCAGCGGCTCCATCCGAATCGACGCGGCGTCGGCACCGGCGTCGCGCGAGGCCGGCGGCGGTACGACGTCGGGGGCAGGCGCGACCGGACCGGTCGCGGTCACGACGGGGCGCGGCCGCCCGAGAGGAACTGAGCCAGTTGGTAGTAGGCGACGGTTGCCGTGACAAGGCCCGCCACGCCGAGGGCGAAACCGAATGCCGGGCTGATCGCGGACGGGCGAAGGCGCGAACGGGCCGGTTCCAGAACGGCCGGAGGCGGCACCCACTGCGCCGGCGGCTCGAGGGCCGGAGGCAGGGTCGGGACGAAGGGCTTGGCCGCGTCCGCCATCAGCGACTCGACGGGGCGTTTTTTGGCCGAATTGTGTCCGGTTCCGGCGCGAACTCGAGGAATGGATCTGCAGCCTCAGAACGACTGCGAGGATCCGAGCCGCCGCTGGATTGGGGCCCCATAGGACTGGAACCTTGAAC
Source organism: uncultured Acidobacteriota bacterium (assembly GCA_963751445.1). Lineage (GTDB taxonomy): Bacteria > Acidobacteriota > Vicinamibacteria > Vicinamibacterales > SCN-69-37 > DASUGC01. Next base: position 1,025,206 of record CAVVUL010000009.1, on the reverse strand, counting down.
TCTACAACGGATCGCCTTGCTTAGGGGTGGCGGGCCCTGGCCGGGCCGAGACGCGTGCCTTTTTGAACTGTCTGGCCCGACCGACTTCGATACCGTCGAATTGGGCCAATAACCGATGAACTTCTTCGTTCCTCAACGCCGCTTCGACCACAACAATCCCGAGTTGATCGATCGGCCGGACGCGGTTCCGGACGTCCTTCGCGGCGAACTGCGCAACCTGCGCCGCATCAACGCGAGGATGGGCAAGTCTCACCCTGGTTCGGGACGCCGTGCTGCCGCTCGTCGCCACGATGGATCCGGATCGCACCATTGACATCCTCGATCTGGCGACCGGGTCCGCCGATCAGCCGGTCGCGCTGGTCGCGGCGCTCCGACGCGCCGGCCGCCGGGTCTCGGTCACGGCCGTGGACAAGAGTCAGGTCGTCCTCGACGCCGCCTGTGCATTCGCCGGACACATCGACGGCATCCGTTTCGAGCGCCGGGACATCCTGGCGCTGCCGTATCCCAATCGCAGTTTCGACATCGCGATCTGCTCATTCGCACTGCACCATTTTTCCCGAGAAGATGCCGTCACAATCCTGCGCGAGATGAGCCGGCTGAGCCGCGTGGGATTCGTGGTGCACGATCTGTCGCGCGGCTATGCAGCGGCCGCCGCCGCCTGGATCTACACCCACCTGATGACGACGAACATCATGACCAGGCGCGATGGCTTCATGTCCGTGATGAATGCCTTTGTGGAGCGCGAATTGCGTGACATGGTCGCGGAGGCCGGCGTCGCCGACGCCGTGATTTGGAACGCGGGACGGTTCCGGCTCATGGCCGTGGGCCGAACTCGATCGGCAGTCGCCCTTAGCGCGGCTTGAGGGCGCCCCGCAGCTTGTCGCCGAGCGATCCGAATCCCGGCGGTGTTGGCCTCGCCCTGGCGCAAGGCGTACTCGCGCAAATCGTCGGCCACACTGTCGGTCTTCGACGTCCCAGCGCCGCCGGCCCGCGACGAGCCCTCGGGCACGAGCGCGACGCCGATGCGCTTCTTCTCGAGATCGACGCTCACAATCTCGAACGCCGCCGACATCCCCACCGCGACCGATCGCCTCCAGTCGTCGGACCGCCTCGCCGGCGCGAACGTGGACGCGTGCGCCAGGCCTTCGACGCCCGGTTCCAGTTCGACAAACGCGCCGAAGTCCGCCAGGCGCGTGACGCGGCCCGTGCGCACCTGGCCGACGGCGTAGGTCGAGCCGGCCGCCAGCCACGGATCATCCGTGAGCTGCTTCAGTCCCAGCGCGATCTTCTGCCCGCCCTCGTCCACGCGCAGCACTTTCACGGTGAGGGTTTCGCCGGGCGTCGCGATTGTGCCGCTGTCCGCGACGCGCGACCACCCCATCTCGGAAATGTGGAGCAGTCCCTGCACGCCGGCGCCCAAATCGACGAACGCGCCGAAATCGCGCACCGAGGCCACGCGCCCGGTGATGATCGCACCAGGCACGATCGCTTTTCGAACCTCCACCGCGGCGGCCCGCTGCTCCTCTTCGAGCAATGCCCGCCTGGACACGACGAGGTTCTTGCCGCCGTCCTTGAACTCGATGATGCGGAACGCGTAGACCCGCCCGATGTGATCGGCGGGCTCGGTATCCCGGACGATGTCGATCTGCGAGAACGGGCAGAACGCGCGCGACCGGCCGACGCGGACCTCGTATCCGCCCTTCACCGCCTTCTCGACCTTGCCGTCGACAGGCAGGCGCGCGTGGAATGCGTCTTCGACCTGGCGGTCGGTCGCCGCGCCGCGGATCAGGTGCCGCGAGAGCGTCAGGCCGCCCTCGGTTGACACGACCGTCGCCTGAATGCGGTCGCCCACCGCCACCTCGAGCACGCCGTCTTCGTTCTTCAACTCGGCGATGGCGATCATCGCCTCGCCCTTGCCGCCGACGTTGACAAACGCCACTTCCGGGCCAATCGCGACGATCGCGCCCTCAACGGTCTGCCCCTTCTGGACGCGACTCGTCTTGATCGACGCCTCGAACAGCGTCGCGAAATCTTCTTCGGGCTCGTTCACGGATGGCTCCTTCGGACGACCGGCAAAAGACAATTATACGGGTACGGTCGCGCGGCGGGCCGATCGCGTCATCGCGATCGCCGCCAGCGCGCAAAACGCCACTTCCGCCACGTAGCGATATCGCGGGCCGCCGAGGAAGACGACGCAATGCCCGATCCAGTTCACGCCGACGATGCCGTAGAGCACAAAGGCGGCCGTGGCCGGCATCCGGGTGACGACAATCAGCGACCAGACGGCGGCGCCGAGCAGCAGCCCGTAGTAGATGGCATTGATCCATCCAAGCACGCGGAGTCCACGCACCGCCTTCTGCGTGAACTCATCCGGCGCCGGTCCGGCCTGACTCGTGCTCCACCGGAGCGCATAGGGCGATGAGAGCGGTGAGAATTGCTGGCCCGTGGCGATCGCGACGTCACGGGCGATGCCGAGCGGCCCAATCCGACGCAGATACTCGAGTCCCATCTCATAGCCGCGCTGATGCAGCTCGAGTTGGTGCAGGCCCTCGAGCGGCGTGCCGGCCAGCGGACGCCATCCGTACGGGCCGTCGTGATGCCCGTGATAGAAGGTCGCCCCCCCGGCCGTAGACAATCCCGATCCGGGTCCGATGACCGCGCGGTTGCGCAGATACCAGGGCATCAGCAACACGCCGGTCGTGACCAGCAACACCGCGAGGCCCATGAGCCGGCGTCGAGGAAGCCGCACCCAGGCCAGCCCGGCGACCACCGGCAGATAGAACAATGCGTCAACGCGCGTGAGCGTGGCCAGCCCCAGCAACGCGCCGGCCGCCACCAGGCGACGCCGTGTCACTGCCGGCGGCGCATCGGGGCCCGCTCCGGCCAACACCAGCAGGACGGCGATCAGCAGCGCGGCGAACAGGTGCTCGGTGGCCAGCACCGGCGCCAGAAACACGAATGTGGGATTCGTGGCGCAGATCAGGGCCGCGGCCACAGCCACTCGCGAGCCGAGACCCAGCCGGTGCACCAGCACACCGACGAGCGGCACGAGCGCGGCCGAGATCAGCATCGTCGCGAGGCTGAGCCAGGCGATCGATCGACTGATCAGCATCAGGCCTGCGAGGAGGATCGGATACAGCGGCACCTTCCCGCCTTCGAGGCGCGGGTAGCCGTACTGGTGATGGTCGAGCATCCCCTCGGCCAGGCGACGCAGCCATTCAAAGTCCGAAACAGGATCGGGCCGCGCGTACATCCACCACGCGACGCGCAGGACCAGGCCGAGACCGGTGGCGATGAGAATCCGCGACCTGAACGCCGCGGGCCCGCTCACGAAACGTCCATTACCAGGTTCTCCCAGGTCTAAAGACCCCGGCTCCATGGCTCACTACCGCGGAATCACCGGCAGCCGGATGCTGGAGGGATGCGCGGCGTCGTGGAGAATCCGCTGATGCGCCGCCACATATTTCGTGTCGCGCTCGTTGTCGCCGCCGGTGTTGAGGTTGCGGTCGTACTTCGGGAACGCCGCTGAGGCCACCGACACCCGCAGGCGATGCCCCTTCGGCATCACCAGCGACGTGAACCACACGTCGATGTCGTACCTGGTGATCGCGCCCGGCGTCAGCAGCGACGGCTTGTCGAAGCCATTCCTGAACCGCGCGCGGGCGACGCCGTCCTGAATGCGCCAGGCGGCGCCGCTCGGATCGACGTCCAGAATCATCACGTTCCAGTCGGTATCCCGCGCGTCGGTGGCGGCCCAGAGCGTCGCCGTCATGGGTCCGGTGATTTCCATGGCCTGTTCCAGCGGCGCCGTCGTGTACGTCAGCAGGTCCTTCCGCTCGGCGTGCACGGCCTGGTAGTTCTCGTTGATGTTCAGTTCCAGCTCACGGGCATCGACCAGGTACGGCGTCGGATTGCCGGGGTCGTAGGTGTATTCGTCTCCGGTCTCCTGGTTCGGCGCAGTCGTGCTGAGCACGCCACCGGCACGCAGGTAGTAATTCGTCCACGTCGTGCGCGCGAGCGGCCACTCGCGCTCCTGGCGCCACGTGTGGTCGCCCATGACGAAGAAGTCGAGCGGCGCCTCCCTGTCAACGCCGTTGTCCACGCCCTTGAGGTAATGGTCGAACCAGCGCAGCTGCAGCATCTTGTGGTCGAGGCGCGCCTGCGGTCCGAAGTGGCCGTTCACGTAGTCGATGCCCTTGTGCGAGCCCGGATCCATCACCACACGCAGCGGCGGATGTTTCGGGAGCGCCGCCATCGCGGCGTAATTCCGAATCGTGCCGCGCGCATCGTCGTACCAGCCGGCGATCCCGAGGACCGGCACCTTCACCCGATCCAGGCGGCGCTCGATCGACAGCCCGCGCCAGTAGGCGTCGTCCTGCTGATGGTTGAACCAGTCGTCCCAGAACTTCGGGCGCGGACATCCGGCCAGTTCCGCGCTCTCGATCACCGGCAGATGGTTGAACGCGCGCACCTCGTCGATGTTGCTGATATCCGACAGCGTTTCCTTCACTCCCGTGAGGCAGAGCCACGGGATGATCGTCGGAGAAAAGACCATGTCGATGTACGGCACGAGGCGCAGCGGATCGGCCGTGGCCACGACCGGCGCGATCGTCGTGAGGTGCGGCGGCTGCGCGATGGCCGCGTACCACGTGTAGAGCCCGGGATTCGATCGGCCGATCATGCCGACCTTCCCGTTGCTGCCGGGCAGTTTCGCCGCCCACTCCACGGCGTCGTAGCCGTCCTGTTCCTGCAGCGCGTTCATGTCGAGCACGCCGCCGGACCCGCCCCGGCCGCGCACGTCCTGTTTCACGTAGATGTAGCCGCGCGTCGCCCAGAACTCCCCGGCCACCGGATCCGTGCGCAGGTACGGTGTGCGCTCCATGACGACGCCGAAGGGGCCGTCGCCGACCGGGCGCGCCACGTAACTCATGAGCGTGACGCCGTCGCGCGCCTTCATCGGCACGGCGGGGTCAATCGTCACTCTGAACTTGGGCTCGGAGACCGGTCCCGGCCAGAGCGGATACGGCGGCTCCCACACCGGCGCGGCCGTGCGGCGCGTGAGCCAGACGCGATCGATCGGCTTGCCGGCCTGGACGATCTGCCCTGTGATGACGTCACCGTTCAGCACGCCGCGGATCGATCGATCACCGCCCAGCGAGAGCACCAGCGCGTCGCCCGCGAGTTCGACGGACGCGATCGTCTCGAGGGTGTCGCCGCTGCGGCGCTTCAGCCACGCGCCGGTGGCCGAGGGCCCTTCGAAGTGCGCGAACCCGAAGCGGCGGCGCGCCTCGAACCCGCCGTTCGGCGCCGCACCCAGCATGCGCTCGTAGTCCCAGTCACCGGCCAGCCGGGCCTTCGCCGGCGCCGGCCCTCCACACGCCTGAAGTACCAAGATCACGACGACCGCCAAGGCACGCCTCATAGCCATGGATCTAATGATCTATTGGTCTATTAGTCTATTGGGGCAAGCTGTCCGTTAGAGTCTCTTAGAGTCCGTCAAAGTCTTACATTCTTCGACGGTCCGATTACGTTTCCGGTGGATTCGTGGACGTCCCTGAGACCGCGATTATTCAGAAATCCTAGGAAAAACGGAGGCATGGCTCTTGGTCTTACCGGCGCCCAAGGAGTCACACGACCACATGTACCGAGCGTTCTTGAAAACGACCATCTTCATCACCCTCTCCATGGCCATGCTCGCGCTGCACTCGACGCCGGCGCAGGCGCAAACAACGGTCACCCTTCCGGACACCAGCCAAACGACGCTCCTGACGGCGACCGTCAGCGAGCAGGCGCGCATCGTCGTGCCGGCGAGCGTGTCCTTCAACGTCACGAACATCGCCAGCAGCACGGCGGCCAGCGCGTCGGCCGTCACGGTCGACCGGATCGTGCTCGCCACGGCGACCAAGCAGTTCAAGGTCAGCATTCAGGCGGCAGCCGCTTCGTTCACGCCTCCGGTCGTCGGCGCCGTCACGTGGTCGGCCGGCGACGTGTCCTGGAACGCCGCGAGCTGGACGCGCGCCACCGGCGCGGCCGGCACGCTCAGTTCCGCGTCGTTCACGCAGATCGCGACGTGCGATCCCGGCGTGGCCGACTGCTCAACCACCGCTCTGGTGTTCACCCTGGGCCCCAAGACCACGGTGCTGCGATCCGGCGCGCATACCCTGATCGTGACCTGGAAGTTCGAGAGCATCGGTTCCTAGTCCGGAGGCACAGTGTTTTCCACGCTGACGACGATTGGGCCAGTGGGCTGGCTCGCCATGCTGCTGGTGTCGCTCGCGCCGGCTTCGCAAACGCCGCGACCGATGTCCTTCAGCGCGACGCTGACGTCGATCAAGGTGAACGCGAGGCCCGGCCAGGTGGTGACGCGCCAGTTCCAGTTGACGCTCGACGCGGATCAGCCGCGCACGCAGTTCAAGGCCAGGGTCGAGGACTGGTGGCGGAGCCAGGACGGCCAGCAGTCCTACTATGGCGACCCGGGCACGTTGAAGCACTCGTGCGCCCCGTGGGCGTCGGTCAACCCCGTTGAGTCTGGCGTGGATCCAGGCGCCACCCTGACGGTTCGCATCACCGTCACGGTGCCGCGCGAGTTGCCGCCCGGCGGCTACTGGTGCGCGCTGACGGTTGACCAGGTGGCCGATCCGCTGACGGCAGCGGGCGGGGTGGGCGTGCACTTCGTCGCGTCGGTCTCGACCGGCATCTTCCTGTATGTCGATCCGGTGGAGCGCAAGGCGACGATCACCAGCCTGCGCCTGGACGCGGACCGCGCGGTCATCCGCGTGCGCAACAACGGCAACGCGCCGCTGGGCATCGAGGGTCGCGTGCAGTTCTTCGTGCCTGGCGGGACCACGCCGGTCGCCAGCCTCGAGATTCCGCGAGGCACGCTCCTGACCGAACCGATCATCGATGGCGACTTCGCCGCGGCGTTGCCGCCGCTGCCGGCCCTGCCGTCAGGACGATACGTCGTGCGGGCCGTGCTCGACATCGGCGCGGATCACGACATCGGCGCCGAACAGGAATTGGTTCTGGCGCGGACGCCGCCACCGAATGTTCCCGCTCGCTGAGGGCCTCGTGTGGCTGGCCTGTTGCTCGATTCTCTCGTCCGGCGCCGCGCCGGCGCCGGCCGATTCGACCCTGCGGACGTTCGTGGTGGACAAGGCGCCAGCGCCGCCTGAGACCGACGGCACCGACGACGTTCGCGCGACGCACGGCCTGAGTACCGCGGCACCCAGCGCGCACGGCCTGCTCCACAGCACGATCGGCGTCGGCTACGTCGAGCGCGCCGGCTCGGGCCTGGAAGCCCTCGCGACGGGCGCCATCGGCGGATTCGACGTGCAACTCGACAGCCTGTTTACCTTCGGCGCCGAGGGAGCGCGGTTCGACCACGGCACGATCCTGCTGCGCCGCGCGGACCAACCGTGGCTGGCCGAAGCCGGGGATCTGTTTTCGGACTTGCGCGGCCCGTCCCGAGGCCTTCGGTTGTCCTGGCAAGTCACGGATCGCTGGCGGCCGACGCTCGCCGTTTATGCGCCGCCACGCCGCCTGGGCAATGGCGACACCGTGCTCGTCTATCGCGATCGGATTGACCTCGGGCGCGTGAGCGTCGACGGCGAACTCGGCTCGGACGCTTCGCATTTCTTGCGGACCCGGCTCATCGCCGGCCAACGCTTCGATCTGGAAGCGTCCTATCGGCGCGCCCTGCAGCCGGTGGCCGCGAAGGATGCCGGGGTGCAAGCCGAAGTGCGGGTGTGGCGCGGCCTGTCGTTCACGGCCGGGATCTTCCGTTCGGATCGGCCGGGCGATCGCAGCACGTGGCAGACCATCGGCGTCCACGTGCCGTTGCACCGGTACTTCGGCCTGACGCTCGAACGGACCTTCACGACCACGACCGCCATGCGCAGCGCGTCATCGGCCGTGATGGTGGACGTGCACGCCAACCAGTTCATGTTCCTTCAGCGCTACGAATGGGGCGGCACCCGCCAGCTCCAACCGGGCATGCCAACCGGTATCGATCGGGACGCGCTCCATTCCATGGCGTCGTACACGGTGGGACCGCGACTGAACGTCGGCATGCGCGTGGCCACGCAGTGGAGCCCGACGGCGCCGCCGCAAAGCTGGCTCGAGGCTCAGGGCACCGTCCGCCTGACGCGAAGAACGATCCTGCAGATTGCCGCGCCGATGCCGCGGCCGCTGGATGCCGACCGCGCGCGGGTCAGCCTCGAACAGGGTCTCCCCCGCCATTTCTCTCTCTTTGCAGAATACGGGCGCCCGGCTGCGTATCAGGACATCCAGGATGCGACCGAGCAACCGCGGTTCAAGCTGCTGCTTCGGCGGGACTTCGACGTGGCCACGCCGGCGAGCGGCGGATCGGTCAGCGGACTCGTGCTCGACTACGTCGGCAGGCCCGTGCCGGGCGCGCGCGTCCGTCTCGGTCCGTACTCGGTCGATTCGGACGTGCGCGGCGCGTATGTGTTCGCGCACGTGCCGCGAGGCGATTTCGAGCTGTCGCTGGATCCCGACCTGCTTCCGGCTGACTACGCCTGGGACGGACGAGCCCGCCGCGTCATGGTCAGGCCGTCCAGCCGGATCATCACCGACCTCGTGGTGGCGCCGCTCAACGCGATTCACGGCCGCGTCTACGTCGACCGCGACGGCAACGGCCGGTTCGACGCGGGCGAAGGCGTGACCGGCGCGGTGCTGGCCCTGGGTGACCGGGTGACCGCGACGGGCTCGGATGGCGCCTACGATTTCTATAACGTCATGCCCGGCCGGCATGTCGTCCGGCTCGACCTCACGCGCCTCCCCGCGCCGTTCGAATTCGCGGACACGCCAGCACTCGATGTCGATCTGCGCGATGACCGCCCGGTCACGCGCGCGGATTTCGTCGTCACGGCGAAGGCCAAATCCATCATCTGGAAGGACGGCAAATGACACCGTCCCTCTTTCGGTCGCCGCAGCCATCCGGGCCGCGCCGCGGCACGCTGCTCCTGCTGGTGTTCGTCCAGGTATGGTTGGCGAGCTGGCTCGTGAGCGCTGAGTCCGTCCGAATCACCGTTCCCGCCGCCATCGGATTCGCGGTCACCAACGTCGGCGTGGCCACGACCGGCAGTCCGAGTGCGGCGACGGTTTCGTTTGCGAGCCTGAGCGTGTTGGCTGGCCGTGCCCTCCGGATCAGCATCAAGGCCGACAGCAACTTCGTACCGCCGAGCGGCACGGCCATCCCGGCATCGAAGGTGTCGTGGACGACCTCGAGCCCGACGAATGGGACGGGCAGCAGCGGCACCCTCAGCACTTCGGCATACGGCCGGGTGTTTCAGAGCACGGTGGCGAGAACGAGCGGCAGCGTGAAGGTCACCTTCACGCTGGCGGCCCCCGGCGTGCCTCTGCGCGCGGGCAACCACAGGCTCACCGTGCGGTGGAAGCTGGAATCGTTCTGACCATGCTGCTCATCCATTCGGCGCCCAGTCATGTCCGTCCGGCGTACAATGCGTCGCCAATGCACCACGTTGACTGGCGCCGCACAGGCATTCCGGTCTGGGCTGCGGCCGCGGCCATCATCGGCGGCTCGCTGGTGCTGGCCGGCTGGGCGTTCGACATCCCGGTCCTCAAGCAACCGATGCCCACGGCATCGGCCATGAGGGCCATCACGGCATTTGCGTTCGTGGTCAGCGGCGTCTCGTTGTGGCTGCGCGCGAGGACCCGCTTGACCGGCACTGCGCTGGCCCTGGGGATCCTGGTCGCGGGCATCGGACTGGTCTCGTTTGACCAGGTCATCATGGGACAGGACTTCACGATCGGTCAGGCAGCGCTCGCCGCCGCCCCCCGCCCCGATCACATGTCCCCGTTGACGGCCTTTTGCTTCCTGGCCTTTGGATTGGCGATGGCCGCGTCGGCGCGGGCCGGCCGCGCCTGGCTGGCACATAGCTTGGCGTTGCTCGGCCTGTTCGTCGCGACGATCGTGTCGATTGGATACCTCTACAAAGTCAGCAATCTCGTCGGCATCGGCACATACACGACGATGGCCCCGCACACAGCGGTGCTCCTGCTTGTCCTCGGCACGGGCATTCTGTTTCTCGAACCGTCCACAGGGCTGATGGACGTGTTCACCGGGGACACGCTCGGCGGCAAGATGGCGCGCCGGACCTTGCCGGCCACGCTGGGCATTCCCATCCTCCTGGGCTGGCTCCGGCTGGAAGGCGAGCACGCGGGCCTCTATGACCCGAGGGTCGGCCCGCCGCTCGTCGTCGTCGGCACGATGGTCCTGATTTCGGTCGTGATTTGGCTCAACGCTCGCGTGATCGCGCGCGTGGATGGCCAGCGGCTCGAATTCGAAGAACAGCTTCAGCGCACCAATGAGACGCTCGAAGACCGCGTCGCCGAGAAGACCGCGGAACTGGTTGAGAGCCAGGCGAGGACCCGCACGACCGAAGATCGCCTTCGGACCGGTCAGCGGATGGAAGCGCTGGGGCAACTGGCCGGCGGCGTCGCGCACGACTTCAACAACATGATGACCGTCGTACTGGGCTACAGCGAGCTGCTGCTGAACCAGGTGACGCCCGACCATCCCTCGTACAAGGCCCTGGATGAAATCCGGAAGGCCGGCGACCGTTGCGCCAACCTGACGGGCCACCTTCTGGCGTTCAGCCGACGTCAGGTGCTGACGCCGGCGGTCCTCGACCTGGGCCTCATCATGGCCGACCTCGGCGAGATGATGCCGGTGCTGCTGGGCGAGCACATTGCGGTGACGACGACCGTCGCCCCCGATCTGTGGCGTGTTCGCGCAGACCAGGCGCAAATCGAACAGGTGATCGTGAATCTCGTCGTCAACGCGCGGGACGCCATGCCTCGAGGCGGGACGCTGATGATCGACGTGCACAACGTGACGGTGGACCAGCCGGCCGCGGCGGTGCACCCGGACATGAGGCACGGCTCGTACGTCATGATCACGATCGCCGACACCGGGCATGGCATGGACGAGGAGACGCGGGCGCGAGCCTTCGACCCGTTCTTCACGACCAAGCCCGTGGGCCAGGGCAGCGGACTGGGTCTGTCCACCGCGTACGGATTCATCAAGCAGAGCGGCGGCTACATCCACCTGGATACCGAGCCCAACGCCGGCACGACGATCCAGGTCTACCTCCCGCGCGTCGATGCGTCGGTGACGACCAGTCAGATCACGATCGCTCGAAAACCGCCAAGAGGAAAAGAAACCGTACTGCTCGCAGAGGATGAGGGCTCCGTTCGCCTGCTGCTCGCGAGCGTGCTCGGCCAGGCAGGATATCAACTCCTCGAAGCCCCGAATGGCCAGGCGGCGCTCGACATGGCCGCCACCCATGCGGGACCCATTGACCTGCTCATCTCCGACATCGTCATGCCCGGCCTGAACGGCGGCGAACTGGCCGCCCGGCTGGCCGCCGTCCGCCCGGAAACGAAGATGCTGCTGATTTCAGGGTATGCGGACAATGAGATCGTCGATCAAGCGGCGGCCATGCGCGGCACCGCGTTCCTGCGGAAGCCATTCACTCCGGCAGAGCTGCTGACGAGGGTTCGCGAGGTTTGCGACGAGGACAACCGTGGATAACGAGCAGTTCATGACGACCGAGGAGGTGCTTCAGTATCTGCACCTCAATCTCAAGACGGTCTATCGGATGATCAAATCCGGCACACTGCCCGCGGTCCGCGTTGGCCATCAATGGCGCTTCAAGAAACACGACCTGGATGCCTGGCTCGGGACCGGCGCCGCGGCTCGCGAGCACGGCACCGACGCGGAGCGGCCCAGCGTGCTGATCGTGGACGACGAAGAGAGTGTTCGGGGGCTCATCGCGGCGACGCTGTCCGCCGCCTCGCCGGACTACGACGTCTCGGTCGCCGGCGACGGAGCGTCGGCGCTCGCCATGCTGCGCACCAAGGCGTTCGACGTGCTGATCGCGGATCTAAAGATGCCGGGCATGGACGGGTTGACGCTGATCCGTGAGGCACGCGCGCTGGCGCCGGATCTGGCTGTCGTGATCCTCACGGCGGCCCCAAGCCAGACGAGCGCGATTGACGCGGTCAATCTTGGCGTGTCCGGCTATCTGACGAAGCCGTTCCGCGCGCAACAGATCCAGGCCGCCGTGGCCAAGGCGCTGCATCGGCCGAACGTCTCGTCGTGATCGCGGCGCGCCGGACGGAGTCAGCCGGGCGGCGACATCAGATTTCCGCAGTATCATGGGCCGCCGACAGGCATGGCCGACTTGCGCCCGCATCCCCTCGCGTCCGTCCTGGCCGCCGTGGCCAGGGTGATCAGCGGCGTGCGCGTGCGCTGGGCGGATTGCGAGCCCGCTTCCACCCAACGCGTGTATTTCGCCAATCACTCCAGCCACCTCGACGCGGTCGTGCTGTGGGCCGCCTTGCCGCCCGGCGCTCGCGCCCGCACCTCGCCGGTGGCCGGCCGCGACTACTGGGCCAGGACGCCGCTGCGCCGCTACCTCGCCGACCGCGTGTTCCACGCGCTGCTCATCAATCGACAACCGCAGGGCGAGGAACGGTCGATCGCCAACGCCAAAGCGGCGATCGGCCAACTCGTCGGCGCGCTTGACGCCGGCCGGTCGCTGATCGTGTTCCCCGAGGGCACACGCGGCGCCGGCGACGCCGTCGCGGATTTCAAGACCGGGATCTACTACCTGGCGAAGGCACGGCCGCAGGTCGAACTCGTGCCCGCGTATCTCGAGAACCTGAACCGGATCCTGCCCAAGGGCGAGTTCGTGCCCGTGCCGCTGCTCAGTTCGGCCACGTTCGGGCCGCCGATGCGCCTCGCGCCGGGCGAAGACAAGGCCGCGTTCCTCGGTCGCGCACGTGAGGCGGTGTGCCGCTTGAAACCGTCATGACGCTGCCGCTCAATGTTATGACGCTGCCGCTCAACCGCGAACTCGTGTGGCTCTTCGGCGGCGTGCTCGCGCTGCTCGTGGTCGCCTCGACCATCGGCGCCGTGCTCCGGCGGCGCACGGAGAGCGACGCCGGACGGGCGACCGTCGACAACCTCGTCGCGCGCATTCGCGCGTGGTGGGTGATGTGCGGGATCTTCGCCCTGACGCTCGCCGTGGGCCAGATCGGATCGCTCGTGCTCTTCGGCTTGCTGTCGTTCCTGGCGCTCCGGGAGTTCGTCACGCTCACGCGGACGCGCCGGGCGGATCACCGCACGCTGTTCTGGGCGTTCTTCGTCTTCACGCCGCTGCAGTACTGGCTGATCGGCGTCCACTGGTACGGCCTGTTCGCCATCCTCATCCCGGTGTACGCCCTGCTGTTCATCGCGTCGCGCGTCGCCGTGGCGGGCGACACGGAGCGCTTCCTCGAACGGGCGGCCGAGATCCACTTCGGCCTGATGCTCTGCGTGTTCTGCGTCAGCCACGCGCCGGCGCTGTTGATCCTCGACATCCCGGGCTACGAAGGGCGGAACGCGAACCTGCTGATGTTCCTCGTGCTCGTCGCGCAGCTGAGCGACGTCCTGCAGTACGTGTGGGGCAAGCTCGCCGGCCGCCGGCGCATCGCGCCGACGGTGAGCCCGAACAAGACCGTGGAGGGCTTCGCCGGAGGCGTGGTCACGGCCGTGCTGATCGGCACCGGGCTGTGGTGGGTGACGCCGTTCTCGCCGCTGCAGGCCGCCGGCATGAGCGCGGCGATCGCGCTCATGGGCTTCTTCGGCGGACTCGTGATGTCCGCGGTGAAGCGCGATTGGGGCGTCAAGGACTTCGGCACCGTCATCGAGGGCCACGGCGGCATTCTCGACCGCATCGACTCGATCTGCTTCGCCGCGCCCGTGTTCTTCCATCTGACGCGCTACTTCTTCACGCCGTAACCGGGACGGCGCATCGGTCATGCCCAGCATCTACGACATCAAGCCGGCGTTTCAGAGCCTCCTGCGGCCCGTCGTGCGCGCCATCGCCCGAGCGGGCGGCACCGCGAACCAGGTGACCATCGCGGCGGCGATCGGGTCCATCATCGTCGGCGCGGCCATCGCGGCATGGCCGGAGGGCGGATGGCCGCTCGTGATCGTGGGCCCCTGGCTGTTCGTGCGCATGGCCCTGAACGCGATCGACGGCATGCTGGCCCGCGAGTTCGGCCAGAAGAGCGCGCTCGGCGCAGTCATCAACGAACTCGGCGACGTCGTCTCCGACACCGTGCTGTATCTGCCCTTGGCGCTGGTGCCGGGATTTCACGCCCCGCTCGTGGTCGTCGTCGTCATTCTGGCGGCGCTGACGGAGATGACGGGCGTCGTGTGCGCGCAGGCTGGCGCGTCGCGCCGCTACGACGGCCCGTTCGGCAAGAGCGATCGCGCGTTCGTCTTTGGTGTCGTCAGTCTGATGGTCGGCCTCGGCGTGCCGGCCGGCGCGTGGGTCGTGTGGGTGCTGGTCGCGATGGTCGTCCTGCTGATCGCGACGGTGATCAATCGCGCGCGCCGCGGAGTCGCTGAGCTGTCTGGCACGCAGTAGTCGGCGGGCTTCAGCCCGCCGAACACACGCGCGCCCGTGTACTGCAGTAGTCGGCGGGCTTCAGCCCGCCGAGCACGTACTCACCGTTCCACCAGGATCAACATCAGCAGGAAGGCGCCAGCGTAGAGCGTCCACGACAGGACCGGGCGCCGGTTCCAGGACGGTCTCACGTAGGGCGACAGCCGGGCCGCCAGCCAGGCCACCACGAACAACCGGAACACCCTCGAAAACATCACGATCGGGAAGTACGTCCACCAGGACAGGTGATGGCGGACGGCTTCGAACGTCCAGATCTTGAAGCTCATGAAGGAATAGGCCTGCGCGAGCGCGCCCCAGTAGCCAAACCGATCGAACAGTCCCGAGATGGACGCCAGCATCCGTGGCGTCACGAACGGCGTGGCCGAGATGATGGAGTCGGCCAGTGCGAAGTGGAGCGAGCAGAACACGAAGTACAGGCTGCCGCCCACGAACGAGCCGATCCAGGCGGCGGTGGAACATCGCAGCCATCGCTGCGGATGCTGCATCGCGAACGGCATGAGCAGGAAATCCGGCGCGATGAACCAGAAGCTCGCTTCCGCGAAGGCCCACAGGGCCACGAACAGGTCCTGCCCGCGTGTGGCGACGGTGTCTCGCATGCCTCCTCCTCGTTCCTGATTCCGTGGCTACGCCGTCTTCGTGCGAGCCGCCTGCGCCCGCAACCGCGCGATCCGCTCCCGCGCCAGCCTCTGGCTTGGCGACTGGTCGCCGAGGATGGCGCTGAGCATCCGCAGGCCGCCGTGCGCGAGCCTGAGCCAGACACGGCCCTTCTTCTTGAGTCCGAGCAGCCGGAGTTCCTGGTCGTCGAGCGTCGCGATCGCGGCGTTGGCCAGCACGCGATAGAACACCATCGCCAGGCGGCCGAACGGCGGATTGAGAATGAAACGGACGACGCGCCGCGTGACGTCGGTTCCCACCAGATCGCGGTCGCGGAAGTCCTGCAGGGTGCGCTCGAGTTCGGCCACGCTCATGGGCGCGCTCGTCAAACCGAGCGGCACGGCGCTTCGGCTCCATTCGGCCACGTAGCGATCGGCGCCCCGCGTCAGCGGAAAGCCAAGGCCCTGATGCGCCTTGAGAAACGAATCGGTGAACGCACAGTGCACCCACAACAGGAACCGCGGGTCACGCGCGGCGTACGGCCGGGCGTCGCCCGCTTTGCCCGCGAACTGGCCGGCCACCCGCGCATGCATCGCGTTCACGCGCGCGGCCTCACGCGCCACGACCTCCGTCGCGCCGAACGTCGTCACCGTCAACCAACGGGTCGTGCCGGCGAGCCGGCCGAGCGGGTCGCTTTCATAACGCGAATGCTCAACGACGCCGGCAAGCGCGGCCGGATGGGCGGCCTGCAGGAGCAGCGCGCGAATGCCGCCGACCAGCGTCGACACCGAGCCATGCACTTCCCAGACGGCGCTGTCCGGCCCGAACAGGCCCTCGTCTGTGCCTTCCGACATGTCCAGCGCCCATCCAGGGGTGCCACTCTTGGACCCCGAAACGGTCTCCCGGAAGCGGTTCGCAATGGGCTCGGTGATGAGTCGGAACATAGAATCTTCGTATGGCGGGCTATACCCTCAGCGGACGCTCCAGTTTCCGTCGTCGCAGCATGATAACGCTCACCAGGGTCTCGCTCGACGTCACCCTTCGGCGACTGCTCGGCCGCCCGCTCGTGCGCGAGTGGAGCTGGGGCGTCGAATGCGGCACGCTGTTCCTGCGGGAACAGATGCGCCATGCGTTCACGCTCGCGGATCCCGCGGACGCGCGCGAGTACCTGGACAGCCTCGTCTTGAATCCGGTCGATCGGCCCGACGTGGCGGTCGCCCCCAACCGCGGCGGGCCGAACGGACACTGGCTCCAGCCCGGACCGGCCGTGCGCGGCCGGACCATGCTGTACTTTCATGGCGGCGGCTACGCGTTCAGCTCGAAGGCGCACACGCCGATGATCGCGCTGGTCGCCGCTGCCGCGAAGGCGCGCACGTTCGCGCTCGACTATCGCCTGACGCCGGAACACCCGCATCCCGCTCAGCTCGAAGACGCCATCGCCGCGTATCGCTGGCTGCTGGAGGCCGGCACGACGCCGGCCGAACTGATCGTCGCCGGCGACTCGGCCGGCGGACACCTCACGTTGATGACGCTGCTCGAGCTGCGCCGGCTCGGGTTGCCGCAACCGGCGCTGGCCGTCGGCATTTCGCCCTGGACCGACATCGGCGCACGCGGCGAGAGCCTCTTCGCCAACGATCGGTTCGACTGGGTCCTCGGAGACATGGCGTTGACGTTCGGCCGTTGGTATCAGGGCAACAGCGGCCTTTCGCGCGAGGCGCTGTCCCCCATCAACGGGAACTTCGCGGGTCTCGCGCCGATCTACCTGCAGGCCGGCGACAAGGAGATTCTGATCGACATGATCCGCGAGTTCGCGGCCGTGACGCGCGCCCAGGGCGCCGACGTGACCCTCGACGTGTGGCCGCACATGACCCACGACTTCCAGGCGTACGGCAGCATGCGGCCAGAGAGCCTCGACGCGCTTGGGAAGCTCGGCGCCGTGGTTGACGCGCGCGTGCCGCGATAGTGCCGCGACGCCGACATCGCCGGGGTCTTCTTCTCCGGGACAGCGCCGCTATTTCGTCGTCGCGGAGAACTTCAACCCGGCAAGCGCCGGCTGCGGCTCGCCCGCGATCGTGTGCAGAAGCGGACAGTCGGCGGTGCCCGCCACATCGGCGGCGGTCGCCGTCGTGAGCGTCACCGCGCACTTGCTCTTGCCCTTGGTGAATCGGCCGACGTCGCCATCCACGAACATGGACAGACCGTTCATGCTGAACGGGGCCTCGAAATCGACCTTGCCCGGCCCCTGATACACCAGGCTCAGATTCAGGTGCGTGTTGGTCTTGTCTCTTGGATCCCTGAAGACCAGGGTGGCACTGGTGAAGCCCTCAATCTGCTCGAACCCGCCTTCGACGGCGGTGAAGGTGTAGGCCTTGCCCCCGAACGTGAACGCGGCCTGGCCGGATTTCACGGGCGTCCCGGGATACTTCTGGACGGCCGCCGGTGTCATGACGACCGACGCCGCGAGTACCGCCGCCACCATGAGAACAGCGCGTCTCATCGATACCTCCTCACTTCAATGTCCACCCTCGCCGTGCCCCTCGCCTTCCAGCCCGGAGCACCCGATGATCCCGCCTTCTTCGGCGAGCCAGATCTTCGCGACCATTTCGACGAGCTCCTCGATGATCTCCTTGGCCTCTTCCTCCATGTCGTAGTGCCCGTACTCCGCCGCGCTGATCGCAAGAATCGTCAGCTCCACGATGGCCTCGCAGACCTTGCCCGCCACGCATTCCCCGAGCGGCTTGCCGCCCGAGATCGTCGGCAGGCCTGGCAGCTTCAGCACTTCGTAGGGCCCGTCGGGCGGGCTGAGCTGATCGGCGATCTCCATCATGTAGCACCCAATCAACCCGCCGTAGAACTTGGCGATGATGTGGGTGAGTTCGTTGACCGCGTTCCGGAGCTTGACGCTCTCCGTCAGCCCCTGGCCCGCGCCCAGGTCCATCTTGCCGAGCGCCACGCCGCCGGTCGGATCGAGGCTCCACCAGCC
Source organism: uncultured Acidobacteriota bacterium (assembly GCA_963751445.1). Taxonomy (GTDB): domain Bacteria; phylum Acidobacteriota; class Vicinamibacteria; order Vicinamibacterales; family SCN-69-37; genus DASUGC01. The sequence goes on along the minus strand of CAVVUL010000009.1, from coordinate 1,007,125 downwards.
GAACGTGCGAACGCCGTTGAGCGACACCAGGCCGGCCGGCAGCAGCAGCGTCTGCCCCTGCACGAGTTCGTCCCGCAGAACCTCGCGGATGGCCGGCGGGATCGGCAGCGCATCGATCGCCGACGATTCTCCCGGGCGCACGGTCAGCACGGGGATCTTCTGGCTCTCGGCCGCGGCCATCAACGGCACCGTGTTGAAGTCCGTGCCCGGTTTCGCGAACGACCGTTCGAGCGCGGTGTCGGCAACGCCCAGCCGCACGCCGACCTTCGCCGCTTCCTCCGCATTACCCACGAACGCATAGGGTGCATTGACGACGTCCAGGCCTTCCTGATAGCGCCTCGATTCGATCGGTTTCGACCAGTCGTGAACCGCGAACCCCTGGCGCAGGAAGGCCAGTTGCGGCCGCACGTAGTACTGGCGGGCGTGCGGCGCCTCCGACCGCATCACGAAGTGGTGCTCGAGACCGGCATAGAAGAAGTAGCTCAGCAGCCGCGACGGCAGGCGCGTTCCTGCCAGGTCTTTCATCCCGAAATCCTGCCCCAGGTACTTGGCGGCCAGCGCCCGCTCGTCCATCGCTTCCTGCGCCTTCAGCCGGTCGAGTTCGGTCACGAACATGCGCAGTGGATGGATGGCGCCGACCGAGATCGCGCCGTCCCACACCTGGGCCAGCAGGAGGCGGACCGCGTGGTCGTTCTCGGCACCGGCCTGGAGTTGCACGCGATCGCCGGACGACTGAGTCGATCCAGGATCACGCGGCGATAGCGCGCGATGCCGACCTGCGGCGCGCGGCTCACGACCGCGACCGACAGGCGGCCAAGCACCTCGCCACTGGGTGCACCTTCGGCCTTCGGCTTCTCGGGCTGGGCCCCGCCTCCGCTCAGCGCGCCGCCGAACATGCTGCCCACGCCTCCCGATGACGGCTGTGCCGCGCCTTTCACCGGCCGGAGTTGAAACGTGCCGCTGACGGGCCGCTCGTTGCCGACGAAGATTGTGGCTGCGTAGTCGTTCGTGTCGGGCTTGAGCGGCTGCGGCTCGATCGCCATGCGGATGTTCTTGCCGATCAAATCGACGGCATTGGATTGCTTTCGGACGATTTCCCGGGACGACAGGCGGCCGTTGTTGAGGAACTCGGCCGTCACCGAGATCGTGACCTGCTGAAAGAGATCGCCCGGGACGCGGCCGGCATCGAATGTCTGGACCGTCTCGGTCGGCGCCTGGCCGGCCTGGGCGTCACGGAAGCTGGGGTCCAGGTCAACCGGGCGTCCGTCAATCGTGGCCTGCACCCAGAAGTGGTCCTGGAGAATCGCGATCTGCCGCGCGGCGCTGTCGGCGGGCCCCGGTGCGCCGGCCTTGTCCAGTGCCGCGCGAATGGCCTTCGCCTGCTGGTCCGCTTCACCGCGCAAGGCCTGCGCGCGCGTCGCCGCCCGCGTGCGCACGGACTCGAACGCCTGCTGCGCGCTGTCGGTCGTCGCCGGCTTCCTCCCTGCCGTCGAACGCGCAATCAGCTGGATGGCGTCCTCGGACGTCGCGATCTGGCCGGCCAGGGCCTGGGCGCGTTCCGGCGCGAGCTTGCCGCGCACGATTCTGGCGGTGACGCCCCTTTGTTTCAGGATCGCCGCCAGCAGCAACGCGCGATCGATCGCATTTCCGCCGCGCGACTCGAGCGTGCCCGCGGCGCCCTTCATCACTCCGGGGTAGGGCTCCAGGGCAATGTGATCGCGCACGTAGACGAACGCGGCGTCAGGCGTCGGCAGCGATTGCGCGAGCGCCGCGATGTCCAGGAGTTCGGCTGGAAAATTGTCCACGAAGGACTGCACGCGGACGACGCGCTGCTGCAGCGCCTTGACCTGGGTATCGTATGCCTGCTGCTTCTGGTCGGGTGACAGCGCCGCAACGGCAGCGGCGCTGGACGCCGACGGGCCGGACGCCACGCCCGGCGCCATGCCCGGCGCAGGACCGCCCGTGGGCCGGACGAATCCGACGTAGACCAGGGCCGCGGCAATGACGACGACCAACGCGCCGACGATTCGTGACTTGGACATGGACTTCCCCTAGCGCACTCTCAACGAGCCGGCGGATTCGAAGCCCCGATACTCCAGCGTCAGCGGCTGGCCCTCGGGCACGACGTACGCGAGCGAAAAACGACGCCAGCCGCCGGCCGGCACGACATTCGCGCCAGCCAGACGGCACGGCAACTGCTGACTGGCACGATTGGGCACGTACTTCGCGCCTTGACTGTCGGCAAGAGCGAACTGCTGCGCCAGCTGCAGTTCCAGGCCGGTTCCGGCCCTCAAGTTCTCAACCATGTAGTCCACGACAACGTGTTCAAACCCCGGCTTCGACCGGGCCAGCCCCGCGGGCGGCGTGCTGGTCCCCACGACGTGCACGCGCAGCACGGTACCGTCCTCGTGCGTGGCCGTCGGAGTCGGCTTGCGCGTGCGGCCGTCTCCAAGCACCGGCAGGTCGATCGAGCCGCCCTGGCGCAGGCGCAGGAGCAATGTCGCACTCTCGGTGCCGGCCGGCACGGTAAAGGCGAGCTGACCTTCGGAGGCGACAAAGGGCAGGAACACGCCCATCGGCGCCAGCGGCTTCCTGATTTGAGGAACCCGCGGCTCCGGCTGCGCGATGCACCCGCTTTCGGTCTGCAGGAACGAGAAACTGCCGAAGGGAATTTGCGCGACGGCGGCCTGGCGGCTGATGCCCCTCACACTCACGATGAGGGTCTTCGTGCCCGCCATTGCCGGCGCCCCGTCGATCCACGACGTGCCCGCCACCGCCAGATCGACCAGGTCGTTCGACCGGCCCTCGCCTCCCAGGCTGCTCGCCGGTGTCGGCGCCGCGCCCTTCATCGGGACCAGGAGATGCCCGTTCTTCGAGTCCAGAAGCAGCAAGGCGAGCGCCTGAGCATCCACCGGCGCTTCGAAGACCAGCGCGCCGCTGACGACCTGCTCGAAGGCCGGGATTTCAGCGTCCCCGCAGACAGGTGGCCGTCGGCGCGAAGCGTGGCATCCGTGGCGATCGCTTCCGCGTCACGGCCGTTCACAATCAGCCACAAGTGGGTCGTCATCGGGCCCATCTCGAACGGCACTTGCTCGAGCGTCGTGTCCGCGTCGTCGGCTGCCTTGTCCTTCGCTGTGGCGCCGCCACCGAATCCCAGGCTCGCCATGCCTCCGGTGCGATCCTGGGCTTTCTTGCGGTTGACCTTCTGCGGCGGAACCAGGCTCTTCCACGCCGTCTCGACGATGACAAACTCGCGGCCGGACGCGGCCGTTCGATTGCCGACGGCGGGCGCGGTGCGTATTCCGGTGACGCGGAGTTCGAGAGCCTTGTTGGAGATCGGTTGCCCGAGCTGGGCCACGGCAACCGACCCCGGCGCGATCCCGGCGTTCGCAGCTTGTGGTTCGGCGGCCGGGACCGGCGCCTTGTTGGCGGCCGCATTCGCCTGCGTGGCCGCCCCACCCGCTCCGGCGGCGGGTTGCGTTGTGGCGCCCTTCGCGCCGGCGGATGCCGAGGCCGCGCCGCCGGTCGCAGTCGAGGGCGGAGACTCGCGCCCGCACCCGAGTGCCGCGAGACTCGCGAGCACAACGAGGATGGTCGCGATCCGTTTCATCACCTGGACTCCAATACCAGTTGATCGCCTTTGAGGACGATCGTCACGACGGCTTGCTGCCCGAGCGCCACGCGGACGCGCGGCGCAACCAGTTCCTTCGTGCCCGCTTTGACGACGACTTTGTAGTCACCGGGCGGCAATTCCTCCGCCGGCCATCCCGCTTCGCCGGCCGCCACTTGCTTGCCGGCGGCATCGAACACGGTGTACGGAAATTTCTCGATCGCGGCGACGAGCAGCGCGTCGCTGAGCGCCTTGCCGCTGTCCGCCGCCCTGAACGAACCGCCGCTGGCCTGCGCGAACGCCGCGAGATCCGCCTGCGTCTTCGGGTTGGTCACGGCGAAACCGACGATGTCGAGGCGGATGTCGAGGCCGGAGGCCTTGAGCTCCGCGGCGGCTTTGACCGCGTCGCCCTTGCAGCTCTCTTCCCCGTCCGTGATGAGGATCACCGTGCCGCCGCCGAGCGCTTTCAAATCGGCGGGCGCCTGCAGGGCCGAGAACACCAGCGGCGTTTCCCCCTTCGGCTTGAACGAGTTCGCCGTCTTCAGAATGCCGGCGCGATCCAGTTTGCGCACCGGGACGACGAGCTGACTGTCGGTGCAGGTCTTCGGCGAGGTGGACAGCTCGCGGTGCCCGTACATGCGGAGCCCGACGTTGAAATCGTCGGGCAGCTTGGTGAGAACGTCCTCCAGCGTGTCGAGCGCCGTGTCCCAGCGGCTCTGCTTGCCCAGCATCGTCTTCATCGATCCCGACGCGTCCAGGATGATCTCGAGATTCTTGCGCGTCTTCGAAGGCGGGCGGAGCGTGCTGACCACCGCCAGTTCCCCGGTGAGCGCCGGGCCGAGCCGCAGGCACAACGAACTCGTCTTGCCCGTGGCGTCGGTGCCTGTGACTTCGACGATCGCCTGGCCGGGATTCGCGCCGGCCGGCACGTTCACGGTGAGCTTGGCCGTCTTCTCGCCCGCCACGGTCACGGTCGCAGGCTCGACGCGCGCGTCGAGGCGGGCCCCCGAGGGAGTACCGGACGCGGCGAGCGTCACCGTTCCCGTGTAGTTCAGATTCGGCAGCACACTGAGCGGATAGGTGTAGCTCGACCCGCCAGTACGCCGCGCGACAGATACTGCGGTTCGGTGACCACGGCGAAGCTGCCCACCTTGACCGAGCACGGCAGATTGTCCGTGTTGAACCCCTGCGCGAGCTGCCGCGCCCGGACGACGTCGAGCCACGTCGTGCCGGTCATGTCCACGTCGAGCCCTTCCCAGATGATCAGCCCGCGCCCATGGTGCGCGTAGGCCTGCGCGAAGCCGAACGCGCCGAGCGCATTGCGGACGGCGATCTGCCCGCACCAGCCCGGGCCCCAGTCGACGATCACGTTCGAGTCGCCCAGTTCATTCGCCGGCGGCTTGAGTTCCGCCCAGGCCGTGCCGTCCACGAATCCGGGCCGGCCTCTGCGGTTGTGGAGCATCCAGTTGTTCTCGAGGATGCGGAAGGTGTAGCCGGGCGCCCCCATCGCGCCGGGGATCTTGGCCTTGAACGTGTACGGCAGCCAGGCGTAATCCGGCCCGGCTGCGCACTTGTCGGAGTCATGAAGAATCAGCTTGTGGCCCGCGGCGACCCAGGATGTGAGCGCCTGCATGAAGCCCGGCGCGAACGGCTTCGTGGCGCAGATCTGCTCCATGACCACCGTGTCGTAGTCCGCCAGCATCCACGGCTGCACGTGATTCGAGGCCATCACGGTGGTGTCGACACGGTCGAAGATGCTGAAGTCCTCGCGGCTCGACGCGTACTTCCGTGAGATCCGGCCGGCCTCGACGCCCAGCGGGATGTAGGCCGATTGCTGCCCGAGGTAGGTGGACATCACGAGCAGGACGTCCTTGCTTTCGCCGGTGCCTGGCTGCATGGGCTGCGGAGTCTCGGCACTGCAACCGGATACGGTCGGCGGTTTGGCGGCGGCGACTGCCGCGGAGCCTTCGGCCACGAACAGCGGTGCCGCAATCTCCGGGTGCCGCGTCAGCAGCGGCACGTACCCGGGCGCCTGCGCTTCGAACACCTTGATGCGCCGCATCGAAAACCCGCCCTGTTTCGGCACTTCCGGCTGATAGTTGCGCAAGAGGCGGACCTTGACGAACCGCGCCTCGACCGGCGTGAATGTGAACGTGTTCTCCCCTGTCGCGAAGGCGTTCGCGGCGGGCGGGACTTTTCCGGCGGCCACCTGGGCGAAACCGGCGTCCGGTGCGGTCTTCGAGATCCGATCATCGACATCCTGGATGCCGTACGGACCCGGGGCGCTCGTGACGGTGACCGACTTGACGAGCGCGGACTCCCGCTTGAAGAACGACACGACGATCTCCTTCGGGCCCGTCGCGTCGGACGTGCGGAACCCGGAGTCGTTGTCATGGAGCAAACTGTTGGCGGGCCCGGATTCGGGTGGCCTCCCGGTGACGGACTCGATGCGGGCGCCCCACGCGATGTTGGCGACGTTCCCGTCGAATGTCGGGGGTGTCTTCGCGGGCGTCTGCGCCGGCGCGGAGCCGCCGCCGGTCATGACTGCCAACATCACCAAGCCCCAAAGAACGTTCTTCATGTTGCACTCCTACGGACGGATTGCGTGTTCGACAGAGAACCTGGCTGGCTGTTGGAGGGACTGATTCGAGGCGATCCAGTCGCCGGGTTCGAACCCGGTGGCTGGCTTGATCGATGATGACCGCAGCCGCCTAGCGCCCAACTGGCACCACGTCGGATTATATGGCCCGGCCTGACGCGATAAGATGCGTGTGCTGGCCTCGGGCGCAGATTCATGTTGAGTGAACGCCTCAAACAGATGGGAGTCGTCGGCGCGGGCGGCGGAGGATTTCCGACGCACGTCAAAGCGTCCTCGCGCGTCGAATCCGTCATCGCCAACGGCGCCGAGTGCGAGCCGCTCATCCACAAGGACGTCGAGATCATGAGGCCGGTACCCGCGCGAGATTCTCGCCGGCATGTCGCTCATGATCGACGCCACCGGCGCCACGCAGGGCCTGTTCGGCATGAAGGAGAAGAACCAGCGCGGCCGTCGCGGCCATCGAGCCGGAGGCGAAGGCCGCGCGGGGTCGGATGGTCCTGCTCGGCGACTTCTATCCGTCCGGCGACGAGTACGAACTGGTCTACGCCGCCACCGGACGGCTGATTCCCGCCGGCGGCATTCCGCTCCACGTCGGCTGCGTCGTCAACAACGTCGAGACGCTGTACAACGTGCACCAAGCCGCCAACGACATGCCGGTGACGCGCAAGTTCCTCACCGTCACCGGCGCCGTGCGCGAGCCGCAGACACTCTGGGCGCCGATCGGCATCTCGTTCCGCGACCTGATCGCCCATTGCGGCGGCGCGACCGTGGACGACTACGGGATCTTCGTCAGCGGCGCCGATGATGGGCACGCTGTCGTTCGACCTGGACGACGTGGTGACCAAGACGACCGGCGGGCTGATCCTGCTGCCGAGGGACCACGATCTGATCACCCGCAAGGAGCGCCCGACCGGGCCATGGACCGCATCGGCAAGTCGGCCTGCGATCAGTGCAGCTACTGCACCGAGTTCTGCCCGCGCTACCTGCTGGGCTACGACGTCCAGCCGCACAAGGTGATGCGCAGCCTCGGCTTCACGCTCGCCGGCGCCAGCAACTGGAATCAGTGGGGCGAGCTGTGCTGCGCGTGCGGCATCTGCACGCTCTACGCCTGCCCCGAAGACCTCTATCCCAAGGAAGCGTGCGACAACGCGAAAGCGAGCCTGCGGGCGGCAGGCATCAAGTTCACGCAGGAGAAGCCGGTGCGTCGTGCATCCGATGAAGGAGTACCGCCGGGTGCCCCTATCGATGCTGCGGAAGCGGCTGGGCCTCGACGCGTGGGAGCGCGACACGCCGTTTCGGGATGCCGAGCCCGAGCCGGAGAAGGTCCGCATCAAGCTGAAGCAGCACGCGGGCGTGCCCGCCACGCCGTCCGTGGCCGTGGGCGACACCGTTCGACGAGGCCAACCGCTCGGGCGCCCGAACGACGGCGAGCTCGGCGCCGCGATTCACGCCAGCATCGATGGTACAGTGCGCGCCATCACCAAGGACGCGATAGACATATGGCGGTGAACGTCTCGCTCGGCCTCATCGAACTCGGGAGCATCGCCGCCGGCTTCCTCGTGACCGACACGATGCTGAAGGCTGCCGCGGTGGAACTGGTGCTCGCTCGCACGATCTGCTCCGGCAAGTACATGGTGCTGGTGAAGGGCGACGTTGCGGCCGTCGAGGCCGCGGTGCGCGCCGGCTCGGCGGCCACCGAGACGATCGACACGTTCGTCATCCCCAACGTGCACGAAGAGGTCCCGCCCGCGATTGCCGGCATGACGAAGATCGAGGCGCTCGACGCACTCGGCATCATCGAGTCGTTTTCCGTCGCGTCGTCTGATCGAAGGCGCCGATGCGATGGTCAAGACCGCCAACGTCCGCCTCGTCGAAGTGCGCCTGGCCATGGCGCTCGGCGGGAAGGCGTTCGCGTCCTGCACGGGCTCGGTCGCCGCCGTCACGAGCGCGGTCGAGGCGGGCGCGCAGGCCATCGCCCGCAAGGGCCTCCTCGTCAACCGCATCGTCATTCCCCGGCCGCGGCCGGAGTTGCTCAGCGGCCTGATCTGAGCAACCCGCACTCGGCGGGGCTGAAGCCCCGCCCTACATGACTGGCCGCCTACTTCAGATACGTCTTCAGCCAGCCGAACACTTCTTCGTGCCAGCGCTTGCTGTTGAGCGGCTTCAGCACCCAGTGGCCCTCGTCTGGAAACACGAGCGCCTTGCTCGGCACGCCGTTGCGCCGCAGCGCCGTGAAGAGCTGCAGCCCCTGATCGACGGGCACGCGGAAATCCAGCTCGTTCGTGATGACGAGCGTGGGCGTCTTGATGTGTTGCGCGTAGAGGTGCGGTGACCACTTCGCGACGTGCTCGCGGCCAGCCGCGCTCCAGGGCGGGCCGCCGGCCTCCCACTCGGAAAACCACAGCTCTTCGGTGGTGAGCGCCATCGAGTCGAGATTGAACACGCCGTCATGACTGACCGCGGCCTTGAAGCGATTCGTGTGCCCGATGATCCAGTCCACGGCGTAGCCGCCGTAGCTCGCGCCGGCAATCCCCTGCCGCGTGGCATCCACGTACGGCAGCTTCACCGCCGCGTCGAAGACGGCCGAGAGGTCGGTCATGACCTTGCCGCCCCAGTCCTGCGAGATCTCATCGACGAACTGTTGTCCGAAGCCGAACGACCCGCGGGGGTTTGGCGCGACGACGACCCAGCCCTGCGCGGCCCACAAGGTGGGATTCCAGCGGGCGGACCACCCGTCAGCCCACTCGCCCTGCGGACCGCCGTGGATCATGAAGACCACCGGGTACTTCTTCGCCGGATCGAACGACGGCGGCTTGACGACCCAGTACTGAATCGGTGTGCCGCCGGCGCCAGGCACGGTGTAACTTTCGGGCGCGTTCATCGAGACGGTCTTCAGCCAGGCGTCGTTCTCGTGCGTGATCGCCAGCACCGCGCCGCCGGCCGCCGGCATCGAGAACAGTTCGGCCGGCGCGGTCATCGCCGCTTTCGAGAAGACCAGCGACGTCGCGCCTGCGTTGACCGCGCTGATGGCGCCGCCCTTGGCGACTTGCTGCGGCGTGCCGCCGGCCAGCGGGACGCGATACAGGTTGTCCGCGCCCTGGCTTGCCGCGGTGAAGTACACCGTCCGGCCGTCCGGACTGATCGTGAACTCGCTGACGGAGAGATCCGGCGTCGTGAACAGCGTGTGCTTCGCGTTCGTCGCGCGATCGTAGACGTCGAGGAACCAGCGGTCGGACTCGAAGCCGGGCCGGCGCTGCGCGCGCACGATGAGTGACTTTCCGTCGGGGGTAAAGACCGGCTGCGCATCGCCCGCCGGATTGGCCGTGATCTTGTTGGCCGCGCCGCCGGTGACCGGCACCAGGAAGACGTCGCTGTTCGTGCTCCAGGCTTCCTTGTCGTTCCCGTCGCGGTTGGACACGAACGCCACCGACTTGCTGTCGGGCGTGAACGCGATCGCCGCGTCTTCCGCCTGCCCGGGCGGCGAGTCGAAATCGCCGGGCGTCAGGTCGCGCGCCGCCGCCGGCGCCGTGCCGGCCGTGGGCGCCACGAACACGTGATGGCGAATGCCCTCGCGCCACTCGTCCCAGTGCCGGAACAGGAGGCGCGTCAGGCACGTGCACTTTCACGGGATCCGCATCTGCCGCGGCGCGCCGCGCCTTGTTACAGGCGTCGTCCGCGCAGTCGGGATACACGTCGGCGACGAAGGCGACCATCGTGCCGTCGGGCGACACGACGAGCGGCGGCTGGACACCGCCAGAGACGTTCGTGATCCGGCGGATGTTCGCGCCGCCCGCGTCGGCGACGTACACCTGCGGATCGCCGTCACGCGAGGAAATGAACGCGATCCGGCCGTCCGTGAACCAGCGTGGCGTGTTTTCTGACTTGTCGCCGGCGACGAGCGCGCGCGGCGCCGCCGGCCCATCCGCCGGCACGATCCAGATGTCCGCATTGCGCTTGCCGGCGACCGCGTCCGTCGTGGTCCGCACGAAGGCCACGGAGCGCCCGTCAGGCGACAGTTGCGGATCGCCGACGCGGATGGCGACCAGCAAGTCGTTGATAGTCATCGGCCGGCCCGCCTGGGCCGCCAACCCGGTCACGAGACCCGCGCCAATCAGGACGACCGCGACCGCCAGAACACGATTCATTGCCCGCATGCCCACGCTCCTCGGCTAATCATAGCGAAGGGCCGAGCCCGGCTATGAACCCGCGTCCTGCTTGCGCTGGTGCCGCCGGAAGACGGCATCGATCTGGTCCATCGTGAATTTGGTCAGGCTGACGATGCGCGCGTCGGCGCGAAAGGCGGGCGGCACGATCGCGAGCGCGTCGGCTTTGGAGTCCACGTCCACAATCGTCCACGCCCGGTGATCGCCGTCGCGGCATCCCCAGTCGGCGTGCGTCAGGAAATGCGATCCCGACGAAGAAACACCTGAATGACCCGCGCGCACGCGATCGGGTCAGGGTCGTGGGGCACTTCGATGAGGAATCGGGCCATGAATGGGATCCTAGCGCGAGATCTGCGCGATCCAGAAGACGGCCGTGACGTCCCCCTTCCCAGCCGGCCTCTCCTCACAATAGAGCCGCGTCCCGGGCTACTATCCCGCCATGCAGATCGCTCGAATGAACTGGATGCAGGTGGAAGCAGGACTGGCGCGCGACAGACGCGCCGTCGTGCCGATGGGCAGCACCGAACAGCACGGGTATCTCAGCCTGGCGGTGGATGAGATCCTCGCGGAGCGCGTCGCCATCGAGGCCGCCGAACCGCTCGGCGTGCCGGTCTTCCCCGTCCTCGCCTACGGCATCACGCCGTACCTCCTGCGCTTCCCTGGCACGATCAGCCTCCGCCTCGACACCTACCAGCGCATCGTCGCGGACATCCTCGACAGCCTGGCGGGCGCGGGGTTCACGCGCATCCTGTTCGTCAACGGGCACGGCGGGAACATCCCGGGCGGATCGATCGCGCAGGAGTGGATGAACGCGCATGCCGGCGTGACGGTGAAGTGGCACAACTGGTGGAACGCGCCGAGGACCGCCGCGGCCGTGGCCGCGATCGATCCCGAGGCGTCGCATGCGTCCTGGATGGAGAACTTCCCGTGGACGCGTCTGGCCGGCGTCGCGCTGCCCGCGGGCCGCAAGCCGATGATCGATGTGGCGCGGATGCGGCTGATGGACGCCGACGGCGTGCGCGCGTATCTCGGCGACGGCAATTTCGGCGGCGCCTACGAACAGCCCGACGACCGGATGATGGAGGTCTGGCGGGCCGGCGTCGAGGAGACGCGCGACGCGCTCGAAGGCCCGTGGGCATGAGCGGCGACGACCGGCGTCAACCGGCACGACGCATTCTCGTCTGGGGCGCGGGCGCGATCGGCGGCACGGTCGCGGCCTACCTCCGGCGCGCCGGCCTCGACATCACGGCCGTCGACAACCACGCGAACCACGTGCGCGCGATTCGTGCGCGAGGTCTGGCGATTACCGGACCGATCGAGACCTTTACCCAGTCGATGCCGGCGTTCGAGCCCGGCGACGTCGAGGGGGCGTGGGACACGATCTTCCTCTGCGTGAAGGCGCTCCACACCGAGGCCGCGGCGCGCCAACTCCTGCCCCATCTGGCCGCCGACGGCGTCGTCGTGTCCCTCCAGAACGGACTCAACGAGATCGCCATCGGCCATGTCGTGGGGCCGCCTCGAACGATGGGCGCGTTCGTGAATTTCGGGGCGGACGTGATCGAGCCGGGCACCGTGCACTACGGCGGGCGCGGCGCGGTCGTCGTGGGCGAACTCGACGGCCGCATGACCGGCCGGCTCACGCGCGTCCATGACGCGCTGCGCCACTTCGAACCCGCCGCGATCACCACGGACAACATCTGGGGCTACCTCTGGGGCAAGATGGGCTACGGCGTCGCTCCTCTTCGCCAGCGCGCTGACCAGTGCCAGTATCGTGGACGTGCTGGACGCGCGCGACGCACGCGGCGTACTGACGGCGCTCGCGCGTGAAATCATGGCGGTTGCCGCCGCCGAACGCGTGACCGTGATGGGATTCAACGGCTACGACCCCGGCGCCTTCGGGCCGGACGGCACGGCGCAGGCGATTGAGGCGTCGTTCGACGCCATGGTCGCCTTCAACCGCCGCTCGGCGAAGACGCACAGCGGCGTCTGGCGCGATATCGCCGTCCACCATCGCCAGACCGAGATCGACGCGCAGTTCTCGCCGGTCCTGGCGGTCGCCAGACAGCACGGCATCGCCACGCCGCACCTGGACCGGCTCGTGTCGGTCATGCACGAGGTCGAAACCGGCGCGCGCGCCCAGGCATGGGAGAATCTGGCGCGACTGGGGATCGAGAGCCACTGATGCAGATTCGATTTGACGGCCAGACCGCGATTGTCACCGGTGCCGCGCACGGCTTCGGACGCGCGATCGCGCTGCGCTTCGCCCGCCTCGGCGCGCACGTCGTCGGCTGGGACGTCGTCGGCCGACGAACTCGACGAGACCGCGCGGCTCGCCGCGGCGGAGAACCTGCGCGTGGACGTGCGCGTCGTGGACGTCACCGCCCACGCTGCGGTCGCCGCGGCCGCGCGCGACGCCCTGTCGGCCACGGGTCGCATCGACATCCTCGTCAACGACGCGGGCGGCGTGCTGGGCCAGATCGGCCGGCCGATCGAGGACGTCTCCCCCGCCGACTGGCGCGCCATCGTCGCCGTCAATCTCGACGCGGCGTTCTACTGCAGCCAGGCCGTCGCGCCCGCGATGAAGGCCGCGCGCTTCGGCCGGATCGTGAATATCTCCAGCGGCGCGGGCCTGGGCGTCAGTCTCACCGGGATTCAAGCCTATGCGTCGGCGAAGGCGGGACAAATCGGGCTGACACGCCAACTCGCGCACGAACTCGGAGCCTGGGGCATCACGGTGAATTGCGTCGCGCCGGGCTTCGTGCGATCCAATGCCGCGACCGAGAAGCAGTGGCAGGCGTACGGCGAGGACGGCCAGCGGCGGCTCCTCGAGAACATCGCACTGAAGCGGCTCGGCAGCCCCGATGACATCGCGAATGGCGTATTGTTTTTCGCCAGCGAGCACGCGGGGTGGATCACGGGCCAGACCCTGTCGGTGGACGGGGGTAAATAGAGATGGAAATGGACGCCGTCCTTCGATTCCTCGACGCCAACGCGCGTCATTACCTGAACGAACTCGCCGACTTCGTGGCCATCCCCTCCATCAGCACAGACCCGGCCCACGCGGCGGATGTGCGACGCGCGTCCGACTGGGTCGCCTCGCGGCTCAGGCGAGCCGGTCCTATTCACGTAGAAACGTGGGACACGCCGCGACATCCGGCCGTATTCGGCCGCTGGGACGCGGCGCCAGGCGCGCCAACGGTGCTGGTCTATGGCCACTGCGACGTGCAACCACCCGACCCCATCGACGTCTGGGACTCACCGCCGTTCGTGCTGACCGAGCGCGACGGCCGCCTGTACGGCCGCGGGGTCAGCGACGACAAAGCCTCGATGCTGATTCCGATCCTCGCCGTGGAAGCGTGCTTCGCCGAAGGCGCTCGGCCGCCAGTCAATCTGCGGTTTCTGTTCGAAGCCGAGGAGGAAATCGGCAGCCCGAGCCTGCCTGCGCTCCTGCGCGAACATCGCGACGCCCTGGCGTGTGACGTCGCGCTCTCGGCCGATGGCGGCATGTGGCGCGCCGAAAGGCCCAGCCTCAATCTGAGTGCACGCGGCATCGCGGCGCTCTCGTTCACCGTGCGCGGTCCGGGCAAGGACCTGCACTCGGGCCGGCACGGCGGCAGCGTGGCGAATCCGCTCCATGCGGCCGCGGCACTCGTCGCATCCATTCACGATCGCGACGGGCGCATCGCCATCGAAGGTTTCTATGACGACGTGGAGCCGGTCGAGGCCGGCCTGACAGAGGCGGTTCAACGCCTGTCCTTCGACGAGGCGCGCTACTTGAAGGATGTAGGCGCGTCAGCCGCGTTCGGCGAGCCCGGCTACAGCACGTTGGAGCGGCAGTGGTACCGGCCGACGATTGAGGTCAACGGCCTCTACGGCGGCTATCAGGGACCGGGCAGCAAGACCGTCCTGCCGAGCGAAGCGCACGTGAAGATCACCTGCCGCCTGGTGCCTCGTCAGCGCCCAGACGCCGTGGTCGCACGGCTGCGCCGGCATCTGGAGCACCGCTGCCCTTCCGGAGTGAGCCTGGTCTTCAGCGAGGACGATCACGGCGCTGAGCCGTATCGCGTCTCGCCGGACAACCGCTTCATCCGCGCGGCGGCGGACACGCTCGCCGAGGTCTTCGGCATGCCGCCCGATCTCGTCGGCATGGGCGGCAGTGTGCCCATTGTCACCACGTTCCGCGACATCCTTGGCGTCGATACCGTGTTCTTCTCGTTCAGCGTGGGCGACGAGGACATTCACGCGCCGAACGAGTTCTACCGGCCCGAGCGGTTTCGCCTCGGACCGCAGGCGTGGGTGCGCCTGCTGGAGCGGATCGGCAGGATGCCCGGTTCTACTTCACGCTGAATTGCACGTCTCGCCGCAACGTCGTGTCACCCGCCGTCACGTCGAAGGTCAGCAGGTATTCGCCTGCGGGAAGGCGGCCCACCGGAAGGGCGTACTGATACTCGGCAGCGCGCAGCCCCTTGTTCGCAAACGGATCGGGCGTCGTTTGAGGAGACCCGGGGAACTCCGCCCGTGCGGGCCGCGTCGGCGTCGTCGCTTCCGCCGCGACGAATCGCTCCGCGCCAATCACGTGAGCTTCATCGATCAAGACGGCGCCGGACGTGTCCGTAATACGGATCGCGAGCCGCGCCGGCACCACCGTGGTCGTGCTCTGGTACAGGTCGACCAGGGCTGTGACCCGGTCCGATGTGCCGAAGGCCCGCTGCGCCGTCGGCACGAACGGCAGGATGCTCTTGAAGAGATCCCTCGGCGCCGATGGCAGGCCTGGCGTCGCGCCGAGCACGACTCCGGACAGGGAGACCTTGTCGCGGTTGAAGTCGGGGACGATGACGTCGACCATGACCGTGCCGGTCTTGTCGGCGTTCACGTGGTAGGCCGCCAGTCGCAGGCGGTAGCGCCCGGGCGGCAGGTCGATCCGCGACAGCGCCTCGTAGTGGGCATCACCGCTGGAGCCGGCGCGGAGCGTCACCGTGGCGGTCTGGCGCTGCGCGGCCTTGCTGGCACCCTCCGTGGTGTAGGCGGCCGTTCGCAGTTCGGTTGTCACGGTCATGCGTCCTGTCGCGGCCTGCGCCGGCACCGGTTGCGTGACGCCGAGCGCAATGGTGACCGCCGCGTTACGCCCGCCGGGGATGGCGAACGGCGCGACGGCCGCGCGGAGCGGCAGTTCGCGAATGGGTATCAGCCCGGCGGTCGCGCGCGCCAGAGTTTCGTTGGCGTTCTTCGGCGGACCGGCGCCGGGCTTGGGCGCCTCGTAGCTGCTCCGCGTCCTCACGTCCACGCCCTGGCGATTCGCGCGCACATCGAGCCGCCGCAGCGTCCCGTCCGCCACGGTGTTCGTGGGCCGATATCCGATGAGGTAGTAGGAGCGGTTTTCCTCGACGATGCTCGCGATGCCTTGCGTGAAGTCATTCGTGTTCACGATCGCATGGCCGCCCGTGTTGGCGGCGGTCGCCATGATGTCGTCCATCGCCAGCACCCAGGGCCGGCAGGGCCCAATCGGCGGGCAATCCGCCGCGGTGAGATCGCCTCCGGTAATGAACAGCTTCAGGCCGAGCAGGCCGGTCGGATCGATGGGATAGATCGGCACGTTGGCGCGCTTGGCGACGGCGAAGATCCCGGTCTTGATGTCCTTGAGTCTGAGGCTGACCTCGTCCGTAATCGTGGCAAACACGTTGATCGGTGCGCCCGGCGTGATCCAGATCAAGGCCTTGCGGCTTTGCGGCAGCGCGCCGAGGCTTTCGACAATATTGCGGATCGTCTCCGCGGAGCCGAGCCAGAACTGCGGATCCTGCCGTCTGAATTCCGCTGACATATCGACCGTCACCGCCGCGGCGCCCACAGTGCCGAGGGTGGGATTCTTCCAATAGGCCAGGCCGGGCTTGAAGCGGTCGAGCGTCGCCAGCAGCTTCGTTCGATCCTGGGTGAAGTCCTGGGCCTGCCGGCTGTCGGCGGTGAAGACAATCGCGACCAAATCATCGGGGCCGAACTTGTCGATCAGGTCACGGACGATCTGGCGCGCGGCCTTGATGCTCGCCGGCTCCTGCGGAATGAGCGCATCGTCAACGGCAATCACCCAGAGGCGTGTAATCCGTGGTTCGTTGGTCACGACGTCCGGCGTCACGTCGCGCATCCAGGGCGCGAGCGGCGGCGCGGCATCCGGCACGTCAATCGCTTCGAAGTTGGTGATCTCCTGGGCCTTGCCGTCTTCCAACACTGTGAAGTCGGCCTGCGTCAGGCCGCGCACCGGCTTGCGGTCCTTGTCGAGGACGGAGACGTCGAGCGAGACCACGTCCGTCCGGGTGCGGAACGTGGGAACCTGAGGCGGGAACAGGGAGACGACCGCCAGCGACGCCATTGACGCGAGGGGCAGGAGCCTCACTACGAACCTTCACTCGATCTTACGCGAGGGACGCTGCCTAGCGCGGCTTGCGCTCGAAGACGCGCACCGGTCCGGACACGTCGATTTCCGTCGCCTGATCCTGCAGGAATGACAGCACGGGCGCCGCGACTTCCGGATAGACGAGCGCGATGCGGGCGCCCTGCTCCCACGCACGCCGCAGTTGCGCTTCGTGGGTGGACGCGTTGTCGAGCAGCCAGCCCTTGCGGTTGAGACAGAACAGGTAGCGCGGATCGCTGGTGCCGACCACGACAACCCGTTCGGCCGGTGACGAGAAATGCGCCGGCACCAGATCGCACACGTTCTGCTCGTCCCTCGGAACCGCGTACCAGGAATGGAAGCTGGCCGATCGAATCGTGGTCGCCGCCGCGACGAGGATCAGGACGGTCGTCACGCTGGTGGCGTACGCACGCCGGAGCGGAGGCGTGCGGTCAATGATGTCGAGCAGGCCGATCGCGACAAGCGTGGCCGCCACGGGCATCATCGCGATCTGGTAATAGTTGTGCGAGAGGTTGCCGCGCGCGACGAGAAACACGTACGCGAGGAATCCGAGCAGGCCGAGGCCTTCGCACCAGCGGCGATGTCGCCAGGCAAACCAGGCGCCGCTGGTCAAGCCCAGCAGACCGATGGGGCCGAGGATGTCGCGAAAGATCCGCTGTCCCACCATCCGGTAGAAGCGCTCGGACAACACAAGCTCGGTGTCGAAGACCTTGTCGAAGGTCCCGAAGCTCAGCCCCGACTGTTGACCAAGCGCGTGTGCGTGCTGGTACCAGAACGCGGACATCCCGATCGCGAACAGGCTCACGGCCCACGGCTCCGGCCGGATGAAGGCGCCCCGGCCGTACCGTTCGATGAACAAGCCGAACACCGGCGCCAGGACGATCAGGTACGGCAGTTTGACGGTGCCGACGAGGGCGGTTGAGCACAGAGAGCATCGCCAGCGACGTCCAGCGCGCCATCGGGGCGCGGCGGCCGCCCGCGTCTGTCGGGTCATCCAGATACCGTTGGGCCGACACGAGACTGACCAGCGAAAGGCACACGAGCAGCGCCTCGTTCATGAAGGCGCGCTCCATGAACAGCATCAGCGGAAACCCGAACGCGTAAAGATACGCGGCGAGCAGGCCGGGACCCGCGCCATAGCGCCGGCGCGTGAAGGTCCACACGAGTCTGCAGGACAGCAGGAAGAACACCGCACTCAGCAGCCGGCCGATCTCCGGCTTGAACCCCGACAGTTTGGCGACGGACGCCACCAGGAACGCGTGCAGTTCGAGGCCGGTCTCGACGTAGCCGGTGTCCGCCGCGCCGCGCCACTCCACCTGCGGATACAGGATGTTGTACCGCTCCTGGGCGAAGGCGCGGGAAATGGCGGCGGTGTCCGCCTGCCGCCAGGCGTGCTGATCGAGGATCGGGCTCTGGAAGGTGGCGGCCCGGACGCAAAACCCGAACGTCAGAATCAGGGCCAGCACCGCACGCGGCGACAGCCGGGAGAACAGCGGGTCATCGCCCATGGAGGCGGGTTGAGTATAGCGTCAACGGGCAAGCGCGCCCGATCCCACGCACTCGGCAAACGCCGGAGGCGTCCGGCTCATGAACCGAATTGATGGCACGGACAGATCCGTCGTGTACCAAAGGCCCAGCGCGCGCGCGCGATCCTCATACGTGGACGACATCCCATTCCGGTAGAAGATCAACGCGTCAGCGTCGGCGGCCTCAACGTCCCCTTTCGTGACCAACACCCGGCGCGAAGGCACCGAATGGGGAAACATCGCGACGACCGCCGAATCCGCATGGAGTTTCGGGGTCGCATGGAACTCGGCTTCCAGGCAGCGCCGTTCGCGGGCGTACATCGACGCCGGGAGGTCGCCATCGGCGACGGCGGCGGCGCCCACGAACGCGTGTCCTTCCAGGAGCGCCGTGGACAAGAGCGACGCGATCAGGCAGGTCGGAACCGCCCATTGCCGGCCGCGTGACCGCGGCGCGTTCGCCATCCAATGGGGCGCGAGCAGGGGCCACGCCAGACCCACGAGCAGCGGAAAGCCATAGTAGAGACTCAGCGTTTGCGCCGCGGGGGTGAGGCTGAACACGACGTTGATGACGACCCAGGGAAGGCATGCGGCGTACGCCAGGACATAGGCCGGCGCCCGACACCACAACGCGGCGACGCCGACGACAGCCATCGGGACGTAGATCGCACGGGCCTTCACAAGGAAGGCACCGGCCCGCCGGCCGATCTCTGCGGCATCCACGTGCGAAAACGGCGCGCTGCCGACATAGGACTTCTGGAACATCGACACGCCGAGCGGAAAGAAATGGTACTGGACTACCAGCATCGCGGCGCTCGTGCCGGCGGCGAGAATCACGGCACCCAGCAACGCCCGCCTCGCGATGGGCTCGCGCCCCGACCGCCACTGATACAGCCCGATCAGCGCGAAGTAACCGACATAGTGCAGGCCCGCGTCCTCCCGCACGAGCAGTCCGAGGCCGAGCGCGACCCATTTCGCCCATGACCAACCCAGAACGTGCAGCGCGAGGAACACGATGAAGAAGCCAGGAATCGCGACCTCGAAGTGGGGGTAGCCGATGGCCGAGACCGCCGGTCCGCTGAAGGCGAATGCCAGGGCGGCCGCGAACGCGACAGCCGCCAGCGTCACCGTCCGCTGCCGGCGATCGCGCAAGGCCATCACGGCCAGATACGGCCCGACGAACGTCAGGGCGGAGGTGGCGCCAACGACGGCGGCATAGTAGTGATAGTGCGTCCGGAACAGATGGCTCAGCGGGGACGCCAGGCTGGCGAGACCGTAGAGATGCTGTGTGAACAGGGACTCGCCGACGAGGTGGCGGAGAAACGGCGGGTTCGGCAGCAGCGGTCCGTTCTGGAAAATCGCGTACGCATACCAACCCATGTCCCACAGGTACGGGCCCGAGAGGAAATGGTGGAGGACGAAGCGATACGAGAACAGGAACACCACCGCCGATCCCAGGACCCCGAGGATCGTCCAGGCGAGGCTGCGCGCGGGAGTCATCGGACTGACGCCGTCACAGCCGAAGGAGCAGGCCGAGGCCGAACATCCAGAAACTGGGTTGATTCCGCAACTGGCCGTGGGGATTCACGCCGTAGTACCCCTTGAAGATCAGGTCCGGCATCCCGTTGCTCACCCAGGCGAGGTTGCGCAACCCCACGACGACGGTCGAGGAAAACTGCCGGTCTTCCTTCTGGTCGGCTGACGTCTTGTTGTAGTCGTACACCGTCCGCAGGCGTCCCTCGTAGGAGAAGAACGGCCGCCACCCGCGGGCGCCGCGGGGCATGTACTCGACACCGACCGCCGGTTCGAAGTTGATCCGCGACGACTGGATGGTGGAACCGTCAATGAGTTCGTTGGAATACCAGCCGACGTCCCCGCCGAAACTGGCGGCCTGCACGCCGCTGCCGCGCAGCGACACCTGGTGCTGCCGATTGCGGCCGAACAGGTGGTCCCAGTTCACGCCGAATTCGACGTACTCGTAGCTGACGTTGATGCGCCGGAAGTCGTCACCGTAGGCCGCGACGGCGCGAAGGACAAACTCATCTCCCAGGTGCGTGCTTTCATGGCCCAGCTGGACCTTGGCGGACACCACGTCCCGGGGCGTAACCGCGTGCGCCACCTTGAACGCGCCGGCCAGGCGGTAGTCGTCATTGATGATCGGGCTGGAGTCTTCACCGAGGTCGTCAATCATGTGGAAGCTGAGCGGAGCCCACAGGCCGAATCCCCAGCCGTGACAGTCCAGGAATGCGGCGCCCGTGGCGCCTTTTTCCCAGACGCCCAGCGGGAGCTCCTTGCCGAAACTGACTTCCCAGATGGTGCGATTGCCTTCCCCGGGCATGTACGGGAAGGGATGGCTCTGGCCCCAGAACATCACTTCGGACTGCGCATCGCGCTGGTTGGCGATGAGCGGCGCGTACCACGTCCGCTGGGCCGATCGGAGATACGGCGAACGCGGACGTGGGTTCGCGGCTTCCGCAGGGGACGTTCGGCGGCGTCTGCGCGGAGACCGCTCGGGCCGTGCCGAGGATGGCGACGAGCAGCAGGCCCGACAGTCTCACTCCGCGAACCACGTCATCAGTCTACTTCCCCGGGCGGTACTCGCGCTCGGTGTGTCCCTTGAGCTGCGCCGGATAGAAGTAGACCTCGCGCAGGTTGCCGGTCGCGTACCGCGACGCCTGGTCGTTGAAGTGCTTGGACGACGGATCGCCGCTCTCACCGCCGGCGGTCACCGCCCGCGCGCGCACGGTCGGCCCGAACTCGACGACCGCGACGAAGCTGTTGCCGCTCGTGCCGTACCACTTCTTCGTGTTCGGATACGCGCGGGCCGCGTACGACGCCAGCGAGCCCCACGTCGCCGCGGGGAACATCACCGGAATGCTCGGCTTTGCGTCGTCGAAAGTGGCGACGATGTCGTCGTTGAGGCGCTGGAAGCGGTTGATGTCGCCCCACGGCGTTTGCCAGGAACCGAAGTCCGCGGTGAGGCGGTCGGACGCCGCGACGAGCGCCTGCAGCATCTGGTCGGCCGGCGCGTTCTCGATCGCTCCGCCGCGACCGCGGCCGCCGGTGCGCTGGATTTCGCCGCCCCAGTAGATCGCGAGCGACGTGGCGACCGAGTCGGCGGCGAACCGCAGATCCCATTTCCGCAGCAAGGCGATCTGGTTGGCCGTCTTCGCTTTCAGCGGATCGCCGGCCGGCGCCGCATCCCAGGCCTTGATGAGCGCGGGCATCGGCTTCTCGAACCAGGTCAGGTAACTGTCGTAGGCCGCCGCCAGCAGGCCGTCCAGCGTGAAGTCCTTCCGGTTCTGGAGCACGCGCACGGCGTGATGACCGCGTGCCGACTCGGTGCCGCTGTCCACGTAGACCGGATAATCGGTCTTCTTCCGGCTGCTTGGGCCCGCGGCCTGCCACGGCGAATCGTTGGAGTTGTAGATCCAGCCGCTGGCGGGATTGAGGAGGTTCGGCGTCTCGTCGAACGACAACAGGCCCTTGTAGTCCGTCGCCGGGTTACTGCCATCCACCGGGCGCGTCCAGTCGAACGACGAATCGCGCCTCGGAATGTAGTTACCGTGCAGATAGGCGATGTCGCCCTGGGCGCTCGCGAAGATCGTGTTGTTCGACGAATTGGTGTGGAGCTCGAAGAACTGCCGGAACGATTGGTAGTCGGTGGCCTTCGTCCGCGCATACGACTGGGTGAGCGCCTTCACCGGCTCGTTCATCAGCGCGAACGCCACCCATTTGCCGTTGGCGTCCGAGCGGACGATGGGGCCATGCGGGGTGCGGTACACCTTGAAGGTGCGCGAGGCCATGCCGTTCGCGCCCTTGTACGGCACGACAATCGTGGACTCCTGCACGGGCCGCTGGTCGCTGCCGTGTGTGTAGACGTAGCCGTCGCCGCGCTTCTCCACCGTCTCGAGAAACTCATCGGTCGCGTCCACGGCGCTCGACGTGTGCATCCAGCCGACGTGTTCGTTGAAGCCCTGATAGATGAAGAACTGGCCCCACGTGGAGGCGCCGTACGCGTTCAGCCCCTCGTCGCTCGTCATCTGCAGCTCCGAGCGGAAGTAGAACGACGTGTGCGGATTGATCAGGAGCAGCGCATGGTGCGACGTCGTATTCGCCGGCGCCACGGCCATGCCGTTCGATCCGCCGGGCTCGACCGGCCGCTCGTCTTCCACGATGCGCGGCTCGGCGGCGCCGGCCTTGCCGTAGAACGCCTGGAGCTGATTGAGATTGACCTTCTCGACGTCGCCGCCGATGCTGCCCTCCGTGAAGCTGAGCGCCATCCACGGCTCGAAGTGCGTGATGACGCGCGGCTTCACGTTCGGATGGGTATAGAGGTAGTAGTTGAGGCCGTCGGCGAACGCGTCCATCAGCTTCTTGAGCGATGCCGGCGCGGAGGCATAGTCCTTCTTCAGCACCTCGGGGTCGATGAACAGCTTCATCCGCAGGTCCTGGTAGATCCGGCCCTCGCCTTCGGCCTCGGCCAGCCGGCCCATGGCGTTGAGGTAGTTCGTCTCGACGCGATTGAAGTCGTCTTCCGCCTGGGCGTATTCGGCGCCGAACACCGCGTCCGCATCGGTCTTCCCGTGGATGTGCGCGATGCCCCAGTCATCTCGCACGATCGTGACGTTCTGCGCCTGCTGCTGCCAGCGCACGACCTCCGGCGACACCGATTGAAACGCGGCAAATGCGGTGATGGAGACAGCCAGCAGGAGGAGGCGTTTCATGTGCGTAAGATACCACCGCACCTTTCGACGCAGTAGCATGAAGGCGCACCTGCGCGGAGCGGACGAGAGGGACCAGATGAGCACACCCCGCGACATCGCCAGCCAGTTCGACGAGACGGGGGCCCGCCGGATCGAGGCGGCCTACCTGACACCCGACGTCATCGCCCAGCGTGCGCGCGTAATCGAAGCGCTGGCGCCGCGGTCAGGCGAGCACGTGGCCGACCTGGGCGTTGGTCCGGGCCTGCTGGCCCTGGACATCGCGCCTCGCGTCGGGCCCGCCGGCGCTGTCTCCGGCATCGATTTCTCGGAGAGCATGGTGTCCCTGGCCCGACATCGCTGCGCGGCGTGGCCATCCGTGAACATCCGCCTCGGAGACGTCAGCGCCCTGCCGTACGATGACCGCGCATTCGACGCCGTCGTCTGCACGCAGGTCTACGAGTACGTCCCCAATATCGACAGAGCCTTGAGGGAGCTCAAGCGGGTGCTCAAGCCGGGCGGGCGCGCCGTGATCGTGGACACGGATTGGGAATCCTGTGTCTGGCATTCGAGTGACGACGCCCGCATGCGAAGGATGATTGCGTGCTGGGACACGCACTGTCCGCACCCGCATCTCCCGCGCGTGCTGGGCCGACTGCTTCGCGATGCCGGCCTGACGGTGACCGCGACGGAGGCCATCGCGCTCGTCAACGCCGATCTGGCTCCCAACACCTACAGTGCGAATCTCATCGACATAGTCTGCGCCCGCGCACGCACCTGCCTGGATGAAGGAATCGCCGAGGCGTGGGCGGAGGATCTGCGCACTCTGGCTGCGCGCGGCGAGTATTTCTTCAGCCTGACCCGGCACCTCTTCGCCGCGCACGCCTGAACACCGGGGTCCGGCCCGGACAGTTCTGAAACGCCGCTGACCGAATTGCCCGGTGGCAGGATTGAGACAAGGCCGAAAACAGGCCTAAACGACGCGAATCTGCCCTTCCCAACCGCGCACGGTCCTTGCATAATGACTCGCCAATGCAACCTCGTCGCATCGCAGCCACACTCTTGTGCTTGTCCACTTTCTGGCTGCTCGATGCGAGACCCGAGGCCCGAAGCGCCGACGCGCCGCGCGTGAGCCCCGACGAAACGGCCGTCCACGAGATGCTCGAGGGCCGCAGCGGCCGCCGCGAAACGTGGGCCTCGGCCCCGGCGCTGGTGATTGTCGCGTCGGTCATGAACTACGGCGACGGCAACCTGCCCGCCGGATGCGCCGCCGTTGACGAGCAATTGACCGCCGCCGAAGTCGCACAGCTCACCACCGACCTCACGCAGGCGCTCGGCGACTTTACCGCCGGCACGATCAAGACGTTCCGCACGATCACCGTCGAAACCGCGCAGCCTGGCGAGGTGGTCAAGATCTTCCGCCCGGGACACATCGTCGTCGGGCGATTCCGCGGCGTTGAGGCGAAAACAGGCAATTTGGGCTACGGCGGCCGCATGACGCGCGGCAGCACGATCACCGGCGCGGCCGTGCTGCTCGACGCTGGGTTCGACCGCAAGTCGGATCGGCGCCAGTTGCTGCGCACGCACGAACTCGGGCATGCGCTCGGCTTCAACCACGTCGAATCGCGCCCGTCGGTGATGAACCCGCGTGTCGGCTCATCGCTCACGGACTTCGATCGTGCGACGATTCGGCTGGCGTTCGTCGACAACGGCACGCGGCAGTAGCCCCCAGGCCCTCCGCGCCGGCGTCACAAGACTGAAATCCTGATTCAGATTCGTAACCGTCCGGGCGGTGCTGTGCGCCCGCGGGCCTCATTTCCCGCGAATCTTCAGAGGATGCCGAACCAGGAGCCGCTGGCACACTCATTGCCAATATTGGCATCCGTGGACGTTCCTGCAATGCCGCCGGTCACTGGCGACGCGCCACCACCGGTCCATCGAGGGTCCCGACGCGCCGCGGCGCGCCGTCGGCGCCGGCTGACCCGTGTGCTCATCGGTGCGACGGGCGCGGTCAGTTTCGCGCTGACGCTGTTCGTGATGCACCGCCTCGATCGCGTGGCCGCACCGGCGGTCGCGAACACATCGGCGCAGGTACGCACCGCCCAGGCCGCGGCGCCGGCCGCTGCGCCCGCCCATCCGATCTTCCGTTACTCCATCGTGCCCGGCGGCGTGCACTCGCCGCAGGATGTCGTGGCGGCGATGGAACGCGATCCCGTCGTGAAGGCTCATTACGCGAGCGTGCGGCCCCTGGCCTTGCGCGTCGAGCCGCTGCGCGACACGATGCAGGCGCACGTGTCCTACCGGGTCGGCGACGCGGTGTACTGGACCAAACGCACGCTGACGCTGCGCGCCGGAGAGCCCGTCCTGACCGATGGATCGATGACGATCCGGGCCAGGTGCGGAAACATCATCTCGATGGAACCGATGGCGCCCGCGCTGGAAAACGAGCCGGCGCCGCCGGTGTTCGATCTGAACATCCAGCCGTTCGCGCCGAGCGGCGATCCGTTCTCGCTGGATCCGCCGCCCGATCCGGAGATACCGATTGGTGGCGCGCCGCCGATGGGGACGCCGGTGCCATTCGGCGGGCCGCCGCCGGGCCCGCCGTCACGCCCGCCCGGATCGGTCACGCCGTTCAGCGAACCGCCGCTGCCGGTGCCCGAGCCCAGCACGTGGGTGCTCGTCGGGATCGGCCTGGCGACCGGCGTGGCGCGGCATCTGCGCAACCGCGCGAAGAAGACCATCTAACCGCCGAGCACGACGGGCTGACGCCGGCGGCCGAAGTGGCCTGCCGCGGCGCCGAAGCGGCCCGCAATCGCGGTGCCGCAAAACCCGCAGCACCCACGCGCGTCCAGCCGGTAGTCCAGAATCTCGTACCAGTCACGCGCAATCACAACGCGGCCGCACGCCGGACAATACGTGGCATCGCCTTCGCGGTCGTGCACGTTGCCGACGTACACGTAGCGCAGGCCTTCTTGCATCGCCCGGGCGCGCGCGCGCCGCAGCGTCTCCACCGGCGTCGCGGGCACGTCGCGCATCTTGTAGTCGGGATGGAACGCGGAGAAATGGAGCGGCACGTCGGGCCCCAATGTCTCCGCAATCCATCGGGCTTCCTCGGCAATCTCCGCCTCCGAGTCATTGAGCCCGGGAATCAGCAGCGTCGTCAGTTCGAACCACACGGTGGTCTCGCGCTTGAGATACACGAGGGTGTCCAAGACGGGCGCCAGGTGCGCGCCGGTCACGTTCACGTAGAAGTCCTCGGTGAAGCCCTTGAGGTCCACGTTGGCCGCATCCATGAGCGCATACAGCTCCCGGCGCGGTTCCGGGTTGATGTAGCCCGCGGTCACCGCGACGGTCTTCACACCCCGCTCACGGCAGGCGCGAGCCACGTCGATGGCGTACTCGGCGAAGATCGTCGGGTCGTTGTAGGTGAAGGCGACCGATTCGGCGCCGGCCCGAATCGCCGCCTCGGCGATCGCCTCCGGCGAGGCCTGGTCGGTGAGCCGGTCGAATTCGCGCGCCTTGCTGATGTCCCAGTTCTGACAGAACGTGCACGCGAGGTTGCAGCCCGCGGTGCCGAATGACAGCACGCTCGAGCCGGGAAAGAACTGCGCAAGCGGCTTCTTCTCGATCGGATCGACGCAGAAGCCCGACGAGCGCCCGTAGGTCGTCAGGATGAGGCGGTCGTGCTCGCGCGCCCGCACGAAACAGAACCCGCGCTGCCCTTCCGCCAGGCGGCACTCGCGCGGGCACAGATCGCACTGCAGCCGGCCGTCCGGCTGCGTCGACCACCAGCGTCCCGGGTAGCGGGATTCATGCGCGGCAATGGATTCCATCATGGCGCCTCCGCGTTCGCCGGCTGCCGGGCGTCCGGCTCGGCGAACTCCTCGCACGTGAACACCGAGAGTTCGATGGCGGTCGACCAGTACGCGGCCGGCAGGCCGGCCTTGAGTTTCAGGTGCCTCAGGAACTCGGCGCCATCCTCAATCGATTCCCACACCTTCGGCAGCAGCACGCTGCTCCGCCAGCCGGATCGCAGAACGACGCCTGGCCGCGCACGTTCGAGACGGGCGATGGCCTCGGCTTCGCTGGCCACCGGCAGCGGCTCGAGCGGCGACAGCACGCTGATGTCGAGCCGAATCTTCGGCAGTTCGGAGGCCAGCAGCGGCGTGAAGCGCGTGTCGCGGAACGCGGCGCCGATCGCCGCCGACACCACGGCATCGCCGAGCGGCTGACGCGCCTCGATCGATCCCACGCAGCCGCGAAGGGCGCCGTCCGCGCGCTGGTGCAGCGACACGAACGCCGCGCCGGGCGCCTGCAGCCACGGATCGGACGGCACGATCACCGGCCGGCCCTCGAAGGCAGCTTCGATCGCCTGGCGCACGAGGCGAAGCAGCGTCGCGCCTCTGGTCTCGGTCATGTCACACGCTCCCCATCGAATCGAAGAACGCAAACGCGCCGTAGCCCACGACCTGATCGCGCGGCCCGGCCGTGTCGCCGGAATTGCGCACGTCCAGGCGCTCCACGCGAAGGCCGCGCCGCTTCGCGGCGATGAGCAGACCATTCACCGCCGTGGCGCCGCACGCCTGATCGTGGTGCAGCGACGGACCCAGGGCCTCGATCTGCGCGGCGGATCGTCCATCCAACCGCACCGCCTCGTCCCACGCGTGGTAGTGCGACAAGTCGCTGCTCACGACGACCATCGTCTCGGCGCCGCCCCACAGCGCATCGAAGACCGCGGCAACCGACTCCGGCGATGCCTCACCAGCCAGCAGCGGAATCACTTCGACATCGCCCAGGACTCGCTGAATGAACGGCAGGTGGACCTCGAGGGAGTGCTCATCCGCGTGCGCGCGAGCGCTGGTGATGACGCCCGGCAGATCGATGGACGCCGCGCGCACGGCGCCGAGCGGCGTGTCCATCCGGTCCGCGCCCGGCAGCGCCAGGCCCTCGAACCAGACGCGATGCGCCGGGCCGACGAGGACGACGCGCGTGATGCGGCCGGCCGCGGGCACGAGCCGCGCGTAGCCGCTGGCGGCGATGGCGCCTGAATACACGTAACCGGCGTGGGGAACGATCAGCGCCTTCGGGACCGGCGCGCCAGGGGGCGACCGCCGGGCATCGGCGATCAACTGGTCCACGAGCGCGCCGAGCGCCGCCTTCTCTCCGGGATAGAAGCTCCCTGCGACCGCAGGGCGACGAACACGAAGCGCGGCTGGCATGGCCCGCGGGGCCGAGGCCCCTCTACCTAAGGATAGACCCGCTGGCCATGGCTGGAGATAGACTCTGGCTTCTATGAACTCCCCTCGCGCCACCGCGCCGCTCCTTCATCGGTTCTTGGGCATCGGCCTGATGCTGCTCGCGGCCGCCGCAGGGGCCTTGAAACTGGCCGGCGCGGTGCCCCTGCTGCCGCCAGACGAAGCGACCGCGCTGCTGGGGCCGTCGTTCGCCGCGATTGCCGCGGCGCTGATCGTGATGGTCTGGCTCGTGTTCAAGCCGGCCGTGCCCGGGCGGCGGCCGGGGCAGTCCGTGGACGCCTATTGGACGGACCAGAACGTCCTGGCGAAAGTCATGCGCGTCTGGTTTCTCGCGGAGGGCGCCGGCGTGCTCAGCCTCGTGGGCTACTTCGTCACGGGCTCGTCCATCGTCGCCGCCGCGGCCGCCGTCGCGATCGTCTCGTTCTGGCTGTGCGGACCGAGCCGGTTCGCGCAGCCGTAGGATTCCGGCTACCCTATCGGCATGAAAACAGCCGCGATCGTTTCGGCGCTGGCGCTGGCGTGTGTCTCCTTGGTGGCCGCGCAGCGCGGGCAGGGCGCCGGCGGACAGGCGCCGAATCCGAACCGCCCGTATCTGAAGATCGACGGCGCCGTCATCGCGATCACGCATGTGCGCGTGATCGACGGCACGGGCGCACCGGCGCAGGACGGATCAGACGCTCATCCTGAGCAACGGCACGATCGCGGCGATGGGCCCGGCGGCGTCCACGCCGGTGCCGACCGGCGCGACGGTGGTCGACGGCACGGGCAAGAGCGTGATGCCGGGCCTCGTGATGCTGCACGAACACCTCTATCTACCCGACGGGTCCGGGCGTCTACGGCCAGCTCGGCGCCAGCTTCGTGCGCCTGTATCTGGCGGGCGGCGTCACGACGATGAGAACCGCGGGCAATGAAACGGGTTCATGGACTTGGCGCTCGCGCGGGGCACCGAGAGCGGCGAGATCGTCGGCCCGGCGATCGATGCGACCGCGCCGTACCTCAACGGCCCGCGCCCGGGCTCGCTGCAAATGACCGCGCTCAAGGGCGAAGCGGACGCCCGGCGCCACGTGAACTACTGGGCCGATCAGGGCGCGACGTCGTTCAAGGCGTACATGCAGATCACGCGCGCGGATCTCGCGGCCGCCATCGACGAAGCGCACACACGCGGCCTCAAGGTCACGGGACACCTCTGCTCGGTCACGCTGGGCGAAGCCGCGGACCTCGGCATCGACAACCTCGAGCACGGCTTCGCGGCGGCGACGGATTTCTTTCCCAACAAGCAGCCGGACGTCTGCCCTGGCCAGACGCCCGGTCAGCAAAGCGTCGTGGCGGCGGACATCAACGGCGACGCCGTGAAAGCGCTCATCAAGAAGCTCGTGGACAAGAAAGTGGCGCTCGACGTCCACCTTGACGGTGTTCGAGACGTTCACGCCAGGGCGCCCGATGCCGCCCGGCCTCGAGGTGCTCGTGCCCGATCTGCGCACGCAGTTCGAGGCCAGCCATCAGCGGACGCAGAACTCACAGACGTCCGTCTACAAGCAGCTGTTTCCGAAGATGATGGCGCTCGAATTGGCGTTCGCGAAGGCCGGCGGCCTGCTCGTCGCCGGCACCGATCCGACGGGCGGTGGCGGCGTCATCCCTGGTTACGCCAACCAGCGGCAGATCGAGCTGCTCGTGGAAGAGGGGTTCACGCCGCTCGAGGCGATCCGGATCGCGACGTTGAACGGCGCCATCTACCTGGGCCGAGACCGGACGATCGGCTCGATTGCCGTCGGCAAGCAGGCCGACCTCATGCTGGTCACCGGCGATCCGTCCGTGACGATCGCCGACGTGCGAAAGATCGACACCGTGTTCCGAAAGGGCATCGCGTTCGATCCGGTCAAGCTGATCGATTCGGTGAAGGGCAAGGTCGGAATCTGGTGACCCCGTTCGAACATAGGCCCGCGCGTAGGCCAAGCCTTCAGGGGACGGATGGTCAGTTCACACGGAGTCACGGAGGGGCGGAGAAGAACTTCCTGGGATTCTCTGCCCGCGTGCCGCCCAAACCAAAGAGATCTTCTCCGCGACTCCGTCCCTCCGCGTCTCCGTGAGAAGTGATCCCGGGGCCGAAGACTCGGGGGCTCCACTCGGAAGTCCCGGGGCTGGATTCCGATCAATCCGTCATCCCGACACTTGCGCCCGTGCGGTAGCACAGGAACCGTCCGAGCGACCGGACGGCCTGGTCGGCCGACGGAAACACCGGCACGCCGCCCTGCCGCAGCGCGCGCACGAGCGGGTCATACGCGGGCCCGAATCCACGACGGCAATGAGCGGCTTCCCTGCACTCGGCAAACAGCCTGCGGCAACCGCACCGCCAGCGAGCGCGGTCGCCGAGTTCCTCGGGCGCCGTGAGCAGGGCGGCCGTCAGCGGCACGATGCCGACGATGACGGCATCGACCGTCGTCGCTCGTCGAGCATCACGCGGATCGCGCCCTCGTAGGCCTCCTCGTCGGCCATCGGCGTGAGGTCGAGCGGGTTGCGCGCGTTGACGAGCCTGCGAGAGGCCGCCGCGTCGTCATGCACCTCCGCCAGCGTCGCGCGCGGACTCCTCCGACAGTTCCGCGATCTGCACGCGGTATCGCTGGCCGCGGATCGCGTCGGCGATGCCGACGCATCTCGAACCCGGCGTTGGACACCGCACCGATGCGCACGCCGCGCACGGGCTTGTCGTGCAGCGCCGTGCACAGTTCGAGCATCTGCTCGAACTCCTTGAACGTCTCGGCGACCAGCGCGCCCGGCCTGCGCCGCGGCCGCCTGGCACACGTCGTAGTCGCCGGCGACGGACGCGGTGTGCCCCGCGGCGGCGCTGCGGCCCGGAGTCCGTGCGGCCGGCCTTGTAGAACACGACGTGCTTGCCTGCGGCGGTCGCGTGCGCGATGTCCCGCAGCAGCTCCAGGCCGTCGAGATCGTTGAAGCCCTTCGACGTACACGCCGATGGCGTCGATGTCGTCGCGCGCTGGCGATGGCCCGCACGCACGTCGGCGACTGTGAGGTCGAGCTGATTGCCGAGCGAGATCGGCGATCTTCGGATCGAGCATCTCGAGGTTGCTCATGCGGCTGACGATGAACGCGCCGCTCTGCGACACGAGCGCGACGCGCCGGCCCGGCGCCGACCAGCGCTTGTCGAGCCGGCTCTGCGGGATGAAGAGCGTGTCGTAGCCGCCGGGGCGCGAGATGGCGCCCAGGCTGTTCGGGCCCGAGGAAGACCGGACCGCCGCCGGGCGCGCAGTCGGCCGCGCGCGATCGCCGCGCGCACGGCGGCGGCGATCTCCTCGCTGCCCTCGGTTTCGCCCACGCCGCCCGGAATCATGATCGCCGATCGCACCTTGCCGCTCGTCGACGGCTCTCATCGACGATCGCCGGCAACTGGCGCGCGCCGACGCGGCGATGACGAGCAGGTCGACCGGCGCCGGCAGCGTCCGCGATCGATGGGCACGCAGCGCACGCCGTCGATCGTCTCCTCGCCCGGCTTGACGACGCGGAGCTGATCGGCTTCGGAAAGCCGCACTCGAGGATGTTGCGCAGGATGATCCGGCCGAAGTTCATTTCGTCGGCGGAGACGCCGAGCACCGCGATCGATCGTCGGCTCGAGCAGACGCGCGAGTTTCTCGATCGGGCGGGCCGGCAGCGCCGCGGCGTCGCGGTGCGCCAGCCGGCCACGGCCGTCGAGCGGCACCAGCCGCTGCTGGCGGAACGCGAACGGGTTGACCTCCAGTTCGGCGACGTCCGGTCCGTCGTCGCCGCGGTCGACGCAGAAGCGCTGCGCGAGCGAGCATGAACGCGCGGAAGCAGCGCAGCAGTTCGCCGTCGGAGACGATGCGGCGCTGCCCGCGCGCCGGCCCGGAGAGGATCTCGTAGGCGGCCGTCGTGCCGGAACAGCTCGAGGAACGCCTCGGCGCGTCGTCTCGAGTCGCGAGCGCCTTGGCCACGGCCAGGCCGGGCCGCATCTTGTCGCCAGATACTCCGTGTCGATGCCGCCGAGTCCGGCGGCGATCACCGGCCCGAACTCGCGGGTCGCGCGGACGCCGACGAACAGCTCGTTGCCGAACCCGGGCCGCCACGCTCGACGTACTCGACGACGAGCACGCCGCGCGACGTCGGCCGCGCGGCCGATGCACGCTCGATCAGGCGCGCGATCTCCGTGCGCACGGTCTCCTAGTCCTTGCGCACGAAGACGATGCCGGCGGCGTCGGTCTTGTGCACGATGTCCGGCGAGACGATCTTGAGCACGACCTGGTCGCCGGGAAATCGCGCGAGCGCCTCCTCCGAGATCAGCTCGTCCGTCGACAGGAAGACGTGGTGCGGCGGCGAGATCGCGCCGACCAGCTGCACGATCTGGTAGACCTCGTGCTCGTAGAGCTGCCGCCGGCCCTCGTCGTGCACCGACCAGCGTCCGCTCGACCGCGTGCGCCTCCGCACCCGAGAGCCGGTCCTCGAACGCGACGACGTCGAAGACGGGCGCGTCCGGCGCCTCTGGCGCTGGCCAGATGCTCGGCATCGAGAGTGTCGATCCAGTGCCGGACCGCCACGCGAGTGGCCGCCGCGACCGAGTCCGTCGCAGATACGCCTGCGCCCGCGTTCCGCCCGAAGCGGAACGCGCGCTGGTTCGCTTCGATCGACCTGCGCGCCCTTGTGCGCGAACATCTCGCGACGATCGCGTCCTCCAGTTCGCCGGTCTCGAGGTCGAGGAACAGCGACGCGGCGCCGAGCATGACGATGTTCGCGGCGCGGCCCGATCCCGCCGCCCGCGCGATGCCGCTCGGCATCGATCAGCGACGTGCCGCGGCAACGCCGACGAGCCGTTCGAGCACCGACTCGACCGGCGGGTAGTTGCCGATGTTCACGAACGCGTTGATGCTCGACGACGACCGCGCCGCCGTCCTCAGGTACTGCATGTAGCGCAGGCACTCGAGCGGCTCGACGGCGATCAGCAGGTCCGCCTCGCCCGACCGGAATCAGGTCCGAGTGGACGTCGCGGTCGGCGAAGCGCAGGTGCGACTGCACGCCGCCGCCGCGCTGGCCATGCCGTGGACCTCGGCCTGCTTCACCTGCAGGCCCCGCCGCAGCGCGGCGCCCGAGATCGCCTCGGCGATCGTGAGAATGCCCTGCCCGCCGACGCCGGCCAGGATGACGTTCTGTTGCACGGCGTCGTCGCTCGCCGTGCCGTCACTGGTCGTCATCGGTCGATCCCCGTACGCGAGCGCGCGGCTCGGCTGGCGATCTCGTGCTGTTTCCGCCTGCACGTGGATGCACGCCCGCGTCGGGACGATCACGCTCAGGCCGCGGTACTCGATCTCCCGCCTGATCAGCTCGACGTTCGCCGCGTGCAGCGCGCGGCAGCGGCTCGATGACGTGCAGGTGGTCCGGATCGACGCCCAGGCCGCGGAGGATCTCGATGCAGCCGCTCGCCGGAGGCCATCGACTCCTGCGTGCCGGTCATCGCCACCGTGGCGTTGTCGAGGATGAACACGGTCATGTTGGCGTTCGCTGCGCGCCGCCCCGATCAGCGGCGTCATGCCCGAGTGGGCGAAGGTCGAATCGCCGATCGTGCAGATCACCGGGTGCGCGCCGGCCTGCGCCGCGCCGTGCGCCATCGCGATCGACGCGCCCATGTCCACGCAGGAGTGGACCGCCCGGTACGGCGGCATGCACGCCCAGCGTGTAGCAGCCGATGTCGCTGAACAGAATCGGATTGGCGAAGCGCCGGCGGTCGCTTCGACGATGGCCTTGAAGCTGTCCGCGTGCGGGCAGCCCCGGCAGAGCTGCGGCGGCCGCGCGGCCAGGTCGTCGACGCGGCGCGCGCCGATGGCGGCCGCCTCGCGGCCGAGCGCGCGGGCCACGAAGTCCGGGGTCAGTTCGCCGCTCGCCGGCAGCGTCGCCCGTCAGCCGGCCGCGGATCGCCTTGCCCGGCAGGCCCAAGCAGCCCGTTCAGCCGCCGCTCGATGAACGGATAGCCGTCCTCGACCACCAGGATCTCGTCGCAGTGGTCCACCAGCTCGCGGACCAGGGCGACCGGCAGCGGATAGCGCCCGATCTTGCAGCAGCGAGAGACTCGCCGCGTGCCGCCCAGCGCTTCGCTGACAGTAGTTGTGCGCGATGCCGGCCGCGATGATGCCGCACCGGCCGGCCAGCGTCAGCCGGTTCGCCGGATCGCGCTCGGAGTCCTCGAGCAGCCGCGGCTGCGATCTGAATCAGCTTCGCGAACCGCTTGCGCGCGTTCGCCGGCACGAGCATCCAGTCGTCCGGCGTCGGCAGCGGCCGGCGGCGCGAGCGGACGCGCATCGCCCGGCTCGCCCGCGGCGCGTGACGACGTTGGCGCGGCTGTGCGAGAGGCGCGTCACCAGGCGCACGACGACCGGCAGGCCGATCGCTTCGGAGTACTCGAACGCTCGCCGCGTCACGTCGTAGGCCTCCTGCTGGGTCGACGGCTCGAACATCGGCAGCTGCGCGAACTCGGCGTAGAACCGGCTGTCCTGCTCGTTCTGCGACGAGTGCATGCCGGGGTCGTCCGCGACGACCAGCACGAGGCCGCCGTTGACGCCCGTGAGCGCCGAGTTCATGAATGGATCGGCGGCGACGTTCAGCCCGACGTGCTTCATCGAGACCAGGGCGCGGCCGCCCGGCGTAGGACATGCCGAGCGCTTCCTCGTAGGCGACCTTCTCGTTGGCCGACCACATCGCGGACGATGCCGCCGCGCCGCGGCGTCGTGCTCTGATGTACTCGAAGATCTCGGTGGCCGGCGTGCCGGGATAGGAAAACGCGCCCGCGATGCCCGCATCGATCGCGCCACGCGCCACCGCTTCGTCACCCAGGAGAAGTCTCGCAGTCATGATGTCCCTCGATGCACGCGAATCGCTCCGCCGCGCGCGTCACGTCCTCCCAGCATAGCCCCCGGTTGCGCGCGCAACGGAAAACACGCACGCGTGAAAGAAACTTCAGCGTGGTATCGCTGCGCTTTGTTGCACATGACGCGGAAGGGGCCGCATGTTACCGCCGTCTGAACCCTTCGCGCCGAATCAGGCTCTCACCCATCGGGCCCCCTCGGGTCCCAAGGGAGCGCCGTGATGTCATTGCTGAATCGAAACGAACACCAGGTGGATCGCATCGTCCGCGTGCTGGGCGGCCTTGGCCTGGTCTCGCTCGTGTTCGTCGGGCCGCAGACGCCGTGGGGCTGGTTGGGCCTCGTGTTCGTGGCCACCGGGCTCATCGGCTGGTGCCCGATCTACGCCACGCTCGGATTGAGCACGTTCGGGCGGGCCAAGAACTGAATCGCCGCGTGCGGCCCGACCGCACGCGTTACCACTGCGTGACGCGAATGACCTTGTCGCGGACGGTGATGGCCGCGGTGCGTGCCGCCGAGCCGCCACTCGGCGCCACCTCGAACGTGACACGGTCGTCGCCAACGCGCGGCATGACGGTGGTCACCGTGATCCACGGCGCGTCAGCCACCGCCGACCACCAGCAGGCATTCTGCAGCGGGCCGCCGCACGTCACGGGGTCGCTCTGCTGCAGCACCTCGAAGACACCCTGGCCGCCGGACGACCCGAACGTGAACACCTCCTGACTCACCCAGTAGCGGCAGCCCGCCTGCTCGATGCGCGCCTCCGCCGCCCCGCTCGGCTGCGTGCCCTGCACCCTCACCACGCCTTCTCGCGGAGCGTCCCAATTGTCGGATAGCCGGACACGGAGCACGCTCGCGCCCGATCCGAAGGCCGCGCTCGTCAACGCGATCCACGGAACGCTCGTCGAGGCCGTCCATGCGCAACCCGCCGGCGTCGACACCTGAAGCGTGAGGTCGGTGCCACCCGACATGCAGGATGCGACCGTGGCGGGAGACACCATGTACTGACACACGGGCGACGGCGTTGATGGTGATTCGCACCCCTGGAACGCCAGATTGACGGCCAGCACGGCCAGTCCGGCCCACGCGACCCGGCGTGTTCGCCTGAAATGCCCCATCATCAGAAATGATCAAGCAACAGGCTTGCCAATGCCGATGGCGCCGTCGCCTCAGTGAAGGCGACGGCCGCGGCGGGCCCCGCCTGCCTCGCGCGCGGTATTCCACAGGGCGGGGGCGGAGTCGGCCGCGCCATAATGGGCCGCGTGATTGCGCTTCGTTCGGGCGTGCGTGTCGGCATGGTGGCCGTGGCGGTGCTGGCCCTGAGCGGCGTTCAGCCGCGCGCGGCCGTGGACCAGCAGCCGGCCGCATCGCCGGCGCTGCTGCCGCGCGTGTCGCAGGCCAACACGCCGCCGGGTGCGGCGCCGTTCGTGCTCACGAGTCCCGTCTCCATCGTCATCGCATCGCCCGCACCGCGGCTGAATGAGATTGCCGCGTTGCTGGCGGATGCCGTGCGCACGCGTACTGGGTTTACCGTGCGCGTCGAGACGGGCGCCACCGCGATGAGACCAGGCGCGATCGTGATCGACGCCCTACCAGCGACCGGCATCGACGAGTCGTACGACCTGACGGTGGACGGAACCGGCGTGCGCATCAGAGGCGCTTCCCCCGCCGGCGCGCTGTGGGGCGTCCAGACGCTTCGCCAGTTGCTCCCGCCGAGTTTCGACGACCCTCGAGGCGCGCGGCCGAAAGCCTGGACCATCGCGGCCGTCACCATCCACGACGCGCCTCGGTTCGCCTGGCGCGGAACGATGGTGGATGCCGGCCGCCACTTCTTCCCCGCCGACGTCATCAAGCGGCACATCGATCTGTTGTCGCGCTACAAGATGAACGTCTTCCACTGGCACCTCACGGAGGACCAGGGCTGGCGCATCGCCATCACCAAGCATCCGGAGCTCACGCCGCGATCGGCGCCTGGCGAACCGAGACCGACGGCTCCCGCTACGGCGGTTTCTACACCCAGGACGAGATCCGCGATGTCGTCGAATTCGCGCGGCTGCGCGGCGTCACGGTGGTGCCGGAAATCGAGATGCCCGGCCATTCCGTGGCCGCCCTCGCGTCGAATCCCGACCTTGGATGCACGGGCGAATCGCTGAAGGTCGCGACGACCTGGGGCGTGTTCGCCGACGTGTACTGTCCCGGCAAGGAATCGACGTTCGTGTTCCTTCAGGACGTGCTGGACGAGGTGATGGCCTTGTTCCCGTCGCCGTACATCCACATCGGCGGCGACGAAGTGCCGAAGGATCGCTGGCGCGCGTGCGAGAGTTGCCAGGCGCTGATGCGGCGGGAGGGCCTCGCGGACGAGGAGGAGCTGCAGGCGTGGTTCGTGGCGCGGATTGGGAAGTACCTGGCGTCTCACGGCCGCCGGCTGATCGGCTGGAACGAGATCCTGAACGGCGGGTCCCGGCTGGGCGACGCGACGATTCAGTCGTGGCAGGACAGTTCGTGGACGCGGCGCGCGGTGCTCGCCGGACATGACGTCATCGCATCGCCGAGCGAGTGGACCTACCTGAACCGGTCGGCGCGGGAGTTGACGCTCGAGCGCGTCTACGCCTTCGAGCCAGTGCCGGCCGACTTCGACGCCGCGTCGGCCCGGCGCGTGCTCGGCGGCGAAACACCGCTCTGGAGCGAGCACATCGTCTCTCCCGCGAACCTGGATCTGATGGCGTTCCCGCGCGTGCTCGCGTTCGCGGACGTGATGTGGAGCAGCGGGCCGCGCGACTTCGCATCGCTGCAGGCGCGGCTGGACGCGGACCATCTGCCGCGATTGCGCGCCATGGGCGTGGCCGTCGGGCCGGCGGATCGCGACCTGCTGCGCTCTCGATCGCCTATGACCCCGGACACGCGCGGCCGCGCGCATCCGCATCGACCCGGCGCCTGGCGTGGTGGTCCGCATGACCCGCGACGGCCGCCCGCCGAACGCGTCTTCGCCGATCGTCGTCCGACCGGTACGACGCTCGGCGGCGACGGCCGGTATCGCCTGCAGGCGTTTGTCGGCCGCGATCCGATCCTGGGCGAGCGGACGCTCAACATGGAGCGCCACCGCGCGACGGGCGCCACGGTGCGGCTGGTTACGCCGCCGGACAAGCGATACCCGGGCACTGGAGACTGGACGCTGACTGACGGCCTCCGCGGCAGCCTCGATCACGCGGACGGCCTGTGGCAGGGCTGGCTCGGTCCCGACGTGGACGCGGTGGTCGATCTCGGGATCGGTTCAGCCGGTCACCAGCGTATCGACGGCATTCCTCCAGAACATCCGCTCGTGGATCGTGATGCCGTCGCGGGTCGAGTTGTCGTGGTCGTCCGACGGCGCCGCAGTGGAGCCCGCCGGTCTTGCGCGGGCCGATATTCCCGTCATGCGCGATGGCGCCATCCTGCAGCCGTTCGACGTCGTCCTGCCGCCGGCACCCGCGCCCGGTACTCCGGGTCGTCGGGCGCAACGCCGGTCCGCTGCCGCCCGGCCATCCGGGCGCGGGTACGCCGTCGTGGCTCTTCGCGGACGAGGTCGTCGTGAAGTGACGCCAGCCGCGTGAAACCGGCTGCGATATCCTCTGGCGCATGCGCCGTGCCTCACTGCTCCTGCTGACCGCGATCGTCGCCGCAGCGGCCTTGCGCCCTGCCGCCAGGCAAACCGCCGGTGAGCCGCCGAATGCGGCGGCGTCCGTGTCGGTGGACCCGCAATCCGGTCGCCTCACGCTCACCTATGACGGCCGCGACGTTGCCGTCGGCACGGTCGGCAGCAGCGATGCGGCCGCGGCACCCGAGATGCGCACCGTCACGGGCGACTCGAACGGCGCCCTCACCCAGGCGGTCAAGTGGACGGCGACCGGCCGTTCGGGCGTCGCCATCGACATGACCGTCACGGCCAGCCCGGAGGCGATCGCCGTCGAAGTCGATCGGCCGGCGGACACCACGCCAATCGTGCGCTCGGCCATCGGCCCCAGCCACAACCAGCGGAATCGCGCCGTGTACGACCGCGCGCGCGACTGGGTGCTGTCGTTCGACGCCGGCGCGTCCGTCACGGTCGAACCTCAAGCCGGCACCGCCGGCGCCAGCTCGTTCCGGCTGCGCGCGTCGGGATCGGAGGTCGTCCTGCGCTTCCGGCCCCGCTACTACCAGAAGCACCGCGGCCTGAAGTACTTCCAGCCGTGGACGTATCAGCCGTGGAAGAAGTCCGTCGCCGGCTGGACCTCCTGGTACGCGTTTCGCGATCGGGTCACGCAGCAGGACATCGATGCGACCGCCGCGGTCCTCGCGGAGACCCTGGCCCCATTCGGTTACGAGTACGTGCAGATTGACGACGGCTTTCAGCAGAACCCGATTGGCGTGCCGTCGCACTGGCTCACGCCGAACCAGAAGTTCCCCGGCGGACTCGACGGGCTGAAGGCCGCGATCACCAGCCGCGGCCTCGTTCCGGGCTTGTGGACGAACGTGTCGTTCGCGGACCGGCGACTACGCCCTCGCGCATCCCGAGTACTTCATCCAGGACCCCGACGGACGGCCCGCGCGCGGCAACTGGGTCGGCTACATCATGGACGGCTCGAATCCGCGGACGCTCGCCGATCTCGTCCTGCCGGTGTATCGATCGCTGCGAGCCTCCGGCTGGCAGTACTTCAAGGTCGACGCGCTCCGGCACCTCCGGTACGAGGGCTACAACAGCTACGCCGACTACTTCGATCGCAAGCAGCTCGACCGGGAGGCCGTGTTCCGGGCGTTTGCCTCCGGCATCACGCGCGAACTGGGCCCGGACGTCTTCAAGCTGATGTGCTGGGGCGTCCGTCCGGAGCTGATCGGGCTCTTCGACGGCTGCCGCGTCGGCAACGACGGCTTCGGCTACGGCGGCTTCTCCGAATACAACTCCTTCAACAACGTCGTCTGGCGCAACGATCCGGATCACATCGAACTGACGCAGCCCGATGCGTATCGCGCGACGACCATCACGTCGCTGACGGGATCGATCCTGATGCTGACCGACCCCCCGGCGGTGTACCGGACGGAACGCGCGGAAGCCGCCCGCCGGGCCTCACCGGTCCTGTTCGCCGTGCCGGGCCAGATCTACGACGTGGAGCCGACGAGATCGGAGGCGCTGGGCCGCGCGGCCATCGAGATGTCGGGCAGCGGCCCGCGCACCTTCGACGCCACGCAGCCGCTCTCGACGCACTACCTCTACGCGGTCGACGTCGACCGGCCCTACGAGCGCTGGATGGTGCTCGCGCGGACCGGCGGCGAGGCGGCGATCCGCGTCAGCGACCTTGGCCTGGCGGCGGATCGCGAGTACCTGGCGTTCGAGTTCTGGACGCGGACGTTCCTCGGCACGTTCCGGCAGACGTTCGCGCCCGGCCCGATCGATCCGCGGTTCGGCGTCCAGGTCTTCTGCCTGCGCGAGCGCCAGCCGCATCCCCAGCTGGTGGCGACGAATCGCCACGTGTCGTGCGGAGCCATGGACGTGTCCGACGTCGCCTGGACCGGCTCGACGCTGCAGGGCGCGAGCGATCTGGTCGCGGGTGATCCCTACGACATCTACGTGACCGAACCGGACGGTTTCACGTTCGCCGGCGCGACCATCGATGGGCGCGCGGACGTCGTATCCAGTCAGGTCACCGGTGGACTGCGCGTCATCCGCCTGCGCTCGGCCCAGGGCGGCCGCGTCTCGTGGACGCTGGCCTATCGCGCGGGCCCCGCGCGGCCGTACTGAAGTGGCTCGTACGACGCGAACTCGAGGCGCGGCTGCAGTAAGCTGCGAAGAGACGCATGGTCTGTTCTGCGTGGAGCCCTCATTCTGGCGGCGTGCGTGGCGGTGCTGACGCCACGCCTGACCGCGCGCCAGACACCGGATCCCGTCGCGCTTCAGAAGGCGGCCCGCGCCTACGTGGAGAAATATGCCACGACCGTCTCGGGCGTCACGCTCGACGAGACACTCGTCCTGATCGAAACGTCGAGCGGCGCCGACCGACGCGTGCCGCAGCGCATCGGGGCGGACATGGTACTCGTCCGGTTCGACGATCGTTTGGCGGGCCTCCGCGATCTATACGCGGTCGACACACGGCCCCTGCGCGACCATCGGCCGCGCGTCGTCGACGCCCTCTCGCAACCGACCCAGGCACACGTGGATCTCGCGCAGCAGTACGTGCGCGAGCACGCCGCGTTTCTCCTGCACAACGTCGTGGTGTGGTACACCGATCCGGTGATGGCGCTGCAGTACGTCTCGGCGGCCCAGGAGGCCAAGCTCACGTACAAGCTCGAGGGCAGCAAGAAGATCAACGGCGTTCAGACCTACGGCCTGGGCTTCAAGGAAGCCAAGGACGGCCCGAGGGTGCTCAGCCAGATCCCGGGCAACGCCGAATCCTGGGGCCGCCTGTGGATCGATCCCGAGACCGGCGCCGTGCACATGACCGAACTCTGGGTCCAGTCACAGACCGACGTCGTTCGCGTGCAGGTGACTTTCGAACCGGACAAGAAGCTGGGATGGCTGCTGCCCCGGAAGGCGTCGCACAATCTCGAATGGCGCGAGCGCGGCAACAATTTCGTGACCACGATCGGCGGCTCGCAGATCAAGCTGAGCTTCGAATCCAACGCGGATTACACCAACGCGCGCTACACCCCGATTGACCTCGGGCACGGCAAGACCCGGGACTGAACGCGCGCCCACAGCGGGTTCGGGGGTCACAACGCGCAGGCGGTCGCCTCGTTGTTGGAGTTCATGCGCCCGGCTTGCACGCTCTTGAGAAACGCACCGATGTGGCAGAGCGGATTGCCCGCGCCGGCGCCGCGGCGCAACGCGTAGGGCCGAATGAAGACGCTGCCGTCGGCGAGGGGCATCGCCGCCACGTTGCCGTAGAACGCCTGCTGCTTGCCGTCCTGGAACAGGTACTGCTCCACGTTCGACACGTAGAACGCGGTGACCCGGCCGCCGTGGCTGCCGAGGTAGGCCGCGATCGCGCGGAGCGCCTTCGGCCCGCCGAAGTCGCCGCTGACCGGCACGATCAGGTTCTTGTCGTGCAGCGCCTTCACGATCTGAAAGTTCGCGTCGGTCGAGAGGAAGCTCTGCGGCACGCCGCTGGCGTCGAGTGACCAGCCCGTCAGGTCCGCGAAGGTCACGTTGTTGCCGCCGCCACCGCCCCGCCCGCCGGCCATGGTGCCGCGGGTCGTGATGCCGGGGCCGAATTGCACGAAGGCCGCAATCACGCCATCCAA
This sequence comes from uncultured Acidobacteriota bacterium, assembly GCA_963751445.1. Lineage (GTDB taxonomy): Bacteria > Acidobacteriota > Vicinamibacteria > Vicinamibacterales > SCN-69-37 > DASUGC01. Next base: position 964,740 of record CAVVUL010000009.1, on the reverse strand, counting down.
CTGCGACCGCTCGTCGTCGGTGAACACAAACTTGTGCGTCTTGACCAGTTGATCGACCACGCGTTCGCGCGTCTTCGACGCGAGCGCGGCGTCGGCCGTGGTCGCGAAGTACGCCTGCCACATCGTCTGGATCGGCGCGGCCGGGTCCAGATCCTTCGGCTTCGCCCTGGCAAAGAGCAGCGAGAGGAAATCGGCGCGATCCTTCGACAGTTCGAACATGGCCTTGAACATCAGGTGTTGCATCACGGCCTGCCGGCGGATGTCGATGAGGAACGCCATGGCTGGCTGGATCGCGGCGATGTAGCTGAAGTTCTGCTCGGGCCCGACGCCGAGGTACACGCCGCCGGTCAGCTGGCGCTCGCGCAGCCCGGTGACGAGCTGGCCCACTTCGATCTCATTGGACGTGTAGTTGTCCGTGATGCGGAAGTAGCCGCCGGGCTCGGAGATGTCGGACGCGAGCGCCCAGAATTCGGCGTCGGTCAGCCGCGCGGGCAGCGAGGCGGCCCCGGAAGCCGCCTGACGTCCGCGCGCCGCGTCGGGCCGCGCCGGCGCCCACACCAGGACGCCCATCACGATCATGGCCGCCACGATCCGCACGCGCACGCCGATGTCCACACCGCGTTCCGTCATGTGCCCCCCAGGATGATCTGTTCGCCGCAAGGATAGCCGATGGCGTGTCGCCCTGCTTGCGCGGGGCCGGGGAGCGACGGTAGGCTGGTGGGTGGTAGGTGCATCTGGCACCCACACAAGGAGAACAGCTATGAAGACATTGAAGTTTGCGAGCCTCGTGGCCATCGTCGCCCTGGCCGGCATCGTGCCGGTGCGCGCGTGGCAGGCACAGGCCGACAAGGACGCCAAAGCGGTGGCCGACGCGGTCGATTCGTTCAAGAAGTCAGACCCGACCCTGGCGAAGTGGTTCACCGCCTCGTATGGCTACGTCGTCTTCCCGACGATCGGCAAGGGCGGGGCGGGCATCGGGGCCGCCAGCGGCGACGGCCGCGTGTTTGAAAAGGGCGCCTATGTCGGCGACGCGCGCATGACGCAGCTCACCATCGGCGCGCAGCTCGGCGGCCAGACGTTCTCCGAAGTGATCTTCTTTGAAACCAAGGACACGCTCGACCGGTTCAAGCAGGACAAGTTCGAGTGGTCCGCGGGCGTCAGCGCCGTCGCCGCCGGAGAAGGCGCGTCGAAGGACGCGAAGTACATGCAGGGCGTGGCCGTGTTCACGCTGGCCAAGAAGGGCCTGATGGCCGAAGCCAGCGTCGGCGGCCAGAAGTTCAAGTTCACGCCGATCAAGAAGTAGCGCGTCGCGCGAGGCAGGGCGAGGACCCTCCCGGGTCCTCGCCCTGTTTTCGTCTAGATGCCTGGCAGATTGAACGCCTGGCTGATCGTCTTCATCCCGGCCGACATGCCGTCCCACGCCGTCGTGGACTCACCCACCGGCGGCTGCTGGCCCAGCAAGGACTTGAGCTTGGTCACCTGTTCCGCCAGAAGGCGCGCCTCGTTGGTCGCCGGCTTGTGGCTCGACAGCTGACTCTTGAGCGACTTCGCCGCCGACGTGACGGCCTTCGCGCCGGCCTCCACCGACGACACCAGCTTCGGATCGGCCTTCGCGGTCTTCATGGCGTTGGTGGCCGCCTTGCGGAACTGATCGGCCTTCAGCGCCACGGTATCGGCGATGACGGCGACTTCCTTGTCGTTCATGCGCCTGGCGCTCGCGCCCTGCGGCAGCGGGAATGACGTGCCGTAGGCCGTGGCGAGCGTGCCCAGGACGGAGGCGAACGCCTCCCACTCGCTCTTGCCCTTGAACGCGCCCTGTTGGTTCGACATGAACGTGTGGATGTCCGTGCCCTGGCGCAGCAACGTGAGCACTTCGGTGCTCGCGGCGTAGTCCGAGTTGTAGCGGTCCCGCATCTGGTCCGCGTTGCGCTTCAGGTCGTCGAGGAACTTGTCCACGTTGACCTCGCCGCTCGCGCCTCGAACGATGGAACTCTTCAGTTTCGAGTCGAGCGCGTCCTTGGAAACGATCGCGTGACTGGCCAACCTGGCCGATCAGGCTTTTGACGTCCGTGTCCGACGGGCGCACGAATTGAGTCTGGGTGACGGCCGCCGTGGCGACCATCGCGACCGAGAGGGCGAATACTTTGAGCATGTGAGCCTCCGCTCTGTTCTGTGCAGCCCCCCCGAGGAGGGCCCAACCATTCATGCTACCGCCCTGCGCACGCTGCCACAAGCGCGCCCGCCTTGCGCCGGCCGCGCGGCGCCGGGCGTTGCGTTTGACGCGCAGGTCTGGCACATTCAGGGCCACAACCCATGGACACCCTGAACCACGTTCTCCTGATCCTCCACTTCCTCGGCCTCGCAATGGGCTTGTCGGTGTCGTTCGCCGGCATGGTGATGATGGGCCTCATCAACAAGGCGGCGCCGGCGGAACGCCCGGTCCTCGCCAGGTTTCCGCCGCTCATGAGCCGGGTCGGCGACATCGGCATCACGCTGCTCTGGCTCAGCGGCCTCGGCCTGCTCGCGTTCAAATGGGGCGGGTTCGGAAGCGTCGGCAATCTGCCGTGGACGTTTCACCTGAAGCTGACGCTCGTCGTCGTGCTGACCGCGCTCATCGGCTACATGCACGGACAGCTGCGGCGGGCCCGGAATGGCGACGCCGCGGCGATGGCCCGCATGCAGGCCGTCGGCAAGGTGATGTTCCTGATCGCCGTGTCGATCGTCGTGCTGGCCGTGCTGACGTTCGACTGACGCAGCACGGCGGGGCTGAAGCCCCGCCCTACATCCAGTTACTTGTTGACCGGCTCCGGCCCCACGCGCGTGGCGAGCATCACGCCGAAGCTGCCGTCGCGCCAGTGATAGCCGTACGAGAACGGCAGTTCGGGCGGATTCGCCTTCTTGTACGCGGCATCGAGATCGGGCTGGAACCCGTAGTTGAAGTCGGACACCGGCTTCGTGTACTTGCCGTACAGCTTGAGCCGCCATTCCGGCTTGTTCAGGAACCGGTACGGCATGCCCGAATCGTCCTGCAGGATCGCGGCTGACGACTCCAGAATCACGGACCGGATGGACGAGAACTGCTCGTCGTGCAGCAGGTACGACGCCGACTTCAGCATCGTCGTCGCAGGCGCCAGCTGGCGAAGGTAGGCCGCCACGACTTTCTTGAGGCCGGCGTTCTCGGCCTGCGCGCGGAAATAGATCACCGTCTGCGGTCGATCAGATCCCGCTTCCAGGAACGTCACGCGCAAGGCCTTCACCGGCGATGGCGCCGCCGCTGCGCCGGGCGCACCCGCGGCGGCGCCGTCGTCACCGCGAGATTGCCGACCGCAATGCCGTTTTCAGCCAGCGTGACGCGCTCGACGCTGACGATGTGTGCGTCAACCCGGGCGAGCATGAGCAACACCACCGGCAGCGTCCCATTCATGTAGCTCGTGGACAGCTCGGTCATCATGCTCTTCGTAATGAAGTAGTGGCGTAAGAACAGGTCGGAAAGGGCCTCTTTCAGGTCGGCCACGAGCCGGTCGGCGTCCGCCGGCGCGAGTCGATCGAGCTGCGGCACGGTGCCCAGCTGCTCGAGTCCGAAGAGCACGTAGGACTCGCACTTCGGGAAGAACTGATAGGCGTTGAGAATGTCGGGACCGGCAAACGGATACATCAGCGTCCGGCAGCCGGACACCAGCGTGCCCAGCTCGCGGTCGCGCCATTCGTTCACGAGCGTCGTGCGCTTCTGGGTGTCGTCCACCCAGCCGGCGTCCATGTCCTTGTGGTACGCCTGCCAGGATGGCTGGTTCGTGATGTTGGTGAAGCGTGCCGGATCTTCGGGCAGCATGCCGGCCAGCACGCGTGCGGTATCGGTCAGCGCGCGATTGTACGGCGCCTGGGGCGTCTGCGGCGCCGCGGCTGGGGCCGCAGCCTGGCTCGGCGATTGCTGACAGGCGACCAGTGAGGAAAGAAGGACAAGAACGGCACACACGCGCATGATGACGGCTCGATTCGACATGTAAGAGGCCTCGGTTCTCCACGATTCTAGCGCCTATCCCTGTTCCAGGCCGCGGTGGTCGCGCGCCGCGGGGCCCCGGCGTACACTGGGCGCGTCATGGCATCCGCCCGCACTTCCCGCGCCCTGGCCGGCTTGCTGCTCGCCGCCGCACTGACCGCCGGCGTCGGCGCCACCCAGACTGGCGGGACCGCGCGGGCCATCGACGACCTGATGAGCGCCGCGTATCCCCCCGACCAGCCCGGTGCGGCCGTGCTGGTGATGAAAGACGGCGAGGTGCTGCTCCGCAAGGCCTATGGTCTCGCCAATCTCGAGTTGCAGGTGCCGCTGCAGCCCGATCACGTCTTTGCGCTGGCCTCGCTGTCGAAGCCGTTCACCGCGGCCGCGATTCTGAAGCTGGCAGAAGACGGCAAGCTGTCGCTGCAGGACGACATCACGAAGTTCCTGCCCGCCTATCCCACGCACGGCGCCCACATCACGATCGAGCATCTGCTGACGCACACGTCCGGCCTGAGCGCGTTGTCGGACACCTCGGACCTGCGCGCGACGGCGTCGCAGGAGAGCCCGCTCATCGACGTGCTCGGCGACTGGGTCAAGGATTTGCCGCCGGATTTCGCGCCGGGCGAGCGCTGGGCCTACTCGAACTGGGGCTACAACCTGCTCGGTGCCATCGTCCAACAGGCATCCGGTACGAGCTACGCCGCCTATCTCGAGCAGCGGATCTTCACGCCCGCCGGCATGACCCACACGTTCTACAACGACCGGCGGAAGGTCATCCCGATGCGCGTGACGGGTTATGACCAGCAAGGCGACCAGACCGTGAACCTCGCGCAGGTGCGCAGCCGCATCTTCCTGCCCGGCGGCGCGGCGACCCTGCTCTCCACGGTGGACGATCTCGGGCGATGGGACGACGCGTTGCGGGCGGGGCGCGTGCTGTCGCCGGCGTCGATCGACCGGATGCTCACGTCGTATCGGTTGAAGGACGGCTCGCCGACGAACTATGGGTACGGGTGGGATCTCGGATCGTACGAGGGCCATCGCGTCCAGGAGCACACGGGCGGCACCTACGGGTTCCTGTCGTACATGGTGCGCATGCCGGACGACCGCGTGTTCGTGGCGATTCTGTCGAACCGGTCCTACGCCACGCCGCCGATTCAGGCCACCGCGCACCGGATCGCGGCCATCGCGGCCGGCATGCCCGTGGCCGAGCCGCCGGCGGTCGATGTGACGGCGGCGGATCTCGACCGAATCGTCGGCACCTATCGCGGCAATGACGTCGGCACGTTCGTCGTCTCGCGCGAGGGTAGCGCGGCGTTCGTGCAGGTCAGCGGCCTGGGCAAGCTGCCGCTCATTCCCACGAGCCCGCTCACCTTCCGGACATCGACGGTGCTCTGGACGTGGACGTTCGAGATTGGCGCTGACGGCCGCGCGTCCAAGGCGCGCGTGAAGGAGTGGAAGATCGACGACCTGGCCGCGCGCATTGAGCCCGCGGCGCCGCGGCCGAGGCCGGTCTTCGTCGCCGTCGCTCCGGCGCGGCTCGATGCCTGTGCCGGCGAATACGAATCACTGAACGGGGTCTTGGTGAAGGTGACGCGCACGGGCGACCACCTCACGGTCACGCCCCTGGCGCAGCCTGGCGTGCGAGATCTTCCCGGTGTCCGCGACCGAATTCGCCACGAAGGACGGCAGCGTGCGCTACACGTTCGTGCGCGGCGCCGACGGCCGCGTGATTCGGTACATGCGAAGTGCCGGTAACGGCGCACCGGTACCGGCAAGACGCATTCGCTGAGCGTGCCGGGCGCGCCGCGCCACGCGCGCGACGCGCACAGGTGATAGAGGACGGACTTACGCGCGACGGCGCAGCTTCCAGGCAACCGCGAACAGGCCCGTGCTCAGAAGCATGAGCGTGGCCGGCTCGGGGACATCGGGAAGCGGCTGAGTCGTGCCTTGAATCAGGTACAGATCTTCGTCTCCGTCGTCAGGTTACTGGTGTACCGGAACGAGAACTGGACCCGGTTCGCTGCCCCCGGCACGGTGAACGGCGTGTACGTCGAGCAGGAGAAGAAGCCAGGTTGAACCAATGGCCACCGGCGTCCCCGCGCAACCTGCCGCGAAGACAAAGTCTGCGTACCCGTCGCCGTTGTGAAGGTCCGGCGTCTGGACCCTCCGGAGCGGCCAGAACGCATATGACGACGAACCAGCAGCCGCCCGCGCCATAGAAGTCGATGGTCAGCGTCTGCAGCTTCGCGTGCGACACGTTCGTGTTGAAGTCCAACCCCAGGACGAACGCGGAGCCCGCAGCGGCGCTCCACGCTGTGAAGTCCGCACCCGTGTAATTCACGGTACAGCGTGGCGGCGCTCCAGTCGTTCGTGGTGCTCTCAGTCGGCGCCGGCCAGCCTGCCGGATCCTTGTTGCATCCGTCATTCCCGGCAAAGATGCAGGGATAGGGCTGATGCCTTATGTGGTCGGGGATTCCGTAGATGCTGATAGTGCCGGCTCCAGCCATCTGCGGCGTCATGATGATCAAGAGTGCCGCGACCGCGGCGAGGACGATCGAGTCTGACCTTTTGAGGAAGGTCATGTGCTGCCTACTTTCCGTCTGTCGTAGCCCAGCGACGGCAGGCACAAAATTGATCAGCATCAAGAGTGCCAATGACGCGTTTGTACCTGTCAGGTACAAACGCCGCCGGGTCAGTCTGAAGTCTGCGCCTGGACAGAAATTAGTCTCGAATCACCGGCGCGTGCGGCCTGTGGATTTTCGCGCAGTCGCGCGCCAGATCGGCTTTTTTGCGCACCCGCGATGTTGCGCTGCGCCGCAAACCTCGCACCTGATACCATGAGCAGCATGGTTGTCGCCGCGCCGATCACACGTGAAACGCTGAAGGTCATCTGCGCGTCCTGCCAGCGCAGCGTCGAGCTCGTCTGCGCGGGCCGGCCCGCCTACCAGGGCTACCAGACGTACAAGCGAGTACCATCTGCCCGCATTGCCGCAAGAAGAACGTGGCTCGAACGTCCGGTCTCATCCTGTCCGTGCACCCGGCGGCGTAAGTCCGGGCTCAGCCCGGTCTCCAACCCAGCTCAACCCAGCCCTGGCCGGCACTGTATAATCGCCACTCCTCAACATGGCCCTGACACCTGGGACGAAATTCGGCTCGTACGAAATTTCCGGCGCCATTGGCGCGGGCGGCATGGGCGAGGTCTATCGCGCCCGCGACACCAAGCTGGGACCGCGACGTCGCGCTGAAGGTCCTGCCCGAGATCTGCTCGCGCGGATCCCGAGCGGCTCGCGCGATTCGAGCGCGAAGCGCAGGTGCTGGCGTCGCTCAACCATCCGAACATCGCGCACATCTACGGCTTCGAAGAGGCGCCGCCGGCCGGCTCCACCGGCGCCGGCGGGCGCCTGGTCATCGGAGCTGGTCGATGGGCCGACGCTTGGCGGATCGCATCGAGGCGCGGGCCGATCCCGCTCGCCGACGCGCCGCGCCATCGCGAAGCAGATTGCCGACGCGCTCGACACGGCGCACGAGCAAGGCATCATCCATCGCGATCTGAAGCCGGCCAACGTCAAGGTGCGGGACGACGGCACGGTCAAGGTGCTGGATTTCGGCCTCGCGAAGGCGCATGACGCCGAGCGGCCGCATCCGGCACCGACGCGGCGATGAACTCCCCGACCATGAGCGCGCGCGCGACGGAGATGGGCATGATTCTCGGCACGGCCGCGTACATGTCGCCCGAACAGGCCAAGGGCAAGACCGCCGACCGGCGCGCCGATGTGTGGGCCTTCGGCGTCGTGCTCTTCGAAATGATCACCGGCCGGCAGCTCTTCACGGGCGAAACGCTTCCGAAGTCATGGCCTCCGTGATGAAGGAAGAGCCGGACTGGACCGGCTCCCGGCCAATCTGCCGCCCTCGATTCGGCGGTTCCTCCGGCGCTGCCTGGAGAAGGACCCGAAGAAGCGGCTGAGTTCGATGAGCGACGTCCGGCTCGAATTGGGCGAGTCCGATGGCGCGGCGGTCGTGGAGCGTGCCCGCGGCGGCGACGCGCCGTCGCCCTGTGCGCTGGCGGCGGCCGGCCGTCGCCGGCGCTGTCGTCCTGACGGCCGTCGCGTTCCTGTTGATCGTTCCGGCGTGCGCCCGACATCCGATCGTCCGCCGACGCGGGTGTCGGTGCTCGGGCCCGAAGGCCTCACGATGTTCTTCGACTCCTGCGATTCGGCGATTTCGCCGGACGGGCGAGCGCTAGCGTTCACCGGCGTCGATCCGAGTGGCGCGTTCAAGATGTGGGTGCGGCCGCTCGCCCGAACTCGACGCGCGTCCGCTGGCGGGCACCGACGACGGCCGCTTGCCGTTCTGGTCGCCGGACAGCCGGCACGTCGCGTTCTTCACGGCAGACAAGCTGAAGAAGGTGCCCGGCGCCGGCGGGACGGTGGAAATGATGGGCGACGCCAAGGACGGCCGCGGCGGGTCCTGGGGCGCGGCAGACGTGATCGTGTTCGCGCCGTCGAACAACGGGCCGCTCCAGAGCGTGTCGGCCAATGGCGGCGAGCCGAAGGTCGTGACCGCGCTCGATGCGGCGAAGGGCGAAACGGGCCATCGCTTCCCCTGGTTTCTGCCCGACGGTCGCCATTTCCTGTTCGCCGCGATTCCGGAACGCAATCAGAAATACGACCTCTACGTCGGGTCCCTGGACGGCGCGCTGCTCAGCCAATCGGTTCGTCCGAAGGCTCGGCCGTGTATGCCGAGCCGGGATACCTGCTGTTCGCGCGGAAGAACGCCCTGGTCGCCCAACGGTTCGACGCGCGCGGCGTCGCGCTCTCCGGCGAACCGATCGCGATCGGCGACGTCCCGGCTCGCTGGGCGCGCAGTTCTCGGCCGAGCCGCGCGGTGAGCGTCTCGGCGACGGGCACGCTCGCCTATCTGGGCGACAAACTTCAGCAACACGAAACTCGTCTGGTTCGATCGGTCCGGACGGGAACTGGGCAAGGTCGAGATGCCTGACGGCCGGTATCAGGAAATCACTTTCTCGCCGGACCTTCGGCGCGCCGCCGTCGTGCGCTTTGCCACCCGAACGGAGTCCGATATCTGGATCGCCGACGTCGATCGCGGCGGCGCCACGCGCTTCACGTCGGCCCCGGGCTACAACATGACGTCGTCTGGTCCCCCGATGGCAGCCGGATCGTGTTTGCCAGCGATCGCGACGGGCCGCGCGACTTCTTCATGAAGCCCGCGAGCGGGGCCACGCCGGAGGAGCCGCTCTACGCCTCGAAAACGACGTTCAAAGACCCCCGGACTGGTCGGCGGATGGCAAGTCCATCGTCTTTGACCAGCTCGACGCGAAGACGAATCGGGATCTCTGGGTGCTCCCGGTCGACGGGGATCGCAAACCGGCGGTGTACATGCAGACGCCGTTCAATGAACAGCCAGGCGCGAATTTCGCCCGACGGGCACTGGATGGCCTACGCGTCGGACGAATCCGGCCGATTCGAGATCTACGTGGATTCGTTCCCGACGCCGCGCAACAAGTATCGGGTGACCGACCATGGCGCGTTCGCGGCCTACTGGAGCAAGGACGGGCGGGAACTGGCGATCGTGAGCGCCGACTTCCGTTCGGTGCTGGTGTCGGCCGTCTCGACCGGCGCGGAGTTCCACGCCGGCGCGCCTCGTCAGCTACTCGCGCTGCCCAAGGGTACGGTCACCGTGCGTCCCACGCGGGACCTCCAGCGCGTGCTCGTGTCGAGGCCGGTCAACGAAACCACGACGTCCACACTCACGCTCGTGTTCGACTGGCTGGGCGCGCTCAAGAAGAAGTAGCGCGCGCCTACTTCGGCGCGCGGTAGTTCTTGCGGACGCGTGTCTTGAGGCCGTCCTGTTTCACGCGCACCTCGATCTTGTGCACCTTGCCGTCGCGGGCGGGCGGCGCGAACCCGAGCAGGTATTGCTGGTGCAGTTCGTCGGCCACGCGCGCGAACGTCTCGGCCAGATTGTCGCGGGACCGCAGTTCGAAGTACCCGCCGCCCGTGTCGTTGGCCACGGTGCCGAGACCCGGGTCCGGCAGCGTCGAGGCCATCGCCGCGCCCAGGTTGCCGCTCCCGCCCAATCCCATGGGCAACGAACTGCGCACGCCCACGCCGTAGACCATCACGTCCTCGCGGTCGGCGCGATCCGTGATGTCGATCGGCGACAGGAACTTCTGCCCGAACTTGATCGGGCCCGTATCCTTTCCGTCGCTCAGCACGAGCACCACGCGGCGCCCCTCGTCTTTGACGGACGCGAACTCGCCGATCGCCTGATCCACGGCGATCCAGAGCGGCGTCGGCGCGTTGGCCGGCAGGCATCGGCGGCAGCCAGTTGGCCAGCGCCTGCGCGTCGCGCGTGAACGTCGGGCTGATTTGGATGTCGCGGCCGAAGATGCCGATGCGCGCCAGGTCGCCCGGCGTCAGCCGCGCCATCAGTTCGCTGCAGGCCCTCGACAGGAGCGGCGCATTGCCCGCCATGCTGCCGCTGACGTCGATCAGCGCGATCAACCGGATCGGCTGCGGCGAGTTTTCGAAGATGGTGACGGGCTGCGGCTTGCCGTTGTCGAAGATCTGGAAATCGCCGCGCGCGAGGTCCGTCACGAGCCGGCCGGACTTGTCCACCACGGTCACGAAGAGCGGCACGACGTCGGCCGTGCTGCGGAAGACCGGGGTTTGCGGCGGCGCGGCCTGGGACACGGCGGCGCACACGGCAAGGGTCAGAACGGCACTACGGAACATCGTCGTCGGTCTCCGGCAGGCGGCATCTCGATTTGACCACAGATTGCCGTGTCCCGGCTATGATGCCTGAACACGCTCCCGATGGCTCGACACCGCACGCACCACCACGACGGCCAGGACGAGGCTAACGACACGCCTGTCAGGCGGGTCATCGCGCCGCGCTCGTCGGACATGAACGTCACGCCGCTGATCGATGTCCTGTTGGTGCTGCTCGTCATTTTCATCGCCGCCCTGCCGCTGACCCAGCGGGGCATCGATATCGAGCTGCCGCCCGAAACGCGGGCGCAGACATCGCCGGCCGACACGATGCAGATCGTGATCCAGCGCTCGGCCGACCTGACGATCACGGTCAACAAGCAGGCGGTGGCGCTACCCGATCTCGAGGATCGCCTGCGCGAGATCTTCGCGAGCCGCAAGGACAAAACGGTCTTTGTGATGCCGCCGGGGCGCTCAAATACGGCGACGTCGTCCCGCTCATCGACGCGGCGACGGCCGTCGGCCTGAGGATTGGCATCATCACGCCGGGCATTCAAGCCGCCGCTCAGCGAGCGAAGTAGCGCAGGCGCGCAGCCCGACCCGCCGGTTCACCGCGCGTTCGACACGCGAAACACCCACGCGTCGGCGTTCGGCGGCGCAAGGCCGGCCGGTACGTGCGCCACGAACCCGGCGCCGGACCGGTCCCAGGGGATCGTGCGGCCGGTGCCCACGAGCGTCACGACCGCACCCGCAGCCGGCGAGACATTCGCCACCGTCAGTTCCCGCGGCAGCGCCGTTTCCCCGACGGCGGGCAGATAGATCAGCGTACACCGTTCCGTCCTTCGCGCGCGTGAATCGCACCTGGCCGTCCGCGTATGGCGCCACCGGCCGCGTCCCGTAGATGGCCTCGCTGTTGACCCGCATCCACGCGCCCAGCGCCGTCAGCCGATCGTAGGCGGCGTCGTGCCACGCGCCATCGGGCCCCGGTCCGATGTTCAGCAGCAGATTGCCGCCCTTGGCCACCACGTCCACCAGCATCTGGATCAGCGCGCGCGACGACTTGTAGGTGTCGTTCGGCACGTACGACCAGCTCGTGCGCCATCGGCATCGGCACTTCCCACGGATACGGCAGCGGCTTCTCGGGCACGCGCGCCTCGGGCGTGCAGGTAGTTCTGATACGGCCCGGGCACGTCGCGATCGACGACGATGAGCCCGGGCTGTTTGGCGCGGGCCTCGGCCGCCAGGCGCGGCATGTCGATGTCCTGGCTCTGCTCGCGCGCGAACTTGTAGTCGGGCCTGTTGATGTTGGCCTTGATCTCGGCATCGGTCCTCGGCCGCACCCAGCCGCCGTCGAGCCAGAGAATGTCCACCCGGCCGTAGCGCGACATCAATTCGTCGATCTGGGCGTGCGTGAATGCGACGAAGCGCGCCCAGCGCTCGGGATACTTCTTGATGTCGTAGTTCGGATTGCGGTCCGGCGTCGCGAAATACGGCCACCAGTAGTCCGGGCTGTGCCAGTCGGGCTTGGAGAAGTACGCGCCGACCCTGAAGCCCTGCGCGCGGAACGCGTCGAAGACGCCCTTGGTGACGTCGGCGCGCGGGTTCGATGAAAACGGCGTCTTCGGCGACGTGATGCGGTAGTCGGTCTGCCGCGTGTCGAACATGCTGAAGCCGTCGTGATGCTTCGTCGTGAACACGACGTAGCGCATGCCGGCGTCTTTCGCCGCCTTCGCCCAGCGTTCCGGATCGAACTTCACCGGGTTGAACGTCGTCTGCAGCTTCTCATACGCGGTCTTGTAGGTCGCGTAGTCGTCCATCGACCGCCGGCACCAGTCCTCGTCCTCCGAGCAGAGCGACCAGGATTCGACGATGCCCCACTGCGAATAGGTGCCCCAGTGCATCAGGAGACCGAGCTTCAGGTCCTGCCACTCGGAGAGTTTCTGGCGCACCAGCGGGTCGGCGTCCTCGACGTAGGCTCGCGCCCCCTGCGGCGGCGCGGCGGCCAGTGTCAGTCCACCGACGACGGCCGCCGACAGACCGAAGAGTAAGCGCATCGCGGTTCGCATCATGACGTCCCTCTCAGGCCGCCAAGACGTGCCTTGGCCGGCGGCCAGTCAATTTGATATGGTACGTGCATCTATCACCCATTCACGACCGTTTCGGGGGGCTCCAGGTGTCGACAATGAGCGCCCCGTCGTTCAGGAGTTTTCGCATGAAGTCGAGAGTAGTCACGCTTGGCGCGCTGGTGGCACTGGTGGGCCTCTGGTACGTCGCACCGGTCCAGGTCAGGCAAGCGCCCCAGACGAAACCCAACATCCTCGTCATCTGGGGTGACGACATCGGCCAGTTCAACATCAGCGCCATGAACCGCGGCATGATGGGCTACAAGACACCGAACATCGACAGTCTGGCCCAGGACGGCGCGATGTTCACCGACTGGTACGGCCAGCAGAGTTGCACGGCCGGCCGCGCGGCGTTCCTCACCGGGCAGTCGCCCATCCGCACCGGCCTCACCAAGGTCGGCCTGCCGGGCGCGCCTGAAGGCCTCAAGAAGGAAGATCCGACGGTCGCCGAACTCCTCAAGCCGCTTGGCTACATGACGGGACAGTTCGGCAAGAACCATCTCGGCGATCGCGACGAGATGCTGCCCAGCAATCACGGCTTCGACGAGTTCTTCGGCAACCTCTACCACCTGAACGCGGAGGAAGAGCCCGAGAATGCGGACTACCCGCAGGATCCGGCCTTCAAGAAGCAGTACGGCCCGCGCGGCGTCATCCACAGCTTCTCCGACGGCCGCATCACGGACACCGGCCCGCTGACCAAGAAGCGGATGGAAACCTTCGACGAGGAGGTCAACACCAAGGCGATCGATTTCATGGTGCGCGCCAAGCAGGCGAACAAGCCGTTCTTCCTGTGGTGGAACTCCACGAAGATGCACATCTTCACGCATCTCAAGGACGGCGTGGCCGGCAAGACGGGCCTCGGCATCTACGCCGACGGCATGGTGGAGCACGACCGCCAGATCGGCGAGATCCTCGCCAAGCTGAAGGAACTGGGCCTCGACCAGAACACGATCGTCATGTACTCCACCGACAACGGATCCGAGTCGTTCTCGTGGCCCGATGGCGGCACGACGATGTTCCGCGGCGAGAAGAACACGCAGTGGGAGGGCGGCTACCGGGTCCCGACGTTCATCCGCTGGCCGGGCGTCATCAAGCCCGGCACCGTGATCAATGACATCGCATCGCACGAGGACATGCTGCCTACGCTGCTGGCCGCGGCCGGCGACACGACGGTCAAGGACACCCTGCTGAAGGGCAAGACCATCGGCGCCACCACGTATAAGGTGCACCTCGACGGCTATGACCTGGCGCCCGCGCTGAAGGGCCAGGCCGCGTGGCCGCGCAAGGAGTTCATCTACTGGACCGACGACGGCAGCGTGGCGGCGCTCCGCTACGGCAACTGGAAGGCGACCTTCCTGCGGCAGGACGCGCACGGCCTGCACGTGTGGCAGGAACCGTTCACGCCCTTGCGAGCGCCGATGCTGACCAACCTGCGCATGGACCCGTTCGAACTCGCACACGAGATCGGCATGGACTACCCGCGCTGGTTCGCCGAGCACATGTTCATGATCGCGCCCGCAGCCGGATACGTGGCGCAGTGGATCCAGAGCTTCAAGGAGTTCCCGCCGCGGCAGAAGCCGGGCAGCTTCAACCTCGACCGCGTGATGGAAGCCGTGACCAAGGGCGGCGGAGGCGGCGGCCACTAGCGACGGCTGGTGTACGTAGCCGGGCGGGCTTCAGCCCGCCGCTGCGTAACATTCGGGCCCGATTGCCGCGCCGAGCGGCAGTCGGGCCTTTTCTTCGGACGGAGTATTCTTGCCCGGCATGGATCCGAATCAGATGCGCACCCGCACCGACGCCGCGCTCGAACGTGCGGCGGAACTGGCACGCGAATTCGTCGCGGGACTGGCCGCGCGCCCGGTTCACACCACCGTTTCGCTCCAGGAACTTCGCGCGCGTTTCGGAGGGCCGCTGCCCGATGAGGGCGACGATCCGGTCCGCGTCGTCGAAGCCCTGGCCGCTAACGCTGAAGGCGGCTTGATCGCCAGCGCCGGCCCCCGGTTCTTCGGGTTCGTCATCGGCGGCACGTTGCCGGCGGCCGTCGGCGCCGATTGGCTCACGACCGTCTGGGACCAGAACGCGGGCCTGTACGTGATCGGTCCGGCCGCCGCGGTCGCCGAGGAAGTTGCCGGAGCCTGGCTAATCGATCTCTTCGGGCTGCCGGCCGGATGCAGTGTCGGCTTCACGACGGGCGCGACGATGGCGTCGTTCACGGGACTGGCGGCGGGGCGTCACGCCCTGCTCGGGCGGGCGGGCTGGGACGTCGAACGCCAGGGTCTGTTCGGCGCGCCCGACTTGCCGGTCGTCGTAAGCGACGAGTCGCACGTCACGATCTTCGCCGCGCTGCAGATGCTCGGGCTGGGTCGCGACCGCGTCACGCGCATCCCGACCGACGCGCAGGGCGCGATGCGCGCCGATGCGCTGGCTGAGACGTTGCGCCGGCTGGATCGGCCCGCGCTCGTGTGCGCGCAGGCCGGCAACGTGAACACCGGCGCGTTCGATCCGCTGCCACCGATCGTGCGGCCGTGCGCGCGAACAACGGCTGGCTCCACGTGGATGGCGCGTTCGGGTTGTGGGCCGCCGCGGATCCGCAGCGGCGCCACCTGGTCGAGGGCGTGGGCCTCGCCGACTCGTGGACGACCGACGCGCACAAGTGGCTGAACGTCCCGTATGACTCGGGCCTGTCGTTCGTCGCCGATCCGGCGGCGCACCACGCCGCGATGACCCTCGGCGCCGCGTACTACGTCGAAACCACCGGCGGCGAGCGGGACCCGTACAACTGGGTGCCCGAGTCCTCGCGCCGGGCGCGGGGGTTCACGATTTGGGCCGCGTTGCGATCGCTCGGGCGGCGCGGCGTCGGCGAACTGGTGGCGCGGACGTCCGGGCTCGCACAGCGCTTTGCGGCAGGCCTTCAAGGACGGTCCGGGCGTCCGGATCCTCAACGACGTCGTCTTGAACCAGGTGCTGGTCCGCTTCGAAGATCCGTCGGGCGATCCCGAGAAGGGCGATGCGCGAACTGACGCGGTAATCGCCGCGATCCAGGCGGACGGCACATTGTGGCTGAGCGGCACGAAGTGGCACGACCGCAAGCGCGATGCGGATCTCGGTCTCCGGCTGGTCCACGACCGAAGCCGACGTGGACGCGTCGGTGGCGGTCATCCTGAAAGCCGCGGCGAGTTGAGAATCGCCGGCGCGCAACAGGCAGCGATCGAAGACTACGTCACGCTTGACGTCGTTAACGCGTCTCGTTACTATTCATCATGATCCTGTCGTTCCGGGACGCGGCCACACGGCGACTCGCGAACGGATGGAGGGTCAGGCAGTTCGGCAGTATCGAGGCCGTCGCGCGCCGCAAGATCAGGCAGTTGCAGATTGCGGGGCAACTCGACGACCTGCGGGTGCCGCCGGGGAACCGGCTCGAGGCTCTCAAGGGCGACCGCGCGGGTCAGTACAGCATCCGCATCAACGATCAGTACCGTGTGTGTTTCCGCTGGACCGACGCCGGCGCCGAGGATGTCGAGATCGTGGACTACCACTAGAGGTGACGATGATGACGCAAGCTCAAGCCCGTGACGCCCGGCCAACTTCTGTTGCACGAGTTCCTCGTGCCGATGGGCATTTCGAGGTACCGCCTCGCGAAGGAAATCGATGTTCCGGCGCAGCGCGTCGGCGAGATCGTCGCCGGCAGGCGCGCCATCACCGCGGACACCGACCTGCGCCTGTGCAGGTTCTTTGGCCTGTCCAACGGCTACTGGCTCCGCGCCCAGGCCGCCTACGACACCGAGATCGCCGAGGCTGTGCTCTGGAAGGCGCTGCAGAAGATCAAGCCGTGGCGGAAATCGGGCGCGCGGTTGGGCCGCACGGCGTAGCAGCCGCTACCCCTCCAGCGAGACGGCCGCGAACGCGGACTGCTTGCCGAGCACGTTCCGGAATCCCCAGACCGCCAGGCCGACGACCAGCGCGACCATCAGGTCAGGACCGCCACGCGTACCAGCGCGAGACATCGAGCGTCAGCGGCGCGGCTTGAAGGAACCAGCACACCGCGAGCTGGACCGCGGTCGCCAGCAGGCCGCCGCGGCGGGCCGAAACAACGACAATCGCGACCATCGCCGCTGCGCTCGAGACCGCCAGAACGGGAGGCAGCGCGGAGTACTCTGCGAAGAAAGCGAGGAACGCCATCGCCGCGACTGCCGACCAAGCCAGCGCATCGCGGCGGAACAGCATACGTGACGAGAGCAGCAGTCCGGCAAGGACTAGGGCCCACAGGGTGGCGAAGGCGGTCGTCCCCGCCAGCGTGCCGATGAACTGACCGGGGGGAACCAGCACCCCCGGCATGTAGAAGAGCCGCGCCGGCCCCAGGCCAAGCCCAGCCAGATGCGTCAGCAGCACGGCGAGCGGCCGGGCGCCCGCGAGCGCAATGCCGGCGACGACGCCGATGAGCAGCGAACGGCCGACCAGCGGATCCCGCCACCGGCCATCCAGGAACCGCGCAGAGGTCACGAGCAGGTGCGGCCATCGCCGGCGCACGTAGGGCTCCAAACCCAGGTAGTACAGCCACGCCAAGATCGCGTTGAAGAAAGGCTGGCCCTGACCCGCGATGAGCACACCCCAGACGTAATCCGGCCCTCCGCCCCATCGTCGTGCGAAGTTCACGCCGATGCCGACACCCGCCAGTATCACGATCGCCACACGATAGGCGCCCTTTCGATCTCCTCGCCCCAAGCGAATGTTGTGGCGCGCCAGTGCGGCCAGCGCCGCCATCAGAGCCAGCAGCATGGCGGGAAGCACGACATTCGCCACGGCGGTCAGGGCCCGCGATGACTCGGTGCCGAGTTGGATAGTGTCGGTCGGGATCGTCAGCCGGAAGTAGTTGACCCGCCCCTGATAGGCCGTTGCATCGACACGATAGTCGCGGCCAGAGGAAGAGCCCTGCCAGGCGGCGTGGGCGTCAAACTGGAAGGGCGATGGCGACCCTGTGGATTCAACGGGCTTGAATCCGGTTCCGGTGAGACCAGCGACTGCCAATACGTGGTCCCAGCTCACTGCGGGCCCGGCCTGGCTGGCGGGGATGCCCCGAAAGTCCAATCCCCCGATGCGAAAGAGGAGCAGGCGGCCGTCTCGCGCGTCCAGTCGGATACACACATCGTCCTGGGCTGTCGGCGCTGGAATCTGGCAGCCCCGATCAAGTGAGTCCTCTACTCTCAGAAGCGAGACGGAGCTCTGGCGGTACATGAACGTGATCGGCCCTCTCAGGTTGCTGGGGTCGGCATCGTAGCCGCCAGGCGGGGGCAGGAACGTCTCCGTCCAGATCACGGTGTCCGCCGGGATGTCTCGATAGCCGAAATCGTGCAGCACGCCTTGCGCCTTCGCTGTGAGGACGGCCGGATCCAGCGGCAAAATGCGATCGATGAGGCTGACCTTGCTCGTGATCGCGACGACGACGGCGAGCGCCACGAGACAGGCGGCGAGCCACGCCCAGGCCTGCGCGCGCGGTAGCGTGCCTTCCTCGCCCGACGCGGCGACGAGTTCGGGCGAGGGCGTTTCACCGGCCGCGAGCGCGGCTGCGAGCGGGTCGCCGCCCGGCAGCGCAATCGCGACTTGCGCGGCGGAGGCCGGTCGCTTCGCCGGGTCCTTTTCCAGACACCGCAGGATCGCGCGCTCGACGGCCGGCTCGACATCGGTCGCCAGTGACGTGGGACTGGTCGGCGTCGAGTCCGAATGCGCGTGCTGCCATTCCGCGACCGTGCTCGCCTTGAACGCCGGCTTGCCCGTGTAGGTCTCGTAGAGAATCAACCCGAGTCCGTACAGATCGCTCTGCACCGTCGCCGGCGTGCCCTTGAAGCGCTCGGGCGCCATGTAGGCCAGTGTGCCGGCGAAATCCGCCGGGGAGCCGGTCGCACTTGCGCTCACCGCCAGGCCGAAGTCCGTGATGCGCGCGTGGCCCCGGCCGTCGATCATCACGTTGGCCGGCTTGAGGTCGCGGTGCAGCACGCCCTTGTCGTGCGCCGCCGCGAGACCCGCACACAACTGCCGCGCGATCTCGAGCGCCTTCGCCGCCGGCAACCGCCCGATCCGCCGCAGCAGCGACGCCAAATCCTCCCCGTCGATGTACTCCATCGTCAGGAACACGCGGCCTCGTCCTGAGCGAGGCCCTGGGCCCTCGTCTGGCCGAGTCGAAGGGCCGATCTCGCCCACGTCGTAGACGCGGCAGACGTTCGGGTGCGAGACCGTGCGGGCGTTGCGCACTTCGGCGACAAGGCGATCGCGCGCCGCCGAGTCGTGCTCGAGCGTCGGCGGCAGGAACTTCAGCGCAACCGGCTGGCCGATTCGCAGGTCGTCCGCGCGATACACCTCGCCCATGCCGCCGCGCCCGACGAGCGCGACGATGCGGTAGCGCTCGGCGAGGATGGTGCCCGGCGCAAACCCGCCGGGATCGATCGGATGGGATGGGGAGGAACTGACGCGGGTTTCGGACGAGCCAGAGTCCATGCGACCCTCGCGCGACAGGCGAAGAATGTCCGGCGGGGCAGGCGGGCCGGCGCCGACACGCGAATATTACTCCGGCCGGGCCGCAGCGCGGGCTGGATCCATCTCGCCGGCTGGGCCGTGCGTTAGAATCGGGCAAGCCGCCATGCTGCCCGCCTCAACCTTGCCGACGCGCTCTACCGCGAGGAAGTCCAACGCGCGCGCGCGATGGCGCCCGCCGACAAGTTGCTCGAAGGCCCGCGCCTGTTCGAACGCGCCTGCCGGCTGATGGCGGATGGCATCCGGCATCAGTATCCGGATCTCGATGACGCCGGCGTGGCCGCACTCGTCCGCGCCCGCCTGGATCGCGTTCGGGCGATCGAACGATCGTGACGGGCGACGCTGCGGCCGCCGCGGTCATCGACGCTCTGGAACGCGCCGGCGTTCGATACATGATTGTCGGCTCGCTGGCTTCGAACTTCCACGGCATCCCCCGATCAACCCGCGATGCGGACTTCGTCGTCGAACTTGGCCCTGAGGCCCTCTCGAGGCTCGCGTCGGCGCTGCCGGCAGAACTCCGCCTCCGGCCTCAGGGCTCGTTCGAAACCGTCACGGGCACGATTCGCCACATCGTGGAGTTGGCCGACAGCCCGTTCATCTGCGAGTTGTTCGAGTCGAGTGACGACCCGCACGATCGCGAACGGCTCGAGCGCCGCGCGCGCGTGCGGCTTCTCGACCGGACGGCATATGTTGCGACGGCGGAGGACATGATCATCACCAAGCTGCGATGGGCCAGCCGAGCGAAGCGTTCGAAGGACGTCGACGACGCCCGCAATATCATCGCAGTCAAAGAGACCGCAATCGACTGGGACTACGTGCGGCGGTGGTGTACCGCGCACGGGACGCTCGCGTTGCTCGACGAGATCCGGGCGTCGATTCCGCCGCTGTAGGACCGAAGGCCCGTCGCTGCCCAGCGACTGCCGGCACGAGGTGGCACGCCAGGACGCCTCGCCCTAGCGGCCAAGTACGCGCGCGAGATCCGGCGTCTTCTCGCCGGTCAACTGCCAGCGAATGAGCGACATGGGGATGAGTCCGGCGCCGGTGAATTCGTCCATGAACGCCTTGAACGAGAAGCGATCGCCCAATTGGCGGCGGCGATCCGCGACGAGTTGTTCGATCTGAATCTTGCCGGTCAGATAGCTGATGCCGTAGGCCGGCTGCCGCAGGTACAGGAACTGTTCGCCGCGCACCAGGTTCCCGGTCAGTTTCAACCATCCGCGGGGCGTATTCGCCGCTGTGAACGCCGCCGCGTCCTCGAGCGGCAGGTGCTCGCCGTGCATGCGGAGGTCGCCCAGCGCCCGCGCGGCGCGCTGCGCGATCAGGATGTAGATCAGCTCGCGCGACCGCGGCCGGGCGTCCAGCATCCCGGCGTGCAGCATCATTTCCTCCCAGCCGGTGGCTTGCCCTTCCGTCCGGCTGATGAAGATGTTGTACAGCAGCGGGCCGCGCCGGATCGGGCTGGCATGCGGATCGTGCGCCATGCGCGCCTTGTCGAACCAGTGGAAATCGTGCGTGCGCATCACCTCGGGATCGCGATGGTTGATCTCGGCGAAGAACTCGCGCGGCGCCGGCGCGAACCGGCTCATGTGCGATCGCAGCGCCGGCTCCATGTCGTCGCGCACCGTCAGCAGGTCGCGCGACCGCAGGAACGCCATGTACTCCGTCACGGCCTGGTCGAGTCGCCGGTCGTACGTCGCCGCGTCCGCAATCGCCGGCTGCTCCGGCAGCGCCGCGTTGCGCCGCTCCTCGAGCGCGAGCGACGCGTGCGCGCGCGCCAGTTCGCGCCTCATCAGCGTCACGGCGTCCTGCCACGTGTAGGGCAGCAACTCCACGTTCGAGAGATACCAGTCGTAGTTCTCGCGCCCGATGCCGGAGGCGCCCGTCTTCCGCGCCGCCTCCGCCGCCGACCCACGCCGCAAAAGCGTCGGTCGCGGCCCTGGCTTCTTCGGCGGCCCTCCGGACCGGCGCCGTACGGACGTCGGTCAACCGCGAGGCAAACGCCGCCAGGTCCGCGCCCTGGCCGCGAATCTCATCGACACTGAACGTCCACAGATCCTTCTGGTTGCCGACAAGATTGCCTCGCGCCTGATCGAGCAGCCGCGGCACCACGCGAAGCCCCCGGTCGATTTCCGCGACGGCCGCATCGGACAGCGGCCACGCGTAGCTCCAGAGCTCGACGGCCGCGTCGGCGTAGTGCGACTCGCGGGCGGGCTGATCGCTCTCGTCGCCGAACACCGTCACGTAGAACGCCGGCGTGTTCGCCCACGGCCGCAGCACGCGGTGATCGAAGTCCAGGCCGTTCATCTCGGCGCGGACGATGTGGTAGTCGGCCTGCTGGGGAATGGGCCACGCGGAGGGATCGATCGCCGCCAACCGCTGCTGCCACGCCGCGACGTCGCGCGCCTGCGCCTGCATCGCGGCCGGTGTGTAGTCCGGCACGCCGTTGACCTTCTTTGGCCGCTGGAAGGCCCGCCATTCCGTGAACAGCGCGGTCAGGTCCTCGTAGCGTCCGGCGGTTGGAGGCGGCGGCGCCTGGTAGCCCAGGGCGGCGAGCACCAGCGTCATGGCGGCAGCGCGAAGGAAGACAAGCATGCGCGGGATTGTAGCCCGGCAACGCACGAGTTCCGGATGGTACCCTTGGGCCCATGACGTCGATGCTCGGCGTGTTCGCGAACCGCCGGATGGCCACCGTGCTGTTCCTGGGGTTCGCCTCGGGTCTGCCCCTGTACCTGACGGGCAGCACGCTGCAGGCCTGGCTCACCGACGCCAAGGTCGACCTCCCGACGATCGGACGCTTCTCGCTCGTCGGCCTGCCCTACACGATCAAGTTTCTGTGGTCGCCCTTGCTCGACACGTACGCGCCGCCTTGGCTGGGCCGGCGCCGGGGTTGGGCCCTGATCTCGCAGTTGGGCCTCGCGATTCTCGCTCGCCGTGATGGCCTTCCTCGATCCGTCACGTAACCTGTTGGCCTTCGGCATGGTCGCGCTGGTCATCGCATTCTGCAGCGCGACGCAGGACATCGTGCTCGATGCGTACCGCACGGAGATTCTCAAGCCGGAGGAACTGGGCGCCGGCGCGGGCGTGTACGTCATGGGGTACCGGTTGGCGATGCTCGTCTCCGGCGCCGTCGCGCTCGGCATGGCCGATCACCTGCCGTGGCGCGTGGTCTACCTGAGCATGATCGCGGTGCTCGGCATCGGCGCCGCGGCCGTGTGGGTGTCGCCGGAGCCGGCGGTGCCGCTCCCCTCCCACAAGCGATTCTCCGAGCGCGTGCTCGCGCCGTTCGCGGACTTCTTCCGCCGGCAGGGCGCGATGGAAATCCTGCTGTTCGTCATGGTCTACAAGCTCTCGACCATGATGGCCACGTCGCTCACGACCACGTTCCTGATGAGCCTGACGTTCAGCAAGACGGAAATCGGCGCGGTGAGCAAGGTGTTCGGGCTGGTCGCGACGATTGTGGGCACGCTGGCCGGCGGCGCGCTGATGACGAAGCTTGGCATGAAGCGCTCGCTCTGGATCTTCGGCATCCTCCAGGCGGTGGGCGGCCTGTCGTTCGTCCTGCTCGCGCAGCTCGGCCGCAATCACTTCGCCATGATCGGCGTCATCACCACGGAGAACTTCCTGATCGGCATGGGCGTGGCGGCCATCTCGGGTTTCATGATGCAGGTGTGCAGCCGCCAGTTCACGGGCACCCAGTTCGCGCTGCTCTCGAGCCTGACAGCGGTGTCGCGCGTGGTGCTGGTCTCGCAGGCGGGCAACCTGGCGCAGTGGCTGGGATGGTCGGGCTTCTTCATCTTCTCGGTCACGCTCGCGGTGCCGGGCCTGCTGCTCCTGCTCAACTACGACCGCTGGCAGATGCTGCCGGAGGGCGCCGCGACGGAGCGCCGCACCCGCGATCAGGTGGCGATCGCCGGCTTCGTGATCGGGCTCGTGCTGATTGGCAGCGAGCCGATCTGGACCGCGCTCGTCAACGCGAGGACGGGCGCCATCGCCGCCGGCTCGGGCGCCGCCCTCGTCGGGCTGATCGCCGTGATGGGCCTGGTCGATTCCCGGCGCCATCGGACCGCCCACTAGTGCGATAATTTCGCGGCCATCCGCGATGCCCAGCGTGCTGCTCATCGGCGAAGACGACGCGTTCCTGGACCCCGTGCGGCAACTGCCGGGCGGGGCGCGATTCGACACGACCGTTGCCGCCGGCGGAGCCGAGGCGTTGCGCCGGCTGCGGTGGCGGGCGTTCGACGCCGTGATTACCAGCCCGCGCACGCCCGTGGCGGAGGACCTCGCGTTGCTCGAGGAGCTCCGCGGCGTCCGGCCGGGCATCCGCTACATCATCCTGGCGCCGAGCGCGACGACCGAGGACATCGTTGCCGTCCTGCGCGCGCATGCGTTTGCCTGTTTCACCGAGCCCATCAACTGGATGGAACTGAGCGGCCTGCTCGACGCCGCGTTCCGCGACCCGGATTGGCGCGATTCGATCGAGGTGCGATTGGCCGCGGCCAACTGGCTGAGCTTGCGCGTCACCAGCCGCGTGCTGACGGCCGAGCGCGTCACGCAATTCATGCGCGAACTGGCCGCCGGCCAACTGGCGGCCGACGAGAACGACGACCAGCGCGAACACCTGATCTTCGCGTTCCGCGAGATGCTCCTGAACGCCATGGAGCACGGCACGGGGTTCGATCCCGATCAGGTCATCGACATCGCCGCGGTTCGGACCGACCGGGCGATCGGTGTACTACTTCCGGGATCCGGGCCCGGGCTTCCAGCGGGATCGCCTGCCGCACGTGACCGCCACACGCCAGCCGGGCGACATCGAACAGGCGGCGAGCTTCCGTGAGGCCCGGGGCCTGCGTCCGGGCGGCTTCGGGATGCTGCTCGTGCGCCAACTCGTGGACGAAGTGATCTACAACGACGCCGGCAACGAGGTGCTCCTCATCAAGCACACGAAGTGACGGGCGCCGCGCCGGCTGCGCTACACTCGCCGCCATGGCCAACACCCATCACCCCATTCACGCCCCCAATCTGCCCAAGCCCGTCGGACCGTATTCGCCGGGCATGGCCTTCGGGCAGCTGATCTTCGTGTCGGGCCAGGGCGCGACCGATCCGGCGACCGGCCGGCTCGCCGGTCCCGACGTCGAGACGCAAACGGAACAATGCCTGAAGAATCTCCGCACCATCCTGCAGGCCGCGGGATTCGGACCTGCCTCACGTGCTGAGGTGCGGCGTGTTCCTGCTCGACATGCAGGAGTTCACGCGCATGAACGCGGTGTACGAGCGGGTCTTTAAAGACCATCGCCCGGCTCGCACCACCATTCAGGCGGCGGCGCTGCCGGGCGAGGGCTTGCGGGTCGAAATCGACTGTATTGCCTACGTGCCGTAAAGCGCGTCTAGACGTTTTCCTTCTTGTGGCAGTCGGCGCACTTCGCGGGAGCGGTCTTCTTGCCGGCAGCCGTCGCCTTCACGTGACAGCCCACGCACGTGCCGGCTTTGGCCATCGGATCGTGGAACGCCGCCTGGTACTTCGTCTTCATCGGCGCTTCAGCCGCCTTCGTGTGGCAGACGCTGCACTTTTCCTGCGCCACCTTCGACGCCTTCTCGGGTTTCGAGGCGTGATGGCAGTCCGTGCACTTCGCGCCGTACTCCTTCGCGTGCTTGGCGTGATCGAGCTTCACGCCGCCCATCGGAGCCCCCTTGAGGACTACCGTATCGGGCGCTTTCGCCTGCGCATAGAGGGCCGCGCTCGTCGTCCCGACCACCGCAAACGCCGTCAGTATTGCCAGACCATACATCAGTCGACGCATATCTCTTCCTCCTCCGACACGGACACCAGGGCGGCCGGTATTGACTCCGCCTGGCTAAAGCCTAACGCCGCGCGTCGCGCGGGGCGCAGGTTTTCGACGATGGGAAATACATTGCATCATCCCCCCCACCGTGCCGAAACCCCGGCGCCGTTCACTTCTTGATCGGCGCAATGATGAGCGGGTCCTCGCCTTTCCGGATCTGCGGCACGCCTTCGGTCATCCACTTCGGCGCCGGCGTGCCTTTCAAGTAGTGGTCGAAGAACTGGCGCATGCGGGTCTGGAAGTCCTTCTGGTTCTCGCGCTTCGCCAGGTGATGCGGCTCGTCGGGGTACGACAGCAGGATGACCTGCTTGCCGAGCCGTCGGGCGGCCGCGTAGAACTCGAGGCCCTGGTGCCAGTCCACCGCCGTGTCCACCGTGCCGTGCAGGATCATGAACGGCGTCTTGATGTTCGGCGCGTTGTGCACCGGCGACTGGCTCTCGTAGAGCGCGTGCGCATTCCACGGCGTGACGTTCGCGCCCATGCGCACCTGCCCGACCTCCGTGATGCCCTGCTGGAGCGTCCCGCTGGACGGATACGTCGTGCCCACGAAGCTCGTGAGATCGGTCGGCGGCGCGCCCGTGACGACGGCCGCGAACAGATCCGTTTGCGTCACGATGAACGACGACTGATAGCCGCCCCAACTGTGGCCCTGCAACCCGATGTGCGCGGGGTCCGCATAGCCCAGCTCGATCACCTTCTTCACGGCTGAGGTGACGCAGTCCAGCGCGGACGTGCCGGGCTTGCCGATTTCATAGACGACGTCGGGCTGCAGCACGAGGTAGCCGTTGCTCGCGTACGTCGCCATGTGCGGCCGATCGTCGTAGGGCGGCAACTGGAAGCTGTGGTGCGTGTCGGACATCAGCTCGTAGAAGTACACGATCATCGGATACTTCTTGCCGGGCACGTAGTTGGCGGGCAGGGTCAGCGTGCCCTGCAGGCGCTGTTTGAAGCGGTTCTGGTACTCGATGAGCACCTTCGTGCCCCAGGCGAATTCCTTGAGCAGCGCCGGGTCGGCATCCGTCACCTGCCTGGGCGCGGCGAATTTCTTGTCGGACAGCCAGTAGTTCGGATACTCGTTGAAGGTCTGCTCCGTGAAGATCATCCGATCCGCGTTCTTGGCGACGACGGGCGCGCCGACGGACTTATCCACCCAGATCAGCGGCGCGGGAGCGCCGCTCGGCGCGAGTTCGAAGTAGCCGGTCTTCTTCGTCCAATCACCGTAGGCCGAGAGCGTGACCGGCTTCGTGAGGTCGATCGGTTCCGCGGCGCCGCCGCCTCGTCCGCCACCGCCGCCGCGCCCGCCGCCACCGCCGCCGCGACTGGGCGCCAGCGACGCGACGCGGAACCGCACCTCCTGCTTCGCGCCCTCGCCTTTCGTCAGATTCACCGGCGCCGATCCGCCCGCGAGCGGCAGGGCCCACACGTCGTACCGGTCGTACAGGAGCGCGGATTTGCCGTCGGCCGAGAAACCCGCGACGCCGTACACCGGCTTCTCGTAGTCGTGATCGTCCTGCGCGTTGACGAAGCTCTTGGTGCCGTCGATCTGCGTCTTCTTCGCGGTCGCCATGTCGTACGAATAGACATGGCCGCCCTTGAGGTACAGGAACCACTTGCCGTCCGGCGAGAAGCCCATCGTGCGAAGCAGTCCGGGCTCGATGAGCGTGCGCTCGCCCGTCGCGAGGTTGACGCGGTAGATGTCGGCCTTGCTGCCGCCCCAGGCGATCTGTCCTCGGTACGGCGTTTCGATCCGCCCGATTGCCCAGGCGAGATCGTCGGTCGGCGTGATCGTCGGCATGTCGTCATCCGCGATCTTGCGGACGCTCCCGGCCGCCAGATCCACCACCGCCGCCAGCGTCGCTCGCCGCGCCTGATTCACCTGGACGATCTGCACGGACTGCACCTGGTCGTCGTTCCAATGCCACACGTCCACGTTGGCTTGCGGCTCGGTCGACGCCGGTTTCTCGGCCTCCTGCGCCTTGAGGCCGACGAGCAAGCGGGCGGCGTCCGAGCTCCATCGCGGCGCGGTGAACTCGCTGATGACCATGCCGGCCGGGAACCCGGACAGCTTCGCCGGATCGAGGGTCGTCATCTGGGCCTGCGGCGTGCCGACGCCCTTCCAGGCCAGCACCAGGTTGGTCTTCAGCGCGCTGCCGCGCGCCTTGTCGCCCCGCAGCACGGCCAGATTCGCGCCTTCCGCGCTCCACACCAACTGGTCGTAGTCGGCGGCCATCGCGTCGAGCATCTTCTGGTCGCCGCTCGCCACGGTCATCAGATACACGCCGTTGCCGAGGCGCTGCTGGCCGCGCACGGTGTAGGCCATCAACTTGCCGCTGTCGTCGAACGAAAAGGTGCCGACGTTGCCGATGTAGCGCTGCGCGCCCGTCGCGAGATGGCGCATCAACAGGTCGGTGCCCGGCGCGTCCGCGGCCTCCGCGCCCGCAGCGCCGCGCCCGCCTCGTCCTCCCCCGGCCGCAGCTGCCGCGGCCGGCGCAGGCGTCGCGGCTTGCGGCCGCAGCAGCAGCCACTCACCGTCGGGCGAAAACGAGAAGCTGTCGACGGCGGGAAATGACGTCTTCGATCCGTTCGTGAGGTCGAGCACTTCGAACGTGCGCGCCGGGGCCTGTCCGGGGGTGTCGCCTTGAGCACCCGCGGGCGCCGGCGCACCGCCGCGCGCGCCACCCGCCCCGCGCCCGCCGCCGCGGCCGGCCGGCGGCGCCACGAAATAACCCACCCATCGCGCGTTGTCGGAGAACGACGCGCCCGTGCCGCGCGGCACCTCGTACACCGTCGCGGTATCCAGCGACTTCACGAACAGCGTGCCGTCGCCGTCGTTGGGCGTCACGGTGTACAGCATCCACTTGCCGTCGCTCGAGATCGCCGCGCCGGCGATGCGCTTGAAGCGGGCGTAGTCCTCGAGCGTAATCGGCCGCGGCTGCGCGGCCGCCTGGGCCGTGGCGGCGGGGGCCTGCGCTTGCGGCTCCGCACGCAGAAGCGGCGGCACGCAGGACAGGACAAAGACAACAGCCAGCAGGAATCGGCGACTTGGGAATGATCGGCGCACGGGCAACCTCCGTTGGACAGCGCAGTGTGCAGGAATACTACGCCAATCCGAGGCGGACGCGCCTTATCGAACGGGCAGGCGTTCGTAGTACCGCTGGTCGTAGTACCGCTGGAACGCGTCGGCGCGCAGCGGCGGCGACAGGAAGCGCCCCTGCCCCCACTGCACGCCCGCGGTCTTCAGGACCTGGGCCTGTTCGGCCGACTCGATGCCCTCGGCCACGATCTGGAGCGACGTCATGCCGAGGAGCGCCGTGAGGCCGTCGAGCCAGGCCGGCCGGGGCGCAACACCGCCAGGCCCGAGCTGGTGCACGAGCGTGTGATCGATCTTGACGAAATCAAAATGGCAGCGCATCAGCAGGGCCAGGTTGGCGCCGGACAAGGTCGTGTCGTCGAGCGCGATCCGCGCGCCCGTGCCCGGAATCGCGTTGAGCGCGTCGAGCCCCAGCTGATCGGGAATGCCGCGCTCGGTGATTTCGAGGATCAGTTGCCGCGAGCGGGCGCGCAGCCCCGACTTGACCGCCGCATACTCGAGGCCCCCGCGGCCCAGAATCTCCGGCGGAATGTTGATTGCGATAGCCGCCTCAGGGTGCGCATCGAGCCAGGCGCCAAGCTCCTTCGCCACCGTGTCGATCACCCAGTAGGTGATCAGTCCCGACAGCGGCGTCCGATCCGTCGAGGGCATGAACTGGATGGCGTCCACGGCGGCGCCGCCCGGCCGCTGCCAGCGCGTCAGGGCTTCGGCGCCCAGGCAGCGCCCGTCCTGCAGCGACACGATGGGCTGGTACTCGAGGAAGAACTCGCCGCGGTCGAACGCCGACCGGATGTCGCCCAGGTTCGGGGTCACACCGGGGATTCTGGCGCGGAAGATGCCGCGGGGGCAAACGGGGCGCCTGGCGATTTGACTCCCCCGCTCGCCGGCGCGCATACTCGCGTATCGTTCAATTCACAGGTTTACTTATCATTCGCTGAGGGGAGATCTCTATGAAATCGATGAAGGTCTGGTCCGTGCTGTCGTTGGTCGTCGCCGGTTCGGTCGTCGCGCTCGCGCAGGACCCGACGAAGGTTGATCCGGCGCATTACAAGGTCATGATCGATAACGCCGCCGTGCGGGTGCTGCACATCACGTATCCCGCCGGGAGCAAGAGCACGATGCATTCGCATCCGGACGCGATCGCGGTCTTCCTGACGTCGTCCACGGTCCACTTCGGACTGCCGGACGGCAAGTCACGCGACAGCGCGATGGCCAGTGACTCGGCCCTGTACACGCCGGCCGAAGTCCACAGCCCCGCGAACACGGGCAAGGGAGCCATGGACGCGATCCTGATTGAATTCAAGGCCGCGACGCCGGGCAAGGCCGTCCTGCCGACGGCGCGTCCGGGCATGGCCATGAACGTGCTGGCCGAGGGTCCGCGCGGCATGGCGTTCCGCTCGACCGCGACGGCGGACTTCGCGGAGCCAGCCGGCACCAAGCACGACTACGACCAGGTCGTGATCGCGCTCGGCCCCGGCCAGTTGTCACTCTCGATTGACGGCAAGCCCGCGAAGACCACGTGGGCGCGGGGCGATGCGCAGTTTATCGGGCGTGGCGTGGCGCACGAGGCCAAGAACACCGGGGGCAAGCCGGTGGACATGATTATTGTGGCCATCAAGTAGTCCGCTGACGCCTGACAGTCACCACGGCAGACGCGGGCGGAGGGCGTACTCCCCCCGCCCGCGTGACGCGGTCCACCCTGACTTTCGTCCCCGCCCGGTCCCGGCCCCTGCTATCATCGGAGAAGGAAGACCCGCCGTCGGCGTGTTCCTTCCGCCCGGATCGCCCCGATCACCCCGATCGCCCCGATCGAGCGCAAACCAGCCGGCGAGCGGCGGCCCTCCAGGAAGGGTGCGTCATGGTCGCCGAAAAGCTCATCGAGCTCATTGAGATCCACGCCGGCCGGCTCGCGGCTGACGTCGCCCAGGATCTGGTCACCAACGAGCGCACGCGCGGCTTCCGCGCCGTGCGCCGGGTCGATCTGGAAGAACGCATCTTCCGGCTGTTCCATCAGCTCGGCGATTGGATCGGCCATCGCCATGCCGAGAAGGTGCAGGTGGAATTCGCCGACTGGGGGCGACGCCGGTTCGATCAGGGCATTCCGCTGAGCGAGATCATCTACGCCGTCGTCATCCTCAAACAGCACCTGCGCCACTACATCCGTGACAACGGGCTGGTCGAGGCCTCGTTCCCGAAGATCGAGGGCGACTACCTGCTCCCGATGCACCTGAACAGCCTGCAGGAACTCAACGCGCAGGTGGGCCGGTTCTTCGACGAAGCGCTGTATCACCTCACGTGCGGCTACGAGGAAAGCGCCAAGGGCGTCAAAGGCACCGCCAGCCACTGAACGAGCGGCGTCGCCTCAGCGGACATCACACCGTCACTTCGCCGCGTTGGCCGCCTTCACGCGCATTTTGACCGCATAGAGGCCGGTGCTGGCCGTGATGAAGAGCGTCTGCCGGTCTCTTCCGCAGAAGCTGACGTTGGCGGTCCAGGCTTCGCCGGGAACCTGGATGTGCTCGATCTGCCGGCCTGTCTGATCGAACACGAAAACGCCGTCGCCCGTCAGATAGAGATGGCCCTCGCTGTCCAGCGTCATGCCGTCTGAGCCCTTTTCGGCGACGAGCGTCCTGCCTCCAAGACGACCGTCAGGCGCAATGTCGAAGCGGTAGGTCTTCGAGGCGCCGATGTCGGAGACAAAGAGCGTCTTCCCGTCCGGCGTGCCGATGATGCCGTTCGGTTGCTGCAGGTCATCGGCCACGCGCACGAGAGCGCTGCGGTCGGCCGGCAGGAAATAGACGCCCTGGCGGTCCTGCGGCATCGTGTCGTAGGGCCACCAGGATCGCTTGTAGAACGGATCGGTGAAGTAGAGCCCTCCATCGGGCCGCACCCAGACGTCGTTCGGGCCGTTCAACGCCTTTCCGCGATAGTCGTTCAGGACCACGGCGACCGTGCCGTCCGGCGCGATCGACCACAGTGCGGTCTTCTCGTCGGCGCAGGCGATCAACTGGCCGCCGGCATCGAAGTACATGCCGTTCGCGCGACCGGCGGGCTGCAGGAACGTGGAAAGCTTGCCGTCCGCGCTCCACGTCAGGATGCGGTCGTTCGGCTGGTCGGTGAAGAAGAGGTTGCCGGTGGCGTCACAGGTCGGCCCCTCGGTGAATGCGAAGCCGCCGGCCAGCTTTTCCACAGCGGCGCCGGGTGCGATCACCCCGTTCGCCGCCCCTGGCGCACACGCCGTGAGCAGCACTGCCAACACGGAGACCGCCAACCGCTTCGCCGGAACCATGCCGCCAGAGTATAGGATCGGCCGATGAAAGCCATCACGGTTGAGCCGAAACAGCCGGGAAGCGCACGACTGGAAGACATCCCGGAGCCGGATCTGCGCGATGGCTCGATGCTGGTGCAGGCCGTCGCCGTGGGCGTCTGCGGCACCGATGTCGAAATCGCCGAGGGCAAGTACGGCTGGGCGCCGCCGGGCAAGGCCCGCCTCGTCCTGGGCCACGAATCGCTTGGTCGCGTCGTGGACCCGGGGCCATCCGCCGGATTCAAGCCCGGCGACCTCGTCGTCGGCATCGTCCGCCGGCCCGACCCGGTGCCCTGCCCGAATTGCGCCGTCGGTGAATGGGACATGTGCCGGAACGGTCAGTACACGGAACGCGGCATCAAGCAGATCGACGGCTTCATGTCGGAACGCTGGCGCATCGAGCCGGAGTACGCGCTGAAGGTGGACGGCACGCTCGGCCTTCTCGGCGTGTTGCTCGAGCCGACGACGGTCGTGACCAAGGCCTGGGAACAGGTCGTGGCCGTCGGCCAACGGGCGTTCTGGGAGCCGCGAACCGTGCTCGTCACGGGCGCCGGCCCGATTGGCCTGCTGGCTGCGCTCGTGGCCAAACAGCACGGCCTGGACGTTCACGTCCTCGACCGCGTCGAATCCGGACTGAAACCAGACCTCGTGCGCGCACTCGGCGCGACGTACCACACCGGCGCGGTCTCGGAGATCGGGTTCGAGCCCGACGTCATCGTGGAATGCACCGGCGTCGGCCAGGTGATCGTGGACTCGATCCACGCCGTGGCCTCCGGCGGCATCGTGTGCCTCACCGGCGTCGGCAGCGGCGGGCGCACGGTCGGGATTCCGGCCGCGGATACGGCGTCCCAAATGGTGCTGCGCAACACGGTGATCGTCGGCAGCGTGAACGCGAACAAACGGCATTGGTACAAGGCCGGCGAGGCGCTGGCCCGCGCGGACCGCGCATGGCTGACCCGTCTGGTGACGCGCCGCGAGCGCCCGGAGGACTTCAGCCGCGCCCTTCAGCGGACGCCCGATGACGTGAAAGTGGTCGTTCAGTTCGGCGATTGAGCGCAACGCGCGCTTTTCCGCGCACTATTCCTCCGTATCAATCCGAACCGGCCGGTGGTAGTACTCTGGGGGTTGAGAGGTCCTGCCATGACCGCCGAACACACCCGCCTGGAAGAAGCCCGCCTGCGACAGAAGCCCTGGAAGAAGTGGGGCCCGTATCTGAGCGAACGGCAGTGGGGCACCGTCCGTGAGGACTACAGCGACGATGGCAATGCGTGGGACTACTTCACCCACGACCAGGCGCGCTCGCGCGCGTACCACTGGGGCGAAGACGGGCTGGCCGGCATCTCCGATGACAAGCAGATCCTGTGCTTCGCGCTCGCGCTGTGGAACGGCAAGGACCCGATCCTCAAGGAGCGGCTGTTCGGCCTGACCAACAGCCAGGGCAACCACGGCGAGGACGTCAAGGAGTACTACTACTACCTCGACTCCACGCCCACGCACTCGTACATGAAGTACCTGTACAAGTACCCGCAGGCCGCCTTCCCCTACGACCATCTCGTCGCCACGAACAAGGCGCTGGGCAAGAAGGACCTCGAGTACCGAGCTGATCAACACGGGCGTGTTCGACGAGAATCGGTACTTCGACGTGTTCGTGGAATACGCGAAGGCGTCGCCCGAAGACATCCTGATTCAGATCACGGCCCACAACCGCGGGCCGGAAGCGGCTGAGCTCCACGTGCTGCCGACGCTGTGGTTTCGGAACACGTGGTCGTGGAAAGACGGCACCCCCAGACCGCAGCTTCGGCAACAGGGCGACCACATACTGGCCAAGCATCCGGACCTCGGCGAGCGCTTCTTCCTGGCCGAGGGCGCCTCGGAATTCCTGTTCACGGAGAACGACACGAACAACGTACGGCTGTTCAACTCGGCCAACGGCACGCCCTACGTCAAGGACGGCATCAACGACCGTGTCGTCAACGGCGCCACAGACGCGGTGAACCCGGAACACAAGGGCACGAAGGCCGCGGCGCACTACGCGGTGACGATTGGCGCCGGCGAATCGCGCGCGCTTCGGCTGCGGTTGACCGACAAGGCGTCTGCGAAGAAGGACGCCGCCGAGCCGTTCGGGCGGGGCTTCGAGACCGCCCTGGCCACGGCCAAGCGGGATGCGGATGAGTTCTACGCGCAGGCCATTCCCGCGTCCCTCAGCGCCGATCAGAAGAACGTCATGCGCCAGGCGCTCGCGGGCATGATGTGGAGCAAGCAGTTCTACTACTACGACGTGAACAAGTGGCTGGAGGAGCACGGCGCCGACCCGTTCAACCCGGTGCGCAGCGCGCCGCGGAACGACCACTGGCATCACATGCACAACGCCGACATCATCTCGATGCCGGACAAGTGGGAATATCCGTGGTACGCGGCCTGGGATCTGGCGTTCCACGTGCTCGCGCTGACGCTCGTCGACGAGGAGTTCGGCAAGCACCAGCTCGACCTGATGCTGCAGGGCGAGTACCTGCATCCGAACGGCCAGCTGCCCGCCTACGAATGGAACTTCGGCGACGTCAACCCGCCGGTGCACGCCTGGTCCACGATCTTCACGTACCGAATCGAACAGGCGAAGCGCGGCAAGGGCGACGTCGAGTGGCTCGAAGCCGTCGTTCCAGAAGCTCCTGCTGAACTTCACCTGGTGGGTCAATCGCAAGGACCGGTCCGGCAAGAACGTCTTCGAGGGCGGGTTCCTGGGGTTGGACAACATCGGCGTGTTCGATCGCAGTTCTCCGCTGCCCACCGGCGGATACCTCGAGCAGGCGGACGGCACGGCCTGGATGGCGCTGTACTGCCAGAACATGCTGGAAATCGCCGTGGCGCTGGCGGAGGAGCGGCCGGCCTACGTGGGCATGGCCCGCAAGTTCGTCGAGCACTACCTCTGGATTGCGTCCTCGATGATCCACGCCGGCGGCGACGTCGGCATGTGGGACGAGGAAGACGGATTCTTCTACGACGTGCTGCGGCTGCCGGACGGCTCGGCCCAGCGGCTGAAGGTCCGGTCCATGGTCGGCCTGCTCCCGCTCTGCGCCGCGACGTCGTTCGAGGGCAAGAACATCTGGAAGGACCCTGACACCGGCAGTCGCCTCCAGCGCTTCCTCACGGACCGTCCGGAACTGCGCGAACAGATCCACGATCCGGCTCGAAGCGGCCAGGGCGGCCGGAGGCTCGCGTCCATCCTGAACGAACAGCGGCTGCGCCGCGTGCTCGAGAAGATGCTCGACGAGAAGGAATTCCTGGGCCCGTACGGCATCCGCGCGCTGTCGCAGTACCACAAGGACCATCCGTTCGTGTTCCACGCCGGCGGCCAGGAGTACGGCGTCGGCTACCTGCCGGCCGAATCCGACAGCGGCATGTTCGGCGGCAATTCGAACTGGCGCGGCCCAATCTGGATGCCGGTCAACGGGCTGATCATCCGCGCGCTGCTGCAGTACTACGCGTTCTACGGCGACGACTTCACGGTGGAGTGCCCGACCGGATCGGGCCGCCTGATGACGCTGTACCAGGTGGCGGAAGAGCTGAGCCGCCGCCTGTCGAGCATCTTCCTGCGCGGCGAGAACGGGCAGCGGCCTGTCCACGGCGGCACGGAGAGATTCCAGACGGATCCGAACTTCCGCGACTACGTCTGGTTCTACGAGTACTTCCACGGCGACAACGGCGCGGGGCTCGGCGCCAGCCACCAGACCGGCTGGACCGGCATCGTGGCCCGGATGATGCACCTGTTCGCAACGACGACGCCGCAGCAGGTGCTGGCGCTGGGTAAGACGGCGGGTTTCGTGGACGTGAACGCGCCGCCTCGCGAACCAGCCGTGCCCGGCAAGCCCTGAAGTAGGTAGGCCGGGGCTTCAGCCCCGGCGGATACTCTCGGAGACCGGCATGACGCCTCGCTATCCGGCGCTGTTCCAGATCAACACGCGGGTCTGGCTGACCGAATCTGTCGCGCGATCTGGGCCGGCGGGCCACGCTTGATGACATCCCAGACGCCGCGATCGATCGGATCGCGGCGCAGGGATTCGACTGGGTGTGGCTGCTGAGCGTGTGGCAGACGGGACAAGCCGGCCAGCGGGCGTCGCGCACGAACGCCGAATGGCGGGCGGAGTTCGCGCACACGCTGCCCGACCTTCGGGACGAGGACATCGAGGGATCCGGCTTCGCCATTACCGGGTACTCCGTGCATCACGCGCTCGGCGGCGATGCGGCGCTGGCGCGGGTGCGCGAGCGCCTGCGCGCGCGTGGCCTGCGCCTGATGCTCGATTTCGTGCCGAACCACACCGCGCTCGACCATCCGTGGGTCGACGACCATCCGGAGTACTACGTGCCGGGCACGGAGGATGACCTGGCGCGCGCGCCGATGAACTACACGCGCGTGCGCAGCGTCGACGGCGAGCGCATCCTGGCTCACGGCCGGGATCCGTATTTCCCCGGCTGGCCGGACACGCTGCAGCTCGACTACAGCAACCCCGGCACGCAGGACGCGATGCTGGGCGCGCTGCTCAAGATCGCCGACCAGTGCGACGGCGTGCGCTGCGACATGGCCATGCTGGTGCTGCCGGACGTGTTCGAGCGCACGTGGGGCCAGCGGCCGCGTGAGTTCTGGCCTATGGCGACCGCTCGCGTGCGCGACCGCGTCCCCGGCTTCGTCTTCATGGCCGAGGTCTACTGGGACCTCGAGTGGACGCTGCAGCAGCAGGGCTTCGACTACACCTACGACAAGAAGCTCTACGACCGGTTGCGCGGAGGCCACGCGCGGCCCGTGCGCGAGCATCTTCCACGCCGGGCCTCGACTACCAGGACAAGATGGCGCGGTTCCTCGAGAACCACGACGAGCCGCGCGCGGCCGCCACGTTCGCGCCCGACGTGCACGAAGCCGCCGCCGTCATCACGTTCCTCTCGCCAGGCCTTCGCTTCTTTCATCAGGGCCAGTTCGAGGGGCGCCTGAAGCGCATCTCGCCGCACCTCGGTGCGCGCGCCGATCGAAGACGCCCAACGCCGCGCTCGCACAGTTCTACGACCAGCTGCTGTCGGTCTTGCGCATGCCGGTGGTCCGCGACGGTCGCTGGCAGCTGCTCGAGTGCGCGCCGGCCTGGGACGGCAACTGGACGCTCGGACGGCTTCATCGCGTGGACCTGGCAGACGCCGGCGGGCGAGCGGCTCATCGTGGCCGTGAACTACGCCGGCAATCAGGGCCAGTGCTACGTGCGGCTGCCCTTCGATGATCTCGGCCGGCCGCCCGGTCCGGCTGCGCGACCTGATGAGTGACCCGGCCAGCTACGACCGGCGACGGCGACGAACTGACGCGCGCGGCCTGTATCTCGATCTGCCGCCATGGGGACGCCACGTCTTCGCCGTGAGTAGGGGACGGGTCTGTGACGAACGGCTGAATGTAGGCCGGGCCTTTAGGCCCGGCAGCTGCCATGGACTTCCGCAAGCGCTGGCGCATGTATCTGGCCGAAATGATCGGCATGGCCGCCTTGCTGTTTGTCGGCCTGTCCCTCGTCATCTTCATGTTCGGCGACGGCAGCCCGGCAGCGGCGTGGATCCCAAGTTCAAGGCTGCGCCAGATCATCACCGGCTTCCTGTTTGGATCGACGGGCGGGCTCATCGCGATCTCCAACGTCGGCAAGGAAAGCGGCGCGCACGTCAATCCGGCGGTGACGCTGGCGTTCTGGATCGCCCGGAAGATCGAGACGCGCATCGCCATCGGGTACGTGCTGGCGCAGCTGATCGGCGCCGCGATCGGCTGCGTCCCGCTGCTGGCCTGGGGCGCGATGGGCCGGAGCATCGCGTTCGGCGCGACCATGCCAGGCCCGGCAGTTACACATTGCACGAGGCGCTGCTCGGGGAAGTCGTCACCACCTTCTGCCTCATCGTGACCCTGTGCGTGTTCATCGGGTACCGGACGCCTGCGCCGGTTCACGCCAGCCGCCATGCCGGTGCTCTACGCCATCATGGTGCCGCTCGAAGCCGACATCTCCGGGACGAGCACGAATCCGGCCCGCACGTTCGGGCCCGCGCTGATCTCCGGTCGGTGGGACGCCGTGGTGGATCTACTGGGTCGGGCCCGATCGCCGGCACGCTCGTGGCGATGATCGCCATGAGCTGGCTGGTCAAGCGCATTGAGGTCGCCAAGCTCTACCACTTCGACAGCGACCGCGACCGCATCTTCCGGAGGATGGCCGCGCACGAAACCGGTACACAATAAATAGGCCGCCCGGCCACGACGCGCCAATCGGCACGAACCCATGCGAATGCAACCAGACAAGACCGCCTCGTTCGCGTTGGCGCTCGGCCTGGTCCTCGTCCTGATCGCGGCGCCCGTCGCGCTGGCGCAGTCGCCCGCGACACCGCCACAGCCATCCTCAAAGATCCGATCGCCAGACGACGGCTGGATCGATCTCAGCGGTTTCCTGGGCACGAAGGGAGGCTTCCTGCCGCTTGCGGCCCCGATTACCGAACCGGCCGTCGGCCTCGGCGCGGCGGCAGGCCTCGCGTTCATCAGCGGACCAGTGGGAGGTGACCGAGACCGTCCCAACATCACGATAGTGGGCGCACTCGGCACCGAGAACGGCACGAAGGGCGCCGTGGCCGGCGACCTGCGCTTCTGGTTCGACCGGCGCCTGCAAACGCTGGTGGGTGTTCTCTACTCCTCGATCAACCTCGATTTCTACGGAATCGGCGACGACAGCAACCTGGCCGACAACCCCCTGCGCTACAACCTCGAGCCGTCGGCCGGATTCTTCGAAGCG
Source organism: uncultured Acidobacteriota bacterium (assembly GCA_963751445.1). Classification (GTDB taxonomy): domain Bacteria; phylum Acidobacteriota; class Vicinamibacteria; order Vicinamibacterales; family SCN-69-37; genus DASUGC01. The sequence continues at coordinate 926,338 of CAVVUL010000009.1, read as the reverse complement.
AAGTACCGGGTGGGCGACACACCGATCTGGGTCGGGGCGAGCTACGTGTACGCGCAGACTGGCGTCCGTTTCGACGCGCCGGAGGGCACTCCAGGCCGGCCGGACACGACCCGCTGGTCGAAGGTGGGCAGCATCGCCCCCAGCATGACCATCGACACGCGTGACAATCTGTTCACGCCAGTCCGCGGCACGTACATCGAAGGCCGCGCCAGCATCTCCAGGCAGGCGCTCGGCGGCGACGACGACTTCGAGCGCGTGCGTGTGATTGCGATGCAGTTCGTGCCGCTGCCTGGCCGGGTATTCGCCGGCGTGCGCGGCGAGGTGACGGGCACGTTCGGCGACACGCCGTTCTACCTGCGGCCGTTCATCTATCAGCGCGGGGTGCCGGCCATGCGGTACCAGGGCGACGACATGGCGCAGATCGAAACGGAACTGCGATGGCAGTTCTGGAAGCGCTTGAGCGCGGTCGGATTCGTGGGCACCGGCCGGACGTGGACCAGTGCCAATGGCGCCGAACGGTCCAAACAGGTGACCGCTGGCGGCTGGGGTTTCCGGTACGAACTGGCGCGATTGTACGGTCTGCATGTCGGCGCAGACTTCGCCTACGGCCCCGACGGCGCGGCGTTCTACATCCAGTTCGGCAGCGCCTGGGCGAGACCGTAGATGGCCGCGGGACACACCCTCCCTTGACAGTCCATCTGTGCAATATGCATATTGCACAGATGGGAACGAAGACGATCTCCCTCAAGAACGAGGCCTACGAACGGCTCCGCGCCGCCCGGCGCTATCCCACGGAGTCCTTCAGCGAGGTGGTGCTCAGGGCGACCTGGCCGGAGGACACGATCACCGCCAGGGCCCTCCTCGACCGGCATCGTCGCGGCCCCCACTTCCGGCCCGATGAGATCGGCCGGGTCAAGGCGCTCAAGCGCCGCGACCGCGCCCCGGAGGACAAATGGGCCGGTCGCTGATTCTCGAAACCACCTTCCTGATCGACCTGGAGCGTGAGCACCACCGCGCCCCGGGCCCCGCCGTGGCGTTCCTGGAGGCGAACGAAGACGCGCGACTGTATCTGCCGTTCATCGTGGCCGGCGAATTGGCGGCGGGCACGTCACTCGCGCACCGCGCCCGATGGGAAGCGTTCCTCGCGCCGTTCTACGTGCTGCCCTCCACGCCGGACGTCAGCTGGGAGTACGGGCGCGCGTATCGGTACCTTCAGGACAACGGCCGGCTGATCGGCGGCAACGATCTGTGGATCGCGGCCACGGGCCTGGCCTACGGCATGCCGGTGGTGACGAGAAACACCGAGCACTACCGCCGCGTGCCCGGCCTGGAAGTCGAAGAGTACCTGAACGTCGCCGTCGCGACCACGATTGCCGTGGCCATAGTGGGGCGTCCAGATCCGCCTGATCATCGGCGGCGCGCTCCGGGCGGCGTCCGGCCCGCCTCCGAAGTACTGTTCGCTCCGGTACCGCAACCACACCCGCAGCACCTGAGGCACCTGCTCGCGCTCTGCCGCCGTCAATGCGTCATAGAGCGCCATCGCTTTCTCGCGCTCGCCGCGACAAGCGCGGTTGTTGTGGGCATCCCAGTAGCTGCGCGCCACGCGAATCCTGCGGCAGGCCTCCTTGATCGCGGCCGGACGCACCGGTGGCTTCTGGCTCACGCCCGCCCCTTCGCCATGTCGCTCATCGCGTGCTCGAGCACCCCGGCAGCCTGAAGGCTCCGATCCGGCTCGAATAGCTGGTCGCATCCTTCTTGACGTAGTCGCCCACGTACCAGATCGTGCAGTCGTCAGCCGGATCGACCGCCGTCTGCGTGTAGTCCTCCCATCGCTGCGTGCGCGCCCGGCCGGCGCCCGACCCGCCGTCGGCGCCTTCGCCCTGCATGAGGATCGTTTCGCGCAGCGTGAGTTGGCCGAGCGGGTCGTTCGGCTGACGGCCCGCGAAACGCTGGCCCGCGATAGTTCGGCGACCCGCCGAAGGAATAGCCGATCCCGATGTTGCCGAACTTGTCCATGGCCGGACTCGCCATCCAGCGATAAGACCCCTCCGGCGCGTAGGTGCCCTGCTGATACAGGCTCACGCTCCGCGCGTTGTCCTTGTTGACGCGGAACTCGTACCAGCGCACGCCGCCGCCGCCCGCGGCGGTATCGACCGAGTGCGCGGCCACGATGCTTTCGTGTCCATCCACTTTTCGATAGACGAGCCTCGCCATGATCTTGTCGCCTTGCGCATCGAGGCGAAGCTCGCTGCCGGGTTGCGGCACGCAGTAGGTCAGCTGGCCGCCGCACAGATAGTGATACGGGGCGACGCTGGATCGCCTGCGGCCCCGTCACCGACGTCTTCGCCGGGTCCTTCCAGTCGACGTGAAACTGCCACACGTTGATGACGTCGTCCTGCAGAATCGTGTCGAGCTGCCGGCCGCCCGCCGCCATCATGATGTTCGGCGCGCCGGCAGGCGGAAGGCTCGTGCCGTCGATGTCCGCGTTGTTCAGGAAGTTGACGTCATGGATGATGACGCACTGCTCGGTGGCCGGCAGGCCCTTCAGCATCTTCGCGCGATCGGCGACGCACGCGTGCTTTTCGGTGGCGACCGTCTCTGAGATCCGGTTGTCGCTCGTGCTCGTCGGCACGTAGTAGCCGTCGGTCCAGATCGCGGGGCGCGGATAGTCGGGAAAGAGCGGACGCAGGAACTCATAGCGGTAGTAGGCGCCGAGCGGATCCGGCGACGCGCTGATCGCGTAGCACATGGAGTACGGGCCGGGAGGCCCGGCCGGCTGTGATGGACGCTGGCCGCCCGGCGGCGGCGTGTTCGCTGGCGCGGGAGTCGGCGGTGCAGCAGGCGCTGGGCGAGCTGGCGCCGGAGGCGGCGGCTGGTACAGCACGGCCGCAGGCCCCGGTTGATTCGCGATGCCCGGCACGCTGAGTTGCGCGACGCCCGGCGGCGCGGGCGCAATCTGGTCCGGCCGCGCCGGTCCGCGCGAGAACAACGGCATGCACAATCAGCCAGCGATCCGCCAGCTGGTCGTAGCGCACGACGACGTCGCCGCTGTTGCGGGCTTCGCAGTTGCCGCCGAAGCCCTTGAAGACGTTGTTCGACGCGGACGGGTCCGTACAGGACCCTGCCGGTTTCGTTGAACAGCTTGCCCTTCTTCGTGAAGACCGCCATCCCGGCGCCATTCACGGTCTGGACGATGTGATTCGGCCCGACGGCCAGGCTGTTGTCGGACGGATTGCCCGCCCGGGCCTGCGCCTTGCGGTCCGCTGAAGCCCAGACCGAGGCCGTCGAAGCTCTCGACCAGCACGGGACCCGACTTCGCGCCATGCGTCGTCTGCTCGACGGCGGCTCCCGCGGCCGGAATTGGCGGCGCGGCATACGGCGATGGTGGCGGCGGCCCTCCCTGCGCCAACGCGACCACGCTCGCGGCAACAGCGGCGGAGACAAGACGATGCATGACGCGGATTGTGACCCACTCCACGATCGGACACAACGCGCGTCTCGGCGCGCGGCGAGGACTGCTGGTGCTGTTGGTGGCCTGGGCGCGCGTCAACCGGCAGTAGAATGACCCGTATGGAATTCCGAATGGACAGGGGCGTGTTCATCGTGTCCTCGGCGGGCGAGCATGGTGCGCCGCGTCAGGGCCTTGCCCATTGGCGGAGTCGGCCACCGGCGGAACGTGTGGCCGCGGTGGAGTTCCTGCGGAGGCAGTTCGATGGATTTGGCGCCCGACTTCAGCGAGTTCTTCGGCTTACTCACCGAGCACCGCGTTGAGTTCGTGGTGGTTGGCGCGTACGCGCTGGCGTTGCACGGCGCGCCCAGGTACACCGGAGACATGGACCTCCTGGTCCGGCCCACGCACGACAACGCGACTCGCCTCATAAGGGCCATCCAGGACTTCGGATTCCCGACCGGTGCGCTCAGTCCTGATTCAATCGTGGCGACGAGTTGTCTTATTCAGATGGGCACTCCGCCAGTCCAGTTGCACATCATGAGCGCCATCGACGGCGTGTCGTGGGAGTCCGTGTGGGCGGGCCGAGAAGTGACGACCCTCGACGCCATTGAGGTGTCGTTCATCGGGCGGCAGGAGTTTCTTCAGAACAAGCGCGCGGCCGGCCGGGCGAAGGACTTGGCTGACATCGAGGCGCTCGGCGGCTCCTCGGACACCGACACCTGATCCCTAGCGCAGCAGCCCGAGCGCGATCTGCGCGCACAGGATCTTGAGGATCGTCGTGGCCGGGAAGATCGTCGCGTAGGCAGCGTCGATGCGGTCGCTCGGCTGAACCTTGTTGGCATAGACGAGGATCGCCGGATTGCCCGTGATGCCGGATGCGAGGCCCAGTAGATCGTCGGTGTTGATCCCCATCAGGTAATGCCCCACGAGCAATCCCACCAGCATCGCGCCCAGCACGATGGCCGCCGCGATCGTCAGGAACTGCAGCCCGGACACGGCGAGCGTCTCCACGAACGGCGCGCCTGAACCGAGGCCGACGGCGGCGAGGAAGAGCGTGAGGCCGAAGGTCCGCAGCGTGAGGTTCGCCGGCAGCGGAAGGTGCCAGGTGAACGGACCGGTGCGGCCCAGCTTCCCGAGGATGAGCGCCACGACCAGCGGTCCACCCGCGAGGCCCAGTGAGAAATTGCCGACGCCGGGAATTGGAATCGGGATGAGCCCGAGCAACACGCCCAGAGACATGCCCAGGCCGACCGACATGTACGACACTTCGGTCGTGGACTTGATCGAATCGCCGAAGTGCTGGCGCAGCCGTGGCAGCGCCAGCCGCGGCGCGATGACAGCCACGCGATCGCCCAGTTCGAGCGCCAGCGCAGGGTCGGGCAGCAGCAGTGCGTCGCCGCGGCGAACTTCCACGACCATCGCGGCGATGCCATCGGGGAACGTCAGGCGCGCGATCGGCACGCCCGCGAGGTCCGCGCGCGAGACGAAGAATCTCTGGATGTCGAGCGTGCTGCGGTCGCTGGCGAGCCGTCCGGCTTCTACGCGGCCAAGTTGCTGCCTGGCCTGCTCGAGCCCGCCCGGCTCGCCGAACAGCAGCAGGACGTCGCCGGCCTCGAGCCGGATCTGCGGATCGGGCAACTTGTTCGTCCGCCCGTGCCGCACCGCCACCACGTGGACGCCGGGCGGCAGGCCGGCAATGATCTCGCCGACCGTCGCGCCCGCCCGCTCTTCCGCCAGCACGACCTCAAGGGCGGCCGGAGGCGCCGGCGGCGGCGCCAGCCTGGCCTTCACGACGCGCGAGAACACGAAGATGCACAGAATCGACCCGATGATGCCGACCGGATAGGCGACGGAGTAGCCGACGGCCGGCGTCCGATTGCCGGCGGCGTCAATCGCCGCCTGCAAGGCCGGCGTGCTGGTCAGGGAGCCGGCGAACAGGCCCAATGCGTGGGCGGGATCGACGCCCCACACGCCAATCGCGGCCAGCGACACGGCCAGCGCGCACAACACACCCGCGGCGCCCAAGGCGTTCCACTTGAGACCAGACCCGCGCAACCCGACGAAGAACTGCCGGCCGTACTGGATGCCGATGCCGTACAGGAACATCACGAGGCCGATCGAACTCACCAGCGCCGGCGGCGCCGCCTTGGGGGCGATCGCCCCGAGCGCCAGGCCGGCGAACAGCACCGCACCGATGTCGAGCGAGAAGCCCGCAATCGAAATCCGGCCGACGGCATACCCGATGCCGATGGCCGCAAACACCGCCAACAGCGGCGACTGCTCGAGAAGGTGACGAAGGGCTTCCAGCATGGCAGCTCCTGGGAAGAGCATGGATGAAGTCCGCCGCCCTACTTCACCCCGCCCTGAAGGTGGCCACCCTTCTGCAGGTCGTCGGCGAACTTGAGCTGGCCATCGCCCAGATTCCTGGTTTTCACGCTCATTTGATAGAGCGCTTCGCCGAGTTCCCGCAGGGCCCGCGCCCGATTCCTGAAGGCGTCATAGCCGGCCTTGTCGAGCCGCGTGTCGGACTGCCCCTTCGCCGGCTTGGCGATGCCGTTCGAACGATAGCGATCGCAGGCCTCGTCTGCCTCGGCGAACGCCCGCATCTTGTCTCCGGCCTTGGCCCAGGCGTCCGCCACATCACCCTGGGTCGAGGCCACGTCGTCGAGCCGGTTCAACACGTCCATCACGATCTCTTCGCTCTTCACCTGGCCCTGGGCGGTGCCGGCCGCAACGAAATCCTTGTCCTTCTCAGCCGCCTTCGCGGCATTCTTGGCTTGTTCCAGGCTCGCCTTCACCGGCGGCTTGGCATCGCGGACGTTCTTGAGCTGCGACGCGGCCAGCAATCGGGCGCTGTCGCTCGAGACTTTCCACGCGGCGGCCGTCTCCCGCAGTCCCGCGGCCATTCTCGGAAACAAATCGCCGATCGTAAACCGGTCGAGCGGCTTGTCCATCCGGCCTCCGGCGTCCTGCGCGACCGCGGCCACACCGCCGACGACCAACACCACGGCCGCCGCGGCGGCCCCGATTCCAAGCATCGTCCGCATGGTCTCTCCCTTGTTCACGCGTAGGCCGGCCCTTCAGGACCGGCGGGCACGCCGGGGCTGACCAGCCTCCGCCAAGGCTACGGCGGTCCGCCGAAGCGTCGCGCGAAGGCGGAAGCCCCGGCCTACATTTCGCGACGGTGTCGATCTTACGCCGTGAACGAGCGACAGGCGGACTCGGTACTCGTTCCACCAGCCCTGCAAGCGGCCCATGTCGGTCGGCCGCGGCTCGTCGCCCTCGCCGGCCGTGCGCAAATAGTCGCGCAGCAGGGGCCGGAAATGCGGATGCGCGCACTTCTCGATGATGTCCGCGGCCAGCCGCCGGGGCGACCGGATGTCGGTGTTGAGCGCGATGCCCTGCTCGGTCACGATGGCCTTGATGTCGTGCTCGGTGTGATCGATGTGCCGCACGTACGGCATCACGCAGCTGATCGTCCGCCCGTCCTTCATCCGGCGCGTGGACGGCGTGTGCACGATCGACAGGTAGGCATTGCGGAGGAAGTCGCCGCTGCCGCCCAGCCCGTTCACCACCTTGCTGCCATCCACGTGCGTGGAGTTCACGTGCCCGTAGATGTCCACCTCGAGCGGCGTGTTCATGGCGATGACCGACAGGCGGGAGATCAGCTCGGCCGAATTCGAAAGCCACATGGGCCGCAGCACCAACTTGTCGCGGCAGCGGTCGAACAGGCGCATGAACTCCTTGTGGCCGCCGGCCGAAAACGAGACGGCCGTGGCTGACGCCGCCTCGAACTTGTCCTCGTCTTCCACGAAACGCAGCATGCCGTCCTGGAACACTTCGGTCCAGAACCGGATCTTCTGGAACGGCGAATCGTAGAGTTCGCCCACGATGGCGTTCGCGACGTTGCCGACGCCGGACTGGATCGGCGGCAGCCGCTTGCCCCACCCGAGCCAGTCGCGACACTGCACGAGAAACTCGACGACGTTGGCGGCGATGCGGCGATCGACGTCGTCCGGCGCGCGGAAGGCCACGGGATAGTCCGGCACCGCGGACTCGATGACACCAACGACCTTGTTCACGTCGATCGGCACGTAATGGTTGCCGATCCGGTCGCTCACGTTCGTGATGGGCAGCGGCCAGCCGACATTCGGAGGCACCGTGGGCAGCACGATGTCGTGAAAGCCGGTGTAGTCCGGAATCGCGGTGTTGACCTCCAGCACGATCTTCTTCGCCCGCGCGAGCGCTTCCGCCGCAATCCCGACCGAGGCGCTGAGGACCAGGCTGCCGTCAGCCCGGATGCGGCACACCTCGACCACCGCCAGGTCCACGTCCCCGTAGAAGCCATAGATCAGATTGCGGGCGAACTGCGAGAGATGGACGTCGTTGAACTCCATCGCGCCCGAATGGATGAGCTTTCGGGACGCCACCGAGGACATGTAGGGTCCGCGCTTGCCGATGAACGGCGCGAGCGGGCCTTCGACCTCCTCGGACAGCGAGGCGCCGGAGAACAGCGCGATGCGGGTCTGCGGCGCGTTCGCCGCCAGATGCGCCGCCAGCGCCGGCATGAACCGTTTCGGTTCGCCGCTCTTGGTGAACCCGCTGATGGCCAGCGTGCTGTGATCGGTCACGAGCCTCGCTGCGTCGTCAGGGGAGATGGTGCGATTGAGCAGTTCCTTGCACTCGACGCGGTCAGATAGCGTAGTCACAATTCATGAGTCTATACCCGTCTCTGTGGTGCTTTATGGTTCGCACGGGTTCGCGCCTTTCACGCCGGAGAGTGAAGCAGCGCGGCCGGAATCGACGGGTGGGCAAAGACAAAGTCCGGCTCGAGACCGGCGCGGACGAGCGCGTCGCGCACGCCACCGTGCGCGCCAGCCAGCCTGAACTCGATGCCCCGCGCGGCCAGCGCGTGGCGAAGTTCGATCAGCATTTCGGCCCCCGCCAGATCCACGTTCGGCGTCGTCCCCAGGAAGAACACCGCCGTCGTCACGCGATCCACGCGCGCATCGAGCAGTGCGAAGAAGCGGTCGCGCACGAACTCCACGTTGAAGTAGAGCAGCGGGCCGTCCGTGCGGAAGATCAGGGCGCCGGGGACGCGCACCCGGTCGGCGCCGCGGCTGAGTGTCGCGAACACGTCCGTGCCGCCGACCTGTCCCAGTTCGGCGGCATGGGGCTGCGCCCCTCGTCGCAACAGCAAGAGCAACGACAGGGCGGCGCCGAGCAGCACGCCTCGCAGGATGCCCTGGCCCAGCACGCCGACGAAGGCGACGGCCGCCACCGCGAATTCCGCATGGCTGAATCGCCAGAGCCGCTTGATGGCGGGAACGTTGACGAGGCCCGTGACGGCCGCGAGCACGATGGCCGCCAGCACCGGCTGCGGCAGATCCTTGAGGAGGCCCGAGAACCAGACCGTGACCACCAGCAGAATCAGGGCCGACACGAGCGAGGACATCGGCGTCCGGGCGCCGCCGGACTCATTCACGAGCGACTGCGACATGCCGCCGCTGATCGGAAATCCGCGTCCGAGACCGGACGCCAGATTGGACGTGCCGATGGCCAGCAGCTCCCTGTTGGGATCGAACCGGTAGCCGTGCTTCAACGCGAACATGCGACCAATGGCCGCGGTCTCGACAGCCGCCAGCAGAAAGCAGGCAAACGCGATCGGCAGCAGGGCGTCCAGATCTGTGAGCCCCAGCGCGGGCAACCCGATGGGCGGCAGGCCCTGCGGCACGACGCCCAGCGTATGGACCCCGCGGGCGCCCAGGTCGAGGAAGGACGTCGCGCCGATGCCGAGCGCGACGACGACCAGCGCGACCGGCCGGCCGGGCAACCAGCGTTTGCCGGCGAGCAGAAGCGCGATCGCGGCAAGGCCGAGTCCGAGCGCGAGCGCATCGGTCTCGCTGATGTGCGCAACGATGTGCTCCATCCGCGGCCAGAAACCGCCCTCCCCTCCCGCGAATCCGCAGAGTTTCGGGATCTGGGTGCTCGCGAGCACGAAGGCGATGCCGCACTTGAACCCCATGAGCACCGTTTCGGAGACGAAGTTCACGACCGCCCCGCCGTTCACGAGCCAGGCCAGGATGGCGAATGCGCCGACCAGCAACGCGGCGCCCACCGCGAGCGATGCGAATCGCGCGGCGTCGCCGCCCGCCAGTTCGCCGATCGACGTGCCAACGAGCAGCGAGATGGCCGATGTGGCCGCGATGGCGGTGTGGCGGGAACTGCAGAAGACCCAGAAGACGAGGCCCCCGAACAGGCACGCATACAGGCCGGCCTCAGGCGGCAGCCCGGCCAGCGACGCGTCGGCGATCGCGGCCGGCAGCACGTAGGCCGCCAGCGTCACGCCCGCGATGAGATCGGGGCGAAGAAACCGGCGATCGTAGTGCGTCAGCCAGCTCACGGAAGCTCCGGGAAGTTCGAAGTTCGAAGAGCCGATGTAGGGCGGGGCTTTAGCCCCGCCAAACCGCCGGCCCTAAAGGGCCGGCCTACGTCTTGCAACGCGCTCCTAGTACTTCTCCGGCACGAAGCGCCGGCGCGCGATGGTCTGCTCGTCGTCGTAGGCGTGCTTCTTGGATCGTTTCGGCAGGTCGATCTTCTCCGCCGGCAGTTTCTTGTAGGGAATCAGGCTGAGCATGTGCGCGATGCAGTTCAGCCGCGCGCGCTTCTTGTTGTCGGACCGCAGGATGTACCACGGCGCGTGCTTGCTGTCGGAGGCCTCGAGCATCAGATCCCGCGCGTGCGAGTATTCGTACCACTTCTCGCGCGACGGCAGATCCATGACGCTCAGCTTCCATTGGCGCAGCGGATCCGTGATGCGGGCTTCGAACCGCTTCGCTTGTTCCTCGTTGCTCACCTCGAGCCAGTACTTGACGAGGATGATGCCGCCGTCGGTGATGTACCGCTCCAATTCGGGCACGTTCTTGAGGAATCCGTCGTGCTGCTCCTTGGTGCAGAAGCCCATCACGTACTCGACGCCGGCGCGGTTGTACCAGCTGCGATCGAAGATCACGACTTCGCCGGCGGCGGGAAAATGCTGGATGTACCGCTGCATGAACATCTGGGACTTCTCGCGGTCGGAGGGCGCAGGCAACGCGACGACGCGAAAGACGCGCGGGCTCACGCGCTCGGTGATCGCGCGGATGGTGCCGCCCTTGCCGGCGCCGTCCCGCCCTTCGAAGATGACGATGACGCGCAGGCCCTTGTGCTTCACCCAGGTCTGCAGGTGGCAGAGCTCCACCTGGAGCTTCCGCAGGTTCTTTTCATAGGCCTTGTTCGCCTTCGCCTTGGCTTTCTTCTTGGCTTTCTTGTCCGACTTCTTGTCCTTGTCAGCCTTATTGTCGGCTTTCCTGTCGGCCTTGCGATCGTCTTTGCCCATGCAGGCAGGCTATCACGAGGACTCCTGGACGGCGGGCGCAGTATACTGAGACGCGGCGTGCGAGCCTCTCATGTCACCTTCAGCGCTGCAGTCCGATGCCTCACGATGGCCTTGCTGGCCCATCCCGCAGTGGCGGCGGCGCAGCAAACCGCCACAGCGTCGCCGACCCCGCCTGCCCAGGTCCAGACCGCTCGCATCTACAAGCCGAATATCGCGGACGACGACTGGAGCTTCCTCGCCAACCCGGCCTATCGCCAGGATCGCTTCGATCCCATCAAATACATCTCGCTCTTCGGCGGCAAGTCGTATCCTGACGCTGGGCGGTGAGGCGCGCATTCGCCCGGAAGGCCTCAGGCTGCGCGGCGCGCCGGGCACGCCGAACTACGTGGACAACTACGTCTTCCAACGCTATCTGTTTGCCGCCGACTGGCACATCGGCAAGCGGTTCCGCGCCTACGGCGAATTCCAGAGCGGCCTGATCAACGGCAAGCTCGCCTCGCCTCGCCCGAGCGACGAGAACGTGGCCGACATCCATCAGGCCTTCGTTGAAATCCGCTCGCCCAAAGAGCGGCCGCGCCAGGCGTCGCTCAGGCTCGGCCGCCAGGAGATGACGATCGGATCGAGCCGCCTGATTTCCGCGGCCCAGGGCCTGAACGTCAAGCGCAGCTTCGATGGCGTGGTGACCGCGTTCAGGACCGGCGGCTGGAGCGTCGAAGGCGGCGTGGCGCGGCTCGTGGGTGTCGGCCAGGGCGCCTTCGACGACGTCGCCGCAGCGGACCAGCATTTCTGGGGCGCCTCGGTGGCGCGCCGGAACTTCCTGTTCAAGGGCGGCACGGGCGGCGCCTACTACCTGGGTATCGATCGCAAGCAGTCGACCTATGCCCAGGGGATCGGCTCGGAACTGCGCCACACGGTCGGCGTCAAGTTCACCGGCGCCTGGAAGGCCTTCGACTTCAACTACGACCTGGTTGGCCAGTGGGGCACGTTCGCCAGCGCCGACGTGCGGCGCCTGGGCGATCGCCACCGAGAACTCCGTGCGCGTCGCGAAGTGGCCGTGGCATCCCCGCTTCACGCTGCGGATGAACTCCGCCTCGGGCGACCGCAACCCGTTCGATCCGCGGCTGCAGTCGTTCAACCCGCTGTTTCCGGGCAATGCCTACTCCGGCGCGGTCGGCCTGCTCGGCCCGACCAATCTCACGGACGTGACGCCCGCGGTGCAATTGGTGGCGCCGCACAAGGTGGTCATCATTTTTGAGATGCCGTCGTACTTCCGGACGAGTTTGTATGACGCCGTCTACAACATCGAACTCCGGCCGCTCATCAACGTCCCGGGCGAGCCAGAATCGATTCGTCGGCACGAATCCGGGCGTCGTCGCCATGTGGCAGGCCACGCCACACCTCACCCTGACCGGCGTAATCACCAGATTCCTGCCGGGCGGCTACGTCCAGCAGTCATTCGTGGCCCACGGGTTCGGCTTCTACTCGTCGTCGATCACGTATCGCTTCTGAGAAGGGAAGTAGATTCTCCGGCATGGCATCATCCGAACGTGCGGCCGAGTTCCTCGCGAACCTCCGAACGCGCTGGCGCCAGGCCCAGCGCGACATCATCCGCAAGCTGACGTGGAGCCGGCTGTACCGCGTGACGAGCTACACGCGCTCGGCACTGTGGATCGTGCCGTTCTTTGCCATCGTCGCCCTCATGATCACGGTGCCGATGCTCCGCGTGCTGGACAACTGGCTCCAGTGGGACCTGGTCGGCCTCGACGCGGAAGGCGCCAGGGCGCTCTACCAGACCGTCATCACCATGACGATGTCGTTCCTGATCTTCACGTTCGGGTCGCTGCTCGTCGCGATCCAGATCGCCGGCGGCCAGCTGACCCCGCGCGTCATCGCCACGACGCTGCTGCGCGACAACGTCGTGCGGTACAGCGTGGGCCTGTTCACGTCCGCGCTGCTGTTCGCCGTGATGGCGCTCAACCGGATGCAGGACCGCGTGCATGAACTGGTGACGCTGCTGACGATCATCCTCGGCGTCGCATCGCTGGTCGTGTTCCTGTTCCTCATCGACTATGCCGCCCGCCTGTTGCGGCCGGTCAGCATCCTGGCGCGCGTGGGCAACGAAGGCCTGGGCGTCATCGAAACGGTGTACCCGGACCCGGTGGGCGAGGATGGCGATGACGGCCACCGCGCCGGGCAATCTGCCGGAGTCGCCTCGCCGCCTCGTCACGCACGAGGGCCGGTCGGAAATCGTGCTGGCCGTCGATCTCGACGCCCTGATGCGCGAGGCGCGGCGCACGCGCGGCACGGTGGAATTCGTGCCGCACGTGGGCGATTTTCTCTCCGTCGACGAGCCGCTCTTCGTCCTCTACGGCGGCGCGACGGCCATCGACGATCACAAACTGCGCACGGCTGTCGCGCTCGGGCCGGAGCGAACGATGGAGCAGGATCCGCTGTTTTCATTTCGCATTCTGGTGGACATCGGCCTGAAGGCGTTGTCTCCGGCGATCAACGACCCGACGACTGGCGTGCTCGCCATCGATCAGATTCATCGCCTGCTGCGGTCGGTCGGCAAGCGACGCCTTCGTGGCGAGGTGCTGGCCGACGGCCTGGGCAACCCGCGCGTGATCTACCGCACGCCGAACTGGGAGGATTTCGTCCACCTGTCCTGCACCGAGATCCGTCACTGCGGCGCGAACAACGTGCAAATCGCGCGGCGCCTGCGCGCCCTTCTGGACAACCTCATCGTCTCGTTGCCGACACACCGGCATCGGGCGCTGGCAGAAGAGCGCGACGTCTCGACTGGCGCATCAAGGCCGCCTATCCCATTGACGCAGACCTCGCGCTCGCGAGCGTGGCTGATCCGCAGGGGCTCGGCGGGTCTGCCGCCACGCGCGCGCGGAGCTGAGGTCCATGCTCGACACCGGCGTAGTTCCGCAACCGGTCATGACCGCCGTCGCGGGCACCACGATCTTCATCGTGATGTTCGCGCTGGGTCTCGCGATCGACGTGCGGGATCTGCGCTGGGCCTGGGCGCGCCCCTGGCTCGTGGCGCGCGGGCTGGTCTCGGTCCTGGTGGTGGTGCCAATCATCGGCATCGCGGTGGCACACGCCCTCGGTCTGTCGCTGGCGGCGCAGGTGGGCGTGGCCCTGATGGCGATTTCCCCGGGAGCGCCGGTCGCGCTCCGGCGGTCGCTCGACGCCGGGAGTCATCAGTCCTTTGCCGCGGTGCTGCAGGTCCTGGTGGCGCTGCTGGCCATTGTGTCGATGCCCCTCTCCGTCGAGGCGCTGAACTGGTTCTACGGCACTCATGGCAGTATTTCGCCGGTGCTGGTGATGCGACAGGTCTTCCTGGCGCAGTTGTTGCCGATCGGATTCGGATTGATCATCCGGCGTCTGGCGGCGACGGCGGCCCTGCGCGCCGAGCCGATCGTGAGGCGCGCGGCGGGGGTGATGCTGATGGGATTTGCGGTCCTGGTCCTGGCGGCGATCTGGCCGATCGTGATCGGGGCCGCGCCACGCACGGCCGTGGCGGCGGTGCTCACGACCCTGCTCGCGCTGGCGGTCGGGCACGTCCTCGGCGCGCCGGATGGCGACACGAGGACCGCGGTCGCGGTGTCCAGCGCGCTGAGGAACCCGGGCCTCGCGCTGCTCGTCGCGGCCAGCAATCACGTGCCGGGGGAAGTCACGTCTACCATCCTCGCCTACGCCCTCTGCACGGCCGTCATCGTCACGCTCTACGTCGTGTGGCGCCGGCGATCGCAGACGCCGGCCCTGAAGGGCCGGCCTACACCGTTCCGTACGACTGCGTAGGCCGGGGCTTCAGCCCCGGCGCGTCTGCCGCATAGAATGGCCCCCATGGCTCACGCAGCACGAACCTGGACCGCCGATCAAGCCCTGGCGCGCCTCGTCTCCGGCAACAAGCGATTCGTCGCCGGCCAGGCGCGCTTCCCCACCGTGCAGAAAGAGGTGCTGGCCGACCTCGCGAAGGGCCAGCGCCCGTACGCCACGATCATCGGCTGCAGCGATTCGCGCGTGCCGCCGGAGCTCGTGTTCGATGCGGGCTTCGGCGAGTTGTTCATCGTGCGCGTGGCGGGCAACGTGATCTCGCCGGAAGTCATGGGCTCGATTCAATATGCGGCCGTGCACCTGCAGACGCCGCTGTTCGTGGTGCTGGGCCACGAAGGGTGCGGCGCCGTCCAGGCCGCGCTGGCCGGCCTGCATCAGGGCAAGCGGGAGCGGGCCCGCATCGCGCTACTGCTGGAACGCATCATGCCCGGACTGAAAGGGGTCGACGCTCATCTGCCGGTCGAAACGCAGATGCGCGCCGCGGTCGAGGCGAACGTGCGCTGGTCGATGCAGCAGGTGCTCGATACGCCCGAGGCCAAGGCGCGCGAGCACGAAGGCCGCCTGAAGCTCGTGGGCGCCATTTATGAATTGACGACGGGGCGCGTGCGGTTTCTGTAGGGGACGGGTCTGTTTTGCACAGGATTTGCACAGAAAAGGGACAGGTCTCAGCGGCTGAGACCTGTCCCTTTTCTGTGCAAATCCTGTGCAAAACAGACCCGTCCCCTACTCCGTTGCTTCAATCGCAGACACGTCCGTGCGCTCGAGCACTCTGCCCAGCGCTTCGATCGCCAGCCAGCTTTCGGCCAACAGGAACACGGCCAGGATGAGCGCGGGCAGCACGACCAGCAGGACGCCCGTCGTCCAATAGACGACCAGCGCGAGGCCGCCGCCGACGATGGCGCCGGGCAGGATCGAGAGCACGAGCGTGATCAGGTTGCCCGCCATCATGAGCAACCGCTGTCCCGTCGCCTCGATGCCTTGCGCGCGGTTGGACCCGATCGACACCCACCCTGGAAACACGATCGCGATGCCGTTCTGCACGACCAGTTGCGCCAGGATGATGCCTGGCGCCACGAGCATCACGGCAAGCGCGTAGGACAACTTGTTCAGCGCGACAGTGACCGCCGTCTCGCGCGACAGTTGCAGATTCCCAATGAGCAACGTGCCCGCAATGACGAGCACCCACGCAATCGCCGTCAGCACCGCCGCGGGGGCCAGCAGTTCGCCGCGGACGAGCGCCGGGCCAGATCACGGGCCACGTCTTCAACACGCTCAACTGCGCCAGGTCCTGACGGAGATCGTTGCGGGCCACCTGCGGCCCCAGGATGACGGTGAACGCCAGTCCGATGAGGCACAGTATCGCGATTGCCGTCAGCAGTCCGCGGTGAAGGCCGGACTGGCTCACGAACATCGCCATCAGGATCACCAGCGGCAGCACGCGCCAGAGGGTCTTGAGCGACACGTACCGGCCGACCATGATGAGGTTCTTCCAGAGAATCGCCGTCTCCGGCCGCCCGGTGAGCGCGAGCGTAAACGGCGTCGCGCTCGTGGCCGCCTTGCCCTTGGTTCGCACCGTCGGCTTCGACAAGCGGCCCGCGCGCACCGCGGCCATTCGCTCGGCCACCTGCTCGGACCGCGCGGCCGAGGCCTCCTCGAACTTCGCGTCCGCCTGGATCACCCACAGGTAATTGGCGGCCAGGATCAGCAGCGCCCACGGCAGCGCCATCCAGAACTCGGCCGGCGTCGCGGCCAGCGGCACGCGCACCATCGCACGGAACGGCCACAGCACCGCGCCCGCGGCCCCCGTCGTCGCGAGGCGCTGCAGTTCACCGACGACATCCCGCGCACTTGAGATCGACATGAGGTGCGACCAGTCGAGCGCGACCGTCACGGCGAGGATGCCCACGGCCCCAATCAGCGCCGCGAACGGCAGCCACTGCTTCGCGAGGCCAATCGGCCCGGCCTTCACGACGCTCTGGCGGCTGAGCGAGATGCCGATATTGTGGAGCCCGATGATCGAGAAGATGACCCAAATGCCCACGACCGTCGTCCAGCCCGTGGCGAGCGATCCCGGCCGCAGGAAGAGCGTCGTGATGACGCTGCCGAAGATCGTGCCGACCTGGCCCCGAATCAGCTTGTAGTTCACGAGTTGCCGGCGCGTGAGCGGCGCCTGAAACAGGAACTGCACCTCGGCGCGCGTAAACAGAAGGGCCGGGCGATACCCCGGCCAGAGCCACGCCAGCGCGGCCAGCAGGAACAACGCCGCGCTGCCCAGCGCCTGCGCGGGTCCCGCGACCCGTGACAGCGCCGCGATCACCCCGCGTTGGGCTCGCCGCTTCGCGGCGTCGACCGGAAGGCCGGGCTGAACACGAACACGTAGATGTACAGGAGACCGGCCACGAGGCCGACCGCGTACCTCGGTTGGCGCAAGCGGCGGATCTGCACGCGCACCCGGTTGCGCAGCGAACAGATCGTCAGGTACAGAAACGCGCCGCCCACGTCAGTCGCCTCGTCCGTTCGCCTGGCTGTTGGATGCCTGGTCGTCACGGGCCGTAGCGGTCAGGAAGATCTGTTCCAGATTCGACCCCGCCGCCGCGAGTTCGGGCCGCGCACGCAGCTCGTCGAGCGTCCCGTCCGCCACCTTGACACCGCGGTCGATGATCACGATGCGCGTGCAGATCTCCTCGACCATGTGCAACAGGTGCGACGACACGATGACGGCCGCGCCGGCCCGGCCGCGCGCGACGATGGTCTCCTTCATGTGACGGATGCCGAGCGGATCGAGACCGGTCAGGGGTTCGTCGAAGATGAGCGCCTTCGGATCGTGAATCAGGCCGCACGCAATCGCGACCTTCTGCTTCATCCCGCGCGAGAGCTCCGTCGGCAGCGCATTCTCCTTGCCGGTGAGTTGCAGTTCCTGGATCAACGCCTTCGCCCGCGCGTCGAAGTCGAGCACCTGGTAGAGCCGCGCCATCAGACGCAGGTGCTCCATCACCGTCAGGTACTCGAACAGCTGCGGCTCGTCGGCCATGAAGGCCAGCAGCCGCTTCGCGCCGACCGGATCCGTGACCGTGTCGTGCCCGCCGACGCTGATCGTGCCCTTGCTCGGCGCCTGGATGCCAACAATGCAGCGCAGCGTCGACGTCTTGCCGGCGCCGTTCGGCCCGATGAGGCCCACGACTTCCGACGGCCCGACCGAGAAAGACAGCTGGTCCACGGCCGTGAACGTGCCGTACATCTTGGTCAGATTCTTGATCTCAATCATGAGTCACCGCTCAGGCGCCGAGGGTGCTCCCGTTGGACGCGATGAGCGCCGCGTACCACCGGGCCGAGTCCTTCAGCGTCCGCCGTTGCGTATTGAAGTCGACATGAATCAGGCCGAAGCGCTCCCGGAAGCCCGCATGCCACTCGAAGTTGTCCAGCAGCGTCCAGTGGAAGTAGCCGTTCACCGGAACGCCCTCCGCCAGGGCGCGGCGCAGCGCCAGCAGGTATCGCGTCATGAAATCGATCCGGCGAGGATCGTGCACCTGGCCGTCAGGCGAGATCGAGTCGTGCAGGGAGAGGCCGTTCTCGAGGACGTAGATCGGCAACTGGTAGCGTTCGTGCAGCCACTTGGGGCCCCAGTAGAGCGCGTCCGGCGCCACCTCCCAGCCGTTGTCGGCCCGCGGCCAGTCCGCCGGGAACGGCACTGTTTCCGCGCCGTCCACACCCGCGCGCACCCGCGATCCGCCGTAGATGTTCACGCCGAGGAAATCGAGCGGCTGGCGCATCAGGGCCATGTCGCCCGCGCGAATCTCCGGCGCGTCCGCGCCCGCCGACGCCAGGCCATCGGCCGGATACGAGCCCTTCAAGATCGGATCGAACCACCACGCGTTATTGCTCCACCACGCCCGTTCCGTGAACCGCACGCGCGGCACGGCAAACGTCGCCGCCTTGGCGGCCGCCACGTCCGCCGCCGATTCCGTGACCGGCAGCGCCGGCGAGCAGTCCGGCGCGCAGCCCACCTTGACCGCACGGCCCGCATTCGCGCGGATGGCCTGCACGGCCCTGCCATGAGCGAGATTTAGATGATGGCCGGCGCGGAGCACATCCTTGAGCGGCAGCTTCAGACCCGGCGCGTGCACCCCGGCGACGTAGCCACCACCGAGGAACGAACGCGGCTCGTTCATCGTCAGCCACATGTCGACGCGATCGCCTAACGGGCGCGCCACGGCAGCGGCATAGTCCGCAAACCAGTCCGCCGCATCGCGATTCAACCAGCCGCCCCGCGCTTCCAGCGCCGTGGGGAAATCCCAGTGATAAAGCGTGAGCACCGGGACGATGCCGGCCTGCAGCAGGGCGTCCACGAGCCGCTTGTAGAAATCGAGGCCCTTCTCGTTCAGCGCGCCGACACCCTGCGGAAAGATCCGCGGCCACGACACGCTGAATCGGTACGCGCGCAGGCCGAGCTGCTTCATCAATTGCACGTCGCTGGCGTAGCGATGGTAGTGGTCGCAGGCGACGTCGGCGTTCTGCCCGTTCGCGATCGCGCCGGGCTTGCGGCAGAACACGTCCCAGATGCCTTCGCCCCGCCCGTCTTCGCGGGTGGCGCCTTCAATCTGGTACGCGGATGCGGATGTGCCCCAGAGGAAATCCCGCGGGAATGCGGCGGCCGACGGACGCGCGGATGGGGATGTCGTCTGGCGCGCTCCTGCGGCCGCATCCGGCCACAGACCCGCCGAGAGTGCGGCCCCGCCGGTCAGGCCGAGGAACGTGCGCCGTGTGATGTCCGGCATGAATCACGGGATGATAGCCGATCGGCGCGTCAGCCTCGCGACACCGCGACCGCCTTCCGCACGAGGCGTTCGCTCTCCTCCCACAGGGTCCCGGCCAGCGCCGCGTCCTGCGCGAGCGGCATCAGCGCGCGCTCCCGATCTGGAAGTTCACCGGCGGCTCGATGCCGAGCAGGTTCTTCACGAAATAGTCCCAGCGCCGGCGCACGAAATACGGGTCGTTGCCGAAGCTGTGGGCCGGTTCAGCATGATCAGGAAGTCGAAGCTCTTGTTCGCGGTGACGAGCGCGTCCACGAGCTTGATCGTCGCCGGCATCGGGACGTTCTCATCCACGTCTCCGTGGCGAGGAACAGCTTGCCCTGGAGGTTCTTCGCGAGCGTGTAGTTGGACTGCTCCTCGTAGTGCTTGTCCACCGGCCAGCCCATCCACTGCTCGTTCCATCGCCTTGTCCATCCGGTTGTCGTGGCAGCCGGCCGACGAGACCGCCACCTTGTAGAACTCCGGGTGCGTCAGGATCGCATGGGTCGAGTCGTATCCGCCCGCCGAATGGCCCCACACGCCCACGCGCGTGAGGTCCATGTACGGGTTCTTCGCCGCCATCTGCTTCATGACGGCAATGTGGTCGTCGCCGCCCGCACCCTGGCCGAGGTTCTGATACGACACGTCGCGGAAGGCCTTCGATCGGTACGCCGTCCCGCGCCGTCGACGAATACGGTGATGAAACCGAGTTCCGCGATCGCCTGCTGCTGATGGCGGTACGCGGCGAACGTCTTCGGGACGAACGCGCTATGCGGCCCCGTGTAGATGTTCTCGATGACCGGATACTTCGGCTCGGATCGAAGTTCGTCGGGCGCCAATCAGGCCGTAAGAATCCGTCTTGCCGTCGGCCGCCTTGGCCTTGAAGGGTTCGGGCGCTTCCAGCCGATTGCCTGCAGGCGCGAGACATCGGCGCGCTCGAGTTCCTTCGCCACGCCGCCGTCCTGGGCCCGCCTCAGCACCGACACCGTCGGGGCATCGGCGCGCGAGTACTCGTCCACGAAGAACGCGCCATCGGGCGAGAACGTGACGTTGTGATCGGCGTCCTCGGGCGTGAGCAACGTCAGGCCCGTGCCGTCCAGATTGACCCTATAGAGACGCCGCAGATACGGATCGCGGTTCACCTCGCGCCCGCCGGCGCTGAAATACAGCACGCGCGCCTTCTCATCGATGTAGTTGATGGCGCGAACGGCCCACTCGCCGCTCGTGATCCGGTTCTTCAGCGCGCCGGTCTCCGCATCGTAGAGGTAGAAGTGATTCCAGCCATCGCGCTCCGACGACCAGACGATCTCGCGGCCGCCGTTGAACGCACGCGTCACCTCCAGGTAGTTGGCCACGAGCGTGGTCGTCGGCCGCTCGTCGATCGCGCTTGCGACGACGCCCGTGTCGGCGTCGGCACGGCGTACCTGCACGCGTGTATACCCGCGGGTCACCTCGCGATACTGGAAGTGCTTGCTGTCGGCCTCCCAGTCCACGCTCGGCCCGCCGTAATAGAGGGTCGTCAACGCCGGCGCGGCCACGGGGATCTGGCGCCGCCGCTCGACGTCGTAGATCACCCACTTCGCCGTCGGCACCTCGTAGTCCACGGCCAGCGGGTAGGCGTAGCTGAACGACTTCGGCCGGAACTGATCCGGCGGCGCGGACTGGACGATCGTCAGCCGCGGGAAGTTGCGCTGGTCCATCACGTACGTGACGATCTTCCGCGAATCCGGCGACCAGAACACGGCCGGCGCCTGGACCACATCCTCGGTGCCCTGCTGGACCATCAGCGTCGGCGACGGCAGCGGCGTGGCGTAGTCATACGACTGCTCGCCGTCGCGGCTGAGTTGCACCTGCTCGCCAGTGGCTTGCACGCGCATCCAGAGGTTGTGATCGCGCACGAAGGCGGTGAAGCGGCGGTCCGGCGACGCGCGCTCCAGCCGCTGGCCCGGCGCGGCGCCCGGGCCCTCGACGTCCGGCGGCGCGTTTCGTTTCGCGCATTCGTTCTTTATCAATCGCACGACCAACCGACCTGGTCGACCGTAAACTGCAACTGGCCCTCGCTGCCGAAGGTAATCGCGTCGAACGGCAACGCCCGGGCGGCATAGGACTTTCCGCTGGCGCCGGACAGCAAGGCCGCAAGTTTCTCGTGATCGAACGCCGGCTCGCGGGTGGCCTTCGCCGGGTCGACAAGGATGAACTCCTTGCCGGCCGGGCCATCGTTCAGGTACCAGAAGCGGGAGGTGCCGCTAATCCACCGCGGCGATACTTCCCCGCTGAATGCCAGCGCCTTCGTCGCGTCTCCCGACGAAGCGCTGGGCCCGCCGATAGTCGTCGAGCGTGCCCTGCGCGCGCACAGTCACGAGCGCGCCAATCATGCAGGCCAGCACGCCAGCGACGCGGATCGCCTTGTTCAGGTTCATGGTGCGGGAGTCTACGCGCACCGCGCGCCCCCGCCGTCAGCCCGCACCAGGCGCCCGCTCTCCTCCCACAGCTTCGAGGCCAGCGCCGCGTCCTGCGCGAGCGGCGCCGGCGCCATCTCGGACTGGCCTTCGTAGTACCGGCTGGTCACGCCCTCGAGGTCCGCGTGCGCCGCCAGCCGCACAACCGGCTCGGCGCCGGCCTCGGCACTGATCCATCGTCCGCCCCAGCCACACCCAGATCAGCGGCCGCGCCCACAGCGGCGCCCCTGACCAGATGTTCGTGGCGACGCCGCCCGGATGCACGCTGTTCGACGTCACGCCCGTGCCGGCCAGGCGCCGAGACAGTTCATTCGCAAACAGCACGTTCGCCAGCTTCGATCGGCTGTACGCGCGCATGATGCCGTAGCCGCGCTCGAAGCCGAGGTCATCGAAATCCAGGGTGCCGCGACGATGGCCCGATCTGACGCCACCGTGATCACGCGCGCCGGAGCGCTGGCCACCAGACGATCGAGCAGGCGCGTCGTCAGCAGAAAGTGCGAGAGGTGATTCGTGGCGAAGGTGGCCTCGAGTTCGTCCGCCGTGAGCGTGCGCCGCCGGTGCACGCCGCCCGCATTGTTGATGAGCACGTCGAGGCGCGAATAGTCGCGCCGAATCGCATCGGCCAGGCGGCCAACGTCCCGGAGCGACGACAGGTCGCAGAGGCGGGCGTCGGCCGCGACGCCGACGCGGGTCGTCACCAGATCGACCGCCCTCGCCAGGCGCTGCGCGTCGCGGCCCACCAGGATCGGCCGCGCGCCTTGCGCCGCCAGCGAGACGGCCGTTTCCAGCCCGATGCCGCGCGTCGCGCCGGTAATCAGCACCGTCTTCCCGGCTATCGTCCACATGCTCGGCTGATGCCCTCAGGTCGGAAACGCCGCCCGCGCAGCATCCTGCCACAAAAGGAGTAGACTCGATCCTGGCCTAAGCCCCGCGCCACTCGCGGGGCGCGGGGGACCCAGGCAATTGGGGCGTATCGGCGCCGCGCCGAAGGACACTTCCGAGTCCGAGCCCGTCAGCTAACCCCGTCGGCAATTGATCGGGAGCGTCCCATGTCTGCCTCGGCTGTGCCAGCCGCCGGTCGCGTGCGCGTCGTTGTCGCGACCACGGTCCTTCTCTCCTTCATCTCCTTCTGGCGGGCGGCCGCGATCGTCCTCAGCGATCTCGGCTCCACCGCGTTCTACGTCGGCGGCATCGTCGAACAAGCCATCGGTCGCGCGGCGCCGTGGTTCGTGCTCGGCGTCATGTTGTTTTCCTACGCCGTCCGGGCCCTCTACATCGAGAGTTCGGCGATGTTCGTCCGCGCCGGCGTCTATCGCGTCGTCAAGGAAGCGATGGGCGGCACGATGGCGAAGCTGTCCGTCTCCGCGCTGCTGTTCGACTACGTGCTCACGGGCCCGATCAGCGGAGTCTCGGCGGGCCGTTATATCGCCGGGTTGGCGAACGACCTGCTGGCGCGCGGCGGACTCGCCATCCGGCTGCCCGAAGGCCTTGTCGCGACCGTGATCGCCGTGGCCATCACGCTCTACTTCTGGCGCCGGAACACGCGCGGCCTTCACGAGTCATCCGACGACGCGCTGCGCATCATGCAGATCACGACCGTGATGGTCGTCATCCTGATCCTGTGGTGCGTGCTGACCCTCGCGGAACACGGCGGCAGCCTGCCGCCCGCGCCCGTGATGGCCAACCTGCATTTCTCGGACGATGCGCTGGGATGGCTGAAGGGCACGGTCTGGCCGACGATCACGGCCGTGGCGCTCGTCGTCGGGTTCGGCCATTCCATTCTCGCGATGAGCGGCGAGGAATCGCTGGCGCAGGTCTACCGCGAAATCGAGCAGCCGAAAGTGAAGAACCTCCAGCGTGCGGGCATGATCATCTTCGCCTACAGCCTGCTGTTCACCGCGCTGGTCAGCTTCTTCGCCACGGCGATCATCCCTGATTCGGTGCGCCCGCACTTCTTCGACAATCTCATCGCCGGCCTCGCGATGCACCTGGTCGGGCCCGCTGTGGCTGCGCCTGCTCTTCCAGGCGTTCGTCGTCGTGGTGGGCTTCCTGATTCTGGCCGGCGCGGCCAACACCGCCATCGTCGGGTCGAACGGCGTGCTGAACCGCGTGGCCGAAGACGGCGTGCTCACCGACTGGTTCCGCCTGCCGCACACGCGCTTCGGCACCAGCTACCGCCTGATCAACCTCGTCGTGGCGCTGCAGCTGGCTGGCCATTCTCCTGAGCCGCGGCGACGTCTACGTGCTGGGCGAGGCCTACGCGTTCGGCGTCATCTGGAGCTTCGCCTTCAACGCCATCTCCGTCCTGATCCTGCGGTACAAGCGGCCCGACGCACCGCGGCCGTGGCGGTGCCCCTGAACCTGCGGCTGGGCCGGGCGGAGTGGCCGATCGGCCTGGCGCTCATCGCGCTCGTGCTGATCGCCTGCGCGGTCGTCAACCTGTTCACCAAGCAGGTGGCGACGATCGCGGGCATCAGTTTCACGCTGGCGTTCTTCGGCGTGTTCGTGACGTCGGAGCGAATCATGCTGCGGCGGCGCGGCGCCGACGCCGTGCACCTCGATCCGTTCCAGCTCGAGGCGCGGGAGACCATCTCGACCGAGGCGCTGCGCTGCCGGCCCGGCGGCGTGCTCGTGCCGGTGCGGAACTACCACACGCTCGCGCCGCTGGACTGGATCCTCGGTCAGCCCGAGTCTGTGAATCGCGATGTGGTCGTGCTGACCGTGCGCGTGCTTGGCGATGGCGCGCAGGACGCGGGCGGGCAGGGCGACCGTCAGATCTTCTCGGAGTACGAACAGCAGCTGTTCACGCGAGTCGTGGCGATTGCGGAGCGGCACGGCCGAACGGTGACGCTGCTCATCACGCCAGGCACGAACATCTTCGATGCCGTGGCGCAGTCAGCGGCGCAGCTCGAATCCGGCCTGATTGTCGTCGGCGCGGCGGAGGCCATTCCTTCCGAGCGCCAGGCCTTGCTGCTCGGCCAGGCATGGGATCGCGCGGCTGGCTCCGCGGCCCTGTCCACCAGGCTGGCGATCCTGGGCAAGGATGGACGCGCCACGCGCTTCTCGCTCGGTGTCCATACGCCAGACCTGACGAGCGCCGACCTCGAACTGATCCACCGGACCTGGGTGAAAGCCGTTGAGGCGGTGGGGCCGGACATTCATCATCGCGACATCGTGACGATCGCGCTCAGGCGCCTCGATGCCGAGTTGGATGGCCCGGCCAGACCAGCCGTGGTCCAGTCAATGCGGGATACGATCGAACGGAAAGATGCGTTAATCTAGCGACAGGAGTTCAACGATGAAGGCATCGACAATCCTCAGGGCCGGCTTGGCAGTGACGACGTTTCTGCTGCCCGCGGCGTGTTCAACAAAGGCGCCCGAAACCCGGACCGCGGCCGGTGACGGCTTCGACCGCACGGTTCTGCCGATCCAGGGACCGACGCCGCCGACGGTCACGACCCTTGACGCGCGCGACGCCACGGCGCCACCGCGGTTCGAGGTGAAAGCGCCGACGGGCGCGCCGAACGTCGTGATCGTGCTGATCGACGACATCGGCTTCGGACATAGCAGCGCCTTCGGCGGCCCGATCCAGATGCCCACGCTCGAGAAGCTGGCCGGCGAATGGACTGCGCTACAACCGGTTCCACACCACCGCGCTCTGCAGCCCGACGCGCACGGCCCTGCTGACCGGCCGCAATCACCACATCAACAACGCCGGCGCGATCATGGAACTGGCCACGGCGTTCGAAGGCAATACCGGCATCCGTCCGCCGAGCGTGGCGACGCTGGCCGAAATCCTGCGCCTGAACGGGTACAGCACGGCCGCCTTCGGCAAATATCACGAGACGCCGCCCTGGGAAGTCTCGACCTCGGGCCCCTACGATCGCTGGCCCACCGGCTCGGGCTTCGACAAGTTCTACGGCTTCATCGGCGGCGAAACCAACCAGTGGGCGCCCGCGATTTACGACGGTGTCACGCGCGTCGAGCACAAGCCGACGCCCGGCTACCACTTCACGGTCGACATGACCAACCAGGCGATCAATTGGGTCAGCGCCCAGCAGGCCCTGACGCCAGACAAACCCTTCTACATGTACTACGCGCCCGGCGCGACCCATGCGCCGCACCACGTGCCGAAGGAGTGGATCGACAAGTACAAGGGCCAGTTCAGCGGCGGCTGGGACAAGCTGCGCGAGGAGACCTACGCCCGCCAGCTGAAGATGGGCATCATTCCGCCGGATACGAAACTGACGCCGCGGCCGAAAGAAATTCCGGCGTGGGACGCCATGAGCGCCAACCAGAAGCGCCTGTTCGAGCGCCAGATGGAAACCTTCGCCGGGTTCGCCGAGCAGACCGACTACGAAGTGGGCCGGCTGGTCGATCAGCTGAACGCGATCGGCGAGCTCGACAACACGATCTTCTTCTACATCGTCGGCGACAACGGCTCGAGCGCGGAGGGCGGGCCCGAAGGCACCTACAACGAAATGATGGCGCTGAACGGCATCGTCGGAAAAGCCGACGAGATGATGAGCCACATCGATGACTGGGGCGGCCCCACGACGTACCCGCACTTCGCCGTCGGCTGGGCCTGGGCCGGCGATACCCCGTTCCAGTGGACCAAGCAGGTGGCGAGCCACTTCGGCGGCACGCGGAACGGGATGGTCCTGCACTGGCCCAAGGGCATCAAGGCCAAGGGCGAGATTCGCAGTCAGTTCTCCCACGTGATCGACGTGGCCCCCACGGTGCTGGAAGCCGCGACAGCTGCCCGAACCCAAGCGAGTGAACGGCGTGGATCAGTACCCCATGGACGGCGTGTCGATGCTCTACAGCGTGGACGATGGCAAGGCCGTGGATCGGCACACCACGCAGTATTTCGAGATGTTCGGCAACCGCGCGATCTACCACGACGGCTGGGTCGCCGCCGCGCGTCACTCGATTCCCTGGCTGAACGTACCGCTGCCGCCGCTCAAGGACGACGTGTGGGAGCTGTACCACGTGGCCGAGGATTTCAGCGAGGCCAACAACCTCGCGGCCCAGAACCCCGCGAAGCTGAAGGAGCTGCAGGACCTGTTCATGAAGGAGGCGGCGCGCAACCGCGTGCTGCCGATCGACGATCGCCGCGTGGAGCGCTTCAACCCGGCGATCGCCGGGCGTCCCGATCTCATGGGCGGGCGCAAGACGCTGACGGTCTACGAGGGCATGACGGGCATGATGGAGAACGCCTTTATCAACGTGAAGAGCGTGCACCATCGCATCACCGCCGAGGTCGAGGTTCCAGACGGGAAGACGAGCGGTGTCATTATCGCGCAGGCCGGGTATTTTGGCGGCTGGACGTTGTACATGAAGGACGGCAAGGTGCACCACGAGTACAACTACTTCGGACTCGAACGCACCAACGTGGCGTCCAAGTCGGCGCTCGCGCCCGGCAAGCACACGATCGTCTACGAATTCATTCCCGACCAGGCGAAGCCGGGCACGGGCGGCAAGTCCATCCTGACGATCGACGGCGTGCCGGTGGCCGAAGGGCACATCCCGAAGACGCAGGCGTTCGCGTTCTCCGGCGACGAAGGCGCGGACGTGGGCCTGGACGGCGAGACCCCCGTCTCCAACGATTACAAGCAGGGCAACAATGCGTTCACCGGCAAGATCATCAAGGTAACGGTGGAGCTGCTCTGAGCCGGAGCGGAGTCGCGATCGGCGTGGCCGGTCGCCGCCCTGGTGGCGGCCGCCGGCTGGTGGTATCTGCGCAGCGCGGAGGGGCCGGCCCGCCTTCCGTCTCCTGATGCCGCGGCGGTCGCCACGGACGCGAATCGCAATCGGCGCGGTTCTCGCCGCCCTGCTGGTCGCGGGCGGCTGGTGGTGGCGTGGGCATTCGAACATCGCGCCCGCCGGCGGCGCTGAGCCTGCGCCGGCCCTCGTTCAGGACAATGCCACGTTCGTCGGCGCGACGGTTTGCGCGCCGTGCCACGCGAACGAGACGGCGCGCTGGCGGGCGTCCATGCATGCGCGCGCGATGGAGATCCCATCCCGATCCAGCGTCGTGGCCCCGTTCGCCGGCGAGCGATTCGCGCTGCACGAAACCGCGGCCACGTTCTCGGAGCGCAACGGGACGTTCTCCGTGCGGATCGACGGCCCCGATGGCGTGGCCGCCGACTTCCCCGTCGCGTATACCTTCGGCGTGGCGCCGCTTCAGCAGTACCTGCTGCCGCTGCCCGGCGGCCGGCTGCAGGCCTTGACGATCGCATGGGATGCCAGGCCGGCGCCCCGCGGAGGCCGCTGGTACCACCTGTATCCTGCGACGCCGATTCGCGCCGGCGACGTGCAGCACTGGACGAGTCCGTCGCAGAACTGGAACTTCATGTGCGCGGACTGCCACTCGACCAACCTGCGCAAGGGCTACAACGAGGCCGGCAACCGCTACGACACCACCTGGTCGGACCTGAACGTCGCGTGCGAGGCGTGTCACGGCGCCGGGTCGCGCCATGTCGACTGGGCGCGCCGCCGCGACGCGTCGAAGCCAGCCGGGCCTGGCGAGGACGTCGGACTGGTGCGACTGGGGGCCCGCGACGGTGCCGCGTGGGCGTTCGACCCGCGCACCGGCATCGCGCATCGGGACCTGCCGCGGGCGTCGCAGATTGAAGTGGAGACGTGCGCCCGGTGCCACGCCCGCCGCGCGCAGTTGACCGACGACGTTCGCGTGGGCCGCCCGCTCGCCGACGCCTATCGGCCCTCCTGGCTCGAAGACGATTTGTATTTCGCGGACGGTCAGATCAAGGACGAGGTCTACGAATACGGATCGTTCCTGCAGAGCCGGATGTATGCCAACGGCGTCACCTGCAGCGACTGCCACGACCCGCATCGGCCCGAGATCGCCTCCGATCCCGACGCGGTCTGCCGGCGCTGCCATCTGCCGTCCAAATTCAGCACGGCGGCCCACCATCACCACGCCCAGAACTCGGCGGGCGCTCGCTGCGTGTCCTGCCACATGCCGTCACGGACCTACATGACCGTGGACGACCGGCGAGACCACAGCTTTCGCATCCCGAGACCGGACCTGACGGTGCGGATGGGCACGCCGAACGCGTGTGCCGGGTGCCACAAGGACCGGCCGGCCACCTGGGCCGCCAGCCAGGTGGCCGCGTGGCGGGGCCCAGACCGCGCGATGCCCGCGCACTACGGCGAAGCGCTCGCTGCCGGACGCACGGCAGCCGCCGACGCCGAGCCTCGTCTGCTGGCCGTGGTGGGCGACCTCGGCATGCCGGCGATCGCCAGAGCCACCGCCATTTCGCTGCTCGCGCGCTGGTTCGACCCGCGATCCGCGCTCGAGATCGCACGCGCGCTCGGCGACGCGGATCCACTCGTGCGCCTGTCCGCGGTGGAAGTGCTCTCGAATCTGCCGGATTCCGAACGCGTGGCGCCGCTGGCGCGGCTGCTGGCGGACCCGGTCCGATCGGTGCGGATCGAGGCGGCCCGTGCGCTCGCGCGCGTGCCGGACTCGGCGTTGCCGCCGGACGATCGGAGCCGGCGCGCGGCGGGCGTGGCGGAGTGGGAGGCCGTGCAGCGCTTCAACGCGGATTCCGCGTCGGCGCACGTCAACCTGGGCGTGTATTACGTCGAGCGCGGCGAGCGGGATCGCGCGCGCCAGGAATACGAGACCGCGCGTCGTCTCGAACCGTTCTTCGTTCCGGCCTCGATCAATCTGGCCGACCTGTACCGGGCGGAAGGCCGGGACGACGACGGGGAGAAGGTGTTGCGGCAGGCGCTGGCGCGGACGCCGGAGGTCTCGTCCCTGCACTACGCGCTGGGTCTGTTACTGGCGCGGCGGCGCGATCTGCCCGCGGCCATCACGGAACTGACGCGCGCGGCCAGCCTGGAACCGGGAGATGCGAGCGCGCAGTACGCGCTGGGCGTGGCCCTGTATTCCGCGGGCCGCCAGCAGGAGGGCATCGCGGTGCTGGATCGGACGTGGCGCGCGGCGCCCGGTGATCGCCAGGTGCTCGCCGCGCTCACGAGTTACGTTCGCGAGCGCGGCGATCTGGCGAGGGCGGAAGCACTGGCCGCGAATCTTGTCGCGCTGTCGCCCGGCAATCCCGAGGCCGCAGCGCTCCTGGCGGACATCCGGCGCGCGCGCAGCGGGAAGTAGACGTACGTAGCCGGCGGGCTTCAGCCCGCCGGACTAGTTCCCGCCGCCGCCCTTCTTGAACGCCTCGTCCACCTGCTTCTTGATGTCCTTCCAGTTCTTCTGGACGATCTTCTCCTCGTCCTTGGTGAAGATGCGGAAGGGCACGCGAACCAGAGACGTCGCGAACTGCACCTGCAGGAAGTGCTGGCCGTACTGGAGTCCGCCCGGAATCTTGAAATAGAGCCGACCCAGAGTGCCGCGATCCGGAGTGAGATCTGTTTCATCGTACGCCCGCACGCCTGCGTTCGGCTCGGAGAAGAACGCCAGCCGGCTGCTGCCGCGCACGGTCGGCGGAAAGTAGTTGATCGAGTCGTTGACGGCCGCCGCCTGCTGGATGATGGACCGCAGATCGACCTGCTGGTACTCGGCGTTCGTGGGCAACGGGATCGTCTTGCCGTCCGGCGTCGACAGCGAGATGGCCGACCGCTTCAGCGAATACTTCGGCTTCCCCTCACGCAGGGTCATCCCGACTTCGATGCCAATCCACTCCTTGCCGACCAGCGCCTGGGTCACGCGGTAGCCCAGGATCGCGTAGCCTTCGTTGTTGTAGGCCACGCGCACGTACTGGTCCTCGAGCGTCATGATCTGCGGCACGCCGGGACTCGGAATCGGGACCTGGGGTTTCTGCGTGCTTTGGGACTGCCGCGGATTGGCCGCCAGATACGCGGTCATCGCCAGCGCCAGCACGGGAAATACGAGCGATCGACGGGTCATCTCTAACCTCCACACCAGCCTGAAAAGTGGCTGAAAGCAGAATTATGCCGCAACGATCCGGAGGCCGGCAACCGGCTCGGACCGAGAAAGCGTGTCGTTCGGTGGCCTAACGGCCGCGCCCGCCGCCGGCCCGAGCACCGCCGCCCATACTGCCGGCGCCGGCTCTCGACATGCCGCTCGATTGCCAGGAACTGCGGTTGGCTGTGGCTGTGTTGCCGCTCGAACGGGCCGCGGCGTCCCGGTTGAGCTGGCTCGTTGACGAGGTTGTCGTCGGGCGCGTCGTCGCCGTGCCCGTGCCGGTCCCCTGCTTGTTGGCGGTGCTGGTCTGCGTCGAGCGGCTCCCGTTGGCCTGTTCCCAACCGCTGTCGGTCTTCTGATAGACGTTGCCGTCGTGTCCGGCGTACACGTCGCCGCCCTGCGTGCGGCCGACGGTGGTCTGGCCGCCCTGACCCGAGCGTGAGACCGCGGCCCCGCCTTCGCTGGTCCGGATGCCGGCCGTCGACGATCCCGTGCGGTAGTTTTCGCTGTGCGCGGTCTGCGCCCAGTTGTCGCCGCGCTGCACGGTGCTGCGTGCCCCAGTTGCCGTAGACGTTGGAGCCCTGGCGCGTTTGCGCGTACGTTCCGGTGCGCGGATTGTAGGCCTGAGCGTAGCTGCGGGAACCGTACGGCCCGTACGCCGTGGCGCCGCGCGCATATGTCCCGGTGCGCGGGTTGTAGGCGGCGCCCATGCCGACGCCCCCGTACGGTCCATAGGCCGCATAGCCGCGACCGTACGCGCCGCTGTAGGGGTTGTACCAGGCGCCCATCCCGTATGTGTGCGGGTACGGGTAGTAGCCGCCGCCCCAACGGTACGGCGGGTAGTACCAGCCGCTGCCCCACACCACGCACCCCCAGCCGATCATGAGCCCGGTGTAGGCAGCCACGTACGCAAACGTCACCCACTCGTCGTTGTCGTCCTCGACGACCGTCACGTAGGTCACGTGGTTCACGGATGAACTGGCCGGAATCGAATAAATCTCCTTCGGGATCGAGTCGGCGACGGTCCACGGACCCGTGGGCGCCTTCGCGATGAACCACACGCCCTGAAAGCACATGTAATAGGTGTCGCCGAGCTTGATGATGTCCTTGTCGGTGTTCACGGCCTGCTGAAGGCCGCCCTGCGCGCCGTCAATCACCTTGAACTCCGGGGTGCCCTGGTAGATCACCTCGGGCGCCTTGGTGTCCTTCTTGCTGACCCGCGCCGTCCTCGGGATCGATGCGAGCAGGATCGCTTCGTTCGCCTGCGGCGTGCCGGGCACGGAGGCCAGCACGCGCGACCGATCGTGCTCGAGCGGGATCTGCTTGAATTCCGCCGGCAGCGTCGGCGTGGCGAACGTCCAGGGGCCGTCGAGCCCCGCGGACTTGAACCAGCGGCCGGCGACCAGGAAATAGAAGTCGCCTGTCTGGCCCATGCGGAAGAGGTCGGCTTCGGTATTGCTGACCCAGAGCAGGCTCCCCGCCCCGGTGACGGGCTTGTAGGCGATCGGGCCTTCGATCAGGATGAGCTCCGCCGGTTCGAGACTCACGAAGACCTTCGGCGTCGTCTTGTCGTTGAACTTCTTGCCAGGAATCGTGTCCTTCAGATCCTTCCAGTTGTCGTCGGCGGGCAGTTTCTTGAAGCTGTCCGGCAGCTTCTGGACCGGAGTCCAGGGGCCGGTCACGGCCGGGGCCAGCAGCCAGGACTTCTCCACGCGGAGGTAGTAGGTCTTGCTGGGTGTGTGCTCGAACAGGTCCCAGTTCGTATTGAGCACGTACTTCAAATCCAGATCCTTGATCGGGCTCCAGATGGCCTCGCCGTCGATATTCACGAGGATCGCCGGCGCCGGGGCGGAGAAGATCTTCGGCGGATCGGCCTTGATGCCTTCGGTGTTCTTCGGCTGCAGCGGGCTGTCGGCCACGTGCGCCAGCACCCGATCGAGATCGATCACCCGTTTGTACGGGGGCTGCCCCGCCACGTCGCTGACGATCGATTTGACCTGATCGGGCGACAGCGACGGGAAGTTGTATCCGTGATCTTCATGTCCAGACTCACCAGGCGCTCGTCGACGGACACGTTCGTCGCCGCCTCCAGCTTGATCGTGCCGAGCGCCGCCTCTTTCGCGCCCGTCGGCGTGAACGCGACGGCCGACCAGGCGATCATTTGCTTCTGCGCCGTCCAGCTCTCGACTTGCGGCTGGTACCAGACCGCCGTACCGCTCTTCAGCGCCACCGTTCGGGGCCACCCTGTGTCCCCGTTGGTGCCGGGCGGCGGTGCCGGCGTCGCCGCCGGCTTGGCTGAGGCCGTGGTGGTGGCGGCCTTGGTCGTTTGCGCGCGGAGCAGCACGCCGTTCGGCAGCGCGATCGCGGCAGCCAGCAGCCCGGCGATCCAGGAGGATCGGGTCGATCGAATACTCATGGGCAACCTCATTGTTCCATGTAACTTACAACTAACAATTTGCAACTAACAAGGACCGCGTGCACGCTGCCCAGTTGTTAGTTGTTAGTTGTTAGTTGTCAGTTTACTTCGTCTGCTCCGCCTGCCACCCACCGCCGAGCGACCGGTACAGCTGCGACACGGCGCGCAGCTGGGAACCGCGCACCTGGGCCAGCTGCAGTTCCTGCTGAAAGAGCTGCTGGTCGGCCAGAATCACCTCGAGATAGGTGGACAGGCCGTTCTCGTAGCGTGACCGCGCGAGCTGCACGGCGTCGCGCAAGGCCTCGACGCCCGGTTCCAGTTCGGCGCGGCGCTGCTGGAGCTTCTGGATCGTCACCAGCGAGTCTGCCACTTCGCGGTAGGCGTTGAGCGCCGCCTTCTGGTACTGCGCGATGGCCTGATCGAATCTGGCCTGGGTCGCTTCGTAGTTCCGCTTGATCCGGTTGCCGTTGAACAGCGGCTGGAAGATGCCCGAGCTGAGCGACCAGATGATCGAGTCGGGCCTCAGCAGGTTGATGAACGACCCGCTCATGGAGCCCAGCGACCCGGTCAGACTGATCGTGGGATAGAAGAGCGCCTTGGCCGCGCCGACATCGGCGTTGGCGGCGACGAGCAACTGCTCGGCCTGGATCACATCGGGCCGCCGTTCGAGCAGCTGCGCCGGAATGCCCGCCGGCACGGCCGGCGGCATCTGCTGCTCGTTCAGCGCGCGGCCGCTTTGGAGGTTGCCGGGAACCCGTCCGAGCAGCACGCTCAGCGCGTTCTCGGCAATCGCCCGCTGCAATTCCAGGTCGGGAATCGCCGCCGCGGTGACGGACCGATTCGCCTTCGCCTGGTCCACTTCGAGACGGTTCGACACACCGCCCGCGAGCCGGTTGACGTAGTAGGTCACCGTCTCGTCGTTCAGCTTGACGGTCCTACGGGCGATTTCGAGTTCGAGATCGAGTTCCCGAAGGTAGAAATAGGTGGACGAGATATCCGCGACCAGGGTGATGAGAATGGCGCGACGGCCCTCCTCCGTGGCGAAGTACCGCGCGACGGCAGCCTCGTTCTCGCGCCGAATGCGCCCGAAGAGGTCGATTTCCCAGGACAACGATCCATTGAGCGCGAAATTGTTGTAGGTGACGTCCTTGACGACGTTGGCGGGCAGGTCCGGCTCGCCCAATCTCGATCTCGTCTCACCCGCATATCCGAATCCCACGCCCACGGTCGGATACAGATAGGACTTCGCCACGCCGGCCAGCGCGCGCGATTCGACGACGCGGGCGGCGGCTATCTTCAAATCGAGGTTGTTGGCGAGGCCCTCCCGCATCAGTCCCTGAAGCACGGCGTCATCGAAGACCTTCCACCACCCGGCGTCGGCAATCGACTCGGGCGCCGGCGCGCCCTGGGCGCCGCGGAACTGTTCGGGCGGTTTCATCTCCGGCCGCTTGTAGGTCGGGCCGACGGCGGCGCAACCGGACGCGAAGACGGCCAGCGCGATCGCGGCGCCCGC
The DNA here is from genome assembly GCA_963751445.1 of uncultured Acidobacteriota bacterium. Classification (GTDB taxonomy): domain Bacteria; phylum Acidobacteriota; class Vicinamibacteria; order Vicinamibacterales; family SCN-69-37; genus DASUGC01. The sequence goes on along the minus strand of CAVVUL010000009.1, from coordinate 891,574 downwards.
GACGCGGCACGAACGGAAGCCCGCGTGACAGCCCGAATAGAAGCCCGCCTGAAAGCCCGAAGAGAAGAAGGATGCGGTCATCATCAGTGGCCTCCCCCTTCATGCGTGCCCGCGGGACCGGCCGCCGCGGGCGGCGGCGCCGCGGCGGGTGCGGTCTTCGCGCCCGTCAGCCTGCCGACCAGCACGAACAGCATCGGCACCAGCATGACGCCCAGGAAGGTCGCGACGAGCATGCCGGCAAACACCGCCATGCCCATCACCTTCCGGCCCTCGGCTCCGGCGCCGGTCGCCGTCAGCAGCGGCACGACGCCGAGGATGAACGCGAAGGCCGTCATCAGAATCGGCCGGAACCGCAGCCGCGCCGACTCCAGCGCAGACGTGATCACGTCCTTGCCCTGGTCGCGCAGCATCTTCGCGAACTCGACGATCAGAATCGCGTTCTTCGCCGCCAGGCCGATCAGCATGATCAACCCGATCTGCGCGAAGATGTTGTTCACGTAACTGGTCGACGACTGCCGGCCGATCCAGAGCCCCAGATACGCGCCGAGCAGGGCAAACGGCGTCCCGAGCAGCACGCTGAACGGCAGGCTCCAGCTGCCGTACTGCGCGGCGAGCACGAGGAACACGAGCAGGATGGCCACGGCAAACGTGGGGCCGGGCGACGGGGCCCGCTTTTCCTGGAACGACATGTCGGCCCACTCGTACCCCATGTCCTGCGGCAGCACCTCGGCCGCCGTGTCTTCGAGCGCCTTCAGGGCCTGCGCCGAACTGTAACCCTCCGCCGGCACGCCGGTGACTTCCGCCGCACGGAACAGGTTGAACCGGTTCGTGAATTCCGGGCCGTTCGCCGAGCCGACCTTGATCAGCGTATCGAGGGGCACCATGTCGCCCTTCGCCGATCGGACGAAGAACAGGCCGAACTGCTTCGGATCCACGCGGTATTCCGGCTCCGCCTGCATGTAGACCTTGTAGACGCGCCCGAACCGGTTGAAATCGTTCAGATACGAGCTACCGAGCAGCGATCCCAGTGTGGTGTTCACGTCCTGGATCGGCACGCCCACTTTCAGCACCTTCGAGCGATCGATGTCGGCGATACACCTGGGGCACGGCGGCGCGGTACATCGTGCTGATCTGCCCGATCTCCGGCCGCTTGCGTGCGGCCTGGATGAAGCGCTGCGCCTGGGCGGCCAGGTAGTCCGGCGCGTTGCCGCTGCGGTCCTGGATCTGCATCGTGAATCCGGCGCCCGTGCCCAGGCCGGGAATGGCGGGCGGGCCGAACGCGATCACGATGCCCTCGGGAATCTCGGCGGCAAACGCCTTGTTGAGCGCCGCCACGATCCCGCGCGAGTGCGTCTCCGGCGTCGTGCGTTCGCCCCACTCCTTCAACTGCACGAAGAAGAACCCCATGTTCGAGGAATAGGCGCCCGTCAGCAGGCTGAATCCGGAGATCGTGTTGTATCCCTCGACGCCCTCCGTGCGGGCGAGGATCGCCTCGGCCTTCCGCATCGCGGCGTCGGTCCGCTCGAGCGACGACGCGTCCGGCAGCATCGCGTTGACCATGATGTAGCCCTGGTCCTCCTCGGGCACGAACCCCGACGGGACGCGTCCCATGATCCGCACGGCCACGAACGTGATCACGCCCAGGAGCACCACGCTCACCAGCAGCTTGCGCACGAAGAAGCGGGCGATGGCGATGTACCCGTTGGTGCCGGCGCCGAACAGCTTGTTGAACCCGTTGTAGAACGGCGTCAGCAGCGTCTTCTTGCCGGTCGGCTTCTTCAGCAGCAGCGCCGCCAGCGCGGGCGAGAGCGTCAGCGCGTTGAACGCCGAGAGCAGCACGGAAATCGCGATGGTGATGGCGAATTGCTGGTACAGCAGGCCGGAAATGCCGCCCATGAAGCCCACGGGCACGAACACGGCGGCCAGGATCAGCGCGATCGCGATGACCGGGCCCGTCACTTCCTCCATCGCCTTGATCGTCGCCTCCCGCGGCTCCATGCCGTGCTCGATGTGGTGCATCACGGCCTCGACGACGACGATGGCGTCGTCGACGACGATGCCGATCGCGAGGACGAGACCGAGGAGCGAGAGCACGTTGATCGAGAAACCCAGCATCGGGAAGAAGATGAACGCGCCGACCAGGGACACGGGCACGGTGAGCAGCGGGATGAGCGTCGCGCGCCAGTTCTGCAGGAAGATGAACACCACGATGATGACCAGCACGATCGCCTCGAACAGCGTGGCGACGATCTCGTTGATGCCTTCCGTGACCGGCAGCGTCGTGTCGAGGGAAATCGTGTAGTCCATGTCGCGCGGGAACCGCTTCTTGAGGTCCTCCATCGTCGACTTGATCTGATCGGCCACCGCCAGCGCGTTCGTGCCGGGGATCTGGAACACCGCGATGACGGCGGCCGGCTTGGCGTCGTGGCGGCCGCGGGAGTTGTAGAGCATCGTGCCGAGCTCGATGCGCGCGACGTCCTTCAGGAACACCTGCGACCCGTCCGGGTTGGTGCGAATGATGATGTCGCCGAACTCCGCCTCGTTCAGGAGGCGCCCCTTCGTGCGCACGGTGTAGGTGTACTCGGTGCCCGCCACCGCCGGCGGGCCGCCGATCTGGCCGGAGGGCGACAACTGGTTCTGCGCCTGGATCGCGTTGGCGATGTCGGGCACCGTGATGCCCAGCCGGGCGATCCGGTCCGGCCGGAGCCACACGCGCATCGCGTAGTCGCTGCCGCCGAACAGGTTGATCTGGCCCACGCCCTGGATGCGCGCGATGTTGTCGTTGATGTTGATCGTCGAGTAGTTCGAGAGGAAGTTGTTGTCGTAGGTCCCGTTGGGCGACTTGATCGAGATGACCAGCAGCGGGAAGGCCAGCGCCTTCTTCACGGCCACGCCGTAGTTCTTGACCGACTGCGGCAGCTGCGGCGTCGCCTCGGACACCTTGTTCTGGGTGAGGACGTTCGCCATGTCGAGGTTCGTGCCGACGTCGAAGCTGACCTTCAGCGTCAGCGTGCCGTCGTTGGCGTTCGTCGACTTCATGTAGATCGACTTCTCGACGCCGTTGATCTTCTGTTCGAGCGGCGTCGCGACCGACGCCTCGACGTCCGTCGCGCTGGCGCCGATGAACGTGGTCGTCACCTGGACCATCGGCGGCACGATTTCGGGGTACTGCGAAATCGGCAACCCCGACATGGCCACGACCCCGAGCAGGATCGTGACGATGGAGATCACCATCGCCACGATCGGGTTGTCGATGAAGAAGCGGGCCATGGCTACTTGACCTCTTTCGCCTTCGCCCTCGTCCGCGGCGCCGCCGCCGGGCGGAGTGGCCGGCATCGGCTTGGCGTTGACCACCGTGCCCTCGCGCACGCGCTGCACGCCCTCAACGATGACCTGCTCGCCGGATTTCAGGCCCTTCGTCGATCACCCACAGGCTGTCCACGCGCGGCCCGACCTTCACGTTGCGGAAGGCCACCTTGTTGTCGGCGCCGACGATGGCAATGCTGTACAGGTTCTGCAGCTCCTGCACGGCCCGCTGCGGCACGAGCAAGGCGTTCTTCTTCATGTCCACCTCGAAGCGCGCGCGTCCGTACTGGCCCGGGCGGATGAGGCGCTCGGGATTGGGGAACGTCATCTGCACCGCGAGCGTGCCCGTCGTCGTGTCGATGTTGCGCTCGATCACGTCGAGGCGCCCCGTGTGGGGGTGGACCGTGCCGTCCGCCAGGATCAGCTGGATGGGAATCTTGCCGCCCTGGCCGACCGTGCCCTGCTCCTGCGCGCGACGGGCGAGCCGGAGGTATTCGGCCTCGGCGATGCCGGCGCGGAAGAAGATCGGATCGATGATCGAGATGGTGACCAGCAGCGTGCTCTCGCCGCGGCCGACCAGATTGCCGGCCTTCACCTTCGTCGTGCCCACGAGCCCGTCGACCGGCGAGCTGATGGTGGTGTAGCCGAGATCGATTTGCGCGTTCTCGACGGCCGCCTGCTGCGCATCGACTTCCGCTTTCGCGGCATCCCGCGCAGACATCGCGTTGTCCAGTTCCTGCTGGCTGACCGCCTGCTGCGCCGCCAGCGGCTGCAGGCGTTTGACGTCGTTCAGCGATTTGTCGTACTTCGCTTTGGCGTTGGCCAGCCGGGCTTTCGCGTTCGCCAGCGTGGCCTCGAGCGGCTTCGGATCGATCTGGTAGAGCAGCTGGCCCTTCTTCACCATCGTGCCTTCGGTGAAGGCCACCGTGTCGAGGAAGCCCTCGACGCGGGCGCGGATTTCGACGTCCTGCGAGCCGGCCGCCTGGCCAACCAGCTCCATGTAGACCGGCACGTCCTTCTGGATGGCTTCCGCGGTGAAGACTTCGGGCGGGGGCGGGGGCGGAGGCGCCTCTTTCGCGCACCCCGCGGAAACGACGGCAAGCCACAGCACGAGGCACGCGAAGACACTCACCGCACGAAGGCGGCGGGCAGGAATCAGAGCGATGGGAGGCATTGTATTTCCCCTGGAAACCAAGCGAACCAATTGATTGTATGCCTGGACGGGGCCTGAAATCGAGTTAGCATGAGCTTGAGACGATTCAAGGAGAGTTACGATGAGTATCCGACTTGTTGACCGGCGCAATCCGTTCATTCGAGGGGTTGTCGCTGTGCTGTGCCTCCTGCTGGTTGCATCCGGGAACCCGGTGGTGTTCGCCCAGACCCCGACGCCGCAGGCCCCGCCGGCCGCCGCCGGGGCCGACGCGGCCGGGAAGCTCGGGAACGATCAACTCGACGCGCTCGTCGCGCCGATCGCCCTCTACCCCGACCCGCTGCTGTCGCAGGCGCTCGTGGCGTCCACCTACCCGCTGGAACTGATGCAGGCGCAGCAGTGGCTCAAGAAGAACGAGGCACTGAAGGACGAGGCCCTCACCAAGGCCGTCGAGCAGCAGAACTGGGATCCCAGCGTTCAGGCCACGGTCGTGATTCCGGACCTGTTGAAGCGCCTGACTGAAGACATCACGTGGACGCAGAATCTCGGCAACGCCTTCCTCGAACAGCCGGACGACGTGATGGACGCGGTGCAGCGGCTGCGGACGAAAGCCAAGGCGGGCGGCAAGCTCGAGTCCAGCGAGCAGCAAAAAGTCGAAACGAAAGTCGTTGAGAGCCAGACCGTCATCGTCATTCAGCCGGCCAGCACGCAGGTGGTCTACGTGCCCGTGTACAGTCCGGTCGTGATCTGGGGCCCGCCGATCTATCCGTACCCGCCGATGTACTACCCGCCGTACCGCGCGGGCGTGTGGGTTGGATTCGGCGTGGGCGTCGCGGTGGGCATCGGGATGAGCGGTGGCTGGGGCTATGGCTGCGGATGGGGCCACGGCGGCAACAACATCTACATCAATAACAACAACAACTTCCACCGCAGCACCAATATCAGAACCGGCAACATCAACATCAACAGCGGCAACAGCAACTGGAGCCACAACCCGAGCCACCGCGGCAACGCGCCCTACGCGAGCACGAACACCGCCAATAAGTTCGGCGGCAACACGCGCGATTCGATGTCGTCACGCACCGGCGCTGGCAACGCGGGCGCGAATCGCGCGGGTGCGAGCGCGACCAGCGCGGGCGCAAACCGTGCCGGAGCGGCTGCGAGCGGCGCGGGCGCCAGTCGCGCCGGCGCCACGAGCGCCAGCCGGCCAACGGGCGGCGACAAGGTAGGGAACCGCACGGTTCCCCAGAGCTCGTCGCGGAGCAGCGGCTTCAGCGGGGCTTCAGGCGGCGCCTCGAGCGCCAGCCGCGCCAAGAGCACCAGTTCCCGCGGCGGCGCCAGCATGGGCTGCGGGGCGGCCGAGGAGATAGCGATGATGAAGGACATGACCATGACCACACGCACGACTAGTCATCATCGGATTCGATCCGTCGCGGCTGCGGCCGCGGTCGCGCTCGCGATGGCCTCCTTCGGGGCGTCGCACCCCTCGGCTATTCAGGCGCCGGCCAGTCCCCAGGGGCCGCGGACGTTCCCCTCGCCCGAAGCAGCCGTGCAAGCCGCGATCGAGGCGGCCGCTTCCGGCACGACCGCCCTGCTCGCCCTGCTGGGACCCGACGGCAAGGACATCGTCGCGTCCGGCGACGCCGTTCAGGATCAGAAGGACCGCGCCGACTTCGTCCGGCTCGCCCGGGAGAAGACCAGAATCGCGAAGGACCCTGCCAATCCCGGTCGCGCCACCTTGTTGGTCGGCAACGATGAGTTTCCCGGTGCCATTCCGCTTGTCCAGAAGAACGGGGTGTGGATGTGGGACGCCGTGGAGGGGCGATACGAACTGCTGATTCGCCGTATCGGCGAGAATGAGCTGGACACCATCGCCGTCTGCCGTGGCTACGTGGAGGCGCAACTGGACTACGCCGCGCTGGACCCCGACAAAACCGGCGTGCATCAATACGCGCAGCGGGTGATCAGCACGCCCGGCAAGCACGACGGCCTGTACTGGCCGGCCGAACCCGGCGGACCGGAAAGCCCCATTGGCGAAAACATCGCCCGCGCGATCGCGGAAGGCTACACCAGCAAGACGCAGCCGTATCACGGGTACTACTACAAGGTCCTGACCGCGCAGGGACCATCGGCGCCGCTCGGCGCGATGGACTTCATGGTGCAAGGGCACATGATCGGCGGGTTCGCACTCGTCGCATGGCCGGCCAATTACCGCGTCACCGGCGTGAAGACGTTCATCGTCGGCGCCAGCGGCATCGTGTACGAGCGGGACCTTGGCGTGGACACCGCGAAGATCGCGGCCGCGATGACCGTCTTTGACCCGGACAAGACCTGGGTTGTGACGAACGACGGGAAGTAGCGGGCCAATGTAGGCCGGGGCTTCAGCCCCGGCCGCCGAACCAAACTACAGATCGATGATCTCCAGCCGGTGGTTGGCTGTTGGATTGGCCGGCGACGGGCCGGCGGCCAGCAACAGGCGATTGCCCGCCCAGCCCTGCGCGCGCACCCAGGCGCGCGCGTAGTCGCTCCAGGATCCCGGTTCGTCCGCGACGTGCAGCGGGATGACGCCGTACGAGAATTGCAGCCGTTGCAGCGTGGCCTCGTCGGTGCTGGCGGCGACCGTCCAGACCGGCAGCCGCAGCAGCGCGATTTGCCGCGCCGACGTGCCGCTCGTCGTCGGCACGAAGATGGCGGCGGGCGTGTCGTACTCGAAACAGGCCTCGACGCTGAGCGCCACCAGATGCTCGGAGCGCAGCCGCTCGGCCAGATCGATGCCGTCGAAGAGCTCGGCCACCGGGAGGCGCCGGCGCGTGGGCTCGACCGCGGCCGCGATCCTGGCAAGCATCTCGACCGCCTCGACCGGATACAGGCCCATCGCGGACTCACCCGACAGCATCACCGCGTCGGTGCCGTCGAGAATCGCGTTGGCCACATCGGTCGCTTCGGCGCGCGTGGGCAGCCGGTGGCTGGTCATCGACTCGAGCATCTGCGTGGCCGTGATCACCGGCTTCGCATGCCGGTTGGCCACGCGCATCACGTCCTTCTGGATGACGGCGATGCGCTCGATGGGCACCTCGACGCCGAGATCGCCGCGCGCAATCATGATGCCGTCCGCCGCGGCGACGATGTCGCGCAGGCGATCCAGTGCGCGGCTGCGTTCGATCTTGGCGATGACGAACGGATCGTGGCCGAGCGCGCGCGCGGCCTGCCGCACGGCGTCGATATCCGCCGGGCCTTCGACGAATGACTGGCTTACCGCGTCCACGCCGTGCTCGAGCGCAAAAGCCAGGCATTCGCGGTCGCGCGGCGTGAACGCGCTGATGCCCAGATCGATGCCCGGCAGGTTCAGGCCCTTGCGCGATCGCAGTTCCCCGCCGGCCGTGACGATCGTCGTGACATCACGGCCGGCCGCGCTCTGTACTTCGAGCTGGACGTAGCCGTCGTTGAGGTAGATCAGGTCGCCGGGCCTGACGACGCGCGGCAGCGCCTCGAAGCTCACCGACACGCGCTCCGCCGTTCCGGCAATCTGTTCGGTCGTCAGGACCAGGCGAGCGCCGACGGCCAGGTCGAGGCGATCGCCGGCGATCTCACCGATGCGCATCTTCGGCCCGGGCAGGTCCGCCATGATCGCGACGCGGCGCCCAACCGCCGACGCCGCGGCGCGAATCAGCGCAATCGCGTTCGCGTGCGTGTCGAAATCCCCGTGCGAGAAGTTCAGCCGCGCCACGTTCATGCCGGCGCGAATCATCCGCTCCAGCACCGCCGGCGACGCCGACGCCGGCCCAATGGTGGCGACGATGCGGGTGTGGGGGACGGGTCTGTTTTCCACAGATTTGGCCATTTCGGGGACAGGTCTCGACAGAGCCTACCCCACCGAGACCTGTCCCCGAAATGGCCAAATCTGTGGAAAACAGACCCGTCCCCTATAATCGTTAGTTGGCGATCGAGTCGCCAGGAGCGAAAGGGACAAGCGACATGAAGCAGATATTCGCGCTCGCGTTGGGGCTGCTGCTCGTCGGCACCGCCAGCGCGCAGGCTCAGGACGTCAAGTACAACTTCGACAAACAGGTGAATTTCACGGCCTTCAAGACCTACAAGTGGGTCCCCATCAAGGGCGCCCAGCCGATCAACGAGCTCGTCGAAAAGCAAATCAAGGCGGCCATCGACAAGGAACTGGCCACGAAGGGGCTGACCAGGACCGAGGCCGACACGGCTGACCTGTACATCGGCTACCAGGCCGCCGTGGACTCGGAAAAGCAGTACACCTCCTACAGCAGCGGCGGCTGGGGTTATGGCTCTGGCTGGTACGGCGGCGGCTGGTACGGCGGCGGTGGCATGCAGACGACGACCGGCTCGACGACGACGATCTATGTGGGCCAGTTGGCGGTGGACATGTACTCGACGGCCGCCAAGTCACTGGTCTGGCGCGGCACGGCCACCAAGACGCTCGACATGAAGGCCAAACCTGACAAGCAGGAAAAGAACCTCGCGAAGGCGATGGAGAAGCTCTTTAAGAACTATCCGCCGCCGGTGGATAAGAAGAAGTAGTCACCGACCGTTCGACACCTCATGCGGGCGCCCAGGCAATTCGGGCGCCCGCGCCTTTTGGGGCTCATTTATGCCGGTTGGTGGTAACCTGAAAAGTTGAACAGGCGTGAGAAGGCAGGATTATTCACTATGCGAACACCCGTACACTCCTTGGCACCAGTCCTCGGGGTCGCCGCAGCCCTGGTGGCCTTGGCTGCCCGCCCGGCGACGGCCCAGTCTGGGCCGTCGGCGGCGCAGCAGCCCGCGACCGTGACCTGCACGTCCACGCCGGCGGCACGCCAGGTGTGCCCCGCGAATACGTCCGGCGGCGTCGCGCTCCAGCAGTCCACCGGCACGGGCGCCTGCCTGCTCGGCAAGACGTGGGGATACGACGACAAGAGCATCTGGGTGAGCGACGGGTGCGGCGGCGTTTTCGCGCTCGGCTTAGCGACACCGGTGGCGGCGACCGCGCAAGCGGCAACTCCTCCCACCGCTGCCGGGTCGCAGCCGGCGCCGAACGACAAGGGCGTGACGACGCCGGCGGTGGAAACCTGGGGCGAGTTCGACCCCGGCAAGGGCTTCCTGGTCGGCAGAAGCGAACTGGGCGAATTGGCCATCAGCGGCTACGCGCTGGTGCGCTACGTGAACCAGATGCCCGGCGAACAGACCTTCACCGATCACCTCGGCAACGTGCGCCCGGTCGATACGCGCAACGACATCTGGCCGCATCGCGCGATGGTGTTCCTGAAGGGATGGGCCGGCAACCCGAAGTTCATCTACAACATCACCCTGTGGACCGTGCTTGACACGAACCAGAATGCCATCTTCGGCAACCTGGGCTACCAGTTCAGCGAGAAATTCAGCCTCTACGCCGGCCTCAACGGGAACCCGGGGAGCCGCTCGCTCCAGGGCTCGCATCCATTCTGGCTGGGCCACGATCGCGTGCTGGCCGACGAGTTCTTCCGGCCCTTCTTCAACTCCGGTGTCTGGGCCCAGGGTCAGCCCGTGCGCGGCCTTTGGTACAACGTGATGGTCGGCGACACGAACAGCGTCCTTGGCGTCAAGTCGAGCCAACTGGACCGCAAGTTCACGACCGGCGCCTCGATGTGGTGGATGCCGACGACGAAGGAGTTCGGCCCGCGTGGCGCCTACGGCGACTGGGAGTGGCACGAGAAGGTCGCCACCCGATTCGGCTTCTCCACGACGCGGAGCCCCGAGCAGCGCTTCACCAGTGCCACGTCCACCGCTCCGGAAAACACCACCCTCCGGCTGGCCGACAGCGTGAACGTGTTTGACACAGGCGCGCTGGCGAACGGCGTGACGGTGAATATGGTGGACTACCGGATCCTGGCCATCGATGCCGGCGTGAAGTACAAGGGTTTCTTCCTGCAAACGGAGTACTACAACCGCTGGCTCGACAACTTCCAGGCCGACGGCGCCCTGCCGGTCAGCAGCATCCACGACACGGGCTTCTACGTGCAGGGGGCGTTCTACCCGATCAAGAAGAAGCTCGAGGTCTACGGCGCCACCTCCCAGATCTTCGGCGACAAGAGCGCCGGCTTCAGCAACAGCTCGGAGTACCTGGTCGGGGCGAACGTTTATCCCGCCAACACGCGCAACCTCCGGCTCAACTTCCAGTTGATTGACATCAACCGCTCGCCGGTCAGCAGCGCGTTCGGCTACTACGTCGGCGGCCAGAAGGGCACGACCTTCTCGACGGCGTTTTCCATCTTCTTCTAGAGATGTAGGGCGGGCCTTCAGCCCCGCCATGGCTGCCGGGCCTGAAGGCCCGGCCTACGTTTGGGAAAGGCACGACCATGACTCGCAAGTTGACGTTCGGGATCCTGGCGGCCGCGATTGGCGCCGCGGCGATGTGCGCATGGCTGTTCGTCGCCACGCCGTCCGCACAGCAGGCGCCCCCTCCGGCCGCGTCGAGCCAGGCGTACGAAATGCACGACGCGCATTTCCACCTGACCAACTACATCCAGGAAGGCACCGACATTCACGACCTCCTGAAGATCATGGGCAACCGCGTCGGCCGCGTGGCGCTGTTCGGCATCCCGCTCCAGCAGATGTGGGACAAGGGCAACACGGGCGATTTCGCGCCGACCTATTACCTCGCGAGCGACGCGCCGCTCTACTACTACTCGTTCACGGACGCGTCCATCGCCATGATCTACAAGTCGCTGACGCCTGCCGAACAGGCGCGCTTCGATCCGATGATCACCGGCTTCAACCCGGCCGACATGTACGCGGTGGATCACATCAAACGCGTGCTGCTGACGTTCCCCGGCGTGTTCTCCGGCATCGGCGAATTCACGATTCACAAGGAATTCGTCTCGTCGAAGGTGGCCGGCAAGACGGCCAGCCTCCTGGACCCGGCGCTGGATCGCATTTTCGACTTCACGGCGGAAGTCGGGCTGGTCTCCATCCTTCACAACGACATCGACATGCCGTTCCCGAAGGCGGGCCAGGAGCCCTGGGTAGTTCCGCAGTTCCGCGAGCTGCTCCTCCGGCATCCGAACGCCGTCGTAATCTGGGCCCACGCCGGAGTCGGGCGCATCATTCGCCCGGTGAAGGAGCAGTTGGGGATGATGGAGCGCGGCCTGGCCAACCCGCAGGCCAAGAACTTCTACATCGACATCTCCTGGACGGAATTGGCGAAGTACATCGTGGAGACGCCCGAAGCCACGGCCGCGATGGCCGATTTGATCAACCGCTACCCCGACCGGTTCCTCTTCGGCACGGATGAAGTGGCGCCGACGGAACAGAAGTCGTATCTGAAGATTTACGACATGTACCAGCCGCTTTTCGCCAAACTGACGCCTGACGCGAAGCAGAAACTGCTCAAGGGGAACTACGAGCGGCTGTTCGACGCCGCCCGGGTGAAGGTGCGCGCGTGGGAACGCGCGCACGGGAAGTAGGGGCACGATCCCGCACGATTCGCATGATTTGCAGATGACACAACCACAGAGGGAGACAGCAGTAATGAACGCAGACAACAGCCGCCTTCGACCGTTCCACTGGTCGATGGCCTTCGCCCTGGTGCTGACGATGGCATCGGGCGCGTGGGCGCAGACGACCACGACCCAGACCGCATCGACCGCCAAGCCGTCGATGACGATCTACGGCTTCGCGATGCTGGACATGGGCCAGAACTTCAAGACGATCAACCCGAACTGGTACGACACCATGCGGGTGACCAAGCTCCCGTCCTTCGCCGGCCAGTTTGGCGAAGACAACAGCACCTTTGCGGGCGTGCGCCAGAGCCGCCTCGGCGTGAAGGCGACGATGCCGACGTCGATGGGCGACCTGAAGACGACGTTTGAGTTCGAACTCTTCGGCGTGGGCGTGGACGAGGGCCAGACCACGTTCCGGCTGCGCCACGCGTACGGCGAACTCGGCCACTTCGGCGCCGGCCAGACGTGGAGCGTGTTCATGGATCCGGACGTCTTCCCGAACTCGCTCGAGTACTGGGGCCCGACGGGCATGGTGTTCTTCCGCAACGTGCAGGTCCGCTACATGCCCATCCAGGGCGACAAACAGAGCCTGACGTTCGCGCTCGAAAAGCCGGGCGCCAGCGGCGACCCTGGCATGCTCGCGGACCGCGTCGAATTGCAGAACGTCAAGGGCCGCAACACGCTGCCGGACTTCACGGCGCAGTACACCCGCGGCGGCACGTGGGGCTACGTCCGTGTGGCCGGCGCGCTCCGCAGGATCACCTGGGACGACGTGCTCGACGACCAGTACGACCTCAGCGGCAACGCCACGGGCTGGGGCCTGAACTTCAGCTCGAACCTGAAGGCGGGCAAGAACGACGTGATCCGGATTCAGGTGGTCTACGGCGAGGGCATCCAGAACTACATGAACGACTCGCCCGTTGACGTCGGCATCGTCGCCAACCCCGGCAGCGTGACCTCGCCCATCAAGGGCCAGACGATTCCGATTCTCGGCACGGTCTTCTTCCTGGATCACACCTGGAACGACAAGTTCTCCAGCGCCGTCGGGTTCTCACACCAGAACAACGACAACACGGAGGGCCAAGCCCCGGACGCGTTCAAACAGGGGATGTACGCGCTCGGCAACCTGCTCTACACGCCGGTGCCGAACGTCATGGTGGGCGGCGAATTCCAGTGGGGCCGGCGTGAGAACTTCTCCGACGGCTTCAAGTACGACGGCTACAAGCTCCAGTTCTCGTTCAAGTACAACTTCTCGCACAAAATCGGAGGTTAGTGATGCGCTCGTTAACGCGACCCATGCTCGTCAGCGCGCTGCTCGTCGCAGTCGCGCTCTTCACGCTCTCGACCCCGGCCCTGAACGCGCAGTCGCCGGCGGCGGCTGACATCCAGAAAGCGATCGACGCCGCCTACGCGAAGTACCAGAACCTGGCGGAAGGCAAGAACGCCGACTACATCCCGGCGCTGGCCAAGGTGGACCCGAAGCTGTTCGGCATCGCACTCGTCACCGCCGACGGCAAGGTCTACACCGCGGGCAACGTGACCACCGAGGTCTCGATCCAGTCGATCTCCAAGGTCTTCACGGCCGCCCAGGTCACGCAGGAGCAGGGCATCGATGCCATTCCGAACCGCATTGGCGTGGACGCGACCGGCGCCCGCTTCAATTCGATCATCGCGATCGAAGGCGTCAAGGTCGTGGCCGGCACGGGCGCGCCGGAGATGAACCCGCTCGTCAACCCCGGCGCCATCTCGGCCACGAGCATGGTGAAGGGCGCGAACGCCACGGAAGTGTGGTCCAAGATCATCGGCATCCACAACGACATGGCCGGCCGCCAGTTGTCCGTGCTCCAGGACGTCTACAAGTCGGAGTCCGACTCGAACCAGCGCAACCAGGCGATCGGCGCGCTGATGCTGGCCTACGGCTACATCAAGTCGAACTGGCAGCAGGCGGTCGATCTCTACACCCGCCAGTGCTCGATCGGCGTGAATGCCAAGGACCTGGGCATGATGGCGGGCACGCTCGCGTTTGGCGGCAAGAACCCGGTGACCGGCAAGCACGTCATGGACGCGGCGAAGGTGCCGGGCGTCCTGGCCATCATGGCGACCGCCGGCCTGTATGACGACTCCGGCAAGTGGCTCTACAAGACCGGCCTGCCGGCGAAGAGCGGCGTGGGCGGCGGCATCATCGCCGTGTCACCCGGCAAGTTCGGCATCGCGGTCATCTCGCCGCCGCTGGACGACGCCGGCAACAGCGTCCGCGCGCAGAGAGCCATCGCGGACATCTCGAACGCGCTCGGCGGCAATCCGTACGCGAAGAAGTAGGCTCGGGTAACGTCAGGTACGTCGGGTACTCGGGTTCTCGGGTTCGTCAGGTTCTTGGATCCTGAGAACCTTAGGACCTATTACCCGGGCCTGTCAGCGAGAGCGCCACGAGACGGGAAATCAGAATCGCGACGTACATCTGGCCGGTGATCGCTTCCGCCACGGCGAGTGAACGTGCCATCGGCGCCACAGGCGTGATGTCCCCATAGCCCATCGTCGTCAGCGTCACGAGGCTGTAGTAGGTCCACTGCATGCCGCCGGACGCGCCCAGGCCCGCGAACGCCGACGGATCGCGCAGCGCCAGCCATTCATACGCAGCGGCCCAGGCCAGCCCGAGCAGCAGATACGCGGCGATGGCGCCTTCGATCTGGTGCCGCGTCACGGTCCCGGCGCGCAGCACGGACGACAGCACCACCAGCGCCAGCAGGATCAGAACCACGGCCGTCGTTGCCGGCCGCCAAATGGCCAACTCGCCGGTAGGGTCGAGCCAGGCCGCCCACCACGCGAGCGGGGCGAGCAGGCACAGCAGGGCGACGCCGCGAACGGCCCGCGGCGCGTGCTGCCACACCGACGCCGCGCCGGCCATCAGCACAAGAGAAAAGAACGCGCCCGTGATCGGATCGCGAGGCCCGCTGTCGGTCGCAATGGCCGGCAGGATCAACTCGGTGACGATCAGCAGGGCGAGCAGAACGGACAGGCTCTTCTCGGCCTGCCAGAATCGCGTGAGGACGTTCCAGATATGGCGCATGAGCAGGTGCCGTGCCTGCAGGCCCCGCCCTATCCGACGACGGTGGCGCCTCGGATCAAGCCCTTGGGCGTCACGGCCTGCCCCTCACCGGACAAGTTCGTGAGCTGGATGGACTTGATGTTGGCGACCGGATAGATCAATATCGCGCCGTCCGCCTCCACGAGAATGTGCGGATTCCTGAGCAACTCCTCGAGCAGCAGCGCGCTGCCGTAGGCGTTGGCCTCCTGCGCGGGGAAATCGAACGTGACGTGGGTGCCATCCATGAAGTGGATGGTCATGGCGCGATCGCGTTTCATGACTGAATCGTAGCACGCGGATGTACGTAACCGGCGGGCTGAAGCCCGCCGGCTACGTATGCCTTCAACCGCCCAGCGCGATCGTGATGCCCACGAGGACGCTGCCCACGACGACCATGAGCAGGCCGCTTAGCCACGGGCGAGCGCCGATCCGTTGACCGAACGCATAACCGGTGATGAAGAGCATCGCGATCGCGATGGCATTGGAAAAGCGCAGCGCGCGCAGGGCGTCACTGACGAACAGGAACGGCAGGACGACGGGCAGCGTCGCCAGGAACACCAGCAGGAACACGGCCAGCGCGCCGCGCCAGTCGTCCCGCGTCAGCCTCGGCGGCGCCGGCGTTCCAGAGACATTGCGCGCCCGACTGGTCAGGCAGCCCATGAGGTACATCATGCCGTCAATGAGGCCCCACGCCAGGTTGCATCCGAGCGCGCCAATCAGCATCGCACGCACGTCGTCCCGCCCGGCCTCCGCGACACTGAGCGAGCCGGTGAATGTCAGGGCCATGATCAGCCCAAAGAGCACCTCGGAGATGCGGTCGATGGGCTCGAGGACGCGCTTCGGCGAGTCGTTCACACACTACTTCTTCGGCGGATATTTTTTCAGCGATTCCTTGACCGTATCGCGGAGCAGTTTCTCGCGGTAGTTCGGATCGCCGTCCATCTTGATCTTCGCTTCCGCGACGGACCGGTACACGACCTTGCCTTTCGCGCTGAAGTCGAACACCAGCGAACCCTTCTGGATCACCTGGTAGGACGTCGTCGCCGGCGGGAACAGCGGCAGGCCCCAGTCCACGACGGCCGGCACGAACTGCCCCATCTGCTGCATCTGGTCGCCGACCGTCAGCAGCAGGTAGTACCGCAGCGTCAGGTCCGGCGCGTCATTGGCGGCCTGCAAGCCCCGTGACGGCAACTGGGCCGCCACCTCTTCCATGATGATCGGCTCGGCGCGCTTCCGGATTGCCTCCGGATCGTCCGTTGGCGTGCGGCCAGCCACGACGTCGCCCACCCCGACGCTCCAGCCCCAGGTTTTCACCTTGGTGAAATCAAAGGTTTTGTCGAAATTCATCTTGACGTCGATGGCGGCGATGCCCGGCTTCACGGCAAGCACGAACCCGGCAGCGACGATCAGCGCGACAACGGCTCTCTTCGACATGCGATTCGTGACTCCTGTTCAAAGAGCTTAGCACCTGCCGCACCTGTTACGATCCCCCCATGCGGGACCTGCGCGTCGCCTTGAGGGCTTTCGCCCGCGCCCCGGCGTTCGCCGCCGCTGCGATCCTCTCGATCGGCATCGGCATCGGCTCGAACACCGCGATTTTCAGCGTCACCAACGCGCTGCTCGTCCGCCCGCTGCCCTATCCGGATCCGGACCGGCTGGCGATCCTGTGGAATCGCTCGCCCGGCCTCAACATCACCGAAGACTGGTTCTCGACCGCGCAGTACTTCGACATCAAGACGCGCCACGCGGGCCTGGACGACGTCGGCATCGCGATCGGCGCCTACATGACGCTGTCGGCCGACGGCGCCGAGGCCGAGCGCATCGGCACGATCCGCCTGTCGTCGAACGTGCTCACCATTATGGGCGCGACGGTCGCACGCGGCCGCGTGTTGCAGGCCGGCGACAACCGGCCGGGGTCGCCGAACGTCGCGCTCCTCCACTACGGCACCTGGGTGCGCCGTTACGGCGCCGACCCGTCGGCGCGTCGGCCGCACGCTCCAATTGAACGGCCAGCCGTTCGAAATCGTCGGCGTGCTGTCGAAGGGCTTCTCGCTGCCGCGGGACGTGCTGCCCACGCTCGGCGTGGTGGACGACGCGGACATCGTGCTGCCGCTGCGGCTCAACGCGCAGGCCGCGACGGCACGCGACCATGAGGACTACAACATCGTGGCCCGGCTCAAGCCGGGCGTGACATTCGCCGCGGCGCAGGCGGAGATGGACGCGCTGACCGCGAGCCTGCGGAACGAATTTCCGCATCTCTATCCGCCGGCCGGCGGCCTCACGTTCAGCCTCGTGCCGATTCAGGACCAGGTCGCCGGCGGCGTGCGGCGGCCGCTCTGGATCCTCTCGGCTGCCGTGGCGGCGGTCCTGTTGATCGCGTGCGCGAACGTCGCGAATCTGCTCCTGTCGCGCGCGGCAGGCCGCCGGCGAGAACTGGCGGCCCGGGCGGCGCTCGGCGCCAGCCGCGGCCGGCTCATTCGGCAACTCCTCACCGAAAGTGTCCTGCTCGCCGGCGCCGGCGGCGTGTTCGGCACGGCCCTGGCGTGGGCAGGCGTGATGTGGCTGCGCGCGCTGCAACCCGCGGACGTGCCTCTCGCCGGCGCGATTGCCCTGGACAACCGGGTCCTGATCTTCACCATCGTCGTCACGCTGGCCGCCGGGCTCGTCTTCGGCCTGGCGCCCGCCTTGAACCTGTCGCGCGTCGATCCCGCGCGCGCGTTGGCGGACGCCTCGCGCGGGGCGTCCGGCGCCGGTACGGTGTGGAGCCGACGGTTCGGCTTGCGCCACGCGCTGGTCGTGGCCGAGGTCGCGCTGGCCGTCATCCTGCTCATTGGCGCTGGCCTGCTGGTGCGCAGCTTCGCTCGCGTGCAGCACGTGCCCGCCGGCTTCAACCCCGATGGGGTGCTCACGTTCGAGCTCTCGCTCATGGGACGCAAATATCCGGACAGCCCGTCCGTCCAGAACGCCTGGCGCGCGCTCTGGGAGCAGTTCGATCGCGTACCCGGGGCCGTCTCATCCGGCGGCGTCACGCCATTGCCGCTCAGCCAGTTCTTTGCGTGGGGACCGATCCAGGTCGAGGGCCGCACGCCGCCGGCCGGCGAGCGCTTCATCAACGCGGATCAGCGCGTCGCGACGACGCACTACTTCGAGACGATGGGCATCCCGATCCTCACCGGGCGCGCGTTCACCGACCAGGACGCCGCCGGGTCCGACGGCGTCGTCATCGTTGATGCCCGCATGGCGGCCGATCTCTGGCCGGGCGAATCCGCGATTGGCAAGCGGATTCGATACGGTGATGACACGAGCACGGCGCCGTGGGAAACGGTCGTCGGCGTCGCCGGCAACGTGAAGCAGTACGCGCTCGACGCCGACGCGCGCATCGCGTTCTACCGGCCGCACCGGCAACAGCCGGCGCGGAATCTGTATGTCGCCATTCGCACCGCCGGCGATCCGGCCGCGCTGGCGGCCGGCGCGCGGGCCGCCGTGCGCGCGGTCGATCCGGACCTGCCGGTGTTCCGGCTGAAGACCATGCGCGCGCGCGTGGACGAATCGCTCGCGCGGCGGCGGTTCCTGATGACCTGCTCTCGTTGTTTGCGGCGGTCGCGGCGGCGCTCGCCGTCATCGGCGTCTATGGCGTGATGACGTACCTCGTGTCGCAGGGCACGCGGGACGTCGGGATCCGCATCGCGCTTGGGGCCAGCCCGTCGGCGATTCTCCAGTTGGTCCTCCGGCAAGGCGCCTCGCTCGGCCTGGCCGGCGTGGCGGCGGGATTGGCGGGCGCCGCGGGCCTGACGCGGCTGATGCGCAGCGCGCTGTTCGGCATCGCGCCGATCGACGTCCCGACGTTTCTGTCCATCGGCCTCGCCATCCTCGGCGTCGTCATGGCGGCCACGATCGTGCCGGCGCGACGAGCGTTGCGGACCGATCCGACGCTGGCGCTGCGAAGCGAATAAGCTTGAACCATGCAGGATGACGCCAGCCACGTGCTGCTGGAGCGGGCCCGGTCCGGCGATCGCCAGGCGCTCGAAGACCTGCTGGCGCGGCATCAAACCCAGGTCTACCGCTTCGGCTTGAAGATGTGCCGCAATCCGGAAGACGCCGAGGACGTCCTCCAGGACACCCTGCTCGCGATGGCGCGCGGCGTCCGGGATTTCCGTGGCGCGTCGTCGATTTCCACCTGGCTCTACACGATCGCGCGCAGCTACTGCATCAAGAAGCGCCGCCGGAGCAAGTTCGCGCCGGCCGAAACGCACTCGCTGGAGACGAGCGCTGACGTCAATGCGTCCCGTCTCGCCGATCCCGCCAGGAGCCCGGACGAGGCGTTCGCGGACGGCGAAGTGCGACGCGCGCTGGAAGAGGCCATCGCGCTTCTCGAACCCAAGTATCGGGAAGTCCTGTTGTTGCGCGACGAAGAAGGGCTGACCGCGCCGGAAGTCGCCCAGGTGCTCGGCGTGAGCGTGCAGGCGGTCAAGAGCCGGCTGCACCGCGCGCGCCTGCAGGTCCGGGAACGGATCGCGCCCTTGCTCGGTGTGCAGGCCCAGCCGGCCGCAGCCGCCGACGGGCTCCCCTGCCCGGACGTCCCCAGGCTGTTTTCGCAATACCTCGAAGACGAGATTGGCCCGGCGGTGTGCGCCCAGATGGAACGGCACCTCGAATCGTGTCCCCGCTGCCGCAGCGCCTGCGATTCGCTCAAACGGACGCTGCAGCTGTGCCGGACCGCCGGATCGGGCGTGGACGTGCCCCCCGCCGTCCAGGCGTCGGTCAAGGTGGCGCTCAGGGACTTCCTGGCCCACAATGCCTGAACCCTTTTGGGGCGGCCTGGCTCTTACCGATCCATGGAGACCACGATGGCGACTGTGCACGTGACCGAGTCCAACTTCAAGGCGACGGTCGAAAAAGGCATCGTTCTGATCGATTTCTGGGCCGCCTGGTGCGGGCCCTGCCGGGCGTTCGCGCCGATTTTCGAGGCGGCCGCGGGGCGGCATCCCGACGTGGTGTTCGGCAAGGTCGACACCGAGGAGGAACAAGGGCTGGCGGCGGCCTTTCAGATTCGGTCGATTCCGACGCTGATGGTGCTGCGCGACGGCGTGCTGCTCGCGGCGCAGCCCGGCATGATTCCCGCCGACGCGCTCGACAATCTGGTCGAGCAGGTGAAGGCGCTCGACATGGACGAGGTGCGGCGAAGCATTGCGGAGCAGGCCGGGAATCCCGGCGAATCCGCCGGCGCTGAAACGGAGCGCCTCTAGTGTGCCGGCGAGTTTCGTGCTCGAAGTGCGGCAAGCCGAGTTGGGCCGGCTGCGGCGCGCATGTGGAACAGGTGCTGGGCAACGTCCCGCGATCCGAACGCTGCCAGTGCCGCGAAACGGCGTCGAAGGGCCGCGCGTCTTCCGAAGCGCCGGCTGGCCAGCGATCCTGGATCAGCAAGCTGCTGCTGGGCGGCTGACCGTTGGATAACGGGTTCGGATTCATCGCGTTCCTCGCAGCCTGGTTCGTGTTGCAAGTGTGGGTGCTGCCGAAACTCGGCGTGCCTACCTGAAGCGTCCCCACACCGCGCCGGTCGGCGCGACAGGACGACACGACAGACAAGCGCCGCCCATCCTGCTAATCCTCCGTAGGACCTGAGTGCGCGAGCAATAAGCACCGAGTCGCTCACTGTCACATAGACCGGACAGTTGGCGACCGCCCGGAAGAGGAACGCGCGAAGAACGAACGCGATTCCCGGACGGAAATCTGGCAAGGTCCTTGCTCTTCAAGGTTGCCAGAGGTGGTCCATGACCCGCAGCACTCGACGTGTCATCGTCGCGTCAACCGCGATGGCCGCAATGATTTGGCTGGCAGCGCCGGTCGCGGCGCAGCGCGGGCGTGACGGCAAGCAGAATGGGCGCCCGCAGTCACAGGCCGGGCCCCAGCGCGCCGGTCAGGCGACGCCGCGCTCGGCGCCGCCTCAGGTGAGGCCGCAGGCAGCACCGCCCCAGCAACAACAGGCGCGGCCTCAGCAACAGCAGGCGCCGCCTCCGCCAGCGAACGTCGCTCGCGGCGGCGGACCGCAATCGCGCAATGGGCAGGGCCAGTGGGATGCGTACCCAGCGCCGCGCAGTTACAGCCAACCGCGCGTCGCACCGTACAGCAGTTACGGCCGATCAACTCACGACGTGCGACGCCCGGTCTTCGTCCAGCCGTACTACGCGTTCCGGCCGAGATTCAGCATTGGGTTCGGGATTCACATCGGGTACTCGGTGGCGTATCCATACCGGTATTACGACCCGTACGGGTTCTACAACTTCCGGATTGGCGTGGTGCCGGCTTACGGACGACCCTACGGCACTACGGCCCGCCTACGATCGCGTCGGCGGCTTGAGCTTCGAGATTGATCCGTACGACGCAGCCGTGTTCATCGACGGCGAGTACGTGGGCATCGCCGCGGACTTCTCGTCCGGCCAGATGCCGCTCACGCTGGCCGCCGGCCGGCACCGCGTGCATCTGCGCGCGCAGGACTTCATGACAGTGTCATTCGACATCACCGTGGTCGCCGGACAGGTGATCCCGTACGCCGGGACGATGCCGTACGCCAGGTGAGGCCCTCGCCTCAAACGCTACGATCGGATCGGACGGCCCGGCACCAAGATGGCAAAGCCCTCCTTCAGGGCCGCGGCCTCGAGGCGATCATCCAGCGTGACAAGGGTTAACGAGGCCGGCCGTCGTTCGGCAGCCAGCGTGGCGGCGGCCAACTGCAGGGCATCGGCGGCGCGCAAGCGATGAACCCGCAGCAGCCGGCGCGCCGTGTCGCGCACGTCGCTCGACGGCTCGACCTCGCGCCACGCCAGGGCCAGTTCGTCGAGACGCGCGAAGGCTTCGGTCGCGGCTGATTGGGTCAACAGCCCATCGCGCTCAGCCCGCGCGATCGCCGACGCGCATTCCACCGGCGTCAGCCACGACACGATCATCGCGGGGTCGGATGCGAAGGCGGCTCGAGCCGCGTCCGTGCTCTCTTCGCGCACCAGCAGCGGTACGACAGCCGAGGTGTCCCAGAACTTCATCGACCCTCGTCGCGTTCCGCCCGGACGAGCCGGCTCAGCGCCACGCCCCCGTTGCCGGCAGGTGGCGGCGTATCCAGCAAGCGGCCCGGCTTTCGGCAAACCGCGGGACGGAGCACGCCCTGCCGCTCGAGCCGCGCGAACCGATCGCCATCGGCCGTGTCCGTCCGGCCAGCCACCGGACTGAGTTGCGCCACCGGCAACCCTCGATCCTCGATGATCACCGTCTCGCCGTGCCGGACGCGATCGATGAGCGCGCTCAGCCGGTTCTTGGCATCCGTGATGCTAGCCCGTTTCATAGAGCTATAATAGCCTTAATCACACAGCCTTTCAAGGCTCATGGCCGGCTGTGCGTCAGCGAGCCGTGCCGACCTTGAACTCGAGGACGAGGCCGACGCGCGTCGGCACGGGCACGCCGTTCCTGAGGCCGGGTTTGAATGTCCACTGCTTGGCCGCCTCGATGGCGGCCTTGGCAAATCCGTAGTCATCTCGTTCGAGCGACTTGGTGACACGCGCACTCCCGACCGTGCCGTCCTCGAGCACGACGATCCCGAGTTCCACGGTCACCTGGATTTTGGCAGCGATGGCGTCCTGCGGATATTTCGGTTTCACTTCGCGGATGACCTGCGGCCAGCTCACGCCCTGACCAGGCGCGTAGCTGCCCCCGCCGAATCCAGGTCCCGTCACGCGTGTTTTGGCGAGAGGGGCAGCACGTCCAGCGTCACGCCGTCCAGCACGACGGCCACATACGGTTTGCCGTTGGCGTCATTCGCGGTTTCGACGCCACGAACGGTTCCGCTCAGCAGCCGCGGCTCCGCCCCGAACGTCCGCTCGGCTTGCGCAATCGCGCCATCGGTCCATCGCGTCTGCTTGATGGGCGGGCCGATCACGAACCGTCCCGACCAGGCGCCGGATTCGTCGCGCCATTCGTAGACCACGCGATCGTTTTCGACGCTACGGTTCGGTGCGAAGTCGATGAGGATCGAATGGAACCGGACGACCCAGGAGACGGGCGCGCCCGCATGGGCCTTCGGCGCGTCCACCACTTCACGAGGCGAAGGGCCTGTCTGGATTGGCGCGGGAGTGGGAGTTGGGGTCTGGGCGCTGGCGACAGCTGCCAGGAGAAGGAACGCCGCGACGGACGCGAAACGGAAGGGACGCATGGGCCACCCCGCTGAAAAGACGAAAGGCAGGCCGGGCGTTCAAGCCCGGCCTGCCCCGTTCAGACTCCGGCACCGCCGGAGAAGTCTGGCCTACTTGACGCTGACGGCGAGCGCCTGGGTGTAGGTGATCTGCACCTTGTCGCCCACCTTCACGCCCTCGATGTTCTTCGGGTTCTCGACCTTCAAGCTCATCTTGCCGCCATCCGCCTTCTGGATCGTGATGGACGGCACCTTCGGGTCGATCGCCATTACCGTGACGATGGCGTTCATCTTTCTGCGCCACGATGCCGGCCGGTTTCGCGCCTTCGCCGCGCACGACCGTCGTCACCGGTTCCTTCGCGGTCGCGCCCACCGCCGCGATCGACATCACGACCGCCTCGTGGTACGTGAACGTGACCGAGTCGCCGACTTTCAGCTCGGCAAAGCGCTTCATCTCCGGCCCGCAGTAAATGCTGTCGAGCGTGCCGTCGGTGTGCTTGAGGGTGACCACACGGGCCGTCGAATCGATGGCCTGGATGACCGCCGTGAGGGTGACCGTGGCCGACGCCGTCACCGGTGCGGGCGTCTGCGCGACTGGCGGCTTCGGGGTGGGCGCCTGGGCGCTGGCGATGGCAACGGCCCCCATCAGGACGGCCGCCATCAGTGCAACTCTACGAAACATACTCTGACCTCCAACCGATTACGATAGCAGAATTACTGCGGTCTTCCGCAATTTGTTAGTTGTTAGTTGTCAGTTGTTAGTTTCTTAGAATGTCCACCCCAGGGACAAGGAAAACCCGACGTCGTTCTTGCTGGCGCCGGCCGTCGGCGGCCGGTTGTCGTAGGCGTTGTAGGCACTCACCGTCAGATTGAAATCCCTAATGAGCTCACGGCTGTAGGCGACATTGGCGTTGATGCGAATACGGCCAAGATCGTTCAAGGACGGAAAGACCAGGACGGAAAGATCCAGGCTGCTCTTCGGATAGTCGTAGGCGAACATCGAGGCGCTCAACGCAACGAGCGCGTCAATGGTCGTCACGGTGTCTCCCTCCACCGGATTCTCCCGGCCGGCCGCGCCGCCGCCCCCCAGGAGCAGCCAGCCTCCGTTCGATTGCACGAGATAGCGTCCAACCGCGACGGCTCCCGTGGACCGCAAGTCAAATCCAAGATCCGGGTTGCTTTCGAACAGGCCAAATGGCGCGACGACCCACCGGTTCGGCCGGAATTTCTGGTAGCCGAGCTGGACCGACGAGCGCGTGGTGTCCGGCTCGTCCTCCTTCTGGGTCAGTCCCGCCGACACGACCAGAGAGGCCACGAACGACGGCCGCCGGTATTCCACTTTGCTGTCAAAGGAGATCTGGCCGATGCCGCTCGACTGCGTGTAGCTGGCGCCGAGGTTGACCGACCCGTCGAGCTTCTGGAAGAAACCGGACTTGATTTGCGCGAGCGAGACAATCTCGAACACGGACAACGCGACGACCGTCTCGCCGGCGGGCCCGATGATCGCCACCTTGCCGTCCGGGGCCGGGCCAAGGCTCCCGACGAAGCGCCGGCCATCGTCCGTGCCCAGATCGAATTGCAGCTTCGCCGTGACGGAGGCGACCTTCGTCCACTCGATCTGCAGCGTGCCGGCGTCGTCGGTCTTCACCTGCAGCCGGCCGCGGCTCAGCAGTTTCACCTCGCAGGTGATGTGGTCGCCGTTGATGAGGACGACGACGTCGGTCTTCTGTGCTGCGGCGGGAGCGGCCCACGCAAGGGCGACAACGGCCAGCAGGACGACGCGCAGGCGATTCACTGGGTACAGATGATATCGCTGGATCAGCGGCAGGCCGATCGGAGAGACTTTGGGCCGGGGGTTGCACACCTATGGCGTGGGTTCGAGGCATTCTCGCCGTTGTCGCGGGCTTTGTCGTGGCTTCCGCGGTCATGATGGCCGTGGAGTTCGTCAATGGCCATCATCTCTATCCCGAACTCGGCCGGGCGGCAGACCATTGATCTATTGAACTACTGACTATTGAACTATTTGGGAGCACGCAGTAACGCTGGGTCGAGCACGCGGTTGAACGCGGCGGCCAGATCCCCCGCGAGCGTGGATCGGGCGACCAGGACGGCGGCCATCGCATTGGTCTCTTCCACCAACTGGTTGTAGACCACCGCCCGGGAGTTGAACGCGTCGACGTGGCCAGCCAGTTTGTCGGCTTCCATTTGGGTGCGCAGGCGTTCTCGCAGGTCGTCTTTGGATTTGAGGTCGGCGTCCAATTCGGCGGCCGGGCGTCCCGGCATGTACTGGTCACCGATCGTCGTCAGGCGATCGACCAGGTCGGCGTATGACGACGCGACGCCGCTGGCCGTGAGCCAGGCGCGGACCGCCGTGACGTCGTTCAGATCTTTGACGTCCGCGATCTGTTCCGAAATCGCTTCGCCTCGATCGACGCGCGCCTGCACGGCGACACTGGTCGCACACAGCCGGACATTGAAGTACGCGCGGGCGATGAATTCGTCGGCCTCAGGCGAGGCGTCCAGTTCGTGGCGGATTGCCGCGGCGACGTCCGCCAGCTCACGCGACGTCAACGCCGGTCCGTCCGTTCGTGCCAGTTTCTCGAGGAGGACCTGCACGCGGGCTCGTGCGGGTGACGGCGTCGCGCCTGCGGAAGCGCTGCGAGTGATGCCCGCGGCGGGCGCGTCTGGCTCGGCGGTGCCGGCGGGAGGAGTGGCCGCCGCATAGACGATCCATCCGAGCAGCAGGCAGACCGCGAGAGACGCGGCCACGCCCGCATGTGCCCACGGGTTCCCGAAGGTGGCCGGCGCCTGTCGAGTCGGTGCAGCCGAATGGGCTGGAACGGGGGGCGGGCCCAGTGCCCGCTGGGCCTTCAGTCGGGCGTCGAGTGCGGCGCGCTTCCCGGGGTCGGAAAGCACCTCATAGGCCTCGTTCAGCCTGGCCGTCCGTGCGGCGGCGTCCGGACGAGGATTGCGATCGGGATGCGTGCGCCGAATAAAGTGCAGGTACGCCCGGCGAATCTCCTGCCGGCTTGCGCCCTCGGCAACCCCCAAGCACGTCGTACCAGTTCGGGCCCATTTCCTGCCTATCCTTTCGGCAGAGGGCGCCTTTCGCGCCAGAGGCGGGTCCGTTTCCCCTTATCAGGTGCGGGCGTAGTGCGCGCGCGCCCAGGCGACCGTCGCCGCCGCCGCGTGGTCGGCGTCTTCCGGCAGCACGCCGAAGCGCTCACGGAAGGGCCGATCGTCGATGACGAACGGTTCCGCCCATTGATTGCGGGTGAACTTGACTCTGCCCGCGGAACGGCGGCTAGCCGCCGAGGGCCTGTTCAACGTCCGCGAGCGTCACCATCATGGTCATCGGATCGAGCGGTGACTCGGTAGACCCGTGATGGCGGTAGAAGCCCTTGGCGTCGTCGGAGACCGCGTGCAAGAGAACCGCCCGAATGCCGGCGACCTCGGCCGCCTGGAGTGTTCGCAGAAGGGCGTCCTTTAGCAGGGCGACACCGAGGCCCGTTCCCTGATACGCGCGGTCCACCGCCAGCCGGGCCAGGACCATCACCGGAATCGGCTCCGGCATATTGCGCCGCACGCGACCGGTCGCTGCTGCGTGCGCGACCGCGCCCGTGGCCAACGCGTAGTAGCCCACCACGCGCCCGCGGGCCGTCACGACGAACGTGCGTGACGCGCGGTGGGCCTCGTTCTGGAGCGCCCGGCGCGTGAGCCAGTCGTTGAGCTGAGGGACGCCACAGTCGAACTCGGAGACGTCGTGTCCGCCAGTCAGGTGCTCCGGGGCACTGACGGCCTGGCTCATCGCTCCCAGGGAGCCCGCTTGGCGAGCAGTTGCCGCAGGCGCGGGTTGTCGGCCGGCGGCGCATCAAGCGCCTCAGCAAACCGCCGGAACGTGGCGGCGTCCAGTTGAAACAACTGGCGATCCAAGAGCACCGACTGCGCCTCGCGAGTCGCCGCGTCCAGCATGAATGCGGTACGGTCCTTCCCCACGGCCGCCGCCGCGCGATCAATCAACGCGCGACGAGGCTCATCGGTTCGCAAATTGATGACCCGAGTTCGAGGAGCTGCGGCTCGCATGGGTGCCCTCCGTGCCGGCGGTATTCTCCGGCGCCGATCTCGACGCTAACTTAACGTATACACATTGTCAACACAACGGAGAAAGTCAGCGGCTGCGCACCCCAGGCATCGAGGGGCGAGGCACGCCGCCGGTTCGCAGATCGAGCGTCTTTCTCTCTCCCAGGCCGATGGTCACAGCTGCCGATTGGGCCGCCAGTTGCTCGAGCGCGTTCGCGTCCTGCAGGTCGCGCGGCACTAGATCCGTGGTGACCGCGACGCGATAGTCGCCGGCGGGCAGCCGGCGGAATATGTAGCGGCCGCTCCGGTCCGGCCGCGTGCTCAGGATGCGCCGCGACTGTGGTGACCAGTACGCGCGATCGGCGGGCATGACGATCACGAAGCAGTCAGCGGCCGGTGCGCCGGCCGCGGTCGTCAGAGTGCCGCTCAACTCCGAGACCGCGTCTGTGAACGCAATCGTCAGGCCAGTCGCACCGCTGGCACCGATCTCGAACGACCGATCGGTGACGTCGCGGCCGTCGAGCACGACAGAACGGACGGACCATGACGGGCCGGAGGCCGGCGCGCCCGGCACACCGGCGGCGACGCGGTACTGCCCGGGGATGACGCCGGTGATCGTGAACGAACCGGCGGGATCGACCTTCGTCTGCGTCTGGGGATCGGTCCTGCCCACGGCCCGCAGGTAGAGAGAGATCTGCGACATGTCCTCCGGAGGCTTGAGCGTTGCCCCGTCGAACACCAGTCGTCCGGTCACTGTCAACGCCGGCTGGAGCACCAGGTTAACCGGCACATGCTGGCCGCTGACGGCCATGACATCGGCCACCGCCCAGAGCGCCGGGGCCCCGGGCCTCGCGGCTACTTCGGCCAGGACCGAGTACGGGCCGGGGCTCAGGCTTTCCACCGTGAAGCGCGCCGTGGCACTGCGCACCTGCCCCGTGTTCAGCGCCTCGAATCGGACTTCGCCGTGTGACGGACAGACGACCATTCACCGGGGCCCCGTCCGGCGACGCGATCGCGCCGTCAATCGCCGACGTCGGCTGGAACACCATTCGCAGGTCCACGCCCTCTCGAACCTCGCCGGCCGCGAGGGTGAACGTGGACGCGATTGTCGGATCGACGACGCCGGGCGCGAAGACCGGCGCGAAGTTGTAGCGCGGCGGATCGGGGGCGGGCTGTGGGGGCGCGCCACTTCGAGACGGCAGGGCCGATGTGGCCTGGAAGGCCGCCCGGATCTCGTCGTCAGACGGCACGCGGACGTCGTAACCGAGTCCCTGGTAGTACCACGACGTCCCGATCGTGTAGTCGCCCGGCGCGAGCCCGAAGACCCGATACTGGCCGCGATCGTCCGTGATGACGGTGACCGGGCCCGCGCTCGGGTAGTCGAGCGTGCGCACGCCCGCCAGCGAGGTCCGGAACTCCCAGGCCATGACCGGCACGCCAGGCAGCGGCGCGGCGTGATCGTCGTACACGGTGCCAGCGAGCACGGCGCCCTTCGCCAGGGTCAGCGCCGAATCCCTGACCTGTTGTCCGTCCTGCAGGAAGAGGCCGGACCCTGCGCGAAATGGCCGCCTGGCGCCGTAAGACATCTTCGGATAGCCGCGTTTCTCCGCGCTGATCGTGAACCGGCCGGCTGGCAGGTCGGCGAAGGCAAACCGTCCGGCATCATCGGTGATCGTCAGGCGCTCGAGGTGCATGTCGCCTTCGATCGTCACGCTCGCGCGCCGCACGGGCACCTCGTCGACGTCCTTGACGACACCGGCCAGGCTCGCCGTCCCGGACGGTGCCGCGGTCGATGGCGACGAGGCGCGCGGCGGGGCCTGGGCGCTGCCGGCCGCCCAGGCCGCGACCATCGCGCAGAGCGTCAGTGTGAGCGTCCGGGGCATCGTCATCTGACCCGCTTCAGCTGCAGCGCCTGCGTCATCGACGCGTTACCCGTCACGCGCATGCGCTCCGCCATTGGTGTGAGCTTCGACAAGAACGCCGGATTTTGCCAGTCGTCGAGCACCTCGTCCGGCACGGCGATGACGAAATACTCGCCGGCCGGCGGCAGCGGCAGCGTGAAGTCCGAGGCGCGCGAGACACGCGACATGACGAGACGCCGGCTCGCGCGGCCACCATCGACCCACAGCGCTGGATCAACGGGAAACACCAGCACCGCGGCTTCCTCGGCGGCCGCGCCAGCTTCGACCTGCACGCGGCCTTTGAGCGTCAGCGTCTGGCTGGTGAATGTGACGATCACGTTGTCGAGATCGGCGGCGAGGTCGATGGCCGTGTCCGACAGGTCTCGGCCCTCATAGGTCACCGCCTTGAGCTGCCACCCGGGCGGGGGCGTGGCGCGAATCAGATAGCGCCCAGGCCATACGCTCACGGAGACGAACTCGCCGGTGCTCGAGAACGCCCGCGGCCAGGTGAAGTTGTCGCTTCGACCGCTGGCAGGCATCAGCAGGATCTGCGCGGCCGCCCAGTCGCCGGCGGTGGGCGGCGTGCCGTCACCCTCGAAGCGGGCGCGGCCCCTGACCCGCGGCCCCTCCCGCAACGTCAAGGCCAAATCCCGCACGGGACGATCGACGACGGTCACGGGTTCGGCGGCGTGCCACAGCGGATCGGTCGGCGTGGACGGCCCCGAGTTCGGACCCGAGCTGACGATCGCGATGAACGGAATCGCGCCGGTGCCTCCCGCGACGCCCAGGCGACCCGATCCCGTTGGCCAGGGCACGCGCACCACCCGGGCGACGTAGCGGCCCGCCGGAACGCCCAGGAATGTGAACGCGCCACCCGCATCGGTCACGGCTGTCGCCACGTCCACGAGCGGCGTGTCGCCCGAGTCGGCGGCAACGAGATGTACGGCGTGCCACGCGCACGGACCCTCCGCGTCGCGCACCGTGCCCGACACGTCGAAGGTCGCGGTCAGCCGCACGCGGATGTCAGCGTCGGCACGGACGTCGCCGGCTGAGACGTGAACGATTTCGGCCGACGACATCGAGATCCCCGAGGGGAAGTACATCGTCGGATAAGCGGGCCAGGCGCCACCGGCGACCGGAAGACCGGCCATTGGCGAGAGCGACGCCACCAAGGGGTGCCCAGGACCGGTGGCACCGGTCGCCCGGTCGAACAACATCGGCGCGGATCCGATCGCCGCCATCGTCTGCAGGTACGCGCGCGGTGTTTCCTGCGACGCGCGAATCACGCCATCGAATCCCGACGGTTCGGACAACACGCTCGACAGAACGGCAAGCAAGTAATCGCCTGGGACGAGACCCGCGAACCGGAACTCGCCACGATCGTCCGTCTTGGCGCGAATCAGCGCCTCGGACTGGCGCCGGCCGGAGATAAAGACCTGCCTCGCAGCTCGCACTTCGACGTCAATCAGCGGGTCACCGTTGTCGTCGGTGACGCGGCCTCCGATCACGGCCGCGCGCCACAGCGTAATCGCGAAATCGTTGCGCCGCTCGCCGTTGGCGAGATCGAAAGTGGAACCGATGCCTCCGGGCCGCCGCCGGCCGAGTGCGCCGGACAGCCATCCGCTTTTCGATGCCTCGATTCGGTAGGTTCCGGCCGGAACATTGGAGAAGACGAACCGGCCCGACTCGTCAGCGAGTACACGGTCTGAGGCGCTTCCGCGCGCCGGACCCGTCGCCGACGCGGGCCCTTTCAGGAGAAAGACGAACGCGGTCGCCACCGGCGTGCCGCTCATGTCCACGATGCGTCCGGCGACAAGGCCGCTCGCGGCCGCCTCGGCGCCAGGCTGCTGGCCAGCGACCTGCGGGGCGACCACCACCTGCTGCGCGACGAGTGCCGCTGGACCGACGACGAGCGGGATGATCACCACCAAGAGTCCGAGTGCGTTCATTCGCACCGTCCAGTGTGGTCGACCAGGCACAGACCGCATCACAGCAGCTTCGTGCCCGCGCCCTGGGCAGCGACCAGAATTCCGACGCCGATGCCGCACAGCCGCCATTATGAACCTTTACCTGGGGCTGGGTTCTCAGACCTTGCATTGCACATGTCGGCACCGTGCCCACACGTACTCCCAAGGGCCCGCCCTTTCGTCCCTGGCGCGTGACGCCAACGTCACCCGGCGACGATGTGATCCACGAAGGCGCGAACGCGGGCCACGCCATCGTCGATGTCATCGACCGTCAAGTCGAGCTCAGCCGCCAGTCTGGCAAAGGGCTCGGCCCAGTGCGGCGGCACGTCGAGTACGGGCGGCCAGGGGTGCGTGGCGCGCAGGCGGAAGACCGCTTCGCAGGCCTCGCGGAGTCCCAGGCGGATCGCGTCCTGGTCGGCCCGAATTCGGCGCGAAGGAGAGAGTGTCATGTGACCCGCCGGTCTGGGACGCGCCAGCCCTCCGGCACTCTATACCCGATTGACGCGACGCTGGATGGCCGCGCAGTCTGCGAGTAGGTCGGTGAAGAACAGTGCCTCGTCGAAGAAGAGCCCATCGTTGACCATACCGGCGTAGTCCTCGGCAAGGAGGCGCTCGACCGAGCCGTCCGGAACGAGTTGAAGGGCCCCGTCTACGGCGGCTTGGTAGTCAATCGTGTGGCCGTGTCCGTCGTGTTCGCGAAAGAACATGCTCTTGTGGCGGGCCACACGTCGCGCGAGTTCGCGGTCGCGGATGGCCGGGTCGACGAACGCGGCGCGGTCCAGCGCCACGATGTCATACCAGTGTCGGGAGAAGCGCTCGGGGCCTCGAAAGCGACCGCCCCGGCAGAAGACGTGGATTGCCGTCGCCTTTTCCCAGAACGTGCGCTCGGGACGCATCACGGATGGCGCGGCGACGGGGAAGATCACGTCGGGCAGGTGCGGCGCCGCGTCACACGTCACGTCTCGCCGCTCGCAGGGCTCACCCGTCAATCGCGCGCCGAACTCCAGCACGACCACGGGCCGCACGTAGCCAGAACCCGCCGTCTGTGCGTCGTACGCGATCCGCACGGTGTCGGCGTCGAGACTGACCGCCGCGACGAGGCCCTCGGCTCGCAGGCGCTCGCCGAGCAGCGGCACCACGACGTCACGCGCCCACTGTTCCAGCCGTTCGCGAATGATTCGTGTCCACCGCTGCTCCTGACTGCGGTTCGGCGGAAGACCCTCGGTGCCTGCGGGCGCCAGGTCCGGCGCGATGGCCCGGATGTCGTAGGTGAGATCGACATCTTCGGAAAACCGGCCGATCGCGTGGTACGCCTTCGACAGGGACGTGCCGCCCTTGAACACCAGGGCGTTCGCGAAGGGCGCGCCGAACAAGACCTCCAGGGTCCACACGACCCACGCGTCCTTTTCGAGGAGATGCGCCGGCCGGCTCGACCGGGTGGCCGCGACGTTCAACGCGTCGCGGCGATCGCGCGGCGAGAGCGCGAAGAAGCAATCAGGCACGGGTCACCAAATGGCTGACCTGTTCGGCCATCCACGTCGGCAGCCGTCCGCGCGCGGTCGAGAGTTCCTGCAGGGATCGCGCCGAGAGCGCTCGGCCGATTTGCGGCGCGAGCGTCGCGCTCCGGCGCGGGCCGAGCCAGGCGAGGGCGCGAATCACATCGCCTGCCGGCCGGCCAGCCAGCGCCAGCTGCCAGCGGGGCGCATGCTGCAACTCGATGGTCTGGGCCCCGAGCGCCAGGCGCCGACTCCGCCCGGACGTCAGATAGACCGCGCGCACGGGGACTTGCGTGGTCAGCCCCAGCATATTGGCTGCCGCCGCACCATGCGGCGTGATGATCTCTCCGGTCTCGGTCTCAATGGCCTGCAGCGTCAGTTCCACGCTGGGGTTGCTCATGCCGAATCGCGTCTCGACCGGCCGCAGGTAGAGTCCTCGACCCGCGCGCAGCAGGTGGCCCCGGCGCGCGAGGCGCGACAGCGCTTGATCCACCGCCGCGCGGCGGCCCAAGTGGAGGAACCGCTTCGCGGAGATAGGGGCCCCTTCAGGCAGTGCCGCCACTTCAGCCATGAGGCGAGTTCCCAGCGGAGTCATGTCAGAAATATAGCATGTCTTCTGACACCCGCACCACGCCCTCCCCGTGGTCAATTCGGCAAACTACGGGTCTGCTCACAAGCGCCTGGTGCTGACGCGCGCCGTACGGAACTCGCGGCAGCGGCGAGAGATTGGATTGAAACTGGAATAATGACGACGCCATCAGCGCAGAACACTTGATACTTGCTGGCTGATCTTCGAATCGGAGAGGGTGGATTCGTGTTACAGTAAGTCCTTACGAATCAATAAGATATGGCGGAGAGGGTGGGATTCGAACCCACGTGCCGCTTTCGCGACAAATCGCTTTCGAGGCGATCCCGGTACGACCACTTCGGTACCTCTCCGGGAACTGACGCTGCGCTGTAACTAACAACTAACAACTAACAACTCGCAAGACGACTCAACCAAAAACCGATGCGCCGAAGGCGCCACCTTACTTGTTAGTTGTTAGTTGTTTAGTTGTTACTTGGTAGTTCTCTTCGCTCCGTCTCTCAAAAAACTCCTTCATCACCCGCCCGCATTCGTCCGCGAGCAGGCCGCCGGTCACCTGCAGCCGGTGATTCAGCGCCGGATGCTCGTGCGCGCGCTGCGTCGATTCGACGGCGCCCGCTTTCGGCTCGAGCGTGCCGAACACGACCTCGGCGATCCGCGCATGGACCATCGCGCCCACGCACATCAGGCACGGCTCCAGGGTGACATACAGCGTCGCGCCCGTGAGCCGGTAGTTCCTCGTCGCCCGCGCCGCCGCGCGCATCGCCACGATTTCCGCGTGCGCCGTCGGATCCTGCGACGAGATCGGCTGATTGTGGCCCGCGCCGACGATCTCGCCGTTCAGCACGACCACCGCGCCCACCGGCACCTCGCCGGCCTCGGCCGCCAGTCCCGCCTGCGCCAAGGCGGCCCGCATGAACGACTCGTGCATCAGGACCGGACCCTTTATTCTAACAGGTTCTCGGCGGGCTGAAGCCCGCCGACTACTGCACGTCCCACAGCCGCCGGCTACTGTACGGCTATTTCTTGGGTTTGGCGGCCGGTTTGTCCGCCGGCAGTTTCACGCCGACCATCACACGGAACACAAATCCGCCGAGGTCGGTTTCGTTGAAGGTCTTCGAGACGCCGCCCCGGCCGAGCGCGTCGGGCACGAGGCGGTACTGCGCCTCGACGCCGGCGTAAACCCACCTGGACAATGTCAGATCCAGGCCGCCCTGGACGGCATAGCCCGTGAACGACTCGTTCACGTTGTCGGTGCTGGCGCTGAACTGGCTGTCCTCGGTGTAGTTCACGAACAGCACCCCGCCACCGGCGTACGGCGTGAACTGCGGATGCTTCCGGATCGGAAACCGCCAGCCGCCGCCGATCTCGATCGTCCGCAAGCCGACGTCAATGCCAACGCCCGTGGGAATGACGGTGGTGCCCAGCATGATCGCGCGCTCGCCGTTCGTGGACGCCACGGCGATCGACCCGCGCACGAACAGGTGCTGCCAGAGATTCACGACTTCCCCGCCGCCGCCATAGCCGATGAGCGTGGACGACCCCGTGATCGCGTCGAATGACTGCGAGGCGGTCATCATCTCGGTATCGAGCACGAAGAACCCGCGATACCCGATCTTGGGTTTCGGCGCCGGCGGCTTCGGCACGGCCGGCTTGGCCTGCGTCGCCGCCGGCTTCTTCGTGGAACTGCTGGTGCCCGTGCCCTGGGCGGACGCCGGAACGGCCACGGCCAGCGCCGCGGCGAGGATGACGCCTGTCGTCAGAGTTCGCATGGCCCCTACCGGCGAATGCCGGAACCGTACAGCGCGGTTCTCGGCTGGATGAGTCCGTACCCGAATGAATCGTCCCTGCCTGTCGTGCCGAGATCCTTCGCGGTCGCGCGGATGATCTGCTCCACCTGCGCACCGGTCAGCGACGGCATCTGCGACATCAGCAGGGCCGCCAGGCCGGCCACGTGCGGCGCCGCCATGGAGGTGCCCTGTTTCCCCTGCTTGTCGTAGCGATCGAATCGCGGCACGAGCAGCGCCGTGGACGTATCGCCGACAGGATCGTGCTCTGCCACACATTCCCGCCATGGACCTGGCCGGACCCGGCTCGCGTATCTCCACCAGGCGCCGCGATCTCGCAGTAGGAACCGGTGCTGGAATAGTAGGCCTTGGCCGAGGTATGCCCGACCGACGCCACGGACATGACGCCGTCGATGTTCACCGCGTACGACGATGGATACATCGTCGGGTTGCCCGACTCGTAGTTGTTGCCCATTGAAATCGAGATGAACGCGCCCTTGCCGGCCGCGGACTTCAACGCGTTCTGGAGCGTCGTATCTCCGCTCGTTCCGCCGATGCTCATGTTCATGACCTTCGCGCCGTTGTCCGAGGCATACTGCACGGCGGCGGCCATGTCCGAGTACGCGCAGCCGCCGGCGGTCGAGGACACGAAGCCTGGAATGCCGGACAAACCGCGCGCAATCATGACGTCCCAGTAGTCCGCGCACACCTTCAGCGGCATGATCTTGACGTTGTAGGCCATGCCGGCGGCGAGGAACGCGTTGTTCGTCGACTCGCCAATCGTCCCGCTCACATGGGTCCCGTGCCCGTCCAAATCCACCAGCGGCGGCGCCGGACTGACCACCGAACCGACGTAGTCGCGCGCCAGGACGTGGCGGCTCACCGGCAGGTCCGGGTTCACGGCGTACGGCATCGACACGGTCTGGAAGCTCGATCCGGTCCACAGCGGATAGACCATTGAACCGGTCGACCCCGTGATGCCGGTGTCAATCACCGCGACGATCAGGTCGCTGCGGCCGCCGGCCTGGATGTCCCACGCCCCGGGCATGTTGATGAGCTGGAAGTGCCATTGGTACGCCACGTAGTCCGTGTCGGTCGGCGTGCTGGCGATCCCACCGCCGCCCCGGGCCGGCCTCAGCGACGTACACCTTCGGCAGCGGCGCGGCCGACGCCGACGCGCGTTCCATCGGATCGACCCTCGCGATGAAATTGGGCTCGGCGTACTCGACTTCCGGCTGCCCTTTGAGCTGATCCGCGAGGATGTACGCGTTCGACTGGGTCGTGTCCCGGACGACGGCGACCTGACCCGCCCACTCGATCGAGTCGGCCGTCGGCTGCAATCCAAGCGCCTGCAGTGCGCGCGTCTGGCCAGCCGGGCCCACGCCGTCCTTGAACTTCACCAGCACTTCGCCCGGGAGATAGTTCACGCCGAGCCGCGCGGCCTGCACAAACGCCTCCGCGCGGGCGGCGCTCATCCAGAACCGCGCCGCTTGTCCGGGCGCCGGCGTCACCCCCGGCACGACGACCGACGGCACCTGCACACGCGGCACCGCAATCGACGGCACCCCCGGGCCCTGGGCCGTCGGCTTGGCGCCGGCCTGCCGATCGGGCTGCTGCTGGCCCGCGCGCGGCGTGGCCGTCAACAAGGCGCCGGCGGTCACGCCGGCAATCAGGAGTCCGATCCGGAACCGTCCAGATACACGTCGTGGTGCCATGAGTTGCTCCGCCGGAACTATATCGTTACTTGGCGGTCACCGTGAATTGGACGGCGCGGTGCACGACATTGCCATCGAGGCCAATGTCGAAGGTCAGCAGATACAGGCCCGGCGGCAGCGTCTTGACCGGAATCGCGAATCGGTAGTCGGCCGCGCGGCCGCCGACGCGGAACTCGTTGCCGTAGACGATGTCGCGGCCCTCGCCGACCGGCGAATCCATCTCGTTCAGCAACCGCGTCTTGACTTCGACGGGCTTCGTCGAGGCCGTGCCGCCCTGATAGATGCGAATGAACGCCGTCACCTGCTGGTTCTTCGTGAACCGGCGCTCCGAGGTCGGCGTCACGGGCAGGAACTTGTCGAACACGCCGATGGGGGCCGCCGCGCCGCTCGGAATGGTCTCGACGACGACGCCCGACGCCGCGAGCGCGGCGGTGAAATCGGGCACCTCGAGATCCGCGTAGAGGCTGCCAAGGGTGTTGTCCGACCCGTTCATGGCGGAGAAGCGCAGCTGATACTGGCCGGGCGGCAGGGACAGGTCCGTGAGCAGATCGTAGCGCGCAGGGGACTTGTCCGGCGTCGGTACCAGCACTGACCGTGGCCGTGTGCCGCTGGCCGACGAGTTTCGGCCGGCCGTCCGGCGTGTACGCGTTGGTCTGCACATCCACGAAGTAACTGGTGCGCGCGGTCACGGCCGGCTGCGTCAACCCGAGCGCGACGGTCACGACCGGGTCCTTCTTGCCCGGCACCACGAACGGCGCCATCGCGACGCGCATCGGAAAGCTGCCGTCCGGTATCGCGCCGACGATCGCCTTGTCGAGCGGCGACACGGCGACGGCGGCCTTGGCCTTGGCGGACTTGGGCACCGCGGGCGTCTCGTACCCGCTGCGCGTGCGCACCGTGACATCAGGCCGATTGACGACGCGGACCTTCAAGTCATGCAGCGAGCCCGGCTTCTGTCCGCCCGGCTGCTCGTAGCCGATCACGTAGTAGGAGCTGTTCTCCTCGAAGATCCGCCTCAGGCCGTCGTCGAAGTTGTTCGTGTTGACGATGGCCTGGCCACCCGTGTTGGCCGCCGCGGCCTCAAGAAAGTCCATCGTCAGCGTGCCCATGTGTTTGGCCAGATCGAACGGCTTCGGCACGGACAGGCCAGGATAGAGGTAGTTGAAATCCACGGGCAACGACCCGTTGTCCTTTTGAAGCAGCGCGACGCTCGAGGCCGCGGTCATGACGTAGGCCTCAAAGCCGCCGGCCCCGCAAGGATCGATCGGATAGACCGTGACGTTCGCGCGTTTCATGCGCAGGAAGAGCTCGGGCAGGTCCTGCGTCAGTTGCCGGTTGGCATCGATGAGCGACATGCGGGCCGGGAACAGTCGCGGATCTCCGGCCGGCATCACCACGGAGTCGCCAGCCTTCGCCAGCGGCACCGAACTCACGGGAACCGAGGCGTACATGGTGTCGATGGCCACGCCTGGGCTGATCAGCACCAGGGCTTTCCGCCGCTGCGGCGCGCTAATCAGCGTCTCGGCGACCTGCCGCAGCGTCTGCATGGACGCCTGCCGATAGGTGATGTCGGGATCGGTAATCGGCCCTGGCGGCTCCGGCACCATTGGCAATGGGTTGCCGTTCCGATCGAGCGGGCGGCTTCAGATCCGGGGCCGTGTCCCATCCGCCCAGATGCGTGGCGGAACCGGCCTTGAGGGAGTCAATCGCCGCGATCAGCCGCGCGCGATCGTTCGTGAAGTTCTGATTGCGCCCGCTCTGCGAAAACACGACGGCCACGCGATCGGCGGGCGTGACCTTGTCGAGGAACTTTTTCGCCACGTCCCGCGCGGTCTTGAGCGACGCCGCATGCGGCGGAATCATCGCATCGTCCATCAGGAGCACGAAGAGCCGTCCCTCCGGATCCTGCGAGCCTTCATTGGTCTGCACGTCGGCCGGGGCCCGGCCGCTCCAGGCGGCTGGCTTCGGCGGGTTCTCCGGCACGTCCACGGGAATGAACGCGGCGATGTTCTGCGGCTTGCCGTCCTCGAGGATGGTGAAGTCCTCGGCCTTCAAGCCGCGAATGGGCCGCCGGTCCTTGTCCAGCACCGAGACGTCGAGGTGGACGAGGTCGACGCCGGCGCGAAACACCGGCGGCGCCTGCGGCGGCGCTTGCTGGGCGGCGATGACGAGATTCAGGGCGACGGCAAGACATCCCACCGTGACCACGGTCGGTCGGAACATAGCTGGAAGACTCCTGGGTGCTGGCAGATCCATTGTACTGTCAAAAATTGATGCCCGCGCTGAGCACCCACCTCGGCTGGGCGTCGTCCGGATTGAAGACGTAGGCGGTGAAATTCAGCCGCTTGTAGGACCCGCCGAACAGGAGTCCGCGCTGGATGTCCCGCTCGGTCTGATAGAGCCGGGTGCGTTCAGTGACCAGGCCGAATCGGAACCACTCTACCGGCGCCCAGGACAGTTCCGACCAGTTATAGAAGAAGCTGTCCGACGAATCGCCGGCGTCGAATACCCATTCCCCTTCGCTGTAGAACTCCAGCTTCCGCCAGGCGAGCGATCCTTCGTAGCCGGGGGCCACGCCATCGGTGTCGCCCATCACGCCGCCGAACATCGGCGTGATCGACCATTCCACGGCGTCTCCGCCACTGATATTCACGCCGGCCCAAATCGAGCCGCTCGCCCGCGCTTCGTAGTTGTAGCGGGTTTCGAGGTGCAGCCATCCCCGGTCGGCCTTGATGATGGGCTGCGCGAAATTGGATTCCTCGGGCAGGACGTACGTGTTCACCGCCGCGCCGAACGACCATGTCGCCGGCGTGCCCGCGGCGGGCGCCGGTGGAGCGCTGGTGGCGGCCTGCGCCCCCGCGGTTGACTGCGCGAACGCGCTGGTGGCGGACAGGAACAGGATCGCGGCGATCGCACAGGCCCTTCGCATGTTTCAGATCATAATCTAGAGCCATGCGCCCGGTGCTGATTGCGCTCGTCGCGCTCGGAGTCGGATTCGCGGGTCCGGCGCCGCACGCACGGCCGCCGGACGCACGCCTGCTCTTCATCGGCAATAGCCTGACGCTGGCCAACAACCTGCCGGAACTCGTCGTCACGCTCGCGCGGGCCGCGGGCCAGCCCGCCCTCTCCGAAGTCGTGGCATTCAACAACTTCAGTCTCGAGGACCATTGGCAGCAGGGCGACGCGCGGAAGGCCCTCGCGAAGGGCGGCTGGTCCGTGGTCGTGCTGCAGCAGGGGCCGTCGGCACTGCCGGAATCGCAGGTCCTGCTGCGCGACTTCACGTCGCGTTTCGACGCGGAGATTCGCCGCGCCGGCGCGCGCACGGCGCTGTTCATGGTGTGGCCGGCGCTCGCGCGGAAACAGGATTTCGACGGCGTGAGCCGTTCGTACACCGCCGCGGCGACGGATGTGGGCGGCCTGCTCTTTCCCGCCGGCGATGCGTGGCGGGCCGCATGGAAACGGGATGCGACGCTCGCGCTCTACGGACCCGATGATTTTCATCCGAGCGCGATGGGCTCGTACCTGGCGGCACTGACGATTGTGCAGAAGGCCTTCAAGGTCTCGCCGGTCGGCCTGCCCGCACCGGGCATCCCCGCGGACAAGGCGAGACTGTTGCAGGAAGCGGCGGCGGACGTCGGGCGCTGAGAACCTGACGAACCTGAGAACCCGACGAACCTGAGACCGACGAACCCGACGAACCCGACGAACCCGACGACCCATCAACCCTCCGGCAGATCCGTGTGACGGAAGTCGTCGCCAACATACAACAGCGAATCGCCGGCAGTTGCCGCCGTCGCGTACGCCAGACAATCGCCGAAGTTGAGCGCGGCCTTATGCCGGCCGCGGCCGTAGCGGGCGAACGCATCAGCTGCGCGATGCCATTCCGCCTCCCCGAACGGTACGATCGCCACGCCTAGTTCCTGGACGAGATCCTCGACCTCGCGCCCGCCTCCGCTCTTGCCGCGCCGGCCCGCGAACACCAGACTGGTTTCCACCAGCGTCGGCGCGCCGACGCGCACGACGTCGGCCTCGAGGATCCGATCCACGACGTCGAGGTAGCCGGGTTCCGAGAACAGCACCGCGATAAGGGCGGAGGTGTCGAGCGTCACACGCCCTCCGGCCCGTAGCCCAGAATCTGGTCCTCTTCTTCGCGGCTGAGGCGGCGGCCCAACTGCTGCTTGGGAACCGCCGGCCAGATCTTCGTCCGCAGCAGCCGAAGGAGCCGGTCGCGGCGCGGCGTGATGTGCGAGCCCTTCAGCCGGCGCTGCCGCTCTTCAAGGGCGCGCCGAATGGCCTCCGTCTTGGACTCGCCGGTCATCCGCGCCACTTCCGAAGCCAGCCGCTCGACCTGTGTATTCTTGAGGTTCAGCGCCATGGTTACACCATGGTATACCACAAATGGTGTAGTGGTGTAACCACGAAATTGGCCGGGCTTCGAGGGGGCCTACCGGCCTTTGCGCGCCCGAATCACGACGCGGTAGTTGTTCTCCGAATTCAGATTGATGAAGGCCACGAACGTCCGGCCCTGATACATCCCGATCGTGCCGGACTGCGAAATGGCTGAGGGCTCCCACCCCGCCGGCAGCAGGACCGTATTGCGCAAACCGCGCAGCGTCCGGTCGAAGACCAACTCGTCGTCCTCAAGCCGGTAACTGCGATCCTGGATCGTGCCGGTAATGCGCAGGTGCGCGCTCTGTTTGTCGTTGGCGATCGGCACCTCGAGCGGCACGGTCGCCGTGGCGCTCCGGCCGGTGACGGCGAGCGACCGTCCGGTGTCGAGGTCGACGACGCGCACGTCATTGAGGAAGAAGTCGCCGAGCGTGTCGAGTCGCGCCGTGGTGCCCTGCCGATAATCCGAATACGTCTGCTCGACGTTGATGCGGCCCGTCGCCGGCGGGTCGAGCGTGTACAGCGTCTTGATGTCGTCGAAGAACATGTCTGCGTAAGGGTCCGGCGTGAAGACCGCCGTCGTGCGCCGCGCATGGATCGTCACCGGATTGCTCTGTCCGCTCGGGTTCGCGAACGCCAGCTTCAGTCGTCCATCCGTCGTCGTCGCGAGTTGCGCGGCCACGTTCGACGAGATGAACGCGAAGCCCTTCGGCAGGATCACGCCGAGCCGGTAGCCGCTCAGGCTGCGGACCCAGACGATGTCGTTGGCGTTCATCATGTAGGTGCGCGGGTCCTTATAGGTCTTGTAGATCAGGACGCGGCCGATGCCGCCGGAGGGGACGGGTCTCGGCAGCTTCGCGCGGATCGCGTGGCTCTCGGGATCGTTGCCTTGTTGGGTGTAGGTGAACTCGAGCGGCTGGCCCGTGCGCGGGTCGTAGACTTCGATGCCGCCGCCCTCGCTGCCGCCGCGCGTCGCGTTGACGAGTTCGGTCGCGCCTTCGCGCGTCTCCTCCGGCAAGAACCGGATGCGGAACGACTCGCTGCCCGGCTCGAGCAGCGCGTATTCCGTGTACGCCTCCTGCGTGAACAGATTTCTCAGCGGCGCGGATGGCCGCAGCGATCCATCGGGGTTCGTGCCGCCTGGGAACTGCGCGGCGGCCCCGCCCTGACGGGCGTGCATCACAACGGGAACCGCGATGAGCGCGGCGGCAAACACGAGCGGCACCGTCAGGCGTGGAACCATGGGGGTGGGTGCTCCTGCGGAGAGTCTACCCGGGACGAGGCGCTCGCCACACATCAAGCCGCACCTGTCGCGATATCCTGTGCCCGTGCCACCCCATCCGTCGGCGTCGGACTTTGCGGGACTACCCTCGCGATTCCGGCTGGAACAGGAAGTCGGCCGGGGCGGCATGGCGGTCGTCTATCGCGCGCACGATACCCAGCTCGATCGATTTGTCGCCATCAAGGTGCTGTCCGAGGCGGCCTCGACGGCGATTGGCGTCGAGCGCTTCGAACGCGAGATCGCCGTCACCGCGAGCCTCGTGCACCCGGCGATCGTGTCGCTGTTCGATTCGGGCGTCGCCAATGGCCGCCTGTACTACGTCATGCCGTACGTGCCCGGCGAGACGCTGCGCGCCAAGCTTCAACGCGAGCGCCGCCTGACGATGGAGGACGCGTGCGCGAATTGTGCGGACGTCGCCGACGCGCTCGCCTTCGCCCACCGCGCCGGCATCGTCCACCGCGACGTCAAGCCGGAGAACATCTTCAACGTCGGCGGCCGTGCGCTGCTCGCCGATTTCGGGATTGCCCACGTGTCCGGCGACGCGGCCGGCACAGACGCGATGACCAGTGCCGGTCGCGACGAACTGACCACCGCGGGCATGCTCATCGGTACGTGCGCGTACATGAGTCCCGAGCAGGTGGCCGGGTCTGCGGCCATTGACGGCCGGTCCGATCTCTACAGCCTGGGGTGCGTGCTGTACGAACTCCTCACCGGCGAACCGCCGTTCATCGGCCCGGTCGCCGACGTCCTCAGGCAGCATCTGGCCGCGGCGCCACCGGCGCTTGCAAGGACGAATATCCGCGTCTCACCCGCGCTCGAAGAACTCGTCTCCAGTTTGTTGGCAAAGAGCCCCTCCGGGCGGCCTCCGGATGCGGCGGAGGTGGCCAGGCGGTTGCGCCTGGCTCCGCAGGAGAGCCTCGCGTCGAAGCCGGCGGTCACGACGGCCGAAGCCGATCGACTGCTGGCCGAGGGCATGCGATCGCTCCGGCTGGGCGGCGCCGGCAGCGGCACGTCGGCGCGCACGCATCTCAGCCAGGCGGAGGTGTACCTGAAGCGCGCGCTGGCCGTGGAGCCGCGGCACGCGCACGCGTTGTGCCTGTACGGCAACTGGCACTACGTGATGAGGCGGCTCGGTTTTCTTCCGATCGAAGCCGACGACCGCGGGCGCGAACTGATCATGGCCGCCCTGGCCGCCGATGACCAGGTCGCGGAAGTGCACTCGTCGCTCGCGAAGATGGCGCTCTACTACGACGACGACTGTCACACGGCCGAGCGCCACGCGGCGAGGGCCGTCGCGCTCGACCCACGGGATCCGGAGGCGCTGCGGACGCACAGCATCATCCTCAAGATTCTGGGGCGGCCCGACGCGGCCGTTGAGGCGGCGGAAGCGGCCGTGGCCCTGGACTCGAAGATGCCGTCCTTTCTGAATGCGCTGGGGGACGCGCTTCGGGCCGCCGGCCGCCACGAGGACGCCATCGGCGTCTTGCGTCGCGCCATCGCGCTGCAACCGACCTTCGGTCCGTCACTCGAGCGGATGGAGCGCGAACTGGCGCAGATCGGCGACGTCGAAGGGGCGACTGATTTCCGTCTGTCGCAGTTGCGGACGTCCGGGGATCACGCGCGCGCCGGGTTGCTTGCGGAGGAGATCGAACGCCTCGGTCCGGCCGAGGCGCGCCGCCGCGATCTGGGGCGGGAACTGGATCAGTTGCTGGCGGAGGCGGAGGCCGGCGATCCGTTCGCCGCGCATCCGGCGGCGCGATCGATTGGCGATCGCGTCGCGCTGGCCTATTCCGATCTCGGCGATTGGGCCAACGCCGCGACGTGGCTCGAACGCGCACACGCGTATCGGCCCGGGCGCCTGCGACGGTTGGTGATGGACATGCCGTTCGACCTGAAGGGCCTGGCGACCGAGCGACGCTACGTGCGGTTGTTGCGGGTGGCGGGGCTGGAAGATCTGATGTAGGCGAGCGGAGGCGGTTGTCACTTCACACGGAGGCACGGAGAGACGTGGAGGCTTGGGGGCGAAGCCGCCTCGTCTCAGCGAACGAGCGAAGCGAGGTGAGCCCGAGCGAACGGAGCGAAACTCGCCTGAGTCGAACCTGCGACCTCCTGGTTCGTAGGCAACAGCAGGTTGGCTATCTTGTTGGTTCTTCGTGGGTTTAGCTCGGACAGGATCCTGCTGTTACCCGGTGTTCGGGAGGGAATTGTTCACTGATTGTTCACGGCATCGAGGCCGGCTGGCGCGCTGGTGTCAGCCCGCCGCAGCGAGACGTTC
This sequence comes from uncultured Acidobacteriota bacterium, assembly GCA_963751445.1. GTDB lineage: Bacteria > Acidobacteriota > Vicinamibacteria > Vicinamibacterales > SCN-69-37 > DASUGC01. The sequence goes on along the minus strand of CAVVUL010000009.1, from coordinate 846,892 downwards.
AAGCCGCTTGAGCGTGTCAGGGTACTCTGCGGACCAGCAGGATGAGCGCGGCCGCCTGGTCGTTGGGTTTGCTCCGGCCTTGTTCCCAGCGTTCGAGGGTCCGGGGATTGACGCCGATGCGGTAGGCGAACGCGGAGCGGGACATCCGGAGCCGCTCGCGCGTGTTTCGAATGATCTGCCGGTCGATCCGCGGCAGGGACAAGCGTTCAACGTGGTGCGAGCGCAGCGTGATCCGCCCTTCGCGGTGCTCGCGCATCGCGGCGACCCCTTCCATCAATTCGCCAAAGAGATTGCGCTTCTTCGTCTTGACTGCCGCCATGGGCTCTACCTCTCTCTCTGTCGTGCGCGCCTGGTTTGCCGGTTCTTTCGTTCCATGTCGAGCGCCGCGCGCAGTTGCCGCTTCTGCGTCGGAGTCAGATCGTCGGCTTCGTCCTTGCCGTAGAGCGTGAACAGCCACACTTGGTTATCCTCCGGCAGGAGCACGTAGATGATGCGCAAGCCGCCGCGCTTGCCCTTGCCGCGCGTGTCATCCTTCCAGCGCAGCTTCCGGAACCCGCCGGTGCCCGGCATGATCGCTCCGGCCTCTGGCTGCTCCATGTTCCATGAGGAACAGCTGCAGCGCTAACAAGCCCGAGGTCATCAAGGTACCCGCCGACATGTCGCGTGAAGGCCGGCGTCTCGAAGAACTCCACAGGACAACTATACGCTATATGCGTATAGTTCGCAATGCAGGCCGCGGACGCCTAGGCGAGAATTTCGGCGGTTGGGTTGGTGGTGCCCCGGAGGGCTGAGCATTTGGTTTTGAACCAAATACTCAAATTGTTCACGATTGTTCACACGCCGGACGGTACGGGCGCGCTAAGTCATTGAAACGATTGGCGCGCCCTGCAGGACTCGAACCTGCGACCTCCTGGTTCGTAGCCAGACGCTCTATCCAACTGAGCTAAGGGCGCACTAAACCAATAACTATAGCAAAGGAGCTGGACCTGGCCTAACCGGCCGCGAGCTGCGTTATACACGGCTTGCGCCCGCCATCACCCAGGGCGACAATGAGCCGCCCGCCGGTGCACGAAGGGCGAGGAGGACACATGAACGCCCGAGCAGCGACGCCCGTCAGCGCGACGGCCCCTGACTGGCTGGCGGCTGAAATGCCGCCGGGCTATCAGACGCGGTTCGCCGAAATCCAGCGGCTGTCGTCGGAAATCCAGTCCATGGACCGCATCGGACGCCTGCTCTGGGAGACGGGCCCGGCCCTGCAGGAAGCCGTGGGTGAGGCGCTCACGGCGTTGAAATACGAGGCGACCGCCGCCGCCGCGCCCTTGGTCGTGGTCCGGCTGGACTCCAAGCGTCGCTTGCTCATCCACGTGGCCGAAGCCGAAGGGCCGATCGAGAAGAAGAGCCCGGAGCTCGCGCACGCGTTCCATCTGCTGCATGAGGTGGCGGGCGACGGTGACCGGGTGGTGCTCATGGCGAACGGCCATCGGAACACGCGCCCACGAGATCGGGCGGAGGCCCTGACACCGGACGCGCTTCGCCTCCTCAGCCGGATGGGGGCGAACTTCGTCTCGACGACCACCCTCTTCAGCCTGTGGATGTTGTCGTTTCAGGATCCCGGGCGGACGCGCGCCTCCATAGATCAATTGCACGCGCAGGACGGCGGCGTCTTCGCGCCACCGGCTCTCCACGCGTGAGGTCGAGGCGAGGCCTTATCTGACGAGCCCGAATCCGGCCCCGAACATGCCCGGCAGGCCAACCGGCAGGTGCCCGGTAATGGGCGCCTCCCCCGCCAGCGCGCGAACGGCCGACAGCTCCGCCAGATCGTAGAAGTCGTAGGTCAGCAACACCGCCGGCAGATTCGGCACGCCGACCGGCACGTACGGATTGCCGAAAAAGATCGTAATGAGCGGCTTCGGCGTGTTGGCCGTCGCGCGCGCCATATCACCAAGCAGCTTCACCAGCGGCGGCGCCAGGTCCATCCGGCCGCTGCCCGATGACGCGCGCACGAATACCGATACGACGACCGCGTCGTACCGGGCGGCCGATGCGCGCACGAGATCAATCTCGTCCGTCGTCGATCGATCCGAGAGCTCAATGGCCGTGACGCCTGGCCAGCGACGCCGCAGTTCCGGCAGAAACACCCGGCTCGGCGCGGCGATGCGCCAGTTCGCCGGATAGTCAAGCATCGACAGATACAGCACGGAGGCATCCGCCGGCACCCGCAGCGGCACCTGGTTGCGCTCGTCCTTGATCAGCGTGATCGATTTCCGACTCAGCGCCTGCGCCAGGACCGCGCTTTGCCGGCCGCCGACGCGCTTCGGCAAGTCGTCGAGGGACACCGTCCGCGCCTTGTGCAGGCCGAGGCGCGCCTTCGCTTGCAGAATGCGCCGCACCGACGCATCGATCTGCGCCATCGGAATGGCGCCCGACTGCGCCGCCGCCCTGATCGCCGCCACGGCCGCCGCATCGTCCGGCGAATTCAGCACGACGTCGTTGCCGGCCTGGACCGCCCGGACCGCCGCGTCGCCTGGGGATAATCGCGTGGCAATCGCATCCATGCCCATCGAGTCGGTGTAGATCAAACCGCCGAACTTCATCTGGCCTCGAAGCAGGCCGGTGACGATCGGCGCGCTGAGCGTGGCGGGACTGAATTCGGCGGGATCGAGCGCCGGCAGTTCGATGTGGCCGACCATGACCGCGTCGGCGCCGGCGGCCAGGCCCGCGCGAAACGGCGCCAACTCGATCGCGTCGAGCCGCGCGCGCGGATGGGCGATGATGGGCAAGCCAAGGTGCGAGTCGACGTCCGTGTCGCCATGGCCGGGAAAGTGCTTGAGCGTGGCGAGCATGCCGCCGGCGTGAAGGCCGCGGATGTACGCCGCCGCGAGCCGGCCGACCGGATCGGGCGCCTCGCCGAACGAGCGCGTGTTGATGACGGGATTCAGCGGATTGTTGTTCACGTCGGCCAGCGGCGAGAAGTTGACATGAACGCCGATCGCGCGCGATTCGATCGCGGTAATGCGCGCGGCATCAGAGGCCAGCTGCTCGTCTGCCGCCGCGCCCACGGCCATCTGGCGCGGAAACACCGTGGCGCCGGCGATGCGGAAGCCCACGCCGGCCTCGAAGTCCGCGGTATTGAGCAGCGGGATGACGGATTCGAGCTGCAGGCGATTGAGCAGCGACGCCGCCTCGAGCGGCTGCCCCAGCGTGGCGCCGGCGTTGCCATTGTTGAGCAGCATCGCCGCAGCCGGCTCGGCGCCGCCGAACAGGTGCACGCCGCCCAGCCGGAGTTGCCTCACCTTGCGCGACAGGACATCGTACGCCTCGGTATCGCTGGCCAGATAGGTGCTGTTCGCGGACGTGACCACCAACTGCCCGACCTTTTCGTCGAGCGTCATCTTCTTGAACGTGTCGTCCACCCACTTCGCCGCGGCCTTGTCGAGCCCATCCGGCAGCGGCACCTGAGCGGCCAACGGCAGGACCGCCAGCGCGGCTATGGCCAGGGAGAACCAGGAATGCCTCTTCACAGGCCATCATTCTCGCCGATCCGGGGTTCCGACGATCACACGGAGTCACGGAGGAACGGAGGCGCGGAAATCTTGTTGGGGAACGCTCGCGTGCCCGCAGCCCGCCCAAGAAGCCCTCCGTGTCCCCGTCGCTCCGTGCCTCCGTGTGAACCCTTGTGACTTGTCACTTGTTAGTTGTAACTTGAGCATCCATGTCCGTCGCCGAGCATCGCGCCCACTCCCCCGCCAGCGTGGCGTGTTTCGTGCTCACGGTCAGCGACACGCGCACGCTCGCCACGGACACGAGCGGGCGCGCAATCGCCGAACTGCTGACCACCGCCGGCCATACGGTCGTGGACCGGCAGGTGGTGAAGGACGAGCCGGCGGATGTCACGCGGGCGATTCGCGATGCCCTCGAGGGCGCCACGGTTCGAGCCATCCTCACCACAGGCGGCACGGGCATCGCGAAGCGTGACTCGACCTACGAAGCCGTGACGGCGCTGTTCGAGAAGCGGCTCGACGGCTTCGGCGAATTGTTCCGCATGCTGAGCTACGAGGACATCGGATCCGCCGCGATGCTCTCGCGCGCCACGGCCGGCGTGGCGGCCGGCTGCGTCATCTTCATGCTTGCCCGGATCGGAAGCCGCCGTGCGGCTGGCCATGACGAAGCTCATCCTTCCGGAACTCGGGCACATCGCCCGCGAACTGATCAGATAGTCAAATAGTCAAATAGCCAATAGACAAATAGTAAATATCCCATGCGCCCCATCACCGAAACGCTGCTGTACGACGACGCGATGCGCCTCGTGATGGGCGCCGCCACGCCGATCGCGCGAACCGAGCGGGTGTCGCTGGTGGACGCCGACGGCCGCGTCGTGGCGCGCGATGTCACGGCGGTGATGGACGTGCCGCCGTTCGACCGCGCCGCCATGGACGGCTACGCCGTGGTGGCCGCAGACACGTTCGGGGCCGGCACGCACACGGCGAAGACGCTGACGCGCGTCGATCGCGTGTTCACCGGCCAGGTCCCGACGCGCGGGATCGGGCCCGGCCAGTGCATCGAGATTGCGACCGGCGCGCCGATGCCCGACGGGGCTGACGCCGTCGTGATGGTCGAGGAAACCGAACGTTCGGGCGACGCCGTTCGCGTCATGACGCCGGTGTACCCCAGGCAGAACGTGGGACGCCGGGGCGCGGACATCGCGACAGGACAAGTCGTCGTCACCGCGGGCCAGGTGCTGAATCCTGGGCGCGTCGGTGCCGTGGCCGCCACCGGCAGCAGCGATGTCGAGGTCTTTGCGCGGCCGTCGGTCGCGATCCTCTCCACCGGCAACGAAATCGCAGAGCCGGGCCAGCCTCTCGCGCCGGGCCAGATCTACGACATCAACCGCTTCACGCTCGAGACCATCGCCCGGCGCCACGGCGGCACGACCGCCGCGCTGCCGATTGCGGTCGATTCGGTCGAGTCGCTGTCGGCGGCGCTCGACCTCGCGCGCGCGCACGACATCATCGTCTTTTCCGGCGGCAGTTCCGTTGGCGAACGCGATCTGATCATGGACGTGCTGCGCCAGCGCGGCACGGTGCACTTCCACGGCATCGCCGTAAAGCCCGGCAAACCGACGGTGTTCGGGGCCATCGCCGGCACGCCCGTCTTCGGCATGCCCGGTTATCCGACGTCGTGCCTGTCGAACGCCTACATGATGCTGGTGCCGTTCCTGCGCGCGGTCGCGCGACTGCCGCCCTGGGCGCCGCGCACGGTCGACGCGCCGCTCGCCCGCCGCATCGTGTCCACGACGGGCCGTCACCAGTTCTATACGGTGACACTCGTCGAGGGCCGCGCCGAGCTCGCGTTCAAGGCCTCCGGCGACATCACCAGCATGGCGCATGCCGACGGCTACATCGAGATCCCGGCGCAGACGGACGTCGTCGAGGCGGGGACGGTCGTGACCGTCCGGCTCTTCTGACGCTTTCGGGCCGGCTCCGAACTAGCCTTTGAGCCTGGCGTTCACGGCGTCCCAGTTGATCACGTTCCACCAGGCGGCGAGGTAGTCGGGACGTCGGTTCTGGTATTTGAGGTAGTAGGCGTGCTCCCACACGTCGATGCCGAGGATCGCCTTCTTGCCTTCCGACATGCGGATTGTCCTGGTTGGCCGTGCTCTCGATCGCGAACTTGCCACCGGCCTCGACCAGCCAGGCCCAGCCGCTGCCGAACCGGCCGACGCCGGCCTTGTTCATCTGGTCCTTGAAGCGTGTCGAACCCGCCGAATGAGTTGGCGATGACTCTGCGCGATCGCGCCGGTCGGCTCGCCGCCCTTGCCCGGGCCCATGATCTGCCAGAACATCGTGTGATTGACGTGGCCGCCGCCGTTGTTGCGCACGGCCGTCCGGATGTCCTCGGGCACCGCGGCCAGGTTCTTGATCAAATCCTCGGCGCTCTTTCCCGCCAGCTCCGGGTGCTTGTCCAGCGCGGCATTGAGGTTGTTCACATACGCCGCGTGATGCTTCCCGTGGTGGATCTGCATCGTCTGCGTGTCGATGTGCGGTTCGAGAGCGGCGAAATCATACGGAAGCGTCGGCAGCTGATTCGACATAACGGGGACTCCTTCGGGGTTGCGTGCCGCAGTGGTCGGCGGCCTTCAGGCCGCCGAGCATGCCCGGCGGGCTGAAGCCCGCCGGCTACTGCTCACCATGTGTCTACACGGATTCAAGCATTCTCTCCAGCGCGATGCGGGCGAAACGCTTCGTCGGCTCGGGAACGACGATGCGGTTGCGCACCTCGCCGGCCAGAAGACCGTCGAGCGCCCACAGTAAATGATTCGGTGAAATCCTGAACATCGTCGAGCACAGGCAGCCGACCGTGTCGAGCGTCATCACCGTGCGATCCGGCGCGACGTCGTGCGCGAGACGGCTCACCAGGTGCAGTTCCGTACCGACGGCCCAGATCGATCCTGTCGGGCTGGCTTTCACGGTCCGGATGATCGCCTCGGTCGAACCGGACTCGTCGGCGGCCTGCACGACGTCGAACGTGCATTCCGGATGGACGATGACCTTGCCGGTGGGATAGGTGGCGCGGAAGTGCTCGATCTGCTTCACCGTCATGCGCGTGTGCACGCTGCAGAAGCCCTGCCACAGCACGAGCCGCGCGCGGCGCAGCGCCTCAGCGGTGACCCCGCCGTTCGGCAGATCCGGATCCCACACGACCATCTGGTCGAGCGGCACGCCCATCTTGTAGGCGGTGTTGCGGCCGAGATGCTGGTCCGGCAGCATCAGCACCTTCTCGCCGTGATCCCAGGCCCACGCCATCACCTTGGCGGCGTTGCTCGACGTGCACACGATGCCGCCGTGCTCGCCGACGAAGCCCTTGATGGCCGCCGAGGAATTGATGTACGTCACGGGCACGACGCTCGTCGCGCCCATGCGCTGCATTTCCTCCCAGCAGACTCTCGAGTTGATCGATCGCGGCCATGTCGGCCATCGAGCAGCCGGCCGCCAGGTCGGGCAGGATCACCTGCTGGTGCGGCGCGCCAAGGATGTTCGCGCTCTCCGCCATGAAGTGCACGCCGCAGAAGACGACGTAGTCGGCTTCGTGACGCGAGGCGGCGGCCTGCGAGAGCTTGAGCGAGTCGCCGGTGACGTCGGCGAACTTGATCACTTCGTCGCGCTGATAGTGGTGCCCGAGGATGACCAGCGCGCGTGCCCAGCGCCGCTTTGGCCGCGGCGATCCGCGCGTCCATCTCGGCATCGGACAGGCCGAGATAGGCGTCCGGCAACGGCTGCCGCTCGGCGAGCCTGGTGCGCTCGTAGTCGGTCAACAGCTGGATCTGGGCCACCCTGAAGTCAGCTTACCATGCGGGATCCATCGGTGTAGGCCGGCCCTTCAGGGCCGGCGCGCCTGCCGGGGCTGAAGCCCCGGCCTGCATCGACGAAGCTATGCCGCGTCCGGCCCCGTGACGACGTTGTACAGCGTGTCGCGCTCGACCGGCAGCGCGGCCGGCCGCGCGAATGAGGCGCCGGATGTCGGCGCGTGCCGAGCGATTCCGGCGTGCGCGATCCGGCCATGTGGTAGATCTTCTCTTCCTGCACGGTGCCGTCCAGATCGTCCGCGCCGAACCACAGCGCCATCTGCGCGATTTCGACGCCGGTCGCGATCCAGAACGCCTTGACGTGCGGAATGTTGTCGAGCATCAGCCGCGCGACCGCGTGCACGCGCAGCGTGTCACTGGCCGATCGGCGCCGGCAGCTTGCGCATCTGGTTGTTGTCGGGATGGAACGCCAGCGGAATGAACGCCTGGAAGCCGCCCGTCTCGTCCTGCAGCGCGCGCGCCCGCAGCATGTGATCGACGCGCTCCTCCATCGTCTCGATATGCCCGTACAGCATCGTCACGTTGGAGCGCATGCCGAGGCGATGCGCGATCCGATGGATCGACAGGTAGCGATCGGCGTCCGCCTTGTCGTGGCAGATCTTCCGGCGCACGCGCTCGGCGAAGATTTCGGCGCCGCCGCCCGGCAGCGAGTCGAGGCCGGCGTCCATCAGCGCGCGCAGCACGGCCTCGTCGGTCAGGCCGTAGGTGTCCGCGAAGAACGCGATCTCCACCGCCGTGAAACATTTCAGGTGAATGCCGGGCCGGATCGCCTTCAGGCCCGCGAGCATGTCCGTGTAGTACGAGAACGGCAGATCGGGATGGAGGCCGTTGACGACGTGGACTTCGGTCAGCGGCTGGTGGGCGCGCTGGCGGAGCTTGTCGAAGACGCCGTCGAGTTGCAGGGTGTAGGCGTCGGTATCGCCGGGCTTGAGCCGCGCAAACGAACAGAAGAGGCAGCTCGCGACGCACACGTTCGTGGCTTCGAGCCGCAGATTGAAGTTGTAGTACGTCAGCGCACCGTGGCGCTTCTCGCGCTCGCGGTTGGCGAGCCAGCCGAGCGCGTGCAGATCCGGGCACGCAAACAGCCGCACGCCGTCCTCCAGCGACAGGCGCGCGCCGTGATCGAGCTTGTCCGTGATGTCCGACAAGCCGAGCGCAGACTAAACGCGATTTCATCGGTGTTTGAGCGCAACTCCTGTCGAAATCTTGACATGCTATACTCCGCCTGACAACCGACGTCGGCCCGGCGGCCACAGGGAAGTGGGTGCGAATCCCACACGGTGCCGCCACTGTCAGCGGGGAGTCGATGTCCTGACGCCTCGGGTTTCGAGCCCGGGGTCGAGCCGATCGCGCAAGCGACCGGCCGTCACTGTGAAGAAGCGCGAGCGGGTGAAGCCACCAGACGCGCGTGAGACACGGGAAGACGAGGACGTTCGACGACAATCCGCAAGTCAGGATACCTACCCACCGGGCCCGTTATTCCTAGTCCGCCGAAGCTCAGCGAAGCCGAGCGAAGGTGGAGACCGGCGCGCAACACGCCGGAGGGGGCTCACGTGAACCGTTTCGCTTTTCTCGTCCTGTCCGCTTTTCTCCTTGTCTTTTCCATCGCCACCCTCGCGCACGCGGACGTCCTGCGCGGCCGCGTGCTCGATCCGCAGGATCGGCCTGTCGCCCGCGCGCAAGTACTGATCATCCGCGGCGGCACGGTCGTGGTGACCGCCACGACCGGAAGCGACGGCCGCTTCGGCCCGCTGACGGTTCCGGCCGGCGACTACGACGTGATCGTCGCGGCGCCGGGCTTCCACGCGCCGACCCAGCGCATCAGCGTTGCCGCCACCGGCGAGATGGACATCAACGTCGCGCTGGCCATCGCGGCCGTCAGTGAGTCCGTCGTCGTGTCCGCCTCGCCGGTCGATCGGCCGTTGTCGCGCGTCACCGACAGCGTCACGGTGGTCGATCGCGCGGATCTTGACGCGCGGCAGACCGAAACGGCCACCGACGTCCTTCGCCAGATTCCAGGCTTCGGCGTGGTCGCCAACGGCGGCCGCGGCGCGTTGACGTCGATTTTTCCGCGCGGCGGCGAGTCCGACTACACGCTGGTGCTGTTCGACGGCATCCCGCTCAACATGTTCGGCGGCGGCTTCGATGGCGCGCATCTGCAGACGGCCGGCGTGGATCGCATCGAAGTCGTGCGCGGCCCGCAGAGCGCGGTGTTCGGCAGCGGCGCCATCGGCGGCGTCGTCAATGTGATTTCGCGGACCGGCGGGCCGACGCAGGCGAACGGTCTGTTCGAGGGCGGCAGCCAGGGCACGTCGCGCGTCATGGCCGCCGCCAGCGGCAGCCGGCAGGCGTGGTCGTGGGGTGGTTCGTTCGAGCGGCTGGCCTCTGACGGCGATACGTCGTATCGCGCCTCGATCGGCGGACCGGTGTCCAACGACGACTACGAGCGTGTGGCCGGCACGGCGACGCTCGGCTGGTCCGACCGCGCCACACGTCGGATCCGCGTGAACGCGCGGTTCGGCCAGGACGAGCGCGGCAACCCCGGCCCCTATGGTTCGGATCCCTACGGGCTCTATCCGGGACTGGACACCGTCTCGCGCGGCATCAATCACGCGCGTGACATCGGCGGATCCGCCGTCTTCGGCGACACGAAGGCGATTCGGCACACGATGCAGGCTGCCTGGTCCGACGCACCGAGCCAGTACATCAGCCCGTACGGCGACTCCGACGATCGCACGCGCCGGCTGGGCGGCCGCTATCAGGCCGACCTCGAGCGCGGCCGCGCGGGATATTCCGCCGGCCTTGAAATCACGCACGAGCGCGCGGACAACACGTACGTCACGGGCACGCTGTTCCAACCCGTTCCGGTGTCGCGCACCCTGGCGGGCCTGTTCGGCGAGGGCCGCTGGGATCTCGGCAACCGCGCGGCGGTGACCGCCGGCGCCAGGCTCGAGCACATCGAGCGCAGCGCGCTCGAAGCCAATCCGAGTCCCTACTCGCCCCGGCCGGCGTTCGATTCGGACGTCGTCTGGTCGCTGAACCCCAAGGTATCGGCCGTGTGGTTCCTTCGCGGCACTCGATCGGCCGACGCGGCCACCGGCTGGACGAAGGTGCGCGGCGGCGCGGGCACGGGCATCAAGCCGCCGACCATCTTCGAACTCGCGTTCACGGACAACCCGTCGCTCACACCGGAGCGCAGCCGCAGCATGGACATCGGCATCGAGCACGCGTTTCCCGGCGTGCTGCTCGTCGCCGATGCGACGTATTTCGCCAACCGCTTCGACGATCTGATCGTGGCCGTCGGCACCGAGTTCTCCGGCGTCAGCCGCTACCGGACCGACAACATCGCGAACGCCAGCGCCAAGGGCGTCGAACTGGGCGTGCGGTGGCAGTCGCGATTCGGCCTGTCCGTCCGCGGCGCCTACACGTATCTCGATACGGAGGTCCTGGGTGTGGACAGTCTCGCGACCGAGGCGCCCTCACCATTCTCGGTTGGCGATCCGCTCGTGCGCCGCCCGCGGCACCAGGGTTCGTTCGACGTGCGGTACACGCGCGGGCGGGGGCAGCTGTTCCTGGCCGTCAACGGCCGCGGCGAAACGACCGACTTCGAACCGAACTACGCGATCGCCGTGCTGACCAATCCCGGCTTCATCACCTGTGACGCGGGCGGATCGTTCCGCCTGGGACGGACTCTTGAAGCGTACGCACGCGTGACGAATCTGGCGAATCGCGCCTACGAAGAAGCGCTCGGCTACCCGTCGCCCGGCCGGCTGGCCATGGTGGGACTCCGTGTTGCTGTCGGCCGGTAACCTTCGATTCGGCTACTCGCCAGGCCGGCGCGGCCGCGGCGATCACGGACGCGGCGACCGCGTCATCGACGACGTGTCGCTGGACATCGCCGCCGGCGACGTCGTCGGCATCCTCGGGCCGAACGGATCGGGCAAGACCACGCTGCTGCGACTGTTGTCGGGGGCGTTGAGCCCGCGGACGGGCACGGTGCAGTTGGGCGGCACGGACATCGCCCGCGTCCCCACGCGCGCGCTGGCGCAGCAGATCGCGCTGGTCCCGCAGGAGACGTCGCTGGCCTTCGATTACACCGTGCTCGAGATCGTGCTGATGGGCCGCTACCCGCACCTCGGCGCGTTCGAGATCGAAGGTCCGGCCGACCTCGCATCGGCGATGGCGGCACTGCACGCGACCGGAACAGCCGATTTTGCGGACCGCGGGTTCAGGACCCTCAGCGGCGGAGAGAAACAGCGCGTGGTCATCGCCTCGGCGTTGGCGCAACTGGACACCGGCACCGAGGACGAGCGCGCGCGCCGGCTCCTCATTCTCGACGAGCCGACCGCGTCGCTCGATTTGCGGTACCAGTTCGAGATCGGCGCCCTGCTGCGGCGCCTGCACGACGCCTCCGGCCTCGCGATCCTGCTCTCGACGCACGACCTGCGGTTCGCCGCGTCGCTGTGCACGCGCGTGGTCCTGCTGTCGTCGGGCCGCATCCTGGCCCAGGGCCATCCGCGGGAGGTGCTCACGCCCGATCTCGTGGGCCGCCTGTTCGAGGTGCCACCGGAACTCGCGGCGCCGATCCTGGTGGCCGCTCAAGCCGACCCCGGGGGCCGGATCCCGTCATGACGCTCCCCCTGCGGCGCGGGCTTCCGGCGATCGCGCTCTGCTTCGTCGCGATGGTCGCCGCGGTGCTGGCTGCGCCGTTCATCGGGTCCACGTCCATTCACTTCACGCGCGTGTTCAGCACGTCGGTTCCGTTCGCGGACAACGTGGACGCGCAGATCTTCTTCATCGCGCGGCTGCCGCGCGCGCTGGCGGCGGCGCTCGTCGGCGGCACGCTCGCGGCCGCGGGCGTCGTGTTCCAGGGACTGCTGCGCAACCCGCTCGCGACGCCCTACACGCTCGGCGTGTCGGCCGGCGCGTCGCTCGGCGCGATGGTCGCCATCACCTTTGGCACGGCGTGGGCGGTCGGCGGCGTGGCCTCGGCGAGCCTGCTCGGCGCCTTCCTGGCCGTCGGCATCGTGTATGCCATGGCCAGCGCGCGGCACCACGGGCTGTCGACGACCGTGCTGCTGCTGGCCGGCGTGACGCTCAACTCGTTCTTCTCCGCACTGATCCTGTTCGTGCAGTACCTCAGCGATTTCGCGCAGACGTTCCGCGCGCTTCGCTGGCTGATGGGCGACCTCGACGTGGCCAGCTACACGCCGCTTCTGTACGCGCTGCCGCTCGTCGTCATCGCCTTCGCCGCGTTTGCCTGGCTCGCGCGGCCGCTGAACCTGCTGAGCATCGGGGCGGAGGCCGCCAGCACCCGCGGCGTGAATGTGGTGCGCGCCCAACGGGTGGCGTTCTTCTCGGCCTCGCTCGCCACCGGCGCCGCCGTGTCCGTGGGCGGCCCCATCGGCTTCGTCGGCATCATCGTGCCGCACCTCGTCCGGCTCATCGTGGGCGCCGACCATCGGCTGGTGCTGCCGGCGTCCGCCTTTTTCGGCGCCGCGTTCCTCGTCGCCTGCGACGCGATCGCGCGAACCGTGCTCTCGCCGATCGAGCTCCCGGTCGGCATCATCACGGCCGTCATCGGCGGGCCGTTCTTCTTATGGCTGTTCAGACAAAGTAACGACGGTCGCGGGATCAGGGGTCCGAAGGATCGAAGGGTCCGCGGATCCGCAGTCTGCTGGTCATGATGATGCTGTCGGGCTCCGTTCTGCTTGCCCGCGAACCCAGACCCTTCGGACCCTTGGACCCTGGGACCCTGGGACCCTGCCAGACCGTTCCCTTCCGCCTGGTGTCGCTGGTCCCGGCCGTCACCGAGATGTTGTTCTCCATCGGCGCCGGTGACGACGTCGTGGGCGTGTCGAGCTATGACCGCTTTCCGCCGGAGGCGCTGACGAAGCCCAAGGTCGGCGCGCTGGTCGATCCCGACTTCGAGCGCATCCTGTCGTTGCGGCCGACGCTCGTCGTCGTCTATGCGACGCAGATCGATCTGATCGCGCGTCTCGACCGCGCGCGCATTGCGACCTTCCGCTACGAGCTCGCCGGGCTGGCCGACGTGACGGCGACGATCCGGACGCTGGGCGATCGGATCGGGCGCGCGGCCAGGGCGCGGGAGGTCGCGGACGGGATCGAGCGCGATCTGGCCGCCGTTCGCCGCAGCGTCGCAGGCCAGCCGCGCCCGCGAGCGGTGCTGATCTTCGGGCGCGAGGCGGGCACGCTGCGCGGCATCTATGCCAGCGGCGGCATCGGCTTCATGCACGACATGCTCGAGGCCGCCGGCGGCGACGACATCTTCGCCGACATCAAGCGCCAGAACCTGCAGGCCACCACCGAGATGCTGCTGACGCGCGCGCCCGAGGTCATCATCGAAGCGTATGCGAGCGAGGGCTGGCCGCCCGAACGTGTCGCGCGCGAGCGCGAGGTCTGGCGCGCGCTGCCGTCTCTGCCGGCGGTCAAATCAGGCCGCGTCCGCGTGCTGGCTGACGATCGCCTGTCGATTCCTGGCCCGCGCGTGGCGGAGGGCGTCAAGCTGCTCGCGGCGGTGCTGCACGACGCCTCGAAGTAGCGTGACGACGGCGTTCCGCCCGGATCGATCGACACCGACACGACGACGCCACGTTCACACCCGGGCCGAGAGGCTCCACGGGCCGCGCTGACGCTCTTGACGCCGGCTGAAGCCAGGCCCTGCCTGACGAGAATCGGAATGACGTTCTGCCGCGCGTAGTCCGCGACGAACTCCCTCGAGTAATCAGCGCCCAACAGCGAGCCCGTCGTGTCCTTGAGCGATTCCTCGAGAGTCGTCGCAATCCCGGCAATGGTGACCGCGCAGATCGGAAGCGGACCAGATACCCGGTCCGAGGTGGAACCGATAGTGGCCCACACCCTGGGCCGCGTCGAAGATCACGGCATACGTCACGGTTCCTGGGTCCCTGGATTCGCGCGCGAGTCGTTCGAGCGAGGCGGCGATGCGCTTGAGCACGGCGTCATGGTCGGCCGTCCAGCCGTCGAATGCCGGCACATCGCGCCTCACACCCGACACCAATTGCGCGTCCGTGTGGTCCACGAAGTTGTCGAACACAACCCGCGTGTCCCACGGACGCTCGGTCACGTTGAAGATGACCACGAGGCTGTAGTTCGGGGTGCGAAAGGCGTAGCCGACACTGGCAAACAGTCCGGAGGTCACGAGCCGCTGGCGCGCGGCCTCAACGTCTTTCGATCCCACGATCTGCCCGACACGCAGGCCGCTCAGCGCGCGCACCTCGTTCAGCGGGATGCGCTTCAGGCCTGTCGCCTCAACCGCCGCCAGCGGGTAGCTCCAGGGATTGTCCTGCTGAGCCTTCGCGGGCGGCGCGGCACCGGCCATGAGCAAAAGGACGCTGACCGCCGCGATCCGGCGGGCTAAAGCCCGCCGGCTACTGCAGCACACCTCCCGGACTCCGGACTCCGGACTACTGCGCACGCTGGACTCGGGACGATGGACCCTGGACTACACGAATTCGACTGTGATCGCTTTCGGTATCAGCTTCTTCTCAAACGCTTCCGCGAAGAAGCGCTCGAGGCCCGCACGGCCTCGCGTGCCGTAGTCGAGCGTGAGCTGGTTCACGTACATGCCGACGAACGTGTCGGTGTCGGCCTTGTCGAGCCCGCGCCCGTACGTCTGCGCGTATTCGACGGCGGCGGCGCGGTTGTTCAGCGCGTGCGCGATGCTGTCGTGCAGCATCTGCGAGACCTGCTTCATGAGCGCCGGGCCGAGATCCCGCCGGATCACGTTGCCGCCCAGCGGCAGCGGCAGGCCGCCCGTGCGATCAAACCACCACTCGCCCAGGTCCACGACCTTCTTCAGTCCTTCCGCAGCATACGTGAGCTGGCCTTCGTGGATGAGCAGCCCCGCATCGACCTTGCCGTCCAGCACGGCCTGCTGAATCTGATCGAACGGCATGATCTCCACGCCGAAGTCGGGATCGAACATCTGCAGCGCGAGGTACGCCGACGTCAGCTTGCCGGGAATGCCGATCTTCAGCCCTTTCAGCGCGCCCGAACCTTCACTGGCCACAATCGGCTTCCCGGCCACGAGGATCGGCCCGTACTTGTCGCCCATGCTGGCGCCGTGCGGCAGGAGCGCATAGCGATCCACCAGATGCGCGTAGGCATGGAACGACACGGCCGTGACTTCGTACCTGCCCTCGAACGCATGCCGGTTCAGCGTTTCGATGTCGGCCAGCACCTGATCGACCTCAATGCCGGGCACGTGCACCGCGCCACTGGCGAGGCCATAAAACATGAACGCGTCGTCGGAATCAGGACTGTGGGCGACGGTGATGCGCATAAGCGAAACAAGTGTAACGGATTGTCCGGCGGGCTGAAGCCCGCCGGCTACTGCGGCACAGGTTTCGCGCGCCTCAGATGCCGCACAACAGCGACGAATCTCTCGACCGTGTAATCGATCTCCTCGTGAGTCGTTTGCCGCCCGAGCCCGAAGCGGATAGCGGCGGACGGCACGGGGTCGCCCCCGAAGATGGCGGTCAGGACAGGCGAAGGGACGCCGGAAGACGACGCGCATGCGGAGCCGGACGACACGGCGATGTCGCTGAGGGCGACAATCAGCGCCTTGCCGTCCACACCGGCGAAACTGACGTGCAGGTTGTTCGGCAACCGCTCGGTCATCGACCCGTTCACGGTCACGCCATCCAGCTCGGCCATGAGGCCCGCGAGCAGCCGGTCGCGCAAGCGGGCCAGCCGCGCGGACTCCTCCGCCATCTCGACGCGTCCAATGGCGCAGGCGGCGCCAAGGCCCACGATGCCCGGCACGTTCAGCGTGCCCGGCCGCACGCCCCGCTCCTGCCCGCCGCCGACGACGAGCGGTTCGACCGTGACGCGCTTGCGCACGAACAGCGCGCCGCAGCCTTTCGGGCCGTAGCACTTGTGACCGGTCAGCGACAGCAGATCGATCTGCAGCGCCTCCACATCGACGGCGATCTTCCCCACCGCCTGCGCCGCATCCACCTGGAACAGCGCGCCGGCGGCGCGCGCGATCGCGCCAATCTGCGCCAGCGGCTGCACGGTCCCGATCTCGTTATTCGCGGCCATCACGCACACGAGTGCGGTGTGCTCGTCCACGAGCGTCCTGAGCGCATCCAGATTGACCAGGCCGTCGCGCGTCACGGGAGCAATCGCCACCGGCGCGCCTTCGCGCCCGAGTCGCTCGGCCGCGTCAAGCACCGACTTGTGCTCGATCGCCGACACGACGACGCCACGCCGCGAGGGCGCCATCGCCCGCCACGCGCCCTGCATCGCCAGGTTATTGGATTCGGTTGCGCCGCTGGTGAAGTAAATCTCCTTCGCCGAAGCGCCCACGATCCCGGCCACCTCCCGCCGCGCCTGCTCGACCGCCTCTTTCGCCCGCCATCCCCATTCGTGCGTGGACGAGGACGGGTTGCCGAACGTCTCGGAGAAAAACGGCAGCATCCGCTCGAGCACCCGGCGATCGACGGGAGTCGTGGCGTGATGATCGAGGTAGATCGGTGCACGCGGCATGAACCCCCAATTCTAATGCGCGTTCTCTTACAATTCAGCCATGAGCTCACGATTCACCCGGACACGCTCCCTGCTGCTCGCGCTCTCCGCCTCGATGGCGATCGCCGTTCTGGCCGTTGGTGCGCAGACACCCGCCAAGGCTGACGCCGATTTCCTTCGCGCCGCCTACGACACCTACCAGACCCAGCGACGCGCCTCGCCCTATCAGGCGGCGTCCTGGTCGTACATGGGACCGGCGAACATCAGCGGCCGCTCGACCGACACGGCGGTCGCCGACAAGGACGGCCGTCGCCGCGTCTACGTCGGCTATGCGACCAGCGGCGTCTGGAAGACGGACGACGACGGCGCGACGTGGCAGGCGGTGTTCGAGCACATGCCGTCCACGAGCATCGGTGACGTCGCCGTCGCGCCGTCGAATCCGGACATCGTCTGGGTCGGCACCGGCGAAGCGAACATCTTCCGGGCATCGATGCCGGGCGTCGGCATCTACAAGTCCGCCGACGCGGGACGCACGTGGCAGCACATGGGCCTCTCGGACACGCAGACCATCGCGCGCATCATCGTGCACCCGACGAATCCGGACATCGTGTACGTCGCCGCCTCCGGGCACGAGTGGACCGACAACGAGATGCGCGGCGTCTTCAAGACCACCAACGGTGGCCGGACGTGGAGCAAAATCCATTACAAGGGCCCGAAGACGGGCGCGATCGACCTGGTGATGGATCCGAAGGACTCCAACACGCTGTACGCCGCGATGTGGCAGCGGGTGCGCCGCAAGTGGAGCGACCCGCGCGTCGAACCCGGCTACGTCGAGAGCGGCATCGTGAAGACGACCGACGGCGGAGCGACGTGGTCGGATGCGAGCCAGGGCCTGCCGGCGCCGCAATTCCGAGGGCGGATCGGCATCGACATCTCCCAATCCAATCCGAATGTGTTGTACGCATTCCTGGACAACTACGAAATCGGGCGCGTGCCGCCTCCCGGATCGCGCGACGCCTACGGCCGGCCGATGCCGCAGGGCCAGGGCTTCATCAAAGGCGCGGACGTGTATCGCTCCGACGACGCCGGCAAGACGTGGAAGCAGACGAGCCGGTTCGATCAGGCCACCAATAACTATCTGGACAGTCACTCGGGCACGTACGGCTGGGTGTTCGGCCAGATCCGGGTCGATCCGTCAAACGAGAACACCATCTACACGATGGGCTTGCAACTCAACGTGTCGCGCGACGGCGGCCGCACGTTCACGCGCATCGGCGGCATGCACAGCGACCATCACGGCCTTTGGATCGACCCGGCCAACCCGGGCATTCTCTACAACAACAACGACGGCGGTTTCTATATGTCGGCCGACGCCGGCAAGTCGTGGAAGTTCGCGGTGTCGGCCGGCGGATCGCAGTTCTACAACGTCGAGGTCGACACCAGTTCGCCGCCGTGGGCCTACGGCTCGATCCAGGACATCGGCAGCCGGCGCGGGCGCATCGACCTCAGCAAGGGCGCGGGGGCGATTCCGGCAGTGAACTTCGAGAGCGCGCCCGGCGGCGAAGGCTCGAACCAGGCGGTGGACCCGACGAATCCGAACATCGTCTATTCGCACGGGTTCTACGGCAATTTCAGCCGCACGGATCTGAGCGTTCCCGCACAGGGTGGCCGCGGCGCCGCGGCCGTGCCGGCCCCACAGACAGCGGCCCGGCGCGAGACGCCGATCCAGCCGCCGGACGAGCGAACTGCGCGCGCAGTGGATGGCGCCGTTCATCATCTCGCCGCACGACCACACGATCGTGTACGCGGGCTACCAGTTCCTGTATCGATCCAACAGCCGCGGCGACCAGTGGGAGAAGATCAGCGGCGACCTGACGGACAACAGCAAGGCACAGATGGGCGAGAACCCGTCCGCGATTCCCTATCAGACGATCGTGGCGCTGGCCGAGTCGCCGAAGAAGAAGGACCTGCTCTACGTCGGCACCGACGACGGGCGGCTGCATACGACGATTGACGGCGGCAAGGAATGGACCGAGTTGACGACGAAGCTGCCGGTGCGGCGCTGGCTGTCGCGCGTCGTGCCGTCGATGCATGCCGAGGGCACGGTGTACGTCACCCAGCGCGGGCGCGAAGACGACGACTTCGCGGCGTACATCTACAAGTCCGCGGACTACGGCAAAACGTTCACGAGCATCGTGAACAACATCCCCGCAGGGCCGGTGAATGTGCTCCGGGAGGATCCACGCAACCCGAGCGTGCTGTATGCGGGCACCGACTTCGGCGTCTACGTCTCCACGACCGGCGGCGCCAAGTGGGAGGTGCTCGGCGGCAACCTCCCGTCCGTGCAGGTGTCCGACCTGCAGTTCCAGCCCCGCGACAATGTCATCGTCATCTCCACCTACGGCCGAGGCTTGTGGGTGTTCGATGCGACGAAGGTCGCGGCACGATAAGGCAGCCTGAACCGGTGCTGCGTGATTCTGAATTGGAGTGAGTAGACATGGCGAAGAAGAAGACGACACGGAAAGCGACCAAAGGCAAGGCCACGAAGAAGTCTGCGCCGAAGAAGGCGGCGGCCAGGCGCGCGCCGGCGAAGCGGGATGACGGCAAGACGCTGCGGCTGACGTCACTCAATCCGTCCATGACGGTGAACGACCTCGGCAAGAGCCTGGCGTGGTATCGCGACGTGCTCGGCTGCCAGATCGGCGAGCTGTGGCAGCACGACGGCGTCGTCATGGGCGCCGAACTGAAGGCCGGCGATGTGGCGCTCATGATCAGCCAGGACGACTGGAAGATGGGCCGCGACCGGGTCAAGGGCGCGGGCATCCGGCTCTACTGCTCGACCACGCAGGACGTGGACAAGATGGCCGCCGGCATCAAGGCCCGCGGCGGCACGCTCGCGTCCGAGCCGAAGGACGAATGGGGCATGCGGGCGTTTGCCATCGCGGATCCGGACGGCTTCAAGATCACGATCGCGAAGACGTTGAAGCGGTAGGACGCCGGCTGGGCTATACTGGCCCCCCTATGACCATAGCCGAACGTCAGGTTGGATCCGTCACCGTGCTGGCCCCGTCGGGCAAGATCGTCCTGGACAACACCGGGGCGCTTAAAGGAAAAGTGGCCAGTCTGCTGGCCGCGGGCCACAAGCAGATCATCATCGACCTCGGCGGCGTCACGATGATCGACAGCTCGGGCCTCGGAGAACTGGTCAGCTGCCACACCACCGCCTCACGGGAAAAAGGCGCGGTGAAGCTGATCAACCTGGGCAAGCGGACGACGGACCTGCTGGTCATGACCAAGTTGATCATGGTCTTCAACGTGTACGACTCCGAGCAGGAAGCGCTCGCCAGCTTCGCGGGCTAGCTCCGGCCTCAGGCCAGAATCACGTCCACCGACTCGTTGACCGCCCGCCGCGACAGGGCTTGCGCCGCGCGAGCGATGTCCTGCAGGCGGCCCGCCATCGAGGGCCGCTGGCATTCGACGAACGCGGCCTCGAGGCGGCCGGCATCCAGATCATCGACCGGGAACAGGAACGGGTACGCGATCCGTTCGAGGACCGCAGTGACCTTGCCTCCGCCCACGACCTGATCGATGACGATCGCCGGGCGCCCGTGCAGGATCGCCATCAGCGCGCCGTGCAGACGGTTCGTGAGGATGAGCCGGGTCCCGAGAATCTCGCTGGAGAAGCCACGAAGCGCGGACGCCGTCAGCGGCCGTTGGGTCGCGATCGGGACCAGCGCGCACCCGTGCGCCAGGCCCAGCGCGGCGAATGCGTCCGCCACCGCCGCGGCCTGGGTTCCGCCCACCCCGTACTCGCCCTGATCGGACACGAGCGTCAGGCCAACCGGGCCTGACGGATCCGCGGGCGCGGCTGGCGGCGGACTGAATCCGCGGGGATCCAGCGCCAGATCGAACGTCGCCACGCGGCCGCGGTCCCTCGCATGCACGGCATCAAAGAGCGCGGTGGCCTGCTCGTTGCCCGCGATGACCGACACGCCCACCGCGACCTTCCGCGTGTCGCGGAAGACATCCATCAACTGCTGAAACTCCTCGCGCTGCACGAGCGGGCCGCAGACGAACGCAACCGTGTCGTACCGCCGCGAGGCGGCCTCCTGCCGCGAGACCGTCTCGACGCCCTCTTCCGGCCACGCCAGATCCCACAGCACATCGACGTCGGCGCCCTGTTGCATCAGCCGGCGCCGGACGTTGCCAATAGCGTAGAAGTCGCCAACCGTGCCCCACCCAGAGCGCACGGATTCCCACCACGCCAGCGCGATGCGCTTACGCGTCGAGGCCATACCGCCGCAGCAGCCGGGCGAACATCGATTCCGGGTGATAGAAACGGCTGCCCTTGTCGACGCCGTTGCGCCGCAGCACTTCATTCCACAGGTGAAGCGCGTGCGACAGCGACACGAGACGGTCGGTCTCCGGCCTGGCGAGATCGCCGTTGAACACCGACATCGCGTTCTGCCAGTTGACCGGGAAGAACGTATAGAACGGCCTGGCCAGCGGCAGCAACCCCTCGACATCGGCGGCCTGCCGCAGCGCCACGGGACCGGCCATTTCACCCCACGTGAAGGACTCGCGCGGCCGATCCACATTCACGCAGCGCTCGCGCATGCGGCGGCAGCAGGCGTGTTCGCGCGGGAATCTCAGCGCGGCCGTGCCCATCGAGGTGTCGAACTCCCACGCCAGCACGACATCGTCCGGGAAATCGAACGGCGCCAGGCAGACGATGTCGGTATCCACCCACCAGCCGCCGACGCGCGCGAGCACCTCCCAGCGAAACCAGTCCGAGAAGGCGGCGTACGAGCCGCCATGCGCCTGGAAGATTTCCGCCGCCGGCAAGATGGCGTTGGCGTCCTCGATCGTGACGCCATCTGGCAGGTTATCGACGCCGCCATAGGTGTAGAGCACGAACGGATGTCCGTGTGCCTGAAAGGACCGGATGCACAGGATCTCGACGACGGACAGCGGGCCGCCAATCCAGAGGGACCTGACCGAATCGCGCGGAGTGATGGGGCCCGGCCGTTCGGTCAACATGCGCGAACACGGTACCGCCAGCCTCTGGGCTGGTCAATCACTACTCTGTTCTGGCGACTTCGGCTGGATTCGTGATGGCCGATTTGAGCGTGTGCCACGCCAGCGACGCGCACTTGACGCGCGTCGGGAACTCGCGGACACCGGACAGGACGGCCAGCTTGCCCACGCGGCTGTCATCGATCGCCCGATCGATCGGCGTCGTCAACATCTCGTGCACCCGATCGAACAGCTCGAGCGCCTCGACGAGCGTGCAGCCCTTTACGGCGTCGGTCATGAGAGACGCGGACGCCTTGGAAATCGCACAGCCCGAGCCCTCGAACGACACGGCCACGATGCGATCGGCCTCGATCTTCACGTGCAGCGTCAGGCGATCGCCGCAGAGCGGGTTGAAGCCGTCGGCCTTGCGTGTCGCATCAGGCAGCGCGCCCCAGTTGCGGGGCCGCCGGTTGTGGTCGAGGATGACCTCCTGGTAGAGGTCGGTGAGGTCAGACATCAGAAGAAGCCTAGCGTCAGTTTCGCGGCCTCGGACATGTGATCCTTGGTCCAGATCGGTTCCCACACGATTTCGACCCACGCCTCGGTGATGCCGGGGATGGCCTTGACCTTGTAGCGGACTTCCTGCGGCAACTGCTGCGCCGACGGGCAGGCGGGGCTCGTGAGCGTCATCTTCACGAGCGCGCGGCCTTCAGCGTCCACCAGGATTTCGTAGATCAAGCCGAGCTCGTAGATGTCGACCGGGATCTCCGGGTCGAACACGGTCTTGATGGCGTCGATGATCTTCTGCTGGAACTCCGCGGTCCGCTCCGGGTCGGTCGGGCCCATCTTCGGCGCGATGCCGGCCTGTTCCGGATGCGGCGCGGTCAGCGAATCGATGTTCCACGCCTCGGGCGGATGGAACGGCGTGTCCGGCGCGTGCGGCGTCGCGGCGGGCGTCACGGCCGGCGCAGCTGGCTGAGGCTCCGCCGCGCTGCCGGCACCCGGCTGGTCGTTGTCGTCCTTTTTCCCGTTCAGAAACGAAAACATGCCCACGATTCAGCCTTCCGATCCAACGACCCGTTCGAGACCTGTCCCCAAAACAGCCATTTCTGTGGAAAACAGACCCGTCCCCCTACCCTAGCAGCGCTTGCGCGCGGGCCAGCGCGGCCACCAGCGCGTCGATGTCGGCCAGCGTGTTGTAGACGGCAAACGACGCGCGCGCCGTCGCCGGAATGCCGAAGCGGTCCATCACGGGCTGCGCGCAGTGGTGACCCGTCCGAATCGCCACGCCTTCCCGATCGACGATGGTGCCGATGTCGTGCGGATGAATGCCGTCCATCACGAACGACACCACGCTCGACTTGCGCGCCGCCGTGCCGACAATCCGCACGCCCGGCAACGCCTCGATCGCGGCCGTCGCCTTCGCCAGCAGCCGCGCCTCGTGCGCGCCGATCGCGTCGAACCCGACCGCCCGCAGGTAATCGACCGCCGCGCCCAGCCCGATAGCGCCCGCAATGTCAGGCGTGCCCGCCTCGAACTTGTAGGGCAGGTCGTTCCACGTGCTGCCCTCGATGGCGACGGTGCGAATCATGTCGCCGCCGCCGAGGAACGGCGGCATCGCGTCGAGCACCGCCTCGCGCCCGTGCAGGACGCCGATGCCAGTCGGGCCGTACATCTTGTGGCCGGTGATCACGTAGAAATCCGCGCCAAGCGCCTGCACGTCCACCGCCATGTGGTGCACCGCCTGCGACCCGTCGATGAGCACCGCCGCGCCCGCCGCCTTGGCGCGCGCGGTCATCTCCGCCACGGGATTGATCGTGCCCAGCGCGTTGGACAGATGCGTGACGGCCACCATCTTCGTCCGCGGCGACAGCATCCGCTCGAACTCGTCCATCACGAGCTGCCCGCGATCGTCGATCGGCACGGCCTTGAGCGACGCACCGGTCCGCGCGCACAACTGCTGCCACGGCACGATGTTGGAGTGATGCTCCATCACGGTGATGAGCACCTCGTCGCCCTGGCGCACGTTCGCGTCGCCCCAGGCTCGGGCCACCAGGTTGATGCTCTCGGTGGCGTTGCGCGTGAACACGATCTCGGCGACCGACTTCGCGTTCAGCAGCGCGCGCACCTTCTCGCGCGCGCCTTCAAACGCCTCGGTCGCCCGCTCGCTCAGCCGATGCACGCCCCGGTGGACGTTGGCGTTGTCCCGCTCGTAGTAGTGGCTGATCGCGTCAATGACCTGCCGCGGCTTCTGCGTCGTCGCCGCATTGTCCAGGTAGACCAGCGGCCGCCCGTGGACCTGCTGGGCCAGGGCCGGGAAGTCGCCGCGGATGGCGGCCACGTCGAACGGGATGGCAGACGCTATACCTTCCATAGCGACAGCTTCTCTTCCAGCAGCCGCATCGCCCGATCGCGGACGACGTCTTCGCGGACGCCGTCCAGTACTTCACCGGCGAAGGCGTGGATGAGCAGGTTGCGGGCGTCCAGGGCCGAGATGCCGCGCGCCCGCATATAGAACAGCGCGTCCTCGTCGAGCTGGCCGATCGCCGCCCCGTGCGTGCACTTCACGTCGTCGGCGAAGATCTCGAGCTGCGGCTTGGTGTTGATCTGCGCGCCGTCGGAGAGCAACAGGGCCTTGTTCGTCTGCTTCGCGTTCGTCTTCTGCGCGTCCTGCCGGACGATGATTTTGCCGTTGAAGACGGCGCGGGCACGGTCGGCCAGGATGCCCTTGTACATTTCGTGGCTCGGGCAGTTCGGCATCGCGTGGTCGATGGTCGTGTGCGTGTCGACCAGGCTGTCGCCGCCGGCCACGTAGAGGCCGTCGAGCGTGCACTCGGCGCCGTCGCCCGCGAGCGTCGCATGGATATCGTTGCGGGCGATGAGGCCGCCCAGCGTCACGGCATGCGACCGGAACGTGGCGGCGCGATCCAGGCGCGCGACCATCGACGCCAGGTGGAACGCGGACGCCTGCTCGCGCTGGAACTTCACGTGGTCCACCATCGCGCCTGGCGCGACATCCACCCGCGTGACCGCATTGGTCCACATCGTCTGGCCGGGCAGTCCGGCGTAGCTCTCCACAATGAAGACCTGCGACAGCTCGCCGGCGACAATCACGAAGCGCGGGCACACCATCGCGGGCGCGCTCCCGGGCGCGGCAATCGACACGAGGTGCAGCGGCTCGGCGACGACCGTCTTCGGCGCGATCTCGATCAGGACGCCGTCTTCGAAGAACGCGGCGTTCAGATCGACAAACGGCGTCGGTCCGGAGGCGTCAACGCCGGCCGCGGCCGGCACATCGCGCAGGTTGCGCACGGTCACGCCCGCGGGCAGCGCGGCCGTGGACGACAGCGTCTGGGACCATCGCCCGTTCACCAGGACGATGCGATGCGGAATCTCCTCGGCGAACAGGAACGGCTCCGCAGCCGCGCGAGACACGTCGGCCACGGACGGGCGGCCGAACGTCATCGTCGCGATCGGCGCGACGTTCGTGTGGCTCCATTCTTCCTGCCGGGTCGTCGGGAATCCCTGTTCGAGGAAGCGGGCGAACGCCGCCTCGCGCGCCGGGCCCAGGCCGCCCGCGCCGAAAGCCGGCTCGCGGCGAAACGCCTCGAAGGCCGGCGCCAGGGTGTCCGCTCGCTCTGCGACCTGCGTCATGATTACGCCCCGGCTCCCGCGGTCTGAGCCTCGAGCCAGCCGTAGCCCTTGGCTTCGAGTTCGAGGGCGAGTTCCTTGCCGCCCGAGCGCACGATGCGGCCGGCGGCCAGCACGTGGACGAAGTCCGGGACGATGTAGTCGAGCAGGCGCTGGTAATGGGTGACGACGATCATCGCGCGCTCGGGACTCCGCAGCGCGTTGACGCCGACCGACACGGTGCGCAGGGCGTCGATGTCGAGGCCCGAGTCCGTTTCATCGAGGATCGCGAGGCGCGGTTCGAGCACGGCCATCTGGAAGATCTCGTTGCGCTTCTTCTCGCCGCCGGAGAAGCCTTCGTTGACGGAGCGATGGAGCATCTCCTGATTCATCTCGAGGAGCTTGGCCTTCCCGCGGATGAGTTGCATGAACTCGACCGCGTCCAGTTCCTGCTGGCCGCGGTACTTCCGCACGGCGTTCAGCGCGGCCTTGAGGAAGTAGGCGTTGTTGATGCCGGCGATCTCGACCGGGTACTGGAACGCCATGAACACGCCTTCGCAGGCGCGCTCTTCGGGCGCCATGGCGAGCAGGTCCTTGCCGTCGAGCGTGATGGTGCCGCCCGTCACTTCGTAGGCGGGGTGTCCGGACAGCGCGCGCGCGAGCGTGCTCTTGCCGGCGCCGTTCGGTCCCATGATCGCGTGCACTTCGCCCGCGTTGACGTCCAGGGACAGGCCCTTGAGGATGTCCTTGCCTTCGACTTTGACGTGCAGATCTTTGATTGAGAGCAACATGGTCATCTTTTCTTGAGTTCGCCTGGGGCCCCACCCCCAGGCGGTTGTCTACGCGCTTCGGGGCTCGCTACGCTCGCTCCCTCGCGGCGTCACTTATCCGACTGAACCTTCGAGACTAATCGACAACAGTTTTTGCGCTTCGACGGCGAATTCCATCGGCAGCTCGCGGAACACTTCCTTGCAGAAGCCGCTGACGATCATGTTGACGGCGTCCTCGGTCGCGATGCCGCGCTGACGGCAGTAGAAGATCTGGTCTTCGCCGATCTTCGACGTGGACGCCTCGTGCTCGACCTTGGCCGAGGTGTTCTTGATTTCGAGGTACGGGAACGTGTGCGCGCCGCATTTGTCGCCGATGAGCAGCGAGTCGCACTGCGAGTAGTTGCGCGCGCCGTGGGCGTTCCTGCCGATCTTCACCGCGCCGCGATACGTATTCTGGCCGTGGCCGGCGGAAATGCCTTTCGACACGATCGTGCTGCGCGTGTTCCGGCCGATGTGAATCATCTTCGTGCCGGTGTCGGCCTGCTGCCAGTTGTTCGTGGTGGCGACCGAGTAGAACTCGCCGATCGAGTTGTCGCCCTGCAGGATGCAACTCGGGTACTTCCAGGTGATGGCGGAGCCGGTTTCGACCTGCGTCCAGGTAATCTTCGAGTTCGTCATCGCCTTGCCGCGCTTGGTGACGAAGTTGTAGATGCCGCCCTTGCCGTTCTTGTCGCCGGGGTACCAGTTCTGGATCGTGGAGTACTTGATCGTCGCGCCGTCGAGCGCGACGAGTTCGACGATCGCGGCGTGGAGCTGGTTCTCGTCGCGCATCGGGGCGGTGCAGCCCTCGAGGTAGCTCACCGATGAGCCCTCGTCCGCAATGATCAGCGTGCGCTCGAACTGCCCCGTGTTCCGCGCGTTGATGCGGAAGTAGGTGGAGAGCTCCATCGGGCACTTCACGCCCTTGGGCACGTAGACGAACGACCCGTCGCTGAAGACCGCGGAGTTGAGCGTCGCGTAGAAGTTGTCCGTGTACGGCACGACCGATCCGAGGTACTGCTTCACGAGATCGGGATGGTGCTTCACGGCTTCCGAGAACGAGCAGAAGATGATGCCGATTTCGGCCAGCTTCTCGCGAAACGTCGTGGCGACCGACACGCTGTCGAACACCGCGTCCACGGCCACGCCGGACAGCAGTTTCTGCTCTTCGAGCGGGATGCCCAGGCGTTCGAACGTCTTGCGGACGTCCGGATCGACCTCGTCCATGCTCGCCAGCACGGGCTTCTTCTTCGGCGCCGAGTAGTAGCTGAGCGCCTGATAGTCGATCGGCGCGATCTTCAGGTTGTGCCAGACCGGCTCGGCCATGCTCATCCAGGCCCGGAGGGACTTGAGACGGAATTCCAGCAGCCATTCCGGCTCGTCCTTGATCGCCGACAACCGGCGCACGACCTGCTCGTCCAGGCCTGGCGCAAAGGTGTCGGTCTCGAGCGTGGTCTCGAAGCCGTACTTGTACTCGCGCTGGGCGAGCTGTTCGATTGTTTCAGGGGATGTGGACATGGCTCAGACCGTAAAGGAGGTCCCGCAGCCGCACGTGCTCTTCGCGTTGGGATTCTGGAAGACGAAGCCGCGGCTCATCAGGCTCGTGTCGTAGTCCAGCGTGGTGCCGTCCAGCAGCCGGTGGCTGCGGGGATCGATCCACACGCGGACGCCGTTCGGGCCGTCGAACACCAGATCGGTGTCGCGCGGCGCCGGCTCCCACTCGAACACGTACTCGAAGCCGGAACAGCCGCCGGCCTTCACGCCGACGCGCAGGCCCGTCGCCTCGGCGTGCTGCTTGTCGATCAGCTTGATGATCTGCGCCGCGGCGGTTTCAGTGACGGTGATCATGCTTCCTCCCGACGGTGATCGTCACCGGCTGTCCGCGGCGGGCCGCCGCGATCGGCACGAGCTCGGCCGCGAGCCCGGCGATGGACGTCGCCTCGAGCGCCGAGACGATCCGATCCTTGATTTGCCACAGCGGATCGCGGATGTCGCACTTGGCGTACTGATCGCAGCTCTTGTTCGACTCCGAACAGGCCGTCACCGTGAGCGGGCCGTCAATCGCATTGATGACGTCGGAGACCGAGATGGCCACCGCGGGCCGCGCCAGGCCGTAGCCCCCGCGGATGCCCTGGATGGACGTCAACAACTGGCCCCGCACGAGCTTCTGCAGCACCTTGGCGAGCAGTTCGGGGGGCAGGTCGTAGGCCTCGGCGAGTTCACGGGCCGAGACGGCGCCGCGGTCGGCATTGGCCGCCAAATGGCGCATGGCCAGCAGCGCGTAATCGGCCTTTTTGGACAATCGGAGCATAAGGAACCAGAACCGGCCGGCTATGTGCGACCGAACCGGTCCAGTTTAGCC
Organism: uncultured Acidobacteriota bacterium; assembly: GCA_963751445.1. Classification (GTDB taxonomy): domain Bacteria; phylum Acidobacteriota; class Vicinamibacteria; order Vicinamibacterales; family SCN-69-37; genus DASUGC01. Next base: position 818,202 of record CAVVUL010000009.1, on the reverse strand, counting down.
GGGCTGGCGCCCGGAAGTCAAAAGTCAGAAGTCAAAAGTCAGAAGTAAGGGCTTTAACTGCCCATCCGTTGCCACGCCAATATCCCGCCGACCATGTTCCGGGCATCGAAGCCCTGGGCGCGGAGCATGGCAACGGCGGCGCCGCTCCGGCCGCCGGAGTGGCAGTAGACGATGACCGTCTGGTCCTTGGGCAGGTCGGCCACACGGGCCGGCAGTTGGCGAAGCGGGATGAGTTGTCCACCCTCGATCCGGACCGCCTCGTGTTCGTAGGGCTCGCGCACGTCGATCAAGAAATGCGGCCGGTTCTCCTGCCGCCACTGGCGGAGCTCTTCAACGGTGATCTCATCCGGCCGGCCTGTCTCCGGCTCGCACGTGACCGGGTCGTACGCCGTCAGTGCCTTGATCGTGGGCGCATCGCCGCACACGGGGCACCCGGGATCGCGCGGCAACGTGATCTGCCGGAATCGCATCCGCAACGCGTCGTACAAGAGCAGCGTGCCGATGAGCGGCTCGCCAATGCCGGCGAGCATCTTGAGCGCTTCGGTCGCCTGGATCAGGCCAATCACACCGGGCAACACGCCCAGGACACCCGCTTCGGCGCAATTGGGAACCAGGCCCGCGGGCGGCGGCTCCGGATGCAGACACCGATAGCAGGGGCCGCCCGGCGCCGCGAACACCGACGCCTGCCCTTCGAACCGGAACACGCTGCCGTACACGTTCGGCCGCTTCGCCAGGACGCACGCATCGTTCACGAGGAATCGCGTGCTGAAGTTGTCCGTGCCGTCGACCACGAGGTCGTAGGCGGAGACAAGGCGGTTTGCGTTCGCGACGCCGAACGGCTCCGCGTGGATCTCAATCTCCACATGCGGATTGAGCGCGCTTAGGCGTGCGGCAGCCACGTCCAGCTTCGGCTGACCGATATCCGCGGTGCCATAGAGGATCTGCCGCTGCAGATTGGTGAGGTCCACGCGGTCGAAATCGACGAGCCCGATCGCGCCGACACCGGCTGCCGCCAGATACAACGCGGCGGGCGACCCGAGCCCGCCGACGCCGACAATCAGGACCCGCCCGCCCTTCAGCCGCTCCTGGCCCGCCGACCCAAACTCGGGCAGGAGCGTATGGCGGGAGTAGCGGACCATCTCTTCGGGGCTGAAGGACACAAGGACATATTAGAAGAGGTCAGAGGTCAGAGGTTAGAGGTCAGAGGTACGGCCAGAGGTGTGACCCGCCCTGTCCGTCCGGGGCGTACAATCGTCGCGATGCCCGAATTCCTGATCTCCGGCCTGATCGGCGCCCTGCTGGGGGGAGCCGCGGTGGCGGTCGTGATGATGTCGCGCCAGGTGCGGTTGTCCTCCGAACGGGCCGCGCTCGAAGCGAACCTGGACGCCACGCGCCGCTCGGCCGAGGATCAGAAGTCCCTGCTGATTCAATCGCAGACGCAGCTGCGCGAGGCGTTTGCGGCGCTTTCCCAGGACGCGCTGCGGCAGAACCGGCAGGACTTCCTGCAGAACGCCGGGGACCTGCTCCAGCCGGTCCGCGAAACGCTGGATAAGGTCCAGGACCAGTTGGTCAGCGTGGACAAGGCGCGCGAAGGCTCGTTCCGCACGGTCGCGTCCCAGCTCACGCAACTGTCAGCCGTGCACAGGGAACTGCGCGACGCCGCCGATGGCCTGACGCGCTCCCTCCGCTCACCCAACGTCCGCGGCCGCTGGGGCGAACTCCAGCTCCGGCGCATCGTCGAACTGGCGGGCATGACGAAGGAATGCGATTTCGTCGAGAAGCCGATGGCGGAAACGGAGTCCGGCGCGAAGCTGACGCCGGACATGATCGTCACGCTGCCTGGCGGCGCGAAGATCGTCGTGGATGCCAAGGTGCCCATCGACGGCTACCTGTCGGCCGCGGATGCGCGAACGGATGCGGAGCGGCAGCAGGGCCTGACGTCGCACCTCCGGCAAATGCGCGACCATATCCGAACGCTCGGCAGCAAGGAATACTGGAAGCAGTTCGACCTGTCGCCGGAGTTCGTCGTGATGTTCCTGCCCCTCGAGCCGCTGCTGCCGGCCGCGCTGGAGCAGGACGCCACGCTGCTGGATCAGGCCGCGAGCCTGCGCGTGATTCCGGCGACGCCGCTGACGCTGCTCGCGCTGCTCAAGGCCGCCGCGCTCGGCTGGCGCCAGGAGCAGGTCGCCAGGAATGCCGAGCAGATCCAGCAGCTTGGCAACGAGCTGTACGAACGGCTCGCGACGCTGACCGGTCACCTGGAAAGCGTCGGCAAGAACATCAAGCAGGCGGCCGACAGCTACGATCGACTGGTGGGATCGCTCGAGCAGAAGGTCCTGCCAGGCGCGCGGCGCTTCAAGGAACTGGGCGTGCAAGCGACATCGGAACTGGAGCCGGTCGAACCGCTGCGCCTCGTCGTGCGGCCCGTCACCAAGCCGGAACTGACGGCTCCCCCGGCGGAAGTCACTTCACGACGATCTGATTGACGACCTTCGTCACGCCCTTCGTGCCCTTGGCGATGGACTCGGCTTTCGACTTCGCCGAACCGGACTTCACACGGCCCTTCAGCGTCACGACGTGATCCTTCGTGTCCACGTCGATGCGGCTGCCCTCGAGGATCGTCTCGTCGGCGAACTTGGCCGTGATCTTTGTCGTGATCCAGCCGTCGGTCACGACGTCGGCGGTCGCTTCAGAGACTTCTTTCGTCTTCGTCGCGACCTTGCCGGCAATGTCCTTTGTTTCCCCGGCTACCTTGCCGGCGACGTCCGCGGTCTTGTCGGCGATCTTCTCGCCGACGTTCTTCGTTTCGTCGGCGGCCTTCTGGCTGGCGTCCTTCGCCTGCTCCGCGGCCTTGTCGGCGCTCTCCTGCGAGCAGCCGGCGGCGGCCAGGGCGAGCACTCCTGCGAACGCGATCGAGAGACAGGTCCTCATGACTGGTTCCTTCATTTAATGCTGACAGTCACCATCACCTGGGCGCGAATCTCCAGTTCGCCTGGGCTGACCGGCGTTTCGACCCTTTCGCCGCCGCCCGCGCCGGCCCCCATGGCCCGCATCGCGTAGACCGGTGGCGACGTTTGGTACTGGTCATCGATCCGCACGATGGATCCCACCGTCACGCCGGCGCCGGAGGCCATCGCGCGGACCCGCGCCATCGCATCCTGCACCGCCAGCTTCAGCGCTTCGCGTTCGACGGCCGCGCGATCGGTGATGTCGAACCGGAGCCCCGTCATCGACGTGGCGCCCGACGTCCCGGCCGCATCGAGGACTGAACCGAGTTTCTTGAGGTCGTCGACGCGCGCTTCGATCTGGTTCCTGGCCACGTAGCCCTTCACCCGCCCGCGCCCGTTCGTATATTCCATTTCCGGTTGCAGCGAATAGCCCGTCGTGCGAATCGCATCGGCCACGAGCCCGGCCTTTGACAGCGCGGCATTGACCCCTTGCATCGCCTCGGCGTTCAGCCGCTGGGCCTCGGCCGGCGTGCTGGCCCTGGATTCGGCGGCGATGGACACCCAGGCCTGGTCGGGCGCGCGCTTCAACGTGGCCTGCCCATGGGTCGCAATGACCGGCAGCTTCGAGATGTCGCCCGCATCCTGCGCGAACGCCGGTCCGCCCATCCACACCATCACGACGACAAGACTCGTCACCACTCTGCGCATGGCCGTCTCCCTCAGGTACACTCTACGCGGATTTTCCATGCGAGGCGCACTCCGGTGAGAATGGCCCTCCTCCTCGTCGGCTACGGGCATGTCGCCCGCCGATTCGTGCAACTGCTCGACGAATCGCGCACGGCGCTGTCGGCGCTCGACATCGATCCCGTGATCGTCGGCGTGACCACCCGGCGTCACGGCGCCGCGTTCGACGCCGCTGGCCTCTCGCTCGACCGGATGCCCACGACCCCCGCCACCGGCACCACCCCGCTGTCGTCCGCACAATTCATTGCCGACTCGCTCGCCCGCGTGCCGGCCGACCATGACGCCCGTGTTGGTGGAGACGACGACGCTGGATATCGAGTCGGGCGAACCGGCCATTTCGCACGTGCGCGCCGGACTTGCGGGCGGCGCGCATGTCATCACGGCGAACAAGGGACCGGTCGCCTTCGCCTATCGCGCGCTGGCGCGCGAAGCCGCCGCGGCCGGACGGGCGTTTCTGTTCGAAGGCGCCGTGATGGATGGGATTCCCATCTTCAACATGGTGCGCGAGACGATGCCCGCGGTGACCGTGACCGGATTCCGCGGCGTCGTGAACAGCACGACGAACTTCATGCTGACGTCGATGGAGCGGGGTGAGCCGTTTGAGGCCGCGCTTCAGCGGATGCAGGAAGCGGGCGTGGCCGAGGCCGATCCCTCGCTCGACCTCGACGGCTGGGATGCGGCGGCGAAGGCCGCAGCGCTGGCGAACGTCCTGCTCGATGCCGACACGACGCCGCGTCGGGTCGTGCGTGAGGGCATTGGACCGTCGACCGTGGGACGACTCATCGAGGCGCGCGCGCGCGGATGGAGACTGAAGCTCGTGGCGCGCGGATCGGGCCGCGGCGTGGAGGCGGTCGTGAGCGTCGGCCTGGAAGAGCTTGCGCCGGACGATCCGTTTTCGCTGCTCGAAGGCCAGGCCAACGCGCTGGAGTTGGAGACGTGGCCGCTCGGCCGCATCGTGATTACGCAACGTGATGGCGGGCTGGAGAAGACGGCCTACGCGCTGCTCACCGACCTCGTGACCGTCGCTCACCGTGCGCGCGCAGCGGGCGGTACGTCAATAGATCGATAGATCAATCCGTGAACTGGCTAATTCCTGGCGATCAGCTTCGGAATGACGCCCACCAGGAAACCCGCCACATCATCGTCTCGCAGATCCTGAACGGGCTTGCCCGTCGCGATCGGGCGCTCTTCCACCACGACGCGCTTCCCGCCGCGCGCGTGACTGATGCGGCTGACGACCTGCGGATGGCTGCCGCCGGTGTCGAGGCCCAATTCGAGATACGTCTCGGGATGCGCATCCGAGACGAGCTTCGCGCCGCCGGCGGGCGCATGCACGGTGAAATGATGCCCCTCGGCCTTCAGGATTGACTGCGCCTGGCGCAGCAGCGGCACGGCCACGTTTTCCAGGAATCGGTCGTAGTCGGCCTTGGCGGCGTCGACCTCGGTCCGCCGCGACGCGGCTTCGACCCTGGCGGCATCCAGCGCGCGGAGGATTCGCTGGCGCAGATCGGAGACATCCATCGTGGGCCTGATTGTACATAATCTCTCCATGCTCCCGTCGCAGACGGTGGAAAACTACCTGAAGACCATCTTTCTCGCCCAGATCGCGCTGGGCACGGCAGATCCGCTCGTGCCGATGGGACAGATTGCCACGGCGCTCGGTGTCGTGCCCGGCACGGCGACGACGATGATCAAGACGCTGGCCGAGTCAGGTCTGGTGCACTACGAGCCCTACTTCGGCGTCCGTCTGACGACCGCCGGCGAGAAACTGGCCGGCCTCGTGCTGCGGCGTCATCGCCTCATCGAGTTGTTTCTCGTCAAGGTGCTCGGCATGAGCTGGGCCGAGGTGCATGACGAAGCGGAACGGCTCGAACACGCGGTGTCCGAACAGTTGATCGAGCGGATCGACGAGATGCTCGGCCGGCCCGCCGTGGATCCGCACGGCGATCCGATCCCCACACCCGAAGGACGACTGCCCCGCATCGACCACGCGGACCTGCTGAGCGCCCCGGAAGGCACCGACCTGGTGGTCACGCGGGTGACCGATCAGGATCCGGAGTTTCTGCGCTTCGCCGAACAGCGGCGGCTGATGCCGGGCGACCTCGTGGTGATCGAGGGGCGGGATTCCGCCGGCGACAGCCTCCAACTCAGGACGGCCGGAGGAGAGACCGTCACGATTGGCACACGCGCGGCGTCGCGAGTCCTCGTTGAACCACGCAGCCACAAGCATTGACAGGGGCCAATGGGTGGCATAGTATTATTTTGAGATATCAAAATTAGTATTAAGTCTGCTCAAAAGTGACGAAGTTCCTAGTATTTTTTGTGATTATCGCCATTTCGGCGGGCCTGTTGGCCGGTCGCCGATGGCAGGCCGCGCGCCGGGAAACCCGCGATCGCCGGCGCCTTGAGGACGCGCTCAAGCACCTGTTCGAAGCGGAATACCGGGGCCGGCACGGGTCCCTGTCGTCGCTCGGCGGCACGTTGGACCTGCGCGGGTCGTCGCTGCTCGCCCTCGTGGCGCGCATGCAGAAGCAGGGACTGATCGAGCCGCGCGGCCAGGAATTCGGCTTGACGCCTGAAGGCGAACGGCTGGCGCTGCAGGTCGTGCGCGCGCATCGCCTGCTCGAACGCTACTTCGCCGACGAGGCGCGGCTGCCGATCGGCAAAGTCCATCGAGCCGCCGAACGCGGAGAGCACACGCTTTCGCCCGCCGCGGCCGATCGCCTGTCAGCCTCGCTCGGGCACCCCGCGTACGATCCACACGGCGATCCCATTCCCACGCGCGAGGGCGCGGTGGCGCCGCCGGCCGGCACACCGGCCACGTCCTGGCCTTCGGACCAACTGGGCCGGGTCGTCCACCTGGAAGACGAGCCGGAGATTTCGTTCGCGCAGATCATCGCCGAGGGCCTGCGCGTCGGCCAGTACGTGCGCGTCCTTGAATCCACCGCCGACCGCGTCGTCATGACCGACGGCGAGCACGAATTTCGCCTGGCTCCGGCCGTCGCGGCCAATGTCTTCCTGGCGGCCGCGGAACGAACGGCCTGGCCCGAACGCGTGGTCCGCCTGGCCGATCTTGCCGACAATCGCCTGGCTGAAGTCGTCACGCTGGATGACGCCTGTCAAGGTTTCAGCCGGCGGCGGCTCATGGATTTGGGCTTCACCGAAGGCGCCAGGATTCGGCCGGCATTGCGCACGTTCGCCGGCGATCCCCGCGCGTACGAGGTGCGAGGCACCACGATCGCCTTGCGCCGCGACCAGGCATCCCAGGTGCTGGTGCGTCCGCTCGCTGACGCGCCGGAGCCGGCGCTGGCGGAGGCCCGATGAGCACGTCCAACTGCAGCACCTGCGCCGTGCATTCTGAGCTCGCACGCATGGGCGTGAAGCTCGACACATTCGATCGGGTCGTGGCACTCGCCGGCAATCCGAACACCGGCAAGTCCACGCTCTTCAACGCGCTGACCGGGCTGAAACAGCACACCGGCAACTGGCCCGGCAAGACGGTGACGCGGGCGGAGGGCGGTTTCGAGTACGGCCAGATCCGCTACAAGCTCGTCGACCTGCCCGGCACGTACTCGCTGCTGTCGGCGTCGCACGATGAGGAAATCGCCCGCGACTTCATCCTCTTCGGCCAGCCGGACGTCACCGTCGTGGTCGTGGACGCCACCTCCATCGAGCGCAATCTGAACCTCGTGCTGCAGGTGCTCGAGATCACGAGCCGTGTGGTCGTGGCCGTCAATCTGATGGATGAAGCCGAGCGCAAGGGCATCTCGATCGATCTGCGGAGCCTGTCCCGGGATCTCGGCGTTCCGGCCGTCGGCATCGTGGCACGGACCAGCGAGGGCATCCACGCCCTCTTGTCCACCATCAACGGCGTGGCCTCGGGCGACATCGCCACGCAACCGCTGCGCGTCGCCGGCACGCCGGATTTCCAGCGCGCCGTCTCGGAACTGGTGCCGCTCATCGAGCAAGCCGCACCTGGCGTACCCAATGCGCGCTGGATCGCCATCCGGTTGCTCGACGGCGACGCGCAGGTGGAAGAGGCGCTGACCACCGGACGACTCGCCGAACTGGTCGCGAACCAGCAGCGGCCCGGCGAGCACTTCAGCCAGAAGATCGCGCTGCAAGGAGCCCAGTAGTGCCGGCACACGCGAGCGCGGCCACGGCCCTTTCCCGCGCCGCGGAACTCCGCCGATCGCTCGGCGTCAGCTTTCGCGATGAGGCCGTGCGGTCCATCTACGCGGAGGCCTCGCGCATTGCCGCGCGCGCCACCCATGCCGCCGCGGGCGGCCGCGTGGATTTCGATCAGCGCATCGACCGCCTCGTGACGTCTCCGGTGTTCGGCCTGCCCATCATGCTCCTGCTGCTGGCGGCCGTGTTTTGGATCACGATCACGGGCGCCAACGTGCCGTCGGCGATGCTCGCGTCAGGGTTCTTCTGGTTCGAGGATGTGGCGGCGCGCGCGTTCACCTCGGCGGGCGTGCCGTGGTGGATCACCGGGTTCATCTGGCACGGGGTGTACAAAGCCCTGGCGTGGGTCATCAGCGTCATGCTGCCGCCGATGGCGATCTTCTTCCCGCTCTTTACGATTCTCGAGGATCTCGGCTATCTGCCGCGGGTCGCATTCAATCTGGATTTCCTGTTCCGCCGCGCTGGCGCGCACGGCAAGCAGGCACTGACGATGGCGATGGGCTTCGGCTGCAACGCGGCGGGCATCATCGCCACTCGCGTCATCGACTCACCGCGCGAACGGCTCGTCGCGATTCTCACGAACAACTTCGTGCCCTGCAACGGCCGCTTCCCCACGCTCATCATGCTGTCGACCGTCTTCGTGGGCGCGGCGTTCCGGCCAGCTTTCGCCTCGCTGGCGGCGGCCGGCACGGTGATGCTGGTGGTCCTGATCGGCGTCGCCTTCACCCTGGGCGTGTCATGGGCGCTCTCGCGCACGCTGCTCCGCGGCGAAGCGTCCGCCTTCACGCTCGAACTGCCGCCGTACCGGCGTCCCGGCGTCCTGCGAATTCTCTACACCTCCCTGATCGACCGCACCCTCTTCGTGCTCTGGCGCGCGATGGTGACCGCCGCGCCGGCCGGCGCGGTCATCTGGATTCTCGCCAACGTGTTCGTGGGCGGCACGAGCCTGGCGCAGCACACGTCGACCTGGCTCGATCCGTTCGGCCACCTGCTCGGCCTCGACGGTGTGATTCTTCTGGCCTACGTCATCGCGATTCCCGCCAACGAGATCGTGGTGCCAACGATGCTGATGGTGTACCTGGGCACGGGCGCGATGACGGAGATGACGTCGCTCAGCGACCTGCGCCAACTCCTCGTCGTGCAGCACGGATGGACGATGTTGACGGCGGTGAATCTGATGCTGTTCTCGCTGCTGCACAATCCGTGCGCGACAACGATTGTCACGATCTACCGCGAGACCCTCAGCGCGAAATGGGCCACGATCGGGGCGCTGATGCCCCTGGGCCTCGCGTTCCTTGTGACGTTCGTCGTCGCCGCAGCGTGGAGGCTGTTCTTCTAGGAACGCGCGTCGGTCCGACTGTCCCTATTCGCTATAGGACGTGAGCGACATCGGCGTCTCCCAAAGGCGCACCGCGACGACGTCCAGCCCCGCCTCTCGCGACTTGTCGAAAATGAGCTTCGCGATGCGCTCGACGGTGGGGTTGCTCTCCAGCTTGTAGATCGGCTCGCCCAGCTTCTCGAGGGGCGCGACGAGCGGATCGTCGTGCCGCAGGATCATCTTGTGATCCAGTTCGCGGTCGATCCAGCCCTTGACGATGCGTTTGATGTCAGAGAAATCGGCCACCATATTGCGGGCGTCCAGCCGGTCGGTTCGGACGTCCACCTCCGCGACCGCGTTGTGCCCGTGGGGATGCTTGCAGATGCCGTCGTAGTCGAGCAGGCGGTGGCCGTAGCAGAAATCGATGCGCTTGGTGACGAGATACATGCGTTCACTGTAACGTAGGCTGGCCATGGCGGCATCACTGGTCCTGTTTTCGGGCGGTCTGGACAGCGCGGTCCTGCTGGCGCGGGAGCGCCAGTCCCACGCGCCGGTCCGCCCCGTGCACGTGCGCGCCGGCCTCGCCTGGGAGGACGCCGAACGCCGGGCCATCGACCGGCTGCTGGCGGCGCCCGCGTTCTCGTCCGGCGTGGACCCGTTGATGACCGTGACCGTGGACATGCGGGATGTCTACCCGGCCGCCCACTGGGCCGTCACCGGCCATCCGCCCGCCTACGACACACCCGACGAAGACGTCTATCTGGAGGGCCGCAACATCGTCCTGCTGTCCAAGGCCGCGGTGCTGGCGGCGCGGCTCGGCGTGACGCGCATCGCGATGGGCACGCTCTCGGACAATCCGTTCCCCGATGCGACGCCGGAGTTCATCCGGACGATCAACCGCGCGTTGTCACTCGGGCTGGATCGGCACATCGAGGTCGTGACGCCGCTGGTCACCTTTCACAAAGACCGTGTGGTCCGCATGGGCATCGAGCTGGGCGTGCCGCTGGAACTGTCGCTGTCCTGCATGAACCCGCAGGGCGACCGGCACTGCGGCGCGTGCAGCAAGTGCAGGGAGCGACAGGACGCGTTCAGGGACGCGGGCGTGAGGGACGAGACGACGTACGCCGGCTAGTAATTCGTCAGCCGGATCGTGCCGTCGCCGGTGCGGATGGTGAAGCGGCGGCCGCCCTGGCCGAGGGCGCCGGTCAGCGTGCGCTTCTCGCGCGTACCGCCCACGATGTTCTCCAGTTTCAGGTCGTTGCGGACGCGGCCACCCGACCCTGGATCGGCCTCGATGCTGGCGGCGAATCCTTCAGGCAGTTCCACGGACACCGACCCGTCGCCCGTGTCCACCATCCAGTCGTCGCTCATGACCGCGCCGCTGCGAATGCGCAGCACGACCGAGCCGTCGCCCGTCCGCGCCCGCAGGCGGGTCGGCGTGCCGCTCAGCCGGATGGTGCCGTCGCCGGTCCGCGTTTCCACGCGGCCGCTCACATCCTCGATTTGAATGCTGCCATCACCGGTTTCGGCGAGTAACTCGCCGTCGGTTTCGGTGGCGCGGATCGAACCGTCCCCCGTATGAATGTCGGCATGACCGTTGACGCGCTCGAGGATGATCGATCCGTCACCGGTGCGAATGTAGAGGTTCGTATTGCGCGGCACGCTGGCGATCAGCTTGGCGCTGGTCGAAACGAAGAAGCCGACGCCGACGAACCCGCCGCGACCCGGGTGGCGCACGTCGACCTGAATGACGTCGCCCTTCTGCTCGGCGGAAACCTCGATCTGCTCGATCGCGGTCTTGTCGTGACCACGCTCGTCGATCTGAACAAGCACCTCCGGGCGATCCCAGGACCGGACCTCCACGGCGCCGTCGAAGGTGGACAACCGCAGGTCGACCGTTTCGCCGCGCACGGAGAAGCGCTTTTCGACGTGCTCGATTCGGCCCTCGCTGTCCACGCTGACGACGCAGCCCGGCCCGACCAGGGCCAACACGGTGATCGAGGATGCCAGGAGCGCTCGGGACGTCACGTTGAGGAAGACGGTTTCGCGTGGCCCGGGGTTCCGCACCAGGCCAGAAAGCCGGCAATCCACGTCTGCACCGGGGCCAGGCGGGCATCGAGGACGACCATATCCGCCACGGCACCCGGCGCGATCACGCCGTGGCCGCGCAGTCCCAGTTCCCTGGCGGGGGTCGTTGCGCACAATTGCGCAGCGTCGCAGATGTCCACGCCGCAGCGCCCCACCAGGTGCCGGAACACGGCATCCATGGTCGCCACGCTCCCTGCCGCCGTGCCATCGTCCAGCCGCGCGACGTCCGCGACGGTAATCGTCCGGCCGCCGAGCCGCGCGCGCGTGCCCGGCGGGAGCCCGGAGCCGGCGGTGCCGTCGGTGATGGCCATCACGCGCGAGGCGCCCTTGGCGGCGATGGCCATTTGCAGGAAGGCGTGGTGCACGTGGTGCCCGTCGGCGATCAATTCCGCCGCCACCGCGTCGCTCGCGAGCACGGCACCGGCCACGCCGGGCTCTCGATGCGTCATCGCCGGCATGCGATTGAAGAGGTGCGTGGCATGGCACGCGCCGGCCGCGATGGCATGGTCGGCCTCTTCGAACGTGGCCGCGGTGTGTCCCAACGACACGCGCACACCGGCCGCGACGAGACGACGTGTGAGGTCGAGGCCACCGGGCAGCTCCGGCGCGAGCGTGACGATGCCGACGTCCGGGCGATGCTGGTCCAGCACGGCCAGGATGTCGCCTGCGGTGAACTCGCCGTCGGCGCGCGCGCCCGGTTCCAGCGGAGCCGCCACGCGAAGGCAGTGGGCCGGCTGCGCACCGCGATACGCCGGATTGATGAAGTTGCTCTCGAGGTGCGCGCCGAGCACACGGGCGTCCACCGGGCGCCGCGCCGCGCGCAGGCCGCCGACCGCGCCAAGGAATCCGGCGAGCACATCCGGGGAACAGGCCACCGACGTCGGGCAGAATGCCGTCACGCCGTGCCGCGGCAGCCGCGCGGCCACCTGGGCGAGCGCCTCGGCGCCGTCCAGCGCGTCGTGCCCGGCCACGCCGTGCACGTGGACGTCGATGAAACCCGGCACGATGAAGTGACCGGGCAGATCGAAGCGCACGTCCGTCGGCGCCGCGGTGCCGGGCCGGTCGATGAGATCCGTGATGCGCCCGGCTTCGATGACGATCGTCCGGCCGGTCGCGATGCGGTCCGGCAGCACCAGGCTGGCGCCTGTCAGGAAGATGCGCTCGCTCATGACGGCGGCTCCGGCGCGATCTGGATCTTGCGTCCCCGCAGGGGCAGGGCGCCCGCATCCGCGGCGCGCAGCATGTCGCGGTCGAACCGCCGCAGCACGCGAAGGAGACCGGCCTCATCCGGCGCGGAACACACGACCACGCCCGGGCTCAGCGCGGGCGGAAACCGGCGGTCGTCAAGGAAGTCGCGATCGAGGGTAATCAGGGTCCGCCCGAAATCGAGGGCGCGCTGGAAATGCGCGGTGTCGGCGGCTCGCCGCAGGTCGTCGTGTTCCATCACGAAGAACACGTCCCAGTGCAAGTCCCGGCGCATGGCCGCGACGACACCGGCCGGCAGATTGGCGTCGACGTAGACGCGCGGCGCGCCGGCCAGGTCGACGGCGATCGGGCGCAAGGCTGAAGCAAGGGTGCCCATGCGGCGCGATTTAGCTTACCATCCCGCTCATGAACAACACCGATACGTGGATCGGGGTGGCCGTCGCCGCTGTCGTCGTGCTCGGACTGGTTGTCTGGTACGTCATCCACAAGGGGCGCGCCCGGCCGGGCGACTACGTCTTCCGGGCCAGCCGGATGACCAGCGGCAACCGCATCTTCCCGGCGCAGGTCATCATCACGCCATCGAGCGTGACGCTCCTCAAGCCGCAGTGGGTTGGCAAGATGGAGGAGTCGCTGCACATGGCGCACGTCGCGTCGATTTCGATCGACACGAACATGATTTTCTCGAACGTGCAGATCGAAACGACGGGCGGCCACAATCCCCTGGTCTGCCACGGCCATACCAAGGGCGACGCGGTGGCGATCAAGGCGGCGATTGAGACGTTCCAGACGGAGTATTACAGACAAAGAACCAGTTAACTAACAACTGACAACTCGCAACTAACAACTTCAGGCACCCTCAACTTGTTAGTTGTTAGTTGTGACTTGTTAGTTAACTGTGCATTTCCTCTAAACCCCCATCGCGTGGAACCCGCCGTCCACCATGAGGACTTCGGCGGTCACGGCGGCGCCGGCGGGGCCGAGCAGGAAGAGCGCGGCGCCGGCGACGTCGCTGCCGTCGACGGTGCGGCGCAGCGGCGCGCGGTCGCGGTAGGTCTGCAGGATCGACGAGAACCCGGCGATGCCCGACGCGGCCAGCGTTTTCACGGGCCCGGCCGAGATCGCGTTCACGCGGATGTTGCGCGGGCCCAGTTCGGACGCGAGATAGCGGACCGAGGATTCCAGCGCGGCCTTGGCCACGCCCATCACGTTGTAGTTCGTGAAGACGCGCGAGGCGCCCAGATACGACAGCGTGACGATGCTGCCGCCGCCGCGCTTGTCCATCAACGGCGCCGCCCGGCGCGCCAGCGACACGAGCGAGTACACGCTGATGTCCATCGCCCGCCCGAAGCCTTCGCGCGAGGTTTCGGAGAATGGCCGCGCCAGATCCTCCCGATCGGCGAAGGCCACGCCGTGCACGAGGAAATCGAGCCCGCCATGTTTCGCGTCGATGGCCGCGAACACCGCGTCGAGCTGCGCGTCGTTGGTCACGTCGCACGGCAGCATGAGCGGATCCTCGAGTTCGGCGGACAGGTCCCGCACATTCTCCTCGAGGCGCTCACCCTGGTAGGTCAGCACGAGGCTCGCGCCCTCGGCTGCCGCGGCCGCCGCGATGGCCCACGACAGTGACCGCTTGTTGGCCACACCCACGACGAGCCCGACTTTTCCGGTGAACGCTTTGGACACTCGTATCCTTCGACGCCTGACTGCCCTACTTCTGACTTCTGACCTCTGACTTCTATTTCGGTCGCCGATGGCGACGGCGATGACGGGACTTGCCTCCCGGACCTCCGCCTGGACCGCCCGGACCCGGCGACCCCGGGCCGCGATTGCCGTCGGGTTCATTGCCGTCGCGGCCGGGCGGCATGCGCCCTCCGCCGCCGGCGTGGCCGCCCCCGTGGCCCGAGAATCCGCGGTGGAATCCTCCGCGGCCGCCGAATCCGCGGCCCTGTCGCTGATGCATGGTGAACTCGGGAATGGGGCGCGGCGGCGGCACGTCATTCTCCGTGCGGGGCAGCGAGGCCCGAATCAACGGCCGATGCGCGAGCCAGCCGTCCGGCATCGTCTCATCGTCGGTGGCGGCATCCTCGGGTGCGGGAGCGTCGGGATTGGGCTGCGCGGGCGGATCAGCGCTGGCGTCGGTGGCGGCGGCCGGTGCGGCTTCGGCGGGCGCCGGGCCGGTGGACGCCGCGGGTTTGGGCATGACGAGCACACCCCCCGCGAGATCATGTGTTTCGCCGTTCTTCGACTTCTTGCGCGGCACCCGCGCCTCCTTGTACTCGTGTTCCGCCTCGCAGGTGGCGCAGCGGGTCTGCCGCACGCTCTCGCCCACGATGGCGACAATGACGTGATTCGTGACGCGCCGTTCGCGCGGACAGTAGTCGTCAACCAGATCGCCGAGCCGCAGCGAGCGCTGCTCCATTGCACAAACTCCGGAGATTCACGTAGACCGATTCAAGTTCCGCGCGTCCCGATCGTCCGGGCTGACTCACATCAAGGCGCGTTCTACCGAGGTCTTCCAGGTCAACCCCAGCGCGGAAGGAAGTCGGCTTGCAGGTGGCAAAAGCATAACAACAAGCCACAATCCAGCGCAAGCCTTCTATTTAGCGGTCGAATACGCCTCGCCCGGCGGTGTCAAACCAGCGTAACGCGGCCTCGAGCGGTTCGTCGTGGCCGTCGGCCAGCGCCCGACGGGACAGCGCGATGGCCACATCGGGAATGACGCCGTCGCCTTCCACGCGCTTCCCCGTGGCGGTGACAAAGTCGCCAATCGCGTACATCAGCACGTCGCCGTTCGGCAGCTGCCGCGTGAGCGCCGGCAGCGCCTGGCCCATCGTCGGCCGGCCGAAGATGCGCGCGCGGCCGAGGCTTTGCAGCGCGCCCGCGAACGTCTCCGACGTGCTGCCGGTGAGTTCGTCCACCAGGATCGCCACCGGCCCCGCGAAGGGCTTCACCGCGCGGCCATCCCACGTGGCGAGCCTCGGATTGACGGTGAAGGACAAGTCCGCCTGCCGCGTGTGCATGGTGCCCAGCACCTGCCGCGAGTCGATCACGTGGCCGGCGATGCCGCCCATCATCGCCGCGAGCCCGCCGGGGTTGCCGCGCAGATCGATCACGAGGCCCTCGTGCGCGCGAAACTCGTCGATGGCCCGTTCGAACGGTTCGCTGACGGTCGTCATCCACACGCTGAAGCGGATGATGCCGGCGCGCCGCCCGCCGGGCGTCTTCGCCTCGCGCCGATCGAATGCGACGCGCAGCGGCGGGAGGTTGCCGAGCGTGACGACGTCGCCGGCGCCAAGCGCGCGCTGGATGCGCAGATCGTGCCGCGCGTCATCCGCGTCGCGCACGGTCACGGACGCCCACGATCCCTCGGCGCCATAGAGCCGCTGGTTCAGGCGCCGCCACGCGTCGAGGTGCTTCGTGCGCGGATCGGTGCCGACCGCGTGCCCGATCAGCTCACCGACGTCGCCGCCATCGATCGTGACGATGACCTGTCCGGCGGCCAGCCCGGCGCGCGTGGCGGCCGGATCGGTGACGCGGACGATCACCGCGCCCTCGTCGACGATGCGCACGTCGGCAGGGACGGCGGCAGGGCCGGGCAACATGTCGGCCGGTGACGCCGACAACAGGACGCAGTGCGAGCGGTTCAGGCGCGCGAGCATCGTGCGGATGACGTCGCGCGCCTCTTCCGGCGACGCGGCGGCCTCAGCCTTCGGCCGGAGTTCACGCCCGACGGCGGCCCAGTCGAGTCCGCCAAACGCCGGATCGGGAAACGTGTCGTTGATCGTTTGCCAGGCCGCGTCGAACGAGGCGACCGCGGCGGCGCGCCAGTCCTGCGCCGGCGCCGACATCAGCGTGACGCACACGCCCGCGAGGGCGGCAAGCGCGCGAACGCTCACTTGACGAGCGCCTTGATCACCGCCGGCAAGTCGAACGCGCCGCCGGGCACGACGTTGAACTCGTAGGACGTGAACGTGACCACCTGCTCGATGCCCAGCACCCGCTGCACCTGCGTGGTCGGCATCATCAGCGCGCCGTACTTCTTGTAGTCCCGATAGATCGTCGTCGTTGGCGCGGTGCCGTAGGGCGTGTCCCGCTTGGCTTCGAGGCCAATCTGCAGGCCGGTCTCGACGTCGAACAACTCGGACTGCTCGCCGCCTGAGAAGAGGATGACGTTCACACGATACGCCGGCCGCCGATCGAAGTCCTCCCGGCCGGCCATCTTCATGTCGCGCACGAAGTCCGGTCCATGCAGGGGCGCGTCAAACCAGGCTTCGTCAACCCGGTCCGTCAAGGCGCGTCCCGTCACCAGCGCGGGGCCGTTGATGGGGTCGAGGGACCAGCCGATCTTGCCGTCGTAGCCCTCTTCAAGCTTCCCGACACCTTCGACCGTGACGCGCGTGATCGACCTGTTGGGCCGCGCGGCCATCATGTCGATCTCGCCCGACAGGTTCTGCGACGGGATCGACAGCCTGCCGCGGGCACGGATCGACTTCACCGCCCGGTAGGCCGCGGCGCCACCGGCCGCCTGCACGTGCCGGTCGACCACCTGGCGCGCCGTGGGCAACGCGGCGGCCTGCTGCGCGTGCGGGCGCGCCGAGCACAGCAGGGCGATCGCCACCGCGACGGACGTGAGGTGAACCGGACCACGCACTCTGCGTCTGAACATGTGAAGGCTCCTCCTTGATGATAGTGCGCTCCGGGAACCTCGCCGGAATCTAGGGTAAGCTGCCGGAAGACATGCTGAAAGGCACCCGGACGGCGGTCATCCAGCGCATCCAGCCGATTTCCATCCATGGCCAGGTTTCGCTCGACGTGTTCTGGATGGATCCGGAGGACCCGGAGCAGGAACTGCGGCACGCGCGCATCGGCGACGAATCCGTCCCGCGCGGCCTGGCGGCGGGCGACCGCGTGACGTTGCACTATTTGATGGGCGTCGTGACGAAGATTACGAAGTAGGTTCCGGGGTTCCGGGGTTCCGAGGTTCCGGTTCCGGGGTTCCGGGGTTCGGGTTCGGGGTTCTGGGTTCGGGTTCGGGGTTCTGGGTTCGACAGCCTGACTTGTGAATCTGGAATCTAAGGTTAGAACCTCGAACCTCGAACCTGAGAACCTCGAACCTAGAACCCGAACCCCGGAACCTCGGAACCGGAACCCCGGAACCTCGGAACCCCGGAACCTATCGCGGTTTCTGCGCTTCCCCATATCCTCCGCCGCCGGGCGTCTCGATGCGCAAGCGGTCGCCGGCCCGCAACTGCAGCTCGGCCTTGCCCGGCAGGGCCTGGGCCTGCCCGTCGCGGATGAGCGTGTTGCGGCCGGATTGCCCCGGCTCGCCGCCCTGCGCGCCGTAGGGCTGCCCGCGCCGCCGTTCGGAGATGACATTCACCACGGTGTCCGTCAGCATCTCGTATTCCCGCACGAGACCGTCGCCGCCGCGCCACGCGCCCGCGCCGCCGCTGTTCCGCCGAATGGCGTACTCGCGAATCCGGACGGGCAGGTAATGTTCGATGGCCTCGACCGGTGTGTTGCGCGTGTTGCTCATGTGCGTGTGCACGCCGCTCAGCCCCGGCAGACCCAGACGCGCCCCCATGCCGCCGCCCAGCGTCTCGTAGTACGCGAAACGCCGGCCGGTCCGCGGATCGGTGCCGCCGAGCGTGACGTTGTTCATCGTGCCCTGGCTGGCCGCCGGCACGCGGTCGGGCAGCGCCTGCCCCAGCGCGCCGAGCACGACGTCGGTGATGCGCTGCGATGTTTCGACGTTGCCGCCGGCCACCGCCGCGGGCCGCTGCGCGTTGACGATCGATCCTTCCGGCGCGATCACCTCGATCGGGCGTGACACGCCGGCGTTGTACAGCACATCGTCTCCGACCAGGCAGCGGAACGCGTACAAACACGCCGACAAGGTCATCGCGTAGTTCGCGTTGACCGGCCCAGAGACTTGCGGATCGGATCCCGTGAAGTCGATCGTGGCGCGATCGCCGCGGATGGTGACTGCGGCGCGAATCGCGATCGGGCCGCTGCCGAACCCGTCATCGTCCATCGCGTCCTCGAAGGCGTAGCGGCCGTCGGGAATGCGGCGGATGGCGGCCCGCAGCACGCGGGCGGTGTAGTCCTGCAGCGCCTTCGCGTAGGCCAGCGTGCGGTGGCGGCCGTAACGGGCCACGGTGGCGCGCAGCCGCACGTCGCCGACGCGATTCGCGGCGATTTGCGCCGTCAGGTCGCCTTCGCGTTCGTCGGGCGTGCGCACGTTGGCCAGCAGGATCGCCAGGACGTCGCGATTGATCCGCCCGCGGCTGGCGAGCTTGACCGGCGGCAGGATCAGCCCCTCCTGGTAGATCTCGCGCGCGACGGGCATCGATCCGGGACTCATGCCGCCGACGTCCGAGTGGTGCGCGCGGTTGGCGACGTAGAACGTCGGCTTGCGCTCGCGTCCCAGAAACACGGGCGACACCAGCGTGATGTCCGGCAAGTGCGTGCCGCCGTGAAAGGGATCGTTCAGCATCACGATGTCGCCGGGATCCATCGGACCGGCGTCGATGGCGGCGCGCACCGACAGCGGCATCGCGCCCAGGTGCACCGGCATGTGATCGCCCTGGGCGATCGTCTCGCCCGCCGCGTCGTAGACGGCGCACGAGTAGTCGAGTCGTTCCTTGATATTGGGCGAAAATCCCGTCCGGCACAGCGTGACGCCCATCTCCTCGGCGATCGAGAGGAACAGGTTCTTGAAGACCTCGAATTCGATCGGGTGAATGGACATCAGTCGGTTCCGGGGTTCCGGGGTTCCGAGGTGCCGGGGTTCATGGTTCCGGGGTTCATGGTTCGGGTTCTGGGTTCTGGGTTCTGGGTTCTAGGTTCGACGGAGCTTGATGATGATGTTTTCGAAGCCGTCGATGTGGAACCGGAAACCCGGCGGGACGACCGCCGTGGCTTCGGCGCCGGTGATGACGGCGGGGCCACGGGCGGTGTGGCCGGGCGCCAGGTCCGGCCAGCGGAAGTGCGCGACCTTCATCGTCCGGCCATCGAAGCGGCCCGGCCGAAGCGCGGAGGGCGTCGGCGGGCGGCGCGCGCGCGGCCGCGCGAACGGCAACGTCGGCTTGTCGGTCAGGCCCGCGGCGCGTACGCGCAGGGCGACCACCTCGACGGCGCGGTCCGGGCTCGCGTATCCGTAGAGCTGGCGATGCCGGCGATCGAATTCCGCCCGATAACCGGCGCTGAACGGCAGGGTGATTTCGTAGGACTGGCCGATGTAGCGCACGTCGATCTGCTGTTCGATCGCGATCCGGCGGCGCAGGAAGCCCTCCCGGCCGAGTTCGGCGAGCGCGCGGTCACAGAGCGGGCGCAGCCGGGCGCGCAAGTCCGCGGCCGACAGCGCGTCGCCCGGCCGCAACACGCTCGCGGAATAATCGCGCGTGACATCGGCCACGAGCATGCCCAGCGCCGACAGCACCCCGGCATGGCGCGGCACGACGACGGTGGCGATGTCCAGCGTGCGCGCGATCTCGCAGGCGTGCATCCCGCCGGCGCCGCCGAACGCGACCAGCGCGAACCGGCGCGGATCGTGCCCGCGCTCCACCGACACGACGCGAATCGCCCGCTCCATGTTGGCGTTCGCCACGCGGACGATGCCCTCGGCCAGCTCGCCGACCGTCAGCTTCACCTCGCGCGCCATCGTCTTCGCGATGGCCAGGGTGCGATCCGTCTCGATCGGCATCCGCCCGCCGAGGAAGAACGTCGAATCGAGGCGGCCGAGCAGCAGATTCGCGTCCGTCACGGTCAGTTCCGTGCCGGCGCCGTAGCACACCGGGCCGGGCACCGAACCGGCCGAGCGCGGCCCGACGCGCAACGCGCCGCCGCTGTCGATGAACGCGATCGAGCCCCCGCCCGCCCCGACGGTGTGGATGTCGATGACCGGCAGGCGCACGGGGAAATCGCCGATGCGCGAATCGGTGGAGGTCGCAATCCGGCCGTCCACCAGGCTCACGTCCGTGGAGGTGCCGCCCATGTCGAACGAGATCAGCCGCGGAAACCCGGCGGCGCGCGCCACCGCCTGCGCGCCCACCACGCCGGCGGCCGGGCCGGACAGCACGGTGCGCACGGCCTCCGCGCGTGCGAGAGACGACGAGATCGAGCCGCCGTTCGACTGCATGATCGAGAGCCTGCCCGCCACAGCGCCGGAGGCGCGACGGCGGGCCGGAGCGCCGTCCGCGCCAAGGCGGTCCAGTTCGCGTTCGAGCCGGCCGAGGTAACGATCGATCAGCGGGGACACGTACGCGTTGACGGCCGTCGTGCTCCAGCGCTCGAACTCGCGGTATTCCGGCAGCACTTCCGACGAGACCGACACCAGCCAGCCGTCGCGCCGCAGGCGTTCGGCCACGCGACGCTCGTGTGCGGGATTCACGTACGAGTGCAGCAGGCAGACCGCCGCCACTTCGGCGCCTTGCGCGCGAAGGCGATCGGTCAGCGTCTCGAGCGCGGCCCCATCGAGCGGCTCGATGACGGCGCCGGACGCGTCCAGCCGCTCGACGATGCCGAAGGTCAGATCCGGTTCGACGATCGGCCGCGGCAGCGGCAGAAAGAAGTTGTAGAGCTCGGATCGCGTCTGCCGCCCGATGCGGAGCACGTCCTCGAACCCGGCCGTGGCAATGAGCGCCACGCGCGCGCCCTTGCGCTCGAGCACGGCGTTGGTGGCCACCGTCGATCCGTGCACGATGTCACCGGCCGACCCGTCGGACAGATGCGCGATGCCGTCGAGAATCGCGCGGGACGGATCCTCAGGCGTCGTTCTGAGCTTGTAGACGACCAGCCCACGTTCGTCCAGCCGGACGAAATCAGTAAACGTGCCCCCGGTGTCGATCCCGATGCGGAGGGACTTCGTGCTCGCCCGTGAAGAAGAAGAGTTGGCCGGCGGCAGCGCGTTCCGCACCTTTGACTTCTGACTTCTGACGTCTGACTTTCGTCTAGACCATCGCGCCTTCGGGGTATTGCAAGGCGAGCTTGAGTTCCTTGGCCAGCTGGTCCACGGTCGACCCGGACCGTTTCCACGCGCCTTCGGTCTCGAAGCGCAGGTCGCCGATGCGGCGGCCCCACGGCGCGATCACGCGGCCGATCGCGCGGAAGTCCGACCGGTCGGCGTGCTGCTGGTCGAGCCGCGTGACGATTTCCGGCGCGACGCGAATGAAGGCCCGCAGCGCCGAGGCCGACTTGATGCTGTACTTGCGGCCGTTCCAGGCCGCGCCGAACACGACCGCCACCTGGCGGAAGTAGTTCACGAAGAACTTCTTCGCGTCCTCGCGGAACTCGTCCCCCTTGCGGCCCGCACCGAAGGCCTCGGTCGCGAACAGCTTCTTGAGTTCCTGGGCCAGCGGCGCCTGCGCGACGCGCCCGTGGCCGACGCCGAGCAGCTTGATTTCCCCGTAGAGCGGCGAATCCTCCCGCTCGCTCAACGCGCGCACCACGTCGTGCGCCGCCGCCAGGTTCTCATCGCGGTACAGCTGCCGGCCCGACAGCGACACCAGGTGCGACGCGTTCAGCCGCGTGTGTTTCGCGTTGATCGTGACGAACATCTGCACGACGTGATCCTCGGGGAGCCGGTCGAAGATGATCGCCGGCACCGTGAAGTTCTCGCCCTCGAACTGGCTCATGTCCGCGTGCAGCGCGAGCAGCCGGTGCTGCCCGTCAATCGCGCGCAGGATGCCTTCGCGCTCCGGCACCTTCAGCACGCCGAGCGACGGATCGCTCGGGACCGCTTCGAACTTCAGCGGTTCGTCGCACGAGATGATGACGGCGCCCGGAATCGACGGCAGGTCGCGCGCCATCCGGCACTGTTCGAAGTACTGCACCAGTTCGTCAATCTTCTTGCGGATGATCTGCCGCTGGTAGGCTTTCTCGCTCGACGCGATGCGGCGCTCCAGCATGTCCCAGTGGACTTTCGACTGCCGGGCACTGCCCCGCACGCCGGGCCCTTTGCCGTGCTCGCCGTAGCTCAGCACTTCAAACCGGACGAGTTTGTCGATGTCCTTGGCGGTCAGCGAAGCCTGATAGAATTGCACGCCAAATTGCTGCATTCGAAGCGCGGCGACACTAATCATAGGCAGTCAGAGGCCCTTTCGTGACCCGGGGCGCCCTCCGGAAAAGCGGGGGTCGAGGGATTCTATTAGCCACGGCTGGGTAATCTCAAGCAGCCTTCGGGCGTCGTTTCTAACTAGCACTGCATAAAGGAGTTACAGCGATGAGCGCTCCGAGCACTTCCCGCACGCGATTCTGGACCCTGGTCACGGGCCTCCTCGTCATACTGCTCGCCGGCGTCGTGGCGCCGGCGCAGCAATGGGTCACGGAGACCCGCGATCCCAAGCAAACGCAGGACGAAGATTTCGCGAAAGCGTACCGGGAGTGGACCGGCGAGGCGCGCTACGGCAGCCCGCTCGTCGATCACTTGCCGAAGGTCGCCGGGATTCCGAGTCCGAAGGACGTGCTCGGCTATCACGTCGGCGCGCCGCAGAAACTCACCTACTACGCGGACATCGTGAAGTACTACCGCGCGCTCGCCGCGGCGACGCCGCGCGTGAAGGTGGAGACGATCGGCAAGTCCGACGAGGACCGCGAGCTTGTGGTCGTGTGGGTGTCGTCGGACGCCAACATCAAGAACCTGCAACAGAACCGCGACAACCTCGCGAAACTGGCCGACCCGCGCGGGCTGACCGACGCGCAGGCGAAGCAGCTCGTCGCGACGACGAAGCCGAACTACCACCTGATGGGCGGGTTGCACAGCGGCGAAACGGGCCCCTCCGAGATGCTGATGGAGCTGGTGTACCGGCTCGCGACAGAAACGTCGCCGGTCATTTCGCAGATTCGCGACAACATGTACGTGTCGGTCACGCCGGTCGCCGACCCGGACGGGCGCGATCGCAACGTCGACTGGTTCAATCGCGGCCTGGAAATGGCGCAGGTCGCGGCTGCGGCTGGCGCGCCTGGAGCACCCGCAGCGGGTCGCGGCGGCGGTGGCGGCGGTGGCGTGCCCTACTGGGGCAAGTACGTCTATCACGACAACAACCGCGACATTAACCTCTCGCAGGTGTCGATGCGCGCGATCACGAACTGGTACTACACCGCGCATCCGCCGATCATGCACGACCTGCACGAATCGCTGGCGCTGATGTACACCTACACCGGCGGGCCGCCGCAGAATCCGAATCTCGACCCGCTGCTGTTCGCCGAGTTGCCGTTCTTCGCCAACTGGGAACTCGCCCAGATGACCAAGTGGGGCATGCCGGGCGTGTACACGTGGGCCTTCATGGACGGCTGGTCGCCGGGATATCTCGGATCGGTCGCCTACAACCACAACGGCATGATGAAGATGTACGAGACGCAATCGGGGCGGGACGTCACGACAGGCACGACGGGTACGACGGGTGCGACAGGTGCGACGGGGCGGCGCGGCAGCTGGTCGAGGTGCGGGCGGCGCGGCCACGGGGGTCGCGGGCGCCGGGGCGGGCCAGGGTCGCGGCGGTGCGGGTGGCGGACGAGGCGCCGGCGGCGGAGCCGCGGGTGTCGGCGCACCGCCGGCGGGCGCCGCACAGGGACGCGGCGCCGCGGGCGCGGGTGCCGGCGGCGGGGGCGGACGCGGCGGCGGCGTTCCGACCGGCCGCGGCGGCGGCCAGGATCGCGAATGGTACCGCGGCATCCAGGTGCCGCCGGGCGCCGCGAACAACTTCACGCGGCGCGACAACACGAACTACATGCAGACGGGCGTGCTGTCCTCGCTCCAGCTGACGTCGATGTTCCCGAATCTGGTGCTCGAGAACTTCTACACCAAGACGAAGAACTCGCTCGACGCCGGCCTGAAGCAGGCGCCGTACGGCTACGTCATCCCGGTCCAGCGCGACATGACGAAACCGGCCGAGCTCGTGCGCATCCTCAGGCTGCAGGGCATCGAAGTCGGCACGGCCAACGCCGAGGTCAAGATCGGGGAGACGTCGTATCCCGCCGGCTCCTACGTCATCAAGGGCGGCCAGCCGTACTGGCGGCTCGCGAAGAACCTGCTCGAGAAGCAGAACTATCCCGATCCCGCGCTGCGCACCTACGACGACAGCGGCTGGACGATGGGGTACGCGTTCAACGTGGACGTGAAGGAAATCGCGGACAAGACGATTCTGGACGCGCCGACGACGTTGCTGAAGTCGGACGTACTCAAGGGCAAGATCACCGGCGCCGGCAGCGCCGGCCTGGCCGTGGCGCACTACGGCTCGAACAACATGATTGCGTTCCGCTACAAGGTACGGGGCGCGGCCATGAAGATCGCCGAGAAGCCGTTCACCGCTGAAGGCGTCGATTTTCCGGCCGGCTCCTTCATCGTCACGGGCTCGGCTGCGGATCTGCAGGCGGCGCGGACGGCGGCGGACTCGCTGGGCCTCACGGCCGCGGCACTGACGGCGCTCCCCGCCGGCGCGATGCACGACGGCGATGCGCCGCGCATCGCGATCTACTCGCAGTGGAGCGGCACGCAGGAGCTCGGCTGGTACCGCCACGCGTTCGATCAGTTCGGCATTCCGTTCGACCTGATCTTCAAGGACCGCGTCAAGAAGGGCAACCTCAAGGCGGATTACGACGTGATCCTGATGGCGGCGCAGTCGATTTCGCGCGCGTCCGTCATGCAGCAGCCGGCGGCGCAGCCGCAGCCGTACCTCAAGAGCGACAAGTACAAGTCGCTGGGCCTGTACGGCGAGACGCCGGACATGAGCGGCGGATTCGGCCAGGAGGGCGTGGACGCGTTCCAGGCGTTCCTCGAGGCCGGCGGCACGTTGATCACGACCGTCGGCACGGTGCGATTCCCGATCGAATTCGGTTGGGCGCGCTCAATCGACACCGAATCGGTCACCGGCGTGAACGCGCAGAAGCCGTTGATCCAGGCGGAGATCGTCAAGACCGATCACCCGGTGTTCTACGGCTATCCGGACAAGATCATTCCCGTGAAATACGAGGGCGGTCAGGTATTCCGCGTCGGTGTGGCCGATCAGGGCAACATCCTGGCGCGGTACGTCGGCGGCGACGCCGCCGTGCTGAGCGGGCTGGGCGACGGCACCGACGCCCTGCGCCAGCGCGCGTTCGCGGTCGACGTCCCCGAAGCCTCCCGCGGCAAGGGCCGGGTCATCATGTTCACGACGAACCCGATCTACCGCTGGCAGAACCACGGCGAGTTCAACATGGTGTTCAACTCGATCCTGAACTGGAATGACATAGTGAAATAGATAACTAACACGTGGCAACTAACAACTAACCAGTGGGCACGCGTGCTCTGCGTTCCGTACTTGTTAGTTGTTAGTTGTTAGTTGTTAGTTGTTAGTTGTTAGTTACTCGCTTTCATCTCCGCCGGTATCCACAGCCCCGCCCGTCTCCCCGCCCACCAGCGCGCCGCGGCGTACATCGCAAACGTCACCGTCGCGAATCCCAGTACTGACCAGCCCAGCGGCAGTGCGTGGTGAAGCGGGTAGCTGAGAAATCCGTACGCGAGCTCGACGTGCACCCAGTACACGAACAGGGACGTGCGCCCGAACAGGAGCAGCGGTCCCGACGTTGACGCGGACCGCGGCGATCGCATCCACACCCACGCCGCCCAGACCGCGGCGGTCATGAGCCCCGCGAATGTCAGGAACCGCGACCACACGCGGGCCCCATCCGCGAGGGCCGCGGGCACCGGCATGACGCCGAGTGCGAAGCCAGCCGCCGCCGCCGCCGCGCCGTACACCGCCAATCGCCGATGCAGCCGCCGCTCGCCCGCGTCGTCATTCGGATCGGCGATCAGGAGTCCGACGAACGCGCCGACCGGCATGTACGCCACCCAGGGAAACAGGGCGAACACGCCATAGATGCTGGGCCGGATGTACGCCTCGAGCCTCGGATGCAACAGCGTCGGCCACCACCAGTGGCGCGAGGCTGGCGTCAGCGCGAGCACCATGGCCGCCGGCAGCAACAGCCACCAGGCGCGCCGGCCCCGCGCCCCGCCGCGCCCGACCAGCCAGGACGTGCCGGCCAGCCCGAGGCCGAGGATGTTCAGGATGTCCGGCTTCAGCAGGCCCGACCATTTCGCGTTGGGATTGAGCAGGAATGACTGCAGACGGAACAGGTGCGCGAGGCCGAACACTTCCCACCCGCGCCGCTGCACCAGCCCTGCGGCACGGCGCCTGTCGGCGCCGCGGCTGACGTGCGCGCCGATGGCGAACGGCACGGACACACCGGCCAGGAACAGGAACAGCGGCGCGGCCATGCCGCCCATCACGACGATCGCCCCCCACGCGGCGCCGTCACGCCCGGCCGTGACGGTCCAGGCGTCGATCACGTGCCATTCGATCATGCACAGCACGGCCACGCCCCGCAGCCAGTCCAGGTAGGCGCGTCGTGAGGGGCGCACGGCGCGGTCCCGCTAGGGATGGAGGGTGAACGACGTGCGGAGTTCCACGTCTGGCCGCACGCAGTTCCACACCGAGCAGTACTTGTGCCGCGAGAGATCGATCGCCCGTTCCACGACCTTGTCGTCCATCTGCCCGGTGATGTCGAACGCGATCGTCATCGAGACGAACCGGCGCGGATGCTCCGTGGCGCGCTCGCCGTGGAACTTCACCGTCATGGCCTGGAGCGGATGCCGCCCTTTCTGGATCACGTGCACGACGTCCATCGCCATGCACGCCATCACGGAATAGGCCAGCGCCTGCACCGGCGACGACACGCCCTGCGTGGAGCTGTGCAGCTCGATCGCCGGACTGCCCGGGCTGTTGGCAAATTTGAGATCGCCGTGCCAGTCGAGCGAGAGTGACACCATATTCGCGTTATCCCTTCGACCGAGCCAGCGCCTGCTCGCGGTGCTCCACGATGGCGGCATACGGCAGCACGCGCGCGAGTTCCTCCAGCGTCGTGCGGCCCGCCTTCAGGCGGCGGTGCGCGTCCTGCGCCATCGTCATCATCGTCCGCGCGGCGCTCTTGCGCACGTCCTCGAACGGCGCCTTGCGCATGATCAGCAGGCGATCGTGCTCGTCGGGAATCCACAGGTCGGCGACGAGGGCCCGGCCTCGGTAGCCGGCAAAGTGGCAGTCGCTCGCACCCGGCCCCCTTCGCGAAGACCACATCCGGCGTCACACTCCCGAAGAACTCTCGCACGAGCTCGGCATGGGGCTGGTCCGGCTTCCGGCATTCGGGACAGACCTCGCGCGCCAGCCGCTGGGACATGACGCCGATGAGTGACGCGGCCATCAGCGACGAATCGACGCCCAGGTCCATGAGCCGGGGCATCGCCTCGATCGCGGAATTCGTATGCAGCGTGCTGAGCAGCAGGTGTCCTGTCTGCGCCGCTCGAAACGCCATCTCCGCCGTCTCCTCGTCACGAATCTCGCCCACGATGATGACTTCCGGATCGTGGCGGAGGAACGCGCGCAGGAACGCCGCGAAGGTATTGCCGATCTCGGCTGTTGACCTCCGACTGACTGAGTCCCTCGTAGACGTACTCCACCGGGTCCTCGGCGGTCAGGACGCGGATTTCCGGCTTCGATTCAGGTGCCTCAGGCAGGCATACAGCGTCGTCGACTTGCCGGACCCGGTCGGCCCCGTCACGAGAAAGATGCCCGCCGTCCGGCTCAAGGCCTGCCTGATCTTGTCCAGCATGGCCGGATCGAGATTCAGCGACTCCATGCCGGTCGGCGCGCCGGTCCGATCGAGAATGCGGATGACCACGCTTTCGCCGGAGTAGGACGGGATCACGGACACGCGCAGATCGATGCTGGCCTTGGCGCCGGCGCGATCGGCCGACACCTGGAAACTGCCGTCCTGCGGCCGACGGCGTTCGGCGATGTCGAGCTTGCTGAGGATCTTGATGCGCGACACGATCTCCCGCGCGTTGCGATCGAGGGCCGGCTGCGTCAGCCCGAAATCCGGATCGCGCAACACGCCGTCGATGCGGAACCGCACGTGGAATCCGCTCGAGAGCATCTCGAAATGGATGTCGCTGCAGCGGCTGTCGATCGCGCGCATGACAGCACGTGTTGCAGCAGTTCATCCGCGCGCTGGACCGTTTGTTCGTCGAGCACCTGCGCCGGCAGATCGGCGGCGTTGGGCGCGGACTCGGGCACGATCGAGCCCGCCGCCTTCATCAGCAGACGCGTCATCCGCATCGTAGAGCCGCCGCAACGCCCGCTGAATCCCGCGGCTCGACGACGTCACGACGGCGACCGTCATGCCGCTCACGCGGGCGATTTCATCGGCGACGGTCGCCCGGTCGGATCGTCCATCGCAATCGTCAGCGTGCGGCCGGATTGCGCGACGGGCAGGAGCAGGTGCCGCCGCGCGAAAGCGCGGTTCACGAGCCGGGCGAGCGCGCGATCGATCACGACCTTGTCCAGGTCGATGAACGGCACGCCAAGCTGGCTGGACAGCGCCACCCGCATCGCTTCGTCGGTGACGAATCCCAGCTTGACCAGCATCTGCCCGATCGGCAGTTTCTGCGTCTTCGCCTGGCTCAGGGCGTGCGTGAGTTGTTCCGCAGTGATCGCCCCGCCGGCGACCAGGAGGTCGCCCAGCCGTGTTCGACGTTCGCGCGCGGTGAATCTTGCCTTCCAAGGCGGGGCTATTATACCCGCCGATCTACTTCGCCCGATGCAGATAGTCGGCCACGACGGTGGCCATGGCGCGCATGCCGATCAGCAGGGCGTCCTCGTCCAGATCGAAGTACTCGGTGTGCCACATCGCGGTGATGTGCTTGGCCGGATTGGCGACACCCAGAAAGAAGTAGAAACCCGGGATGCGCTGCTGGTAGAACGCGAAGTCCTCCGCGACCATCTGGGCCGGCGGGTTGACCAGGCCGTCGCCGACGACCGACCGCAACGCGGGCAGCGACGCGGCCACGAGCGCGGGGTCGTTGAACGTCACCGGCGCGTTCTGCACGTAGTCGAACGTGTACGACGCGCCGCGGCTTTCGGTCACGCCCTTCAGAATCGCCTCCATGCGGGCCTTCACCATCGCCGGGCCCTCCTGGTTGAGGGACCGCACGGTGCCGGTGAGCGTCACGCTGTCGGCAATGATGTTGTAGCGCGTGCCGCCGGCGATGGTGCCCACGCTGACGACCGTCGGCGTGCGCGCGTCGATCTGGCGAGCGGGAATGGTCTGGAACGCGCTGATGACTTCGGCCGCGATCGGCATCGGATCGATGCCCGTGTGCGGCATCGCGCCGTGCGTCGCCTTGCCGATGATCTTCGCCGAGAAGCGATCCGAACTCGCCATCGACGCGCCGCTCACGTAACCGACCTGGCCGACGGAGAGTTCCGGCTGGACATGGAGTCCAAAGATCGCGGACGGTGTCGGGTTCGTGAGCGGCCAGTCGGCGAGGACCCGGCGCGCGCCGGACGGCCCGCCATCCGGATCGCCTTCCTCGGCCGGCTGGAACAGGAACACGACGGTACCCGGCAGATCCGCGCGCATCAGGCTGAAGATCTCCGCGACGCCGAGCGCGATCGAGGTGTGGCCGTCGTGGCCGCAGGCGTGCTTCACGTTCGGCACGAGCGACTTGTAGGGCACGTCGATCAGTTCCTGCAGCGGCAGCGCGTCCATGTCCGCGCGCACGGCCACGACCGGTCCGGGGCGCCCGCCCTTCAGCACGCCCACCACGCCCGTGCCGCCGACGCCGGTGCGCACCTCGTCGAACTTCAGCGCGCGCAACCGGTCAGCGACGAGCTTGGACGTGCGCACCTCGTGGAAGCCGAGCTCGGGATTGCGATGGATGTCCCGCCGGATCTCGACGATCGCGGGGAAGATCTCCTTCGCGATGCCGTCAATCCGCGCCCGCATGGCGGCCGGCGTGCCGGGGCCCTGCACGGGGCCTTGCGCCCGCGGCGAGACCGTGGCGCCAGCCAGGACGACGATCGCGCTGAGCAGGAAGCTGATGCGTGTGCGCATGGCGTCCTCACTATAATCCGTTCATGCCCAAGCCGATCCTGGTCCTCGCCATCGCCCTGCTCGCCGCGCCGCTGGCGGCCGCGCTCACGCCGCAGGCCGACCCGCTGCTGGAACGCGCCAGGCGCCTGCTCCGCGACGTGCCGGTCATCGACGGGCACAATGACTACGCCGAGCAGGTGCGCGAGCGCGCCAACGGCGACCTCAACGCGTTCGACATCAGCCGGCCGCAGCCGGCGCTGATGACGGACCTCGCGCGGCTGAGCGCGGGCGGCGTCGGCGGCCAGTTCTGGTCGGTCTACGTGCCCTCCCCCCGCCGGGCACCGACCCCGCCGCGTCCGTCACCCAGGTGCTCGATCAAATCGATCTCGTCCATCGCATGCTCAAACGCCATCCCGATCGGCTGGAGCTCGCGCTCACGGCCGCGGACATCGAGCGCATCCAGAAGCAGGGCAAGATCGCGTCGCTGATCGGCATGGAAGGCGGGCACTCGATCAATTCCTCGCTCGGGGCGCTGCGGATGATGTACCGGCTCGGCGCGCGCTACATGACGCTGACGCACAGCCTGAACGTGCCGTGGGCGGATTCCGCGACCGACACGCCGACGCTCAACGGCCTGTCGCCCTTCGGCGAGGAAGTCATCCACGAGATGAACCGGCTCGGCATGCTCGTGGACCTCAGCCACACCTCGCCGGCCACGATGGCCGCCGTGCTCAAGACGACGACCGCGCCGGCGATCTTTTCGCACTCCTCCGCCCGCGCGCTGACCGACGTGCCGCGCAACGTGCCCGACGACATCCTCCGCCTGGTCCCCAAGAACGGCGGCGTCGTGATGGTGACGTTCGTGCCGCAGTTCATTTCCCAGCAGGTGGCGGACTACAACGCGCGCGAAACGGCCGAGCGGAACCGGCTGACCGCCGCCGGCGGCAACGCCGCCGCCATCGCCAAGGGCATCGACACCTGGCGGGCGGCCAACCCGGCGCCCCGCGCCACGCTCTCCCAGGTGGCCGATCACATCGATCACATCCGCACGATCGCGGGCATCGATTCCATCGGGCTGGGCGGCGACTTCGACGGCATCACCACCGTGATCCAGGGCCTCGAGGACGTGTCGACCTATCCGGCGCTGATGGCGGAACTGCTGAAGCGCGGGTACGGGGACGAGGACATCAAGAAGATCGCCGGCCGGAACCTCCTGCGCGTGCTGCGGGGCGCCGAGGCGGTGGCCGGTCACGTGGGGGCCGGTCCCATCAAATGATCGTCTGCCTCGGCGACTCGACCACGGCCGGCACGCCGCTGTTCAAGTCGCCGATCGAAGCGCCCTCGTCTGGCGAAGGCGACGAGCGCAGCCAGTTCGCGTACTGGCTGCGGCGCGCGCATCCGGACTGGCGCGTCCTCAACTGCGGCGTGAACGGCGAGCGCAGCGACGAGATTGCCGCGCGATTCGATCGCGACGTGCTGGCACACACCCCATCCGTCGTCGTCATCATCGCCGGCGTCAACGACGTCTATCAGGGCCTTGGCGCGGATCACGTCACGGGGCAACTCGGCGCGATGTACGACCGGGCCCGCGGCGCCGGCATCGCGGTCGTCGCCGGCACCATCGTTCCCTACAACACCGCCACGCCGGACCAGAATGCGCGCAT
Source organism: uncultured Acidobacteriota bacterium (assembly GCA_963751445.1). Classification (GTDB taxonomy): domain Bacteria; phylum Acidobacteriota; class Vicinamibacteria; order Vicinamibacterales; family SCN-69-37; genus DASUGC01. The sequence continues at coordinate 786,142 of CAVVUL010000009.1, read as the reverse complement.
GCGCGCGATCAATACGTGGATTCGTGAGGCCCCCGAGAGCCGGGCCGGCCTCTGGTTCGCCGACACGCGTGACGCCGTCGCCGACCCCGCCGACGCCGATCGCCTCGCGGCCTCCCCTGACGGCTTGCACCCGGACATCGACGGCTATCGGCGCATGGCGGATGCGCTGGCGCCGGTCATTGCACGGGTTCTCGGGTTCTCGGGTTCGTCGGGTTCGCCGGGTTCGTCGGGTTCGTCGGGTTCGTCGGGTTCCGGCGCATGAAGCCTGCGGCTGACGTCGTCATCATCGGCGGCGGGTGCATGGGGGCGAGCGTCGCCTTTCATCTCGCCACGCTCGGCATCACCGATGTCGTACTGGTCGAGCGCGACACCCGGCTCGGCGCCGGATCGACGGGCCGCAATGCCGGCGGCGTGCGCCATCAGTTCTCGCACGATGCCAACATCGCGTTGTCGATTGAGTCCATTCGCATGCTCGAGCACTTCGAGGACGTCGTCGGCCAGCCGGTCGATTTCCATCAGGATGGGTATCTGTTCCTGCTCGCTTCACCGGGGAGCGTGGCCACGTTCCGCGAGAACGTCGAGCGGCAGCGACGCCTCGGCGTGGCGGTCGATTGGCTGAATCCGGACGAGGCGGCGAGGCTCGCCCCTGGCCTGCGGACCGACGGTGTCCTCGCCGCGACGTTCTGCCAGCGTGACGGCATCGCCGATCCCAATGGCGTGACGATGGGGTTTGCGAAGCGGGCGCAGGCCGCGGGCGTCCGCATCGAGCGCGATACCGAGGTCACCGGCATTCGGGTGGCGCAGGGGCGCGTCACGGGCGTGTCCACGACCCGCGGCGATATTGACGCGCCGGTCATCGTGAATGCGGCTGGCCCGCACGCGAGAGCGATCGGGCGGATGGCGGGCGCGGACGTGCCCGTGGAGCCCTATCGCCGTCACATCTTCATTGCGCAGGCGCCGCCGGCTGGCGTGCCGGGGTCGCGCATCATGGTCATCGACTTCGACACCACGTTCTATTTTCACCGCGAGGGCGCGGGCATCCTGTTCGGCATGGGCGACAGGGACGAAGCGCCCACGTTCGACACGACCGTGCAGTGGGATTTTCTGCCGCACGTGATTGACGCGGCGGTCCGGCGCCTGCCGGCGCTCGCCGACGCCGCGATTTCTCATGCGTGGGCGGGCCTCTACGAGGTGACGCCGGACGCGAATCCGATCATTGGCCCGTCACACGAGGTCACAGGCCTGTTCGTGATCGCGGGTTTCAGCGGTCACGGGTTTCAGCACTCGCCCGCGGCCGGCCGCATCCTGGCGGACGTGATTGCGGGCAGGGATCCGCAATTCGACTTGTCTCCGTTCGCCGCGGATCGGTTCGCGCGACGCGCGGCCGGCGGTGAGCACTACGTCGTGTAGCGAACCTTCCCTACCTTCCCGCCGCGTGGCCGTCCTTCCGCGGATCGGACGCCGCGGCCCATCCGCGCGGCAGTTTCATGACGAGTTGCGCGCCCCCGAACGCGATGTCGCGCTCGTCGACGATCTCGTGCCCCATCCCCGTCAGCGCCGCCCGCACGCGGTCGCCGATCGGCGACTCGAGCGCCACGCGCCGGCCGGTCATGTGGCGGAAGCGCGCGGCATCCACGGCCTGCTGCGGGTCCATGCCGAAGACCAGCAGATTCAGCAGTACCTGCACGTGGCCCTGCGGCTGCATCGCGCCGCCCATCACGCCGAACGCCATGTAGGGCTCGTCGCCCGACGCGTCGCGCAGGACGCCGGCGTTGCGGGCCGTCTTCGTGACGAAGGCGGGAATGATGGTGTGGAAGGGCCGCTTCCGTGGCGCCACGGTGTTCGCGCGGCCCTCGTCCATCGTGAAGCCCACGCCCCGGTCGTGCAGCAGCACTCCAGTGCCCGGCACGACGATGCCGCTGCCGAAGTAGTCGAAGACGGAGTTGATGAGCGACACCATGTTGCCCTGCGCGTCCGACACGGCCAGGTAGATCGTGTCGCTGGCGGTCGCGGCACGGCCGGGATCGGTTCGTTCCATCGCCCGTGACGGATCGAGCAGGGCGCGCCGCGTCCTCACGTAGTCATCCGACAGGAACCGATCGGCGGGCTCCGTCATGAATGCCGGGTCGCCCACGTAATACTCGATGTCGGCGTACGCCAGTTTCTTGGCCTCAATCAGGTGATGCAGATAGGCCGCCGAGTTGTGGCCCATCGCTTTCAGGTCGTACGACTCGAGAATGCGCAGCATCTCGAGGGCCGCGACGCCCTGGCTGTTGGGCGGAAGCTCCCATAGCCGGTAGCCCTTGAACGGCACGCTGATCGGCTGCACCCATTCGACCTGGTGCGCGGCAAAGTCGTCAGGCGTCAGGAATCCACCCTTGGACTGTGTGAACTCCGCGATCTGCCGGCCGAGCGCGCCTCCGTAGAGGTACGACGGCCCGTTCGTCGCGATCGCGCGGTACGTCCGCGCCAGATCGGGATTGCGGAACCACTCGCCCGCTGCTGGCGCGCGCGCGCCGTCGACGAGCAACGTCGCGCGCGCGCCGTCATCGCGCCGCAGCAACGTCGCCTCGGCCGCCCACTGACTCGCGATGATCGGCGTCACCGGAAAACCGTTCTCGGCAATCGCGATCGCCGGCGCCAGCGCGTCAGCCAGCGGCAGCGTGCCGTACTTCTGCAGGAGCGCTGCCCAGCCGGACAGCGCGCCCGGCACCGTCACGGACTCGATGCCCTGGCTGATGCGCGTGCGCTTGCGCGCCGCCAGCGTTTCGCGGGCCATCAGCGATCCGCTGCGGCCGCTCGCGTTCAATCCCTGCAGGGCCTTGTCGCGCGCGGACCATACGATCGCGAACAGGTCGCCGCCGACACCGGTCATGTTCGGCTCGACCACCGTCAGCACCGCCGCAGCGACCACCGCCGCGTCAATCGCATTCCCGCCGCGTTCGAGCACGGCCAGACCGGCGGCGGTGGCCAGCGGTTGGCTGGTGGCGATCGCCGCATTCGGCGCATACACCGTTGACCGCCCCGCCAGCGTTGTCGGGCGCGGCGCCTGTGGCTGCGCCGCCATCGGCAGCATCGCGACGGCGATCACCACTGTCGTCATCAAGACCAGTCGGTATCGCCTGGACATCGGCACCTCTAGGATTGAGCTTCGAAGTTCGACCGTCGAAGTTACCTCTGACTTCTGACCTCTGACTTCTGACCTGCCCTACTGCCAGCTGCCGTACATGGGATTCGGCAGCACGAACCAGCGGACGCCGACGTCGCCGAACGCGGCTTCGCCCTGGGCCCGCATCGCCTGGCTGCCATTTGGGAAGTCGATGATGTTGTCGCCCACATAGACGAGCACGTCCACCGGCGTGGAGCTCGCGGCGGTCTGGCCCGCGGCGACGGCGCGGTGGCGCGGCGTCTTGTCCGCGCTGGCCGGCGCGCCTTCCGGGCGGCAGATGACGGCGTCGAACGTCAACGAGAGCATGCGCAGCATCGCGGCTGTGTCGTCGCATTCGATTTGGAGCCGGTTCGTCACGATCGCGACGCGCCCGCCGAGTTCATGGACACGGGCCAGGAAGCCCTTCGCGCCGGGCACGGCCGTGGAGGCGCGCTGCCGCACCCATGCCGTGAAGCGTTCGGGTGTGTGCGTCACGCCGCCCCGGAACAGACCCGCCTGATACTCGATGTTGTTGATGACCGTGTCATCGGCATCGAGGATGACGGCCCACGTGCCCGCCTGCCGGCCGCGCGCGTCTGTTTCAACACGTGCCGTCGCCAACCGGTACGTTTGCGTGGCGATCGCCACGTACTCGGCCGAGTTCTGCATCCAGCGGATGCTTTCGGGCAACTGGGCCGGCTGGCTGACCGCGGTGGCCGCCGGCGCGGGCGTGCGCGCCGGCGCCGTGCCCCCTGATGCACACCCCGCCGCCAGCACGGCGACCCACAGCCACGTCGTTCGTCTGTCCAATCGCATCTGAACCCGGTCCTTTCACGAGCAACTAACCATGAAGGGCATGAAGAATCTCCGCCGGCGTGCGGGCCACCGCTTCGGTGCCGTCGAGCGCCAATTCCCCGCGCAGCTGTCCGAAGCCGTACAGCACGACGCACATCCGCGTGCCGGCCCGTCGGGCGGTTTCCACGTCGATCATCGAATCCCCGACGAGCCACGTTTCGGCCGCGGCCGAGTCGTGCGCCTGCATGAGCGCGGCCAGGCCGGCGGGATCGGGCTTGCGGCCCCATGGCGAATCGCCGCCAATCACTTGCGTGAAGTGGCGCGTCAAATCGAAGGCGTCGAGCAGCCGCTGCGTGAGCGCACCCGGCTTGTTGGTCAGGACCGCGAGCGGCACGTCAGCGCTGAGACAGGCCAGAACCTCCGGGACGCCTTCGTACGGCCGCGTGTGCACCAGCAGCCGCCGGCCGTAGATCTCGAGGAACCGCGCCAGCGCCTCGGGTTCGGCTGCGTCGAGGCCGGCGGCCGCGAGCGCCCGTTCCACCAGCTTCCGCGCGCCCTCCCCCACCATCATCGCGACGCGGTCGACGGGCAGCGCCGGCGCGCCATACGTGGCCAGCACCTCGTTCGTGCTCTCGGCCAAATCCAGGCGTGAATCGACCAGAGTGCCGTCCAGGTCAAAAACGACAAGCGCCATGCCTCTCTACCTTACCTCTGACTTCCGACTTCTGACCTCTGACCTTTCCTGTTTTCTGACCTCTGACCTTTCCTGTTATTGTTCCGCCACCATGACTTCACGATTCCGCGTCCGACTTCGTACCCTTGGCATCGTCGGCCTCTGCCTCCTGCTCGGCGGTGGATTGCTGGCGCAGGGATTTGGCGGCGCCGGCCAGGCGCCGGCCGCGCCCATCAATCCGACCACCGATCCGATGTTTCGGGGATTCACGTTCCGCTCGATCGGCCCGGCCGTGATGGGCGGGCGCGTGGATGACATCGAAGGCGCCATCAACGATCCCTTCCTGATGTACGCGGGCTTCGCCTCGGGCGGCGTGTGGAAGACGACCAACGGCGGCCGCACGTGGACGTCGATGATGGACAACCTGCCGGCCTCGTCGGTCGGCGACATCGCCATCGCGCCGAGCGACTCGAACACCGTGTACGTGGGCATGGGCGAGCCGAACGGCCGGCAGAGCTCCACGATCGGCAACGGCGTCTACAAGACGACCGACGGCGGCCAGACGTGGACGCACCTCGGCCTGGAGGACACGCAGTCGATCGGCCGCGTGGCCGTGCATCCGAAGGATCCCAACATCGTGTTCGTCGCGGCGGTCGGCCATCTGTTCGGCCCGAACGAGGAGCGCGGGCTGTACAAGTCCATCGACGGCGGCAAGACGTGGGACAAGTCGAAGTACATCGATGCCGACACGGGCTTCATTGACGTCGCGATCGATCCGGTGACGCCGACGGTCGTCTACGCCGCCTCCTATCAGCGGCGGCGCACGTGGTGGGGCTTCAACGGCGGCGGCGCGGGCAGCGGCCTGTGGAAATCGATCGACACCGGCAAGACCTGGACGAAGATCACGGGCAACGGCTGGCCGAACCCGCCCGACGGCATCATCGGCCGCATCGGCATCGACATTCATCGCGCCAATCCGAAGATCCTCTACGCCATCGTCGAGTCCGGCGCGGAAGCGGGCATCCAGGTGGGCGTGGCCGATGACGGCGGACCGGGCAACAGCGGCGACTCCCAGCGGGCGCAGAACGGCGGCCCGAACAAGAGCGGCGTGTGGCGATCGAACGATGCCGGCAAGACGTGGACGTTCCTGTCGAACGTCAATGACCGGCCCATCTATTACAGCCAGATCCGGGTTGATCCGTCGAACTCGGACAAGGTGTTCCAGGGCGGCGCGACGGCGCAGGTGTCCATCGACGGCGGCAAGACGTGGCGCGGCGTCCAGGGCACGGGCCACGGTGACTACCACGCGATCTGGATCAGTCCGAAGGAGCCGCGCATGGTGGCGGTCGGCCACGACGGCGGGCTCGACCTCAGCTACGACGGCGGCCAGACGTGGGACTACAACAACAACATGCCGCTCGGCCAGTTCTACCAGGTCTCGGCCGACATGCGGCGTCCGTACCACGTGTGCGGCGGCCTGCAGGACAACGGATCGTGGTGCGGCCCGAGCGCGGTGCGGTCCGGCAGCGGCGCGGTGAATACCGACTGGTACAACGTCGGCGGCGGCGACGGCTTCTACACGCGGCAGGATCCGAGTGACTGGCGCATCATCTATTCGGAGTCGCAGAACGGCGCGATGAGCCGGCTGAATCTGGCTGACGGCACGAGCCGGAGCGTTCGCCCGCAAGCACCCGGCGGCGGCGGGCGCGGCGGCGCCCCGGCGGCGCCTCCGGCAGGCCCACCGGCACAAACGGGCGCGGCGGCGGCCGGCGCGGGACAGGCGGGCGCAGCCGGGTCCGCTGTTGGCGCAGCGACGGCGGGCCAAGGGCAAGGGGCCGGCGGTCGAGCCGGCGGCGGGGGCGGCCAGGGTGGCGGCGGCCGCGGCGGCGGCGCGGGTAACATCCTGAACGCCCCGGCGCAGCCGGTGCCATTCCGCTTCTACTGGAACACGCCGATCGAGCTTTCGCCCCACAACCCGGCGGTGATCTACACGGGCGCGCAGTTCTTCTTCAAGTCCACGAACCGCGGCGACACGTGGACGATGAACACGACCGACCTGACGAACAATGTTGACCGGTTCGCGAATCCGATCATGGGCGTGCCCGGCCGCGCGCCGATGGCCAGCAAGCACGACGGCTACTCGAACAACTCGGTGATCACGGCGATCGCGGAATCGCCGGTGCGCGCCGGTGTGATCTACGTCGGCACCGACGACGGCAACCTGCAGATCAGCCTGAACGGCGGCGAGACGTTCGCCAACGTCGCGGGCAGCCTCCCGGGCGTGAAGGGTCCGATTCAGATCACGCGCATCGAGCCGTCGCACTTCGACGCGGCCACGGCCTACGTGTCGCTCGACAACCACCGCAACGACGACTGGAAGCCGTACGCGTTCAAGACGACCGACTACGGCAAGACGTGGGCGTCGGTCGCGGGGAACCTCCCGGCCAAGGGCCAGATCAACGCGTTCCGCGAGGACTACGACAACCCGAACCTGCTGTTCGCGGGCACCGAGTTCGGCCTCTACATCACGCTCGACGGCGGGCGGAACTGGCAGCGGTTCAGTAACGGCCTGCCGACGGTGCGCGTCGACGACCTGCTGATCCATCCGCGCGATCGCGACCTGATCGTCGCGACGCACGGGCGCAGCTTCTACATCCTCGACGACATCACGCCGCTCGAGCAGCTGGGCAAGGCGGGCAGCGCGAACCTCGTGCTGTTCGAACCGAGGCCGGCGGTGCAGTGGAAGAGCGACGCCGAGGAGACACGGCGCGTCACGGGCCGTCAGTTCCGCGGGCAGAATCCGCAGGGTGGCACCGCGTTGTCGTTCTGGGCGAAGAGCGACATGGGTCCGGCGACGATCGAGATTGTCCAGGGCAACGAAGTCATTCGCACGATCACGGTGCAGGTGCAGGCGGGCCTCAACCGGTTCCAGTGGGACACCAACCGTGACGCGGTGGCCATCGCTGCTGGCGCAGTTGCGGCGGGCCAAGGCGGCGCGGGCGGCGGACGCGTGGCGGGCGCAGGTGCGGCGGGCGCGGCGGGTCAGACCGGTGCGGCCGGCGCTGGTGCAGCGGGCCAGGCGGCGGCACAAGCCGGAGCGGGAGCTCGAGGTGCGGGCGCAGGCGGCCAGGGTGGCGGACGCGGCGGCGGTGGTGGTGGCCGCGGCGGACAGACCGTGCCGTTCGTGTCGGGCGGCGGACGAGGGGGCGGCGGCGGATCGAGCGCCGTCGATCCCGGCACCTACATCGTGCGGCTCAAGGCCGGCGACCAGACGCTGATGACATCGGTGGTGGTGCTCGAAGACGTCTGGATGAAGAAAGACTAGAACAGGTCAGAGGTCAGAAGTCAGAGGTCAGAGGTAGGTTCTCCTCTGACCTTTGACCTCCCCCCCGTGCCCGAGTAACGTAAATCCAACATGCCAAAACCGGCTTGGGTTGCCGTCATCGCCGTCGCGTTGACGTCGCTGGCGTTTACGCAGGACCCGCAACCGCCGCAGCAGCGGATCTTCCGCGGCGGCGTCCAGACGGTCCCGATCTACGCCACCGTCCTCGACTCGAACGGCCGCCTCGTCCCCGACTTGAAGGAAGCCGACTTCGAGGTGCTGGACAACGGCAAGCCGACGCCCATCACGCTGTTCGTGACCGAAGTCCAGCCGATTGCCGTCGTGACGGCCATCGATACGAGCGGCAGCATGACGCTCGTGCTCGATTTCGTGAAAGAGGCCGCGGAAGCCTTCATGCTGCGGCTCCTGGCGAAGGACCGGGCGATGATCGCGTCATTCGACGACAAGATCCTGTTGAGTCCCGGCTTCACGTCCAATCGGGACGAGCTGCTCCGGTACTTGCGCACCGGCGTCCAGTTCGGCAACGGCACGCGGCTGTGGGACGCGCTCTATCAGAGCGTCGCGCAGCTCAAGGACGCGCCCGAGCGCAAGGTCGTGCTGGCGCTCTCGGACGGCGAGGACACGACGAGCCGGATGGGCGGCAACGACGTGCTCGACCGCGCGCAGGATGACCACGTGATGGTCTACGCGATCGGCATGCACAATCGCTATCGCGGCGGCCCGAACGGCAGCTGGGTGGTGACGCGGCCCAATCCGTTCCTGCGGAAGCTCACCTCGGAGACCGGCGGCGGCAACTTCGAGATTTCGCAGACGACCGAGCTCAACTCGACGTTCACACGCGTGGCCGACGAACTCCACCGTCAGTACCTGATCGGCATCGCGCCGGGCCTGCTCGACGGCAAGCTCCACAAGCTCGACCTGCGCGTGAAGGTGCCGGGCATGACCGCCCGCGCCCGCAAGAGCTACATGGCCACGAAGGAGTCCCCAGCGCCGCAGGCCCGGTAGTTGTAGTATTGCGGCCATGAATCGACGAGAGTTCCTTGGTGCGGCCGCCATCGGTGCCGGTGCCGCCGCCGCCAGTTGCGCGCCCGGCGCGCCGGCCGACGCGACCGAGTCCGCCGCGTCCAGCCTGCCGGAGGCCATCCGCGCGCTGAAACCCATGACCGCGGGCATCGTGCCGATCGCCGACGACGAGCGGCGGGCGCGGATCGCCAAGGCCCAGAAGCTGATGGCCGAACAGAAGATCGACGCGATCTTCATGGAAGGCACGCCCACCTGCTTCTATTTCGCGAACATGCGCTGGGGCCAGAGCGAGCGCACGTTCGGCGTGGTCCTCCCCGCCAAAGGCGACCTGGCGTACGTCTGCCCCGCGTTCGAGGAAGACCGCGCGCGCGAGCTGATCAAGTTCGGCAACGAGGTCCGGACGTGGGAGGAACACGAGAGTCCGTACGCCGTCATCGCCGGCCTCGTGCAGGATCGCGGCGTGCAGCATCACCGCATCGGCATGGAAGAACGCGTGCGCTTCTTCATCGCGGACGGTGTGCGCAAGGCCGCGCCCGGTTTCGAAATCGTGGACGCCACGCCGGTGACCGCCGGCTGCCGCATCTACAAATCGAAGGCCGAAATCGCGCTCATGCAGCGCGCCAATAACGCCACCATCGCCGCCTACCGCGCGGCCTTCACCACCATGAAGCACGGCATGACGCAGGGCGAGCTGTCGGCGAACATCGCGGCGGCCTTCAAGGCGCTCGGCTTCAGCGGCGGCGCCAGCGTGCAGGTCGGCAAGTGGTCCGCGCTGCCCCACGGCAGCATCACGCCCCAGCAGATCAAAGAGGGCGACATCGTCATGGTGGACGGCGGCACGAGCTGCGAGGGCTACGCATCGGACATCACCCGGACGACGGTCTTCGGAAAACCGAGCGCGCGGCAAATCGAGGTGTGGCAGAAAGAGAAGGAAGCGCAGACGGCGGCGTTCCGGGCGATGACGCTCGGCGCGACGTGCGAAAGCGTGGACGCGGCGGCCCGCAAGGTCATCGAGGCCGCGGGCTTCGGCCCCGGCTACAAGGTGCCCGGACTGCCCCATCGCACCGGCCATGGCATCGGCCTCGAGGGCCACGAGTGGACCAACTTCACCAGGGGCAACACCACGCCGCTCGCGCCCGGCATGTGCTTCAGCGACGAGCCGACGATTGCGATTCCCGGGGAGTTCGGCATCCGGCTGGAGGACTGCGTGTACTTCGACGAGGACGGCGCGCACTTCTTCACCAGCCAGAGCATGGCCATCGACAAGCCGTTCGGGTAACGTCCTGCCGGCCGGCGGCGGCCCTGTAACATTTCGCGGCCGATGCGTCAGATCACACTGGAGGGCCGGTGCACGCTTCTGGGAGCCTCGGTATACGCTTAACGGCTGAACCTATGGACACTCTCCGGACGCACCGCGTACCTGGCTCCGCTGGCACTGGCTGTCGCGCTGACGGGGTTGGGCGGCTGCCAGCTCGTCAAGCCGATGCTGCTGAAGTCGGTCGCCAACACGCTGTCGGGGCCCGGCGGCGTGGTCACCTCGCACAACGATCCGGAGACCGTCCGGGGCGCCCTGGATTTCGCGCTCATTACGAACGAGTCCCTCCTGGCCTCGATTCCCAAGCACGAGCCGTTGCTCACGGCGACGTGCAGCCAGTACACGCAGTACGCGTTCGGCTTCATCCAGCCGGACGCCGAGGCCCTGCGGTTCGACGACTTCGACAAGTCGCAGGAGGTCAGCGCCCGCGCGTTCCGGCTGGCCGTGCGCGGCCGCGACTTCTGCTGGCGCGCCCTCGAGGTGAAGTTCAAGGGCATCACGCCGCTGCTCAAGAGCGACCCGGTGGCGGCCGTGCGCCAGGCGAAGCGCGAGCAGGTGCCGCTGCTCTACTGGTCGGCGGCCTCGCTCGGCGCCGCCATTTCGCTCGGCGGCATGAGCCATCCGGAACTGGTCATCGACTGGCCCGTGGTCCGGGCGCTGGCCGAACGCGCGCTGGCGCTCGACGAACTGTGGAACCGGGCCGCGCTGCACGAACTGATGATCACCGTGGAAAGCCAGGGCGAGGCGCTCGGCGGATCCGAGGAACGCGCGCGCAAGCACTTCGCGCGCGCCCTCGAAGTGCAGCAGAACCTGTCGCCTGGACCCTACGTCGCCCTCGCCATGGGCATCTCCAAGTCCAAGCAGGACCGGGACGAATTCGAGAAGCTGCTGAAGCAGGCGCTGGCGATCGATCCCGAGAAAGACCCGGCGAACCGGCTCCCGACGCTGCTCACCCAGCAGCGGGCCCGCGTGCTGCTGGCGCACATCGACGACATCATCCTCAAGTAACAGCGGTTCAATTGGAGGCTCTCGACATGTTCGGCAAGGTTCCTTCTCGACTCATCGTCGCCACCGTCCTGGCGCTGGCGGTGCCCCTGGCCGCGTCGACGCCAGCTCCGGTGCCCGCGCCGGTCATCATCAAGCTCGGCACGCTGGTGCCCGAGAATTCACCGTGGACGGACGCCCTCAACCAGATGGGGTCGGTCTGGGCCAAGACGACGGATAAGCGCGTCACCCTGCGCGTGTTCCCGCCGAACTTCCCGAGCGAATCGTCGATCATCGCGCGGATGTCGGTGGACGGCCTGCAGGCCGCGACGATGATGGTGGCGGGACTCGGCGAAATCGATCCGGCGTTCAACGTGTTCGGCATCCCGTTCTTCTTCGAATCGGACGCGGAACTCGAGTACGTGCAGAAGAAGCTGACCCCGATGCTCGCGCAGCGGCTCGAGGCGAAGAAGTACCACCTGATCAACTGGGGCAATGGCGGCTGGGTGCGCCTGTTCTCGAAGAAGCCGATCCGGACGATCCCCGAGCTGCAGGCGGCGAATCTGTACACCACCGAGGGCGATGCCAAGGCCGTGCAGTGGTACGCCCAGAACGGCTTCCACGCGGTGCCGCTGGCCACCAGCGAAATTCCGAAGCAGTTCAAGATTCCGACCGGCTCGATCAACGCGGCGCCGAGCCCGCCGTTCTTCGCGCTGGCGCTGCAGTTCTTCCGGGACGCGCCCTACATGCTCGACCAGCGTCTGGGCCCGCTCGTGGCCGGGACCGTGATGACGGACAAGGCCTGGCAGCAGATCTCGCCCGAGGACCGCGCGAAGATTCTGGCCGCGGCGGCCGACACGGAAAAGCAGGTCAACGCGGCCGCGCCGGGCCTCGACGCCAAGGCCATTGACGAGATGAAGAAGGCCGGCCTGAACGTCGTGGCGCTCGACGCCAAGAACCTGGCTGAGTTCCACGCGGCGGCCGACAAGATCACGAACACGCAGCGGGGCTTCCTCGTGCCTGCCGACGCGTTCGACGCGGCCGTGCGCGAGCGAGAGGCCTACCGGAAGGCCAAGAAGTGAGCGAACTTCCGCAGGCGAGGTCCACCAGCCTGGCCGCCCGGGGCGAAGACGGCCTGGCCGCGATCGCCGCGCTGGGCATCGTGATCCTGCCGCTCGCGGAGATCGTCGCGCAGCGGGTGTTCGGCACCTACGTGCCGGGCGCCTCGCCGTTCACGGCGCACCTGACGCTGATTGTGGGCCTGGCCGGCGCGGCGATCGCCGCGCGCGACAACAAGTTGCTGTCGCTCGCCACCGGCACGATGCTGCCGGAGGGCGCGATTCGCAACACGGCGTCGGTGCTGGCCGCCGGCGTCGGCGCGGCCGTCGCGACCGTGCTCGCCTTCGGCGGGTTGACGCTGCTTCAAGTCCACAAGGAAGCCGACAAGACCCTCGCGCTGGGCGTCCCGGTGTGGGTCGTCGACCTCGCCTTCCCGATCGCATTCGGCCTGATTGCGCTGCGGCTCGTGTGGCATGCGTCGAAGTCCTGGGCCGGGCGGGCGCTGGCCGTCCTGGGCATCGGCGCGGGCGTGCTGCTGTGGCTGCGGCCGGAACTGCTGAACGGCGCGCCGGCCTGGCCGGGCATCGCCGTGATCATCTTCGCGGCCGTCTGCGGCATGCCGATCTTCGGCCTGCTCGGCGGTTGCGCGGTGTTCCTGTTCCTCGCGCAGGGCGACAGTCCGGCCAACGCGGTCATCGGCGGCTACGATCAGCTCACGTCGGAAGGACTCGCCGCGATTCCCCTTTTCACGCTCGCGGGGTACCTGCTGGCGGAAGGCCGCGCGTCGGAGCGCCTGCTGCGGCTGTTCCGCGCGTTCTTCGGATGGATGCCGGGCGGCACGGCGATTGTGACCGCGACGCTGTGCGCGTTCTTCACCGTCTTCACGGGGGGATCCGGCGTCACGATTCTCGCGCTCGGCGGCCTGTTGCTGCCGGCGCTGCTCGCTGACGGCTATCGCCCGCGCTTCTCGCTCGGCCTGCTCACGGCCGCCGGCTCGCTCGGCCTGCTGTTTCCGCCCGCGCTGCCGCTGATCCTCTACGGCATCGTCGCGGGCGTCTCGATCGGCAACCTGTTCCTCGGCGGGCTGCTGCCGGGCATCGTCATGCTGCTGTTCCTGTCGGGGCTGGGCATCCGCGAAGGGATCGCCGCGGGCACGAAGCGGTCCTCGTTCGTACCGCGCGAAGCCGCCGCCGCGTTCTGGCAGGCGAAGTGGGAACTGCTGATGCCGGTGGTGATCCTGGGATCGCTGCTGCTGGGCGCGACGACGGTCCAGTCGTCGGCCCTGGCCGCGCTGTTCGCGCTCATCGTGCAGCGGTTCATTCACCACGACCTCGGGTCGTTCGCCGACGTGCGGCGCGTGATGAGCGATTCGATTTCGCTCGTCGGCGGCGTCCTCGTCATCCTGGCGGTCGCCGTCGGCTTCACGAACTACCTGGTCGATGCGGACGTCCCGACGCAGCTGATCAACTGGACGACGAGCAACATCCACTCGCCGGCCATGTTCCTGCTGGCCCTCAACGGCGTGCTGCTGATTGTCGGCTGCCTGATGGACATCTTCTCGGCCATCGTCGTGGTCGTGCCGCTCATGACGAAGATCGCCGAGCACTTCGGCGTCAATCCGGTTCACCTCGGCATCATCTTCATCGCGAACCTGGAGCTGGGGTACCTGACGCCGCCGGTCGGGCTCAACCTGTTCCTGTCGTCGTACCGGTTCAACAAGCCCGTGCTGGAAATCGCGCGCGCGACATTCCCGATGCTCGTCGTGCTCGCCATCTCGGTGCTGCTGATCACCTACGTGCCGTGGCTCACCATGGCCATGGTGCACTGGCTGGGAACGCCCTAGGCCTTGATCACGAACGGCGCGGCGCCGAGTGCCGCGCCCACGCCAAGCAGAATCCAGATGTTGTCGGTGAAATAGGGGTAGACCATCAGCAGGATCCCGCAGATCGCGGGCACGAGTTTGGACTGCTTCCGTCCGTACAGCAGGTAACCGGCGCCGATCGCGCCCGCGATCGTGCCGGCGATGATCGAGGTGGCGTTCACCGTGCGCTACTTGGCGACGGCGTCGACCAGCACCGCGATCGTGAACGGCTTCGGGTTGTTGTCGAGGATCGAGGCCGCGGGCGTCACGGATTCGGTCTCGCCCGTGAACCGGGCCGTGAACGAATAGGCGACCGGATGCTGGGGATCCAGTTCGGGCTTGATCTTCAGATCCGGGCCGCGCAGTTTGACGAGCAGCATGGCCCGGCCCACCATCTGGAAGTTGACCCAATCCTCCATCGTCACGACCGGCACCGGCTTGCCGTCCGGGCCCAGCGCGCCCAGCGCCAGCGGAATGCTCGCGTCGATCTTCTTGCCCGGATCGGCCGGCGTGCAGTTGGTGTCGAAACTGCGGCCCTCGCCGGTCACGAGGTAGCCCTCGTACTGCTTCGCCCGTCCCGCGCGCACCGCCATCGCCAGCGTGACGGCGTCGACCTTGCGATCGCCAGCCTGTGGCGCCGCGGCCCTCGGCGCGGCCGGTAGCGCGAGGCCGATCGCGGCGACGGCGAGCATGAACACTCGGGCGGTCCGGATGCGCGTCATTCGGGTCTGCATACGCCTATTGAACCACTGTTTCCCGGCCGGCTACATCCCGGAGTTCACGGCCATCGCGATCATCACCAGCGTCCCAAGGACCACCGTTGCGCCCAATCCGATCATCACCAGCGAGACTCGTCGATACGTCGTCGCCCTGAACATCACCGTGCCAACGACGGCGATGACTAGTCCAAGCGGAATTCCGAATGAGAGCGGCATCCTGGCCTCCTAACCTATCAAAACGCGGGTTGTTTACGGCCGGCACCCGTGCCGTGACCGACCGAGCGCGCGGCTTCACGCCGCCCCGCCGCCCGGCGGCCGAACTCCGACAGAATCGCCTCGAGCGCCGGCCGCATCGCGGCCGACGCGGTGCGCGCGAATGACCATGTCCCAGAGCGGCTCGAACTTCTTCCAGCCCGCGGCATAGGCCGCGTGGCGCATCGCGCCGAGCATATCCGGGTGCGCGCGCGCGCCACGGAGGATCGATCCCCAGCGGTAGAAGCGGCGATACGCCCGCCAGTAGCCCCGTTCGAGCACCTCGGGCGTCATCCGTGCGGGCCGAAAGACGACGTGTCTGGTGTCGTATTGGTCCCAGTCGCGGATCGTGATGCGGCCCTGCTCGTCCATCCGTCTGTGGAGCGCCGTGCCCGGATACGGCGTCAGGATGTGAAACGTCGCGGTCTCGATGCCCTGCGACACGGCCCAGTCCACCGTCCGATCGAACACCGACTCGTCGTCGCCATCCATCCCGAACACGAAGCTGCCGTTGATCATCACGCCCAGATCGTGCAGCCGCCGAATCGCTTCGCCATAGTCGCGGCGGAGGTTCTGGTACTTCCGCTGCTCGGTGAGATTCGCGGGATTGAGCGTTTCGAAGCCGACGAACAGGCTGCGCAGGCCGGCCTCGACCGCGCGTTCGAGCACGCCGGGACGAAGCACGGCGTTGACCGTGGCGGCCGCCTGCCACAGCCGGCCCATGCCGCGCATGCCGTCGAACAGCGCGGACGCGAACCGGGGATCCGCGAAGAGGTGATCGTCGAGGAAGTACAGATGACGGCCCGGCAGCCGGTCGATCTCGGCCAGCGCGGCGTCGACGGTCTGCGTGTAGAACGACGAGCCGCCGGAGAAGAACGCCTCTTTGTAGCAAAAGTCGCACACGTGCGGACAGCCGCGCGAGACGACGATCGAATTCGGCACCAGATACAGATGGCGCTTGATGAGATCGCGCCGGATCGGCGGCAGGCCTGCGAGGGTCCTCGTCTTCGACACGTAGACGCGACGGGCACTGCCGAGCCGGAAGTCGCGGAGGAATACCGGCCAGGTGTCCTCTCCCGGGCCGAGGAAGATCGTGTCGGCGTGCGTCGCCGCTTCCTCGGGCATGGACGTGACGTGCAGTCCGCCCATCACCACGTACGCACCACGCCGGCGATAGTGATCGGCCAACCGATACGCCCGGTACGCGGAGGTGATATACGCCTGGATCACGACGAGGTCAGGCCGGTCGTCCAGTCGAAGAACCTCGACGTGCTCATCCTGAATGTCGACCTCGTCTCCCTCGTCGAGATACCCGGCCAGCGTGGCCAGGCCGAGCGGCGGAAAAAGCGAGTACTTGATCGGCCGGAAGAACGGGCTCGTGGCCTCGGTGAGCGCGGGCAGAATCATCTTGACCTTCATCGGCAGCCCTCGCCCAGCATCGAGATCGACACGCTCGCGGTCCTGCGGGCCGTCGAGTTCGACCAGGAACACGCGCTGCCAGCGGCCCAACTGAAGCGTCCCGCGGACCACGTTGAGGCACGCCGATGTCGGCAGGAACAGCGCGCCGCAGTGGGCGTGCCCGTTCGACCGCTCCGCCTCGCCCAGATTCACCGTCCGTCGGCCCGGGTCGTCATGCGCATACGCGAGGCCGCTCGGCGCCGCGCGCTCGATGGCCGCTGCGAAATCGTCCAGCAGCAGGGGTTCGTGCTCATTGACGATGATGGCCGTGGTCGTGTGCAGGCTTTGCACGTTGACCAGACCTGAGCGCAGGCCGGCGACCGCGACGATGGTCGAGAGCCGATCGGTCAGGTCGAGAAACTCCGTCGGGCGGGTCGTGGCGATGGTGAAGCGGACGTGCCGGGTGAACAGGGCGGATTCGAGCGTGTCCATGCAGACTCCTTCGACCGCAGCATCGCTGGACGCGCGGCGGAAGTCTTCAGGTGGGGGTGAGCGTGCGATGAGACTTTGGTGAGATTTATCCCCGGCGCCGTCTGGTGAGGCCGACGGCGAGCGCCGACGCCGAACAGCCCGCCTTCGATGGTCCCCAGCAGGGCACGCGACACGGGCCCGAAGTCGGGTTCACCCACCAGTCGGCCAAGCGAGGTCAGTGCCGCCTGCGACCCGTTGGACGACTGGGCGATCGTGTGGATAGTGCCGCCGACCAGAGGGCGTCCGGCGAGCGTCAGCGCAAGGGCGGCCAGCGCGGTGGCGCCGGCGATCCAGGCGATCGCACCGGCTCGCTGTCGTCCTCGCGGCGCCGCCAGACCGCCCTCCGCGCCGTGCGTGGCGAGCGCGTATCCGAGTCCGGCCGCGCCGCCCAGCACGAGCCCTTCAATCCCGCCTGAAATGTCGGCATGGACACCGACCAGCGTCGCCAACGCGCCCTGGCAGAGCCACTGCGCGATCCCGCCGGCGAGCCCTCCGCCCACGGCCGCACCGGCCAGAAGCCCGGTCACGCGTCGCGAAATCGCGACGACTTCGGCGATCGAGATGCCCGCGCCGACGCCCGCGCCGCCCAGCGCACCACAGAACGCGCCGATCGCGGCGAGGACACCCACGAGCGTCGCCGGCGCGGCGCTGCCGGACACGGCAGCCAGAAGCCCTCCGCCGCCAATGCCGGCGATCACGCCGGCCGCACCGCCGCCCACTGAAGCGGCCACGCCTCGTCCCGCCGCGATGCGCGCGGCCCGGCGCACGCGAAGGGCGACGAGCGCGGCGGCGGCACCCAGCGCTCCCGGCGCGCCGAGAATCGGCACGGGCCCAGCGCCCGGCACCTCCCACCGCGCGTCACGCAGGATCGCTCTCGCGCGCGCGTGGCCGGGCCGCACGCCCAGACGCACGAGCGCCTCGCCCGTGCCCAGTTGATGCAACAACTCCGCAGCCTCGCGCTGATCCTCCTCGTCGGCGTCCACACCGGTCTCCGGCGTCAGGCGCTCGAGCAGCGGCTCGAAGGGATCGCCGGCGGGCTCGACGCGTGACGGCGCAGGCGCGGCTGCGGCGTTCACAGCGACCTGCCCGGACGATCCGGGCTCCGGCCATGTCCCGTCGTCTTCTTCCTCGATCACGGCGTCGAACACGAAGCGGTAGCCGTGCCGGGAGACCGTGCGAATGAACCTTGGATCCTTCGGGTCATCGTCCAGCATGCGCCGGATCGTGCGAATCGCCTGGCTGAGCGCGCTGTCGGACACCACGACGTCGCTCCACACGCGGTCGAAGATGTCGCGGCGGTGGACGGCCTCGTGGCGGTGGGCGATCAGGAACACCAGCAGGTCGAAGTAGCGTGGAATGAGCGGCTGTTCGACGCCGTCGCGCACCAGCAGACGGCGGCGCGGCGAGAGTACGTAGTCACCGAAGCGGTACCGCGGCATGTCGTCAGGCCCATCCTACCCGACGCGCCCTCGGCTCACTTCAGACCCAGCCGGTACAGCCGAGCGGCATTCGTGCGCATGACCATCGTGGCGATCTCTTCGGCGCGGGTCCGGCTGACTTCACCGTCGCGGCCCATGCCCGTAAGCGCCAGCGCCAGCGCTGCCCGGCCATTCGACGTACCGACCCAGGCCGCCACCTCCCAGCCCATATCCGGGCCCAACGCCACGGCATCCGATCCGAACAGCACCTTCTCGGGAAACTGACCCAGCCAGCCCCGCAGGACTCCCGCGAGCCGGGCTGGCGGGTAGGCCAGCGTCATCAGCGAGGTGTCCACGTAGACGTTCGGCTTCCACAACATGGCGCCGGCGTGCGCGGCAAACGCGCCGCCGCCGTGGACGATGACGAAGTTCGTCTTGCGGAGCGCCGGATCGTTGAAGACCGGCTCCAGCAGCAGCGGATCGGCTCCGGCAGCGCCGAAGTAGTTGCCGGCGCCTTCGAACGAATGGACATGGACCGCCATGCCGAGTCGGCCGGCCTCGCGCGCGATGTAGCGGAAGAGGAAGTCCTGCAACGCCTTGTAGTCGGCGTGGGAGGGCTCACCGCCGCCCGCATACTTCGCGTAGATCCGGCTTGCGGCATCGGCGGGCACGTCGCCGAAGTCGAGGGCGCGGAGGTACGCCGCTTCGAACTTCACCGCCACGCAACCCGCCCTCTGCTGCGATTCGAGCGTCGGCGTGACGACGGTCTTCAGGTACGCATCGAGCGTCGCCGGACGACCGGCGATCTTCAGGTCGGACAGGTAGCGCTTCAGGAGCGCATCCTCGAGCGGGAACAACTTCTCGCGGTCCGGAGACGTGGCCGCCTCGGCTTTCGTGGACAACGGCAGCATCAGGGCATCCACGTACGACACCCATCGCAGGCGCGGCGGTGCGAGCCCCGGCCCCATCGCGACGCGATTGGCGAGCAGCACCTCCGTGCCGATCTGATCCAGCACCCATTCCGGAAACTTGTCGCCCTTCGCTTTGGCGACGCCCTGCATCGTGGCGCGCAGTTCCGTCAGGTACGGTTCGCCGAGATCGTAGTGCCGGTACTTGTAGAGCGCCTTGTACGCCGCCAGCCAGGCCGGATGGTCCGGACGCGCCGGGGCGGGCAGTTCGAACGGCGCGATGCCGTCGAGCGGCAGCGCGTCTGCATCGGCGTCACCGGGCGCAACGCTATTGGCATGGGTGTGGTTGTCCACGGCGCGGATGTTGGCGATGAACGTCACCAGTGCCGGATCGGCATCCGCCAGCGTGCCGGCCGGGGCCGCGCCGCGCGACGAGGGTGGCGCACAGGCCAGCGCGCCGAGGCACACACACAGAACGACCGACCACCCGAACGATTTCATGATGCTCCCGGAGCGCGCGTGCTATTTGAGCGAGTGCAGGCCGAACATGTTGCCTTCGGTGTCGGTCGCGATCGTGACGAAGCCGTACGCGCCGATCGACATCTTCGTCCGGGCCACCTGCCCGCCGGCGCCGGCGATGCGCGCTTCTTCCACGGCGCAGTCCTCGCAACGGAAATACACCAGCGTGCTGTTGCCACCCGACCCGACGCCGGGCGCGCACACGAGCGATCCGGGCGCGCCGTAACTCGTCTGGTCGCCGGGAAACGACCACATCTCGACCGGCGGGTTGTTCAACAGCTGCATCGTCATCCCGAACACGGACTCGTAGAACGCCCTGGCGCGGGCCATGTCCTGCACGTAGATTTCAAACCAGTTGACGGGATTGCCGGTCATCGCCTCTCCCCAGTTAACGTCTGTCCAGGTGGAACTTGTGGATCGTGCGATGGACCACCGGCGCCAGCATGACGCCGGCCGCGATCAGGAACACCATGCCCGAGTAGAGCGCGTACAGGCCGGCGAAGAGCTTGCCCCCCGAGGTCTGGAGGGGTTCGACCGGGCCCATGCCGCCGAGGATCATCGACGCATTCAGGAATCCGTCGAGCCAGCTCATCTGTTCGAAGTAGACGTACCCGGCCATGCCGATGAAGAGCGACCCGCCGAGCAGGACGAGCCCCAGCCCGACGTGGCGGACCACACGACGGAGGAATGCGTCGACTGGCAGGAGCCGTTCGTGCCGGTGTTCGTACATGCTAGGGCCTGGCCCACGCCCACCCGAGGATCCGCCAGCCGGCCGCCTGCGTCTTCTGCAACGTGACCGTCAGCGTCGCGTTTGATTCCTTGATCGCCTTTCCATTCTGCCAATACTCATAGTCGGCGACCAGAACGACGTACGCGCGGCTGACGGTCGACGTCGACGCGCCGCGTGCCGGTCAGGATGACGACGCCGTTCTTGATGCCCCTTTTCTGCGCATCGGCCTGATAGTCCGCCAGCCACCGCACGCACGCGCCCGCACCGTGCCACTCATGCGGCGGGAACGCATCGATAATGGACGTCGTGTCGGCACACGCGGACAGGAGCAGACTCCCGTCCGTTTTGTTGAAACCCTTGACGAATTGATCGATCGGCGCAAAAACCGCCGGGTCCTGAAATGCGGCGGCTGACGCGTGCGGTGCGAAGGCGATGGCGAGTGCGATCAGGATGGCGCCCATGGTTCGACCGTTCCTTTACTCCCGCTGGTGGGAACGAATATACCTCTCGAGACCCGGCGTCTCGACCGCCAAAGGTCAGTTCGTCGACCAGGTCCAGCCGGTGATGCGCCAGCCCGTGCCGACCTTCACGAGCGCGAACGTGAACGTGGCGCCGGTTTCCTTCATCGGCTTGCCCTTTTCCTTCCAGTCATAGTTGGCCAGGGTGACCACGTAGGCGCGGTCCGCCGTCACGGCCATGTGCCGCGTGCTGGTGATCTTGACCACGCCGTCGGTGATGCCCTGTTTCTTGCCGTAGGCGTCGTAGTCGGCGATCCACTTCGCGCAGGCGCCGGCGCCGTGCCATTCGTGCGGCGGGAACTCGTCGATGATCGCCGTCTCGGCGGCGCACGCGGCGAGCATCGCCTTCGTGTCGCCCTTGTTGAAACTGTCCACGAACTGGTTCACGGCGGTCATCACCGCGGCGTTCTGCGGATTCGCGACCGGGGCTTGCGGGGCAAACGTGAGGACGAGCGCGATCAGCAATGCGGACATGCGTGAGACTCCTTGGTGAAAGGGGATCCTACACCGAACCGACCGAGCAGCCCGGCCGGGCTAGAAAGACCTGGCCGGACTGTCTGCAAGACTCGCGAAGGTCCCCCAGACCAGCAGGACGACGGCCGGCAGGAATGCCGTGCCGATCGAGAAACCGGTCACGACGCTGAAGAGGCCGACGACCGCCGTGGCGATCGCAAGAACAACTCGTCGGTTGCGCCACGCCGCCCAGGTCGCGACAACCGCTGCGATGGTCGGGGCCGCGATCATTTTTGCGGCGTCCCACAGCGTCGGCTGCCATCCGCCGTGCGCCCTGGGCGCGAAATGGATCAAAGCACCGGCGCCCACGCAGCCCAGCACGGCCAGGCTCGACAGGACAACGGCCACGCGATTCGGCGGCACGATCATCTCGGCTCAGAACACGATTCGCGTGCCCGCTCCCGTGCCTTCCCCGCCACCGGCGATTGGCGCGCCGCTCCTGTCGAAGAGGGCCAGCTTGATCGTTGACGCATACGTCTGGCCATCGTCAGACAGCGTAATGGTCTCGGTCAGGACTCCGTGTCCCGCCGGCCACCAATCGCCGCCCTTCGGCTCGCCAGCGCCCGGGTCCGGCGCCTTCGTCGTGTAGAACACGTACTTCGTCTCGAAGGTTCGCGCGGCGGTCTGTTTCCATACACCGTACGCCGGCGGTGAGGAATTCGCGGCCTCGTCGTAGTTGGACGACTCGGTCATGGTGCCGCCGGCGTTGTACGCATGCAAGAACTCCAGGTCCTTCATCTCGGACAACGGACCGTTTCGAAAGACTATCTTCGAGCGCCATGCGCCCACCAGCAGGCCGCGATCGGCGGAAACGCCCGTTTGCGACGACGGACCATTCCCGCATCCGGTGGTGATCAGAACGGCCACCAACGTCAGGAGCATGAATCGAACGTAATGTCTCACGTGGGTTCCCCTGCTGGATCACGACGGAAGTCACGCCCGCGCATTGAAATGAACCACAACGCCGCCGCCAAGCCGAAGTAAAGCGCGATCGCCAGCGCCGCCTGACCAGGGCTGACGTTTGCCGCTGGGTGGCGATCCGGGAAGATGAGTGGATACACGACGAGGGTCAAGCCGAACGCGAGAAACGGCTGTATGGCCAGACCGGCAAACAATCGCATCTCCTCAGCCGACGTGAGCGTTCGTGGTTGCCTCGCCATGATCGGCTGCGCCTATGTCCCGCATTCCTTTGTCCGCCGTCTGCACCAACGCAGGTTAGGCAGCTGCGTCTCGTTCCTCAATGTGTCGGTGTCCAGGCGCCGGCGGCCAGCTGCGTTCGGCGAGGAGGCAGGCCGCCAGGCCTACGCCGTAGGCTGCAACGTCGAGTGGATCGAACCGACCGGGAAAGAGTCCTCGCGGCCAGAAATACTGGCTCACCTCGGTGAACGTGCTCGCCACGAATAAGATGAGCGCCGCCGTCTGTGGGGTGCGCCCAATCGTGCGCTGGATGAACGTCCGGCGTGCCGAACGGGAGTGCAGGCCGCGCGATGCGATGTAGAGCCACGCAGGCACGGCCACGTCGGCCAAGTGATTTGTCAGGAAGCCGCCGCGCACCCGGAGCATGTTCAGCGCGCCCGTGCCTATGGTGGCAACGAACAGTGCGTAGTATGCAATCTGCCAACCCAGCCTGCGCGACATTAACGCTCCATAAGTGTTGGGTCGGCCTACGTAGTATTGGACCTGCGACGGGCCGGGGGTGGTTCTGCAAACCTCGCCAGCCTTTGCCGCTCCGCCGGCACCCGCAGGGTGCGGGGGTAAGTCCACAACGGGGCGATGTTACACCCGGTTCCGCGCCGGGGATGCGCTGGATCTAGGCTGCGAGACTGGCAGTCAAACAGTCCGGCCGTTCGCAGCCTATCGCCTGCGCACCTTCGCCTTCGCCGCCCGCTTGCGCACAGGAAACTTGGTCGCCACCTCGAGCGACTGCCGCGCCCACTGCACCATCGCGTCGCCGTCCTCGAGGACGTGAGGCGGCACCTGGTAGTAGCCCATCATCGGCGGCTTCCCGGGAATCGGCGCAAACGGCGGCATCCCGGCTTTTCGATACTGCGCCGCCAGCGCCTCATCCACCTTGAAGAACACCGTGTCGTTGTCGATGATGGCAAAGAACGCCTCGCCGCTGTAGATCCCGACACCGCCAAACATCCGCTTCGTCACGATGCCCCGCACGCCGGCGAGTTGCTCGAGCACGAACGTCAGGTACGACGCCGAGACCGCCATGGCAGCCTAAACGGAGCCCGGAGCTCGTTCGTGGACCACGTCCACCCGATGATGCGCCAACCGGCCGCAGCTTTCTGCAGCACGAACGTGGACGTCGCACCGGTCTGCTTCATCGGCTTGCCCTTCTGCTTCCAGTCGTCGTTCGCGAGCATCACCAGGCATACGGGGGTCTCCTCGGTAGGAAGGAGTATTGGGGGCCGCAGCTTCGTCACCGGCCCACGGCCGACCGGATCTTCGCCAGGTGGTGCCAACTATGGCGAACGGCGTGATCTTCCAGCACGAACTGTGCGGTGACCGGGGCGCCAAAACTCAGCGAGAAGGGGGCGGCCCGAATCCAGTTCCTCATCGGTGAACGCGCGAACGGCCTCGGCGGCCTGCCGGCTGTTCCGGCGCAGCAGGTCGAGCGCCGCCGCCTTCGTGACCGTGGCGTGCTCACGGGCGTGGCCGGCATTCAGTTCCGCGACAACCGGCCAGGTGACGTCGGTCACCGCGTTCCCGCCCGCAATCGCGCGGGCCAGGTCGATCTCAACGGGGTAGACGAGGGCCACATGATTCACGATCTGGCCCATCGTCCGGCGATCCGTTGGCGAGACCGGAGTGGCCCACTCGGCGTCCGAAAGCGTCTGGGCGAAGGCAGCCAGGCCCGCGGCGCCCTCCTCGACGCGAGCGGCCAGCAATTCAGCGCGACGGCTCATGACATTCCTCCCACGTGTTGGTTTCTGACGGAAGCCTCGATATTACATCCGCTCGGTGGAATCCAGATGGGGTGACGTGGTTAGTTGTAACTCGTTGGTTGTAAGTTGCCTCATAATCCCCCCATGAAACCCCGCCTTGCAGTTCTGGGAGTCATCCTCGCCGCCGCCATCGTCGCCTCACCCGCGCTGCCCGGCGCCAGGCAGGCCGGCGCCCCGGCGGCCCCGCTCGACACGGTCATCAACGCGCTGACGTTCCGCAACATCGGCCCCTTCCGCACCGCGGCTTGGATCACGTCGATCGCGGTGCCGGAAGCGCCGGCGCACGACCACCTCTACACGATCTACGCGGCCGCCCGCAGCGGAGGTCTCTGGAAGACGACGAACGCCGGCACGACGTGGACGCCGATTTCCGACAGCGTCGGCGCCAGAGCGGTGGGCGCCGTCGCCATCGCGCCTTCCGACCCGCGCGTCGTCTGGATGGGCACCGGCGACCAGGCGAACGCGCGTTCGTCGTACTCCGGCATCGGCGTCTTCAAGTCCACCGACGCCGGCGCGACCTGGCAGTTCATGGGCCTCCCCGACTCGCACCACATCGCGCGCATCGTGATCCATCCCGACCAATCCCAATGTGGTCTACGTTGCGGCGATGGGCCACCTGTTCTCGAAGAACGACGAGCGCGGCGTCTTTCGAACCGCCGATGGCGGCGCGACGTGGAAGAAGGTGCTCTACGTCAATGAGGGCGTCGGCGCGATCGACCTCGTGATCAACCGGAAGACGCCGACGACGCTGTATGCGGCGATGTACGACAAGGACCGCAAGCCGTGGCAGATCGTCGAGAGCGGGCCCGGAGAGCGGCGTCTACAAGACCGAGAACGGCGGCGACAAGTGGGAGCGCCTGGGCGGCGGACTCCCGACCGGCAAGATCGGCCGGATCGGCATCGACATCTACCAGAAGAATCCCCTGATTCTGTACGCGCTCCTGGAGAACCAGAACCAGAAGCCTGCCGCCGCGCCCGCCGCCGAAGTGTCCGCCATCGCGCCATTGGCGCAGGGCATCATCGGCAACGAGTTGTACCGCACGGACGACGGCGGGCAAGACGTGGACGCAAGGTGACCGAGGTCAACGTCGCCGGTGGCAAGGCGCCCTACTCGTTCAACCAGATCCGCATCAACCCGCACAACGACCAGACGGTCATCGTCACGAGCGACTCGATGTACATCTCGCGCGACGGCGGCAAGACGTGGGACACGAACTTCTTCCGCGGCGCGTTCGGCGACTTCCGCTGCATGTGGTGGGACCCGGATGACGAGCAGCGGATCATCCTGGGCAGCGACGGCGGCGTGAGCGTGTCGGTGGACGGCGGGCGCACGGCCGACTACTCGCCCAACATGCGCGTCGGCGAGGCCTACGCCGTGGGCGTGGACATGGACGATCCCTACAACGTCTACGGCGGCTTCCAGGATCACGATTCGTGGAAGGGCCCGAGCAACGGCCCCATGGGCGCCATCACGCTCGAGAACTGGGTCACGGTCGGGCCGGGTGACGGCATGTACAACGTCGTCGACCCCACCGACAGCCGCTGGGTGTACAACACGCGCGAACTGAACCAGATGGGCCGGATGGATCAGAAGACCGGCGTGCGCGTGAACATCGCGCCCACGCGTCCGGCCGGCCAGCCGCGGCTGCGCTACAACTGGATCGCGCCGATCGCGCTCTCGCCCCACAACCCGTCCATCGTCTATGCGGGCGCGCAGGTGCTGTTCCGGTCGCTCAATCGCGGCGACACCTGGGAGGAGATCAGTCCGGATCTCACGACGAACGACCCGGCCAAGATCGGGCTGAACGTGCCCTACTGCACGATCACGTCGATCTCGGAATCGCCGCTGAAGGCCGGCACGATCTGGGTCGGCACCGATGACGGGAAGGTCCAGCTCACGCAGAATCACGGCGGCGCGTGGACGGACCTGACACCGGCGCTCACGGCCGCCGGCGCGCCCGTCGATCGCTGGGTGAGCCGCGTGTTCGCATCGCCGTACGACGCGGGCACGGCCTTCGTGTCCAAGAACGGCATGCGCAACGACGACTTCACGCCGTATCTTTACAAGACCACCGACTACGGCAAGACGTGGACCGCGATGGCCGGCAACCTGCCGAACTACCCCATCAACGTCGTCGTGCAGGATCGCAAGAACCGGAACCTGCTGATCGTGGGCAACGACGTCGGCGTGTTCGTGTCGATTGACGGCGGAGCGAAGTGGACGCGGCTGAAGGCCAACCTGCCGGACGTCGCCGTGTCCGACCTGACGATTCATCCGCGCGAGAACGACCTGGTGATGGCCACCTACGGCCGCGCGCTGTGGACGGGCGACGTCACGCCGCTGCAGGAATTGTCGGCGGAGGTGTTCGACAAGCCGGCGCACCTGTTCGACATCGAACCGCGCCCGCGCTACGGCTTCGGCGTGCAGGGCATGAACTACAACCTGTTCGGCGACAAGTACCTCGAGGTGCCCAACGAGCCCGACGCGCTCGTCGTCAACTACTACCTGAAGGCGGATGCGGCGGTGGCCCCGCGGATCACGGTCGCGGAGCCTGGCGGCCGCGTGCTGCGCCAGGTGCAGGGACCTGCGCGGGCGGGACTGAATCGCGTGACCGTCAGCCTCGCCGGTGGCGGCGGGCGAGGCGCCGCCTCCGCCGCTGGCGCGGCTTCGGCGAGCCAAGGGCGCGGTGGGGCGGCGCCGTCGGGCCAACTGATCGCCGGCGACTACGTCGTCACGCTGACCGTGGGCGACATCACGCAGACCAAACCCGCGCGCGTGCGCGAACGGATCCGGTAGCAGCATGCCAGCCGACTTCACCGACGGCCAGACGCCGATCATCGAGAATCCCACCCACGCGGGCGGCATTGTCGTGCGCGGCCGCGGATCCGAGCTGCGGGTGCTCCTGGTCACCGCCACGCGGCAGGCGCATCAATGGGTGTTCCCGAAGGGACACATCGAGCCTGGCGAGACGGCCGAGCAGGCCGCCGCGCGTGAAGTCGAGGAAGAAGCGGGTGTCGTCGCGGCGGTTGGCGAGCCGATTGGGACGCTGGAGTTCCGTAACGCGCGCGGGCTCGTGCGCGCGCAGTTCTATTTGATGATGTTCGTCTCCGAGGGCCCGCCCCGCGAGAACCGCCGGCGGGCCTGGTTCACAGCCGAAGAAGCGCGCCAGGCCCTGGGCTACGAAGACTCGCGCATGCTGGTGCTGAGCGCCGCGAAGCTGTCACAACGGCCCGGTGACGGCAGTGAAGCGGGTGAAGGAATCGAAGGAACCATGAAGCATGAAGGGTGAAGTGAACTTCTTGGAAGAAACTCCACCGCACGAGCTCTTCACCCCTCCGGGGCCCGGGCGCCAGGTCAGGTACACCGCCATCGGCGTCGCGAGAGACCCGCACTGAATGTTTCCGGTCAGATCGCTCCGATAGGTGATGAACGCGACGTTCGACAGGCTGGACGCGACCGCCGTCTTCGTTTCGTCGCCGGACTTGACGTGAAAGGTGATCCCCTTGCCCTGCACGCATTCGATGTTGGTCAGCAGGCCTTCGATCCGTTGCTCGCCCTCCTGAAGCGGCCGGAAGTCCGGACGAAACCCCGAGCCGGACGGAGAGCTGGACCCGGACGCCTCGCGTGAAGGAACCCGAAGACGACGGCTCGGGCCTCGGCGTGGCCCACTGAATCAGGACTGCCTGAACAGCCCGGACGCCCGCGTATCCGCATCCTCGCCGAGTACCTCCAGCCCTACGCCCAGCCATCGCGGGCGCCATCGCGATACCGAGGTCTTCTTCAGCTCCGCGCGGTGCTCCGAGGAGGGCCCGCTCGGCCGGTCCTACTCGGCAGCCGCTGGCGCTCGCCCGGCTCATCACAACTCCGTCCAACACGCCGCGCGGCGACACGGGCCGTTTCGTGGTCTGTTCCGGCCGGGGACCGGCCATGTTCTTCATGGTTTATTGCTCTTGGCAGCTCCGAGGCGGGTTTGCGCTGCTCGAGGAGGGCCTCACGCGGTCTCCACGTGGCCGCGGACGCGCCCAACCGCGACAGCGTGACGGAGGCCCCGGATACTTCGCCGTGTGCATGGCAGCACGCCGTCAGATTCCAGATTGCGGCCCAGCGCGGGATTCGTCCGATCACGATCCATCGACCCGGAAATCATCGGAATGACTTCGACAACGTCGCCCGCGTGCAGGGTCTTCTGACGCGCGCGTTGGAGCACGAGCGCGTCATTCACGGCAAAGTTGAAGATGCTGTCGTCCAGTTCGCCAGCCAGGCCGGGATAGCGGGTGTCGAGTTCCCTCACGAGCGCTTCAATCGTGCCTGCGGGCGTGATGATCTTCACCTCGGCCGGCATCCCCGGCCGCCGCAGCATGGCCGGCAGGCGGACCGTGATCATGCCTGGCCCAGCAGGACGCCTTCGAGCCGTTCGCGGAACGCCGGCGCGGGCACGCCTTCACTCGTGAGGCTCGAGATTTCATAGAAGCGCGACAGCATCTGGTCGAACTCGGCGCGATCGATCTTCTCGCCGGCGAAGGGCCCGGCGGTCACCGGCTCGTCGAACCAGCGGTCGGGCAGCGTGTCGTCCTTGCGGCGCACGCCGAGCCGGTGGTTGATGAGGCGCTCGACGCCCATGATGTTCAGGCCGACCGCCGCGAGGCCGTCCTCGGTGAAGTCGAGACCGGTCACGTTGGAGACCTGCGGCGCGAACTGCTCGTAGCCCGGCAGCGACGGGCTGTTGAACAGCTTGGTCGTGAACCGGCACATGCCGACGGAATCGCCCACCGCGTACATGTTCTCGCAGGCGCGCACGGCCCGCTCCTTCGTGTCGTACGCGTTCGGCGCGGCCGCCACCGGGCCGCCGTACAACTCGGCCTTGAACGCCGGGTCATCGTTGATCTTCGCGTTGATCTCGAGCGTCACGCGATTGCGCAGGTGATCCATCCCGCGCGTCGCCACTGCGAGCCCCAGCGCGAACGCTTTCAGGATCCGCGCGTCGTGCGGATCGCTCTGCATCAGGCCCTTTACGGCCATGCGGTACTTCAGCGCCTCGGCCGGATAGTGGCCCTTCTCCACCGCCCGCGTGCCGTCGGCAATCACGTTGCCGAAGCCCTCGCGCACGGCCATCATGAACAGCAGCCGCTCGACCACCTCGGCATTGCCCCACGAGAGATCCAGACCGCCCGTCGTTGCGCGCGTAATGATGCCGCGCTGGTAGAGCTCCATCGCCCACGCAATCGCCGACCCCGTCGAGGCCGTATCAAACCCGAGGTCATTGCAGATGTTGTTCAGCCGAAGGACGGTTTCGACCCGATCGATGCCGATCATCGGCCCGAACTTGCCGAGGGTCACGTACTCGGGGCCGTCGCCGCGGGCATAGCGATCGGCGGGGTCGCCCTTCAGGTCATTCAACGGACGGCAATTGACCGGGCAGCGGAAGCACCCAGCCATGCCGCTGCGATACGGGTCGATGTGTTGCGCGTCGAGCTGGTCGGTCCAGGTCGTCTCCTGGTTGTTCTTGGTGCCCATCGCGCCGAGCAGGCGGCTCGGCCGGTACAGGAACGGCGTCCCCACGGTCTTCAGCGCGTGCTTCACGACGGAGGTCCCGAGCAGCTTCGCGGCAATCTCCCGGTTGAACGGCTTGTAGGGACGCGCCGTCGGCACGTCGGCCGCCGGTCCCTGGATCACGATCGCCTTCAGGCGAAGCGCCCCCATCTTCGCGCCCGGGCCGCCCCGCGCGTAGATCGCTTTCGGTCCGCCCATGATGCCGCTCGTCAGCACCTGGTGCTCGCCGGCGCGGGTGATGTTCACCATCGCCAGATCGCGCTCCCAGGTGCCGCCCAGATCGGCCGCCACGCGGTCGCGCATGTCGATGTTGTCGAGCCCCACGTAGGCGGCGGCGTCGAGAAACTCCACGCGCGCTTCCGCCTGGCCGTTCACCCCCACCCGCGTCAGCCGCAGCATCGACCAGCCTGCCGCGCGCCCGTAGATCACCAGGTGATCGACGCCGGTCATCATCTTCAGGAACGACGGGAAGAAGTCGCCGCAGTTCGAGTCCATCAGCACGCCGGACTCGGGCGACCAGCTCGTGGCGTTGCCGCGCGACGCGCTCGGCACGAGGCCGGTCAGGACGCCGGAACCGAAGATCAGCGGAATGTCAGGATCGAGCGGCGTGCGGGTCTCGTCCAGCAGGCGGAACAGGTAGAACATGTTCGACCCGCGGCCGGCCAGCAAGGCCTTCACCACCGCCAGCGGCGTGTACGCGTGACGCACCGCGCGCCGCTCGAGGTCGATGAACAGCGTCGCGCCCTGGCTGGGATACTGCGGCGCCGCCGGCAGCTCCGCCAGGAGCGCCGCGACGCGATCGCGGATGGACATGTCGTGAAAGTAGCACAGGCCGATGCTAAGATGCCCGCCGTGACGGCAGTGCGGATCGGTGTCCTGAGCGCGGTGCTGCTGGCCGCTGTGGGCTGCCGTGGCTCCGCGCCGCCCGCAGCATCCCAACAGACACCGCCCGCCCAAGCCACGCCCTCGGCCAGTCCGTCGCCATCCGCGCCTCAACCGCCAGCCGGGAGCGCGCGGCCAGCCGCGCGGCCGCGCACCGCGACGCCGGTCGATTTCGAGCTCCTGGTCGCGCTGGTCCCGGACTTCCCCGACTGGACCCGCACCACGCCGCACGGCATTCAGGCGAGCGCCGGCATCGCGTTGTCAGCAGCCACCGCGGAATACACGAAGGGCGACAGCACGATCAAGCTCGAGATCATGGACTCCGCGTTCAACGATTTGATCCTGGCCCCGCTCTCGATGATGCTCGTGCCCGCGTATGCGGAACGCACGCCCGAGGGCTACAAGCGCTTCGCGGCCGTCAACGGCTCACCCGGATTTGAATCGTGGCGGAACGACGTCAACGAAGGTGACGTGACGGTCGTCGTCGCCGACCGCTTCGTCATCACCGCCCGCGGCCTGAACGTGGCGAGCATCGACGTCGTCCGCTCGCTCGTGAAGGCGATTGATGTCGGCGCGCTCGCGACAATCAGATGACACTGTATAGAGAAATAGATCAATAGATCACTACATCGTCAGAGTCGAAATCCTCTTCGCAGAGGGTCCTCACTCTGCACGATGAAGGTGTGCTCCCCCGTGATCCACGCTTCGCCTGACAGCTCCGGCACGATCGCCGGGTGGGGGCCGACGTCGGTTCGCCCGACGACGCGCGCGCTGAAGGTGGTGCCGATGATGCTCTCGTGCACGAACGGGCGCGTGTCATCCACGACACCCATCGCGTCGAGCACGGCCAGCACCGCGCAGGTGCCGGTCCCGCACGGCGAGCGATCGACCTCCGCCTCGGCGAAGATCGTCACGTTCCGCAAGTCCGCGCCCGCGACGGTCGGCGGGCCGGTGAAGATGGTCCCGTAGATGCCCGTCAGCCCGGGTTCGGATGGATGCACCACCGTCACCTGCGATTCCACCGCGCGCTTGATGGCCATGCCGGTCTCGCGAAGGTCCGTCAATCGCTCGGCCAGCACCGGCACACCCGCGGCCTCGGCGTCGACGATGGCGTAGAAGGCGCCGCCGAAGGCGACGTCGACGGGAATCGTGCGCGCGCCGAGCCGAACAGGCACGGCGGAGGCCAGCACGAACGACGGCACGTTGACGAACGACACGCGCGACACGCGGCGCCGGCCGTGTGAGGCCATCACCTCCGCGCGCGCCCGGATTTGGCCCGCGGGCGCATCCAGCACCAGCGAGACCTGGTCACCTCCAGGGGCAATCAAGCCGCGCTCCAGCGCGATGGTGACGACCGCGATGATGCCGTGGCCGCACATCGTGCTGAAGCCTTCGTTGTGCATGAAGAGGACGCCCGCGTGCGAATCGGCCCGCTCGGGCTCGGTCAGCAGCGCGCCGTACATGTCCAGGTGCCCGCGCGGCTCGAACATCAGGGCGCGGCGCAGGTGGTCCTGGTGCTGGCGCGCCCAGGCGCGCCGCTCCAGCATGGTGGCGCCCTTCGGGGCCGGCCAGCCCTGGGTAATCAGGCGGAGGGGCTCCCCCGCCGTGTGGGCGTCAATGGTCTTCAACATTAGAGGTTCGGATCCGGCAGCCACGATGCGATAGTGTGCGGTGCCGGAGGGGTTGTGGGCAATGCTTTGTTGCTGACCGAGCGGGATGTGCGGGCCGTGCTGCCGATGCCGGACCTGATCGAGGCGATGGCGGGAGCGCTGGCGACATTCTCGGCGGGCGCGGTCAATCAGCCCGTGCGCACGGTGATCGAGGTCGGCCCGAACCGGGCGTATTTCGGCGTCATGCCGGCCGCGCTCGACGACCCGCCGGCCGTCGGCGCGAAACTGGTGACGGTCTACGAGCGGAACCGCGACATCGGCCTCACCTCCCATTTCGCCACCATCGTCCTGCTCGATCACGAAACCGGTGCCCTGGCGGCGGTGATGGACGGCCGCTACATCACGGAGGCGCGCACGGCGGCGGTTTCCGCGGTGTCGGTGAGGCATCTGGCCCTGCCGGACGCGGGCGTCCTCGCGATCATCGGCACCGGCGTGCAGGCGCGCAGTCATCTGGACGCCATCCGCCACGTGCGCGGCCTCACCGACGTGCGGGTCTGGAGCCCGAATGCGTCGAGTCGCGACCGCTTCGCGGCCGAGATGGGCGCGGCGACGGGCCTGTCCATCCGCGCCGCCGCCACCGCGCAGGCGGCGCTGGCCGGCGCGGACATCGTGGTGCTGGCGACCGCGTCGCGAACGCCGGTGCTGGCGGACGCGGATGTCGCCGATGGTGCGCACATCGCGGCGGTCGGCGCCTGCCGCCCGGATCGGCGCGAGATGCCGACGCCGCTGGTCGCCAGAGCGCGCGTCTTCGTGGACTCACGGGCCGCCGCGCGCGCGGAAGCCGGCGAGTTGCTCATCCCCATGGGGGAGGGCGCGTTTGGCGAGGACCACATTGCCGGCGAACTGGGGGAACTGGTGTCCGGCCAGGTCGCTGGACGGCAAGATGCGAAACAGGTCACGATCTTCAAGTCGCTCGGCCTGGCGGTCGAGGACATGGTCGCGGCTCACCTCGCGCTCGCGCGCGCCAGGGCCGCGGGATTGGGACAACCATTTTCGTGGTGATGACGCTTCGCGCGACAGCGATGGTCGCGGCGCTGGCCGTGATGACGCCGGCCATCCGGGGACAGCAGCCCCAGGAGGATTCACCCGCGATCCGCGAAGCCAACGCGGCGTTTGCCGCGTCGTACAACCTGGATCACGATCAGGCGCTGGCGCACGCGCGGCGCGCCGTGCAGCTCGATCCCAACAGTTCACGCGCGCATCGCGGCCTGGCGTCCATCATCTGGCTGGACCTGCTGTTCTGGCGGGGCGGCATGACGGTGGACAACTACCTGGGCAGCCTGCAGAGCGCGCAGATCTCGCTGCCCAAGCCGGACCCGGCGATGGCCGCCGAGTTCAAGGGCGCGCTGGCCAAAGCGGTCGAGTTGGCTGAGCGCCGCCTCAAGCAGAATTCGGGCGACGTCAACGCGCTGTACGACGCCGGCGCGGCGTACGGCATTCAGGCGACGTACGCGGCATCGGTCGAGGGCGGCATCACGAACGCGTTCCGGTACGCGCGGCGCGCGTTCGACACGCAGAATGAAGTACTGATCCGCGATCCGTCGCGCGCGTCCGCCGGCCTGATCGTCGGCACGTATCGGTACCTGATTTCCACGCAGCCGGCCGTAATCCGGTTCTTCGCGTTTCTGGCGGGATTCACCGGCGACAAGGACAAGGCGCTGGCGCTGCTCGAGGCCGCGTCGCACGATCCCATGAGCCGCGTGGACGCGAAGACGGCGCTCGTGCTCATCTACAGCCGTGAGGGCCGCCACAGTGAGGCGATGCGGCTCGCGGGAGAACTCGCCGCCGAATTGCCCCGCAACCGGATGTTCGTGTTCGAAGAAGGCGCGGCGGCGATCCGCGCGGGCCGGCCGGGCGAGGCGGACGCCATCCTGACGCGCGGCCTGGCCGCGTTCGACAAGGACACGCGCACGAAGCTGCCTGGCGAGCGCGCGCTGTGGCTCTACAAGCGGGGGCTGGCGCGCCTGAACCAGAACCTTCCGAGTGACGCGACCACGGACCTGCGGCAGGCGCTGACGGCCAGCCCGGTGGCCTGGGTCGAAGGGCGCATCCGGGTCGCGCTGGGCCAACTCGCCGATCTCGCGGGACGCCGGTCGGACGCGGTCGCCGAATACACCAGGGCGAAGGCCATTTGCGCCAACACGGATTCGGCCTGCGCCGACGACGCGCGGCGGTTCCTGAAGCAGCCGTTCAGTTTTTAGCGCCGATGAACGGAACCGGCGGCTGCACGTAGACTACCAGTAGATGGCGAAGCGGCGGACATGGCTGTGGGTGCTGGTCGGCGTGCTGGGCCTGGGCCTGGTGAGCGTCATCGCCATGGCGGGATTCGGCATGTACTTCGTGTCGAATCACGTGAAAGCCGGGCCGTCGACCGCCACCGATGCCTTCCGCGCCTTCGACGACGCGCGCGCGCTGTTCAAGGACGCGAAGCCGGTCTTCGACCTCGACGATCGCGAGCAGCCCCGGCAGCTTCGCCAGTTGAGCGAACTCCCGACGTCGTCCGACAAAGCCGAGACCGTGTGGATTCTCGCGTGGGACCCGGATCGGGAGCGCCTCGTGAAGGTCTCCGTGCCGTTCTGGGTCCTTCGGCTCGGCCGGCAGAAGATCGATGTCATGAACGGCGGATTCGATTTCGAGCGGATGCAGCTCGACGTGAACGAGTTGCAGCGCGTCGGCCCGGTCCTGCTCTTCGAACACCGCACCCCCGGCGGCGACCGGGTGATCGTGTCGGACGAAATAGTCCAGAGTCCAGCGTCCCGGGTCCAGAGTCCGGGCGAGCTTGTTACTTGTGCGTTGTAACTTGCTGAGTTGTTCAGGTACCGGTACGGGGAATCGAACCCCGGTTCCGTGGCTGAGAACCACGTGTCCTGACCCCTAGACGATACCGGCACGCCAGGCGCGAATCCTGACCGTAGCATCCTGGCGCGAGTACGGTCAAGTCGGCGATAATCAAAGACCGCGCCGATCGCGCGCGGCCAGACTATATGACTACTTCCCTTCGACTGGCATTGGCGGCCCTGCTCGTTTGCTCAGCAGCGTGCGGCGGCGGTGGTTCGGACACGCCTCAACCAACCGGCACGCCAGGCAAGCGCGTGGACGCGGCCACCGCGGGATCCGTGTCCGGGACGATCCAGTTCGACGGCACGCCGCCGGCGCCGGAACCAATCCGCCTGTCGCGGGACTGCGTGGCGGGGAGCACCGCGAATCCCGTCAGCGACGCGGTGCTCGTGGCGCGCCGACGGCGCCCTCAAAAACGCGTTCGTCTACGTGAAAGACGGCCTCGACGCCGCCTATGCGTTCGACACGCCGACCGAGCCGGTCGATCTGGCGCAGAAGGGCTGCGTGTACTCGCCGCGCGTGTTCGGCATTCGCGTCGGGCAGCCGCTCGA
Organism: uncultured Acidobacteriota bacterium; assembly: GCA_963751445.1. Lineage (GTDB taxonomy): Bacteria > Acidobacteriota > Vicinamibacteria > Vicinamibacterales > SCN-69-37 > DASUGC01. The sequence continues at coordinate 749,989 of CAVVUL010000009.1, read as the reverse complement.
CGTCGTCAATGCCGACGCGACGCTGCACAACGTGCACGCGCTGCCGATGGTCAACCAGGAATTCAACAAGAGCCAGCCCAGTCAGAACTCGCACATGAGCCATGTGTTCACGGCGCCGGAAGTCATGGTGCGCTTCAAGTGCGACGTGCACGCGTGGATGGCCTCGTATGTCGGCGTGATGGCGCATCCGTACTTCGCGGTGACCGATGACGGCCGGCCATTTCGACATCAACGAACCTGCCGCCCGGCACCTACACGATCGAGGCGTGGCACGAGAAGTTCGGCCGTCACACGGCGACCGTGACGGTGGGCGACAAACAGGCGCAGACGATCGCCTTCACGTTCACGGCGGCCGCCAAATGACCTCCGTCGCGATGCCGCGCACCTACACCAAGCTGGACGACCTCGTCCTGCTGACCAAGCTCCGCCTGAACACGCTGGTCGTCGCCACGACCGCCGGCGGCTACTACATGGCGGCGCCGAAGACGTTCGACCCGGCGGTGCTCCTGGTCACGTGCCTCGGCACCGCGCTCGTGGCCAGCGGCGCCGCGGCCTTGAATCAAGTGCGCGAACGCGACATCGACAGCCTGATGACGCGCACGAAGGCGCGGCCGATCGCCAGCGGCCGCATGAGTCCGGGCGAAGGCGTCGGACTCGGAAGTGTGATGGCCGCCGCCGGGTTGGCGGTGCTGTGGGCTGGCGCGTCGCTGACCGCCGCGCTCGTCGCACTGGCCACGCTGCTGACGTACATGCTGATCTACACGCCGATGAAGCGGCGAACGTCGCTCGCCACGATCATCGGGGCCGTCCCCGGCGCGCTCCCGCCGCTGATCGGCTGGACGGCCGCCGGCGGTTCGCTGGCCGCGGCCTCCGCGTGGTCGCTGTTCCTGCTGATGTTCGTCTGGCAGTTGCCGCATTTCCTGGCAATCGCCTGGCTGTACCGCGAGGACTACGCGCGGGCCGGTCTGCCGATGCTCCCGGTGGTGGATCGCGACGGCGTGCTCACCGGTGTGCAGGCTGCGCTCTGGGCCGCGACGCTCGTGCCGGTCAGTGAATTGCCGTTCCTCCTCGGTCTCTCGGGCGCGGCCTACGCGCTGGCCGCGTTCGTCCTCGGCACCGGCCTGCTCGTGCTGGCGGCGCGCTTCATGTTCCTGCGCACCAACGACCGGGCGCGCGCGCTCTTCTACGGGTCGATCACGTACCTGCCGATTCTGTGGGTCCTGATGGGCGTAGGACGACGATGAGGACAGGTCAGAGGTCAGAAGTCAGAGGTCAGAGGTAATTGCGGAAGGTGGAGCCCTGGACGTGCAGGTCCCGGGAAGTGCCAAGGGCCACACGGTGTCTATTCACACGCTCCCGCATCTGAACGCGGCGCTGAATGCTGCGGCCTCGGTCCTGCTCGTCACGGGCTGGGTGCTGATCAGGTCGCGCCGCATCGCCCAGCATCGCGCGTGCATGATCGCCGCCGTGATCACGTCGGCGCTGTTCCTGACGTCGTACGTCATCTACCACGCGCAGGTGGGCTCGAAGCCGTTTCCGGGCATCGGGCCGATTCGCGCGGTCTACTTCGCCATTCTCATTCCCCATGTCATCCTCGCGGCCGTCACGCTGCCGTTCATCCTCGTGACATTTGCCCGCGGTCTTCGGCGCGACGACGCGCGCCACCGCCGAATCGCGCGATGGACCATGCCGCTCTGGCTCTTTGTTTCGGTATCGGGCGTGATCGTGTACCTGATGCTGTATCACGGCGTGCCCGGCTGATGGCCGCAGACCGCTCCGAACCGCGCCTCTGGCTTCCGCAATACTGGCCGACGTGGCTGGGCGTGGCCGTGATGCGCGCGCTGTCGCCGTTGCCGCTCGAAGCGCTGCTGGCCATCGGGCGCGCGCTCGGCCGCTTCGTGTTCGTCGTCCTGCCGGTGCGCCGCGCGGTCACGCTCCACAACCTGGCGCTCTGCTTCCCCGAACTCGACGAACGCACGCGACGGCGGATGGCTCGGGACTGTTACGCGTCGCTCGGCATGGGGGTATTCGAGGCCGTCTTCTCCTACTACTCGAAGGAGGAACGGTTCCGCGGCCGGTACACGCTGGAGGGCTGGGAGCACGTCGACGCCGCGCGCGCCGCCGGGCGCGGCGTCCTGCTGCTCAGCGTGCACGCGCACACGATGGAAATCGGCGGCTGCATCGCGCTCTGGCACGTGCCGCTCGGCGCGTTCTATCGCAATCCCAAGAATCCCGTGCTCGCCCGCCTGCGCAGGCGCAACCACACCGGCCGCCTGGCGCACATGTTCGCGATCGACGACATGAAAGGCGCCGTCCGGGCGCTGCGCGAGGGCGCGCTCCTCTGGTACGCGCCAGACCAGGGCCGGCGCTTCAAGCACACCGTCATCGCGCCGTTCTTCGGCGTGCCGGCCGTCAGCAATGCGGCCACGCGCGCCATCGCGCAACTGGGCCGCGCGCTCGTGATTCCGTGGACGACCGTCCGCGAACGCCGCGACGGCCGCTGGCACTACCGCATCGTCGTTCGCCCGCCGCTGCCCGATCTGCCGGAAGATCCGGTCGCCGAAGCGACCACGGTGAACCACGTGGTCGAAGATCTCGTCCGCCAGGCGCCGGAGCAGTACCTCTGGCAGCACAAGCGCTTCAAGAATCGCGGGGATGGATATCCGGACGAATACGCGGGAATGAAATAACGACGGGAACGACGGGAACGACGGGAACGACGGGAACGACGGGAGCCTAGCCGCCCAGCGCCAGCTTGATCCATTCGCGCGCGTGAGGGTGCAGGGCTTCATAGGCGACCCAGACGGATCGGGCCCAGCGGTCGACGCCGTTGACGAGCAGCACCGGCTGATCGAAGTCCTTCAGGCTGGCGACCGTGAACGCGCCGCGGTCCTTGGGGATGCCGGGCCACGGCGGGTAGGGCTGGCCCGTCATGTGATCGCGCTCGACGAGTTTCTGCAGCGCACGATAACCACGTTCCGATCCGTTGTGCTCAATCGCCCAGCACACACCGCCCAGGTGGGCGATCAGGCCGCGCCATCTCCCGCAGTACTCCTCTTCGTGCTGAATCGATACACGTCATGCATCAGCCGCCACGTGGACAGACTGCCGGTCCACGCCAGGGCACGCACGCGCAGCGTCACGTCGTCGAAGATCGCCTGGCACGCCTTGCGCCCGCCGGGATAGCCACACCCCGGGCAGGGTTCATTGAGGCTCATTGATAGATGAGGTATTTCGCCCGCAGGAGCCGCCACTTCGCCTCCGCCGCGCTCCATGACTGGGCCAGCGTCAGCGGATCATCACCGGCGGTGATCCGCGCGAGCCCGGCAGCCGATCCGAACTGCCGCCCGGCCGCGTCGAGATTCAGCTGACCCGGAAACAACCTCACGATGGCCGACACGATTTCCACCGCCACGCGCACGGGCCGGATGGCCTGCCGGTCGGCGATCACGATGAACACGCCCTGGCACTCCGATCCGGCATACGCCCGCACGTCAGGCGTGAATCGCACGGGATAGAAGCGGACACCAGGCATCCGGCGCGCGTTCAGCGTGTCAGCGAGGCGAACACCGTCGATCCACGGCGCGCCGATCTGTTCGAAGGGCGCGTCGGTCCCGCGGCCGACCGCCAGGTTGATCTGCTCGAACGCGCCGATGCCGGGGTAGAGCGTCGCCTGATGCAGATTGCGGATGCTCGGCGACGGATCGACCCACGGCAAGCCGGTCTCATCGAACCACTCGTCGCGGCGCCAGTTCCGCATCGGCACGACCGTCAGATCGGCGCCGATCGCCTTCTCGCCGTTGAACAGCTTCGCCAATTCACCCAGTGTCATGCCATGACGGATCGGCATGGCCGGCAGGTAGCCGGTGAAACCCGCCGCGGCGGCGTCGAGCGACGGGCCCTCGATCTGCACGCCGCCGATCGGATTGGGCCGATCGAGCACGATCACCTTGATCTTGCGCGGCGCGGCCTCCTCCATCACGTAGGCCATCGATGTCGCGTAGGTGTAGAACCGCGACCCGATGTCCTGCAGGTCAATCACGATGGCGTCGAGGCCGGCGATCATGTCGGCAGCGGGGCGCCTCGTCGTGCCGTAGAGCGAGTGAATCGGCAGTCCCGTGCGCTGGTCGACGGCCTCCGGCACGGACTCGTCGAGCACGCCGCGAATGCCGTGCTCCGGGCTGAAGAGGGCGACCAGCTTCACCCCAGGCGCGCCGGCGATCACGTCAATCGTCGAGGCTCCGTCGCGCGTCCGGCCGCTCTGGTTGGTCAGCAGTCCGACGCGCAGACCGGCGATCGCCTTGAATCCGTCCGCGCGAAGCACATCGATGCCCGCGAGGACGGGCGCGGTCGCGGCCGCCGGCGCCGCGGGGCTCTGCGAATCGAACCGCTGCCGTGCGAACGTCGCATCCCGGGCCACTTCGCCCGGCACGTCGGTCAGCGACGAGGCGACGATCGACGCGACCCTGGCGCGGAGCGGGGTCACGTCACCCTTGCCGTCCGGGTGGACGCGATTCGACAGGAAGACGATGAAGACGCGCGTCGCCGGGTCGATCCAGATCGACGTCCCGGTGAAGCCGGTGTGCCCGAACGAGCCGACCGGCAGGAACTCGCCCCGGTTCGCCGAGTACGCCGAATCGATGTCCCAGCCCAGTCCGCGCACATTCGGCTCACCGGCCGGCGTCGCCGGCGACGTCATGCGCGCGACCGTCAGCGGCGCCAGCACGCGCGCGCCGCCCGCCGCGCCGCCGCCGAGCAGCATGCGCGCATAGATCGTCAGGTCCGCCGACCGTCGAAAAGAGCCCCGCATGCCCGGCCACGCCGCCCATGCGCCGCGCCGTCGGATCGTGCACGACGCCCCGCAACATCGTCATGCCCGGACCTTCGCAGGGCCAGCCGTCAGGCGTGCATGGTTGCGTGGGCGCGATCCGCGGCACCAGCGCCGCCGACGGTGTGAACATCGTCTCGCGCATGCCGAGCGGCGCGAACAGCCGATCGCGCACGAATTCCTGGAGCGGTTGCTTGCTCACGCGGCTGACAATCTCGCCGAGCAGCAGATAGTTGATGTCGCTGTAGACGAACCGCCGGCCGGGCGGGTCCGTCAGCACTTCCTCGGCAGCCAGGCGGATGGCGTCATCGTGGCCCACCCAGGGTTCGGCCAGATCGAGATCGGGCCGCAGCCCGGACATGTGCGTGAGGAGATCGCGCACGGTCACGCGGTCCTTGCCGTACTTGCCGAATTCCGGAATGAACGTGGCGACCGGATCGGTCAGGCGGATGCGGCCGTCTTCCACCAGCATCATCACGGCCGGTGTCGTCGCCACGACTTTCGTCAGCGAGGCGATGTCGAAGATCGTGTCCAGCGTCATCGGCTCGGGTTGGGGCTCGATCGCGCGCCGGCCATAGGCTTTTCGCAGCACGACCGTATCGCCCCGGCCCACCACGACCACCGCGCCCGGCAGTTGGTGCGCGGCCATCGCCTCGCTCACGACGCCATCGATCCGCGCAAGGCGGGCCAGGTCGAAGGCCGGCTGCGGCCTGGTCTGGGCCGCTCCCGCAAACGCCGCGGCGGCCACCAACGCACACACCGCCGTGGGCGCAACCTTCGGACGACCAAGCATGGTCAGGATTATATGAAACGGCGGAACTGCAGAACTGGGGAACGATCGGGAACTGAAGACCTTCGTTCCCCAGTTCCCCAGTTCCCCGTTCCCGTCGTTCCCGTCGTTCCCGTTCGTTCCCGTCGTTTCTCTGTGTCACCATTGTCCAATGTCCACGCCGTTCCGGACCGCGGCCGTACTGGGCGCCGGCACGATGGGCGCGCAGATTGCCGCGCATCTCTCCAACGCGGGGGTGTCGGTCATCCTGCTCGACGTGTCGCGCGACGCCGCCCAGCAAGGCCTCGCGCGCCTGCGCACGACGAAGCCCGATCCCTGCTTTGTGCCAGACGTCCTGACCCGCATCACGCCGGGCAGTTTCGACGAGGACGCCGCGCGGCTTCGCGACGCCGACTGGGTCATCGAAGCCATCGTCGAATCGCTCGACGTCAAGCGGGCCCTCCTCGGCCGGCTCGCTCCGCACATCGGCCCGACCGCGGTGCTGTCGTCGAATACCTCTGGCATCCCGCTCGCGGCGATCGCGGAAGGCCTGCCGGCGGAATGGCGGCGTCGCTGGCTCGGCACGCACTTCTTCAATCCGCCGCGCTATCTGCATCTGGTCGAGTTGATCCCAACGCCGGATACCGGCGCGGACGTGCTCGCCCGCGTGCGCGAGTTCGCGGACGTCCACCTGGGCAAGGGCGTCGTGGTCGCCAGGGACACGCCGGGATTCATCGCCAACCGGATCGGCATGTTCGGGGCGCTGCGCTCGATCGCGCTCGTCGCATCCGGCGACTTCACGATTGAGGAGATGGACGCCGTCACCGGGCCCCTCATCGGCCGCCCGAAGAGCGCGACCTTCCGTACGCTGGACATCGCCGGCGTGGATATCGTCGCCAACGTCGCCGCCGACCTCGCCACGCGGCTCTCGGAGGCTGACGGCCGGGCGGAGTATGCGGCGCCGCCGTTGCTGGCGGCGATGCTCGAACGCGGCCTGCTGGGCGACAAGACCGGCCGCGGGTTCTATCAGCGCGTGAAGGGCGGCACGCCGCGATGCCGGCTCAGCATCCTCGTCCTGGATCCCGCCACGCTCGAGTACCGGGCGCAGACGACGCCGAAGCTGCCGGCGATCGAAGCCGCGCGCGCGACGGCCGACATGGGCGCGCGGATTCGGGCGCTGTTCCTCGGGAAGGACCGCGTCGGCGACCTGTTGCGCGCGCACCCTCGGACCCACACTCCTCTACGCGGCGCGCGTCGCGCCGGACATCGCCAATGCTCCGGACGACGTGGATCGCGCGATGCGCTGGGGCTTCGGGTGGGAACTGGGCCCATTCGCGACGATTGACGCCATTGGGATCACGGACGTGCTCGCCGCCTGCGGCGTCTCGCGAGGCGCCACCGCTCCTCGCCACTCCCGGGCCCATCGTCCGCTCCGGCCGCCGCGCCGCGCCGCGTCGTCAAGACCAACGCCGGCGCGAGTCTCGTTGATCTGGGAGACGACGTGCTCGGTGTCGAGTTTCACTCGAAGATGAACACCATCGGCGGCGATGTCATCGACATGTTGAACGCCGGCGTCGCCGAAGCCGTCGCGCAATTTCGCCGCGCTGGTCGTCGGCAACGACGCCGAACATTTCTCGGCCGGCGCGAATCTCATGCTGATCCTGCTCGAGGCGCAGGAAGGCAACTGGGACGAGATCGACGCGATGGTGCGGGCGTTCCAGAACGCCACGATGGCGCTGAAGTACTCGCCGGTCCCCGTCGTCGCGGCGCCGGCGGGGCTGGCGCTGGGCGGCGGCTGCGAGATCGCCTGCACGCGGACCGCGTGCGGGCGGCGGCGGAGACCTACATCGGGCCTGGTCGAGGTCGGCGTGGGCCTGCTGCCGGCCGGCGGCGGCACCAAGGAAATGCTGTTGCGCGCGGTCGATCGCTCGCGCCGGCGCCGATCCGCTGCCCGGCCGTGCAGGCGGCGTTCGAGACGATTGGATTCGGCAAGGTCTCCACGAGCGCGCCGGACGCGCGGCGACTGGGCTATCTCGCGCCGTGAAGACGCGGTCACGATGAACCGCGAGCGGGTGATGGCGGATGCGAAGGTGACGCGCCTCGCGCGCGCGGGCGCGGGGTACCAGCCGCCCGTGCCTCGCGAGCGCGTTCCGGTGGGCGGCGCGGACATGTTTGCGACGCTCAGCCTGGGCATCCATCTGGCCGGCGCGCGCGGCCGCATCACCGAACACGACGGCTAGATCGGGCGCATGATCGCGCGCGTGCTCGCCGGCGGCGACGTGCCGCACGGACGACCGTCAGCGAGCCGCACTTGCTCGACCTCGAGCGCGAGGCATTCCTCAAGCTGTGCGGCGAGCGCAAGACGCTGGAACGGATGAGCACACGCTGAAGACGGGCAAGACGCTGAGGAACTGATCCGGCGGGCTGAAGCCCGCCGGCTACTGCGGCACGCATGTCGTCGTAGCCCGGCGGGTTTCAGCCCGCCCGACAGCATGCGGCGTGGAGGGACGATGATCGCCAAGGGCACGGGTTCTCCGGTCGTGTTGATTCCCGGCATTCAGGGGCGTTGGGAATGGATGCGCCGACGGTCGATGCGCTCACGGCCGGTCATCCGCGTGCTGAGTTCGTCGCTGACGGAACGCGCCCCGAGCGGGAGACCAACGGCCACTCTCCTCGACCTGGATGCGCGCGCTCGACCAGGCGTTCGACGAGCGCGCACGAGCGCAGGGCTGTCGCTGATCGGCGTGTCGTTCGGCGGCCTGATTGCGGCTGCGCTATGCCGCCAGCGGCCGGAGCGGGTGACGCTCGTGCTGATCCTCGGCCCACGCCCGCGCCCGTCCGGCGACCGCGTGCGCGATGTCTACCTGCGCGCCCGCGCCTGCGCTGCCGTATTTCGGTGTCGCGGCCTCGCCGCCTGCGCCGGAGCTCGAGCTCGGCGGCCCTGCCCAGCGGGGCCGAGTCGCTCCCGACTACACGGCGCGCCATGCGCGCGCCGTTCGCGCCGACCTTCTCGGCTCAGTGGGTGCGCGAGTCCGGCTGGCATCGCACTCGACATCTCTCGACGAATGCCGGCGCATCACCGCGCCAACGCTGTTGATCACGGGCGAGGCTGACCTCGACCAGGTCGTGCGCGTCGAGGCGCACGCTCGAGTACCTGCGGCTCATTCCGGGCGCGACGCTTGCGACGCTGGCCGGCACGGGGCACATCGGCCTGATTACCAAGCCCGCGCGATTCGCCGAGATCGCCGGGCAGTTCATCGATGCCGCCAACGCGGCCGATGCCGAACCCGCCGCGCCGGGCCGAGGAGCGCGCGCGACATGCGTCTTGATATCGCCGGGCCGGCCGGCTGCCTCGAGGCGCTGATCGACGAGGGGCGATGCCGCCCGGCGGCCGCTCGCGCCGCCGTCGTCTTCGGCCATCCGCACCCGCATGTACGGCGGCACGATGCACACGCAAGCGCGGTCTATCAGGCCGCGAAGGGCTCTGACGCGCATCGGCTGCGCGTGCTGCGCTTCAACTTCCGCGGCGTCGGCCGCAGCGAGGGCACCTTCGACAAGGCGCCGGCGAAATGGCGGACTTCCGCGGCCGCGCTCGACTTCATGGCCGCTCGCTACCCGGACGCGCCGCTCTGGGCCGCCGGATTCTCGTTCGGGTCGTGGATCGCGCTGACGGCCGGGGCGGCGCGACGCCGCGTGTCGCCGCGCTCATCGGCATCGCGCCGCCCGTGAAGCGCGTAGGACTTCGACGGCCGCGGCGCTGCCAGCCGGAAACCCAAGTTCTTCGTGCAGGGTGACATGGACGAGCTCTGCCCGCTCAAGGACATGCGGGCGTTCTACGCGCAGCTCAAGGAACCGAAGGAACTGGTCGTCATCGACGGGCGCCGACATCTGTTCGACGGCCAGACGCTCGAACTCGGCCAGGCGGTGGAAGACCTCCTGGGGGACTTCGAGTAGCGACGCGACTGGAACCGGCGAACGACGGGAACTGGAGAACAACGATGACAGGAACGACGCCGTCATCGTCTCGGCCGTGCGGACGGCGGTGGGCAAGGCGCCTTCCGGCTCGCTGCGCTTCACGCGGCCCGATGAACTGGCGGCGATCGTCATCGGCGAGGCCCTGGCGCGCGTGCCTGGCGCTCGACCCGGCGGAGCATCGACGACGTCGTGCTCGGCTGCGCGATGCCGGAGGCCGAGCAGGGGCTGAACGTCGCGCGAATCGCGTCTCTGCGCGCGGGCGTGCCCGTCAGCGCGTCCGCGCGTCACGGTCAACCGGTTCTGCGCGTCCGGTCTCGAGGCCATCGCCATCGCCGCGGACCGCATCGCGTGCGGCGCGGCCGACGTGGTCGGCCGGCGGCACGGAATCCATGAGCCTCGTGCCGATGGGCGGCAACAAGGTCGCCCCGAACCCGCGCGCTGGTCGCGACCTACCCGGACGTGTATCTCTGCACGGGCCTCGTCGCCGAAAACCACGCGCGTGATCGCGGCATCACGCGCGAGGAACAGGACGCGTTCGCGCTCCGCAGCCATCAGCGCGCCGTGGCCGCGATCGACGGCGGGCGGTTCGCCGGCGAAATCGTGCCGGTGCCGTCAGCGTCGTCGATCGGCCGACGGCGTCGGCCGACGTCGAGACGTCACGTTCGCCATCGACGAAGGACCGCGGCGCGACACGTCGACGGAAGCGCTCGCGAAACTCAAGCCCGGCGTTTCACGCATCCGGCACGGTCACGGCCGGCAATTCCTCGCAAACGAGCGACGGCGCGGCCGCGGTCCTGCTGATGTCGGCGGCACGCGCGAAGACGCTGGGCCTGACGCCGCTGGCGCGCTGGCTCGGGTACGCCACGGCTGGCGTCGCGCCCGAACGATTCGGCACCGGACCCGTGCCCGCCGTCCGCAAACTGCTCGCCCGGCCGGCCTGGCCCTCAAGGACATCGACCTCGTCGAACTGAACGAGGCGTTTGCCGCGCAGGTGCTGGCGTGCCTGCGCGAACTCGCGATCGATCCGGATCGCCTCAACGTGAACGGCGGCGCCATCGCCCTCGGCCATCCGCTCGGCTGCACCGGCGCCCGGCTCACTACTTCCCTGCTCCACGAAATGGCTCGCCGGAAGGCCCGGCTGGGGCTGGTAACGCTGTGCGTGGGAGGCGGGATGGGAGCGGCGGGACTTCTGGAACTGACGCAGTAAGCACCCCGCAGTCACGGGGCCTTTTTGGTCATTTCACACGGAGGCGCGGAGGGACGGAGGCGCGGAGTTCTTCTGGGGATTGCACGCGGGCCACGAAATCGTCCCAAGAGAAACTCCGTGTCTCCGTCCCTCCGCGCCTCCGTGCGAAATGACTCCCTCGCTGCGCTGTGAATCCTCGGGGTAGACTTCCCAATATGCGATTAGGCGCCGATTGGCTGTTCCGTGACACCGACCCGGCCGACGTGTTCACGCCGGAGCGCCTGAGCGAGGAGCATCGGCTCATCGCGCAAACGGCGGCCGAATTCGTGACCAACGAAGTGGCCCCGGCCCTGCCCGAACTCGAGAAGAAGAACTGGAAGGTCGCCCGCGACCTCGTCGCGCGCGCCGGCGGGCTCGGCCTCATCGGCGTGGACGTCCCGGAAGACGTGGGCGGCGTCGGCTCCGACAAGGCCGCGGCTGTCGTCGTCGGCGAGGCCGTTGGTGAGGCGGCGAGTTTCGCGACGACGTTCGGCGCGCAGACCGGCCTCGCGATCATTCCGATCCTCTGCTTCGGCACGCCGGCCCAGAAACAGAAATACCTGCCGCGCATCGTCAGCGGCGAACTCGTCGGCGCGTACTGCCTGAGCGAATCAGGATCGGGCTCCGATGCGCTCAGCGCGCGCGCGAAGGCCGTCCGCCAGGCCGACGGCTCCTGGCTGCTCAACGGCGAGAAGATGTGGATTACCAACGGCGGCTTCGCCGACATCTTCATCGTCTTCGCCAAGGTCGATGGCGAGCATTTCTCCGCCTTCATCGTCGAGCGTGGCTTCCCGGGCGTGGCGAACGGCAAGGAAGAACACAAGATGGGCCTGCACGGGTCGTCGACGACGCCGATCGTGCTGCAGGACGCGAAGGTGCCGGCGGACAACCTGCTGGGCGAAGTCGGCAAGGGCCACAAGATCGCGTTTAACGTGCTGAACTACGGCCGGTTCAAGCTCGCCGCGATGTGCACCGGCGGCGCCAGAGGCACCGTCGGCGAAGCCGCGCGCTATGCGCTCGGCCGGCGGCAATTCGGACAGCCGATCGCCTCGTTCGGCGCGATCCGGAACAAGCTGGCGGAAATGACCGTCCGGCTGTACGCCGCGGAAAGCACGCTCTACCGGACGACCGGGCTGATCGATCAGCAGATCGCGGGTGCGCACGACGGCGCGACCGTGCTGGCCGCGCTCGAGGAGTTCGCGCTGGAGGCGTCGATGCTCAAGGTGTCGAGCAGCGAGATGGTGGACTACGTCGTGGACGAGAACGTCCAGATCCACGGCGGCAACGGGTTCGTCGCCGATTACCCGGCCGAGCGGCGGTATCGTGACGCGCGCGTCAACCGGATTTTCGAGGGGACGAACGAAATCAACCGCCTGCTCGTGCCCGGCATTCTGATCAAGCGCGGCCTGAAGGGCGGCTTGCCGCTTGTGAAGGCGGCCAAGGCGCTGCGAGACGAACTGATGTCGGTCGCGCCGCCGGAGGCGTCCGGCGGAGACGAGGTGCTCGGCGCCGAGAAACGGATCGCGGCGGGGCTCCGCAAGACCGTGCTGGTCGCGGTCGGGTTGGCCATGGAAACGCTGGGCGAGTCGCTGCCGCAGGAACAGGAAGTCCTGATGATGCTGTCGGACCTGATGCTCGAGGCCTTTGCCGCGGAAAGCGCGACGTTGCGCGCGACGCAGGCGATGTCGGCCGGACTTCCGTCGGCGGCGCTCCACGCGGACGCCGCCGTCGTGATTGCGCACGACTCGGGCCTGCGCGCCGAGACCATCGCGCGAACGCTGCTCGGGTCGATGCTGACCGGCGACGCGCAGCGGACCGCGCTTGCGGGCCTCCGCCGGGTGCTCAAGGTACCGCCGGCGAACACCGTAGCCGCCCGCCGCCGCATCGCCGACGCGGTGGTGTCCAGGCGCGCGTACCCGTTCAGTGAATAATGGCGTTATGCGCACACTGACGAGCATCCTTCTTCTGCTGACCGTCGCCTGCACATCCGGCCCTGGTCGTCCGGTCGAGGCCACCTCGCACGACGAGCGCACGCGCGAGATCCGCGCCGACAAGGACGCGATGCTCCGCTCGAGCCAGGAGTCGCCCATCCCGGCTGAGAAGCGCGCGGGGTTCGCCGGGCTGCCGTACTACGACATCAAGCCGGAGTTCCACGTGACCGGGTTCCTCACCGTGGATCGGTCAGGACCGCCCGTCGTGATCAAGCTCCAGACGTCCACCGCCGTGCCGCGCGAGATGCGCAAGGTCGGCACGCTGGGCTTCACGCTCGGCCAGACCGGCTACAGGTTAACGGCGTTCGCGGACATGGACGATGCCGGCATGAAGCGGCTGTTCGTGCCGTTCGGCGATCTCACCAACAACGTCGAGACGTACGGCGGCGGCCGCTACCTGGATCTCGATCGCACGCCGACCGGCTTCTACGATCTCGACTTCAACCGCGCGTACCATCCGTACTGCGTCTACAACTCGACGTACGAGTGCCCCGTGCCGCCGCGCGAAAACCGGCTTGCCGTGGCGATTCCCGCCGGCGAACGGCTGGGCGGCACGGCCAAGTGACGGAGGCACGCGCGGTCGTCTTCGATTTCGACGGGGTGCTCGCCGACACCGAAGGCCTGCATTTGCGGGCGTTCCAGGACGCGCTGGCCGCGCGCGGCTGGACGCTGAGCCGCGCCGACTACATCGAGCGCTACCTGGGTTACGACGACCGCGACATGGTGCACGCGTTCGCCGACGACACCCGAACCACGTTCTCCGCCGCGGACATCGACGCCATCCTGCTCGACAAGGCCCGGCTCTACGATCAACGCCTGGCGGCGGGCTCCGTGTTGTTCGACACCGCCCCCGCGGCAATCGCACGGCTCGGCGCCCGGTACCGGCTCGGTATTGCGTCCGGGTCCTATCACGGTGAAATTGCGGCCATCCTGGCGGCCAACAATCTGACCCACGCCATCGCCGTGGTGGTCGGGGCGGATGACGTGCGCCGGAGCAAGCCGGCGCCGGACCCGTATGCCGCCGCAGTCGAAGCGCTCGGCGTGCCGGCCTCACGGGCTGTGGCCATCGAAGACTCCCAATGGGGCCTGATTTCCGCCCGCGCGGCAGGACTCCGCGCGATTGGCGTCACGACCAGTCATCCCGCCAGCGCCCTCGCGCACGCGGACGTGGTCGTCGGCGGCCTGAACGACGTCACGGCGGAACTCGTCGATTCCCTCCTCGGCTTGAGATAGGCTCGGGCGCGTCGTGGTCACCCGATTCGCCTCGCTTGCCGCGGAGCTTCGGTCGGTCATCGCGCGCGAACCGATTGACCTGGCGCGCGCGGCCCTGGTCATCGCCAAGCTCGAATACCCCGATCTGGATCCGCGCCCGTCGCTGGCGCACCTGACCGACCTCGGCGCGCGCGCCGCGAAGGCCATCGCGCCGCTGGCGGGCGCGCCCACATCGACGCGCCTGGCGGCCATCGCGGACCAGCTCTATGGGCGCGACGGCTTCTCGGGCAACCGCGCGCACTACGACGATGTCCGCAACAGTTGTCTGAACGCCGTGCTCGACCGCCGGCTCGGCATCCCGATCACGCTGGCGCTGCTCTGCATCGAGGTGGCCGCACGGGCCGGCGTCGAGGCGCACGGCGTCAGCTTCCCCGGTCACTTCCTGCTGCGCGGTCCGGAGGACGACGCGGAGGAACGGCCGCCGATTCTCGATCCATTCGACGCCGGCCGGGCGCTCGCCGATGCCGACCTTCGTGCCCTGCTGGCGAAAATGGTCGGCGAAGACGCGGTGTATTCGCCCGATCTGCTGCGGCCCTGCTCGCCCCGACAGCTCCTCTCGCGCCTGCTGAACAACCTGAAGCGCACCTACGTCGAGTTACGGTCGTTCGAGCATGCGTACGCCGCCACCGACCTGATGCTGATCGTTGAACCGACGCTGCTCTCGGAACTGCGTGACCGCGGCCTGCTGGCGTATCACCTGAACGACTTCCCGTCCGCGCTTCGTGATTTGGAGGACTTCGTCAAGCTGCACGCGTGGTCGGAAGAGGGCGACAAGGAAGAGCGCGACGAGATCTGGAATCACGTGAAGAATCTGCGGCGGAGAGTGGCGGGGTTCAATTGACCTTCGGACCTACTTCAACAGCGAAACCACGTCGTACAGAAACCTCAGCGGCGCGCGGGACCCCGGCGTTCTCGGCCCTGACGTGTTGATCTGCACGGCCACAGTCACGCCGCTGTCCGGGAAGTAGGCGAGCTCCGTCTGATATCCGGGAAAGAAGCCGCTGTGGCCCCACGACGGCCCGGCCGGTGTCGTTGGGCGCACGATCACGCCGAGGCCGTACTTCGTGTCGGGGCCGAGCCGGGCGGCAACCGCCTCGGCCAGCATCAGGTCGCGCATCCCAGGCGACACGGCTTTCGCGGTGTATAGCGCGTGGCCCCATCGCGCCAGATCGCGCGCGCTCGTCGCGTAGCCGCCGCCCGTCCATTCGAACTGCGGATTGATGACGAACACGCCGTTCACCATCACGTCGTCCGGCAGCCCGAGCGGATCGCGCGGTCCCGCGTAGCCCGGCACCAGGCCCGGGACGCGCCGGCTGGTCGTCGGCGCCACGCGCGTGAGTTGCAGCGGCGTGAGGAAGCGCCGCTGCACTTCGTCGTACAGCTTCGTCCCCGTGAGCCCCTCCATGATCATGCCGAGGACGATGTAGTTCGTGTCGGAGTAGTCCCAGCCCTGGCCGGCCGCGAACGGCGGCGTCGCGTCGAGCAGATATGCGATCTCTTCCTCGGGCGTCCATGCCTTGTCCGGATTCGCGCGGAGGTCGGCGGTGAACTTCGGATTCATCTCGTAACGCACGAGGCCGCTCGTGTGCGTCATGAGCATGCGCACGGTGATGTCCTTCGCGTTCGGCAGACGCGAGAACCACGGCTTGTTGCCCAGGTATGTCGAAATCGGCGCATTGAGATCCAGCGCGCCGGCCTCGATGAGCTGCAGCGCCACCGCCACGAAGAACGTTTTGCCGGTCGATCCGGCCATCAGCAGGTCATCCGGCGTCAGCGCCCGGTTGGCGGCGCGATCCGCCAGACCGGACGCGAGGCCGATGGCCTGGCCATCCTTCAGCACCACGCCGAGTGAAGCGCCTGGCGTATTCGTACTGACGCGCCACTCATCGAGTGCCGCCTGCAGCCGGGTTGAGAGGCCCGCAGCCGGCGCAGGCTGCTGGGCAAGAACGCCCGCGACACCAGAGGCAACAACGACGGTCGCGATGACGAAGCGGCGGATCTGCATTGGACCACTCCCATTCCCCGGGCCTGAAGGCCCCGGGGCTCCATCCGGGCCATTGGACCAGGACCTTATCTGATTCGGCAGACGTCGATCCCCAGCAGGTAGTCGAGATCGTAGTCCCCGATCGGCGCGCCGGGAGGCGGCGGAAGCGGGGTGGCCGGGCGCATCGTATCCGCGGATCGTTCAAAGAACCGTTTGATGTCGTCCACGACCAACTGCCGATGCGCCTGCTCGGCCGACGGCTGTGCGGGCGCCGGCACCGCGTAGCGCGTCTGCAGCCGCCGCAGCGCCTGCGTCGCGAGCGCGCGCACCTGCGTCATCGGCGCTGACTGCGCCAGGCTCATCGCGCGGCTGACCACGACGCGCTCCATCGCGCGGTTGATTTCCGCTTCGTACGGTGTCGCGGGCACGGCGTCGAACACGGTGGCGACCAGACGATTCAGCACGTCC
This sequence comes from uncultured Acidobacteriota bacterium, assembly GCA_963751445.1. Lineage (GTDB taxonomy): Bacteria > Acidobacteriota > Vicinamibacteria > Vicinamibacterales > SCN-69-37 > DASUGC01. Next base: position 733,477 of record CAVVUL010000009.1, on the reverse strand, counting down.
TCGAGTCCCGGCAGCGACGGATCCACGGCATGCTGCGCCACCATCCGTGCCGCGCGGTCGTTCGTCAGAAGACCCGACACGACCATGTCGGTCGCCACCACGGCGGGTGAAATCGGATCGAACGCCCCTCCAGTGAATCGCGGGAACAGTTCACGCGTCGGCCCGAAGCCCGGCGGGCGCGGCGGGATCTTCGCGAGCAATCCGGACGGCAGCGTGAGTTCGTTGAGCTTGAGGGCGCTCATCAGCGCGTCGAGCGCCTTGCGCTGCGGGTCGGCCGGCACCCAGCGCACCGGCGTCCGCCCGTCGCCGCGCATCGCGTAGATGTAATCCTGACCGCCCAGCACGGTGACGGCTGAATCGACGGCGTAGCGATGGTGCAGGTACAGCGGCACGAGCACGTCTTCGATCAGCGCCATTGGCCGATCCTTCTGGATCGCGGTGTCGCCGAAGCGTTCAAGGCCGGCACGGCGGACGGTGAGCATTCGCGTCAGTTCAGCCGCCACGTCGGTGCCGTTGTTCCACTGATCCACGTTCGGATTGACGTCCAGATCCTGATTCGTCATGTAGCGCAGGTCGGCCGCCCACGCGTCGTCCAGGATCTTCCGTAGCGCCGCGGCTTCGTCGGTGCCCGGCGCGAACTGCCCGTAGCCGAACTGGATGGACACCTTGTCCCACGACCCGATGCCGACCGCATACGCCTGCGACAGATCCATCGTCCCGTCCTTGCCGCAGCGTGATGAGCGGATGCGGGTAATCCATCACGGAGATGCGGCCCTTCGAGCTGTTGTAATAGTTGTGGCCCAGGCCGATCGTGTGGCCCACTTCGTGCGCCGACAACTGCCGAAGTCGCGCGAGCGCCACCTCCGCAAGCTGCGCGGGCTTTTCGGTGCCCGTGGTGTACGGCGACAGCAGGCCCTCGAGAATCATGTAATCCTGCCGGACCCGCAACGACCCCAGCGACACGTGGCCCTTGATGATTTCGCCCGTTCGCGGATCGATGATCGAACCGCCGTAGCTCCAGCCACGCGTGGATCGATGCACCCACGTCACGGTGTTGTAGCGGACGTCCATCGGGTCCGCGCCTTCCGGCATCACCTCCACCTGGAATGCGTTGCGGAAACCGGCGGCTTCGAACGCCTGGTTCCACCAGCGCGCGCCCTCCACGAGCGCGGATCGGATCGGCTCGGGCGCGCCTCGGTCCACGTAATAGATGATGGGCTTGACCGGGTCGCTCATCGCCGCGCCGGGATCGCGCTTCTGGAGCCGGTGACGGACGACGAACTGCTTGCGCATCGGGTCGCCGAGCGGCGTCGCGTAGTCCACGTAGTCGAAGTTGTCGAAGCCGCTGCGCGGGTCGAACGCGCGAGAGGTGTAGGTCGCGTCGGGCAGCTCAATGAAGGAATGGTGCTGACGGACGGTGGCGGCTTCCGGCGACGGCGTCACATCCCCGATCCGGCCGCCGATCAGCCCCGGCCCGGCGCCACGGCCGCCGTCGTCGCTCACGAACGTCGATGTGACGTCGATTTCGGTGTTCTTCGGAAACGCGCGCGTGTTGTCCATGAACACGGCGCTGCGCGAGCGGTCGAACCGGTAGGATGCCGGGCGCAGGCTGGCCGCGATGCCGTGCGTATCGCGCATGATGAAGTCCGTGAGATCCACGAGCACGCGTCCGCCGGTCTCGGCGATGGCCGTGAAGCCCCAGATGACGGACTTCGCGAACGCGTCTTCGACCGAGCGGCGCTCGTCCGGATTCGTGCTCACAGCCCGGTAGTCCAGATTCGGCTGCACCATCAGGATCTTCTGGCCGACGCGCTGGAAGCGCACGAGCCGCTCGGCGCCGAGTTGCGCCCGGTCGAGGCCGATGTCATTCGAGCCGAGCCCTGCGCTCAGGCCCTCCACGTAGAGCACGTCCCGGTCGAGTTGCGCGATTTCCAGGAAGAGCGAGCCGGCGGCGTCGTCCCAGTAGAGCGGGTAGAAGCCGTCGAGCTTGCGATAGCCGTCCGTCCGTTCGGCGATGGACGGGAGCGGCCGCGCTCGTGCGGCCGTCGCCGGCGGCGACGTCGTCGACCCGCCCTGGGCTGCGCCTTGCGCGCCGATCGCTGTCGGCCCGGCAGCCGTCAGTGCGAGAATCGTCGTCACCACACCTATGAGCCCTGCGCGCATCACGCCTCCTGCCACTGTGCCGGCCATCTTAGCCTCTCTCCGCCGCCGGGGCCTGAAGAAGAACCGCGAGGGAATGGCCCGATACGGCATCGTATCGGCGAACGTCTTCGGCGTATCGGTGGGCACGCTCCGAACCCTGGCGAAGGGGATTGGCCGGAATCACCAACTGGCCCTCGCCCTATGGAAAACCGGCTGGTATGAAGCGCGGATGCTGGGTGCGCTCGTGGACGACCCCGCGCGCGTGACGCCGGCGCAAATGGATCGCTGGGCCAACGACTTCGACAACTGGGCCATCTGCGACACGGTCTGCGGCCATTTGTACGATCGCACGCCGCACGCGTGGACGAAGATCGCCGCGTGGAGCAGCCGAGAGGAGGAATTCGTCAAGCGCGCGGCCTTTGCGCTGCTGGCCAGCGTGGCGGTGCACGACAAGGAGGCGCCCGACGCGCCGTTCCTGCGGGCGCTTCGGCGAATCGAGCGCGCGTCACGCGATGACCGCCACTTCGTGAAGAAGGGCGTGAGTTGGGCGCTGCGCAGCATCGGCCATCGAAACCGCGTACTGCACAGGGCGGCCGTAAAGACCGCGAAGACGTTGGCGGCGTCTCCTCAGGCGCCCGCCCGCTGGATTGGCCGCGAGGCCCTGGGCGACCTGATGCGGCCGATGGTGCGGAAGCGGTTTCGAACTTCGAAGTTGAAAGTTCCGTAAACTCCCTCGATGGCCGCTTTCTTCCAGGACTTCAAGTACGGCGCCCGGCTGCTCCTCCGGCATCGAGGCTTCACGGTGGTCGCCGCGCTGGTCCTGGCCCTTGGCATTGGCGCCAATACCGCGGTCTTCACCATCATCAACTCGATGCTGCTCAAGCCCAGGCCGGGCGTGCCCGATGCCGAGTTGGCGGGCGTCTATTCGCGCGACCGGACGCAGGCCGACACCTATCGCGCGTTCTCCTATCCGAACTACGCCGACCTGCGCGACCGCAAGGACCTCTTCGTCTCGCTCACCGGCCACACCTACGCGATGCTCGGCCTGACCGAGGGTGACACCACCCGCCGGGTCTTCGTTGACGTCGTCACCTCGAACTACTTCGACACCTTTGGCGTGCCGGTCGTGCGCGGCCGGGCCTTCACGTTGGACGAAGAACGGCCGACCGCCAACATCCCGGTGGCGATCCTGAGCTACGGCATGTGGCAGCGGCTCGGCGGCGGCGACAACGTGGTCGGCACGACGATCCGTATGAACGGCCGGCTCTTCAGCGTGATCGGCGTGGCGGCGCGCGGTTTCGGCGGCTCGATGGTCCTGGTCTCACCGGAGCTCTTCGTGCCGACCGGCGTCTACGACTCCGTCACGAACGACTTCATGCGCGAGGGCCAGCCGGCCACGCTCGGCGACCGACGGCATCACGCGCTCATTCTCGTCGCGCGCCTGAAGCCGGGCGCCACGATTGACTCGCTCACGCCGCAACTCGAGACCGTCGGCGGACAGCTCGAGCAGGCCTATCCCGGCGAGAACCAGAACCAGTCGCTGCTGATGGCGCCGCTGTCGCGCTTGTCCGTCAGCACGAATCCGGTGAAGGACGATGACATCGGCAGCTGGCGATGCTGCTGTTCTCGATGTCGGGACTCGTCCTGCTCGTGGCGTCGTTCAACCTCGCCAACATGCTGCTGGCCCGCGGCAGCGCGCGGCAGAAGGAATTCGCGATTCGCCTGGCCATCGGCGGCAGCCGCTTCCGGCTCGTGCGTCAACTGCTCGCGGAGAGCGTCGTGCTCGCGCTCGTCGGCGGCGCGGTCGCCACCTTCGCGGCCTGGTGGTCCACCCGCCTGCTCGTGGCATCGATGGGGACGCATTTCCCGGTCTCGGTCTCGTTCGAGACGGCGCCGGACGTGCGGGTCCTGGCCGCGACCATGGGCCTGTGCCTGTTGAGCGCCGTGCTCTTCGGCCTCGGCCCGGCCTGGCGGCATGCCCGGACCGACGCTGTGCCCGAACTCAAGGATCAAGCCGGCGAGCTCACGGGCCGCCGCCGCTCGCGCTTCTCGACGCGGAACCTGCTGGTGATGGGACAGCTCGCGCTGTCGCTGGTCACGCTGACCGCCGCCGGCATGTTCATTCGATCGGCCGTCGAGTCGGCCGTGGCCGATCCCGGATTCACGTTCGAGCGCGGCATCATGGCCAACGTTGACCCCAGCCTGGCCGGGCGCGATCAGGTGGCCTCGCGCCAGTTCTACGAGCGCGCATTGGCCCGCCTGCGCGCGATGCCGGGCGTGTCGTCGGTGAGCGTGGGCTCGCTCATGGCGTTCAGCGAGTTCACCGAGTCCAAGGCCGTGCAGAAGGCCGGCGCGCCGATTCGCCGGACCCAGGGCGGATCGACGAGCATGGGTTTCGGGTCGTCCGCCGCCGACACGGTCGAGGGCCTCGTGGATTCGATCTTCACGTCGGTGGGCGCGGACTACTTCAAGACCGTCGGCCTCGAGGTGAAACAGGGCCGCGAGTTCACCCAGGCCGAGGAGCTGACGCCGAGCGAGAACCGGATCGCGATCATCGACGAGACGCTCGCCACGCGGCTGTTCGGCGTCTCGAGCCCGATGGACCAGCTCGTGCAATGGGAAGACGGCGGCGGCACAGCCATGGTCGCCCGCGTGGTGGGCGTGGTGGCGCCCAGCCGGCATCAACTGCTCGAGGACGGCATGCGGGCGCACATCTTCACGCCGTTCGGACAGGACTTCCGCACGGCCGCGTACCTGCACGCGCGCACGTCGGCGCCCACGCCCGAGGCCGAATCCGCGATGCTGCAGGATGTGCGGCGCGAGTTGCTGGCTGTCGACGCCGAGCTGCCCATCATCTCGCTCGAGACGCGGCCGATGTTCCGCGACCGCAATTTCCTCCTCTGGGTGCTGCGCGCGGGCGCGAAGATCTTCGTGGCCTTCGGCGTGCTCGCGCTGTTCATGTCGGTGGTCGGCGTCTACGGCGTCAAGTCGTACGTCGTCGCCCGGCGCACCCGCGAGATCGGCATTCGCGTCGCGCTGGGCGCCACACCGGGCAGCGTCGTCGGCATGATCGTGCGCGACGGTCTCGTCACGACCATCATGGGACTCGTGGCCGGGCTCGCGCTATCCGTGATCGTCGGCTCAGCCCTTCGCAGCATGCTGTTCGGCGATGGCCGGTTCGACGCCACTGTCATCCTCACCGCGGTCGTGGCGCTCGCCGCCTCCGCCACTGCCGCGGCCTGGCTGCCCGCCAAACGCGCCACGCGCGTGGCCCCGACGCTGGCGCTCAGGAGCGAATAGCGAAACGACGAGAACTGGTGAATGATCAAGAACTGGTGAACGGCCGGGAACTGGCGGACCTCGAGACTTTTCTTCGCGCGCGGCTGGCGGCGCCGTTGCCGGGGCCGGACGCGCAGCGGCGGTTCGCGCCGGAGCCCCCGCGAAAGAGCTGGCGGCCGGACGATCAGCCCGCCACCGCCCGGACGGCCGCGGCGCTCATCCTGCTCTACCCGGGCGAGGCCGGCATCTCGTTTCCATTGACCGTGCGGCGCGACGACCTGCCGCTCCATCCCGGACAAATCAGCTTGCCTGGCGGAGGGCTCGATGCCGGCGAGGATCCCGAAAGCGCCGCGCTGCGCGAGACCCACGAGGAAATCGGGATCCATCCAGGCGACATTCGCGTCATCGGCGCGCTCTCGCCGCTCTGGGTGATCGTCAGCAACTTCGTCGTGCGGCCCTACATCGGCGTGGCGCATCGCCGACCGGTGTTTCGCCCCGAACCGCGCGAGGTGGACACGCTCATCGAAACGCCGATCGATTGGCTGCGGGATCCGTCTCGCGTCCATCGGGGCGCGCGCGTCCGCGACGGCGTCCGCGTCGAGTTCCCCTTCTTCGACTTCAACGGCCACCGCGTCTGGGGCGCGACGGCCATGATCCTCGGTGAGTTCGCGGCGCTCTTTGACAGGGTTTGTCCACGTACAGGTCACGATCCAGCGTCCGACGACGGCGCTGACTTCGACTATGGCTTCGAACTATGGACGCTGGACTATGGACCCTGGACTGACACGGCCTTTACGGCAGCAGTTCCCTTCCGTACCGCCGCAGCCACCGTTCGGCGTCGCGCCACCAGGCACACACGCCATCGACTTCGCGCCAGAAGCGGCGGGAGTGATTGGGATGCTTCACGTGCATCAGTTCGTGAAAGATGACGTAGTCGCTGACCGAGGGTGGCATCTGCACCAGCCGCCAGTTCAGCGTGATCACGCGTCTCGACGAGCAGGCGCCCCAGCGCGACCGCTGGTTCCGCACCGAGACCCGTGCCACGTCCACGCCGGAGTCGAGCGCCAGCGCACGGCATCGCGCGGGCAGTTCATCGGCCGCGAGGCCGCGCAGCCGCGCTTCGATCGCAGCCCGCACGTCCGTATCCGGCGTGCGCAGGGCAACCACCTCGGTGCCGAACGCGACGATCGCGCCCGTGACGGCGATGGACACCTGCTCGCCGCGGAACCAGGCGTGCGATCCGGTCACCCACGGCGCCTGGCGCGCCAACTGGCGGTCCATTTCCCGGGTGATCCAATCCGCCTGGCGCGAGGCGAACGCGAGGCCGCCCGCCAGCGACGCGCCGCGCGGCACGGTCAGGCGCAAGCCGCCATCCGGCGACACGCGCACGACGTACCGGCGCGCCAGCCGGTGCCGGGAAATCGTCACCGGCACGTCGCGCCCGGCAATCGTGAGCTGTCGCGGACGCGGCGTCTTCGCCGAATCCGGCCACGGCAGCCGTAATTGCATGGCGCCATGGTATCCCGAAGCGCGGCGGTCCGACGGGTCGTATCATCTGGTCCATGCGCGTGCTGGGGGGCCGGATGCTGTCGGCGACCGTCATCGGCGGGATCGTGTCCGCGTGGAGCGGCGTCCTGGCGACGACCGAGCCGGCTGCACAGCGGAAGCCGACGTTCGCCTCCGACATCGCGCCGATCGTGGTCTCGCGCTGCGCGCCGTGCCATCGGCCGGGCCAGGCCGCGCCGTTCTCGCTGCTCTCGTACGACGACGTGCGCGCCAGGGGCAAGGACATCGTCGCCGCCACCCAATCCCGCCTGATGCCGCCGTGGCTGGCGACCCAGGGGAAGGGGTTTCCACCGATACAGGACGACCCTCGCCTGACGGACAAACAGATCGCGACGATCGCCCGGTGGGTGGACACCGGCATGCCCAGCGGCGATCTTCGCCGCATGCCGGCGCCGCCGCCGGTTCCACTGTCGTGGCCGCTCGGCACGCCGGACATCACGATCGAATTGCCTCACCGCATCCCGGTGCCCGCCGGCACCTCGAGCCTCTCCGTGAACGTCGTCGTGCCGCTCGGCTTCCCCACGGATCTCTGGATCGGCGCGGTCGATTATGAAGCGGGCGCCAGCCGAGTCGTGCGCCACGCACGCGTGTTCCTCGCCCCGCCCGATCTGCCGGTGGCCGATGACGACGTGCTGCCGGGCGTGGCCGGGCTTCTCGGCAGCGGCAGCCTCGAGAACTACAGCGATCGGTTGTTCACCGCGGCGCGGGCACTCGTTGATCTTGGAGGCTGGGTGCCGGGCCTCGCGCGCCGCGTGCTGCCGAACGACCTCGCGGTCCGCGCGCCCGCGCAATCCAACGTGGTCGTGCAGTTGCACCTTCAGCCAGGCCTCGAAGACGCGGCCGAGGACGGCCGGGTCGGCATTTACTTCGCCAAGCCGCTGGCGCGCCGGGCCGTGAAGCCGGTGGACATCCCGCCCGCGTTCGGCATCGCCGCGGGCCTGTCGATTCCGGCCGGCGATCGGCGGTTCGTGCTGAAGGACTCGCTGGTCCTGCCGGTGGACGTTGAGGCCGTGGGCGCGCGCGGCCACGCGCACCTCCTCGCACGCGACATGACGATGACCGCCGCGTTGCCGGCCGGCGCCACGCAAGGGTTACTCAGGATCGACCAGTGGAATGTGGACTGGCCGGACTCGTACTACTTCACGGCCCCGGTGCGGTTGCCGAAAGGGACGACGATTCGAGTGGAGATCGCCTACGACAACTCGAGCGAGAACCCGCGCAATCTGTTCTCGCCGCCTCGGCGTGTCACCTGGGGCCGGCTCTCCGTCGGCGAGATGGGAAGCATGGCGCTGTTGATCGCGGCGCCGTCCGCCGCCGATGCGCGGGCGATCGACGACGCACTGGCGGCGCATTTGCGCGAGCAGCTCCTGCGACACACCGACCCACGGGGTCGGTTTTAGCCGACCTTCACCGTCATCAACGTCGCGTCGTCGAGCGGTTCGGTGCGCCCGCGGTACGTCGTGAGTGCGTCCTCGATGTGGTGCAGCGGGTCGGCGCTCCGGACGGACGCGAGCAGTAATTCCTCGAGACGCTCCTGGCCGAACATCTCGCCGCGGTCGTCTTCTTCCTCGATGCAGCCATCGGTGTAGAGAAACAGCCGGTCGTCCGCTTCCAATTGCACGGTCTGCTCGGTGTAGCCGCGTCCCGCGAGCAGCCCGACCGGCAAGCCCGTCGCGGGCATGCGCTCGAGTCCGCCGCGGTGGCGCAACACGTACTGCGGGTTGTGCCCGGCATTCACATACCGCAGGCGGCGGCTGGCCGGATCGAGCACGGCCATGAACAGCGTGGCGTACACCGGACCGGGTGAATTGGCTTCGATGTCGCGGTCGAGCGCGTTGGCCACCGCCGACAGCCCCTGACCGAGACCGAGGCGGACTTTGAGCGAGGCCTGGATGTTGGCCATGAGCAGCGCGGCGCCCACGCCCTTGCCGGAGACGTCGCCCATCAGCAGCGCGATCTGTCCGTCGTCCTGCACGAAATAGTTGAAGAAGTCGCCGCCGACTTCGCGGGCCGGCACCGACACGCCCTGCACCTGAACGAGGCCCTGATTGAGCGGCGCGCGGGGCAACATGTCCGCCTGGATCTGGCGGCCCAGTTCCAGTTCGCGGCGAATGCGTTCCTGCTCGACGGCGGTCGACTTGTGGCGCTCGACGTCGGCGGCCATCTGATTGAAGGCGCGGGCCAGTTGCCCGGCCTCGTCCGTCGATTTCACCGGCACGCGCGCGCCGTAATCGCCGTGCGCGATGCGGCTGACCGCGTCGCTGAGCGTGCTGAAATTCCTCGTCAGCCGCGAGGACAGCGGCACGATGCCCACCAGCGCAATCGCGACGAAGAGCAGGCCGAGGCCGGCGTTGCGCGCCGCCGTGAGCCGGAGGTTGGACAGGGAATCACCGACCGGACGAGCGATGCCGAGCCGGAGTCCGGATCCCGACTTGTCCTCGGTCGTCACGACTATCCAATTGGACAGGCGGACAATGGCCGGACCGTTCGGCTTCGCGACGTCGCCGAGCGCCGCCACGCGTTCCTTGTCCGCGGCCGTGCGCGTGTAGACCGTGCCGTCCTTCGCGACGGCGAACGGCAACTCGCCGCGGTCGCGTCGCGTGGTCGAAAACACCGTCGCCAGCACGTTCGGCAGGTTGATTTCCGCGTTGATGGAGCGGACGACTTCGCCGTTGCGCTCGACGTTGACGGCGATGCTGCTGCCGGTGAGCGACGATCGGCGCTGCAGATCGGACGGTTTCGCGGCGGGCGCGGCGGCGGCCGGCGGGGCGGATTTCGGCGCAGCTGCCACCCTGGCGGCCGCGGCCTTGGCGTCAGCGTCGCGTTCCGCTTCGATCGCGCGCTTCTGCAGCTCAGCGGCGCCGATCTGGAGACCCTGCTGGATGCCGAGCATCCGCTGATTCACTTCCGCGACGAGCCGCTGCCGTTCCTCCGGCGACAGATCTTCATAGCGTTTGTCCGGCGGCATCACCTGCCGGATGAGGTCTCGCCGGAGCGGCCCCATGTCGATCGTGAGGTTGCCACTGGCGTCCATGATCGGCGTGATGGTCGCGGGCTGCGGCGTCGCGCCTGGCGCGCCGGGAACTTGGGTCGCACCCGGGACTGGCGGGGGCACCGGCCCCTCGGTCGGCGCTGGCGTGCGACGCGGCCCGGCCGTCGGTTGCGGCTGCGGCGTGGCCGACGCGCTCGCGCCGGCGCCACCGGGGCGCGATCCGCCTCTGCGCGGTTCGCGGGACCCGCCGCCGGGGGGCGTGGGCTGCGGCGTCGGGCTTGGCGTCACCGCCGGCGTCACCGCCGGCGTGGCGGCCGGACTTGCTGCCGGCGTCAACGTCGGCGCCGGCGAGCGAGACGGTGCGGGGCGGGCCGGCGTCGGCATCGGCGTGGTGCCGGCTGTCACGGGCGACGTGGGAATCGCCCGACCAACCGTGGCGACGGCCGGAGGCGGGGGCACGACGCCTGGCGGCGGCGTGCCGCGGCCGCCACGGCCGCCGCCGCGACCACCGGCGCCGCCGCCGCGCATGTTCGTGAGGTTGACGTTGTTCAGGAGCATCGCGGTCTCGCCCAACGACTTCGCGAGCAGATCGCTGAGCGCGTTCGGATCGACCGACGCGGCTGCGGCCGTCGCCGGCTTGGTCGCCGGCGTGACCAAGGTCAGCGACGTCACGGCCGGGCGGCGCGCAGACGTCGTCGACTGCCGGTCGCGCGTCGGCCGCCGCCTGCAGCTCCGCGATGTCCATCAGATGCCCGACGCGCTCGGACAGCTGCGCCGTGACGAGCGTCATGCGCTGGCCGAGCTCGCCGGCGAGCAGATCGGCCTCGTGCTCCGCGGCGACACGCAGCGCCTCGACGTTGGTCGTGTACGAGTAGATCGTCACGGCGGTCAGCGGGACCACCGACAACAGGAAGAACGCAAGCACGAGTCGAGTGCGCAGGCTCATGACGCGACACCGAACTGGACGACGACCGGACCGTGATCGCTCGTGCCGACTTCCCGCCGCGATGCCGCGGCCGTCGCGCGGGCCGCCATCGCGCGGCTCGCGAGCACGTAGTCGATCCTCCAGCCAATGTTACGCTGCCGCAGGTTGCGCCAGGGCGCCCACCACGTAAACAGGTCGTTGTTCTCCGGATCCAGCGCACGGCCCACATCCACCAGGCCCGCATCCAGCAGGCGCGACAGCAGCGCGCGCTCTTCCGGCCGGGTGCCAATCTGGTTCGCCTTGCGCTCCTTCGGGTGCACGTCTCGCTCCTCGCGGGCGATGTTCAAATCCCCACAGATGACTACGTCCCGGCCGGTGGCGATCGTTTCACCGGCCCACTCCACGAGCGAAGAAAAGAATGACAATTTTGCGTCATAGTCCTTGCCGCCATTGGGCACGTACACCGACGCGACGATGGCCGATCCCAGATCCGCCACGACGATCCGATGTTCCATGTCAAAGGACGGATGAACGAAGGCCGGGCGTTCCGTGACAAAACCATGGCGAACGATCAGCGCTACCCCGGAGTAGCCGCCGGACCCGTGCCAGTACGCATGATGATCGGCCGCCGACACGAGCAGGGCCGGCACCTGCTCGGGCGCGGCCTTGATCTCCTGGAGACACACCACGTCCGGCGCCTCGGCGGCGATCAACGCGTGCAGTTCGGCATGCCGCGCGCGAATGCCGTTGACGTTCCACGTGATGATCTTCATCGCGACTCCGACCCGACGATTGCGCGCAGGCCGGCCGTGAGCCGCCCAATCCCCTCGGCGGCGGTCCGCTCATCCAGCGCGCCGTAGGACACACGCAGGTAACAGCCCCGCGCGGCGCCGAACGCGGAACCTGGCATTACGGCGACTTTGTGCTCGCGGACCAGCCGCTCCACGAGTTGAAGCGGATCGAGCGTGGAGCGGACTCGGATGAAGTAGTAGAACGCGCCCGTGGCTACCGGCGTGTCGCACGGCACGTCCCGGCTCGTGAGTTCGCGGTGGATGGCTTGGCGCGTCCGATCGAGCGACTCGATCCCCGCGCGCGCGTAGGCCTGGCCCACCCGCGCGGCCGCCAGGGCCGCGTGCTGCGAGACGGCCGGCGGGCACACGAGCAGCGTGTCCTGGATCTTGTTCACCGCGTCCCAGAGCAGCGCGGGAATCACCATGTACCCGACCCGCCAGCTCGCCATGCCGTACCCTTTGGAGAACGAGTGCAGAGAGACGGTGTGCGCGGCCGCATCGTCGATCGACCCCGGCGAGAAGTGCCGCGCGTCGCCGTAGGTGAAGTACTCGTAGGCCTCGTCGTGAACGTGAAACACGCCACGATCGCGGCAGAGCGCGTTCAGCGCGCGCAGATCGGATTCGGGATAGACGGCGCCCGTCGGATTGTTCGGCGACACGGTGACGACGGCCCGGGTGCGTGGCGTGAACGCCGCCGCGATGGCGTCCAGATCGAGCTGATAGTCCGCCGTCGTGGGCACCAGCACCGGCGTCGCGTTCGCCATCACGACCGCCATCTCGTGATTGAAGTAGTAGGGCACCGGCAGGATGATCTCGTCGCCGGGATCCGCAATCGCCAGCAGCGCGTTCATGAATCCCATGTTGCTGCCGGCGGTGACGACGATGCGGCTGCCGGGGCGGACGTGGATGCCGTTCTCGCGCGCGAGCTTCTCCTCGAGCGCAGCGATCAATGGCGGCAGGCCTTCGACAGGACCATAGCGGTGATCGGCGGACGACGAGCCGAAGTGGCGCGCGGCCTCGAGCGCTTCGGGTGGCGGGCCGTACGACACGACGCCCTGACCAAGCGAGATCGTGCCCGGCGTCGCCGCGATCCAGCGCGCGACCGTGGGAATGACCGGCGTTTGGACGGCCGCCAGGCGACGAGACTGGTCCATCACTTCGCGACCGGATCCGCGACGAACGCGAGCCACTTGCCATCGGGGCTCACGGCCAGGCGCGTGATGTTGGCGACAGGAGGAGGCGCTGTGCCTGCGACGAAGTCAACGATCTCGGGACTGAAGAACCGAGACCACGTCTCCGAGCCGGGCGCCCATACGGAGAGGGTCGTGCCGCGCGCCATCAGCAGGCGACCATCCGGCAGCCACGCGCAGTCCTGGCTGCCCTCCACCGGCGCGATCAGCGTCGGTACTGGCGCCAGTCCTGGGATCCAGTTCCTTGAGCACGCGAGGCGTTTCGCCGGTGGCGAGGTAGCTGACCGTGCCCTTCCCGGGTCGCACCAGGACCGATCGGCCGACGCCAGTCACGGCCACGCTTGCGACGCCGGTCGTTGTGTCCGCCAGTTGCAGCGTCGCCGGCGCGCTGCCGGAACCCAGGACGAACAGCGCCAGGTGCGTATCATCGATCCACGCGTGATAGCCGACGGGCTTCACGTTCTCCAGCACCAGGCGCGGATTCGAGCCGTCGAGATCGAAACGCCAGAGCCGCTGCGTATTGTCGGCTTCCACCCGGACCGCCGAGAACGAGCGGCGATCGGGCGTGACGGTTGGCGAATATTCGGGTTCGGGCGTGGAGGTCACCTGTGACACCTTCTTCCCGGCGATGTCGTAGCGATAGATGTCCGTCTGCTTGCCGTCGCGCATCGAACTGAACAACAGGCCGCTGCCGTCTGGCAGGAAGGAGGGCTGATTATCGTAGCCGGGATTGTTCGAAATGTTGATCCACGGCCCGATGCCAAACCCGGGCGAGGCGCCCGTCGTGACGGGGGCGAGGTACAGCTCCGTCGGCGGCGCAGTCTGCCGCGGCGCCGCCGATAGCGCCGCAGCCGCAACCGCAGTCGTCACCACAGCAATCTTCAGCAACATGCGTGCAGTGTAACTTGTGACTTGTAACTTGTAACTTGTTAGTTTTGTTGTAGTTGTTAGTTGTGAGTTGTCAGTTTCCTACGCCCTCGTCACCGACCTCGCACTGCGGTGCGCGTCGAGCACGAACGGGCCCAGGCGCTTGCTCATATAGACCTTCGACTCGAGTGGGTCGTCGGCGACTTCGAGCTTGATCACGTTGAACTCGAGCCGATCGAGCGCCGCGCGCATGTTGTGGTAGCGGTTCTTGGTCTTGACGACGACCTCGTCGTAGCCGTGGGTCACGGCCCAGACTTCCTGCTCTTCGGTCAGCGCGCGGAAGTGGCCGCGGCCGCGCCAGTCCAGCCGGGTGGCGCCGAGCCAGTTGTACAGAATCTTGCGCCCGTCGAACGCCACCACGTCTCGCAGCCGGTCCACGAGGTCCATCAGCTTCGGGTCCGTCTCTGCCTCGCGCAGTTCGTGCGACACCTTGTACGACACCGGCACCACCGTCGCCCGGTCGTCCGGCAACGGCGCTTCGGCCATCAGGATCTGGTAATCGCGATCGGTCAGCCGCGCGACGATCTCCGTCGCGGACTTCCGCGTGGGAAACTCGTTGAAGTACTCCTCGATATAGCCGATCTCGAGGGCCCCCTGCTGCAGGGGATATTCACGAATGTGGTAGCGGGGCTGGGTCATGAACTCTGGGCGACTCCCGTCAGGCGGCCTAGTGTACGCTGGTCGCGGCGACAATCGCACGTGTCAGAACTTGATTCTCGCGGTCACTGAACCGGCCCGCCCGGGCGCGTAGACCCACCGCGGATCCGGGCTGTCGTAGTACTGGTCGTTCAGGAGGTTGGTGGCCGCGCCCCGCAGCTCGAGATGGTCCATCACGATCCACGTGGCGCCAAGGTCGAGATTGGTATGCCCCGGCGCGGCGATCTCGCTCGGACCCGGACGATTGTCGTCCGCGAAGAACGCCACGCGCCCAAAGGCCATGACCCGGGCACCGAACGACTTGCGCAGGACGAGCGACCCCATCGCCGGCGAGATGTCGTCCAGGGCGGCATCGTCATCCACCGCGACTCCCCGGCTGAACTGCGCCGATGCCTCCAGCGCGTAGCCGCGGCCGAGATCCACCTGCGCCTCGAATTCCACACCCTCGATGTCGGCGCGCCCGCGATTGCGGAAGTAGAAGTAGTCCGGCGCTTCCTGGTACCGCTCGATCAGGTTCGTGATGCGGTAGTTGTAGTAGTACCCGGCCAGACGCATCCGTCCGGTGGCGTAGCGGGCGCCCAGGTCGAGCTGCAGGCTGGTTTCCGGTTCGAGGTCTGGGTTGCCGGTGATGTACCCCGGCCCGTCGGCCCGCGATAGAACCGGTCGGACAACGTCGGGTCTCGGAAGCCGCGGGCGACCTGCGCCGTGAACGTCATGTTCGCAAACGGTCCGGCCGTGAGCGTGCCGAAACCCGCCAACGCGCCGTTCGAAACCGACCGATCGCCGAAATAGCCGCCTTCGTTCACGTTGACCACGTAGTCACCGCGAAGACCGCCGGCCGCCGAGAACGACTTGCCGATCGGGATCGACCCCTGCGCGAACAACCCGGTGTCGGTGCGGCGCGCTGACTCAATCGAGAGGTTGTCGGTCTGCGAGACGACGGCGCCGACGGCGTCGTACTGGATGAAGACATCGTGCGCTTCCAGGCCAAATCGCCCGTTCACGTCCGCCCCCAGCTCCAGTTGCGCGCCACCGATGGCGCGGTCCGCCGAGAGCCGGAACTGGAAGTCCTTCGCGTCGATGTCGGCGCGCGTGATGTCACGCGGCCGGGTGGCGGTGGGAATTCAATCCTGATCCGTCCGCTGGGTGTTCGTGCCGAGGAACCCCGATGTCTTCAGCAGGCTGAAGCCGGCGGTCGTCGGCCGTTCGTAAGACACGTTGAAGCGGTGTGAGTCGTCGAACGGATAGTAGAAGCGGACGGCGTTCGAGTTGTTGCGCGGGCGCTCGATATCCCGGCCGAAATCGCCCTGCCAGGAGGCCGACAGGACGCCGTTCGCCCACGCGCGTTCGGCGCGGACGAGCGCGCCATGATCGGCGTACCCGGAATTCAGCACCACGCCCTGGGGGCTGTCGTGGTCCTCCACGTTTCGTGTATGCGCCGCCACAAGGATGCCGCCCACGCCGCCGAAGCCGCGCGCGAACGACACGTCCACGCGGCGATCGGGGATGCCCGCACCGATCGTGGCGGAACTCTCGAAGCGTGTGCCGGTGAACCCGGGCCGCCGGGTGCGCACGGAAATCACGCCGCCGATGGCGTCCAATCCGTACGCCACCGATCCCGGC
Organism: uncultured Acidobacteriota bacterium; assembly: GCA_963751445.1. Taxonomy (GTDB): domain Bacteria; phylum Acidobacteriota; class Vicinamibacteria; order Vicinamibacterales; family SCN-69-37; genus DASUGC01. The sequence continues at coordinate 717,385 of CAVVUL010000009.1, read as the reverse complement.
CCGCGCGCGACGTCCACGCCCTCCGCCACGGTCGGATCCATGAACGTGGCACTCGGACCGACGCGCCGCTCCGACGAGACGCGGCTGCCGTCAACCAGAATCAGCGTGCGGCCGCGGGCCAATCCGCGCACGGCGGGCACGGCGGCCTGGCCCTCGGACACCTGGCTCACGCCGGGCACATTTTCAAGGGCCTGCATCAGGTTCGCGGGCGACCGCATGAACAGATCGCGCGACGACACCATCGTCAGCGCCGAACCGGGCGCAGCCTCGATGCTGGGCGCCACGCCGGCCGCCACGGTGACCTCGTCTGTGACGGCGGCCTCGATCGTCACCGTGAGCACCCCGACGGCCTCGAGTTTGTCGACGGAAATCGGACGAGCCACCCGGCCGTCCGACAGCATGACGAGGATGACGAAGGGCGGCTTCGGATCGGGCTTCCAGGTGAAGCGCCCGTCCGCATCCGTCCTCGCCGATCCGGTCAGGCCGACGATAGTCACCTCGGCGTTGGCGACCGCCGCGCCGGTCCGCTTGTCGAGCACGCGCCCTTCCATCGCAGACGCCGCCGACGCCGGGAGAACCAGGAGCAGAACCGTCACGATCGCGCGAAGATGAGTCCGCATCTGTCTGGGTATTCTACCGGCCCAACTCCTGATACTACTAGGCCTCGTAGTTGTCACTTCGGCCCGAGACCGCGCGTCCTCAGGGTCGTATTAGCCAGGTGCAGACAGAACCGGGCTCGTTCCTGCGCGGCCGGCACGAGCGGGAGGTCGTCCACCGGCCACGGCAGCCGCCACGTCCAGTTGTGATCGCCGAAGGTGCCCGGCACATTGACGCGATCGGTCCAGCCGAAGACGTCCTGCACGGGCACGAAGATCTCGTCAGACCCTGAGCCGTAAGCGACGCTCAGCCATGCGTCACGCAGGGCGTCGCTCCATGGCGCGGACGGATCGATGCAGCCGGCCGCGCGAAGCGCCGGCAGGTCCAGCGCCGCTTCCCGCTCGTCCTCGGTGGTGACGGCCCACCATCCAGCGACGGTCTCCGTGTCGTGGGTCCCGGTCATCGCCGCGGACAACGGCGGATACTGCGCCGGATCGATGAACGGATGGCCGGCGGCATCCCAATCCCGTTCCCACCGCAGCACCTTGCATCCGGGCACGCCGAGTCGCGCCATCGTCTCGCGCGCGAACGGCGGCACCACGCCGAGGTCCTCGGCGATGATCGCGGCGCGGCCTTCGAGCAGGATGCGCAGCAACGTTTCGCCTTGGGCGATCTGCGCGGCCTCATCGGCGGGATTGAAGAAGGCTTCGCCGGACGGCCGCCGGCCGTACGTCCGAAACAAGCCGATGAGATGGTCCACGCGATAGCCGTCGTAGAGCTCGTCCATGCGCCGCGCGCGCTGACGCATCCACGCATAGCCCGTCTGCGCGATGCGGTCCCAGCGATAGGTCGGATGCCCCCAGTCCTGGCCGGTGGCGCTGAAGGCGTCGGGCGGCACGCCCAGCGAGACATCGAACATGAGTTCATCCGGGCGCACCCACACGTCGGGGCTGAGCGCGGACACCATGAACGGCATGTCGCCGAACACGCGTCACGCCCTCGCCGCGCGCCAGCATCCGCGCGCCCTGCCACTGCAGTTCCGCCTGCCATTGCAGGTACTGATGCCGCAGCATCGGCCAGCTCAGATGCGCCCGCACGTCGTCCATCGCGCGCGGGTGCCGATCGCGGATCGGCTCGGGCCAGTCGCGCCAATCCGGCGTGCCCGTGGCGTCAGCCAGCGCCGCGTAGAGCGCCCAGTCGTCGAGCCACCACGATTCGCGCGCCATGAAGGCCGCGAACGCCCTCGCGCGCGCCGACCGGTGGTTCCATTCCTCGCGGGCAGAAACGATCGAAGGCCAGCCCGAGCGCTTCGTGCTTGACCCTCCGGACGCGCGCGTAGTCCACGCGATCGGCCGCGCGCGCGATCGCCAGATCGCGACGAGCCTCCTCGCTGAGCGCGGAGACACCGCCCGCCAGCTCGAAGTCCGGCACATGCGCGAGACCGAGGTACATCGGATCGATCGCCATCGCCGATTGCGCGGCGTAGGGCGACGTGTCGCCGGGCGAGACGACGCCGATCGGCAGGATCATCAGGCGGTCGAAGCCCGGCGGACGCCAGCCAGCGCGAGAGCGGCAGCAGATCGGGCAGTTCGCCCATGCCCCAGCTCTCCGAGCTGGCGGCGGAGAACAGCGGCAGCATCAGTCCGGCATGCCGCATCAGGCCACCTGCCCGCCGCCGGCCAGCGGCAACAACCGGCGCACGGCGGCGTCGAAGACATCGGGCTCGGGCAGCAGGCTGAGCACGAGAAAGGCCTCGTCGGCGAAATCGAAGAAGAAGCCGGGGTGCACGAGGACGTGCGCTTCATGCAGCAGGCGCAGCACCAGGGTTTCCTCCGGCTGCGTGGCCGGCACGCGCAGGACCACGGACCACCCGCCCTCGGGCGGCAGGACCGAGACGGCCGAATCCGCGCCGACCAGCCGCTCGAGACAGGCGAGATTGGCGGCCACGCGCTCCTGAATCGCCGCGCGAATGCCGCGGCCCGCATCGATCAGCGCCGGCGCGGCCACCTGCACCGGCGTGGACACGGACAGATAGGTGTCCCCCAGCACTTCGAGCCGTTCCATCGCCCGCGCGGCGAGATCCGGCGGGCCGCTCACGATCATCCATCCGAGTTTGACCTGCGGCAGGCCCGCGGATTTCGACAGCCCGCCGAGCACGAACGTCAGCGCGCGCGATTCGCCCACGCACGACACCGCCCCGCGCCTCGGCCGCAGCGGGTAATCCGCGAACACCTCGTCTGCGATGATCGCGATGGCGCGGTCGCCGCACAGGGACGCGAGCCACTCGCGGTCGTCACGCCGCAACATCGATCCGGTCGGATTGTTCGGGCTCACGACCAGCACGGCGCGCGTGCGTGGCGTGAGCGCGCGCAGCACGCTCTCCCGATCGATCGCCCAGCCGTCGTGATAGTCGAGCCGGTACGGCCGCGCGCGCACGGCCTCCAGCGCGCGTCAGCGACTCGAACAGCGGGTAACTCGGCTGCGGCACCAGCACCTCGTCTCCCGGATCGCAGAGCAGTTTGAAGAGGAGACCGTAGGCCTCGCTGGTGCTCGCGGTGAGCATCACCCGGCCGGGATCCACCCGTCCGCCCGCGCGCGCGCACTCCCCGGCGACGGCCTCGCGCGCCGAGCGAAGGCCCAGCGGATCCGGGGTGTAGCGGTCGCCGGCCTCGCCGCCGAGCGGCACGAGAACGCCTCGCGGATAGGCCAGGCCCGACGGCCGTGGGGTTGGTTTCCGTCAGATCCAGCAGCCGAATGCCCTGCGCCCGGAGCGCGGCCGCGGTGCGGGTGATGGCATTGGGCGCAAGGGTGACCGGCAGCCGCGACGAGAACATCGGGCCTTCAGCATACCCCGCGCCACCGGGCGGATTAGACTACTCAGGCGGGCGCGTGCGCCCGGAAGGAGTTCTCGCATGTCCATCCGACACCTGTTGCTTGCCGCCGGCGTCGCCGCCTGCCTGGTCACTGCGCCAGTCTCGGCCCAACAGCCCGCGGCCGCCCGGCTCGCCGTGCCCTATCAGATGTTCACGCTGCCCAACGGCCTCACCGTGATCCTTCACGAGGACCACACCGTGCCGGTCGTGACCGTGAACGTGTGGTACCACGCGGGATCGGCCAACGAGAAGCCAGGCCGCACCGGCTTCGCTCACCTGTTCGAGCATCTGATGTTCGAGGGCTCCGGGCACGTCAAGGAAGGCCAGTTTGACAACCTGCTCGAGGCCGCCGGCGGCGAGAACAACGCATCCACCGAGAACGACCGCACGAACTACTACATCAACGTGCCGTCGAATGCGCTCGACCTCGCCCTGTACCTCGAATCCGACCGCATGGGCTACCTGCTCGACGTGGTGACCGAAGCCATGGTCAACGGCCAGCGCGACGTAGTGAAGAACGAACGCCGGCAGAGTTACGAGAACGCGCCGTACGGCATGGCCGAGGCGCGGATTCCCGAGCTGATGTATCCGAAGAATCATCCGTACCACTGGCCGGTCATCGGCTACATGGAAGATCTCACCGCCGCGTCGGCCGAAGACGTGCGCGAGTTCTTCCGCAAGTACTACGCGCCCCAGAACGCCAGCCTCGTCGTCGCCGGCGACATCAACCCGGCCGACGCGCGGAAGAAAATCGAGTATTGGTTCGCGGACGTCAAGCCGGGCAAGAACGCGGATCCGATCGAGGTGCCGCCGGCCGGGCTGTCGGGCGTCGTGACCGAAACCCTGACCGATCGCGTACAGCTGCCGCGCCTCTCCCTCGTCTGGCTGTCGCCGGCGATCTACCGGCCGGGCGACGCGGCGCTGGACGTGGCGGCCAACGTGCTCGCCGGCGGCAAGAACTCACGCCTCTACAAGCGCCTCGTCTACGACCTGCAGATTGCCCAGGACGTGACGGCCTCTCAGGAATCGGCGTCGTTGAGCTCCATGTTCCGTATCGAAGTGACTGCGCGGCCCTCGACCGACCCGCCGGCACAGGCGTTGGCCAAACTGAAGACCGTCGTGGACGAGGAGCTCGACAAGCTGCGCGGCGCGCCGCCCGCCGCGCGCGAGGTGCAGCGCGCGCTCAACCAGACCGAGGCGTCGTTCTACAGCCGGATGGAAACCGTCGGCGGCTTCGGCGGCAAGGCCGATCAGCTCAACGGCTACTGGTTCCAGGCCGGCGACCCGGACTTCTTCAACCAGGACCTCGCGCGGTACCTGTCGCTGCAGCCGAACGACATCACGGCCGCGGTGAAACGCTGGTTGCCGTCCGATAGACGACTCGAGTTGAGCGTCGTCCCGGCGCCGAAGGGCGGTGCCAAATGACGGCGGGTTCTCGGGTTCTCAGGTTCTCGAGTTCTCTGGTTCTCCTCGCCGCGCTCGCAGCGGCGGCGACGCTGGTCGCCCAGCAGGCGCCCGATCGCTCCAAGGCGCCGGTCCCGGGCGCGGCTCCGGCGTTGAAGCTTCCGCCGATTCAGAAGCGCGCGCTCGCCAACGGCCTGCCCGTCTGGATCGTCGAGATGCACAAGGTGCCCGTCGCCAACCTCGCCCTCGTCGTGAAGGCGGGCGCGGCGGCCGATCCCGCCGGCAAGTACGGGCTCGCCAGTTTCACGGCCGCAATGCTGGACGAGGGCGCGGGCACGCGCACGGCACTCGAACTCGCCGATGCGATCGATTTCCTTGGCGCATCGCTCGGCACCGGCAGCTCGTTCGACGCGTCAACCGTCCGGCTTCAGTCCCCGGTGTCGAAGCTGGACGACGCCTTGCCGCTGATGGCGGACGTGGTCCTGCGCCCGTCATTCAGCGCGACCGAGCTCGAACGGCTGCGCAAGGAGCGGCTGACCGGCCTCCTGCAGACGCGTGACAGTCCCGCCGGCCTCGCCTCCATCGGATTCGCGCGTCTCGTCTTCGGCCCGCGGCACCGCTACGGCACGCCGACCATCGGCAACGACGCCTCCAACGGCGAGATGACCGTCGCCGACCTGCGGTCGTTCCACACCGGCTACTACCAGCCACAGAACGCGCACCTCATCGTGGTCGGCGACGTGACCACCGACAGCCTGATGCCGAAGCTGGAAAAGGCCTTCGGCGGGTGGAAGAACGGCGCGGCCCTCGCGAAGCCGGCGGTGGAGACCGCGGCGCAGCACGGTCCGCGCCAGATTTATCTGATCGACAAGCCCGGCGCGCCGCAGTCGCAGATTCGCATCGGCTGGGTCGGCGTGCCCCGCAGCACGCCGGACTACTACGCGCTGGCGGTCGTCAATACCGTGCTCGGCGGTTCGTTCACGTCGCGGCTCAACCAGAACCTGCGCGAGGAACACGGCTACACCTACGGCGCGGGCTCGAGCTTCGACATGCGGATCGCCGCCGGACCGTTCACGGCATCCGCGGGCGTGCAGAGTGACAAGACCACCGAGTCGCTGCAGGAGTTCTTCAAGGAGCTGAGCGGCATTCGGCAGACGATTCCGGCCGAGGAGCTCACGCGCGCGAAGAACAACCTGGCGCTGGGCTTTCCCGGCGAGTTCGAAACCACGGGCGGCATGGCGGGCAACCTGGTCCAGCTCGTGGTCTACAACCTGCCCGAGTCGTTCTTCGGCGACTACGTGCCGAAGATCCAGGCGGTCTCCGTCGCCGACGCGCAGCGCGTCGCCGCGCAGTACATCCAGCCCGATCGATTCGCGGTCGTGGTGGTCGGCGACGTCGCGAAGATTGAAGCCGGCATTCGCGCCGCCGGCCTCGGTCCCGTGCGCATCGTCAGCGTCGACGAGATCCTGAAGTAGCGCGTCCGTGGGGCCGGTGCTCATCGTCGGCGCCGGCGCGGCCGGCCTCATGGCCGCGATCTTCGCGGCCGATCGAGGCCGCCGCGTCATCCTCATCGAGACCACGGACGATGGCGGCCGCAAGATCCTGATCAGCGGAGGCGGCCGGTGCAACGTGCTGCCGCACGCGCTCGAGCCGGATCGTTTCGTCAGCGACTCCCCTCGCCCGCTGGTACGGCGGCTCCTGCGGTCCTGGCCGCTCGAACAGCAACGGGCGTTCTTCGAACACGACCTGGGCCTGCCCCTGGCGTTCGAAGCCGACAGCGGCAAGTACTTCCCCGCGTCCAATCGTGCGCGCGACGTCCGCGATCGGCTCGTCACGACGGCCGGCCGGAAAGGCGTCGAGTTCCGCTTCAACACACGGTTGGCGGACTTGAGCCGCCGCGAAGATGGCTGGGTCGCGTCCACGTCGTCTGGATCGATCGAGGCGGACGCGGTGATTCTGGCGACGGGCGGCCGGTCGGTGCCGGCAACCGGGAGCGACGGCGCCGGCTTCGATCTGGCCGCGCGGCTCGGCCATACCGTTCATCTGACGTACCCGGCGCTCACGCCGCTCATCTGCACGCCGCCGCCGCACGCCGCGCTGTCGGGCATTTCGCTCACCGTCCGGCTGCGCGCGCGCTGGCAGGGCCGGACGCGCGAAACGGAGGGCGGCTTTCTGTTCACGCATCACGGCTACAGCGGACCGTCCGTGCTCGACATTTCGGATGTCGCGGTGCGCAGCCGGATGGAGGGCGAGGAGCGCGCCGTCATTCGCGTCCGCTGGTCGCTGCTGGATGCGGGCGCCTGGGAGCGGGAGTTGCTCAACTCTGCCGCGCTGGCGCTCACCGTGGTGTCGCGCCGGCTTCCGTCTCGGCTCGCCGAGCAGCTGATCCTGGAGAGCGGGATTCCGGCGGGCCGGCGCGCGGCCGACCTCACGCGCGCGGAGCGGCTGTCGCTGATCGAGCACCTGACGTCCTACGAGTTGCCGTGGACCGGAGACGAGGGCTACAAGAAGGCCGAGGTCACCGGCGGCGGCGTGGCGCTCGACGAGGTGGACCATCGGACGCTCGAAAGCCGGGTGGCGCCAGGCGTGTTCTTCTGCGGAGAGATCCTCGACGCGTTCGGCCCCATTGGCGGCCACAACTTCGCATGGGCCTGGGCGACGGGGCGGGCGGCGGGACGCGGACTCTTGGACCGTCGGACCGTCGGACCGTCGGACCGTCGGACCATAGGACCGTAGGACCATAGGACCGTAGGACCGTAGGACGACGCGATCACTTCATAGATTTGTCGATGATGTAGACGCGCGCCGCGCCGGGCTCAAGCTTGAGGTTCCAGCGCGGGCCGGCGGCTTCGCCGTTCATCGCGAGGCTGGCGTTGTCGAGCAGGTTGACCCAGATCGCGTAGGGCGCGCCCGTGGGCAGGCGCACGGCCGCCGCGACGGGCGCGGCCGACGCATTGGTCGCGATGATGACCCAGGAGCGCTCCGCGTCGAGCATGACGACGTCGAGCGCGGGTGACGCATCCGGCGTGACGAATACGCCAGGCCCGGGCCGCAAGGCTTGAATGAACCGGCGGTTCGCGGCGAATTGCCGGGCCACGTTGATCGCCGCGTGCGCCCAGGGCTTGAGCGACCGGTCCGAGTTTTCCAGTCCGGCGCCGGTGGGCTCACCGCTGTCGAACGCGAGCGCGCGCGCGCCGTGCGCCACCGCCCGCCAGGCCATCGCGCTCAGCACGCCGACGGTCTGCGGCGTGACCACGAGATCCACGCGCGCGGAGGCGGCGAGGAGCGACGCGGCCGTCACCGGCTTCGGCGCGTCCGCGATGGCGACCTGAAGCCCGGCATCCGCCGCCATCTTCTTCAGCGCCTCGACGGTGGCCGTTTGCGAGGCCGGCCACGTCACGCCGCCGAAACCCAACGCGCGAATGACCGCCAGTTCCTCCTGCCGCGGCGTGCCTGCCGGCGTGCCGCGATACCAGACGGTCACGATGGGGTCCGCGGCAAAGGCTGGCGTGGCGGCAAGGACGAGAAGACACGCGAGGACAGCGGTGCGTCGCATCGGGCTCGGCCGTCCCTTACGCCGACGCCTGGCCGGCGCGGCCGAGCGCGGACTGGATCTGCTTCAGATGATGCATCCCGTGGCCGGCCATCTGGACGATCAGATCGTCAATCGTGATCGTGCCGTGTTCCGGGTGCTTGACGGTCAGGGCACGGTCGGCGGACGACAACGGCCGGATGAGGCCGATGTTCATGCGACGCGCGCCGTCGAACGCCGCAAACGCCGTCGGGCCGTCGATGCCGTCCGTCCGCACCATCAGCGCATCCTGATCGGCAGGCTGGATCTCGAAGCCCGGCGTGCTGACACCGCACGCCAGCCGGTAGCCGAAGACCATCTCCCACTGCGCGACGTGAATCATGATCTGGCGCAGGGTCCATTTGCCCGGCTCCCACGGCTGCTTCCATGACGCGTCGGTCAGACGCGCCGCGGCCGCGCGGTACTCTCCAAGCGTGGACGTCAGCAGTTCAACCGGATCGCGGTCGCCGACATGGTGGGCGTAGGGGGTGGGCATAGGGACATTATCTACTTGCACGCGTTCCGCAGTAGCCGGCGGGCTTCAGCCCGCCGGACGCGCGGCGGCCTGAAGGCCGCCGCCTACTGCAGCACCTTACCGTCGTCCTCTCAAGAGTATCTGTCCCGGCCGTGCGCCGGTGGTCTTGCCGTCGCGCACGACGAAGACGCCGTTGACGAGGACGTGCGGGATGCCCGCCGGAAACGCCTGCGGTTGCTCGTAGGTCGCCAGATCCTTGACCGTGGCGGGATCGAACAGGACCAGATCCGCCGCCGCGCCTTCGCGAATGACGCCGCGGCCCTCGAACTTGAAGAACTCGGCCGGCAGCGACGTCATCTTGCGCACGGCCTCCTCGAGTGACAGCACCTTGCGCTCGCGCACGTATTCGCCGAGCACGCGGGCGGTGTTCCCGAATCCTCGCGGGTGCGCCGCCTCGTCTCCGGCGCCGCTGATGCCGGCGTCCGAGGCCACCGACACCATGGGATGCCGCATGATGCGCGCGACATCTTCCTCGTCCATGAAGCGGTCGATCATCGACGCGCCGCCGTTCAGTATCAGGATGCGCGCGGCCTCGAGCTGCGCGTCAGCCGACCCGTCGCCGATCATCTTCTCGGCGATCTGCTTGATCGAGCGGCCGTTCATCGACGGATCGGCGCGGTAGCTCGCGACGGTCGCCCACGAGAGATCGCTGAAGCCGCGCTCCGTCAGCATGGCTTGCATCTCGGCCTTGATCTTCGACCACGCCGCGGGGTCGTGCAGCCGGGCGCGCACCGCCTCGTCTCCGCCCTCGAGCGCCCACACGGGAAACCGAATGGCCAGCGATGACGAACCGGCGGTGTACGCGTACTGGTCGGCCTCGACCTGCGCGCCGGCCGCCCGCGCGTCGTCAATCAGCTTCAGAATCGCGGCACCCCGGCCCCACCGCGAGGGGCTGTCGATCTTCAGATGTGAAATCTCGAGCGGCATGTCGAGCCGGCGGGTCAGGCGGATGGCTTCCGCGACGGAGGCCTCGACCTCCGTGCCTTCATTGCGCATGTGCGTCGCGTAGATCCCGCCTTCATTGCCCGCCACGCGCGCGAGCTCGATGATCTCGTTCGGCTTGGCGTACACCCCCGGCAGGTACTGCAAGCCCGTCGAGAACCCGATCGCCCCCTCCGCCATGCCTTTGAACACCAGCACCTGCATCGCCTTGAACTCGGGCAGTGCCGGGTCGCGCGAAGTCATGCCCATGACCGAGCCGCGCACGGTGTTGTGCCCGATCAGGGTCGCGAAGTTCACGGCGATGGTCGTGTCCTGGATGCGCTCGAGCGCCTCGCCAATGCGCAAGGCCGATGTGCCGCAGTTGCCGGCCACGATCGACGTCACGCCCATGCGGATGAAATTTTCCGCCAACGGCTTCCCGGCCACGTCGTCCGCGTGCGTGTGCACGTCGATGAAGCCTGGCGCCAGGACCAGGCCGGTGGCGTCGAGGCGCTGCCGCGCATCGGCCGGTGCGATGCGCCCGATCCGGACGATGCGGCCGTCGCGAACGCCGACGTCCGCTGCGCGCGCGGGCGCGCCGGTGCCGTCGACCATCCGCGCGTTCGTGATGACGAGATCGAGCAGGCCGGCCTGTCCGTGCGACGGCCACGACCGCAGGACGGCCGCCGCGGGGAGCAGCAGCATGAACAGGAGTCCGGCGCCGATCGCGAGCCAGGCAAACCACCGACCCCGGGGGTCGGTTTTCATCAGAGCTCTCCCGCGGGAACACCGACCCCCGGGGCCGGTGGTTTGGGCGCGGCGCCGCCGGTCGCGGCGCTGACCAGCAGGCCAATCACCGTCACGACCACGGCGCCGAGCACGTTCAGCCACAGGAACGCGACGTTCGTGAACGTGACCGCGGCCCACACGACCGTCATGCCGCCGACCAGGCCGACGAAGGCCCCATGGCCGTTCGCGCGCTTCACGCCGATGGCCAGGATGAACACGCCGAGAATCGATCCATAGAAGTAGGACCCGAACGTGTTCACGACCTCGATGAGCGACCCGAGCTGGGCCGCATACACGGCCGCCACGCAGGCGAACACGCCCCACGCGGCCGTGGCCAGCTTGGACACGAGCAGGTAGTGCGAGTCCTCGGCGACCGGCTTCACATGACGCTTGTACACGTCAATCACGGTCGCCGTCGCCAGCGAATTCAGTTCGGCCGCGATGCTCGACATGGCCGCGGCGAAGATCGCGGCGATCATCAGGCCCACGAGCCCGACGGGCATGTACTCCGTGACGAACGCCGGAAACACGTAATTCACGTCGTCGTAATCCGCCTTCGTCGCGTCCTTCACCAGCGCGGTCGCGCGCTGGCGCACGGCGCGCACGTCGGCGTCGGCGGCCACGAACGCCTGCCTGGCGGAGCCGTCCGGCGCCGGCTGGCCGCCCGGCGATGCGAGCGCCTGCGCCGCCTGCCGGCGCGACTCGAACGCGCGGTCGTACTCCTGCTCGAGCGCCTGATACTCCCCCGCACGCGCCCCCGTCTTCACCTGATCGAGCGGCGCGCGGTTGAACAGCATCGGCCCCTTGTGGAACAGGAAGAACACGAACATCAGGACGCCGGTGAGCAGAATCAGCGCCTGCAGCGGGATCTTGAAGAACGCACTCATGAACAGCGACCGCCGGCCCTCCTTCACCGACTTCGCCGTCAGATACCGCTGCACCTGGCTCTGGTCGCAGCCGAAATACGACATCGACAGGAACAGGCCGCCGATCAGGCCCGACCACAGCGTGTACTTCTGCGTCAGGTCGAAGCGGAAATCCAGCGCCTGCATCTTCCCGACCGCGCCGGCCACGTGCAGCGCCGAGCCGAGGCCCACGCCTTCAGGCAGGCCGAGAATCAGCACCACCACGGCCGCGAGAATGCCGATGACGATGACGGCCATCTGCTTGACGTCGGTCCAGGTGACCGCCTGCACGCCGCCGACCATCGTGTAAACCACGGTCGGCGCGCCAATGGCCAGCACCGTCAGCGTCAGGTTCCAGCCGAGCACGATCGACAGAATCACCGACGGCGCGGCGATGATGACGCTGCACGACAGGCCGCGCGAGAGCAGGAACAGAAAGGCCGTCAGCGTGCGCGTCTTCGAATCGAAGCGCTGCTCGAGGTATTCGTAGGCGGTGTAGACCCGCGCGCGCCAAAAGAACGGCACCGCGGTGACGGACAGGATGATCATCGCAATCGGCAGGCCGAAGTAGAACTGCACGAACTTCATGCCGTCCGCGTAGCCCTGGCCGGTGGTGCTGACCATCGTGATCGCGCTCAACTGCGTCGCCATCACGGACAACCCGACGGCCCACCACGGCAGGCTCCGGCTGGCCAGCAGGTAGCCTTCCATTTCGGTCGTGCGCTTGCTCATACGCACGCCGTCGACGATCACCCACGCCAGGTAGGCGCCGACGACGAGCCAGTCAATCAGACTCATGGGCTAGGCTGCGAAGTGGAGGCCGACCCAGTACAGGCCGGCGACAGCCAGCAGTTCGACGGCCAAGATACCGACGAACACGCGCGACAAGCGTTCGTCGCCCGTCGTACCCGTCGTACCTGTCGTACCCGTCGCACCTGAAGCCATGTCGCAGTATAGAATCAGCCCACGCCCATGCGCATCTTTTCGACGGACCACAAGGTCATCGGGCTGCAGTATGCGTTAACGAGCCTGGTGTTCCTGTTCGTCGGGTTTCTGTTCATCCTGACGATTCGCTGGCACCTGGCGTGGCCGACCCAGGCGATCCCGCTGGCCGGCGCGTGGCTGGGCGAGGCGCGCACGTCGGATGGCGTGCTGCTGCCGGAGTTCTACCTGCAGCTCGGCGCGATGCACGGCACGATCATGGTGTTCCTCGCCGTCGTGCCGCTTGCCGTCGGCGCCTTCGGCAACTACTTGGTCCCCTTGATGGTCGGCGCGCCGGACATGGCGTTCCCGCGCCTGAACGCACTCAGCTACTGGTTGTATGTCGTCGCCGGCATCGTCATGCTCGCCGGCTTCTTCCTGCCGGGCGGCGCGGCGTCCTCCGGCTGGACCTCGTATCCCCCGCTCTCCGACATCGCCACGATGGGCCAGACGGCGTGGCTGCTGGGCATGTTCCTGCTCGTACTGTCGTCGATGCTCAATTCGATCAACATGATCGTCACGATCCTCCAGTTGCGGGCGCCCGGCCTGACGCTGATGCGCCTGCCGTTCTTCGTGTGGGCGATGCTCGTGACGTCGTTCCTCCTGTTGATCGCGTTTCCACCGCTGCAGGCGGCGGCCGTCCTGCAACTGATGGATCGGCTCACCGGCACCAGTTTCTTCCTGCCGAGCGGACTCGTCGTATCGGGCAAAGCGATCGCCGCCACGGGCGGCGGCAGCCCGATCCTGTGGCAGCACCTGTTCTGGTTTCTCGGACACCCGGAGGTGTACGTCCTCATCCTGCCCGCGCTGGGCATCGTCGCCGAAGTGATAGCCAACATCACCCGCAAGCCGCTCTGGGGCTACCGCGCGATGGTGGGCGCGTCGCTCTTCATGGGCTCGATGTCATTCCTGGTCTGGGCGCACCATATGTTCCTCACCGGCATGGGTCCCAACCTGAGCGCGTTCTTTCAGGTGACGACGATGATCATTTCGGTGCCGTCGGTGATCATCGTGTCCGCGCTCGTCCTGTCGTTGTCGGGGGGATCGATTCGGTTCACGGTGCCAGGGCTGTTCGCGCTGGGGTTTCTGCCGATGTTCGGGCTCGGCGGACTCACCGGCCTGCCGCTGGGCCTGGCCGCGACCGACATTCCCCTGCACGACACCTACTACGTCGTCGGCCACTTCCACTACATCGTCGCGCCCGGCACGATGTTCGCGTTGTTCGCCGGCATCTACTACTGGTTCCCGAAAGTGACCGGCCGGAAGATGCACGACCTGCTCGGCACGCTGCACTTCTGGGGATCGCTGATTGGCATGAACGGCGTGTTCCTGCCGATGTTCATCCAGGGCCTGGCCGGGATGAATCGACGACTCTACGACGGCGGCCGCACGTATCAGGCGCTGGGGGACTTCAGCGGCAGTTTCCGCCTGCAGGCCTGGTCCGCGGCGTTCCTCGGCGCGGTGCAAATCTTCTTCATCGTGAATCTGTTCTGGAGCCTCCGAAAGGGCGCCAAGATCGGCGATAACCCCTGGAACGCCACGACGCTCGAGTGGGCGACGACGTCGCCGCCGCCGGCGCATAACTTTGCGGAGGCGCCGACCGTCCGTCGCGGGCCGTACGAGTACAGCGTGCCGGGAGCGGCGAGAGACTTCACGCCGCAGAACGAATCATGATCATCCCGTATACGACCGAGCGACGGGCCGATACCGGCATGACCAACGTCACGCTGGGGATGTGGCTGTTCATCGCGTCCGAGGTCATGCTGTTCGGCGCGCTGTTCTCGGCGTATGCGCTGCTGCGCACGTCGGCGGACACGTGGCCGTCCGGCCGGCAGATCCTGAGCGTGCCCCTCGGGATGACGAACTCGGTCATGATGATCTTCGTCACGACGTTCGCCTGGCGCGCGCGAACGGCCGCGCCGGCTGCGGCGCGGCGGCTGCTGGTCCTCAGTGCCGCGCTGGCCCTGGTGTTTCTCGGCTTCAAGTCGGTCGAGTACGCGCACGACATCGCCACGGGCCTCGTCCCGGCAAAGAACACGTTCCTGGCGATCTACTTCACGCTGACCGGCCTGCACGCGCTGCACGTCATCGCCGGGATCGCCGCGAACGGATGGGTTGTCGCGGGCGCAACCCGCATCAGTGAGGCGCGCTTGAGCGGCCGCACGTGGGCGCTGGCCATCTACTGGGTGTTCGTGGATATCATCTGGCTCATCATCTTCGGGCTGATGTACCTGTCATGAGGCGAAGGACGCTATTGGCGCGCGCGGTGCTCGCGGCGGCCCTGTGGCCGCTGATGGATGCCGCGTTGCGCGCGTGTCCGATTTGCTTTCAGGTCGAGAACGGCCACGTCGCCGGCGGCGTCCGCGCCGCGGTGGTCGTGCTCGTGAGCGTCACCACGGCGGTCGTGGGCGTGTGTGCGGTGTTTGTGGGCCGGCTCGTCCGCCTCCAGCCAGGCGAACCTGGAACCCAGAACCCGAACCCCGGAACCCCGGAACCGGAACCCCGGAACCTCGGAACCCCGGAACCCCGGAACCTGCAATGAACCGGTTCCTCCCTCCCTCAGCGTCCGCCCACGCCCCCAGCATCGACGCCATGTTGTGGCATGTCCACTGGATGGTGCTCGGCCTGTTCGCGGGTTGGGCGATCTATTTCGCGTACGTGCTGCTGCGGTACCGGTCCGGCCGCCAGCCCCGCGCCGTGCGTGAGGGCACGCGCGGCGGCATCGCCGTCTTCATTTTCGCCGGCGTCGTCATCTCTGAAGCCGTGCTGCTCGTCGGATCGGCGCTGCCGCTCTGGTTCCAGCGAACCGTGATGCCCGCGCCCGACGGCGGCACGGTGGTCATCCGGGTTGTGGCGCAGCAGTTCGCGTGGAACATCCACTATCCGGGGCCGGACGGCCGGTTTGGTGAGACGTCGCTGGCGCTTGTCAGCGACGACAACCCGATCGGCCTCGATCGGTCATCGCCCTTCGGCAAGGACGATCTGGTGACGACCGGCGAACTGCACGTCCCGATCAACCGGCCGATCATCATCGAACTGTCGAGCAAGGACGTCATCCACAGCTTCGGCATCCCCGCCATGCGCGTGAAGCAGGACGTGATTCCCGGCCTCAACTCCTCGGTCTGGTTCACGCCGACGAAGGCCGGCGAATTCGAAGTCGCGTGCTCGCAACTCTGCGGCGCGGGACACTATCGCATGCGCGCGGTAGTGACCGTGGAATCAGACGAGGCGTACCGACAATTCCAGGCGGGCCGATGACATACGCCCTACACTTGTAAGCGGAACCCGTGTGCCGTGCCCTCCAAATAGATCACTAGATCAATAGGGAGATGGATCAATACAGTGCTTGTGTCTCACGTCGCCGTCGCTCGCGCTCCCCACGATGCTCCGGTCGCCGCACCCGTCGACCGCTCGCCCGATGCCGTCGCCGGGCATCTTGAAGACGCGGCGCACTTTCCCGGCGGTCGCGCGGATGGGATCGCGAAGCCGCGCACCGAGGGCGAAGTCGCCGGCCTCGTCATGGCGCGCGACGCATGTGCTGCCGATCGGCGCGCAGTCGTCGGTCACCGGCGGCGCCACCCCCACCGGCGGCCTGCTGCTCTCGACCGAGCGCCTGACGTCGATCGAGGCGGATGGCCAGCAGCATTTCCGCGTCGGCGCCGGTCTGCCGCTCGACACGCTGCAGACGCTCCTCGCCGACCAAGGCCGCTGGTACCCGCCGACGCCCACCTACCTGGGCGCGTTTCTGGGCGGCGTGATTGCCACGAACGCGGCCGGCGCCGCCACGTTCAAGTACGGCACGACGCGCCGCTGGATCGACGGCCTGACGATCGTGCTGCCATGCGGCCACGTGCTGGATCTGGCACGCGGCGAGGTGCGGGCGGATCCGATCGCACGGCTTCGAAATCCGGTGCGCGTGCGGCGCTCGGCGATTCCGCCCGCCTGCGTACCGGATGCCGCATGTTCCGAAATGCTCGGCGGGCTACTTTGCCGCACCGGACATGGATCTGATCGACCTGTTCATCGGGGCCGAGGGCACGCTGGGCGTGATCATCGACGCCACGATCCGGGTCGTGCCGGCCTTGCGGGCCGTCGCCTTTGCCCTCGTGCCGGTGTCCTCCGAGCGCGCCGGCGTCGCGCTCGTGCGCGACTTGCGGGTGTCCTCCGAGGACACGTGGCGATCCGGCGATCCGCGCGGCATCGACGTCGCCGCCATCGAACATCTTGATCGCCGCTGTCTCGACGTGTTGCGCGAGGATGGCGCCGACCGCGGGCAATCGATCGCGATCCCGCCAGGCACCGACATGCTGCTCATCGTGCAACTCGAACTCCCGGCCGGCACCACACCCGGTCGTGCGTTCGACGACATCGCCGCCGCGCTCGAGCCGGCGGGCGCCGACACGCCGGTCGGGAGGTTCGCGCGCCTGCTCTCGAGGCACGACGCGTTCGATCAGACCGAACTGGCGATGCCCGGCGACACGCACCGCGCGCAGCAGATGCTCGCCCTGCGAGAGTCGGCGCCGATTGGCGTCAACCGCCGGGTCGGCGACGCGAAACGCCTCGTGGACCCCCGGATCGACAAGACCGCCGGGGACATGGTCGTGCCGTTCGATCGCTTCGAGGACCTGCTCGCCATCTACCGCGAGGGCTACGAGCGCCGCGGCCTCGACTACGCCATCTGGGGACACATCTCCGACGGCAACGTGCATCCGAACGTGATGCCGCGATTGTATGAGGATGTCCTGGCCGGCCGCGAGGCGATTCTCGAATTCGGTCGTGAAGCCGTGCGGCTGGGCGGCAGCCCGCTGGCCGAGCACGGTGTCGGTCGCAGCTCGCTCAAGCAGCAACTGCTGCGGCTGCTCTACGGCGACGCCGGCATCGCCGACATGCGCGCCATCAAGCGGGCCATCGATCCCGACGGCAAGATGGCGCCGGGGGTGATCTTCCCCGCCGCGGTCTCGGACCCGCCCTTCGACCCGTGAACCTCGAAACGCCGGTACCCGTGTGCTAGAGTCCCCCCATGGCTGGCCCCACCAAGACTCCGCTCCCCGACGGCCTCGGTGACATCTTTCCCGTCGACTGCTAACGGCTCGTGGTTCTCGACCAGATCCAAACCGTCGCGCTGGCCGGCCTGATCCTGTTTCTCGGCTACCGCATTCGCGGCCTGATTCCCGTTCTTTCGAAATACAACATTCCGGCGCCCGTCGTCGGCGGCCTGCTGATGGCGGGCTTCATCACGATCGCGCGCGCATCCGGCTGGACGCCGTTGCAGTTCACGACGACCCTCCAGGTGCCGTTGATGATCGCGTTCTTCACGACGATCGGATTCGGCGCGAGCCTGTCGCTCCTGCGCGTGGGCGGACCAGCCGTGCTGCTCTTTCTCGTGATTTCGGTCGTCATGACCGTCGGTCAGAACATCCTGGGCGCCGGTGTGGCGGTGGCGCTCGGCCAGCACCCGCTCATGGGCGTCCTCGCGGGATCGGTCACGCTCGCGGGCGGTCCGGCCACCGGTCTGGCGTTCGCGCCGCAGTTCGAGGCGGCTGGCGTGTCCGGCGCCGCGACACTCGCCGTGGCGGCCGCGATGGCCGGCATCGTCTCGGGCGGACTCGTCGGGGGCCCGGTTGCGACGCGCCTCCTGAAGTTGATTGGACGATTGCCCGCGGCCGCGCCCACTCGCGGCGTCACGCCCGTCGCCACCAACATCGTCGAGGACAGGATGCCTGAGGGCACGTCGACTCCGCCGGCCGGCGAAGACGTCGAGGCGTACGGCCTGCTCAAGTCGGTCGTGCTGATTCTCGCCGCGATGTGGGCCGGCTCCTGGATCAGCGAGGGGTTCAAGGCGCTCCACTTCACGCTGCCCGCCTACATCGGCGCGATGATTGCCGCCGCCGTCATCCGAAACCTGGACGACGGCACGAAGTGGATCGGTCTTTCGCAGCGAACGATCGACGACCTCGGATCGGCGTCGCTGTCGCTGTTTCTCGTCCTGGCGCTGATGACGCTGAAGCTCTGGGATCTCGTCGGGGTGGCGCTGCCGCTGGCCATCATGCTGATCGTGCAAGTGGCGGCCATCGTCGTGCTCGCCGGCACGCTGCTGTTCCGCGTGATGGGCCGCGACTACGAGGCCGCCGTCATGTCGAGCGGCTTCTGCGGTTTCATGCTCGGCACGACGGCCAATGCGATGGCCAATATGGAGGCGCTCGTCGAGCGCTACGGCCCCGCTCCCAAGGCGTTCCTCGTCGTGCCGATGGTCGGCGCCTTCTTCATCGACTTCGCCAACGCGCTCATCATCACGGTCTGCCTGAATATCTGGGGCTAGGTCCGGGCCGCCGGCCTCAAGCGGTACCGCATCGGTCGCTGCCGGTATGATGCTCGTGTGATGTCGCGAAACCGGATCGTCTCGATCGCCGCGTTCGTCGCGTTGGCGATCCGGGTGGCAGCCGAGGCGCCGCCCGCAGTCGATCCGCAGCCCGACACCGTCGCTCAAGGCCCTCGTCGCGGCCGCGTCCCGATACGTCGCGCGCTACCAGCAGGACTTCGCGTTCCTGATCGCCGACGAGGCCTATTCGCAGACGCGCACCGACGCCGGCGGGCACGTACAGGATCGGCTGATGAAGAGCGAGTTCTTCCTCACGTATTTGCCCGCCGATGATGAGTGGGTGGCGGTGCGCGATCCGAAGGAGGTGGATGGCCAGCCGGTCACCGCCCGCGAGGACCTGCGAACGCTCCTGGCCAAGGGCGGCGAAATCCGCGGTCTGATTGGCCAGGTCGTCGCCCGCAACGCCCGGTACAACATCGGGTCGACCACCAGAAACTTCAACGAGCCGACGTTGCCGTTGTTGCTCGTCGGCGAGAAGCGCGTCAATGAAGTGAAATTCGACCGCCGCGCGGTCACTCGCGAAGGCGCCACCGTGCTCGCCACGCTCGCCTTCGAGGAACGGGGCCGGCCGACGCTCGTCCGCGGCCCGGAGGGATCGATGCCGGCCAAAGGCGAGATCGTCATCGAAGCCGGCACCGGCGTGATCCGGAAGACCACGTTCGAACTCGACCGGTCGGGCGTCAGGGTCAAACTCACCACCGACTACGCCCTCGACAAGAAACTGAACCTGTGGTTGCCGTCCATCTTCACGGAACGCTACGACACGACGAGCCCCGCAACTGAAGTTGTCATGTGTCAGGCGACCTACTCAAACTACCGCCGGTTCGATGTGACGGCGCGGATCAAATAAGGCGTCGAAAACCCTCTTGACACTCTCACCGGACGATGAGAGCGTCGTCGTCAGGCGCCATGGCAATCAAATCCTTCGTTGAACCCGGTCACCCGTCCGATGGGGGCGAAGTCTACCCGCGCTCGACGCGGAAGTCGCGAAAGGGACATATGACCCTGCTGCAGTACTTCAACACGCCGGAAACGGTCCTGCCGTCGGAGTTGATCGATGGCGTCAGGCACGTCGCGGACGCGCCGTTCGTCAGCCACCAGCGCGTCGTGCTGAGACTGGCACTGGCGCTGCAGGATCACACGGAGTCGATCGGCGGCGAAGTCTTCGTCGCGCCGGTCGACGTCATCCTCGATGAGCGGCGGCCGGTCGTGCTGCAGCCGGATCTGCTGTATCTCGCACCGGACCAAATGATCATGGCCATCGACCGGATCTATGGCGCGCCGGCCCTGGTCGTGGAAGTGCTCTCGCCTCATCCTCGCATCGGCGACCTCAACGAGCGAGTGGCCCTGTTCGCGCAATACGGCGTGCGGGAAATCTGGATCTACGACCAGCACACGCGGGCCCTCGAGGTGCTGCAGTGCACGGACGGCGCCGTGTCGTCTCGAGCCCGGATCACCGACGGCCCGATCGTATCGGCCATCCTGCCAGGATTCACGCGGTCGATGCCGGAGATTCTGGGTCACTGGTAGCACCGTGCGTCCGGGGTCCGAACGCCAATCGAGTCCGGGTATCATGGCGCCATGCGCCGAGTAATGACCGTCATGTTGGTGGCGATGACCGCTGCCGCGGCAGCCGCGGTGTTCGCCCAGACCGCAACGCCGACGCGATCGCCCAGTCCCGACGGCACCGCGTCGATCCAGGTCGGCACGTGGAAGTCCGATGACGCGCCGGGCGCTCGGGTGGCAGCCGGCAAGTGGATCGATATCCTCTATGGCCGGCCGCTCAAGCGCGGCCGCGAGAATCTGTTTGGATCCGGCGCCGACTACGGCAGGACGCTCAAGGGCGGCGCCGCCGTCTGGCGTGCGGGCGCCAACGTCCTGACCCGCTTCCGTACCGAGGCACCGCTCATCTTTGGGACGAAGACCGTGCCGCCGGGCGAATACACGATGTTCATCGACCTGAAAGGCCCCAGCGACTGGACGCTGATCCTGTCGTCGCAGGAGGCCCAGGCGGCCGACGACGTCCCAACACGGACGAAAGTCTGGAATTCGTTCGTCTACGCGCCGGAGAAGGACGTCGTCCGCGTGCCCATGAAGGTCGACACGCTGCCGTACTCGCAGGAGCAACTGACCTGCGTCTTCACCGACGTCACTGGCACCAGCGCCACGCTACGCCTCATGTGGGACACGACGATGGCGTCGGTCCCGTTCAGCGTTGCGCCAAATAGATAAATAGATCAGAGCCTCACCCATTTCAGCACTTCCGGAATCGTCGGCGGCTTGCCCTGCATGAGCAGGCCGACGCGGAAGATCCGGCCGGCGGCCCAAACGATGCCGGCGGTGCTCGCGAAGAGGATCACCAGCGAGACCAGGATCTGCCAGAGCGGCGGCCCGGGCGGAATGACGATGCGCAGCATCATCGTGAAGGGCGTCAACGTGGGAAAGAACGACAGCCCGATCGCAAGATTGGACTCCGGCGCCCGCAGCGTGAAGAACGATGCCAGATACGCCAGGACGATGAGCATCATCGCCGGCTGCACCATGCTCTGCGAGTCCTTCAGGTTCGAGCAGGCCGATCCAGCCGCCAGGAAGATCGAGCCGAACATCAGCGACGCCCCGATCATGAAGGTCAGGAACCACACGATCGTGACGACGCTCACCAGGTCCAGCCGCCCGAACGAGATCAGGGCATAAATGCCGCCGGCGAGATAAATCATCGTCAACGACAGCGCGATGGCGACCACGCCCAGCAGTTTGCCGGCCAGGAGCTGGAACGGCGTCACCGACCCGAGCAGCACCTCGCTGATCTTGCTGATCTTCTCTTCGATCACCGCGTTGAGCAGGTGCATCGCGCTCGTCATGACGCTCATGAACATCAGCGACAGCACAAACATGGGAACGCCGATCTTCGACAGCTCGTCCACCTCCTTGGCGGGCACGGCCGCGCCGTCCGCGCCGCGCTCCACGAGGCCGAACGATGTGATGTCCGTGCGGGCCGTCAGCTTCTCCACCAGCGCCTGATCGACTCCGGCTGACAGAAAACGCCGCTGGGCGATTTCCTCGTTGACCGCTGTTTCGAGCCAGTCGGTCAGCTCGCGTGCGGACGTCGTCTGGGCAAAGAAGCGAATCGGCAGCTTCTGGCCGGCGTCCAGGATCCCCGCCGGCAGCTCCACGAACGCGAACAGGGCCTTCGCCTTGACCCGCGCGGACAGATCCATCGCCACGTCATCGAACGCGCGTCCGGCCGGGTCCACGCGACTGAGCAGGAAGTGCCCGGCGGTCTTCGTGTCACCCGATCCCGCTTCGCGGTTGTGCGCCTCAGCGGCGCGGGTCAACGGCTCGAAGAGCACGCCCGTCTGGTCGATCACCGCCACGGCGCGGTCGGTCGTGTCCACGCGGTCCTTCGCGTAGTTCATGAACGTGATGAACCCCGCCATCAGCACCGGCACCAGCAGGATGCCGATGATGAACGCCTTCGTTTGGACCAGGGTCAGGAATTCCGATTCCGCAATCGTCAGGATCCGGTTCATCACGCCACCTCCGCTGAAGAGCGCAGGTCGTCCGGCGCCGGCCTGGCAATGCGAATGAAGATGTCGTGCAGCGACGGCTTGGTGATTTCGAACTGCCGCACGCTCGTCCGCTGGATTAAGACCTGGAGGAACGCCTGCGGATCCGACGACAGCCGCACGTCCTGGTAGTTGCCGTGGTCGTTCACGGACTCGACGCCGGGCAGGCCCGTCAGCGCGCCCGCGCCGCCCCCGAGCTGGACGCGGATGGTGTCGTGGCCGTACTGCGCCTGGATCGACTCGAGCGAGCCGTCGAGTACCGTGCGCCCTTTGAAGATCATGAAGATGCGATCGCAGATCTTCTCGGCCGCGCCCATGTCGTGCGTCGAGAACACCACCGTGGTGCCCTGGCGGCGGAGATCGAGCACGGCATCGCGCAGCGCTTCAGCATTGACGGGATCGAGGCCGGAGAACGGTTCGTCCAGAATCACCAGCCTGGGCTGCGCGACCACGGCCGCGATGAACTGGACCTTCTGCGCCATGCCCTTGGAGAGCGTGTCGATGCGCTTGTCCGCCCAATCCGCGAGCCCGAGCGCCTCGAGCCAGCGCGCAATCACCGGATCCAGCTCACGCAAGCGGCGGCCCTTCAGTCGTCCGTAGTAGCGCAACAGGCGGCGCACCGGCATCTGCTTGTAGAGGCCGCGTTCTTCCGGCAGGTAGCCCACGTCGTCACGGGCGGCGCTCGTGCCGCGCTGCCCAAAGACGGCGATCTCGCCGCGGTCGGGCAGGATGATGTTGAGGATCATGCGGATCGTGGTCGTCTTGCCGGATCCATTCGGGCCGATGAACCCGTAGATCGATCCCGCCGGCACATCGAGCGACACGTCGTCCACCGCCTGGTGGGCGCCGAATTGCTTGCTGATGTGACGAATCTCGATAGCGTGAGTCACGCGCGCTCCTCATTCCGGTAAATCGGATGCAGTTGACAGATTTGCGAAGCGTTTCACATGATACTAGGCGCGATTCCGGGTCCGTGACCCGCCCGGGGTGTGCCTTTTCCGACAAGCCAAGTCCGGACAAAGATGTGCGCGTGCGCCTCGGGGGCGACCCCGGCAAGGACTCGCCTGCGTCCGTCCGAATAATGTAGGCTTAGGGCGCCTTTACAGCCTTCTATGAGCCAGATTTTCTCGCGCAGTGCCAACGCACTGGCCCGCTCGACCATATTCGGCGCGATCGGTGTCGTCCTGTTCACCGGTTGGCTGATCTTCGCGCTGATGCGGTCGTCCTGGGCCACCAAGCAGGACGAGTTCGTGGACCAGCCGCTCCAGTTCAGCCATGCCCACCACGTCGGCGGGATCGGTATCGATTGCCGGTATTGCCATACGTCGGTTGAGCAGTCCTCGTTCGCGGGGATCCCGCCAACCAAGACGTGCATGAACTGCCACAGCCAGATTTGGACCAATGCGCCCATCCTCGAACCGGTCAGGGCGAGCTTCCGAACTGGCCAACCGTTGAATTGGATTCGGGTATACGACCTACCAAACTTCGTTTATTTCAACCACCAGATTCACATCAAGCAGGGCGTCGGCTGCAACGTCTGCCACGGTCAGGTGGACAAGATGCCTTTGATGTACCAGGCCACGTCACTCCTCATGGAGTTCTGCCTGGACTGCCATCGGGCCCCAGAGAAGTACCTCCGGCCCCGCAGTGAAGTGTTCAACATGAATTATCAGGTCCCTGCGGGCACGACGCAGATGGAGCTCGGCCTCAAGCTGAAGCAGGAATACAAGGTCTCCAGTGCCACGCACATGACCAGCTGTTCGGTGTGCCACCGGTAAGGGTAAGGACTTCACACGATGACGCTCGCTGACATCCGCTCGCGACTGGCGGGGCTGGAAGGCCGGACCTACTGGCGCAGCCTCGAGGAACTGGCTGACACGCCCGAGTTCCGGGAGTACGTCGGCCGGGAATTTCCGGCGCAGGCTTCCGAGTTCAGCGACCCGGCGGGTCGCCGCGACTTCCTTAAGTTAATGGGCGCCTCGCTGGCGCTCGCCGGCGTCAGCGCCTGCACCCGGCAGCCGGCGCAGAAGATCGTGCCGTACGTCCGCCAGCCCGAGGAAGTGATTCCGGGCCGGCCGCTCTTCTACGCCACGGCCATGCCGCTCGGCGGATTCGGCTATCCCCTGCTCGCCGAGAACCACATGGGCCGGCCGACGAAGCTCGAAGGCAACCCGGATCATCCGGCCAGTCTGGGCTCCACCGAGATCTTCGGCCAGGCCTCGGTCCTGGGGCTCTACGATCCCGATCGCTCGCGCACGATCCAGTTTCGCGGTGAAGTGAAGACGTGGAGCACGTTCCTGGCCGCCCTTCAGCCGATCGTCGCAGCACAAAAGGCGATTAAGGGCGCGACGTTCCGGCTGCTCACCGAACCGATCACGTCGCCGTCGCTCGCCGCCCAGATCCAGACGCTGCTCACGGCGCTGCCCGACGCGCGCTGGCACCAGTGGGACGCGGTGTACGGCGCGAGCCAGGACGGCGCGCCGGCGGCGCACGCCATCCACCAACTCGACAAGGCCGACGTCATCGTCGCGCTCGACGCGGACTTCCTCGGATTCGGCCCGGCGGCGGTCCGGCACACGAAGGATTTCTCCTCGCGGCGACGCATGGGCACGCCGCAGGACGCCCTCAACCGGCTGTACGTCGTCGAAGCCGTGCCGACGGTCACCGGCAGCAACGCGGATCATCGCCTGTCGCTCAAGTCGCGCGACGTGCATGCGTTTGCGGCGGCCGTCGCGGCGGCCGCGGGCGCGAACGTCTCCGGCCAGCCCGGCGCGGCGGGCCCGCTTTCGGCCGAGGCCCAGCAGTGGGCCGCGGCAGTGGCGGCCGACCTGACGGCGCATAAGGGACGCTCCGTGGTGATCGCCGGCGAGCATCAGCCTGCCGTCGTGCATGCGATCGCGCGCGCCATCAACGAGGCACTCGACAACAGCGGCGCGACGGTGCACTACACGGCGCCGATCACCGCGTCGCCCGCCGATGGGTCGACGTCGCTGGCGGCGCTCGTCAGCGAGATGAACGCCGGCAAGGTGGACGCGCTCGTGATTCTCGGCGGCAATCCGGTCTTTACCGCGCCGGCGGATCTCAAGTTCGGCGAGGCGCTCGCCAAGGTCGCCAATCGCGTGCATCTCGGGCTGTATTTCGATGAGACCGCCGAGCAGTGCCACTGGCACCTGCCCGAAGCCCACTATCTTGAATCCTGGGGCGACGTGCGCGCGTTCGACGGCACGGCCTCGCTGATCCAGCCGCTGATCGCGCCGCTCTACGACGGCCGCACCGCGATCGAGGTGGTCTCCGCCCTCAACGGCAAACCGGGCATCGAGCCGATGGACCTGGTGAAGGCCTACTGGACCGACGCGTGGGGCGCGGCCGGATCGACGCTGCGGCGCCGCGACGGCCAGGCGTTCGCGAATGCCGAATCATTCTGGAAGAACGCCCTGCACGACGGCCTGATTCACGGGACGTCGCTGGTGGGCGTCGTGGCAGGAAATGTAGGCCGGGCCTTCAGGCCCGGCGCGAACGGTGGAGCTGAAGCCCCGCCCCACACCGGAGGCAAGGACGCCCCACCGAAGCCGACGTCATCGCCGGCACCCTCGGCGAAGTCGGGCATGGAGATCGTCTTCCGTCCCGATCCGAACGTCCTCGACGGCCGGTTTGCGAACCACGCGTGGCTGCAGGAACTGCCGAAGCCGCTGTCCAAGGTCACGTGGGACAACGTCGCGTACATCAGCCCGAAGAAGGCCGATGAGCTGGGCATTCCGGTGTTCCGCGCCGGCAACGCCAGCCAGCACGTGATTGCCATCGGCTATCAAGGCAAGACGCTGAAGATGCCGGTGTGGGTCCTCCCCGGCACGGCCGACGACACGGTCGTCGTGCACTTCGGTTACGGCCGGAAGCGCGCGGGCAAAGTCGGCACCGGCCTCGGCGTGGATGCGTTTCCGCTGCGCTCGTCGGCGGCGCCCTGGTTCGACGGCGGCGCCACGATCACGGTGACGGACGAGAAATACCCCATTTCCTCCACGCAGAACCATTTCCTGATGGAGGATCGGCATCCCGTGCGCGTCGTCACGGCAGAGGAATATCGCGCCGATCCGTCGTCGGTCGCGAAGCTCGGCGTGCACGCCACGGTCGGCCACGTCACCCAGCCGCCGGAACCGCTGTCGCTCTATCCCGCGCACGAGTACACCAGCTACAAGTGGGGCATGTCGATCGATCTGAACGCCTGCACCGGCTGCGGCGTGTGCCTCGCGGCCTGTGTGGCGGAGAACAACATCGCGGTCGTCGGCAAGGACCAGGTCGGCCGCAGCCGCGAGATGCACTGGATCCGCGTGGACACCTACTTCGCCGGCGACCCGAACGCGCCGGAGGGCACCTACCACCAGCCGATGCCCTGTCAGCAGTGCGAGAACGCGCCGTGCGAAGTGGTCTGCCCGGTCGCCGCCACCGTGCACAGCGACGAAGGCCTGAACGAGATGGTCTACAACCGCTGCGTCGGCACGCGGTACTGCTCGAACAACTGCCCGTACAAGGTGCGCCGCTACAACTTCCTGCTCTACTCGGACTTCACGACGCCCGAACTGTTCGCGCAGCGCAATCCCGACGTCACGATCCGCAGCCGCGGCGTGATGGAAAAGTGCACCTACTGCGTGCAGCGCATCAATCACGCCCGGATCGACGCCAAGACCGCCGGCAGCACCATCGCGGACGGCGCCATCCAGACGGCCTGCGAGCAGGCCTGTCCCGCCGACGCGATCGTGTTCGGCGATCTGAACGACGCGGGCAGCCGGGTGACGAAACTCAAGCAACAGGAACGCAACTACGGATTGCTGGACGACCTGGGGACGCGGCCGCGGACGACGTACCTGGCGGTCGTGCGGAATCCGAACCCCGGCGTGAAACCGGCCAGCCAGGGTTAGGGACGGAGAGGATTCGTGGACGCTTCACAATTCCCCAAGGGCGACTTCAGGGCGCCCCTGCCGGTCATCAGCCCGGGACAGACCTATGCGTCGGTCACCGACAAGCTGACCGGCCTGGTGCTGACCAAGAAGACGCCGGCCGTATGGTTCGCCATCATGGGGGTGTCGTTCTCCCTGCTGATGGGCCTCATCGTCGCCCTGGGCTATCTGCTGTTCAAGGGCATCGGCATCTGGGGCAACAACGTCCCGGTCGGCTGGGCGTTTGACATCATCAACTTCGTCTGGTGGATCGGCATCGGCCACGCCGGCACGCTGATCTCCGCGATTCTGCTGCTCTTCAAGCAGGACTGGCGCACGTCGATCAACCGCTTCGCGGAGGCGATGACGCTCTTCGCGGTGGCCTGCGCCGCGGTCTTCCCGATCGTGCATACCGGCCGGCCGTGGCTGGCCATCTACTGGCTGTTCCCCTATCCCAACACGATGGGCCTGTGGCCGAACTTCCGCAGCCCGCTGATCTGGGACGTCTTCGCGGTGAGCACGTACGCGTCCGTGTCGGCGCTGTTCTGGTTCGTCGGCCTGATTCCCGACATGGCCACGTTCCGCGACAAGGCCCAGCACCCGGTGCTCAAAAAGGTGTACGGCCTGCTCTCGATGGGCTGGCGCGGCTCGGCGATTCACTGGGCCCGCTACGAAAAAACGTACCTGCTGCTGGCCGGCCTCTCGACGCCGCTGGTGCTCTCGGTGCACACGGTCGTCAGCTTCGACTTCGCCGTCTCGGTGCTGCCGGGCTGGCACGCCACGATCTTTCCGCCGTACTTCGTCGCCGGCGCCATTTACGCCGGGTTCGCGATGGTGCTGACGCTGGCGATTCCGCTGCGCGCCATCTACGGCCTGCACGACTTCATCACCATGCGCCATCTCGAGAACATGGCCAAGATCACGCTGGTCACCGGGATGATCGTGGTCTACGGCTACGCGTGCGAGGCGTTCTTCGGCTGGTACAGCGGCAACGAGTACGAGCGGTTCATGCTCAAGAACCGCATCTACTACGGCCCCTATGCGTGGACGTACTGGGCGCTGCTGCTGTGCAACTTCATCGTCCCGCAGATCCTCTGGTCGAAGCGGCTGCGCCGGAACCTGGTGGCGCTGTTCACCGTGGCGATGTTCGTCAACGTGGGCATGTGGCTCGAGCGGTTCGTCATCATCGTGACGAGCCTCCATCGCGACTTCGTACCCTCGTCGTGGGACATGTATTACCCCACGTTCTGGGACTTCCTGACGCTCGCCGGGACGATCGGCCTGTTCGGCACGCTGATGTTCCTGTTCGTCCGGGTGCTGCCGCTCATCTCGATCTTCGAGGTGCGCACGCTGCTGCCTGAGGCGCAGGTCAAGGCGCCGGGAGGCGGGGCGCAGGAGACCCTGCCGGTCATGAACGAAGGAGGGTCGCACTGATGGCCCACACCCACGCGGAGAGCCCGCTCTACGGCCTGATGGCGGAGTTCGACTCCGCCCAGGCCCTGATCGACGCCGCCCACAAGACCCACGGCGCCGGCTATACGAAAGCCGACGCGTATTCGCCGTTCCCGATTCACGGCTTGGCCGAGGCGCTCGGCTTCCGCGAGCGGAAGATCGCGCCCATCGTCTTCCTGGCCGGCGTCACCGGCGCGCTGGCGGGCTACGGCCTCGAATACTGGACGCAGGTCATCGCGTACCCGCTCAACATCGGCGGCCGGCCGTTCCACTCGTGGGTGTCGTTCATCCCGCCGGCCTTCGAAACGACGATCCTGTTCGCCGCGTTCTCGGCGGTGATCAGCATGATCGTGCTGAACGGCCTGCCGCGGCCGTACCATCCGGTGTTCAACGCGAAGCGCTTCCACCTGGCCAGCCAGGAGAAGTTCTTCCTCGCCATCGAGGCGACCGACCCCCAGTTCGACGCGAACGCGACACGGCAGTTCCTGTCAGGGCTCAAGGCGACAGAGGTGGTGGAAGTTGAGAATTGACACCTCCTCGAAAAAGTCAGAAGTCAGAAGTCAAAAGTCAGAAGCGCGGAACGAACTGACGATGGCCAACCATTCTTTGGAAAAGACCGGCGCGCAGCGCCGCACCAGACTTCTGACTTCTGACTTGTTACTTCTGACTTTCCTGGCGGTCACGTCAGCGCTTTTGTCAGGTTGCCGCCAGGACATGCACGATGCGCCTCGGTACGACCCGTACGAGGAAAGCGCGATCCTGCCGAACCAGAGTTCGGCCCAGCCGCTCGTCGCGGGCACGGTGCCGCGGGACGAAGCCAGGGGCGCGGTCCTCGATGAGGACGAACTGCTTCACACGGGCAAGATCAACGGCCAGCCGGCCGACATGTTCCCGTTCGCCATCACCCGCGCGGACCTCGACCGCGGCGAGGAGCGCTTCAACATCTACTGCTCGCCGTGCCACGGGCGCACCGGCGAAGGCAACGGCATGGTCGTCCAGCGCGGTTATCGTCAGGCGGCGAACTACCACATCGAACGGCTGCGCAAGATGCCGGTCGGCTACTTCGTGGACGTCATGACGAACGGCTTCGGCGTGATGCCGGACTATCGCACGCAGGTGCCCGCCGCCGATCGGTGGCGCATCGCGGCCTACATCCGGGCGCTGCAGCTCAGCCACGCCGCGACTGAACGGGACGTGCCGGCCGGCGCACTGGACAAGTTGAAGAAGGGCGGGCCGGCGCCATCGCCGACGCCTGAGCCAGGGCACGGCCGCGGGGGACTGCAGTAATGGCGCACGCGAACGACATCTTTGACGAAGCCGCGCTCATGGTCCGGCCCACGGCCGAACTGGGCCGGCTGAACACCCGCGCGATCGGCCTCGCCGTCGTCGGCCTCGCCGCGTCCGCGGCCGGCTACCTGACCGCCGGCGACGCCTTCTGGCAGTCGTACCTCATCGCCTACTACTTCTGGATCGGCATCACGCTCGGCTCGCTCGGCATCCTGATGATCCAGCACCTCACCGGCGGCGCCTGGACGATGGTGTCGCGCCGCTTGCTCGAGGCCTCCACACGCACGCTCCCGCTGATGGCGCTGCTGTTCGTGCCCATCTGGCTGAAGCTCGACGTGATCTACGTGTGGGCCAGGCCGGGCGCCGCCGAGGCGGACTCCTTCATTCACGAAAAGGCCGCCTACCTCAACCCGCCGTTCTTCCTGCTGCGCGCGGTGATCTTCTTCGCGGTCTGGGCGGGCCTGATCTTCCTGCTCAACCGATGGTCCCGGGAACAAGACGAGCAGCCGGCCCAGCTGCCGGGCCCGGCCGACCGCCGCTCCCGCATGCTGTCCGGCCCCGGGCTGGTGCTGTTCGTCGCGACCATCACCTTCATGAGCATCGACTGGGTGATGTCGCTCGACCCGCACTGGTACTCGACGATCTTCGGCGTGCTGACGCTCGGCGGGCAGGGCCTGTCGACGATGGCGTTCACGATCCTGATGATGGCCATCCTCGTGCGCTTCAAGCCGATGTCGCAAGTGGCCACGGCCAACGTGTTTCACGACCACGGCAAGCTGATGTTCGCGTTCGTCATGCTGTGGGCGTATTTCTCCGTCTCGCAGCTCCTCATCATCTGGTCGGCGAACCTGCCGGAAGAAATCCCGTTCTACCTCCAGCGGCTGCACGGCCCGTGGTATCCGATCAGCATCGCGCTGCTGCTCGGCCAGTTCGCCTTGCCGTTCCTGCTGCTGTTGTCGCAGAGCTTCAAGCGCAACCCGAATGTCGTGAAGTGGATTGCCCTGTTCATCCTCATCATGCGCGTCGTCGACATCACGTGGACGATCGGGCCGGTCTTCCGGCACGAGGGGTCGGCGCTGAGCTGGGTGGACTTCGCCGTCGCGCTCGGCATGGGCGGGTTGTGGCTCGTTTACTTCTTCCGGAATCTGTCCGGCCGCGCGCTCGTGCCGGCCCGGGATCCGCATTTCAAGGAAGCGGTGGCACATGGCGGACACTAAGAAGTCCCACGCCCCAGCCAGGAACGTTGAGGGCGACGGCATCAGTTATCGCGGCATCGTCTGGTTCGTCGTCGTGCTGGCGATCGTGACGGTGACGTGCCAGATGCTGATCTGGGTGCTGCTCCGCACCATGCAGACGCAGCCGCCGGACGCGCTGGCGCAGCCCGCGCCGCTCGCGCCGGCCGCCGCGGCACGCCAGGCCACGGAAGGCCGCGTGTACCCCGAGCTCGTCGCGATCGGCCAGCCGAACGGCCCGGCGCCGCAATTGCTGGTCAAGGAGCCGGAGAATCTCGCGATTCTTCGCGCGCGCGAGTACGAGACACTGACGACGTACGGCGTGGCGGACAAGGACGCCGGAACTACCGGATCCCCATCGACCGGGCGAAGGAACTGATCATCGAGCGCGGGTTGCCGGTGCGGGACAAGCCGCGTCGCCGACGCCTGCCACGGGCAAAGGCAAACAGCCATGACCAAATCTCTCAAGACGGCTGTGGGGCGGGGCTGTAGCCCCGCCATGGCCGCGGAAGGCCCGGCCTGTATCCTCTTCGCCCTCGCCCTGCTGTTGTCCGCCGGCGTCGTGCCGGCGGCTGCCCAAAAGAGCCGGCCGGACGCCGGCACGGCAGCCGGCGCGCAGATTCCCATCCTGAAGGAAATCGGCATCGACCAGAAGCTCGACGCGAAGATGCCGCTCGACGCGGAGTTCAGCGACGAGCAGGGCGCGCCCGTGAAGCTCGGCCAGTTCTTCGGCCCCCGGCCGGTCGTGCTCGCCCTCGTCTATTACGGCTGCCCGATGCTGTGCACGCAGGTGCTCAACGGGCTCGCCGGGTCGCTCCAGGGCGTCACGTTCACCGCCGGCCAGGAGTACGAGGTCGTGGTCGTGAGCTTCGACCCGGGCGAAACGCCGGCGATGGCCGCGGAGCGGAAGAAGAACTTCGTCGAGCCGGTACATCCGCGCGGCCGACGCGAGCCACATCCACTTCCTGACGGGACGCGAGTCGTCCATCAAGGCGCTGACCGGGGCGGCGGGCTTCCGGTACGCGTACGACCAGGCGACCGACCAGTATGCGCACCCGGCGTCCATCATGGTGCTGACCCCGGACGGCCGGATGTCGCGCTACCTCTACGGCGTCGAGTTTGCGCCGCGCGACCTCAAGCTCGCGATTGTGGAAGCGTCGGCAGGCCAGGTCGGCACGGTGTCGATCAGGCCCTGTTGTTCTGCTATCACTACGACCCCGAGACCGGCCGGTACAGGGTCGCGATCATGAACTTCATGCGCGCGGCCGGCGCGCTCACCGTCCTGGCGCTGGGCGCCTGGATCGGGATGTCTCTGCGCCGTGAACGACGGCAGGCGCGCCCGCTGGCGCCGACCTCAACAGGTACCCGGTAGATGTCGATTCCCTTTCCGCTGTTTCCCCAGGCCGCGTCGTCGATCGCCGGCGAGATGGACCTGCTGTATCTGTTCATCGTCGCGGTCTGTGCGTTCTTCACCGTGCTCGTCGCGGCGCTGGTCGTGTTCTTCACGCTGCGGTACCGCCGGCGTCACGCGGACGAAGTCGGCGCGGACATCCATGGCTCGCTGTCGCTCGAACTGGCCTGGACGTTCATCCCGTTCGTCCTGTCGATGGTCATGTTCGCCTGGGGCGCGTCCCTGTTCTTCCGCCTGGCCAGTCCGCCTGCCAACGCGATGGAGGTGTTCGTCGTCGGCAAGCAGTGGATGTGGAAGGTGCAGCATCCCGAAGGCGTGCGCGAAATCAACGAACTGCACGTGCCGATCGGCCGGCCGGTGCGCCTGACGATGGGCTCCGAGGACGTCATCCACGACTTCTTCATCCCGGCCTTCCGCGTGAAAATGGACGTCGTCCCGGGCAAGCTGACGACCATGTGGTTCGAGGCGACGCAACTCGGCACGTTCCATATCTTCTGCGCCGAATACTGCGGCACGAAACACTCCGGCATGATCGGCCAGGTCATCGTCATGACGCCGCAGGACTACGAGGCGTGGCTGGCGGGCGGGCGATCGACCGGCACCGCCGCGCAAAACGGCGAACGGCTGTTCACCGACCTCGCGTGTGTCACCTGTCACAAGCCCGACTCCAGCGGGCGCGGCCCGTCGCTGCTCGGGGTGTTCGGCAGCAGGGTGACGCTCACCGACGGCCGCGCGGTCGTGGCCGATGAGAACTACCTGCGGGAGTCGATCATGAACTCGCAGGCCAAGATCGTGCAGGGTTACCAGGGCATCATGCCCACCTTCCAGGGCATGGTGACCGAGGAAAACCTGATCCAGCTCATCGCCTACGTCAAGACGCTGAAGCCGGCCGCGCCGGAGGCGAAGAAATAATCACATGGCAACCGAAACCGCCGTCGAACGACACAGCTATCTGGACGCGCCGCATGGCATCTGGTCGTGGCTCCTGACCAAGGACCACAAGCGGATCGCCATGCTCTACCTGATTTCCATCACGATCTTCTTCGCGGTGGGCGGGCTGTTCGCGCTCGGCATCCGGATCGAGCTCCTGACGCCCAAGGGTGATTTCGTCACGGACGACGTCTACAACAAGCTCTTCACGATGCACGGCATCGTGATGATCTTCTTCTTCCTGATTCCGTCGATTCCGGCCACGCTGGGCAACTTCTTCATCCCGATCATGGTCGGCGCGAAGGATCTGGCGTTCCCGCGCATCAACCTGCTGAGCTGGTATCTGTACATCATCGGCGGCACGCTGGGCGTGGCGGCCATCGTCGGCGGCGGCGTGGACACCGGCTGGACGTTCTATACGCCCTACAGCACGAGCGCGTCGCAGACCAGCGTGACGCTGGCGGCCGTCGCGGCGTTCGTCGCCGGCTTCTCGTCGATTCTGACCGGGTTCAATTTCATCGTCACGATCCACCGGATGCGCGCGCCCGGCATGACCTGGTTCCGGATGCCGCTCTTCGTCTGGGCGCACTACGCCACCAGCCTCGTCATGATTCTGGGCACGCCGGTCGTCGCGATCACGCTCGTCCTGCTGATGGCGGAGCGGACGCTCGGGCTCGGCATCTTCGACCCGAAGCTCGGCGGCGACCCGGTGCTGTTCCAGCACCTCTTCTGGTTCTATTCGCACCCGGCCGTCTACATCATGATCCTGCCTGGCATGGGCGTCGTCAGCGAACTGGTGGCGGCCGTGTCGCGCAAGCAGATCTTCGGCTACGCGTTCGTCGCGTTCTCGAGCCTCGCCATCGCGGTCCTCGGCTTCCTCGTCTGGGGCCACCACCTGTTCGTGAGCAGCCAGTCGATTTACGCCGGCCTGGTCTTCTCGATCATCACGATGCTGGTCGCCGTGCCGTCCGCCGTGAAGACGTTCAACTGGACCGCGACGATGTACAAGGGCTCGGTGACGTGGGAGTCGCCGACGTACTGGGTCATCGGCTTCATGGGCCTGTTCCTGATCGGCGGCCTCACCGGCTTGTTCCTGGCGACGCTCGGCCTCGACATCCACCTGACGGACACCTACTTCGTCGTCGCGCACTTCCACTACATCATGGTCGGCGGCGCCATCATGGCGTTCCTCGGCGGGATCCACTTCTACTGGCCGAAGATGACGGGCCGGATGTATCCCGAGTCGTTCGCGAAGGCGTCGGCCATCCTCGTGTTCGTCGGCTTCAACCTGACGTTCTTCCCGCAGTTCCTGCTCGGCTACATGGGCATGCCGCGCCGCTACCACGCGTACCCGGACGAGTTCCAGGTGCTCAACGTGTTTTCCACCGGCGGCGCCACGATCCTCGGCCTGGGCTACGGCCTGTGTCTCGTGTACCTGATCTGGTCGCTCTACAAGGGACCCGTGGCGCCGGCCAATCCGTGGGGCGCGACGGGCCTGGAGTGGGAGAAGACGCAGTCGCCGCCCTCGACCTTCAATTTCGAAGAGGAAGTCATCGTGACGGAACCGGCGTACAACTACGCGGGCAGGAGCGGGGTGCACCATGGCTAACCCCCCGACTCCCGAGAACGGGAGCTCGCTCGGAGCAGGCCCCGCCCCGAGCGGAGTGGCCTCAGGCCACGGAGCCGAAGGGCACCATCCGCGGCTGCAGCACCATTTCTACAGCATGGACCAGCAGCTCGAAGCGTCCACGCTGGGGATGTGGGTGTTCCTGGTCACGGAAGTCATGTTCTTCGGCGGCCTGTTCATGGCGTACCTGCTCTACCGCTACTGGTACCCGGACGCCTGGGCGTCGGCCAGCAACCACCTGAACGTGATTCTGGGCGGCCTCAACACGGCCGTCCTGATTTGCAGCTCGCTGACCATGGTGCTCGCGGTCCGGTCGGCGCAGGTCGGATCGTGGATCGGCCAGATCGTCAATCTGATCCTCACGATCCTGTTCGGCTCGACCTTCCTGGTCGTGAAGTATTTCGAGTACAAGGAAAAATTCGAGCATCATCTCGTGCCGGGACCGAACTTCGCGGGCGCCACCGAAGTCCTCGCCAACGGCCATCTGGTGCACAACCACGCGCCGGTGGGCAATCCCGAGCAGCTGTTCTTCTCGCTCTACTTCATCATGACGGGCATCCACGCGGCCCACATGATCGTGGGCATCGGCCTGATGCTGGTGATCCTGGTGATGGCCTGGAAGAAGCGCTTCGGCCCGTCATACTACGGCCCGGTGGAAGTCTCGGGCCTTTACTGGCACTTCGTCGACATCGTGTGGATTTTCCTGTTCCCGCTCCTCTACCTGCTGGGCGCGCACCTCGGCACGGGTCACGGAGCTTAAGGCCATGTCGGACACGCACACACAGCACATCATCACTCCCGTTCGCACCTACGTTCTCGTGTGGGTCGCGCTCATCATCCTCACGTTCGCGACCGTGTACGTCGCGCGAATCGACTTCGGCCACAGCTTCGGGCCGCAGTGGGAGTTCATCAACACCGTCGTCGCCATGGGCGTGGCCATCACCAAGGCGTCGCTCGTCGTGCTGATTTTCATGGGCGTGCGCTACAACACGCCGCTCACGAAGGTGGTTGTCGTCTCGGGCTTCATCTGGCTGATCATCATGTTCGGCCTCACGATGGGCGACTACATGTCCCGGGCGTGGCTGGGCGTGCCGGGAAGATAGGACAACGACGGGAACTGGGGAACGATCGGGAACGACGGGAACGACGGGAACGATCGGGAACGATCGGGAACGATCGGGAACGGCGGGCTTGCCCGCCGAAGCCCGAAGGGCGAAGGCGGGGGGTTTGCCGGGAGCCAGCCGCCACTGGCCGATTTCGAGCCCGCCGGGGCGATCCCCGGCCTGGCCTCTTCCGTCTCATCTTCCTGCATATACTGAGAGGGCTTCTCGACAAGCCTTCTCAACAGATCCATGACTGAACCCACCGACGATCTCGCCGCCCTGCGCATCGAACGCGAACCCGAGACCCGGTCATCCGGGCGATGGGTGCGTTGGGTCGTCCTGCTGGCGCTCCTGCTGGGCGGCTCGGTGGCGGCCTGGAAGTTCTTCTCCCGCGAGCGGCCGGTCGAGGTCGAGGTCGCGACGGTCAGCGAGCGCGCGGCCGGCACGCAGGCCGCGGTCCTCAACGCCTCCGGCTATGTGACCGCACGCCGCCGCGCGACCGTGTCATCCAAGATCACCGGCAAGGTCACGGAGGTCAATGTCGAAGAAGGCATGGCGGTCACCGAAGGCCAGGTCCTGGCCCGGCTGGACGATGTGACGGCGCGCGCGAGCGTGGCGATGGCGGACGCGCAGATCCACGCGACGCAGGCGGCCCTCGAAGAAAACAACGTGCGCCTGGCCGAAGCCAGGCTGACGCTCAAGCGGATGGTCGAACTCCTGAAGGGCGGCATCGTCGGACAAGCCGACGTGGACACCGCGCAGGCCCAGGTGGATTCGATTGCCGCCCGGATCAAGGCGCTCGACCAGCAGGTGCGTGTCGCTGAAAGCCAGGCGGCCTTCGCCCGCACGAATCTGGATGACACGGTCATCCGCGCGCCATTCAGCGGCATCGCGATCTCCAAGGACGCGCAGCCCGGAGAAATGGTGTCGCCCGTCTCGGCGGGCGGCGGCTTCACGCGTACCGGCATCTGCACGGTGGTCGACATGCACTCGCTCGAGATCGAAGTCGACGTCAACGAGAGCTACATCAATCGGGTGAAGACGGGACAGGCCGTGACCGCGGTGCTTGACGCCTATCCCGACTGGCAGATTCCGGGCGCCGTCATCACCACGGTGCCCACCGCCGACCGGCAGAAGGCCACCGTGCTGGTGCGCATCGGCTTCAAGAAGCTCGACCCCCGCGTACTGCCGGACATGGGCGTGAAGGTCACATTCCTCCGCGAGCCGGGCGAGGCCGACGCGCCCGTGTCGCAGCCGATCGCACTGGCGCCGAAGAACGCCATTCGAGCCGATGCCGGACAGTCGTACGCGTTCGTCGTCGGCGGCGATGGCACGGTCGAGCGGCGCGCCGTCCGCACGGGCGGCGTTGACGGCGACCGCCTCGAGATCCTGGCCGGTCTCCGGGCCGGCGATCGCGTCATCGTGTCCCCACCGGCCACGCTGGCCGCGGGCACCAAGGTCACCGTGAAGTAGAACCCGCCGAACCCGCCGAACCCGTCGAACCCGAGAACCCGAGAACCGAGAACCCGAGAACCTGACCATGGCCCTAGTCACCATTCGCGACGTGCACAAACACTTCACCCGCGGCAGCGAGCGCATCGACGTCCTCAAGGGCGTGAACCTCGACATCCCGCAGGGCGAGTTTCTGGCGCTCATGGGTCCCTCCGGGTCCGGCAAGACGACGCTGCTGAACCTGATGGGCGGCCTGGACCAGTCCACCGGCGGATCCATCCAGGTCGGCGAATCCAGAATCGACAAGCTCAGCGGCGGCCAGTTGTCGGCGTGGCGATCGCGGCACATCGGGTTCGTCTTCCAGCTGTACAACCTGCTGCCGGTGCTGACGGCTGAGCGGAACGTCGAGCTGCCGCTGCTGCTCACGACGCTGGGCAAGGCCGAGCGGCGCAAGCGGGTGGCGATCGCGCTGAAGGCGGTCGGCCTGGCCGATCGCGCGCGCCACTACCCGCGGCAGCTGTCGGGCGGTCAGGAACAGCGCGTCGGCATCGCCCGCGCGATCGTCAACGATCCCACGCTGCTGCTCTGCGACGAGCCGACCGGCGACCTCGACCGCAAGGCCGGCGACGAGATTCTTGACCTGCTGCAGACCCTCAACAAGCAATTCGGCAAGACCATCGTCATGGTCACGCACGATCCGCACGCCGCGGAGCGCGCCACCCGCGTGTTGCACCTCGAGAAGGGATCGCTGCTGGAGGCCGGCGCATGAAGCTGCTGCCGCTCGTCTGGAAGAACCTCTGGCGCCGGAAGGTCCGGACCATCTTCACGCTGCTCTCGGTCTTCATCGCCTTCCTGCTGTTCGGCATCCTGATGACGGTCAGGACCGCGTTCACGTTCGGCGTCGAGATCGCCGGGCTCGACCGGCTGGTCATCATCCACAAGGTCAGCCTGATCATGCCGCTGCCGCTGTCGTACCTGACCAAGCTGGAGACCGTGCCGGGGGTGGAAACCGTCGCGCACAGCAGCTGGTTCGGCGGCGTCTACCAGGACCCGTCGAATTTCTTCGCGCAAATGGCCGTGGAACCCGCGCCGTTCATGAAGATCTACAAGGAATTCAAGGTGCCGCCCGATCAGATGAAGGCCTGGCAGGACGATCGGCAGGGCGCGATTGTGGGGGTGGACCTCGCGAAGCGGTTCGGGTGGAAGATCGGCGACAAAGTCCCCATCCAGGCCACGATTTACCAGCCCAAGAGTGGCGGCAAGGCCTGGGATTTCAACATCGTCGGGTTCTACGACGGCGAGCCCGCGGTAGACAAGACGCAGTTCTTCTTCCGCTACGACTACCTGCAGGAAAACAGCCGGGGCGGCGAGGGCATCGTCGGCTGGTACATCGTCAAGATCGCGGACCCCTCGAAGGCCGTCGCGCTGGCCAAGACGTTCGATGACATGTTCGCGAACTCGTCGGCGGAAACGAAGACCACCAGCGAGAAGAGCTTCGTGGAAGGCTTTGCCAAGCAGGTGGGCGACATCGGCTCGATCATGATGGCGATCGTGACGGCAGTCATGTTCACCCTGCTGCTCGTCGCGGCCAACACGATGGCGCAGTCGGTGCGTGAGCGCACGAGCGAACTCGCGGTCCTGAAGACGCTGGGATTCCGGGACGGCACGGTCCTCGGGCTGGTGCTGGCTGAATCCCTGTTCATCGTGCTGCTGG
This sequence comes from uncultured Acidobacteriota bacterium, assembly GCA_963751445.1. Lineage (GTDB taxonomy): Bacteria > Acidobacteriota > Vicinamibacteria > Vicinamibacterales > SCN-69-37 > DASUGC01. The sequence continues at coordinate 677,725 of CAVVUL010000009.1, read as the reverse complement.
GCGGCGGCATTGGCCTCGGCCTGGCGTGGATCCTCGTGCAGGGCGGCGATCCGACGCACGGGCTGCTGCCGGTGTTCATGCTGCCGGCGCGCGACCTGGTGCTGGGCCTGGGGCTGATGGTCGCCATGGGACTGCTCGCCGGCGCCATGCCGGCGGTGGGCGCGATGCGGCTCAAGATCACCGACGCCCTGAGGAGGAGCTGACCATGCGGGGACTGAGGCAAACGCTCGCGGTCATCGGGCTGAATTTCAAGACCATTCCGGCGAGGCTCACCTCGTCGCTGGTCGCCGTCGTCGGCATCGCCGGCGTGGTCGTCGTGTTCGTGTCGGTGCTGTCGATCGCCGCCGGATTCAGCTCGGCCATGCAGCAATCCGGGTCGCCGAGCCGCGCGCTGGTCATGCGGAGCGGCGCGGACAGCGAGATGACGAGCGGCCTCGGCGGACCCGAGGTGGACATCATCAAGCAGGCGCCCGGCATCCGGCGCAACGGCCAGGCTGCTCTCGCCTCGGCGGAGCTCTACGTGATCATCGACGTGCCAAAGCGGTCCTCGCCAGACGCGCCGGCCAACGTGCCCATGCGCGGCATCGACCCGCAGGCGACGGCGGTCCGCGACGAGGTGTCGATCATCGAGGGCCGGATGCTGCAGTTCGGCACGAACGAAATCATCGTCGGCCGCGGCGCGGCGGCGCAGTTCGTCGGGCTCGACCTCGGCACGGACTTCCGGTCCGGCCAGAACGTCTGGAAGGTCGTCGGCATCTTCGAGGCCGACGGCGGCGTCGCCGAGAGCGAGATCTGGATCGACGCCCGGACGCTGCAGGGCGCCTATCGCCGGGGCAACTCGTACCAGTCCGTGCTGGTGCGCCTGGAGTCGGCCGAGTCGTTGAGCATGTTCACGGACTGGCTGACGGCCAATCCGCAGTTGAACGTGATGGTCAGGCGCGAAGACGAATACTATGCGGGCCAGTCGAAGCAGGTCACGTCGCTGATCCAGACCATCGGCGTCAGCATCGCGGTGCTGATGGGCTTCGGCGCGGTGTTCGGGGCCATTCTCACGATGTACACCGCCGTCGCCACCCGGGCGCGCGAGATCGCGACGCTGCGGGCGCTGGGCTTCAACGCGGTGTCGGTGGTCTTTTCCGTCCTCAGCGAGTCGATGGTGCTCGCCGCGATTGGCGGCGTGGCGGGCGGGTTGCTGGCCTATGCGGGATTCAACGGCTACCAGGCGTCCACGATGAACTGGCAGACGTTCAGCCAGGTCGCGTTCGCGTTCCGCGTCACGCCGCCCCTGCTCGTCACGGGCGTCGTGTACGCACTCCTGATGGGCCTCATCGGCGGCCTGTTTCCCGCCATCAAGGCCGCGCGACTGCCGATTTCACAGGCGCTGAGGGAACTCTAGAGGGAACGAACGGGAACGAACGGGAACTGGGGAACGATCGGGAACTGACATGATAAGGTGAACAGTTAGTCATGCGTCGATTGCCGGCCCTGCTGCTCCTCGGCGTCGTTCTGCTGTTCATCCTGCCGTCGTCCGTGCAGTACTTCACGGATTGGCTGTGGTTCCGTGAACTCGGCTACGAGGGGATCTTCCTTCGGACGCTGAACGCCCAATTGACGGTGTTCACGGCGACGTTTACCGCGGTCTTCCTGTTTCTCTTCTTCAATCTCCGCATCGCCCGAGGCTCGATCAGCCGGCCGCGCGTCACGATTGGGACAGACGCCGACGGGCGGGCCATTGCGGTCGACACCGGCCCGCTGGCACGGCTCGCCCTGCCGGCGGCGGTCATCGTGGCGTTCGGTTTCGGTCTCGCCGGCGCGCGCAACTGGATGCTGTGGTTGAACTTCGCCAACGGCCTGCCATTTGGCCAGGCGGACCCGCTGTTCGGCCTCGACATCTCGTTCTACGTCTTCCGGTTGCCCGCCTGGAACGCCCTCCAACAGCAGGCGCTGTTTACCTCGATCCTGGCGCTCGTCGGCTGCGGGTTGTACTACGTGCTCTCGGGGAGTTTCGTCATCGAGCCGAGAACGCAGGCCGGCTTCTGGCCGTCCATCCGTCTCATGCCGTCGGCTCGGCGGCACCTCGGGCTGCTGGCAGCCCTGTCGTTCGTGGAGTTGGCGTGGGGCACCTGGCTCGAGCGGCCCCAGTTGCTCCTGACGCAAGCCGATGCCCTCTTCGGCGCGTCGTACGCCGACGCGCACGCGCGTCTCCCGTTTCTGTGGCTGACCATCGCGGTGCTGGGCCTGGGCGCCGCCCTCGCCATCGTCCAGGGCTTCTCGCGGCGAGCCTGGCCGCTGCCGCTGGCGATTGCGCTCTACTTCGGCGTCAGCATCGGCGGCGGCATTTACGCGGCATCGGTCCAGCGATTCTCGGTGATGCCGAACGAGCTCAACCGGGAGCGTCCCTATCTCGTCAACAACATCGAGGCCACGCGCCGCGCCTACGCGCTCGATCGGGTCGAGGAACGCGAGCACTCCGGCGACGCCGAACTCTCGGCCAGGGACATCATCGCCAACGCCTCCACCATCGAGAACGTGCGGCTCTGGGATCACGTGCCGCTGCTGCAGACCTTTGCGCAGATACAGGAAATTCGGACCTACTACGACTTCAAGAGCGTCGATAACGATCGCTACATGATCGACGGCAAGTACCGGCAGGTCATGCTGTCGGCGCGCGAGTTGAGCCCCGAGAGCATTCCCAACCGGACGTGGGTCAACGAACGCCTGATGTACACGCACGGCTACGGCCTCACGCTCGGTCCGGTCAATCAGGTGACGACCGAGGGCCTGCCCGTCCTGATGATCCGGGACCTGCCTCCGGTCTCGACCACGAATCTGAAGGTGGATGAGCCCAGCATCTACTTCGGCGAGTTGTCCAGCGACTACGTGCTGGTGAATACGAAGCAGCGCGAGTTCCACTACCCCAAGGGCGACGACAACGAAACGACGGTGTACGCCGGATCGGGAGGCGTGTCGATCGGCACCTTCTGGCGCCGGCTGATGTTCGCCCTCCGCTTCGCGGACACCGACATCCTCTTCACGAACCAGCTCACGGCGGAGAGCCGCATCCTGTACAACCGGCGCGTGGCGGATCGCGTGCAACAGCTGGCGCCGTTCCTGTCGTACGACGGCGATCCGTACCTGGTCCTCTGGAATGGCCGCCTGGTCTGGATCCAGGACGCCTACACGACCACCCGGAACTATCCGTACGCCACGCCGACGCTCTACCAGAACGGCCGCATCAACTACATCCGCAATTCGGTGAAGATCGTCATCGACGCCTACCACGGCTCGACGTCGTTCTATCTCGCCGAGCCCACGGACCCGATTGCCCTGACGTTGGCGAAGATCTTTCCGGGGCTCCTCCAGCCCCTGGCCACCATGCCGGCCGAACTGCGGAAGCACATCCGGTACCCGGAAGACATCTTCGCGATTCAGGCGTCGCTCTACCAGAACTACCACATGACCAATCCGCAGGTCTTCTACAACAAGGAAGACCAGTGGCAGGTGCCGACGCTCGACGCGGAGCGCGGGTCGGTGACGATGCAGCCGTACTACACGATCATGCGACTGCCGGGCGAGAAGCACGAGGAGTTCATCCAGATGCTGCCGTTCACGCCCAAGCTCAAGGAGAACCTGTCGGCCTGGATGGTCGCGCGAAGCGACCCCGAAGAGTACGGCAAACTGCTGGTGTTCCAGTTCCCGAAACAGAAGTTCGTGTTCGGCCCCAAGCTGATCGTCGGACGCATCAACCAGGACGAAGTGATCTCGCCGCAGATTTCGCTCTGGAACCAGCAGGGCTCGCGCGTCATCTGGGGCACGCTGCTGGTGATTCCCATCAACGAGTCGCTGCTGTACGTCAGGCCGCTCTACCTGCAGTCGTCCGAGGCCAAGATCCCCGAGCTGAAACAGGTCATCGTGGCCTATCAGGGCCGGATTGAGATGGCGGAGACGCTGACCCGCGCGCTCGCCAGGATCTTCGGATCGAGCATCACCGGCGCGCTGGCGCCGGACCGGCTCTCGAGCAGCGCCACCTCCGTCGTCGCCACGCCCGCGGCCGAGGACGTCGCGGTGCCGGCCGGTCGCGCGGGTGGCGGCCCAGGCGCCCCTGCCGACAGCACGGTCGCTTCGCTCGTCGCCGAAATGCGATCGCACTTCGACGCGGCCGACAAGGCGCTGCGCACGAGCGATTCGGCGGCCTACGCCGAGGAAATGAAGAAGGCGCGCGACGTGCTCGACCGTCTCGAACGCCTCCAGCGCATCAAGAAGTGACCGGTCCGGCGGGCTGAAGCCCGCCGACTACTGCAGCACGCCGGCAGCCACCCGCTTACCGCAGTAGTCGGCGGGCTTCAGCCCGCCGAGCGCTTCCGCCAGTAGCGCGCGAGACCATTCCAGGAGAAGTCGAACCGGCCGGCCTTGGAATAGGCGTCCGCCTCCGTGCGGCTCGTGGTCCGCGCGATGGCGTCCATGACCTCATCGCCAAACACCCGAGCCCGATCCGCGTCTTCGCCCGGTTGCTGCAGTTGGCCCTGCACGCGCCGGCTCCACTCATCCATCCGCGTCCAGAACTCGCTGAAGTGGCCGCGCGGCGACGGATGCGGGCCGAAATGCGTCAGGAACAGCGTCTCCGGATGCCAGGCCAGGATCCGCTGCGTGCTCGCCCGCCACGCGTCCAGGTCGACGTCCGGGGGCGGCGTGGCCGGCAGGACGATGCGGCCGCTGACGCGGCAGAGACCAGCGGTGTCGCCGACGAACGCCATGCCGGCGTCCGGCAGGTAGTAACTGACATGGTGCGAGGCGTGGCCGGGCGTCCTCGCCACCTCCACGGTGTGCCCCACGACCGTCAACGTCGTGTCGCCAATCACCTGGATTCGATCGGCCGGCACCGCCAGCACGTCCCCCCAGAGCCGTTCCATGTCGGCCCCATAGAGGCGCGTGGCGCTGACGAGGAGTTTCGATGGATCCGCCAGGTGCCGCGCACCGGCCTCGTGCACGAACACGGTCGCCGACGGACATTCCGGCATGAGCGTGCCGGTCACACCGGCGTGATCCAGGTGAATGTGCGTCAGGAGGATCGCGCGGACGTCCGCGAGGCCGGCCCCGCGCGCGGTCAGCGCGGCCTTCAGGGCCCCGAGCGTGGTCGAGGGGCCCGGATCGATCAGCGCGACGCCGTCGCGGCCGGTCAGCAGACCCGTCGCGATGATGCCGGGCTCGCCCAGGAAATGGAGGTCGAAGTAGTCGAGCCCGGTGCCGAGTCGTTCAGTCATGTCCTGTCTATTTTGCCGCAGACGTGACGATCGCGCCGCCCTTCATCACGAACGTCACCCGGCGCATTTCCGTGATGTCGGTCAGCGGGTTCCCCGCTACCGCCACCAGATCGGCGAACCGGCCTGGCTGCAGGGATCCGATGCGATCGGCCGCGCCAATCAGGTCGGCGCCGCCGCGGGTGGCCGAGAGAATGGCTTCGATCGGCGGCATGCCGGCTTCGACCATGTACTGGAACTCGCGCGCATTGTCGCCGTGGTTCGACACGCCCGAGTCGGTGCCGAACGCAATCTTCACGCCGGCCGCGTACGCGCGCTTGAACATGTCCTGCATGAGCGGACCGATGCGCGCGGCCTTCGCCTGGACGCTCGGGTGAAGAAGGCCTGGAATCGTGGCCATCTCCGCGACGCGTCTTGCCGGCGATGATCGTCGGCACCAGGCAGGTGCCGTGTGCCTTGAACAGCGCGAACGTCGCATCGTCGCTGTAGGTGCCGTGCTCGATCGAGTCGACGCCGGCGCGGATCGCCGCCTCGATGCCGCGCTTGCCGTGCGCGTGCGCGGCGACCTTCATGCCCAGCAGATGCGCGGCTTCCACGATCGCGCGCATCTCCTCGTCGGTGAACTGCTGGGCATCGCCGGAGTCGCCGATCGACAGCACGCCGCCGGTCGCCGTGATCTTGATCAGGTCGGCGCCGTACTTGTGCTGATAGCGGACGGCTTTTCTCGCCTCGTCGGCGCTGTCCACGATGCCGTCTTCCCAGGTGGGCGCCTTCCAGAGGTCCGGCCGAAGGCCACCCTGATCGCCGTGGCCGCCCGTGATGCTGATCGTAGTGCGCGCGGTCCAGATCCGGGGGCCGGGCACGATGCCCGCTTCAATCGCGCGCTTGAGCGCCACGTCGGCTCCACCCTCGGCGCCCACGTTGCGGATCGTCGTGAAGCCCGCCTCGAGCGTGCGCCTGGCATACACGGTGGACCGGACGGCGGCGTCGAGTGGCGTCTCGGTGGCCGCCTTCACGATGGCGTTGGCCGTACCCTCGCCGGTGATATGCGTGTGCGCATCGATCAGGCCTGGCATCACGGTGGACGTCCGCAGATCGATGACCTTGGCGCCGGCCGGCGCCTGCCAGCCGTCCTGCACCGCCGTGATGCGGTCGCCCTTGATCAGGATCGTGGCGCGCTCGCGCACGGACGTGCTCGTGCCATCAATCAGCCGCCCAGCCTGCACGGCCACCACGTCCGCGGCCGCCGCCGGCGCCTGCCCCAACGCCGGCACCAGCCACAGCCCCACCACGCACGCAGCCGCCAAGGGCCACAATCCCGGTCTCTTCATTGGAAATTCTCCCGGCCAATTCTACCGCCAGACCGCGGCTGTTCCCGTCGTTCCCGTTCGTTCTCCAGTTCTCGTCGTGGCAGGTGTCTCTATAATGAGCTGCCATGGCCTCGCCCGGCGACAAGGTACAGGAGCGCGTTCGCACCAAGAAACTGGAGCCGGCGCTCTACAAGGTGCTCCTGCTGAACGACGACTACACGACGATGGAATTCGTGATTGAGGTGCTGGAGTCGGTGTTCTCGAAATCACCGGCCGAGGCGTATCAGATCATGATGCACGTGCACACGAACGGCCGGGGCCTGGCGGGCGTGTATCCGTGGGAAGTGGCCGAGACCAAGGCCGAGGCCGTGATCTCACTCGCGCGAGGGGCCGGCTATCCGCTGCAGGCCGTGGTCGAAGAAGCCTGATCCTCCGCCGCCGAACCTGATCCGCAGTTCATCCATCACCACGAGTCTGATATCCCTGAATGCCTGCACGTCCCGGACCTGCGGGTTCGTGCGGTTCAGGAAATCCATGCGGCTCTCTCCGCCGGTCAGCAGGAACTCCGGCACGCCAATCGTGTAGGACGCCGCCGGGTCGAGCGGCTTCCCGTTCACGACCCAGGCCCCGCCCTCGCGCGTCACGCCGGCCGGATGCAGGTAGCCGCCGATACCGAGATTCTGCACACCGGTGTCGAGCAACCGCGCCAACAACGCGCCGTCCAGCGTCGCTTTGACCACCGTGCCGCCGAACGGCAGGATGCGGATCACGTCGTACTGCCGGATCGGGCCAGGCCGCAGCACGTCATCGATCCGGATGGTGCCGCCGTTGAGCAGGCCGATGTCCGCGTGCGTTTCCCGGCGCAGCGCCTCGGCAATCAGCGTCGTGAGCTCTCCGCTCCGTCGCCTGACAGTCGTTTCCCGGCCGTCGAGCGCCACCGGCGTCACCGTCACGACGGCGTCAGGCACCAGGCCGTCGCGCTTGAACGCCTCGATCCCGATTTCCATCCAGCGGCGGACGACGGCTTGCGTGCGGGGCTGCATCGGGATGCGCGCGTCGAGCGATTCGAAGCGGACCGACACCTCCGGCCGCGTGCCCGTGGCGCCGATGCGCATCGTCACCACGGCGACCGAGCGCGCGTTGGCGTCCGCCTTCACGATGGGCGCGAATGACGGGCCGCGCCGCAGGTACCAGTTCTCGTGCTCGTGGCCGCCGAGCACGAGATCGATCTCGGGCACGGCCTCGAGCACGGCCTGATCTCCGTCCAGCGGCAAATGCGTCAGCGCGACAATGACGTCCACCTGGCCCCGGAACGCCGCGACCTGGGCCCGAGCCGCATCGATGGGCGGCTGGTAGCGCACCCACGCCTTCTGATTGAAGTTCGTCACCAGTCCCAGAAACCCGATGCGCATCACGCGGTTCTTCACCTTGACCGGGGCGATCGCCGACCGGACCGTGCCCGGAAACAGCGCGTCCTGGCTGTCGGTCACGTTGGTGACGACCGTCGCGAACTTCGCCTCGGTCATGCGCGCCCGGAACGCCGCCTCCGACAGGTCGAACTCGTGGTTCCCCAGCGTGGCCCATCCGAGGCCTATCGTGTTCAGCACGTCGACCATCTGCCGGCCCGCGATCGCCTCGCCGTTGACACGCGCGGTGCCGATGGCTGACGGCGACAGGAAATCCCCGCCCAGCGTCGTCAACACCGGCGATCCCGCCAGGCGCAGGCGATCGAACACGGTGGCGACGCGAGACAGACCGCCCACGGCCCCGCCCTCGATCGCATCGATTTCGTACACGTCGTTGATGTGCGCAAAGACGACGGTGGCGGGCGCCTGCGCCTGAAGGCGAAGGCCCAGCCCGGTCCCGAGCGGGTCCGGACTCGCACAGAACAACCCGAGAATAACGACAACCGCGACCAGTGACCGCCGCAACGCAGGCAACATCCAGTTATCTTAGTCCGGGCCGCTAACGCTTGACGACGACGCCGGGCTCCACAAAGATGGGTACATGTTCTCCGCATCTGTCGAAATCGTCCTCACCATTGCGTATCGCGAGGCGGTGTCGCGGCGGCACGCCTATCTGACGCTCGAACACCTGCTCTTCTCGCTGGCGCACGATTCGGAGGGCGAGCGCATCCTGGCCGCGTGCGGGGTGGACCTGCCCAGGCTGCGCCGCGAGCTCAACGACTACCTGGACAACTCGGTCGAGCAGGTGCGCCGCGGCAAGGAGCGCGAGCCCGAACAGACGGCGCCGTTCCGCAACGTGCTGCGCACGTCGGTGCTCCACGTCCAGAGCGCACAACGCGCGGAGGTGAACGCGGGCGACGTGCTGGCGGCCATCATGCAACAGGACAAGTCGGAGGCCGCGCGGCTGCTGGGCGCGCATGGCATCACACGCCTCGACATCCTCGACTACATTTCGCACGGCATCGCCAAGACGCCGCGCACGCCTGGCTCCTCCGACCCCGACGGCCCTGGCGCGCCGTCCGGCGGCGGCGACGAAGGACCGTCGACATCGGCCGACCCGCTGCAGGCCTATTGCATGAACCTGACCGATCGGGCCCGGCAGAACTTGCTCGATCCGCTGATTGGCCGGACGGACGAACTGCAGCGGACGATTGAAGTGCTCTGCCGACGCCGCAAGAACAATCCGGTGTTCGTCGGCGATGCCGGCGTCGGCAAGACCGCGATGGCCGAGGGCCTCGCCACCCGCCTGCTGCAGGAGGACGTCCCGGCACTGCTGAAAGGCGCCGAGGTCTTCTCGCTGGATTCCGGCGCGCTGCTGGCCGGCACCCGGTTCCGCGGCGACTTCGAGGAACGCTTCAAGGCGGTCATCCGCGCGCTGGCCGCGAGGCCGCGCGCCATCCTCTTCATCGACGAGATCCACTCCACCGTCGGCGCCGGCGCGACCACTGGCGGAACGATGGACCTGGCGACGCTCATCAAGCCGATTCTCACGACCGGCGACCTCCGCGTGATTGGATCGACGACCTTCGAGGATTACAAGCACATCGAGAAGGACCGCGCGCTGTCGCGACGCCTGCAGCGCATCACGATCGATGAGCCGTCGATTCCCGAGACGGTGAAGATTCTCACCGGCTTGCGCGGGCGCTACGAGGCACATCACGGCGTCACGTTCACCGACGAGGCGCTCGACACCGCCGCCAAGCTCGCCGCGCGCCACCTCCGCGACTACAAACTGCCTGACAGCGCGATTGACGTGATGGACGAGGCCGGCGCCGTGTCCCGCCTTCGCCATCCGCCGGCTTCGGCGGGCGAGCCAGAGGCGGCGGTGCCCATCGTCATCTCCCCCGTCGACATCGAGACCGTCGTCGCCAGAATGGCCCGCATCCCCGCCCGCCAGGCCTCGTCGTCGGATCGCGAGCGGCTCCGGACGCTCGAAGAATCGCTGCAGCGCGTGGTGTTCGGCCAGCAGGACGCCGTCCATCTCGTGGCGCAATCGATCAAGCGGTCGCGCGCGGGCCTCGGCATGCCGGACCGCCCGGCCGGCGCCTTCCTGTTCACGGGCCCGACCGGCGTCGGCAAGACGGAACTGGCCAAGCAGCTCGCCACCCAGCTCGGCAACGAGTTCATCCGCTTCGACATGAGCGAGTACATGGAGAAGCACGCCGTCGCCAGGCTGATCGGCGCGCCGCCCGGCTACGTCGGATTCGAGCAGGGCGGCCAGCTCGTGGACGCCGTCCGCACGCATCCCTACAGCGTCGTGCTCCTCGACGAGATCGAGAAGGCGCACCCCGACATCTACAACATCCTGCTGCAAGTCATGGATCATGCGACGCTCACGGACAACACCGGCCGCAAGGCGGACTTCAGGAACGTCGTGCTGATCCTGACGTCCAACGCGGGCTCGCGCGAGATGAGCGCGAAGACGATCGGCTTCTCCGACGCCTCGGTGGGCCAGAACGTGGACGAGGCGCTGCAGCGGATCGCCGCCGGCCGGCAGATGGCGGCGATCGAGCGCGTCTTCAGCCCGGAGTTCCGCAACCGCCTCGACGCCATCGTCACGTTCAAGAGCCTGACGATGGAGGTGATGGAAACCATCGTCGAGAAGTTCATCCTGCAACTCGAGGCGCAGCTCGCCGAGCGGCACGTCGCGATCACGCTGACGCCGGACGCGCGCGCCTGGCTGGCCGGCACCGGCTACGACCCCGTCTACGGCGCGCGTCCGCTGGGCCGCGTCATCCAGCGCGAGGTGCGCGACCGGCTCACCGACGAGATCCTGTTCGGCAAGCTCGAAACCGGCGGGACCGTGACAATCGGCGCTGCCGAGGGCTCGCTGACCTTCACCTACTCGGGTGCTCGGGTGCTCGGGTCCTCAGGTGCTCGGTTCTCGGGTCTCCTCAGGTTCCAGCCCGCGAGCCCGAAGACCAAGGAACCTAGCTGGCGCGTCGAACCCGACGAACCCGACGAACCCGAGACCCGAGACCCGAGAACCCGAGAACCTGTCTGTATGTCTGATTTGAAGGTCACCGACCGTCGCTGGTGGGCACGCGGAGAGGATGCCGCCACGGGCGAAGAACCGAATCTGAAGCCGGCGTACGTCGAGGAACTCGAGGCGCGGATCGTCGCGAAGGATGCCGAGCTGCAGCAGTTGCTCGGCAAGTATCGCAGCGCGTCGGACGAGTTCGAGCAGGCGCGCGCGCGGCTGCGCAAGGAGCTGTCCAAGGACGTCGAGCGCGGCCGTCGCTCGCTGATCGTCAGTTTCCTGGAAGTGCTGGACAACCTCGACCGCGCGCTCGACGCCGCGGCGGGCCGCGCCGACGATCCCTTCGTTCAGGGCGTGGCCATCGTCCGGCAGCAGTTCCTGACGACGCTCGAGGGGCTCGGCGTAAAGCGCATCGTGCCGATCGGTCAGGCGTTCGATCATGCGCAACATGAGGCCGTCGCCACCGTCGCCGCCGGCGCGGACACGCCCATGGGCACGATCGTGGGCATCGTCAAACCTGGCTATGTCATCGGCGACGAAGTCCTCAGGCCGGCCCAAGTAGCGGTCGCCGGCTAGCCACGTTTCGTCATCGGCTCTGGGCGAACAGCCAGGGCACGATTTCCGGCTCCTTGAAGACGCGAGTCCAGATGTCGTGGCCGGCCTTGGGATACTCGGTGTAGCGCGGCTGACCGCCGGCGGCCTTGAGGGCCGCGACGAGCGCGCGCGCGCCGGACACGAACGCGGGACCGTCCTCGTCGCCCTGGAAGATCCAGATCGGCAACCGGACCACACGGGACGCCTGCGTGATGTCACCAGGCACCGGGCACAGCATCACGGCTGCGGCAAACCGATCGGGCTTGTTGGACACCAGATTCCAGACGCCTCGGCCGCCAATCGACTGACCCAGCAGCGTAGATGCGACGCGAGTCAATCGAGAACTCGGCCGTGACGGCGTCGAGGATTTCAATCACCGCCGCCAGGTTCGGCCCGAGGTCCGGCATGTCGGCGCCGGCCCAGCCGCTGGCCGTCTGCGGCACGAGCACGAACGCCGGATGCGCCGCCTGATTCTCGGGCGTCGCCCAGGTGTGAGTCCCGGGGATCTGGTCGCCGGCGATCTGTCCCTGGTTATCGTTGCCACTTCCTCCGCCGCCATGCAGCCACAGGATCAGCGGATAGCGTCGTTGGGGGTCGTAGCCCTTCGGAGTGAACAACCGATACGGCATCGCGCCGGTCTTCGCCGGATGAGTTCTGGCGACAAATTCCCCGCGGGGCGTCGGCACAGGTGGGCCCTCCGTGCTCGTCTCCGCCGGCCGTTCGCGGCCGCAGGCGGACGCGGCCATGATCACGGCCACACACCCCGCGAGCCAGAGGCCTGTTGGTGAACGCATGACCGACAGAGTGTACGGCGGGCTGAAGCCCGCCGCCTACTGCTACACGCTGCCGCGGCCCAGAAGCCCGCCGCCTACTGCGGCACGCCGCTGCAGCCCGGACCCCCGCCGCCTACTGCGGCACGGAATCAGCGACCCCTCAGGAACCCCTGCGTCACCTGAGGATCCCCGTCATTCCTCGCCGGTCTCAGTCCGAGGATCCCGCACATCAGTTCGTAGACGTGCACGCTCTCGAAGGCGGGCACGACGATGCCGCGGCGGAACTGCGGGCCGGCGCCGATGAACAGGCCGTGCATCGATTGATACCGGCCGTCGTACCCGTGTTCCCCGCCCTGCTGGCTGGGCTGGTCGTGGTTCTGCTCGAAGCGCGCGTGCGCCGTGATCGCCCACCCGTCGGCCGCCAGCGCGATGATCGGCTGAATCCGCGGGCTGCCGGAGAAATGCAGGTACGCCGGCAGGTCCTCGCGCCGGTACACGGTCAGCGCCGGATGGCGATCGTGCAGCCTGGCGTACAGCTCGTCCACCGTGCCGGTCTTCGGCGCGATCTGCAGCACCGGCGTCCAGTCCACGACATTCACGGCGGCCAGATCGACGTAGTCGTCGAGGAAGATCTTCCGGTCGAGCGCCTGCTGCGACATCCCATGGTCCGACACCACGAGCAGGTTCGTACGATCGGTCAGGCCGCTGGCCTCGATGCCGGCGACCAGGGTGCCAAGCAGCGTATCGATGCGCGTCGCCGCTTCGAGCGCCCCCCGCCCTTCCGGACCGGAGGTGTGCCCGGCCGTATCCACATCGCTGAAGTAGAGCGTGATGAACGACGGCCGCTGCGCCTCGGGCAACGCGAGCCAGTCGAGCACCTGCTTCACGCGCGACTCGTCGGGAAAGTTGTCGTCGAACGGCTTCCACGCGGTCGGCCTGACGCCGCCGATCTCCACTTCCGATCCCGGCCAGAACATGGACGCGGCGCGCTGTCCCTGCTTCACGGCCGTCGCCCACAGCGGCTCGCCGCCCCACCAACGGGTGTCCTTGGACGTCGGCGCCGACATCGTGAACCGCTCGCCGATCGCGTCGTCCCACATGTTGTTGGACACGATGCCGTGATGCGCCGGATACAACCCGGTCACGATCGTGTAGTGGCTGGGATAGGTCTTCGACGGGAACGGCGGCACCAGCCCTTCGGCGCGAACGCCGCGGGCGGCCAGCGCGTGCAGCGTCGGCGTACTGGCGCGATCGAAGTAGTCCCAGCGCCAGCCGTCGACGGATACGAGGATGAGAATCGGGCTCGGCGGACGCCACGCCTGGCCGGCGCCCGCCAGCGTGCACGCGAGAACGAGCAGAATCGAAAGAAATGCCCGGCGACGCAACCGCAACGCTTCAGCCTTCGCCGGGCTCTTCGAGGTAGGTGTAGCCGTGCAGGCCGTCTTCATAGAAGCGGAGCATCCGGCCGGACTCCTCGAAGTCCACGCGCCCGTCGCGCACGGCCGCCTCGACGGAATCGCGGAGCTTCCTGACGAGCGTGTCGGTGTCGAACTCGACGTAGTCGAGGACCTCGCGCACGGTGTCGCCCTTGATGACCGAGTCCAGCCGGACATTGCCGTCGTCGCCCAGGCTGACGTGCACGGCGTGCGTGTCGCCGAACAGGTTGTGCAGATCGCCCAGGATTTCCTGGTAGGCGCCCACGAGGAAGACGCCGAGGTAGTACGGCTCGCCGGTGAACGTGTGCAGCGGCAGCGTGCGCTTCACGTCGCGGCGGTCGATGAACTGGTCGAGCTTGCCGTCGGAGTCGCAGGTGATGTCCCCCAGCACCGCCCGCCGCGTGGGCGGCTCGTTCAGCCGGTGGATCGGCATCACCGGGAACAGCTGCTTGATCGCCCAGGCGTCGGGAATCGACTGGAACAGCGAGAAGTTGCAGAAATACGTGTCCGCGAGCGTCTCGTCGAGCCCCTGCAATTCCTCAGGCGCCTCGTCCATGGCCTGCACGATCTTGCGCAACTTCGACGAAATGGCCCAGAAGAGCGTCTCCGCCAGGCAGCGCTGCTTCAGCGGCAGATAGCCGCCGTTGAACAGGTTGAGCGCCATGTCCAGCGCCTGCTGCGCGTCGTGATAGCTCTCGAGCGCGTTTCTCGCCGTCAGGTTCTGGTACGTCTCCTTGAGATCGATGATCGGCTGCTCGAGCTCGCCATCGTGCCCGTTCTGGTGGATCTCCTCATCGCCGAAACCGGAGACGCCCAGCACGTTGAACACCAGCACGCTGTGATACGCGACGATGGCCCGGCCGCTCTCCGACACGATCGTCGGGTGCTTCACGCCCGCGTCGTCGCACACCGACTGGATGTGGTACACGACGTCGTTCGCGTATTCCTCGAGCGTGTAGTTCACGCTCGACTCGAAGTTGGTCTGCGACCCGTCGTAGTCCACGCCGAGGCCGCCGCCCACATCGATGTATTCCAGGCCGGCGCCTTCCTTGACGAGCTCCGCGTAGATGCGCGCGGCTTCGTTCAGCGCGCCCTTGACGATCCGGATGTTGGGAATCTGGCTGCCGAGATGGAAATGCAGGAGCTTGAAGCAGTCCTGCATGCCGTAGGACTTGCAATTCCTCGAGGCCCTGCCGCACTTCGGCCACCGTCAGCCCGAACTTGGACCGGTAGCCGCCCGATGACTGCCAGCGTCCGCCGCCGCGCGCGGCCAGCTTCACGCGCATGCCGATCTGCGGCCGCACGCCGACCTTCCGCGCGTACTCGAGGATCAGCCCGAGTTCGGTGTACTTCTCGACGACCGGAATGATGCGCCGGCCCATCTTGTGGGCCAGCATCGCCATCTCGATGAACTCGGCGTCCTTGAACCCGTTGCAGATGATCGGCGTCTCGTTGCTCGCCATCGCGATGACGGCCAGTAACTCGGGCTTGGACCCGGCCTCCAGACCGAAGTCGTAGGGCCGGCCGAACTCGAGCACTTCCTCGACCACCTGCCGCTGCTGGTTCACCTTGATGGGATAGACGCAGAAGTACTTGCCCTCGTACGAGTTCTGCGTAATCGCCGATTGAAAGGCGTTGAAAATGTCGCCGAGCCGCTGGCGCAGGATGTCGCTGAAAGCGAATCAGGATCGGCAGCCCGATGCCGCGGAGCTGCAGGTGATCCACCAGTTGCTTCAGATCGATGGCCTTGTCGGTGTCCTTGGTGGCGTGCACCCGGACGTGGCCGTTCGGCGCGATGGAGAAGTAGTCCTGGCCCCAGCGTTCGATCTCGTAGAGTTCCGTCGCGTCGGTGACGGTCCAGGGCTCGCCCTGGCGCCACGCGGTCTTGATGTTCGTCATGATCCTTTCGGCACGCGGAACAATGCGTCGTCCATCTTCACGTTGAACTCCACCTTCTCCACCTTGATCTCGCTCTGCAGCACGCCGTTCGCCGATGTGCGCGTCCGGAACGGCCACTGGATGCCATCCACGTCCCGGTAGTCGTCGAATTCCTGCTCGAGCTTGAACCGGTCCTGCTCGGTCATCATCTTCACGTCGAGGAACGTCGTCGAGTCCAGGTACAGATGCCGGACCTGTTTTGTCTTCGACGTCACCAGCAGATGGATCAGCACCCGGTCATTCGCCAGCTCGAGGCCCTCCACGCTGACCGTGATGCCCCGATCCCTGAAGTCCACCAGCGGCCCGTCGAAGCTCGACTGCTCCTTGATCATCGCGGCCTGTGGCCCGGACACGAGCATCGGCAGCGACGACCCGGTGAGCGGATTGATGATCCAGGGCGTGGTCTCCGTCGAAGGCGTTGATGACGGTCTTCTTGTCGACGGTCATCTCCTGGCGGACCATGTTCGGTCGCTTGGTGTAAATCGTCATGGGCACGTTCGTGCCCATCATCGACATCGTCGCGGTCTGCTTGATCGACTCGACGGCCCTCAGCTTCGCGATCCCGCCCTTCGCGGCGAGGTTCTTCGCGACGAGCTCGTCCACCGTGCCCTGCGGCGCGGTACGGCCCGGCACCGCGATGCAGAACACCGCCGCGAGCGCGAGCGCGCCGGAGCGTCGAACCAGGAACGTCCCCACTTGTGCTCTGAATGGTAACAAAGGAAACGGCCCGCGGATCAGAATCCGATCGTGCCGCGTGAAGTGGACGCGCGTGCCGGCGCCCAGGCCGTGCGCCACCGCCATGGCCAGCCGGGCCGACGCCACCGTGAACCACACCGTGCCGCCGGCGCCGCGGTAGATCGTCTGGCCGGAGAGCGACTGGCCGTGGTCGTAGGCCGTGCCCCAATCGGCAAACGCGCTCACGCCGAGCTTGCCGATCCGCCGCGGCGAGACGAGCGGCACTCGATATTCCATCGACCCGGACACGAGCGTGTCGCCGGTCTTGAACCCGGTCTCGAAGCCCCGCAGCGTCCACCAGCCGCCCAGGATCGGCCGCAGGTAGGGCGGCAGCGGGTGGTCGGCGTCCTCACGCAACGCATGCAGGACGAGCACGTGCTGCCAGACGACGCCGATATAGCCCGTGGCTTCCAGCCGCGTCCGCGTAATCATCGGGACGCCGTGCGAAGAACAGCACGTCGGTCGAGGCCGACGCCAGCACCGCGTTGCGGGGCATCGCGGGGTTCTCACGCGTATCCAGGGTCACGTCCAGCCCGGCCGACGTAAACTCGTCCTGCTGGCCGCCGAACCAGACCCGCTGCCAGCCGGCCGTTCCCCCGGCCCGGAACTTGCCCATCATCTTGAACGCCCGACCCCAGACGCGGAACCGGTTGTCGGAGGTGTCATACGCGGGATTCCGGCGCTGCTGAACGCCGGTGCCGAACTCGATCCGGCTGAACGGCCCGTTCGCCAGGGTCTTCTCCAGTTCCACGCCGATGCGCTTGCTGCCGCCCACCGTCATGGGAAACGACAGCCGGCTGCCGTCGCCGAACGGCTTCGGGTACGCGATGCGGGCGCCGACGGTCAGGCCGTACCCGTCGGAGCCCTCGAACATGGGCACAAACATCAGATTCCGGATGAAACTCCGCTTCTGGACCTGCGCCGGGCCGCCGGCATTGCCGGAGGTGACAATCCGTACGGGCCCTTCGCTCACGATGATGACGATGATGATGCGCGAGGCGTCTTCGATCGAGGCGAAGCGCTTGACGACGTCGATCGACTCGAACTTGCCGGAGTCCTTCAGCCGCTTCGCGATCTCCGCCAGGAGCGCGTCGCTGAACACCGAGCCCGCCACGATGCCCGCGAGTGATTTGACCTCGGCATCCGGCACGATCTGGTTGCCGTGGACGAGGACTTCCGCCACGACTTCGCGGGGCTGGGTCCTGTCCTGGGCCGGCGGCACCTGCAGCACCCGCGCCTGTTCCTGCGGGCCCTGCGGAGCGTGGACCGGCTGAACCGGCAGCACCTGAAGCGCGATCGCCAGCGTCAGCGCCGGCATCATCGGGAGGCGCTCCCGCGAATGATGCGCCCGCTGGTCGTCGCTTCCTTGTAGTCCAGGTAATCGAGGTGATAGCGCATGTCGAACGTGCCGACCGCCAGCATCGCGCTGAACATCAGGTCCACATCTTTCGGCAGCCACACATCCTTGAACGGCTGGCTCATCGTCATCGACGCCTTGAAGTCGTCGAGGCGGAAGAGCCAGGAGATCGGCAGGAAGTCCGTCTGGACGTTGTCGAACACGAACTTCACGATCTGCTTGGAGCCGGGCTCCACCCACAGCGTGACGAGCGAGTTCTTGTTGAGCAGGCGTTCGACCGCGAGGTCCTGCCGCTGGTCCTGGGCGGGCTTCGCCGGATCCTTCGGCCGGGCGGCCCGGTCCCGCGACTCTGAGAACAGGCGCTCCGGGTAGTACTCGATGCGCAGCACCGTCCGGCCGTCGAATGGCTCGCGACCGACCAGCGCGTATTTGCCTTGCTCGAACTTGAAGCGGAGGAAGTACGCGGTGCTGATGAACTGCGGCTGGCGGGTCTGAGACAGCAACCCGTCCATGGTCACGGGCGAACCCTGCTGCGCGGCCGGGTCGCCTGGCGGCGCCGCGGCGGCGGCCGCGGCCTCGGCCGTCGCGGCTTTCGCGCGGTCTTCCGCGCGCTTCTCGCGTTCTTTCGCCTGGCGGAGGTACTCGTCCTCGGCCTGCCGGCGTTCCGCTTCCGGCACGGGCACGCCGTCGGCGGAGACCGGGCTCCGCACGAAGTAGCCGTCCTTGATGAACCAGCGGTAGTCGCGGCGCGTGCCCAGGATGCGCACGAGTTGCGGGCCGACGATGTCGATCTTCTCGTGCTCGTCGAGCACGTACTGCTGGAGCTTTTTCCAGTTTTCGTCGCGTTTGGCGAGCACCTGGCGCATGAACTCGTCCAGGTCGCTCTGGGCCAGCGCCACGCCGGCGTCGTGCAGCGGAACGGCAGACACGGCAGACACCGCCACATGCGCCGGTCCGGCCAATGCCGCCCAGCCCGCGAAGACTGCTGCCGCCAGGAGTGTAGGTTTCAACGTCACGCGGATCTCAGGAGTATTCTGCCATTTCCTTCGACTCTTCACACGGCGGCACGCTCCCTTCTGCCTTACTCTATGGACCACCTCGACCAATCCACCGCATGGGGCGGCCGGGATCGGGGCGTACATGGGGAGAAGCGCATGGTCATCACACGTGTGAATCCGTTGTCGGCCGCGAAGGTGGCCGGCGTGCTTGGCGTCCTCCTGGGCCTGGTGATTGGCGCCTGTATCTCCCTGGCCATGATGGTCATCGGCAGCGCGGCGTCGGCCGCGGCCGATCGCCCGGGCGGCGCGTTCTTCGGCATGCTCTTCGGCGTCGGCGCGATCATCATCCTGCCCATCTTCTACGGAGTGTTCATGTTCGTCATGGGCTTGATTCAGGCCGCGCTCTACAACGTCGCGGCAAAGTGGACCGGCGGACTGGAAGTGGACGCGGCGTGATCGGATGAGCATGACGAAGCGCGAGTTCCTGCAGACACTGGGCCTGGCGGCGGCCGCGATCGGCCGCCCCGGGTCCGTCTTTGCCGGCGCGGTGACCGCTGGCGACGCGGCCGCACCGGCCAGACAGCCTCGTCGCCTCAAGAACTTCGTGTGGATGCGGCCGTCGCTCGCGAAGACGCCAGACGACTGGCGGCGCGATTTCGACCTGATGCGCGCGTCCGGCATCCACGGCATCATTCCCGAGATCTACAGCGGTTCCCAGACGCTGTTCCACAGCAACCGCCTGCCCGTGCGCGCGGCGTGGCTCGAGTCCATCATTCCGATTGCCACGGCGGCGGGACTCGAGGTGCACGCGTGGATGTGGTCCATGCCGTGCTCGATTCCGGAGGTGATGAAGACGCATCCGGATTGGTACAACGTCAACGCCAAGGGCGAATCGGCGGTGGACAAGCCCGCCTACGTCGGCTACTACAAATTCCTCGATCCCGCGCGGCCGGAAGTCCGCGAGTTCGTGCGCGACACCGTGCGCGAATTGGCCGCCATTCCCGGCCTCGCGGGCATTCACCTCGACTACATCCGCCATCCGGACGCGATCCTGCCGTCGGGCCTGTGGTCCACGTACGGCATCGTGCAGGACAAGGTCTACCCCGCGTACGACTACGGCTACACGGAGTACAGCCGGCGCGCATTCAAAGCGAAGACGGGCATCGATCCGGTCGAGCTGGCCGACCCGGAAGCCCACGCGGCGTGGCTGCAGTACCGGCTCGACTCGGTGGTCGATCTGGTGAACGACTATCTCGTGCCGGCGGCGCATGCGGGCGGCAAGAAGATCTCGGCGGCGGTCTTCCCGGGCCCGAGCCGCGCGCGGACGATGGTCCGGCAGGATTGGGGACGATTCGCGCTCGATCAGTTCCATCCGATGCTCTACCACACGTTCTATGACGCGAGCCCGGCGTTCGTGAAGACCTACACGGAGGAGGCGGTGCGCACGGTGAAGGCGCCCGTGTACAGCGGCCTCTTCATCAGCCCGCTCGATGCGGCCGCGTTCACCCAAACCGTCGAGATGGCGCTGGCTGGCGGCGCGGCCGGCGTCTCGCTCTTCGACGCCGGCGCGATGAACACGGAGCGGTGGTCGCTCCTGGCGCAGATTGTGTCGCGATCGAGATGAGCGCTCGCCTGTTCGTGCTGACGCTTGTCGCCGTGCTCGCGGCTTCGACTTTGTTCACACGGAGGCACGGAGGGACGGAGGCACGGAGTGCTTTTGGGGGGCAGCCCGCGTGCGGCAATACCCAAGAAGAATCTCTCCGTGCCTCCGTCCCTCCGTGCCTCCGTGTGCGTGAGACACTCCCGGACTCCGGGCTCCAGACACCGCGACACTACGTCGCCCATCGGGCCTCCGTTCCCCTCGTCATTGACGGACGTGTGGACGATGCGGCCTGGCGCGACGCGCCGTGGACGGATCTCTTCGTCGACATCGAGGGCGACGCAAAGCCGAAGCCGCGCTTCGACACGCGCGCGAAGATGTCGTGGGACAACGAGTATTTCTACGTCGGCGCGGAGCTCCGCGAGCCGCACGTCTGGGCAACACTGACCGACCACGACTCCGTGATCTTCCACGACCCTGACTTTGAGGTCTTCATCGACCCCAACGGCGACAGCCTCGAGTACTACGAATTCGAGATCAACGCGCGCGGCACTTCCTGGGATCTGTTTCTGCCCAAGCCGTACAAGCAAGGCGGCAAGGCGCAGAACAGCTGGGAGATTCCCGGCCTGAAGTCGGCCGTGCGGGTGGACGGCACGCTGAACGACCCGCGCGACGTGGATCGCGGCTGGTTCGTGGAACTGGCGTTCCCGTGGAAGGCGCTGGGCGAGTTCGCGCACGTGCCCGCGCCTCCCCATGACGGCGACCAGTGGCGCGTCAACTTCTCGCGCGTCGAATGGCCGATCGACATCATCGGCCCCGTCTACCGCAAACCCGCCGGTGCGAAAGAAGACAACTGGGTCTGGTCCCCGCACGGGGTCATCGACATGCACAGGCCGGAGACATGGGGCGTGGTGACATTTGCGAGAGCCGGGTTAAGTTACAAGTCAGAAGTCAGAAGTCAAAAGTGAGGAAGCGAGCTGCCGGGCGCCATCTTCTTCTTGCGTTTGAACAAGAAGATAAGCAATGACCGGCGCGCAGCGCCGCACCTCACTTCTGACTTCTGACTTCTGACTTCTGACTTAACTGGATGTCTAGATCAGTAACGCTTCAACTCTGTGCGCGTGCACGATGTCTTCCGACGGCGACCATCGGAAGATCGTGAAGCGGCCGTCCTGGGAGGCGACGAGGGCGATCGCGTCGCGCTGGTCGTAGACGAACTGCGCGGCTGACAGGTGGCGCGTGCCGCCGAACTGCGCGGGCGCCACGGATTCGGTCTGGCTGCCTTCGACCGGTTCGGTCACGATCACGCGCTCGACGGGCGGGCTGCCGCGGCGGCGCGTGATCTTCGCGCCGAACGCCAGCAGTTCGTACCGGTCGGTGATGATCGTCGCGCCATCCACCGCCGTGAGCCCGGCAATGGCGCCGACCGATCGGCGCAGATCTTCCTGCCACTCGTGGCTCCCCGCCTCCGCCTGCTCCCGCGCGATGAGGTCGGCCAGCTCCGAAAACGGCGGGTCGACACCATACAGCACCGGACCCGCGATGGAGTCGCGCCAGGCCTGGCTGCCGGCCGGCACCACGAGCAGCGCGCCGCCGCGCCGATGCGTGCGCATGGAGGCCGCCAGCTGCACCAGCACGTCCACCCGGCCCAACTCGCGGCCAGGCACGTTGATCCCGAGCAGCGACTTCACCGGACTCGGACACTCCGGCGAGGCCGAGAAACCCTCGTCCACAATCTTGATCTCGATCGCCTTCGAGGACCGCCACGTTGACGAACTTGCCGAACGGATCGTTCCGGTGCTTGATGACCAGCAGCCCGGACGCGACCACCTCCACGACGAGGCAGAACGCCGGGATGATGCGCGTCGTGCCCCAGACCGTCAACTCCCCGTTCCGCCGCCAGACACCCAGATGAATGCCGGGCCGCTCGACGGCCGGCGCGACCTTGGCCAGCGCCGACGCCTGCAGCGGCAGCTCGACGGCGAACCTGATCGCCTGGCCCGCCTCGTCCGGCGGCAACAGGGCCAGCGAAATGGTCGGCGTGATGCCTTCCTCACGGCGCAGCGAGGCCCAGAATGCGGCGTCAATCAACGCTTCGATGTCCGCGGTCCCCGGCTCGGACGCCAGATCGGCACGGCCGCGCTGCCGCGCCTGCGCCAGGTGGTGCGCAAAATGCGCGCGCACCTTCGAAGCGACCGCTCGAGCCGCGGGATAAGCGGGATTGACCATGTGTGCCTGACGTCCCTCCCAAGGATAATGGATGCGCGTGCCAGAATCCCATTCCTCCGCGCTCCGCGTGATCGGCCTGCGCAAGTCCTACAAGGACGTGGTCGCCGTGGACGGCATCGATCTGGAGGTCCATCCCGGCGAGTGCTTCGGCCTGCTCGGCCCCAACGGCGCCGGCAAGACGACGACCATCGAAATTTGCGAGGGCCTGACGACCGCGGACGCCGGCGAGGTCCTGGTGCTGGGCCGCCGATGGGACACCGATGCGCGCGACCTGCGGGAACGCCTCGGCATCCAGCTCCAGGAAACGCAGCTGTCCGACAAGCTGACCGTCGAGGAGACCGTCCGGCTCTTCCGCAGCTTCTACACGCAGGGTCCGGCGACAAACGACGTCATTCGGTTGGTGCAGCTTGAGGAGAAGCGCACGGCCCGCGTGGGCGCGCTGTCGGGTGGACAGAAGCAGCGGCTGGCGCTGGCCTGCGCGCTGGTCGGCAATCCCGAACTGCTCTTCCTCGACGAGCCGACGACCGGCCTCGATCCGCAGGCGCGCCGCCAGCTCTGGGATTTGATCACCGTCTTCAAGCGCGAGGGCCGCACGGTCGTGCTGACGACGCACTACATGGACGAGGCCGAACAACTCTGCGACCGCGTGGCCATCATGGACCACGGAAGGATCATTTCGCTCGGCACGCCGAACGACCTGATGGCCTCGGTGCCCATGCCGCCGCGCGAACCGCGCCTGCATGCCGCGACGCTGGAGGATGTGTTCGTCGCGCTGACGGGGCGCCATCTGCGTGAGGATTAGTGTCGAGATGAGGCGGGGACTGTCCCTGGTTGGCGAAGCCGGGACTGTCCCCTTGCACGTTCGGTGCGAAATGTTGATTGAGAGCGACACCCGTGAGACTCGCTGACACACCTCTCGTGCAACTCACCCTGACGCGCATCCGTGAGTTCCTGCGCGAGCCGGAAGCGGTCTTCTGGGCCGTGTTCTTTCCGATTCTGCTGGCCGCAGGGCTCGGGATCGCGTTCGGCAGCAAGCCCGCGACCGTGCTGAAAGTCGCGGCCACGTCGCCGGCCGTGGCGCAGACCCTGCGGCAGGATCCCGGTCTCGACGTCGCGGACATGACACCGGAGGCGGCGCTCGCGGCGCTCCGCAGCGGCAAGGTGGCGCTCGCCGCGGAATCCGGCGGCGCCGGCGCGATCGTCTACCGCTACGACGACACGAACCCCGACGGCCGCGCGGCGCGACTGCTGGCGGACGCCGCCATCCAGCGCGGCGCCGGCCGCCGCGATCCCGTGGCCACGGCCGACACCATCGTCCGCGATCCGGGCTCGCGGTATATCGATTTCCTGGTGCCGGGCCTGGTCGGCGTCGGCATCATGAGCAACGCGATCTGGGGGCTGGGGTTCTCGATCGTGGACGCGCGCCGCCGCAAGCTGATGAAGCGGCTCATGGCGACGCCCATGTCGCGCGTGCACTACCTGGCGTCGTTCCTCGCGTGGCGCATGATCGTGCTGGTCGTGGAGATCGGCATTCCGGTTGGATTCGGCGCGCTGGCGTTCGGCGTGCCCATCCGGGGCCACTGGGCCGACATCCTGGCGCTGTCGGTGCTGGCGTCGCTGGCGTTCAGCGCGCTCGGGCTGCTCGTCGCCAGCCGCGCCAAGACGATCGAAGCCGTCTCGGGGCTCACCAATCTCGTAGTGATGCCCATGTGGATTTGTTCCGGCGTGTTCTTCTCGGCGCAGCGGTTCCCCGATCTCGTGCAGCCCCTCATTCGCGTGCTGCCGCTCACGGCGTTCATCGACGCGTTACGCGGCGTCATGTTGCAGGGGGCCGGCATCGGCGAGTTCCCACGGGAGGTTGTGACGCTGGCCGCGTGGCTCGGGATATCGTTCACCCTCGCGCTGAAGTTGTTCCGCTGGAAGTGAGCGGATCTGTTCACACGGAGGCACGGAGGGACGGAGCAATTCCTTTGGGGGTGACCGCGTGATCCGCAGCCCCCAAGAAGCCTCCGTGCCTCCGTGTGAAAATGATCCCCTGGTCCGGTAGAATTGAGCGTTATGCCGTCAGTAATTGAAGCCATTAGCATCAAGCGGAAGATGTACTTCGAGTTCGAGAACGCGCCGTACCACTGCCTGGACGTCGAGGTCTCGAAGCCGACCGCGCGCGGCGGCCAGACGCTGGTCCGCCTCAAGATGCGCAACCTGCTGACCCGCGCGGTGTTCGACAAGACCTTCAAGGCCGGCGAGAAGTTCGGCGAGCCGGATCTGGAGAAGGTCGAGGTTGCCTACCAATACACGGACGGCGACGTGTATTTCTTCATGGATCAGGAGACGTTCGAAACCCTGACGCTGCGGGCCGAACTGGTCGGCGACGACCGGTACCTGCTGTCCGACGCGCTGATCCTCCAGGTGCAGAAATACAACAACGCGCCCATCGGCCTGGTCTTCCCGCCGATCGTGGAGATGAAGGTCGTGGACACCGAACCCGGCGTCCGGGGCGACACGGCCAGCGGCGGCGTCACGAAGAACGCGACCCTCGAGACCGGCCTGATCATTCGGGTGCCGCTCTTCATCAAGGACGGCGAACGCGTCAAGGTGCACACCGAGACCAGGGACTTCGCGGGACGAGCGTAGAAGGGGTTGGCCGATCGAATCCGCGATCAGATCATTTTTATGGCTTTGACCGGACACGCGGCGGCGCACTTGCTGCACCCTTTGCAGTCCACCACCGGATACGGCGGTTCGCCAGGTCCATCCTGCTGCAGGATGTGACCGGTGCACGCCGCGAGCGCCACGCACCTGCCGTGGCCGCACTCCTCGGGAGCGCACAGCGCATGGTTGACAACCGGCTTGGGCTTTGCCACACCTGTTCCCTGTTCGAATTTGCCAGCTTCAGGTCACTGACACGCCTGAGAGCATATGACGGACCAGGGCGGAGCTCGGCACCCTGCCGTCGGAAGCCCCGGTCGAGCCACCAGAGCATCCCGGCCCGGCGCCCCCGGGCCTGAAGGTCCGGGGCTCCTTCCCTCGCTCTGGCCCACCCGCTGCAGAAGGCCCTCGCCTGCTATGATTCGCCACCGAGCTGGCCCTCCCTGAGGCCGCCACCTCTCGCGCGACTACGAGCGTAGGAAAGGGTTTGAACGCACATGACCACCCGCCAGCGTCTCTTCGTCATGATGGTGCTCGAGTTCTTCATCTGGGGCGCCTGGCTCCCGCTGATCTTCGGCTACCTGCCGAGCCTGGGATTCGGCCCCGGCCAGCAGTCGCTCATCCTCAGCGCGTTTCCGGTGGCCTCGATCGTCGGCATGTTCTTCAGCAACCAGTGGGCCGACCGCTCGAAGTCGCCCGAACGGGTGCTGGCGGCGTCCCACTTGATTGGCGGTCTCGCGATTCTCGGGTGCGGCTTCACCCGATCCTTCCTGCCGTTCTTCGGGCTGATGCTCGTCCACTGCCTCCTGTACGTGCCGACGATCTCGATCACCAACTCGATCGCGTTCGCGAACATGAAGAACCCCGACAAGGAATTCGGCATCGTGCGCATGGGCGGCACGATCGGGTGGATTCTCGCGGCCTGGCCGTTCACGCTCATCTTCGTCAACTGGCCGGCGGTCGACGCCGCGCAGACGACGGGCCTGGTGAACTGGCTCGGCACGGCGCTGGCCAACCCGCTCACGGGCGATGCCGCCAAAGCCGCGGCCCGGTGGACGTTCATCGTCGCGGGCCTGGCCTCGCTGGCGCTCGCGGCGTTCAGCCTGATTCTGCCGCGCTCGGCGCCGCAGGCGCGCGCGGCGGCCGGCGCGGGCCGCACGGCCTGGTCCCAGGCGTTCGGCCTGCTCAAGCACCGGTTCATTCTGGTGCTCTGGCTGGTCACGCTCGTGGATTCGTTCGTGCACAACTGCTACTTCAACTGGACCGGCATCTTCCTCGGCACCGCGCGCGAGGCCGGCGGCGTCGGCATCGCCTCCAACTGGATCACGCCGGTCATGAGCATCGGCCAGGTCACCGAGATCCTCACGATGCTCGTGCTCGGCGTCACGCTGAAGAAGCTGGGCTGGCGCGTGACGATGGTCGTCGGCATTCTCGGGCACGCGGCGCGATTCGCGGTGTATGCGCTGTTTCCGGCGAGCGCGGGCATGATCATCGCGGTCCAGATGCTGCACGGCATCTGCTACGCGTTCTTCTTCGCCACGGTCTACATCTTCGTGGATGCGTACTGCCCCAAGGACATCCGGGCCAGCGCGCAGGGTCTCTTCAACCTGCAGATCCTCGGCATCGGCGCGCTCCTGGCCAATTCCATCTGTCCGTGGCTGCTGCAGAGCGTCTACACGACCGGCGGCGTGACGGACTTCAGGGGCTTGTTCATGGTGCCGCTCGCCGCCGCGTCCGTCGCGGCGATTGCGCTGGCGGTGTTCTTCCGGCCGCCGGCGTCCGGTCCCGGCGCGCTCGCCCAGGCCGGGTGATGCCGTCCCGCCGCGAGTTCCTTCAGGCCGCCGCCGCGTCGGCCGTCACCCTGTCGGCGGCCTGCCGCGACGCCCTGGCCGCGCCCTCGCGGCCGAACATCGTCTTTCTCTTTTCTGACGACCATTCCCTCCAGTCGATCGGCGCGTACAAGACCCGGCTGCAGTCGTTCATCAATCGACACAACGTCACGCCACACCTGAACCGGCTGGCCGCCGGCGGCGGCGTGTTCGATCGCAGTTTCTGCTGCAACTCGCTCTGCGGGCCGAGCCGGGCCGCCATCCTCACCGGGTTGCACAGCCACGCGAACGGCTTCATCAACAACAGCAGCACGTTCGACGGCGGCCAGTGGACGATGCCGAAGGCGCTGCAGGCGGCGGGCTATCAGACCGCGCTCATCGGCAAGTGGCATCTGGTGAGCCAGCCGACGGGCTTCGACCACTGGGAGATCTTCCCGGGCCAGGGCAACTACTACAACCCGGACTTCATCACGCCGCGCGGCACCGAACGGCGCGAGGGCTACGTCACGGATCTGGTCGGTGACGCGGCGATCGCGTGGCTGCGCGGCCGCGACAAGAACAAGCCGTTCCTGCTGATGTGCCAGCACAAGGCGCCGCATCGTCCGTGGATGCCGCCCGAGCGCTATCTGCGCCTGCTCGAGGCGGAGACCGTGCCGGAGCCCGAGTCGCTCTTCGACGACTACGCCGGCCGCGCGACGCCGGCGTCGCAGCAACTGATGGAGGTCGGCCGCGACCTGACGCTGCCGAGCGACCTCAAGGTGCGCCCGCCGCTGGTGGGCGCGCCGACGCTCGCCGGCGAGTTCGGACGCATGACCGACGCGCAGAAAACGGCGTGGGATGCGGCCTACGTGCCGCGGAACGAACGGTTCACGCAGGCGGCGCTGTCGGGGCGCGAGCTCACGCGCTGGAAGTACCAGGCCTACATGAAGGACTACCTGCGCTGCGTGAAGGCGCTCGACGACAACGTCGGCCGCGTGCTCGACGAGCTCACCGCGCAGGGCCTCGACGAGAACACCGTCGTCATCTACGCGTCCGATCAGGGCTTCTACAACGGCGAGCATGGCTGGTTCGACAAGCGGTGGATGTACGAAGAGTCGCTGGCGATGCCGCTCATCGTCCGCTGGCCCGGCGTCGTGAAGAAAGGCGCGCGCTTCCAGGCGATGGTGCAGAACATCGACTACGCCCCGACGCTCGTCGAGATCGCGGGCGGAACGGCGGCGCTGGATCGGCACGGCCGATTGATCGTGCCCGTGCTGCGAGGCCGGACGCCGAAGGACTGGCGCACGAGCGTGTACCACCACTACTACGAGTTCCCCCAGGACCATCGGGTGCAGGCGCACGTGGGCGTGCGCACCGATCGCTACAAACTGATCTACTACTACCCGGTCGGCGAGTGGGAGCTGTTCGATCTCGAGAAGGACCAGCACGAGATGAAGAGCGTCTACGGCGACCCTCGGTACGCGAAGATCGAGGCCGGCTTGAAGGTCGAGCTCGACAGGCTGCGCGCGCAATACGGCGAGAAGCCGTATTAGGGCGTATGTAGGGCGGCCCTTTAGGGCCGCCACGGCTCGCCGGGCCTGAAGGCCCGGCCTACACACGGACGAAACGAACGCCAACACAAGCGCCGCCCTGGATTGGTGTCCCTGCAGCCGGCTGCGGTAGAATCGCGCGCGGCGAGGCACACCATGCACACCACCCGCGGATGCGGCAGGCGCGAATTCCTCAAGCGCGCGCCCCTCGCGCTGGCCGGCGCCGCAGCGTTTCCCACGATCGTCAAAGCCTCGGCCCTGGGCAGGGGCGGCGCCGTCGCCCCCAGCGACCGCATCGTGATGGCCGGGATCGGCTTCGGCATGCAGGGGCCGGGCAACATGAAGTCGTTCCTCGGCAAGCCCGAGGTCCAGTGGGTCGCGGTGTGCGACCTCGACCCGGTCCCGCGCGGCAAGGCCCAGCGACTCCGTCAACCAGCAGTACGGCAACAAGGACTGCGCCACCTACTCGGACTACCGGGAGCTGTTCGCGCGCGGCGATCTCGACGCCGTGTCGATCGCGGTACCCGATCACTGGCACGCGATGCTGTCGATCGCCGCGGTGCGCGCCGGCCTCGATGTCTTCGGCGAGAAGCCTTTCACGCACAGCCTGCGGGAAGGGCGCGCATTGTGCGACGCCATCGCGCGTTACGGCCGCGTGTGGCAGACCGGCAGCTGGCAGCGATCGACGGACAACTTCCACCGCGCCAGCGAGCTCGTGCGCGCCGGCCGCATCGGCAAGATCCAGCGCGTCGAGGTCGGCTTGCCGGACGGCTACACCGATTTCGCCAGGACGTTCGGGCAGGAGAACATCGAAGACCCGCCGACGGGCTTCGACTACGACACGTGGCTTGGCCCGGCCCCGTGGTCGCCGTACTGCAAGGCCCGCGTGCACAAGAACTGGCGCTGGAACATGGACTTCGGCGGCGGCCAGTTGATGGACTGGATCGGCCACCATCTCGACATCGCGCACTGGGGACTGGGCTTCGATCTGACCGGCCCGGTCGAGGTGTCCGGCAAGGGCGAGTTCCCGACCACCGGCATCTACAACGGCGCGAAGCGTTTCTGGGTCGAGGCGAAGTACGCGGACGGCACGCCCATCGTCATCGCCGGCAGGCTACCCGGAGATCCAGAGCGGCACGAAGTGGATTGGCGATCTCGGATGGGTGTGGGTCGATCGCGGCGGCTTCGAAAGCCAGCCGGCTCGGCTGGTGAACGAGGTCATCGGACCGAACGAGCCGCGGCTGTCTCGCAGCCGCGACCACTTCCAGAACTTCCTCGATTGCGTGAAAAGCCGCGCGCTGACAATCGCCCCGGCCGAAGTGGCGCACCGCTCCGCCAGCGTCGGGCACCTGGGCGTCGTCGCGATCGCCACGGGCCGCGACGATCAAGTGGGACCCGGCCACGGAGACGCTGATTGGCGATCCGGGCGCCGAACGGCTGCTGTCGCGCTGGGTATCGCCGGCCGTACCAGCTTGCCGGTCTGAGGCGAGGGGCACCATGACCACGTCGCGAACTTCCTCAATCCGGCGCTGCTAATCTCTCTGCGCATCGCATGTTCGCCATCGCGCTCGCGGCGCCGGTCGCGCGCGCGCAAACGCCGCAACCCGCCGCGTCGGCCGCCACGTCGCTCGACGCAATTCTCAAAGACGTCGCACGCTACGATGGCGGGATCGACTCGGGCGCCCTCTGGAAGCTGCGCGACTACGTCAACGCGCACAAGGACGACGCCGCGGGGCGGGCGGAGTGTGAGGCGAAGCTCCTGGCATTCCTGAAATCCCCGGCGACGCCCGTCGCGAAGATGGCCGCCGGCCGCTCCCTGCGCCTGATTGCGGGTGACACGGCGGTGCCGGCGCTCCAGGCCCTGCTCGCCGACGACCGCTCGGCGGACATCGCGCTCTACGCGCTGCAGAGCATTCGGGCGCCACGGCAGAACAACGCGCTCGTCCAGGCGCTATCGACGTCGGCCGGCGCGACGAAGATCGCCGTCATCGCCGCGCTCGGCGAGCGAAAGTCGGCGGCGGCCGTGCCGGCGCTGGCGCCGCTCCTGCAACAGCCGGCGTTCGCCGCGGCGTCGGCGACCGCGTTGGGACGCATCGGCGGCGATTACGCCGCAGCCGCGCTTACGTGTCGGCGTTCGCCGGCGCGTCTGGTGCCCTCAAGCCCGCAGTGGCGTCTGCGATCCTCGCCGCCGCGGAGGGCGCGCGGCACAGGCAACACCGCCGGGGCGAGCCGCCTCTACGAAGCCGTCGCCGCGGACAGCTTCCCTCCCCGCCCCGCTTCGCAAGGCCGCCGCGATTGGGACGCTCTCGTCCGCAGGAGCCTCGGACGCCGGCGCTTCTGCTGCGCTGGCTGGCCGGGTCCGACGCCGACCTGCGCGAGGCGGCGATTTCGAAGATCGCCCGGTGTGTTCACCGCCGACACGATCGCGCAGGTCTCGGCGCTGCTCCCCAACCTGCCGGATGCCGCGCAGATTCAGGTGCTCGCGGTTCTCGCGGACTACCCGGCCGATCGCGTGGGTGCTTCCGTGCTGGCCCGCCTCGGCAGCGAGTCGGTACCGGTGCGAATGGCCGCGATGAAGGCGCTCCCGGCGGTGGGAGGCCCCCCGGCGGTACGTCCGCTGGCCGAGCGGGCCGCCACTGCGAGCGGTGCCGAGCAGACGGCCGCGCGCGCGGCTCTCGGCATGCTCAAGGGGCGTGCCGTCGACGAGGAGATCCTCTCGCAGTTGCGTGGGAAACCGGCAGACGACGTTGCGGCGGAACTGATCCTGGCCGTCGGGGAGCGGCGAAACTTCTCGGCGAAGCCGCTGGTCACGTCGTCGCTGACCTCGTTGTCCCCCGCGATTCGGACGCAGGCGTACCGCGCGCTGCGCGCGATTGGCACGCCGTCGGACATGCCCGTGGTGCTCGATGCGCTCCTCGTCACTCAGTCGGAGGCAGAACGAACGGACGCCGAGAAGACCGTCGTGGCGCTCAGCCAGAAACTGGCGAGCGCCGATGGCCGGTCCGCGGTGGTCCGCACGCGGCTGGCGGCGGAGAAAGGCACGGAATCGCGCGTGCGGCTCATCGGCCTGCTGGGGTTGATGGGCGACACCGCCGCGCTGCCGGTCCTCCGCTCGGCGCTCAAGGACCCGGAAGCGGACGTCGTGGATGCGGCCGTGCGGGCGATGGCGGCGTGGCCCACCAGCGCCGCCCGCGAGGATCTCCTGGCGCTGGCCCGGGACCTCCGCAACGAGACCCATCGCCTGCTGGCGATCCGGGGGCTGATCCGGACGATTGGCCTCGACACCTACCGTGACGCCCGGGCGGTGGTGGCCGACCTGCGGCTGGCCGCCGGCTTTGCGTGGCGCAGCGACGAGCAGAAACTGGTCCTGGGCATCCTCGGGCGGTTTCCCTGCGTCGAGGCGCTGGATTTGGCGCGAGGACCTTCCTGCAGGATCCCTCGTTGAAGGCGGAGGCGCAGGCGGCGATCGACCGGATCACGCCACGATTGCCGAAGGAGGCAATTCGCTGATGAAGAAGCACCTGTTCGTGTTCGTGGGCGTGCTCGCGTCGATCGTGCTGCTGGCGCCGCTGGGCGCGCGCCAGGCGCCCGACAAGGAAGAACTGAAACTGCAGCTGCCGAAGCCGCTGTTCATCGGGACGCCGACCAACATCAAGAGCGCCAATCTCGAGGTCATCACGGGCAAGTCGCGCGGCCCGTTCATGGTGCCCGTCGGAACGAAGCTCCTCTCGGCGAAGCGGCCCGTCAAGGCGAGCGACATGCAGCCGGTGATCGGCGAGCTCGAGATGGTCACCGACGGCGAGAAGGAGGGCGGCGACGGGTACTTCATCGAACTGGGCCCGGGCAAGCAGTGGATCCAGATCGACCTCGGCGCCTCGACCTCGCTGTACGCCATCCTCGCCTGGCACTACCACAGCCAGGCTCGCGTCTATCGTGACGTCATCGTCCAGGTCTCCGACGACAAGGATTTCCTGAAGGGCGTGACGACCGTCTTCAACAACGACCACGACAACTCGTCGGGCCTCGGCATCGGGAAGGACAAGGAATACATCGAAGTGGCCGAGGGCCGGCTGTTCGATCCGAAGGGCGTCAAGGCGCGCTACGTGCGGCTGTATTCGAACGGCAACACGACCAACGACCTGAACCACTACGTCGAAGTCGAGGTGTTCGGCACGCCGGGCAAATGAGCAAGGCCGCGTTCGGCAGCCTGATCCTGGCGGCGCTGGCGCTCGCGTTGGCGAGCCGTCTGGCGGCCCTCGACCGGCGGCCGATGCACCACGACGAAGCCAATCAGGCCGTCAAGTTCGGCGCGCTGCTCGAAACCGGCGAGTACCGGTACGACGCGACCGATCATCACGGGCCGACCCTCTACTACCTGACCCTGCCGTTCGCCTGGGCGCGTGGCCAGACGACGCTGGCGTCGCTCGACGAGTGGACGCTCAGGGCGGTACCCGCGTGCTTCGGCATCGCGCTGATTCTGCTCTTCCCGTTGCTGGCCGCGGGACTCGGACGCCCGGCCGCCGCCGCGGGCGCGCTGCTCACCGCGATCTCGCCGGCGTTGACGTACTTCAGCCGGTTCTACATCCAGGAATCGGTGTTCGTCTGGTTCTCGATCGCGTTCCTGATTGCCCTGGGGCGGTACGTGCAGCGGCCGGGCGCGGCGGCGGCCATCTGGGCCGGCGTCTTCGCGGGACTGGCCTACGCCACCAAGGAAACCTCCGCCATCGTCCTCGTCGCGGCGATTGTGGCGGCGGCCGTGGCGCAGCGGTGGACGGCCGCGCCCGACGGTCGAGGCACGGCGGTCTTGCCTGCGGCGTCCCGGGCGCGCGCCGGCCAGATGATCGCGGGCCTGACGGCGGCGCTCGCGGTCGCGTGGGTGTTCTACTCGTCCTTCTTCACGTACCCGTCCGGCCTGTTCGAATCCTTCAAGGCGTTCAGTGTCTACGCCGAGCGCGGCGTGGCGTCGGGGCCGCACGTGCAGGGGTGGGACTACTATCTGCGCCTCCTGTCCTTCTCCTCATCGGGCGGGCTCGTCTGGACGGAAGGGCTGGTCCTGGTGCTGGCGCTCGTCGGAATCGTCGCCGCCTTCCTCCGTTCGTCTTCGGGTTTCTGGCCGCGCTACATCGCGCTCTACGCCCTGATCACGGCCGTGGCGTTTTCCGCCATTCCCTACAAGACGCCCTGGAATGCCCTGCCCTTCTACGCCGGGTTCGTGGTGATGGCGGGATTCGGCGCCGCGACGCTCATCGATCGGGCCGGCATCGCGCCTCGGCAAGGGACTCGTCGTGGTCGCGCTCCTCGCGGCCGTGCGGCCACCTCGGCGTGCAGAACTGGCGGGCCAACGGCCGCTACGCGGCAGACCCGCGCAATCCCTATGTCTACGCGCAGACCAGCCCCGACTTCCTCCGCCTGGTGGCGCGCATCAACGACGTGCGCCGCGCTGCATCCGGATCACGCCCGCGTGCTCGTGAAGGTGGTGGCGGGCCCGTACGAGCAGTGGCCGCTGCCGTGGTACCTGCGCCGCATGCCGCGCGTGGGCTACTGGCCTCGCGCGGAAGATGCGGGCCGACTGGACGACGCGGCGATCGTCGTCGCATCGCAGGACAACGCTTCGGCGGTCGCTGCGGCGCTCGGCGAGCGGTACGTGTCGGAGTTCTACGGGCTGCGCCCGGAGGTGATCCTGACGATCTCCATCGAGCGCGGGCTCTGGGACCGGCTCCTCGCGTCGCGTCAGCGGTAAGGACCGCTTTCGCTGAAGCGCGCCGTTGACGCTGCCCACGTCGATCGGCCCGAGGCCGACTTGCCGAGTAACGCGTCGAGCCCCGGCAGCGAGAGCATGTCGGAGAGTCCGCGCGCGTTCGGCACCGAGACGATGTGCAGCAGGTTGGGCGCATGCAGCAGGTCCGGGATATCCGTGCCGAACAGCGGGGGGAGACGGTTCGATTCCCCCTTCGCCAACGAGAACGCCGTCATGTTGTCGGAGGGATAGTGGTCCTTCTCCTTCGCCGACACAATCGCGTAGATCCTCGGCGTGCGAGCCGGGTTGTCGCCTCGACCCGGGTCCGATCGTGGCGCGCAGCGCAGTATTCCGCCTCTACCGGCACACGGTGTCGACCAGCCATGTCGCGAACGCAGTGCGGCGTGACATTCTCGAACTCGTACCCGCGCAACCTCGAGATCGTGACGCTGCTGGAGGCCGCGATTGAGTCCTACAAGGAACTGGCTGACGCGGGCGGCACGCTCGGCATCGCGGTGACGTTCGAGAACCACTGGGGCCTCGCGGCTGATCCGATGAATCTGCGGATCATGGTGGACGCGATCAACCATCCCTACTGCGGCGTCACGCCCGACTTCTGCAACTGGGAGCACGAGTACATGCTCGTGAGCGGCCTCAAGGCGCTCGCGCCCTACGCC
Source organism: uncultured Acidobacteriota bacterium (assembly GCA_963751445.1). Classification (GTDB taxonomy): domain Bacteria; phylum Acidobacteriota; class Vicinamibacteria; order Vicinamibacterales; family SCN-69-37; genus DASUGC01. Next base: position 642,630 of record CAVVUL010000009.1, on the reverse strand, counting down.
ATCTCGAACGTGCACGCGAAATACTGGGACCGCTGGGGCGACAAGAACGACGTCCAGCGCGGCGTCCGGATCATGCTGGCGGGCGGGTTCACGGGGACGTTCGCGCTGGAGTACGAGGCCGGTCCGCTGAACGGCGTGGAAGGCGCGAAGTACCTCTACCGGGAGGTGCTGGCCGCACTCACTTCCGTGGACGCCGCAGCCGTTCGCGGCGCTTGACGTTCCCGTCCGGTGTAGGCCGGGGCTTCATCCCCGGCTTGACCAGCGCAGGCTTGAAGGCCTGCCGGGGCTGAAGCCCCGGCCTACACCGAATCCGAAAACGGACTAGATGAGCGGGGTCGTCCCCGGGATCGCCACCGGGTCGACCGGGTTCGGCCCCAACTCGTACGACTTGGGCGACAGGTCGAGCATCGACGAGTTCATCGCCCACTCCCACGACAGCGCGCGGCCCGTGTAGGCGCTCATGCGGCCCATGATCGCGCACAGCGTGCTCTCCGCGATCTGCCGGCCCTCGTTGAGCGGCGCGCCCCGGCGGATCGAGGCGATCAGGTCGATGTGCTCCTGGACGTAGGGGTTCGTTTCGTCCCCTTCGAAGGTCCACGGCGCCGGGCCCGTGATCCGCGTCGAGCTCGACGTGCTCAAGGCGACGCCCCTGGTTCCCACGATGCGTTCCTCGATTCGGTCGTTGCAGCCCTTCGTCTGCCGGCACATGCTGCTCACGCGGGCGCCGTTCGGATACTCGAACTCGACCGCGAAGTGGTCGAAGATGTTGCCGTACTCGGGCGCGACGCGCACCTGCCGCCCGCCCATGCCCATGACGTTCTTCGGCATGGCGCCCAGCGCCCAGTTCGCCACGTCGATGTTGTGCACGTGCTGCTCGACGATGTGGTCGCCGGAGAGCCAGCTGAAATAGAGCCAGTTGCGGCACTGCCACTCCATCTCCGACATCCCGGCGGTCCGCTGTCTCACCCACAGGTCGCCCTGGTTCCAGTAGACCTGCGCCGCGACGATGTCGCCGATCTGGCCGTCCTGGATCCGCTTCATCATCTCGAGATAGCGCTTCTGGTGCCGCCGCTGCGTGCCGGCGACGACCGCGAGCCTCTTCCCGGCCGCCAGCTCGGATGAGGCGATCACCGACCGGACGCCGACCGGATCGACGGCGACCGGCTTCTCCATGAACACGTGCTTGCCGGCCTCGACGGCCGCCTTCAGGTGAATCGGCCGGAACCCCGGGGGCGTGGCCGTCACGATGAGATTCACGCCGGGCACCGAGAGGACGCCCTTGTAGTTGTCGAAGCCCGTGAAGCGGTTTGACGCCGGCACCTTCACGCGGCTCGCGTGCTCCTTCGTCAGTCTGGCGACACAGCTCTCGACGCGATCGGGCACGAGATCGCCCACGGCGACGATCTCGACGCCAGGATCGGCGTTCAGGCAGTCGATGGCCGCACCCGTGCCGCGACCGCCGCACCCGATGACCCCCACCTTGATGGTGTCGGAGCCCTGCGCGAAGACGCCGAACCCGCCCGGGAAGCTCGCGGCAATCGAGGCCGCGGCCGCTGTTCTGACGAAATCACGTCTGGTGACTGGTGTGATGGTGCTGGTTGCTCATCGTTCCCTCCCTAGAACTGATCGCAGGCCCGGTACGCGTCGATGACGGCGCGCTCGCCCTCCCGGCCCGGCTGGCTTTGACCGTGCTCCATGCACAGGACGCCCTGGTAGCCGCGGCCGTGGATGTACTTGAACACGTTGCGGTAGTTGATCTCGCCGCTGGTCGGTTCCTTCCGCCCGGGATTGTCGCCAAGGTGGAACGCGCCAATCTCGTCCCAGCCGGCCTCGATGTTCGGGATGAGGTTGCCCTCGGTGATCTGCTGGTGGTAGATGTCGTTCACGATCTTGCAGGACGGATTGTTGACCGCTTTGCAGATCTGGTACGCCTGCGGGATCTTCGTCAGGAAAAGACCGGGGTGGTTCTTCGGGTTGAGCGGCTCCAGCACCAGGACCAGTCCGGCCGGGTGGCACAGCTCCATGCAGGCCCGCAGATTCTCGACGACATTCGCGGTCTGGTATTCCCACGCCAAGCTCTCGTCGAAGCGTCCTGGCACGACGAGCGCCTGGTTGACGCCGGTCCGCTTCATCGTGTCGATGCCGTCGCGCATCTTCTGGAGGATGGCCGCCCGGACGTCCTTGTCGCGCGTCACGAAGTTCTTGACGTTGAAGTCCGCGAGCAGCACGAACGGCCCGAGCTTTATGTTCCGCTTCTGGATCTCGCGGACGATGAGTTCCTGGTCCGCCACCGGGCGGTTCATGAGACCGTTGTCGAACATCGCCGTGAAGCCCTCGCCGGCCGCGAACTGGATCTGCGCGGCGAGATCCGTGCCGGCATGGGCCCTGAACTGGCCGAAGCTGGGGGCGTAGTTGAGGCGGAAGCGCGGCCCGCCGGCTGTGGCGGGCGCCTGTTCAGCCACCCGGAAGCGGGCCTCCCCGGTGAGGCGGGTGGCCGTCAGCGCAGCCGCCGATGCCAGGCTCGCCGTGATGAAGTCTCTGCGTCTCATGGGATCCGGCCTCCCGTTGGTTGATGGTCCCCGACGGCTTCCCTTTCACCCAGGGCCTATTATGCGCGTGTCGGCGCGCTGTGCAAGGCATGCAGCATCGCAAGACGTGCGGCATCGTAGCCGCACATTCACCCCGCCCATCGGTTGGCCCCAGTTATGATGCCTCATGTCCAGGCGGCTTGCGTTCCTGCTTCTGTCGCTGGTCGCTTCCCTCTCAGCCATCGGCACCGCGCGACAGGCACCCCGAACCTCGCCGCAGGCTGCGGACCTGCGCGCGTTTGACGGCGAATGGGTCTACGTCGAGGACCGCACCGCTGGCCGATCGCTCGAACAGCTGACACCGCCCATGGGTTCCAGGTTCTCGCTGCGTGTCGAAGAGGGTGCGGTCGTGCTGGTTAGCGGCCATGGCGGGGCGCGTCGTGAAGTGCGCGTCGCGCTGGACGGCACCGCCACTGAGGTTCCGGGCACCGGAGAAGGCGAACTTGCGCGCTATCGCGGCGCGTGGAAAGACGCCGCGTTCTCGTACGAGGTCGAGTTCGTGCGCGCTCCGGGCGGGGCGCCCGAGGGACTGATTCGGCGGGAGTTTCGAATGTCGAAGGACGGACTGATCGTGCGGTCCAACCTCGGTTCGCCGTCGGAGTACAGTTCGGTTGGGCTCTACCTCCACGCTCAGGACATCGCGATGCCCACGCCCGCCAAAGCGGTGATCGGCGATTTGGCCTGGCTTGCCGGCACATGGGTGGGAGCGAGGGGGACGAACGGCGCGATTTCCTTCGAAGAGCGATGGAGCCCTCCAAAGGGCGGCGCAATGCTCGCCACGTCGCGCACGGTCTCGCGGGACAAGATGTCCGCGTTCGAGTTTCTGCGCATCGTCGAACGCGAGGGCGGATTGGTGTATGTCGCGCAACCCGGCGGAGCTGCGCCCACAGAGTTCGTTCTGACCGAGCTGAACGCAACGCGCGCCGTATTCGACAACCCACGCCACGACTACCCGAAGCGCATCGTGTACGAGCTGTCGGCCGAGGGTGGCTTGACTGCCACGACCGGCTTCACCAAAGGCGGCAGCCCCCGGCGCTTCGAGTTCAAACGCGAGGGCGGCTACCGCGCCCGGCGCCGTGGCAGGGCGACCCTGCTCCATAATGCGCGTGTGACTGCGTCCTTTCGCCCGATGTTGTTCGCGGCCGGACTTCTGGGGGCCGGCCTGCTCGTGCCCGCCGCCGGCCTTTTCGCCGGCCAGGATCAGGCTCCACGCGAGAGTGCGTGGCGGCCGCTCTTCAACGGCCGCAACCTCGACGGATGGCGCGTGAAGATCACGGGCTACGACGCGGGCGACAACTTCGGACGGACGTTTCGGGTCGAGGACGGCGCGATCAAGGTCGTCTATGACGCGTCGACCAGTTCAGCGGACGCTTCGGCCACCTCTTCCATGAGGGGCCGTTTTCGTACTACCGGCTGCGGATCGAGTACCGGTTCGTCGGCGCGGAGGCGCCGGGCGGTCCGGGCTGGGCGCTTCGCAACAGCGGCGTGATGATTCACGGAGAGTCGCCGGACACGATGACGCGCGATCAGGAGTTTCCCGTGTCCATCGAAGTCCAGTTCCTCGGCTGGCGACGGCAAGACTGAGCGCCCGACGTCCAACCTCTGCACGCCGGGCACTCAACATCGTGATGGACGGCAAGCTCATCATCCAGCACTGCGCGAACTCGACATCCAGGACGCATCCTCTGGACGAGGGTCACCTCGGCGGCAACCGGCCGAACTGCGGAAGTGCGAATCGGGAACTAGGGGCGCGTCAGCGGTAGGGGTTGGCCGGCGCCGGATCCCCGCCGGCGCCGGGGACGCGCGCGGCCCACAGCATCCCGCGCTGCATGATCGTGCGCGCTTCCGGCACGTTGAAGTCCCCGCTGAGTGCCCGAGCGTCGAGTTGAAAACCCGTCCCTTGCCGTACAGCTTCTTCCAGGCCACCGGCATCACCACGCCCTCGATTGCCGGCACGACCTTCCCGGAGAACGTCGTCGTCACCAGCACTTCGACGCTCGGGTCCATGAGCATGTAGTACTGCTCGGAGCGCATGCGGAAGTCCTGCAGCCCTTTCGTAATGGGATCATCACGCTTCGCGATGTGGACGTTGTACTCGATGCTGCCGCCCGGATGCGCGGCAAACGAACCACCCACCATGAACTCGAATTCGGTGTTGCTGCGAAACGCGTCGCCGAGGCCCCCGTGCCAGCCGGCGAGGCCCACGCCGCCGCGGATCGCATCGAGCAGGCCCTTTTCCTGCTGAGGCGTGATCTGGCCCATGGTGACCGCTTGGACAACGAGCGCCAGGCCCTTCATCTTCTCAACGTCGAGATACGAGTCGAGCGTGTTCGAGATCTCCACGTCGAAGCCCTGCTCGGCGAGCCAGGGCGCGAAGACATCCACGGTCTGTTTCGGCTGGTGGCCGGCCCAGCCGCCCCACACCATCAGCACCTTCTTCTTGGCCGGCGTCTGGGACGCCGGCTCCTGCGCCGTCACGCGGGGGGCGATCGAAACCAGCGTGAACGCCAATAGCGCCAGCAGGACGGCATGCGGGGGCGTGACCGTGGGTGTGCGCGTCATGGACGGAACTCCTGCGTGAGGATTCTACTCAGAGTGCATTGCGAAATGTAGGCCGGGGCTTCAGCCCCGGCGTGCACGCCGGCCCTAAAGGGCCGGCCTACTTGAACAACAGGGGCGCGAATGCGATCAGGTAGTTCCGCCAGTTGATCCAGGTGTGCCCGCCGGGACTTTCCGCGAACACGGGCTGGAAGCCATGCTTCTTCAGGATCTCGACCGTACTCCGGGTATTCGGCAGCAGGGAATCGTTCACGCCCGTGCTCAACCACACGAGCTTCGTGCCTTTCTTCAGCGCGGGGTTGTCGAGATCCTCCAGGTGTGCGGCCTCCCATGGGGTCGGCCCGGTCGGGGCCGGCGCCGCAGCCGTCGCCGCTCCGGCGCCGGGCGCAGCCGCGGCGGCTCGTCCGCCGCCCAACGTTGCGCCGGAGCTGAAGACGCCGATGTACGCAAACTGCTCGAGACGGAGGAAAGCAATGTTGAGCGTCTGACTCCCGCCCATCGAGAGTCCTGCGATCGCCCGATTCGATCGATTCGCCATCACCCGGTAGTTGCCTTCCGCATACGGCATGACGTCGGTCAGGAAGTCGCGCGCGAAATCGTCGAGCGGCGACGGAGCCGGCGCCGCTGCGGCCCCGGCTGCCGGCGTCGCGCCCCGGCCGCCCGCAGGAGTCGTGTTCGTGTGGCCGGCCGGCATGACGACAATCATCGGCTTGACCTTCCTGGCCGCGATCAGGTTGTCCAGAATGAACCCGGCTCGTCCGACGGAGGTCCAGGCCTCGTCGCAATCGCCCGCGCCATGCAGCAGATAGAGAATCGGATACTTCTTCGAGCCGCCCGCGTCGTAGCCGGGCGGCGTGTAGACGTGCATGCGCCGGAATTTGCCGAGCGCCGTCGAGTAATACGTCACGGCCGACACCGCGCCATGCGGCACGCGCCTGGTGTCCATGACGTCGGAGCCCGGCACGTAGACCAGGCTCCAGACGTTCGTGTTCGACTCGCTGGTCGCGGCATTGCGCGGGTCAATGACGGTCACGCCGTCCACGTTGAAGTTGTAGCGGTAGGCGCCCGGATCGATTGGGCCCACCGCCGCCGACCACACGCCGTTCTCGCCTTTCGTCATCTGGCCGGGAGCCGGGCTGCCGGCCGCCGCGCCGCGGCCGCCGCCGCCGCGAGCGCCGGGATGTCACCGCCGGTCACGCGTACGCTCTGGGCTTGCGGCGCCAGGATTCGAAACACAACCGTGCGGTCCGGCATCACTTCAGGGGAGACCACCTGCGGCGCCGGCGCGCCACCCCGGCCCGCCTGCGCGGCCGGCGGCGGTTGCTGCGTCAGCACACCCGGCGTCAGCGCCAACACCACGATCACCGACACAGCCGTGAGATTGAGTGAGTGTCTCGAAGTCATGAGTTGCCCTCCAGCCGCCGGGGCTGAAGCCCCGGCCTACGTACATCTCGAAACGCCTTATCGCCGCCCCGGCGACAAATCCCTGATTCGAATGTTGCGGAACCGCACGACGGAGTCGTGGCTCAGCCAGCCGATGTAGCCGCCGGCACGATCCACCCCCGGGTGGGACCGGTGATCCATCGTGCCATCCTTCGCGGCCGCCGCCAGATCGCCGTCGACAATGACGGTGCCGTTCAGCGTGACCCGAATCCGTGAACCGCGGACCAGGATCTCCTCGGTGTTCCACTCACCCACCGGCCGCAGGAATCCCCGCTTCGCCGGGATGATGCCGTAGACGGAGCCGTGGTACTGGTACGGCTGCAGCGTCGCGTACATCGGCGCGTCGTCGTCCAGCACCTGGATTTCCATCCCGACGTACGCCGCGTCGCCTTCGCGCGGCGCGCGGATGCCCACGCCGCTGTTGGCGCCAGGCGTCAGCTGGAACTCGAAGCGGAACTGGAAGTCCTCGTACTCGCGAGCGGTGTAGAGATTCGATCGATCCGCGGCCTTCGGGTCGAAGACGAGCGCGCCATCCTCGACCGTGTAGCCGATCGTGTTGCCCACCCACCCGTCCAGTGTGCGTCCGTTGAAGAGCGCCACGTACCCGTCCGTCCGCTCCTCCTCCGTGAGGTTGTAGGCCGCGTCGCTCAGGTCGCGCACGTAGATGTCGCGGAACGCCAGGTCGGTGCCGTGCGCCTGCAACTCGATGGGGCCGCGCGCGAAGATGGGCTGCGCCCGATCCCAGTAGTTCTCCAGCGTCACGTTCTCGGCGACCTTCACGCCGTTGAGAAACACGGTCACTTTGTCGCCCACCATCGTGATGCGGAAGGTGTTCCACGCGCCAACCGGGTTGTCGGCCCTGACCAGCGGCGCGCTCGGATTCTTCTGGTTGTTGTAGAGACCGCCCGATCCGACCTGCGCGCCGACGTCCGTGCGCGCCGGATCCCAGATCTGCACCTGCGGCGTGCCGCGCAGGTAGATGCCGCTGTCGCCGCCCTTCGTGATGCGCCAGTCGACGATCATCTCGAAGTCGCCGTACTCCTTCACCGTGCAGAGGTTGTCGCCGCTGCCGTTGAACACGATCGAGCCGTCGCGCACGGTCCAGTTCGCCTGCATCTTCGCGTTGGCCGCCTCCTGCTTCGCGGCCAGGTCCGCCGGCGCCAGCGTCGCCCGCGCGATCGGGTTCTCCACGAGCCCCTGCCAGCCGGACAGGTCCTGCCCGTTGAACAGCGGCACGAACCCGTCGCCGGCCGGCATGGCCTCGAGATACTCGCCGATGCGCTCGCGGTCGGCGTCGCGCTGCGGCCCCGTGACGAGCGGCATCGCTTTCGTCAGCGCGTCGCGCACGATCGTCCCGGAGAGGCCATCGGCGGCATCGGCGCCTGACGGCAGCGCGATCCGCATCAGCGAGCCCGCCGCCTCCCCGGCCAGTTGCTCATCGTCGAGGATCGGCACGACAAGCAGGAAGCTCTTGAAGGTCCTGATCCGCTCGAGCGCGCGCATCACGATGCGCCGATCGCCGACCGTCGACGACAGCTCAAGGGCCCTCCGGAACTGCAGGAGCTTCTGATCGGCCGGCAGCGATGACGCGCCGACCTGGCGCACGAATGCCGAGAACGCCTGGTTGCGGTACGTGGTGTCGCCGCTCTCGACGAGTGCGAGCAGCCGTTCGATCGCGTCGGTGCCGGTCCACCGGGTCAGCGCGCGGAATGCCGCCGCCTTGCGCTCCTCCGCAGCCGAGGCGAACTCGGCGGCCACGGCGGCCAGCGCCTCCGGTCCGCCGACCTGCGGCAGCAGATCCAGAATGCGCTCCGGGTGCGGAGAGGCCGGCAACGCCTGGATGAGGGGCCGCGTCCGCAGCGCCCCTGGCACGCTCAGGCCGACGGCGGCGACGATGGCCTTCTGCACGAGCGGCACCGCATCGGCGTCCGCGCCATCAAGCAGCGCGACGAGCGCGGGGACATCGGCCGGCGTGGCGACGCCGGCGAGCGCGCGGAATGCGGCCGCGCGGATCGCGGGGTCGGCGTCCGCGGTCAGCGGCATGATGCGCGCGCTGAATCGCCGGCCGCCCCTGGCGCCAATCACGCCAATCGCGGCCGCCTTGGTCGCTGGCGGCAGCGTCTCGAACATCGCGACGAGCGGATCAAGGTGCGCCTCGTCGATGACGCTGAGCAGGATGTCCGCCATCTTGCCGGCGGCGACGGCCGGCGCGTTGCTCAGCGCGGTCAGCAGGTCCGGCGCGGCCTCGGCGCCTTCCATGCGCGCGAGGGCTCCAGCGGCCGCCAGCACCACCTCCGGCTGCCGGGCGGCCAGCGACGCGCGGATGAACGGCAGCGCGCGCGGATCGCCCTGCCGGCCGAGCATCGCCACGATCTCGGCGCGGCGTTCGGGGCTGACGGCCTGGGCCTTCGCGGTCCAACGCCGAACGGCGGCCAGTCCGCCGATCGGTTCAGCGGCTTGCAGCGCCGCCTGCCGGTAGGCCCGATCCGCGTGATCGACCGCCGCCAGGAGATCCGGCAGGGCGTCGGCGCCGCGGGCGTCGACGAGAACCGCCAATGCGGCCGTCCGCGTGGACAGGCGGTCGGGCCGATTGGTCTTCTTCATGATCTGCCGGCACAGTTTCTCGGCGGCGCCCGGGTCGCCACGCTCGGCGAGGTTGTGCGCGTACGCGAGCAGCGCTGCCGTGGCGTTGGAAGGCTCGTAGACGAACCGGGCCCGCTCGGCGGCCTCGAACATCGTCTTCGACGAGCGCGGGTCGGCGAAGCGCGCGAGGGCGGCGAGCGCAGCCCGGCGCATCGCGGGATTGTCGTCGTTCGCCAGCGCCCGCACCTGGTCATGCGCGTCCGTCGCGTTGAGTTCTCCGAGCGCCTTCACGATGGTGATCCGGCCGGACCCGCTCGCGCCGGCCAGCGCGGCGCGCAGCGCGCTGGCCGCCGCCGGGCCCTTGACGGCCAGCATCAGCTGGGTCGCCGGCTCGACGAGCACGGCATCCGACAGCAACGGCGCAGCAGCCATCACAGACGGCTCACGCCCCACCAACTGCAGCTGGCTCAGGAGGAACGTGCGGACCTCGACGTCGGTCGCGGCGTCGAGCGCGCCGATGCAGGCTCGCTCGACAATGGCGCGTTCCCGCTCGAAGCCGAACCGGCTGGCATAGGCCGCCACCGCGTTCAGGGCGAAGCGGGCCGCCGTGTCCCGGCCGCCGCCGCCCGGCACCAGTTGGCGCGTGACGTCGGCGAGGCCGGCCTCTCCCAGCGCCACCAATTGGCCCGCCAGGCGATCGCGCTGCGCCGGACTGCCCGCGGGGAACTGCGCGACCAGGTCGCCGGCCTTCGCGGCCGGCGCCCCGCTGCCTTGCGCGGTGGCGCGGGGCGGATGGATCGGACGGACGACAAAGCACGAGAGGAGGATGAGAAAGGCGACCATGGTCCGTGTGGTCTTCATCGTCGCCCCCTACAGCGTCCACGGCGCGCGCATGGGCTGATCGATCAGCCGGTTCGCCGCTTCGTCGTCCGTGAATCGCTGGCGGTCTGGATCGTAGCGGAGCGTCCGGTTGAGCCGGACCGCGACGACGGCGAGGTTCACCAGCGTGGCGGAGCGGTGCGCGTTGGCTTCATTGAGCGCGAATTTCTTCCGCGTGCGCACCGACTCGGAGAACGTCGTGATTTGAGGCTCGGGATCGGGCAGCGTCGCGATCAGCTCGTTCAGCCTGGGCACGTCGGACTTGAATCCGCGGTAGATCCGCCCGTACGGCCCGGCGAGATACGCCGCGCCGGTGTCGCGGTTCTCGCCGTCGAGGATGATGCGGCAGCCGTCCGCGTAGGTGAATTCGATGCGGCGCCACGACCCGGCGGCGTCGTAGTGCTGCTGAGGGGCGTCGACATCGACGCGGATCGGACTCGTGTGGTCCTTGTCGAGCAGGTACTGCACCGGGTCGAGGTAGTGCTGGCCCATGTCGCCCAGGCCCCCGCCGTCGTAGTCCCAGTAGCCGCGGAAGGTCTCGTGCACGCGATGAGAAGCGTAGGGCTTGTACGGCGCGGGGCCGAGCCACATGTCGTAATCCAACTCGGGCGGCACCGGCTGCGGCACCAGGTTGGTCTTTCCGCTCCAGTAGAACTTCCAGTCGTAGCCCGTGATGCCGCCGATCGTCACGGTGAGCGGCCACCCCAGCACGCCGCTCTGTACGATCTTCTTCAGCGGCTTGACCTCGGTGCCCATGCCGTAGAACGGGTCCTTGAAGCGGAACCACGTGTTCACGCGGAACATGCGTCCGTTCCGCTGCACGGCCTCCACGACGCGCTTGCCCTCGCCGATGGTGCGCGTCATCGGCTTCTCGCACCAGATGTCCTTGCCGGCGCGCGCGGCCTCGACCGACATCAACGCATGCCAGTGCGGCGGCGTGGCGATGTGGACGACGTCGATGTCGGGCCGCTGGAGCACCGCGCGATAGTCGGTGTAGCCCTTCACGTCCTTGCCGGCCATCGCGAGCACCTCCTCGAGGTGCGTGCGATCGACGTCGCAGACCGCGAGCAGTCGCGTGCCCTCGTAGCCGATGTGGCTGCGGCCCTGCGCGCCGACGCCGATGATGGCCTTGGTGATCTGGTCGCTGGGCGGGGTGACGCCCTGGCCGCCGAGCACGTGCCGCGGCACGATCATGAAACCGGCCGTCGCGGCCGCCGTGCGCGTCAGGAATCGCCGTCTGCTGGTCGTGGGCATGGTGGTTGCCGGTTCCGGTGGACGGCCGGATTCTAGCTGATTTGCCCGGGGCCCGCGGGGTCCCGCGAGGGGCGTCGCCTGGAGGCCTGGATCCTCGAAGACGAGTTGTTCTATTTTGCCGGTCCCAAATGGGCCGCAACCGGATAGCATGTGCCGCAGAAGCAACCAGGAGTCACGACGATGGCCGATGAGATCAAGGACCGCACCCTTTTGAGCCGCCGCCAGTTCGTGGGGTCGATGGCCGCCGCAGCCGGCTTCATGATCGTGCCGCGGCACGTCCTGGGCGGGCCTGGCTATCAGGCCCCCAGCGACACCGTCAACGTCGCCACCGTCGGGTACGTGAACGGCATGGGGTCCGACAACACCAAAGCGGCCGGCAAGGTCGCGAACATCGTCGCCTTGTGCGACGTGGACGAGAGCGCGGCCGCGGTCCGCGCGGCGACGCGTTCGAAGATCTCGGGAGACCTTCCCGAACGCCGTCCGCTACACGGACTTCCGGGTGATGCTCGAGCGCCGGAAGGACATCGACGGCGTCATCGTCGCGACGCCCGACCATGCGCATGCCGTGGTGGCGATGGCCGCGATGCAGCTCGGCAAGCACGTCTACGTGCAGAAGCCGCTGACGCGGACCGTGTCCGAGGCGCGGATGCTCACCGAGGCGGCCCGGAAGTACAAGGTCGTCACCCAGATGGGCAACCAGGGGCACTCGGGCGAGGGCGTCCGGCTCATCGAGGAGTGGATCGGCGACGGCGCTATCGGCAAGGTGCGCGAAGTGCACTGCTACACCAACCGGCCGATCTGGCCGCAGGGCATGCAGCGTCCGACCGACACGCCGCCGGTGCCGGACGGCCTGGATTGGGAGAAGTGGATCGGGCCGGCACCGATGCGGCCGTATCACGAGGCCTATCACCCGTTCAGCTGGCGCGCGTGGATGGACTTCGGCTGCGGGGCGCTCGGCGACATGGCGTGCCACGTGATGGACGCGGCGTACCAGGCGCTGAAGCTCGGCTACCCGACGAGCGTCATCGCGTCGCTGGCCTACAACGTCGTGCCGTTCGTCCGCGACAACGGCACCACGGGCAGCCGGCGCATCAAGTACAACGACAGTTTCCCGCCCGCGACCGTCGTGCACTACACCTTCCCGGAGCGGGGGAAGAACCTGCCGGCGGTGCGGCTGCACTGGTATGACGGCGGCATCCTGCCGGAGCGGCCGGACGAGCTCGAGCCGGATCGGCGGATGCCCGAGAGCGGCACGATCTTCGTGGGCGACAAGGGCAAGCTCATGTGCGAGACGTACAGCGAGAGCCCGCGGCTGATTCCCGAGACGAAGATGAAGGCCTACAAGCGGCCGGCGAAGCGCCTGCTGCGCGTGATCGGCAGCCACGAGCAGAACTGGATCGACGCGATCAAGAACCACGGCCAGGCGACGTCACATTTCGACTACTCGGGGCCGTTCACGGAGACGGTGCTGCTGGGCAACGTGGCGATGATGTTCCCGGACACGAAGCTGTTCTGGGACGGCCCGAACATGAAGGTCACGAACGTCGCCGCGGCGAACGACGCCATTCAGCACCACTACCGCGAGGGCTGGTCGCTGTAGCGCGGATTGTTTCGATCGTGGATCGGCGGGCTGACTAGCCCGCCGACTATTTTTCGTCGTAGCCTTTCAGCTCGCGCACCCAGATATTCCGGAAGCGCACCGGATTGCCGTGGTCCTGCAGCAGGATCGGACCTTTGGTCAGCGTCGGCTTGTACGGGTCGATGCGGCGGTGCTGCGTCGGCCCCCAGAACGCCGTGGCGTTGTGGACGACCACGCCGTTGTGCAGCACGGTGGCCACGGCCGGCTTGTCGAGCTCACCCGACGCCTTGAACCGCGGTGCCGTGAAGACGATGTCGTAGGACTGCCACACCCCGGGCTTGCGCGACGCGTTCACGAGCGGCGGGAACTGGCCGTACATGGACGCCGCGCTGCCGTCGGCGTACGTCGGATTCTGGTAGCTGTCGAGGACCTGGATTTCGAACGCGCCCATCAGGTAGACGCCGCTGTTGCCGCGGCCCTGGCTCTCGCCTTTCACGTCGCTGGGCGTGGCGAATTCCACGTGCAGCTGGACGTCGGCGAACTCGGCCTTCGTGCGCAGCATGCCCTTGCCGCTCGAGATGACGCCGTCTTTCATCTCCCACGTGACGGGGGCGCCGTTGGTCATCGACCACGCGCTGGCGTCGCCGCCGCCGCCCAGCAGCACCGTGGCATCGGCGGGCGCCGGCGCGATCGGCGCCTCCGGCCCGCCGGGCGCCACCACCCGCGGCTGCGGCCGCGCCGGGTCGTGGATGTGCCACTTCCCGTCAGGCTGCATCGGCGTATCGGTGTAGCCGAGGTTGGGGTTCTGCTGCGCGATGAGCGCGGCGCACAGCGCGGTGAGCACCGTTCCGATGACGACTGTGGACTTCATGGGCACACCATAGCGTACGCGCTACTATTCGTTCCATGATCCGGATCCGCCCGGCCAATGTCGCGTCGCTGCTGGTCCCGCTGGCCGGCGCCGCCATGCTCTGGCACCCGGCCCTCGCCCAGGATCCCCCGCCCCGGGCGCCCGGTGCCCCGGCGGCCATCACGCAGGCGCTTTTCGACAGTGGCGCCACCACGATCCCGTTCTTCCCCCTTGGCGACTCGCCGCTGGCCCTCACGGGTCCGGCGCGCCCGGGGATGTTCATGTCGGCGGTGGGCCGGAAGGCGATTGCGATGGGCACCGAGGACGGCCCGCTCGAACTGTGGTCGTGGCCGATCAAGTGGCTGCACGACTTCGAGCTGTCTTTCAAGGTCCCGAAATACACCGCGGCCATCGCCGGCCGCGCGATCGCACACTCGGTGACCGAGCGGCCCGAGGGCATCACCATCGAGTACGTCCACGAACAATTCACCGTCCGCCAGCACGTCTTCGTGCCGCTCGACGAGCCGGCCGTGGTGATGCTGCTCGAGGTCGACGCGATTCGCCCGCTCGACATCATCGCGCGGTTCACGCCCGATATTCATTACGCGTGGCCCGCGGGGCTCGGCGGGCAGTATCTGGTGTGGGAGCAGAACGCGCGCGCGTTCCTGTTCTCGGAGGCGAAGCGCGGCATCAACGCGTTTCTGGGCTCTCCGGCCGTCACACAGGCCTCCGACGTGCCCGCGCACATGCTCGCGGCGGAACGGCCGCAGCTCGTCCTCGGCGTCGGCGGCGACACGGAGCGCTACACCGCGCCCAGGCTCGGCGAGCCCCCCGGGCGCAACGTCAACATCCACGCCGCGTACATCCCGATTGTGCTGGCCGGCGGCCAGATGCCGCGCGATCAGGCGCTGGCGTTGTACCGGCGGCTGGTCGCGCCGGGCGCGGCGGAACAGGAGTGGCAGCGCCGCGTGGCGCACGCCGCGTCGATGCGCGAGACGATGTTCACGCTCCGGTCGCCCGATCCGATGCTCAACAAGGCGGTCGAGTACGCCAAGGTGAACCTCGACGAGTCGATGGTCTGCAACCCCGACCTCGGCTGCGGCCTGGTGGCGGGATATGGACTTGTCGGGCGCCTCGAGCGATCGCCCGGGGTTCGGGTGGTTCTTCGGTGGCGACGCCGCGATCAACTCCCTGGCGATGATCGGCGTGGGCCAGGCCTCGCTGGTCCGCGACGGCGTCCTGCGGTTCTTCGCGAAGTACCAGCGCGCCGACGGCAAGATCACCCATGAGATTTCGCAGGGCGCCGGACACGTCGATTGGTTCAGCTACCCCTATCCCTACTATCACGGCGACACGACGCCGTTCTGGATCCTCGCGGCCGGCGAATACTGGCGGCAGACGGGGGACACCGATCTCGTGCGCAGCCTGTGGCCCAACCTGACACGCGCGTGGGACTGGTCCCGCGCGACCGACGTCGACGGCGATGGCCTGATGGAGAATCCCGCGGCCGGCGCCGGCGCGCTCGAAGTGGGCGACCTGCAGATCGGCATCCTGTCCGACGTGTACCTGAGCGGCGTCTGGGTGGCGTCGCTCGATCGCTTCGCCGCGATGGCTCGCGCGCTGGGCGAGCCCGCCGTGAGTGACACCGCGCTCGCCATTCGCGCGAAGGCGCTGAAGACGATGGAGTCCAAGCTGTGGATGGCCGACCTGAAGCAGTACGCGTTCGCGTTGCTGAAGGACGGATCGGTGAACGGCAACCTCACGTCGTGGCCGGCCACGGCGATGGCCTTTGACGCGTTGGATCCGGGGCGCGGCGCCGAGATGGCGGCCCGGCTCGCGTCGTCCACGATCATGACCGACTGGGGCGCGCGTCCCCTGGGCGCCGCCAGCACGTTGTTCGATCCGCTGCACTACAACAACGGGGCGGTGTGGCCGTTCGTCACCGGGTTCGTGGCGCTGGCCGAGTACAAGTACCACAACGCCCCGGCCGGATGGTTCGCGCTGCAGGCGATTGCGCGCACCGGATTCGATCAGGCGCTCGGACGCAATCCCGAACTGTTCTCCGGTCGCCTGTACAAGCCGCTGGACACCGCCGTGCCACAGCAGTTCTTCGCGACGTCGATGGTCCTGTCGCCGCTCATTCGCGGCCTGTTGGGCATCGACGTGGATGCGCCGGCGCGCCGGGTGACGATCGCCCCGCATCTGCCGCCCGATTGGGACGCGGTCGAGGTGGACAACGTCCCGGTCGGCAACGGGACGATGTCGTTGGCGCTGCGGCGCTCGGCCGGGCGAATCACCGCCACGGTGCGGCGCCGCGGGGATCCGGCGCCGATCGAGGTCGTGTTCGCGCCGGCGCTGCCGCTTGGCGCTCGCGTCTCCGGCACGGGCGCGGTGATCCAGAACACGCCGGGCGATGTCCACGCCACCGTGAAGGCGATGGTGACCGACACCGCCGAGTTGGGTGTGTCGTACACGGGCGGCTGGCAGATCGTGCCGCCATCGATGCCGGCGAAGATCGGCCATCGTTCAGAGGCGCCGCGCGTGATCAGCGAACGGCTCGGCACCGACGGCAGCTACGTCGTGTCGCTCGAAGGGATTGCTGGTCGCAGTTACGAGTTTCGCGTGAAGACGCCCGGCGGCGAGCGAACGGAGACGCGCACGTTTCCCGCGACCGGCGCCAACGCCGACGGCTACACCGCCGTCACGCTGACGCTCACGTTCGTCAGCAAGTAGACGCGCCCGTCCTGGCACGCTGTCGCGGCGCGCTGTCCGAGCGTCGACCTATGCCCAGTACGCGTCTCCGCGGGGTTCCTTGATCACCGCGTCCTTCAGGAACGCGATCGCCTTCTTGAGTCCTTCGGCGCCGGACATCACGCTGTCTTCGTGCTCGATGCTGAGCGACGTGGTCGTAGCCGACCAGGCGCAGGGCGGTGACCATGTCCTTCCAGACCAGCGCGTCGTGACCGTAGCCGACGGTGCGGAAGATCCACGAGCGCTCGAGCTCGCGCGTGTAGGTCTTCGCGTCGAGGACGCCGTTGACCGCCGTGTTGGCCGCGTCGATCCGGCAGTCCTTTGCGTGCACGTGGTAGATCTGCTCGCCCAGCGCGCGAATGGCCGCCACCGGATCGATGCCCTGCCAGAACATGTGGCTCGGATCGAAGTTGCAGCCGATGACGCCCGGCGCAATCGCGCTGAGCCGCGCCATCGTCTCCGGGTTGTACGCGACGAAGTTCGGGTGCATTTCGATCGCGACCCGCACGCCCGCCGCCCGGCACGCCTTCGCCGTCTCCTTCCAGTACGGCGCCACGCGCTCCTTCCACTGCCAGTCGAGCATCGCGGCGAACTCGGGCGGCCACGGCGCGACGATCCAGCTGGGCTATCGCGGCCTTGGCGTCACCGCCCGGGCAGCCGCTGAACGTGACGACCGTGCGCACGTCGAGCCGGCGCGCCAGCGCGACGGTCTTGAGAAACGTGTCGTGATGCGCGCGCGCGATCCGCCGGTCGGGATGCAGCGGATTGCCGTGGCAGCTGAGGGCGCTGATGACGAGCCCGCGCCGCGCGACCGCCGCGCGGAACTGCTCGAGCTTCCGTTCGCTGGCCAGGAGCGCCGACGGGTTGCACAGCGCGTTCCCCGGATACCCGCCCGTCCCGATCTCGATCGCCTCGAGGCCCAGGTCGACCAGGTAGTCGAGCGTCTCCTCGAAGGGCTTGCTCCCGAACAACACCGCAAAGACACCGATCTTCATACGCTCCTCATGGGCAATGCCCTACTCGACCGTCGTCCACCGGCGCGTCCGCGCCGACGTCTCGATGGCCTGCAGCACGCGCTGGCCCGCACGCCGTCGGCGAAGTTCGGCGTCGGCAGCCGATCGTCCGCCATCGCCTCGAGCAAATCGAACACCGTGTGCGTGAACGTGTGCTCGTAGCCGATAGATGTGCCCGGGCGGCCACCAGGCCTTGATGTACGGGTGCGCCGGCTCGGTGACGATGACGCGGCGGAACCCGCGCAGCGTGGGCGCGTCGGCCGTGAAATACACCTCGAGTTCGTTCATGCGCTCGAGATCGAAGGCGACGCTGCCCTGGCTGCCGTTGATTTCGAAGCGATTGTCGTTCTTCCGGCCCGGCGCCATCCGCGTGACGTCGATGGTGCCCATGGCGCCGTTGGCAAACCGGACCAGCGCCGTGGCCGCATCATCCACCGCTGACGCGCCCGCGGGCGCGCGGCCGGCCGGGCAGCGGCCGGCTCCGGGTGAACGTCTTCAGATCGCCGGTCACCTCCGCGATCTCGCCGACCAGGAAGCGCGCGAGATCCATCGATGTGCGCCGCGATGTCGCCGAGCGCGCCCGACCCGGCCGCTCCGGCGGTCCAGGCGCCAGCTCATCGGGACGGCGGGATCGACGAGCCAGTCCTGCAGATACGATGCCGCGGAAATGCCGCATGTCCCCGAGCTGCGCCGGCGTCGATGATCTGCTTGGCGAGCATCACCGCGGGCGCGCGGCGGTAGTTGTGGCAGATCATGTGCAGCGACGCCGGCCTTGCGCACGGCGGCCAGCATCGCTCGGCTTCCGACACCGAGTTGGCCAGCGGCTTCTCGCACAACACCACCTTGCCGGCGCGGGCGGCGGCGATCGCGATCGGCGCGTGCAGGTCGTCCGGGCGTGCTGATGTCCACGAGGTCGATGTCCTTGCGGCCGACGACGGCCTCCCAGTCGGTGGCCGCCTCGTCCCAGCCGAGCGTGCGCCGCGCCGCCTCCACCCGGTCGCGTTCGTGCGGCCGCAGATGCACCTTCAGGCGCGGCCGCCAGGCGCGGCGAGAAGAACGGCGTGACCTGGCGATAGGCGTTGCTGTGCGCCCGGCCCATGAACGCGTACCCGACGAGCGCGACGTTGATTTCTCGCATCATCGGCATCGTAGGGCTCGTGTGCGCGCGCCGGATTCGGCACGCGCGATTTGCCGCGTCAATTGTCGTGCGGGACGCGGATCGTTTCGCGTAGTATAGCCCCCGAAGGGGAACTCGCATGCGCGCGCCGATGTTGGTTGCCGCTTGGTTGTTGACGTCGCTGCTGGGACCCGCCGTGGGGCGAGACGTTCGGGTGGCCGGCCAGAACCCGTTCGCCGGACGGTGGAATCTCACCGGGACGGGATCGGACGCCGACCGCGTCTACTGGCTCGAGATCAAGAGCGACGCCGGAGCGATGACGGGCATGTTCCTCAACCGCGGCGGGAGCCCGGTCCCGCTCTTCGTCGTGAAGGTGGACAAGGGCGAACTGGTCTTCCAGACCGGCAGCGCAAGCCGTCCCGGGCCAGAATTCCGCGCCCGCCTCGAGGGCGGCCGGCTCCTCGGTTCGGTCCCCGAGGGCAGCCGCACCGTGACGTGGGTCGGCGTGCGTCCGCCGGCCTGGCCCGCCGCCAACGCCAATGGGAGCCACACCTACGGCGCGCCCGTCGAGTTGTTCGCCGGCACGTCGCTCGACGCGTGGGGCGTGCAGATCGCCAACAAGCCGATTGGCTGGTCCGTCGTCGACGGAGCGATGACCAATTCGCCGTCGGCGAACAACCTGGTGTCGAAGTCCAGGTTCCAGGACTTCAAGATCCACGCGGAGTACAAGCTGGGCAAGGACAGCAACAGCGGCATCTACCTGCGCGGGCGGTACGAGCTGCAGGTGCTCGACGACTTCGGCAAGCCGCCGGATACGCACAGCCACATGTCGATCTACGCCTGGGTCGCGCCGCTCGTGAACGCCAGCCGCCCGATCGGCGAGTGGCAGGTGGCCGACGCGGTGATCGTGGGCAACAAGGTCAGCGTCGTGCTCAACGGCCAGAAGGTCCAGGACAACGCGACGATCCAGGCCATCACCGGCGGCGCCCTCGACGCCGACGAAGCGGCGCCAGGCCCGATTATGATTCAGGGCGATCACACCGGTGTGTCGTTCCGCAAGGTGACGGTCACGCCGATTACCAGGCCGGGGCGCTGACGACTCGCGCCGCTTCCGGTGAGCAGCCCGTGAATCCCCTTCCGGCCATCGGCCAGCCAACTCTGGGCGTCGGACTGGTCGGCGTCGGCTGGGTCGCGATGCAACACCTGCGGGCCTTTCGCCAGAACCCGCAGGCCCGCGTCGTCGCGCTGTGCAGCCGGGACGAGCGGCGGGCACGGAAGCGCCTGGCCGACGCGGGCCTCGAACTCCCCGACGTCCGGTTCACGACGAGGTTTTCCGACCTGCTGCGCGCGAAGGACATCGACATCGTGTCCATCGCCACGCCGAACCACCTGCACGCGCGCCAGACGGTGGCGGCCGCCCGGGCCGGCAAGCATCTGCTGCTCGAGAAGCCGACGGGCCTGGACCTGGCCGAACTGCGCCAGATTCGGAATGCGGTCCAGCGCGCCGGCGTGCGGACGATCGTCTCGTTCGAGCTGCACTACAACCCCTACCTGCGCTTCGCGCGATGGCTGCGCGAGTCCGGCTGGCTGGGGCGCCTGGTGTTCGCGCGGTTCCAGTACCTGTCGCGCGTCACCGATTGGTACTCGGGCTGGTCGTGGGTGCGGACGAAGCAGAGCGGCCGCAGTCACCTGCTCGCCGCCGGCTGCCATGCCGTGGATGCGCTCCGTTGGTGCACGGGCCTCGAACCGCTCGAGGTCTCGGCGTTCCACACCACGTTCACGAAGGGCTACCAGTGGCCCACGACGATTGTGGTCAACGTGACGATGCGCGGACGGCGCGGCGAGGCGGCGCCGGTCCTGGCGCAGGTCGTCAGCTCAACGGACTTTCAGCTGCCCTACGCGTTTGGCGTCGAGATGATGGGCGACCGGGCGTCGCTCAGGGACGATTCTGATCCTGTGGAGCGACACGCCCGTTGACGCCGAGGCGCTCCGGCGCGCGTGCCCGTTCCCGGACATTCGTTTCACGGATGCCACGACCCCCACGGGCGCGCCGGCGATTCGCATCCTCGCGGACATGCCCGGTTCGTCGGACGTGACACACCATCCCTTCCAGGGCGAAATCGACGAACTGGTCGCCTGCATCCTCGAAGGGCGGGAGACGCACCTGAACGTCTTGGACGGACAGCGGACGATGGAAACCTGTATCGCGGCGGATTGGTCGGCCGCCGCCGGGGGTCGCCCGGTCCGACTGCCCCTGTTGCCGTAATGGAAGGAGCCGCCATGAGCTGGAATCGGCGTGAGTTTCTGCAGACCTCGGTCGCCGCACTCGGCGTGGCGCCCTTCGCGCCGTTTGCGCAGGGGGCCAAGCCCGCGCCGCCCTTCAAGATCTCGCTCGCCCAATGGTCGTTCCATCGGGCGCTCGGCGCCAAGGAGTTCGACCATCTGGACTTCGCCAGGGTCGCGAAGCGCGACTTCGGCATCGAAGCGATCGAGTACGTCAACTCGTTCTTCAAGGACAAGGCCACCGACGCCGCGTACCTCGCGGAGATGAACCGGCGAGCCGCCGGCGAGGGCGTTTACCAGCACCTCATCATGTGCGACGGCGAGGGGCGGATCGGCGATCCGGACGCGGCAAAACGCACCGCGGCCGTGGAGAACCATCGCAAATGGATCGACGCGGCGAAGACGCTCGGGTGCATCACCATTCGCGTGAATGCGGCCAGCGACGGCAGTTTCGAGGAGCAGCAGAAACTGGCGGCCGACGGCCTCGCCCGGCTCACGGCGATTGGCGCCGCGGCCGGCATCAACGTGGTCGTGGAGAACCACGGGGGGCTGTCGTCGAACGGCCAGTGGCTGGCCGGCGTGATGAAGATGGTCAACCATCCCCGCTGCGGCACGCTGCCGGACTTCGGCAACTTCTACGAGTACGACCGCTATCAGGGCGTCGCGGACCTGATGCCGTTCGCCAAGGCGGTCAGCGCGAAGACGCACGACTTCGACGCGCAGGGCAACGAGACGACGAAGGACTACCGGCGGCTGGTGAAGATCGTGCTCGACGCGGGTTTCCACTCGTGGATCGGCATCGAGTACGAAGGCACGCGCCTCCCGGAACGCGAGGGCGTCGCCGCCACGCTGGCGCTGCTGGAACGGATGCGCGGTACGTAGCGGGCGGGCGCGAAGGGGTTGGAGGGATGTTGCGCCTGCAGCACACGGCGATGGCCACGGTGTTCGAAATCCGGTGCGCGTCGCCAGACGAACCCCTGGCCCGGCAGGCGGCCAGCGCCGCGTTCGACGTGGTCGACCGGCTCGAGCAGGAGTTGAGCCGCTTCATCGGGAACAGCGACATCTCGCGCATCAATCACCTGTCGGCGGGCGAATCAACCATCGTTGGCTACGACACGATGCAGTGCCTCCAGCTGGCAAGCCTGATCCATGCCGAAACGGGTGGAGCCTTCGACGTCGCGATTGGGACGGGTTTCGACAACCTGGTGCTGTTCCCCGGTGAGTCCGTCGTGTTCGCCCGCGCCGACACCGTGCGTCTCGATCTTGGCGCCATCGGCAAAGGGTACGCCGTGGATCGGGTCGCCGAGACGCTGGAGGACTGGGAGGTCGATCGGGTCCTGATCGACGCGGGGCTCAGTTCGGTGCTGGCGCTGGAGCCGCCGCCGGGAAGGGAGTCGTGGCCCCTGACGTTGAGCGAACCCGGAGACCCGGGCGTGGTGCTGGCGCACCTCGCCGCAAGACAACGCGCGCTCGGCGCCTCCGGCATCCAGAAGCGAGACCACATCCTGAATCCTCGGGACTACACGCCGGTTCGAGCCCGATCGGCGGCCTGGGTCTCGGCGCCCCGCCACGTCCTGGCAGATATCAGCCGTCAGGCGGGTGTCGATGGATCGCCCACAGCCGCGGCGGACGCGCTCTCGACGGCGTTCATGATCAACGAGGTCGAGGATATTGCCGCGTATTGCCTGAAATACCCGGGACTGGAGGTCTGGATCCTGGAGGACGCGTTGAGGCACTTTTCAGCGACCCCGGGAGCTCCTCCCGGGTAGTATTTGCCGCAACGAGATGAAGTCGTTTCGCGTGGCTGGCGTCTTCCTGGCAATCGTCCTGGTGGCGGCCGGACTGCGCTTTCCGAATCTTGGCCGGCGCCCCATGCATGCTGATGAGGCGGTTCATGCCGCGAAGATGGGAACGCTCGTCGAGCAGGGCCGCTATGCCTACGATCCCGAGGAGTTCCACGGCCCGACCCTGAACTACCTGACCTTGCTGCCGGCTCGGTTGCACGGCGTTGGGCGCTACGCCGATCTCGACGAACGCACGCTGCGCAGCGTGCCTGCCACGACGGGGGTCCTTCAGGTCGCGGCGCATGCTCTGCTGATTCCCCTCATCGGCGCTCCTGCTGCGGCCGCCGCCGCATTGCTGACGGCACTCTCTCCGGCGTCGGTCTTCTACAGCCGCTACTACATTCAAGAAACGCTGTTGGTGTTCTTCAGCTTTGGCGCGCTGATTTCGGTCTGCCGCTACCTGGTGAAGCCCTCCGCTCGCTGGGCCATGAGCGCCGGCTCATTCGTCGGACTGATGCACGCCACGAAAGAGACATTCGTCATCGCCCTGGCGTCCCTGCTGGTGTCGATGTTCCTGACCCTGGCGTTCGAACGATGGCGCAGTAAGGCCGACGTGCCACGGCCGACGTCATGGCGTTGGCGGCATCTGCTTGCGGCCGCCCTGACGGCCATGCTGGTGTCGGGTCTGTTCTTCTCTTCGTTTCTCAGCCATCCGGGTGGCGTCATCGATTCCGTCACGGCCTATCGGACCTATCTCGAGCGGGCGGGCTCCGGCTCCTGGCACACGCACCCCTGGCACTACTACTTCGACCTCCTCCTGTATTTCCGCACGGATGGAGGTCCTGTCTGGACCGAGGCTCTTATTGTCGGCCTGGCTCTCGTGGGGTCTCTTGCCGCTCTGACGGGGAGCCGCATCACCGGGGTGGACCCGCGGATGCTGCGTTTTCTGGTCGTCTATACGCTGCTGATGGTGATCGCCTATTCGGTGATTCCCTACAAGACCCCCTGGTGCCTGCTGGGGTTTCTGCATGGGATGATCCTGCTGGCGGGCATCGGCGCAGTGCGCCTGTTCCATGCGTTCCGCTCGACCCGGATGCGACGGACGCTGGTGCTGGCGTGCCTGGGCGCCGCGGTGGTGCATCTTGGCTGGCAGGCCTGGGCCGGGAGTTTTCGTTACGAGGCCGATCCGCGGAACCCGTATGTGTATGCCCACACCACCACAGATGTCTTCGTCATCGCCGGGCGCATCGAACGACTGGCGCGCGCGCATCCGCTGGGTCCGGCCATGCCGATACAGGTCATCAGCCGCGAGAACCTCTGGCCCTTGCCCTGGTATCTGCGCCGATTCCCGGCGGTGCAGTGGTGGAACGGGGTTCCCGACTCAGGTGCCAACGCTCCGGTGATTCTCGCGACACCGGACATGGAGGACGCGCTCGTACGCCGGCTCTATGAGCTGCCTCCGCCCGGTCAGCGGGAGCTGTACGTGCCCATCTTCGACCGCTTGATCGAGCTGCGTCCGCAGGTCGAGCTCCGGGGCTATGCGGTCAAGCCGCTGTGGGACGACTACCGCCAATTGGAGGCGCAGGACGCTTCCCGGCCACACCCCGTCGTCCGCTGAAACTTCGGGCGTGATGCGAACGGGCCGTTCGACGGCTAGCGCGGCCCCCTGCGAAACCACAGATGGATAATCCGGTCCAGTCCCATGTACCGGCCGCTGTTGGTGACAAGGATGACGAACAAGGCGGCCATTTCGACCAGGTTCTTGTTGATGACGAGGTAACTTCCCTCCGTGGGGATGGAGTAGAAGTAGCCGACCAGCAGCGGATTGCACAAGTAAAAGGCGCCGAGCATCAGCATGCCCGCGGCGCTTGCGAGGCGGGTGAAGCAGCCCAGGACAAGCCCCAGACCGATACACGCCAGCCCCCATTTGTTCAGGGGATTCACCACCGCCAGGACGTCCGGGCGTTCGGCCATCCACCGGAAGACGCCGGCAAACGGCCCTCGGGACTGCAGGAGGAATCCGGCCGCCGACCATCCGGGATTCAGCAGCTTGGCGACGCCTTCGTAGAGGAAATGCCAGCCGATCACGACCCTGAGGACGACCAGGGCCATCAACTGCAACCGTGAGAATCGTTCTTCTTCCATGTTCAGAGCTCAGACGCTGAATTCTTCCTGGCTGAACGTCAGACGCTTGTTGGCTTCAACGGCCTCGTTGACCTTCAGCACGGTCACCGCCGTTTCGTAGCCGACCTCGGCCGGGCAATTCAACGTTGCGGTTCCGCGAATCGCATTGAAGAAGTTCTCCAGATGCGGCTTGTGGTACGCATCGCGGAATGCGATCGGGATCCGATGCTCGTCAGGCGACACGGACTCGCGGACGTCCAGGGCCGCTTCAACGCCCTCCGGCCTGGGGCCAAGGACCTTCGGCGCGGAGACATACCCCTTCTGAATCCAGGAATCCCATGCCGGCGCGGACACGTCCCGGTAGATCATGCCGCTGTTTGCCGCTTCCGATTCGGAGATGAGCAGCGTGCCCTGATCGCCCATGAAATTCTCGAAGTACCCCTGGCTGCCGTTGGTGGTTTGCGTCTGGTAGTAGGCCCGGACCCGGCCTGCCTTGGTCTCGTAGTCATAGACGACCATGACCGTGTCGTACCACTCGTGCGTGGCCGGGTCGTAATAATCGGTGCCGCCGCTGGCCACCACGCCCGTGGGCCGTGCTTGCAGGAACCAGTTGTAAATGTCGATCTGGTGGGACCCCAGGTCGACGATCGGACCGCCGCCGAGTCCCTTGTACCAGCGCCAGTTGCGAAACTGCTCCATGGACTTGAAGCCGTACTTCCTGAGCCGGTCCGCGGGGATGGCATAGCGCTGCGGCCAGCCGAGGTCAGGCTTGACCGACCGGTTCCACTGGCCGTTGACGGTCACGATGCGACCGAGCAACCCGGCCTCCTTGATGATCTTCTCGAAACAGTGGATGTAGCGCGGATGGCTGCGCCGCTGGTGCCCGATCTGCAGCAGTTTTCCGGTCTCGCGGGCGGCATGCACCATGCGCCTGGCGCCGTCCAGGGTATTCGACATCTCCTTCTCGCAGTAGACATTCAGCCCGGCCTTCAGGCAATCGACCGTGTGCTGCGAGTGCCAGAAGTCAGGCGTGGCAATGACGACCGCGTCCAGATCCTTTTCCCTGGCGAGCATCTCCTGGTAGTCTTCGTAGCCGTTGACGTCGAAGTTGTATTTCCTGAGCGTGTTCACCGCCCGCTTCTGGCTGTACTCCGTCCAGATGTCACAGACCGCGCGGAAGCGCAGCCCCGGCACCTTCAACATGGCGCTGAGCAACACCTCTCCCTGAGCGCCTGCGCCAAGCAGGGCGACGTTGATCTCGGAGACCTTCGCCGCTGGAGCCGCGGGGCCGGCCAGCGTTTCCCGTTGCGTGCGCTCGTAGCCGATCTGTTTGTTGAGGGCGTACCCGAAAAGACCCAGAACCGGGACCGTCGACAGTCCCTGCAGCAGGTCGCGCCGATTCATCAGCTTGCCGGTTGCCTTATCGGACTTAGCCGGCCGATCCTTCTTGTCGTCCTCTGCCATTGTGTCCTCTGCCAGGCCTGACCGCGCCTGCCTCCCGACGCTGCTGATGACGAGCGAGACGAGCGATCACTTGACGGGACGGCCAAACACTTCGACTTCGATGTAGTGATTCAGCCCGTTGGCATTGTTGCCGTTGCTGTACAACCGCACGTAACGGGCGAGCGAGCCCTTCGCGTCAACCAACCGGCCTTCCGACGTTTCCACGTAGTTCATGTCCTTGCCCGCGCCCAACCCGGACGTATTGTCGTGGTCATTGTTGAACAGGGTCTGGGCGTTCCTGGTGAACGCCGCGTCGTCAGCGATCTGGACCACGACATCGAGGTACACCCGAGGAGTCCGGTGGAAATGCCAGAACAGCACGGCGTAGATCTCGTGCATGGCTCCCAGATCCACGGTCACCTGCTGGCGCCCCGGACCCAGTTCCACTTCACTGCCTTCCTCCGCCGTCCTGTCCCCGTCGGTGATCATGGCCATCTCGCCCATCACCGGTGCCGTGTCGCTGCCGACCACCTTCTTGCGCCTGGCGACATTCACCACTCCGGCCGGAGCCAGGAACGGGTCCCGCGCCTTGTAGCGCGGCTTTTCCAGGTTGGGCACCTTCATGTTCTGGGGCGTGCCCTCGAACATCGGCTGAGGCAGGACGATGGGAATGGGCACCAGCTTCTGCCCCCCGGCCGCCGGCGCCTGCGCGGGCAGGACCGGCGAGGCCAGCATCATCAATGCAGTGAATGCGGAGGCAGACATCGAAACGGTCTTCGGGTTCATGCTAGGCAAGCGCCTTCTTGCAGTACTCGACGCACTTCTTGATCTCGGTCAGCACGTCGGATCCTTCCGGCGTTGAGTACTGGTACTCGACGCTGGCCGGGAACTTGTACTTCTCTTTCTTCATCAGCTGCAGGACGTCCTTGAGAGGCGTTTCCCCCTGCCCCCACGGCATGTTCGCGCCGCCGCCGCCCGGGCC
The DNA here is from genome assembly GCA_963751445.1 of uncultured Acidobacteriota bacterium. Lineage (GTDB taxonomy): Bacteria > Acidobacteriota > Vicinamibacteria > Vicinamibacterales > SCN-69-37 > DASUGC01. The sequence continues at coordinate 615,398 of CAVVUL010000009.1, read as the reverse complement.
GCCGGCTCGTGCGCCCGCTGGAGCCGGCGCGGCGGTGGCGGGGCCCTTCCGGTCCTTCAGGTGCAGACTGGCGATCCGGTCGTGGTACTTCTGCACCAACGGCACCGGCGACTCGCCGTTGACGCCGTAGTAATGACCCACGTCGAAGTTCAGCGCCGTGTACGGGGACGCGGCCAGCACCTTGTCGAACCCTGCGGCGCCGCCCTGGCCATGGGTGTGGAACGCGATCCGCAGCTTGCGCTTCGCCGCGTAATCCGCCACTCGCTTCAAGAGTGCGTCGTCGGTCGGGAGCTCCATCGTGATGTGGTCCGCGCCCAACGTCTCGCCCACGTTCCAGATGTACTCATACTCCGCGTCCGACATCTGCATGGTCGGCGGCAGTTTGAACGCGTAGATCTTCACGCCCGCGTCCTCGTACATCTTGCGGAAGGCCCTGTACTTGTCCATGGACACCGAGAGCCGCCAGTTCTTCAGGTCCTCGGCCCGCTTCCGCTGGGCTTCCTGCTGCTCGGGCGTCTGCGCCGCGCGGCCGCGGCCCTGGTCTCCGGCGCCTGGCGCGCTACCGGCTGCGCCCGCAGGAGGTCCACCTGGACTTCCACTACCGGATCCCCTGCCTCCCTGCGATGGGGAGCCCGCATAGTTCTCGGCCACAGGGCTCATCAGTTCGATTCCACTGAAGCCGCAGTCGAGGCAGTACTTGAGCGTCTCCTCGGCACTCCCCGGCAGGGCACGGAAGCTGTACGTGATGGCGCCGATCCGCACGCCGCCAAACACGGAGTTCGGCTGGGCCGCCGCCATCAGTCTGGCGATGCTGGCCGCTGGAATCGTCGCCAACGCGATCTTCCCGAAATCTCGTCTGGTGTAGAGCATACGGACTCCTTCCGCGTCACACTTTGACCTGCCAGCCTTTGCGGTAGTCGATCTGGAGATACTTGTTGGCCTGAGCGCTGTTGGTGAACTGCCCCGTCTTCGCGTCGTAGAGCAGCTTGCCATCTGCGCGCACCGCAGCCGAGCCCAGCACGAGCCACTCGGTGTACGGCGCGGCGATCTCGAAGTGAGAGCACGCGGGCGCGCCGCCCTTGCACGCCCGGATCCAGTCGCGGTGATGCCCCGGCGAGCGCGACAGGAACGCCGGCGGCAGCGTGTAGTCCGCCCATCGTGAGCCGGGCAGCAGGCCCACGCCTTCGCCGCGGCCGCTGGTGCCCAGGTACCCCTTGCTGCCGACGAAGATGCAGTTGTAGCCGCTCGCCTGCGGCGCGCCGCCGCGGCCGCCTCCCTGTGCACCGCCTGCGGCACCCGCCGCGCCGCCGCCTGGAGCGCCCGTTGCCCGGCCGCCTGGGGCGCCCGCCGCGCCGGCGCGTCCAGCGCCCGCGCCGCCTCCGCGCGCCGGTCCGACCTGCGGTCCGGTGTTCGGGATTTTCCGCGCGTCCTCCGGCGTCATGCCGTCCGGCAGGTAGGCGTCCCCGCCCGTGTGCTGGTACCAGTAGACGGTGACTGGGGGCATCCCCTTGCGTGCCTTGAACTCGTACTTGATCGTGAACACGTCCGGAAACGTGAACGGCGGCAACGGGTCCTTCTTGATGCACTCGACGCTGACGAGGGACTCCGGGCTCAGGGCAAGCGCCCAGTTGGCTGGACCCAGGATGTGCACGCCCCAGTCGCCGATCAGGCTGCTGCCGAAATCGTAGAACCCGCGCCAGTTGAACGGGAGGTAGAAGCCGAACTCGTTGTTACCGCCGCCGCCAGCCGCTGCGGCGGGCGCACCCGCCGCTCCCGGAGGCGGTGCACCCGCCGGTGCTCCCTGGGTCGCCGCGCCCGCCCTGCCCGATCCCCGCGCCGCGCTGCGGGCCGCGACGAAATCCTCGTACTCGCTGGTCGCCGGCCGTGAATGGGCGGGCTGCCGCGGTTCCCAGCCACAGGTCCCAGTCGAGCGACGCCGGCACCGGCGTCGGCGGCGGCGTCTTCGTCATGCCCTGCGGCCAACTCGGCCGGCTCATGAACGCGTGGACCTCGCGGACGTCGCCAATCTCGCCAGCCCAGATGATCTCGCTGGCGACGCGCGTCGCTTCGTGCGAGTACCCCTGATTGCCCATCTGCGTCGCCACGTTGTACTTGCGCGCGGCCTGTCCGAGCAGTCGCGCCTCCGAGGCGATCCGCGTCAAGGGTTTTTCCACATAGACGCCCTTGCCGCGCTCCATACAATAAAGCGCCGCAGCGGTGTGCATGTGATCGGGGATGCCGATCACCACCGCATCGATGGTCTTCCCCTCTTTGTCGAGCATCTGCCGGAAGTCTTTGTACTTCGCAGCCTTGTCGTACCGCTGGAACCCCGGCTCGCCGCGCGACCAGTCGACATCGGCCAGGGCGACGATGTTCTCGGTTTCGCACTGGCGCAAATCACTGAAGGCCTGCCCGCCGGCCCCGATGCCGGCGATGTTCAGCTTCTCGTTGGGGGATTGATAGCCGAGGAACTTGAGCGAGGGCGTGCTGCCGAAGCCCGCTCGTGGAATCAGTCCTGCCAGCAGAGTTCCGAAAAAGAAGTGACGTCTTGTGATGCCGTTGCGGCTTGCCATGCTCGCACTCTCCATTCCTGTGGTGAGACGGAGAAGACGCTTACCAGATTCACACACGCAGCGCACGCGCAGGAAGAATGTGGGGCGTTGGCCCCGGTGAATTATCACTATTGGAACGCATGCATGCAAGCGGTTTGGGCGTCCCTGGCCTTGCGGTCAGGCTGGCGACGTCAGCCGACGCAGCGGCCACGCCAGCGCGGCATAGATCACGGCCGCGACCACGAGGTTCGCCCCGATCCCCAGCCACATCGAGATCATGACGGCGACGATCGACGCGAGCACGCCGGCCGCGCCGTTCACGCCCCACATCCAGGCCGTGACGCTTTCCGAGTGGCCGCGTACGAGCCGCATGCCGATCGGGAAACAGCAACCGACGGCGCACGCGACCGGAACGATGAACAGGACGGCGACGATCGTGCGGCCGGCGAGGCCGAACGCGAGCGTCGCGTCCATCACGAGAGGCATCAGGAACGCGTCGAGCAGAATGAGCGCGGCGATCGCGAACGGCAGCCCGCGGATCGCGCGGCCGTTCCGCGCGTCGATCCGGTCGGACCACACCGAGCCGACGCCCGCCGCGAGGATCATCGTGAACAGCACGATCGAGAACGTGTACGTCGGATGGCCGAGGTAGACCGACAGCCGTTGCAGGAGCGGGATCTGGATGCACATGAAGCCGACGCCGATGCCGCTGAAGTACGCGAGCGCGGCGCCGAAGACGCCGCGCGGCATCGCGGGCCGCCCCATCATGGCGAGCGGCCAGCCGACAATCGCCGCCATCAGCACGATGACGACGGCCAGCAGCACGAAGAGCGTCGACGTCGCCAGCAGATTGCCGGCCGAGACGCCGCCGACCGGCAGGCTCTCCCGGTGCCAGAAGGCGGCGGGCTTGAGCATGTTGAAAAAGAACGGCCGCGCGTCCGACGGCGGCGAGAAGTCGAGCGCCGGATGCGCCGTCGCCTGCATCAGCGCCGGCATCGTCGTCGCCTGCGCAATCCGGCGGAAGGTCTCGTCGTCGGCCTCGTGCCACGGCGACACGCGCAGCGAGAAGCCGTAGCGATCGGCCGCCGCCTGGAGCGCTGCGCCGTCAGCGGCGGTGAACGGCGCGGGCGAGACCAGCAGCGTCGCGATGCGACCGGACGTCGCGAGGACGAGGTGCTGCGACGGCGTGCCGACGCCGAGGTCGATCAGCGCCGCCACGCCCAGCGACAGGAGCCGCGTGGTTTCCGAAAACGCGTTCGGCTCGTACCAGCGCGAGACGCTGAACACGCCCGCCGGCGCGAGCGCCTGCAGGAACACCCGCCAGCCCTCGCGCGTGTAGAGGCCGTTTTCGGTCAGCGTGAACGCGCCGGCGCCGGTCGCGGCCCAGGTGTCGATGAGCGACATCTGCAGGGTGTCGAACCGATCGCCGCTGCGTGTCAGGTACGAGCGCGCCTCGTCATTCACGATCCGCACGCCCGGGTGATCGACGATACCGGTGAAGGTGCGGTATGGGCCCGTCAGCGCCGTCACGAACGACGTGTTGATCTCGACGCCGGTCACCGACGCACTGCCGGCCCAAATCGCGCTCAGCACGTCGCGCCCGCCGCCCACGCCAATCACGCCCGCACGGCCGTGGCGAATCTGGTACGGCAGCGACGTGACATCGAACGGAATCCAGTCGAGCGATTCGACCCGGCCGTCCCACTGCGTGAACGGCGTGCCTGCGTCGCCGTCGATCGCGGCCCAGGCAATCTGCACGGGCGTCTGCGGCGGATTCGGCCCGCCGCCCCACAGGAACGGCACGGTCGTCTGCGGCTTGCGCACGACGACGTAGGAATGCGAGTTCCAGACGGACAGATCGAGAATCGCCCTGCGCGAGCCAGAGGCCCCGGTTCTTCGGATACAGCACGCCGAGCGGCTGGCCGCTCCGCGTGTTCAGGCCCGCCGACCCGAACAGGACAAACGCGAGGACGACGAACGCGAGGCCGCGCGCGCCTCGATGACGCGCGAAGCACCATCCGCCGGCCGCCGCGACGCCCGCGGTCGCGAGCGCCGTGGACGTGATATCCGTCAGGTTCAGCAGTCCGATGATCAGCAGGCAGCCGGCCGCGGCGCCCAGCAGGTCGGCGCCGTAGATCGCGCCGATGTTGCCGCCCGTGCGCGTCAGCACCAGCGTCACGACCACGCCGGACACGACGAACGGGAGCGTCAGGACGAGTGTCGCGATGCCGATCGAGACTACTTCCGCCGTGGAGACGTCGTGCACGAGCGGGAACGGAATCGCGAGATTGGCCAGGTGCGAGAGCGTCATCGTGACGGCAAACGCCGCGGCGAGGCCCGGCAGCCATCGCAGGACGCGCGCGGCTGACCACCACGGTCCGCCCGCGAACACGAGCACCGCGCCGGCCGCCATGCCGAGCATGGCGACGGAGATGGCGAGGAACGTCAGGTGATACCAGACAAGCACCGACAGGAGCCGCGTGTCCAGGACCTCGAGCATGAGGGTGGACGACGTGACGAGGAAGAGGCCGGCGAGCAGCCAGCGCGGTGACGTCACGGGAATCCGCTCAGGCAGCACAGTCGACGTCATTCTGCCACGGCGGCGGGCCTGACTTATCGCCCCGCCACATGACCCAGCCCGCCGGCTGCCCCTCGACGTAAAAACCCAGCGCACGTCCGAAGTACCCCGCGACGGCTTGCCTCTCACGATGGGCTCGAAGGCCCGATCAGGTCAGTTCCGAATTGGACGGTCGCCTGAAGTATGTCTTCAGCGACCGCCAGACCCAGCGGATGACAATCGCGACGGTGGCGACAAGGATCAGCGCCATCCCGAGAGCGACATACGGGTGTTCGGCGGCAAACCAGGTCAAACCGATCGCGACGACGTCCTCACCGAGGCTGAGCGCGACGTTCGAGAACGGTTCCGGTGAGGTCGTCACGGCGCTCCGCATGGCCAGCTTCCCGCCATGGGCCACGAGCGCGATCACGGCGCCAGCCACAACCACCGCCACCTGTCCGGCCGGCGAGAACGACGTCGTCGCACTCCACGCCAGAAGCGCGCCGGCCGGCACTCTGATGACTGTCTGCAGGATGTTCCAGAAGAGGTCGAACACCGGGGTCTTGTCGGCAAAAAACTCGACGACGAACAACGCGAGGCTCACGCCTATCACCCAGTCGTTCGAGAGCATGGCAATGGGGGCCGGCAGCGCGACCACGTCGAACCGTCCGAGCAGTCCGAGCGTGGCCACGGTCGCAGGCACGTTCAGGCCGGCCGCAAAACTCACGGCCACCATCATCGCGACGATGTTGTCCGGCATCACAGATCCAAGGCACCAGTGTGGCGTCATCCTCCCTCCATGTCCATTCGCGACGCCCTGCCCTTGAGGTGGTGGTCGAAGTACTGCTTCATGCGCGTCAGAAAATCGATCTGGTTCGTCTTGTCGGCACGGCCCAAGCAGCCACCTCGGTAATCCGGGAAACGGCTGCTCGGTCGCTGAACGAGTCGGCATCGTTCAGTGACCGAGCAGCCACGATGCGGATACACGGACGAAGGGCCGGCCGCGTCAGCGGCGCTCCGGACGCCCTTCTTCGAATGACGGCTGGCTGGGCCGATGTCGCGAGCCCGGTCCGTCGCCTCGCTTCGGCGCCGGAATGCTAAGCTTGCGGCGAAGTGGTCGTCGAGACCAGGCGCCAACGTTGAATTCGGACCACCCGACACGCGCGCGGCGCTTGGCAGCGGCGATGGTCGGGCTGCCTCTTGCCGAGAGGCGCCGTGCGCTCGACGAGGCCTGCCGCGGCGACGCGCCGCTGCGGGCCGAGGTCGAGGCCCTCCTGCCGGCGACCTGACCGTTGCCGGCGAAACGCGGGAGCCCGCGCCTTCGCCCCAGGCCAGCTGGAGGTCGGCCGCGAGATCGGCCGTTACCGCGTCCTCAGCAGGCTCGGCGCGGGAGGCATGGGCGAGGTCTACCTCGCCGAGGATCGCGAGCTCGGTCGCCAGGTGGCCGTCAAGCTGCTCGGCGGCTGGCTGACGCAGGACGAGGAGCGCGCGAAGCGATTCAAGCAGGAGGCGCGCACCCTCGCGTCCCTCAACCATCCGAACATTGTCACGATCTACTCCGTCGAGCACGTGGACGGCATCGACATTCCTGACGATGGAGCTCGTCGAGGGGCCGTCGCTCGATGAGCGAATCGCAGCCGGACCGATGCCCCTGACGGAGGCCATCGGGATCGCCACGGCAGATCGCCGAGGCGCTCGGGGACCGCCCATGCCAGGGGAATCGTCCACCGGGATCTGAAGCCGGCGAACGTCAAGATCACCATCGACGGCAAGGTGAAGGTCCTGGATTTCGGGCTGGCCAAGAGCGCCGTGCTGTCAGGCGAAGAGAAGGCGTCCGAGCAGGCCACGCTCACCCGCGGCCTCACGATCGCCGGCACGGTGCTGGGCACCCCGTCCTACATGAGTCCCGAGCAGGCGCGCGGAGAGCCGCTCGATACGCGCGCCGACGTCTGGGCATTCGGCTGCGTGCTGTACGAGATGCTCGCCGGACAGCGGGCATTCCCGGGGCGTACGGCCACGGATGTCCTGGCGGCTGTCATCAAGGACGAGCCGCGCTGGGACGCGCTGCCGTCCTCGACCCCACCGGCGGTGCAGGGCGTGATCCGGCGCTGCCTCGAGAAGGACCCGTGGCAGCGCCCGGTTGACATGGCCGAGGTGTCCGGCGCGCTGGCGGCGTCCTTGCCGGCTGGGCGCGTCGCCGTCAGACGGCGGTCGGGCAGACGCGGGGGCGTGCCGTGACCGCGCTCGTCGTGGTGACGGTGGCGCTCACCGCGGTCGGCGTGTGGAAGCTCCTGGTCCGCGGGGCCGCGGCCCCGTCGATCAAATCGATCGCCGTGCTCCCCCTCACCAACGCCTCGGGTAACGCGGAAGACGCAGTACTTCGCGGACGGGATGACCGACGTGCTGATCGCGCACCTGGGGAGCATCGAAGGGCTCAAGGTGATCTCGCGCACCTCCGTCATGGCGTACCGGGGCGGCGGCAAGCCGGTGCGCGAGATTGCCCGGCAGCTGAACGTGGACGCGGTCGTCGAGGGCTCGGCGCTGGATCCGGCGACCGCGTGCGGATCACCGCGCAGTTGATCGACGCCGTCACCGGAGTCGATCATCTGGTCGGACGACCTACGAACGCGACATGCGCGACGTCATCGCGCTGCAGGGCGAAGTCGCGCGCGCCATCGCCAGCAGGATCCAGGCCGCGCTGGCGCCCGCGGTCGAGCGGCGCCTCACGGCCACACCGGTGCGGCCCGACGTGTACGAGGACTACCTCAAGGCGCGCTATTCCCTGTTTCAGGCGACCCCCGAAGCGCTTCAAAAGGCCGAGGAGTTCTTCAACCGCGCGCTGGCGAAGGATCCCGCCTTCGCGCTTGCGCACGCCGGGCTTGCCGACGTCAACGTGGCCCGGAACTTCTCCGGGCTCGTCCCGCCCAGAGAGGCGCTCGAGACGGCGAAGATGCACGCGGTACGGGCGGTCCAGCTCGACGATCAGGTGGGCGACGCGCACGCGTCCCTGGCGTTCATCAGCGTGCAGGGCTGGGACTGGGTCACGGCGGAAAAGGAGTTCCGGCGAGCCCTCGAGCTGAATCCGAGCAACGCGTGGGCGCGCATGAACTACGCGCAGTTCGTGGGGGGGCAGGGGCGGACCGAGGAGGCCGTGCGGGAAGGCCGAAGGGCTCGCGAACTCGATCCCCTGTCGCTCCCGTTGCACACCGCCTATGCCTCGGTGCTCATCGGTGCCGGCCGGTACGACGACGCCATCGCGGTGTGTCAGGAAGCCCTGCGCATGAATGCGGGCTTCGTCTGGGCCCACCATCACCTCTTCAGAGCCTACGCGCGGAAGCGGATGTTCGAGGAGGCCCTGGCGGAGGCGCGTGCGACGTTCTCGGCCCAGGGTGACGCCGAGTTGGTCAAGGCGTTCGATCGGGGCCAGCGGCAGGCGGGGTACGCCGGCGCGATGCGCGCGGCGGCCGAGACCTTGACGGCCCGCTCGCGCACGCAGTACGTGATGGGCTTCTCCGTGGCCCCGCTGTACGCGGAGGCCGGCGACAAGGAGGCCGCGATCGACTGGCTGGAGCGGGCCTACGAGCAGCACGGAGCGCTGCTCGAGTACATCCGACTCTCGCCAGAATTCGAGGCACTCCGCCCCGATCCCAGGTTCCAGGACCTGCTGCGCCGCCTGAATCTCGCCGGCGATCACGTGGCCGGGAGATAATCCTGTCGCGCCGGAGCGGTCACCTGCGACGGCGGAGGTCTTCAGCCAGCTGTTGTCATTTTTCCGCGCCGGTCGCGATCTTCCACGTGCCGGTCTTCTGATCCAGCTTGTGGCAGTAGGTGCACTCGCCCTGGTTGACGGTCAGAAACCGGTTCTGCGCGCTACCCGTCAGGTGAATCAGGTGCATGAGCTGCGCGAAGGGCGGCGCGATCACCGATCCCTTCTTATGGCACGAGGCGAGGCAGGTCTGCGGCACGTTCGCCTTTACGTTGGTCATCGCCAGATGCTTGCCCTTGATCTTTGACGCGTCCGCGGACGCCGCTTTGGCTTTGTCCGCCAGCGCCGCGGGCACCGCGGTCGTCCATTTCGCCAACAGCACGCTCAGCCGCGCGTCGCCGTCCTTCGCCGCGACGTGGCAGTCCACGCAACCGTTGGGATAAGCGTCCTTGGCGGTGATGCCGGGAATCGCCCGGGCCGACGGCTGCTGTACAGTCGCCGGCGCCTGACCGGGCGCCGCCCAGGCTAGCGCCACGGCGCAGAGGAACAAGAAGCTTGCCGTCAGAGTCGACGAGGTCGTGCGAGCCGTCATGGGACCCTCCAATTTTCATTGTCCACCGAGTTCCGGGCCGCCTCACCAGCGCGCGAGCCGCGCCGTGTAGATGTTGCCCTTCGTCTCGCTCAGGAGCAGCACGAACTTGTCCGAGGCAACTTCGAGCGGCATTCGGCCGATCGGGAAGCTCATCTGGCGGTTGCCGTGGGTATGCAGCATCGCGACCGGAGGTCCGGCCGGACGCCTCGTCGCGGGATCGAGGCGTTGTCCCCACACACACATGAAGCCATCGGTGGCCGAAACATAGTAGAGCCACGCTCCGTTGGGTGACCATCTCGGCGAGGCCAGGACGTGGTCGTCCTCCCGGACACGCATCCGGCGGTCGGCGGGCACGGGCACGAGCGGCGCGACCTCGATTGCCGCTCGCCCGTCAGGCAGTCCCAGCAGATACGTGATCCAGCCGTCGTCCGGCGACAGGCGCGCGTCGAGGATTGCCGTGCCGTCGACGGACAGGACGGGCGTCCGGCCATCAGCCGCCAGCGGTTGGCGCACGAGTTCCCGCACGCCGGTACTGAACGAGCGCGGATTCCGGGAATCCGAAAAGAAGGCACGGACTGTGCAGCCCTGGCAGAGTTCGCGGTCGGTCACCATGCCGGCCGAATGCACGAAGAAGACATTCTGCCCGGCGCGGATCTGGCGGTAAGCCAGCACCAATCCGTCGCCGCTCAGGACCGCCATCTGGTCGGTCACGTCCGTTGCGGACGAGATCCTGGTCTCACGGCCGGTGGACAGATCCCTCAGCCGCACTTCCGCGCCGGCGCCTTCGGCGCCGCTGAAGGCCGTATAGGCAAGCGTGCCGCCATCCCTCGAGATTCGCGGACTGAACTTGACGGACTCGTCCCGCGTGACCAACTCGGGCGCGCCCAGGACCTTCCCCTGATCCGGCAGCGCGGCCATCTGCCAGACGTTCTGGACCCAGGTGGTATGCGCGTAAACCAGGCGGCCGTCGCGGGCGAGCGCGACGGCCCACTTCATGCCGGCACCGGTCGTGAGCTGCTCGGGTTTCCCCGCGAAGGCCAGACGCGCGGCATCGAACGGGGCGCGGAAGATGTTCACGCCCTGGACGGTCGATCCCTGGACGTAGTACCACGAAGTTGGTCGTCCACGCGCGGGGCAGGCCCCACGGGAGTTTCAGCGACAGCTCAGCGAGCGCGCTCAGGCGCGTGGGCGTCCCGCCGTCGAGTGGCGCGACCCACCAGTCGACGGTGCTCGCGTCGCCCGCCCGAATGCCGAGGAACAGCAGCGACCTCCCATCCGGCGACCAGATTGGGTGGGAGGAGATCGCGGCGCTCCACACCGAAAACTCGGGATGAAACTCGCGCGACGGTCCGCCCTCAGCCGCGACCAGGCGGATCCGCGTCAATCCGATATCGAGCGATGCCGGAATGTCCACGTAGGCGATCTGCGAGCCGTCGGGCGAGAACTCGGGAAAGAACCCGCGGTCGGCAATGCGGCGGGCCTCCTCCGTGCCGAGGGTGTTGACGACGTAGATCCCTCCGCCGCCGCGTTGCGAGCAGAACGCGATGTGCGCGCCGTCGGGCGAGAACGACGGCTGGGTGTCGGTGGCGGGATCGTCCGTGACGCGGAGCGGTGGGCCACCGGTGACCTGTTGGACCCAGATGTCGAAATTGCCTGGTTGCGCCCGGTCGGAGGCATAGGCCAGCAGCCGGCCGTCCGGGGAGATCGACGGAAAGATCGTCGTGCCCGCGTCGAGCGTCAGGCGCGTGACCGCGAGTTCGGCCGTGGGGGGCGGCGGGCGATTCACGATCGTCCACAGGACGACCGCGGCGACCGCCGCCACACCAATCACGCCGGCCACCCACCAGCCCCATCTTGTCCGCGACCGCGCAGGGGCCGCGATTCCGCGCAGCCGGCCGGATTCCGAATCCTCCTTGAGATCCTGGAGCACGAGGCGCAGAATCCGACAGGTTCTGCCATCGACGCGGCGGTTCCTTCCGCAGGCAGCGTTCGATCGCGCGCGCCAGTTCCGGCGGTACGTCATCCGCGCACGCGATCCGCCGGTTCCGGATTCTCGCCCGCGATGGCCGCGAGCGTGCGCGCCGGCGTGTCCCGCTGGAAGGCGCGGCGCCCGGTGACCATTTTGTACAGGACGACGCCGAACGAGAACACGTCCGACCGGCTGTCCACCTTCGTGCCTTCCGCCTGCTCCGGCGACATGTAGGCGGCGGTCCCGACGATGTGGCCGTCCTCCGTCAGGCCGTCCGGCGACAAGCGCGTCGTCGCCGTCGGCGCCGCGGGATTCACCGGGTCCGCCGATTCGGTCTCGAAGAGCTTCGCCAGGCCGAAATCCAGGCATCTTCACGGTCCCGTCGCCGGTCACCATGATGTTCGACGGTTTGAGATCGCGATGGACGATGCCCGCCACGTGCGCGCCGCTCAGCCCGTCGGCAATCTGGATAGCGTACTCCAGCGCCAGATTCAGCGTGAGCCCGCCCTTCTTGATCAACTGGTCGAGCGTCTTGCCGGAGACGTACTCCATCACGATGACGTCGCGGTCTCCATCGCGCGCGATGTCGTGAACCGTGACGATGTTCGGATGGTGGAGGGCGGAGGCGGCGCGCGCCTCCTGCTCGAATCGTTGCCGGCGTTCGTCGCTGGCGAAATAATCGGGCCGGATGATCTTCAGGGCGACGGGCCGGTCGAGACGGGCGTCGTGGGCCTTGTAGACGACGCCCATGCCGCCCTTGCCGATCTCTTCGAGAATACTGAAGCGTCCGAGGATCTGGCCCTGCATCGGGGACTCAATGCACGTACCGATGATAGGCCTCGAACGAAGGCGCGTCTACTGCCGGTCGTGTCGCCTCGTGCGGCGTTCTGCCGGGATCCGTGCGAGACGCGGGTGGTCGCCGCTCAGGGCCGCGACTTCGTGTTCCGCGGCGAGCCAATCCTCGACATCATACCCATGCGTGCCTCCGCGTTCCAGGAACAGGTCGTACGCGCGGCGCGCGACATCGTCGCGATTCGGTCCCTGTCTACCTTCACGGGCTTTGGAGGCCGTGGATGGTTCAGGACGGTTGATGGACGCCATGCAGTTCTCCACAGGAAGGGACCCATCTCAAATCCTACTACCGCTGGACCCCGGCGCGGGGGGCCGCCTGATCTTCGCAATCGACACTTCGGCGACCCGGCCAAGCGACAGGCCGCCGAAGAAGGACCTTCACCGGGCCCTGTATGCCAGGAACGTCGCCGTGCTGGGCGCGGGAGGACAGGGTGGAGCAGGGGGAAAGGTGACGATTGTCGGCCTAACGCACGCGCTGAGCCGCAGCGCACTCACGTTCTCTTCCAAATGCGTGCCGGCTCCAGCGCGCGGTCGACCGCGGCGAGCCCGCCCGGCGAGCAGCCTGGGGCAGTTCACAGCGCGAAATCTTCATCGCCGATATCTCCTATGACCTCGAAGTCCACGGGCCATCGTCTCCGAGAAAGCCAACGCGTCAAAGCGGTCGCCGAAATTTTCGCCGTCGTCTCGTCCGGATGGCAAGGCCATCCCGATTCCCGCTCGTGCTCGACGTCATGCTGCCTGGCAAGGATGGGTTCCGTCAGTCCTGTACTATACTTACCGGTAAGCATAATGACCCCATCAGCGATGGCGAAGGCACTCGGGCGACAAGGTGGACGGGCGCGCGCCCGGCGGCTGTCGAGCGCGGCGCGCACACGAATTGCGTCGGCCGGAGGCTCCGCCCGCGCCGCGTCGCTGCAGGCGGCCCGCCGGATCCTCCACGACCTGCGGTACGCGGACGCCGTCGCGACACTGAGGCCGGCGCCTCCCATCGCGCGCCTGGCGACCTGTGCCGACCGGCTCCCGGACGCCAGCCGTCCCCGGAAGTAGCTCGTGGCTCGGCCCGCCGATCATCTGCAAACAGTCGGCGAAATTGTCGGAGCGCTGCGCGCGCTGGGCTTCGATCCGGTGCTCGTCGGCGGCATGGCGCTGGTTGTGCTGGGCTCGCGTCGCGTCACGCGCGACTTCGACTTCGTCATCGGCAACCCGCACGACCGGCTCGAGGCACTCGTCGGCGTGTTCTATGGTCGCGGACTCGAACTCGCGTCCCGACTGAACGAGAACGGAGACGTCACCGCGACCATTTCGAACCGGAGGGTCGCGGCGGTTCGCATGCGGCTCGACGCGCCGGCCAGCGCCTATTTCGTCAATCCTGAGACCGGACTGCGGATCGACCTGCTCTTCGATTTCCCCGTGCCGGCCGCGGAGCTCGTGGCAAACGCCCATCGCCGCAAGATCGCGTCACATGTCTTCCTGATCGCGTCCGAAGCCGATCTACGAAGACTCAAACGAATCGCCAAAGCGTCACGCTCGGCCCCGGGCGACGCCGAAGACCTCGCATTTCTCGAGGCACGGGCGCGGGACGAATGAGCCTTCTGTGCCTCGCTGACGGTCATCCTGAACTGGACGAAGGTGTTGACGAACGCCACGCCATCCGGAGGGAAGTAGCCGCGTTCGCGTCGCGCCCCGGTCCGCCCCCAGTCCACTTTCCTCTCACTCGGAGTTACGATCGGGCCATGATGTGCCGATCCCGAACGGCCCTGGCCCTCCTCGCGAGCGTTGTCACCCTCGCCGCCTTGCCGCCCGCCGCGGCGCAGCAAAGCCAGCGCCTCAAGCGCGCGGACGCGGCGCGGCGCCCACCGAACAGGAACTGAAGGCGGGCGTGCGCCTCGAGGTGGTCGAAGGGTCCAAGGCCACCTACCGGGTCCGCGAGCAGCTCGCCGGCATCAACTTCCCGAACGACGCCGTCGGCACCACTACCGACGTGACCGGCGTGGTCGTGCTGGGGCCTGATGGCGCCGTCAACCGCGCCGAGTCGCGCCTGTCCGTGGATCTGCGCACGCTGAAGAGCGACCAGGATCAGCGCGATGGGTTCATGCGCGGCCCGCGCGGACTCAACACCGAGAAGTTCCCCGCCGCCGAGTTCGTGCCGCGGGAAGCCAGGGGCCTGCCGTGGCCGTTCCCCAGCCAGAATCCGGCGCAGGCCGGCTTCCAGCTCGTCGGTGCCATGACCGTCTATGGCACGACCGCCGACGTGACCTGGAACATCGTCTCCACGTTCAACCCCCAGCAGGTGGCCGGCCGTGCCGAGACGAGCTTCACGTTCGACACGTTCAAGATCCCGAAGCCGCAGCTCGCGCGGATCCTGAGCGTGGACGACACGATCCGGCTGGAGGTCGAGCTGCGGTTCCGGCGCCTGCCGCGCTAGTGGGCCGGACCCGAAAACGAGGTCAGCCATGAGAGGACTGAGTCTTTTGCTTCTGGCAACCGGCCTGCTCGGTCTCGCGGCGCGCGCCGACGACACCCAGGATCAGGCTGCCGCCAGCCGCGCGGCGGTGCAGGAACTCGCGCAGGCCATCCAGGCCGAACTGCAGGGCGCCCTGAAGGCCGGCGGGCCCGTCAACGCCATCGTCGTGTGCAGCGAAAAAGCGCCGGCGGTGACCGCGGCCCTCTCACAGAAGAAGGGCCTGAAGATCAGCCGCACCAGCCTGAGACCCCGCAATCCCGACAACGCGCCGGACGCCTGGGAGAAGAAAGTGCTGCAGGACTTCGACAGGCGCCAAGCTCGCGGCGAAGACCCGGCCAGCCTCGAGTACTCCGAAGTGGTGATGGACGGGGGCAAGTCCCAGGTCCGTTACATGAAGGCCATCGTCATCGCCGAAGGCATGCCGTGCCTCGCCTGCCACGGCAGCACGCTCACCCCGGAAGTGTCGGCCAGACTGAAGACCTCCTATCCCAGGGACCAGGCCACCGGCTACAAGACCGGCGACGTCCGCGGCGCGTTCAGCGTTCGTCAGATGAAGTGAGCCCGGTCGCCCTGTCGCGGCGCTCACCGGCCGCGGCACAACGCCGGGCTCAGCGGGTCTTGCCGCCTTGACGGCATATTCCCAAACTGGGATAATGTGTCCGTGCGGCCCGTTCCAGCGCCAGGCGGAAACCGCTGCACTGGGTCGGTCCTCGAAGCCGCTTTCTCGAGTTCCACGCCTATCGGGCCGTGTCACCGTTCGGTCAGCAGAGCCGTCTACGTGCGTCCACGCGTTTCAGAAGAATATGTCGCCATTTGAAGGTCGCGGCGAGAGATCACGGGGGGCAGAATGGCCGCCAGGCGTAGCATCGACCAGGACACGATCGTTCGTGGGACCGGCAACGTCTTCGCGGATCTCGGATACCCGGATGCCGCGGAGCGGCAGACGAAGCTGCGTCTCGCGTATGCGCTCAATCAACTGCTCGAGGTGCGCCACCTGGCGCAGACCGAGGCGGCGAACCGACTCGGTATCACCCAACCGAAGGTCTCGGCCCTCCGTCACTACAAACTCGACGGATTCTCGGTTGAACGCTTGATGAACCTCCTGACCGCGCTCGATCAGGACGTCGAGATTGTCATCCGGCGCAAGCCGAAGTCGCGCAGGTCCGGTCGTATCACCGTCACGGCCGCCTGAGCAGGCGGCATCGGCCGCTCTCGGAATGCGTCGGGAGGTGTGCGGAGGCGCAGCCCCCGCCTGGCAAGCGAGCTGCGCGAGCGAGCCCTCGCGAGCGGAGCCCGACTTGCCTGGACGCTTGTCACTGGAGGCAAGCCGGGCGAGGGAGCGAGCAGGGGGTCCGGGGGCAACGCCCCCGGATCAAATCTAGAACAACCCCGAGACCTTTCCCGTCTTCGGATCGATGTCGATGCGGCGGAACGCCGGGTTCGAGCTCGTGCCCGGCATCAGGCTGATCGCGCCCGCGCACGGACAGAGGAACTTGGCCCCCGAGTAGATCAGCACGTCGCGGATCGGCAGCCGCCAGCCCTTCGGCACGCCCTTCTTCGTCGGATCGTGCGACAGGCTCAGGTGCGTCTTCACCATCATCGTCGCGTAATCCGCGTACTCGGGGTCCGCGGCCAGCATCTTGGCCTTGGCATCCGCCTCCGGCGACCAGTCCACGCCGTCGGCGCCGTAGATCTCTTTCGCGATGAGGGCCACCCGGTCCTTCAGCGGCATCTCGAGCGGATAGAGGAACTTGAAGTTCGGCGTCTCCTTGGTGGCGTCGATGACGGCGTCGGCCAGATCGAGCGCGCCGTCGCCGCCGAGCAGCCAGTGCTGCGATTCGGCGCACCGGGCGCCGGCGGCCTCAGCGGCCCTGCGAATGGCGGCACACTCGGCTTTGGTGTCCGTGACGAAGCGGTTGATGCAGACGACGGGATTCATGCCGGACTTGCGGATCACGCCGATCAGGTGCACCAGGTTCTCGCAGCCCTTCTCGACCAGGCCCACGTCTTCCTTCGTGTACTCGTCGGGCAGCGCCTTGCCGGGCACGACCTTCGGGCCGCCGCCGTGCATCTTCAAGGCGCGAACGGTGGTGGTCAGCACGGACACGTGCGGCGTCAGGCCGCTCAGACGGCACTTCACGTTCCAGAACTTCTCGAAGCCGATGTCGGCGGCGAACCCCGACTCGGTCACGTGATAGTCGAACAGCTTCAGGCCGACCCGGTCCGCGATGATCGAGGACTGCCCGACGGCGATGTTGGCGAACGGCCCCGCATGCACCAGGCAGGGGTTGTATTCCGCCGTGCACATGAGCGTCGGGTTGATCGTGTTGCGCATGAACGCCGCCATGGCGTTCCCCACTTCCAGGTCGCCGCAGGTGACGGGCTTGCCGCTCCGGTCGAAGGCGACGGTGATGTTGTTGATGCGCTCCTTCAGGTCGCCCAGGTCGGACGCGACGGCCAGAATCGCCATGAGCTCGGATCCGACGGCGATGCCGAACTTCGACTGCATCGTGTAGCCGTCCGACTTGCCGCCCAGCCCGATGATGATGTTCCGCAGCGACTGCGCGCAGAAGTCGATGACCCAGCCGAACTCGACGGCCGTCGGGTCGATGTTCAGGCGCCGCATCTTCGTGAGCCGCTCGAGTTGCTCGTCGTCGTAGTTGCGCTCGTGCTGCATGCGGGAAGTGAGCGCGACCATGCCGAGGTTGTGGGCGTTCATGATGTCGTTGATGTCGCCCGTGAGCCCCAGCGAGAACTCGGTCATCGGAATCAGCAGGGCGTTGCCGCCGCCCGCCGCCGTGCCCTTCACGTTCATCGTCGGCCCGCCGGAGGGCTGCCGGAGCGCGCCGCCGACGTTGAGGCCCCGCTTGCCCAGGCCTTCCATCAGCCCGCAGGACGTCGTGCTCTTCCCTTCGCCCAGCGGCGTGGGCGTAATGGCCGTGACTTCGATGTACTTGCCGTCCGGCTTGTCCTTCAGGCGCTCGATGATCTTGAGGAAATCGAGCTTCGCCAGCCGGCCCATCGGCAGCATCTCGTCCTTCTGCAGCCCGAGCCTCTCCTGCCACTGGTCAACGGTCGGCATGTTGACTTCCGCGGCTTCGGAAATCTGCCAATCAGCCATCTTGGTCGCGTCGTACGGCATGTTCCTGCTCCTTTTGGAATGCGAGGGGCTTTGCCCCCGCGCACCCCCTTACGCGTTCACTCGCGGGGGCCCCGCGATCCCCGCTCCGTTCACGCGGCTCGCTCGCGCAACTCGCTCGCGGTACCGCTGCGGCGCGCGCGCCGGCCCTGAAGGGCCGGCCTACATCTTAAAACGTGCTCCTTGGTCAGACCTTCGCGGCGATGGCGTCCAGGATCCTACCGGCCGCCGCGGAGAAGTCCGGATCGTCAGCCGGCGTTCCGAGGCCGCCGCTCCGGCGCAGCGCGGCGCTCTCCGGAAGGGTGGCCAGGATGGTCATTCCCGGCAGGGCCTGTTCAATCAACTGTCGTTCCTCGGCGTCCCGGATCTTGTTGCCGATGATGAACAAGCGCGAAAGACCGATGTCGCCCGCCAGTTTCTTGATCTGAATGGCCGTTTCGATGGACGACCGGCTGGGTTCGACGACGATGAGCATCGCGTCGGCGCCCATGGAGGTGGCCCGGCCCAGATGCTCGAGGCCGGCCTCGCAGTCCATGAACACCCAGTCCGAACGCTCGAGCATGATGTGCTGCATCAGGCTGCGCAGGAACGTGCTCTGCGGGCACGCGCAGCCTCCGCCTCCCCGGACGACGCCGCCCATCGTGAGGAGCCGGACGCCGCCTTCGACCACGGAGAACTGCTCCGGAATGTCGTCCACTTTGGGATTGAGCCGGAAGAACCCCTCCATCGAACCCAGGCGCTCTTCGATGAGCGCCTTCATGCCGACCAAAGCCGGCGGCGCGGACGAGAGGCCCAGCGCGATATGGAGATTCGGGTTCGGATCCGCGTCGATCGCGAGAACCGGCTTGCCCTTTGCAGCCGCCACCCGGGCCAACGTGGCCGTCAGTGTCGTCTTGCCGACTCCGCCCTTACCGCTGACTGCGATCTTCATGTTGTTGGTTCTTTGAATGTAGGGCGGGGCTTTAGCCCCGCCAAACCGCCGGCCCTAAAGGGCCGGCCTACGTAGTCTTCGCCGCTATCAACCTGTCGCACAACATGCCGCCCAGGTGCGCCAGCATTTCCACTGGCTGGTAGTGGCCGGCGCTGCTGTCGAACAGGACCTGCGCGCTGTCGGGAAACTCGTCTCCGCCAGACCAGAAGACGACGGCGATCGGGACGCGTGGAAAGGCCCAGAATCGATAAGCCGCGCTCCCGGTTTCGACCGGCTCTCCCCCGAGGCGCTCGGCGGCCGCGCGAAAGCCGGGCAGATCCCGGCGGTACGCCTTGGCCAGCGGACCGCCGCTGTATCCCTGGAACGCCTGCTCGTAGAACGCGCCGTGCGGCAAGTTGCGGAGCGAGACCCACTCGTTCTCGACGGGCGTCCCATCGGCCAGAAGAAGATACTGCAGGAGCGCCGACTCGATCGGCAGTGGACAACCGCCGCCCTCGCTGTCTCGGGCGGTCACGTCCGGCCAGGCCACTGTATAGGGGCGGCCCCAGAACGTGAGTTCCAGACGCGGCTCGCCGGAGGCGCTGTCGACGCGAGCGCCAGAACGCACGGCGAGCCTCGTCGGGTCCACGCCCCGCAACACCTCCCGCGCCTCCCCGAGCTGCCGTTCGATGCTCGCAGCCCAGGTGGGGTTGACCCGCATCTTCTCGGCCACGCTCAGGCCCCCACGGCAGCAGCCCGATGGCCATCGGTCGGGGCGTACATCGCCGGCGCGAGCTTCAGCTCGGCGCGCTTCCGATCGAGGTGCGCGACGATCTCGGCGGCGGCCTTGACCGGGTCGCTCTCGAAGAAGAACCGTCCTCCGGTGACCTCCTCGATGTCCTTCGTGATGAACTGGTTCACGGCGGGGCTGCCCTCCACCGGGAAGGGCGTGGCGAAGTGGGTCAGCACGCCGGAGGCCACGAAGTAGAACCCGATTGCAACGGCTTTCTCCGACATCCACTCGGGCGCCGATCCCGCAACGGGAAGCTTCGAGAAGTCGTCGCCCAGCCCGCCTTCAGCCACGATCTCGATCAGCGTGGTCAGGATGCGCGAGTTGTCGACGCAGGCCCCGACGTGAAGGACGGGGGGATCCCGACGGTGTCGCAAATCTCCCTCAATCCGTCGCCGGCGCTTTCGTAGGCGGCTTCGGGGCGCAGCAGGCCGCACTTGGCATTCGCGATGGCCGCGCAGCCGCTCGTCACGACCAGGACGTCGTGTCTCAGCAGTTCCTTGGTCAGGGTCGTGTGCCCGTAGTCGTGCATGATATTCGGGTTGTTGCAGCCCACGACGCCGACGGCGCCGCGCAGCCGGCCGTCGATGATGGCGTCGTTCAGCGGCCGGAAGGTTCCCCGGAAGCGTCCGCCCAGGAAGTTGAACACCGACTCGGTCGTGAATCCCGCAACCAGGTCCTCGCTGGCGGTCGGAATGTTGACCTTGCTCGGATCGCGCCGGGAGTAGCTCTCCACGGCCTTGGCGACGATCGCCTTCGCGCTCTCGTACGCGCTCTCTTCCTTGAATGCGATGTGTTCAACGCCGGGCATCCGGGCTTTCTGCGAGGTCGTGACCAGTTTCGTGTGGAAGCAATTGGCCAGGCTCGCCACCGAGGGCATGACGCACTGGACGTCGGTCACCATGAGATCGACGGCGCCCGTGACGATGGCCAGTTCCTGCTGCAGGAAGTTGCCGGCCACCGGAATGCCATGGCGCATGAGAATCTCGTTGGCGGTGCAGCAGATCCCGGCGATGTTGATCCCGGCGGAGCCCTGCTTCTGGGCCAGGGCGAGCATCTCGGGATCCCGGCTGGCGGCGACGAGCATCTCCGAGAGGACGGGCTCGTGGCCATGCACGAGGATGTTGACCGCGTCGTGCTTCAGCACGCCGAGATTGACCCTCGAACGGATGGGTTGCGGGGAATTGAAGAGGACGTCCTGCACGTCAGTGGCGATCATCGAGCCGCCCCAGCCGTCCGCCAGGGCCGCGCGCATGCCGTGCAGCAGGATGTTCTTGTAGTCGTTGTCGACACCCATGGTGCTGCGGTGCATCACCTCGACCACTTCGCGGTCGATGCCGCGCGGCACGATCCCGAGCCGGCGCCAGAGGTCCAGGCGCTTGGCGGGCGCCCGGGAGGTGAGCGGCAGCTCGCCTTCCTGCTGGCCGAACATCTGCCCGGCGAAGTCGGCGACGGCCTTGGCCAGGTCCGTGTTGCTTCGTCCATCCACCTTGATTCCGAATTCCGCTGCGAGCGCGCGCAGCTTGATGGGATCCTTGATGGAGTACCCGCCCTTGCCTTCGCCCGCGAGGTGCAGGGTGTGGACCACGTCGCGTCCGTGATCGGAGTGGGCGGCCGTGCCCGCCGCGATCATCCGGGACAGGTGCCGCGCGACGATCGTGTCGGCGTTGGCACCGCAGGCGCCATGGCTCGGCTCGCCGCCGGACCGGTTGATCCGGCAGGGTCCCATGTTGCAGAGCCGGCAGCACAGCCCCTCCTGGCCGAAGACGCAGTGCTTCCCTTGTCCCTGGTAACGATCCCAGACCAACTCGAAGTGCTGGTCCTTGGCGATCTGGATCATCTCCACGGTGGCAGCATCGACACTCTTCTGGACGGTTTTCTGGTTCATCGTAATCCTCGCTATGCTGAGTCCCGGTCCTTCAACCGCGGTCCTGTTGGCTGCTCATTCTACCTATACCTGTGCGGCCATCGGCGCGCTCTTCTGCCGGTAGGCCTTCAGGTACGCGTCACTGTAAATCTCCTGCCCAAGCAGGATTTCGGCCGTCGCGATCGCCTGCATTAACTCCTCGTCGCAGACGTTGATAATGGCCGTGTCCAGCCCCATCGCCATCGCCATGACCAGGAAGGTGCGGTTGATCAGCTTCTTCTGTTCGGTCTTGGACGCCACGTTGCTCAGGCCGATCGAGATGTGCGGAGCCGGATCGGACAGCTGGGTCATCTGCTGGATCGCCAGCAGCACGTTCTTCGCCTGGTCCTGCATGAACTTGACCGGCATGACGATCGGGTCGAGGATGATCTGCTCAGGCGACAGGCCCGCGTCCAGTGCGGACGCGAAGATCTTGCCGCCGAGCTCGAGACGCTTGTCCACGTCCTGCGGGCTGCCGCTTTCGTCCATCACGACGCCCAGGATCCCCGCCTTGTACTGCGAGGCCATCTCCAGCAACGGCACGAGTTTCGAGTCCTCGGCCGTGGTGCTGTTGATGATGACCGGCCGGTCGCTGCCGACCGTGTTCCGAATGACCTTCAGGCCCGTGCTGAACATGTCGAGGCGGTTGCAGTCGAGCGAAATCGGCATCGTCGTGGATTCCGCCACCGTTTCGACCAGCCAGGCGAAGTCGTCCACGCTGCGCGACGCCGCGCCCATGTTCACGTCAAGATAGTTGGCTCCGGCGGCGGCCTGCTTGGACGCCCAATCCCGGATCACGGCCTTGTCCTTCGTCTGAATGGCCTGTCCCACATCCTTGAAGGACCCGTTGATGCGCTCACCGATCAGGATGATTCCCATGACTGTGCCTCCCTTAAGCTGTGGCTGCCGCGGCCGGCGTTTCGCTCAGCGCGACGATTAACTTCTTCACGGCGCGGAGCGCCTCCGGGTGGCGCAGGATGATCGAGATCGCCGCCAGACTCCAGGTACACCGCCGCGGTCGCCGCTTCCCACAGCGGCGCGCGATGACTCTGGGCTCCCCACTCGGGGATTTCCGCTTCGCTCACACGCGCTTCCTTCACCGCCCAGACCTCGAGCCCGACGTCGCAAATCATCGGCTGGGCAAGCATCCGGTCACCCTTCAAGCCGGCGAGGCGGGCTCGTTCCATCACCGAGTAGATGTACTCGAGGCCGTAGCCGAGGGCGGCGGTGGTCGGAAACAGCACGATGTTCTCGACCGCAAAACCCATGTCCTGCGCGAGGATGTTCACCTGCTTCGCGATGTTCACGTCGCAGGGGGACTCCGCGATGACCTTGTGCTTGTAGGCGGTGCACACGGCGGTGAGCGTCTTGTAGTTCTTCTCGGTGATGACCCCGATCAGGCAGTTCTCGCCCGCCGACGCTTCCGCGACGGCCGGGAACACCTCGTTGTCCTTTTCCGCGTTCCCGGAGCCCAGGATGATCAAGGGAACCGGCACGGCCTTCAGGACCTGCTTCACCGTCTCGGCCGCTTGCTGTGGAGTCCGGTCGCCGCGATCGGGGTGGCAGCCCGCGAGCCGCAGGCAGATCAGATCGGCACCCATCTCGCAGCAGGCTTTGGCCCAGGCCACGGGATCGTGGAGGACGTCGCCGAAAGCCGCCTTCAGCGGCTCGGGCCAGTCCTGCGGGTACACGTCCCAGATCTCCATCGCCAGAGCCGCCCGGCTGACGGGTCCATCGAACGCCAGGTAAGGCAGCGTTCCTGCCCCCCCGATGGTAACGGTGGTGGATCGCGTTCCACCCTCGGCCGGGGTCGCACCGATCGTCACCGCGTTAACCCGTCCGCCCCAAGCCTTCTTCGTGTCCGGTATCATCTGCCGCCTCCGTGTGCGTGTGCTTCGATCAGTGCGTGGTCCAACATCGATTTCACGGCGAGACGCGCCGGCGAATCCGCGCCGAGCCCGGCGAGGGATTCGCCCAGCAGGCTGCGCTCGCGCACGTTCGGGTCGGTGGGAACGGTCCCCAGCAACTCCAGGCTCCCGAAGCGCTCCTGCACCCGCCGCCGAATCTCCTCGTCACCAGCAGCCACGTCGTTGACGACGAGATACTGCCGGCCAATCCGCAAGGGCAGTTTGGCGGTCAACTGGTGGATCCGGACCGCCGTCTCCAGCGGTACCGCATGAGCGGTGCTGACGATGAGGAGCACGTCGATGTCCTGCGTCGTGCAGCGCGACAGGTGCTCCAGGCCGGCTTCGTTGTCCATCACTACGTAGCGGTACGCCCCGCTCAGACGATCGATGCAGCGGCGCAGCACGTTGTTGACCGCGCAGTAGCAGCGCGGCCCCTCGCCGGCGCCCATCGCCAGCAGATCGAAACCCCGGGCCCTCCGCCAGGCACTCCTGGATCCCCATCTCGAGGTAGTCGTCCTTGGTCACGCCGGCCGGCAGCTTGCGCACGTGATCCAGCAGTTCGTTGCGCAGCTCGCTGATCGTCTTCTCCACGCGGCGGCCGAGCGCGTTCCCCAGGTTCGGGTTCGGGTCGGCATCGACCGCGAGCACGGGCCCCTCGCCTCGATCGACGAGACTCTGAACCAGAAGAGCCGCCAGCGACGTCTTGCCGATGCCGCCCTTTCCGGCGACAGCCAGTGCAAATGCCATTTCAGACCCGGGCCTCCACGCCCCGCGGGTGCCGAACAGAAGGAAACCGGCTCAGATCCGTGTGCGGAATGAATCGGGCCGCCAGAAACTCGTCGTAGTAGTCGGGATAGTTGATCAGGTCGTAGTACGTCACCGATTCCGCGATCGTGTTCAGCTCGTGCCACGACTCCACGGAGAGCAGGCCGAGGTCCGCGCCGTGAATCGACGTGTTCCCGACGAACTTGATCTTCTCGGTCGGCATGTCCGGAATCAGCCCGAGCGTGATTGCCTTCGCGCGATCCACGTAGTTGCCGAAGCCGCCGGCGATGTAGACAAGCTCCACGTGGCGGAAATCGAGGCCGATGGCGCGCGCCAGCACCTGCATGCCGGAGTAGATGGCCGCTTTCGCGCTCAGCAGGTTGGAGAGGTCCGACTGCGTGATGACGATGTCATTGCCGGTTTCGGAGCGGGAGCCGGGCACCAGCAGGAATTCGAGGAAGCCGTCGTTTTCGCGGATCCGCCGAGTCGATCCGGGCACCAGGCTTCCCGAGCGGTCGATGAACCCGGCGGTGTACAGCTCGGCCACCACGTCGATCAGGCCGGACCCGCAGATGCCGCGCGGGCGGGTCCCGCCGACCGTCCTCAAGTGCACCGCATCGCCAGGACCGATGTCCACCCGCTCGATGGCGCCGTGCATCGCCTTCATGCCGTGCCGCACGCCCGCGCCTTCGAAGGCCGGCCCGGCCGACGAGGAGCAGGTGATCGCCCAGTCGCGGTTCCCGATCACGATCTCGCCGTTGGTGCCGATGTCGACGAGCATCTGGACGGCCTCGGACCGCCGCATCCCCACCGACAGCATCCCCGCGGTAATGTCGCCGCCAACCCAGCCGCCGATGCTGGGCACCGTGTAGAGCAGCCCGCGCGGGTTGATGTGGATGCCGACTTCCGCGGCCCGCAGCGGCGGCGTCGAGGAGGACGGCGCCACGTACGGCGCCTTCCGGATCGGGCTCGGATCCAGGCCGAGCAGGAGGTGCGTCATCGTGGTGTTGCCCGCGCAGACGATCGCGGTGATGTCATGGAGGGCCACGTTGTTGCGCTCCGCGAGCACCGAGATCATCCCGTTGATGTCGCTGACCACGGCCTTCTGCAGCTCATCGAGCCCGCCCGGCGTCCCCGCGTGGACGATTCGTCGAATGACGGTGTCGCCCCACTGCCGCTGCGAGTTGTACACCGCCTCGGCATCCAGTCTCTTCACCGTGCTCAGATCGACGAGGTGCGTCACGACGGTTGACGTGCCGACATCGACGGCCACGCCCAGGTTTCGATCGGAGGTGTCGCCCGGTTCGACTTGCAGCACTTCGACCGTCCCGCCGCGCCAACCCAGCGTGACGGTCACCTTCCAGTCCGCCGCACGCAGCAGTCGGGGAAGGTCCTTGAGCACCTTGAGTCCCAGTTGCATGACGGGAGCGGACTGGTAGCTCCGGATCCCGCGAAACAGCCTCGACTGATCGGAGAGGCTGTCGTCCAGGCTGGCCGGTGGCAGCTCCAGGTAGATCTTGCGGGTGAGCGAGCCGGACGGTGCCTCAACCGCATCCGCCATCGGGTACAGGGCCCGGAACCGCTGGGCATCCACATCGATGACGATCTGGGCGCCCGACGGGCGCGACTCCGGCGGAATCTCCACCTCGATGTCGCCAGCCGCGACCGTCTGGCACGCGAGGACGTAGCCGCACCGGATTTCTTCCCGGCTCAGCAGACCGGTCGGCTGGGCGCTGACGTTCCCCTGGCGCACCACCATCCGACACTTCCCACAGAGGCCGTCGCCGCCGCACAGACTGGTCAGGTCCATGCCGGCGAGCCCGGCCGCTTCGAGCAGCGTTTGCTCGGGAGACACAGCGACACGATCACCCTCAGGCCAGAAGGTCACGACGTGCTTCGACTGCCCGTGGGGGGTGTCGGGTCCGGCGGTCATGCGCTTGCCAGCGTTCTCCACTGCGTCTTCAGGAAAGCAGGAATGCCCGCCGCTTCTTCGGGGCCGACGACGACTTCACACCCGAGCTCGTCTTCCAGTTCTCCCTTGAGCACGGAGACCAGCCCGGGGATGACGACGCGCTTGTGCTTCACCATGTCCATCACGCCCGTGGCCTTCACGGCCTTCGCGATGGTCTCGCCGGTCAGCTTGTTGTCGGCGTACGAGTTGAGGATGCCCAACCCGTTGGTGTCCACCACGACGATGTAGGTCGGCGTCTTGCTGTTCTCCACTTCGCCTTCGACCGTGAAGTACGTCAGCGCGAAGTTGGTGGTCACGAGCACCGGCGAGTCCGGACCCGGGTCGCGCAGCTTGACCAGCTTCACGTCGACGGCGTTCGGCACCTGCGGATCGGTGTAGAGGTTGTACCTCGCGGTGAGGACGGGCAGGATCTGCCACGCTTCCGTTCCACGCATGACCACGATGGACGCGTACTTGCACACGTACAACGTCGCCTGCAGGCTCTCCTGGATCGGATCCTCTTCGCTGGTGAGCGCAAGGACGGGATAGCCGAGCGGGCGGAAGTTCTTCTCCAGCGCCAGACGCCGCAACTGGGTCAGGACCGACACCGCCGGTCCCGCGCTCCCCAACTCGGGCGCCAGGACGAGGTCTTCGACGCCAGCCTGCTTGGCCTTGGCCGTCAGATCCGCCAGTTCGTCGAACGAGCCGCCCTTCACCGCCAGGGGCACGTTGCAATCCTTGGCCAGCCGCACGACCTCGTCGAAGTTCGACTTCGTCGCGCCGTACAGCAGCGGCCTGCGATCGGCCAGGACCTCGAGCGCGCCAGCGAGCGCGCCCGGGTCGGCGCTCATCAGGATCACCGCCAGTTCGGTGTGCGCTTTGATGACCTCAGCCGCGGCGCGGAACGACTTGGCGTCCCCCTTCTGTTCGAGGGCGATCATCTCGACGTGAACCGGCTTTCCGCTGCGCACGAACTTGAGCCGGCCAATGGCAGCGACCGCCGCCGCGACGTCGCCCTGATCGCTGACGCGAACGGCCACGGCGGTGGCGCGGTGGAACTTCTCCTCGTGGCGGAAGAGCACGGTCTCCCCTCCGATCGAGACGGCCCCGGCGCCGGCGCCGATGGTCACCACGCGCATCGGCGGCGCGGCCGAATCGGCCAGTTCCTGTTTCGCCGCATCCGACACGTAGGGGCACGCCTCCAGCGCCACCTTCTTGGCCGCGACCTGCATGGCGAACGCCATGCACGTGGGGAACTTGCACTCGCCGCAGTTGGTCTTGGGCAGAAGTTTGTAGATGCCGATACCTGTCAGCTTGGCCATGTCGCGCCCTTCCTCCTCATCTCTACGTTCACCAACCCAGGACCATCAACCCAGGACCGAGGCCATGGCCTGGGCCGGGTGATCGACCCGCTGCAGGAACTCGACGAGTTCCTCCACGGTCGTCGCGTCTTTCTCGGTCGCAATCTTGTCCAGGAAGTCGGGCTGCCCCATCGCCTCGAATCGCGGCCGCAGGCGGTCCGCCATGTCGTCCTTGAGTTCCTGCGGCATCCAGACCAGCCGCGGGAGCCCGCCCTCGGCGGAAATGAACTTCTCGCTGACCAGGTACATCCGGCCGACGCCGAGGAATCCCGGGGTCTGCACGCCGCCGCCCACTTCGCCCGCCAGCGTCGAGAACGTCATGCCGAGCGGCGTCATGCCCTGGTATTCGCGGTTCACGATCATGACGCCGTTGGCCTCGGGGATCACGCCGACGATGCACTCGAAGCACCCGCAGCTCGTCTGCGGATCTTCCATGATCGAGTACATCGTGACGCGCTGGACCTGCCCGTTGGAGGTCTTGACGACGTAGTCGTTCACGCCCTCGAAGACGCCCAGGTTCGCATCCTCGCATCGTCCCTTCTCGATCGGCTGGTTGGGGCCGTGCGAGTCCATTTCGAATGACGCCCGGCAATCCAGCCAGGTGTAGGCGCCGCACAGGCCGAGGCGCTGCGGCGTGACGACGCAGACGTGGTTCGGCGCGTAGCTCTGGCAGAGGATGCAGCTGTAGAACTTCTCGACGTCCTCGTCCTTCATGCCCTCCATGCGCTCGTCGCGCTTGGCGTAGGCCTCGCGGGCGGTCTTGAGCGTCTCCTGCATCTTCTGTTCGTCGGTGAAGATCGTGACCTGGACCTTGTCCACGATGCCCGAGAACTCGTCGTGGTACTTGTGGATCAGCAGTTCGCCCAGATGCTTCAGGCGGAATCCCTTCTCGAAGGCTTCCGTGCCGACGCGCACCCACGTGATGTCGCGCTGGCCGATGTGCATGATGCCGGCCGCGCAACTGGTGAACTTGTGGACGCGGCGCTCCAGCACGCTCTCGAAATCCTCGTGGAAGCTCCGGCCCGAGACCTCGATGAAGATGCCCAGAGGCAGGGCCTTGCCGCGCTCGACCGTGTCGATGTCCGGCCCGATCAGCGTCACCTTGCCGTCCTCGACCTGGTCCATCGGCCGTCCGCGCAGGAACTCGAACGCGGTGGAGTACTTGCTGCCGAACTCCACCTGCAGGTTTTCCTTGCGCACGCGCTCGCCCTCGAACGCGGCGCCGTACGCGATCGGAATGGGAATCTTCGAGGCTTTCAGCTTGAGGCCCCTCACCTCGATGGCCTTGGCGCACGATCCGATCCAGGGGGACGCTGGACACCACGTGCTCGAAGGTGCAGATGCCGCGCGGCAGAATCTGCGGAATGGCGGAATCGGCAATGACGGGGAAGCCGAAGTTGATGGCGCCCGCAGCCGTCGCGTACTTCTGATCGGTGAGCAGTTGTTCGACCGGGGCTTCCGGATCGGTGCCCAGCGCCAGCACGAACGCGAAGACGCGGTCCTTGTTATAGAGGAGGATCTGGCGCGCGGCCGCGAGATCGCCGGGTTTCACGCCCCCGAAGGTCATCGCCGACCTGGCGGCGAAGTTGAGGGCGTAGATGGCCGCACTCGTGTCCTTGCCGTAGGGCACCAGGTAGGTGTCCCAGCCCATTTCCACGCCTTCTTCGGCGAGCTGTTCGGCCATCGACTTGCCGTTGCTGCTCCCCGCCATGAACACCAGGATGCTCTTCTCCTGCAACTCACGCGCCAGCGCGACGGCCTCGCGATTGGTCGGCAGCGCGCCCACGCACGCAGCGAATCCAGGCATGCGGCCATCCACCAGCTTGATCCCCTGATTGCGAAGGATGGAGTCGTCGGTAAACCCCAGAAACGGCGGCGTCGGTTTGTAGTTCGGATCGAGATACCTGAGGACCTCGATCACCTCCTGCGCCACGAGCGTGGCGATGCCCGAGTCGAGCGTCGATCCGAGATACGGCAGCCACACATTCTCGCCGGGCACATCCGCTGCCAGCATGCGGGCATCGACCAGTGCGTCCTCGCAGTCCTTCAGGGTTTCGACTTTCCTCCCGAACAGCGCGAGGATGAGCGGCAAGTAGTACGCCGTGTTCGGGAACCCAACGCGCGCCGTCGCACCGTGTTGCTTGATCGCTTCACCGAGCTGCCGCTCGGCGAGGGACATGTAGTAGTGCGAACCGCGAATCGCTGCCGTTGCGATGATCTTGGACATTCTCAGACTCCACCCATTTCGAGCGAAGCGACGCTCGTTCCGTCCACGAGAGTTGACGTCGGTGCCACCGAACCACCGCAGGCCGTCCAGCGGCGGGTGCCTTTCGGCAAGGGGATTGTCCCACAGCAGCTGTTGCGTTATATCGCCACACGGCTGCGCCGAGGGGGATTTACTTTCTCGCGCGAACGGTCGAAGATGTGCAACGTGACGGCCACACTCATCAAGGGCGCCGAAGTCGCGGCGTCGATTCGCAAAGAATTAAAGACCGAGGTCGAGCAGCTGAAAGAGAAGTGGAGCGTCGTGCCGGGCCTGGTGACAATCCTGGTCGGGCGCAACCCCGCATCGGAGAGCTACGTTCGCGCGAAGCAGAAGACGGCGCACGAGCTCGGGTTCTTCTCCATCCAGGAGGATCAGCCCGAGGACATGACCGAGGAGAGCCTGCTCGCGCTGGTCGATCGCTACAACGCCGATCCGCGGATCCACGGGATTCTGGTCCAGTTGCCCTTGCCGCGGCACATCAACGAGACCAAGGTGCTCCTGGCGATCGACCCGAAGAAGGACGTCGACGCGTTCCACCCGGTGAACGTCGGCAAGATGGTGATCGGCGAGGCCGACTACCTGCCGTGTACCCCGGCGGGGATCCAGCAATTGCTGATTCGGTCGGGGGTGAACACGGACGGCGCCGAGGTCGTCGTGGTGGGCCGCTCGAACATCGTCGGCAAGCCGATCGCGAACATCCTTATTCAGAAGGCGAAAGGCGCGAACGCGACGGTCACCATCTGCCACACGCGCACCCGGGATGTCGCGTCCCACTGTCGTCGCGCCGACATCCTCATCGTCGCCGCCGGCGTGCCCGAGTACGTGCGCGGCAACATGATCAAGCCCGGCGCCGTGGTGATCGACGTCGGGGTGAATGAAGTCGGGCGCACGGCCGATGGAAAGCGCATCCTCAAAGGAGACGTCGCCTTCGAGGAGGCGCTCGAGGTGGCCAGCGCCATCACCCCGGTGCCCGGAGGCGTGGGCCCGATGACCATCACCATGCTGATGCAGAACACCGTCCGCGCCTGCAAGGTCTGGAATCGAATCACCGCCTGACGTTCCACGTAGGGCGGCCCTTTAGGGCCGCCGTGATCGCCGGGCCTGAAGGCCCGGCCTACGTTAGATGGGAGGACATTCGTGGCTGAAAATCATCTCCGGTCGGCTCTGTCGGAGGGCCGTTTCTTCTTCTCGGCGGAACTCGTGCTGGGCCGCGACCACTCGGTCCCCGACGTGGAGTCCTTCGTGAAGGACGCCGCCGCCGATCCGGACGGGATCAAGATCATGAGCGTCACGGATTTGCCCGGGGGCAATCCCTCGCTCCCGCCCGAGGCTTTTGTCTCGTTCATCCTGGAGAACGGGCTGACGCCGCTGGCGCATCTGGCCGGCAAGGACGGCAACCGCGCCTTCATCGAGAGCCGCCTGCTCGGCTTCGCGCGCGCGGGCGCGGAGAGCATTCTGGCCCTCACCGGCGACGCCCAGAAGGACGGGTTTCACGGGCGTCCCCGGCCCGTCTACGACCTGGATTCGGTCTGGATCCTGCACCTGATCAAGGCCATGCAGGAGGGCATGTCCTACCAGATGGGACCGCGCGCGGTCCGGTCCACGCCCTTCAATTTCCTGCCCGGCGCCGTCGTCAATCCGTTCAAGACGACCGAAGCGGGCCAGATGATGCAGTTCTACAAGCTCGAACTGAAGCTGGCGGCCGGCGCGCGCTTCATCATCACCCAGCTGGGCTACAACCTGCGGAAGCTCTACGAGGTCAAGCAGTACCTGAACCGCATCGGGCTCGGGCACGTGCCCGTGGTGGCCAACGTCTACGTGCCCACGGCGACGGTCGCCAAGATGATGCGGGACGGAGAGGTCTCGGGCTGCGTCATCCCGGAGGAACTGATCCAGCGGCTCGAGAAGGACAAGAAGCCTGAGCGGCTCGAGCGGGCGGCGCTCATGGTCGCCGCCGCGCGCGACCTCGGTTTCGCAGGCGCCCACGTCGGCGGGTTCCGCCTGGCGCACGCGGACGTCACCAGCATCAGGGCGCGTTCCCTCGAGATCGGCGCCGGCTGGCGCCAGCGCCTCGACGAGCTCGTGTTCCCCTATCCGGGTGAGTTCTACCTTTTCCCGAAGGGCGCGGACGGGCTCAGCGACGGGGACGGCGAGATGCAGCTGAGCAAGACGAAGCCGTCCCCGTCGTTCGTGCAGCGGGCCACCGAAACGTTCCACGACCACGTGATCAGCGAGCAATCGTGGGCCGGGCAGTTCCTGAGAGCCCGCCTGGGCGACGGACCGAAGACGGCCGAAGACCCGTCGTGGCGCCACGGCGCCTGGTACAGCCTGCTCGGCGTGTCCTCGCTGTACCGCGAGGCGACCATGGGTTGCCAGAACTGCGGCGACTGCATCCAGGATCACCTCAGCTACGCGGGCTGCACCATGCGATGGTGCTACAAGCAGCTGCGCAACGGTCCGTGCGGCGGATCCCGCGCCGACGGCACCTGCGAGGCCCATCCGGAGCAACCCTGCTGGTGGACCGAGATCTATCGCGGCACGCTGGCCTCGGGGAAGGACCCGCGTCGGTTCGCCACCACGCTGATCCCGCCGCGGGACTGGCGGCTGGATCGCACCAACTCTTTGGCCAATCGGTTTGCCGATCTGGACAACTACCCGCACCGCGAGACGGTCAAAGCGTCCGACGAGTAAAGAGAAAGTCGAATCCGGGATTCTTTTCTCGGTGCGCCCGGGGTCGAGAAAAGAATCCCGGATTCGACTTTCTTTTCCACAATTGAGACCCGTCCCCCGGTTATCCACCCGGTTTCTGAGTATCCTCACTGGTAGGCCACAGGTGCATATCCCGGACGCATTCCTCAGGGGCAAAGGACTCGAGAGCCGATGACCGCCCTGATTGTGCCCGCCCTGAGCGGGCTGGTCGCCGGATTCCTCCACGTGTTGTCTGGACCAGATCATCTGGCGGCCGTCGCACCGCTCGCCATCGAACAGCAACGCAGTCACTGGCGGCCCGGCCTCAACTGGGGCATGGGCCATACGGGCGGCGTGCTCCTGGTCGGCGTTCTGGCGATCCTGTTTCGTGAATTCCTGCCCCTGGAGTGGCTCTCCTCCTGGGGCGAACGGATGGTCGGGATCGTGCTCATCGGGATCGGCGTGTGGGGCTGGCGGCGGGCGGCTCGATTGACGGTGCACGTCCACGCGCACACACACGACGGGGTCCGGCACGCCCACGTGCACGCGCACGGGGCCGGGGCCGGTGCGCCGGACGGGCGCGCAACACGGCCACCCCACCGGCATGGCCACACGCGGGCCGCGTTCGCGGTTGGCGTGTTGCACGGACTCGCGGGGAGTTCTCATCTCCTGGGCGTGTTGCCGGCGCTTGCCTTCGCCACGCGGGCAGCGTCGATCGCGTACCTCGTCGCGTTCGGCGCGGCCACGATCGGCGCGATGACCGGGTTTGCAGGACTGATGGGCGTGATCGCGGAGCGGACCCGTGCCGGCGGGGCATCGCTCTATCGTTACGTGCTCTACGCCTGCTCCACCGCCGCCATCGCCGTGGGCGGGGTGTGGCTGCTCTGGTGATGTGATCGACGCACCAGCCCCGCCACGCCTCTGCCTCTTCACTTCACCTTGAACAGGACCGGCCGCGAGCGTCCGAGAACACCGACGATAGTCCGCCGACTCCTCACGAAGACCCAGGCAATCGCGCATCCAGTCGATCACCGAGCCGCTGGGCTTGCGGATTCCACCACCACGGTCACGGTGGCGTGCGGCCGCAGGGTCAGCGATCCGTCCGTTGGCTCGCGCACGCCAGTCTCGCCGCGCACCAGCGACAGGCGCATGCCGGCCGTCGCCGGCGTGATCACGACGCGAGCCGGCGTGTTGCCGGGGTTGTACAGCCTCACGCGAATCGCCCGCCCGTCATCGGTCGGCGAGAGACTCGAAGCCACCACGGCCGTGCTGTCGATCGTGAACGGGCGACGGAGCGGCGGCGCCTCGGGATCGACCGGGAAGACGAGCAGCGGCTGGTCCTGCTCGTCGCTGAATCGCCTCAGCGCCGATTCGTCGAATGTCCCGTGCGGCTTCAGCACGAAGCGATACGACAGCAGGCCGCTCTGTTCGGCCTTGTAATTCGTGTGCCAGTAGTTGTTCAGCAGGTAGGCGTAGAGCGCCGTCCCGCCGGCCACGCGATCGCGCCAGTTGCGCGTGCCGCGATCGTTCTGGCGTTCGTCGGTCATCCCGCCCGGCTCGATCAAAGGCGCATCGAGCGTCGCCAGCGAAACGCCGTACGTCCGGCCGGAGACGTCCACGACGCTGTGCGCGCCGAAGAAGTCCTGGTTCGATCCGGGCAGGACGGTCTGGTCCGGCCGGACAACGGCTTCGCCGAGATCGAATCGGATGACGCCCTCAGGCACGCTGAACGGGAATGCGAGATGCGCGCTCTCCTTCGCGCGCACCGGCGCCTTGTTCATTTCCACCGTCAGCCCCAGTTCGTCCGAACCCGCGACGGCCTGCACCGTGTGGCGCAGCCATTCGGTGCCTGGCGCCGGTCCCTCGACGCGAAGCAGGCTGACGAGCGGACCGCGCTCGACCACCGTCAGACGCGCGCCGGCCCGGCTCACCGCCGCCCCCGGATCCCGCCCAGGCACGTAGAAGTACTGCCCCAGCAGACCGGCATTCAGGACGAGGTCTTCTCCCCCTGGCGTGCGCCAGGTCAGCCGGGTGATGCCGCCCGTCGACGGATCGATCTCGAGCCGAAGCGGACCCGTGTCGAGACGTCCGGCCTCGACGCGCACCTGGGCAGATGGCGCGTCCGGCGCGCCGGCCGTCACGCGGAGCCTGATCGATGACATGGCCGGAACGGAATCGACCCACACCGCGAGACGGCCGTCGTTCAGCCGCTGCGACGGCAGCCCCCGGCCCTCCGCCGTGCGCACGCGATCGCCGGCTTTCGATTGATCGGCCGGGATGAACACGACGCCCGACCGCGCCCAGCCCAGCGTGTTGGCGATCTCCACGTCTGATCCGGGACGCGGCGCGGCTCCAGCCAGAAGCGCGCGCGACTGAACCTCGGCGTTCTGCGCGAACGCGCGCTTGTAGTCCCACTGGGCCACGACGTCCGGGCGGTCGGGCTGCGAGATGGAATCGGCCGCGCCCCACGTGTGCTCGTGCCAGAGGATGACGTTGCGCCACGCCTCGGCCGCCTGCTGCGCGGGATAGGCAGCCGGGTTGCGCAGCGCCCAGAGCGCTTCGGCCTGCGCCAGACGGCGCGCCGACCCGCGCGCCAGAATCTCCTCGGCGGCCGACGAGAGCGCGCCATCCTCCCAATAGGGCGTCATGTCGCCCGAGTACACGGGCAGCCGGTCGCCGTACTTGCGCTCGAACTCCGCGAACATCGCGTCGGCGGTGGCGATGACGAGCCGCGGCGTCGCGAACGTCTCGTTCCATGCCTTCACCGCGTCGGACAGGCCGGGATCCACCGGCCCGTTGTCGCCACCGATGGTGTAGCGCACCTGCACCATGTCGTACGGATAGCCGGCGTCGGTCAGCGACTTCGCATAGGCCAGCACGTCATCCCGGCTGCCGGCGGACAGGCGGCCCATGTTGAGGCCGTGAAACCACGAGTAGCCGCGACCGGCCATCCAGAAGAGCACCCGTTCTTCGCCCGACGGCGAGGCCCACCAGAACGGCCGGTCCCCGAGCGCTTTCAGCGTGGCGCCGATCCGATCGCCGCCATCGGGCAGGCCCGGCATGTAGTTGGGTCCGCTGCTGAAGTAGCGGACGCCCGACTGCGCCAGCGCCGCGACCGTCGTCCAGCTCAGGCCCGGGATGTCGGTGTGCATCGCCGTCGGCATCGGCCCGAGGCCGTATGCCGCGCGCAGGCGCCGCGCGCCGTCGGTCCAGCGCCGGAGTTCCTCAGGCGTCGCCAGGCCGGTGAGGATGTTCGTGTAGTTCGCCTGGAGGCTGATGGTGCCCTGCCGCACCGCCGCGATGAACGCCTGGCGCTCGTCCGCGCCGGCCTGCGCGAGATAGCTCTCGACGGACCAGAGCCCCTCGACGTTCCAGCGGAACCGCGCCTCGACCGGATACGCGGCCGTCTTCAGGCCGAGCTCGACGGCGTCGCGCAGGTTCTTCCACTGCTTGCGCTCGACCTGCGGCTGCGGATCGGAGTAGCCGATGTCCACGTGCGAATGCGGCAGCAGCCAGAACGTGCGTGGCGTCACGCGGCCGAGCGTGAGCGTCGTCCGAAGCACCTCGGCGCCGCCGGCGCGGATGCGGACGGTCAGGCCGCGCGCGGTATTGGCCCCTGCCGGCAGGAGGACCGTTCGATAGCCCGGGACGGTGACGACCTCAATCGGCGCGCCGCCCGCCTCGACGACGATCGTGCCGGGGTCGCGCGTGCTGCTGACTTCGACGCGGATCGCCCGCTCGCCGCCGGCGAACACGGCTTCTTCGTCGCGCACGCGGATGAACTCCCGGACCGGCTCCTGCGGACCCAGGTAGTAGTCCTGGCTGCCGGCGGGTTCGCCGACCACGGAGAACTCCGGCGAGCCGGCCCCGAACACCGATCGCGGCGCGGTGATCCACATGAACCCGAACAGCTCGTCGAACGTTCCGACTCTCGTCGTCTTGAATGAGAGCGTGGCGCCGTCCGCGCCGGCCACGGACCACTCACGGTCGCTGGCCGTGCGTCCCGAACGGAACGTCGCAACGGTTCTGCCGTTCACGGCGAAGGTGAACGCGTGTGCTCCGTAGCCGGACGCCGTGCCGGCGTGCCAGAGATACGTGATCGGTTCAGTGGAGAGCCCGCCTGGGACCGGGTCGGCCGTCCATGCCACGCGCATCCGTCCGTCCGTCGTCCGGCTGAGCAGCGTCCTGGTCTGTCCGGGGTACGCCCACGGGTAGACGATCCAGTCGCCCGCGACGGTTTTCACGTAGCCTTGCAGCCACGTCCTCGGCATCGGCAGCGGCGCGCGCGGCGCGTCCTGGGCGGCGGCGCCGGTCACGGCCAGCATCAGCACGACCGATGCGAGGCGGAGGGAACGAGAGCGGCGCGTGCGGGCCATGGCTGTTTGTCACCTGACGGGCCGGCGCAGCAGGGCGTCCACGGCCGCGGTCAACGACCGCTCGTAGTCATCGTCCCATCCGAGATCGATGCGGCGAACGATGCCCGACGCGTCCATGAGGACGAACTGCGGGATCGGCTGCACGAAGTAGGCCCTGGCGTTGACGTCCGCATCGTCGGCGGGACCGGCGCCGGGCGGCGCGGTCGCGATGGCGATCGGGAATGGCAGCCGGTCGTCCTCGAGGAACATCTTGCGGATGGCGGCGAGTTCCTTGTCGGCGCTGATGTTCCTCTCGGCGCCGAAGTATCCCCAGAAGCGCGTGGCGAGGACGATCCGGAGGCCGCGCGCGCCGAAGCGCTGCTGCAGGCGCAACAGGCCGGGATAGCTTTCGCGGCACGGCCCGCACCAGTGCGCGGTGAACTCGATGAGCGTCACCTGCCCGCCCAGATCAAGCCGGCCATCCGCGGGCGCCGCGTTGAACCAGTGGTCGGCGACGAGAGCGGGCGCCGCCTGTCCCACGAGGTTCGCGCGGTCGAAGAGCTGTTGGGTGAGCCGCAGCTCGCGCGCGTCGCCGGGATCGGAGGCGAATCGCGCCACGCCCTCGCGCAGGAATCGCTTCTCGTCATCGAACTGCCCGGCGCGATGCGCCTGCTCCGCCAGGATCTCGTAGACGAGATAGCGGCCGAAGCGGAAGGGATCGCGCGAGGCCGCCGGCAGCTGATCGTAGAGCGCCAGGAAGCGCCGCAACAGCACCACATCCGGCGTCCGGCTGCCGCGGTTGAGCGACACCATCCGGCTGTATCCCTTGCACTGCGGCACGAGCGCCGCGGGGCCGAGCGCGTCGAGTTCCTTCAGTTTCTCGGCGGCGGCGCGGCGGCCCTCGTCGGTGACCGGGCGCGTCAGCGCCGCGTCGATCGCCGCCGCCAGCGCTTCGCCCCGTTCGACGACGGACGACTGGGCCGCCGGCGCCTGCGTCCATGGCAACGCCCAGGCGAGCATCGCGGCGACCGCGATTCCTCGGAATGCCATGCGCGGAGTATAGCGGTTCAGCGCCGCTGATCATCCGTATTGAGGCTCAGTGCAAGGCCGGTATCACCGGTGCGATTCACGCAAGACGACCGTGCGGTCCAGGACGCGTACCGGGTGTCAATGCCACGCGAGTCGGGTGAGTATATGCGGAAGGCCGCCACGGTCATGGCGGCCGACCTCGCAATCAGGGGCGGCCCTGACGCGCTTCGCCGGCCCGGCGCTTGCCTCCGCGCCGGGTTTCGGGGACGATGCCCGCATGCAACCGGAACGCGGACGACGCGCGGCCGTGTGGGCGATGGCCGTTGTGGCGGCGGGCGCGCTCAGCGCGGCACCGGCGCCGGACCCGCAGGCCAGACCGACGACGCTGGCCGGGCTGACGCCCGTCACCTCGTGGTCGAAGATCGCCCCGGGCATCTGGCGCGCGAAGGCCGGCGACACGTCGCGTGAGATCCGGTACACCGATCTCGCGGCTGCGCCGCCGCGCCTCGACGCGCTGCGCGCGCGGCCGGAGCGATCCTTCCCGCTCGACGCCGAGCCGGTGTCGTTCGAGCGTACGGCCGACGGCAAGATCGTCCTGCGCGTCCCGAGCGAGCCTGGCGAGGCGCTGTTTGGCCTCGGCCTGCAGCTCGACGGCCTCGACAGGAGCCAGGGTGTCTTCACGCTGAACGTCGATCACTGGTCAACGGGCGGCGGCCGCACGCATGCCCCGGTGCCCTTCTACGTGTCCACGCGCGGCTACGGCGTCTTCATCGACACGGCGAGGTTCATCAAGGTCTACGCGCGCGTGGGCAACCGGAAGGACTCGCCGCGCAACCCGCCGCCGGTGGACCGCAATCCTCCGCCGGGCGATCCCGCGCCACGCTGGGATGCGCAGCCGCGATCCGACGCGGTGGAGATCCTCGTCGACGGCCCCGGCGCCGAGATCGTGGTCATCGCGGGCGAGAGCCTCGCCGACGTGGTCGCGCGCTACAACCTGCTCGGTGGCGGCGGCGCGCTGCCGCCGCTGTGGGGCCTGGGGTTCTGGCACCGCGTGCACGCGACGGCCGACGCGGATCGCGTCCGGCGCGAGGTGGACGAATTCGAGCGCCGCGGCATCCCGCTGGACGTCATCGGACTGGAGCCGGGGTGGATGACGAAGTCGTATCCCTGCACGTTTGAGTGGCAGCGGAAGCGCTTCCCCGATCCGGCAGCGTTCGTCGCGGATCTGCTCGGGCGCGGAATCCGGCTCAATCTGTGGGAGAACCCCTACGTCTCGCCGGAGAGCCCGCTCTACAAGACCCTGTACCCGCTCTCCGCATCGCACATGGTGTGGCTCGGACTGGTCCCCGACTACACGCTGGCCGCCGCCCGCCGCGCCCTGGTCGATCAGCACATCAGGGAGCACGCGGCGATTGGCATCAGCGGCTACAAGATCGACGAAGTCGACGGGTACGACGTCTGGCTGTGGCCGGATCACGCGTCGTTCCCGTCTGGCACCCCGGCGCCGGCGATGCGGCAGGCATACGGCCTGCTGATGCAGGACGTCATCTACAAAGGCGTGTTCAAGGCCCGCGACCAGCGGACCTACGGGCTCGTGCGGGCGTCGAACGGCGCCGCGTCGGGGTATCCGTTCGCCCTCTACAGCGACGCCTACGATCTGAAGGAGTACATCACCGGCGTCTCGGCGGCCGGCCTCGCCGGCCTCCTGTGGGCGCCCGAGATCCGGAGCGCGCAGGACGAGCGCGACTGGATCAACCGCATGCAGGTGGTGGCGTTCTCGGCCCTCGCCCAACTCAACGCGTGGGCCTCCGGTGCGACGCCATGGCACTTCGAGGCCGCAACCGGCGCTGTGCGCGAGACGCTGGAATTGCGCATGCGGCTGCTGCCGTACCTCTACAGCGCGTTCGCCGCCTATCATTTCGACGGCGTTCCGCCGATCCGGCCGATGATCCTGGAGGATCCGTCGCTGCGCGGTGCCGACGACCAGTTCATGTTCGGACCCTCGATGCTCGTGGCGCCGTTCTATGGCAAGTCGGGCTGGTCGAGGGAAGTCGTTCTTCCCGCCGGCGAGTGGTACGACTTCTACACCGGCCGGCTCGTCGGCACCCGCGGGAAGGTGACGATGACGTCCGACACGGGACGGGTTCCCCTGCTCGTCCGGGGCGGCGCCGTCATTCCGATGCTGCGGGATCCGGTTGCCCACACGGGGCTGGCCTACGGCAAGCCCCTCGAGGTGCGTCACTACGGCCGCACGAGCGGTACGTTCGACCTGTTCGAAGACGACGGGAAGACGTTCGGGTACGAACGCGGCGTGTATCGCGTCAGGCGGCTCGCGGTGGAGATCGGTGCCGAGGGGAGGGCGGCGCTCACGGAAACCGTCACCAAAGACGGCGCGCCGGCGATGTTCGGGCCGGCGGCGCTCCGCCTGATGACGCCGACCCCGCCTCGGGCCCGCCTGCCGTGACCCAGCTTCATGTTCATCGCGGCATGCCTCGACGTCATCACTGTTCCGCCAGAATCCGACGCTGTCCGGTCAGCGCGCGGACCGGCGCGATGTCCTGCACCACTTCGAGCGTGCCGAGGTACTCGCCGGCCGGGTTCTTCACGGCGAAGTAACGGATGTGGATGAACCGCTCCCCCATCTCGATCCAGAATTCCGCGACGGCGCGGCGGCCGGCTTTGAAATCCTCGAGAATCTGATTGACGACGTGCACGCTCTTCTCGGGGTGGCAGTTCTGGACGGCCGTGCCGATCGCGCCGCGCGTGCGCGGGAAGATCTTGTTCCCGTTCTCGTGACTGAAATAGCGCACGCGGTCGTCTTTGTCGACAAATGACAACTCGACGGGCAGCGTATTCAGGATGGCGGCCATGACGTCGCGCTCCACACCGAACGAGAGATCCTCGACGCCGCCCGCGTGGATGATGCGCTCGGCCAGCGCGTAGAACTTCGCACGTGTGCCGCGGCCGACCGCGTCCTCCGTGGCGATGATCCCGGCCATCACCGCCTCGCCGTCGGCCTCGGTCATGACGCGGCGTGCCATCGGATAGAGAATGTCGTTCTCTTTCCAGAAGTGATCCTTGAGCAGCGCGCTGTAGGTCGAGAACGTGGCGCGCAGGTCGCCGAGGACGCTGCGGTCCCCGCGGACGAAGCGGTGAATCAGGGCCGCCAGCCGCGGCAGCACGACTCGGCTCTCGTCGTGTTCGCCGAGCATGATCGCGAGCGGTCCGCCGTGACGCGGAATGCCGCGCTGCTCGGCGAGCGGGAAGAGGTGCCGTTCCTCTTTCAGGTTGTGGCAGCCGTCGACGTAGCCTTCGAAGTAGAGCAGCGCATCCTGAAGGAGTCCGGGCGGCGGACCGGCCGGCGCGTCGAGCGCCAGCGCCACCGCCTCAAAGACCTGCTCGGTGGTCTGGTGATCGTTCATCAACTGCTCGGCCCACGCGTGTGACATCAGTCCCTCCGATAGTGGGCGGCACGGCGCCGCCCCGCTATCAGTGTGCCCGGCTCTCGTGCGGCCGCCTATGACGCACGTCACACGGCCATGTCGCGTCGTTCTTTGCAATGTGGCACTTTATCGCAGTGCCACCAACCAAGCGCGCGGTCGCAGCCCCTGTAGAATCGTTCGCGCGTGAGTCACCGCCGCTCCCGTTCGTGGACGACCGTCACCCTTCGTTTCTGCCTCGCCGGAGTTCTGCTCGCACTGCCGGTTGCCGCATCCGCACAGTCGCAGCCTCCGCAGGTCGAACGCCCGACGGCCGGCGCGACCCGAACGTCGGCGGTCATCAAGGTCAACGGCCAACTCGACGAGGCTGCGTGGGCGGACGCCGTACCCATCGGCCGCCTGATGCAGCGGGTCCCCGAGGAGAACGCGGCGGCCACCGAGGACACCGAAATCCGCGTCCTCTACACCACGACGACGCTCTACTTCGGCATTCTCTGCCGCGACCGCACGCCGAACGCCATCGTCTCGACCCGGCTCACCCGCGACGCCGACATCGAGAGCGACGACGGCATCCTGATCGCACTGGATCCGTTCCTCGACCATCGCAACGGGTTCTTCTTCGCCGTGAACCCGGCCGGCGCGCGCGTCGACGGCCAGATCGAGAACAACGCCGAAGACCTCTCGACCGACTGGGACGGCATCTGGGAGGCCGCCGCCCGCATCACGCCTGAGGGATGGGTGGCCGAGATCGCGATCCCGTTCAAGACCCTCCGCTTCAAGCCCGGTCAGACCGTGTGGGGCCTCAACATCGAGCGGCTGATCAAGCGGCGCAATGAGGCCGACCTCTGGGCGACGCCGCGGCGCGACAACTGGGTCACCAACATGGCCCAGGCCGGGCGGCTCGAAGGCATCGAAGGCATCAGCCAGGGCCGCGGCCTCGATATCCGCCCCTACGTGTCGGGGGGCGCGGAGAACAGCGACGGCAAGCTCCAGGCCGGCGTCGACATCTTCAAGAACCTCACGCCGAACCTCAACGCCTCGGTGACGGTCAACACCGATTTCGCCGAGACCGAAACGGACACGCGGCAGGTGAACCTGACCCGGTTCCCGCTCTTCTTCCCGGAGAAGCGCTCGTTCTTCCTCGAGGGCGCGGGCGTGTTCGAGGTGGCCGCGACCAACGAGGAGAGCGTGCTCCCGTTCTTCAGCCGGCGGATCGGGCTGCTC
Source organism: uncultured Acidobacteriota bacterium (assembly GCA_963751445.1). Classification (GTDB taxonomy): domain Bacteria; phylum Acidobacteriota; class Vicinamibacteria; order Vicinamibacterales; family SCN-69-37; genus DASUGC01. The sequence continues at coordinate 572,975 of CAVVUL010000009.1, read as the reverse complement.
GAGGGGCACGAGGTCCCGATCCTGGTCGGCGCGAAGGTCGTCGGCCGCCAGTCGGACTACAACATCGGCGTGCTGGACGTGCAGACGCAGGGCGTGGACGACTTCGGTGGCGAGGCCGGCCGCCGGCTCGACAGCCAGAACCTGTTCGTCGCGCGCGTGAGCCGGAACATCTTCCGCCAGTCCTGGGTCGGCGGCATCGTCACGCACGGCAATCCCGAAGGCACCGGCCAGAACACGCTGGTCGGCGCCGACGTCCGTCTGGCCACGTCCGAGTTCAAGGGCGACAAGAACCTGAGCGCGAGCGCGTTCTTCCTGCGGACCGACGACGAGGCGAGCGGCAAGACCGACTACGCGTTCGGCGGCAACGTCGACTATCCGAACGACATGATTGACTGCTCGTTCGGGTGGCGGCAAATCGGCGACGACTTCAACCCGGCCCTGGGGTTCGTCCCGCGCCAGGGGATCCGGCGCCTCTCACCAGGCTTCGCCTTCAAGCCGCGGCCTGGCCGCTTCGGGATTCGGCAGCTCGAATTCCAGGTGCAACCGGTATGGGTCTGGGACCTCCACAACCTCATGCAGACGTGGGACGTGTACGCCTCGCCGTTCACCGCCGAATTCGAGTCTGGCGACCAGATCGAAGTCAACGTCACGCCGCAGTACGAGCGGCTCTCCGAGCCGTTCGAGATCGTCGACGGCGTGGAGATTCCAGCCGGCGTGTACCGGATGACCCGGTGGGGATTCCAGGTGGAGACGGCCAACAAGCGGCGGCTCGTCGCGCAGGCGGAGTACTCGTGGGGCGGGTTCTACACGGGCACGCGGCGCGACGTGCAAGTGAGTGTGACGGTCAAGCCGAACACCCATATCTACGCCTCGCTGCAGTACGAGCGCAACGACGTGTCACTCAGCGAGGGCGACTTCAGCGTGCACGTCGCCACGCTCAGCGCGGACTACAACTTCTCGCCGAACGTGTCGTGGGCGAACCTGCTGCAGTACGACTCGGAGTCCAGGATCCTCGGCGTGCAGAGCCGGTTCCGGTGGATTCTCAAGCCGGGCAGCGACCTGTTCGTGGTGATCAACCGCGGGTGGTACCGCTCCGAGTGGGACAACCGGTACACCCGGAGCTACGACAAGGGCTCGGTGAAGCTGCAATATACCTTCAGGCTGTGACAGCCCCGGGGGAAACTCCCAGTATCCCTCAAGCAGCTCCGTTGTGGTCGCCCCCCAATCGATCCACGATGGCGTGATGGATACGGCGGGTCTTATGCAGGCTGCTCGTTTCCACTCGCCTCGATGCGGGAGTGACGGATTCGGTCACGCCGCCGATTCAAGCAGTCTAGAAGACGCATACATCCGGCCGAGGCCGCGCTCCACGCCGCGCGGTGCTCGAGCGGCGCAATATCGTGCGCTATCCGACATGCCCGGGCGGCACGGTGGCGAACGCGACGTGATGAACCTCAACCCGGCGCGACGTGACGCGAGCGGGAGAAACGGAGACCGTGGATGGCCAACGCCGAGAAGATCCTGATCATCGACGACGATGACGACTTCCGGGCCTCGCTGCGGCCCGTGCTCGAGGGCGCGGGCTACACCGTGTTCGAAGGGGCATCCGGCCGGGACGGACTGCGCAAACTCATCGAGACCCGCCCCGACCTTGTGGTGCTCGACGTCATGATGGAGAGCGGGGAGGAAGGGTACGGCGTCACGCAGGCCATCAAGTACCGCGACGAGTTCCAGCCGTTCCACGACACGCCCATCATCATGGTGTCGTCCATCACGGAGACGCCCGACGAGCGCTTCCCGCGCGCCGGTGAACTGCCGATGATCGAGCCGGACGCCTACCTGACCAAGCCGCTCGACTTCGACCGCATGCTGGCCATGATCCGCCGCGAGCTTGACAGGAAGGAGCGCCATGACGACCGCGGTGCCGGCCATCAGCAGCGAGGCGCCTGACACCGACAGAGCCGGACGGGTAATTGTCGTCATCGACGATGACTACGCGATGCGGCTGTCCTGCCAGCAGGCGCTCAGCCGCAGCGGCTACGAGGTCTCGGTGTTCGAGGACGGCGCCAGCGGCCTCAACGGCGTCTCCCGCATCCGGCCGGACCTCGTGGTCGTGGATCTCAAGATGGCCGGGTTGAGCGGCCTGGAGGTCATCGAGCGCGTCCACCAGATCGACCCCGACCTCGTGGTGATCGTGATCACCGGGTACGCCACCATCGGCACGGCCGTCGACGCGATGAAGGCCGGCGCGTACGACTTCCTGCCCAAGCCGTTCAAGCCCGACGAACTGCGCATCGTCGTCTCCCGCGGACTGGAGCGGCGCCGGCTGCTCATGGCCTCGCGTCGGGCGGAAGTGGAGCGCGAGCTGATGAAGCGCCGCTTCGTCACCTTCGTGTCCCACCAGCTCAAGACGCCCCTGGTCGCCGTCCAGCAATACCTCGACGTCATGGCGCGCCTGGAGGAATCCGGCAAGGAGGTGGAGCACCGGCGCCAGTGGCTGGAGCGCTGCCTCAACCGGACGAAGGAAATGCGCGAGATCATCGACGACTGGCTCACGCTGGCCAAGATCGAGGGCGGCCACCTGGTGCGTCACGACGCCGAGGTCGATCTCCGTCCGGTCATGGCCGCGATCATCGAGAGCTGCGAGGGGCTGGCGCAGGCCGAGGGCGTGACGCTGGCGTTGGAGATGCCGGACGCCGAGTACATCGCGGCCGGCGACCACAGCTCGTTCGTCGTGCTGTTCGAGAACCTGGTCGCGAACGCCATCAAATACAACCGCCCGGGCGGTTCCGTCACGGTACGCGGGTCCATGACGCCGGGCCAGTTGGTCGTCTCGGTGGAGGACACGGGCGTCGGCGTGCCGGATGAAGACCTGCCGTTCCTGTTCGACGAGTTCTTCCGCGGCCGGAACACGGGCAAGCCGAAGACGACCGGGACCGGTTTGGGGCTGCCCATCTGCCGGCGCATTGTCAACGAACTGGGCGGCCTGATTGACGTGGAGAGTGAGACGGGGCGGGGCTCGGTATTCCGGGTCCGACTGCCGGCCATCGCCCGGAAACGGGACGGGGGGAGCCATGCCGCTGAATGAGCCGGGGCCTCCGGCGACGGTGTTGATCGTCGATGACGACCCGGATTTCCGGGAGTCGCTCGGCCTCTACCTCGAGGCCAACGGGCTGCGCGTGATGCACGCGGCCGACGGGCGCGAGGGCGTCCGTCTGGCGGTCGCCGCGCACCCGGACGTGATCGTGATGGACATCATGATGAACGAGCGCACGGAGGGTTTGTTCGCCGCGCAGAGCATCCGCCGCACACCGGCGCTCGCGGACACCGCGGTGATCATGGTGAGTTCCCTCTACGCCGACGCGGCCGGGTTTTCGATTTCCCCGGAGCGGGCGTGGATGGGCCACGACGAGTTCGTCGCCAAGCCGGTGGACCTGCCCCTGCTGCTGGAGCGCATCCAGTTTCATGCCGCCCGGCGCGCGGGGTCGCGCGTCGCGTGGCTGGGGACCAAGGAGGACGCGTGAAGACCCTGAAGCTGCCGAGGCAGCAGCTCGACTACTTCGCTTCGGTGATGCAGCAGTTCGGCGAGGTGCACGCGCCCGTGGCGCGCGACGGCCAGTACGCGTTCGCGCGGATCGATCGCTGGTCGGACGCGGTGCTCGACTACAACCGCACCATCCTGCCGCCCAAGAAGTACGTCCTGCCGCCGCGCGAGACCCTGCTGCGGTATCGCAGCGGGACCGGGTACGAGCCGGTCGCCGAGGGCCTGGAGCGGCGCATCGTGCTCTTCGGCGTGCACCCGTGCGACATCTACGGGATCAACATCCTGGATGACGTGTTCGCGGGCACGTACCACGACCCCTACTACCGCGCACGACGCGACAACCTGATCGTGATCGGCATCGACTGCACGCCCGACGAACACTGCTTCTGCCGCTCGATGCGCGCCGACTTCGTCGACCGCGGCTTCGACCTGTTTTTCTACGACATCGGCGAGTACTTTCTGGTGTTCGTGGGGACCGCGCGCGGCGACGACATGGTGCTGGCGGCGAAGGCGCTGTTCGAAGAGGTGGCGCGCGCCGACATCGAGGAATACAAGCGCCGCTCCGAGGCGAAGCGCCGGACGTTCAAGCTCGACGTCGAGATCCGCGACCTGCCCGAGATCTTCGAGATGGAGTACCGCGCGGAGATCTGGCAGGACCTGGGGAAGAAGTGCCTGTCGTGCGGAGCCTGCAGCCTGGTGTGCCCGACCTGCTACTGCTACGACGTCGCCGACCAGGTCGAGCTCGGCTCGCGCGACGGCTGCCGCGAGCGCTGCTGGGACTCGTGCCTGTTCTCGTCCCACGCGCGGGTGGCCGGCGGCGAGAACTTCCGCGAGTCGCGCGCCAGCCGCATCAAGTTCCGCTTCTATCACAAGCAGCGGGGATTCGTGGCCGAGTACGGCCGGCCCAGCTGCATCGGCTGCGGGCGCTGCATCGAGGCCTGCCCGGTGAACATCGACATCGTCGAGGTCCTTAACCTGCTGCGAGGTGCTGAAGATGGCGCACGTGCTTGACGTTCCGGCCGCCGAGCGCCTGCGCTCGGCGAACCCGTATCTTCCGAGCGCCGCGCGCCTGGTGCGCATCGACCGCCTGGTGCCGGACAACCACCTCTTCACGCTGCGGCTGCTGGACGAACGGTACGCCGCCGGCTTCCGCCACCGCCCCGGGCAGTTCGTGATGCTGAGCATCCCGGGCTGCGGCGAGGCGCCCATCTCGATCTCGTCGTCGCCCACGCGCCCGGGCGTGATCGAGCTGTGCGTGCGCCGCGTGGGGCACCTGACGTCTGCGCTCCATCGCATGCGGGCCAACGACGTGGTCGGCGTCCGCGGCCCGTACGGCAACGGGTTTCCGGTCGATCGCATCGAGGGCTGGAACCTGCTGCTGGTGGCGGGCGGGCTGGGCATGGCGCCGCTCCGCTCGCTGCTGTGGTACGCGCTCGACACCCGCGAGCGCTTCCGGGCCATCACGCTCATGTACGGCGCGCGCACGCCCGGCGACATCCTGTTCCGGGACGAGCTGACGTCGCTGGTCGACCGCCGCGACCTCACGTGCCTGCTCACGGTCGACCGCGATCCGGCCGGCACGTGGCCGCACCACGTGGGCCTGCTGCCCGCGCTCTTCGACCGCACGCGCGTCGATCCGGCCACGACCTTCGCGGCGGTGTGCGGACCGCCGATCGTCTACCGCTTCGTGCTGGAGCGCTTGCTGGCACTGGGCTTCACCAAGGACCGCATCCTGATGTCGCTGGAGCGGCGCATGAAGTGCGGCGTGGGCAAGTGCGGCCACTGCAGCGTGGGCTACAAGTACACCTGCATCCACGGCCCGATCTTCACCTACTGGGACGCCATGAATCTCCCGGAGATGATTTGACGCGGACGGATGCGGCGGAAGGAAGGGACGCGATGAGTGCACCCACGGTCGGAATCTTCGGGCTGACGGGATGCGCCGGCGACCAGCTGGCGATCATCAACGCCGAGGACGAGCTGCTCGACATTGTCCGCCTGCTCGACGTCAGGGACTTCCTGATGGCGTCGTCGGACAACGACACCGCCGCGCCGCTCGACGTCGCCCTCGTGGAGGGCGCAGTGGTCAGCGCGCGCGACGAGGCCACGCTGCGGCGCGTCCGCGAGCGCGCGCGCCTGCTGGTGGCGATGGGCACCTGCGCGGTGTGGGGCGGCGTCCCCGCCCTCGACCGCGGCCGGGACCGCGATCGCCTCATGGCCGCGGTGTACGGCGCGGACGCGCGCCACTTCGGCGACCGGCCCGCGCGGGCGCTGCACGAGGTGGTGCGGGTCGACCTCGCGGTGACAGGCTGCCCCGTCGAGAAGCGCGAGATCCTGGCCGCCATCGCCGGGCTGCTCAACGGCGACCCGCCGCTCCCGGCGACCACGCCCGTGTGCGCGGAGTGCCGGATGCGCGAGCACAACTGCCTGCTGATTGAGAAGGGGATTCCGTGCGTCGGCGCCCTGACCGCGGCGGGTTGCGACGCGCGCTGCCCGCGCCTGGGGATCCCGTGCGTGGGCTGCCGCGGACCCGCGCCCGACGCCAACGCCACGTCGGCGCGCGACATGTTCGCCGCGCGCGGGTTCCCGGACGGGCTGCTCGACGGGAAGCTGGCGGCGTTCGCGCCGCTGCCGTGCTGGAACCGGAACGGGTCCGAAGTGGAGCATCCCAGATGAACAGGACAATCGAAGTCAGCCACCTGGCCCGCGTCGAGGGGCACGGCGGCATCGTCGTGGAACTCGATGGCCGGGAAGTCAGCCGCGTCGAGTTCAAAGTGTTCGAAGGCACGCGCCTGATCGAGGCGTTGCTGGCCGGGCGCGGCCATCACGACGTGGCGCCGACCGTGTCGAGGATCTGCGCGATCTGCTCGGTCTCGCACGCGCTGACGTCGCTCAAGGCGACGGAGGCCGCCTACGGCATCGTGCCGAGCGCGCAGACCGACCGCCTGCGGGATCTGCTGTCGCGCGGCGAGAGCATCGAAAGCCACGCGCTGCACATCTTCGTGCTCGCGCTGCCCGACTATCTCGGGTTCCCGAGCGCGGTCGCGATGGCCGCGGAGCACGGCGACGCGGTCCGGATGGGACTGCGCCTGAAGAAACTCGGCAACACGATCCAGGAGACGCTGGGCGGGCGCGCCATTCACCCCGTCAATGCCGTCATCGGCGGATTCGGCGCGCTGCCCGCGACGCGCGATCTCTCGTTGCTGCGCGACGCGCTGCTGCCCGCCCTGGACGACTGCGAACGGACCATCGAGATCATGGCCGGGCTGCCCGCGGACCGGTTCGTCGACGCGCCGACCGCGTTCGCGGCGCTGCGGTCCGAGGGTGGCTACGGCTACTACCGGGGAGACACCATCGAGCTGCGGGGACCGGACACCCGCGCGACGTTCGCGGCCCCGGACTACCGCCGCCTGACCGGCGAGACGGTGGTGCCGCACTCGGCCGCGAAGCACAGCCGCTACGCGGGCCGGCCGTTCATGGTCGGGTCCCTGGCGCGCCTGGCGATCAACGCCGACCAGCTCGGTCCGCGCGCCTTGGCGGCCGCGGCACGGCTCGGCCTCCAGCCGCCGTACCGCAATCCCATGGACAACAACCGGGCACAGGCGGTTGAACTGCTCCACGACGTGGAGACGGCGCTGGCCACCGTGGATGACCTGCTGCGCACCGGGCTCGTCGCCGAGCAGCCCGCGCCGGTGAGCCCGCGGGCGGGGACCGGCACCGCCATCACCGAGGCGCCGCGCGGGTTGCTGGTCCACAGTTACACCTACGATGAGGAGGGGCACGTCGTGCACGCCGACGTCGTCACGCCCACGGCCATGAACGCGGCGAGCATCGAGGAGCACTTCCGGGCCGCCGTCGCGGGCGCCGGCGAGGGCGACGACCTCGGGCGCATGCTCAGCATGATCGCGCGGGCCTACGACCCGTGCATCTCCTGCTCCGTGCACGTCGTGCAGAAACGGCATGTGGATTGATCGTCTCTGGGACCGACGGTCGCTGCGCGCGCGGCTGCTGTCCACCTACCTGGTGATCCTGGGGATCGGCGGGCTGGTCACATCGCTGATTGGTTCGTGGATCGTCAGCTCGGCGATCATGGCGCAGATGCACCGCGCGCTGTCCCAGAACCTGGCCACCGTCAGTACCATCTACGACGAGCGCCTGCGTGCGCTCGACAACGTCGTGCGGCTGACGGCCTTCGGGCCGGCCCTCGAGTCCTTCGTGGAGGTCCGGGACCCGGCGGCGCTGCTCGCGCACCTGGACCGCGTCCGCCGTGACAACAGGCTGGACTTCCTGACCCTGACCGACGCGCGCGGTCGCGTCATCGTACGGCCGACCAACGCGCCGCACCTGGGCGACGACGCGTCGCCGCTGGGCCCCGTGTCCGCGGCCCTCGCGGGACGCCATGTCGCGGCCACGGAGGTGATCGCGGCCGCGTGGCTGGCAGACGAGGACGCGGCCCTCGGGGCCCGCGTGAGCGCTGGGACGCCAGGACTGGTGATGATGGCGGCCGCTCCCGTCCAGTCCGCGGGCGAGCCGCTGCGCGGCGTGCTCTACGGTGGCGTGCTGCTCAACGACAACCACGAGATCGTCGACGGGGCCGCGGAGATCCTCTTTTCCGACGAGCGCTTTCGCGGCGAGGTGATCGGCGAGGTCAGCATCCTGGTGGGGAACCACTCGGTGGCCACCACGGCCCGCGCGGGCGAGCGCGGGACCGGGCGGCCGGACGCGGCGGATCCGGGCGGCTCACCATCGCGCCGCGAGGGATTCGTGGGCGCCAGCCAGCCCATCCATGACCATGATGGAGCGGTCGTCGGCGTGCTGCACGTGGGTGTGCTCGAGCAGGTCTACACGTGGACGCGCAACCGCGTCATCCTCTCCTTCTTCGCGCTGGCGACCGCGGGCTTCATCCTCATCATCATCGTCACCGACTACATGGTCAGGCAGATCACGCGGCCGATTCGCGAGATGGTCCTGGCCACGCGCAACCTCGCGGCGGGCCGGTTCGACCAGGAAGTGCGCGCGGACTGGCAGGGCGAGATCGGGCTCCTGGCCGAGTCGTTCAACCGCATGCTGGGCAGTCTGCGCCAGATGAAGGCCGACCTGGAGGAGTGGGGCAGCACCCTGGAGGACAAGGTCCAGCAGCGCACCGAGCAGCTGGTGGCGATGCAGAATCGCGTGGCCCAGAGCGAAAAACTGGCGTCGCTCGGCATGCTCTCTGCCGGCGTGGCGCATGAGATCAACAACCCGCTGGGCGGGATCCTCTCGCTGACGGCCCTCGCGCTGGAGGATCTGACGGCGGACGCGCCGGTGCGGCCCAACCTCGAGGAGGTCGTCCGCCAGAGCGAGCGGTGCCGCGAAATCGTCAAGGGGCTGCTCGAGTTCTCGCGCCAGCAGGAGGCCGGTTCCGACCTGATCGACGTGCGGCAGGTGCTCGACGAGACCCTCTCGCTCATGGGCAAGCAGGCGCTCTTCTTCAACGTGAATGTGCACCGGAACTACGAATCGACGATCCCGATGGTGCTGGCCGACCGCTCTCAGCTCCAGCAGGTCTTCATCAACAGCATCATGAACGCGGTGCAGGCGATGGGCGAGCATGGCGACCTGACGATCGACGTGCACGCGATCCCCGGCAGCCAGGTGGAGGTGCGGGTCGCCGATACCGGATGCGGAATCCCGGCCGCGGACCTCGCGCGCGTGTTCGATCCGTTCTACACCACCAAACCGGAGGGCGAGGGGACGGGCCTCGGTCTGTCCATCGCCTACGGCATCATCACCAAGCACAACGGTACCATTGCCATCGAGAGCGAAGTCGGGAAGGGCACGGTGGTGGTCATCCGCCTGCCCGGTTCGTCGGAGATGGCCGAGGAGCTGCCCGGTGAAGCCGGTATTGATGATCGGTGCGGGGAACCCGCTGGCCGGCGATGACGGCGTCGGCGCCGCGCTGGTGGAGAACATCGCCCGCGATCCGGCCTGGCAGCGCCGCGCCGACTTCGTCGCGGGGGTCAGCGACCTGCTGCGCCTGGGCGACCGGATGCAGGGGCGCGCGGCCGTGGTGGTGATCGACGCGCTGCTCGATGACGGGGTGGCCCCCGGGACCGTGACGCTTCACGCGTGGCCCTTCGACGCGTTCGAGCACCGGGCCGGGGGCGCCCACGAACTGTCCGCCGTCGGGTCCATCGATCTGCTGCGCCTGGCCACGCCGGGCCTGCGGGACACGCGCTTCCTGCTGGTCACCGTTGCGGTGCCGTGGCTGCATGCGGAGGCCACGCTCGCCGGGCAGGTGCCCGCGCTTGCGGCCCGGGTGCGCGGCTTGCTCGGTACCGCGCTTCCATCCCCTTCGCCGTGATCTAGCGCTGCGCGATCGGTACGTAATCGCGGCCGCGCTCGCCCTGATAGATCTGACGAGGGCGTGCGATCTTCTGATCCGGATCGTCCACCATCTCAGCCCACTGGGCCAGCCAGCCCGGCGCGCGGCCCAGGGCAAAGAGCACGGGGAACATGTCCACCGGGAAGCCCATCGCCTGGTAGATGATGCCGCTGTAGAAGTCCACATTGGGATAGAGCTTGCGAGCGATGAAGAACTCATCTTCCAGCGCAATCCGCTCCAGCGCGATGGCGATATCCAGGAGTGGGTTGGTCCCGGTCACCGCCAGCACGTCGTCGGCGATCTTCTTGATGATGCGGGCGCGCGGGTCGTAGTTCTTGTAGACCCGGTGGCCGAAGCCCATCAGGAGCACTTCCCGCTTCTTCACCCGATCGATGAAACCAGGGACGTTGGCGACCGTGCCGATCTCCTTCAGCATGCGCAGGACAGCCTCGTTCGCGCCGCCGTGCAGCGGACCGTACAGGGCGCCGGCCGCACCGGCCATGGACACGTACGGATCCGCCTCGCTGGAGCCGATGCTGCGCATGACGGAGGTGGAACAGTTCTGCTCGTGATCCGCGTGGAGGATGAAGAGCACGTCCAGGGCATGCGCCAGCACCGGGTTCACTTCATAGTTGCTCTGCCCCATGAAGTCCAACATATAGAGGAAGTTGCCCGCATAGCCCAGCGTGTTGTCCGGGTAGTTGTAGGGGCGGCCAATGCGGTGGCGGTAGGCAAAAGCGGCCACGGTGGGCAGCTTGCCCATGATGCGGTAGATCTGCTTCAGGCGCACGTCGTTGTTGTGCACCTGTTTGGCCTCCGGGTGCAGCGTGGACATCGCGGCGATCGCGCTGACCAGGATGCCCATCGGGTGAGCGTCGTAGCGGAAGGTCCTGAGCAGATGCGTCAGGTTTTCGTGGACGTAGGTGTGGCGCATGATGCGCTGTTCCCAGTGGGACAACTGGTCCGCAGTGGGCAGTTCGCCATGGATGATCAGATAGGCGACTTCCAGGAAGCTGCTCTGCTCGGCCAGTTGCTCGATGGGATAGCCCCGGTATCCAGAATGCCCTTGTCGCCGTCGATGTAGGTGATCCGGCTCTTGCACGACGCCGTGTTGGTGTAACCCGGATCGTAGGTCATGATGCCGAAGTCATCCTGCTGCACCCGTATCTTGCGCAGGTCGATGGCGTCGATGGTCTCGTCGTGGATGGGCACCTCGTAGGTCTGCCCTGTGCGGTTGTCTGTGATCGTGAGAGTATTGCTGGCCATCGACAAACTCCTTCGCTGAGCGGGAGACGGATAGAATCTCCATTATACCGAACGCCACTTTATTCTTGAGTACGGAGGAATCCTGCATGCTCGCGTTCGACGGCACCCAGACCACCATCATCGGCAGTCTGCCAGGCCGCCATCCCGTCGAAGCTCTGGAACTGCTTGACCGGTATCCGCTGACCATCCCTGCCTGGCCCCAGTTGCCGAAGCGCTCGTTCAGGGAAGGCATGGTCGTTCAATACAGCGAAGGCCTCCCCGGCATACGCCTGGATGAGAAGGAGCGGAAGATCTGGTTTGAACAGGACGAGGAACTCCCCGCCCTCTATGCGGATTTCTACGAGCAGGCGCTCTCCGGCGAACTGGAGCCTTTTGAAATCTCAGCCGACTACGCCGCAGGACTGGACGCCTTCATCGACCGACGCACGTTGAGCGGCCACAGACTCCCCGCCGTGAAGGGACAGGTCGCCGGACCCTTCACGGTCGGCCTGAGCCTGAGCGATCAGGACGGCAAGGCGGCGTGGTTTGACGAGCAATATCGCGATGTACTGATCAAGGCCCTGGCGAAGAAAGCGCTCTGGCAGGTGGACAAGCTCGGGACCAACGCAGAGAAGGTGATCATCTTCTTTGACGAGCCGATCTTCGCCGCCCTGGGCACGCCCGCCTACATCGGCATCAGCGACGACGAAGTTACAACCACGTATGCAAGTATCTGCGACGAGTTGCACGCGGCCGGAGCGCTGGTGGGCATCCATTGCTGCGGCAACATGGACTGGGCGCTCCTCGCACGCACGCCCACCGACATCATTTCCTTCGATGCCTATTCGTACGGCGACAAGGTCGCCCTGTATGCCGCGGACATCAATGTCTTTCTGGAAAGAGGCGGATGGCTCTCCTGGGGGCTCGTGCCCACGGGCAACGCGGAACTGGTCGAGCAGGAAACGGCCGACAGCCTGATGCGAAAACGGGACGACCTTGGCGCACGGTTCGAACAGAAGGGCATCGCGCGCGACCGCTTGATGCACCAGATGATCCTCACGCCGTCGTGCGGCATGGGCACCCTTCCCCTGCGCTCAGCCGAGCGTGTGCTGGATCTCCTATATCAACTGCGTCGCCAATGACACCGCCACCTGTGAGGGCATGATGAAACGCTTCGAAGAACACTACAATCCCGCGACGGGTGCGCGCTACCTCGCCGTATATGAACGCGGCGCCACGCTCATCGACGATCCCATCTTGAACAAGGGCACCTGCTTCACGCGCGACGAGCGCGAGGCCCTCGGCCTGCTCGGCCTGCTCCCGCCGTCGGTCCAGACACCTGGCGAACAGATCGTCCGCGCGTACGAGAACTACCTGCGCGCCGACGGCGATGTCCGCCGCTACCTGTTCCTGGCGGGCCTCCAGGACCGCAACGAACACCTGTTCTGCCGGCTCGTGCTCGACCATCTCCAGGAAATGATCCCGATCATCTACACACCCACGGTCGGCAAGGCCTGCGAGCAATTCAGCCACATCTACCGCCGCTCCCGCGGCATCTACATCACGCGCCAGGATCGCGGCCAGGTCGCCCAGGCGCTGCGCAATTCGCCCGATGACGACCCGCGCATCATTGTCATTACCGACAACGAGGCGATTCTCGGCATCGGCGACCAGGGCGTGGGCGGCATGCCGATCGCGATCGGCAAACTGGCGCTCTACGCCATTGGCGCGGGCATTCATCCGTCGCAGTGCCTGCCGCTGGATTTGGACGTCGGCACGGACCGGCCCGACCTGCTGACCGACCCGCTCTACCTCGGCATGCGCGAGCGGCGGATGCGCGGCGAGCCGTACTTCGCGTTACTCGACGAGGTGGTCGACGCCATCGCCACGGTGTTCCCCAAGGCGCTCGTGCAGTGGGAGGACTTCGCCAATCGCAACGCGTTCGCGGTGCTGGATCGGTACCGGCGCCGGCTGCTGACATTCAATGACGACATCCAGGGCACCGGCGCCGTGGTCGTCGCCGGTATCCGCACGGCGCTCGGGCGCGTGGAGTCGTCCTGGCGAGAGGCGAGGATCGTCTTCCACGGCGCCGGCGCGTCCGGCGCGGGCTGCGCGCTGGCTGTCCGTACGGCGATGCGCGCCGAGGGCGTGCCGGAAGCCGAACTGTCGAAGCGCGTGCTCTGCCTGGATTCCCAGGGCCTCCTGGTGACCGATCGCCCGGGCATCGAGGGCGCGAAGCGCGACATCGCGACCGATCCCGGGTTCGTCGCGTCATGGAGCGAGTCGAAGCGCGGCGCGCTGTCCCTGGCGGAAGTCGTGCGCGGCTTCAAACCGACCGTGCTCGTCGGCGTATCGGGTCAGCCCGGCGCGTTCACCGAGAGCATCATCCGCGACATGCTGTCGTGGTGCCCGCGGCCCATCGTCCTCGCGTTGTCGAATCCGAATGCGAAGATCGAAGTCGCGCCGCAGGAATTGATGCAGTGGACCAACGGCGCGGCCGTCATGGGCACCGGCGGGCCATTCGCGCCGGTCGAGGTCGACGGCCGCAGAATCGCAATCGGCCAGGGCAACAACGTCCTGATCTTTCCTGGCGTCGGCCTCGGCGCCACGGCGGTTGACGCGCGCTGGCTTCCCGATGAGGCGTTCGCCGCCGCCGCCAACGCGCTGGCGGAGTTCACGTCCAGCCATTCGTGGCCGGGCGATCCGATCTATCCGCCGCTCACCGAACTGCGCGAGGTCTCGCGGCGCGTGGCGGTCGCGGTGGGGGTCGAACTGGTGCGCGTCGGCGCCGCGCCGACACTGCCGAAGGAGGAGATCGAACGCCGCGTCACCGCCGGCATGTGGACGCCGGAGTACCTGCCCTACCGTGCGGCCGAGCCCGCCGCCCGAGAAGAACCGGCGGTGCTCGCGCCCTAGTTGTTAGTTGTTAGTTGTTAGTTGTTAGTTGTTAATTTCAACGCCCTGCCCAGTTTCACGACGATGCCGTACTCGGCCTTCGTGACCGGCTGAACGGACAAGCGGCTGCCCTTCTGGTTCACGAGCATCTTCTCGAGGCCCGTGGTGCGCTTCAGCACCTCGAGCGGCAGCGTGTCCGGAAACCGCTCCACGAACTCGACGTCCACCATGAACCAGAGCGGCTTCTCCGCCGAACTGGCCTCGTCGTAGTACTTGTGGCCCCTCTTCCAGGCGTACTCGTCGGGGTATCCCGCGCGCGCGATGCGCGCCAGGCCGGTCACGCCGGACGGCTCGGCGTTTGACGCGTAGAACAGCACCTCGTCGCCTACCTGCATCCGATCGCGCATGAAATTCCGCGCCTGGTAGTTGCGGACGCCTTCCCAACTGGTCCGCCGATCGCGCTTCAAATCGTCGATCGTGTACGCGGCGGGCTCGCACTTCATCAGCCAGAAACGCTTCGACATGCTACCGCTGCACCTTAACACCTGGAGCGGTCACCGTCGACAGGTCCAGGTAGAAGATGCCCAGCCCGTGTGTCGCCGCAACCAATATCCGTCGCTCCGGCACGATCTCCAAATCGACCATGAGCGCCTCCGGAAATCCGACGCCGGCGGCTTCCCAGTGCCCCGTGTTCTGCCGCAGCACGAGCGGGCCGAAGTCGGTCCCCGCGTACAGGTCGCCCGCCACATCGTCAAACGCCATCGTGTTGATCGGAAGGTCGCCGAGATCGTAGTCGAGCGGCGCATACGCGGCCTGCCGATTCACGGGGTCGTACACGACGCGGAAGACGTGCCCCGGCGTAGACGGCGTCAGCGCGTTGAATCCGGAATACGACACGTAGGCGACGTTCGGGTTGGCGCGGTCGACGACGATCCTCGTCACGAAACGGTTCGGCGTGCCTGACATGTCGATGCGAACGAATTCGACGCTGGCCGCCGGGCCGTCCGCGTTCTTCGAGACGAACAGCCGCCCCTTGTTGGTCGCGGCCCAGAGCGTGCCGGCATCAGCCGGTGTGCGCTCGGCGGCCACGATCAGGCCGGCGGTGCGATCGGTGCCGTAGTAATCGCTCGTCAGATCGCCGGGCTTCCGGCTGACCGAGTCAGGCGTGCTGCCGGCCTCGAAGGGCCACGCCACGCCGAGCGGCAGCCAGTCGCCGCAGACGAGGCTCCCCGTGCCGCCCGAGAACTTGCAGTTGGCTTCGAGAAACGCCTGCGCACCGCCGTTGCTCTGCGTGCGCCACACATGCTGGAACGCCGTGAACTGCGTGTCGGGGCGGGCCTTGTCGAACGTGATGAACTGCCGGCCGGTGGACTGCGTGATGCTCTCGCGCTCGGCCGCGATCCTGAACGGATCGCCCGTCCGCACCCAGAGCGCGCTGTCGCCGTTCCGGAAGTTGGTGAAGAAGTTGTTGCTCTGGTAACTGGCGAACAGGATGACGGGGTTCGTCGGGTGGAAGCCCGAGGCGGACGTGCCGTCGCCAGCCCCAAACAGCGTCTTCCACGTGAGCGTGCTGCCGCTGCCGTCCTGCCAGACCGTACTGTTGTCCTGCAGGCCGCCAATCTGCCGGCGCAGCGGATCGGCCGGATCGACCGACACGTTGTAGAACTGCAGCGTCTGCAGGCCCTTGTTCAGGAAATACAGCCGGTTCGGCACGGCCGCCAGAATGGTCTGGCAGGCAACGCTCGTGCCGCAGATTGACGACGCGCGGTTCCGGATGTCCACGAACGTGCCGTCGTTGCGCACCACCCCGCCGTCCGACCCGACCCACGCGATGTTCCCGTCGCGCGGGTGGAACACCACGGCGCGGACATCGACGTGGCTCTCGTTCCGCGTGGACTGTCCGTCCGACCCGAACCCCGAGAAACTCGCGCCCGCGTCCGTCGATCGAATCGTCGGCTCGCCGAACGACGACTGCGCCACGCCGCCGACAATCACCGTGTCGGGCTGGCTCGGCGGCGTCGCCACGACCAGATCGTAGAAACACTGGGAGCTGCACATGCGCCGGCTCGTGAAGCCTGGCTGCGCGGTGCTGTCAGACGAGAGCGCCATCCACGCCGACGTGTTCGTGAGCGACGCGCCCGATCCGGTCACCAGAGACGACGCGGGCACGTCCGCGTTGTCGAGCCGGTACAGGCCCTGCGGCGCCACCGCCTCGGTGCCGTTGTAGACATACAGGCGCGCCTTGCCGTTCTTCACCGTGATGTCGAACATGGCCAGGTCGCGGAACCGCGCCCCGCCCACGACCGCGAACACCGGCTTGAACGACGCGTCGCCGCCCTCGAGCAAGGGCGCCGACCGGTGAATGGCGTTGTTCCACGCCGTGGCGTAGATGATCTGCGGGTTCCGCGGATCGAGCTTCACGTGGCGCACGCCGAACATCGTGTCGCCGACGCCCACGCCAATGTTGGCATTGGCCGGAATCACGGGATCCAGCGGCGGCACCCAGAGCAGCGTCCACGTCTTGCCGCGATCGGTCGTCTTGTACAGCCCGACGCGCGGCTGCGGGTAGCCGGTCGTCTGCGACTGGCCGCCGCGCACGCCCGTCATGCCCAGCATGGCCGTCGTCGTCGCCACGTAGATCGCTTGCGAATTGCCGGGCTCGACGACGACGGTGCTGATGCCGCGCGTGGAGGTGAAATCGATCGCCGTGGCCTGCACGACCGGGTCCAGGATCATCGTCGAGATCCGCGTCCAGTTGTCGCCGCCGTCGGTCGAGTGATACAGGCCGGTGCCCGCGCCTGAGTTGTTCGGCTGGTTCGTTTCGCCGGTGCCCACGAGAATCGTGTTACCGACGCGGTCGTTGGGATCCACGGCGAGGCTGCCGATGCTGTTCGTGCCGAGGCCGCGGCCGATCCATTGCCACTTCGGATCGCTCGTGTTCATGCCGTCGTCGCTGCGCCACACGCCGCCGCCGGCGGTGCCCACCCACACGCGGCAGCCGCCGCCCGTGCCGCCGCCGGTGCCGCAGCGCGGCGAGACCGCCAGCGCCGAGACGCGGCCCGAAATGTTGCCCGACGCGTTGCCGCTGTCGGCGACGGTCGCCGGGCCCAGATTGCGCCACTGCGGGCCCTGCGGGCCGCCGCCGCGCATGATCGACGCCGTAAACGTCCCGTAGCGCTGCGCGGCCGCGCGGGCTACTTCAGGACTGCCGACCTGACCGGGAAACGCCTGTTGATAGGCGAGCAGGTCGTAGAACCCGATCGGCGAGAAATGGCCCTTCTCGCCGAATTTGTCCACCAGCAGACTGTCGTCGTCAGCGGCAGCGCCCGGCACCCGCGGCACGGCGCGGCCCGTGCCGCGGCCCTGCGTCACCTGGCCCGTCTGGCTCCCCTGGCCACCCCGCCCGCCGCCCTGCTGCTGCACCTGTACCACTGTCGCGGTGCCCACAACGCACGCCGCCACCACCAGAACCCAAATTCGAATCCGGGATTCTTTTTTGGAGCCAAAAATCGACGAAATTACTGAGCGTTTCATGTGTTTTTTGGCTCCAAAAAAGAATCCCGGATTCGAATTTACTTGATGACGAGATCTTGGACCTTCTTGTCGCCGGGTTGCAACGTGATGGGCACGGACGCAGGGATCAGCGCGGACAGGAAGCCGGGGTCGAATTGCTCGTCGCGGTCGATGTCCGTAACCGTGGCCAGCAGATATTTGCCGGCCGGAAGCGTCGTCGGGCCCGCGCCGGACATGACGAACCTGCCGTCGGTGCCCGGGCGCGCGGTCACGATTCGGCGGGATCCGGAGATCCAATACGCCTTGTCCTCGGGGAACACGATGATCGTGTACTCGGGCGCCGGCGCGCCGGTGGCGCGTGTAATCCGGCCCGACAGTTCCTGATATCGGTCGCTGAACGTGACGACGAGGTCCTTGGGCAGCGTGTCGGCGTTGATGTCGATCGGCAGGTCCGTCACGTCGCGACCGTCAACCATCACCGATTCGAGCGCCCACGTCACGCTGTCGGTGGTCGGGCCAAACGGCAGCGGCCCGCCGATCACGTACGAGCCAGGGAAGACGTTGGTCACGCTGAACCGACCGTTCCGATCCGTCGGCGTCACCGCGGGCATCGGCGCGCCGGCGAGACCGGCGCCGATCGTGCGCAGCGGGATGCGACGGTTGGCCAGCGCCGGAGCCGTGGCGCCGCCTCGAAACGCCAGCGTGCCCGAAAACGACAGCAGCGGCCGCATCGTCAACTGCACGCCAAATACGTCGGCGCCGTTGACCTCGATGACCGTCTGGGCGTACTGACCCGCGGTCGGGCCGGTGCCGGAAGCAGTCGCCGCAAACGTGCCTGGCGTGACGTTCTGAAACACGAACCGCCCGTCGGGCATGATGCGCGTCGACGTGGAGGTGCGCAGCGGATTCAACCCGGCCGCCGCCAGCATCACGCTTCCCGCCGTGACGACCTGGCCGTCACTCGTCATCACCATGCCCTCCACGCGCGCGGTCTGCACCATGTCGAGTCTGATGTCGACGTTCTGCCGCTCTTCGCCGATTCCGAGGTCGATGGACATGGCTTCGGCGGGACCGGTGGTGCCTGGGAAGTACACGGGAGCATAGCGAGCCGGGGATGCCGGAGTTGATGGCGCCGCGACGGCTCCGCCTTTCAGTGCGGCGTCCACCTCGGCAACGCTGAGCGGCCGGCCCACTGGCAGTGCACCCATTCGCATGCCGGCGACGACGTACTCGCCGGGCTGCAAGCCATAGAAACGATAGCGCCCCCGTTCGTCAGCCGTAACATTACCGGCGTTCACCAGTGTGCGAGTTCCGCCCTGCATTCGCCACTGCAGCAGATTCATCGCCGTGTTCGCTGCAGGTTGTCCTTTCTCGTCGGTGACGACGCCCGTGATCGCTGCGCCCAGCGGCATGCGAATCGCGAGGTTCGCGATCTTCTGCCCGTCGGCGATCACGATCGGCGTGCCGGGCCGGGCCGGCCGACGCGCGCCGGCGACGGTGCCGAGATACGGCGGCTTGCTCGCGCCGACCGTGTAGCGATCGGCGGGGAGATCGGCGAACAGGAACCGGCCGTCGGCGTCACTCGACGACACCTTCACCGTGCCCGTCCCGGTACCGATCAGGATGATGTACGCGAACCGCACGGGCCTCGAGCCATCGTCGTTGGTCACGGTGCCGGCGATCACGCCCGTGCCCGTGGGCGCTACGGCAGGCGTGCCGCGCGAGTCGCGCACCTGCTGGGCGGACGGAAACACGCCTGTGAGGAGCAGCAGGATGAGAGTAATCATCGTCCGGGTGTAGGCCGGGGCTTCAGCCCCGGCAAGCATGCCGGGCCTAAAGGCCCGGCCTACATCGTTCCGGCGCGTCATCGGCGCACCTCCACGCTGGCCTTGCCGGTGTCGCCGACGGTCACCCGTTGCGCGCGCCGCGAGAGCGCCTCGAGCTTCGTCGGCTCCATCCAGTCGGTGGCATCGAGCACCGATGCGTAGACGGCGAAGTAGTCGCCGGCCGGCAACTCGGGCGTCGTCGTCGCGCTCTTGGTCGGAACACCCTGACGGAAGCGCCTGCGCGCTGCGGCCGGCTCGGTCCAGTACCGCCGATCGGCCGGGAATACCAAGATCGAATCCTGGTCGCTCCCGGCTGTTGGGGGCGCACCGGCCACGGTGACCGTGAGCGACGCCATCGGCGTGTCCACGTACGTGATGACGATGTCGCTGATATCTTTCTCGCCAACTTCGAACGGCAGGTCGGTCAGATCCTGGCCGCCAATCATGATCGACTTCAGCGTCGGAAACCCCGGCAGGGCGTTGGCGATGATGGTGTATTTGCCCGGCAGCGCACCGGGCACCTGGAACGTGGCGTCCGGCGCGAAGCGACCGACCGCCATCCCGCTCATCGAGGCGAGCGGATCCGACAGCGACAGCGGCTGCATGATGACGGTGGCGCGATTGAGCATCTGGGCCGGCGGCTGCGGCGCGCCGCCGATCCACTGCACGCGGCCGCTCACCGCCAGCGCGCGGTTCAAGGTCACCACCACGCCAGTCACGCCATTCTCGCCGACCGTGATCGGCTGACTGGCCCAGAGCGGGGGCTGAGTCGCCGCCGGGCCGCCGGCGCTCATCGTGGCGCCCCCCTGTGGCTGCGTCATGCCGCGGGCGCCGGCGAAGGCCATTGCGGCGCCGGACGGGCCGTTCAAGGGAACGTCCGGCCGATGGACGATGACCAACCGGTACTGCCCTGGCGGCACGGTCGTGAAATCGAAGCGACCGTCCGGCTGTACGAGCATCGGCGACAGCGAGAACAATGAGACGCCCGCATCAGCATCCGCTTCCGGCACCAGTTTCATCGTTGCGGCCTGGACGGGACCAGGCGCGCCGACGACCGTCCCCGACACACGCGCGGCGCGCACCAGTTGCAGGTTCATGTCCACACCGGTCTTGTCGTCGCCGGGCGCGATCGTGATCTTCGTGGCGCGGGCCAACGTCGTGCTGTTCGGATAGAACGTGGGCGCGTAGGTCCGCAGCGTGGTGTCGAGCGAGACGACGTCGCTGCCGACCGACAGCGCGCGGGCGGCGACGTTCATCAATTGCAGCGGCTCGGATCCGAGCGTCGCCAGGAGCGTGCCGTCGAACGGGATCGGGTCGCGGCTGCAGGCGCAGACGACGTAGTCGCCGGCCTCCAGACTGCCGAGCCGATACGCGCCGCGGTCATCGCTCCGGCTCTTTCCAGCCATCTGCCAGGCCTGGCGCCCGTTGACCACCGATCGCCGCGCAAGAATCACGTCGGTGCCCACAACTGGATCCCCGGCTTCGTCGCGCAGCGTGCCGGACACGCTGGAGAATTTCGCGAGGCGGAGACGCCAGTCGAATACGCGCTCGCCGTCCCCGAGTTGGATCATGGACGTCTGGTTGGCTGCATCGCGAAGGTATCCGGCCTTGCCGACCTGGGCGCTGTAGTTCCCGGCCGGGAGATTGGCGAAGAAGAACCGGCCCTGGGCGTCCGTGGTGACCGGCGCGGTTGGCACCACCCCTCCGCGCGCCGCCGGCGCAGCAGGATTCCGGCCGTTGACCATCACCGTGGCTTCCGCGATTGGCTTGCCGGTGACAATGTCGACGACCTGGCCGGCGATGAACCCGGTGCCGACAGGGGGCGGCGGGGGTGGAGGCGGCGCCTGGCCCGCGGGCCAGGCGGCGGCGCTGGCGACGAGGACAGCGGTGAGGAGCGCAAAGCGTGCGGCGTAGCGCATGGCGGAAGTATGACGCGAATCCGCCGGTGTGGGCCTGCCTCGTCCATGTAGGCCGGGGCTTTAGCCCCGGCGTACCCGCCGGCCCTAAAGGGCCGGCCTACATCGGCGGCGTACCCGCCGGCCCTAAAGGGCCGGCCTACATCGGCGGCGTACTCTAATGCGGCGTGACCGCGTACTGATACCCCATCGGCATCCGGCCCTCGCGGATGGCCTTGGCAGCGTCGGCGAGGCCCTCGCCCCGCGGTCCCTGGAACTTGGACAGGCGTTCCCAGAATTCCGCCACCGATTCCCGTTCACCCCAATTGCCCGCCGGCCCTGAAGGGCCGGCCTACACCTCTACGGGGATGGGCTCCCCCAGCAACAGTCTGTTCTTGGGCGTGATCTCGGCGGGAATGGTCTGGGTTCGCACGCGGTAGCCCTGCGCCGTGAGCCGGGTCGCGCGGACGACGTCGATGGCGAGCGGGCCGTCGATCCAGCCGGTCAGACCGCCGGCGTCGCAGGTCCGCAGATCGTGGCAGCACGGCAGCACGGCCACCCGCGCGCGCGCACGAACGGCGCGCTCCAACACAGCGTCCGTGAACGCGCCGCAGGCGTGACAGGACACGACGACGTCGCCCTCGCCCACTTCAACGTCGTCTGGCCCGCCGTTGACAAACGTCACGCGTCCGGCCAGCCGCGGCCACGCGCGCACGAGTTCCTCATGAAGCCGCGCCGCCGATGCCGGCAGCGCCACATCGACCGCCCACGCGCCCGGCGACGAATCGTCGAGCAACAGCATGATGTGCGCGAGCAATCCATGCCCCGCGCCCAGATCGATCACCCGCCCGCCTCGAAACAACCGCCTCGCCCGCCGCGCCACTTCCCACGCCTCGTACAGTTCCTTTCGCGGCAGGCATCCCGCCTCGCACACCGCACGGCCAATGCGATCGAACAATCCGTTGCCCGGAAACCGACCCAGATCGTGCTCGGTCAGTCGCTCGCGTGATCGTCTGGAAAATGTCCTGGCAGTGGCCATGGGTTTGTAGGGCGGCCCTTCAGGGCCGCCGGACTCCGCCGGGCCTGAAGGCCCGGCCTACGTCGCTCCTACTGCGACAATTCGACCGTAATCGCGCGCCATTTCTGCATCCGGAAGATCGTGATGCTGAGCGCGCTGCGCGTCATGTGGCCGAGCACGATCGCGGTCCAGATGTGCCAGGCTTCGAGGCCGTACGTCGCCTTCATGACGGCGCAGATGCCGAGCGGCACGACAATCTGCGACACGATCGAAATGTACAGCGGGCTGCGCGTGTCACCGGTCCCCTGCAGCGCGCCGGTGACGCACAGCGCGACGCTCACGAACAGACCCGACAGCGCGAGGTACCGGAGCAACTGCGCGCCGATGCCACGGCGACCGGATCCGTCATGCCAAACAGGGCCAGTAGCGACCCGGGCACCAGGAGAAAGAGCGCGCCGATACTGATCGCCACACCGAGGCCGATGCGCGACGCCACCCACACGCCGGCCATCACCCGTTCGGGCCGGCCCGCGCCCAGGTTCTGCCCGGCAATGGTCGCGGACGCACCCATCAGCCCGACCGACGTCCACGTGATCAGCGAGAACAACTCCGTATAGCCCACCGCATAGGCCGCCTGCGCCGCGGCGCTGTTCGGCAGCGACCCGATGTAGCGCAGCAGCAGCACGCCCGCGATGTTCATCGCGATGCCCTGCACGCCCGTCGGCAGGCCAAACCGGAACAGCGACTTGATGATCGCGAAGTCCGGCGCCTTGCTCATGCCGGGCTCGAAGTGAATCACCGAATCGGGCTGCGTCATCCGCCACACGCCGATCGCGGACACGGTCGTGCTGCTGATCACGGTCCCGATCGCCGCGCCAATCGTGCCGAACATCGGGATCAGGATGACGTTCAGTACGACCGTGAGGACGGTCATCATCACACCCAGCCGCAGCGGCGTCCGCGAATCGCCGGCGGACCGGAACGCGCCGCTCAGCATGAAGAACATCATCATGCCGACGATGCCGGCCAGCATGGTCCGCAGGAACGGCAGTGCCTCCGCCTTGACCGCCGGCGCGGCGTTCACCAGATCCAGCAGGCTCGGCGCGGCAAACCACCCAATCGTGCCCAGCACCACCGACATGCCAGCCGCCGTCAGGAACGCCTGATAGACGACCTTGTTCACTTTCTTCGGCTCGTTGGCGCCGGCGAACCGGGCGACCAGCACGCCCATCCCGCTGAATACCGAACTGGCAAAGACGATGACGACGAGGACGATCTGCCAGCTGACGCCGATGGCGGCATTCGCCGTATAGCCGACGAAATGCCCCACCATCGCGTGATCGATCATGCCCTGCAGCCCGGCGATCGCGTTCTGCAGCATCGTCGGCCACGCGATCTTCCACACCGCCGGGCCGATGGGGCCTTCGACGAGCGAACGGTCGAATGTCCTCGTCTTCGCGGGAGCAGCCATTGGGGAAGGCCTGAGTGTACCAAACCCGGCCGTCGACGCGTCCGACAGATTCACGCTGAAGACCATCTTCGCCATCGACCTGAACCGGAAGAAATAGACAAATAGACTCAATAGATCAATAGGCAGATAGCCAGATATATTGGGGCCCAATGCTCCGGGCCGGTCCTTGCGTCAGCCGTCGCTCGTCTCGGCCGCCGCCCTTGGGCCCCGTCGCCTCAGGATCGTCCGTTCCGCACGAGCGTGCACATGGTTGCCGTGTATCCGCTCGTGTCCGGCCCCGACGGCCGGCTGGTCACGGACCTGACGCAAGCCGACTTCACGGTGCTGGACAACGGCCAGCCCGCGGAGATTTCAATCTTCTCCAGCGACACGCAGCCCATCACCGCGGCGCTGCTGCTGGACATGAGTTCCAGCATGGACGACCACCTCAAGCGGGTGCGCGAGGCGGCGCTGGGATTCGTGAGCGCGATCGGACCGCACGACCGCGTGCGCATCGGCACCTTCGGATCCGAGATCGCCCTCAGTCCGCTGCTCACGGGCGACAAGGCCGTGCTGGCGCGCGTGCTGCGTGAGGAATTGTGGCCCGGCGGCTCCACGCCGCTCTGGAACGCGCTGGACTTAAGCATGCGGTCGCTCACGGCCGAGCCCGGCCGCCGCACCATCGTCGTCGTCACCGACGGGATCGACACGTCGACGGCCACGCAGGCCGCCGTCACCGATCGCGCGATCGGCGGACTGTTCATGGTGTACGCCATCGGGCTCGAGGGTAAGGGCCTGAGCTCGAAGCTCGTCAACCTGATCGCGCAGACCGGAGGCGGCCATTTCAACCTGCAGCGCGCCGACGACCTCGCGTCGGCGTTCGCGCGGCTGACGATGGAGCTGCAGCAGCAGTATCTCGTCGGATTCACGCCGGCGCCGCTGGACGGGCGCACGCATCAACTGGAAGTCCGCGTGAAGCGTCCCGGCCTGCGTGTGCGGGCGCCCACGCAATTCGTCGCGGGCATCGACAAATGAGCGCGCGCCCGCTTCTGTTCGCGGCGATGCTGCTGGCGGTGGCGCCGCTCTCGGCGCCGCGGGCGGCCGCGCGCGCCACCGTCACCTGCGACGTCCTGGTCCTCGGCGCTGACGGCCAACCGGTCGCCGATCTCGCTCAAGGCGATTTCGAGGCCTTGAGCGACGGCGCGCCGGTGCCGATCGCGCAGTTCTCCCGCGTCGCGCCCGAAATCAGCGTCGTCATGCTCGTGGACGGCACGGCCAGTCAGCCGCTGAAGCGGTACGAAATCCTGGCCGGCGTGCAGACGGGCTTCGTGACCAGCCTGCTGCCCGGCGATCGCGCGCGTCTCGCGGTGCTGGGGAATCCGACGGCGCTTCGGGGCCTGGCTGCCCGCCGATCGCGCAGCGGCCTCCAGCGGGGCGCGGGTGTTTCTCGATCGCACGCCCCTCGAGCCCTCGCCGATCTGGGACGCGATCGACGCCATCGTGAAGGTGCTGGCCGACACCCCGGGGCCTCGGGTGCTGCTCCTGATGTCCGACGGCCGTTCGACCGGCAACACGCTGAGCCGGGACGATGCCGCGCGACGGGCGATTGCGGGCGGCGTGTCGATCAGCGTGGTCAGCGAGGGCGGCGAATGGCTGATCCCGCAATTCGGCGATGCGCCCGATCGCGCGCGATCCGATGCGTCGCTGCGGTGGCTGGCCGACACGACCGGCGGCATGTTCCTGGAAGACGGCACCGCGCGGCGCACGCTGAAGCCGCAGATGAACGCGTTCGCGTACGTGCGCGAACTGGTGAACACGCCGAGCAAGCCCGCGCCGCTCGTCACCGCCATCATGTCCGCGCTACGAAAACGCTATCGCGTAGGCTTTGCCGGCGCCACCGACGGGCGCGTGCACGCGCTCGAGGTGCGCGTGAAGCGCCAGGGCGTCACGGTTCTTGCGCCAAAGTCATACGTCGGACGATAGCGGGCTGCCATGTAGGCCGGCCCTTCAGGGCCGCCGGACGCGCGGCGGGCTGAAGCCCGCCGCCTACTGCAGCACGTTTACGCCTGATCCTTCACCATGATCAGCAGCATCCGCGTCGGCTCGGCCGCCTCGAGCCCGTGCGGCACGTTGGCCGGCATGAGGACGATCGTGTCGGGCGTGGCGTGAACGGGCGCGCCGCCGATCGTCAGATTGAGGGCGCCGTCGAGCACCAGCACCAGCGCGTCGAACGGCGACGTGTGCTCGGTGAGGCCCTGGCCGGCGTCGAAGGCGAAGAGTGTCACGTTGCCGCCGCTGGTTTTGGCCAGGATCCGACTGGCGATGCCGTGCGCGGTCGTGGTGATAAGGTCGTCGAGTAGGAGCGCTTCGGCGGGCGGCAACTGGGATGTGGCAGGCATGACGCTGACATTGGAACACGGAAAGCGCTTGTGGGTGACGTTTGGCCTGCTGCTGGCCCTGGCCTCCCCGGCGGTCTTTGGCGCGGACGGTTCCGTGAAGAGCCGGTGGCGCACCGACGACATGAAGGTGGACGGCGGGATCGACGAGTGGCCGAAGCTCGCGACGATCGCGCCGAAAGTGCAAGTCGCGGCCGCCAACGACGGGAGCGTCCTGCACCTCGTGATCACCACCAGCGATCCCACGATTCGCGAGCGGCTCATGATCAGCGGCGTGATGGTATATCTCGATCCGAAGAACAAGAAGGCGCAGACGTTCGCCATCCGCGTGCCGCCGATGGGCGGACGACCGCTGCCCGGCGAGCCGCCGCCCACTCCGCACATCACGTATGTCGGGGTGTTCGGGCCGAACAAGGACGAGATGCACCTCGTCGACTTGCCGTCGAAGAATGGCATCGAGGCGGCGGCGGGCGTGCACGACGGCGACTGGTACATCGAGATCGGTCTCCCGCTCCGCGACGAGCGAGGGTCAGCCCTACGCGCCGGGCGTCGCGGTGGGACAGAAGGTCATCGGCCTCGGGCTGGTGACGCCCGATCCGCCGAAGCCGCCGTCCAGCGGCGAGCGCGGTCGCGGCGGCGCATTTGGCGGTCTTTCCGGCGGCTGGGGCGGCTCCCAATATGGCAGCGGGGGCGGCGTCCGGCCACCCGGCAGCGACAAGGACAATTCCAAAGGCAAACCCGTGAAGGTCTGGACGACGATCGAGTTGGCGTCGGCGAAACTTCCCTTAGTCGTCGAGTTTCTGGCCTTTCGCCGCCTGGCCATGGAGCAGGAACGTCTTGGGATATTTCCCTTCGCCGCAGATCTTAAACGAGACCGAAGTCCTTGAACCACAGTCCATCGGGCGCCTCAGGTTCCGACTCCCGCCAGGTTTTCAGCCGATAGAGGTCGTCGGCCGCGATCTTCCGCTCGCGCAATCGCTCGAACAGATGCTCGCGGAGCGCCGGTGGAAGATCGCCCCACTGGAATCTTGGGCATTAGTCGCCGAAGGTCCTGCGGGCCAACTCATCCTTCAGGCGCCGTTGTTCTTCGGGATCGCGGGATCTGGACAGACGATCTGCCAGTTCCAGGAAGTCTTTCTTCTCTTGCTCCCGGGCTTGAAGGCCCGATTCGATGAGTTCAGCGATGACCCGACTGGTGCTGGTCCGCGTGGCCTGGGCTACCGCTTTGACCTTGCGCGCGACGGGTGCTGGCAGGCTGACAGTCTGGCGGATTGGCCTGGGTGTGATGGGCATGCCTCAGAATACACCACGTTGCACCACATTGCACCACCACTTCGGCGACCGATACACCTCACGGCCAAGGGCACTTGCCCGACCGTAGGCAGTACTGCTAACTTTGCAGGGTTAGCGGCCTCGCGAACTCCTTGCTGGGAGATCGTTCAACGGTAGGACACCTGCCTCTGGAGCAGGTTATCGGGGTTCGAATCCCTGTCTCCCAGCCACATTCCTAAATCACTATCAATCAATGAGTTGAGTGCCGTTTCTGGGCGCTTTTTCTTGCTCGATCGAGCTCTTCGATCGGACGGGATTATGAAGGATTTATGAAACTCTGACGCGCCCGCACGCGGACTCACCGCGTCGAACGTCTGGCCGCGCTCAAGTCGCTTCGCCGCTGTCTGGAGCGATTCGATCGTCTGGTTGTCGTATCGCTCGGTGGTCGTGATCGACGCGTGGCCGAGCAGATCGCGCACTTGCGACAGCGGAACGCCGCGCTCGACCAGGCGCGACGCGTACTCGTGGCGCAGGTCGTGCCAGTGGAGATTGAGCTCGCGGAACCGCTGGTAGTACTCGGCCTGCAGTTCTCGATAGCCGTCCGTGCACCATTTCGGTTGGATGTCGTGCGCTTTGAGGACGGTGGTGACCCAGGTGGTCCGGAAGCTGCCCATGGGTTCGCCGGCTTCGTTGCTGAAGACTAACGCCTCGGCTGGCTTGGACTCGCCGGCGGCGTCAATTCGCAGCCAGGCCAAGACTGCCTGCAGGCGGGTCGTGCCGATCGGCACTCGCCGCGTTCGCCCGCTCTTGGTGGTTTTGCCGCGCAGGGTGATCAGCCCCTGTTTGAGGTCGACATCAGCCCAACGGATGGCGAACATCTCGCCTCGGCGCATACCGGTGTCGATGGCGCAGATGATCATCGCTCGCAGGGACGGAGGAGCGGCAGCCAGCAGCGACTCTCCTCGGCTTCCGAAATGCGCCGGCGCCTCATGTTGTCTTCGAGTTCTGGGCGAATCAAACAAACCGTTCCGCGGCGGAACGGTGTCCGGTCAGGTACTCGCGCCCGACGGCCCAATTGAGCATCTCTCGCAACAACTGCGTCGCCCGGTTGATGGACGCCGGCGATAGCGGCAGATTCCTCTTGCTGGTGGTGTTCCGGAGTTCTGTGATGAAGTCCTCGACGTCGGCGGTCTTGATGTCGCGATAGGGCTGCCGCCGAACCGATTGAGCAGTGGTTTCAGTTGATAGTCGATCGTCTCCTGCTCTTGCCAGCCGCTTCGCGATGACGTGGCGATCTTTGTAGAGCTGCGCGAGTTGGCTGGACGTAGGTTAGGGCTTCTGCGTGATTTCTCACGCGCGACCGGTCGGGCCTCGAATGTCGCCCGACCGGATCGCCGCCCGGATTTGTTCCAGGACGGCCAGCCTGCTTCGGTCTTCGAACGAATGTCGCGATTGGCCCACTCCGACAGGCTCGCGCGCCGGCCGCGAAACGTTCCCCACCACGGGTGTTGGCAGCGGTCGCGCTACGCGGCCCTTGTGTTCGCAGAGTTTGTAGAGACCCATGGCCCGAAAACCCATTTCTAGCATCGTCCGAACGGGCACGTCTACCGGGAATCACTCATGCCCGCGGAGATGGCCGCGCGGGAATGCTGCTCGAGCCAGGCGTCGATCCACGCCGCGCGCAGACGGATGGATTGCCCGCCGCCAATTCGCACATGGCGCCGCGCCACGCTCGCAGGCCGTGTAGACCGTGTCCCTGGACACTCCGGCGTGATCAGCTCCTTTCCCGACCGTCAACCATGTCTTGGTTTCCATGCGCGATGCCTCCCACGGAAGCAGATGTTCGTCATCACGGGTGCCCAACAGATCCACGTTGTCTGCGCCTCACAATATCGACAACCGGCCGACCGTTCTGCCACCTTGGTGACAGTGTCTGAAACCCGGCGATCAGGATCAGGCCGGGGTTGGGCGGGCCATCAACAAGTGCCACACGGCGCGCGCGTCGGCGGCGTCAAGGCCGACAGCCCCGCGCACGCGGGGGCGCAGCGAAGCGGAACCGCGCACTTGACGCCGCCGACGCGCGCGCGAGAATCAGCGCGTTGATCGCCCGCGCCGGCACGCGCGATGGACCGCGTCACGGAGTCGCAGCCATTCACAATCGTGCATCTCAGCCAGATACGATTGAGCACGTCGTCTGCCGTGTCGCCGATGGAGCGTGTGTCGAGCACGACCGGTGAGCGATTCGGTTCCTGCGCACGGCGGATGTGGCGCACGGTGCGAACGCGGTTTGTGCGCGGCTTGATTGCGCCGCATCGACCGCTTCCCGCGACCGGGCCCGCGGCGCGGCCGTGCCCGCCGCGAGCCTGGGTCGAGACACGCAGAGTGCTTCACGCACGGCTCGCGTCGAGCGCGACGAAGTGCGCACGGACGAGGGGGGAGCGACCCCCGGCGTGGACGCGCCGGGCGCAGCCCGGGCGCGGCCGGGCCCGTGGGGAGGGGGTCGCTCCCCCCTCGTCCGTGGCCCAGCGATGGACCGAGTGAGCGCGCTGGCCCCCTCATGATTCACCGCGTAAACATTGGCCATTCTTGAGGCTGCCGGGGCTAGCGCAGGGGCCCTCGTAGGGGCCAGCGCCGGGGCTACCGTGCCGCGGAAGCGCTGGCCCCTCCTTGGGATGTAGAAGACCATCTGGCTTGCGCCGCGATGCGCGCGCCAACACCAAGCGATGGTCAATGCGCACCGCACACCCGTAGCGTGCCGGTGATGATTTGTTCGCACACGCGCCGCGGAATGTCGCGCGCGCGCGTCGGTGAACGCGTCGGATATCAGAGCCAGCTCGCGCCTGTCGCGCGTCGCTCGTTGGCTCGCGACTTGCGCTCCGTCCCGCCGGCAGCCGCGCCTATGCCCTCCACGCGCGCCCGCCAATCCGACGCGTCGCGCCTCTCGACGCCGCCCTCCAGGAGCCTCCCATGGTCGCTCACCGCCTCCGCGCCAGCGCCGTGTCCCAATCGTCGATCACCAGAGGGCTGTCCCTGGCCCTGCTCATCGCGCTCAGCCTGACGGCGCACGCCGGGCGGCCGGCGGCACGCCGACCCGCCCGGCAGCGCGTACACGGCCGTCGGTGCGCGCCCGGAGCGCGGCTATTTCTCCAGCCAACCCTGGGAGAGAGTAGATGTCGTCAACGGCAATCTCACGCTCACGTACACCGACCTCGTGCTCCCCGGTAATGCCGGGATGGACCTGCGGATCGCGCGGACCTGCGGGCACCGCGAGCGAGGCCAACGCGTGGTAGCTGAGCTTCGTCGGCGTGCCGACGGCCGCCCTGCTGCCGGCGGCGCCGGATGCGCCGAGTTTGTACCTACCGTATGGCTCCACCGACACCTGCGCGCCGGCATCGTCGCCGGGGTCTGGGTCACGTCTGATTTCTGGCGCTTCGACACCTCGACTCGGACCTTGTCGTTGCCCAACGGCTGGGTGGCGACCTACGACGCGCCCGGGCAATATTCCGAATGGGCGTGGCTGCACGACGTGCACGATGTCTACGGCAACGCCATTACGCCGACCTGGGACACCTCGCATCGGGTGTCCAGCGTGGCGTAGACCGTGGACGACGCCGGCAGCACCCGCACGCGAACGGTGACGTTCACCTACGGCTCCGGGAGCATGCTGCCCTCGACGATGACCTACAACAGCCGAACGTGGACCTACACGTTCGAAACCTACAATCTGCGGCGCCTGCTCAGTGCGCAGCCGCCGGCCGGGCCGGCCTGGGGCTTTGCGTACGGCAGCAACGCGCTGACCGTGACCACGCCGTCGGGCAGCACGGTCGCTTACCGGTTCCAGACGTTTGAAGGGCGGGCGGCCGTGAGCCATCACGACGGGGGGCCGCGGCATCACCAGCGGCACGTGGACAATCGATTTCAGCCGGACCGATGACCACATCACCGGCACCGGAGCCTGCCGAGCCCGCCGAGCGGCCGCAGTCTGGTCTACGTGCACCAGTTTCACGACAACGGGCCCGATGGTGTGGAGTGGATACTTGAATCGCGCACGCTCCGTGACGGGTCGACGACCGTGGCGAGCCTGTCGCGGAGCACCAGACCGTCCCCTTCGCCGATGCCCAGCCACTGCGCGCCCTCGCGGAACAAACCATCACGCAAGACGGCGTGACCTTCACGACGGCCTACAGCTATAGCTCGTCGAATTTCGCCGACTATTTGCAGCCCAGCACGATCACCGAGTCGGCCAGCAATCACTCGACGACACGCGTGACGAACCGGACCTTCGATTACGGCTTCACCTCGAATTACATCCTGCCGAAGGTGGCGTCCTCGACGGTCACGGTCGCCAGCGAGGCGTTCGCAACGGCGTTCGACTACAACCACGGGACCGGGTTCCTCACGTCGCAGACGGCGCTGGGACGGACGACGTCGTTTTCCAGCGACAGTTTTGGCAATCTGGCGAGCGTGACCGATTCGAACAGCCACGAGACGACGACCAGCTACCAGTGGGGCGTGCCGTCGAGCATTGCGACGCCGGGCTACACGGTCGCCCGGTCGATCAACGACGACGGTTGGTGGCGAGCGAAACCCGCCGGAGCCGCACCACGAGTTTCTCGTACGATGATGCTGGACGCCTGACGGCGGTCACCCCCGCCGCCGGCGCCGCGACGACGACCAGCTATGCCTCCGACGGCTCCGCGGTGACGGTGTCCCGGTCGTCCTCCTCCGCCACGACCACCGTGGACGGCTTCGGCCGGCCGATCGCGACCGAGAACGCGGAGGGCGTGAAGACCATCACGACCTACAACGCCGAGGGCCGCAAGACGTACCAGAGCGCGCCCTTCACCGGGTCGTCCGACAGCGGCAACCACTTCACGTACCATCGTTGGGTCGCCTGCGACGGTCTCCCACGCCGACCCTTCACCGTGAACTAGCAGCTACGCGGGTAGGCGGATGTCGCGGTCTGCGCGAGTTCAGCGGCGCCACGACCCGGCACTGGCAGGCTTCGTCTCGCCGGCAGCGGCCGGTTCGCCGGCGTCGCCGACGCCGCCAGTCGAGGCCTTGACCTACGCTACAACGCGCTGGGGCCTTCGGCGGCCTCACGCGGGTGACGGCCCCGAAGGCCCGGACTCGGGTGTGGAATTACAACGGCGCGAACGAACTCACGTCTTCGTAGGTCCAACCGCGAGTCGGGCGCGACCAGCTACACCGACGATGCGATGGCCTCGTGGCCAGCACGAGGCGCCGGAACCAGACGACCCATGTCCATTGCGACGCCAGTCACCGGCTGATCGAACGCACGGCGCCGGTGGTGATCGGTCCCTGAGGTTCTCCGCCGATGTTTCCGACACCCGCAAGACCCTGACCGGTGGCGGCGCGGCGACGGTGTTCGAGTACGACGAGGGACACCGCCTGACGACGCGTGAAGATCAGATCGGCGGGCAGGGCTCATCACCACCTACGGGTGCGACAGCCGCGAGAAGCCTGACGTCGATCACGTCTCCGTCTGGGCGCGTGGGAGGGCGGTCGAGTACGGACTCACGATCATGCGATGCGCGATCACGACGGTCGATGCCGGGTCCGCGAGCGATGCGCGCAGAATCTCGCCTCTCTCCCGACCGTCGCGCTCGCGTCAGCTCCCTACGGCAGGAACCAGCGCGAGCCTGACGCTGACCGACCGGTTCTGTCCGCTGGCGAGCTGCCCAGCGGCCCCCTGGACCTGACCTATGACTACGCCCGGCGAACGTCGACGAGATCGCCCACGCCCGCAGTGGGTGCTCGTCCAACGGGGGGGGGCGTGGGGGACGGTTCACCTACGATGCGCTCGACCGAATCCGCATCGTCCTCTGCGCGGTGCGACCGAGTTCACCGACGATCCGCCCGGCAACCGGGTCACCAAAGGCCCGGGCTCCATCAGATGACGTGCAACTACAGACCGAAGACCAAACGGCAACTAGCGCGTCGAGCACATCCGGGTGCGCCGAGACGGGGGGGAGGCGGCGGAGGGGGGTCGGGAGTGCGCGCGCGGAGCTCCAGTGGTAATACAGTATACCTACGACGACGCTGGCAACATGTCCACCGACGGCTCCGGGACCTACACCTATGGGTTCCGGAACCAGATGGCGTCGGCCACGATCAACAGCGCCACGACCAGCTATGCGTACGACGCCGACGGCCTGCGGGTCGCCAAGACCACCCCAACCGGCACTCGCTATTACGTGCACGGCCTCGGCTCGGCGCTCCTCGCGGAATACGAGGCGACGGCGGGCGCGCCGGCCGTGGCGCGGGAGTACATCTATCTCGGGTCGAAGTTACTGGCCTCCTTCACGCCGGAGGCCAATCCAAACACCGTGGCCCGGGTGACCGGCGTCACGACGTCGGCGGCCTCGATTGCGGCGGGCAGTTCGGTGACGGTAACCGTCAGCGGCCTCTCGCTGCCCTGCCGGCAGGTGAAGATCACCTATGGCGACGGCACCGTGACCAGCTACCCGCTGAGCTCGCCCTACAGCCTGCCGCTGGCCCCATCCCACACCTACACCACCGCCGGCCTCTACACGATTGTCGCCGAGGGCGAAACCGTCTCGGGCGTCACCTGTGGCGGCACAGTCTCCACGTCCCTGGAAGTCCGCGGGGCCAATGTCGTGACCAACGGCGATTTCAGCGGCGGGACGAGCGGCAGCGGCCCCAACGGCTGGTCGCTCTTTTCGAGCGGGACCGCGTTAGACTGGGATGTCACCAGTGGGTTCAACTTCTACCGGCCCTCGGGGTCCAACCAGGGCGTGATTGAACAGGGCACAGGCCTCTCGATTCCGGCCGGTGCCCCGGTGGAGGCCACCTTTACGCTGGGCAACACGGACACCGTGACCAAGCGCGTGACGGTCATCCTGCGCAGTGCGGGCTGGGACGACCTGGCCATCTGCAATTTCTACCTGCCCGCGTCGCAGTCGCCGGCCAGCTACACGATGCGGACGCACACCACCCTGAGTTGGTCAAACGCGACGATCGACTTCTATGCCGCCGATGTCAACGCGGGGAGCTCGACGGGGGCCTATCAGCTTGATGACGTGGTCCTGACCTATCGGCCGGGGAGTTCCTCGGCGGCGACCGAGTGCGTCGATCCGAACGCGCCCACGTCGGGCGGGACGACCAGCTCCAACCTGATCACGAACGGCGCGTTCAGTGACGGGACGAACAACTGGAGCCTCTACGGGTCGATGGAATCGCGGATCAATAACGGCGTCTTGGAGTATTACCGGACGACGGGGAGCACGGCGCCCTACGTGGCGCAGACGTTCGGATCGGTGGGGGCGAGTCAGCGGTTGGCGGCGGTCTTCGAGATGGGCAACACGAGCAGTTCTCGCCAACGGGTGATGGTGTCGCTGCAAGAGGCGGACGCCTCGACCTTCATCAGTTGCGTGTTTTATCTGGCGGCCGGGACGCCGCGGCGGGCGTATGCGATCACGACGGCGGCGCCGGTCAGTTGGAGCAATGCGGCGTTCACCGTGGTGCCAAACAACGGCGGCACGGAGTCCAGTCACGGCTGGCTGCAGCTCGACACGGTGTCCGTCAACAAGATCACGACCAGTATTGCCGGCACCGGCTGCTATGAGCCCGGGTCGTTCACGGTGGACGAGGAAAGCGCACCGGCGCCAGTCCCGGCGCCTGCAGCGCTGCTGGTCAAGACGCGGCCCGAAGTGCCGACCGCGCCGACATCGACCACCTCGCGACCAGGACTTCCCTTACTCTCGGCGGAGCGAAGTACGGCGGCGGGGAACGAAACGCCCGATGGCGGCAATCCTGCTCCCGAACCGCCCGTGCCCGCCGTCACCTGGACGGCGAGCATTGTCGGGACAGGCTCGGGAACGATTTCGTCGAGTCCTGCAGGAGTGAACTGCGCGGGCTACGAGGTGAGCTGTGCGGGGCTGTTCCCCGAGGGTTCGACGGTGACGTTCACGGCGACGCCGGCGTCGGGGCAGACGTTCAGCGGTTGGGGCGGCGCCTGCAGCGGTAGCTCCACCACGTGCCAAGTCTTCGTCGCCGGGGCGCAGACGGTCGTGGCCACCTTCAACGGGCCGTCCACGATCAATTACTACCACACCGACGCCCTGGGCTCGGTGCGCGCCATCACGGACGCCGCCGGCGGAACCGTGACGCGGATCGATTATTTCGCCTTCGGCGAAACCACCGCTTCGCTCTCAGGCGATCCGAGGAAGTTCATCGGCGGCGAAGTCGACGCCGAATCTGCGTTCGAGTATCTCGGGGCTAGGTACTACCGCAATGTCTGGGGACGGTTTACGAGTGTCGATCCAGTTGGATGGCCAAGTCTGGCGCTAGCAGAACCGCAAAGACAGAACAGATACGCCTACGGCCTGGGCAATCCGCTGTGCTACCGCGATGCAGATGGGCGCTGGGCGTGGTGGATTCATAATCGAATAATCGATTTGGAATTTGGGTTCCTCAGCCAAGGGGATCGGCAACTCCTGAAGGACGTAAGCGTCGAACGTGACACCCATCAAAGTCCTGAAGAGGCATATATGCACGGGATGTCAGACGGCGCAAATAATCAGACCGTAATAGCGGCCAGGGAATTGTTTAACGGTTACGTCGCTCGCGAAGAACAGGATGCACTCGCAGCGCAGACCGCTTGGCTGAACGTGCGAGGTCCGAACGATCCTCTCTACAGCCCAGTTTTCCTCCTGCACATGGGTAGGGTGATCCACGCGGTCACAGATGCGCAGGCCCCCCTTCACTCGGGCTTTCAGCCGTGGTACGGTGCGTCGGGAATTGTCGAAACGCTGGTTTCAGGTACGCATGGCCTCGCCGAAATAACTGGCCCATTCATCGTTGACTCCTGGGGAGCGGCCCAAGATCGAGCGAGATGGGATGCCATGGTTGAGTTCAGTATCGTTGCCTACAATGCACAAAGGGCTGCCGAAAAGAACAAGAAATAGGATGTGAACGTGTCTGAGAGTAGACTCTCGATCGCTGTTGGAACTGGTCTAGACATGTTGCGTCGATGCCTCGCGTTTGGCGCACTGATCGCCTTGATCGCGTGTACGCGAGACCGGTCGCAGGTCGAACGTCATAGTCTGTCGGCACTGAATCCGACGAGTTTCGAATTCCATCTTGGCGTACAGCGGGCGCGAGACCTAGCGATTGCTGCTCTTGACGAGGGCCGTCAAAGAGATCGTCCTATCTTTGGACATTCCCTGGTCTCCCCCTTAATAGCCGCGGCGGTCTTCAAGGTCGAGACTCGTGATTCAGCCATTTTAGGTAAAGACCTTTTGGCGCTGCCAGGAAACTCTGGGATCTGTATCTTCACACGTTCGGTGAACCGCTATGGGCCTCGCCTGTTTATCGGAAGCAGGACGGAGCCACGGGTTTGCCGTTTCTTGCGGAGTTTCACGTGCATTTTTCGACCGCCGGAGATCCGAGAACTACTATCTCTGTCACTGCTCGCAAGACCACAGTTCGAAATGGTGAATCGTTTGTATTGGGACACGGTGGTTTTGGCTGGGCATTGAAATATGAAACGGTCGGGCCGACAACGATCGAAGAGTACATGATCCTCCGATACATTGGAGAAGTTCTAGGACAAGCGGACATGCCGCCGGTACAGCTTCCGAAGGTTCATTGATCATGCAAGTTGGCGCCTGTCATCCGGCTAAGCGCATGCGCTCAACCAGTGGGCGTTCGCTCAACGCGGCCGATGTGAACGCGGGGAGCTCGACGGGGGCGTATCAGCTCGATGACGTGGTCCTGGCCTACCGGTCGGGGAATTCCTCGGCGGCGACCGATGCGTCGATCCCAACGCACCGACTTCGGGCGGGACGACCAGCGGGAGTCTGGTCACGAACGGCGAGTTCAGTGACGGGACAAACAACTGGAGCCTGTTTGGCTCGATGGAATCGCGCGTGGCCAACGCCGTCCTCGAGTATTACCGGACGACCGGCAGCACGGCGCCGTACATTGCCCAGACGTTCGGATCGGTGTCGGGGACGCAGCGGTTGGCGGCGGTCTTCGAGATGGGCAACACGAGCAGTTCGCGACAGCGAGTGATGGTGTCGCTGCAAGAGGCCGACGCCTCGACGTTCGTCAGCTGCGTGTTCTACCTGCCCGCAGGAATGCCGCGACGGGCGTACGCGATCACCGCCTCGGCGCCGGTGGCCTGGAGCACCGCGGCGTTTACGGTTGTGCCGAGCAATGGAGGCACGGAGAACAGCCACGGGTGGCTCCAACTCGACACGGTCTCCGTAAACAAGATCACGACCAGCATCGTCGGCACGGGCTGCTATGAGCCGGGGTCGTTTACGGTCGACGAGGAAGGCGCGCCGACGCCACTACCGGCGCCAGTGGCACTCGTGGCGACGGCGAGAATGGCGGATCGCCCTGGTCTGAAACCCGCCGCGCCGGTCGTCGCGGTGGCGGTGTCCGTGGCGGATCGCAGCATGACGACGGTGCACGAAACGCCGGACGGCGGCACGCCCATTCCTGAACCGCCGGTGCCGGCGATCACCTGGACGGCGAGCATTGTCGGCACAGGCTCCGGGACTATTTCGTCGAGTCCCGGCGGCGTCAATTGCTCGGGCTACGAGGTGAGCTGTGCGGGGCTGTTCCCCGAGGGCTCGACGGTGACGTTCACAGCGACACCGGCCTCCGGGCAGACGTTCAGCGGTTGGGGCGGCGCCTGCAGCGGCAGTGAGACCACGTGCCAAGTCTTCATCGCCGGCGCGCAGACGGTGGTGGCCACGTTCAATGGGCCGTCCACGATCAACTACTACCATACGGACGCCTTGGGCTCGGTGCGCGCGATCACGGACGCTTCCGGCTCGACCGTGCAGCGTCTCGACTACTTCCCCTTCGGCGAAACGAACGCGTCGCTCAGTGGAGATCCGAGGAAGTTCATTGGCGGGGAAAGGGACGCCGAGACGGCGTTTGATTATCTTGGCGCGCGGTATTACCGGAATGTCTGGGGGCGATTCACCAGCGTGGATCCGATCGTGTCCGCCGGCGCAA
The DNA here is from genome assembly GCA_963751445.1 of uncultured Acidobacteriota bacterium. Taxonomy (GTDB): domain Bacteria; phylum Acidobacteriota; class Vicinamibacteria; order Vicinamibacterales; family SCN-69-37; genus DASUGC01. The sequence goes on along the minus strand of CAVVUL010000009.1, from coordinate 534,541 downwards.
TAACGAATCCGCAGCTGTGGAATCGGTACGCCTATGCGCTGAATTCGCCGTTGCGGTTCAGTGACCCGAGTGGGATGGAGGCGGAGGAACGCGAATCGCCGCACGTGGCGGACTACGGCGTTGCGGGCTTCAGTCCCGACGAGTTCATGGCGTGGGTCAATGGCTACGTCAAGAGCAACAGTTTCGGTGCGCTGTTCGGGACAACAGAATCGGGCCAGATACCGACAGAACCGCCGCTGCCAGGCCCCAGTCCCAGCGATCCGAGACTCGTCCTGGCGGAGGGGCTCGCGTGGATGAAAGCGGGAAATGGCGGGGATCCCGGGGAGGCTTTCTTTTGGGTCTTTCGTGACGGTTCTGGCTATAGGGCTGGACCAATCATGTGGACAAACGAGCGCTTTTCGGCCACGCTCCCCCCGAAGCCAGACGGAGCAGTCGCATTATTCCATACACATCCGTTCCATCGGGCCACGCCACAGAATCGTTACAATAAAGTTGGCGATTTGGACTACTTCGCGGCCGATAGACTTCGTATCCCGGTATACGTCTTGTCAGGGGATAAGGGAGTGTGGGTGCATCCGCGTATTCCCAGGTGATACCGGAGCGGAGAGGCGTTCTCCCTCGAGCGGCTGAGGGCTCTCATGAACCGGATGAAATCGCGCGTTTCGCGGGCATGACCCCGGGGGCCTGGAACCGCGACAGTTGCTGTCAGCCCGTGATTGGCTGACTCTAATCAGCCCGACTTCGCAGGCCCAACACGCTTCGCGAAAGGCGCTGGTACTCACCCCGGCAGCCCTCGCGGCGGCAGGCTCGGTGTTCTGGTCCTTTTGGGCGCGACAGGCTTCCAGCACGAGATGGGCCCAGCGCTCGGCGTTGGAATCGATACCGGATTCAGCCGCAACCGGGAAGGTCTGGTGGGCCGGAACCCGCGGCTGGTGACGAAGCCCGACATTCACGGCCGCGAGGAGGCGTTCCGGGCGCAGTGGCTTGTCCACGACATCCGCGGCACCCAGTTTGTAGGCGTTGCCCGTGGCATCCGTGTCCAGATAGCCACTGATCAGCACAAAGGGAATGCCAAACTCGCGGGACAGCAACTGGCCCAACGCCAGCCCGTCATCCGGCGCCGTCAACCGCCAGTCGACTAACGCGAGGTCAATCCTAACTGAGCCGATGACCTGCAGTGCCTCCGCTGTGGAGCGTGCCGTGCACACCGTCACTCGAAGGGCCTCGAGCAATTGGCGCGCGTTGGTCAGAACCGGTTCCTCATCATCGACGACCAGAACCGTGGCCTGACGCAGAGCCTGCGTTGCGGCCGGGGGCGACGAGTCGTACGTAGTATTCTGCTGGCCCACCGGTGACAACGCCACGGCATGATAACCCGGCCTAGTCGATCGAAAGCCCGGAACATCACGCGTCAGAAATTACAGCAGTTTTTACAGGGGCCCACGCGAAATTACAGCAATTCTTGCAACAAGACTCAGGCTATGTATGTGGCGACCCGCGTGCGCGTTCACGCGCGCGGCGAACCACCGTGCCGACTGCCCGCTTCTTTCGTCCCTTCCCGTTGGTCGCCACCGACGCATCTCTCGGAGCCTCTGTATGGTCACCGCCAATCGCCTCACGCTGTCTGTCGTTCGCGCCCGACTCCGTCGCGCGCTCTATGCGACATTCGTTGTCGTTCTCAGCCTGACGGCCGGCGCCCGCGCCGGGCGCTACACCGATCCCCCCACGAGCGCCTACGCGGCGGTGGGCCCCAGGGCCGAGCGCGGCTATTTCTCCGCGATGCCGTGGGACCAGGTGGATGTCGTCACCGGCGATTTGTCGTCGAGCTTCACGGACCTGGTCTTGCCGGGCAACGCCGGGATGGACCTCAGCATCACGCGGACGTACCGGCACCAGGCCGCGGGGCCTCAATGGTCGATTGTTTTTACCGGCGCGCCGGTGATCGCCCGGATGCCGTCCGGTCAAGCGCCTTCGCTGGTGATGGCCGACCGGTCGACGAGGACGCTTCATACGGGCGTGGTGGCCGGATTCTGGATCACGACCGACTTCTGGCGATTCAACACCTCGACCCGCACCCTGTATTTCCCGAATGGATCGGTCGCGACCTACGATGCGCCGGACGCGGCAGACAATGCCTACCTCCACGAGGTGCACGATGCCTACGGCAACACGATCACACCGTCGTGGGACACCGCGCATCGCATCGGCAGCATCGCGCAAACCGTCGATGACAGCTCAGGTACGCGCACCCGGACCGTGGTGTTCAATTACACCAGTGGCTACGGATTGCCCGATTCCATGACGTTTGGCAGCCGGACCTGGACCTACAGCTATGAATCGGCGAGCCCCTGGCGGCTGACCGCGGCCCACCCGCCAGAAGGCCCAGGCTGGGGCTTCTCGTACACCAGCAGTGCGGTCACGGTCACAACCCCCTCGGGCGGGACGGTCGCCTACAGCTTCCAGGACCAGGAAGGGCGCCCCAGCGTGCACCAGATCGCGACCGGCGGTCGCGCCGTCAACAGCGGCACGTGGACCATCTCGTATGCGCGGACCGGACCGTCGGCGATGACAACGGTGGCGACGCCAGGCGGACGAGAGCTGTTCTATGCGCATCAGTTCCAAGACGACGGTGCTGACGGCGTGGAGTGGACGCTGTCCTCGCGGTCCGTCGTCGCGTCATCGAGCGCCGTGCAGACGGTCGGGCTGACCTATCAGGCCATCCCGTTTGACTCGGCGCATTCGCTCTATCCCCTGGCGCAGCAGACGATCACCCAGGATGGCGTCAGCTACACCACCAGCTATACCTACGGGTCCTCCAATTTCGGCGATTACCTCCAGCCGACGACTATCACCGAATCCGCCAGCGATCACTCGACCAGTCGCGTCATCACCCGGACCTTCGATAGCGGGTTCACCGCCTACATCCTGCCGACGGTCGCGTCGACGACCGTGACGATCGCCGGCGAGTCGGTCAGCACGAGCGCCGAGTACGATCACGGCACCGGCTTCGTGACCGCGGCGACCAGCGGAGGCATGACCACGCACTTTACAGCCGACAACGTCGGCAACGTGGCGACGGTGACCGACCCGCATGCCCACCAAACCACGATGACGTATCAGTGGGGCGCAGCGAAGACAGTCACGACGCCGCAGTCCAGCGTCAGCCGCACGATCAATTCGGACGGCACGGTCGCCGACGAGACGCGCGGCGGAGCCACCACGAGCTTCGACTACGACACCGCGGGCCGCCTCAAGACCACGACTCCGCCCGTTGGTTCGGCGCAGACGATTGATTACGCGGCCGATGGCTCGAGCGTGACCGCCGCGGGCATGATGACGACGCTCGACGGATTCGGCCGCCCCATCGCCACACAGGATGGCGTCGGCGTGAGCACGACGGCCACGTACGACGCCGAAGGCCGCCGGACGTTCCAGAGCGCACCGTTTGCGGGGAGCGCGGGCAGCGGCAACACGATTGGCTATGACGCGCTGGGCCGCGCCACGACCATCACGCACGCCGACAACGCGACGGTCAGCTACGGCTACAGCGGCAGCGACGTGGCGATCACGGATGAGAACGGGCACACGACCACCCAGCACTGGCAGGCCTTTGGGACGCCGGGCAGCGGCCGGCTGGTTTCCGTTACCGACGCGCTGAGCCACACGTGGAGTTATAGCTACAACGCGCTCGGGGGGCTCACGCGCGTCGTGGCGCCCGCCGGGCCGGATCGCACGTGGAGCTACAACGCGGCGAACTTGCCCGCAGAAGACACGCAGCCGGAATCAGGCGCGACCACCTATGGCTACGATGCGGCGGGCCTGCTCGTCACGAAAACCGATGCCCGAGGGACGACGAGCTTTGGGTACGATGGTGATCATCGGTTGACGAGCGTCGATGCGCCCGGCACGGCCGAGGACGCGACCTTCACGTATGACGGGCGCGGGAACCGCACGCGGGCAATCGTCGGGACGGTGGACAGCCAGTTCACGTTCGACGCCGTGAATCGCCTGCGCGTGCGAGAGGACCACATCGGCAGCCAGGTCTTCACGACGCAATGGGACTATGACGGCCAGGACAACCTCGCCTCGGTGACCTACCCCAGCGGCCGCGTGGTCCAGTACGACCACGACGCCGGGCACCGGGTGACGCGGGTCTTTGGGCCCTCGATCGTGTATGCCGCAGGGTTGACGTTCCACGCGAGCGGCGCCATCGCGTCGATGACGTTTGGCAACGGTACCGCCGAAAGCCTGACGCTGGACAGCCGACAGCGGCCCGCGCACTTGGTCAACGGCCCGGTGGATCTGACCTACGGGTACGAGGCCAATGGCAACGTCGCGTCGATCGAGGACCCGCGATCGGCCAAGAGCAGCGAGTTCGCGTACGATAACGTGGATCGGCTGACGGCCGTCTCCGGCTTCGGCGCCACGACCTACTCCTACGACCCGCTCGGCAATCGCCAGACCAAGGGCAGCGGGGCGTTTGCCGTCACGTATGCGTACGACTCGGCGACCAATCGCCTGGCGACGGCCACGAGCGCGCTGGGCGCGCCAGAAGCCGGGACGTTCACCTACGACACCGCTGGCAATCTGACGGGCGACGGCACGGGCACCTACACCTACACCGCGCGCAGCCAGATGGCGTCGGCCACGGTCAGCGGCGCGACGACGAATTACACGTACGACGCCGACGGCCTGCGCGTGGTGCGCACGAACGCGACGGGCACGAGCTACTTCATTCATGGGGCCGGATCGCAAGTGCTGGCCGAGTATCAGGCGACAGCCGGCACGCCGACGCTCACGCGCGAATACGTCTATCTGGGGAGCACGGTTCTCGCTTCGTTCGACGGCGACGGCCCAAACATCCCGCCCGCGGTCGCGCTGACGGCGCGGCAAGTCGCAGACGTCCTATCCCCCTATATGCGCCGCCACCCTGACGCTGCAGGCCACCGCCAACGACACGGACGGCACGGTGGCGCAGGTGGTCTTCTACGCCAACGGCGTGGCGATCGGGGCCACACGACGACGCCTTACGCGACGTCGTTCACGGCCACGGCCACGGGCTTGTATGCGCTCTCGGCGGTGGCCATCGACAACAGCGGCGCCCACAGTCCGTCCAATGTGGTCACCGCCGTGGTGATGACGCCGCCCGTCCACACCAATTACGCCGCCGCCGCCAACGGCGGCTCGGCGGCGGCCTCCTCGACCTATCCCCAGTGGGATTTCAATCCCGGCAGCGCGATCGACGGCGACCGGAAGGGCGAGACCTACGGGGCGGCGGCGTGTGGAACGACTACACCGCCGGCGATTGGCCCGACTGGCTCGAAATCACCTTCAACGGCAGTAAGCTGATTGACGAGGTGGATCTGTTCTCGATGCAGGAGGACTACACCAACCCCGTCGAGCCGACCGAGACGATGACCTCGCCGAACCATGCCGTGCGCACGTTCGAGGTGCAGTATTCGACCGGCACGGCCTGGACGGCGATTCCAGCGCGTCGGCGACGACGAATTCGCTGGTCTGGTGGAAGGTGCAGTTTGCGCCGGTGGCGACGACGAAGCTGCGCGTGATGGTGTCGGCGGGCACGCATCCCTACACCGAGATCGCCGAAGTCGAGGCCTGGGGCTATCTGGGGCAGCCGCCGCCGGTGCCCCGCGCCAATGTGGCGCGGGCGAGTGCGGGCGCTGGGGTCACGGCCTCGTCGATCCATCCGTGGTTCAACTTCCAGCCGGGCGGCGCGATCGACGGCGACCGCGCCGGGCAGAACTTCGGGAACGGGGGCGTGTGGGCCGATGCCACGTCGGCCGCCTGGCCCGACTGGCTGCAGGTGACATTCAGCGGCGTGAAGACGATCGACGCAGTCGATGTGTTTTCGATTCAGGACGACAACGAAAATCCCATTGAGCCGACGCCGACGCTGACGTTCAATCAACTGGGCCTGCGCGCCTTCGAGGTCCATACTGGACGGGCACGGCGTGGGCGACGATTCCCGGGGCGGCGATCGTCAACAACAGTCTGGTCTGGCGGCAGTTTACGTTCAGTCCGATTGCGACGTCGATGATTCGGGTGTGGGTGCCGAGCAATCAGGACCCCTGGACGTGCATCGCGGAAGTGGAAGCCTGGGGCATCGCCGAGACCGCGCCCGTGCCGGAGGCGCTGCAGGCGTCGGTTGCCGGCACGCCAATCAATGTGGCGCGCGCCGCCCCACCGGTCGGCGCGACATCCCGTCGTTGGCCACCGCGGTTGAACGCCTGCGATCGGCGGCGAACGCGAATCCGATCGTTGCGCTCAGCGCCTCCGCAGTCGAGATGCCGGACGGCGGCGCGCCGGCGCCGGTTGCGATTGCCAACGCGCCGACGACCAACCCGCCGACGATTACGTTCTACCACACGGATGTGCTCGGGTCGGTCCGCGCGCTGACGGATGCCTCGGGGGCGACGCTGTCGCGGCTGGACTATCTCGCCTTCGGCGAAACCACCGCGCCGCTCACCGGCGATCCGCCAAATACCCTCGGCGCCGAGATGGACCCGGAAACGGCGTTCGATTATCTCGGAGCGCGGTACTACCGCAATGTGTGGGGACGGTTCACGAGTGCGGATCCGGTGATGACCTCCGCCGCCCTCACAAATCCCCAGCTATGGAATCGGTATGTGTATGCGCTGAACTCGCCGCTCCGGTTCAGTGATCCGACCGGGATGGAAGTCTCGGAGGTCGACGAACCCCAGATGGCGGACTATGGTGTGACAGGGTTCTCGCCAGAGGAGTTCATGGCGTGGGCGAATGGCTACGTTGCCGCAAACAGCAAGTACGGCTCCCAAGGCCGCAGTTCCAGAATCCCAACCGAGCCTCCACCAACCTCACCAGAGCACCAGGAAGGAGAGATACCACTCCACCTTACCCCTGACTTCATCGCGGCATCGAAAACGGCGTGGGAGAATGCATTCCTGGGGACGGTCGATACGGAGATCGTGGTTTGGGTTATCCGGGATCCAGTTTCAGCTCGGATCCGCTACGACATTCAGAAATCGACGAACGAGCGGCTGAAAGCTACCTCGACTCGCCCAGACGGAGCAATCGCGCAAATCCACACCCACCCGAATATCGGTTTGCCACCTGGCACCCTGGGTGACCTGGATAAGAACAAGCCAGACATCTTCGGCGTCCCCATCTATATTCTTTCCAACAAGGGCTCATACGTCTCGGGTGTCGGATCAAACGCTCCCCAGCCGTTGAGACCAGGCTTGGAATCACTAAACCGCCGAAATGAACGGCCCAGAGGTAATCATGAGTCGATTGAGTCTGTACCTCCTGCTAACCGCCACGATGGCTGGCGCGCCATTGGCGCTGTCAGGCCAGACAACCAAGGAGCCTTCAAATGACGACTTGTCCTTTGTGGGCCAGTATCGGTTGAGCACATTGGACACGTTCATGCCGATGACCTCGTCGGGGCTCCGAGTCGCTTACCGCAGCTACAGGGGGGTGAACCCAGATGGTGTCGAACGGTCTCATCCGAATGGCCGATCCTGCGCCCTATAGCCCAGGAAGGTACAGTGCAACTGTAGTGGCGCCCGTTGGCCGCTCCCTCCAACGGCAGTTGCTCGAGTTACACATCAAAGACCGCAAGGCACCATTCGAGTCCTGTGCCCCTGATTGCCGTCCAACGGATAGTCGTTGACTCCACGACATGTCCGACCGTTCGCCAACGCATGGACGCTCTATCTAGCGTTAGCATCCGGGTGCAGGACAAGAACCGCCTGTTCGGTGACCCGTTCCTGCACAGGCTGGTGTTCCTGTGGTCCGATGGCCAAATGGACGTAACGCTGTATGACGAGGAGCACGCACTGGTTCGGTGGGCGCTCGAAACGATGGATGCGCTACTGGTCTGTGGCCACTAGACCGGAAGGCCAGCAATTGGCCTCAGTCATCCAGGTGTAAAGCGGGCATCAAGTAAAGCCCTTTCATTTGAAACAAATTTGTGCCATTTTTTGTTTCGAAACAGATATGCCAAAACACCTGCAAAGCATTGAAAAGACTATCCTTGATAGGGTTCACGGCCATGGGATTGGTTGGGTCTTCACGCCCCGGCATTTTCTGGACCTTGCCGCCCGCCCGGCCGTCGCATCAGCCCTGAAGCGTCAGACCGATTCTGGACAGATCCGGCAGCTTGCCAGAGGCCTATACGACTACCCAGTGCGCCACCCCAAGATCGGGATGCTCGCTCCCGGGGCGGACGCTGTAGCTAAGGCCCTGTCAGGCAGGGATGCCGTTCGCGTTCAGCCGGCGGGCGCGTACGCTGCCAACTTGCTCGGCCTGTCCGCTCAGGTCCCAATGAAAGTCGTGTTCCTGACCGATGGCGCATCCCGGCGCGTTCGCCTCGGTCGCCAGGAGATCGTTCTCAAGCACACCACTCCGCGAAACATGGCAACCGCCGGCCGGACCAGCGGTCTTGTAATCCAAGGGGTCCGTCAAATCGGACAGCGGCACGTCTCCGATGAAATGATCGAAACGCTGAGGCGGAAACTCAGTGACGAGGACAAGCGGCAATTGTTGAAGGACCTCCGCTACGCCCCGGCCTGGATCGCAGCCATCATGCGCAGGGTCGCTGGGGACTGACCGTGAACGCGTTTGCTCAGTTGTCCGATGAAGAGCGGCGGATCTTCTTCGACCAGACCGCAGCGCGGCTCGGTCTGCCCGCCGCCAGCATCGAAAAGGATTTCTGGGTGTGCTGGACGCTGCGAATCCTATTCAGGCTGCCCGAATGGGGACCGGCGCTGACGTTCAAGGGCGGGACGTCGCTCTTAAAGGGATGGCAGCTCATTCAACGTTTCTCTGAAGACTTGGATGTGGTCATTGATCGCGATCATCTTGGCTTTGGAGGTGACGCCAGTCCAGAACACGCAGGCAGCGGAAAGCAACGAAAAAAGCGACTCGATGAACTTCGGGCCACTTGCCAGCAGAGGATCCAGAAGCAGCTCCACCCCGCTCTGACGGAAGCCGTAAACCGCTCGCTTCCTTCAGCTGGTGCCAGCAGCATTCAACTTGCGCCACCGAATGAAGATCCCGATCAGCAAACGCTGCTATTCCAGTATCCATCGACGCTCGCGACGTCCTTGGCGTACCTCCGGCCCGTCGTCGTCATCGAACTCGGCGCCAGGTCCGATACGGAGCCCTCGGCAGCGCCCATCATCAGGCCGTACGTCGCGGAGGCATTTCCCGAGATCGTGACGGACGGAGGTTTCCCCGTCCGTGCCGTCGAGCCGCGGCGGACCTTCTATGAGAAGGCCTTCCTGCTGCATGAAGAAACGTTCCGCCCGGCCGACAAGCCTCGAAAGCGTCCGCTCGCAAGACACTATTACGACCTGTGGAGCCTCATCAAGAAAGGCGTGGCGGCTGAAGCCTTGGCAGACTCTGGGCTGTTCGAGCGTGTGGCCGAACATCGGGAAGTCTTCTTCCGCCAGAACTGGGTTGACTACGCCACGCTGCAGCATGGCAGCATCCGCCTCGTGCCCGTGGAGAGCCAGATGCCCGACTGGGAGCGGGACTACAAGGCCATGCGCGAGGAAATGTTTTTCGGCGACATGCCCAGCTTCGCCGAGTTAATGGGTGTCGTCCGCGACTTTGAGCGCAAGCTGAACTCTCAAAAGACGCCATGAGCAGATGTGGCGGGGGACCGTGACGACCGTCCAGATCGCTATGACAAAATCTGGAAACTCTGTCCCGAAAAACACCCACTTTCAACCTGGACGGCCGGAAGGTCATTCAACAGAACCCGAATAGAACCAACAAGATCCAGCATCACCGTTTTCGCTTGGCTGGCCTCTGGAGCAGGTTATCGGGGTTCGAATCCCTGTCTCCCAGCCAATTCTCAGTTTCATTGCCGTGGGCGAGCAGGTCGAACGGCTTAACGTAAGTCACCAAAAGACTTCCGCGATCGAAGGTGGAGTTCGATACCAGGGTTCTGAGCAGCCGCGCCTGATTGGCCGGAGTTTGCTCCACGAACAGGGAATGGGCCTTCCGCGCGAGTTCTAGAATCGCTGAGCCGGTCGCGGCGTAGTTGTGGCTGGCCTGCTCGTGCCGAGCCATCTCGCGGCGTCCGGAGGCGAGTTCTGCCTCCCACTCCCCGACTTGCGCAGCCACAGCGCCTCGGTGATTCGGCCCGCGATGCGGTTCATAGGCCCTGTCAGCCTGGCCTGAGCCTCGACGTATCGCTGCTGCAGGTGCATGAGGGCTGTGAGATGAAATCGAGCCTTGTCCGCCTGGCTTTCGCGCAGGACTTCGGCGATGGAGTCCGCCACGTGCGGTGGCACCTGAACCCGCCTGACCACGTCAGCAAACAGCCGAGACAGTTCCTCTTCGCGAACGTAGGTGTTGCCGCACGACCCGCGCCCGCCTGTGCAGTGGTAGTACACGTACGGCCCTTCTTGAGCTCCGCGGTCATCCCACACCCGCAGCGCCCACACGTGACGAGCCCGGCGAACGCGTGGCGGCGCTTCGTGTACCTCGGCCGGTTTGCAGAGGTGAAGACCTCCTGGACCGTTTCAAAGAGAGCCTGGGATATCAGTGGCGTGTGCTGGCCGTGGTAACGCTTGCCCTTCCACAGGAAGTCGCCGGCGTAGATGGGATTGCGGAGCATTCGATGAATCTCGTGACTTCACCAGGCGCCGCTGGGCACGCGGATGGTTCAGCCCGACCTCGGCCGCTCGGCGTGTCGACCTCTTTGAGCGAGACGTCGCCTCGGGCGTACCACTCAAACAGCTTCGTCACGAGCGGCGCACGGACAGGATCGATCTCGATCCGGTGCGTCTCGGAGTTGTTCAGGTATCCCACGTGCGCAACCGTGGGCCAGTGCCCCTGCTCGGCCTTCTCCCGCATCCCCTTGCGCACCTCCTCTGACAGGTTGTCGATGTAGTTCTTGGCCATCAGCACCTTGATGCCGTGCATGAACTTCTCGGACGAGCGGGACTCCTCGCGACAGCACCACGTTTTCCTTGACGAAGTGGATCTCGATGTCGAGTTCGTCGATCGTCACCCAGTCCTTGAGGTTGCGGTAGAGCCGGTCGGTCTTCTCGACCAGCAGCATCCGGCAGGGACGCTCGCCTCGAGGAATGCCACCATCTCGCCGAAAGCGGTGCGGCCGGCCCGCTTGGCGGTTTCGACGTCCACGAACTCCTGGACGACGTCGAACCCGTGCTGCCGCGTACTCGGCGAGCAACTTCCGCTGGGCAGGGATCGAGAAGCCTTCGCGCTCTTGTTCCTTCGATGACACGCGGACGTACAGGATCGCCGGCCTGGCCGGAACCATGTCAACGGTTGGGGGTTCGTTGCTGCGCATCTTCATCCCTCTTGGTGCTCACATGACGGATCCCGTCGTGCGCGGCGTTTGACTCGCGTCCCAGTCGCTCAGGATCACGAGTACTCCACCAACGCCTCGCGTGCCGATCGCGCCGCTTCGCCCTCGGCTGAGATCGAGTCCGGCCTGTCTCGAAGCGCGGACTGATACATGGTCGCGTCGTCCGGGCCATCACGCAAGTGCCCACACCGGGCTGCCCGCAGGATCGGTCAAGGCCGCAGCCGCGGAGCGGGCGGCGCTTGGCGCCGAGCCTGGACCGATCCGAGGACAGCCCGAGAATCGAGCGCGTGATGGCCCGCGGCGAGCACGGCAGCGATGTCGACGGCGGACACGCGTTGTGTCTCGGCCCCGCCAAGGCTCAAACGTCGTTCGAGCGTGGTTGCGCACACTGATCGAACGACTTAATAGGCGGAAATCTGACGGCGCGCGGTTGCGCGAGCGCTGGCGACATCACGGGCGAGCGCGATGACAAAGGAAGGGTGAGGGGGGAGCGACCCCGGCTGGCCGGCCGGGCGCCGGAACGGCGCCGGGTCAAGGCCGGCCTCACAACCGGGGTCGCTCCCCCCTCACCCTGACATGGTTTCTAACCGCGGGCTGACCCGGAGTGCCGATTCTCGCGGCACAAAAACGCCGCGAGCTAACGCTCGGCGGGGCCGCTGACGGGGCCGGAAGTGGGGCCGAGCACCGGGCCAGCAGTCCCCCAGGGCATCGGCCCTTGCTTTGGTGGGATGTCGGCATTCGCTGACCGACATGGGCACCGCAAAACCCGTAGTTTGCCGGGTATTCAGCCTCGCGGGAATCTGGTAGCGTCTGAACGCCGACACAGGCGGCCCTGCCTGCCTGCCTGCCTGCCTGCCTGCCTGCCTGCCTGCTTGAACGGGAGGAGTTGTGGCTAAGACACGATGTGGGAGCAACGCGCGGAAACGCGGTCGGGACGGGGATAGGGGCGCGGCGAATGGACAGTGAATGCGCTCCTCGGACAAACGAATCAACCCAACCGGATCGCCGTAAGCGACCGACCGGAACGGACAATCTTCCCGGGTGGAGGCGTGGTCAGGGCAAGCTGGCGGTCCTGCTCGGTTTCCAACTGAACTCGAAGCCATTGGCCACTTCGTCAGGACGCAGAGGTTAGTTCATCGCGCCTCCGGGCGGCCAAATAGCAGGGGCATTGGGCGGGGTCGCCTCTAGGTTAGGGTACCAACCCAAGCGGTTTACTTGGATGAGGCGCGGTGCCTCAACCGCCAAAATAGCCCCGGCGGGCCTGGATCGCGAAGTCGCCTTTGGCGTAAGAGGTGGACCGTTATCTCGTGCCAGCCCAGGGGAGAAACGCCCTCCGGCTGGTAGCGCAGAAGGTAGCTTCGCCGAAATTCCGCGAGAAGACCCTCGACGTCGCCGGCTACAGAGCCTTCTGCCCCTTGAACAACACGGAGCCGCCAGTCGACCAGCGACCTGCTCCATCACGCTGGGATCGCTTGGCAAGAGGAACCGGTCAGATGACAGAGGAACGGACGACTGGGAGAGCCCGTTGCGTGCGACCGGACCGAAACACCTCTTCCGCGGAGCTTCGTCGCGCAAACTGCAGGACCACGTCTGCTGCTGCCGCCAGGCGTTCAAGGACTTCCCTCCCTGTGATGCTCGCATCGTCGAATCCGCTCCAAAAACGGTCACCATATGTCGGCGAGTGGCCGGTGCCGGCTGCACAATGACTGACGCGACGGCGTCGTAGAGCGTAGCTGCGTCCAAACGACTGATAACTAACGCCCCGAACGTTCTCCATTGTCGGCAGTCGGGCAAGCTGAAAGCCCCCAATCCGTTGCAACGGAAGGAATTCCGAAACAGCGCCTGCCACCGTCACGATTCGGAGCCAATCTTGGGCCCCAGGAAGCCAATGATGCGTTTCACATCGTCTGTAATCGTCTCTAGTTGGTTCGACCGTCGCTGAATCGGGCTGTGCCAATCCGTCGTGACGACTATTACTGAAAGATCGAGAGGAGTGTCGTTCGCCGAGATCATCTCCACTGTCTGGCGCACGCCGTTGTCGAGCACTTCGAAGTCGATGGTGCCCAAGCCGAGGATGGGACGGGTTCCCTTCGACACCGAAACGTCCACCGCGACGGAGGCGCCCGCCGCACGAAAGATAGGCGTTGCCTGCGGCGGCGTGCCGGTCCCCATAGGCTCGGCAGTTGCGGCCACTCCTAGTCGACTAATGGGGACGGCACCTGCCACAACAGACGGATCTCGCGCGTCGGCAACCCGCGGTCTCGGTCGACCGGGATACCGGCTAGCCGCCGAAGTCGGTCCAGGTAATCCGGCATGAAGCGATAGTCGGCCACGACATGCACCCATGGGTCGAACACCTCGACATTCACAGACAACGCCGTTTGCATCGCGCGTGCCGCCTCAAAGCGTTGTCCATCCAGAGATCGGTAGTTCGCCAATGCGGTTGCGCTGGTGCGAGCTCCGGGCAGGACCGTATGTGCGGCGCGATAGGACTCCATCGCGCGTCGCTGGTCCCCTCGACTTGCGAATGCCATCCCCTGGATGACTAGTGCGAGATTCTGAATGGCGGGATCAGCGGCCCGCTGCGCGGCCCGAGTCGCGGCCTCAATCGCTTGCTCCAACCGATTTTGGTGAAAGTGCAGGAGTGCCACGTGCGCCTCGGCCTCGGGGCCCGCTTCGGGATCGCCTACGAGATCCGACAACTCCCTGAATGTGGCTTGGACACGTGAGGCAGAAGGCCCAGCATCTGTTGGTAGTGCGGTGGGGACCCGCACCAGTAGGCGCGGTTGCCGCCTGGCCGAATATCCACCACCTCTTAAAACATCAGGTCGGCAATGGCAGGTCAGCATGAAGGCGAAGCCGGGCGTCCACAGGGAACCGGCGTAGTCCGTGTTGAGAATGCCGCACAGCGTTGCCAGACGGCGCGCCGTCAGTCTGAAATACGCCCGCCTGGAGTAGGGCGGTCGAAGCTCGCATCCACGTCCGTTCAAATTCACTCGGCGGTCCATGACGCAGGAACTCACACGCCCATTCCACCAGAGCCACCTTAGTCCCGGTCTCAGGGGCGGCCGCCCCTTCCAACAGCAATCAGGCAACGATCTCCCGGCGTCTTTCCTGGTCCGCCCCAGTCGCTCCGTCGATCCACACGCGACTGGCTTCGGACAGAGCCTTGGTGAACGCATTGACGTCTGCAAACTGTACAGAGGACGTTCGCCCGGTTTGGGCGTAACTGTCTAAGACGCCAAGGACCCTGGCGCGCTCGTCTTGCCTAGCCGCAAAGAGAACAGATGCGGAAGGTGCCCATGATTGCGCGATCAAACACAGACCGACCGTCATGGCAACGGCCAGGACGGCCGGTTTGACCTTGCTGGCGTGCTCTCGTGGACTTACACTTCACAGAAACAGTTACATGTTACCTGACACTTTGAGTCCCAATGCTCAATTCCAGGTTCTGGATCATCCATGTAGCGGTCCTCCGGCGGGCTGTTGTGTGACCAATAAGCATCGTCCGGATTGTCGCAATAGTCGACGCAGGCCCAGAACATGAACCCGGTGAACACGTAGTCAGGAACCGGATCTGGGCAGTTCTCGACCTCGTCCTTCACGTCTGGACATTCGGCATAGTCCCCATTATGCCCGTTCGGGTACTTTACGCAGTCGAAGTAGTCGTTGTTGTCATTGTCGTACCCGGGTCCTCTTGCGCCTGCCGCGCGCGTCATGAACATGGCACCAACCAACACCAGGAACGCCACATTTCTCATCGATTTCTGACCGCCATCAGGTCCTCCACTTCGTGTCGACGCGACCGCCATCCACCGTCGCCGCCGCTGACTACTGCCCGCTCACTCAGATTCGATCGAGCTCCGACAGCGCGCGGTCAAGGACTGCTCGAAACTCCTTCGCCGGTCTCGCGCCCTGAAGACTCGCCGAAGCCTTCATCGTGCCGTTTGCTTGCACTGCCCCGATTAGAAATGAGGGCGCACCAGTAAACCCAGCCTTCGCCGCCATCGAGGCTTGGTCCGTAACCTTCGTCCGGTATCTGCCCGCCATGCAGGAGCGAAACCCGGCGGCGTCGAGGCCAATTCTGGTGGCGTAGACAAATAAATCTCGTTCCCTGAAGTTGGTCCTGATGACTGAAAAGCCCATCATGCATATCCCAGAACTTCCCCTCCCTCGCCGGCACACTCAGCCGCCTCCGCGGCCTTCGCGGCGAAGGGATGAATTCGCTCCAAAGGGAAATGGCGAAATGCTAAGAGGACCTTGCCGGTATCGACGTAGTCACGGACCAGTTCCGGTAGAATTTCTCTGGCGACGTATTCCCACAGTAGGGACACTGAAATCAGAATACTCGATAAGGCCAAGGCCGAGCCTCGCCACTTCCCTTCCGCCGATCCCCCAAAGGGACCGGCTCCGTCGGAAGCTTGGCACCCGCCCCAATTCGAATTCTTCACGTTGTCTTTGGCAGCCGGCGGAATGATAAGCACCCAAATCATAACGGCTGCCGCCGCAGTCATTGAAACCGCTGCCGCTGCATCCAAGACGCCTCGCCAGCCAGACACTTTAGGAGGCTGGCTCATCGCAGACCTCTGGGACTCTGACTGTCAACCCGGCGACGGCAAGGGAGATCATCTTCCTGGCCGAGCTGCGTCCACAAGTCATGGCGCTTCCTCCACTTCTAGAATCTGTTCACTGCAAGGTCTGCGTGAACGGTCGCCGCTGAGTTCCGGTCTGCCCAATCAACCAGTACCGGGGATTGTTAGGGTAATGGGCGATCAAGAGAAGGGCCAAAGCGAGTCCATTTGGCGCATTTGTTGCCCAAATGGTTCAGAGGTTATCCGATGGCGAAGTCTACAGCCTGCGCCCGCCGTACCAGTTCGAGCGCGCGATGGGCTCTCGTTCCTTGACGCCATGAGCAACGTGACAATTACTGGCGTACAAACGAGCATTGACAATTGCCGATCATCGCGACGCGGCAACACAGCGTGGCGCGCGCGACGAATCCGAGCAGTCAATTCAGTGCCAGCGCGGGAACGCAGTTGTCATCGCTTCCCACCACCTGGAGTTGTGGGAGACCTACAAATTATCGACCTGGTTAAGCATGCGCCCTGTTGGCATGCGCCGTTGCTGGCCGGTCCCATCACGCCGCACGAATAAGCCAGTTGCGAAACGCGTCCGCAAAGCCAGCCAATTCTCAGTCGGCACCCCAATCTCTGACGCCGCAAGCAGTTGCGCGTTCTAATCTCGAGGCCACCGCAAACGGCGGGTGTGTCGCCCACTCTCCAACGTCAACACCTTCAATGACTTGTCGCGATCGAGGCGGTTCGAATCCCAGACAGGTGTTCCGCCTGTCGGCCTTGAACGGTGACCAGCCGATGTCAGGCGGCCGGTGTTAGAGTTGTCGCTATGGAAGTCTTTCCGGGCATTTCGATGGATCCCGACGTGCGATTCGGGAAGCCGTGTCTCAGCGGCACGCGCATCGACGTCGCCACGATCGTGGGAGCCTTCGCCGCGGGCGAATCGGCTGACGCCGTGGCTGCCGACTATGCCCTGAGCCTCGACCAGGTCCGTGCCGCGCTCGCATACGCCGCGCACGTGGCCGCCCATCTGCCACCAGCCGTTCGTCACGCCTCGTGAAAATCCTGCTGGACGAGAACTTCCCTCTGGGATTGGTCCGCGTCCTCCAGGCGGACGGCCTGAACGTTGAGCACATCATCACGCTCGGGTGGCGCGGCGCGTCCGACACGCAGAATCCGCGACTCGGCTGGCCGATGCTGATGCGCTCTTCCTCACCCAGGACGAGGATTTCCTGTTCGGCGAGTCTGTGGCGTCAATCGTCGTGGTCTCTCGCGTCCGTCAGGCGCGGCGCCTTTCGGAACGGATCGAAGTCTGGCGACGGGCCATCGGACAACTCCAAGGCACGCCCCGCACGCTCAGGTTGTTCGAACTGACGGACGAAGGCCTCCTCATGCCGTGGCAGGACGCCTCCTCAGAAGAGTGAATGCGGCGATGGCCAAGATACCCGCCCGGCGGAAACCGGCGGCTCCACCCAAGCGGCCAGGAATCGTCCACCAATTCCTCGTCGTCCTGAGCGGGACCGATCCGCTCGTGTGGCGGCGCCTCCAAGTCCCGGAGACGTACTCGTTCTGGGACCTCCATGTGGCCATCCAGGATGCGATGGGTTGGTTGGACTGCCATCTCCACGAGTTCCGCCTCCTCCACGCCAACGAAAAGCGCGTGGTGTCGATCGGCATTCCCACCGACGATGATCCCGAGGATCGTCCAGTCCTTGCTGGCTGGGAAGTGCCGCTGTCGGGCCATTTTGAGCGTCGTTCGTGGCACGCTTTGCCGACGCTGTGACGCGTATGACTTCGGCGACGACTGGGAGCACGTGCTGGTGCATGAGGGAATGGAGTCCGCCGAAGCATCGCTGACGTATCCGCGATGCCTGGGCGGGGCCGGAAGATGCCCGCCAGAGGATTGCGGTGGCGTGCACGGCTACGCTGGGCTTCGCCGGATCATGTCGGATCCGACCGACCCCGAGCATGCCTCGATGATGCAGTGGGCCGGCGGCCCCTTCGACCCGGAAGCGTTCGACCCGAACGCCATCGTCTTCGACGATCCCCGCAAACGCTGGAAGAACGCGTTCGAACGGAAATAATCACCCTGAGTCTCGACGCCGCGGTCACACCGCACTGACGATCCAGTTGCGCAATGCGTCCCGGAGAGCCAGCCAATTCTGCAAAAAACGCATGAATTGATCTATTGGTCTATTGATCTATCGATCTATTTGAGTTCGGCCGGCCGGTTGCCGCCTGGTCGAGCGTTCGGTGCGGCTGGTGCGCCGCCTCGTCACCCCTACAATATCCACACCCCCTCATCCGTCTACATCCGTAGATGGAGGACATGGCGGGCCCGCTGGGGACTGAGCCGATGGCACTCGACCAAGACCAGCGGATCGCCGACGTCGTCACACAGGAACAATCCCGGCTGCGCCGCTTCATCCGCCGGCGCGTGCCCGACCCGGGCGACGCGGAGGACATCCTGCAGGACGTCTTCGCCGAACTGGTGGAAGCGAACCGCCTGCTGATGCCGATCGAGCACGTCACCGGCTGGCTGTTTCGCGTGGCGCGCAATCGCATCACCGATCTGTTCCGCAAGAAGAGGCCGGCGAGCTTCGGCGAGATGGACGTCGGGAGCGAGACCGCCCCACGGAGCCCGGGATCGCCAGACCCGGGGACCGACCTGCGGTTCGAGGATCTGCTGCCGTCGGCGGATGACGGACCGGAGGCGCTGTATGCCCGTCAGTGGCTCCTCGACGAACTCGAACTGGCGGTCAACGCGCTGCCGAAGGAGCAGCGCGACGTGTTCGTGGCGCACGAAGTGGAAGGGCGGAGCTTCAAGGACCTGGCCGCCGACACGGGCGTGAGCGTGAATACGCTGCTCTCGCGCAAACGCTATGCGGTGCTGCGGCTGCGCGAGCGACTGCAGGACATCTACGACGAGTGGACGACACCATGAGGGAATGGAACATGAGAAAGAAGTGGTTCTTGATTGCTCCGCTGGGGATCGCGGCGATGGCGCTGTTCGTCTTCATCGGCGGCGAAATCGTGCTGCACCTGTGGAACTGGCTGCTGCCGGATCTCTTCGGCTGGCGCCAGATCACCTTCTGGCAGGCGCTGGGGATGCTGCTGCTGTGCCGGATCCTGTTTGGCGGATTTGGCGGACGCGGGATGCACCGCGGCAGCTTCAACCGCCACGGCGTCGCCGATCGCGTGGCCGATCGCGTGGGCCGGCGGTTCGACGCCATGACGCCCGAGGAGCGGGAGCGCTTCCGGCAGCGCATGCGCGAGCGCTTCAATTGATCGATCTGACTATTGATCGATTGATCTATTGATCTTTGGAGTCCCGCGGTCCCCGATGCCCTGGAAGAAGCGCACGATGAGCGCGCCGGCGTCGTCGGGCATGGGATGTCCGCCGGGATGGATGTAGGCGATGACGTCGGCGCCGATCGTGGACGCGTGCTTCGTCGCGCCGCCTGACCATGCCGCGCCATCCGGCGCCGCCTTGTCCAGGCGCAGCACGGCCGCCAGGCTCAATTGCTGGGCTGCGAACGGCACCAGCGCATCTTCCTTTCCGGCGATGATGAAAGCCGGCTTCGGTGTGGCGGTCGAGATCAGGTTGAGCCGGAAGACCGATGCTGACGGCGCGAACGCCGCGAATTGATCGCCGCGAACGGCCCACAGCAGGTAGACCATCGACCCGCCGTTCGAATGCCCCGCCGCGAAGATCCGCGCCGGATCGATCGCATAGCGCGACGTCGCCCATGCAAGCATCGCGTCCGTCAGGTGCAGATCGCGATCGCCGTTCACGCCGGGCGCCTGCTGCCATCCCGGCAACTTCCCTTCCGGATCGGTGAGCGCGCCGACCGTCGGCAGACCCTGCGGGTAGATCACGACCGCCTCGGGCCATGCGTCGTGGATACGAAAGGTCCGTGCGGCATTCGCCGATGAGCCGCCGTGTCCGTGAAAGACGAGCACGAGCGGAATGCGGGCGCCGGACGGAGCGATGCGCGGCGCCGCCACCAGCGCCGATCGCCTGACCCCGTCAATCGTCCAGGTCTGGGGGAAAGACCGTTCGGCGCCTGGTTCCGGGCCTGGTTCTGCGCGGATAGCACCCCTGCCGCGGCCACCAGCGCCAGACTGACCACCAGGGCCGTTCGCCGCATACGCATGCCTCTTTGGACAGGACGGGGACGCCGTGCGTTACAGACAAGCCAAGTCACGCTACCCTATAGCCTGAGATTGGATCTCAGCTCTTCACCGCTTCGCGGTTCACATCTGAGGACATCATGACCCCGAACATCGTGCTCGCCTTTGTCTTCGCACTGTCGGCCGCCCTGCTGCAAACACCGGCAGCCGGCGCCGCAAGGCGCCCAGACGCCGGCCCAGTGCCTCGCCGACGTGCGCGCGTACGTCACCAAGCGGCAGCAGGAATTGCGGCCGATGACGTCGGACGCGTCGGCCAAGCTGACGGCCGAGCGCACCGCCATGGTCAAGGACTGCATCTCGAAGTTCGACGCCGCCGCCGTCGCACCGAAGGACCTGGGCGGCCTGGCGGATCTCTACGCGGAAGCCAACCAACTCGACCTCGCGAACGCCGCGGTGGCCCGCGCGCTGGCCGCGAAGACGCTGCCGGAAGCCGACCGCGCCACGCTGCTCGGCCAGTCGATTCGGCTGATGCTGCGCGAGCCGAAGAGCGACGAGCGCAACGCCCGGCATCGAGAAGGTCGTCGACCAACTCGACGCGCTGTCGGCCGCGGTGCTCGAGCAGAAGATGACCGCCGCACATCTCGATGAATGGCTACTACCGCGGCGACGACATCGACGCCGGCATCATCAAGCACTCGACCTGGCTGATCAACACGGGCAAGACGCTGCGCCGGACCTGCGCAAGAACTACGGCTCGTCGATCGTGTCCGCCTACGTGAACATGGCCGAGGCGTACGCGGGCCAGGGCAAGAATGACGAAGCCATCGCGCTGCTCAGCGCCGCGCGCCCGGCGGAATGGGCGGAGGTGCCGAACGTCGCGTCCCGCACCGAGCCCGACGCTCGAGCGCGTACCTGCTCGTCGGCACGCCGGCCGCGCCAGTCACCGCGCCTCGCTGGCTGAATGGCCCGGCCGGAACCAGGACCTCGCTCGACATGAAGGGCCAGGTCACGCTCCTCGAGTTCTCCGCGCACTGGTGCGGGCCGTGCAAGGAAAGCTATCCCGGCATCAATCGCCTGCGCGCGACGTACGGGGCGCGCGGGTTCAGGGTCGTGCTCGCGACGCAGCTCTACGGCTACTTCGGGTCCGAGCGCAACCTGGACGCCGAAACCGAATTCGCCCGCGATCGCGACTACTTCGCCGAGCACGGCCTGAACGTGCCGATCGCCGTCGGCGACCGCGTCATGGCCTCGATGAAGGACGGCGTCGTCGTCTATTCTCCGGCCCCGAATCCGAACGACACGGCCTACAAGGTCGGCGGCATTCCGCAGATCCAGCTGATCGACAAGCAGGGCCGCATCCGCCTCATCATGGTCGGGTATGACGACGCGAACGAGCCGGCGCTCGCGAAGTTCATCGAAAAGCTGCTGGCCGAAAAGTAAGGATACGCACCTTTGCGGCTGACCGTTGTTGCGCTCATCGCACTGCTCTCGGTGTCGGTTTCGGCGCAGGACCCCGCTGACGCGCGCGTGAAGCGCGTCCTCGCCGACCCGCGGTTCGCCGCCGCGATGGCGGCGATCGATCGCGACCACGACCGTCTGGTCGCCGACATCATCACGCTGACCGAGATCGCGGCGCCGCCGTTCAAGGAAGACCGGCGCGGCGCGGCGTTCATGGAGATGCTGCGCGGCACCGGCCTGACGGACGTCGAACGCGACCCCGAAGGCAACGTGACGGGACTGCGCCGCGGAACCGGCACCGCCGGCGGCCCGCTCGTGGTCGTCTCCGCGCACCTCGACACGGTATTTCCCGAGGGCACGGACGTGCGCGTCAAGCGGCAGGGCACGCGCCTGACCGCGCCGGGCGTCGGCGACAATTCGCGGTCGCTGGCGGTGATGCTGGCCATGATTCGCGCCATGAATGAGGCGCGCGTCACGACCGCGAGCGATCTGCTGTTCGTCGGCAATGTCGGCGAAGAAGGACTCGGAGACCTGCGCGGCACCAAGTACCTGCTGACGAAGGGACGATACAAGGACCGCATCAAGCAGTTCATCGCGATCGACGGCAGCGGTGCCGGCGACGACATCACGACTGGCGCCGTGGGCAGCCGTCGGTATCGCGTGACGTTCGCCGGCCCTGGCGGGCACAGCTACAGCGCGTTCGGACTGGTCAATCCGGCGTTTGCGATGGCGGCGGCGATCGAGCGCTTGTCAGCCATGCGCGTGCCGGATTCTCCGAAGACGACATTCAACGTGGGCGTGGTGGGCGGCGGCACGTCGATCAACTCCATTCCCAACTCGATGTGGATGGAAGTGGACATGCGATCGGAATCGCCGGTCGAGTTGGAGAAGCTCGAGGCCGCGTTCTTGATGCTGGTACGGGAGGCGGTGGCGGGCGAGAACCGGGCGCGGTCGACGGCCGAGGGCTCGATTCGCGCGGACGTCAAACTGCTTGGCGCCAGGCCGTCCGGCGAGACGAAGCCGGACTCGGCCATCGCGGCGATCGCGGCGGCGTCGGCGCGGGCCGCCGGGCTGACGCCGTCATTCAGCTACAGCAGCACCGACGCGAATATTCCGATCAGCCTCGGCATCCCGGCGCTTCGCCTGAGTTCGGGCGGCACGGGCGATCGCCCGCACACGCTCGACGAATGGATCGACGTGGAGAAAGCCGCCAGCCTCCGCGGCATCCGCGCGCTGCTGACGACGATCCTGGTGGCGGGGAACGGGTCTGTGGCCCGCTGAAAAGTCCATGCCGGGCCGGCATGGACTTCTTCCTATCGCGTCGAGAACTCGGCTTCCAAACCCCCGCTCGTGGGCTGGCGGAGGTCGAACTGCAAGCCGAAGCGATCGGCCACCTCGCGCGCGATCGCGAGTCCCAGGCCGCGGCCGCCGGGCCGTCGCGTGCGTGATTCGTCCCCTCGGAAACGCTTATTGGCCGTCAGTTCCGCGAACTCCTCGTCAGACACGCCGGGACCGGTATCAGCCACGAGCAACTTGAAGCGCTGGCCGTGATCGTACGCGTGCAGCTCGATGCGCACCGATCCGCCGGGCTTGTTGTAGATGATCGCGTTGTCGACCACGTTGGCGATCGCCTGCTCGATCAGCGGGGCGTCCGCCTTGACCGTGGCCGGCGCCGTGGCCTTCGAGGCGTCGATGGTCACCTTGGCCGCCTCGGCGAGCGACCGGCGGCTCTCGACGACCGACGCGACGACCGCGGCGAGATTGACTGACTCGCGCGGCGTCGCGTCCGTGATGCCGCGCAGGCGAATCACGGCCGTCTGGTTCTGGAGGCGCGTGGACAGTCGGTGCGCTTCCGTCATGGCCGCCACGACGTCCCGATCCGGACGCGCGGCCATCATCAGACTGAGATGACGCTCGAGCGCGGCGAGCGGTTCCGCCACGTCGGCTGACGTGTTCTCGACGTAGCGGCGCAGCACCTCTTCACGATCGAGCGATTCCGTCGACTTGCGCCGGATGTCCGCGGCCGTCTGATTGAACAGCGAGCCCGAGCGATCCAATTTCATCGTTGCCGCTCACGCCGACCATCTCGGTGTAATCGCTGCGCGCGGAATTGATGGCGGCCAGCGACAACTTGCGGATACGCGCGCCGGTCGGACCGGCCGCCGCCATCGCCACGGCAAAGAAGAGGACGAACAACCCGCCAAAAAGGCCGGCCTGCTTCGCGCTGCGACCTGGCGCCGGCTGCTGCCGAACCATGAGGACCGCACAGGGCCCGGGAGACCAGCCCGTGGCAATCGCGGCCTGCACGCCTGGGCCCGTCTCGCTGGCGTATTCGCCGGAGATCAGCCGGGCACCCTGCATGCTGCGCATGGCGATCTTGAAATCGTCCGGGAAGCGAGGCCCCGCGACGCTCGACGGCGAGTACTGGTCGTCGTAGGCGAAGATCTCGAACGGCAGTTGCTCGCGGCTGGGCCTCGGCAGCTTCACGTCGGCGTCCGGCAGCTGCCGATCCGCCAGCGACGGCCGCGCCAGCCGCGGCCCGGCGAGGAACCACTGCGGATCCTGAAGGCAGGCATCACGTTGGACGTCCACGATGTGGGCCTGCGCCACCCGTTCGATCAGGACGAGCCGCGCCCGGGCGTCCAGCCAGTTGACAACGAACAGAACGAGCACGGCCGCTGGAAGTGCCAGGGCCAGACTCATCAATAGGTGACGCCTGAAGAGGATCATGGGTGCCTTGAATACGCCGTACGGGAACGTGACGTTGCCGGTATAATCCCGCCACCGGAGGACTTATGAACTATACCGCTCGATTGATTGTGACGACTCTGTGTCTTGCCCTGGCCGCCGCCTGCGCGCAGCCAGCCCCCCCACCGCCGCCGGCGCCAGCTGCGCCCGTAATGAGCCCCGTCGAACGGGGCAAATACATCGTCACGGCTGGTGCCTGTCACGATTGCCACACCCCGCTCAAGATGGGGCCGAACGGGCCTGAGCCGGACATGTCCCGCATGCTGTCGGGGCATCCGGAAGCCATCAAGATCACCAAGGGTCCGAAGCTGGACGGCGTCTGGATGGCCGCCGCCTCACAGACGATGACGGCCTGGTCGGGACCGTGGGGCATTTCGTTCACCGCCAACCTGACGCCCGATCCATTGACGGGAATGGGCAACTGGACCGAAGACATGTTCATCAAGGCGATCCGCGAAGGCAAGCACATGGGCACGTCTCGGCCGATTCTGCCGCCGATGCCGTGGCAGGTCTTCAAGAACTACAACGACGACGACCTGAAGGCGATCTTCGCGTACCTGAAATCGATCCCGCCCGTGACCAACCACGTGCCGGACCCGATTATTGCGGAGCCGCCACCAGTGAAAAAATAAACTCGAATCCGGGATTCTTTTTTGGCGTGAAAACCCGACCGATTTGCTGAGTAATTTGGTCGATTTTGGGGCCCAAAAAGAATCCCGGATTCGAATTTATTCGACGCGCCACAGATACCAGGATGCGACCGATCGGTACGGTCGCCACGGCTCCGCCAGTCTGATCATCGTCCGTTCGGCTGGTCGCCGCTTCATGCCGAACAGGGTCTGCATGCCCTTGACGATGCCGAGGTCGCCGACGGGAAGAATGTCGGGCCGGTTGAGGCGGAACATCAGGAACATCTCGGCTGACCATCGGCCGAGGCCCTTGACGGCGGTGATGCGGGCGATGACTTCCTCGTCGGGATGGCCGTCGAGCGCGTGCAAATCGAGGCGGCCGTCGCCGACGTGGTCGGCAAGATCGTAGAGATAGGCGATCTTCGGCCGGCTGACGCCGGCGGCGCGAAGCGCGGCCACGTTCAGCGCCCGAACCGTGTCCGGCGTGAGACCGTCGCGCCCGCCCACCAGCGCGGCGACACGGCCGAAGATCGTCTCGGCGGCCTTTCCCGACAGTTGCTGCGACATGATCACGCGCACGAGGCCCGCGAACGGTTCATGGGTGCGGCCGTCGGCCAACGCGCAGCGGCCGACGCGCTTGATGACGGCGCCCAGTCTCGGATCGCGCCGCATCAGGATGCGCCGCGCGCGCGCGAAGTCGGTCTCGGAGAATGCCCGCGACGCTTCGGCGGCCGGACGGTCAGCCATGGAGTGTCAGCCGGCGCAGCACGCGATCGCGACCGACGAGCGCGAGCACCTCGAACAATCCTGGGCTCACGGCCTGGCCGGTGACGGCGACGCGCGTCGCGTGAATCAGCGTGCCGGCCTTGATGCCGCGCTCCTCGGCGAGCGCGCGCAACGCGGCTTCGATCGGTGCCGGTTCGAATGGGGTGACGGCGGCGAGCCGCTCGCGCCACGCCGCCAGATGCGGACCGAGATCCGGCGCGGACAGATGCTTCGCCACTGCCGCCGGGTCGCGCTCGATGTGGTCGATGATGAACGGCCGCAGTTGCGGCACGATGTCCGCGAGTTTCTTCGCGCGCGGCTTCACCAGATCGATCGCCTGTTCAGTCCGAGTCCGGTCGGCCAGCGCCGCGTCGAGCAGACCCGCGGCTGTCAGATCCGGACCCAGGCGCGCCAGAATTTCCGCGCCGGGCAACCGCATGATGTGTTGCTGGTTGAACCAGTCCAGCTTCTCCGGGTTGAAGACCGCGTTGCCGCCGCTGATGCCGTCGAGCGAGAACCGCGCGACCAGTTCGTCCCGCGTGAACAGTTCCTCGTCGCTGCCAGGCGACCAGCCCAGCAGCGCGAGGAAATTAACCATCGCCTCTGGCAGGTAACCCTGCTTTTCGTACTCGCCCACGGAGGTCGCGCCGTGGCGCTTGCTGAGGCGCTTTTTGTCGGGCCCGAGAATGAGTGGCACATGCGCAAACTCAGGCACAGGCGCGTTCATCGCCCGATAGAGCAGCACTTGTTTCGGCGTGTTCGAGATGTGGTCGTCACCGCGCACGACATGGGTGATGTCCATCGCCACGTCATCGACGACCACCGACAGGTGATACGTCGGATAGCTGTCCGAGCGAAGGACGACGAAGTCTTCGATGTTGGCGTGATCGAAGTCGATGGCGCCGTGGACGAGGTCGTGGAACGAGGTGCGGCCCGGCGGCACCAGGAAGCGGATCGCATGCGCGGCACCGGCGGCGTCGCGAGCGGCCCGGTCCGCCGCCGACAGATTCCGGCACGCGCCGTCGTAGGTCCAGGATGAGCCCGCGGCCTGCGCGGCGTCGCGCTTCGCCTTCAGGTCCTCGGGTTTGCAGTAACAGCGATACGCGTGGCCGGACGCGATGAGTGCCTGCGCCGCCGTGCGATACAAATCGAGGCGCTCGGTCTGGAAGTACGGCGCGTGCGGGCCGCCGACGCCAGGGCCTTCGTCCCAGTCGAGGCCGAGCCACCGCATGCTGTCGAGGATGCCCGTGACCATGTCGGCCGACGAGCGCTCGACGTCGGTATCCTCGATGCGCAGGATGAACGTGCCGCCATGACGACGCGCGTAGAGCCAATTAAAGAGCGCCGTGCGCGCGCCGCCGACGTGCAGGTAGCCGGTCGGCGAAGGCGCGAAGCGGAGGCGGACGGACACGGGGTGATCTTAGAACACTGTCAGTCCAGAGTCCGGGGTCCATCGTCCAGAGTTCCCGGTCAGTCCTGGGTCCTCAGGACTGAGGACTCAGGACCGAGGGGGAACTCTGGACGATGGACGCTGGACCCAGGACTGACCGTGTTCTGAACTACCCCGGCTTCCTGGCCCTGATGAACGCACTCGCAAACGCCTTGTCCACCGTGGCCGCCAGCGCGTCGGCGTCAAGGCCGGCGTCCACGAGGAACACCCGCGCTTCGTCGGCGCGGTATTCGCGCACGGTTTCGACGTCGACACCCACGAACCCCGCGCGGGCGAGCCGGGCCACGTAGTCGCTCTGTTCCAGCGCGCCCGCGACGCAGCCGATCCAGAGCTCCATGCTCTTGCGAACGACGTCCGGCACAGGACGCCGGCTGACGATGTCGGAGACGGCGAGGCGGCCGCCGGGCTTCAGCACGCGGAAGGCTTCGGCCATGACCGTGTCCTTGTCGCCGGACAGGTTGATCACGCAGTTGGAAATGATCACGTCCACGGTGTTGTCGGGCAGCGGGATGTGCTCGATGTGGCCCTTCAGGAACTCGACGTTCGTCGCGCCGGCCTTCTTCTGGTTGTCGCGCGCCAGGGCCAGCATGTCGTCGGTCATGTCGAGGCCGTAGGCCTTGCCGGTCGGCCCGACGCGTCTTGCCGACAGCAGCACGTCGATCCCGCCGCCCGAGCCCAGATCCAGCACGGTCTCTCCCGCCTTCAGCTCCGCGAGCGCCGTCGGATTGCCGCATCCCAGGGACGCCTGCAGGGCCTGCGCCGGCACCTCGCCGGCTTCGTGCCGGCTGTAGAGGTTGACGGTGATCGGATCGGGCGTGCCGCACGTGCCTGTGCAACAACTCGCCGTCGATCCCGCCTTCACCTTGCGCGCAATCTCGCCGTACTTCTCCTCGACCGTCTCTCTGACATCAGGCATGACTGTCTCCTATATCTGCTTTGGCGAATGTATCAAGCCGTGCTATATTCGTCAAGGCACATATATGGCGCCTGCCGCAGCCCGCCCCGTCGCCGACCTGGAGATGCTCTTCCGGGCATTGGCTGATCAGACCCGCCTGCGCATCCTGGCGCTGCTGGCGTCTGGCGAAGTCTGCGTGTGCAAGATCCACGGCGCGCTCGGCGTGCCCCAGCCGATGGCGTCCCGGCACCTCGCCTATCTGCGCAAGACGGGCCTGGTCGCCACGCGTCGTGACGGCCTCTGGGTCCATTACCGGCTCGCGATGCCCGCCGACCCGGCCGTGGCCTCCGTACTTCGCGCGGCCATCGACGCCGTCGGCAAGACGCGCGGCCTCGGCGCCGACCGCAAACGACTCAGCACCCTGACCTCGATTCCCCTGCGCGTGCTCGAGGCCTCGGCACACTGCTGCCTGACTCGGGACGGCTAGTCCAGCGTCCATCGTCCGGCGTCCAGAGTGCGGCCACCAGTCCTGTGTCCGTTAGTCCTGGCGTCCCGTCGTTCTCCAGTTACACTGTTCCCCATTACTGCCTCCCGCCGCGCGCGCCTGGCTGACTGGCTGGGTCTGAATCGCGCCACACTCGCCGTGCTGGCCGTCATCGGCTGCCTGGGTCTCAGCGAAGAGATCTGGAGCAACTTCCTGTCCTTGCACATCAAAGACCTCGTCCCGACGGCCGATCCGGGCAAAGCCGTCGTCGTCGCCGTGATCATCACGGGCGTGATTTCGTCGGCCAAGAACCTGCTCGAGGGTTTCGGCTACATCATCGGCGGCACGGTGGCGCATCGGCTGGGCGCGCGCGTCGCGCTCGCGGTGTCGGCGATTCCGATGGCGATCGGCTTCACCATCATGTTGTCCACGGGCAACCCGTGGGTCATCGCGGTCGGCGCGCTCATGATGACGAACTGGGAACCGTTGTCGGTGCCGGCGACGTTCGACGTGGTCGGCAGCGAAGTGCCGAAGAACCGGCGCACGATCGCCTTTGCCGTCCAGTCGATTCAGAAACGCGTGCCGAAGATGATCGGCCCCGCGATCGGCGGGTTCATGATCGCGGCGGTCGGCTACTGGCTGAATCTCGTCACGGCGTTCGCGCTGGTCGGTCTGGCGGTGGTCATCCAGCTCGCGCTGACGCGCCAGATGCGGCCCAAGGCCGATCCCGCCAGGATCCCCATGCGCGAGATCCTGCGGACCATGCCGCCGGATTTGCGGCGGCTGCTGCAGGCGGAGATCTTCATCCGCTGGGGCGACTGGTTCGCCCGCGATTTCTCGCTGCTGTACGTGGTGACGATGCTCACGACCAAGTGGGGATGGGCGGACCCGTCGGCGCGCGAAGCCGCCGGCTGGCTGATGACGCTGATGGCCACGACCGCGCTCGCGACCTACATTCCCATCGCCAAGCTGGTCGATCGATCGGCGTCGCCGCGCCCGTTCATCGGCGTGACCTTCCTGCTGTTTTCGCTGTTCCCGATCTGTCTGGTGCTCCTGCCGCGCGCCGCGGCCGCCGCCGGCCTCCCGGTGATCGTCGGGTTCGTGCTGACCTACGTGCTGAACGGCCTGCGTGAACTGGGCGAGCCGGCGCGCAAGGCGCTCATCACGACCGGCTTCCCGCCGGACATCCGCGCGCGCGCTGTCGGAATCTACTGGGGCGTCCGCTCGTTCGCGTTTTTCCCCGCGCCGATTATCGCGGCCGCGCTGTGGTGGCTCATCGGGCCCGACAAGACGTTCCTGATCGGCGGCGGGATCGGCCTCGTCGGCACGGCGGTCTTCGCGCTGCGACGGACGCAGCCGTGAATGTGAGCCGGGCCTTCCGCCTTCGCGCGGAGCTTCGGCGGACTCGCCGTAGCCTTGGCGGAGGCGGTCAGGCCCGGCAACGGCGGGGCTGAAGCCCCGCCCTACAGCGCCACGACCGCCGCGGCCCAGCCCGACGAACAGCGGCAGCGTGGCGAAGCTCGCATACTTGTGGATCTTCGCGCGCATGCGGTAGCCGTCGCTGTAGACGAACGCCTTCGCGCGCGGCGTCCCCGTCGTCTGCGTCGCCGGAGTCTGGTCGGTGTCCACGAAGGTCAGACGGAGTGGCGCGGGTGCCGGCACCTCGGCCGTGACAAACGTCACGCCCGGGAACCGTCATGCACACCGCGTTCCAGACGCCTCATCCCCCTCTCAGGCTCCAATTTCGGCCGCCGTCGGATCGCGAGGGGACCATCCCAGAGGGCAGCCGGATTACTTCCCTGCGCCGGCGGCTTGGCCTTCATGAGAAGCTGTGCCACCAGGAGCCTGCATCATGCGTCGAATCATCGGTCTGACACTCGCCGGGGCCATCGCGATTGTGTTTGGTACCGCGCTCGCGCTTGCGCAACGCGGCGGTCTGCCGCCCGACCAGGTGGCGCAGCGCCTCGCGGCCGAACGCGAGCTCCAGGACATCGCCGTCGTCGATCGCAAGGTCATGATGCCGATGCGCGACGGCATTCGACTGGCGACGGACATCTACCGGCCGAAGGGCGCCGGGAAAGTGCCGACGATCTTCGTGCGGACGCCATACAACTTCAACTTCTGGGACGTGGCCAACGGCGTGCCGTCGAATATGTCTGCGATGCTGGCCGCGGTGAAGCGCGGTTACGCCTACGCCATTCAGAACGAGCGCGGACACTATTTCTCAGAAGGTAACTACGACATCCTCGGGACGCGATCGGACGGCGCGGACGCGATGGCATGGATCGCGAAGCAGACGTGGTCGAACGGCAAGGTCGGCACGACCGGCTGCTCCTCCACCGCCGAGTGGCAGATGGCCGTGGCCGGCCTGACGCCGCCCGCGTATGCCGCCATGAACGTGCAGGGCTTCGGCGCGGGTGTCGGCCGCGTGGCGCCGTACTTCGAGCAGGGCAACTGGTACCGCGGCGGCGCGATGCAGATGCTCTTCATCACGTGGATCATGGGCGAGCAGAACCAGCTCCGGCCGATGTTTCCGCGCGACATGTCGCAGGCGGATCTGATCCGCGCGTCGAAGCTCTTTGACCTCGTGCCGCGGATGCCGACGGTCGACTGGTCCGAGGCGCTGTCGCACCTGCCCGTGCAGGACATCCTCAAGTCCGTGGACGGGCCCAAGGGCATCTTCGCGGATCAAATGCCCGTGGACACCGGCGGCGCGATGATCCAGCGCGAACCGAACGATCCCGCCTGGTACAAGGGCGGTCTGTATCACGACAACATGCCGCTCGACGTGCCCGGCCTGTATTTCATGTCGTGGTACGACGTCTCGATCGGCCCGAACCTTGCGCTGTACAACCACGCACGGAAGACGTCCAAGGTCGCCGATCAGCAGTGGGCCGTGATCGCGCCCGTCGGGCACTGCGCCTATACCCGGGCCACCGCCGATACCGTCGTCGGCGAGCGCAGCATGGGCGACGCGCGGCTGAACTACCAGGAGATCATCGACTCGTTCTTCGACCGATTCGTGAAGGGCGCGGCGAGCCCCGTGCTCGACGCGTTACCGAAGGTGACCTACTACACGATGGGTCTTAATAAGTGGCAGTCCTCGGACACCTGGCCGCCACGCGGCGCCCAGCCGATGACGTTCTATCTGTCGAGCGACGGTCATGCCAACACGATGAACGGCGACGGCGCGCTGACCGCCGCGGCGCCGGCCGCGAATCGACCGGACGCGTTCACCTACGATCCGGCGAAGCCGGTCATGTCCTATGGCGGCAACGTGTGCTGCACCGGCACGGCGATCACCGCCGGCTCGTTCGATCAGCGCAAGATGGAAGTGCGCGAGGACATCCTCGTCTATACGTCCGCCGCCGTTCACCGAGGGCGCGGAAATCAGCGGCCCCATCGAGCCCACGCTCTACGTGTCGTCGGACGCCAAGGACACGGACTTCACCGTGAAGGTCATCGATGTCTACCCGGATGGCCGTGCGTACAACCTGGATGAATCCATCCAGCGCATGCGCTACCGCAACGGGTATGACAAGCCGCTGGTCTGGATGGAGGCGGGCAAGGTCTACAAGGTCACCCTGCAGCCGCTGACGACGAGCAATTACTTCGCGGCGGGACATCGGCTGCGGATCGAGGTGTCGAGCAGCAACTTCCCGCGCTTCGACCGCAACCTCAACACCGGCGGCCGCAATTTCGATGAGTCGAAGGGCGTCATCGCGCACAACGTCGTGCACCATTCGACGCAGTATCCGTCGCAGGTGACGGTGACGATCGTGAAACGCTAGCGTACGTAGCCGGACGTAGGCCGGGCCTCCAGGCCCGGCGGCAACGGCGGGGCTGAAGCCCCGCCCTACTCGTTATCGCAAGGAGCCCTCGGTCATGAGAACCCCCCGATTGCTGTTGCTGTGCCTTGTCACGACCCTGCTCGCGATCTCGCTGCCCGTCGCGCGGCCGACGCTCGATGCGCAGGCGGCCGCCCAGGGGCCGGCGGCGCGAGATCGACAGTTGTTCGACTTCGACTGGCGCTTCCGTTCCGGCGAGGTCGAGGGCGGGCAGGCCGCGGCGTTCGACGATTCCTCGTGGCAGGCCGTCGATCTCCCGCACGACTTCATGATCGAAGGCAAGGGCCAGGCGCTGGTCATTCCCAACCCGAACGCCCGGGCCGGCGGCGCGGGCCGCGGCAACGCCAATCTCCCGACCGAGCCGGAAGGCCCGTTCGATCCGCGCAGCCCCGGCGGCAGCGGCAACGGCTACCTCAACGGCGGCATCGGCTGGTACCGGAAGACGTTCACGCCGCCGGCATCGATCGCGGCGCCGCCGCGTGCGCCTCGAGTTCGAAGGCGTCTACATGAACTCCGAGATCTGGCTGAACGGCGAGAAGGTCGGCGGCCGGCCCTACGGCTACTCGACCTTCGAAGTCGACCTCACGCCGTTCATCAAGGCCGGCAAGCCGAATACGCTCGCCGTCCGCGTCTATGTGCCGCAGCCGTCGTCGCGCTGGTATTCCGGCGCCGGCATCTACCGGCACGTGTGGCTGACGTCGCTGAATCCGGTTCACATCGGGCAGTGGAGCACGGTGGTGACGACGCCGGCAGTGGCCGATGCGAAGGCGGACGTGCGCGTGCGG
Organism: uncultured Acidobacteriota bacterium; assembly: GCA_963751445.1. Classification (GTDB taxonomy): domain Bacteria; phylum Acidobacteriota; class Vicinamibacteria; order Vicinamibacterales; family SCN-69-37; genus DASUGC01. The sequence continues at coordinate 501,424 of CAVVUL010000009.1, read as the reverse complement.
ACGTCGATCCGGAATGAGTCAGCGGCGGCTGCCGACGCGGACGTGGACGTGATCGTGCTGGACCAGGCGCGCCGCGAAGTCGCGCGCACGCGCGCGCGGGTCTCGATTCCGGCCGGCCAGACCGCGCCCGTCGAGGCCACGCTGGCCGTCCCGCGCCCGCATCGCTGGTCGATCGCCGACCCGTATCTCTATACCGTGTGGACGCAGGTGCGCGCCGGCGGCCGCGCGGCCGACAGCGAGCGCACGACGTTCGGCATCCGCACGATCGAGTTCACGCCCGAGGGCGGCTTCCTGCTGAATGGCGCGAAGGTGCCGCTGCAGGGCGTCTGCCTGCATCACGATCTCGGCCCGCTCGGCGCCGCGGCGTTCGATCGCGGCATCGAGCGGCAGTTGGAGATCATGAAGCGGCTCGGCGTGAACGCCATCCGCACCAGCCACAATCCGCCGGCGCCGGCGCTGCTCGACTTCGCGGACCGCATGGGCTTCGTCGTGATGGACGAGGCGTTCGACGAGTGGAAGCAGAACAAGACGCGCTTTGGCTACGGGCAGTTCTTCGACGACTGGAGCGAGCGCGACATCCGCGCCATGGTCCGCCGCGACCGCAATCATCCCAGTGTGATCATGTGGAGCATCGGCAACGAGATCTCCGAGCAGGGCAATGCCTCGGCCGGCGAGGCGATGGCGACCTGGCTGGCCGGGTTCGTCCGAGACGAAGACCCGACGCGGCCGGTGACCGCCGCCATGAACAATCCGGCGCGCGCGCTCCAGACCGGGTTCGCGAAACCGCTCGATCTGTTCGGCGTCAACTACAACCTCGGCGTCTACGAACGCGTGCGCGGCAGCAAGGCCTACGCCTCCGAAACGTCGTCCAACTACAGCTCGCGCGATCAGTACAACCTTCAGATCAAGGACGGCGAGGTCACGATCGCGAAACAACTCGCGAACCACACGACGTCCTACGATCTGGATTTCCCGAACTGGGGCAACACCGCCGAGAGGCAGTTCCAGGCGATGGCGGCGGCGCCGTGGATGGCGGGCGAATTCGTGTGGACGGGCCTCGACTACATCGGCGAGCCCACGCCATTCAACTGGCCCAATCGCAGCTCGTCATTTGGCATCGCCGACATCGCGGGCTTCCCGAAAGATCGCTTCTACCTCTATCAGAGCAAGTGGCGGCCCGAGCCGATCGTGCACATCCTGCCCCACTGGAACTGGCCGGACGAATTCAAGGGCAAGGCGATTCCCGTGTGGGCCTACACCAACGCCGATTCGGTCGAACTGTTCCTGAATGGCAAGTCGCTCGGCACGCGCGACTGGACCGGCGTCAAGGAAACGCATCTCTCGTGGCAGGTGCCGTACGAACCCGGCACGCTGAAGGCCGTCGGCAAGAAGGCCGGTAAGGTCGTGGCTGAGGACACGGTCGAAACGACCGGCGCGCCGGCCCGGCTCGAGCTCGTGGCCGATCGCACCACGATCCGGCCCGACGGCCAGGATTTGGCATTCGTCACCGTGCGCGTCCTGGATGCGAAAGGCCGGCTCTGCCGCTCGGCCGGCAATCTCGCCGTGCAGTTCGACCTCAGCGGCGGCGGCGCCATCGCGGGCATCGACAACGGCGACCCGACCAATCACGAGCCGTTCAAGGGACCGACGAAGACCGCCGCATCACACAAGACCTTCAACGGCCTCGCCATCGTCGTCGTGCGCGCGCCGCGGACGGGCGCTTTTCTGATGCTGAAGGCACAGGCCGCCGGCGTGGCGCCCGCGACCGTTCGCGTCAGCACGATGGTGACGGGAGTTGCCGGGGCAGTGCGGTAGGGCGGATCGGCCGCACGAAGCACGTTTCAGAACTGGTGTAGGGCGGGGCTTCAGCCCCGCCATGGCTGCCGGGCCTGAAGGCCCGGCCTACATTTGAAATGCGCTCTAAGACACCTGTCCGCCGGGGCTGAAGCCCCGGCCTACGTAGAGGCGAACAACGCGCCTACTCGCCGCCGCTGCCCTTGAACTGATCGTCTTCGTCGGCGAAGAGCACGTTGAAGGTCGTCAGCGACCCGTAGCAGCCGCTGATATACCCCTGCAGCTTCACCTTCGCGTCGTCCGGCAGGTCCGACGCGTTCACCTGCTGTTCGAGCGTCCGCAGCCGGTTCCGCAGCATCACGATCTTGTGGAAGAACGTTTCGATCGGGATGGTCTTCTCCTGAAGGCCAGGCGTGCCGGGCCGCAGCACCAGCGTGCCGCCGCGCCATTTGTCCGCGGGCGCGACGGCCGTGATGCCGGCTTCTTCCCGGATGACGCGGCGCAGGAGCATTTCGAGATCGGTGGCGGATCCGTCGGGCATCATGATGGGTGGAGCGGTCCTTTCCCGCTCGCTGACGATGGGGAGCGCGTCCTTGGATGCGGCGGCGCGGGCCGTCACGGGTCGCGCCACGCGCGCGAGCCGGCATCGCCGGCGCCGCGGACGACGCGGGTGACTCCGCGGGCAATGCTGACCGGTTCGGTCCTGGGTCCGCCGCGGTAGTTGTGCTCGCTCCGGCAGTAGCCGCACGACACGCGCAGCGGTTGCCCGGCGGCGTCGGCGGCGATCACGGTGTGCATGCGATCGGACTTGCAGGCGCGGCAGTAGTCCTCGATGGCCGACCCGGCGCGGGCCGTTCTGATGATCGCCATCCGGCTAGTCTATGTGAACGGCGCCTTTCCGTGCCGGCTACGGTACACTCCGCCCGTGGCGCTGGACCTCGCCTTCGCGCGCGCGCAGTTTCCGGCGCTCTCCGACGACCCCTCGGCCTGGGTCTATCTCGACAATGCAGGCGGTTCGCAGATCCTGGGTTCCGTCGTGGACCGCATTCGAGAGTACCTGCTGACGTCGAACGTCCAGATCGGCGCGAGCTATGCCGTGTCGGTGCTGGCGGAGGAGCGCCTGCGGCATGCGCAGGCGCAGATGGCGGAGTACATCAATGCGGAGCGGCCCGAGGAAATCGTGTTCGGGCCGTCGTCCACGGTGATGCTGCAGACGCTGGCGCGCGGACTGGCGCCCGGCCTGCGGCCGGGCGATGAAATCGTCGTGTCGGCGATCGATCACGAGGCCAATATCGGGCCGTGGCTGGGTCTGGCGGCGCACGGCGTGACCATCCGCCCGTGGGCGCTCAACCGCGCGTCGATGACGCTCGAACTTGCAGATCTCGAAAGTTTGCTGTCGTCACGGACGCGGCTGGTGGTCTGCACGCACGCAACAAACATCTTCGGCCAAATCCTGCCGGTGGCCGACTTCGCGGCCTCGGCGCACCGGCACGGGGCCGAGATCTGCGTGGACGGCGTCGCCTTTGCTCCGCACCGGCTGCTGGATGTGCGGGCCTGGGATGTGGATTACTACGTCTTCGGCCTCTACAAGGTCTTCGGTCCGCACCATGCCGTCTTGTATGGCAAGTACGGCTGTCTGCTGGCACTGGCCAATCAGTCGCATTACTTCGTTCCAGACGGGAAGATCCCCGGGAAGCTGCAGCCTGGCAATCCGAACTACGAGCTGTCGTACGGGTCGTCGGCGATTCCGGACTACCTGGTCGAATTGGGAACGCGGTCGGGCGCGGCGGCGGGAGCCACGCGGCGCGAACGGATGGCGGCGGCGTTCGACGCCATCGCCGCGCATGAAGAGGCGCTGGCCGGCCGCGTGCTTGCCTACCTGCGAACCCGGCCGGGCGTGCGCATCATCGGCCCCGCGTCACCCGATGGTGGCCTTCGCGTGCCCACCATCAGTTTCGTCGTCGATGGCCGCGACTCGGAGAGCGTCGTGCGCGGCGTGGATCCGCGGCGGGTCGGGATTCGGTTCGGCGACTTCTACTCGCGGCGGTTGATCGAGGATCTCGGGCTCTCGGACCATAAAGGGGTGGTGCGCGCGTCGTTTGCGCACTACAACACCCTGGGTGACGCGGATCGGCTGATCGACGCGCTGGACCGCGTCCTCGGCTGAGTTCCGAGGTTGGTCAGCCCGCGCGCAGTTCTGGTCAGATTATGGAATAATTGTGGTCATGAAACAGGTCTCTATTCAGGACCTCAAGGCCCGTTTGTCGGCGGCTGTTGCGGAAGCCGAGTCCGGCCGGACCATCGTGGTCACCCGGCACAACGCGGCGGTGGCTCAGTTGGGCCCGGTGCGGGCCGAACACGTGCACGAGGGGCGGCGCGTGGGCACCGAACGTATCCTGCCGGCCGTCAAGCGGGGGACCAAAGGCCGCTATCTCGAGGTCCTGCGAGACGACAGGAGCGATCGGTGAGCCCGGCCGCGCAGGAACGGCCGCGGCGCCGGCGCTTCTACGTGGACACGTCCGCGTATCTCTGCATGCTGCTTGGCGAAGACGGCGCGGAGCGACTGTCGGCAGAGACCGGCGGCGCGGAGCGGTTGTCGAGCGTCTTGTTGGTGCTTGAAACCAGGCGCAATCTGGTCAGGCTCGCACGGGAGGGGGCACTCACGGCAGCCCAATACCAGGCGTGCCTGGACCGGATTGGGCAGGACAAGGAACTGTTTCGCCTGCGCGACTTCACGCTGGATCTCTGTGAATCCGCGCTCATGCCGGCCATCGCGACGCCGCGCTCGCTCGACCTGGCGCATCTGCGGACGGCGCTGTGGTTTCACTCCCAGGAACCGATCACGCGCTTCGTGACGATGGACGCCTCGCAGAGGCAGGCCGCGGAGGAACTGGGCCTGCCGGTGTGAATGGTCTGGCGGCGCGACGGGAGTTCGCCGCCTATTTCGCAAGCTCTCGAATGATTGCGGCTAATTCGGAGCCGCTGGCTTGCCAGCCGAAGCTCGGCTCAGACAGATGTCGGTCCGCCGTCGCTCGCTACGCGAGCTATGGCGGACAGCCTTCGCAGGGAAGATCCGAGCGAAGGCTGGCGGTGAGGCAGGGATTCGAATTCTAATCGGGGGCTTTTAAGTGGTTGATGGTGTGAGACTTCTGGCAACAAGCTCTTGCGACTCAGGCAGTTAGAGAGCCCAAGTTGTCCGCTCCCGTCCCCTGGTGTCCGCTCGAGTCGACCCCAGTCTCGGCAAACTGTTGGCAACATCTTGGGCAGCGCGCACCGGTGTCAACGGCCGCAAACCGCGCCGGGCGCGCCGAATGCCTGCGCAGGCGTCGCGCCTGAAGGGCACGCATGCCATGCTCCGATCCCCTTATCCCAACCGACACCGAATGCGTGCCTGTCCACCATGCCCCTAGCCGATGCCGTTTGCTTGGCGCTGAAGCGAGCGAGTCGGGACGCGACGGCAAGATCTTGTCGCTTCTTCTCGCCCTCGGCCAGGTCGAATCTGTAGGCGGCCCCGAGGAGGGCGGACAGGAAGACCGGATCGACCAGATCTGCCGCGTCCACGTCCTCGGCGGCGGCAAGTGTGTACTGGCCTGGCGGGAGTCCGGTGATCGCAAAGGAACCATCCGTGGCTGGACGCACGGCACGAATCCGGCGCGCACCCGTCTGCCACAGCGATCGATCGACCGTGAAGACAACGATCGCATAGCGCGTGACCGGCTCACCGCCACGGTCTGTCAGTCGACCAAAAACCGAGGCGACCCGATCCGTGAACCTCACCCGCAGGCTCTCAAGATCGTCGCCAGGCTGCAGCTCAAACGCCCCATCAGCCACATCACGACCCTTCAACGCCGCCGCCTTTAGGGCCCAATTGGCCCACGTCTCGTCCGGCGGCACCGTCACCTGCAACGTGTAGGAGCCGGGCACGATACCCGTGAGTCGGAAAGTGCCATCGCGCTGAGCGGCGGCCCTCGGCGGCGGCGCCGCGGACTGATACGGATCCAACGGCGACAGGGACACTGTCAGGGCGCCCAGATCGTCAGGTGGCGCGGCTGGCGAAGGCTCGAACGTCAACGAACCCGTCAGCGTCAGGCCGGGAAACAGGTTCAGGACGAGATCCGTTCGATCGGCGCCGTCCACCGAGATGGGCGTCACGCTGACAAGCGTCGTCCCCGCAGGCGGCGCCGCGCCCCGCAGCCCGGAACCCGATCGCGCGACGATGGTGTAGTCGCCGGGCGCGACCGACGCAATCGAGAACCTGCCAGCCGACACGGTTGCCCGGACGACCGCCAGCATCCCGGATGACACCAGCGCCTGAATGACACCCGACCGGTCACCGCGTCGCGGATACAGCATCACGGTCGAGGCAGCCGCGGGTCCGTATGAGTCGACCACCGTGCCGGCAACCGTCGCGGCCGGCACGAGCCGTAGCGGGATGTCAATGCCGGAGCGCTCCTCGCCAATCCCGACCGACAGCGTCACCAACCGGCCGACATCGGTGGTGCCGGGATACAAGACCGCCGCATATCTCACCGGACGGCCCGGTGACGGCATCGCCGCGGCTCCTCCAGGAGCTGACACGATTCCGCCGGAGGCCGCGGCGCTCAGCGCCCATCGGACCTCAGCGTCCGTGGTGCCGGCAACCAGCAGGTTTCCAATCAACCGGGTCGAGGCGGCCACGACATATTCCCCGGGCGCGATGCCGAAGATCCGATAGGCGCCTCGGTCGTCAGTTGTCACGGCAGGCGAACTAGACCCCGCCGCACCGGCTGAGCCGACAGCGATCGCACGCACCATGATGCCTGGCGCGGCGTTTCCGCGTTCGTCGGTGACCACGCCCGAGATGGCTGCGCCCGGAACGATGCGCACGGTGATGTCGATGCGTTGTTTGTCCGGGATGGCGATTGGCACGCCCGGTCCTCTGCCTGGAAGCCGGGATCCGAAGAACGACTGCACATAGCCGGGCTTCGTGACTGACAGCGTGTAGCTTCCGGCCGGAAGTCGGTCGAACATGAAGCGACCATCGTCATCCGTACCGACGAGGCGCGGCGTCACGGCCGTGCCGCCGGCGCCGACCAGGTGCACCGTGGCGCGACGGACGGGGCCCGCGTCGGACAAGTCCGACACCACGCGGCCGGCCAGGATCGCGGTGCCTGCCGATGTCGGCGGAACCGTCGGCCGGCCTGTGTCGCCAGCCTGCCACGCACCGAGGGCGGCGACGGTCGACGCGGCCGCAATCAGCGAGAGAAGTATGCGCGGCATGACTCAGTGGGTCCTCAGCGCGATCGTCTTCAGTGCAATGGTCTTCTGCTCGCCCTCGCCGAGCGTGAACCGAACGGCGCCAGGAATTAGCCGCTCGATGAACTGCGGAATCTGGCCAAGCACCGGTTAGGCGATTGGAGACCGCAGCGAGGCAGTAGTTGCCGGGCGGAAGAGCCCGCACCTCGAAGGCCGCGGTCGGCGTCGCGTGCACCAGGCGCAAACGCCGGTTGTCATAGATGCCCTCGCGCCATCCCGAGGCGTCAGTCGGGACGATGATGACGTCCGTCTCGGCGTCTGGCGCGCCGGCAGGGTCCACAACCGACCCTGACACCAGGCTCGCGCGCCTTGAGACCTTGATGACGAGATCGTCGACGTCCCCGTTTGTCAGTTCGAGCACATCATCTGCGAGGACCCGGCCGCCGCGGGACATTGTCAGCACCGTCCACCCGTCCAGTCCAGCCAGCAGGATGGTGTACCGCCCCGGCGGATCGCCGGCGGACTGAAATGTGCCATCCGCCTTGACCAGCGCGGCAGGCGAGCGCGAAGCCCGCCAGCCGATCGGCCACAGGACCAGGCGACTCGAGTTTCCGATCGACACTGCGTTGCCATCGGATACGACGCGGCCACTCACCCGGTAACCGGCTCTCATTGTCATCGCCAAACCCACGACGTCCGTGTCGCCGACGGCTATCGGCTGAAACGCCCACAGCGACGAGACGATCTGATCGGGCGAGCCGGGAGCAGGTTTGGCGTAGGACGTGGCCTTCAGGAGGTACGAGCCGGGAGAGACCGCCAGAAACGTGAATGCGCCGCGAGCATCTGTGATGGCGGTGGGCACACCTATGGGCCAGAGGTCCGTCGTGTTTGCGCCGTTCGGTGGCACGAGCCTGACTGCTAGATTGGCCATGGGGCCGTCCGGCCCAGTGACGACGCCGGACACACGCACGGCTGGTGCAAATCGGATCGCGACGTCCACCCCGGTGCGGGTTTGTCCCGAATCGAGCATGACGACGGTCGCGCTCGCAGGGTCTGCGCTACCGGGGAACAGCGTGGTCGGGTAGACGAGCACCCGGCCATCGGGCGACAGCGGGAGCGTCGGGCCCCGCAATTGAAGGACGAAATCGCCAATGCGAAGGCCTTCGCCAGTGCGGACGTCCCCGCCGCTATTGGACAGGCCGTCACTTAGGGCTCTGGTGGCGCTAGATTGTGCCGGCCCATCGGCGATGGCGGCGACGCTGGCTGGCAGCGAGGTCGAAGACGCGAGTACGCCGACGACATACGCGCCGGGCGGCAATAGCGGAATCCGGTAGTCGCCGCGGTCGTCGGTCTCAACCTCGGCCGCAGGTTGAAGCACAGACGATTCGCGTCGCAGCGCGGCGACCGGCACACCCACGACGGGATCGCCGCGCTCGTCGGTCACTCGGCCGGCGATGGCGCCGTATTTCCACAGCCGGAGCGACGTCAATATCGGCTTGCTCTTTTCGGGAACTTCGACCAGCCGTGGGGAGGTATCGACGTAGCCAAACGCCTTCGCGGTAATCGAGTAGCGTCCGGCTGCCAGGTCGCCGAAGACGACGTAGCCGTCGGCGGTGGCGATGACGGTGCGAGGCGCCGCGAGTGGTCGTCCGGCCTGCGGGGCAGGAGCGCCCGCGGGGTTTCCGGTTGGCTCCACATAGCCGGTGAGCGTGACGCTGGCGCGGCCGATGGGTGCACCCGTACCGAAGTCGACCACGCGGCCCACGATGATGTTGGTGCTCTTTGGCGCGTCCTGGGCACGTGCCTGGGCGAGGACGGCGATTGCAGCGGCGCAGGCGATTCCGATGACGAATCGAGTGTGCGTCGTCATCTAGCCAGAGACGGGCGATCGCCGACGGCGCCGCTCCTCCAAGACCATGCCGCCAGCGAAGACGCCGGCCGCATCGACAAAGCCGATGATGCCGTAGATCCCATATCGACTGAACTCACTGAGCGTTGTCCTGCACGGAACCGAGGCCTGCTGGCACGCCACCCAGAAGCGGGTAACCTCGATGAACTCAGCAGCAAAAAAGAGCAAGATCGTGAACAGGATGACGCCGGCGCCGATGACGCTGCCAATCATCATGTCGAATCGACGCCACAGGACGATGGCCACCGCGCCGCCCAATGCGGTCGGAACAACCAAGGCTAAGGCCATCCTAAACCAGTTCAGAGAGAGGGTCTTCATTGTCTCCGGCGGCGACACTGCGGCCAGCTCTTCCCGCCATTCTAGCTGGTCCCATACGGTCGCTGCGCTTGCGCCACGAAAGGACGCCAGCGTTGCAACTGCCGAACTCGCTGCCTAATGGGCTCCTGCCTTCAGTTTATTCAGCTGCTTTTCGAAATCAGTAAATGGCCGGGCTCCTTCGATCGCCGCATCGACGCGCAGCGTGCGAGTGGTCAATACCGACCCCATCAAGATCGTCGGTGTGGAGCGGACACCCAGGGAGGCTCCCTCACTGCGGTCCCTTGACACCAGCCGAGATTCCGTGGAGTCGACGCACTGCTGCCAATTCGGCGACAGCCCCAGCAGGGCGCCGATACCAGTAATCCTGTCACGGTCCAAGGACGCTCCCGCATCAAACAGGCGATCGTGAACGTCCCAGAACTTGCCAAACTGCTGGGCGCAGGCGGCGCCTTGAGCGGCGACTAATGCGCTCTTGTAGAAGGAAGGGGAAAGTGCTTGAAGACCAGCTGTGCTATTCCAGGCGCAACGAAAGTCTCCTCCAGTCGCGGCATGATCTCCTTGGCGAACCTGCTGCAATAGGGGCATTGGAAATCCGCAAAGACAACAATGCCGATACCAGCATTGGGATCGCCTTTCGACGGGCTGTCTGTCAGCGCAACCAACTTGCCAACAAAGTTGGGCGTCGGAGGACATCGTGGTAGACCACGGCCAGTTCTTGATAATAACCACGCTTGCCGCCACGATCAGGAACAGGCTGACAACGGGATCCCTCCATGCTCGGAACCTGGCGGTCCAGTGGCTAGCAGTACCGTTCATTGAAGTCGGCATCGGTCAAGGCCGCTCGGCGTAACAGACCCAGTTGTTGCAGGAGAACTCGAAGTAGGTGCCGTTTCCGTCGGACTGGCAAGTGCTCATTTCAGCAGCCCAACTCCGCCAGCAACCGGTATTTGCGCAGACATAGTCAGCGCAGCCCATGAACCACCCCGATGAGTATTCGGAGCACGCGTCGAAGTCCTCGAAGTACACACCAAAACCGTAGTCTCCTAGGTCCCTGAGACTACAGCCACAGGATCCGGTCACTTCGTAGAAGCCAGCTCCGGCCCAGCCATCACAAGGGTCAGAGGCACGGGTCGGAACCAGCCAGATGGCCAAGAAAAACAGTACGACCGCGAATGTCCGCACCGACCTGATCGACATTGCCCCTCCCTAACTAGCTCAGGCTACGAACCACATTGCTTGCCAAAGGCCGCGATTCTCCAGAATGAACCGGCTTCCCCGCCGGCTACGGTGGCCTAGCGGTGCAATTCAGAGGCCATCATTGCTGATGTCTGTTGCGGGCCGACGCGGCTGTGGGTGCGCTCGCTATCGGGCAAGGCTGCCCGATCGATCGGGCGCGCGCGCCCGATCTCAGGCCTCGGCCCCGGGAGGCGAGATCCGATAGATCTCCATTTTGCGATAGAGGGTCTTGACGTCGATGCCGAGCTCGCGCGCAGCGTTCTTCCGGGTACCGGCCTTGGCGAGCGCCTCGATGATCCACTGACGCTCGGCGGCTTCCGCCACGCGCTGGAGCGCCTCGGCCAGCGTGACGCCGGCGGGTCGTGCGGGGACGGAATACCCCGCTCCCGACTCCTCTCGACCCATGGCGGCGAGGATGTGCTCCCCGTCGATCACATCGGCGGGCGCCAGCAGGCATGCCTGGGACAGGACGTTCTGGAGCTCACGGACGTTGCCAGGCCAGCTGTGGTCGCGGAGGACCGACGACGCACTCGCGGAGAGACGCTTGGGCTCGCCCTGAAGGGTCCGGCACAGTCGTTCCAGGAACGCTTCCGCCAGCAATTGCACATCGTCGACTCTGGCGCGAAGCGGGGGAAGGTGTACGCTGCTTTGCGCCAGTCGGTGATACAGATCCTGGCGAAACCGGCCATCTCGAGCGGCGGCGCGAAGGCGCGCATTCGTGGCGGCGATGACCCTCACGTTCACCGGAATCTCACGGCGACCGCCGAGCCGGGACACGACCCTTTGGTCGAGCACACGCAGCAGCACCGCTTGTGCGCTCGCTGACAGGTCGGCAATCTCATCAAGAAATAGCGTCCCGCCGGACGCGCGTTCAAACACGCCGTCTCGGGTGACGGCGTCGGTGAAGGCCCCGCGTTCGGATCCGAAGAGCTCGGATTCCAGGATCTCCCGCGGCACCCCCGCGGAGTTCACGGCGACGAACGGGCCCTGGCACCGTCGGGACAATGTGTGAATCCCTCGGGCCACGAGTTCCTTGCCGGTGCCGGTCTCGCCTTCGATCAGCACGGTCAGCGGCGTCGGCGCGATCCGAGCGATGCGCCAGTACACGTCAACCATCGCCGGACAGCGACCGATCATCCCGATGGAGCACCCGAGTTCTGGCTCGGATGCCGGCGGGCCGCTTTCTGCCGGAGCAAGCCCCAGCGCACGTTCGACGATCTCCACGAGCTTGGACAGGTCCGAGTGCTTCGAGAGGAAGACCGCGAAGCCAGCGCCCTGACAGCGCTCCTGCACCTCGTGTTCAGGCAGGACGCCGGAGATGGCGATGCCCAGCAGATCGGGTCGCTGGGTCTTCAGGGCACCGAAAGCGTCAAAGCCGTCGAGCGTAGGCAAGACCAGATCAACAACCGCGGCATCGGGCCGCAGCCGGCGACCGACCTCGATGGCTTCTTCGCCGGACGCGGCCGACAGCGCGACGTGACCGCGCCCTTGGAAAAGCCGACACAGGGCGTCTCGCGTGCTTGGATGGTCATCAACGATCAGGACGGTTGCCATGATCGGCTCCGGCGCTTCAGGTGTTGCCGGCCCCGATCATACGCCCTGCATGTGCTTGTGCTGTGCTGTGCTGTTTGTAATATATAGCACTACGTCCGGAGAGACGCCGCGCCGCGCGGTCCAACCGTAGTGCACAGGGAACCGGCCCACGCGCCTTCGGAATCCCGAACGATCTCGAGGATGGTCCAGGGATCGGCGCGTGTCGCGTCGAGTCGCGGTTCAGATCCAGGCCGGATTCTGCGGATCTGAGCGCGGCATGCGCCGCATCGTGGCAACATGTTGGCAACGTGGAGATCGACGATTTGTAAGTCTTTTAGAATCAATAACTACTGGCGGTGAGGCAGGGATTCGAACCCTGGATACAGGTTTTGGCCCGTATAACGGTTTAGCAAACCGCCGCCTTCAGCCACTCGGCCACCTCACCGTTCGACTCGCTGCGCTCGCTCGGGGCGAGCCATCGACTCGTTCCGCTCGCCAAAACGGCGGGTTGCGAGCGGAATTGTCAGTTTATCTCAAGCGGACACCCGGGCCGGCCTGGCCGGGCGGAACGAGTCTTTCCGGCGATTGTCCCCGGAATTGTCCCGCATTCTGTGCCTTCTCCGTCCCGGGGAGAGCAGTGAGTGTCGGGGCTTATGTGGATACCCCGACATATCGGACCGTTCAATCCACCCAGGGCCGCGCCGATCTCCTACGTCTAGACCAGCGTCTTCAACAGCGTCATCGCCGGCGCCAGGTGGATGCCCTCCGCCGTCTGATAGTCCTTGGTTCCCCTGGCGTGAATCTGCCACGCCGCGCACTTCGGGAACTTGGCCTTGAGATACCGGAGCCCCGGATCGACGGCTCCATCGTCGAGCTTGCACTCCACCATCAAGACCGGCGTCCGGCCGTCGACAATGACGAAGTCTACTTCGCGGCGATCGTGATCGCGGAAATAGCGGAGGAGGTGACCGAGATCGTGTAGACGCTCGAGGCCGGCGACGTCTTCGCGAATCACACGCGTGCGATAGTCGCGCGACCAGCGCTGCGACTATTTTAGGTATATGTCAAAAATACACGTGAGTAATTTTGACCTAAGGGAAATATGGCTTCGGCGCGCCCTCCGGACGCGAAGCACGCGGCGCCCACACGAAGTCGCCGCGCTCCACGCTCCAGTCGTTCCCGAACCAGCCGATCGCTCTGATGCCGGCGGTGCCGGCCTTGAGCGCGTCGGCTGACAGCAGCACCAGATCCGGAAAGCCGGCTCCGGACACGAAGTACTGCACGGGTTGCACGGCGGCCCATCCGGCGGGGCCGGTCCACGCCACCGCGCCGACCGACGCGACGGCACTGCCCTCGCGCGGGCGGACGAAATAGATGCCCAGATCCGCGCCCGGGAACTCGCGATCGCCCACCCGGATCTTCGACGCCCGAACGTCAACCGGCGCGGATCCGAGAAGCGTCGCCCACTGGATGTTCGTATCGGCGTTGCCGTACAGCACGACGTTGCGATCGCGGTCCTGCGACGGATCGAAGGCCTTGTCCGACACGACCTCGAGGCTGCCATTGCCGCGATACCAGAACGATTCGGCGTCGAAGCGCGCCTTGTTGTACGCGCGCGCCCGGTCGTCAGCCGTGCCGCCGGTGCCATAGACCAGCACCACCCGATGACGGAATGCATCCTTGAAGCCGCCCGAACGCAGCGGGTTCTTCAGCGCCGCGGCCGGCGGCTCCGCCGGTTTCCATCCCGACGAGTCTCGCGCGACATAGAGTCGTCCGTCGGTCGCCGGCTTCGCATCCACGCGCGTGCCGTCGAGCTCGACCGTCACGGCTGCGCCAGCCGGCGTCGCACCTGACGTCGTCAGGGCCAGTCGAGCCACGTTGGCGGTCGTGCCCTTGAATGCCCCCGTCTTGGGGTCGCGATCGATCGTCACCTTGCTGTACTCGAGCGCATGGTCCTGGGCGAGAATCGCGGCCCAACGGGACGCCGATGCAATCCCGGGGTTCGCCGTGAGGAACTCGACGTGCGTGACGTCCGCATCAGCCGGCCGCACGTGCTGCTGGAGAAACGCGAACAGCGGCGGCCAGTCCACGCACTCGTCGCCCCACCAGTGTCCCGCGCCCGGCCGTTCGTAGTACGCGAAGTCGGGGTGGAACTTGCCGAGCAGGTCGCGCATGTAGCGAGCCTGGGCCACGGGAACGTTGTCGTCCTTGTCGCCGTGCAGGAGGTAGACGCCGTAGTGCAGGAGGTTGCGGGCCAGGCCCTCGGTCTCGCCGGGGTTGTTCGCGCGGGCCAGCATCGCTTCCGTGGCGCTCGGATTCGTGTACGCGGGACCGCCGCCGTAGGTCGAGAAGCTGCGCCAGCCGGCGCTGGGCGCGATGGCCGCCCACAGGTCCGGCACGTTGACGCCGACCGACCACGTGCCGTGGCCGCCCATCGAGTGACCGGTGAGATACGTTCGCGCCGGGTCCGTGCCGAACGCCTTCGCGGCATCGGCCTGGACCTCGAGCGCGTCGAGCCGGCCCCAGTCCTCCCAATCGAACCCGTACGGGCGCCGGTTGGTCGGCGCGACGATGACGGCCCAGTCCTTCGGTTTATAGGCTCGAGCCTGCCCGGCCCCTTCGACGCCGGCGCCGTGGAGCGACACCACCAGCGCAGGCCGTGTCCCGGCCGGCCCGATGTACGGCGCCACGCCGTAGTACTGCACGCTCCCGTCGATGTCGCTCACGAAGGTCCGCACGTAGTGCGCCGCGGGCCCGACGCTCTTGAGCGGCAGCGTGAGCGGCGGAAGGTCCACGGTTTTCCCGCCGGCACGCGCGCGGCCGTTGAGCGTCAGCGGCACGGACCCCTCCGACGCGATCGCGGGCGTCTCGATCGCGATGGCGAGCTTCCGTGTCGTGAGCGGCGGAATCGTCGCCTTGACGACGGTGGATCCCCGGCGCTCGCCGACCGTATAGGCGATTTCGACGGCGTCGATGACGTCCTCGGTCGTATTGACCGCACGGATGCCGGCCCACAGCGTACGCGCCTGGCCCGTGATGACATCGGGCAGCGTGGTGTCGTTGTCAGCAAAGAAGACCGGCGCCGGCGGCGCGAACAGCCGTGCGCGGATGCGCCCGCGCTCTCCCTGAAACAGGAGCACGTTTCGCCCCTGATTCAACCGCACCGGATGGCGCACCCAATCCATCCCGTACTTCTCGCCGCCACGCGGCTCGCCGTTGACCCGGACGACGTAGTAGCCGGAGGCGTCGAGCACCATCGTGCGCGCGCGTTCGGAATTGACGACGACGTAGAGCGACCCTCCGGACAGCGCGCGGTTCTGGATCCAGCCGTCGGCGCCGGCCGTCACCCGCGTCCACGCCTGCGGCCGCGCCTTGTCATCCGGGTTGAGCACCGCGCCTTCCCGCGGGTCGGCGAAGGTCCCGGTGGCGAGCTGCCACGCGAGCAGGTCCGTCGGAATGGCGCTTCGCCCGTAACTGCCGACGAGACCGACGACCAGTCCCTCGCGAATCACCACCTCCTGCGCTGATGCGGCGAGCGCGTGTTCCGGCGCCGGCCGTCCCGGCGAGGATGCCGTCGCGCCGGCCTGCGGGATTGGCGCCGCGCCTTGCTGCGCCCGCGCGCTGGCGATCAGCGCCACCGCAACCACGGCCACCGTTTGAATGATCGTTCGCCGAACTGGCTTCACCGCGTCCTCCGTTGCTGACGATGCCGCCTGGCGGATTGTCTGTCGCGCCAGGCGCACGGCGCGAATAGCGTAGCACCGCAGTCTCGCCTCCGTCCGCGCGCATGATTCTCGACCTTCGTCGTGGGAAACGGTTGACAGAAGAGTAATATCCATCGCGGAGGGTCGCATGATCGCTCGGTTGATTCGGACGAAGAGCACCTGGTACGCGGCGGCCGCGCTGGCGGCGTTCGTGGCGACGATGCCGTTTGCCCGCGCGCAGTCCACGGCGCAGGGCAACGAGTTCCGGCTGAAGGCCTACGACACGCACCTGGCGATGACGAAGGCCTCGCCCTACAAAGATCAAATGTGGTCGTTCGTCGGGCCCACCAACGTCAGCGGCCGCATGGCCGACGTGGCCGTGGCCGACTACCCCACCTCCCGCCGGCTCTACGCCGCCTCCTGCTGCGGCGGGCTCTGGACCAGCGACGACCTCGGCCAGACCTGGCAGCCGGTGTTCGAGCACTTCGCCTCGAGCGCGATCGGCGACGTCACCGTCGCCCCCTCCAACCCGGACATCGTCTGGGTCGGCACCGGCGAGACGAACATCTATCGCAGCTCCTACGCCGGCACGGGCGTCTACAAATCCACCGACGGCGCGAAGACGTGGACGCACCTCGGCCTCACCGACACGCAGACGATTGGCCGCATCGTCATTCACCCGACCAATCCGGACATCGTCTATGTGGCCGCCAGCGGTCACGAATGGTCCGAGAACGACATGCGCGGCGTGTTCAAGACCACCGACGGCGGCAAGACATGGACGAAGGTCCTGTACCGGAACGCGCAGACGGGCGCAGTCGATCTGGTGATGGACCCGAGCGATCCAAACACGCTCTACGCCGCGATGTGGCAGCGCCAGCGGCGCAAGTACGCAGACCCGCGCACGGAACCCGGCTTCACGAACAGCGGCGTGTGGAAGACGCACGAACGCCGGCAAGGACTGGACCCGCGTCGAAGGCGGCCTGCCGCCCGGCGCGAACCTGGGCCGCATCGGCCTGGACGTGGCACGCTCGAATCCGAACGTCGTCTATGCGTTCGTGGACAACTACGCGCGCGGCGACAAGGCCCCGCCCAACACGCGCAATCCGTACGGCGTGCTGATCGAGTACTACCCGATCGGCAACGAGGTCTGGCGCTCGAACGACAAGGGCGCGACCTGGACGAAGACGAGCGGCCAGGACGACGCGCAGAAGCTCTACATGCGCAACCTGTCGTCGAGCTACGGCTGGGTGTTCGGCAACATCCGCGTCGATCCGCGCGACGAGAACACGATCTACACGCTCGCGCTCGGCGTGAGCGTCTCGCACGATGCGGGAAAGACGATGGGACGCATCGGCGCGCCGGCGGCCGGCGCGGCCGGCGCGCGAGGTGCTGCCGGTGCCGGCGCGGCCGGCGCGGCTCCGGCGCCCCAGGCGGCGCGAGGCGGCGGGCCGGGGGGTGACAACCACGCGATGTGGCTCGATCCCAAGGACCCGAACTTCATGCTGCTCGGCAACGACAGCGGCTTCCGCGTGTCGAAGGACGCCGGCGTGACGTGGACGCGCGCCAACATTCCGTCGAGCACGTTCTTCGACATGGCGTTCGACATGGACACGCCGTTCCGCGTGTACGGATCCGTCCAGGATCACGGCAGTTTCCGCGGCGTGGTGGACGTGCGCAACGGCGTCGGTGCGGTGAAGCCGGTCGCGTTCGACAGCGCGCCCGGCGGCGAAGGCAGCATCCACGCGATCGATCCCACGAATCCCAACATCGTGTATTCGGCGGGCACGTACGGCTCGATCACGAGAACCGATCTGACGCCGGCAACGGACCCGGCGGCCGCAGCCGCTGGCGGCGGTCGCGGGCGCGGCGGCAATTCCAAGAACATCAAGCCGCAGGCAGCGCCGGGAGACGACGAACTGCGCGGCCAGTGGCTGGCGCCGATGATCCTGTCTCCGCACGATCCGAACACGCTGTACTTCGGCCTCCAGGCGCTCTACCGTTCGCAGGATCGCGGCGACACCTGGGAGAAGCTCACGCCCGATCTGAGCGCCGGCGACAAGAAGCAGCTCGGCGAAGTGCCGTATCAAACCGTCATCTCGATCTCGGAATCACCGAAGAAGGCCGGCTTGATCTACACGGGCACGGACGACGGCCGGCTGCATGTGTCGATTGACGCAGGTAAGGAATGGACCGACCTGACGGCCAGGCTGCCGAATCAGAAGACGTGGGTGGCGAAAGTGCTCGCGTCGAAATACGACGAGGCGACCGTCTATCTGGCCAAGCAGGGCCGGTACGACGACGACTTCGCGGTGTATCTGTACAAGTCCACCGACTACGGGAAGACCTGGAAGACCCTCGCGGGCAATCTGCCGGCCGGGCCGATGAACATGATCCAGGAAGACCCCGTCAACCCGAACGTGCTGTACACGGCCAACGACTTCGGCGTCTACGTGTCCACCAACGGCGGCCAGAAGTGGGACGTGCTGGGCGGCAACCTGCCCTCGGCGCACGTGATGGACTTCGTCGTCCATCCGCGCGATCCCGTGCTCGTGGCGGCCACGCACGGGCGCGGGGTGTGGGTGATCGACGTGAGCAAGTTCCGAACGAAGTAAGCTGGTCGTCGGGAGTGGCCCCCGTGCTCGCTGGGTCGTCCTGGTCGAGGTTCGTCATTCTGGCAGCGTGTGGCCTGTTGGCGACGGGTGTCGGCGCATCCGATCAGTCAACGGCCACGATCTCCTTGCGGGGGCGCGCGCAGTCGTTGCACCTCTACGGCAATCGCGGTCAGCAGCCGGTGATCGTCACCAGCGGCGACGGCGGGTGGATGCATCTGGGTCCGCACGTGGCCGAAATGCTGGCCGCCAAGGGGTTCTTCGTGGTGGGCTTCGACGCGAAGGCCTATCTCGCCAGCTTCACCTCGGGCACCGAGACGCTGAAGCCAACGGACGAGCCGCGCGACTACAAAGTGCTGGCGGACTTTGCCGCGAAGGGCGGCGCGCGCAAGCCGATCCTGATCGGCGTGTCCGAAGGCGGGGGGCTGTCGGTGCTCGCGGCCACCGACCCGCAGACGCAGGCCGTCATCGCCGGCGTGATCGGCCTCGGCCTGCCCGACAAGACCGAGCTCGGCTGGCGGTGGAGGGACGCGCTGATCTACATCACGCGCGGTGACCCTGACGAACCCATGTTCAGCACCCAGGCGATTGCGGCAAAGGTCCATCCGCTGCCGCTGGCGGCGATCCACGCGACGCACGACGAGTTCGTGCCGCTGGCCGAAGTGCAGCGTGTGATGAACGCGGCGGCCGAGCCGAAGCAGCTGTGGATCGTGCCGGCCGCCGATCACCGGTTCAGCGACAATCTCGCCGAATTCGACCGGCGGCTGATCGAGGCGATCGCCTGGGTCAAGCAGAACAGCCCGCGCTGAGGTTCCCCGTGTCCGAGCGACTGCGTCAGGCGATTCCGATCGTGATCGGCCTCGTGCTGTTCTTTGTCGCGCTCGAAGTGCTCCGGATCGAGCTGCACGCCGTCAAGTGGCAGGATCTGTCCGCCGACATCATGCGGACGCCACCCTCGCACCTGGCGCTCGCCATCGCGCTGACGTTTCTCAACTACCTGGTGCTGACGGGCTACGACCTGCTGGCGTTCGCGTATATCGGCAAGGCGCTGCCGCGCGTGCGCGTCGCGATCGCGTCGTTCCTGGCGTACGCCATTTCCAACAACGTCGGATTCGCGATGTTGTCGGGCGCCTCCGTGCGCTACCGGTTCTATACGCGCTGGGGCGTCACGGCGGAAGAACTCTCGCGCATCATCTTCTTTCTACTCGGTGGCGTTCTGGCTGGGCCTGCTCGGCCTCGGGGGACTGAGCCTCCTTGTCAGCCCGCTCGTGTCCGCCCCGGAGCTGCCGGCGCGCGCGCTGCTGGTGCCTGTCGCGTGGCTGCTGATGCTGGTGCCGCCGGCGTACGTGCTGGCCACGGTCCTGCGGCGCCGCCCGCTGCAGCTGTGGCGGTTCACCTTGCCGCTGCCGTCACCGAGCATCGCGGGCGGCCAGATCCTGATTTCCGTCATCGACTGGACGCTCGCGGGCAGCGTGCTCTACACGCTGCTGCCGCCGAACGACTTGTCGTTCCTGCAGTTTCTCGGCGCATTCCTGGTGTCCGTCCTGCTGGGCATGGTGAGCCACGTGCCGGGCGGCATCGGAGTGTTCGAAGGCCTGATGGTGCTGCTGCTCAGGCCGTATCTGCCGTCCGGCCAACTGCTGCCGGCGCTCGTCGTGTTTCGGGCGGTGTATTACCTGCTGCCCCTGTCGGTCGCCCTCGTGGGGCTCGTCGCCGACGAAGTCCGGCAGCGCCGCAGCGACGCGGCCCGCCTTCGCGCCGCGCTCGGCGTGCTCACCGAGGAGTTCGCGCCGCGCATCCTGGCCTTCTTCACGTTCGCCGCCGGCCTCGTCCTGCTCTTCTCCGCGGCCACCCCCGCCGCCCCGGGCCGCCTGGATCTGCTGGCCCGCGTGCTGCCGATCACGCTGATCGAGGCGTCGCACTTCCTCAGCAGCATCGCCGGCGTCGTGCTGCTCATCCTCTCGCAGGGCCTGTGGCGCCGGCTCGATGCCGCCTACTACGTCACCGCCGCCACCATCCTCGCGGGCACGGCCGGATCGCTGCTGAAGGGCCTGGACTACGAAGAGGCGGGCCTGCTGCTGCTCGTGTTGATCGTGCTGCGGCGCGCGAGGCCCGCGTTCGATTGCCGGGCCGCGTTCTTCGACACACGGTTTTCCGGCGCCTGGATCGCCGCGCTCGCCGGCGCGCTGGGCGCGTCGATCTGGCTGGGGTTCTTCGCGTTCAAGCACGTGGACTACTCGAACGAGCTGTGGTGGCAGTTCGAGATTCAGAGGTGAAGCCTCGCGATTCCTCCGCGCCTCGGTCGGCGCGGCGGTCGTGCTGTTGCTGTTCGGCCTGGCGCGGCTGATCCGGCACGCGCCGCACGAAGCTCCCGAGCCGAGCGATACCGACATCGAAGACGCGGGCCGCGCCATCGCGGCACAGACGTCTACGGCGCCGTACCTGGTATATCTGCGTGACAAGGCCCTGCTCTTCAACGACGACCGCACGGCGTTCGTGATGTACGGCGTTCGGGGCCGCACGTGGGTGGCGATGGGCGATCCCGTCGGGCCGGATGAGTGCCTGAACGATATGGTCCGCCGCTTTCTCGAACGCTGCGACGACTACGGCGGCGTGCCCGCCTTCTATGAAATCGGCCCGACGCATTTGCATCGGTACGCCGACTTCGGACTGACCTTTGTGAAACTGGGCGAGCAAGCGAAGGTGGATCTGGCCGCGTTCAGCCTCGAGGGCGGCCAGGCTGCCAAGAACCGCAACGCGCTTCGGCGCCTGGACAAAGAGGGCGGGTCGTTCCGCATCGTCGAGCCGGCCGCGGTTCCCGCGATCATGGACGCAGCTGCGCTCGGTGTCCGACGACTGGCTCGCCGCCCAGACGACCGCCGAAAAGGGATTCTCGCTGGGGTTCTTCGACGAGGCGTATCTCTCGCGATTCCCGATGGCGGTCATCGAGCGCGAGGGCCGCGTGTGGGCGTTCGCCAATGTCTGGGCGGGGCCCCGCCAGCAGGAGTTATCGATCGATCTGATGCGCCACCACCGCGATGCGCCCAAGGGCTCGATGGATGCACTGTTCGTGCATCTACTCAAATGGGGCAAGGAGCAGGGCTATCGCTGGTTCGCGCTCGGCATGGCGCCGCTGTCGGGATTCGAAGCCTCGCCGGTGGCGTCCGTGTGGAGCCGGCTCGGCACCTTTCTCTACGAGCACGGCGAATCGATCTACAACTTTCAGGGCCTGCGCGCGTACAAAGACAAGTTCAACCCCGTGTGGGAGCCGCAGTACCTGGCTTATCCGGGCGGCCTGCGCCTGCCCCGCATCATGGCCGACGTCTCGGCGCTCGTCGCCGGCGGGTACAGACGGATCTTCCGGAAGTAACGACGGGAACGATCGGGAACGACGGGAACGACGGGAACGAACGGGAGCCAACGGGAACGGACTACCGTCGCCACGCCGGTGTGCTGAATGGGACTGCGTGACTCCTCCACGTCCGGTAACGTGCCAACAGTCAGCACGACTGACTCGGTTTCTTGGAGGAACTCCACCATGAGAAGAATGATCTGCGCTCTCGCACTGGCCATCGGCATGGCCGCAACACCCGTGATCGCCCTGCAGCCCCAACAACAGCCCGAGACCCCGCTCTTCACGAAGGCCGGCTGGTGGGTGCGCGTGGATGGGCTGAAGACCGACGCCGCCTCGGTCACGCTTCAGATCGGCACCAAGTCCGGCGACCGGCGCGCGTGGCGCGCGTGGCGCACCGGCGACGCGTTTGACTTCGACGTGCCGGTCGATTTACAGACCGTCAAGGAACTGTATCTGCAGGCGAGCGCGAACCCGAGCGGCAAGAACACTCGTTTCTGCGTGTATTTCCAGAACATGGGCGCCAAGCGATTCGACTTCAGCGGCGACAAAGACGGACAGATCAAGCAGTCGGACCGGGACAGCGACTGCAAGTAGCGCCCCGCCCCGCATCCGTTGGGCCCAGTCGTTTCGCGCGACTGCGGCCCGACGGGCGTGAGGCTACTCGGCCGGTCGAAATGCCGCCGCGTAGAGCGCGCGCACCTGGGCTGGCGCGAGGCCGCGACCGAGGAACGAACCCGCCACGCGCAGTTCAAAGTGCAGATGATATTCGTGCCCCGGATTGGTGACCGACGACGGCGTCCCGGATTCGCCGACGAACCCGATCAACTGCCCGGCCGGCACCGATCCGCCCACCGCCACCCCCGGTGCGATGCCGCTCAGGTGGCAGTACCGCGTGATCACGCCGTCGCCGTGATCGATCCACACCTGCCGGCCGCGAAACTGGTCGAGCGACGCCTCGGTGTTGGGGATCGGCCAGATACGCGTCCACCTGCTTCTTCGTCACATCGACGTAGGACAGGTCGGCCCGCACTACGCGGCCGGTTTTTGCTGAGATGACGGGCGTGCCGCGCGTGATCTTCGTGCAGTTGTCGGAATTGTAGAAGTCGATGCCTTCGTGGGTGCCTTTGCGATAGGTGCGCGGCGCGTTCGGCATCAGTTGATTGCCCTTGGGCAGGCAGCCGCCGGCGATGGGCATGACGAAACCGGTCAGAACGGGATCGGCTGGCGAGGCGTGCGCGCCAACGGCGACAGCCGCCGCCAGCAGCAAGACGACGGCGAGGGCCCGGCGGGCTGAAGCCCGCCGGCTACGTACGGCAAACAGCATCCGGCCCATTATCCCGTGGATGGTGCGGCTCCCGCGGTACGGGTGTAACATCCGGCCTGTTTCGGAGGTCCCCGCCATGCTTCGCAGACTCACCCTGGCCACGCTGCTCGTCGTCCTGTTCGCCGTCGCATTCGGGCCGTCCGCGCCCATCGCGCAGACCGCCTCGCCGCAGGCGGCCGCGCAGGCCGGCCCCATCAAACTGGCGCGCATGCCCGACTATCACGCGGGCAAGGTGGCCTTCACCTACCTGGGCGATATCTGGATCGCGAACGAAGACGGATCGAATCCGACGCGGCTCACGATCAACACCGCGCGCGAGAGCTATCCGCGCTTCTCGCCGGACGGGCGTTCGATCGCGTTCTCCTCCAACCGGTTCGGCAACAACGACGTGTTCGTCATCCCGTCAACCGGAGGCACGCCTCGCCAGTTGACCTTCCATTCCGGCAATGACGAGGTGGTCGGCTGGTCGCGCGACGGCCAGCAGGTGATGTTCCGCGCGTCGCATGGCGACGGCGCGTTTCCGAGCGTCGCCACGCTCTACACGGTGGCCGTTACCGGCGGACCGGAGAAACCCTTGCCGGTGGACTGGGGCTACTACGGCGACTTCTCGCCTGACGGCAAGGAGATTGTCTTCAACCGGCATCCCGCCACATGGACGCGCCAGCACTATCGCGGCAGCTACGCCGCCGACCTGTGGATTGGCGACATTGCCCAGAAGACCTACCGGCAGGTGCTCGGCGGCGAGCAGCTACAACCGCTACTGGCCGATGTGGGGGGCGGACAACAACATCTACTTCGTGGCCGATCTGCTGCCGAACGACAAGGCCGTGAAACCGGGCAGTCTCGACGTCTTCAAGAGCGCGAACAACATCTACCGCATCCCGGCGAGCGGCGCCGGCCAGCCCGTCCAGGTCACGAAGCACACCGGCGGCAGCCTGTTCTGGCCGTCGATGTCCAGCGACGGCAAGGTGATCGTCTACGAAGAGAGCTTCGGCCTCTGGAAGCTCGACGTCGCCTCGGGCCGTTCCACGGAGATCAAGATTCGACATCGCGAGCGACGACAAGGAGAACGAATTCGAGGTCGTCACGCTCCAGAACGAGGTGGACGCGTTCGACCTGTCGCCCTCGGGCCAGCGCGCGATCATCTCCGCGCGCGGCCAGTTGCTGACGATCGCGACCAACCGCGGCGACATCACGCGCGTGGCGCCCGATCCCATGGCGTCTCGCAGCCAGTCGCCGAAGTGGTCGCCCGACGGCAAGTTCATCGCGTTCGTCTCCGACAAGTCCGGACGCGACGAGGTGTGGGTGGGCGATCCCGACGGCAAGAGCGTGAAGCCCGTCACCAGCCTCGACAACGAGAAAGGCGCGCTGCTCTGGACGCCGGACTCGAAGGCGCTGCTCTACACGGCCGCGGACAAGCGCCTCTACAGCTACTCGGTGGCCGACGGGAAGACCGCGGTCGTGACGTCGGACACCGTGGGGCGCATCGGTGCGTTCGCGGTGTCGCCAGACAGCAAGTGGGTGGCGTTCTCCAAGCAGGATCGCACGCTGCGCTCGCACGTCTACATCGCGCCGATTGCGGGCGGCGAGGAGCGGCACATTTCGGATGACGCTCTGCTCTTCTCCGAGTCCAACCCGGCGTGGACGGCCGACGGCCGCTACCTGGTCTTCACGTCATCCGAAGGATTCAGCGGCGGGATCGCGTCGCAGGGCGGCCTCTCCACAACCACCGAGATGTGGGCGTTGCCGCTTCGCGATCAGGATCGCGACCCGCTGAACCGCGACATCGACAATGAAGCGCAGGCCCTCGCGGCGCAAGCCGCGGGCGGGGGCGGCCGCGCCGGCGGCGCCGGCGGCAGGCGCCGGCCCCGGTGAGGTCCAGATCGACTGGAACAACATGGCCCGCCGCGCGCGGCAGATTCCGCTGCCGGGCGACTCGGTCAGCGGCCTGGTCGCGTCGCCCGACTGGCGCGTCGGTGGCGTTCAACCTGTCCTCGAGCTCAGCCGGCGCCGCCGCCGGCACCGCCGGCATCTACATCGTCGACGGTCGACACCAACGCCCTGGCGCGCGTGCCGGCAGGCACGGCGGCCGACACGGGCGCCGGCCGCGGCGGGCGCGGGGCCGCGGCCGCGGGCGGCGGAGGCGGATCGAGCCTGGTGTTCACGCGCGACGGCCGCACGCTGTACTTCCGCCAGGGCAGCGCGCTGTTCGCAGCGCCGGTCGGCCGGCGCTGCGGCGGCGGCGCCCGCGGCGGCAGCCGGCGGTGGTCGCGGCGCGCGCGGCGGCGGCGCAGGGGCAGCGGCAGCCGCGACTCCTGAACCGAGCGGATCGGCCCGTCAGGTCACCTACACGGCCAGCATCGACGTCAACAAGAAGCTGCTGCGCGCCCAGGTGTTCAACGAGGGCTGGCGCATCATGAAGAACCGGTTCTACGACGCCGAAATGCACAGCGTGAACTGGGCGGCGATGCGCACGAAGTACGGCCCGATGCTCGACTTCCTCGTCGACCAGGAAGAGCTGCAGACGCTCATGATGATGATGATCGGCGAGCTCAACGCGTCGCACACGGGCGTCAGCGGCGGGCCGTCGAACGCCGGGCCGTCAACGGGCAGCACGCGCTATCCGGGCTTCGATCTGGTGTTCGATCCCTCCGGCTACTACCGCGTCGGCCGCCTCTACAAGGGCGGGCCGGCCGATCACGACTACCTCAAGGTGCGCGAGGGCGACTACATCATCGCGCTCGACGACAAGGATCTGAAGACGTCGGACAACTACTGGCAGCGGTTCACGCTGCCGTCCACGCAACAAGTTCCACTTCCTGCTGAACGACAAACCGTCGAAGGACGGCGCCTGGGAGGCGACGATTACGCCGGGCGGGAACTTCGGCGACCTGCAATACCAGCGGTGGGTCGAGGATCGCCGCGTGATGGTGGACAAGCTGAGCAACGGCGAGATCGGCTACCTGCACATCCGCGCGATGGATGCGCCGTCGCTGCGGCAGTTCCAGCTCGACCTGGCCGCCAACCGCACGAAGAAGGCGCTCGTCATCGACCAGCGGTTCAACGGCGGCGGCGGCATCGATCAGGAACTGCTCGCGATTCTCGCCGGCCGTGAGTACCAGTACACGGTCGGCCGCGATGCCGGCGTGCGGCTGCCGCGGCCGCAGGCCTTCTACGGCCCGATGGTGGTGATGCAGAACGAGCGCTCGGCATCGGACGCCGAGATGTTCCCGGCCGGCTTCAAGGCGCTCGGTCTCGGCAAGATTCTCGGCGTGCCGACGATGGGCGCCGTGATCGGCACCGGGTCCTACACGCTGCTCGACGGATCGGCGATTCGCACGCCCGGCAGCGGCGTGTGGATCACCCAGGGCGGCCAGAACATGGAGAACTACGGCGTGCCGCCCGACGTGTACATCGACAACACGCCGGCCGATCACGCCAAGGGCCGCGACGCGCAAATTGAAAAGGCCGTCGAAGTGCTGAAGGCGGAACTGGCGGCCAAGAAAGATGTAGGCCGCCCGGAAGATGTAGGCCGGGCCTTTAGGCCCGGCGGTTCAGCCGGGGCTGAAGCCCCGGCCTACATCGCCCGCATCTCGCCGGGGCTGAAGCCCCGGCTACTCGCCCCGCCTTCATCATCGCGGCGAAGGCCGCGTCGGTGTGGCCGCCGCGGTACAGCCACACCACGCGGCCTTTCGGATCGATCAGCGCCAGATACGCGTCGTCCTGCGCCGCGGCGCTGACGTTCATCAGCGCCTTCCAGCGATCGACGCCACCCCACACGGTGATGACGTTCTCGTGCAGGTCCTTCGGCGTGCCCGAACGCATGCCGGAGTCGATGAACCACTTGCCGAGCCGGGCCATGCCGCCAAGCACGGGCACCTCGAAGAACGTCGCGTTGCCGCGCTGGGCGAACGCCGGCCGCACGTGCTCGGCCCACGACTCGACCGAGAAGCGAGACTGATAGGTAAACCCCAGCAGGACGAGCGCGAACTTGCCGGTCGCGGCGTCAGGCAGGACGGCCTTCCGGCCGGTCAGGAACTCACCTTCGAGGCGGGGAAACGGATCGCCGACGACGAGCGGTTTGACGGATTTCGATTGTGCCGACATGGTCACTGTCGTGATCACGAGCGCTGCCCCAACGGCGACCAGGAAAGCACTGAATCTCATCTAGGACTCTAGCCTACTGGATCCTGCCGATCTTGAGATCCTGCACTTTCTTTTCGCCTTCGGCGAGCGTGATCTTCGTCGGAGACTGTGACGCGAGGTTGGCGAGAAACGCCGGATCGTTCCACTCGCTGGCATCCAGATCGGGCAGCGCCGTAATGAAGTACTCGCCCGGAGGCAGGTTCCGGAACAGGAACTGCCCATTCGACTCCGGCCGCGTTTGCTGTGTGCGTCGAGACTGCGGCATCCAGAAGCGCTTGTCGGTTGAGAACACCAGGAGGACGTAATCGGGCACGGGTTTGCCAGCGGCGTCCTGCAGCGTGCCTGAAATCTCGGTGACCCGATCTGTGAACGTGACGACGACGCCGTCGATGTTCTGCGTCACCGGGAACACGTGTCTTCGACGTTCACGCCGCCAATCAACAACGGACTTGAGGCTCCATCCAGCGATCGGCTCCGCCGGGCGCCCGAGAGTGGATCCGACGCGATAGTCCCCTCCTCTCACCGTGAGTGTGAAGCTCCCATCAGGCGTGACAGCCGGCAGGCGCACTCCGCCGCTTCCCGGGCCGATTCGCAGCGCCCAGAAGCCAGGCAGAACGAGCGGCCAGATCGCGGGGCAGCGGCGACGTGCCTTCGAAGACCATTCGGCCGGATATGGTCAGCGCCGGCTCTGAGCGCGATTGGTGCGTCGATGTCGCGTCACTCACCACGGCTTCGATCACCGCCCATAACGGCGCGGTCCCATCGCCAGTCGAAGCGAACATCTGATATGCGCCTGGCGTTACGCCAGTTATCGAGTATCTTGCCGTCCTTGCCGGACGTCGCGTTCCGGTAGGCGGATGCGATGACGCCCCGCGGAAGCGGGCCTGGATCCAGCACCGTGATGTCAACGTTCGGCATGGGCGCGCCATCCGGCCCCGTGACCACGCCTTCGATCTTCGCCGCGGACGCCATCCGCAACTGAATATCGATGCCGTCGCGTTCCTCACGCGGCCCGACGGACACGAGGGCGGCATCGGAGGGCATCACCGCCGACGAAAGAACACGGGCGCGAATGCCATCGGGCAGTCTCGGCGGGCTTTCCGCTGTCGGCGAGTTCGCGTCGCCCGCGAGGCGCCGGCTTCCCGCAGCATCCGGTTGGCCCGTTGCACGTCGGCATCCGCGATCTGCTGGACCGACTCAGGTGACGTCGTCCATCGCCATGGACCCTCGCGGACACCGCGTACTCGCCCGCCTCCAGTCCCCAGATGCGGTACCGCCCGCGATCGTCCGTGACCTGGCTCGACCCGAACAGAGCGCCCTGTAACGTGCGCTCCCCGGTGAACTCCGAGAACGCGCGGCGGAACGCTTTGACCGACACGTCCGGCACCGGTTGCCCGTCGGCATCGATCACCACGCCGGTGATGACGCTGCCCCTGGTCATCCGGATGGTGATGCCTGCCGCGCTCGCCGGCAGCGACGGCGACCGGAATGCCGACGCCACCCGGCCGGCGAGCGCCGTACGTCGCCGGCAGGTAGCCGCCCTTCGTGCCGACAGCGTGAAACGCCCCGGCGGCAAGCTCGTGAATCCGAACGCTCCGTCGTCGTCGGTCATCGCGATGAGCAGTCGTCGCGGCCCCGTCGGTCAGCGTGACGGTCGCTCGCCTGATGGCAACAGGCGTGGGATCGTCCGTCACGACGACGCCCGCGATTTCAGCCGTGCGCGGCGCCGGCGTGCCGGTGCCGCCCGCTTGCTGCGCCGACAGCATCGCGGCCGGCAGCAGCCAGACGCGGTGCCAGGACGCGCAACCTCATCGGCTGTCTCCAGCCATGCCTGGGGCTCATCGCGGCACCGCCATCGTCTTGAGTGACAACGACCGCTTCTCGGTCCGTCAGCCAGCGTGATGGAAGTCGCGAGGCTTGCGAGCCTCCGGAGCCTCGCGCGTCCAGGCATACCGCCGCCGCCTCGTCGGGAATCGCCGACGACGAAGTAGTCGCCGGCCGGCAATCCAACCGCGCGGAACGTCGCGTCCCGGCCCACGCGGACCGGTCGAAGCTGACGGCGTGTGTGCCAGCAGTCCGCCCACCGCACCTGTCCGGTCGGGAAGATCAGGACCGTCGCTGTGGAGTCCGCCGCGCCCGCGGCGTTCTGCACGCGTCCGGTCAGTTCGCTCCGCACGCTTCGTGAACGTCAGCACCACGCCGTCCAGCGATCGGTCCAGCGTCATCGGAACATCCGAGATGTCCCGGCCGTCGAGCATCGCGCTCTTCAGCGTCCAACCGGGCGGCGGGCCCGCGCGCGCAGGTAGTAGCGGCCGGGCAGCATTTCGTAACTGGAGAACCGGCCGGCGCCGTTGAACAGGACCCGGGTGATCACGGGCACGGGCGGGCGTCCGTCGGCGGCCTCGAACATGGCGACGCTGCGTCGCACGGCGTCCGCGCCGGCGGTTCGGCCGCGTTCTCAAACACCACGGCGCCGGAAACCCTGAACCCTGTCGCGCAGAGTGATGGCGAGATCGAGGATGTCCGTGGCGCCGACGCAGATCGACTGTGCGGCCCAGAGCGTGGGCCCCGGCGGAACCGCGGGCGGTGCGGCACCTCTTGCCGCAGCCGGCGGCCTCTTCAGCGCGCGCAGAACATACTGTCCGGCGGGAACACCGAGAAATGTGAAGCGGCCGGCGGCGTCACTGAGAGAGGTCGCGGTTTCCAACTCCGCGGCGGTCGATGGGATCCTGGCCGTCCGGCACGAGCGTCAGGCTGACCATCATCGGGCCATCTGGTCCGGTCACGATGCCAGACACGCGAGTCGTCGTGACCGGCTTCAACTGCAGGTTGATGCCGTTTCGTTCCTCGCCTGATTGCAGCGAAATCACGCTGGCCTGCGCAGGCGTCGGCGCCGCCGGAAAGAATTGCGTGGAATAGACGAAGATCCGACCGTCCGCCGCACATGACGGCATGCCCGCTCGTGCCGACCCCGACCGTGGACACGAATGCGAATTCGCCAACGTGCACCGCGCCGGCGCTTGTCGCTTGCGAAATAGGCGCTGCCAGCCGTGCCCGACAACAGGAAGCGAATCGTGTCGACCTGGGCCGCCACCTCCCGCGACCCGCGCCGGAACTGACGATTCAGATCGATGACGGATTGCGGCAGCGTGATCTGGGTGGAAAGCGCCGCGACGAAATACTCGCCGGGTGCCAGGCCGAAGATGCGATAGACGCCGCGATCGTCGGTCTTGACCGTGGTGCCCGATGTCAGCCTGCGCGTGCCAGCCACGACGGGCGGGCCAGCACGCCGACCGGGACATCGATCATGGGTTCGCCCGCTTCGTCCGTGATCGTTCCGGTAATGGATGCGTGCTTCCACAGCGGGACGATCAAGTCGCCGATGCGCTCCCCGTCTCCGAGCCGAAGGAACCAGTCCGGCCGGACGCGCGCCGTTGGCCGTACGACCCCGCTGATGAACCCGGTCTTGAACGCGACGAGGCTGTAGGCGCGCGGCGTGGGCAGCTCGCTGAAGACGAAGTGGCCTTGCGCGTCCGTGAGGACCCACCGGTCGAGCGGCATGAGGTTGACCAAGGCGCCGGCGACCGGACGATCGCTGAGGCCTTCGACGACGGTGCCCATCACGAGGCCGGTCGCGGCGGCCGGCGCACTCGATCGGCCCGCGGCAGGGGGCACCTGAGACTGGCCGGCCAGGTCGCGCGCCTGCAGCGCCGCGACCAAAGTAATCGCGCCCAGCGTCGACCGAATGCCGACGTGAAATCGCCGCATGTGCCTGCCTCGCATAGGACTACCGCCTCATACGTCCGACGCCTGGACGCCGCTTATGGTCGATCCCGTCGCACGCCCTCGCACGCCCTCGCACCTTCGCACTATCATGTGCCCACATGACGGGAGCGAGCGCGAGCGGGCGCAGTGTTCTGGGCCTGACCGGCTACCAGTGGGCCGTCGTCTTGGCCGCCTGGCTGGGCTGGGGATTCGACATCTTCGACGGGTTGCTGTTCAACTTCGTGGCGCCCAATTGCGTGCCCACGCTGACGGGCGTGCCCATCGGATTCCGCCGCGGCAAAGGCCGCGACGCTCGTGTGGACGGGACGCCTCACGGCCCTCCTGTTGATCGGCTGGGGGATCGGCGGCATCCTCTTCGGCCGCGTGGCCGATCGCATCGGCCGCACCAGGACGCTGATGCTGACGATGCTGATGTACGGCGTCGGCACCGCCCTCTGCGCCCTGGCGCCGAACATCTGGACGCTGGCCGCGTTCCGATTCGTGGCCAGCCTGGGCATCGGCGGCGAATGGGCGGCCGGGGCGGCGATGGTCGCCGAGGCCGTGCCCGAACGGCGACGGGTGGACGCCGGCGCGTTGCTGTACACCTCCGCGCCCGTCGGCCTGTTTCTCGCCTCATTCGTCAATTACCAGATCGCGGGCGTCTGGTTGCCTGATTCTCCCGAAGTGTCCTGGCGCTGGGTCTTCGCCTGCGGTCTGCTGCCCGCCGCGGTCGCGTTGCTGGTTCGCCTGTTCGTCAAAGAGCCGGAACGCTGGAAGAACGTTCGTCAACAGGTCGCCTTGCCTCGCATGGCTGAACTGTTCACGCCTGCGTATCGGCGCGAAACGGTTTCGGGGTTCCTCACCGCGTTGATCGCGTTGCTTACGTGGTGGAGCTGCAACGCCTTCATCCCGGTCGTGTCCACCGGTCTGGCCCAGGCCGAAGCGGTCGCGCGCGGCCTGGACCGCTCCGCCACGCTCGCGCTGTCCGAATCCTGGAAGGCGATCGCGACCAACTGGTTCAACTGGGGCGGTTTGATCGGGACGCTGCTCACGGTGCCGGTCTCGAAGGTGCTGGGGCGACGGGCCATGTTCGGGGCCTACTTCGCCGCGTCGGCCGCCGCCGTCCTCGCCACGTTCGGCCTCGACCTGCCGCCGGAAACGCGGCTGCACATGTACTTCCTGATCGGCCTGAGCGTGTTCGGCGTCTTCGGCAGCTTCACGTACTATCTGCCCGAACTCTTCCCCACCCGGCTGCGCGCGACCGGCGCCGGCTTCTGTTACAACATCGGCCGCTTCGTGGCTGCGGCCGGCCCGTTCGTCGTCGGTGAAATCGCGTCGCGCGGCACCGGCACGGCCATCGTGACGCTGTTCTGGGTGGGATTCATTCCCGCGGTCGGACTGCTCGCACTGCCGTGGATCGTGGAGACCAGGGGAAGAACGCTGCAGGATTGAGATCCGGCGGGCTAAAGCCCGCCGGCTACGTACGGCCCACGGACACGACGTCGATCCGCGTGCTGCAGTAGTCGGCGGGCTTCAGCCCGCCGAGTTCGTCTGCCCGGCGGCGAACGCCTTCATCTTCTCGTCGTCGAACACGCCTTCCCAGCGCGCGACGACGGCCGTCGAGATGCAGTTGCCCATCACGTTGACGGCCGTGCGGCCCATGTCCATGATCTGATCGATCGCGAGCAGGATGGCCGCGCCTTCGAGCGGCAAGCGGAATTGCACGAGGGTGGCGGTCAGCACGACCAGCGCGGCGCGCGGCACGCCGGCCACGCCCTTGCTGGTCAGCATCAGCGTCAGCATCATGATCATCTGCTGGCCGAACGTCATCGGCACGCCGAACAGTTGCGCCACGAAGACACTGGCGAGCGACAGATACAGCGTCGTCCCGTCCAGGTTGAAGCTGTAGCCCGTCGGCAGCACCAGACCGACGATGTTCTTCGGGCAACCGAACTTCTCCATCACCTCGAGGGCCTTCGGCAGCGCCGCCTCGCTGCTGGCGGTCGTGAAGGCGATGAGGAACGGCTCCTTCACGGCGCGAAGGAACGTGAAGAACGGCACCCGGATCAGGACCGACACGCCGCCGATCACGATGACGGCAAACACGATCAAGCCGCCGTACATCAGCAACACGAGCTTGCCGAGCGTGAGCAGGATGCCCAGTCCCATCTTGCCGACCGTGGCGGAGATCGCGGCCATCACGCCGATGGGGGCGAACTTCATCACGTAGCCGGTGAACTTGAACATCACCTGCGCCGTGCTCTCGAGCACGTCGACCAGGGGCCTGGCTCGTTCGCCGACGGCGGCGACGCCGATGCCGAAGAAGATCGAGAAGACGACCAACTGGAGAATGTCGCCTCTCGCCATGGCATCAATCGACCGACGTCGGAATCAGCGAGACCAGCATGTCCCAGCCCGTATGGGCCTGGATGGCCTGGACGCCCTTGAGGGAATCGGTCGACAGGGCCGGCGCCTGCACGCCGACGCCCGGCTGGAAGAAATTGACGAGACCCAGCCCGAGGAACAACGCGATCGTCGTGGCGATCTCGAAGTAGATAATCGCCTTGAGGCCGATCCGCCCCATCGCCTTCAGGTCGCCCGTTCCCGCGATGCCCACGACCAGCGTCGAGAACAGCAACGGCGCGATGATCATCTTGATCATGCGCAGGAACGTGTCGGCCAGCGGCTTGATCTGCTCGCCGATTCCGGCGACGTGCGTGCCGTTCACGTCGGATGACGGCCACACATAGCCGATCAGGATGCCGAGCACCAGGCCGATGAAGATCTGGGTCGTGTTGCTGGGCATCCAGCTGCGCGTCGCGGGCGTGGCCGGCACGGTCTGCGGGATCTCGATTTTCACGGCATGAGCCTACTTGATGATCGGGGACACGTCCAACTCATCCGCCCGCGTACCCGTTCCGGCGTGCGGACCTGATAGCGATTCCCTGGCTTCGTGACCTTCACGGCCACGTCGTGCCAGCCGGGCCGAGGCGACGCCAGCCAGGTTGTAGCGAAGCACGTAGCTCGACCGGAAATCCTCGAGCGCCTTGAGGAACGGTTCGTCGAGTAGATTCTGGTTTGGGCCGAAACGTCGTTTGAGTGGCATCCCGCGTGACGCTGTATTCCGGCACAATTTGCGCGATGCCACCCGTCGCCGCCGCCACCTGTTCGAAGAACGCGATCGGTTGGCGCGGACTGCTCACCTTCATCGTCACCAGCTCCGGCGGCAACGCCGAGCCCAGAGCATAGCCACCGCTCCGCGTCGACGACGAAGATCGACGTCCGCGACCGTCCCAGCCAATTCAAGCACATCCGCCTCGGTCAGCAGACTCGTGCTGTCGTAGCCATCCGTGAAGACGATGGCCATTTGCCTCCGGTCGGTCACCGGCCGGGCGGCGAGCACCACGCCGATGACGTCGTTCAGCGACGTCTGGCCCGCGGGCTTCCCCAGTTCGAAGGCGCCGGCCCCAGCCGCCGGCCGCAGCGCCAACCGCTCCTGGATCCGCTGGTTGAACGTGACCAGCGACAGGCGGTCTGCCGGCTTCAGTCGCCCGGCGGATCCGATTGGCCGCGCTGGTGATCGCCGTTCTCCAAGAGCGGCGTCAGGCTGGCGCTCGTATCGATGACCATCGTGACGTCAATCGGCAACAGTTCGCGGCTCACGCTGAGCACCTCCTGCCGCACGCCGTTGTCCAGTACCTCGAAATCGGCGGCGGTGAGATCGGCCACGACCTTTTTGCCATTCGTGACGGCGACGTTGAGTTCGACGACATCGACGCCGCTGCGGAACTGGGCGGGCGCTTGAGTCGCGACCGGCAGGGACGCTGACAGGACGCCCGCCATCACGACGCCGGCGGTGATCAACCGAGTCCTATGGTTCATTTCGCGGCCATTTCTCGCAGCGCTTTCAGGCGCTGCGCGTAGAACCGCAGGTCGCCGTGCGCGTAAATCCACCAGGGATCGGCCACGGGATCGGGCGCCAGGCGGACGGTCTGTGCGAGTTGGTCGGCCTCGTCGCCCCGATTGCGCCTCGCTTCGACCATCATCATGCCGATGCGGGGGGACTGTGCTGACGGCGCGACCGCCAGTGCCGTCCGATACGCGACTACGGCGTCATCGGGCCGGCCGATGGCGTCGAGCACCTTGCCGCGAATCAGCCGGGCCCAGTAGACAACCACGCCTTCGGTGGTCCAGCGCTCGTCGAAGGTGTCGAGCGTGGCAAGCGCGTCCGCCGGTCGCTTGGATTCGAGCAGGACCCAGGCCAGGCGAACGGTCGCTTCCGCGCGGGTGGCGTCGTGCTTCGAGGCTTCTCGGTACCGCTCCACTGCCGCCGCGCCGCGGGTCTCCACGCGCGTGATATCCGCGATCACATATCCCTCTTCGACAAAGCCCCTGGTCAGCTCAATCCACGGATCGACCAGCACTGGCGTCCCATCGGCAGGCGCGACGGCCGCGATCCGCCGCGGTAAGCGTCTGACCAGTTCCTCGACAAGCTCCGGCTGCCTCCGGCCTTCCACGAACGCGATCATCGTCTTGTTCCACTGGAGTTCGAACGCATCGAACGCCACGTTGGCGCCTGGCGGCTCAGAGCCGCTGCCGGAGGTACGTTTGAGCCAGCAGCAGGAAATCGGACCAGTAGAGATAGTGCCGGGGTTCGGTCGCGACGGCGATGTCGAACATGAACATCGCCTGCTTCGGCACGCGCTCGAGTGTTTCCCACCGCGTCAGCACGCGGTCGCGAAAGTCGTTGCGGAAGGCCTCGAATCGTTGGCTAGTGGGAAACGCGGACGCAAGGACTTCCGGCCCGTTTGCGAGGTAGGCGGCGTACAGCTCGTCGCCCATCATCTGTTCGGGCTTCTGCCGGGGCGCGGCGGCCACGCAGCATACGACAGCGATAAGGGCGACCAGGGCCTTCCGCGTCCCCGTCGTCACCCGTCGTCACCCGTCGTTACCTGTCGTTACCTCTCGTCACCCGGGTCTTACTTCGCGGGCGCCGGTCCCCGCCACTTGTTGATCTGGCGCACGACCATGAAGATCGAAAATGCGACGACCGCGAATTCGATCACGTTGTTGATGAAGGCGCCATAGGCGATCACCGCGCCGCCCTTCTTGGCGTCCGCGAGCGTGTCGCCCGCCTGATGTTTCAGCGCGATGAACAGGTTATTGAACTCCACGCGTCCCAGGGCCAGCGACAGAACCGGCATGAGGATGTCGTTGACGATCGAGTTCACGATCTTGCCGAACGCCGCGCCGATCAGCACGCCGACGGCGAGATCGAGTGCGTTCCCCTGATTCACGAAAGCCTTGAATTCCTTGAACATGGCGCCCTCCGGGTCGAAACCCGGCTCATCCTACCACCGCGCCGGCTGGCCGGCCGAGGGGAGGGTCGAGCCCTCGCCGACGGAGGCGGCCGGATAGACTTACTCTTGGGTGTCCCTGACCGTCTGGATCGTCGTCGTCCTGCTCATCCTCGCGAACGCGTTCTACGTCGCCGCGGAATTCGGCGCGGTGGGCGTGCGGCGGAGCCGTGTCCGGCGGATGAGCGAGGACGGCCACGCGCTGGCGCGCCAGTTGCTGCCCCATGTCCAGCACCCGGGCAACCTGACTCGCTACGTCGCCGTCTCGCAGGTCGGCATCACGGTGTCCAGCCTGGTGCTCGGCGCCGTCGGCCAGGGCGTCGCGGCTGTGGCCATTGCGCCGCACCTGGCTTCGCTGCTGGATTCGAGCCGAAGGCCGCCGCGATTCCGCCGCCGCGCTGATCGTGCTGCTGACGCTGACCGCGGTCCAGGTCGTGATCGGCGAACTGATTCCCAAGTCGCTGGCGCTCCAGTTCCCGACCGAAGTCGCGCTCGCGACCGTCCTGCCCATGCGATGGTCGCTTGCCGCCTTCAAGCCGTTCATCGTGATCCTGAACGGCTCCGCGACGTGGCTGCTGAAGCTGGTCGGGCGTCCCGCTGAGCGGGCACCGCCACCTGCATTCCCCGGATGAGATCGCCCTGCTGTTTGCCGAGAGCCGCGATGGCGGCCTGCTCGAACCGGACGAACAGCAGCGCCTGCACAAGGCGCTGCGGCTCAGCCGCTCGACGGCCCGCGATCTGATGGTGCCGCGCGATCGCCTGACGATGGTCGACGTGGACGCGCCGTGGGACGCGGTGCTGCAGACGGTCGCCGGCAGCCCGTTCTCGCGCCTGCCGGTCTATCGCGGCACGCGCGATCACGTGGTCGGCATGATTCGCGTCAAGGACCTGGTGCATCGGTATGTGGCGGACGGTCCGGTCCGCGACCGTGGCCGCGCTCGTGCGGCCGGTCATCCGCGTGCCGCAGACGCTGGCGGGCGATCAAATCATCGCGACGCTCAGGGAGAAGCGCGCGCATCAAGCCGCGGTGATCGATGAGGCAGGATCCATCGTCGGCTTCGTCACGATTCAGGACGTGCTTGGCGAGTTTCTGGGCGGAGGCCGGAAGGCGTCATGACGATCATGGCGATCGCCCTCGCGTTCCTGGTGGCCAACGCGCTCTTTGTCGCCGCCGAATTCGCGATCATCGGCGTGTCGCGGACGGCCGTCGAGCACCGCGCCGGCCTCGGCGATCGGCTCGCCGGACGTGTCCTGGTTCTGCTGACGTCGCCCGTCCAGCAGGATCAGTTCATCGCCACGGCGCAGATAGGGATCACGCTGGCCAGCCTCGGCCTCGGCATGTACGGCGAGCACGCCCTGGCCGCGTGGCTCGAACCCCGCCTGGCGTTCGTGTCCGTCGCCAGGGTGATTGCGGCCCATACGCTCGCCAGCATCCTCGCGGTCGCCGCGCTCACCTATCTGCACATCTTTCTTCGGCGAGATGCTGCCCAAGGCGGCGGCCCTCTCGGTCTCCGAGCCCATCGTCCGCGTCCTGTACTGGCCGATGCGGGTCGTCCTGTTCGTGTGCTATCCGTTCGT
This sequence comes from uncultured Acidobacteriota bacterium, assembly GCA_963751445.1. Lineage (GTDB taxonomy): Bacteria > Acidobacteriota > Vicinamibacteria > Vicinamibacterales > SCN-69-37 > DASUGC01. The sequence goes on along the minus strand of CAVVUL010000009.1, from coordinate 463,558 downwards.
GTACGTGCTCAACGGCGCGGGCAATCTCGGGCTGCGCCTGTTCGGGATCCGGCGCCAGGCCGCGTCGCCCGATCAGGTCTACACGCCCGAGGAACTGCAGATCATCGTCGAGGAAAGCGCGCAAGGCGGCGCGCTTCGCGCGGAGTCCGGCCTGCTGCTGCACGAACTGCTGGAGTTCGGCGATCTCACCGCCGGCGCCTCCATGGTGCCGCGGGTGCGCGTCGTCGGCATTCCGGTCGGCGCCAGACCGGACGACGTGCGGCTGATGCTGAAAACGCACCACCACGCCCGGTACCCGATCTATGAAGGCGACCTGGATCACATCGTCGGCATGCTGCACGTGAAGGACCTGTTGCGCCGGATTCTGGCCAACGAGCCGATCGGCACCGACGATCTCCGGCCGATGCCGGTGGTCCCCGAATCGGCCACGCTCGATGCCGTGCTGGAGACGATGCAGCGGTCGCAGGCGCATCTGGCGATCGTGATCGATGAACACGGCGGCACGGCCGGTGTCATCAGCCTCGAGGACTTGTTCGAAGAAGTGGTTGGCGAAATCGACGAAGGCGTCCCGACCGCACCGCCCATCATGGCCGCGCCGGACGGATCCGTCATGGTCGCCGGCACCGTCCGGCTCGACGAACTGGGCCACCAGTTCGATCTCGACCTGTCGCACGAAGAGGTGGACAGCGTGAGCGGCCTGATTCTCGCCATCCTCGGCCGTCCGCCGGTGGCCGGCGACGTCGTCGAATACGACCGGGTCCGGCTGACCGTCACGGCTATCAGCGGAAGAGGCGTCAAGCAGGCGCGGGCGACGCTGTTACCGGAACGGTCGTAGCTGTCTCCTGGCTGTAGGGCGGGGCTTCAGCCCCGCCGGTGCAGCCGGGCCTGAAGGCCCGGCCTACACTGCGGCACGGCGGCTACTGCAGCCCTTCCGACAGGATGCGCAGCAGGTACTCCCCATAGCCGCTCTTGGCGAGCGGGCGCGCGAGGGCGTCGAGTTGCTCGGCGGTGATGTAGCCCATGCGGTAGGCGATCTCTTCCGGGCACGCGACCTTGAAGCTCTGCCGGCGCTCGATCACCGCGATGAACTGCGACGCTTCCAGCAGCGACTCGTGCGTGCCGGTGTCGAGCCACGCGTAGCCGCGGCCGAGCGTGACCACGTCCAACTGCCCCATCTCCAGATAGCGGCGGTTGAGGTCCGTGATTTCCAGTTCGCCGCGCGGTGATGGCTTGAGTGATGCGGCGATGTCGAGCACCTGATTGTCGTAGAAGTACAGCCCCGTGACCGCGTAGCGGGATTTCGGGTGCGCCGGCTTCTCTTCCAGCCCAATCGCCTTGCCGTTCGCGTCGAACCAGACGACGCCGTAGCGTTCGGGGTCGTGGACCGGATAGGCAAACACCGTCGCGCCGGTTGTCTTCTGGGCGGCGCGCTGCAATCGGACGGCCAAATCCTGACCGTAGAAGATGTTGTCGCCCAGGATCAGGCAGCAGGTGTCGCCGCCGACGAACTTGCGGCCGATGATGAACGCCTGCGCCAGGCCGCCGGGCGTCGGTTGCACCGCGTAGCTCAGCCGCAGGCCCCACTGGCGCCCGTCGCCCAGGAGTTGCTCGAAGCGCGGCGTGTCCTGCGGCGTCGAGATGATCAAAATGTCCCGGATGCCCGCCAGCATCAGTGTCGTCAACGGGTAGTACACGAGCGGTTTGTCGTAGATCGGGAGCAGTTGTTTGGACACGACTTGCGTCGCTGGATACAGCCGCGTCCCGGAGCCACCGGCGAGAATGATGCCCTTCACGGTGTCAGCGATTCTTCAGGAGCGCGGCCGGGTTGTCAAGAAACCGCGCCCAGGTGGATTGCCCAGAGCCGGGTGTGCACGGCCCCGTCCGCATTGAGCTGGCTCTTCATCAGCGCCACCGCGTCCACCGTCAGCGGATCGAGAATCAGCGGCGTCTCCAACGCGCCGGTGGCGGCCAGTGCGCGCCCGGCCTGGCGCTCACCGGCCTTGATCCGCGCGAGGGTGAGATGCGGCGCGAACGGACGTGGCTCGCGCGGGATGCCCTCGGCTTCGCAGCCGTCTTCGATGGCTCCAGCGAGCGCGGTCAGACGGTCTGCGTCCTTCCCGCGCCTCCAATCCTCCGGCGGGCCGATCCATAACGCCCGCGGCTCCCGCGGGCGCGGAAACACCCCCAGCCTGGCGAGCGGAATCGCGATCGGTTCATGACCGCGGATCGCCGTGGCGATCGCCTCGCGAAGCGCGCCAACTCGCCGCTCGTCGATATCGCCGAGGAACTTCAGCGTCAGGTGCATGGACGCCGGCCGGACCCAGGCGATCCGCGCGTCACGGGTCGAGGCGCGGTTGATCCGATCCTTGAGATCGTTCTGGACGAGTCGGATTTGCTCTCGCTGCGCGTCGCTCAACTCGACCGCGATGAACGCGCGAATCATGTTCGTTGACGCGCGTCAGCGCCGCCGCAAGGGATCGTCGCCGCAGACCTCGCGGGCCTGGCGGGCGCGAATCTGTCGCGTGTCGTCCACCCAGAACCAACCCGTGTCGGGGTTCGGTTTCAACGACGCGCAGACGCGGGCCCGTTCGGCGGAGACCGCGTGCTGCTGTTCCCGTGTGAGTGGCGCATAGCGGCTGCGCGGCGTGTTGTACCAGGCGCGGCCCCAGCCGTCCTTGATGAACGATCCCGGCAGGATGCCGAACCGCAGCAGGACGTAGCCGATGTCAGCCACAACCCGCTCGCCGCTGATCGTGAACACGCAACTCCACAGGTCGCGGTCGGCCTTCCGGCGCTCCGACCACGTGCCACCGGCCCAATAGGCGAGGTCATGGACGAAGCAGCAGCTGAAGAACGTGGCTTCGCGGAACCCGCTGCAGCCGTTGCTGGAGAACGGCGTCATGGACGGCCGGCCGTCCGCCACCGCCGCCTGCGGCGCCGGCGAGCCGCCGATCATGAGCGTGGCGACGAGGAGGGCGGGAAGAATCATTCGATGTTGTTGGCGGAGAGGGAGGGATTCGAACCCCCGGAACGGTTTCCCGTTCAGCGGTTTTCAAGACCGCCTGTTTCAACCACTCACACACCTCTCCGTAATTGATCGGCGGGGACCCCTGCGCCCCGCCTGGCGCGCTTCACTCGCTTTCGCTCCGTTCCGCGCGCTTCCGCTTGATGGCGGGGACCCCGGCACCCCGCCTGGCGCGCTTCACTCGCTTTCGCTCCGTTCCGCGCGCGGTCCGTTTGATCGGCGGGGACCGCGGCGCCACGCGCCTCCACGTCCCTGACAGTCCCCTAGCTCTTGATGACGTCGGTCCCCATGTACGGCCGCAGGGCCTCTGGAACGACCACCGATCCGTCCTTCTGCTGGTAGTTCTCGAGGATCGCGATCAGTGTCCGGCCGACGGCGAGGCCGGACCCGTTCAGCGTGTGCGCGAACTGGGGCTTCCCTGCCCCGTCGGGCCGGAACTTGATCTGCGCGCGGCGCGCCTGGAAAGCCTCGCAGTTGCTGCACGACGAAATCTCGCGATAGGTGTTCTGGCTCGGCAGCCACACCTCGATGTCGAACGTCTTGGCCGAGGCGAATCCCATGTCGCCCGTGCACAGGAGCACGCGCCGGTAGGCCAGGCCCAGCCGTTCGAGAATCGACTCCGCATTGCGCGTCAGTTTCTCGAGTTCTTCGTGCGACTGCTCGGGCGTCGTGAATTTCACGAGTTCGACCTTGTCGAACTGGTGCTGCCGGATCAGGCCGCGCACGTCCGCGCCGTACGACCCGGCCTCGCTGCGGAAGCACGGCGTGTAGGCCGTGTACCTCAGCGGCAGGAGTCGCCCGTCCAGGATCTCCTCGCGATGGAGGTTCGTCAGTGGCACTTCAGCGGTCGGGATCAGGAACAGATCCCAGTCGCCGGCGATCTTGAAGAGATCCTCCTCGAACTTCGGCAGGTTGCCGGTGCCGGTGAGTGCCGCGCGATTGACGAGAAACGGCGGCTCGACCTCCTGATAGCCGTGCTCGCGGGTGTGTACGTCGAGCATGAAATTGATCAGCGCGCGCGCAAGACGCGCGCCCGCGCCCATCAGCACGGAAAACCGCGCGCCCGACATCCGCGTGGCCCGCTCGAAATCCAGAATCCCCAGCGCCGGACCCAGTTCCCAGTGCGGCTTCGGCGCGAAGTCCATCACGGGCGGTGTCCCCCATCGGCGCACTTCCGCATTGTCGGCCGCGGACTTCCCCACCGGCACGCTCTCGTGCGGCAGGTTCGGCAGCACGAGCAGCCGCTCGTCGCGCTGCTGCTCGATGCCGGCCAGCTCCGCTTCCAACTCGCGGATCTGTCCGGACCGCGCCTTGTTCTCCGCGAAGATCCCGCTCGCATCGCGGCCTTCCCGCTTCGCGCGCGCGACGGACTCCCCCGCCTCGTTCTGCTGCCGCTTGAGATTCTCGACGAGCGGAATCAACCGGCGCCGCTCCGCTTCGAGCGCCGCGAGCGCCGCCAGATCCGCGGACGGGTCCATCCCGCGGGCGCGCAGCCGCGCGTCCACCTCCGGAAGTCGATCCCGAATGAGGGCCGGATCGATCACGTTATTTATCCTTGGCCGGCGCGGCCGGCGTCGTGGCCGCGGGCGCCGGCTTGTCCGCGGCGGGGGCGGCCGCGGCCTCTTTCGCGACGTCCGCCTTGGTGTCGCTCTTCGTCTCGCCCTTCGCGTCGGATTTCGCGTCGGCCTTGGACTCAGCCGTCGCTTTGGCCGCTGCCGAGGTCCCCTCAGATTTCTTCGCGTAGTCCGTCACGTACCAGCCGGACCCCTTGAACTGGAAGGCCGGCGACGACACCAGCTTCCGCACGCCGTCAGCCCCGCAGGTGGCACAGACCTGCAGGGGCGGATCGGAGAACTTCCGAATCAGCTCGAACCGAGCTCCGCAGGCATCACACTGATATTCGTAAAGAGGCATGGCTTGGCCGACGTGCCCTCAATTATAGGGATAATCCCCTCAGCACACCCATGGCCGGCACCCTGTTCGTCGTCGCCACCCCAATCGGCAACCTCGAAGACCTCTCCTTCCGCGCCCTACGGACGTTGAAGGAGGTGGACGTGATCGCCGCCGAAGACACCCGCCGGACGTCGAAACTCCTCGCCCACTACGGCATCCGGAAGTCGATGGTGAGCCTCCGCGAGCATAACGAGCGTCGCGAAACGCCCAGACTGGTCGCCCGGCTGCAGGCGGGGCAATCCGTCGCGCTGGTGTCAGATGCCGGCACTCCTGGCATTTCAGACCCTGGCCAGCACCTGGTGCGGTCCGCGCGAGAGGCGGGCGTCAGGGTCAGCCCAATTCCAGGACCGAGCGCTGTGATGGCCGCCCTGTCGGCGTCCGGCGAGCCAGCCAGTGAATTCGTCTTCATGGGGTTCCCGCCCAGGTCTGGCTCCGCAAGAACCAAGTGGTTCAGCAAGCTCGAATCTGAGCCACGAACCGCTGTGTTCTTCGAAGCACCACATCGAATCGAAAGAACCATCTCTGACTTGACTGGTATTTTGGCTATTAAGCCAATAAATATTCAACGTGAATTAACTAAGATAAACGAAGAATTGGTTGTTTGCACAAACGCAACATCAATGAAGTCCATTAATCCTATTGGAGAGTTTGTCATAGTAGTCGGACAATGCATTGACAATAAAGATGATATTGGTTATGACGACGCAACTATTGGCATTGCGATCAAGATGTTTGATTGTATGACCAATACCAATATGTTTAGCGACAATGAAGCAGAGTTGCTCGTTTCGAAGGCCATGTCACTCGATCCAAAGTTGGTTCGCAAGGTAGTCAAGAAGGCCCGCATTCTACGCAGGCGTCAGGAACAGTCGCTTTCTTGACGTTTTCCTCCATATTTTGGTAAGTTCTCCGCGCTCGGCGGCATCGGCGAGGAGACGAATGGCGAAAAGCACAGGGTCTCGCCCCCCCAAGTCACAGCGCAAGGTCCGTGCTCAGGAATCCCAGGCGGCTACCCCTCTGCCATCCGGGCCGACGCCCGCACAGGCACCACAGGCGCCGTCCCCACCCCACCCAACGGGTGAAGCCGTTTCGCTGTTCCAGCACGGAATGGAAGCCATGCAGCGGCACGCGTATCGGGATGCGGCGCGAGCCTTCCAAAGCATCGTGATGGGATTTCCTGGAGAGCGGGCGCTTGGCGAACGCGCCAGAGTTTACTTGGCGCTCTGTGAGCGCGAGGCGGACCGTCGGCCCGTCAACCCTCGGACGATGGAGGAACGCCTGACCGCCGCCACGGCGGCCCTCAACAACGGCGAAGACGCTGAAGCGGAGGAACTGGCCAGGAGCGTGTTGGGCGACGACCCGAAACACGACCTCGCGCTGTATCTGCTGGCGGCCGTCCACTCCCGGCGCGGCGACAATGCAGAGGCCCTCTCGCTGCTGGCGAAGGTCATGGCCATCTCACCGGAGGCCTCCGCGCAGGCGCGCGCCGACGATGATTTCGCGGATTTGCACGACATGGACGACTTCCGGGCGCTGACCGAACCTCGGGCCACGCCGGCCCAGCCCCGCCGTGGACGGCGGTTGCGCAGCGACCGATAAGATACGCGTCGTGTCTTCCCTCTATGTCGTGATTCTCGCGGCCGGCAAGGGCACGCGCATGAAGTCGTCGCGCCCGAAGGTCCTGCACGAACTGGCGGGCCGCCCCATCATCGAACACGTCCTCCGCACGGTCGACGCCCTCCACGCGAAAGCGTCGGTCGTCGTCATCGGCCATGGCGCGGACAGCGTGCGCGCCGCGCTCGCCGGGCGCCCGGCGCTCCAGTTCGCGGTGCAATCGCCGCAACTCGGCACCGGCCACGCGCTCCTCCAGGCTGAATCGGCGCTGGCGGGGAAGTCGGGCACGTTGCTGCTCCTCTACGCGGACGTGCCGCTCCTGCAGCCCAACACGCTGACGCGCCTCGTCGAACACCACCGCGCGGCCAAGGCCGCCGCCACGGTGCTGACGATGGAACTGGCCGAGCCGTACGGATACGGCCGCATCGTCCGCGACAAGAAAGGGCAGATCACGCGGATCGTCGAGGAGCGCGACGCGTCGGCCGACCACCGCAAGATTCGCGAAGTGAACAGCGGCATCTACTGCTTCGACCTCAAGCCGGTGTTCGGATCCCTGCATCAACTGGAGACCGACAACGCGCAGGCTGAGTACTACCTGACGGATCTGGTCTCGCTGTACCGTCAGCGGCGCCTCCGGGTGGAAACCCTGCGGCTCGACTCGCCCGCGGAATTGCGGGGCGTCAACAGCCGGCTGGATCTGGCGGATCTCGGTGAAACGCTGCGCGCGCGCAAGAACCGCGACGTCATGCTCGCGGGCGCGACGCTCGAAGATCCGGCGACGACCTACATCGACGTCGACGTCACGATCGGTGCGGACACGATTGTCGGGCCCGGCGTCGCGCTTCAGGGGTCCACGACCATCGGAGAGGGCTGCCGCATCCACGGCGGCTGCCGGCTGACCAATGCGACCGTCGGCCATCGTGTGACGATTCTCGATCACTCCGTGATTGCCGACGCGCGCGTCCGCGCCGGCGCGCGCATCGGCCCGTTTTCGCACCTCCGGCCACAGTCGGACGTGGGCGAGGACGCGCATGTCGGCAATTTCGTGGAGCTGAAGAAGACGTCGATGGCGCGCGGCGCCAAGGCGAACCATCTCGCGTATCTCGGCGACGCGACGATCGGGGCGGGCGTGAACATCGGCGCCGGCACGATCACCTGCAATTACGACGGCGTGAACAAGAACCCGACCATCATCGAGGACGGCGCCTTCATCGGCTCGGACTCGCAGTTAATCGCGCCGGTCCGCATCGGCGCCGGCGCGTACGTCGCCGCCGGCTCGTCGATTTCGAAGGACGTCCCGGCCGACGCGCTCGCGGTCGCCCGGGCGCATCAGCACAACCGGCCTGGCTGGGCGGCCGCACGGCGCGCGAAACAGGCGAAAGGGCAGCCTTAATTCATGTGCGGCATCGTCGGATACGTGGGATCGAAGCCGGTCGTGCCCGTCATCATGGACGGGCTCCGGCGGCTGGAGTATCGCGGCTACGACTCGGCGGGCGTGGCGATTGTGAAGGACGGCGCGATGGTGATCCGCCGGAGTGCCGGCAAGCTGTCGCGCCTGGATGACGTGCTCGCGAAGGACCCGATCGACGGGGAGTTCGGCATCGGCCACACGCGCTGGGCCACGCACGGCCGGCCGACCGAGGAAAACGCGCATCCGCACCGCGATTGCCACGGCCGGATCGTCGTGGTCCACAACGGCATCATCGAGAACTACCTCGAGCTGAAGCGCGAGCTGACCGCCCAGGGCCATACGTTCCTGACCCAGACGGACACGGAAATCGTGGCGCACCTGGTGGAGCGGGAGAGCCGCGGCGACGGCCTGGCGGCGGCCGTCCGTCGCGCGCTGACGCATCTGCGCGGCCTGTTCGCGCTCGTGCTGATTTCGGCGGATGAGCCCAACACGATCGTGACCGTGCGCAATGGCCCGCCCGTGGTCGTCGGCCTCGGCCAGGACGAGTACTTCGTCGCGTCCGACATTCCGGCGATTCTCAGCCATACGCGCGACGTGATCTTCCTGGCCGATGGCGAAATGGCGATCGTCACGCGCGCCGGTGTCGCCTTCACCGACTTCACCGGAAAGCCGCTGGAGAAGGTGCCGCAGCACGTCACCTGGGATCCGGTGATGGCCGAGAAGGCCGGCTACCCGCACTTCATGCTCAAGGAGATCTACGAGCAGCCGTGGGCGGTGCGCGAAACCGTGCTCGGCCGGACGTCGGCGGAAACGGGGCAGGTCTACCTCCACGAAATGGGCCTCGACGCCGGGGCCCTGCGCGCCATCGATCGGGTCGTGATTCTGGCGTGCGGCACGTCGTGGCACGCGGGGCTGGTGGGGAAGTTCCTGATCGAGGAACTGGCGCGCGTGCCGGTTGAAGTGGACTACAGCTCGGAATTCCGGTACCGCGATCCCATCGTCGATGCCCGCACGCTGACGGTCGTGATCACGCAGTCCGGCGAAACGGCGGACACGCTGGGCGCGCTGCGGGAAGCCAAACGGCTCGGCGCCCGATCGATTGCGATTTGCAACGTGGTCGGCAGCATGGTGACGCGCGAGGCGGAGGGCACCGTCTACACGCACGCGGGGCCGGAGATTGGCGTCGCGTCCACGAAGGCGTTCACGTGCCAGCTCGTGGCGCTGCATCTCCTGGCGGTCGCGATGGGCCAGGCGCGCGGGTCGCTCGCGCCCGATCGCGCGCGCGTGATCATCGAGCAGCTCGAGCAGCTGCCCGTCGGCATCGAACACGCGCTCCAGCTGGACGCGCAGATCAAGACCCTGGCGGAGCGGCTCGCTCATCACCGGGATTTCCTGTACCTCGGGCGGGGCATCAACTATCCGATCGCGCTGGAAGGCGCGCTCAAACTGAAGGAAATCTCGTACATCCACGCCGAGGGTTATCCGGCAGGGGAGATGAAGCACGGCCCGATTGCGCTCATCGACGAGGACCTGCCGGTCGTCGCCCTGGCAGCCAAGGACGAGGTGTTCGAGAAAGCGCTCGGGAACATCCAGGAGGCGAAGGCGCGCGGCGCGCAGATGATCGTCGTGACCAACGCCTCACAGGTGTCGGCGTTCGACGGGTTGCTGGACCCCACGCGTGACGTCATTCTCGCCGTGCCCGACGCGCACCCGCTGCTGATGCCGGTCCTGATGGTCGTGCCGCTGCAACTGCTGGCGTATCACGTCGCGATCTGCCGCGGCGCGGACGTGGACCAGCCGAGGAATCTGGCGAAGAGCGTGACGGTGGAGTGAACCGGTTTTGGGGTTCCGGGGTTCCGGGGTTCCGAGGTTCCGGGGTGCCGGGGTTCCGGTTCCAGGGTTCGGGTTCGGGGTTCGGGGTTCTGGGTTCGAGGTTCTGGGTCCTGGGTTCGAGCTTCTTGGGCCCGACGCCTTGCCGAACCTGAACCTGAACCTAGAACCTAGAACCTCGAACCTCGAACCCGAACCTCGGAACCTCGGAACCGGAACCCCGGAACCTCGGAACCCCGGAACCTACAGAACTTCAACCACCGCCTCTGTCATCGCGACCGTCCCAATCGGCGTGTGGCCCGGCGGGGCGATGTCGGCGGTCCGGGAACCACCGGCGAGCGTGCGTTCGACCGCGGCCACGACCGCGGCGCCTTCCTCTCGAAGACCCAGCCCATCCGACAGCAGCATCCCGGCCGACAGGATCGCGCCGATCGGATTAGCCACGTCCTTGCCGGCCAAATCGGGCGCGGATCCGTGCACGGGCTCGAACAATCCCGCGCCATCGCCCAGGCTCGCCGACGGCAACAACCCGAGCGATCCGCAGACGGCGCCCGCTTCGTCGGACAGAATGTCGCCGAACATGTTCTCCGTCAGCATCACGTCGAACGCCGACGGCGCCATCACGAGCTTCATCGCCGCGGCGTCGACGAACTCGTGCGTGAGCGTGACGTCGGGGTAGTCGCGCCCGACTTCCTTGACCACGTCGCGCCAGAGCCGCGACACTTCCAGCACGTTGGCTTTGTCCACCGATACGAGCTTGCGACGGCGCGATCGCGCCAGGTCAAACGCCACGCGCGAAATCCGGACGATCTCCTCACGGGAGTACGTCATCGTATTCACCGCGGACGAACGGTCCTCCGCAATCGCTCGAGGCTGGCCGTAATACAGACCGCCGAGGAGCTCGCGGACCACGACCAGATCCGTGCCGCGCAGCACGTCCGGCTTCAGCGGACCGGCGGATTCCAGGCCGGGCCAGGCGCGCGCCGGCCGCAAATTCGCGTACGCGCCGATGCCTCGGCGCAGCGCCAGCAACGCCGATTCCGGTCGCGCCGAGGGCGGCAGATGGTCGAAATCCGGGTCGCCCACGGCGCCGAGCAGGACCGCATCCGCGCCCTTGGCCAGGCCGGCTGTCTCGGCCGGAAGCGCCAACTGCCCGGCTCGCAGCGCCGCGCCGCCGATCAGCGCCTCCGTGAACTCGAAGGTGTGGCCATGGCGTGCCGCGATTCGCGTCAGGACCCGCACGGCGGCGGCCGTGACCTCGGGACCGATGCCGTCGCCCGGCATCACGGCGATGCGCGCCTTCACACGCCGAACCCGTAGCCGTTTTCGTGCACGGCCTCTCGGGCGGCCGGCGCGACCGCCACGCCGCACACCGCAAACACGATCGCCTGCAGGTCGTCGTCGCCGACGTGCTTCTGCGTGTCCGCGAGCGTCACCATCCGGCGATACACCCGATCGAGATCCTGCCGCGAGAGCGACAGACCGAACTGCTCGCAGCGTTTCTGCACCGCGTGCCGGCCCGAATGCTTCCCAAGCACCAGCGTCGTCGCCGGCACGCCCACATCGTCGGGCCGCATGATTTCGTAGGTGCGGCGATCCTTCAGCATGCCGTCCTGGTGAATGCCGGCTTCGTGCGCGAAGGCGTTGCGGCCGACGATCGCCTTGTTGGCCTGCACGCGCTCACCGGTGATCTCCGAGAGCATCTGGCTTGATGCGAAGAGCCGCGGCGTGACGATGCCCGTGGACACCGGCAGGCGATCCTGCCGCACGCGCGTGGCCATCACGACTTCCTCGAGCGAGGCGTTCCCCGCCCGTTCGCCGATGCCGTTGATCGTGCATTCCACCTGTCGTGCACCGGCGCCGATCGCCGCCAGCGTGTTCGCCACCGCCAGGCCGAGATCGTCATGACAGTGCGCGCTGAACACGGCGCGGTGTGCGTTCGGGACGCGCGTCATCACGGCGCGGAAGAACTCGCCGATTTCGTCGGGCGTGGCGTAGCCCACCGTGTCTGGCAGATTGATGGTCGTCGCGCCGGCGACGATGACCGCTTCGACGACGCGGCAGAGGAAGTCGAGATCGCTGCGGGTCGCGTCCTCCGCCGAGAACTCCACGTCGTCCGTGAAGCCGCGCGCGCGGGCGACCGACTCGGTGGCCGCGGCCAGGCACGCCTCGCGCGTGATGCGCAACTTGCGCGAGAGGTGCAGGTCCGACGTCGCGATGAACGTGTGAATGCGGGCGCGCTTGGCTGGCGCGAGTGACCACGCCGCGCGGTCGATGTCCCCGGGCGCGCAGCGGGCGAGTGCCGCCACGACCGGGCGCGTCACCGCCTGCGCCACGCGGCGCACGGCTTCCGCGTCGGCGTCCGAGGCGATGGGGAAGCCGGCTTCGAGGACGTCCACGCCGAGCAGGTCCAATTGCCGGGCCAGTCGGATCTTCTCGTCGATCCGCATCGAAAAACCCGGGGCTTGCTCGCCGTCCCGCAGGGTCGTGTCGAAGATGATCAGGCGTTCGCTCATGGGAAGGGAAGTCTGAGCGGACGGTTATGTGAAAGTCAAAGTTATATATATTTATCTATTATAATATTTATTTATTTCTATAATTGGTGCACGGAGTCACACTCTTCCGATGACTTTTGAGGATTTGCGTGTGTTTTCGCTGGTGGCGGCCGAACGGAGCTTCTCGCGAGCCGCCAGGAAGCTTGGCCGGACGCAGCCGGCCGTCAGCCAGGCCATCCGGCGGCTGGAGCGCTCTGCTGGGGAGCGCCTCATCGATCGGGCGTCCAGAGACGGCACCCTGACGGACGCCGGCGGGTTGTTGCTGGACTACGCGAACCGGCTGATCCGGCTGGCGGACGAGGCGCGGGGCGCGGTGACGGACCTGCGGGATGTGCGGGCGGGCCGGGTGCTCATCGGCGCGAACGAAGGTGCGGTGTATGCGGTGCTTCCGCTCCTCGAGCGGTTCCACCGGGCGCATCCGGGCATCCTGGTTGACGTGCGTCGGGTTGCGGCGCGCGTGGTGGCGCAGGAAGTGCTGCTGCGCACGGTCGAGTTCGGCGTCCTGACGTTCGATCCGGCCGAGCCTGAGCTGTCGTCGCTTGTTATCGGTTCCGACGAACTCGTGCTGCTCGTGCCGTCGGGGCATGCGCTGGCCGGCCGCGGGCCCATCTCCATGGAGGAGATGGGCCGGCTGCCGGTGATTGCGCACAGCGATCCGTCGCCGGCGCGCGATGAGGTCCTGCGGCTCTACGAGCAGCGCCACGCGCCGCTCAACATCCGCATCGCGCTGCCGAGTCTCGACGGCATCAAGCGGGCCGTGGAAATGGGGCTGGGTGTGGCCTTGTTACCGCGGCGCTGCGCACAGGAAGAAATCGCGCGCGGACAACTCGTCGCGGTTCGCGTGCCGGATCTGCGATCCCCGCGCGAACTGCGCCTCGTCTATCGCCGCGACGGCGCGCGCTCGCACGCCGCACGGGCTTTCCTGGAAACAGCGAGGACAACGAAACTAACAACTAACAACTAACAAGTTACAACTAACAACTTCGGAAGCCGAGCCCGCGTGCACTCCCGACTTGTTAGTTGCTAGTTGTCGGTTGTTAGTTTCTGAAATCCCTCAATGTATGGCAACCGTCCTGCCACGGCCCGCACCGTGTCGTAGTCCTGCAGCAGGAGCCCGGTACCGTCCCACTCGCCGGACACGAGCGCCTGGCGCGACGAGTCGGGCATCGACGCGCTGAGTGCGCGGCCGTTGACCGACACCGCAAGCGCGACGAGATCGACACTGATTTCGAGTGCCGGGTCGGCCGCGGCGGCGGCGCGCAACCACGCCAGATCGGATTCCGGCAAGGTCAGGCAGGGCAGTCCGATCATCACGGAATTGCCGAAGAAGATCTCCGCAAACGACGCGCCGATCGCGGCGCGGACGCCCCAACGGTACAGCGCCTGCGGGGCATGCTCGCGCGAGGACCCGCAGCCGAAGTTGCGGCCACTGATGAGCACGCGGGCCTGACGCCGCGCGGGATCGTCGAACACGTGTGACTCGCCGCGCCCGGCGGCCTCACGCCGGTCGTCCTCGAACACATGCTGCTCGAGCCCGGCGAACGTGACCGCCTTGAGAAATCGGGCGGGAATGATGCGGTCGGTGTCGATATCGTCGCCAGCCAGCACGATCGCCGGGCCGGTCACGCGCAGGATCGGTGAGGCGCTCATCGCCCGCTCCCAGCTCGCCGCACATCGACGACTTCACCCGCGACAGCCGCCGCGGCCACCATCGCCGGGCTCATCAGCAGCGTGCGGCCCGTCGGGCTGCCCTGGCGGCCCTTGAAGTTGCGGTTGGACGAAGACGCGCAGATTTCGCGGCCGTCGAGCCGATCCGGATTCATCGCCAGACACATCGAACACCCGGCGGCGCGCCATTCGAAACCGGCGGCCACGAAGGTCTCGTGCAGGCCCTCGCGCTCCGCGGCGGCCCGCACGGCCTGGGACCCAGGCACCACCAGGGCCTTCACGTGCGGCGCGACGCGCCGGCCTCGGACGATGTTCGCCGCCTCGCGCAGGTCGGAGAGCCGGCCGTTCGTGCATGACCCGATGAACGCCACATCGATCCGCGTCCCGGCGATGGGCTGGCCGGCGGCCAATCCCATGAATCGCAGCGCTTCCTCAATCCCCGGCCGGTCGGCTTCCACGGCCGCCCGTGGATCCGGCAAGCGGCCATCAATCGTCACGGACTGGCCCGGGTTGATCCCCCAGGTCACGGTTGGCGCGATGTCGGACGCACGCAGCGCCACGTGGTCGTCATACGACGCGTCCGGATCGGACGCCATCTGGCGCCACCACGCGCTCGCCCGTTCGAACGCCTCGCCGGCGGGCGCGTACGGCCGGCCGCGCAGGTACGCGAACGTCGTGTCGTCCGGATTCACGTAACCCAGCCGTGCGCCGCCCTCGATGGACATGTTGCACATCGTCATACGCTCGTCCATCGACATCCGCTCGACGGTGTCGCCGGCGTACTCGTAGGCGTAGCCCGCGCCGGCCTGCACGCCGAGCCGGCCGATGATCGTCAGAATTACGTCTTTCGCGGACACGCCTGGGCCGAGCGCGCCGGTGACTTCGATCCGCCGGACCTTGAAGGGCGTCAGGGCGATTGTCTGCGACGCCAGCACATCACGCACCTGCGACGTGCCGATGCCGAACGCCATCGCCCCGAACGCCCCGTGTGTGGACGTGTGGCTGTCGCCGCAGCAGATCGTCATCCCCGGCTGCGTGAGGCCGAGTTCCGGGCCGATGACATGCACGATGCCCTGCCGGCCGCTGGCCAGATCGAACAACGGGATGCCGTGCTGGCGGCAGTTCCGTTCGAGCGCCGCCGTCATCGTTTCCGCCATCGCATCGCCAAATGGGCGCGCCTGACTCTCGGTGGGGACGATGTGGTCGAGCGTGGCGAACGTCCGATCCGGCGCGGCCACGCCCAATCCCCGTGTCGTCAACTCCTCGAACGCCTGCGGGCTCGTGACTTCGTGGATCAGGTGAAGGCCGACGTAGATCTGCGTCTGACCATTCGGCAACTGCCGGACGGCATGACGGTCCCAGATCTTCCCAACGAGCGTTTGGGGCATGGGGTCATCCTATCAATCGTTCGTTCCGGGGTTCAGGGCGCCTGAGCCGGATCGGTCTCAGGCGCGCGGGCGCTCGAGGCGCTTGTGCAGGATCGAAGCGGCGACCCCGGCGAACAGAATAGCCAGGACCACGCCGAGCAGATAGAGGTTGAAGTGGTGGCCGAGAATCGCCTTCAGCCATGAGTGCGTCATCATCTTGACGCCGACGACCATGAGCACGACCGCGAGCGACACCTTGAGGTAGCGGAACTCGTCGATCATTCCCGCCAGCGCGAAGTAGAGGCTGCGCAGGCCGAGCATGGCGAAGACGTTGCTGGTGAAGACCAGGAACGGATCGGTGGTGATCGCGAAGATCGCGGGGATGGAGTCGACCGCGAAAATGAGGTCGGTGACTTCAACCATGATCAGGGCGAGCAAGAGGGGCGTGGCGAGCAGGGTTCCCGGCCGAGCCGCGTCCACGATCGCATCTTTTTCCACGGCCGCGCCCGGGGTGGCCGCTTCGTGCGACGCGTCGGAGCCCGCGCGCACGTAGAAGTGCTCGCCGTGGAATCTCTCGGTCACCGGCCAGATCCGGCGGACCAGGCGCACCACGATGTTCCGGTTCGGATCGGTCCCGTCCGACTTGAGCAGAAGCATCTTGATCCCGGTCAGAATCAGGAAGCCGCCGAAGAGGTAGATGATCCAGGTGAATCGCTGGAGGAGCTGGGCGCCGAGGGCGATCATGACGCCGCGCATCAGCAGCGCGCCCAGGATTCCCCAGAAGAGCACGCGATGCTGGTAGATCTGGGGCACCGCGAAGAACCCGAAGAGCATGGCGATCACGAAGATGTTGTCGACGGCGAGAGACTTCTCCACGAGGTACCCGGTGATGTACTTGACCATCGCGTCGGCCCCGTCGTTGTAGACGGTTCCGAGGCCCGGGATCTCCGCCGGTTCGATCGTCATCTGGTCGGGGGTGAGCCCGAGGCCCATCCAGTGGTTCTGGTAGCCCGCGTAGATGAAGCCCGCGAAGAGGAGGCCGAGGGAGATCCAGAACGCGGACCACCCCAGAGCCTCCTTCACCGAGACGACGTGGGCCTTCCGGTGAAAGACGCCCAAGTCGAGGGCGAGGAGAACGAGCACGAGGCCGATGAAGCCGGCATACATCCAGAACATGACGGTCAAGCAAGGCTATCAGACCCGCCGAGTGAACGTCCCCTGTTATCCTGTCCGTCTGCCCAATGGACGTACTCGCCTCACTGAACCCAGCCCAGCGCGACGCGGTGCTGCACACCGACGGTCCGCTCCTGATCCTGGCCGGCGCCGGGTCGGGGAAGACGCGCGTCATCACGGCGCGCATCGGGCACCTGATTTCGGAGCGTCTGGCTGCGCCCGGCGAGATCCTGGCCGTCACGTTCACGAACAAGGCCGCGGAGGAGATGCGCACGCGCGTCGAACACATCCTCGGCGGGGACTGCCGCGAGGCCTGGATCTCGACCTTCCACTCCCTGTGCGCGCGCCTCTTGCGCCGCGAGGCGCCCGCCATCGGCCTGTCGCGCGATTTCGTCATCTACGACTCGTCCGATCAGCTGTCGGTCGTCAAGCAGGCGATGAAATCGCTCGGCATCGACGACAAGATGCTGCAACCCCGCGCCGCCCTGAGCCGCATCAGCCAGGCCAAGAACAGGATGGAGAGCCCGGAGGACCTCAAGTCCGCGGGCTGGAGCTTCCGCGATGAGCAGGTGAGCCGCATCTACGCGGCCTACCGGCGGACGCTCGCTGACGCCGGCGCGCTCGACTTCGACGACCTGCTGCTCAAGACGGTCGACCTCTTCGAAACGGTGGAACGCGTGCGAACGTTCTACGCGCGCAAGTTCCGCTTCGTGCTCGTGGACGAGTACCAGGACACGAACCGCCCGCAGTACCTCCTGGTCCGGCGCCTGGCCGAAATCCACCGCAACCTGTGCGTGGTCGGCGATCCGGACCAGTCCATCTACCGCTGGCGCGGCGCCGACCTGCGGAACATTCTCGATTTCGAGCACGATTTCCCGGACGTCTCCATCGTCAAGCTCGAACAGAACTACCGGTCCACGCAGGTCATTCTGGATGCCGCGACGGCCGTCATCCGCCGCAACCGCAACCGCAAGGACAAGCGCCTCTGGACCGATCAGCAGGGCGGCGCGCGCATCGTGTACTACCGCGCCGGCGACGAAATCGAAGAGGCGGACTTCATCACGAAGGGCATTCGCGAGGCCGCGCGCCAGCAACCCGACGTGATGACCGCCGTCCTGTACCGCACGAACGCGCAGTCTCGCGCGATTGAAGACGCGCTCATGCGCGAGGGCGTGGGCTATCGCATCATCGGCGGCGTCCGGTTCTACGAACGGCGTGAAATCAAGGACGCGCTCGCCTACCTGCGCCTGCTCATCAATCCGCATGACGACGTGAGCTTCAGGCGGGTGGTGAACGTGCCGGCACGCGAGCATCGGCCGTACGGTGATCGACGCGCTCGAGGCCATCGATCCGGACGCGGCGTCGCTGACCGCGCCGCTCCTGCACGCCGGCCTGGAGCCGGCGGTGTCTCCGCGATCGATGTGGGCGCGGCTGCAGGTGGCACTGGAGCAGCGCCGGCTTCCTTCGCGCGCACTGACCGCGCTCCGCACGTTCCGAGACCTCGTGGCCGGACTGTCGGCCGACGCCGCCGGCGCCAGCGTGTCGATCGTGCTCGGCCTGGTGCTCGATCGGACCGGCTACCTGCACGAGCTCCGTGAAGAGCGGAGCGAGGAGGCGGAGGGCCGGATCGAGAACCTGATGGAGCTCGTCTCGGCGGCGCGCGAGTACGAATCGCGCGAGGAAGATCCCGCGCTCGGCGGGTTTGTCGATCGGCTGTCACTGCTGTCGGAAGCCGACGAAGCCGCCGGATCGAAAGAAGCGCGCGTCTGGTTGATGAGCATGCACGCCGCCAAGGGCCTCGAATTCCCGATCGTCGTCGTCGCCGGCATGGAAGAAGGGCTGTTCCCCCACGCGCGTTCGGCGGAAGACGAGGACGAAGTCGAGGAGGAACGGCGTCTCTGCTACGTGTGCCTGACGCGTGCGCGCGAACGGCTCATCCTGACGGGCGCCGCGCGCCGCCGTATCTTCGGCGACTATCAAGCGACCGAGCCGTCGCGGTTCCTGAGCGAGATTCCCGAGGAGTTGATGGACCGGATCGAGCCCGTCGCGCCGCCGCGCTGGCAGCACCCGGGCTACGAGCTCAGGAATCCCTACGCGCGGCGGTACGGCAGCCGAGCGGCCAAGGAGACCGACGCGTCAAAACCTTATGCCTACGAGCACGAGGATCAGTCCTCGACCCACGGCGTCAAGACCGGCATGCGCGTCCGCCACAAGCAATTCGGGGTCGGCACCGTGCTCGAAGTGGAAGATCAGGGAGACGATTTGAAGATCACCGTGCGCTTCAACGCGGTGGGGACGAAGAAATTGCTGGCGAGATACGCGGGCCTGGAGCCGGCGTGATCAGTTCACACGGAGGCACGGAGCGACGGAGGCACGGAGGAATCTCCTGGGATCGCCCGCGTGCGGCACGCGTGATCCGCAGCCAAAAAGAAGCTCCGCGCCTCCGTTACTCCGTGTCTCCGTGTGAACTGACGGGATCGTCCTCGGGCTCAATCAGCGTCGCGATCGACACCAGCCGATCGCCCTCGGCCAGATCCATGAGCCTCACGCCTTGCGTGTCGCGGCCGATGGGGCGGAGGTCGCCGGCCTTCATGCGGATGATCTGGCCCTGCTCGGTGACCAGCAGCAGTGCGTGCCGGTCACTGACGCAGGAGATGCCGACCACGGGACCGTTGCGGTCGCTGGTCTGCACGTTCTTCAGGCCGATGCCGCCGCGGGTCTGCCGGCGGTACTCGGACACTTCGGTCCGCTTGCCGTAGCCGTTCTCGCACACGGTGAGCAGCGTGCTGCTGTCGTCCACCACGCTCAGCGCGACCACTTCGTCGCCCTCGCGCAGGTGCATGCCGCGTACGCCGTACGCCGTCCGGCCCATCGGCCGCGCGTCGGACTCGGCGAAGCGGATGGCCATGCCGTTGCGCGATCCGAGGACCAGGTCCTTGTGGCCGTCCGTCTCCTCGACCGCAATCAACCGATCGTCGTCGTCAATCTGGATGGCGATGATGCCGGCCGCACGCGGGTTCGAGAACGCGACCAGGTCCGTCTTCTTGACCGTGCCCTTCTTCGTGCCCATCACGATGAACCGCTCGCCTTCCTGTTCCGGGAAGGCCTGCACGCGGAGCAGGGCCGCCACTTTCTCGCCCTCGTTCATGTTCACGAGGTTCGCGATCGATTTGCCCTTGCTGCTCCGGCTCACTTCGGGCACGTCGTACACGCGGAGCCAGTAGCACTGCCCGCGATCCGTGAAGATCAGCAGGTAGGCGTGCGTATTCGCGACGAACAGGTGCTCGACCACGTCCTCTTCCCGCGTGGTCATCCCGATCAGGCCCTTGCCCCCGCGGCGCTGGCTGCGGTACTCGTCGAGCGCGGTGCGCTTGATGTAGCCCGTGCTCGTTGCGGTGATGACGACGTCCTCGTCGGCGATCAGATCCTCGACGCGGAACTCGCCTTCTTCCTCGACGATGTCCGTCCGCCGCGCGTCGCCGTGCTTGTCGCGGATCGCCTTCAGTTCGTCGAGCACGATGCCGATCAAGAGGTCTTCGCTCGAGAGAATCGCGCGCAGCTTCTCGATCAGGGCCCGCAACTCGGCAAGTTCGTCGAGAATCTTCTGCCGCTCGAGGCCGGTCAGCCGCTGGAGCTGCATGTCCAGGATGGCCTGCGCCTGAATGGTCGTCAGGCCAAAGTTCGCGATCAACCCGGCCCGCGCCTCGTTCGGGTTCTTCGACGCGCGGATGAGCGTAATGACCGCATCCAGGTGGTCGAGCGCGATCTTCAGGCCATCCAGGATGTGGGCCCGCGCCTCGGCCTTGCGCAACTCGAACTCGATCCGGCGCCGCACGACGTCCCGCCGGAACTCGACGAACAACTCGACGATTTCCAGGAGGCTCAGGACGCGCGGGCGCGCACCCGAGATGGCCAGCAGGGTGATGCCGTAGCTGGTCTGCAGCTTCGTGTGCTGGTAGAGGTTGTTCAGGACGACGTCCGGCAGCTCGCCGCGCTTCAGTTCGACGACGATCCGCATGCCGTCGCGGCTCGATTCGTCGCGCAGGTCGGAAATGCCTTCGATCTTCTTCTCGCGCACGAGCTCGGCGATGTCGCCAACCAGCGTCGCCTTGTTGACCTGGTACGGAATCTCCGTGATGACAATCGAAACGCGCTCGCCCTTCTTCGATTCCTCGAACGCGGCCTTGCCCCGCAGCGTGAAGCCGCCGCGGCCGGTCTTGTACGCGCGGACGATCCCGGCGCGGCCGACGATGGTGCCGCCCGACGGGAAGTCCGGGGCGGGAATCAACTGCAGCAAGGCGCGGAACTTCTCGTCGGCCGTCGCGTGCCGGCGCTCGATCACGGCGATGACGCCGTCGATGACCTCGCGCATGTTGTGCGGCGGGATGTTCGTCGCCATGCCGACGGCGATGCCGGTCGAGCCGTTGATCAGGAGGTTGGGATAGGGCGTCGGCAGGACGACCGGTTCCTCGTTCGTTTCGTCGAACGTCGGGCGGAAGTCGACGGTGTCCTTGTCGAGGTCCGTCATCATCGATTCGGCGAGCGACTGCAGGCGGGCTTCCGTGTAGCGGTACGCCGCGGGCGGGTCGCCGTCGACGGACCCGAAGTTGCCCTGGCCGTCCACCAGCATGTAGCGCATGTTGAAGTCCTGGGCCAGACGGACCAGGGTGTCGTAGGCCGGCGCGTCGCCGTGCGGGTGGTAGTTGCCGATGACTTCGCCGACGATCTTCGCGCATTTGCGGTACGGCCGGTTCGAGGCCAGTCCCATCTGCCGCATCGCGAACAGCACGCGCCGGTTCGCGGGCTTGAGCCCGTCACGCACGTCCGGCAGGGCCCGCCCAATGATCACGCTCATGGCGTAATCCATGTACGAGCGCTTCATCTCGTCTTCGATATTGACGGGAATGCGGATGTTGGTCTGATCCATCTCTGGCTTCGCTATCGCTACAGGTTCCGGGGTTCCGGGGTTCCGAGGTTCCGGGGTTCCGGTTCCGAGGTTCCAAGGTTCGGGTTCGAGGTTCTGGGTTCGGGGTTCATGGTTCGAGGTTCGGGGTTCATGGTTCGGGAGTGCATGGTTCCGGAGTGCATAGTTCCGGAGTGCATAGTTCCGGAGTGCGTCATGAACCTCGAACCTCGAACCTCGAACCCGAACCCCGGAACCTTGGAACCGGAACCCCGGAACCTCGGAACCCCGGAACCTCCGTCAAATATCCAAATTCTTCACGTCGAGCGCGTTGTCCTCGATGAACTTCCGGCGCGGTTCCACCTGGTCGCCCATCAGCGTCGTGAACATCAGGTCGGCCTCGGTGTGATCTTCCGCCTTCACCTGCAGCAACGTCCGCTTGGTCGGATCCATGGTGGTTTCCCACAACGTGTCCGGGTTCATTTCGCCGAGGCCCTTGTACCGGTTGATCGTGATCCCGCGACGGCCGGCCGCGACAAAATACTCGACGAGGTCGTCCAGGGAATCCACCGTGCGATCGGTCTCGCGCACGGGCTTGCCCGCCGGCTTCGCGGGCGCGTCCACGCCGCCCTCAGCCGCGGACTCCTCCGCTTCCTCTTCCACCTCCGGCAGCGTCGCCGACGTCCGGATCGTCACCGGGCCGGTCATCAGGTCGCGAATCTCCTGGTAGGAGCCCAGCAGCGTCCTGAACTCCGCGGTGGTCACAAAGTCGAGATCCAGGCGGTGCCGGCGGCCATAGCCGGCGGTGCGGTCTTCCATCACGACGGCCAGCGCGTTGTGCTCGGTGTCGTCCACGACGGTGGTGGCGATCTCGGGTGCGCGCAGATAGTCCGCCAGCGCGGTCACGGCGGCCCGATCCGTCCAGAACGTCCGGTCCCGGGCCCCGCCCTCGAGTAACGCCTGGATCACCCGGCGCACCGGGCCGCGCCGCTCCACCACCTGCAGCAACTTGCGGAATACGATCAACTGCTCCAGGCGCTTTTCCAGCAAGTCGCCGGAGATTTCCTTGCCGGTCGCCGACACCAGCATCCGCGATTCGGCCGCGCGTTTGATGAGGAAGACCTCGAGCTCGCGCTCGTCCTTGATGAACGTTTCCTGGCGCCCGCGCTTGGCGCGGAACAGCGGTGGTTGCGCGATGTACACGTGGCCGTGATCCACGAGATCGCGCATCTGCCGGTAGAAGAACGTGAGCAACAGCGTGCGGATGTGCGAGCCGTCCACGTCGGCGTCGGTCATGATGATGACGCGGTGGTACCGCAGCTTGGACACATCGAATTCGTCCTGCCCGATGCCGCAGCCCAGCGCCGCGATGATCGTGCGGATTTCCTCGTGCGACAGCATCTTGTCGAAGCGCGCCTTCTCGACGTTGAGGATCTTGCCTTTGATCGGCAGTACCGCCTGGAACTTGCGATCGCGCCCCTGTTTGGCGGATCCGCCTGCGGACTCGCCCTCCACGATGTAAATCTCGCACTTCGCCGGATCGCGCTCCTGGCAATCCGCCAGCTTGCCCGGCAGCGACGTGTTGTCCAGCGCGCCCTTGCGCCGCACCAGGTCCCTCGCCTTGCGCGCCGCTTCGCGCGCCAGCGCCGCATCCACCGCCTTGGCGATGACGCGCTTCGACACGGCGGGATTCTCTTCGAGAAACGCCCCGAGTTTGTCGTTGACGATGGCCTCGACGATGCCCTTGACCTCGGTGTTCCCGAGTTTCGTCTTGGTCTGGCCTTCAAACTGGGGCTGTGGAATCTTGACGGAGACGATCGCCGTCATGCCCTCGCGAATGTCATCGCCGCTGACACTCTCGCTCAGTTTGTCCGCCAGGTTGTTGCGCGTCGCGTAGTTGTTGATCGTGCGCGTCAGCGCCGCCCGGAATCCTGAGAGGTGCGTGCCGCCTTCGATCGTGTTGATGTTGTTCGCGAACGTGAACGTGGTTTCCGTGTAGCTGTCGTTCCACTGCAGCGCGATTTCCACGACCGTGCCGTCGCGTTCGCCCCACATGTAGATCGGCTTCTCGTTGACCGGCGTGCGGTTCTTGTTCAGGTACTCGACGAATTCCCGGATCCCGCCCTGATAGAGGAACCGGTGGCTCCGGCCGTCGCGCTCGTCGTCGATCGCAATCGTGACACCGGCGTTCAGGAACGCGAGTTCCCGCAGCCGCTGCGACAGGGTTTCAAAGCTGTATTCCGTGGTCTCGAAGACCGTCGTGTCCGCCTTGAACGTGACCTTCGTTCCGCGTTTCTCGGTGACGCCGGTGATGTACAGGTCGCCCATGGGCGTGCCGCGTTCGTACCGCTGCACGTGCACCCGGCCGTTGCGCCAGATTTCCAGTTCGAGCCATTCCGACAACGCGTTGACGACCGAGACACCGACGCCATGGAGGCCGCCGGAGACTTTGTAGGCGCTGTTTTCGAACTTGCCGCCGGCGTGCAGCACGGTGAGGACGACTTCGGCCGCGGGCCGGCCGCTCTCGTGCATGTCCACCGGAATGCCGCGCCCGTCGTCCACCACCGTGACGGAGCCGTCGATGTGAATCGTGACCGCGACGTTCTTGCAGAACCCGGCGAGCGCTTCGTCGATGGAGTTGTCGACCACCTCGTAGACGAGGTGGTGGAGACCGGACGGGCCCGTGGACCCGATGTACATCGCCGGCCGCTTCCGGACGGCCTCGAGGCCTTCCAGAACCTTGATTTTGTCGGCGCCGTAGTCGTCGGCGCCCCCAGGCACAACCGGCCCGGGGCCCGGCGCATCCTGGCCGGTCTTGTTCAGCTCAGTCTTTGACATCCGTGGTCTTCGTTCAGATCCGCATCGGCATGATGACGTAGGTGTACTCGTAGCCTTCGGCGCCGATCGGCTTCATGACCGCCTGGCTCATCTCGTCCTTGAACTCGAGTTGGACGGATTCTGTTTCCACCACGCCCAGGAAATTGTCCACGTAGTCCGCGTTGAAGCAGATCTGCATGGCGTCGCCGCTGTAGTCGACAGGGATGACCTCGTGGGCCTCGCCGACCTCCGGCGTGCTCGACGTGATCTCCACCTGGTCCTTGCCCATGACGAATTTCACGGCCTTGGACCGTTCGTTCGACAACAGCCTTACGCGCCGTACCGCGGCGGCGAGCCGATCCCGATCGAATTCGATCTTCTTGTCGTTGGTCTTGGGAATCACGCGTTCGTACGCCGGGAAGTTCGCGTCGATCTTGCGTGAAATCAGCAGGCGCGTGCCGGCCTTGAAGAACAGGTGGTTGTCGCCCTGGGAAAACTCGGTCGGGTCGCCGACATCAATCAACCGCGCGACTTCCGTCAGCGTCTTTCGCGGCAGCAGCACTTCGCTGTTCGCCTGTTTTCCAGGCGATTCCTTCACACTGATGAACGCGAGCCGATGGCCGTCGGTGGCGACCATGCTCATCGAGTCCGGCCGCAAGACCAATTGGGCGCCGTTCAGGAAATACCGGGTGTCTTCACTGGTGATGGCGAAGCGTGTGTGTGAAATCAGTCGCTTCAGCGCCGCGCCAGGCAGGGTCGCTTCCGTCTTCCCGCCATCGGTCGGCGGCGTCGGAAATTCACTCGCGGGCAGCGTCTGCATGCGTGATTCGAAGCGGTCGGCCGCAATCGTGACGCTCTTGCCTCCCTTTTCCTCCTCGATGCGCACGTCGGTGTCCGGAAGGGCGGCGACGATTTCAAAGAGTTTCTTCGCTGGCAGTGTCAGCACGCCTGGCTTCCCGACGGTTCCCTCGCACCGGCTGCGCAGTCCCACGTCCAAATCGGTCGCCAACAGGGAGATGCCGTCCTTGGAGGCTTCGATCAGCACGTTCGCGAGAATCGGAATCGTGTTCTTCCGCTCAACGATGCCTTGCAGAAGGGACAACTCTTTCAGCAAATCGTTCTTGCGGATCACGAGTTCCATGGGCAGGGCGACCTTTCACTGACATCCGCGCCGAGCGCGGGGTTCTACCTGTATTTCCAAGAGATCAGAAAAGACAAAGAAGTATAACAGTAATAAGGGGCTGTTGGTAAACCAAAAGCCCCTTGTAAAGTCAATGTTTTCAATTATTTAGACTGTGGATATTTCTGTGCAGATCGGGGATCGGATCCGGCCGCCCGTTGTGGGAAATCCACCCTTGATCCGGTCTTCCACAGTCCATCCACAGCCCCTGTCTGTGGAAAACTCGCGCCCGTGCCGCAACCCGTTGAATTCAGGAGCGGATCGACTCGATCAGGGTGTGGACCAGGTTGTTGAACGCCGGATCGTTCTGACGCATCAACTCGACCTTTCGAACCGAATGGATCACGGTCGAGTGGTGTTTGCCGCCGAAACTCTTGCCAATCTCCGGGAGCGACGCGTTCGTGAGGGACTTGCAGATATACATCGCCACCTGACGGGGCATCGCGACCGACTTGGCATTATTGCGCGAGCGCAGGTCCACCATCTTGAGTTGGTAGTACTCCGCCACGAACTTCTGGATCATGTCGATCGTGACCGCGCGCTCTTCCCTGCCCAACACGTCGCGCAGCGCTTCCTGGGCGAGGGCCATGGAAATTTCCCGGCCCGTCAGCGACGCAAACGCCAGCAGGCGAATCAGCGATCCTTCCAGTTCGCGGATGTTGGATTTGATCCGGCCCGCAATGAACAGCGCCACGTCGTCCGGCAGGAAGACGCCTTCCACGTCGGCTTTCTTCTTGAGAATGGCAATCTTTGTTTCCAGGTCCGGCGGCTGCAGATCCGCGATCAATCCCCACTCAAAACGGCTCCGCAGCCGATCTTCCAGTTCGCTGATCTGATGCGGCGGGCAATCACTGCTGAGCACGATTTGTTTTTGCGCGTCGTGCAGCGCGTTGAAGGTGTGGAAGAACTCGGTCTGGGTCCGGTCCTTGCCGGCAATGAACTGGACGTCGTCGACGAGCAGGATGTCCACGCTGCGATAACGCTCGCGGAATTCGAGAATGCGATCGTACCGGATGGCGTGGATGACCTCGTTCATGAAGCGTTCTGCCGAGATGTACGTGAGCTTGAGCCCCTGGCTGTGCGTCAGGATGTAGTGCCCAATCGCGTGCATCAGGTGGGTCTTCCCCAGTCCCGCGCCGCCGTACAGGAACAGCGGGTTGTAGGAACGCGAGGGCGCTTCCGCGACGGCGAGGCACGCGGCGTGCGCGAACTGGTTTGACGCGCCGACGATGAACGTGTCGAAGGAGTAGCGGGGACTCAGGCCGCCGATCCCCGCGTTGGTCGCTCTGGCCTCGGCGAGTTCCGCGGTTTCCGGCGTCTCGAGATCGGCCGGCTCTCCAGGCTCCGTGCCTTCAGGCAGGAGCACGACGGTCGTGCCGCCTCGGCCGACCTCCGTCAAGGCCTCTGTAATCACGCCGGTGTAGTGCTTGTGAATCCACTCCACGGCCGCCGGGTCGGCCACCCGCACGAACAAGGTCGACCGGTCGTCTTTGACGAGGGAGGTGGGGCTAAACCAGGTATGGAAGCTGTAGGCCGCGACCTTGGTTTCGATCCGCCCCAGCGCTTCGTCCCAAATCGTGCCCGCCATGGCCGTCCAACTTTCGACTTCGGATAACTCTTTGCGAACAAACAACTTACAAGAATCAAACGCGAGACGATCTTGAAAACAGCCTGATTTCCACAGGTTTTTGCACAGGTGTGGAAAACTTTCGCCGGCTTCCCTGGGGCCTGCCGGGAGCCGGCGAACTTACCACATCGCCGGGGACCCAAACAACCGGCCCGAATTGACACGTCTTTTGCCGGTCGCTACCATCAGGGTTTCTCCAAGGGTGAGTCGCCCGAACCGGGAGTCCCATGAAACGCACGTTTCAACCGAATCGCCGCCGCCGCAGTCGAACTCACGGGTTCCGGGTGCGCATGAGTACCGAAGAACGGCCGCATTGTTCTCAAGCGGCGCCGCGCCAAAGGGCGCAAACGCCTGACCGTCTCCACGCGCTAGACGCCGCCACGCCGCGCCGGCCATGGCAGAACTGTTTGGCCCGCTCGCCCGGATTCACCATCGTCCGGAATTCCTGGCCGTCGAACGAGGCGGCCGTCGTGTGTCGGGCCGTTATGTGACCCTGGTCGGGAAGCCGAATGGCGGCGCGACGGATCGCCTCGGCATCATCGCGTCGCGCCGTGTCGGCGACGCCGTCGATCGCAATCGGGCGAAACGGCGGTTGCGGGAAGTGTTCAGGCGCCGGGCGCAGCAGGGCCGGAGCCTGGACGTGGTGGCGATCGCGCGAACCGATCTCATCCGCGCGCCGTTCGCGGTCGTCCAGTCGGATTTTCTTGCCGCGTTGATGAAACTCCGCGGCGCGAGGTAGTCGATGTCCGTGAGCGTGCGTGTCGCGATCGCCGTCATTCGCATCTACCAACTCGTCTTGTCCCCGTTCGCCGGCGGCGCCTGCCGGTTCGAGCCGTCATGTTCGCAGTATGCGATGACGGCCGTCGAAGCGCACGGCGCGTGGCGAGGGCTCTGGCTCGCGATTCGCCGCGTTGGGCGCTGCCATCCGTTGGGCGGCCACGGTTTCGATCCGGTTCCGCCGCGAACCGGCACCCGCTAGGAGACGCGAGAAACGACCATGAAGCTGTCGATGGAAATGCGCGTCTTTGCGGCGATCTTCCTGTGTTTCATCGTCCTGGTCGTCTACCAGGCGAAGTTCGCGCCGCCGCCGCCGAAACCCGCGGCCGCGGCGACGCACGGCGAGCGGAACGCCCGCACCTGCGTCTGGCGCGCCTTCGGCTGTTGGCGCGCCGCAAGCCGAGGCGGCGCCCGCGCCGCCGGCCGCACCGACGGCCAAGGCCCTTGTCGCGGACACCGTCGCCCGCGACGTCGTCGTGCAGACCGACGCGTACATCGCGACGTTCAACACGCAAGGCGCCGTGCTGAAGAGCTATCGCCTGCGGCACTATTCGGACGCCAAGGGCGAACCGCTCGAACTGATCCCCACCGATTTGCCCGTCGGCACGTTCGCCAGGCCCTTCACGATGTCCACGGACAGCGAGCAGGAGTCGGCCACGCTCGCGGCTGCGCTGTACTTGCCGAGCGCCGAATCCTTGTCGTTGGGATCGAATCCCGGCACGCTCACGTTCGAGTATCGAGACGAGTCCGGCCTGAACGCGCGGAAGACGTTCTACTTCCAGCCCAAGGGCCAGGCCTACGTCCTGAACGTCGAGGGATTGGTGGACGTCAGCGGCAAGCCGCGGGCCGTCACCGTCGCGTTCGGCCCCGGCCTCGGCCTCGGTTACAGCCCTGACGGGCAGACGCTGGTCGCCGCCCGGGGGCTGCAGTACCTCAATGGCAGCGTCCAGCGGCTCACCGCGAGCGACGTGCAGAAGCAGTTGCGCCATGAAGGCGCGTTTCGATACGCCGGCGTGGACGACCACTATTTCGTCGCCGTCGCGCTCCTCGCGGATGCCGCCGCCCGCGCCGACTATGCGCCCGTGACCCTGCCCGTTCCGGGCGGCGCCGACGGGGCGACCCGGTCGTTCATCGCCTTTTCCGTGCGCCCGGATCCCGGCGCGGCGCCCTCGAAGACCGCCACCGTGCCGTTCTTCATCGGCCCGAAGGACTTCGACCAACTCCGCGCCGCCGACACCCAACTGGTGCGCGCCATCGATTTCGGGATGTTCGCGCTCATCGTCGTGCCGCTGCTGCAGGCGCTGAAATGGGTGAACGGCTTTCTCGGAAATTACGGCTGGTCGATTGTCGTGCTGACCCTCATCATCAACATCCTCATTTTTCCGCTGCGCCATCGCAGCATGGTGTCGATGAAGAAGATGCAGGCCATCCAGCCCGAAGTGAAGGCCATCCAGGATCGGTTCGCCAAATACAAAGTCACCGATCCTGAACGCCAGAAGATGAACTCAGAAATGCTGGCGCTCTACAAGCAGAAAGGCGTGTCGCCCGCCAGCGGCTGCGTCCCGATGCTGCTCACGATGCCGATCCTGCTGGCGTTCTACAACCTGCTGGGCCAGGCGATCGAACTGCGCGGCGCGCCGTTCGTGTGGTGGATTCACGATCTGTCGGCCAAGGATCCCACCTACGTCTGGCCGGTGCTGATGGGCGTGACGATGTTCATCCAGCAGCGGATGATGCCGACCACGGCGGATCCGATGCAGCAGAAGATCTTCCTGCTGATGCCGGTCATCTTCACCGTCATGTTCCTCAGCATGCCGAGCGGGCTGGTGATCTACTGGCTGGTCAGCAACGTGCTGACGATCGGCCAGCAGTACCTGACCAACCACATCACGACGAGGGGCACCGGCGGAAGCAGCGGGATGCCGAGAATCGCGGCGGCGACCCGAAAGGGCTAGGACACCATGACGACGGATCTCTGACGAACAGGTCATCGATTTCATCCTTCGGATCACGAGAGCCATGGGGCTCAAGCTCGAGGTGGACGTCGAGGAGACGGCGGACCATGTCCGCCTGAACCTCTCCGGCGACGGAGCGGACATCCTGTTGCGGAAGAAGGGCGAGCCGCTCGACGCGCTCCAGGTCATCGTCAACACCGCCTTCGGGCGCGAGGCGCGCGGCGATCGGCACTACGTCGTCGATGCGCTGGCGTTCCGCAAAGGCAAGGACGTGGAACTGCAGCAGATGGCGAAGACCCTGATGGACAAGGCCAGAACGACCGGCACGCCACAGGAAATCGGCCCGCTGAATCCCTATGCGCGGCGGCTCGTGCATCTGACCGTCGCCGAGGACGCGCAGATGACCTCCGAGAGCATCGGCGACGCGTTCCTCAAGACGGTTGTGATTTCCCAGAAGCGCGGCTGATCCCGCGCGCCGCGCCGGTTCCCGTGTTCGCTGCCGACGACACCATCGTCGCGATCGCCACCCCACCGGGGCGCGGCGGCATCGGCGTGGTGCGGTTGTCCGGCCCGGCCGCCGCCACGATTGCCGCGAGCCTGTTGCGCCCCGCCCCCTCCATTCCAAGGCACGCCACGTTTTCGCGCCTGATTGATCCCACGACCGGCCATCTGATCGATCAGGTCGTCGCCACCTGGTTCGTCGCGCCCCACTCCTACACGGGCGACGACGTGGTCGAAATCAGCGCGCACGGCAGTCCGGTCTTGTTGACACAGATCGTCGAGATCGCGATGGCCCGCGGCGCGCGGCTGGCCGAACCGGGTGAATTCACCTTCCGCGCGTACCTGCGCGGCCGGATCGACCTGCCGCAGGCCGAGGCCGTGGCGGACCTCGTGGAGGCCGTGACGCCGCTGCAAGCCAGGGCCGCCATGGATCAACTCGACGGCACCCTGACCGGGACCATCGGCCGCATCGATGCCGCCGTCTTCGATCTCTCGGCGCGGCTCGAAGCCTCGCTGGATTATCCGGAGGAAGGATTTCATTTCATCTCGCGACCGGAAACGGCCGCTGAAATCGCGCGCCTTCGGAAAGATCTCGATCAACTGGCCGCGGACGGGCGCACCGGCCGCGTCATCCGTGAGGGCCGGACGGTCGTCATCGTGGGGCGGCCGAACGCGGGCAAATCGAGCTTGTTCAACGCTCTACTGGGCGCGTCCAGGGCGATCGTGACGGACATTCCCGGCACCACGCGGGATTTACTGACCGAGCGTGTGGACATCGGCGGGCTCGCCATCACACTCGTGGACACGGCCGGCCTGCGCGAGGCGCGCGATCAGATCGAGGCCGAGGGGGTCCGGCGCGCGCGCGACGCGCGGCAGGTGGCCGCGCTGACGATCATCGTGGTGGACGGCAGCCAACCCCTGGCCGCCGAGGACCGCGCGCTGGTCGAGGCCGCCGAGACGACGCCGCGATTGCTC
Organism: uncultured Acidobacteriota bacterium; assembly: GCA_963751445.1. GTDB lineage: Bacteria > Acidobacteriota > Vicinamibacteria > Vicinamibacterales > SCN-69-37 > DASUGC01. The sequence continues at coordinate 432,227 of CAVVUL010000009.1, read as the reverse complement.
GTGATCAGCAAGTGCGATCTGCCGCGCGCGTGGTCCTCGTCTGAGTTGGGCGCGGAGGCGGGCGCGTGTGTGGAGGTGTCGTCCGTGACCGGCGACGGGTTGTTGCGGCTGCGCGCACGGCTCGTGACGGTCGTTTCGGCGCGCGAGGACCTGCGGGATCCACCGGCGATTTCAAACGTGCGACATCTGGCGCTGGTCGATGAGGCCCGCGACGCGATGGCCGGCGCGGCGCGCGCACTCGAGTCCGGCGCGACGGAGGAGCTGGTCCTGACCGATCTCGGCCGCGCCCGCCACGCCCTGGAAGCCATCACCGGCCGCCGCACGACGGACGATTTACTGACCGCCATCTTCTCGAGGTTCTGTTTGGGGAAGTAGGTTCCGGGGTTCCGGGGTTCCGAGGTTCCGGGGTTCCGGTTCCGGGGTTCCGCGGTTCGGGTTCGGGGTTCGAGGTTCGGGTTCGGGGTTCAGGGGTTCCAGGGGTCGGGATTGGGTTCCAGGGTTCAGAATCCCGGTCCGCGAGTTCCTGAACCCCTGGAACCCGAACCTCCCGAACCCAGAACCTCGAACCCAGAACCTCGAACCCGAACCGCGGAACCCCGGAACCGGAACCCCGGAACCTCGGAACCCCGGAACCCATACAATTCCCCCTTGTCCTTGTCGCAGTTCGACGTCATCGTCATCGGCGCGGGTCATGCCGGCTGTGAGGCGGCGTGGGCGGCGGCGCGTCTGGGTTGCCGGGTTGGCCTGGTGACGCTCTCGCCCGACACCGTGGCGCTGATGCCGTGTAATCCGGCCATCGGCGGCACGGCCAAGGGCCATCTCGTTCGCGAGATTGACGCGCTGGGCGGATTGATGGGCCGGGCGATTGACGCCACGGGCCTCCAATTCAAGCTGCTCAATCGGAGTCGCGGCCCGGCCGTCTGGTCGCCGCGCGCGCAGGCGGACAAGCGCGGCTATGGCCGCTGGGTCCGCGAGGCGCTCACCGCCGAGCCCAACATCACCTGGTTGTTCCGTCGGGCCGGCCGGATTCTGCTGGAGGGCACCCGCGTGCGCGGCCTCGCGTTCGAGGATGGCGGCCGCCTCACCTGCCAGGCGCTGGTGGTGACGACGGGCACGTTTCTGAACGGCTTGGTGCATATCGGCGACGAACAGCGACCGGCCGGGCGCGCCGGCGAACCGCCGACCGCGCAACTGGCCGAGTCGATCCGCGCCATCGGATTCGCCATGGGGCGGCTGAAGACCGGCACGCCGCCGCGGTTGCATCGGCGCAGCATCGATTTCTCGCGGTTCGAGGAAGAACGCGGCGACGCGGATGTCGTGCCGTTTTCTTTCATGACCGGCGCGAAACCGTCGAACCGGATGTCGTGCCACGTGCTGCATACGACGGCCAGCGTGCACGACCTCGTGCGCGAGAACATCTCGCGATCGCCGCTCTATAACGGCCAGATCGCGGGCATTGGCCCGCGATACTGCCCGTCGCTCGAAGACAAGATCATGCGGTTTCCGGATCGCGAGCGGCATCAGATCCACCTCGAACCCGAAGGCCTGGAGGCCGACGAGATCTACGTCAACGGGTTGTCGATGAGCCTGCCGCGCGACGTGCAGGCGGCGGTGGTTCGCGCGCTGCCGGGGCTCGCGAACGCCGAAATCCTGCGGTACGCGTATGCCGTGGAGTACGACTTCGTGCAGCCGACGGAACTCGCGCGGACCCTCGAAACCAAGCGGATCGCAGGCTTGTTCATGGCCGGCCAGATCAACGGCACGTCCGGCTACGAGGAGGCGGCGGCGCAGGGTCTCGTGGCCGGCGTGAACGCGGGCCGTGCCGTGCGCGAGCAGGCGCCGATGACGCTGGGGCGCGACCAGGCCTATATCGGCATTCTCGTAGACGACCTCGTCACGGCTGGATGTCTCGAGCCATATCGCATGTTCACGTCGCGCGCGGAACATCGGCTGTTGCTGCGCATCGACAACGCCGACATGCGGCTCACGCCCGTGGGCCGGGCCAGCGGGTTGGTGGATGACGAGCGATGGCGGCGATTCGAAGCGCGCCGGGCGAGGCTCGATCGGAACCTGGTGCGCGCCGAACACCACGCGGTCCGCATGGATGGCGAGACGGCGAGTGTCGCGCAGGCGATGGCGCGGCCAGCGGTCACCGTGCGCGACATGGACGCGCTGGGGTTTTCGATCGAGACGCATGGAGACGACGCGCAGTTCGATGAGGCGTCATTCACCGCGCACTGGAAGTACCAGGGCTACGTGAAACGCCACGCGACGCAGTGGCGGCGGACGCTGGCGCAGGAAGCCCGCGCGATTCCGGCTGATTTCAATTACGCCGCGATTCCCGGGTTGTCGCGCGAAGTCTCCGAGCGGTTGTCGGCCGTGCGTCCCGACACCATTGGCCAGGCTGCGCGCGTGCCGGGCGTCACGCCGGCGGCGGTGGCGATCGTCGCGTCGCGCGTGGCGCGGCGCGTGCGCCACTGACAACGAACCGGTCAGACGTTGCGGCGGCGGCCGGCCATCCAGCCGTTCTGGTCTTCGAAAGAAACTGCTTGGCGTGGTTCGGTCGTGGCCGGAGAATGTGCCGGTGCCGGTTCGGGATGTTGGGGCTCGCGTGCGGTCGCGCTTCAAGCGGTTTGGTCTGTCGGCCAGCGATGCGCAGATTGATCTAGTTGTTCGATATTTTGGTCTTTTAGCCAAATGGAACAAGACAGTAAGTCTCACGTCGCTCCAGCTTGACCCGGCTACCGACCAGGCCATTGATCGGCTTCTTGTTGAACCGTTCCAGGCGTCGAGGGTTGCCTCCTTGTTGGTTCACGCGCGGCCGGCGGAAGGGCCAGTCGAAGTCAGAGGCGCGGCCGGTCAGGCTGTCAAGCCAGGGGCCTCAATTGCTGCATCAATCGCTGCATCAACCGCTGCAGCAGCAGGCCCCGCTCCAATGCTGCTGGACATCGGGTCTGGCGGTGGATCTCCCGCAATCCCACTCAAAATAGCCGAACCAAACCTGCGTCTCAGAATGGTTGAAGCCAAGGCGAGGAAGTCCGCCTTTCTCAGGGAAGCTGTCCGCCAACTCTCGCTTTCGGACACCGAGGTCCTGAACGCCAGGATGGAAGAACTTCTCGCCAGGCCTGACCTTCACGAGTCGGCCGACCTCGTGTCCATTCGGGCGGTCCGTGCTGATCAGAAGCTCTGGACCATGGTCTCGGCCTTCACCAAGCCAGGCGCCTTCGTGCTTTGGTTCCGGTCCAGTTCGGACCGGTCCCGCGACGTCGTTTTTTTTCCGTCCTTCCTGCTGCACTCCGTCGAGCCTCTCAATCCGACAGAGGGGAGTGAACTGGCTGTTCTCAGGAAGCCGGTCTGATTGTTCCACGTGGAACATCAGCCGGGCTTCTTGCTCCCTTGGCCTGTAAGTGGGCTTTTCGTGCTTGACTGGACCTCTTCCACGGCGAAACAATATCTACTGCTCTGATATTTGTTATGTTTGGCGATATGACCAATAATATAGTCGCTGTCGCCAACCAAAAAGGCGGTGTCGCCAAGACCACCACCGCCATCAACCTCGGCGCCTCGCTCGCCATGGCGAACCGCCGTGTCCTGCTCATCGACCTCGACCCGCAGGGCAATCTCACCAGCGGCGTCGGCCTCAAAAATCACCCGACACCGCGTGGCACGATCTACGAAGCGCTCCTCGATGACCAACTCGACCCGCGCGAGGTCGTCCTCCCGACGTCCGTCGATCACCTGTCCATCATCCCCGCGGATCGCAACCTGACCGGCGCCGAAATCGAACTCGTCACACGGCCCCATCGCGAACTCCGCCTCCGCCGCATCGTCGAGCGCCTTCGCGATCAATTCGACGTCATCCTGGTCGACTCGCCGCCGTCGCTCGGCCTGCTCACGCTGAACGCGCTGGTGGCCGCCGATTCCGTCCTCGTGCCGCTCAACTGCGAGTACTTCGCCCTCGAAGGCATCGCGGAACTGCTCTCCACGATCGACCGCGTGCGCGAGGCCTTCAACCCGGGGCTGCATCTCGAAGGCGTGCTGCTCACGATGTACGACGACCGCACCAACCTCGGCCAGCAGGTCAGCGCGAACATCCGCGAGTTCTTCGGCGCGCAGGTCTACCAGACCGTGATTCCGCGCAACGTGCGCCTCGGCGAAGCGCCCAGCCACGGCGTGCCCGTCATCCTGTACGACGCGCGTTCCCGCGGCGCGGAAGCCTATGTGACGTTCGCGAAGGAATTCGCGCGCCGCCGCCAGCCGCCGGAACCGGCGCCGGCCGCATCAAGCGCGCCCGCATAGCGCGCCGCACTGGAGATCCCGGAGGTCGCGATGGCTGATAAACGCCCTGCTCTTGGCCGAGGACTTGGCGCGCTGATTCCCAGCGCCGCGCCGCCCGCCCCGCGCGAGCGCGACACCGCGCGCCCCGCTGAGCTGGACATCGACCTGCTCACGCCGAATCCGCGCCAGCCGCGCGGGCAGATGGACGACGCACGGCTCGATGAGCTGGCGCAATCGATCCGCAGCCACGGCGTCATCCAGCCGATCCTCGTCCGCCGCGCCGGAGATCGCACCGAAATCGTCGCCGGCGAGCGCCGCTGGCGGGCCGCGCAGCGCGCCGGCCTGCTGAAGGTGCCCGTCGTCTATCGCGACGTCGCCGACGAAAACCTGCTCGAGGTCGCGCTGATTGAGAACATCCAGCGCGAGGATCTCAATGCGATCGAAGAAGCGCAGGCCTACCGCCGGCTGACCGACGAGTTCCACCTCTCGCAGGAAGCGATCGCCGCCGGCGTCGGCAAGGACCGCGCGACGATCGCCAACTACATGCGGCTGCTCAAACTGCCGGCGGAAGTCCGCAACGATCTGGCGTCCGGCGCGCTCAGCATGGGCCAGGCGCGCGCGCTCGTGACGTTACCCGACGAAGCGGCGCAGCGCCGTGTCGCGCGGGAAGTCGTGTCGCGCGGCTTGTCCGTGCGCGAGACGGAAGCGATGGTGCGGCACGAACTGGCGCCCGCGCCGCCGCCCCCACCACCGAAACGCACCGATCCGAACACGCGCGCGGCCGAAGATCGCCTGAAAGTCGCGCTCGGCACCACCCGCGTCCGCATCCTGCGCAAGGGCCAGAGCGGCCGGATCGAAATTGAATTCAGCGGGGAAGACGAACTCCAGCGGTTGTACGAGACGATGGTGCGGAGGAGTGACTAGAGCCTAGGGTTCCGGGGTTCCGAGGTTCCGAGGTTCCGGGGTTCCGGTTCCGGGGTTCAGAGGTTCGGGTTCGAGGTTCTGGGTTCAGGGTTCCAGGGTTCAAAGACGCAGGAAAGCTGAACCCCTGAGCCTCGAATCCGAACCTCGAACCTCGAACCCCGAACCCCGAACCCGAACCTCTGAACCCTGGAACCGGAACCCCGGAACCTCGGAACCCCGGAACCCCGGAACCCAACTATGAAACCCCTGACCGAATACGCTGATTGCGCCGGATGCGCGAGCAAACTCGACGCGACGTTGCTCGCCCAGCTCACCGCCGGCCTCCCACGCCAGGACGATCCGCGCATCCTCGTTGATTTCCGCACGTCGGACGACGCGGGCGTGTACCGATGGTCGAATGGCTCGGCGGTCGTGCAGACCGTCGACTTCTTCACGCCGATCGTCGATGACCCGTACGATTTCGGCCAGATCGCCGCGGCGAACGCCATCAGCGATGTGTACGCCATGGGCGGCGAGCCCAGGACCGCGCTGGCGATCACGGCGCTGCCCAAGGACGGCCCGCCGGCCGACGTCATCCGCGAGATCTTCCGCGGCGGCGCGGAACTGCTCAATCGCGCGGGCGTGGCGCTGCTCGGCGGCCACACCGTGACCGATCCCGAAATCAAGTTCGGCTACTCCATTACCGGCGAGATCGATCCGGACCGCATCATCACCAATGCCGCGGCGCGCATCGGCGACGTGCTCGTGCTCACCAAGCCGCTCGGAACCGGGATCATCGTGCGCGCCACGAAATTCGGCCAGGGCAAGGCCGAATACCTGGCCGCCGCCGTGGCCTCGATGAAGCAGTTGAACGCCGCGGCCGCGGCCGCCGCGCGAAGCCTCGACCGCGGCGATGTCAGCGCCTGCACGGACGTCACCGGCTTCGGTCTGGCCGGACACGCCAGCGAGATGGCGAAGGGGAGCGGCGTGACGCTCGAGATCACCGCCCGGGCGCTGCCGGCCCTGCCGGGCGCGCTCGCGCTGGCCGAGGAGTTCCTGCCGTGCGGCGGCCGCGCCAACCTTCGGGCGTTTACCGGCTTCTGGGTGGCGCCGGCCGTGTCTCCGGAATGGATTGCTCTCTGTCAGGACCCCCAAACGTCCGGGGGGCTCCTCATGGCGATCCGGCCGGAACGGGTAGGTGAGCTGCAACGGCGGCTGGCGGCGGCGGGAATCGGGGCGCCGGTCATCGGCCGAGTGGCTGAACCCGGGGCGGCCACCGATCCGATCGTGCGGCTGATTTGACGAAATCCGGCGGTCCGGGTGACGCGGAGGGCCTGGCGAACCCGGGGTCGCGCCTTGCCGGGCTGCGGCTGCGGATGGTATAAATTGACGTTTTACTGAGGCGACACGGGCCGATTCTGAGGGCCCCGCGTCAAGGCGGCGGAGGCAGTCGAGTGGAACGGGGACCGGTGCAGTCATGAACGCGCAGCCAGTCGCGCGCCGTTACGCCGCAGCGCTGTTCGAGGTCACGCAGAAGGCCGGCTCGGTGGATCGCGCCAGCCAGGATCTCCGCGGACCTCGGCCTCCTGTTTGGCGAGCATGCCGAACTCCGCCACGTGGTGGCGTCGCCCACCGTCCCGGTCTCGGTCAAGAAAGCGATTTTCAACGCCATTATGGCGGCGGCCGGCCTTGCGTCCCCGGAAGTCCGGCGGCTCGTCGGCATGTTGGCCGATCGCGATCGGCTGTCGCTCCTGCCCCAGGTGGCGGCGGCCTTCGCCGAGCGCGTGATGGACGCGAAGCGCCTCGCGCAGGCGGACGTCGTGACCGCGGTGCCCCTCACGGTGTCCAGCCGCGCGGCCCTGGCCGACGCGCTCGGGCGTGCGTCTGGCAAGACGGTGACGATGACCGAGCGGGTCGATCCGGCCATCATCGGCGGCGTGGTCGCGCGCATCGGGACGTTTGTGTACGACGCTTCCGTCGCGGGCCAGTTGGCGCGGTTGCGGGAGAAGTTGACAACGAACAACTGACAACGAACAGCGCACGATGTAGGCCGGGCCTTCAGGCCCGGCGGGGACGGCGGGGCTGAAGCCCCGCCCCACAAGGCAGCAGAACTGAGACCGAGCGCGACCCATGCAGATCAAAGCCGAAGACATCTCCAAGATCATCCGCGACCAGATTGGTAACTACATCGTGGATGTGGACGTGGCCGAAGTCGGCACCGTCATCTCCTGCGGCGACGGTATTGCGCGTATCCACGGCGTCGAACGCGCCATGGCCGGCGAGATGCTCGAGTTTCCGCATGGCCTGTTCGGCATCGCGCTGAACCTCGAGGAGGACACCGTTGGCGCCGTGCTCCTGGGCCATTCGTCGGCCATCAAGGAAGGCGACCAGGTCAAGCGGACGGGCCGCATCATTTCGGTGCCGGTCGGCGACGAACTCATCGGCCGCGTCGTCAATGCCCTCGGCCAGCCGATCGACGGCAAGGGGCCGATCGCGTCGAAGCAGTTCATGCCGATCGAGCGCATCGCGCCCGGCGTCGTGGCCCGCTCACCCGTGAAGGAACCGCTGCAGACCGGACTCAAAGCCATCGACGGCATGGTGCCCATCGGCCGCGGCCAGCGCGAGTTGATCATCGGCGACCGGCAGACGGGCAAGACGGCCGTCGCGGTCGACACGATCATCAACCAGAAGGGCCTGGGCGTCATTTGCATCTACAACGCCATCGGGCAGAAGCAGTCCACGGTGGCGCAGGTCGTCAAGACGCTCGAGGACGCCGGCGCGATGGAATACAGCATCGTCGTCTCGGCCGGCGCGTCGGACCCGGCGCCGCTGCTCTACATCAGCCCGTATTCGGCGTGCACGATCGGCGAGTTCTTCCGCGATTCCGGCCGCCACGCGCTGTGCGTGTACGACGACCTCTCCAAGCACGCGCAGGCCTACCGGGAGATTTCGCTGCTGCTGCGCCGGCCGCCGGGCCGCGAGGCGTACCCGGGCGACGTCTTCTACCTGCACTCGCGGCTGCTGGAGCGCGCGGCCAAGCTCAAGGCCGAACTGGGCGGCGGCTCACTCACCGCGCTGCCGATCATCGAAACGCAGGCCGGCGACCTGTCGGCGTACATTCCGACGAACGTCATTTCGATCACCGACGGCCAGATCTTCCTGGAATCCGACCTGTTCAACCAGGGCATCCGCCCGGCGATCAACGTCGGCAACTCGGTGTCGCGCGTCGGCGGGTCGGCGCAGATCAAGGCGATGCGCCAGGTGGCCGGCAGCCTGCGGCTCGACCTGGCGCAGTACCGCGAACTCGCGGCGTTCGCGCAGTTCGGCAGCGATCTCGACCAGGCCACGCAGCGGCAGCTCGCGCGCGGCAAGCGCCTGACGGAGATCCTCAAGCAGCCGCAGTACCAGCCGCTGCCGGTCGAGCGGCAGGTCGCGATTGTCTTCGCCGCCACGAACGGCTATCTGGACGCCATCCCCGTCGAGAAGCTCCGCGCGTACGAGGAAGGGCTCTATCGGTTCCTCGAGACCAGCCACGCGAAACTGCTGGGCAGCCATCGTCGAGAAGAAGATTCTGGACGATGAGCTGAAGGCGAACCTGAAGACGGCGCTCGAGGAATACGGGAAGAAGTTTGCGGCACCGGCACCGGTGGTGGCGGCCTAAGGGTGGGTCATGGCCTCGCTGATTGACATGCGGCGGCGCATACGCGCCGTCAAGAACACGCAGCAGATCACGAAGGCGATGAAGATGGTCGCCGCGTCCAAGCTGCGTCGCGCGCAGGAACGGGTGGTGGCCACGCGCCCGTTCGCCCGCGAGTCGCGCCGCATGCTGGCGAGCATCGCGAGCCGCGTCGATCATACGAGCCATCCGCTGCTCGCGCAGCGGCCGGGCGCCAGGTCCGGTGCGACGTTGATCATCGTGATCACCGGGGATCGCGGTCTGTGCGGCAGTTTCAACACGAACATCATCAAGGCGGCCGGCGCGTTCCTGCGCGACAACCCCGGCCGGGCGATCTCGCTGGGCCTGGTCGGCCGCAAGGGCCGGGACATGCTGGGGCGGCGCGGCGTGCCGGTCCGGTTCGAGCACGTCAACCTGCCGAAGCACATCCAGTTCGCGGAAGCCGAGGCCATCGCGGCGCCGGCCATGAGCGACTTCATCGAAGGCAAGGTTGACAGCGTCCACCTGGTCTACAACGAGTTCAAGTCCGTGATGGCGCAGAAGCTGACGGTCGAGCAGTTGCTGCCCCTCGAGCCCATCAGCGGGGATGACGCCGGCCCGGACAGCCGGCAACGAGTACATCTACGAGCCGTCGGCGCAGCAGATCTTCGACGCGATGCTGGCCCGGCTGGTCGAGGTGCAGGTCATGCGCGCGCTGCTCGAGTCGAACGCCGCGTTCTACGCCGCGCAGATGACCGCGATGGACGCGGCCACGCGCAACTCCGCTGAAATGATCGACGGGTTGACGCTCACGATGAACAAGATTCGGCAGGCGGCGATTACGCGGGAAATCATCGAGGTCGTGTCGGGCGCGCAAGCGCTGTAAGAGCAACTTCGAACGTCGAAGTTCGAACTTCGACGTTCGTGTCCGGAGTCACCAATGGCAGTCGCTGAAGCAGTCAAGGTCGGCAAGGTCGTCGCGGTCATCGGGCCGGTTGTGGACATCGAGTTCCCGGGCGGGTCGCTGCCCGCCATCTACAACGCGGTGCGCGTGACGGGCGAGGCCGGCGGAGAACACGTCGACGTCATCGTCGAGGTGGAACAGCACCTGGGCGAGAACCGCGTGCGCACGGTCGCGATGAAGCCGACCGACGGGTTGCAGCGCGGGATGAAGGCCGAGGACACGGGCGAGGGCATCACGATGCCGGTCGGCCCCGAAACGCTGGGGCGCGTGCTGAACGTGCTGGGTGAGCCGGTCGACTTTCCGGATCGGCCGGTGAAGTCCAAGGAGCGCTGGCCGATCCACCGCCTGGCGCCCACGCTCGAAGAGCAGTCCACCGAACTGAAGATGTTCGAGACGGGCATCAAGGTCATCGACCTGCTCGAGCCGTACCTGCAGGGCGGCAAGATCGGCCTGTTCGGCGGCGCCGGCGTCGGCAAGACCGTCATCATCATGGAGCTCATCAACAACATCGCCATGAAGCACGGCGGTGTGTCGGTGTTCGGCGGGGTCGGCGAACGCACCCGCGAGGGCAACGACCTGTGGCTCGAGTTCCAGGAGAGCGGCGTCATCGACGTGAACGACCCGTCGAAGTCGCGCGCGGCGCTGGTCTACGGCCAGATGACGGAACCGCCGGGCGCGCGTCTGCGCGTGGCGCTGTCCGCGCTCACCGTGGCGGAGTACTTCCGCGACGCGGAAAAGAAGGACGTGCTCCTCTTCATCGACAACATTTTCCGGTTCACCCAGGCCGGCTCGGAAGTGTCGGCGCTGCTCGGCCGCATGCCGTCAGCCGTCGGCTACCAGCCGACGCTGCTCACGGAAATGGGCGAGCTGCAGGAGCGCATCACGTCCACGTCCAAGGGATCGATCACCTCCGTGCAGGCGATCTACGTGCCCGCCGACGACTACACGGACCCGGCGCCGGCCACCGCCTTCGCGCACTTGGACGCGACCACGAACCTGTCGCGCGCCATCGCCGAACTGGGCATCTACCCCGCCGTCGATCCGCTGGCGTCCACGTCGCGCATCCTGGACCCGCGCGTCATCGGCGAGGAGCACTACCAGGTGGCCAAGGACGTGAAGCAGACGCTGCAGCGCTACAAGGACCTGCAGGACATCATCGCGATCCTTGGCATCGACGAACTGTCGGAAGACGACAAACTCACCGTGACGCGCGCGCGCAAGGTGCAGAAGTTCCTGTCGCAGCCGTTCTTCGTGGCCGAACAGTTCACCGGCCACAAGGGCAAGTACGTGGCGATCGCCGACACCGTCCGCGGGTTCCGCGAGATCGTCGACGGCAAGCACGACGAGGTTCCGGAACAGGCGTTCTACCTCGCCGGCACCATCGAAGACGTCCTGGAGCGCGCGAAGGCCCACTAACATGGCGCTGCCCACCCATATTCGTCTGGAGTTCGTGACGCCCGAGCGGTCGATCGCCCACGAGGACGTGGACGAGGTCGTGCTGCCGGGCGAGGCCGGCGATTTCGGCGTGCTGCCCGGGCACGCCCCGCTGCTGGCCCTGCTGCGCATCGGACCGATGTGGTACCGCAAGGGCAGCGACAAGACCTTTGCGTTCGTCGCCGGCGGATTCGCCGAAGTCGTCGGCGACCGCGTCTCGGTCCTGGCGCAGATCGCCGAACGCGCCGAGGACATCGACCTCGCCCGCGCCGAGGCCGCCAAGCGGCGAGCCGAGGAGGCCCTCGCGAAGCCTTCAAAAGAGATGGACTACGAAGTCGCGCGCGTGGCCCTGCTCCGCGCCCTGACGCGGCTTCAAGTGTCCCAACACGTGCGCACACGTTCCTGACCGGCATGCCAACTGTTTCTTCCGCCGTACTGTCACACCCGGGCCTGCGGCGGGAGGCCAACGAAGACACCGTGTGCGCGCGGCCCGATCTCGGCCTGTTCATCGTTGCGGACGGGATGGGGGGGCACGCCGCCGGCGAGGTCGCGTCGCGCCTCGCCGCGCAGGTGATCGAGACCTTCATCAACGACACGCGCGCCGCGGACAGCAATACGACGTGGCCGTTTCCGTACGACACGGAACTGAGCTTCGACGGCAATCGCCTGACGGCCGCATTCCGGCTCGCGAACCGGCGTCTGGCCACCGCGATGCACGACGACGAGACACTGCGCGGCATGGCGACCACGGCCGCCGTCGTCCTGGTGAACAAGGGCAAACCCGTCGTGGCGCACGTGGGCGACAGCCGCGTGTACCTGCTGCGAGGCGGCGTGCTGACCCAGCTCACCGAGGATCATTCCTGGGTCACCGAGCAGGTGCGGGCCGGCGTCCTCTCCGAGGCCGACGCCCGGCACCATCCGTGGCGGCATGTCGTCACGCGCGCGTTGTCCGGCGGCGAGGATCCCGGCGTGGACGTGCGCGAACTGGACGTGCAGGCCGGCGACCGCATCCTGCTGTGCTCCGACGGCCTGTCCGGCGTCGTGCCGCCGGATCGCCTCGTCGCCATCGTGGGCCGCGACGCGCCGCTCGAGGCGATTTGCCAGGACCTGATCGACGCGGCCAACACGGCCGGGGGCCCCGACAACATCACCGTGGCGACGCTGCAGGTCGATGTGGCATAACCTCGCGCACCTCGCCCGATACCGGGGCCTGATTCAGAGCCTCGTCGCCCGCGAACTGAAGGCGCGGTATCGGGGATCGGTTCTCGGGATCTTCTGGTCCTTCGGCAATCCGCTCCTGTTGTTGCTGGTCTATTCGGCGGTCTTCAAGTACTTCGTCACGTCCAAGGACAACACCGTCCAGCCGTACGCGCTCTTCCTGTTCTGCGGCCTGCTGCCGTGGACGTGGTTCGCGTCGTCGCTGAACGAATCGGCGGGATCGCTGATCGCCGGCGGCAATCTGATCAAGAAGGTGCTGTTTCCGGCCGAGGTGCTGCCCATCGTGAGCGTGCTCGCCAACATGGTGCACTTCCTGCTGGGCTTGCCGATCCTCGGGCTGTTCCTGGCCTATTACGCCTACGTTGGCGTGCCGCCGCCGGCCGACGGCTCGCCGGCGATCCCCGAAGTGGCGTTGCACGCTGCAGAACTCATCTGGCTGCCCGTCGTGATTCTCGTGCAGCTCATCCTGACCGCCGGCCTGGCTCTCGCCCTGTCGGCGCTGACCGTGCATTTTCGCGACGTCCGCGACATCCTCACGAATCTGCTGACGTTCTGGTTTTTCGCGACGCCGATTATCTATCCGATCGCGTCGGTTCCGCAGCTCAAGCCGTGGCTGGACCTGAACCCGTTCACGCACCTGGCGGTGTCGTACCAGGAGATCCTGTTTCACCCGCAGAATGCGTTCGGCCATCTCTACTGGCTCCTCGCGCTCGGTGCCGTGTCCATCGTCGTCTTTCTGGCCGGGTACTGGTTGTTCGATCGCCTGCGCGATTCCCTGGCGGAGGTCGTGTGATGTCCGCTCAGGGCAAGCCCGCGATCGAACTGGCCGGGGTCACCAAGGTCTACCGCCGCTACGGCAGCCGGCATTTCGCCACGCTGAAGAGCGCGCTGATGCAGCGCAGCATCCTGAACGATCTGAATCCAGACGAGACGTTTCACGCGCTGACCGATGTCTCGCTGCGCGTCCCGCAAGGCAGCACGTTCGGCGTGATCGGGCGGAACGGATCCGGCAAGAGCACGGCGCTGAAGCTGGTGGCCGGCATCACGAAGCCGACCTCGGGCACCGTGACCGTCCGCGGCCGGCTGTCGGCCCTGATCGAACTGGGTGCGGGGTTCCACCCGGAGATCTCCGGGCGCGAGAACGTCTTCATCAACGGCATCATGCTGGGCCTCACGAAGCGGGAGATCGAGAAGCGATTCGACGAAATCGTCGAGTTTGCCGAGCTCACCGATTTCATCGACGAGCCCGTGAAGGCGTACTCCTCCGGCATGTACATGCGACTCGGGTTCTCGGTGGCGATCCATGTCGATCCCGAAGTGCTCCTCGTGGACGAAGTGCTGGCCGTGGGCGACGAAGCCTTCACCCACAAGTGCCTGGACAAGTTCGCGGACTTCAAACGCCGGGGCAAGACGGTCCTGCTTGTCACCCATTCGCTCGGCTTGATCGAGCGCCTCTGCGATGAAGCGATCTGGCTGGACGGCGGGCGGAAGCAGGCAGAAGGCGATCCCAAGCGGGTCGTCGACGCCTACATGTCCAGCGTTCAGCAGCAGGAAGAGCAGTTCCTCGCGGTCCGCGGACGTCAAGGTGCAGCAAGGCCTCGACCGGCGAGGTGCCAGCCGGCCCGGCCGCGCCCGCCCCGCCCAGCGATCCGACCGCCGGACATGACGAAGGCCGCCCCTGGCCGGTGGGGATCCCGGATTGTCGAGATCGCCCAGGTCGGGTTGCTCGACGCGCAGGGCCACGCGGCGCACGTCTTTCAGTCCGGCGATCCGATGCGCCTGCACCTTCGCGTCCGCGCGCACCAGGCGGTGGAGGATTTCGTCTTTGGCGTCGGCGTCTTCAATGCCGAAGGCGTGTGCGTCTACGGCACGAACACCGACATCGACGAGTTCGAGCCGCAGTCCCTCTCCGGTGACGCGGACGTCTTTGTCGCGTTCGAGGCCCTCGACCTCATCGAGGGCACCTACAAGGTGGACGTGGCCGTGCACCGGCGCGACGGCGCCCCCTACGACTATCACCGCCTGCTCTACACGTTCCGGGTGAAGTCACGGACCAAGGACGTCGGGATCTACCGGCCCCGGCACCACTGGGACTTCCAGGGCCACGTCACGATCAAGCCGGGGACGTAGCGCGATGCTGGGCCTCGACGACGCCGAAGCCTTCGTCCGCGACGCCCGGTCGCAGGGGCGCCGCGTCGTCTTCACCAACGGCGTGTTCGATCTGCTCCATCCCGGCCACGTCCGCTATCTCACGGCTGCCCGCGCGCTCGGCGACGTGCTCATCGTCGGCGTCAACTCCGACCGATCGGTGCGCGCGAACAAAGGACCGTCGCGGCCGATCATGCCGGAGCGCGAGCGCGCCGAAGTGCTCGAAGCGCTCGGCGTCGTGGACGCGGCCGTGATCTTCGACGAAGAGACGCCGCAGGCCATCATCGATCGGCTCACGCCGGATGTGCTCGTGAAGGGCGCAGACTGGGCCGCGGACGCGATTGTCGGCCGCGAGACCGTCGAGGCCCGCGGCGGGAAGGTCGTGCGCGTGCCGATCGAGTCGGGATGGTCGACATCGGCCATCATTGAGAAAGCGAAGACCGCGCCGGAACGCTAGCCGGCAGCCATGCTCCAGCACACCTCGTCACTGGCGCTTCGGGCGCTGCTCAAAGCCGCGGCCTCGCGCGGCGGGCTCAACCGCGCCCGCCCGGCGCTGACCGGCCTGCCGCCGGCGGCCATGGCCTTCCACGCCGCCGTCGCCGCCGAGGACGCCGCGGTGCTGCTCGTCGTCCCGACGGACGCGGCCGTCGAGCAGATGACCGCGGACGCCCGGTTCTTCCTGGCCAACGTGGCGGGCCTGACTCCAGCCGATGCCGAGCGGGCGGTCCGGCCGTTCCCGTCGCAGGAAGTCGATCCGTACCGCGGCCTCCAGCCGCACCTGGAGGTGGCCTCCGCGCGCGCGGCTGCGCTGCACGGTCTCGTGACCGGCCACGCACGGCTGGTCGTGGCCTCGGCGCGGGCGCTGGTGCCGCGCCTGTCCGATCCCGGCCGGTTCGCGCGCGCCGGCGTGTCGGTCGCCCCGGGCGACGACGTCGCGCCGCGCGATCTGGGCGCGAGGCTCGTGCTGGCCGGTTTCTCGCCGGAAGATCCGGTGGACGAGCACGGCGAGTACTGCGTGCGCGGCGGCATTGTCGATTTCTATCCGTCGACCGAGGCGCAGCCCGTGCGGCTCGAATTCGTCGGGGACATCATCGAGTCCATCCGCCGGTTCGACGCCGCCACGCAGCGTTCGTTGACCGCGCTCGACCGGGTGACGGTCACGCCGCAGCGGGAACTGCTGCCCGATGAGGCGCGACCCGACGATCCCGCCGCGTTCGATCGGTCGGCCACCATCGTCGACTACGCCCGCCGTGCGGGCGCCGCGCTCATCGTGTACGAACCGGACGAGGTGGCGGAGCGGGCGGGTGCGCTGGAGCAGCAGTGGCGCAAGACCGCGGACGATCTGACCGCCCGCGGACGCCTGGTGCCCGCGTTTGACACGCTGGCGCTGGCCTGGCCGGCGATGGAGCCCTGGATCGCCGCCGGCCGCCGCGTCACGGAACTCGCCATCGAGAGCGCCGAGAGCGACGGGCTTGTCTCGCCGAAGCCGCCGAGGCGACGGTCAGCGGACTGGTCTCGCCGAAGCGCCGGAGGCGGCGAAGGCGGACCATGTCGCCGTCCGTCCGGCCGCGGCCTACCACGGCCGCATTGGCGACTGGGTGGAGGAAATCCGCGAGGCGCGCGCGGCAGGCGATCGTGTCGTGTTCGTAGCCGCGACGCCCGGACGCGCCGAACGCACGATCGAACTGCTCGCGGACTACGACATCCGCGCCCGCGCGGTCGCGGATGCCGACGACCTCGAACACGCCGCGGTCCTCGTCACCACCGGCTGGCTGTCCCAGGGATTCCACCTGCCCGAGGCCCATCTGCGGCTGTTCGCCGAGACCGATCTGTTCGAAGAAGAACGCCGCACGCACGAGCGGCGCCGATCCGCCAGCCGTTCGTTCCTGTCCGACTTCCGCGACCTGAAGGTCGGCGATCTCGTGGTGCATGTGGACAACGGGATCGGCCGTTTCGTCGGCCTGAAGAAGATCGCGGTCGGCACCGGCCTCGAGGAACTGGAGTTCATGGAACTCCGGTACGCCGGCGACGACAAGCTGTTCGTCTCGCTGGAGCGCCTGGACCTGGTCCAGAAGTACACCGGCGGCGCGGCCGCCGCGCTCGACAAGCTGGGCGGCGCGACCTGGGAGAAGGCGAAGACCCGCGTCAAGAAGGCCATGCGCGACATGGCCGAGGAGCTGCTGAAGCTCTATGCCGCGCGCAAGGCCGTGGCCGGCCATGCGTTCAGCCCGGATTCGCACTGGCAGCAGGAATTCGCCGACGCGTTCGCGTACGAGCTGACGCCCGATCAAACGACCGCGATCGCCGACATCACCCGCGATCTCGAATCCGCGACGCCGATGGATCGGCTCCTCTGCGGCGACGTCGGGTACGGCAAAACCGAAGTCGCCATGCGGGCGGCGTTCAAGGTCGTGATGGACGGCAAGCAGGTCGCGTTCCTCGCGCCCACGACCGTGCTCGCGTTCCAGCACCTCAAGACGATCAAGGATCGATTCGCCGGCTTTCCCGTCAGCGTGGACATGGTCAGCCGCTTCCGGAGCAAGGTCGAGCAGAAGGCGACCCTGGCGCAGCTCGCCAGCGGCCAGCTCGACATCATCGTCGGCACGCACCGGCTGCTGTCGAAGGACGTGGTGTTTCGCGACCTGGGCCTGCTCGTCGTGGACGAAGAGCAGCGGTTCGGCGTGTCGCACAAGGAGCGCATCAAGCAGCTCCGCCGAAAGGTGGACGTCCTGACGATGACGGCGACGCCGATCCCGAGGACGTTGAACATGTCGCTGGCGGGGATCCGCGACATGTCGGTGATCGAGACTCCCCCGCGCGACCGGCTGTCGATCCAGACGCAGGTCATCAAGTTCGATGCGGACGCGATCGCGCGCGCCATCCGCACGGAAATCGAGCGGGGCGGCCAGGTCTTCCTCGTGCACAACCGCGTCGAGTCCATTCACTCGATCGCGGGCCTCGTGGCGCGGCTCGTGCCCGAAGCCCGCGTCGCGGTCGGGCACGGCCAGATGGGCGAGGACGACCTCGAGCGCGTGATGGTCGATTTCGTGGCACACAAGAGCGACGTGCTCGTGGCGACGACCATCGTCGAGAACGGGCTCGACATCGCGAACGCGAACACGATCATCATCAATCGCGCGGACCGCTACGGCCTGGCCCAGCTCTACCAGTTGCGGGGCCGGGTGGGGCGATCGGACCGGCGGGCGTACGCGTACCTGCTGATTCCCCCGGAGCAGACGCTGTCGCCCGTGGCGCGGCGCCGGCTCGCGGCGATCCGCGAGTTCAGCGATTTGGGCAGCGGATTCCGGATCGCGGCGCTGGATCTGGAGATCCGCGGCGCCGGCAACCTGCTGGGCGGCGAGCAGAGCGGGCACATCGAAGCGGTCGGCTTCGACATGTACATGAAGCTGCTCGAGGAGACCATCCGCGAGTTGAAGGGCGAGGATCTCGAAGACGAACGCCGCGCGACGGTCAACCTGAAGATCGATCTGCGCGTGGACGAGAGCTATATCCCCGACATGAACCAGCGGCTGTCCGCGTACCGGCGCATGGCGAACGCGCACACGCTCGAGGACGTGGACCGGTTGCTGGAGGAACTCGCGGATCGCTACGGCCCGACGTCCGCGCCGGTCCTGAATCTGGCGCAGCACGCGCGCGTGCGCGTCAAGGCCGACCGCATTGGACTCGAGAGCGTCGAGCGCGACGGCGCCACGGCCGTCCTGAAGTTCCGCCAGGACGCGAAGGTCGATCCGGCCATGCTGTTCAAGCTGATCAAGAGCCGGCGCGACCTCACACTGCTCCCGCCGGCCGTGCTCCGATTGGCGCTTGAGGCTAAGCAGGCCGACCCGGCGTCTATATTCCAGCGGCTTGGCAGCCTTCTGGACCAGTTGAGCCAGAGCTTGGTGACAGGCTAAGATATTGAAGCTGCGCCACTTGCAGCGAAATCGTTCCTGAAAGCATCACAAATGAAGAAATCCGTTCTCGCTGTTGTCGTTGCCATGATCGCCATCGGGGCCGGGGTGCTGGCCGCGCAAGGCACGACCGGCACGGCCCAGGGCACGGCCGGCACCGCCCAAGCACGGCCGGGTCAGCCCAGGCGGCGGGTGCCTCGCAGACGCCGGCGCAGACGCCGGCGCCGGCCAAGCCGGCCATCGCCACCGGGCCGAGCACCATCCTCCAGAAGATCATCGTGAAGGTGAACGGCGAGATCTTCACGCAGAGCGAACTCGAGTTCCGCCAGATTCAGACCTTGCGCGACCAGAACCGGCAAGTCCGGAAAGGGGAGGACCTCAAGAGCGATCCCGGATTGCGGTCGGCCCTGGGGGACGTCACGCCGGACATCCTCGTGGACGCCGTCGACGAGCTCGTCGTCATGCAGCATGGCAAAGAACTGGGGATGAAATACAACGAGTCCACGTTCGCGAAGTCGCTCGAGGAACTGAAGAAAGCGAACAAGCTCGACGACAAGACCTTTCCGGAGGCGCTCAAGCAGGAAGGCATGACGATGGCGGACCTGCGCGTCAACATGGAGCGGGCCTGGTTCGTGCAGAACGTGCAGCAGCGCGAGTTGATGAAGAACATGACGCTGACGGAAGAAGAGGCGCGTCAGTACTACAACACGCATCAAAACGAATTCATGAAGCCCTCGACCGTCACGTTGCGGGAAATCATGATCACGGTGCCGGTCGACAAGTCCGCCAGCGGCCAGGCGACGTTCAACGTCTCGACGGACGAGACCGTCAAGCAGAAGGTCGCGGCGGTTCGCGACCGCGCCTTGAAGGGCGAGGATTTCGTCGCGCTCGTGGCCGAAGTGTCCGAGTCCGGGACGAAAGCCACCGGCGGCGTGATCGGGCCGATCAACCTCTCGGACCTGAGTCCCGCCCTCATGGAACTGCTCGACAAGATGAAGCCCGGCGACATCACCGAGCCGCTGCGGACCAAGGCCGGTTACCAGATCATCAAGCTCGAGACACGCAGCGTCTCCGACGTCGAGACATTCGAGAAGTCGCGCGATCAGATCGGCCAGCACATCCTGAACAGCCGGCTGGACGTCGAGCGGGCGAAGTTCCTCGAGAAACTGCTGGTCCAGGCGGTCATCGAGTGGAAAGACGACAACTACAAGAAGATGTACGACGTCGCGCGCGCGGCCCGCATGAAACCGGCCGCGCCGAAGGACGGGAAGTAACCCGCGTCCGCGCGGCGCCCCGCCGCACACTCGCATGAAGATCGGATCCATCGAACTCCAGAATCCCGTCGCGCTCGCCCCCATGGCGGGCATGACCGACACCGCGTTCCGCCGGCTCGTCAAGCGGCAGGGCGGGTGCGGCCTCGTCGTGACGGAGATGGTGTCGTCGGAAGGCCTGGTGCGCGGGATCGACCGCACGCTCGAGTACGCCGAGTACACCGAAGAAGAACGCCCGGTGTCGGTGCAGATCTTCGGCGGCGATCCCGCGGTGATGGCCGGTGCCGCGCAAGTTGTCGAGGGCATGGGCGCGGACATCGTGGACGTGAACATGGGGTGCCCGGTGCCGAAGATCGCCAAGCACCATGCCGGCTGCAGCCTGATGCGCGAGCCGGAACACGCGGCCGCGATCGTGCGCGCGATGACGTCCGCGGTGCGGATTCCGGTGACCGTCAAGATGCGCGCGGGCTGGAACGACACGGAAGTCAACGCGCCTGAGTTGGCGCGGATGGTCGAAGGCGCGGGCGCCGCCGCGGTCACCGTCCATGGGCGCACGGCCGCGCAGTCCTACAGCGGACACGCCGACTGGTCCCTCGTGGGCCGGGTCGCCGAGGCCGTGAAGATTCCCGTCTTCGGATCGGGCGATTGCGTTGAGCCGGGGCAGATTCTCGAGCGGTTGGCGGATGGCCGCGTGAGCGGCGTGCTCGTGGGCCGCGGCGCACTGCGCAATCCCTGGATCTTCGCGCAGGCCTCCGCCGCGCGGCAGGGCCGCGCGGCCACCGACGCGTCACTCGCCGAGCGCGGCCAGTTCCTGCTGGATTACATCGACCTGCTGCTGGTCGAGGGCGTCGGCGAAGAGGCGGGATTCCGCCATGCCGCGCCGGGTCAGACGAGCGCCGCGCCGCCCGCGGCCGCCCGCGGCCGCGAGCGCTGGGTGATCAACAAACTCCGCGCCCTATGCGCCTGGTACACCAAGGGCCTGATCGGCGGCGCGGACCTGCGCGTCACGATCAACCACGCCGGGTCCATCAACCAACTGCGCGACACCATCGAACAGTTCTTCCAGGTCCAGCCGGCGCGCGCGTAGCTCGCGCGTGCTGCAGGAGCCGGCGGGCTTCAGCCCGCCGGACGGGATCTACTTACCGCCTCCCGGCTTCTTCGGTTTCCACGGCCGGCCGGCTTGCCACGGTTTGCCGCCGGGCTTCTTCGGTCTCCACGGCCGATCACCGAAACTCTTCGGCCGATCGCCTGCCGGGCGGCCGCCCTCGGGCCGCCCTTCACGCGGTGGCCGATCAGGGCGTGGCCGATCGTCACGCGGGCGATCCTCGCGCGACCGATCGCTGAACGGTCGATCGCCTCGTGGCCGATCGCCAAACGGCGGCTTGCCGAATGGCGGCTTGCCAAACGGCCGCTTGCCCTGGGGCCGGGTGCCGTAGGGCCGATCACCCGTCGGCCGGTCGCCGCGCGGACGATCACTGAACGGACGATCACTGCGCGGTCGATCGTCTCGAGGCCGATCGCCATCCGGTCTCGGCCGGAACGGCGGCCGGTCTCCCGGTGGTCGATCGCTGCGCGGTCTGAACGGCCGATCTCCCTGCGGCCTGTCGCCGCGCGGGCGATCGCCATCGGGCCTTGGCCTGAATGGCGGCCTGTCGTGCGATCGAAACGGTGGCCGATCGCCTCGGGGCCGGTCACCCTCCGGTCTCGGCCGAAATGGCGGCCGGTCCCCTGGTGGTCGATCGCCTTGCGGCCAAATGGCGTCTGTCGCCTTGTGGTCGATCGCCCCGCGGCCTGAACGGCCGATCCCCGCCCGGCCGGTCCTCGCGCGGCCTGAATGGCCGGTCGCCCTGCGGTCGATCGCCGTAAGGCTTGAACGGCGGCCGTCCCTGTCCGTGTGGCCGGAACGGCGGGCGATCGCCCCGCGGCTTGAACGGCGGACGATCCGGGCGCGGGCCCTGTTCCGGCGGCGGGCCGCCCGGCGTCTCTGGTGAACCCGGCTCGTCTCCGCGCGGCCGCGAAGGGGGGCCGCCATCGCGCAGATCCCGCTCGTGGCGCGACTTGAATCGCGCGCGTCGCTCGTCCCGGCTGATGTCGTACTTCGCTCGCGGATCCTTGTGGTCGCCGCCAGGGCGCCACGCGCGATTCCGGCCGGTCGGCGACGTGCGCCTGGCGATCAACGCGGCCCGCGCTTCGTCGGGCGACGCCCACAGGCGCCCGCGCTCGAACCACATCAATCGCACGTCCGGCTGCGTCCGCTTCAGTTGCGTGAGCGTCGGCAGCAGATCTTCCTGCTGCCGCGATCGAAACGACGTCGGCGTCTGCCCGTCAACGATGACCCAGAATGAATGTGCCGCCACGTCAGAACCGCTCCAGTCTCTTCAGTTTCTCGATCAACGTCGTCCGCTTCACCTTCAGCAGGTCGGCGGCCTGGCTCTTGTTGCCCTCGGTGCGATCCAGCGCGCGCTTGATCAGCGCGTGTTCGAACTTCGCCACGGCATCCTCGAGATCGACGCCGTCGTCCGGCAGGACGTAGTCGGCGGGATCGATCGCCACGTTGACCTGCTGCAATTCCGGCGGCAGGTCGGCCGCGCCGATCTGATTGCGCCCGGGCGACAGCGCAAACGCGCGCTCGATCACGTTCTCGAGCTGCCGCACGTTGCCCGGCCACGCGTACGCCATCAGGGACTGTTGCGCTTCCTGCGCGATCGTCACGCGGCCGCGCGGCGGCTGCGACTCCTTCGCGAAGCGATCCAGGAAATGCTGCGCCAGCACGGGAATGTCCGCGCGTCGTTCGCGCAGCGCGGGCAGGCGGACGGGAATGACGTTCAGCCGGTAGAACAGGTCTTCGCGGAAGCCGCCCTCGGCGACCATTTTCTTCAGGTCGGAATTCGTCGCGGCCACCACGCGCACATCCACCTTGATCGTCTGCGAGTCGCCGACGCGCTCGAATTCCCGCGACTGCAGGACGCGCAGCAGCTTCGCCTGCAGAGCCGGGCTCATATTCCCGATTTCATCGAGAAAGAGGGTGCCGCGGTTCGCCTGCTCGAGCCGGCCCGGCCGGTTGGCGACCGCGCCCGTGAACGCGCCGCGCACGTGACCGAAAATCTCGGCTTCCAGCAGCGTCTCGGGAATGGCGCTGCAGTTGAGCGCGACGAATCGCTGCGACTTCCGCGGGCTCGCGTCGTGAATGGCCCGCGCCGCCAGTTCCTTGCCCGTACCCGTTTCGCCCGTGATCAGCACCGTGCTGGACGTGGCCGCGACCGTGCGAATCAGCTCGAACAACTGCAGCATGATGGGCGTGCGGCCGATGATGCCGTCGAGTTTGGACCGGTCCTGCAACTGCGCGCGCAGATAGGCGTTTTCCGACTTCAAACGGCGCTTTTCCGCGGCCGTGGACAATTCGTGCAGCAATTCCTCGAACTGGAACGGCTTCGTGATGAACCCCTCGGCGCCGAGCCGCGTCACTTCGACCGCCTCGCGCACGCCGCCAAAGCCGGTGATGACGATGGCCGTGATGTCGGGATAGCGCGCGAACGCCTCGTCCAGCACCTGGCGTCCATCGACGCCCGGCAGCCGCAAGTCCGTGATGAGCACGTCGAAGGCGAACTCGTTCAGCCGTTCCAGCGCTTCCTCGCCGGATCCGGCCTGTTCCACGCGATACCCGTGGTCGCCAAGCCGCTCCGCAATGACCTCGCGGAACGCGCGCTCGTCGTCCACGAGCAGGAGATGTTGCTGGGTATCAGCCATGCGGCAAACCTTCTGGTAAACGTTCTAAAGTCCACCGGCGCGCCCGCCGATAGCATTGGGCGATGCTGGATCGCACAACAGTCTCAATTCCCAAGGCCTGCGAACTGGTGGGCGTCAGTCGCCGCACCATCTACAACTGGATCTCCAGCGGCAAGATCCAGTACGTGCGGACGGCCGGCGGATCCGTCAGGATCTTCGCCGATACCCTCTGGCGAGACCCCGGCGGCGTCGCCGAGCCGCCACTGGGGCTCGAACGGTTGAGCCGTGGCGCCTGACACCTCGCCCGGCGCCCCGCGGGACGCCCGGCCCGGTCCGGATATCGTCAGCCTCTTCCATCGGCTGAACAACCAACTCGGCGTGATCCTGGCCAATTCCGAGCTGCTCGAAAGCAAGCTGGCCGACGACGCCCAGCGCGTGCGGGCGGCCCAGGTCGTGACGGGCGCGCTCGAAGCGATCGGGACCGTCCAGCACCTCAAGCGAGCCGTCGGACTCACGCCGACGGATGGCTGACAGGCTGGAAGTTGACGGCTAACCGACAGTCCTGCAATAGCCGCCAATATTTTGACAATAGTAGCACAGCATTTCCCGAACATTCACAGTCCGGCATAGCGACCTAAGTCATTACTAAGTAAAGAGTTAGTTTACTGCTTCCCGTTGACGTGGCATTCGCTTTTTGTTCGTGTTTGCCATGGCACCGCTGTTGCGTTTCTTGTGGTCCCCGGGCGTTTTGGGGAACCAGGAGGATTCGTGATGCGCATGCCGTTGGCGACCCACCAGCAAGACCGAATCGCGTCGAGTCTGCCGTTTGTCGAGTCGCTGGCGCGGCGCATGGCCTCGACCATGCCGCATTCGATCGACCTGAGCGATTTGGTCCAGGACGGTGTGATCGGGCTGATCGACGCGGCGCACCGGTTCGACGAGGGGCGCGGCATCAAGTTCGAGACGTTCGCCGAGCGTCGGGTGCGAGGCGCGATGATTGATGCGCTGCGGCGCGATGCGTGGCCGCGCGGCGTCCGCCGGGTGCGGCGCGAACTCGAAGCCGCGCGCGAACAGCTGCGGCGGGAGCTTGGCGCGGAACCGACGCTGGCCGATCTCGCCAAGCGCGTCGGCTCAGACGTGCCGCGGCTCGAGCGCACGATTCTCCGCATCAAGACGATTGAGTCCACGTCGCCGATGGCGAACCTGGACACGGTGGACAGCTCGACGTTGCCGGCCGTGCTGGTGCCGAGCGAGCCGCTCTCGCCGCATCGGTTGTTCGAGCAGGGTGAGATGCGCGAGCGCGTCCGCGCCGTGCTCGACAGCCTGCCCGCGCGCGAGCAGAAGATCATCCGCCTCTACTACTTCGAGGAGGCGACGATGAAGCAGATTGGCCGGGCGATTGGGGTGAACGAATCGCGCGTGTCGCAGTTGCACGCGAGAGCGATCGCGCGCCTGCGCCAGGCGCTCGAGTCGCCGGCGCCGATGCCGCGTCCAACGCTCGTCAAGAAGCCGGCGGCCGCCGCGGCCCGTCCGCGCCGCGTCCCGGCACGGAGACTGCAGCAAGTCGCGTAAGAGCGAGACCGGTCATTCTCACACGGAGGCGCGGAGGGACGGAGGCGCGGAGGAATCTCTCGGATGGCTGCGGATCACGCGGGCACGTCCAAGAGAATCTCCGCCCCTCCGCCCCTCCGCGCCTCCGTGTGAGACCCTACGACATCGTCTCCCGCGCCACCCGCACCAACTCCCGTAACCGGAACGGCTTCGCAATCCAGCGGCAGCCGCTCTCTTCCAGAAACCGCTCGGTCTCCGTGCCCGCGACATCGCCGGTCACAAACACGAGTCGCTTCCTTACCTCAGGCATTCGCGCCGACACTTCCGCAAACAGCGCGACACCATCGACCTTCGGCATCTTCAAGTCGCAGATGACGACGTCATAACGGCGCTCCGCCAGCCGGGCGAGGCCTTCCTCGCCGTCCTGCGCCCGGTCAACGGCAAAACCCTCATCGCCAAGCGACGCAGCCACGGCGTCGCCCAGCGCACGCTCGTCTTCAATCACCAGCGCCCGCGACCCGGTTGGCACGGGCGGTAGCACGCCGGAACGAGCGGGCTCCGGCGGCCGTACCGTCGTGCCGCCGACGGGCAGTTCGAGGAAGAACGACGCGCCGCGGCCGTGCCCGGATTCCACCCGCAGCCGGCCGCCGTGCTCGTTGGCAATGGCATACGCCACCGTCAGCCCGAGGCCGGTCCCTTTGCCGACGGCCTTCGTCGTGAAGAACGGGTCGAAGACCTTGGCCTGCACGTCCTCGGGCATGCCGGGGCCATCGTCTTTCACCTCGAGAATCACCGCGTCGCGCTCGGCGTCGTGCCAGGACCGCAGGACCAGCGTGCCTCGGCCGCGGGCGGCGAGCATCGCCTGTTCGGCGTTGATGATCAGATTCAGCAGGATCTGCTGGATTTGGTGCGGATCCGCGAAGATCGGCGGCAAGCCCGCGGCCAGCGCCGGGACGATGACCACGTTGGCGGCCCGCTGCTCGTAGGCTCGCAGCGCGAGCGTTTCGGTCACGACCTGGTTCAACTCGACGGTCGTGCGTGTCGTGTGGCGCTTGCGCGCAAACGTCTGCAGGTTGCGGACGATGCGCGCGGCGCGGTCGGCCGCGTTGTGGATGGCGTCCAGGTCGCGCCCGGTGACGTCGTCTTTAGGCCGGCCCGCGAGCCGTTCGGCGCAGGCCAGAATCGTCGCCAGCGGATTGTTCAGTTCGTGCGCCACACCCGACATCGTCTGGCCGAGCGACGCGAGCTTCTCGGCCTGCACGAGCTGCTGGTACATGTCGCGGGCCTGGTCCTGGATCTTCTTGCGCTCGGTGACGTCGCGGAGGACGGCTTCGACGCGCAGGCGGCGATCGCCCGGCGCCGGCTCGGCGCGGGCGGTGACTTCGACCCAGAAGGCCGGCCCGGTTGCGCGGCGCAGCCGGAGCAGGTACGCCTCGACGTGGCCGTCCTGCGCGAGCGTCTTCAGGAAGTGGTCTCGAGCCTGATCGTCCGTGAACCGGTCGGCGTCGAACGGGCGCACATCGGCGGCCGGCGTCTGGGCTGGCCAGCCGAACATCAGGCGCAGGTGCTGATTGGCGGCGACCGTCTCGGCGCCCGTCTTGTCGAACACGCCGATGTAGGCGCCCTCGGGAAGCGCGTCAAAGAAGCCGGCGAACAAATCGGCGGTTGGCACGGCGTGGTCGATCGAATCCTACCATCTGGCGCCCGGCGATCACGGTGACGCCGCGCGAGCCGCCAGCGCCGCGAAGCCGGGCCGCATGCGGCCCGTGCGGCAACGCGCGGATGGTGTTCATTCTTCGACGGATCGGTCACTGAACGAGCCTGGGTGGTTCAGTGACCGAGAGGCGAAACGGGTCAGTTCACGCGGAGGCACGGAGCGACGGAGGCACGGAGCCTCTTCAGGGGGACCGCTCGCACGCGGGCCGAAAACCAAAGAGTCCCTCCGTGTCTCCGTCGCTCCGTGCCTCCGCGTGAACTGACCCGCCTCCAAGGCGTCGCGGCTCAGCGTGTACACTTGAGGGCTATGTTCGCCACTCGCGTACTCGAAGGGCAGACCGCCATCATCACCGGCGGCGGCACCGGCATTGGACTCGGGATTGCGCGCGCGCTCGGCAAGTTGGGCGCGACCGTCGTGCTGGCCAGCCGGAATCAGGCGCACCTGGATGCCGGCGCGGCGGAGGTGCGTCGAGACGGCTCGACGGCCCTCACCACGCTGGTGGACGTGCGCGATCCGGCGTCGGTCGACGCGATGGTGACGTCCGTGGTGCAGCAGACCGGCCGCATCGACATCCTGATCAACAACGCGGCCGGCAACTTCATCTGTCGCGCCGAGGATCTGTCGCCCAACGGCTGGAACGCCGTCATCGGCATCGTTCTGAACGGCAGTTTCTACTGCTCGCGCGCGGTCGGGCGCCACATGATCGCCAGAGGCGGCGGCGGATCGATCGTGTCGATTCTGGCCAATTACGCCTGGACCGGGAGCGCGGGCACCATCCATTCTGCGTCCGCGAAGGCCGGCGTGATGGCCATGACCCAGACGCTGGCCGTCGAGTGGGCGCCCCACAAGATCCGCGTGAATGCCATCGCGCCAGGCCCCATCGAAGCGACGGGCGCTGCGCAGCAGTTGTGGTCATCAGACGCGGCCGTCAGGACCATCACCGATGGCGTGCCGCTGGGGCGCTGGGGACGGACCGAGGAAATCGGGGACGCCGTGTCGTTCCTCGTCTCGCCGCACGCGGCTTACATCACCGGCGACGTGCTGACCGTGGACGGCGGCCAGTGGCTCAACCGCGGGTCCTACAATTTCCTGACCCTGCCGAAGTAGAAGAAAGATCCACCATGGCCCAACTACCCAAGATTGCCGACCTCGCCCCCAACACCAGTGGATGGGGATTCTTCCTGTGCGCGCGGAAGGAAACGCGTGTCGGCCGCACGGGGAATCCCTACCTCGAAGTTGGCCTGCAGGATGTGTCGGGCGAGATCAAGGCCAAGGTGTTCCAGGACGCGGAGGCGGCGACGCTCGAGTTCGACGCCGGCGAATTCGTGAAGGCGCAAGGCCGCAGCAATCTCTACCAGGGCCGCACCGAGCTCATCCTGGACAAGATCCGCCGCGTCATGCCGGATCGCGATGCCGTTGAGGGCTTCCGGGAAGAAGACTGCATCCGCTGCGCCCCGAGACCGGTCGACGAGATGTGGACCGAGCTCATCGCGCGCATCGACAGCGTGCAGGATCCGAAGCTCCGCGCGCTGCTCTCGTCCCTCGTCACGCGCCATGCGGATCGGCTGCGCGTCTGGCCGGCCGCGCGCACCATCCACCACGCCTACCGCAGTGGCCTGCTCGAGCACATCCTGCAGATCATGAAGGTCTCGCTGTTTCTGGCCGACGAGTACGGCGCCCGGCGGGATCTGCTGATTGCCGGCGCGCTCCTGCATGACATGGGCAAGCTCCGGGAACTGTCGTACGACACGGCCACCAACTACACGGTTGAAGGCAACCTCGTCGGCCACATCGTCATTGGCGTCGGCATGCTGCAAGAGGCGGTGCGCGAGCAACCCGGCCTGCCGGACGAACTGGTCACGGAACTCGAGCACCTGATCCTGTCCCACCATGGGGCGCTCGAGCTGGGATCGCCCGTGGTGCCGAAAACGCTCGAGGCGTTCCTGCTGGCCGCCGTGGATGATCTGGACGCGAAGCTGCACCAGGTGCGCGCACATCTCGAGGAAGACGACTCGCCAGGGCGCTTCACGTCCATGCACCGGCGACTGGATCGCTCCCTGCTCAAGCCGCCCGTGTCGTGAGCGCGCACGTCAGCAGCAAAGCCGAGGTCACCCGCGCCTGGAGCGCGTGGATCGCCGTCTGCGTCATCTGGGGCACGACGTATCTGGCGATCAAAGTCGCGCTCGCCACGATTCCGCCGTTCCTGCTGGGCGGCCTCCGCTACGTCACCGCCGGACTCCTGCTGGCGGCCATCCTGCGGATGCGCGGGCACCGGCTGCCCGGCATCTCCGCGTGGCCCACGCTCGTCGTCGTCGGGTTCTTCATGCTGACGCTCGGCAACGGGGGAGTCGTGCTTGCCGAACTGACCGTCCCGAGCGGCCTCACCGCGGTGCTCATCGGAACGACACCGTTCTGGATGCTGGGCGTGGACGCGCTGGTCACGCGCGGGCGGGTGATTCACGCGCGACAGTGGCTCGGCCTCGTCATTGGATTTGCCGGCATCGTGACGCTCGTCTGGCCAGACATCACGGCCGGCGGGGCCGCAGGCCGGAGCTTCGGCTGGGGCGTGCTCGCCGTGCAGACGGCCTGCGCGGGCTGGGCGATTGGATCCGCGTACACCAAGCGCCACGTGCTGCCGGCCGACATCCTCGGATCCGCGGCCCTGCAGATGATTTTCGGCGGTGGTCTGATGCTCGTGGTGGGCACGCTGCTCGGCGAATGGTCGGCGCTGGCGTTCACGCCGAAGACCATGACCATGTTCCTCTACCTGACGTTCGCAGGGTCCCTGGTCGCCTTCGCGTCGTACTGGTACGCGCTGAAGCACCTCGACGTGGCGATCGTCTCGCTCTACACCTACGTCAACCCCATCATTGCCGTGGTGCTCGGCGCGCTGCTGCTGGGCGAGCCGTTCCACGCGCGCATGGTGGTGGCCGCGGCGGTGATTCTGATCGGGATGACGATTGTGAGAAAAGGCCCGAGGTAGGACCGCTAACCTCTGACCTCTGTCTTTGGTCCCAGCGCGAACGTCATCGTGCCGTGGCACACGACCTTCCCGCCGACGCGCGCGGCGCCGCTGAGGACGCCCATCCGGCTCCGCAACCGCTTCACCACCGCCTCGATTTCGACGACGTCGCCGGGATGGACCTGGCGGCGGTAGCGGACGCGCTCGATGCCCATGAAGAAGATCAGCTTTTCCCTGTTCTCCGGCTTCGACAGAATCAGGATCGCGCCCACCTGGGCAATCGCTTCGGTCAGGATCGTGGCCGGCAGCACCGGCTCCTCGCCCCGCCCGTGCCACAGATACCGCTCGTTCAGCGACACGTTCTTCACGCCCACAATCCGCTTGTCCGGCTCGCACTCGGTGACCCGATCCACCAGCAGAAACGGGTACCGGTGGGGCAGGATGCGCTCGATGGCGGCGTAGTCCAGCGGCAAAGACAGGGTCGTCATGCGGGAACAGTATAATTCCTGTGTACGCTTCCGCCTGCATGAGCCACACACCCGCACCGCCGCGCGCCTCGTCGTCGCCCGTCTCGGGCCTGAGTGAGCGGGACGTCCTGCTCACCCTCTTCGACCTGGGCCGGCAGGTGGCGTCCGTGCTCGACTTCGACGAACTGCTGCAGCGCATTCCCGACCTGATCGCCCGGCTGATCCAGTTCGACGCATTCGCCGTCTATCTTCTCAACGAGAAGCGATCCGAACTGCGCATCGCGTATGCGGTCGGCTACCCGGATGTGTCCGGCCTCAAGCTCCACGTGTCGCAGGGCCTCGTCGGCCGGGTCATCGCCTCGCAGCAGGCGCTGGTCATCGGCGACGTCAGCACGGATCCGGGCTACTTCGAGGTCGTGCCGGGGATGATGTCCACCGTGGCGGTGCCGCTCGTCCACAAGGCCAAGCCGATCGGCGTGCTGAACATCCTCAGCCAGTCCCGCGACCGCTACACGGAGCGCGACGCGACGATCCTCGGCCAGTTCGCGTCGCACGTCGCCAGCGCGCTGGTCAACGCGCGGCTCTTCGAGCGCGAGCGCCTGGATGCCGACGCGTTCGAAATGCTGGCGGAAATCGGCCGGGAGGTCGCGGCGGTCCTCGACCTCGACCAACTGCTGGCCCGCATCGCCCAGCTCACGAAGCGCATCGTGGACTACCGCACGTTCGGGATTCTGCTGTTCAACGAGTCCACGCGCGAGCTCGAGATGAAGGTGGCCGTCCAGTACGGCGAGAAGAAGGCGATTCCGAAGGTGGCGCTGGGCGAGGGCCTGGTCGGCTATGCGGCCCTGCATCGCGAGGCCGTGCTCGTGCCGGACGTGTCCAAGGACCCGCGCTACATCAAGGTCGTGGAGGATGTGCGGTCCGAGCTGGCGATTCCCATGCTGCTTCAGGACC
Organism: uncultured Acidobacteriota bacterium; assembly: GCA_963751445.1. Taxonomy (GTDB): domain Bacteria; phylum Acidobacteriota; class Vicinamibacteria; order Vicinamibacterales; family SCN-69-37; genus DASUGC01. The sequence continues at coordinate 401,068 of CAVVUL010000009.1, read as the reverse complement.
ATTGCGTCGGCGTCTTCGATCTCGAGAGCCCGGAGCTCGATGCGTTCTCCAAACGCGATGTGGAGATCCTGACCCTGCTGGCCAGCCAGGCCGCCGTCGCGATCGAAAACGCGCGGCTCTACGAAGAAGTGTCGAAGAACGAGGCGCGGCTCGAAAAGGAACTCGGCTTCGCCAAGCGCGTGCAGGCCGCGCTCCTGCCGACACAGCTGCCGAAGCGCCTGAAGGGCGTGGACGTGGCCGTACAGTTCGCGCCGGCGCGTGAACTCGGCGGCGACTTCCACGACTTCCTGATGCCGGAGTCGCAAACGCTCATCGTCGCGCTCGGCGACGTGTCGGGGAAAGGCGTGCCGGCTGCGCTCTACAGCGTGTTCGCCGGCGAACTGGTGCGAGGCCGGACGTTCCGCCGCCGCTTCCAGCCTGAGCGATCGTCGCCAGCCAACGTGCTGATGTCGATCAACACGATCCTGCACGAGCGGCAGCTCGAGGAGTACTACTGCACGCTCTGCTACGCCGTCTTCGACATGAAGCGCCGGACGATCACGCTCGCGAACTCAGGCTTGCCGTACCCGATTCGCGCCACGGCCGAGTCCACGAGCGTGATCGAATTGCCCGGCGTGCCGCTCGGCGCGTTCGTCGGCGTGACCTACGACGAGATCTCGCTCCCGGTACGGTCAGGGGACGTGTACGTCTTCTGTTCGGACGGCGTGTCTGAGGCGATGAACGAGCGCCACCAGGAGTTCACCCCCGAACGCCTGCTCGAGGTCGTCAAGGCCGCCCGGCACCTGCCCGCCGGCCAAATCGTCGAGCGCATCGTGACCGCCGTCGCGGAACACCGCGCCGGCTTCCCGCCCAACGACGACATGACCGTGGTGGCCGTGAAGATCGCGGAACTACCAGAAAAAGTAGGCTAACGTCAGTTCGTTCCCGACCTCTGACGTCTGACCTCTCACCTCTGACTTGTGATTGAGCCGTCGGCCATCGACCTTGGAACGGGCGAAGTGCGGCGATGCCAGCGCCTGCCTGTTGTATTGACGCACCCCGCTGACGACCGGCGGCTCGATCCTCTCATAATCAAGATTCGTGCCGAGTGAAACGCGCGCAAATCCCGCAAAACACGCGGAACGTGGCCCGAATCAATCAGGACAGGTGCTCAGAGAAAGGGACAGTCGCCTAGGACGACGCCTGAGCGGTCTTGTGTCCGGTTTCTTCCGCTGGAGCGATCAGCGTCGAGAACTGGGCGCCCAGGATGCGGGCCACCGACAGGAGATCCGCGTGAGGCCGGTTGTGACGCAGTTCCACGGCCATCACGCCGACACAGCCGGTTCCGGTCAGCAGCGGGATGGCGAGCGCCGCGGGATCCGTGGGCGTTGCGCCATTCAACATCTGCGGCTGCAGCGACCGGTACGCGAGCGACGTCACGTTGTCCGCATCGATCTGGAGCGGGCGCAGCTTGGCGAGCACCTTGTCCGCATAGCCGTGGCTGAGCGACGGCCGCAGCCGCGCGCCGTCGGAATCAACGGCCCAAAACACGATACCGCGGGCGTCGAGAATGGACGCCGCGCGGTCGAGGAGCGCCGGCACGTCCTGCGCCTCCATGACCTTGGCGAGGTCCACGCACAGTTCAGCGGCAGCCGTGAGGTTGGACGGACGATGTGCCGGCACTGGCCCGGCGGCCGCTCCGCCGCCCGGCGGTGGCGCCGCCGCGCCTTGAGCGGGTAAGGGGCCCGGCGCCGCGGTTGATGCGCCCGCTTTGACCGCTGGCGGCAGGTCGCGCAGCATCTGCGCCGTGCTGGATTCGCCCTTGTTGCCGAGCAAGGTGGCGGCTCGGCCGAAGTACAGGGCCACGGCGAGCACGAACAGCACCGCGACGCCGTTTATCGCCAGCCGCAGGCGGGCGAGTTGCTGGACGTTGTGATCCGCGAGCTGACGCGTGCGAGCCCGTAACGTCGCGAACGCCTCATGCATCTTCTGAATGGAACCGGCCCCGTCGAGGAAGATGAGATCGGAGGCGTGCAGGGCATCTCCCTGCTCCAGGGACGACCGAATCTGGGCGTCGGTCTTCTTGAAACTCCTCAGGCCGGCGGCCGCCGCATCGAGCGCCGCGATCGTCTCGGGGTCCTTTGTCGCCTCGCGCTGATGCGCGAGGGCGGTCTCGATGTCGGCCGTGAGTGTCGCCGAGCGATCGAGCCAGTCACCGGGCGTTTGGCCCTTGGCGACCGACGCCTGCTCCGCGCTCTGCAGCACGGTCAGTGAATGGTCGAGATCGCGGACCTGCCCGTCCAACGCGCGGCCCGTGGCCTGCTCGGCCGCGATCAGCGTGTCGATGCGGTAGTCCTGGGCGAGCGCGCCGAGCGCGATCGTCGCGGTGAGGATCAGCAGGAAGCCGACGCCGCGTGTGCTCATCGATGTCTCACGAGCAGGCTACTATAGCATTCCAGAAATCGCCCCTATGCGCATCGGCGTCATCGTCAATCCTTTTTCAGGCGGGCAGAAGGGCCCTGTGCCACCGGGCGCGGCGCGGCTGGCCCTCGCGGACCAGCTCGCCCGGCGCGCGGATCCGGCCATCGAGGTGATCGCCACCAACGGTCCTGGCCATGCGGCGGAGCTGGCGGGGCAGTTCGTGTCCCGCGGATTCTCGCGCGTGATCGCGTGGGGCGGGGACGGCACCATCAATGAAACGGCCGGTCCGCTGATTGGGAGCGGCGTCGAACTGGGCCTCGTGCCGTCGGGATCCGGCGACGGCCTGGCTCGCGGGCTTGGCCTGTGGCGACCCGCGGAGGCGGCGCTGACCGCGGCCATTTCGCAGCCAGCCAGGCCCGTGGACGTGGGCATGCTGGGCGACCGGCACTTCCTGAACATCGGGGGCATCGGCTTCGATGCGGCCGTCGCGGCCGTGTTCAACCGCCGGTCGAAACGCGGCCACGCCGGGTATCTGGCCGACAGCCTGCTCGGCGTCTGGTCCTACAAGAGCCGCGCCTACACCGTGGACGTCGACGGGGAGCGGCTTGACGGCCGGCGGTTCGTGATCGCGTTCGCCAATTGCCGCGAGTACGGCAACGGCCTCGTGCTCGTGCCGCACGCTGATCCGGCCGACGGCCTGCTCGATATGGTGATGGTGGCCGGCGGATCGGCCGTGCGTCAGTTCTGGCGGGCGCGCCGGCTGGCCTGGCGGCGCCTGGCGCCGGCCGAAGGCGTGCGGCGCGGGCGGATCGCGTCCGCGTCGATCACCGGCGACGTCCTGCAGTGCCACGTGGACGGCCAGCCGTTCGACGCCAGCGGCACGCTCCACATTCGCGTCAAGCCTGGCGCGATGCTCATTGCGGGGGCGACGTGGGGCCCGTCGCGGGGCCAGCGATGAAATCCGTCGCGCTCCGTGTGACGTCCGCGCTTCTTGCGGCGGCGTTCGTCGCCGGCCTCCTGGCTGCGCGGAGCTTCGACCGCTTCGCGCCGACCCGGGTGAAGCTCCTCCAGACATCCACGCCGGCGGCGGCCGGATCGGTCGCGGCGACAGCCGCGGAACAGTCGGCGATCAATCAGCTTCGCGTGCCGTTTGCCGCGATCGTCCGCGTCAGGAACGAATCCGCCGCCGCTGGGACGTTCCGCGTCGAGATCGATGGGCAACCGCTGTGCCAGGCCGACGTGGCGGGCATGACCAGCCGTCGGATGGACTGTGTCGTGTCGGACCACTGGACCCCGCAGGGCTCGCACACGGTGGCGATCGCGAGTGCGGTGCCGGGCTGGTCGGTTGAGTACGTGGAACTGGCGACCCATTTCGGCATGTCGCACGGGGTGATTGATCTCTACGTCCTGCCGGTGGAGAGCGCGGTGGAAGCCGCGGGGCCGATCTGGGCCGCCTGCACAGGGGTGGCCGTGGTGTTCCTGCTGCTTGGCATTCGACCGGCCCGATGGCGGTTGGCGCCTCGTGTGGCGCACGGCGTCCTTGTCGGGCTCGCGGCCGTCGTGTTTGCCGGCGTCTGGATTGCGCCGTGGGTGTCCATCTACCGCCTCGTGCTGACGCCGGGCACGATTCTGCGGCTCACGGCGGTGATCCTCGCGCCCTGGTTGTGGACGAGTGCTCTGGCGATGTGGCGGCGGGAACGAGTCCAGCGGGCTCGACAGGCTCCCCTCGTAAGCCAATTCACGGTGGCGCTGCTCGTGGCGGCGGCCTTTGCGCTGTTCATGCAGCGTCGTCTTCAGCAGGACTACGGCGGCAACTACAGCGGGTTCCTGACCATTGCGAAGGAGAACTTCGACCGGCATCCGCAACTCAGTCAGCGTGCGGATATCCGGTCGAGCCTGCTGGCTGCAGGATGGCGGCTACGACGCGGAGTTCATGTACTTTGCCGCGTTCGACCCGTTCATTCGCGCGTACCGGGATACGCCGAAGCAGTACGGTGACTTCATCGACTTTCCGCCCTATCGCTACAGCCGCATCGGATTCACCTGGCTCACGACGGCCGTCGCGTTGGGCGAGTGGCGGCGGTACCCGGCGGCGATGATCTGGCTCGTTGTATTTGGGCTTTTCGCCTCCAGCTTCATCCTGGCCGGGATTGCGCGGGACCACGGCGCGTCGCCCTGGTGGGGCGCGACCGTCCTCCTCGTGCCCGGGTTTTGGCGGTCGTTGGAGTGGGGACTTCCAGAACCGCTGGCCGCCGCATGGCTCCTCGGCGGGTATTGGGCCCTGACGCGCATGCGATGGTGGGTGGCGGGCGTGTGCTTTGCCGGGTCGTTGCTCACGCGCGAAACCGACGTCGTGGTGATTTTCCTGCTGCTGGCGTGGCAGCTCTTCTCGGGCCGTCGCCGTGAGGCGTTTCTGGCCGGCCTCGTGGCGGTCGCCCCGCTGGCCGCGTGGCGCGTCTACGTCGGGTTGACGTTCTTCTCGACCTTCGGATGGGTGGCCTTCTTCCCGACGCCGAGCGACATGGAAGTCCCGTTCAAGGGATTCGTCGATCTCTGGCGCGTGGTCGCGAGTGGGGCGTATCCCCCCGTATTCGAGGCGGCGGCCCTCTGGTTCCCGCTGCTGCTGATGGCCGCGTGCGGGCTGGCCGTCGCGTTCGCGATCCGCCGGCCGTCCGCGCTCACGCTCGCGAATCTCTTCTACGCCTCGATCGCGCTGTCGTTCAACTATGGAGCCGTGTGGCTCCACATCGGCAACGCCGAGCGGATCACGTACGAACTCTTCATCCTGCTTGCGGTCGGATCCATCGCGCTCGCCCGGGCGCGCGGGCTCAGATGGGCGGTCTATGGCTTCTGGGCCGCCTCGGCGATCTACGTCTTCTTCGTGACGTACAACGCCGGCTTGATCCGGAGCGCGATCGTGCCGTTTCTGTAGGGATCCGGTCACACGGAGGCACGGAGGGACGGAGGCGCGGAGTTTCTTTGGGGGGCGCGTGCACGCGGGCCGAAAACCCCAAAACTCCGCGCCTCCGTCGCTCCGTGCTCCGTTGACCGGATCCCTACTTGACCTCTTTCAACGGAATCACATCCGCGCGCGGCATTGGGCCGAAATCTTCGCCGAACTTGACGGGCGGCAGATCCTGGAACATGAAGTCCCACTTCCAGCGCTCGGACGGATTCGACGACTGGAGCCAGTGGCGCGCGGACACCGGGCGCGCGAAGGCGATCGAACCGAGCGTCGCGTACGCCGGCGTGTCGGCCATGGCGCGCGCGATGGCCTGGCGCACGGCGGCCGCCGAGGCGTAGCTGATGTCCGAGCCGAACGCGCCGGCGAGCGTCGTCAGGATCTGCCAGTCTTCGCCGGCATCTCCCGGCGCTGCGATGACCTGAGACGACGCCTGCACGTGACCGGTCATATTGGTGAAGGTCGCGTCCTTTTCGACGAACGCCCGGCCGGCCAGCACGATGTCCGCGGCCTCGGCCAGCGGCGTGTGCAGCACGCCCTGCACGATGAGCGTGGCGATCCGGCCGGCCTTCCGGGCGGTCAGGATCCAGTCGGTCTCGCCGATCGATCCGTCCGGGCCGGAATCGAGCACGTAGAGCACCTTGACGCGTCCGGCCTCGACGGCGGCCTTCAGCGCGGAGACGTCCGCGGGCCCGCTCGCGTCGCCGACGGCAAAGCCCAAGTCCTTCGCGCCGTGCACGTTGGGCGCGTCCACCTTGGGGATCTTGAACTTCGTGGTCGCCGGCTGCGGCTTCTCGCGATGGCGCCAGCTGATCGTCACGCCACCGGTCTGGCGCGCCAGATCCCGAAGCACGAACAACTCTTCGAGCGACGCGTGCCCAGAGGCGAGGAACTGCACCGCAGACGGCCCGCCGGCCGCCTGGACGGCGTCGCCGACGGCGGCGAAGGCGGCGTCCCAGGTCACGGCCTCCGACGCCGCGCCGCGCCGCACCTGCGGCTGGAGCAGGCGGCGGTCGCCTTCGACCCAGTGGTAGTCGAAGCGGCCGATGTCGCACATCCAGAACTGGTTCACATCGGCGTTGAATCGCGGCGTCATCCGGATCAACCGGGAGCCCTTCGCCCATTCCGGCTTGGCCTTGATCCAGCCGGTCGTGTTGCAGCCCTTTTCGCAGAACGTGCAGATCGTGTCCACCGCGTGCGGGTTGTCCCACGGGCGCGACTTGAACCGGTAGTCCCGCGTCGTGATGGCGCCGACCGGGCACACGTCCATCAGGTTGCCCGAGAGCAGCGAGATCACGCCCTGCTCTTCGAAGGTCGCCAGTTCGCTGCCGCTGCCGCGATGCGCGATGCCGATCTGCGCGTCGCCGTCGATCTCCTTCATGAACCGGATGCACCGCGTGCACAGGATGCAGCGGTTGCGGTTCAGCATCAGCGTGGGCCCGAAGTCCACGTCGGCCTTGACGCCCTCGCCGTCGAACACGCGCCGCGGAAACTCGTTCCGGCTGCGCTCCGGCCCGAAGGTGTACGAGAAATCCTGCAGCGGGCATTCGCCGCCCTTGTCGCACACCGGGCAATCCAACGGGTGGTTGATCAGCAGGAACTCGAACACGCCGGCGCGCGCCGCGACCACGTCCGGGGTGTTGGTCTGCACGACCATCCCGTCGGTGCACGTCGTCGAGCAAGCCGTCTGCAACTTGGCCATCTTCTCGATCTTGACCAGGCAGACGCGGCAGGACCCGTCGACGCCCAGGCCCGGGTGATAGCAGTAATAGGGCACTTCGTGGCCGTGCTGAATCGCGGCCTGCAGAACCGTGGTGCCCTTCGGCACTGTGACGGATTGACCGTCTATCGTCAGAGTTACGGAGTCCATAACAGAGGAATCATACCGCAGGGATCCGTTCACACGGAGGCACGGAGGGACGGAGGCACGGAGGAACTTCTTGGTTTTTCAGCCCGCGTGCAAGGCGTCCCCCAAAGAAACTCCGTGTCTCCGTCGCTCCGTCCCTCCGTGTGAACTGACGGGCACTATCTTGCCAAGTCGTAGTAGCTCAGCGGATCGCGCACCGTGACCTTGCGCAGCGGCGAAGACAGGGGCACCCGCTCCTCATAGGCCGCGCCGCTGATCTTGAGCGTGCGTTCCTGCGACTGGCCGTTGGCCAACTGGAGCGCCACGGTCAGCGGGAAGTCGAACGGGTCGCCGCGCTGCTCGACGCGGATCACGCCGATCGCGCCGTTATCGGCGGCCTGCCACGTGAGCTTGATGCGCGGCACCGTGAAGCCGCGAATCCATTTCTCGAAGAACACGTCGAGGTTCTGCGGCGTCGAGGCCTGGAACGCCGCCTGCAGATCGTCGGTGCCCGCTTTCCTGAACCGCCACGCCGCGTAGAACCGCCGGAGGCCGGCGAAGAACGCCTCGTCGCCGATGTAGCGCCGCAGCATGTGCAGCACGACCGCGGACTTGTTGTAGAGGATGCTCCGGAGCGCGCGCCCATCGTTGCGGATGTGGCCCACCCGGTAGCCCAGCGAGATCGGTCCCTGGCCCAGCACCGGCTGCGAGGTGTCGCGCATGGTGGCCACCAGCGACGTCAGGAGCTCGGGCCCGCGGTCCTCGGCGGCGAACAGCACCGCGAAGTACTGCGCCAGTCCCTCGCTCAGCCACTGATCGTGGTAGTTGCGCCAGCCCACGGCCTGGCCCCACCACTGGTGCGCGATCTCGTGCGCGAGGAAGAAATGCGGGTACTGGTTTTCGAACGCGACCGGATCCGATGACCACGAGTACGGGTCGTCGGCAGCGCCTGGTGCAGGGCAACCAGGTAGGCCGGGCTGTGGCCGCCGGGTAGATTGTCGTCGAGCGCGGCCAGCGTGAGCGTGGGATACGGCGCTTCGGCGATCGTCTGCGCGTAGAAGCGCAGCATCGCGCTCGCCCGCGCGGTCGTCTGCCGGTTGCGCGCCGCCATGCGCGGCGTGGCCTGCACATCAAGCATCACCGACGTGGGCGGATCGAGAGGTGAACCGGCCACCGGTGCGACCGTCGGCACGTCCACGATCGCCCGCCCGACCGGCAGCAGCCGCACGATCAGGCAGGCGAGGTACCGCACCGGACGATCGGCGAGGAACTGCACCGTTCTCGTCGATCCGGCCGGCACCGGACCCGGGAGCACGGGCGGGCCCGACGTCCCGACCATCCGGCCGCTGGCCACGACCTGGTATTCGGCGGGCACCGTGATCCGCAGGTCCGCGGTGGCGTAGTCCGTCGTGAGGCCCTGCGGGTACCACTGCACGCGATTGCTGTACATGAATCGCGGTTCGGGCGTGACGATCGGCCGATCCTCCGGCGGCGTCTGGATCTGGCCCTGAGGCGCGAGGCTCTCCTGGTCGATCGGTTGCGGCGGCAGGACGCCCGCGTACGTCAGTTCGAGCGTCAGCCGCGATCCGCGGCGCACCTGCGACGGGAGGCCGATGAGCACGTTGTTCTGGCCGATGACACGCAACGCCAGCAACTCGCCGAACTCCGGCGACGACACCTTGGACACGGACAGCGCTTGTGCGAGCCTGATCGTGATCGTCGTCGCCGCGTCGCTGGTGATGATGAGGCTGAGCGATCCGCGCCCGGCGATGCGGGATCGGACTGGATCGAACGCCAGATCGAGTTCGTAGTGCTCGACGTCGTACCCCGCGACGTCCTCGTCACCGTACGCGCGGCCGTGGCCGGCCGACCGCGCGGTCGAGCTGTACAGGCAGATGTTGTGCGGCCCAGCCCGATCGAACAGCGAGATGTCCTCGGCGTCGCCGGGCGATCGCGTATAGGTCAGCCAGCCATGGCGGCTCGTCCGGAATTCGAAGACCAGGCTGCCCAGCACCGGCTCGAGCGACCACCGGTCGGCTGTGAGCGCCCGCAGGTCGAGGCTGTAGGTGCGCGGCGCGTACTCGTCGAACACCTCCTGGGCCCGCGCGAGCTGCGTCGCGTTGACCGCCGCGGGCACCAGGCTGTCGCCGGCCACGCGCTGGGCGAACTCCATCGGGTTCATGCGCACGAAGACCGTGTCGATGTCCGTCGTGAAGTCCGATCGATGACTGAAGATGCGCAATTGCAGCTGCTCGGCGGGATCGGGCGGCGAGAACCGCACCTGGCCCTTGCCGCGCAGGACGAGGCCGGTGATGCCGTTGGGGGACTGGACCGCGAACGCCGTTCCAGACGCCATCGTCAGCGCCAGATCCGGCGCGCGGATCGACAGGTTCTTCACGACGAACTGGCGGCTCGCGTCGAGCGTGAGCCTGATCAGGCCATCGACGGCCGACAGTTCACGCAAATTGGCGATCGTGAACGCGCCTGGCACGGCGGCGTCCGGTGTCGCCGCAATCAACCAGGTGGCGACGCGGCCCTCCGTGTGGCGGCTGATCAACACGTCGGCCACGACGTCGTAGCCGGCGCCGCCGGTCGGGCGCCGCAGCCGTTCCTTGACCACGACCGCGCGTCCGTCCGCGGCGCCGGCCACGGCGACGGTGTACTCGCTGACGGCGGCCGGCCGGAATGCCCGGCGTGGTGAGGGTGCGGAAATCCTCGAGGCTGCCGCGGCCCAGGGCCCGCTCCAGGGCCTGCAGCAGGCGCGCGATGCCGTCGGCCGGCGCGGCGGGCGTCTGGGCGACCTGGGCGCGCGGGCGCCGCGTGGAGCAGAAGCACGATGACGCCGATGATGAGGCGCCGCATGCCGAATCAGATCTCCGCCGGCCGTCCCGCCCGCTTCAGCACCAGCGCCGTGAGGTCGTCCGCCAGCCGCATGTCGTCGGCGTAGGCTTCCACCGCCGCCAGAATCGCGGCGCCGATCTCGTGCGGATCGCTCGCGGACGTCCGCGTGATCACGGCGCTGGAGCCCGGCGTCCTCGAAGGCGTGTCCGGCGCGGTTCTCGGCTTCGGTGATGCCGTCCGTGTAGAGCACGAGCACGTCGCCGGGCTCAATGGTGACGTGGCTCGCCTCGTACGTGGCGTGATCGAACATGCCCAGCGCCAGTCCGCCGCCCGACGTGGTGCCGACACGATCGACCCGGCCGTTCGCGCGCAGCAGCAGCGGCGGCAGATGGCCCGCGTTGACGAATTCCATGATCCCCGTACCTGGATCATACAGGCCGTAGAAGAACGTGATGAAGCGCGATGCCGGGCTGTGTTTGGCGATTTGCACGTTCAGGCGGGTGATGAGGCGCGCGGACTCCAGGCCTTCGTCGACCAGCGTGCGCAGCATGGCGAGCAGCAGCGCCATGAGGAGGGCCGCCGGGCTGCCTTTGCCGGCCACGTCGCCGAGCGCGATCACCAGCCGCCCGTCCGGCAGCGGAATCACGTCGTAGAAGTCGCCGCCCACCGTATTGGCCGGCCGCGTGACGCCCGCAATCGTCGCGTCGCCGGCCTGGCGCACGCCCGACGGCAGCATCGCCAGCTGGATGTCGCGCGCGACCTCCAGTTCGCCCTTGAGCGACAGGCGGTCGGCCACCTCCATCAGCACGAGCAGGTTCACGGCGAGGAACCCGACGATCAGCCAGATTCCGCCGTCCGCCCACGTCGGCAGCGGCAGCCAGATCGTGAAGGGGAACAGCCAGATCTTGACCGGATGGAAGCCCTGGAACAGCGAGACGGCGCCGACCAGCGCCGTGAGGATGCCGATCGCATAGAGCAGGCGACGGGCCGGGGACAGCCGCATCGTGAAGCCCATGAACGCCAGGCGGACGCGGATCAGCCAGCGGCGGTACCACGGTTCCGACGCGAGCTTCTTCTCGTCCACGTGCCGGGTGAAATAGCGGTAGGCCTCCGCCGTGTCGCGGGTGAACAGCCGCTGGAAGTCCGTCGGCGTCAGGTCGCGCGTGTATTCGTCGATGAACGACTTGGCGCGGCGCCGGGCACGCATCAGGTGTTACTACGCGGCTAGATCAGCCCGAGTTCCGTCCCCACCAGCTTGAACTTGTCCAGGGCGAACTGCAGCTCTTCCCGCGTGTGCGCGGCCGTCACGATCGTGCGGACGCGCGCCTTGTCGCGCGCCACCGTCGGGAACGCGATCCCCTGCGCGAACACGCCTTCCTCGAACAGCCGATCCGACAGCTTCATCGCGCGGCTGCCTTCGCCGGCAATGACCGGCGTGATCGGGCTTTCGCTGAGGCCCGTGTTGAAGCCCATGCTGACCAGGCCCTGCTTGAAGAACCGCGTGTTCTCCCACAGCCGATCGATGATCTCCGGCTCCTGCTCGAGCACGTCGAGCGCGGCGATGCACGTGGCCGCCACCGACGGCGGATGCGACGTCGAGAAGAGGAACGGCCGGGCCCGGTGATACAGAAAGTCGATCAGCGCCTTCGATCCCGCCACGTAGCCGCCGAGCGCGCCCATCGCCTTGGAGAGCGTGCCCACCTGGATGTCCACCCGGCCGTGCAGGTTGAAGTGATCGACGGTGCCGCGCCCGTTCTTCCCGAACACGCCGGACGCGTGCGCGTCGTCCACCATCATGATGCAGCCGTATTCCTCAGCCACGTCGCAGAGGCCCGGCAGCGCGCCGACGTCGCCGTCCATGCTGAAGACGCCGTCGGTGATCAGCAACTTGTGCTGCGCGGCCGGCAGATCCTTCACGATCTTGCGGGCGGCGTCCACGTCCTTGTGCGGGAAGACCTTGATCGCCGCGCGGCTCAAGCGGCAGCCGTCGATGATGCTCGCGTGATTCAGTTCGTCCGAGATGATCACGTCGTCCTTGTTCAGGATCGCCGAGACCGTGCCCGCGTTGGCCGCGAAGCCGCTTTGGAACACCACCACCGATTCGGTGTGCTTGAAGGCGGCGAGCCGGCGTTCCAGTTCCATGTGGATCGCCATCGTGCCCGCGATCGTCCGCACCGACCCGGAGCCGACGCCGAACTCCTGGATCGCGGCAATCGCCCGTTCGATCAGGCGCGGATGGGTCGTCAGGCCCAGGTAGTTGTTCGAGGACAGATTGACGACCGTCCGGCCGTCAAACGCGGTCGTCGCCTGCTGGCGTCCCTGCAGGATGCGCAGCGAGCGGTGGAGTCCCTGCTGTCGCAGGGCGTCGAGTTCGGCATTCAGGAAGGCAAGAGGATCGGCACGCATATCCCGCCAAGTATAGTGCCGGGCGGCCTGCGCTATTCCGCGTGCGCCGCGTCCTCGCGCTCGAGGTATTCCTGCACGATGACCTGGACGATGGCGGCGCTGGGGACGGCCAGGATGGCGCCCATGAAGCCGAGGAGCGAGGTCCCCAACAGCAGGGCGACCATGATCGTGACCGGGCTGACGCCGACCTGGCGCTCCATGATCCGCGGGACGAGCACGTTGTTCTCGACGAATTGCTGGGCCCACGAGTACGCCGCCACCATCAACGCCGTCTGTGGCGATACCGTCAACGCCAGCAGGATGGCCGGCACGGCCGCCAGGACGGGGCCGATCACGGGAATCATCTCGCCCACCGCTGCGATCAAACCCAACACGTAGAAATACGGCACGCCGATCAACCAGAAGCCGAGCGTGGCCGATGCGCCGATGACCGCGGCGAGCAGCAGTTGTCCGCCCAGCCAGGCGCCCACCTTCACCGTGACGCCGCGCGCGATGCGATCGGCACGGCCCCGGTTGTCCGGTCTCACGAGGCGCAGGAAGAAGGCATGCATGGACGCGGATTCCAGCAACAGGTAGACCGGCAGGATGATCACCGTTACCACCGCGCCAAACACACCGATGACGCCCTGCAGCGCGCCGAAGAGGCTGGTGATGGCCAGGCCGGGCGCCTGCAGGTTCGCGAACAGGTCGCTCCACGACCATCGCTTCTGGATCAAGTGGCGCTCGACCAGCGTGCGCTGCAGTTGATCCACGTACCCGGGCAGATTCTGCGCCAATTGCTGGATCTGGTTGACGAGCGGCGGCACGACCGCCGCGAGCACAATGGCAATGACGAGCAGGAATGCCGCGTACAAGGCCAGAATCGCCAGCCACCGCGGAATGCGCACGCGGCCGAACACCAGGCGGCTCCGCTCGATGCGCCGGACGGCCGGGCTGAGGCCGATCGCCAGCAGGCTGCTCACGTACAGCATCAAGAGAACGTCGCGAATGAGGTAGGCGACGAGCGCCGCGGCGATGCCGAGGATCGACATCGTGACGGCCCGCGCGATCACGCGGTTTTGTTCAGCCGGCGTCATCTCGACAAGAAACGTGCGGTGAACGCGCCGAAATCGTCGTAGATCGGGCCGAGTTCCTCCGGCGATGCCAGGAACACGATCCGGAGGAATCCCTGCTCCGGCTGCGTGCCGAAGCCCGACCCGTACACGCACAGAATGCCGGTCTCGCGCAGCAGGCCGAGCACGAAGTCCTCGTCGGTGCGCCCCGGCGGCAGGGCGATCTTCGGCATCACGTAAAAAGCCGCGCGCGGCGCGACGACCTCGACGCCCGGCATCGCCGACAGCCGCGCGACCGAGAGATCCGCCCGCACGCGCAGGGCCTCGACGAACGTGCGCTGATGCGATCGATCGCCGGTGAGCGCCGCGTGGATGGCGTACTGCATCGGGCCCGGGCTGCAGAGCCGGCCGTCCGCCAGCTTCTTGATGGCGGCCAGCACGTCGTTCAATCGATCGGAGCGGCCCACGGTGAGCCAGCCCGCACGCCAGCCCGGTGCGAGGTAGGCCTTCGAGAGCGACGAGAACGAGAGAATCGGCGCGTCCGGATCGAGCGAGCCCAGGAGCGGCGTCGGACCGTCGAAACCAAGATCGCTGTACACCTCGTCGGCGAGGATGGGCACGCCGGTGCGATTCGCGAGATCGATCAGCGCGCGCCGGGTGGCCTCGGGATAGACCGCGCCGGTCGGATTGTTCGGATCGATCAACACGAGCGCCCGCGTGGCCGGCCCGATCAGCCGCTTGATGTCGTCGAGATCCGGCAGCCAGCCGTTCGACGGATCGGTCCGGTAGTACACCGCGCGCGCGCCGAGCTTGCCGAGCACCGCCGTGTAGAGCGGGTACGTCGGCGTCGGCACCAGGACCTCGTCGCCGGCGTCGGCCAGCGCGCCCAGCGCGATCTCGATGCCCTCCGACGTGCCTGACGTGAGGATGACCCGATCGGCCGACATCGGCACGCCGCGATTCACGTACTCGGCCGCCACGGCGTCCCGCGCCGATTCGATTCCGGCGGACGCGGTGTAGCCGTTATGACCGTCCCGCATCGCTCGCGCCACGGCCTCAATCAGGTGCGGCGGCGTCTTGAAGCCGAAGGGAATCGGATCGCCGATATTCAGGTAGCGCACCTGCCGACCGGCCGCTTCGACCTTCTTGGCTTCGACGACGATGTTGCGAATGGCGTAGGAGAAGCTGCGAGTCCTCGCCGCTGGGTGGATGGAGGTCGCGGAAGGCATCACAGAGAATCTTAGTTCACACTTGCGCCGCGGGATGTCACAATCGGCCTGCACATGACCAACGCCGGCCTGCTGCTGCTGCGCCTGACATTGGCGGCGGTGTGCGTGGCCCATGGCGCGCATGTGCTGTTTGGTGCATTTGGCGGGCCGGGCAGCGGCGTCGGGCCGGGTGGGCTCGGGCAGACCGCCGCGCAGTTCGCGGCGATGGGCCTGCCCGGATTTCCGCTCGCGGTACTGGATGGCGTCGTGCAACTGCTGGGCGGCCTGCTGATGGCTGGCGGCTACCTCACCCGGTGGGTGGCCGCGATCCTGGCGGTGCTCACGGGCGTCCTCGCGTGGAAGAGCCAGTTGGCGTGGGGGTTCTTCCTGAACTGGGTCGCCGAACCCGGCCGCGGCCACGGCATCGAGTTCTCGATCGTGCTGGTCGGCGCCTTGCTGTGCCTGACGCTGACCGGCAGCGGCGACTGGTCCTTCGACGGCCGCCATACACGCCGCCGATCCGCCGCCGCCGCCGGACGAGCCCGGCTGCGACGAGGGTGAGGAACTGACAACTAACAACTAACAAGTTACAACTAACAAGTTCGGACAGCACGCCGCCCTTCGGTTCCTGGACTCAGGACGCTGGACTGACCGCGAACTCTGGACTCTGGACCCTGGACTCTGGACTAAATGGATCTGACGAACACCGTCGTCCTGATTACCGGCGCCCGTCGTATCGGCGCCGTCGTCGCCGAGGCGCTGGGTGCGCGCGGCGCCGACGTGGCGTTGACGTGGAATCGATCGCGCGCCGAGGCCGAGGCCGCCGCGGCGGGCGTGCGCGCCACCGGACGGCGCGCGCTGGTGGCGCAGGCGGACGTGTCGGACGAGGCGGCGTGCGCCTCGCTCATGGCGCAAATCGATCGCGAATTCGGCCGCCTCGACGTCGTCGTCAACATGGCGTCGCTGTACCAGGCCGTGCCGTTCGATGAGTTGACGCCGGCCGACTGGGACCGGCAGTTGTCAGTCGACCTGCGCGCGTCCTTTCTTGTGTCCCGAGCGGCCGTTCCACTGATGCGTCGTCAACACGGCGGGCGCATCATCAACTTCGCCGACTGGATCGCCGCGAGCGGCCGGCCGCGCTACAAGGGCTATCTCGCCTACTACGTCGCGAAGGCCGGCGTGAAGGCGCTGACGGAGGGGCTCGCCCTGGAACTGGCGGCCGACGGCATTCTCGTCAACGCGATCGCGCCGGGCCCCATCCTCGCGCCGCCCGGCACGACCGCGGACGAGTCAGCCGCGATCGAAAGAGCCACGCCCCTTGGCCACTGGGGCGGCCCCGAGGAGATCGTCAAGGCCATCCTGGCGCTCATCGACTCCAACTTCATCACCGGTGAAACCATTCGCGTCGACGGCGGCAGACACCTGAACTGACGCCGTAACGACGGGCTTGCCCGCCGTAGTCCGAAGGACGAAGGCGGGAACTGGGGAACGACGGGAACGAACGGGAACGCCGACAGGCCGATCCAGTCCGTGGCGAATGTCCCGAACCAGGTCCCTGGCGTTCTCGCAGCCGGGCGACAGACGGATCAGCGTGTCCGACAGGCCAAGCGCCCGGCGCGTCTCCGCGGGAATGGACGCGTGGGTCATCTTGCACGGCAGGCAGACCAGTGCCCGCACGCCGCCGAGGCTCTCGCCCAGCGCGAAGTACTCGAGCGACGACACGAACGCGGACGCGTCCTCGACCGTGCCGGCCAACTCGAACGACACCATGCCGCCGTAGCCGGACATCTGCCGTCGCGCGATGTCGTGCCCCGGATGAGAGGGGAGTCCGGGAAAGTAGACCCGGCGCACCCGCGGGTGCTGTGACAGCGCTTCCGCGACGGCGGCGGCATTGTCCGCGTGACGCTGCATCCGGAGTTCCAGCGTCTTGAGGCCGCGCAGCGTCAGCCAGCAATCGAACGGACTCGGGATGCCGCCGAGCGCGTTCTGCAGGAAGCGCACGGGTTCAAACACCCCCTCGTCCCGCCCGATCACCGCGCCCTGAATCAGATCCGAATGTCCGGCCAGGTACTTGGTCACGCTGTGCACGATCAGGTCGGCGCCCAGCGCGAACGGTTGCTGGAAATACGGCGTGGCGAACGTGTTGTCCACGACCACCAGCGCGCCGGCTTCGTGCGCGATCCGGCTGATCGCGGCGATGTCGTACACCAGGAGGCGCGGATTGGTCGGCGACTCCAGCCAGACCAGGCGCGGACGCGCCGCGGAAACCAACGCCGCGCGGACCGCCGCCAGATCGCCGAAATCCGTCTGCGACACGATGCAGCCGAGGGGTTCGAAGACACGGTGCAGCATGCGGAACGTGCCGCCGTACACGTCGCCGGGCACGACGATGGAATCGCCGGGCTTCAGGTACGCCTGCAGCACGGCATGTTCGGCCGCCAGGCCGGAGCCGAACACGGCGGCCTGCGTGCCGCCTTCCAGATCGGCCAGCACGGCCTCCAGGCGCTGGCGCGTGGGGTTGTTCGTGCGCGTGTAATCAAAACCACGATGCTCGCCAGGCGCGAGTTGCTGATACGTGGTCGTCTGGAAGATGGGTGAGACGACGGCGCCCGTTTCGGGTTCCGTGGGTTGTCCGGCGTGAATCGTTCTGGTGGCGAATTCCATGACTGTGCTCCTTCGGGGGGTTCTACGCGCGGCGCTCGCCGCTCAACACGGGAAGCGCCAAGACGCTGGCGCCCGTCGCCGTCAGCGCGGTGACGGCGGTGGTGACGACCGCCCACGGCGCGGCGACGGTGCGCACGCAGACGCCGCCGGGCGTGGCCGACAACCGGATGGCTGGCACGCGGCGCGCGGCCAAACGTTCGGCGAGATCGGCGGCATCGAGTCCGCCTGACCGCGAGATCCGCAGGTACCACTCGCCCGGCGGCGGCGTGCGAAGCGAGGCGCCATCCGGCGCGCCGAGCGTGGGGACGGTATCGACCTGGATCGATCCGCCGGCCAGCGTTTCCGCCACGTCATCCAGAATCGTGGCCGCCGTCACGTCCGGGCCGGCGCCCGGGCCGCTGAAGGTGACCGGCAGCGAGCCCGGTCCGGCGAACTCCACGATGTTGGCGACGCCGCGCATCGAGGCGAACGGATGCGCGCGATCCACGAAGGCGGGGCCGACCCAGGCGCCGGGCGAGGCTGGTTCGAGTGACGCGAACGCCACCGGCTTGATTTCGCCGCCGAGATCGCGGGCGCCGGTGAAGTCCTCCGGCGCAAGCGCGTCGAGGCCGACCCGCGTGAGGTCGGCGACCCGCGCACCGCGGCATCCGGCGAGGTGGAGAAGGATCGTCAGTTTCTCGGCCGCGTCGCGGCCGCTCACGTCCGCTTCGCTGTCCGGCTCCGCGTAGCCGCGCGCGATCGCGTCTTCCAGCGCCGACGCGAACGACGCGCCGTCGGCGATCGCGGTCACGAGGTAGTGGGAGGTGCCGTTGAGGATGCCGGTAATGCGCCTGGCCCCGGAGATGAACGGACGCCGCGACAGGGAGCCGAGGAACGGCACGCCGGCCAGGACCGCGGCATCGACCGCCAATGTGGTGCCGTGGCGTCTGGCGATCGCGCGCAACTCGTTGCCGCGATGGGCCACGAGCGTCTTGTTGGCGCTCACGACCGGAATGCCGGATTCGAGCGCGCGCCGAACGTAGTCAAAGGCGGGATCGACGCCGCCCATCACGTCGATCAGCAGATCGAGTCGTTGCTGGAACAGGCCGGCCGCGTCCAGGAACAGCGGCAGCGGCGGACCCGGCCGCGGTTTGTGGTCATCGCGCACGAGCGCGCCGGCGACGCGGAGATCCACGCCGAGCGAGGCCAGCCGGTCACCCTCCGCCCATGCGAGCGCGGCCACGGCCTGGCCGACGCGGCCGTAGCCCAACAGTCCAATTCGCGCGCGGCGCACCGCCGCGCAGCGTTCGATCGCCAACACAGACACACGTCCTCCTTCCGCGCGGTCGCCCGTTTTTTCAACGGACGGCCAGCGACGACACGACGGCAGACGCATCCCTTTGCGATGCGCGCCGGAACGACCCATCACGCGCGGCGCACGCCGGCGTGAAGGTGATGACCGCGGGAACGAGGATTACCGCCGGCTGCGGCGCAGTCGGCCTATCGTTATCTTCCCCGGTATCGGGCAGGAATTAGCACCTGGGCGTTTGCCGCCTGGTTGCTGTGGCGTCGGAGGGCCTGTTCCCTCAGCCACTCGAGATAAGGTCTGCACGCGGTGCAGACTCGAGCACGATACTGCAGGGCAAACGGGCTGTCAAACGCGCCTCGGATCCGGCGGGCTGAAGCCCGCCGGCTACTGCGGCCCACGTTCGGCGGCGCGCGCGTCGTCAGCCGGCGGGCTTTTGGCCCGCGCGGACAACGCGTGACCGCTGCTGCGGCCAGCGTGACGCCGGTAGATGGCGCATGCGTCATGACCATCGTTGGTGGCCGCGGTACTCCTCTGTCCGCGCGATCGTGTTCGCGTGCATCTGCGTGATCGTCTCGGTCTGGCCTGGCGATCGGCCGCGCGCGCAGGGCACGGCGCTGCCGTCGCGCCTCTGGGTCGACGCCACGCCCCAACTCCTCGGCGACACGGCGGGCTGGACCAACAAGGTCGAGATCGCCGACCTCAACGGCGACGGCCGGCTCGGATCTGCTGTTCGCCAACGGCGGCAACTATTCCGATCCGGGCACGCCGGAGATCGAACTGGCGCGTTCTTCAATCGCGGCGCCGGGACGGCGTTCGAGGATCGAAGCGCCGCAGGTGTTCGGTCCGACCCGATCTCGCGCGCGTGATCAAGGTCGCGCGATGTCAGCGGCGACGGCATCGCCGACATCGTCGTCGGCACGACGTTCCAGACGCAGAGCCGCCTGTACCTCGGGACCGGCGGCGGCGCCTTCCGGGAAGTCACCGCCACGCACCTGCCGCAGATGCCGCTGAGCGTCGGCGATCTCGAGTTCGGCGACGTGGACGGCGATGGCGATCTCGACATCGTGCTCGCCGACTGGGGCCCGGGCAACAACATGTCGAACGAGGGCGGCCGCACGCGGCTCTGGCTGAACGACGGCGCCGGCCATTTCACCGACGCCACCGCGGCGCGGATGCCGGCGGCGCTGGTGCGGTTCTCGTGGGATCTCGAACTCGTGGACGTCGACAACGACTCCGACCTCGACATGGTGGTGTCGTGCAAGCGCTGCGGGGGCGGATTCCTGTTCAGCAACGACGGCGCCGGGACGTTCACCGACGATCCGCGCGGCCTGCCGCAGTACACCAACAACTACGAGTACGAGCCGATGGATCTCGACGGCGACGGGTTCCTCGACCTCGTCACCATCAACGACGGCGACATCCTGCGCGAGACAGTCGTCCAACCGCCGCGAACACGTGCTCCGGAACGACGGCAAGGGCCGGTTCCGCGACGCGACCGCGCAGTGGTGGCCCGCCGACCAGAACGTCGGCGAAGACGACAACATGGTGGCGTTCCTCGACTTCGACTCTGACGGCGACGCGGACTTCGTCATCGGCTCGCTCAGCGGGCCCGATCGGCTGCTGATCAACGACGGCCAGGGCCACCTGACGCTGGCGACGGACGTGTTCGACGGGCCGGACACGCCCGGGCACGCTCGGCATCGCGCTCGCCGATCTCGACGGCGACGGCCGCATGGACGCGGTGCAGGCGCAGGGCGAGCATCCGACCGCGGTGCAGGAGCGCATCTGCCCTCGGCACCGGGCTCACGCCGGACACCGCGCCGCCGTCGATCTCGCTCGCCAGTTCCTCGCGCGCCGCCGCCGGCACGGTCATCGTCCGCGCGCGCATACACGATCGCAAGAGCCCGCTGCCTCGCCGGAGAGCTCGCGACGTGGTCGTGTCCTGGTCGTCGGCGCGAGGACCGGAGACGCACGCCGCTGCGCTGGTATGGCGAGTATCTCTGGCGCGCGACGTTCCCGGCCGGCATTCCCGGCGACGACGCCGTTCCGCGTGTGCGCCACGGACGCCGCCGGCAATCGCGCGTGCACCGACGGCGTCCGATGGCTGAAGCCTGCCGGCAACGTGCGGCGAGCGCGCCCTACGCGATGATGTCGTGAATCACTTTGCCGGAGACGTCGGTCAGCCGGAAGTCGCGGCCGCTGTAGCGGTAGGTCAGCTTCGTGTGGTCGATGCCCATCAGGTGCAGGATGGTGGCGTGCAGGTCGTGCACGTGGACGGGCTTCTCGACCGCCTTGAAGCCGAAGTCGTCGGTGGCGCCGTAGGTCATGCCGCCCTTGATGCCGCCGCCGGCCAGCCACATCGTGAAGCCGAACGGATTGTGATCGCGGCCGTTCTGCGTCGTGCCCGCGCCGCCGCCCACCTCGACGACCGGCGTGCGGCCGAACTCCGAGCCGCAGACGACGAGGGTCTCGTCGAAGAGGCCGCGTGACTTCAGGTCCTTGATCACCGCGGCGAACGGCTTGTCCGAGTCCTTCGCGTTCTTCCGGTGCTGCTGGATGTCGCCGTGCGCGTCCCACGGATCGCCCTTGGCGTAGTAGACCTGCACCATCCGCACGCCGCGTTCGACGAGGCGCACGGCCATCAGGCACCCGCGCGCCGTGCTGCCCGGGCCGTAGAGCTTCAAGCGTCGCCTCGCTCTCCTTGCGGATGTCGAAGACGTCCGGCGCCTCGGTCTGCATGCGGTAGGCGACTTCCATCGAGCTGATGGCGGCGTCGAGCTGCGGGTCGCGGCGCCTCTCCGGCGCGGCGAAGCCGGTCGAGCTTCTCCAGCAGGTCCATCTCGCGCCGCTGTTCGGGCAGCGTGAACTCCTGATTGTTGATGAAGGACACGAGCTTCTTCGGGATCGAAGTCCTTGCCGATGATCTGGTCCGGCCGCTCGACCTTGTCCGAGATGAAGGTGCCCTGGTGCATGGCCGGCAGGAACGCGCTGTTCCACAGCGGCGGGCCCACGGTGGTCGGCACGTCCGGGCACAGGACGACGAAGCCGGGCAGGTTCTTGTTCTCGGTGCCGAGGCCGTAGGTCAGCCACGAGCCGAGCGACGGCCGGCCCACCTGGATGTGCCCGGTGTTCATCATGAGCATCGACGGCTCGTGATTCGGGATGTCGGTGAGCATCGAGCGGACGAAGCAGATGTCGTCGGCGCACGCGCCGACGTGCGGGAAGAGCTCGCTGACTTCGATGCCGCTCTGGCCGTACTTCGTGAACGCGAAGGGCGACTTCATCAGCGTGCCGGTCTTGCGCTCGGTGGCGATGGCGCCGCCGGGCAGCGGCTGCCCGTGGTACTTCGTGAGCGCGGGCTTCGGATCGAAGCTGTCGACCTGGGACAAGCCGCCGTTCATGAAGAGGAAGATGACGTGCTTGGCTTTCGCCGGGTGATCGAGCGGGCCCGGTCCATCCCCGGCACCCTGCCGGTCCAGCACGCCGGCCGACGCGAGCGATTCGCCCACCAGGCTGGCGAACGCCAGCATGCCGAAGCCGCTGCCCATGCGGCAGAGCGCGTCGCGGCGAGTGACGGGCGGCGGAGCGTTGTGCGACAGTGGCGGCCTCTTCCTAATTCACGAACAGAAACTCGTTCGAACTGAGCAGGACCTTCACGTAGCGGCCGAAGGTGGTGACGGGCCGTTTCGCCTTTTCGTCTTTCGACGCGCTCGGCCGTCCGGCCACGCCCGCCATCATGTTGTCCACCGCCGGAATCGCCGGGCCCGGGGTCGGCCGGCTTCGCGGCGGGCATCATGGCATCGGAGTCTTGGCGGCCGCCGCTTTCGCCATCTCAGCAGCCTTGCGCTCCTCGTACTGCCGCATCGGCTCGCTCGCCAGGAACTCGTGGCCCGCCTGGACCTCCGCGGGCGTGGCGCGCGGCCGAACAGGAGCCGGTAGGTCTTCTGGATGCGCGCCGCATCCGTCGATTCGGGCGCGACGCGCTCGGCCAGGCGCTCGGCCTGCTGCTGCATGAAGTCGCTGTTCATGAAGAACAGCCGCTGCAGCGGCACATTGGTCGTGAACCGCTTCTCCGCCGTCTGGCTTGGGCTGGGGAAGTCGAAGAGCTGCAGGAACTCGTCCAGCCGGTAGCGGCTGACCCGGCCGTACACCGTGCGCCGCGCCCTCGAGCGGCGTCAGCGCCACCGACGGCCCGCCCATCCTGGCGTCGAGCGCGCCGGACACGAACAGCACCGAATCGCGAATCTGCTCGGCGCTCATGCGCGACCGGTTCGCACGCCAGTACAGGCGGTTGCCCGAGTCCTTGTCCGCGTTCGCGGCCGGCGCCGCGCCGCTCAGCTGGTACACGCCGCTCAGCATGATCTCGCGGTGCAGCGCCTTGATCGACAGGCCGTGCGACAGAAGTACTGGGCCAGATAGTCGAGCAATTCCGGATGCGTCGGCCGCTCGCCGTTCATGCCGAAGTTGCTCGGCGTGTCCACGAGGCCCGTGCCGAAATGGCCTTTCCAGAGGCGATTGACGATCACGCGCATCGCGATCGGCTGGCGGACGATGGTGTCCGCGAGTTCGAGCCGGCCGCTGCCCTTCGTGAAGCGGAGGCGCTCGTCGGGGCTGAGCACGGTGAGGAAGCCCCGCGGCACTTCCTCGCCAAGGCGGTACGGGCTGCCGCGCAGGGCAATCTTCAGGTTCGCCGGCGCCGGCAGATCCTGCACGCCGTGGACGTACGCGTACTGGTTCGGGCAGCGTCTTTTGCATCGCCGCGATGTCGGCGCGCAGCGCGTCGATCAGGCTGCGCCGATCCGCGCCCAGCTGCCGTTCGAGTCCCCAGCCGCGGAACGCCAGAAGCCCGGGTTTGGGCGCGATGCCCGCGCCGGGCAGCACGACGCTGTCGAGGTCGCGCGAGAACACGTCCGTCCAGAGGTTCGTGCGATCGATCGGCAAGCTCTTCAGTTCCAGCCCGCAGCCGGGGCAGAAATCGTCGTTGGTGATGAACTCGTTCGGGAGATTCGCCCGCTCCTTCTTCTTCGTGCCGGGCAGCGCCTTCGCGTAGATGATGTCGTTCTCGTCTTTGATCTCCCGCTTGGCGAGCACCACGTCCACGAGGAGTTCCTGGAACTCACCCGCGAGCTTCCTGGCCGCCGCTTCGGTGCCGCCGGCCTTCACCATCTCCTGCCACGGTTTGAGGTACGGGTAGAACACGGGCGGCTTCGCCAGGAACCGGACCCAGCGATCGAACAGCTCGTAGTCGAGCTTCTCCGACTCGATGACGACGGCCTTCTCGGCCTTGGGTTCGCCAGTCACGCGCCACACGGCCACCATGTATTTCGTGGCCTGGAACGCGAGCGTTTCGGCGAGCTGCTGCGATTCGGCCTGAAGAAACTCGCCGAGCAAGTCCTCTTTCTTTTCGATCTTCTTCTTCTGGGTCTTGTATTCGTCCACCACGGCTTTCGGCGCGAGCGGATACTCGTGATACTCCGGTACTGCCGAACACGCCGGCGAGCGCGTAATAGTCCGCCGCGGCAATCGGGTCGTACTTGTGATCGTGGCACCGGGCGCATCCCACGGTCAGGCCCAGGAATCCGCGACTGACGGCATCGACGCGATCGTGGCGTTCGTCGGCCTTCGTGATTTCGACCGCGCCGTTGTCGTAGTAGTACGGACCGAGGCCGAGAAAGCCGAGCGCCGGCAGCATCCGCACGCGCACCGCCGGATCCATCTGGTCGGCCGCCAACTGGGCCTTCACGAACTGGTCGTACGCCAGGTCGTCGTTGAACGCCTTGATGACCCAGTCGCGGTACAGGTAGGCGTTCGGGTACGGGTTGAGACCGCGTCCCTGCGGGTCGAGGCTGCGGTAGTCGTCTTCACCGTAACGGGCGACGTCGAGCCACAGGCGGCCCCAGGTTTCGCCGTACCGCGGCGAGGCGAGGAGCCGGTCGACGACCTTGGCGAACGCCGTCGCGGAACGGTCGGCCAGGAACGCGTCCACTTCCTCCGGCGTCGGTGGCACGCCTGTGAGATCGAGCGTCGCGCGCCGGATCAGCGTGAGCTTGTCGGCGTCCGCGACGGGCGCGAGCCCCTCGGTCTCGAGGCGGGCGAGAATGAACCGGTCGATGTCGGTCTTCGGCCAGGCCGCATTCCGCACTCGCGGCACGGCGGGCGTCTGCAGCGGCCGGATCGACCAGAACGCGCGATCCTCGGCCGTGATCGTCATCGCGTGCGATGCCGTCGGTTTCGCCGCGGCCTCCGTCGACGACGGCCAGGCCGCCCCTTCACGAATCCACGTCGCAAGCGTGTCGATGTCGTCCGCCTTCAAGGCCGCCCGGCCTTTGGGCATCTTCGGCACGCCGGGCACCTGACGCACGACCTTGATCAACAAACTGTCGTCCGGCTTGCCCGGAACGATTGCCGGCCCCGACGCGCCGCCCGTGAGCAGGGCTTCCCGCGAGTCCACGCGCAAGTCGCCTTTCTCGTCGTCGGCATGGCAGTCGAAACAGTGGGCCACCAGGATGGGCCGGATCCGCGCTTCGAAGAACGCGGCGGTTTGAGACGGCGGGGCCTGGCCCGGCATGCCGGCGTCAACGCCATCGGCCTGACGCGCGGCCACGGCGCCGGCGAGGGCGCAGATCATCGCGATCAGGACAAACGTCGGGCGCAGCCGGCGGCTCGTGGCAGTCATTCGTGCGTCCTCTGGAGTGAAGCCAGTATTATGAACGGCATGCGCAGGTTCGCCAAACCGGTCTCTCTCGCGTTCGCCGTGTGCGCAGCCGTGTCGGCCGCCCTGGCGGCGCAGGAGACACCGGCGAATCCGCCTGGCGCGCCGCCCCTGAAACTGGCCCTGTCCGCGCTGACGCCGGAGGCGACGATCGCGCTGGCGGGGGACCGCGAGCTTGCGGTCACGGGCACCGCGGTCTGGATCCTGAATCGGGCGGCCGCCAGCCTCGTGAAGATCGACCCGAAAACCAATGCCGTGACGGCGACGATGCCGCTGGGCGCGAATGCCTGCACCGGCCTGATCGGCGCGTTCGGCAGCCTGTGGACGGCAGACGGCAAGACGCCCGGACTGCTGCGCGTCGATCCGGAAACGGGCAAGATCGCGGCGACCATCGCGCCCGGGCCCAACAGCGCGATGGGGGCAATCGCCAGCGGCGTGGGCAGCGTGTGGGCGATCACCGATCGCCGCGGCACGCTGGTGCGCATCGATCCCGACACCAACCAGGTCGTGGCGGAGATGTACCTCTCGGCGGGATCCGGCGCGGTCGCGTTCGGCGAGGATGCGTTGTGGGCGGCCAATCCTCGCGAACACACGCTCACCCGCGTGAATCCCTACACCAACCTCATCGTCGAAACGCTGAAGGTCGGACAGGCGCCGATCGCGGTCGCCGCGGGTCTGGGCGCCGTGTGGACGCTGAATGGCGGCGACGGCACGGTTTCGCGCATCGATCCCAAGACCAACAAGGTCACCGCCACGATCAAAACGGGCACGATGGGGCAAACCGGTGCGCTGGCGGTCGGCGAAGGCTCGGTATGGGTGAGCGTGCCCGGGCAACCGCTGTCGCGCATCGACCCCGCCACGAACCGGATCGTGCAGCAATTCTCGGGCGCGGGAGGCGGCGCGATAGCCATCGGGTTTCGATCGCTGTGGATTGCGGCCACGCCCACGGCCGTCTGGCGGGTCGATCCGAAGCGCGTCGAGGCCACTCGCTGAGCGACGCGTCGAGGCATGGCTATGAAGATCCTCGTTGGTGTTCTTGTCCTGACGGTGGCGACGGTCTCCGGTGCCGGCCAGCGCGAGGCGTTGCTGTCGCCGGACGATCCACGGTTTCAGCGGCCGGCGCCGGACATGTGCACCGTGCGTTTCGAGACCAGCAAGGGCACGATTGATCTCGAGGTCACGCGCGCCTGGGCGCCGCGTGGCGCCGACCGGTTCATCAGCCTCGTCCGCGCCGGCTACTACGATGAGGTGCGTTTCTTCCGCGTGACGCCCGGGAAATGGGCGCAGTTTGGCATCAATGGCGATCCTGCCGTCGCCAAGGCGTGGCGCGGGCGGACGATGCCGGACGACCCGTTCCGCCAGTCGAACGTGCGCGGCACGGTGGCGTTCGCGTTCGCTGTTCCGAACGGCAGAACGACGCAGGTGTTCATCAATTTGCAGGACAACTCGCCGACGCATGACAAGGAACCGTTCGTGCCGTTCGGCCGGATCGTCGCCGGGATGGATGTGGCGGCCGCGCTGAACGACGAGTACGGCGAAGGGCCCGGCGGCATTCGCGCGGGCAAGCAGGACGCGTTCTTCGACGGCGGCAACGCGTGGCTGTCGACCCAGTTCCCGCGGTTGGATTACATCAAGCGGGCGACCGTGCGCTGAGGGTTCTGGCGGTGTTGAGCGCATCGAGCCTGATGGACGCGAACACGCAGGCCGCGACGACAACAAGGCCCAGCGACACGAGGCGTCGGCGAGAGGACATGGCAATCTCCAGGGATGTCTGAAGCCCGAATCCTACCCCGGGGGTGGGTCGCACACCAACAGGCGGACGACGGACCCTTGCGGCCCCTTGGACCCTAGGACCTTAGGACCCTAGGACCCTAGGACCCTAGGACGACAGGATCTCGTGCATAGATTCGAGCGCGCCCTGGAGTTCGGATCGTTCGCGGGCGAAGCAGAACCGGATGTAGCCCTCGCCGTGCGACCCGAAGTCCACGCCAGGGACGCAGCCGACACGGCCGCGCGTGATCAGGAACTCGGTCATCGCCCAGGACTGGGACGCGGGCGCACCCGGCAGCGGCGACGTCCAGGCCGGATTGATCTTGAGAAAGGCGTAGAACGCGCCGGCCGGCGGCTGGCCGCTGAACACGCCTGGTGCCACGCGCGCGATGCCGTCGTAGAAGAGATCCCGGCGCGCCCGCAGTTCGGTGCGGAACTGTTCGATCGAGTCCTGCGGCCCGCTCAGGGCGCCGACGCCGCCGTACTGAATGAGCGACGACGAACTGGAGACGGTGTAGAAAAGCATCTTGCGAACGCGATCGCGGATGACCGGGTCGCGCACCGCGATGTAGGCGAGCCGCAGCCCGGTCATCGCGTAGCTCTTGCTGAAGGTGTAGAGCGGGATCGTGCGCTCGTACATGCCGGGCAGCGACGCGATGCTGACGTGCGGGGCATCGAACGTCACGTCCTCGTAGGCCTCGTCGGAGATCACCCAGAGATTGCGCTCGCGTGCGAGCGCGGCGATCGCTTCGAGATCCGCACGCGTGAGCACGCCGCCGCTCGGGTTGTGCGGCGAATTCACATAGATCGCGCGCGTCTTGCTGGTGATGAGGCGGCGCACTTCGTCGAGATCCGGCCGCCAGCCCAGCGACTCGTGCAGCGGATACCCGACCGGGACCGCGCGCGCGCACGCGACGTTGCCTTGCGCCGGCGGCCACTCGGGATCGGGCACCAGCACCTCGTCGCCGGGTTCGAGCAGGCCCTGGCAGATCGCGAACACACCGTGGATGCCGCCGGTGGTGACCATGACTTCGTCCGCGCCGCCGACCGGGATCCCGTTCTTCTCGCGCATCTTGGCGACGATCAGATCGAGCAGCGGCGGGATGCCTGTCGTCTGCACGTAATGCGAGCGGTTCTCGTGCACGCCCCTGATGAGCGCCGCCTTCACGGAGTCGGGCGCGTCGAAGCTGACGTCGCCCTGGTCGAGCCGGAACGGCCGATCGACCGTGTACATCATGTCGCGGATGCGGATGATCCCGGAAAACGGCACATCGTCGAGGTAGGAAGCCATGGGCGAAAGACATTGTAGACTGCTGTGCATTGGCCGCGCCGAACCCCTGACCTCTGACCTCTAACCTCTGACCTGTCATGTCTCATCCCAAACTGGCCCGTCCCAATCACGACGTCCATGAACTGATTCGTCACCGATGGAGCCCGCGGGCGTTCGACACGGACCGGCCGGTGCCGGCTGGCGAACTGATCCGCCTGTTTGAGGCCGCGCGCTGGACCCCGTCGTCGAACAACGAGCAACCGTGGCGGTTCGTCGTCGTGGCCCGCGAACGAGTCGTCGTCAGCGTGGCGGGCCGTGGTGGCGTCGTTGGCCGGGAGCAATCCGGCCTGGGCGACCGCCGCGCCCGTGCTCGTCGTGACCGCGGTCAAGATGACCATCGGGGAGACGGAGGCCGTCAATCCGGCGGCATGGTACGACGTGGGCCAGGCGGTGGCGCTGATGACGGTTCAGGCGACCGCGCAGGGGTTGTCCATGCGGCAGATGGCTGGATTCAGCGTGGATGCGGTGCGCGAGGCCTGCGGCATTCCGGCTGGATTCGACATCGCGGTCGTCATCGCCGTCGGCTACGCCGGCGATCCGGACGCACTGGCGCTCGAGAAACATCGCGAATCCGAGCGCCGCCCCCGCCGCCGCAGACCGCTCGACGAAATCGTGTTCGAAAACAAGTGGGGGACGGGTCTGTTTTCCACAGATTCGGGCAAATAGGGGACAGGTCTCGGCGGCAACTCCAGTTCCGAGACCTGTCCCCTATTTGCCCGAATCTGTGGAAAACAGACCCGTCCCCTAAACCAAACTCAGGATCTTCGACAGTGTCTGGCGCGAGCGGTTGACGGGCAGGTTCGACACGTAGATGTGCCGGATGCCGGCGGTGCGCAGTTCGCGAATGGTCCGCGCGCAGATCGCCTCCGCCGACTCGCCGGCGCCGAACTCCTTGATCAGGCCTTCGGCGGGCACGGGCAGGAACTGCTTGAGGATCTCCAGCGTCTTCAGGTTCGCGCTGCGATAGTAGAAGACCCCGAACACGCCCGGCAGCGCCACGCGCCGCCGGTAGAGTTCCGCCTGGAATCGTTCCACCTTCGACAGATCGTGGTGCGACACGACCTGCGTCAGGAAGAACTCGCCAGAGAAGTGCTCGTCGTCCACATAGCCGGCCTGTTTCAGCGGGTCGGCGTGCGGATTACTCCAGCCCCCGAGCGACAGGCCCGGCACGTGTTCGTGGATGGCCTCGCGCAACTGCCAGGCATGTTCCACGCACCGCGGCGGCCCCACCGTGCGGTCGCCGCCGAGCACGACCAGCGACCGGAACCCTTCGTGCCAGGCGCGCTCCGCATACGACAGACAGAACTCCATCGAGTGCTTCGTCGTCAGGAACGGCACGACGTGGTCGCGCGGAACGTCGGGGCCCAGATTGATGACGAGGTGGCGCAGGTTGTTCTCTTCCCGCGCGCCGACCGCGCTGTCGGTCAGGAACACGAACGTCTGATCGCGGACGAACCCGCTGACTGCGTGGTAGGTGTCGATCCAGGCGTCCATGCCGGCGGCGGCGTCCAGTTCGGCCCGCGGCGGGCGCAACTCGACCGACACGACGTCGCGGCCCGAGTGGAGCGCGCGTACCAGCGGGCGATCGGCGCCAGGGGGCATTTCGGCAGTATAGACAATGGGGGCGGTATCATGCCTTGCTGATGGCTACCGCGCTCGCGGCGTTGATGTCCCTGCCGGCGATTCCGCTCGCGACCCAGGCGTCGCCCGTCGATGAGCTGACGCGGCTGCCGGCGGCCGTGGGCGGGCCGCATCCACCCCGCGTGTTCATGAAGCGCGACGACCTGCTGTCGTTCGGCTGCGGCGGCAACAAAGTCAGGAAGATGCAGGCGGTCATCGCGGAGGCGCTGGCGCAAGGCGCCGACACGTTGATCACGTGCGGCGGCGTGCAATCGAATCACGCGCGCGTGACGGCGGCTGCCGGCGCGGCGCTCGGCCTGAAGGTCGTGCTCGTCGTCAACGGCCCGGCGCAGGCTGTGCCCACCGGCAACGCGCGCCTCGACGCCTTGTTTGGCGCGGATGTGCGGCACGTCGCGCGCCGCGAGGACCGAGACACGACGATGCAGGCGATCGCCGACGAGTTGCGCGCGGCGGGCCAACGGCCGTTCGTCGTGCCGCTCGGCGCGTCCACGGCGACCGGCGCGCTCGGCTTCGCGAGAGGCGTCGCCGAAATCGCGGCCGCCGGCCTCCGGCCAGACGTCATCATCCACGCATCTTCGTCGGGCGGCACGCAGGCGGGCCTCATCGCCGGCTGCGCCTTGCTGGGACTGCGGGCGCGCGTGATCGGCATCAGCGCCGATGAGCCTGCGCCGTCGCTCGCCCGAATCGTGAACGGGCTCCTGGACGACATGGCCGCGCGGCTCGGCGCGAGGCGCGACACGATCGGCGGCGGCCGCGAGATTGAAGTTGACGACACGCAGGTCGGTGAGGGATACGGCCTGCCGACGCCAGCGTCGGCCGAGGCGCTGGCACTCATGGCGCGGCGCGAGGGCATCCTGCTCGATCCGGTCTACACGGCAAAGGCGATGGCCGGACTCGTGGCCCGGTTGCGCGCCGCAACGTTCTCAGCCGGCGAGACCGTTCTCTTCTGGCACACGGGCGGGCAGCCCGGCTATTTCGCGTAAATCACTCCACACGAAGGACACCACGTGACACTGACATTTCTCGGCGCGGCGCGCACGGTGACCGGCTCGAAGCACATGCTCGAGGTGGGCGGCCACCGGATGCTCGTCGATTGCGGCCTCTTTCAGGGGCTCAAGGATCTGCGCGAGCGCAACTGGCAGCCGTTGCCCATCCGCGCCACGGAAATCGACGCGGTCGTGCTCACGCACGCGCATCTCGACCATTCCGGCTACCTGCCGCGCCTGGTCTCGCAGGGCTTCCGCGGCCGGATCTTCTGCACGCCCGGCACGGCCGACCTCGCGCGCATCGTGCTGGCGGATGCGGCCCGGATCCAGGAAGAAGACGCGGAGCGGGCCAACCGCAAGGGCTACACGAAACATCGCCCCGCGCAGCCGCTCTTCACCGAACGCGACGCCGACCGCGCGATGGCGCTGCTGCAGCCCGTCGGCTACGAACGCCCTGTGCCGGTGATTCCCGGCGTGACGGCCGAGTTCATCAACGCGGGCCACCTGCTGGGGTCGGCCTACGCCCGTGTCCGAGTTGAGCCGGCGGGGAAGACGATCCTGTTCGGCGGCGACCTCGGCCGGTACGCACGGCCGGTGCTGCCGGATCCGTCTCCCGTGCCGGAGGCCGACGTGCTTCTGGTCGAGTCCACGTACGGCGATCGTGTGCACGAACCCGACGACGACGGCGCCAAGCTGGCGCGCATCATCAGCGAGACGGCCCATCGGGGCGGCAAGGTCATCATTCCCGCATTCGCGCTCGGGCGCGTGGAGGAGCTGCTGTACTGGATCAAGCGGCTCGAAGATCGGAAGGCGATTCCGCAACTGCCCGTGTACGTGGACAGCCCGATGGCGTCCGCCGTGCTCGCGCAGTATCGCAAGCGCGCGAACGAGCTCGACGCCGAACTCTCGCACCCTGGCGCCGGGCCGCTCGCGAGGGCCGCGCACGGCCTGTCGCTGTTCGCCACCGCGCGCTTGAAGGTCGTCACCGCCATCAAGGACTCGCAGCAGGTGCAGGAGGCGAAGGAGGCGGCCGTCATCATCTCGTCCAGCGGGATGGCGACCGGCGGCCGCGTGCTGCACCACCTCAAGCGGGCGCTGCCGGACCCGGCCAACACCGTGCTGTTCGCCGGGTACCAGGCCGCCGGCACCCGTGGCCGCGCGCTCCGCGAAGGCGCGACGACCACCCGCATCCACGGCGAGGACGTTCCGGTGCGCGCGCGCATCGAAGTGCTCGATTCGATGTCGGCCCACGCGGACGCGAACGAAATCATGCGGTGGCTGGGCGGCTTCACGCGGCCGCCGACGGTGACCTGCCTCGTCCACGGCGAGCCCGCCCCCATGGACACCCTCAAGGCGCGCATCGAGCGCGAACTGAAATGGACCGTGAAGACACCGGCTCATCAGGAGAAGATGGAACTCGGATGACACGCCCGTATCTGCTCGAACAGGTCGACGACGCCGCGGTCGTCCAGGTACTACGCCGACGGCTTTGCCGCGCTGCCCCTCGACCAGAAGATCCTCGCGTGGCACCTGTACCAGGCGGCGCTCGCCGGCCGCGACATCTACTATGACCAGCGCTACCGCCATGCGCTGGAGATGCGCGAGATTCTCGAATCGATCCTGACGCATCCGACCGGCATCGAGGCGGGCACGCTGGCCGAGATTCGGCGCTACACCAAGCTCTTCTGGATCAACTCCGGTCCGCACAACAACATGACGGCCCGCAAGTTCGTGCTGAAGTGCGCGCCGGAGGCGTTCCGGGACGCGGCGGAAATCGCCGAACGCGAAGGCGCGACGTTCCCGACGCGCCCGGGCGAATCGGTGGCGGCCCTGCTCGATCGGCTGCGCGGCCCGTTCTTCGATCCGGCGGTGGATGCGCTGGTCACGAGCAAGACGCCGGACGCCGGCGCGGACATCCTCCAGGCCAGCGCGAACAACCTGTACGACGGCGTGACGATGGCCGACCTGCACGGATTCGAGGAGCGATACGGCCTGAATTCGCGCCTGGTGAAGCGCGAGGGCCGGCTGGTCGAGGAGGTGTGCCGCATCGGCGGCCGCTACGGCAAACAGATTGCCAGCATCGTCCACCACCTCCAGTCGGCTCTGCCGTTCGCGCCGGCGGCCATGCGTCAGGCGCTCGAGGCGCTGGTCCGCTTCTACGAGACTGGCGAGGACGCCGACCGCGTCAGCTACGACGTGGCCTGGGTCGGGGACAAGGACTCGCCGATCGACACGATCAACGGGTTTGTCGAGAACTACCTGGATGCGCGCGGCGTGAAGGGCGCGTGGGAAGCCCTCGTGTACTACGTGAACCGCGGCAAGACGGAGAGTCTGCAGCGGCTGGCCGAAGCGGCGGCCTGGTTCGAGGTGCGCACGCCGTGGGATCCGCAATGGCGGCGGTCCGATGTCGTCGGCGTCACCGCGCGCGCCATCGACGTCATCGTGGAAACCGGCGAGGCGGGTCCGACGACCGCGATTGGCATCAATCTGCCGAACGACCAGCGGATTCGCGAGACGCACGGGAGCAAGTCCGTCTCGCTCGCGAACATCAACGAGGCCTACGAGAAGGCGCAACTGCCCGCCTATCGCCAGGAGTTCTGCTGGTCGGATGAGGAGATCACCCGCGCCGAACGATGGGGCGCGACGGCGAGCGAGGCGGCGACCGCCATCCATGAGGTGCTCGGGCATGGATCCGGCCGGGTGGCGGACCATCTGCACGGACAGCCGCAGTTGGCGTTGAAAGAGCAGTATTCGGCCATCGAAGAAGCGCGCGCGGACCTGGTCGCGCTCTACTTCCTGCCCGAGCCGAAGATTGGCGCGATCGGCCTCGTGCCGGCCGAGCACCAGGCCGCGGTCGTGCTGACCGAATACGAGGCCTACGCGCGGAACGCGTTGGTGCAACTCCGTCGCGTGCGCGAAGGCACGACGATCGAGGAAGACCACATGCGCAACCGCCAGCTCATCGTCCACTGGCTCATCGCGCACACGCGCGCGATCGAGGTGCGCCGCCGCGAGGACAAGACGTACTACGTGATGACCGATCCCGCCGTGTTCCGGGACGGCTGCGGACGGCTGCTGGCCGAAGTCCAGCGGATCAAGTCCGAAGGCGACTACGCGGCCGCGCGGACCCTGCTCGACGCGTACGGCGTGCATTTCGACCCCGCGCTGCGCGACGAGATCGTCGCGCGCGTCGATCGCCTCAACCTGCCGTCGTACACGGGTTTCGTGCAGCCGCGCCTGTCGGCCGTGATTGACGCCGCCGGCAACATAGCCGACGTGCGCATGTCCTATCCGCAAAGTCTGGAGCAGCAGATGCTGGAGTACTCGGGAAAGACAGCCGTGGCAGCGGCGCGTCGATGAGCCGCCGGCAGACGGTTGGCCGCAGTAGTCGGCGGGCTTCAGCCCGCCGATTTCTGTCCGGCGGGCTGAAGCCCGCCGGCTACGTACTGCTGATCGTCCTGCTCTCGACCGCGCGGGCAGACGTGCAGGCAGACGCGCGAGCGCGGCTGGTCTCGACGATCGGACCGGTGATCGACGCGATCTGGAAGGGCTACGACCAGAACGCGGCGATGGACCACGTGCGGTTCATCGCCCAATACTGGCGGCTGGCGGGGAATCCCGGGTTCAACGCGTCAATCGATCGCATCCAGCAACGCCTGGCGGCCGCGGGCGTGACGACGTCGATTGACGAGTATCCGACTGGCGGTCCGGCCTGGGACTACAGCATCGGCACGCTCGCCGTCGTGGAACAAGGCAAAGCCGGACGAGATCGTGCTGTCGCGCGAGAAGGACCACGTCGCGCTCTGCATCAATTCGTTCTCCACCGCACCCGAGGGCGTCGTCGCGCCGCTCGTGGACGTGGGAAGGGGCACGCCTCAGGATTTCGCCGGCAAGGATCTGAAGGGCGCGGTCGTGCTGGGCGATGCGAATCCCGGCCAACTCTGGAGCCGGGCGGTGACGGCCGGCGGCGCGATCGGCGTGATCTCGGCG
The DNA here is from genome assembly GCA_963751445.1 of uncultured Acidobacteriota bacterium. GTDB lineage: Bacteria > Acidobacteriota > Vicinamibacteria > Vicinamibacterales > SCN-69-37 > DASUGC01. The sequence continues at coordinate 365,972 of CAVVUL010000009.1, read as the reverse complement.
TCGGGGCCGCCCGGGTATCTGAGTCCCGATCCGCCCGGAGCGCCGGCGACGCCCCGTGAGCAGTGGGACATCTTCCAGTGGACGAGCGTGCCCTACGACGCGGCGCACAAGGCGTTCGGCTTCAAGGCGTCGGCGCGGACGGCCGCGACGCTGCGCAGACGGATGGCCTCGGCGGGATCGACGCCGGTGACCGTGCGGGTGACCGTCGCGAGTTCGTTCTCGACCGGACCGGCGCGCACGCTCGTCGCGCAGATTCCCGGCCGATCGGCCGCGGCCGAGCGCATCGTCCTGGCCGCGCACGTGCAGGAACCGGGCGCCAACGACAACGCCAGCGGCGTGGCGACGCTGGCGGAGGTGATTGTGTCGCTGTCCACCGCGATCAAGAGCAAGGCCATCTCGCCGCCCGAACGGACGCTGACCTTCCTGTTCCTGAACGAGATCAGCGGCAGCCGCCGATGGATTCAGGATCATCCCGCCGAGGCGAAGCAGGCCCGGTACATGTTCTCGCTCGACATGACCGGCGAAGACGTGAAGAAGACCGGCGGCAGTTTCCTGATCGAGCGCTATCCCGACCCGGGCGCGGTGTGGCCGCGGCCGTGGGATCCGCACTCCGAGTGGGGCGCCAGCAATGTGCGCGCGGACTCGCTCAAGGGCGATTTGATCAACGACGAGCACCTGTTCGTGGTGCAGCAGGTGGCGAAGCGAACCGGGTGGATCGTCAAGACCAATCCCTACGAGGGCGGCAGCGATCACACCGTGTTCCAGGGCGCGGGCGTGCCGTCGGTGCTCAACTGGCACTTCACCGATCGCTACTACCATTCGAACCTCGACACGCCGGATAAGACCAGCCCCGAGGAGATGCGCAATGTGGGCGTGGCGGTGGGCGCGTCTGCGTGGCTGCTCGCGTCGGCGACGCCCGCGATGGCGGCGGATGTCGCGGAGATCGTCGCGGCAGCCGGGCGTGAACGCGTCGCCACTGAAATCCGCGAAGGCGGCAAGTTGGCGGAGGCGGCGGCGGATCCGGCGGCCGCGCGGACGCGCGAAACGACGATCGTGGCGGCGTGGAAGAAGTGGTACGCCGAAGCCGTGCGCAGCGCCTCGCGTCTCGTCGTCGGCACGCCACCGGCCTCGTTTGCCGCCGGCCTCGAGAAACTCGCGTCGGCGTTCGACGGCGGCGCGACGGCCGGATTCGGCAGCGCGCGCATCGGCCCGATCGCGACGGCGTGGATGGGACTGGGCCTGATGCCGCCGATCGCGCCCGCGGTGGGGCAGACGCCGCAGAACAAGCCGGATCCGACCGCGATCTTCCTGTGTGGCGAAGACCAGCGCGTGCCGCCGATCGTGGTGACCTGGACCACCATGGTCCTGGTCGGCGACGGCCGGTTCTACGTGCCGTGCCCAGGCTCAGTCCGCGATCCGCCCCATCCCAACGAGCACCGCGAGAATCGGGAACGGTCCGCGCTCAACCTTGGTCATACCTCGTTCAATCCGGAAGTGCGCTGGCGCGCCGCCCAGGCGATGGCCAGGAATCCGCAGATTTCGTCGGTCGTGAAGGGCGTCACCACGGCGACGAATGCCGGCCCCGTGCCGACCGACGCCACCATGGTCGCGTATTCAAGTGTCGGGTTCGTGTCGGACACGCTCGGCATGCTGATCGGCCGCCCGCTGCCGCCCCAATTCGTTCCGGTCTGCAATGCCGAGGCGCAGTATTTCGGCAGCTCCGAGCAGATGCGCCGCTGGCAGCCGGGTCCGTTGTTCCAGTTCCTGATCGATGACAGCACGGAGATTCGCAAGGAAGCGGCCTACGCCATCGGGTCGAGACTCTCGAAGTCAGGATTGGATCCGGATCTCGTGACTGCCGCGACGAAGGAACTGCAGGCGTGCTGGTTGAAGCAGTCCGATGCGGCCGTGCAGGGACTGATGCTTGAAGCCATCGGCATGACGCGCTACCCGATTCCGACTCAGCGTGAGGACGCCGAAGCCTTCCTCGTTGCCGAGTCGCAGGGAGCGCCGCTGAAGGTGCTTGGCGCCGTGCGCGGGCTCGAAGCCATGGTCCGGCAGAACACGCAGGCCGGCCTGAGCGACGCCACGCGGGTGCGGCTGCGCCAGCTCGTGTCGTACGGCAAGCGCATGACCGATCCGCCGCTGTTGGATCCGGACGCGCGCATTCGCCGGCTGTCGCTGTCCGCGCTGCTGACCGCCCGCGACAGCGACATCGCGACACTCCGGATGGCGCTGATCGACGACGACTGGCAGGTGCGCCGGCTCGCCGCGCCGCGGCTGAATCTGTCGGACGAATCGCAGGCGGAGCTGGCGCAGCAGCTGTCCATCGATCCGGCCTTTCAGGTGCGTTACGAACTGCTGACGCCGCTCTCGCGCCTCGCGACCGTGACCCGCATCTGCGATTCGATCGTCGCGCGCTTCAAGGACCCGTCGCCGATCGTCGCGATGCGGGCGATGGACGTGCTGCCCCCGGCCTGCGCGAACCCCGACGCGGCCGCGGCCGCGCTCGCGGAATGGGCGGACAGGCTCGCCAAGCCGGAAGAGATCAGCCGGTGGCATCTGCCGTCGCGCGCGCTCACCGCGCTGGCGCGCGTGAAGCCGGAAGAGGCGCGTTCGCGAATGTCCAGCGCGCTCAAGCACCCGGTGTGGCAGGTCCGCGCCGCCGCGGGCGCCGCGGCCGTGAGCCTGGGCGACCAGGACGCCGCTCTCGTGCTGGCCGCCGATTCCGAACCCAACGTGCGGACCGCCGGGCTCGACGCGCTCTCGCGCATGAAGAGTGCGGCGACCGTGCCGCAAGCAATCGAGATCTTGAAATCCGGCATGGACTATCAACTGTTGCGAACCGCGGCGCTCGTGTTGAAGGGACTGCCAAGCGGGGCCAAGGACGACGCGACGACCGCGCTGCTGGGCGCCCTGCGCCGGCTCACCGAGCAGGACACCGACACGTCGCGGGACCCGCGTGTGGCCATCCTCGAACGGCTGGCGGAAACGATGCGGCCGGAGCGCAGCTCGGACCTGCTGTCGTACACGAGCGACTACGACGACGCGGTGGTCGACGCGGCCGCGAAGGCGTTCGAGACGCTCGTCGGCACGCCGCCGGCCGAGCAGCCGAAGCGGCGGCGCTATCCGTTGCAGCCGACGGCCGAAGCGCTGAGCCATCTGCCGTCCGAGGCGGTCATTCAACTCGAGAGCGGATCGGTGACGCTGCGGCTGCTGCTCGACGTGGCGCCGGTCACGGTCGCGCGATTCGTCGAACTCGCGGCGCAGGGCTTCTACAAGGACCGCACGTTCCACCGCATCGTGCCCAACTTCGTCGTGCAGGGCGGCAGTCCTGGCGCGAATGAGTACGTCGGCGCGACCCGGTACATGCGCGACGAAGTCGGGCCGCAGGGCGTGAACGTGCGCGGCGCGGTCGGCATTTCATCCCGCGGCGGGGACACCGGCGACGGCCAGATCTTCATCGACCTGGTCGATCTGCCGCGCCTCGATCGCGACTACACCGTGTTCGCGTACGTGACGCAGGGCATGGAACTCGTCGATCGCCTGCTCGAAGGCGCGAAGATTCTGAATGTCACAGTGAAGTAGGACCTGTAGGATAGCCCCGTGTTCCTCCGCGCCCTGGCCGCCGTTGCTGCCGTCGTCCTGGCGGCCGCGCAGGCGCCCTCCGGGAAGACCCAGATCTTCCGCTGCGGCGAAGACCAGAAGCTCGGCGCCGAGATCCCGTTGCAGTGGATCAACATCGTGCTGGCCGGGGACAGCCGGGGCTACGTGCCGTGCCCGGGCGTCCCGCCACCGCACACCCTGGATCACCGGGAATCCCGCGAGGCCGCCGTGATCAGCCGAGGGCTTCTATCGAAGGATCCGGGAGAGCAGCGCTGGGCAGCTTTGGCGAGGTTGCGGATGTCCCGCGCACCCGGCATGGTGATTTCGCGCCCGTTCCCGTCGACGTTCGTCCCGGCCTGCAATGCCGAAGTCCAGCACTTCGGCCAAGCTGAGAATCTTCGCCGCTGGCAGCCTGGGACCGCATTCCGGTTCCTGAGGAACAGCAACATCGACGTCCGGAAGGAGGCCGCCTACGCTCTCGGCGTACAACTGGCCACGCCCAATCTGGACGCCGAGGTTCTCCAGGCCGCGCTCAAGGAACTGCACGTCTGCTGGCTCACGCAATCCGATCCCGAGGTGCAGGGCCTGCTGCTGGAGGCGTTGGGCGTTGTCCGTTATGAACACGCGGAGCAGGCAGACGACGCACAGGTGTTCCTCGTCAAGGAGTCCCGCGGTCTCTCTCCAAAAGTCCTTGGTGCGGTCAGGGGTCTGGAAGCGCTGTTCCGTCTGAACCCGCAGTTTGGCGTCCGAGACGAGGCGCGCGTGCGGCTGCGCGAGTTGGTCACCAGCGGCGTTCAACGCGGTGCGACGGCTGCCAACGTCGATCAAGTCGTGCGCATCAAACGGCTCGCCCTGATGGCGCTGCAGTCGGCTCGGGACACGGACGCCGTGACGATGCAGGCCGCCGCGACCGACTCGGACTGGCAGATGAGGAGGCTGGCCGCCGCACGGCTGAATGTGTCGGACGGCGCGCACGCGGAAATCGCCAGGCAACTGACGGTCGATCCCGCCTTCCAGGTGCGGTACGAACTCCTGGGACCGCTCGGTCGCCAGGCCTCGCGCACCGGCGTCTGCGCGCCCGTCGTCTCTCTTCTCAAGGACGAGTCGCCCATCGTGGTCATGCGCGCGATGGACGCGCTGGCGGCGTCGTGCACGGATCTCGAAGACGTCACGACGATGCTCGAGAAGACGGCTGATTTGATGATCCAGCCCGGCGACCCGGTCGATTGGCATCTCCCGTCCCGCGCGCTGGCCACGCTGGCGCGCATCAAACCGGAGGCCGCCAAGCCGAGACTGGCCGCCGCGGCGAAGCACGCGGTGTGGCAGGTTCGCGCCTCGGCGGCAGACCTGAGTGTCTCGTTGACCGACGAGACCGTGGCCGCCGAGCTGGCCGCCGATCCCGAACCGAACGTCCAGACAGCCGCGCTCAACGCGCTCTTCCGGATGAAGCATCCGGCGCTCGTGCCTTCGGCGATCAACGCGCTGCGGTGGGGCGCGGACTATCAGCTGTTGCTCACCGCGGCGGCGGTCCTCCAGGGGCTTCCAGCGGATGCGAAAGAGGAGGCCACGAGCGCGTTGCTGGACGCGGTCCGCCGGCTGACGGCCGAGGAAAGTGACACGTCACGGGACCCGAGGGTCGCGATTCTCGACCGGCTCGCCGAAACCATGGCGCCGGCACGCAGCACCGACCTGCTGCCATTCGCCTATGACTGGGACGACGACGTGCAGATGGCCGCGAGAAAGGCGTTCGCGTCGCTCGTCAGCATCAAGCCAGCCGACTCGTCGGCGCAGCGCCGCTATCCGTATCAGCCGTCCCAAGCCGAGTTGGCCAATCTGCCGACCGAGGCCACGATTCTTCTCGAAGAGGGGGCCGTCATCCTGCAGTTCCTGCCCGAGGTCGCGCCGGTCACGATCGCCAGGTTCGCGGCGCTGGCCAACAGCGGTTTCTACAACAACCGGATCTTCCACCGCGTGGTGCCCAACTTCGTCGTGCAGGGCGGGAGCCCCGCCGGCAATGAGTACTCGGGGACGTCGCGTTTCATGCGTGACGAGGTCGGACCGCGGGCGGCGCACGTGCGCGGGGCCGTCGGCATGTCGTCGCGCGGGGCTGACACCGGCGACGGCCAGATCTTCATCGACCTGGTCGATCTGCCGAGGCTGGATCGCGACTACACGGTCTTCGCCTATGTGACCAAGGGCATGGAGTTCGTCGATAACATGCTCGATGGCGCGAGGATCCTCAGCATCACGGTGAAATAGCCCGCTGAACCCGCAGCGCCCGTAGAATACCCCCATGATTCGTCGCGTCCTCGGTGTGGCCGGTGCCGTCGTGTTCGCCGTCGCCTGTCTTCGCGGCGATCAAACCGCGTGGCTCGGGAAGCCGCAGGACGTCGCGCCGGGCGTGGAGTTCTATCAGACCACCGACGCCACATTGGTCGATCCCGCCGGGCCGATCGCGGTGTACCTGTTGAGGCTCGATCTCGATCGCGCGAAGATCGAAAGCGCGCTCAGCAACGACGAAGTCATGGACGCCGAGCGCGTCGACGGCATCGCGAAGCGCCATCAGGCGATCGCCGCGGTGAACGCCGGGTTCTTCAACGTCAAGAACGGCGAGCCGATCAGCGTGCTCAAAGTCGCCAACGAGTTGGTCAGCGACGCCACGCTCCCGCGCGGTGTCGTCGCCATCCACACCCGGCCTGGCGCGCGCCAGGATTTCTACTTCGATCAGGCCGCCGTGAAGATCTGGGCGCGGTTCAAGATGGAGGCCCAGCCCGTGTCGGTGGCGGTGGATGGCCTCGACACGACGCGCGAGCGCGGCAAGTTGATGATGTTCACGCCGATGTATCACGCGGATACGGATACCGCGGCCAACGGCACCGAGTGGGTGTTGAGCGGCAATCCCCTCAAGGTGACGGACGTCCGCCGCGATCTCGGCAAGACGCCGATTCCGCGCGACGGCGTGGTGCTGTCGTTCGGCGGGCTGGACCCGCCGTCGCCGCTCGATTGGCTCGCGCCGGGCACGGCCGTGACGTTCTCCACGTCCTGGAAGATCCTGAACGGCACGCCGGCGGAGCGGTTCGATCAGGCGCGCGACATCCTCAACGGCGCCGGGCTCCTGCGGCGCAACGGCGTCACGTTGTCCCACTGGCTGGCGAGCGAGTCGCTGCAGCCGGCCACGTTCACCGACGTGCGCCATCCGCGCACGCGTCATGGGGATCGATCGCCGCGGCTATCTGTGGCTCATAGCCATCGACGGCCGCCAGCCCGACCACAGCGTCGGCATGACGTTCGCCGAGTTGATCGCGCTGTGCAATCGCCTCGACCTCGTCAACGCGCTGAATCTCGACGGCGGCGGATCGACGACGATGGTGATTAAGGGAGAGATTGTGAACAAGCCGTCGGACGCAGCCGGGCCGCGGCCGGTGAGCGACGCGATTCTGGTGAGCGCGCGGTAGGTTACTTCTTGATCGCGGCCAACTCGGCGTCGATTTGCGCCTGGATGTCGCGCATCTGCTTGGTCTTGCGGTAGTTCGCGAGCTTGTTCAGGCCCTTGCTGATGGCCCACGCACCCACGTAGTTCACGACCGCCATCGTCAGGATTTCCCCGGGCTTGACGCCTGCCGAGCTGTACATGTCCCGTGGCGTCACCATGCCCAGGAATTCCTGGTGACTCATCGGATCGCCCTTGCCGGTCGGGCCGTTCATGAAGTCGTAGTTCTTGTTGGCTTGGGCGAAGTTGGGCCAGTCCGCGATCACTTCGACATAGATGCGAAGTTGCCCGTTCTCGATTCTGAGTGCCGGCGGGCGGGAGACGGCATCCCGAATGCGCTCGAGGCTCTCGGGCGATGTCGGGTCCTGAACGGCCTGCGCTTGCTGGGCCGAACCCGTTGACCCTGTCGAACCTGCTGAACCTGTTTGGGCCGACGCCGCTGTCGCCGGTCCGGCCACGAGGGCCAGAATCAGCACCGCCGCGACTGTCGCTTTGGTGGGTTTCATGTCAGTTCAGACGCGTGGCTGCCTCCCACGGTCTATTGTGCGCCTGTCAGCCCTCGTTCGCGAGGGCCCCGTCGAGTTCCGCCCACGTGTCCCCATCGAGGGTCGCCAAGGTCCGCATGTACAGCTCAACATCCCCCGCCGGAAACGCCCCTCGAAGGCTCGTGATGGCGGCGACCAGGCGATCCCTGGAGGGCGGCGCCACCGATTCTTCGTTGATCATGCCGTTCTCGTGGGCGATGCCGAGGGCGTCAAGGAAGGCGGCCATCAGGTCGCGCTTCGCGGTGAAGTGATAGGAGATGAGCGCGCGCGTGGCCACGCCGTCCGAGACGTCTGACATCTGCGCCAGCAGCCTGGCTCGGCGCTCCACCGGCAGCGCCTGGACGCTCTTCGGGCGGAAGTTCAGCCGCTTGGCGATCGACACGATCGCGTCCACGTGCTGCATCTGGATGTCGGCCTGATCTTCGCGCCAGAACGCGTCGGCGGCGGCGAGGCGTTGCTCGGCGGACATGCTCTTCCACAATCGGGACGGTCGTTCTGGCATGGGTCGATCTTATACTCAAGCGTTCATGTCAGACCGGTTGTTCACGCCTCGATTCGTGATCATGTGCGCGTACAGCTTCACAGTCTTCGTGTCGCTGTTCCAGTTGCTGCCGACCGCGCCGTATCACGTGATGGATTTGGGCGGGGGGACGACGGCGGCGGGGCTGTTTCTGGGGTTTCTGACGTTCGCGTCGGCGGCGGCGGCGCCGTTCACGGGCGCAATTGGCGACCGCGTCGGCCAGCGGCGCGTGCTGATGACCGTGAGCGTGATTCTGGCCGGATTCACGGCGAGCTACGCGGTGATTCGCGATCACCGCGTGCTGCTGGCGGCGGTGATCGGGCACGGCCTGTTCTGGTCGGCGCTGTTGTCCGCGTCGGGCGCCTACATGACGTCCACGGTGCCTCCGTCGCGGCGCGCCGAGGGCATCGGGTATTGGGGCCTCTCCTCGGTGCTCGCGCTGGGCGCCGCGCCGGCCATCGGGTTCTGGGTGTACCGGCACGGCTGGGTCGCGCTGTGTGTCGAGATCACGGTGCTGAATCTGCTGATGGCGATCATCGCGTGGCGGCTGCCGGACGATCACGTCGGCGCGCATGGGCACGATCCCGCCGCGCCGCCGGCCGCACACCCGCCCGGCCGGATCATCGAATGGCGCGTGCTGTTGCTGTCGGGATCGCTGGCGCTCGTGTCGTTCGGGTACGGCAGCCTGACCAGTTTCTCCGCGCTCTATGCGGATCACCTCGGCATCGAGCCGAGGAGCCTCTTCTTGTCCGCGATGGCTGTCTCGATCCTGGTGGCACGGCTGTCGCTGGGCCGATCGGTCGATCGCATCGGGCATCGCACGGTGCTGACGCGGTGTCTACTGGTCCCGCCGATCGGTCTGGCGGTGCTGGCGATGGCGAACGGGCGAGTGTCGGTGATCGCAGCCGCGCTCATCTTTGGCGCCGGGTTCGGGCTGATGCATCCGGCGTTTACGGCGTTCGTGATGGCCCACGTGCCGTCGACTCGCCGCGGCGCCGCGTTCGGCGCGATGCTGGCCGCGTTCGACACCGGCATCGGCACGGGATCGTCCGTGATGGGCTGGATCATCGACCGCGCCGGCTTCCGCGTGGCCTTCGGCCTGGCCGCCCTGCTGGCCGCGGCGGCGTTGCCGCTGTTTAACCGGGGGACGGGTCTGTTTTCCACAGGTTCTGCACAGAAAAGGGACAGGTCTGCGTCGGAGAATTGACGCAGACCTGTCCCTTTTCTATGCAAAACTGTGGAAAACAGACCCGTCCCCCATGACTAAAATCATCATCGCCAGTCTTGTCGGCGCCGTCGTACTGGGCGCTACCGTCATCAGTCAAACCATGCCGCCGGTGGCTCCCGCGGACCTCGTGTTGCGCGGCGGGCGTATCGTGACACTCGATGCGCAAACACCGAATGCCACGGCACTGGCCGCACGCAACGGCGCCATCGTCGCGCTCGGCACGGACGCGGCGATCGCGCGCTATATCGGCCCCGCGACCCAGGTCATCGACCTGGCAGGCCAGTTCGCCATGCCCGGCTTCATCGAAGGACACGGCCACTTCACCGGCATCGGCGAAGGCAAGTTGAGCCTTGATCTGATGGGCACCAAGAGCTGGGACGAGATCGTGCATCTCGTCGCGCAGGCGGTCGAGAACGCGAAGCCGGGGGAGTGGATCATCGGGCGCGGCTGGCATCAGGAGAAATGGTCGTCCGTCCCCAATCCCAACGTCGAAGGATTTCCGCTGCACGCCGCGCTGGACAAGGTCTCGCCGAACAATCCGGTGATCCTGACGCACGCGAGCGGCCACGCCTCGTTCGTCAACGCCAAGGCGCTCGAACTCTCGAACATCACCAGGGCCACGGCGAATCCCAACGGCGGCGAGATCCTCAAGGACAAGGACGGCAATCCGACCGGGCTCCTGCGGGAAACGGCGTCCGGCCTCGTGCGGACGGGCGTTGGCGCGCCGCGGCCGTCGGCGGACGAATTGGAAGCGCGCGCTCGTCGCGTGCTGGAACTGGCCGATCAGGAAGTCATCAGCAAGGGCGTCACGACCTTTCACGACGCCGGCTCTGGATTCGACGTCGTCAATCGCCTCAAGCGGCTGATTGATGACGGGCGGATGCGGGTGCGCCTCTGGATGATGATTCGCGGCGGCAACGCGCAGACGCTCAAGGCCAATCGCGTCATCGGCTACGGCAACAATCAGCTCACCGTGCGCGCGATCAAGATCACGGCCGACGGCGCGCTGGGATCGCGGGGCGCCTGGCTGCTCGAACCGTATGCCGACAAGGCGGACAGCACCGGCCTGGCGACGACGCCGGTCGAGCGGATTCGCGAAGCGGCGCAAGCGGCGTTCGACGCCGGCTACCAGGTGTGCATCCACGCGATTGGCGATCGCGCGAACCGCGAGGTCTTGAACATCTACGAAGACACGTTCAGGAAGAACAACGCCATCGGCAAAGATCTGCGCTGGCGCATCGAGCACGCGCAGCACCTGGGCGCTGCCGACATCCCGCGATTCGGCCAACTGGGCGTGATCGCCGCGATGCAGGGCATCCACTGCACGTCGGACGCGCCATGGGTCGCGCCGCGGCTGGGCGCCACGCGCGCGGAAGAAGGCGCGTATGTGTGGCAGAAGCTCATGCAGTCCGGCGCCGTGGTCGGCAACGGCACCGACGCGCCCGTGGAGGACGTCAATCCGATTCCGAGTTACTACGCGTCGGTGACGCGGAAAGCCAAGGACGGCAAGGTGTTCTACGGCGATCAGAAGATGTCGCGCCTGGAAGCGCTCCGGTCCTACACGTTGAACAACGCGTTCGCGGCGTTTGAAGAGGACATCAAAGGGTCACTGTCGCTTGGGAAGCTCGCGGACATCACCGTGCTCACCAAGGACATCACGACGATTCCGGACGACGAGATCCTGACCGCGAAGGTCGCCTACACGATCATCGGCGGCAAGGTCGTCTACAAAGCGCAGTAGACCGGTTTTGCAGGTTCTGCCGGTGCTTCAGCAGGGAGGGGGCTGGCACTCCCCCGAACGCCAGCCCGTCCCTACACCGCTCCGGCGAACTGCCTCGGCGGGGTCGACCCTCGCTTCGGCGGCGGGCCGCCGCTCGGGCGGTGCCGCTTGGCGTGATCCATCACTTTGCGGCACGCCTCGCGGAAGCGATGCTCCAGCGGGCGCGCGTCGGCGCCGGCGATCGGGCTGAGCCGATCCCACGACGCCTGCGCATCCTGCACGGCTTCAGCGGCGCCGCGCCATTTGGCTTCGTCATTCACCTTGCCGCCCATGGCGTTGCTCGCGAGCGCCGAACGCAGCTTGGCCGCGAGGGCTTCGGTCGGCGACAGCCCCGGCGCCTCGTCTCGCACGTCCGCCAGGAGCGCTTCGATCTTGGCGACGAGCTTCTCCAGCCGCTGGCGGGCGACGGCCGGATCGAATTCCGTTCCGGCGAACGCATCGGCGTGTTGCTGGATGAGACGCGTGAGCGTGGCCTGCCACCGATCCGCCAGTACCTTGGCTTCGGCCGACGGAATGGGCACGCTGCGGTTCCACGTGGTGCGCAGTTGCTGCACCTTCGCGGTGAAGTCTTCCGGCCGCGCCGCGGCGTCGACGGCCGCCAGCGCCTCGAGTTCCACGATCATCGCCTCGCGTTCGGCGAGCTTGTTCGACAGGTTGATCTGGTGCCGGTTGTGGTACCGCTCGAAGAACTTGTCGGCGGCCGCGCGGAACCGGTTCCACATCACTTCGGACTTGTCGCGGCGGATGGGGCCGACGCCCTTCCACTCGTTCTGCAGCCGCTTCATCTCGCTCGAGGCAGCGTCCCACTCGGTGGACTCGGCCAGCGCTTCGGCGCGGGCGAGCAGGGCGTCCTTCTTCGCCTGATTCTCCGACCACACCTTCTTGCGCGCGGACAGATCCTCGCGCCGGCGCGTGAAGAACGCGCCCGAGGCCGCGCGGAACCGCTGCGCCAGATCGCGGCCGGCGTCGCGCGGCGCGGGCCCGGAATCCTGCCACGCCTTCTGCAACTCCTGGAACCGCGCCGTCGTCTTGCCCCAATCGCTGGACTGGGCCAGTGATTCGGCTTCGGCGACGATGGCCGTCTTCTTCTCGAGGTTGGCGCCGCGCTCGACCCGCATCTTCTGGAAGTACGGCTCGCAGCGCGTGCGAATGAAGTCCGTGGCCGTCCGGAACCGGTCCCACAGCCGCTGCGCCACGTTGCGCGGCGCTTCCGCCACTTCCTGCCAGCTCGTGTGCAGTTCCTTCAGCGCGCGCGAGGTCGCGGACAGGTCGGAGTCCTTGCCCTGTTCCGCCTCCGTCTTCAGCGACAGGACGATGGCTTCCGCCATGGCGATGAGCTGTTCCTGGCGCTGGGCATTGGCGAAGCGGCGCCAGTCGTCCATTTCGCGGAGTTCGCGGACGCGCGGCGCGACCTGCTCCTGAAGCGTGCGCAGCGCGGCAGCCGCGTCCTGGAGCTCGCGCGAACTCTCGGCTTTCGCCGCGAGTTCGAGGCCCGCGCCGATGTCCTTCATCAGGCGGTCGCCTTCCTTGAGCGTGATCGTGTCGGCTTCCGACGCGCGCTTCGCGCGGTCGATCAGGCGCTGCAGTTGCGTGAGCGTCGCCTGTTTCGCGCGCGCCGCGGCTTCGCGGCGTTCGGTTTCGCGCGCCGCCTCCCGGGCTGCGAGCGCCTCGCCGACGATCGAGAGCCGTGCGTCGAGATCAGCGGCGGGCCGCAGCGCGTTCGTCAAGACGCCGGCGTGGCCGCGTGCCTCGCGGCTGAGCGCCGGCCACCGGGCCATGGCCGCGCCCGCGTCCTCGTGGGACAGCAGGGCTTCGGCTTCGGACACGAGCGACTCGTACGCCGCGCGTGTCTCGGCCAGCAGGGCGCCCATCTCGTGCCGCTTGCGGCACGCAGCCACCGCCCGGGCGAACCGCTCAGCCAGACGGGCGGCCTCCGGGCCGTCCCCCGCCAGCGGCGTGAGCGATCGCCACTCTTCCTCGATCGGAGTCAACTGCGCGAGCACGTCGTCGCCGTCGAGCGTTTCGATGCGCTCGCAGAGCGCCTCGCGGGTCGCGACGGCTTCCGCGCGCTGGCGGGCCAGTTCGGCCGCCTCGCGGATGTCGCGTTCGCGCTGGGCAATCGCGGCATCGATGCGCGCGGCGGCCGCCTGGAACCGATCGCGGATCGCCGCGTCGGCCACCGCGAGCGCCTCGAAGGCCTGTGAGAGGCGGGCGAGTTCGGCGCGCGCGCCGTCGGGATCGGCGACGTCCGTCAGGGACTCGACCGCTTCGCACGCGGCCGTTTCGCGCCGGCGCCGTTCTTCGTCGGCCGCGAGCCGCGCCGCTTCGGCGGCTTCGGCGTCCTGGATGATGGCCCGCGCGCGGCGCGCGACCGCCTTCTGCGACGTTCGAGTTTCGATCCCCCGCACCAGCGCCAGATCGAGCTGCGGTTCGAGCAGGCGCTCGAACGCGCGCAGCGCGACGTCCTTGTGGTCCGCGTTCTGCGCAACTTCGATCAGGTCCTCGCGCTCGGTCAGCCGATCGAGCGCGGCCGAGGCCGTCGCTTCGTGTTTGGCGTGCCGCGCGATGCTGCTGAGGCCGCGCGCGTCGGTCATCCGCGTCAACGCTTCGGCGCGCACCGCCTCCGGCGCGTCGCTCCGCGCGATCGCCGACAGCCGCCGCGGGTCGGTCAGCATCGCCACCGCCGCGACCGCGCTCGGGTCATCGCCGCCCGCCGTGGCCAGCGCGACCAGCCGGTCCGCCGCCCGATCCCGCGTTTCGGGATCCGCGTCGCCCGAAGCCACCCGGCCCAGCACCGCCGGGTCCACCGTCCTGGGAATCGCCGCCCGCCGGACGCGCGCGTCCGTGTCGGTCTCCGCCAGGAGGGCCAGTTCGAGGGCGTCGTCCAATTCGCGAACGGCTTCCAGGCGAACGGCGGGGTCAGCGTGCTTCCAGCGAGGGGTCGGCTTGAGCTTGTCGAGGAATCCCATATGAGTGACGTCTTTCGTAAGGAAGATCCGTACCAGAGCAAACCGCTGATGGGGGGAGCGGAGGAGGTATACCTCCGAGACTTCGCCCTTATGAATCAGGTACTTGCAGTCGGGGTGATTGTCCGGCCAGAGTCGGGCGATCCGACCGACCGGTCCATTGAATGGGCCAATCCAAATGAATGAAGATGGCCCGCCCCAGCTCGTTCCAGACCCCTGACTGCTGACCTCTTGCCTCTGACCTTCAAACGGCTGTGTTCGGCCGCCGTTGCCCGCCACCGCCTAGAATTGGTGATCGCGTGATCGTGCTCCGATCGACGGCATCCGTCCTGTTGCTGGTCGCCCTCTGCCAGTCGCCGGTCCCACAGACGCAGGCGCCTGTCTTCAAGGGCCGCCTCGATCTGATTCGGACCGAAGTGTCCGTGATCGCGAATAAGACCGGCGAGCCGGTCACAGGACTTCAGCAGAGCGACTTCACGGTTTCTGAGAACGGCAAGCCGCGTGACATCGCGAGCTTTGTCGGCATGGATCCCGTCGGCGCGTCCACGGCGGATCCCTTGAAGCGGCGTGTCTTCCTGATCGTCTTCGGCGGAGGCTATCTCCCCGGACCGGTCAAGCCGTTCGACGGCGCCATTCAGTTCCTTCGGGAACGCGCCCTGCCGACGGATCTCGTCGCCATCATGGTCTGGAACCGCGTGACGATGCTCACGACCGACCACGAACGTCTGGCCGCGCTCGTGGACAGAATCCGCCGGTTGCCGGAGGACGTCTTCGTCAGCACGTATCGCGACATTCTCAAATTACGCGACGTGACTCCGGAGACCCAGGCGGCGATCGACAAATGGCTCGATCCCCTCGAAGGATCGGACGGGTTTCTCAGAAGCGCGACCGCGTTGCTGTTCGATACGAGCCTCTATCAGCGCGAGGCCAACGACGGGTGGCCGTGGTCTCGACGTCTCGCCAGCCACGACCTGCTGAAGGTCTTTGCCGGCATCGAGTACCTTCGTCGCGTTGAAGGCCAGAAGCACCTGGTGCTGCTGAGTCGACACGGCCTGCACGCCGTCACGCCATTCGACCCAACCGGTTTTCTGCACAGCGCAGAGGATGACCACGCGCTGGCCGTTCATGCCAATGATGCGGGCGTGGCGCTCGACATCATTCATACCTACGGAACCGGACAGTCCGACTTCCAAATCCAGTCGTCACAACAGGTCGCTCGAGAGTCAGGCGGGCAATTCACCAGTGTCCGAACCGCCGCGCAGGGGCTGATGCGGATTGATGCCGCGACGAGGGCCGGATATCTGATCGCCTTCGCTCCCGCGAATCCGGAACTGGACGGCCGATATCGCAACGTTGATATCCGCGTGAACCGCAAGGATGTCACCGTGGTCTTCCGTCACGGGTACACGGCGTCGCCCGATCCGCAGCCGACCGACCCGCGCGAAGCCATGGCCAGAATCCGACTGCTTCAGGCGGCCGCGTCGCCGGTGATGCTCGACGACCTTCGCGTCACGGGAACGGCCAGGGCCGCGTATGCGGGCGATGTGCGCGAAGTCCGCGTCGAGGTCACGCTGGACACGTCGAAGATGTTGCTCTCGAGGATTCGAGGCCGGTGGACGGGCAGCGTGGATCTGCTGTTGTTGTGCGAGGATGCGAGATCGAACGTCGTGGGTACTGTCTCGAAGCACTTCGATCTGGACATGAGCCCGGCCGAATTCGAGGCAGCGAAGCTGGGCGGACTCGGCTATCAGATCGCGATTCCCGTCCGCACCGGAGCCTGGCGCGTGAGGGTGATCGCCTACAACTACGAGACCGATCGGCTTGGGGCGTGGTACCTGAATGTCAGGTGACGACACTGAGCCGAGTCGTGATCCGGCGGGCTGAAGCCCGCCGGCTACGTATTCACAAGAGCTTCTCCAGCCGTTCGACCAATCCATCCAGCTGATCCACCACCGCGCGCACGGTGGATGGCTCTGACAAATCCACGCCCGCGCCCTTCAGCAGCGTCATCGGGTGGTCGTTGCCGCCCGCGCCGAGCAGGTCGAGGTAGCGCGTCCGGGCCTTCGCGCGCGCGTCGTCGGATCCGGTGGTGATCGTCTTGACGAGCTTGGCCGCCGAGGCGAAGCACGTCGCGTACTGGTAGACGTAGTACGGCGTGTTGAAGAAGTGGGGGATGCGCGCCCACGTGATGGGCGTGAGCGGTTCGATGTCCACCGCGTCGCCGTAGTACGCCGCGAAGCGTTCCTGGTAGAGGGCGTTCAGCACCTCGGCGGTGATCGGCTCGTCGCGCTCGACGAGCGTGTGCGCCGCCAGTTCGAAATCCGCGAACAGCACCTGCGTGTAGAACGTGCTCGTGATGTTGTCGATCGCGTGCTGCAGCAGCACGATTTGCTCGGCCTTGTCCGTCGCGCGTTCAAGCAGGTGATCCAGCAGCAGTGCTTCCGAGAGCGTGGACGGCACTTCCGCGACGAAGATCGTGTAGTCCGAGTACACGAACGGCTGCCGCTCGTGCGACAGCATCGTGTGCATCGAATGGCCCATCTCGTGCGCCAGCGTGAACACGTCGTCCAGCGTGTCCGCCCAGTTCATGAGCATGTAGGGATGCACGCCGTACACCGGCGCCGAGTACGCGCCGCTGCGCTTGCCATCGTTCTCGTACACGTCGATCCACCGCTCGCGGAAGCCGCGCCACATGCGCGCCTGGTAGTCGGTGCCCAACGTGGCGACGGAGGTGACGATCGGCTCGAGGACGCGGTCGTAGGCGTAGCGGCGATCCCAGTCGATGATGGGAATCGAGAAGTCGTACGGGAAGTATTTGTCGAGTTTCAGCGCGCGCCGGCGGAGGCGATGGTAGCGGCGCAGCGGTTCGACACCGGCGCGGGTCGCCTCAATCAGCGTGTCCACGACCGCGCGCGGGATGTTGTTGCCGTGCAGGGCCGCGTCCAGCGTGGTCTTGTAGCCGCGCGCGCGCGCGTGGAACCAGTCGCGCTGGCACACGCTGTGGTACAGCGATGCGTAGGTGTTCAGCGACTGCGAGTACGTGCCGTAGTGCGCGAGGAACGCGGCGCGGCGATCGGGCTGGTGACGATTGGTGGCCAGCACCGCGCGGTACTGGCCGTACGACATCGTCACCTTCTCGCCCGAGCTGAGCGCGATCTCGGGGAACTTCGCGTCGGCCGTCGACAGCGCCTGGTACGCTTCGTTCGGCGCGCCGGACAGCCGGCTCGAGAGCGACATCAGCCGCTCGCCTTTCTCGTCGAGTACGTGCTCCTGCTGGCGGAACACTTCCTCAATCGCGAACCGGTACTGCCCGAGGTCGGGCCGCGCGGCCATCCACTGGCGCACGGTGGCGTGGGGAATCGTCAGCAGTTCGGGGCTGAGCCAGGACGTGGCCTCCTGCCAGCGCGCCATCAGCGCCTGCACCTGCTGGCGGCGGCCGTTCACCTGGTTGTCGCGCTGGTCCTCGTCGTACTTGAGGGACGGGTAGAAATAGACCGTGTAGGCCAGCTGCCCGAGCGTGTCGTTCAGGCGGTAGGCCGCGAGAAGCTGGTCAGGCCCCCGCCCGAGCGTGCCTTTGAGGGCGGCGTACTCGCCGATCCGGCGCTCGAGTTCGGCGAGCGCCGCTTCCCACGTCGCCCAGTCGGCATAGATGTCATCCAGGCGCCATTTGTAGGCGTCGGCGATGGCGGCGCGGTTCCGTGAACGCTTTTCGGTCGTGTCGAGCATGGGACGATAATATCCCCTATAATTCTGGCCCGCAGTCCCGCCTTGGAGGGTTCATGTTGAGACGCCTTCGCGCTTTCGTATTCCTGGCCGTCGTTCTCGGCCTCGCGGCTTACGGTAACCAGCTGTTCGGGCAGTCGGCGCCAGCCGCCGATGAGCTCGCCAGCCTGCATTTCCGATTCGATTGGCCCGGCGCAGGCGTCGGGCCGTGTGTCGGACATCGCGGTGTACGAGGCGAATCCCGCCACGTTCTGGGTCGGTTCCGCCCACGGCGGTGTGTGGAAGACCACCAACAACGGCGCGACGTTCACGCCGCAGTTCCAGCACAACGGGTCGATGTCGGTCGGCGACCTGGCCGTGTCGCAGAAGAACCCCGACCTCGTCTGGCTCGGGACCGGCGAACCGAACAACCGGCAGAGCACGGGTTTTGGCGACGGGGTCTACAAGTCGACGGACGGCGGCACGACATGGAAGCTGATGGGGCTGCCGACGTCGCGGCACATCGGGCGCATCGTGATCGACCCCGTGGACGACAACATCGTGCTCGTCGCGGCCGTCGGATTGCTGTGGGGCCCGGGCGGCGAGCGCGGCGTCTACAAGACGACCGACGGCGGCGCGACGTGGAAGGCGGTGCTCACGGTGGACGAGAACACCGGCGCCAACGACCTCGTGATGGCGGCGAGTGACCGCCGGACGCTGTATGCGTCGATGTACCAGCGCCAGCGCTCGCAGTGCTGCATGAACGGCGGCGGGCCGGGCAGCGGCATCTACAAGTCCACGGACGGCGGCGACAACTGGACGAAGCTGACCAACGGGTTGCCGACCGTGAACCTCGGGCGCATCGCGCTCGACGTGTACCGCGCCAGCGCGAACATCGTGTACGCCGAAGTGCAGGCGGAAGGCGCAGCGGGCGGCGGGCGTGGTGCCGGCGGCGGCGGCGCGGGCGCGGGTGGCGGACGCGGCGGTGCGGCGGCAGGTGCGGCAGGTGCGGGTGCTGCGCAGGGTGCCGCCGCTCCGGCGCCGGCGGCGGCGCCGGGCGCCGAAGGCATCTACCGATCGGACGACGGCGGGGCGAACTGGCGGCGTGTGGGCAACAATCCCGACGGCCGCGCGATGTACTTCTCGCAAGTGCGCGTCGATCCGAATAACCCGGACCGCGTGCTCGTCGCCAGCGTGCGTATGTCGATGTCGAGCGACGGCGGCCGTTCCTTCGCGCCCGTCGATCAGCCGGTACACGACGACAAGCACGCCATCTGGTGGAATCCCGCGAACTCCAGTCACGTGATCATCGGCACCGACGGCGGCGTGTACCAGACCTGGGACATGACGAAGACCTGGATGTGGTCCCCGAACCTGTCGATCGCGACGTTCTACCACGTCGGGTACGACCTGGAATATCCGTACAACGTGTGCGGCGGCATGCAGGACAACTACAACTGGTGCGGGCCGAGCGCCGTGCGCACGTCGAACGGCATCACCAACGACCGGTGGCACCAGGTCCAGGGCGGTGACGGGTTCGTCACGATCATGGACCAGCGCGACTGGCGCGTGGTCTACACCGAGTCGCAGGACGGCAACCTCACGCGCCGCAATCGCGTGACCGGCGAATCCAAGTCGATCCGGCCGGGCGCCGGCAACACGACCGACAACCACGGCGGCGGTGCGTATCGCTTCCACTGGGACACGCCGCTGCAGTGGTCGATGAGCGAGCCGAACGTGCTGATCGCGGCCGGCAACAAGGTGTTCAAGTCCGCCGATCGCGGCGATTCGTGGACGGCCATCAGCCCGGATCTCACCTCGAATTCCGTCCGCAACGACCAGGTCATCATGGGCGTCAAGGTCACCGATGTCCGCATCGCGAACAACGACGGCGTCGCGTCGTGGCCGGCCATCGTGACCGTCGGCGAGTCCGCGAAGATGCCCGGCGTCTACTACGCCGGCACCGATGACGGCGTCGTGAGCATGACGAAGGATGGCGGCAAGACCTGGGACAAGACGCTGGCCGACCGGATGCCCGGATTCGTGAAGGGCGGGTTCGTGTCGGAGGTCGTCGCGTCGCGGTTCGACGCGGGCACCGTGTACGTCACGCAGGACGCGCACCGGCTGAACGACTTCGACACGCACATGTGGGTGAGCAACGACTTCGGCGCCACGTTCCGGTCGATGAACGCGAACCTCAAGGGCGAGATCGCGCGGTCGATCACGGAGGACCTGAAGAACCCGGACGTCCTCTACCTGTCGGCCGAAACCGGCATCTTCCTGACGCTCGATCGCGGGAAGAGCTGGCGAAAGCTCGCTGGCGCGAATTTCCCGAACGTGCGCGTGGATGAGATCACGCTGCACCCGCGCGACAACGCCATGCTCATCGCGACGCACGGGCGCGGCATCTGGATCCTCGACCACCTCGAGCCGATCCAGGAACTCGCCCAGGCGAAGGCCGCCGAGGCTGACGCGAAGCTGTTTTCGCCGGGGCAGGCGCTCCAGTGGCGCCAGTGGGACGACCGGAACGACGAGTTCTGGGGCCACCAGTACTGGGTGGGCGAGAACCCGCCGACGCAGGCCGTGATCCAGATGTACTTCAAGAAGCCGCTGACCGACGTGAAACTTCGCATCACGGACGCGCTGGGCAAGCAGGTGCGTGACCTGCCGATTCCGGCCAATCGTCTGCAGGCCGGCATCCAGTCCGTGTGCTGGGACATGCGCGTGGATCCGATCGTGGCCGGCGGCGCCGCTGCGGCGCCTGGCGCGGGTCCGGGCGGCGGCGGTCCGGGCGGTGCGGCGGGCGCGGGCGCGGCTGGCGGCGCGGCGGCGCGCGGCGCTGGTGCGGGCGGTGCGGGTGGCGGCGGTGGTCGCGGCGGTGGCGGCGTGCCGCAGCCGGCGGCCGGCTACATGCCTGAGAATCCGTGCGGCGGCGGTGCGGGCGGCGGCGGCGGCCGAGGTGGCGGTGGCGGCGGCGCGACGGCCGGACCGATGGTCCTGCCGGGCACCTACAACGTCGCGCTCATCGTGGCGGGCAAGGTCATCGAGACCAAGCCGC
This sequence comes from uncultured Acidobacteriota bacterium, assembly GCA_963751445.1. GTDB lineage: Bacteria > Acidobacteriota > Vicinamibacteria > Vicinamibacterales > SCN-69-37 > DASUGC01. Next base: position 345,077 of record CAVVUL010000009.1, on the reverse strand, counting down.
TGAAGATCGTGGGCGATCCAGAACTGCAGACGGACGCCAACCGCAAGCACGCTACGGACGTCGCGATGGACTTGCACGAGATCCAGAAGCGCGGCCAACTCGCGGCCGACGCGCTCGGATCGGTCGACTCGCAAATGGCCGACGTGTCCACCAAGGTCAAGGCGTCGAAGGCGCCTGACGCCGTGAAGACGCAGTTCGACGCGTTCGCCAAGGAGTTCGACGCCGTGAAAGCGAAATTCGGTGTCGGTGCCGCCGCCGGCGGCGGCGGGCGAGGCGCGGGTGCCGGCGGGCGCGGCGGAGCGGCCGCTGGCGGCGCGGGTGCTCCAGGCGCGGCTGGCGCCGGCGCGGGCGGCGCGGCTCCGGACATGGCAGCGCTGGCGGCGCAGTTCGGCGGCGGACGAGGCGGCGGTGCGCCGGATCCGCAAAACGTCCTGGGCCGCGTCGGTTCGCTGAAGGGCGACATCGTCGGTTTCGGCGATATGGTCAGCGACACGCAGCTCAAGCAGTACAACGAGCTCAAGCTGGCGATGCCGAAGGCCGTGGCCGATGCGAACGCGGTGATCACCAAGGCGATGACGATGAGTCAGACGCTCAAGAAATATGACGTGACGCTGACGGTGCCGGCGCCGATCAAGTGAAGTGAAGTGCGCTCGTCGTCCTAGGTTCTACGGTCCTAGGGTCCAAGGGTGCTCACGTCCAAGGGTCCGATGGTGCGAAGGTCCTGCGCCATCGGACCTTTGCACTTTGGACCGTTGGACCGTTGGACCGTTGGACGTGAGGACCGTAGGACTTTAGGACCCTAGGACCCTAGGACCCCAGGACCCCAGGACGACATGAAGACAGTCCTCGTCGAAGCCGTGACCCACGGCCGCGTCCTGATCTGCCGAATCCACCGAGCAGCCCGTCCGGGGCGTGTTGGTGGGCTTCCACGGTTATGGCCAGAACGCCGACATGATGCTGGACGAGTTGCGGCGGATTCCCGGCGCGAGCGCATGGCAACTCGTGTCCGTCCAGGCGCTGCATCCCTTCTACACGCGCCACGATCAATCCGTCGTCGCCAGTTGGATGACGCGGCAGGATCGCGAGGCCGCGATCGCCGACAACGTCGAGTACGTGAATCGGGCCGTCACTGCGGCCGTCAGCGACGACGTGCGAACGCTGGTGTTCCTCGGTTTCTCGCAGGGCGCGTCGATGGCGGCGCGGGCGGCGGCGCGATCGCCGCGCCAAGCCGCTGGATTGATCCTGCTGGGCGGCGACATTCCGCCGGATGTGAAAGACGACCCGCCGGTCGCGCTGCCGCCCGTGTTGATCGGTGTCGGCGACACCGATGCCTGGTATCAGGCCCGGGTGGACTGCCGATCTCGATTCCTGGAACGCCGAGGCATTCCGCACAGCGTCGTCCGCTTTGCCGGCGGCCACGCATTCACCGACGAGTTCCGGACGGCCGCGGGCGAGTGGTTGATCAGCGTTTCTTCATCGCCCAGGACAAATAGGGCGTGAAGGCTCCCGGCCTTCAGCGCGCCGCCATCGACGTAGATCATCATCAGACCCGGCGGTCGGGGTCGCCCGTGTGAGGGTCACGCGGGCGAATGGCTGCAGCTTGCCGCCGGATTCGTCGTCCATGTTCCATTGCCACGAGTCGGTGGCCGGCATCACGCGTGATCTCCTCTCGAGCCATCGTCCGGGGTTGTGCGGTTCGGAGACAGTGTCGCCGCCCAGGCCGCAGCCGTCGCCACCGCCCGTTCGAGCGACTGGCCCTCCGGGTCCGCTTTCCTGGTCGCGATCAACGAATGGTCGCCGGCCTCCACGATGTGGAGCGTGGCCGAGGGCAGGGCGGCGGTGAGCGCCGTCATTTCCTCCAGCGTCCCGAACGGGTCGCGCGTGCCGTGCAGGAAGAGCATCGGCACCGTGATCCGCGGGAGGTGGGCATCACGCCGCTGCCGGGGTTTGCCGGGCGGGTGGAGCGGATAACCGAAGAAGATCAAGCCGGCCGGCGCGGGATCGAAGCCGCCGGCTGCGGCCACCTGCGACGCGATGCGGCCGCCCATCGATTTGCCGGCGGCGACGATCGGGCCCGAGGCGGATGCGGCCGCCTCCTTCCAGATCCTGGCGAAATGCGCCTCGAGCACGGGCGCCGGATCCGGCACGCGACGACCGGCGTCCTTGTAGGGGAAGTTGAACGTGACGACGGGGATCCCGCACTGTTCGAAGGCCCGCGCCGCGCGCCGCATCCAGGGGTGGTCCCGGCCGGCGCCGGCGCCGTGGGCAAGGACGAGGGTCATCAGAAGCATTGTCGTCCAAAGGTCCTACGGTCCTACGGTCCTACGGTCCAAGGGTCCCAAAGGGCCGGCTTGCAAACATTCATACATGTATATAGATTGATAGATATGGAGGCGGCGGCGCTGCTGCGGTTGCTCGGGGACGAGACGCGCTTGCGGCTCCTGCGGCTGCTGTCGGCCGAATCGCTGAACGTGTCGGAACTGACGGCCATCCTCGGCGTGGCCCAGTCGGGCGTCTCGCGGCATCTGGGCCTGCTCCGCGATGCGGGCCTGGCCAGTGAGGAACGGGCGGGCGGCTACCGCTGGTACCGGCTCTCGGACGAGTTGGCCGGGGCCGACGCCGCGTTGGCGCCGCTGCATGCGTGGCTGGCCCGGGAGTTCGCGCGCAGCACGCCGGAGGCCCGCGCGGACGACGCGCGGCTGGCGGAAGTGCGCCGGGTCCGTAAGGAGAATTTCCATGCCCGGGCCCACGGCGACGAGCGCCGGCAGCTCGTGCCGGGCCGCAGCTGGCCGGCCTGGTCGCGCGCGCTGGGCTTGCTGCTGCCGCCCCTCGAGGTCGCGGACCTGGGCTGCGGCGAAGGCTACCTCACGCTCGAAGCGGCGCGGTGGGCGAAGCGCGTGATTGCCATCGATCGATCGCGCGACGTGCTGGCGCGTGGGAAGGTGCTGGCGGCGCGGCGACACCTCACGAACATCGTCTGGAAGCGCGGCGAGCTCGAGCGGTTGCCGCTCGCCGACCGATCGGTGGACGTCGCGCTGCTGTCGCAGGCGCTTCACCATGCCGAGCATCCGGACCGGGCGCTGGCCGAAGCGCACCGCATCGTGAAACCCGGCGGCCGCGTCGTCGTCCTGGACCTTCGGGAACACGCGGAGGCCTGGGTGCGATCCACACTGGGTGATCGCTGGCTCGGCTTCAGCGAGTCCCAATTGCGCGCGCTGCTCACCGGCGCCGGCTTCTCGGACGTGGTGGTCCGTCGCGGCGCGCATCGCACCGCAGACCCGTTTACGGTATTGATCGCGGCAGGAACACGAGCATGACGAACCCGAGCACCCGAGTCCCCGAGAACCTGAGAACCTTGAATGACCTGTTGTCCACACGCCTGCTGATTCTTGATGGCGCGATGGGCACGATGATCCAGCGCCGGAAGCTGCAGGAGGCCGATTTCCGCGGCGATCGGTTCGCCGCGCATCCGCACGACCTGAAGGGCAACAGCGACGTCCTCGTGCTGACGCGCCCGGACGTGATTGGGGACATCCATCGCGCGTACCTGGACGCCGGCGCCGACATCATCGAGACGAACTCGTTCAACGCGCAGGCGGTGTCGCAGGCCGACTACGCGCTGGAACCGTACGTCTACGAAATCAACGCCGAGGCGGCGCGCGTGGCCAGGGCCGCCGCCGACGAATTCACCGCGCGCACGCCGGACCAGCCGCGCTTCGTCGCCGGATCGATCGGTCCGGCCAACCGGACGCTGTCGATCTCCCCGGACATCAACAATCCGGCCGCCCGCGCGATCACCTTCGACCAGCTGAAGCACGCCTACGCCGAACAGGTTCGCGGGCTGATCGACGGCGGGGCGGACCTGCTGCTGCTGGAAACGATTTTCGACACGCTCAACGCGAAGGCCGGTCTGGTCGCCATCGACGAGGTCTCCGAGGAACGCGGGATCCGCCTGCCGCTGATGATCTCGGTGACGATCACCGATCGCAGCGGGCGCACGCTGTCGGGCCAGACGCTCGAGGCGTTCTACATCTCGATCGCGCACGCCCGGCCCTGGTGCGTCGGGCTCAATTGCGCGCTGGGCGCGCGGGACATGCGGCCGCACCTGGCCGAACTGGCGCGCCTGACGGACGCCTGGGTCAGCGTCCATCCGAACGCCGGCCTGCCCAACGCGTTCGGCGAGTACGACGAACTGCCGGCGGAGACCGCCGGCCTGTTGCGTGAGTTCGCCGAAAGCGGCCTGGTCAACATCATCGGCGGCTGCTGCGGCACGACGCCGGATCACATTCGCGCGTCGGCGCGGGCCGTGGAGGGCATCGCGCCGCGCCGGCGCCAGAAACTAACAACTAACAACTTGCAACTAACAACGATCCGGAGATCCGAGTGCCGAAGAACCCGTTGTTAGTTCCAAGTTGCCAGTTGTTAGTTACACCAGACTATCCGGCCTCGAGCCCTTGACCATCCGGCCGGACTCGAACTTCCAGATGATCGGCGAGCGCACGAACGTGAGCGGATCTCGCCGGTTCGCCCGCTTGATCAAAGACGACGACTTCGCGGGCGCCGCGGCGGTCGCGGTGGAGCAGGTGCGCGGGGGCGCGAACATCATCGACGTCAACATGGACGAGGGCCTGCTCGAGTCCGAGCAGGCGATGACGACGTTCCTGAACTACATCGCCACGGAGCCGGAAATCGCGCGCGTGCCGGTGATGATCGACAGCTCGAAGTGGTCCGTCATCGAGGCGGGCCTGAAGTGCGTGCAGGGCAAGCCGGTCGTCAACTCGATTTCACTCAAGGAAGGCGAGGCCGACTTCCTGCACAAGGCGGCGCTGGTGCGCCGCTACGGCGCGGCCGTGGTCGTCATGGCGTTCGACGAGCAGGGCCAGGCCGACACGATCGAGCGCAAGGTCTCGATCTGCCGGCGCGCCTACCGCCTGCTGACCGAGACCGCCGGCGTCGATCCGGCGGACATCATCTTCGACCCGAACGTGCTGGCCATCGCGACCGGTCTCGAGGAGCACAACGCCTACGCCATCAACTTCCTCGAGGCGGCGCGTCTGATCAAAGCCAGTTGCCCCGGCGTGAAGATCAGCGGGGGCATCAGCAATCTGTCGTTTTCGTTCCGCGGGAACGACATCGTCCGCGAAGCCATGCACGCGGCGTTCCTGTACCACGCGATCGCCGCCGGTCTCGACATGGGCATCGTCAATGCCGGCCAGTTGGCGGTGTACCAGGACATTCCCGCCGATCTGCTGGAGCGCGTCGAGGACGTGCTGTTCAATCGGCGCCCCGACGCGACCGAGCGCCTCGTGATCTTTGCGGAACAGGTGAAGGGCGCCGGCACCCGCCGGGAGCTGGATCTCGGCTGGCGGGAGCAACCCGTGGAGGCGCGGTTGGCGCACGCGCTCGTGCACGGCATGGTCGACTTCATCGAGGCGGACACCGAAGAGGCGCGGCAGACATTGCCGAGACCCCTTGACGTCATCGAAGGTCCGCTCATGGACGGCATGAAGATCGTCGGCGACCTGTTCGGCGCCGGCAAGATGTTCCTGCCGCAGGTGGTCAAGAGCGCGCGCGCCATGAAACGCGCGGTCGCGTACCTCGAGCCGTTCATGGAGAGCGCCCGCGGCCAGGCGAGCGAGCAACGCGAGACGAGCCGCGCGAGCGGGGGTGGGGCCCCGCGAGCCCTGAATGATGATGACTCGGCCGCCGGCCGCCAAACCAACGGCACGGTGCTCCTCGCCACCGTCAAAGGCGACGTCCATGACATCGGCAAGAACATCGTCGGCGTCGTCCTCGGCTGCAACAACTACGACGTGATCGACCTCGGCGTGATGGTGCCGCTCGATCGCATCCTGCACGAGGCCGCGGAACGCCACGCCGACATCATCGGCCTGTCCGGCCTCATCACCCCGTCGCTCGACGAGATGGTGGTGGTCGCAAAGGAAATGGAGCGCCGCGGCCTGAGGACGCCGCTGCTGATTGGCGGCGCGACGACGAGCAAGCAGCATACGGCCGTGAAGGTGGCGCCGGAGTACTCGGGCGCGACGGTGCACGTGCTGGACGCGTCGCGGGTCGTCGATGTGGTGGCGAGCCTGCTCAGCGATCGCCAGCGCGACACCTTCGTCGCGGCCGTGCGCGCGGACCAGGGTGACTTGCGCGCGAAATACGGCTCCCGCCGGGAAAAGCCGCTCCTGCCGATCGACACCGCCCGGGGCAATCGCCTGACGACCGACTGGGACTCGCTCGACATTCCCGTGCCCTGGTTCATCGGCCGTCGTGTCGCCGAGCCCGCTGTCGAGGCGCTGGTGCCGTTCATTGACTGGACGTTCTTTTTTTCCGCGTGGGAACTGAAGGGCAGATTTCCGGCCATCCTCGACGACCCGACGATCGGACCGGCGGCGCGTGATTTGTATCAGCACGCGCAGGCGATCCTCGGCCGGATCATCAGCGAGAAACGGATTGCCGCGCGCGGCGTCTATGGGTTCTGGCCCGCCAATGCCGTCGGCGACGACATCGTCGTGTACAAGGACGATGCGAGACGGACGGTGCTGGCGACGTTCGCGATGCTGCGGCAGCAGGAGCCGATTGCCGATGGGCGGCCGAACCGGTCGCTCGCCGATTTCGTGGCGCCGAAAGCAGTCGATGGCTCCCGATTACATCGGTGCGTTTGCCGTGACCGCCGGCCTCGGCGTGGATGCACTGGTGAAGGAGTACGAGGACAAGGGCGACGATTACAGCGCCATCATCGTCAAGGCGCTGGCCGACCGGTTGGCGGAGGCGTTCGCGGAGTACCTGCACGCGCAGGCGAGGCAGGATTGGGGCTACGCCAAGGGTGAATCGCTGTCGGCCGACGAACTGGCGGCCGGGCGCTTCCGCGGCATCCGTCCGGCGTTCGGCTACCCGGCCTGTCCGGACCACACGGAAAAGCGGAAGCTGTTCGCGTTGCTGGACGCGCCGGCGATCGGCATGCAGCTGACCGAGACGTGTGCGATGACGCCGGCGGCGTCGGTGAGCGGGCTGTATCTCAGCCATCCGGAGGCGAAGTACTTCAACGTGGGCCGGATCGGCCGGGACCAGCTCGAGGATTACGCGCGGCGCCAGGGCGTCAGCGTGGCGGACGCGGAGAAGGCGCTCGCGCCCAATCTGTAGGACCGATCAAGGCATGCTGATGCAGAGAGCGACATTCACGGTGCGGCTGGCGGCAGCCGCGGCCCTGCTGCTGGCCGCCATGGCATGCCGGTCGGCCGGCGACCGGATGCTGCCGGTCCTGCAGGCACATCTGCAACGGTACCCCGCCATGCAGGTCGAGGACGTGTACAAGCTCGTGCATCAGGCGGCGTTCGGCAACGGGCACCTGATCACGGATGAAGCCGGGGCGCGCGGGTACCTGCAAGCGGAATTGGATTCGGTTGCCGCGGAAGCATCCGAACCGCTGGTTGAACCGCTCATCCCGGATGGCTCCGTCGTGCGGGTGAACCTGCGGCCATTCAAGGCCAAGGGCGGAGATCCACAGGCGCTGGGCGATGCCATGCTGGCCTCGGCGAACCTGCTCACGCCGCAGCCGGAACGATTCGATCGGTGGTGGCAGGAAGTCGTTGAGGCCGCGTCCGCCGGCGCCGTGCCGTTCGACGCGACCGCGCTGCGATCGTTCGGCGCCGCGCGAAAGGCCGAACGCTATCCCGCGATTCATCATTCCGCGGCGTATGAGTCCCGTTACCACCCGGCCTATCGCGTGGTGGCGCGGGAACTGGCCTCGCGCGCGATCGGGCGTTAGTCCGTGATACGTTTCTGGCGCCAACGAGGAGTCCAGTGAGCAACAAATCGCTACTGAAGAACCTGCTTCTATGGGTCGTCGCGCTGGGGGCGACGCTCGCCAGCCTGACGTACCAGGATCGGACGGGCCCGACGTACCCGCTCGAGGGAACGGTCCAAACCGCCAAGGGCCCGGCGCATTTCAAGTTCCTGCGCAGCGAGGTCATCGGCACCGGCCTGAGCGTCATGCTGGCGGATCCCGTGCCGGCCGGCGTGACGGGCTCTGTGAAGTACCGGCGCTACAAGTCGGCGGACAACTGGTCCACGATGCCGATGGAGGCGGGGCACTTCGATTTCACGCGGCGGGGCGTGACCGACAAAGTGAGCGGGATCGGCGCCCGGTTGCCGAGCCTCAATGAGCGGGCGGGGAAGTACGAGTTCTTCGTGTACCTCGATGACGGCTCCGGTCAGCCCGTGTCGGTCACGAAGGACGTGCCGATCTACGCGCGGTACAAGGCCGATGTGCCGACCAGCGTGCTGATCGTCCACGTGCTCGTCATCTTCATTTCCATGTGGCTGGCGGTTCGCACGGTTCTCGAGGCGGCGGTCGATGGCAACTTCAAGTGGATGCTGTGGGCGACCATTGGATCGCTGGTGCTGGGCGCGTTCGTGCTCGGCCCGATCGTGCAGCAGTATGCGTTCGGCGTCTTGTGGTCGGGCGCGCCGTTCGGGTGGGACTGGACCGACAACAAGGTGCTCGTCGAGTTGGCGTTCTGGGTCATCGCGCTGTATCTGAACCGCGGCGCCCAACGGAACCGCGCCTCGATATTCCTCGCCGGCCTGGTGACGCTCATCGTCTATTTCATCCCGCACAGCATTTTCGGTTCTGAATACAACTACACGACCGGCGGCGGCCGAGGCACGGCAGGATGAACGGAACTGGTTAACCGGGAACTGGTCAACTGGGGAACTGGTCAACTGGGTAACGGAGAACAATGATGAAGCGACTGATCCTGGTAGCGGCGGCCCTCGCGGCCGTGATGGCGGCGGCGTGTGGCGGCGGCAGCACAGAGCCGGCGGGACCGAAGAAGCTGCGCATCGCGCTGATCCCGAAGTCCCTCGACATTCCGGTGTTCGCCTACGCCAACAAGGGCGCGCAGCGGACGGCGGCGGAACTGGGCGGGGTGGAGGTCATCTACTACGGTCCCGATCACGCCGACGCGCTCAAACAGAAGGAGATCCTGGAGTCGTTCATTTCTCAGAAGGTGGACGGCATCGCGATTTCCGTGCTCGACGCGGACTTCCTCACGAGCACGATCGACAAGGCCATCGACGCCGGCATTCCCGTCGTTACTTGGGACTCGGACGCGCCCAAATCGAAGCGGGTCGCGTTCTATGGCGTCGATGACTACAAGTCCGGCCAGATCATGGGCGAGCGCGCGGCGGAACTGCTCGGCGGGAAGGGCACCGTCGCGTTCCTGACCAGCCTCGGCGCGAACAACCTGATGCGGCGCATGGACGGAGCCAAGGACGCGCTGGCGAAATTCCCCGGGATCAAGGTCATCGAGACGTTCGACATCAAGGAAGACAGCATCCGCTGCTTGGAACTGATCGCCACGGGCACGAATCGCTACCCCGACCTCGGCGCCTGGATTTCGGTCGGCGGCTGGCCGGTGTTCACGGCCAACGCGCTCGAACCGGTCGATCCGAAGAAGACGAAGTTCATCTCGTTCGACACGAATCCGCCCGCGCCGGAACTGCTCAAGGCCGGCAAGGTGCAGGTGCTGCTTGGGCAGAAGTACTTCGGGTGGGGAAGCGAACCGGTCAAGATCCTGGTTGATCTCGTGAGAAACGGCAAGAAACCCGCCAACGCCATCATCGATTCCGGCGTCGATGTCGTGACGATGGACAACGTCAACGACTACGTCATTGCCTGGCGCAAGATGGACGAAGGGATCAAGTAGGCGCGCTTTACTGACGCGCGCTTACTTGACGATGATCTTCGCGCCCTGGAGCATCACGGCGTAGGCGTAGCCCGCGCCGAAGTCCTTGTCGGTCACGACCGTGCCGGTCACGGTGACCACGTCGCCCACGCGGGAGTCTATGTTCGACGTGATGGTGATGTCGTGGGTCCCGTCTTTCACCGAGCCCGACCCGTCCTGGACGTGCGCCCAGTTCAGGCCCATGATGCCGCCGTTGAATTTCACGACCTTGCCGCGCACGGTCACCGTCTTGCCGGTGAGCGTCTTGCGGTTGGCCCAGATGTTCGCCACGGTCATCCCGCCAGGAGCCGCGGCGACCGGTTCGATCAGCGCCGGCGCCGCGGCCGCCGCCTGCCCCATCGGCTGTCGCGCGGCCTGCGCCATCGAGGGCGGCGCTTCGCCAGGCTTCGTGACGTTGGAGCTGAAATAGATCAGCGGGAAGTCGCGCTTCAGCGCGGCGCTGCGGAAGTTCTGCATCGGATTCTCGAGCGGCACGATCACCGTGTCACCGACGGCGACCTTGAAGGCGAGCGTGGCGGCCCACACATCGCCCGTCGGCCCCTTGACCCGCACGTAGGTGTAATTGGCCGCGTCCATCGTCTCCAGCACCGGACCCTGGACCGTTTCAACGGTCCCGGCTGCGCCCGCGGCCGCGGTCTCGTGCGAGGCAGCCGGCTGGGTCGCCGGGTCTGCGGCGGCCTGGCCGTCGGGTTTCCCGGAACACCCGGCGATCACGCCGAGCGAGAACAGTGCGCACGTCACAAGCGTTCGTCGATCAACCACGAAACCCCCTCGGAAAAAGTCAGCCTTGCGCCAGGATCTTTCGCAAGTCGTCTGCGACCGCGCGGCTCTCCGCGTCGGCGGTGACGAGCTCGATGGCGTCCGGCCCGGGCGCGCCCAGTCCCAGCTCGACGGCCCGGGCAATCTGCTCCTGCTGGAAGATCCCCCGGCCCATTATCGCCTGATTCGCGCCGAGCGACTTCAACATGGCCACGCCCACCGCGTCGACCGCGACGCGATCGTGGCCCGCGATCATCACATTGCCGGCTTTGAGTTCGCCGCGCGACGGGCCGCCGTCCGTGAAGGCCGCGATGCCGTCGAGGACGATCAGGTCCGTTTTGTAGCCGGTGTTGAGCTCCGCGATCATGCGCCGCATGTTCGGCGAGCTGTGCATGCTCCGCCGAATCGTCTTCGGCGTGAGGCCGACCGACGATTTCAGCGACATCGTGAACACGCCGCCCGATCCATGGGTCTTCAGGCAGCAGGTGGACACCATGTACTCCGCGCTCGTCACCAGCTTCGGCAGGTGGAACCCGTTCGGCCAGTTCGTGCTGGCGGCCGCAAACGGCACCCAGTCCGTCTCCGGGATCTTCTCGAAGTCCACGACGTCGAACCGCAGGTCACGTGAGAGATCGAACACCCCCTTGCGCTCCATCACGGTCTGCGTCACGGGCGGCCCGCTGGATTCGCCGAGCGTGATGCTGCGCGCACCCTTCTCGTGCAGCTCCGTCATGAGTTGCGACAGCGTGTCGTTGTGCGTCGAGCCCGGGGCGTCATCCGCCGAGTTGAAGTTCGGCTTGACGACCACCCGTTTGCCGTTGACGCCCTTGAGGTCGAGCAGCTTCAGGGCGTCGGTGACGCCTTTCTTGCGATCGGTGGTGCGGACGAGCGCGACGCGGCTCGGCGCCAGCGTGCGGCCGAGCGTGGTGACGTCGAGCCAGGGGAGGAGTGCAAGACCGGCGGCGGTGGATCGGACGAAGTCGCGCCGGTTGACGCCGAACGCAGTATAGTGCATGACAGCCTCCGAAACGATCCGACGATGTCCGGCGAACATCTTACCGCGTGGTCGTGAGCGGGGCGTGGGCGGGGTGTATATATGGAGGTGGCCTCCTCGGGGTGGCCAACATGACAGTCCTGCGACTCGTCGAACGGAACACTCAAGACAACAAAGATAAGGACGGCGCCATGACAAGAAGAGCGTGGCCGGTGCTGTTGCCACTCTGTCTCCTGCTGCTCGGACTCGGCGTGACCCGCGCCGCGGACGGACCGCAAACACCGCCGCCGATGACCGCGGTGAACGTGCAGCAACTGGGCCCCCAACCGCTGGGTCCGCTGCCGCCCGTGGTGGCGCCCCCGAACAATCCCACCTCGAGCGCGAAGATCCTGCTCGGGAAACAACTCTATTTCGACACGCGCTTGTCGAGTGACAACACCGTCAGTTGCGCCACCTGCCATGACCCGGCCAAAGGCTGGACCGATGCCGGGCCGACCAGCCAGGGCATCAGGGGCCAGATGGGCGGACGCCGGGCGCCGCCGGTCTCGAATGCCGCCTACAGCCCGCTGCAGTTCTGGGACGGACGCGCGCCGTCGCTCGAAGAGCAGGCCAAGGGCCCGATCCAGAACCCGATCGAGATGGGCAATACGCACGACGTGATGATTCGCACGCTCGACACGATTCCGGGATACGTCGAGGCCTTCAGGCAGGTGTTCGGCGAGGGTCCGATGACCGTTCAGCAGGTCGCCGATGCGATTGCGGCCTTCGAGCGCACGGTCGTCACGACCGATTCGCGTTTCGATCGCTACGCGCGCGGCGACCATGCCGCGCTGACCACGCTCGAGAAGCAGGGGCTGGAGATTTTCAACGGCAAGGGGCATTGCACCGCGTGCCACTGGGGCCCGTACTTCAGCGACGGCCGTTTCCACAACATCGGCGTGAAGGAGGCGGACCCGAAGAATCCCGATCTGGGGCGCTTCGTGGTGACGAAGGACCCGCGCGACACGGGCGCCTTCAAGACCCCGACGGTCCGCGATGCGGCGCGCCGCGCGCCGTACCTGCACAACGGTTCGGTGCCCTCGCTCGAAGCGCTCGTGGATTTCTACGACCGCGGGGGCGACGTCCGTCAGCACCTCGACCCGCTGATCGTGCCGCTCGGCCTGAGCCGGCAGGAGAAGAACGCGCTGGTGGCCTTCATGCGGGCCCTCGACAGCCTCAATCCGGAGGTCGCCGCCGTTCAGCCGATTCCACCCGCACGACTTCCCCGGTAGAGGAGGCGCCTGTGAACACCACCAAACGGATTCTGACCCTCGCGGTCGCCAGTGCCGCACTGCTGGCGATCTTCAGCCAAGACGCCTTCGCCATTCCGGCCTTCGCGCGGAAGTACGGCTTCAACTGCAACATGTGCCATGTCGCGATGCCCAAGCTGAACGACTTCGGCCAGCGCTTCCGTGACAACGGCTATCAGATCCCCGGGCAGGCCGGGTCCGAACGGACCGTCTTCGACGGCGGTGTGCCGATCGCCTTCAGGGCCATGGCCGGCCACTCGTCGTACAGCAGCCCGGAAGGCAGCACCGGCGGGTTCCATCTCTACGGCCTGGACCTGATGGCCGCCGGCGTCCTGCACAAGAACATCTCGTTCTTCTTCGTCTACACCCCGCGCATCGACGATCCGGCCGCTGACTACATGGGGCCAGGGTCGGGCGGCAATCCGTCGCAACTGGCGGCGATTGAATCCGCCAACGTCGTCTTCAGCAACATCGTGCCGGACAAGCTCAACCTGCGCATCGGCCGCTTCGAGCCGGCCTATCAGTTGCTCAGCGCGAAGCGCCTCTACTACGCCCAGCAGTCATTCGAGATCTACGACTTCAGGGCGAGCCAGAACCCCTTCGACTTCTCCGCGAACCAGATCGGCATCGAGGCGACCGGCCGATTCCCGCACGGCGTGAAGTACGCCCTTGGCCTCGTCAACGGCAGCGGAGGCGATCCCGAGAACAGCATGGCGAAGGACGTGTACTTCGCTTTGTCCGGAACGTTTGGGCAGGGCGAGGGGCAGTCGGCGGGGCAGCGCGTCGGCGTCTTCGGATATTTCGGCCGCCAGCCGACCGTCCCCGGCACGATGGTCTCACCCAACGGCGACACCAATGGCGGGGAGAATCGCGGGTTCTACCGCACGGGCGTTGACCTGAGCCTGAACTGGAAAACACTCAACCTGCAGGCGATGGCCTTCCGGGGCGTGGACGATCGCGCCTTCAACGTCGTCGATCCCTCGACGGACGTGTCGTTCTATGGCGGGGTCGTCCAGGTCGACTGGGCGAGCCTGCCCAACAATCGCCTGGTGACATCGGCGATGTACAACTGGGTTCGCTCGCCCGACAGCGGGGATGTGCGGAACGTCGATAGTTACTCCGCGCTGGGGCGCTACTACCTGGGGAACTGGCAGGCCGTGAACATCGCGCTGCACGGCGAGTACACGTATCGCAACACGCGCGGTGCCAGCGGGTTCAAGGACAAGCTGTTGACCCTGTTGCTCGATTTTGATTTCTAGTCCAGACTATGTCGCCTCGGCCGGCATATGAGCTTCTTTCAGATCCTTCGGTCCGTCGAGGATTTCCTCTACGAGGTCATGACCTGGCTGGTCTTCTATCCACGCACCCTGTGGCGCGTCATCCGTCATCCCCGCACGATGGCGGCGTACCTCCGATCGGGAGCAACGGGATGCGCCTGAAGACCAGTACACGGACACGCTCAGTCCGCCGCTCTTCCTGCTCCTGACCGTCCTGCTGTGGCACGGGCTGGCGGTGGCCCTGGGTTCGGAACAGGCGATCTCGGGCCGGGTCGGGAAATTGATGGCCGGGTCCGAAGAGACGCTGCTGCTCCTGCGGTCCGTGCTGTTCAGCCTCTATCCCCTGATGTTCGCGGTGGGCCTGCTCAAACGCAGCGACAAGCCGCTCGATCGCAAGACGCTGCGGGCCCCGTTCTTCAGTCAGTGCTATCTGGGCGGATTGCTGGCTTCGCTGGTCTCGGCCTCGATCGTCCTGGGACGGGCCAAGTCCACTCAACTGCAAATCGGCGGCGTCTGTCTCCTGGGCGTCTCCGTGGTCTGGTACATGGTCCTGCAGGCCCTGTGGTTCAGCGACCACCTGCCAATCAGCCGCGGGCGAGGCGCGTGGCTTTCCGTGATCACGTTCACGAAGGCGACCTTCATCAACCTGATGTTCGCGCTCGTGATCACGGTGTAGTCCGCAGGGATGCGCGACCGGTGGCCGCCGGGGCCGCTACCGCCAGACGATTTCCAGCCGGTATTCCTGCGCGCCGCCGCCGGTGTCGTAGATCTCGATCACGGCGGTGAAATCGTTCGAGCGAGACGGCTGCTGCAGCACCCGCACGGTGCCGCGGCCGCTCAACTTGTTGACGCTCACTTCCACGGGACGATCCGGCAACGCCGAGGTGAAGTTCGCCACGCCGTCCGGATTCTGCGTCCCGGAGATCGTCCGCGTCTCGATGGACTTGCCCCGGATGGCCAATTGCACGCGGTCGTCGACGCGACCGCGCCAGGACACCTGCCCGATCGCCGGCCTGTACCCGGATCCCGAGCCGCTGCCGCCGCCGGAACTGCCGCTCACCGTCCGGATGAAATCATCCACGGCCGTCTGCGCCTGCCGCCACTGCGACGAGTGGGGCGAATACGACGGCGCCCGGCGGCACAGATCGATGAGGTGGGAACCGACTTCGCGCAATTCGGCGCCAGGCCGCCGGTTCCTGACCATGTCGACGAGCAGGGCGGCGGCTGAATCCGCCTGGGCTGCGAGCAACGCGTCCTGAACGGCGGTCCGGGAGTTGCTGGAACTCCGCATGAGGTCATTCGTGGCCTGCTGGGCGAGACGCGACGTCGCGCGCCGGATCTGGTCCGCGGCATCGCTCGCCCGGGATGCCGAATAGTCGCTCTGGGCCGCGGCGACCGCCGCCATCGTGAGCAGGATTGCGCAAACGGCAAATGATTTCATCTCTGTTCTCCGATTGGCGTGAATGCCGGCCGTTCGGATCTTAGCGGAGCGCCAACCGGCCGGCAATCGGGTGGACTATCGACCCAGCCGATTCCCTGGCTCCGCCGACTGCCGGCGGGTCTACAATCGCGCCAGCGTAGGATTCACGGAAATCCGAGGTGGTGCGATGACCGTCGGTCTTCTCCGGACTGGCACGCTGGCATTAGTTACCTTTGCCGTAGCCACGGCTGCCGCCCAACAGGCCCCACAGCAAACCCCGCCCCCGGCTCCACCCCCGGTGACAACCGGCCTGATTCTGGGCCGTACGGTAGATGGCACAAGCGGCGCAGCGATCAGCGGCGCGATCGTCATGCTGAGTGGAGGGCCGATCGTGCCCCCCGCGGCGAATGCCGCGGCGAACCCGGGCGCGCCAGATCCCTTCAGCCAGTTTCCCATCCGTGTGATCAGCGACGGCAGCGGGCGTTTCGTGTTTCATGACTTGCCGCCCGGCGTGTACAGCCTGATGGCCACCAAGCCGCCCTACCTCTCCGCGGCCTTCGGTCGCAGCGCGCCGACCGACACCTTCAGTCAAGCGCTGGTGCTCGCCGAGGGGGATCGGCGGGGCGACGTGATGCTGAAGTTCTGGAAGGTCGCCACCATCAGCGGCCGCGTCGTTGACGAAGCCGGCGAGCCCGTCATCGGAATGGACATGCGTGTGCTCAAGCGATCCACGGTGAATGGCCGGCCTGGCTTCACGCAATACGGCACCGCGACGACCGATGATCGCGGCATTTATCGCATCGCATCGCTCCCGCCCGGCGATTACGTCGTCGGCATCGTCACGACGCAGGCGACGGTTCCGACCTCGATGCAGGAGGCGTTCGCGGCCGCGGCCAAGTCGGGCACATCGGCGGACCTGCAACGGGACCTTGATCGATCGGGCGACATGATGCTGGGAGGGTCGTCCCTGTCAGGCCCGGGACAGCGCGTCGGTGCCTGGTTGCTGCAAACCGCGACGAACGGCCGGACGCCAACGAACCCACCAGCGGGAAGCGGCAAGGTCTTTATCTATCCGACGGTCTTCTATCCGGCGGCGCCGCTGCCCTCGCGAGCCATGATCGTGACGCTCGCCTCAGGCGACAACCGGACGGGCGTGGACTTTCACTTGAGACCCGTGGTCACGTCCGCCGTCTCCGGCACATTGATCGGGCCGAACGGGCCGGAGCCTCGCACGGTCCTCACGCTGATGCCCGGCGGCACCGAGGACCTGCAGCGCGACAGCGACTTCGCGTCCGCCTCGACCGTTACCGACGCGACCGGGGCCTTCACATTTCTGGGCGCGACGCCTGGCGCCTACACGATCCGTGCGCTGAAGATCCCGCCGCGGCCCGTGAGCCTGCCGTCCTCGTTCGGCACCGTGATCCAAACCGGCTCCTCCACCATCTACAGCGGAGGCGGTGGTCCGAGCACGCCGGCGCCGATTCCCGATGATCCGACGATGTGGGCGGCCGCTCCCGTCACTGTTGGGGAGAGTGACGTCACGGGCGTGGCCGTGTCGCTTCGCACGGGCGCGCGGATCATGGGCCATCTCGAATTCGACGGCGCGGCCCAGCCGCCGGCCGCCGACCGCCTGGGCCAGGTCACGGTGCAGGTCGACACCGCCGATGGCCGATCGACGTCTCTGAATCAATTCACCCTGGGGCGCGGCGTGGTCGATGCGACGGGACATTTCAAGACGTTCCAGTTCCCGCCGGGGCGCTATCTGGTCCGAGCGAGTGGAGCGCCTGGCTGGTCGTTCAAGAGCGCGACCGTGAATGGACGCGACATCAGCGACGCACCACTCGAACTCGGCGCAGACGACGTGAACAACGTGGTCGTGACGTTTACGGACCGGCCGACGTCGCTGTCGGGAGCCGCGCGCGACAGCAAGGGGCCGGATGCGGCCGCCACGGTGCTCGTGTTTCCCGCGCAGGCGGCCCTGTGGGTCGATCATGGCTCGTCGCCGAGGCGGTTCCGCGCCGCCCGCGTAGACACACAGGGCACGTACCGCGTACCCAACCTGCCGCCGGGTGACTACCTCGTCGTGGCGGTCCGTTCAGGCGTGTCCTCAGACTGGCAGGACACGAAGTATCTGCAGAAACTTGCAGCGCTGGCGACACGCGTGACCATCGCCGACGGCGAGAAGAAGAGCGTGGACGTGGACGCAAAGGAGGTCCGATGACGGCTGGTGCGCGCGGACTCCTGATGCCCGGTGTCGTGCTCGTCGTCCTCCTGGCGGGCACGCTCGCGGCCCAACAGACGCCGGTTCGTGACAACGGCCTGACGCCGCGCGCGGCTGGAACGGCCACGCTGTCGGGCACCGTCGTGAACGATGTCACCAACCAGCCCGTGCGGCGCGCGGTCGTGTCCCTCTCCAGCGCCGACAACGCCTTGCGCGTGACGGCCGTCACGGATGACACCGGCACGTTCGCGTTCGCCGGATTGCCCGACAACCAGTATTTGCTGTCCGCGTCCAAACCGAGTTACGTCGGGGTCAGTTATGGCGCCAGGAAGCGCGGACGTCCCGGCACGACGATCGCGCTGACGCCCGGACAACAGCGGGCGGGTGTGACGCTCCGGCTGCCGCCGGGCGCGGTGATCGCCGGCACGGTGCGTAACCGCAGCGGCGAGCCGGTCCCGGACGCGCGCGTGATCGTGCTGCGCTCGGCCTTCGGGTACGACACCGGCGAGCGCACGCTGTGGCCCGTCGGTGGTGCTCTCGGCCAGGCCACCGACGATCAAGGGACGTACCGCATCTTCGGCTTGCCTGCTGACGACTACTACATCGTCGTCACGAACGGAATCGGCGTTCGCCGTGGCGACGACCTCCGTGAGATCACAGTGGCCGAGGTGGAGTGGGCCACACGGCAGTTGCAGTTACCCGGCGGCACGACGCCGGCGCCGGCGCCAGCACCGCCGCCTGGCCGCTCCGTCGATGCCGCACCGGTGTTCTATCCGGGTGTGGCCACTCAGGCGGGCGCGTCGATGGTGACGCTCAAGGCTGGCGAGGAACACGGCGGCGTGGACATCCTGCTCGACGTCGTGCCAACCGCCCGGATCGTCGGCACGGTCGTCTCACCCAGCGGCGAGCTGCCTCCGGGCCTGCAGGTTAACGTCATCGCGCACGACACGATCCCGGGCGTGCCATTCAGCGGATTCGGCAGCGCGAGCGTGAACGCCAGCGGCCGATTCAACAGCGGCGGATTACCGCCGGGCGACTACACCGTCACCGTGCGGGTGAGCGGAGCCGGCGGCCGAGGCGGCCCGCCGGCCGCGGGCGCGGCGGCGTTGTTCGGCATGACGACCATCGCGATGAGCGGCAGCGACGTGGACACGACCGTGACGCTCGAATCCGGCGTGGCCGTCTCGGGCCGCCTCGTCTTCGAGGGCAACACGCTGAAGCCGCCGGCCGACCTGACGAAGATTCGCGTCAGCCTGACGGCCGTACGCAGCAAGATTCCGAGCCTCGGCGTGCCGGCCGTCAACGCCGATGCGGCCGGGGCGTTCACGTTTCCCGGCGTGACGCCGGGACGGTATCGGCTGACAGCGGTTGGCACCGGCGGCTGGCAGGTGAAGAGCGCGGTCGTGGACGGCCGCGACACCCTGGATACGCCCATCGACATCGGACGCGGGGACGTGCGAGACGCGGCCATTACCTTCACCGATCTCGTGTCCGAGATTTCCGGCGATCTGCTCGACACGGCCGGTCATCCCGCGCCGGGGTATTTCATCATCGTGTTCCCGGTCGATCAGACGTATTGGGTCCCGCAGTCCAGACGAATTCAATCGACACGGCCGGCGAGCGACGGGAAGTTCCGTGTCCAGAATCTGCCGCCGGGCGAATACTTCATTTCCGCGGTGACCGACGTCGAGCAGGGGGAATGGTACGACCCGTCGTTCCTGGCTCAACTGGTCGGCGCATCGACGAAGCTCACGCTGACCGAAGGCGAGAAGAAGGTCCAGAGCCTTCGGATCCAGGGCACGCTGTGTCAGGATCCCAATTGCGGCGGCGACGGGCGAGGGCTTTGGATTTCCGGGAGGCGATAGTGAAGCGAGCGTTGGTGTGCGGGGCGGGCGGGTTCATCGGCATGCATCTGGTCAAGAAGCTCAGAGGCCTCGGCTACTGGGTGCGCGGCGTGGATATCAAGCGGCATGAATGGTCGCCGGACGCGGCCGACGAGTTCCTGCAGCTCGACCTGCGCATCGAAGAGAACTGCCGGAAGGCGCTGACCGTCGCCGGCGGCACGTTCGACGAGGTCTACCAGCTCGCGGCCGACATGGGCGGCATGGGATTCATCCACGCGGCTGAAACCGAGATCATGCACAACAGCGCACTGATCAATCTCTACATGACCGATCAGGCGGCCCGCCTCGGCGTCGCGCGCTACTTCTTCTCGTCGTCGGCCTGTATCTACCGCGACATGAAGCCCGGCGAGCCGGAGATGACGGAAGACGAAGCGATCCCGGCGCATCCGGACAACGAGTACGGATGGGAGAAGCTCTACGCGGAGCGCGTGGCCGAGGCCTACGGGCGGCGGTACGGCATGCAGGTCCGCATTGCGCGGTTCCAGAACTGCTACGGACCCGAGGGCACGTGGACCGGCGGCCGCGAGAAGGCCCCGGCGGCGATGTGCCGCAAGGTCGCCGAGATCGAGGATGGCGGCACCATCGACGTGTGGGGCGACGGTTCCGCGGTGCGTTCGTACACCTTCGTCTCCGACATGGTCAACGGCATCTACCTGCTGACACAGTCCGGCATGCAGGGCGCCGTGAACATCGGATGTCCCCAGTACGTCACCGTGGACGAACTGGCCCTCGCGGTGGCGCGGATCGCCGGCAAGACGATCCATATCCGGCACGTGGACGGCCCGGTGGGCGTCCTCTCGCGCAACTTCAGCAACGCGCGGATCTACTCGCTGGGCTGGTCGGCGCAAGTCGATCTGGATGCCGGCCTGGCGATGACGTATCCGTGGATCGACTCCCAGGTCAAAGCCGTGCGCGCCGGCGCGCGCTGACGCCGGCATGCCCCGGAGCTCAGCCGCTGCAGGTCCGCTCGGAGGCTGCCGGCGGTCTGGTGGCGCTCCCGGGGCGCCTTCTCCAGCATCTTCGCGATAATCTGCCCGAGTTCGGCGGGCACTTTGGGATTCACCACGTTCGGCGAGGGAGGCGTCCGGTTGAGGATGGCTTCGAAAATGACCGCCAACGTATTTCCCGAGAACGCCTGCTGGCCGGTCACCATCTCGTAGAGGACCACCCCGAACGAGAAGATGTCGCTGCGCGCGTCCACTTCCTGGCCGCGGGCCTGCTCGGGTGACATATAGGCAATCGTGCCAAGCGCGGTGCCGGGCGAGGTCAGGTCGCTGGCGGCCGCTCCGGTGGCATCGCTCGCCAGCCCGCGAGGGCCGAGCTTGGCCACGCCGAAATCCAGGATCTTGGCCTGGCCGCGGGTGGTGAGTAACAGGTTGGCGGGTTTGATGTCGCGGTGGATGATGCCCTTGGCGTGCGCCGCTTCGAGCGCGTCGGCAATCTGTATCAAATAAGGTCTTCGTCAGCGGCACGTTCGATCTGCTGCACAGCGGCCACGTGGCGTTCCTGGCCGAGGCCGCGCTCCACGGCGATCTCTACGTCTGCATCGGCAACGACGAATGCGTCTTCGGCCTGAAGGGCCGCTACCCGGTCAATTCGCAGGACGAGCGGAAGTACCTGATCGACTCCCTCCGCTCGGTGAAGGAGTGCCGCATCAGCCGCGGGATGGGGCTGCTCGACTTCGTGGACGAGTTGCGTGACATCCGGCCGGACGTGTTCGTCGTCAACGAGGACGGCGCGCACGAGAGCAAGGCGCAGCTCTGCCGGGAGCTCGGGATTGAATATCTGATCCTGCGGCGGCTGCCTCACGGCGGGCTGCCGGCTCGAAGCACGACAGCGCTGCGCGATGCGTGCACGATCCCGTTCCGCATCGATCTCGCCGGCGGCTGGCTGGACCAGCCGTTCGTGTCGCAGCTCCATCCCGGGCGCCGTGCTGACGATCTCCCTCGAGCCGACGCACCCGTTCAACAACCGCAGCGGCATGGCGTCGAGCACGCGGAACAAGGCCATCGAGCTCTGGCGGACGTCGCTTCCGCAGGGCAACAAGGAGCAGGTGGCGAAGATCCTCTTCAGCTATGAGAACCCGCCGGGCACGAAGGAGGTCGCCGGTTCCCAGGACTCGATCGGCATCGTCTATCCCGGCCTGAACAAGCTCGACTACAACGGCGGCTACTGGCCGTACGCCATCGAGTCGGTCTATGACGAGGAGGTGTTGAGCTGGCTCGAGCAGCGCCTGCAGCTCGTGCCGCTCGAACCGCGGGCGCGTGAGTACAGCGTGCTGGCCGAGACCCGCATCACGGCCGATGGCGCGCGTGCGCTGGCCGACGCCGCTGACGAGTGCTGGCGCGCCATTCGCGCGATGGACGTCAGCGCGTTTGGCCGGGCTTTCACGGCGTCCTTCGATGCGCAGGTCGCCATGTTTCCCAACATGGTGAACCGCGAAATCCGCGAATTCATCGACGCGCACCGCGGTCTGGCGCGCGGCTGGAAGCTCAGCGGCGCCGGCGGCGGGGGATACGTCATCCTCGTCGCCGAGCAGGCCGTGCCCGGCGCGATCCAGATCCGCATCCGGCGGCCGTACGCGGCCTTCTGAGCATTTCTTAACAGGGACCCCATGAACTGGTTCTACAGCTACACGGGCTACCGGCGAGGCGACCGCCAGCTCATCGTGCCGTTCGTGCTCGTCACCACGCTGTTCTTCTTCTGGGCGTTCGTCCACAACATCAACGGCACGCTGATTCCGCACCTGAAGAAAGCGCTGTTGCTGAGCGACACGCAATCGGCCTTCATCGACGTCGCGATCTACATCGCGTACTTCCTGGCCGCGATTCCCGCCGGCCTGCTGATCCAGCGAAAAGGGTACCGGGTCACCATTCTGAGCGGGCTGTCGCTGTTTGCGCTGGGCGCGCTGCTGTTCGTCCCGGCGGCGTACACCAGGAGCTTCGCGACGTTCCTGGGCGCGCTGTTCATCTTCGGGTTCGGCGCCGCGTTCCTGGAAACTGTTGCGAATCCCTATATCTCCGGCCTCGGCGACCCGCAGCACTCGACGGCGCGGCTGAACCTGGCCCAGTCCTTCAACGGCGTCGGCGCCGTCCTGACGCCGCTCATCGGCAGCGGGCTCATTCTCTCGGGGATCACCTATACCGACGCGCAGTTCGCCGGCTTCTCGCAGGCCGCGCAGCAGGAGTACCTGCAGCGCGAGGCTCAGAGCGTGGTGCTGCCGTACCTCGTGCTGGCCGCGGCCATTGGCGCCGTGATCCTGTTGTTCGTCCGCAACCGGATCCCGGAGGTGGCGCCCGAAGGCGACGGAGGCGGCGGCATGACGATGTCGCGACGAGTCCTGCAGCACCCGCACCTGATGCTCGCGGTGGTCGCCCAGTTCTTCTACGTGGGCGCCCAAATCGGCGTCGGAAGTTTCTTCGTGCGATTCTCGCAGCAGGTTGCGGGGCTGACCGACAAGCACGCCGGGTTCCTGTGGGGGAGCATCGCCATGGTCGGGTTCATGGTCGGGCGGTTTGCCGGCACGCTGACGATGCGGTTCATCCGCCCCGCGCGTCTGCTGACGATCTACGCGCTCATCAGCGCCGCGCTGCTGGCCGTCGCGGTGAATGCGACCGGCATGACCGCGGTGACCGCCCTGATGCTGGTGCCGTTCTTCATGTCGATCATGTTCCCCACGATCTTCGACCTGGGCATCAAGCACACCGGCGAGATGGCCAAGCTCGGATCCTCGCTGCTCGTCATGTCCATCGTGGGCGGCGCGATCATCCCGCTGATCATGGGCCGGATGTCCGACGCCTTTCACAGCATCCAACTGGCCTACTACGCGCCCCTCGTCTGCTTCGTCGTCGTCGCGCTCTACGGATGGAAAGGCACATCGGATCACGCCAATTGACGTTGTGACGTTATAACGTTACTCTGGTCACATGGGCGTGACCAAGCGAGCCACCATCTACCTCGACGCCGACCTCCATCGAGCGGCCAGGATGAAGGCTGTGGAGGTTGACAAGTCTGTTTCCGATCTGGTGAACGCTGCGCTCCGGCAAAGCCTCGCGGAGGACGCCGACGATCTCGCTGCATTTCGTGCCAGGGCCAAGGAACCCAGCCTCGATTTTGAGACGGTCGTGAAGGACCTTCGGCGTCGTGGCAAGCTATAGGCTGCTCATCAAGTCGTCAGCCGGCAAGGAGATCGAGGCCATCCCGAAGCCGGATCGCCGCCGGATCGTCGCGAAGATCACCGCGCTGTCGCGGGACCCGCGGCCGCCCGGCTGCGAGAAACTCTCCGGGCACGATCTCTACCGCCTTCGGCAAGGGAATTACCGAATCCTGTACGCAATTCAGGATTCTGATCTTATTGTGGTCGTTGTCAAGGTCGCGCATCGTCGCGACGTCTATCGGTAGCTGTCCGCCAGTAGACGTTCAGCGCCAGGTGATGGACAGGGCCGCCCCTTTGCGCGTCCGGGACACGATCGGCGTCAGCGCCACCGTGGTCGTCGTCCGATTGGCTGCGTCATAGACGATGTCTTCGTCACGATTCGCCGCGTTTCTGATGGCGCCGGAGAGCGCACCGATCCCGGCGCCGAAGGCAGCGTAGGTGAAGAAGATGGCGGGCGCGCACCCTGCCTCGCCGTCGCAGACCGCCGCCCCCAGGGCCCCAAGCCCCGCGCCCACACCCAAGCCGACGAGCGTGCCGGTGCGGAGGCGATGCGACACTCTCTGGATCCGGGAGATTCCCTCGAATCGAACGGTCTGGCCCTGCCCGTTGGCTTCCGTCACCACCAGTCCAGTCGGCGCAACCGCGGTCACGCGCGCTTTCAGCCGCGAGCCGTCTGACATCGTGATCCAGACGTCTCGTCCGTTCGTGACCGTCGCGAATGAAATGCCGAGAAAGGCTGATTGGGCCGGCGTCGGGGCCGGCACCTGCGCCGACGCGGCCGTGGCCGCCAACATGATGATTACCGCCGACATGGTCGCCACGCCCGCCCAGGACCTCATGCTCGCTGCCACCGAGACCTCCAGTTGCTGGTACGCAAGGTTACGCCCTTTCGGCTCAGACCGCCGGCCTGACGGGAGCTTCTGCCTGGTGTAACATTCGCGGCGGCGTACATGAGTAAACGCTATTGCCTGGCGCTGGATCTGAAGGACGACCCGCTGCTGATTGCGGAGTACGAGGCGCACCATCGCCGGGTCTGGCCGGAGATTCTCGAGAGCATCGCCGCCGCCGGCATCGTCTCGATGGAGATCTACCGGCTCCAGACGCGGCTGACGATGGTCATGGAAGTGGCGGACGACTTCAACTTCGAACGCAAGGCGGAGGCCGACGCCGCCAACGATCGCGTGCAGGCGTGGGAGCGCCTGATGTGGACCTATCAGCAGGCGATTCCCGGCGGGCCGCCCGGAGCGAAGTGGCGGCTGATGGAGCGGATATTCGAGTTCCCGGCCTCGGCGGGTTGAGGCCTTCGCAACCCGCCTCGTCGCGGCCGCGGCTGCCGGCCGCTGCAGCCGAGGATACAATTGCCGTGTCGTGTCAAACCCGCGCGCCGGCCAGGACAACACCATCGTGGACGTGCTGAAGGGCGCGATCGCGGGCTTGATCGCCGTGTACCGGTTCGGCTCCACGGCGCACGGAACGGCGCTCCCCTCGAGCGATGCGGATGTCGGCGTGCTGGCGGCCGGCCGGATCCCGGATGCGATCCGCTTCGATCTCCAGGAGCGCATTGCGGCCGGCATTCGGCGGGACGTGGATCTGGTGGACCTGGCGGCGGCCTCTCCGGTGATGGCGATCCAGGTTGTGGCGCGGGGCGAGTTGCTGTACGACGGCGATCCGGAGGCCCGCGGCCGGTTCGAGGACCGCGTGTTCGGGAGCTACGCGCGGCTGAATGAGGAGCGGCGCGGGATCTTGGAACGGATCGCGGCCGAGGGCACCGTCTATGGCCGATGACGTGCTGCTGAACAAGGCTGCGGCGATCGAGCGAGCGGTCCGGCGCGTTCGCGAGGAACATGCCGGCGACGACCAGAACCTGTTGTCCAATCAGACGCGCCAGGACGCCATTGTCCTGAATCTGCAGCGCGCGTGCGAAAGCGCCATCGACGCCGCGATGCACCTGGTTCGCGTAGAGCGGCTCGGGATTCCGCAGGAAACGCGCGAAGCGTTCGACCTGCTGGAGCGCGCGCAACTCCTGCCCGGGCCGATCGCTGATCGCATGCGGAAGATGGTCGGGTTTCGCAACGTCGCCATCCACGACTACCAGAAGCTGAACTTGGACATCGTCCGGCGCATCGTGACCGAACATCTCGACGACTTCCTGACGTTCACGCGGATCCTGCTGAAGCGGTAGGGACTCAATATACGCCCCGGCGCGAACCCGGTTTCAAAGAAGCCGGCCGGAGGCTGGCGGTGGGTGACGGTGCGGAGTCGCCGCTTCACAGTCCGCGCAGGAACTCCGGCCTCATCGGCCGCTGTCCCGCAATCGCGGCGTCGAGGTCCTCGAGCATCCTGGCCCTGGCCTGCGGCATCCGTCCGGTCATCGGCAGGTAATTACTCGCGTGATTGCACGTGAAGTACGTGCGGCACTCGAGCGCCTGCACGAACGCCTTGATCTCCTCGAGCGAGGCGCGCGGCGACGGCAGGTCGGCCTGCCCGGCCAGAATCCGGTCGCCGAGCGGCGTGCCGGGAACCGGCGTGTAGGTCAGCAGCGCCGTGAAGTCCGGGGCCATGGCGTTGATGGCTTCGGCCGACAGTCGTGCGTGCGTCAGGCTGTGCTCGACGCCCGCCAGGCCGACGAGGACCATCACGGATGTCGTCATGCCCGCGCGGCGGGCCCGCGTGACGGCCTCGACGACCTCGGCCGGCGTGGCGCCCTTGTCGATCGCCGAGAGTGTCGCCGGGTCTCCGCTCTCGAGCCCGACGTAGACCATCCGGAGCTTCCGCCGATGCAATTCCGCCAGTTCCTCGTCGGTCTTGCACAAGATGTCGCGTGCGTTGGCATACGCGCCGACGCGCTGCAGATTGGGGAACGCGCGGTTGATCGCGTCGAGGATCGCCATCTGCCGGCGAGGCGACAGACACAGGGCGTCGCCATCCGCCAGGAACACCCGCCGCACATCCGGACCGAACCTCGCTCTGGCATCGTCGATGGCGCTCTCGATCTCGGCCGCCGTCTTCACGCGGAAGCGCTTGGCCGTGTACATCGCGCAGAAGGTGCAGCGATTGTGCGAACAGCCAATCGTCACCTGCAGAATCAGGGAATCGGCTTCGCTGGGCGGCCGGAACACCGGCAGTTCGTAATCCATCTCTGGCCGCCAACCGTATCAACGCCGGCGTGGAATTGCCACCGCCGTCGAGCGTTTCCCAGGACTGCGACACGACTCCCGAGGTCAGACGGCCTTCAGCGCTTCGAGGACCCGAGCCGGTGTCATCGGCAGCCGCCGGAGGCGCGCGCCGCAGGCATCGAACACCGCGTTGGCGAGCACGCCGCCCATCTGCACGACGGCAGGTTCGCCGCCGCCCTGTGCCGACAGATTCGGCGAGTCCAGCAAGACGGTCTCGATCTTCGGGATCCAGGAGAACCGCGGCAACTGATACGTGTCGAAGTTCGTGTCGTCCAGCGCGCCGTTCTTGAAGTGGATGTCCTCCGCCAGGGCGTAGCCCATCCCCATCGTCATACAGCCTTCCATCTGCTGCGCCGCGCCTTCCGGATTGACGACCACGCCCATGTCCTGGGCGGCGAGCAGGCGGACGACCTTGATCTGGCCGGTGGCCTTGTCCACGCGCACTTCGGCCATGTTGGCGCAGTAGGTGCCGGCGTCGATGCCGAGCGCGACGCCGAAGCCGCGGCCGCTCGGGCCGGGCCTGGGCGTCCAGCCGAACGCCTTCGCCGCGGCCTGCAGCACGCGAATCATGCGCGGGTCGGTGAGGTTGTGCAGGCGGAACTCCACCGGATCCATGCCGGCCTTCGCCGCCATGACGTCGATCTGCGATTCGCGCGCAAACGCGTTGGCGTTGGCCCCCGGCGCGCGCCACGGGCCGGTCCCGAACGGGTGCATGTTCGGCCCGTCGCCGTGGACCTGCGTGCGGTGATTCGGGATGTCGTAGAAATGCGCCGCACCGCGGGAGCCGGCGCCGTAGACGTGGTAATCCCAGAAGACGATCTTCTTGTTCGCGTCGATGCCCGAGCGGATCGTGAACACCGCCGCGGGATCGAACCCGTCGAGGAAGAACTCCTCCTCACGGCTCCACGCGACGCGGACGGGCACGCCGGCCGCCATCGCCAGACGCGCGGCTTCCACGCCCTGCGTGCTCGCCATCTTGCCGCCGAACGCGCCGCCGACGTACGGCGTGATCACGCGGACCTTGTCCTCGGCGAGCTTGAGCGCGGATACGACCTGCGACTTCAGGCCGAACGGCGACTGCGTGCCCGCCCACACCGTGACCTTGCCGTCCTCGACCGCCGCCACCGCGACGTGCGGCTCCATCGGCGCGTGTGCCACGTAGCCCTTGCGATACGTCATTTCGAACTTCGCGGTCGCGAGGCCTTCGCCCGCCGCCAGGTCGCCGCCCGGTCTGCCGGCATTGCCAGCGGAGGAGACCTTGACGATGTGGTCGAAGATCGTCTCGTGAGTCAGCGTGTTCGGCGAGGGCGCCCATGATGCCTTGACGAGGCGCAGCGCCTTGTCGGCCTCGTCGCGATGCGCGTGCAGCACGGCGATCAGGTCGCCGTCGCGGACGACCTTCACGCCGGGCACCCGCTCGGCCGCCGACGTGTCTGCCGATTGCAGCGTGGCGCCGTGCGCGGGCGCCCGCAGAATGCGCGCGTGCAGCGCGCCCGGCGGCACCACGTCGCCCGCGTACTTCGCCTTGCCGGTGACCTTGTCTACCGCGTCGCGCCTCGGCGCGGTCTTGCCGACGATCGTGAACGCGGACACGGCTTCGAGCGTCGGCCGGCCTTCGAGGCGGCGCTCGATGCGCTTGCCTTCCGTCAACTGGCCGTAGGTCACGCGCTTCGTGCGGTCGGTCTTGTGCACGACGGTACCGGCGTCCACCGTCAGGTCGGTCACCGGCGTCTGAAAACGCTCGGCGGCCATCTGCAGCAGCACGGCTTTGGCCTCCGCGGCCGCCGCGCGCAGCGCCTGGCCGAACTGCCGAATGCTCAGCGAGCCCCCGGTGACGGCATCGAACGGGCAGAGGTCGGTGTCGCCCAACACGACGTCCACCGCTGAGAGCGGTACGTCCAGTTCCTCGGCCGCGAGCTGCGGCAGCGACGTCATCACGCCCTGTCCCATCTCGATCTTGCCGACCAGGCAGGTAACGCGGTTGTTGGTGCCGATATGCAGGAACGCGTTGACGTCGGTGGGTGTGCGGCCGCGCGCCTGGAACGCGGACAGGTCCACGCGCCCCCACAGGCTGTCGACCACGAAGCCGACGAGGAGGCCGGTGCTCGTGAGCCTCAGAAACTCACGGCGATCGACGGTCCGAACGAATCCCCAGCTCTCGGGGTTGTACTGCTCGTCTTGGAACGGGATCATCACCCACGTCCTTTCATCGCTTCATCGCCGCCGCGGCATCTTCGAGCGCCGCCAGGATGCGCACGTGCGCGCCGCACCGGCAGGCGTGGCCTTCGAGCTCGTTGACCATGTCCGCGCGCGTCGCTTTGGGATTGTTCAGCAGGAGCGCGTACGCCCCCATGATCATTCCGGGCGTGCAGTAGCCGCACTGGAGCGCGGCGTGCTTCACGAACGCCTCCTGAATCGGGTGCAGCTTGTCGTTCTGCATCAGCCCTTCGATCGTCGTGACGCTCTTGCCTTCAACGTCCTTGAGCGCCGTCGCGCACGCGCGGACGGCCTGCTTACCGACGACCACCGTGCACGACCCGCACACCGTCATGCCGCACCCGAACTTGGTGCCGGTGAGGTTGAGGTCGTCGCGGAGGACCCACAGGAGCATGCGGGTGTCGTCCGTGGTCACCTGCGTGGGTTTGCCGTTGAGCGTGAACGACACGGTTCGCATGGGCGTTCTCCGGAAGGCACCGGAACCGGCCGCGTTCCGGGATGCCTGTGATGATAGGCCCGCGCGGCACGCGCTATGTTGCGCTATCGCGGGAGCGGGCCAGCCAGAGATAGCTGGCGTCAGGCGCGGGAATGGCGCCGCTGGCACTGAAGGCGCCGCTCAGCGCGCCTCAGGCAGCGGCGATCCCGCCGGGCCGGATGCGCGAGCCGCGTCGCGCGGATCTCAGGCGCGCAGCAGCGCGACGACGCGGTCGAGCATGTTGGGCGCGAACACGCCTCCCGCCTCGAGCACGGACCGGCAGGCCGTCACCGCGTCCGCGATCTCGAGGAACGTCAACGGCACACGGTGCTCCGTGGCCGGTGAACCCTGGGCCGTGACGGCCGTGCGCGCCAGGCGCGCGTCCAGGTCCTGCATCGCCTGCCCGGCCACGAAGGCCTGGGCAATCCCCGCCAGCAGCAGGTGCGGATGCGCCGACCCGTCGGGGAGGCGGAACTCGATCGTGTCCGGCGCCGTCGGGCGGCCGTGCTCGTCGGTGGGGATGATCGGGATGCGGACGAGCGCCTTGCGGTTGTAGCGGCCCCACGTCACGGCGATTGGCGCCTCCTTGCCCTGGCTGAGGCGCACGAACGAGTCGCGGCTGCGGTTGCCGAACGCCATCATCGCGGCGCCGTACTCGACCAGCCCGCCGATGAGCCACTTCGCTTCAGGCGTCAGGCTGCCGTCGGGCGCCGTGTGCGGCAGGTAGCCCGCGCTCGTCTTCGGGGCGAAGTGGAAGTGCATGCCGCTGCCCGCGTGGCCCTTGCGCGCCATCGGGGCGAAGCTGCACAGCATGCCCGCGGGCCGCGCCAGGTTGCGCAGCACCCACTGCGTGAGCACGACCGCGTCGGCGGCCTCGGGCAGCGGGCGGAGCCACAGTTCGATCTCGTGCTGCTCCCACACGCGCGCGTCGGCGGCGTCCGCCTCGACGAAGCCGACCTCGGCGTGCCCGTACTTCACCGGCACGCCCATCTCGGCCAGGTGCACCAGGGCCTTGCGGCGCAGCGACTCGCCGAACACGAACGGCGAGCTGGCGTGGTACCCGCGCTCGTTCGCGCCGTACGATTCGGCGTCGCCGACGCGGGTGCCGAGGAAGAACTCGATCTCGCCGAGGGCGTGCAGTTCGAGGCCCGTCGTGGCCTCCAGCCGCGCGTGCGCGGCGCGCACCAGCGTGTCGGGCGATTCGGCCAGCGGCGCGCCCTGCCGGTCGTAGTGGCTGCAGAGCACGGCCAGCGTCGGCTCGGGCGCGAACGGATCGACGAACGCGCTCGCCAGGCGCGGCCGCAGCACGATGTCGGACGCGCCGACCGGGATGCCGAGATCGCCGAACAGACTCGATCCGTCGGCACGCTCGCCGCCGGTGAGCACGTCGGTGAGATGCGCGGTGTCGCGCGGCACGAAGTCCAGCGTCTTGAGCCACCCGTCGCCCCCCACGTGCATCAGCGACAGGACGCGGATGCGGCGGTCGCGCACGAACGACACGATGTCGTCGGCGGTCCACGCGGCCGGCGGCCTGCCGATGTGACGGTGCAGCGTCTGCGCCGAATCTGGTGCGGGGACGTCGGTCGGGGATGACGGCTGAGGCATGAGGACAGCTCCGGGATGTATCAGGAGGGCGTGCACGTCATCGTATCGCGACGCCGGCTCCGTTGCCCCGATGCCGGGCATCGCGGCCACTCAGGAGCGCGTGTCGAGCCAGCGGAAGAAGTCCTCGGTCAGTCGCTTGTCCCGATGGGCGCCGATCTGTTCGATGCGCGCCACGGCCGCTCTCGCACGGTCTCGTTCCTCGCCAGTCAACTGCGTCTTCAGCGCCTGCAGGTCAACGCCATCCTGCGGCCGATCCGGTCCGATCGCCAGGAGCTTGGTCGCGATCAGGTGCCCAGCCCGCGCGACCGGGACCACTGCGCCTTCGGCCAGGGCCAGCCGCTCCGCGTCCCGGCAGATGTCTTCCTCGATGCCAGACGAGGCGAAGAGCAGGTCCAGAATCACGCCTTCGTCCGATTCGCCCGGTGGCGTGAGGCGAACGGTGGCCAGGCGCCCGAGCACGTCGTGTTCGAGCGAAAGGCGCAGGCGATAGCCGTCGGCCAGCAGGCCTGACACGAGCGCCTCCGCGGCCGCGTCATCGGCGACCGCGATGGCGGAATCGATATCTCTGGTGAAGCGCGGTTCACAGCGAACGGAGACGGCCAGTCCGCCGACGAGTGCCCATGAGTGCCCCTGCGCATCCAGCGTTTCGGCAACCCGGCGCAGGACATCCAGCAGGCGAGTCGGGGAGGCGCGTTCCGTCACGTGCGGCGTGGACTGGGCCCGTCGCCGTGCTCGGCGCCCGGGCGTTCCTGAAGCCAGCGATGGAGCTCCGCTTCGATCTGGGCTTCTGAGGCCGCGGGCAGGCGGCGACGAATCGTCTCTCGGTGCAGGGCCACGCCGGTGGCCCAGAGGTCTGCGGCCGTGCGAAGCCGCTCGGCGAGGCGGTCGTGGGGACGCATGACACTAGTGTACAACGCCGTCGCGGTGCCGTGTCACTGCCCGCGCACGACGTCGATCGCCGCGGCCAGATCCTCGATCAGCGCGTCGATGTCCGGCGCGTGCGTGCGGAAAGAGAGGACGCACACGCGTCCGAGAAAGCGCCCGCGTGCGGTCGACCCGGTGATCATCACGCGACCGCGCCGCGTCGTCTCGTCCATGAGCGCGCGCGTGGCGCGGTCCTCGTCCGCTCTGGTCGCGCCCGGCCAGGTGAGGTGGAACGCGAACAGCGACAGCTCCGGCGGTGCGTCCATGACGATGCCGGGGAGCGCGGCGACGCGACCGGCGGCGTCGAGGGCGAGGGCTCGCTTCTCTGCGACGGCCGCACGGAACGCCGCCGTGCCGAAGAGCTTGACCGAAAGCCACACGCGCAGGCCGGGGAAGCCCCGCGACAGTTCGGGCCCGTGCTGGCTCGGGTCGTAGAAGTCTGAGGGGTGCGGCATGGCCGGGAGGTACTCGGCCGTCGCCTCGTGGGCGGCGCGCAGCGCGGCGCCGTCGCGCACGAGCAGCGCGCCGGTCCCGTACGGCAGAAACATGCCTTTGTGCGGATCGAGCGTGAGCGAGTCGGCGCGGGGCAGCCCGCGAAGGGCCGCTTGCAGAGCCGGCACCATGAAGAAGAAGGCGCCGTACGCCCCGTCGACGTGGTGCCAGAGGTTCTCGGCGGCCGCCAGGTCGGCGATCTCGTCGAGCGGATCGATGGCGCCGGTGTTCGTCGTGCCGGCCGACGACACGATGGCGAATGGCACCAGACCAGCGCGTCGGTCGGCCGCGATGGCGGCGCGCAGTTCGCCGACGGGCAATCGGTAGTGCGCGTCGCACGGAATCGCGCGCACGCGATCGGGCATCACGCCGGCGAGCTTGGCGGCCTTGAGCACCGAATGGTGGGTCTGGTCCGACATGTACAGCACGCCGCGGCGGATGTCGGCGCCGAGATGACGCTCGCGGGCGCAGACGATGGCGTTGAAGCTGGCCATCGAGCCGCCCGACGTGAAGAGCCCGCGTGTCTCCGGCGGAAACTGCATCCACTCGCGCAGCCAGTCGAGCGCGTTCGCTTCGAGCTGCACCAGCGCCGGCGCCGCCTGCCAGACGCCGGTGTACCGGTTGACCGTGTTGCTGATGAAGTCGGCGAGCGCGGCGGGGTAGAGGCCGCCGCCCGGGATGTAGGCGAGGTAGCCCGGTCCGGGCGCCGTGAACGATCGCGGGATCCAGTCCCGGAAGAGCGGGTCCAGGAGCGAGGCCAGCGTGGCGCCGTGTTCGGGCGCGGGCTCGCGCATCGCCCGGCAGAGATCGGCGGCATCGACATCACCGCAGATGGGCTGGCGCGGCAGCGATTCGAGGTGTTCGAGGCAGCGCGCCACGACGTCGTCGGCCATCGCGCGCATGTCCTCGACCGGCAGGTCGAGAGGGTCGGTCGTCACGCCGGGATCTTACGCGGGATGGCTGCCGCGTTGCGGCTCCCGGCTCTTGCGCAACAGGCCCTTGGAGAGCGATGCTGTCGGCATGCCTAACTGGTCGCAGCGCCCGGCGGCGGAGCGTCTGTCCGTGACACCGACACCCCAGCAGGACTGAGCATGCTCCTCGACCTCAAGTACGCCATTCGCAGCCTCGCCCGCTCGCGCGGGTTCGCGCTCGCGGTGATCGTCACCCTGGGCCTCGGGATTGGCGCCAACACCGCGATCTTCAGCGCCGTGCGCGGTGTGCTCCTCCGGCCGCTGCCACACCGCGACGGCGACCGCCTGATGTACCTGCGGCAGTCGGCCGAAGCCAAGGGCAGCGACAACATCGCCTTCTCCGTCCCTGAGATCAATGATTTTCGCGCGTCGTCCAAGACGCTCGCCCAGATCGCCGAATACTCGCCGCTGACGCTGAACCTCGTCGAGGACGACCGCGCGTCGCAGGTGCAGGTGGGGCTCGTGACCGGGAACTACTTCGACGTGATGGGGCTCGCGCCCATTCTTGGGCACGGCTTCACCGCGCAGGACGACGGCGCCGGCGCCGCGCCGGTGATGATGCTCACCGCGGACTACTGGCTCCACCACTTTGGCGGCGACCGCGCCGTGATCGGCAAGTTTCTCAAGGTCGGCGGGCGCACCGCCGAGGTCGTCGGCGTGCTGCAGCCCGCGCCGTTCTTCCCCCAGAAGATCGACGCGCTGATGAACATGTCGATCAGCGAGCACCACGTGAGCGCGACGATGGTGCAGGGCCGAACGCACCGGATGACCGAGATGATCGCGCGCCTCGCCCCGGGCGTCACCGTTGACCAGGCGCGCGCCGAAGTCGCGGCGATCACCGCGCGGGTGCACGCGGACCACCCGGGCACGTACGATGCGGGCTCGGGCTACACGGTGACGCTCACGCCGTTCAAGGAAGTCCTCGGCCAGGACGCGCGGCTCACGCTCTGGCTGCTCATGGGCGTGGCGGCGTTCGTGCTCGTCATCGCCTGCGCCAATGTCGCGAACCTCACGCTGATGCGCGGCGTGCGCCGCCAGCATGAAATGGTGGTGCGCGCCGCGCTCGGCGCGGGCCGCGCCAGGCTGCGGAGGCTGCTCCTCGCGGAACATCTGGTCCTCGCGCTGGCCGGCGCGGCACTGGGCGTCGCGATCGCCTACACCGGAGCCGGCATGCTGGCGACGTTCACCTCCCGCCTGAGCAGCCGCGCCGGCGAGATCCGGATGGATGGCGTGGTGCTCGCGTTCACGCTCGGCATCGCGGGCGTGGTCGCGCTGCTGCTCTCGTTCGCGCCTCGGGTGGGGCGCGAACACCAGCTCGGCACGGAACTCACCGCCGGCAGCACGCGTACCACCGGCAGCGGGCGCCGTCGCCGTCTGCAGCAGGCGCTGGTGGTCACGCAGATCGCCGTGTCGGTGATCCTGCTCACCGGCGCGGGGCTCCTCGTGCAGTCGATGAAGCGGCTCGCCGCGGTGGATCCGGGGCTCGACACGAGGAACGTCCTCACGATGGAAGTGCCGGCCGACTTCGCCGCCATCACCAGCCGCGACAAGACGATCGCGCAGTACGAGCGGATGGCGACGGAGCTCAAGGCGATCCCCGGCGTGCAGGTGGTCGGCCTCGGCTCGAACGTCCCGCTGCGCGTGTCGGAGTTCCAGCTCGACATCAAGGCCGACGGGCGCGTGGTGTCGCCGGGCGAGCCGCAGCCGCAGGCGGAGTTCCGGACCGCTGACCCCGGCTATTTCAAGGCCTCGGGCATGACGCTGGCGGCCGGCCGGGACTTCACCACGGCGGACAGCGCGAAGTCGGCGCGCGTGGCGATCGTCAACCAGACGCTCGCTAAACTTCTTTTTCCGGGAGAGGATGCGGTCGGCCGCCGTGTGACCTGGACCGGCGAGGTCCTGAAGTTCATCGGGCTGAAGGAAGAGTGGATGACCATCGTCGGCGTCGTCCGCGACACGAAGGACGGCGGACTCGACGCGAAACCGGTGCGCGCGATCTACATGCCGTTCGAGCAAGGCGTCTTTCCGACGGGCGGGCTCGTCATTCGTACGGACGTGAACCCGCTGGGGCTCGCCACAGCCGCGCGCGAGGTGGTGCGCTCAGTTGACCCCCGGCAGCCGGTCGAAAAACTGATGGCACTGGATGCGATTCGTGATGAGAGCGTTGGGCCGCGGCGCATCAACGCGATGCTGATCGGATCGTTCAGCCTGCTCGCGCTCGTGATCGCCGCGATCGGCATCGCGGCCGTGCTCGCCTTCTCCGTGAGCGCGCGCACGAATGAGATCGGCATCCGGATGAGCCTCGGCGCGGACAGCGGGATGGTGCAGCGGATGGTGCTCGCCGAGGGCGGCGTGCTGCTCGTCGCGGGTCTGCTGCTGGGCGTCGCCGGGGCCATCCTCACGACACGGCTCATCCAGGGGCTGCTCTATGGCGTGGCGCCTGACGATCCCGTCACCATCATCGGCGTCTCCGCGCTGATGGCGGCGATCGGCGTCGCCGCCTGCTGGATTCCGGCGCGACGCGCGGCGCGGATCGATCCCGCGATGGCGATGCGCCGGAAGTAGACGGCGGGTGTCCTGGCTTGGAAGCCGGGCACTCCCTCACGGCTCGACCCGCTCTGCGCGACGCCGCAGGTATTTCTCCGCCTCCACCGCCGCCAGAACGACGCTGGACAGGAGCGTGGCCACGACGAGATCGCCCAGCGAGAGCGGGAACGTATCAAAGATGCGGTTGAACGAGGGGACGTACACCACCATCAACTGCAGCAACACCGTTCCGCCGACGGCAGCCGCCAGCCAGCGATTCGACAGCACGCCGACGCTGAAGATCGACTCCGTGTTCGACCGAATCGCCATCACGTGCGCCATCTGTGAAAACGCGAGCGTCGTGAAGACCATGGTTCGCCACCGGTCGTCCGCCGCCTGCCAATACCAGTAGCCCACGCCGAGGGTGAGCGCCGCCATGACCATGCCGACCCAGATGACGTGCGTTCCCAGGCCGCGCGCGAAGATGCTCTCGTGCGGCGGGTACGGCGGGCGTTGCATGACGCCCCGCTCGGCCGGCTCGACTCCCAGTGTCAGGGCCGTCGGTCCGTCCGTCACCAGGTTGATCCATAGAATCTGCAAAGGCAGGAGCGGCAGCGGCATTCCCAGGAATGGGGCCACCAGCATGACCCACAGCTCGCCGGAATTCGTGGTCAACAGGTACTTCACGAACTTGCGGATGTTGTCGTAGATGACCCGGCCTTCCTCGACGGCGGCCACGATGGTCGCGAAGTTGTCGTCGAGCAGCACCATGTCGGCGGCCTCTTTCGAGACATCGCTGCCCGTGATGCCCATCGCCACGCCGATGTCGGCCTTCTTCAGAGCCGGCGCGTCGTTGACGCCGTCGCCCGTCATGGCCACGATGTCGCCGCGCTGCCGCAGGGCGTCGACGATCGCGAGCTTGTGCGCCGGCGATACGCGCGCAAACACCCGCACGTCCCGCACGGCCTCGGCCAGGTCGCCGGGTGACAGCCGGTCGAGTTCGGCACCGGTCAGAATGCGATCGCCGGCTCTCCAGACCGAGCGCCCGCGCGATGTACGCCGCCGTCAACGGGTGATCGCCGGTGATCATGACGGGCCTGATACCCGCGGCGATACAGGTCGCAACGGCCTCCCGGGCTTCCGGCCGCGGCGGAGTCGAGAATCCCCACCAGCCCGACGAAGATGAGATCCTCTTCGAGCGTCCGGCGGGTCGTGTCGTCGGGCAGCCCGTCCAGCGGTCGGACGGCGACGCCGAGCACGCGCATGCCGTCGCCGGCGAGCCGATCATTCGCCCGCATGATCCGCGCCGTCCACTCATCGTCCAGGTGCGCCGTGGCCTGGCCGACCCACACGTGTCGCGAAATGGCGATCACCTGGTCGACGCCGCCCTTCGTGAACGCGATGTGACTGAGCCGCGCGCCGGTCGCCCCGCCGTTCCACACCCGGCCAAGCGCATCAACCAGCGGCACCGACTCGGGCGGCACTTCGTGCACGGTCGTCATCCGCTTCCGATCGGACTCGAACGGTACTTCAGCCCGCCGCGGAAACCACCGTTCGAGGGGCGCCTTCCAGATACCGGCCCGTGCGGCGGCGTCCACGAGCGCGGTCTCAGTGGGATCGCCGACCGTCGCGCCTGGCGTCGCGCCGTCGGTCCCGTCGCCTTCAACCACGGCATCGTTGCAGAGCGCGCCGCCGACGAGGAGCAGCGCCAGCCCGAGATCCCCGGGAGCGCGTTCACCCGCGTCGGCCGCCGATTCATGGCCGGGCTGTGTCCACGTGCCGAGACGAGGCATCGTGTCGTGAGCGATCTCCACGCGCCGCTCCGCCACGTCCAGACTGGCCACTTGCATGCGGTTTTCGGTGAGTGTGCCGGTCTTGTCGGAACAGATGACGGTCACGGACCCCAGCGTTTCGACCGCTGCCAGCTTACGGATCAGGGCATGTCGTCGCAGCATCCGCTGGGCGCCCAGCGCGAGGGCGATGGTGACGACGGCGGGCAGACCTTCAGGGACGGCGGCCACAGCCATGCTGATGGCCGTCAGGAACATGACGGTGAGGCCCTCGCCGCGGGCGAGGCCAAGCCCGAACATCACGGCGACGATGGCGAGGGCCGCAAGGGCCAGACGGCCGCCAAGCTGGTCCAACCGGCGCTGCAGCGGCGTCGGTTCGCGATGCACGGTTTGAAGCATCGTCGCGACCCTGCCCAGTTCGGTCTGCATGCCGGTGTCGGTCACCACGGCGTGGCCCCGTCCGTAGGTCACCGCCGTGCCCATGAAGACCATGTTGCGGCGGTCGCCGACGGTGATGGTCGAGCCGTCGCCCGGAACCGACATCGTGGCGGGGTCCTTGTCCACCGGCTGGGACTCGCCAGTCAGCGCGGCTTCCTGCGCGCGGAGATTGGCGGCACCGACGAGCCG
The DNA here is from genome assembly GCA_963751445.1 of uncultured Acidobacteriota bacterium. Taxonomy (GTDB): domain Bacteria; phylum Acidobacteriota; class Vicinamibacteria; order Vicinamibacterales; family SCN-69-37; genus DASUGC01. The sequence goes on along the minus strand of CAVVUL010000009.1, from coordinate 306,499 downwards.
TCCATCGGCGGCCACGACGTTCCCGGCCTCGAGCAGCATGACGTCGCCGACGACCACCTCGCGGGCGGAAATCTCGGTCACGTGACCGTCACGCCGGACCCTGACATGCGGGACGGCCAGTTTTCTCAGTGCTGCGATCGCTCTTTCCGCCTTGAATTCCTGGTAGAACCCCAGCGCGGCGTTCAATGCGACGATGGCGAGGATCGCGATCGCGTCCTTGAAATCTCCGACGGCCGCCGAGACCACGGCCGCCACAATGAGGATCACGACCATCGTGGCGGTGACCTGGTCCCAGGCGACAGCCCAGCCGCTCCGCGCGCCGCCTTCGACGAGTTCATTTGGACCGTGGGCAACCAGGCGTCGCGCGGCTTCCGACGCGGCTAATCCCCGCTCTGGATTCGTTGCCAGCCGCGCGGCGACAACGTCCGAGTGGACTGCGTGCCAGCGTGTCATCGGCATGCCCGCGGCGCTAGCGCCTTGCGCGCATTCAGACAACTCCGAACTGTGCGCCCGCGTTCTTCAGCGTGAGGATGTCCACGATCTTCGTCGCCAGCTCGTCGTCAACACCCAGCAGCGCCTGGATCTGGCCGGCGAAGCGCTCTTCGCTCTGGCTCCAGCGGCCGTCCGCGAGCAGGAGATCGACCGCCATGGCGAACGCCGTCGCACGCAGATCGCCCGGCACCGCGGCCGCCGCCAGCCCAACGAAGTCGCTTCCGCGCTCATTGATGCGCTTGACGACGGCGCCGAACAGGGTCTGAAGCGTTTCCGGGCTCGAACCACGGAACAACCGCATTGACGCCACGGCATGCTCGATTCGGTCCGCCTCGTGCGGCGACACCGATCCGTCCGCGCGGGCGGCGGCGACCAGAAGGGTGACGAAGGCTTCGCGTGGCGGCAGGCATTCGACGCGCGCATCCTCCGTTCGGGCACGTGTTTCAATCAACTCCATGACAGTCCTCCCGGTAGTGGCGTGGTTGCGCGCAACGCGGTGTGTGTGTCTCGCATGTGTGGAACGCCAGCCATGGGAGACGACGACGTGGCCAGAAGGTTCTCGATCAGGTCGTCCAGCGGCTTGAGTGACACGTCCTCGGTCGAGCCATCTTCGTAGTAGCCGAAGGGGTTGTCGAGGTCGCGAATCAGCAGGTTCAGGAACGTCAGCAGGAACGTGATGACGCCCACGAAGAACAGCGACTCGTAATACGGGTCGATCTTCGACAGGATGAGTCCGGTGACGAGCAGCAGGGTCGTGATTTCCGCGACCAGGTAGCCGGACGTGATGAAGTGGGTTTCGCGAACGGTGTGGATGCGGATCAGAACGCGGCGCACGGCCCCCTGTTCCTGCTTGAGGCGGACGATGAAGTTCGCCTGGAGGTGCGGTTCGAATGCGACGAAGAAGTGGTTGAGCCGGTCGAGCATCGCCATGAGGTCCTTGGTGCGCTGCCGCTTGTGAAGCCACTCCCTGACCGACAGGGACAAATCCAGGAGATGGGCGTGGCATTCGCGGCCGACGGGAACCTGTTTGGTTCGGCCAAGACTCCACGCTTCGTCGGCAATGGCCTTGAGGCTGGAGGCCAGTTCTCCAGGCAGCCGCTCGCTTTCCTTGTAGTCGCTGAGCACCCCCGACAGCAGGAAGCCCATCAGGAAGACGTTCGCCGCCAGAATCCCTGACAACAGCGGGTTCAGCGAGATGACTTCCCACCCGAGTGCGTGCGCCGCCAGTTTCAGGCCAATGACGATCGCGACCACCAGCAGGACTCGTGCGATGAGCCGGGACTTCCGGCGGGCTTCTGTCGCCAGCCTGAACATCAGGCTCCGACCTCTCCCGGCTGTCGCACTTCGGCCTCTGCTGCGAGCCAGTCGTCCAGGTCGAAACCATCCAGGCATCCCCGCTCGAGGTACCGCGCGTAGGCCCGCGATTCGATGTCCACCTGGCTCGGCTCGTATGCCTCGGCCGTATCTTCGGCCAACAGTCGCTTGTCGAACTCGGTGCCGGTCCTGAGTTGGGTCATGGCGTCTCCTCTTCTCCTGCTGAATCGAATCTGTCTCAACGCAATCAGCGGCGCGGTGCCGGCACGCGTCCTTCGGCCTCGTCCGACAGGCGCGTGGCGATGGACCGGGCGACGCGCGCCGTCGCTCGGTCGATGGCGGCCGCCGCATGGGAAGCCGCGCACCTGGTGCGGATAGCCCCGCCGGACGACAGGCGCGCGACCATGACACAGGTCGCCTCCGCACCCGGCATCTCCCTCGTTCCTACGCGGACCGAAATCGACTCGATGCGTGAGGCGTGTTCGCCAATCACCGAGAACAAGCGGTACTCCGAATACGCCCGCAGGTCGTCCGTGACCGCGCCGTTCGGCGTCAGGATCTCGATTCGCACCGTCAACTTGAGAGGCAAGAGGCGGACCAGGCGAGGGCGATCGGGGTCAGGGCTTCAGGACGCCTGATTCCGAGGTTTGCAGGGGTGCGGTCGCCGCCACTCGCGCCCGGAGGTTTCAGGATGAAACGTTTGATTTCTTAATGGACCGCTAGGCGCGGAGCGCCAGCTACTCAGCGCTCCCATCCAACCCGTATTCCTTCATTCGGCGCCAGAGCGTGACCTTGCTCATGTGCAGCGCGGCAGCAGCCTTGCGGCGACTCCCAGAGAACCGCGCCAGAGCCTGCTGGATGAGGAGCCGCTCATGCTCGCGCAGATTCAGATCTTCTTCATTCACCGCGATCGGCTGGCGGCTGCCCAGGAGCTCAGGGGGCAGCTCTCGCAGGTCGATGACGTCGTCGTCCGAGAGGATGACCGCGCGCTCGATGGCATGCTCCAGTTCGCGGACGTTGCCAGGCCATCGATAGGCGACGAGACGCGCCATGGCATCGGGTGCAATCGATCGTACGTCCTTCTTGAACCGAACGGCGGCGCGGCGAACGAACTCCTGCGCCAGAGCGGGCAGAGCTTCGAGGCGATCCCGAAGCGGCGGCACCACAATCACGAAGCCGCCGAGCCGAAAATAGAGGTCTTCGCGAAAGGAGCCGGTTGCCACTTCCGCGCGCAGATCCCGATTCGAGGCCGCGACGACCCGCGGCGTGACCTTGATGGTGCGTTCGCCGCCGACCCTCCGGATCTCGTTCTCCTGCAGGGCCCGCAGGAGCTTGGCTTGAAGGGCCGGGGACATTTCGCCCACCTCATCCAGAAACAGCGTGCCGTGCGCGGCGGCTTCGAACAGGCCGGGCTTGTCCCTGACGGCGCCGGTGAATGCGCCGCGGACATGGCCGAACAGCTCCGATTCGAGCAGCGTGTCGGTCAGCGCCGCGCAGTTCACGGAGACCAGGGGGCCGCGGCCGCGCGGGCTCTGCTCGTGGATCATCCGGACGAGGAATTCCTTGCCCGTGCCGCTTTCGCCGCCGATCAGGACGGTCATGTCGAGCGGCGCCACGCGGGCCGCCTGTTCGAGGACGTCCTGCATGGCGCGACTGCGGACGATGAACCGTCGCGACGCCGCGTGTCTGGCGACCCGCTCACGGAGAATGTCCAGGTCGCGTTCACGACTGACGACTTCCTGCTCGCGGCGCGCCAGTTCCTGTTGGCGATGCCGCACCGCCTGACGCAGACGTTCGACCTCCTGACCGAGGTTCGCGCCCGCAAACTGTTCCCGGAATGCGGCGGCGGCGGCACCCCAGGATTCCGCGTCCCGGCCAATGACCGTGCAATGCGCGGCGCCATGCCCGATGCACTGGGTTTCCTGAAAAAAAACTTCGCGCCCGAGGCAGGCGGTCGTATACCCGCTGGCGTAGCCAATCAGACTCCAGCAGACGGGCGTGTCGCTCTTGCCGCACAGGTGCAGGTGCTGCTCACCTTCGTAGGAGTTGTGCCAGTCGGCTTCGGCCGCAAAGTGCCCGGTCCCCGGGTCGTAGGTGACGCTTCTGAGCGTAGCCCGGGCAATGCCTTCCAGCGTGTGGAGCGTCGGACCGGCCTTGAAATGCTCGACTGGGTCCTGGCGTGACGAACTGTCGCGGAGACTGACCGCGTCCTGATATCCGTCGGCGTATCCGAACCGCATCAGCAACCGCCGCGCCACATCGACGCCGAAGGTGTCAATCAGTTCCCTCCGCAGCAGGCCCATGGCCGCTGCGCTGAGAATGACGACGCGTTGGCCGTGCAGGCGGATGAGCCCCTGGTCTGGCTGGCATTCGAGCAACTCGGGAAGCTGAAGGTGTTCAAGGCTCATAGCTGAACTCAATCTCCGCCGTGGGTTCGGCAGCTTGGTTCATTCTGAAACCTGTTTCATTCTGAAATCAAGCCCCATCGTATTCCCCGGCGCGTCATCGAGGGGCTGAGCCGGGACGACCGCTTCGACGCCGTGCCGGGACTGCGACGCGAGACCTGGTAGCGCGGGAGCGCGCTCCTATGCCAACTTCCGCGCCAGTTCGAGCACGCGCCTGGCCCGCGTGACGATCGGCTGATCGACCATCCGACCCTCGAAGCGGAAGGCGCCCTGCCCGGCGGCGCGCGCAGCGGCGTCGGCATCGACCAGGCGGCGGGCGCGAGCGACCTCGTCTGCAGTCGGACTGAACACCGCATTGATCACGGCAACCTGATTCGGGTGGATCGCGGTCTTGCCGCGGAATCCCACACCGCGCGCGCGCAGGCAGTCCTGCTCGAGATCGGCGGACGCGGTCAGGTCCACGAAGACGGCGTCGATCGCGTCGGCGCCAATCGTCGCCGCGGCCAGGACCACCTGCGATCGCGCGAACAGCAGTTCCTCTCCAACAACCGTGCGCGGAATGCCGAGCTGCGCGGTGAGATCCTCGGCGCCGAAAATTAGCGCCGGGATGTCGGCGCTGGCCCGCACGATCGCCCTCGCGTCCAGGATGGCCCGTGCCGTTTCGAACATCGGCAGTACGCAGCCGCGCGGCGCCACGTGCGCAACGTGCTCGATGTCCTGCGCGGTCTCGACCTTGGGAACGACGACGGCGTCAATGTAGCCGGCGACGTCGCTCAACCAGTCCAGGTCCGCGTCCTGCCAGGGCGATCCAGGCGCGTTGACGCGGACGAGCCGTGCCGTTCGTGAGGCCGGCGTCGCGGCCAGCCAGGCCGCAACGGCCGCGCGCGCTTCGGCCTTGCGCGACGCGTCCACCGCGTCCTCCAGATCGATCAGGACCGCGTCGGCGCCAGACGCCAGGGCCGTCGGGAAGCGATTCGAACTCGTACCCGGCACGAACAGCAGGGATCGCAGCAGCACAAGGCCACGATTGTAGCGGGATCGAGCGCGGCACCACGAACGAGCGGGTGTGTGCGACTCTGGTGTCAGGGACCCGCGTCCCGAAAGGACCCAGGATGGCGACGCCCGAATGTTTCGTCCCGATTCCCGCGGGCCGCTTCCTCATGGGCAGCGAGGCTGGCCAGGACGATGAGCGGCCGGTGCACGAGGTGGACGTCGACGCGTTCGAGTGCGCCGTGTATCCGGTCACGCAGCAGCAGTACGCGAGGTTCCTCGCGGCGACGGGCCACACGACACCGCGGGAATGGCCGGATACCATCACCGCGGCCGACCTGCCCGTCACGGGCGTGAGTTGGCTGGACGCGCACGCCTATTGCCGCTGGCTCGCGGCGGGCGGCGACCCGGTGCGGCTGCCGACCGAAGCGGAATGGGAGCGCGCGGCTCGCGGCGGATTGCCGAGCGCGGTGTATCCGTGGGGCGAGACGATTCCCGGATGGGTGCCGGAAGGAGGACGAGGTCCGCAGCCGGGTCCCTGGCCGGTGACGCTCGGCGAACCGAACGATTTCGGCGTCTACGGCATTGGCGCCAACATCCATGAGTGGTGCGCCGACTGGCACGCGCGCGACTATTACGCGCACTCTCCCGCTCGCAATCCACAGGGCCCGCCAAGCGGCATCCGCCGGTGCAGCGCGCGGCGGCGCGTGGCGGCACGCCATCACGGTCAGCCGCTGCGCGCAACGGAGCAAGATCGACCCGGCGTTTCGATACACGGACTATGGGTTCAGGCTGGTCCGTGCCGCGGCGCGCGAGGCGTACATCTAGCGCCGCTTCAGATCCTCGATGATCTTCTGGAACTCGGGCATGCTCCGCAAGGGCTCAAGATCCGGGCTGCTTTCAAGAAGGGCCACATCCTTGAACCCCTTGGCGACCGCATTCCTCAGCGACGCAACCGCTTCCTTCTTTTTGCCGCCCATGCTGTAGACACGCGTGAGGTGATAGTAGATCTGCGGATTCTCCGGCCGAATCCGCGCCATCAGTTCCAGTCGCAGCGCGGCCTGCCCATACTCGCGCCGCTCCAAAGCCGCTGAACTGTCTTCGTTCAGCATGATCCAGCAGCTCGTCAGCGAGCGGGTGGCCGCAAGGCGGCTGATGTCGCTCTTCGTCTGCGCGGCATCCTTCCTGAGGCTGTCCAGCCGGGCATTGATTCTCTGGGCCGCCAGTTGACGTTCGGTGCCGTTGATCACCTCCTGGTACAGTCCGATCAACTCTCTGTCCGAGGCCCTCTGCCGTGTTTCCACCTCCTTCTCGACGGAACGCGATCGGCGGATCTCCGGGTCCTGGTTCAGTCGCCGAACGATCGATTCAAGGTCCGCGACATCGCGCAATCCGGAGAAACTGCGCAGCGCGGACGACGCGCGTTCCAGCGATTCACGCAGTTGATGGTTCTTCTCGCGCAACGCGGCGTCGTCATACGCACTCGCGTACATGCGCTCAATGAGCTCGGGATCCCTGGCGCGAATGCCCGATTTCATCGCCTGGAGTTCCAGCCATTCAATCGAATGCGTGCAGACCGTGGCCGGCGGCCACTCGTGCCCTCCGGAAAACGTCTCGAATTCGTGAGGAGCCTGCAGCCGTTGGAGGGTGCCATCCAGTTCCCGGAGCTCCGGGAAATTGAAATCCTCGTCACCGGCGGCGAGATAGGTGGCAAAAGGCACCGGGGCCGCCGGCGGCATGTCCGGAGGGAAGCCGGCGCCAAAGGCCAGGACGCCTGCGATCTTCCCGTTCATGGCCAGTCCAACCTGAACCGCGGCCCGCGCGCCGCCCGAAAATCCGGCCACATAGATCCGCCGCGGGTCGATGGAGAACCGCGTTCGGGTATCAACAATGAGCGCGTTCACGGCATCCTGGACAATCTTGACCGGGCCGTTCCGCGAATTATTCGATCCGGCCAGGATATAGCCGTATGTCTCGGCGGCCTCCCGGAAGCGTTCCACCGGTAACGCCCCGCGAGCGCCTGCATCCAGAGCATAGAGGATCGGCCATTGCTTGTCGGGGGTGTAGTTGGATGGCAGGTACAGGGCGTAGGTTTGAGACGCATCGAGCCGGCAGGGGACCTTCGCGACAAGCTCTCCCCGGGGCAGGTCCTGGCCTTGCGGGGGACCGGCCGCGATCGAGAAACAGATCAGCAGTGAGAATGGAAGAAGCCTGCCCGCGGCAGGCGAGGCGCCGGTATAGAGTGTGGTCGATAGCCGGACGAGGTCGTGGACACGGGCGCGCATTTGTGAGTTCCCAATATGAAGACGAGAAACCGCACGCTATTGATGCTCGCACTGGCGCTCACGCTGATGGGCGCCGCGTCGATGATGGCACGGGTCGGGGCGGGAACCAGTGCGGCTCCGCCCAGGCCGCAAGGCCCCTGTGACATCTACGCCGCGGCCGGCGACCCCTGCGTGGCCGCGCATAGCACCACGCGCGCGCTGTACGCGTCCTACAACGGCCCGCTCTATCAGGTCCTGCGCCAGTCGGACGACAAGACCCTCGACATCGGCGTCGTCCCAGCCGGGATCGACGCGGGCGGATACGCCAACGCCGCCGCGCAGGATGCGTTCTGCGCGAACACGTACTGCTGGATCACGACCATCTACGACCAGTCCCCCAAGCACAACGACCTCGTCCAGGCGCCTCGCGGCGGATTCAGCGGCCCGGCCATGGGCGGGTTCAACAACATTCCGCTCGCGGACATGGCGCCGATCACGATCATGGGCCACAAGGCCTACGGCGTCTTCATCGCGCCGGGCATGGGCCTGCGCGACGATGATCCTGTCGGCACCGCGGTTGACGATCAAGCCGAGGGACAGTACTGGGTCATCAACGGCCGGCACTACAACTCCGGCTGCTGCTTCGACTACGGCAACGCCGAGATCGACAGCCGCGACGACGGCAACGGCACGATGGAGACCACGTACTACGGCAACGCCACCGGCTGGTATCGCGGGAGCGGCGCCGGTCCGTGGATCATGACCGACCAGGAGAACAACCTGGTCGGCTGTGTGAACCCGGGAAGTCCGTCCAAGCTCTGCGCGGACTTGCCCAGCATCACCTGGCGATTCGTGACCGCCACGGCCGACGGCGAGCCGCACCACTGGAGATCCATGGGCGGCGACGCGCAGACAGGCGATCTGAAGGTCATGTTCGACGGCCCGCGCGTGAACGCCACCTACGATCCGATGCGCAAGCAGGGCGCGATCCTGCTGGGCAACGGCGGCGACAACAGCAACGGATCGCAGGGCACGTTCTATGAAGGCGCGATGACGGCCCCGGGCACCTTCCCGACGCAGGAGACGAACCAGAAGGTGCAAGCCAACGTCGTGGCGGCCGGGTACGACGTGCCGCGGCTGACGATCGCGCCCGCGAATACGGGCTTGTCCGCCGAAGCTTCAGCGCAGGCGGAACTCCAGACGTTCTCGCCGGGATCTTCGCAGGACACCATCGTCATGTTCACGAACACGACGGGCGCGCCCGCGACGGGCGTCACCTTGAGCATGGCCGTCCCGAACGCGCAGTGGACCGCCGTCGTTCTGGGCACGACGAAGACGTCGGTGACGATCGCCGAACCGGTCGCGCCGGGCGCCAGCGCAAGTGCAACTTTCAAGGTCACCGCGGGGCCGACGGCCTTCAACGGCGACCTGGTGGCCATGGCTCGATGGACGGGCTTGCCCGCCGGAGCTTCAGCGAAGGCGGGCGCGATGCAGTCCGAGACGGCAGTCGAGAAGGTGCGGAACGTGAGCCCGATCACGATCAATGAGTTCCGCATCAGCGCGGGCGCTCCGACCAACTCGACAAACTCATTCATCGAGCTATACAACTCCGGCAGGGCCGATGGCAGGGTCGTCGACCTTTCCAACTGGACCTTGACCCTGCACGCGACGCAGCAGGCCGTCTTTTCGTCGGTGAAGATCCCGGCCGGCACGATGCTCGCGCCTGGCGGCTTCTACCTGCTCGGCCTCTCGACGTCGGGGCTGGCCATCCCCGCGCGCGCGGGCGATACCACCATCCATGTCAGAAGTACGACCGGCCTGTCGGTGGGCGACACGGTCGAAATCGACACGGGCTCCAGCGTGGAGACCCGCAAGATCGCCAGCATCGGGACGCCGGCCGGCACCAGCACGACGCTGTGGCAACCCCTCCCCGACGGCCCGGTGATCACGATCCCCGTCGGCTCCACCCACGTGCCGGTCACGAGCGTGGCCGGCTTCGAGGTCGGCCAGAAGATCGCGCTCGGCTACGGCGCCACTTACCCGACCGTCGCGAAAGCGATTGAGAAATACGAAGTGGTCACGGTCACGGCCGTCGGCAAGCCGGGCACGCAAGCGTGGCTGTCGGCTGATGCAAAGGCCGGCGACACCAACATCAAGGTGTCATCCGTCGCGAACATCTCGGTTGGCGACAAAATCAGGCTGGACATCGACAGCGTCGGACACGGCATCGAGACCGTCACGGTGACGCGCGTCGGCACGCAGTCGGTGCGTAATACCTTCAACGGTGCCCTGAGGGATACGGAAACGGGCACGGGCCTCGACCTGGCCGCGCCGCTCAAGTTTAGCCATGCGGCCAACCTTCCCTTCGCGGTTCAGGGAACGGGCATCAGCTTTGAACCGGCGACGGCCTTTGCCCACTCGAGCAACGAGCCCATCCAACCCCTCGGCACCGGCGTCACGCTCGACAGCCCGTTGGCCAGGGCGCACGCGATCGATGCCGTGGTGCGCAACGCCGCTGCGACGACCGCGGGCTACCAGGGGGGCTGTCGCCCAACCAGTGGTTCGGGGGACCGACGTTCTCGGGCAGCGCCGGCAGCATGGTGCTGCGCGACGCGGCCGGCCTGGTCGTCGACAGCCTCAACTACGGCGGCCTCGTCGATCCATGGGCCGCCGAGGGGTACCAGGCGACATCCGGAGCGGGGGAGAGTGGCTGCCGCGCGCCTTCGCCGGGCGGGAGCCGCGGTGGTGGCGGCGGGCCGGGCGCTCAGGCCGCCTTCACGCCGCATCGGAGCGCGGGCCGCTTCCCGGACGGCGCCGACACGGACAGCAACTGCCGCGATTTCTTTGTGCAGCGCGCCAGCATGCTGTCCGCCGCGTCGGCCGCCGGCGTGAACAACATCAAGGTGGCCAACGTGGCGGAATTCAGCGTCGGCCAGCCGATCATCATTGATACGGGCGCGAATCTCGAGACGGCCGTCGTTGCGGCGGTCGGCACGGCCGGTGCCACCAGCGCGGGCGCCGCCACAAACGCGGGCGCGACCGTCATTCCGGTCGCCGGCGTCGCGGGCTTCGTCGTCGGCCAGACCATCACGATTGACAGCGGCGCGAATCAGGAGACGGCGGTGATTGCTTCCACGGCCGGCGGCGGCAGAGGCGGCGGCGCCACGATCACCATCGCGACGCCGCTCGCGTCCTCGCACGCGGCCGGCGCGCAAGTCTCGGGCTCGGGCGTCACCCTCGCCACCGCATTGACCAAGGCGCATGCCAGCGGGGCGCAGGTCGCGGGCAGCGTTCCCACGCCCGGTGGTCCCAACCGATATCCAAGCTCCGGCAGAACTGTGCCCGCGCCTGTGAGCCGACGGCCGTAACGGCACGGCGGACACAGAGTACGGAGCCTACCCGAACCCTTCGGACCCTGGGATCACCGCGCGAGCAGGGCCGTCGTCTCTGTCCGGAACGTTCGCCACTGCCCGCCGATCACGCTTGCGTGCCATACGCAGCCGGCGAGCGTGGCGACGACGGCGAGGCGAGTGCTCCATACGAGAAGGTGGTTCGGCCGCCGCGTCCGCGACCCGCGCCACGCGACGAAGGCCGTGGCGAGCGTCGTCAAGGAGATGACCAACCCGAGGAGCATCAGGGGAAGGGCGATCTCAGACTGCCTGATCAGGCCCGCGCTGCCACCGGCGGCCGCCGCGCGGGCGGGATGCGTCATGGCCAGCGTGACTCCAAGCAGGTCCTCGTTGATCAATAACCACTGGTTGACCGCCACGAGTGACGCCGCCATCGAGACAGCCAGCACGAAGGCGGCCGTGCCAGAAACCGCGGTCGTCGGCCCCGCAATCGGCGGCGTCGAAGCGCGAGCGCGCCACTGCGAGACACTCACGACGATCGCCGTGACCGCCGTGATGCCCAACGCGAGCAGGCTCGGAATCGCCAGCGCGTCCACGGCCGGGATGACATGACCGAGGCCGGCGGATCCCTCGCGCCCGATCTTGTCGAACACCGCCACAAAGCCCGCGGCGCCATACGCCGCGGCGGCGGCGACCGTGGCGTTGCAGAGCAAGATGACGGCCGTGGGTGATGCGCGAAATGGCGACCGGTGGCCCAGCACGGCGAAGGTCGCCACAGCGATCGGCGTGAGGAGCCAGACAAACGGGCCAAGATCGGCGACAGAAATGAACGCACGCAGAAACTCGGGGATAGAGTTCCATCAACAGCCGCATCATCCAGGCGCTTTGCCCCCCGAACGTCAGCACCAGCAGGACAACGATCGCGCCGACCTGCGTCAACGATTGCGCGAACTGGCGGCGGCCGGGCCAGTCGGCGAACACGAATGGCGACAGGACCGCCAGTTTCCAGAAGGCGACATAGCCCCGAAGGCGCGCCGACCGGCGCGCGGCGGCATCGTCGCCGGCCTCGCGGACTTCGTGCTCCAGATCCACCAGCGTGGGATCGACGACGCGAGTCATGGTGTCCTCGTCGAAGATGAGCCGCGCAAGGTGTCGCAGCCACGAACCGGGCGCGGGTCGTGAGTGGGGAGTCATGAGCGCCCCGCCAGCGCCAATTCCTGGGTCAACGTCGCCCAGGCCCGCAGCACCCGTTCCCCGAGACCCGTCACGCGATAGAGGCGCCGGGGGAGTCCGATCGCACCGGGGTGCGCGGGTTCCTGCTCGGAGCTGACGAGTCCCTTGTCTTGGAGGCGACCGAGGGTCACGTAGACGGTGCCCCGTTTCAGCGCGCCGCCCGATTGATCAACGAGGGCGAGTCCGAACAGGGGTCCGCGGGAAACCAGTAGCTCCAGGATGAGGCGTTCCTTCGGTGGCAGAGTGGGGGGGTGTGGCTCATGAACGTGCATCTTACCACAAGTAAGCACGATAAAAACAGTGCATATGTGGCCATAGACCGGCGCCCCGTTCAGGCCGAGATCAATAATGGTATATTTTCTATACCTCGATGGACTTCGAGTTCGACCCGGCGAAGTCGGCCGCGAACCTCGCCAAGCACGGGATCGACTTCGTGACGGCGCAGGCCATTTGGAATGATCCCGACCGGCTTGAGACGCCGGCCCGCAGCGAGGACGAGCCGCGGATTCAAGTGATTGGCCGGGTAGGCCCGGCGGTGTGGTCGGCCTTCGTGACGACTCGCGAAGGCCGGATTCGCATCATTTCCGTCAGACGAGCACGCCATGAAGAAGAAGCAGCGTATCTCGACTCCTAAGGCTCTTGCGGCGGTGACGCTTGACGCGATGCACGATGCCGGCGTGGACCTCAGCGCCCGGATGGATGCGGCGAGGGCCACGCGCCCCGGGCGGGCCGTGCAGCGCGTGAACGTAGATTTCCCAGTGGATCTCCTGCGCGAAATCGACCAGGAAGCGCGCCGCCTGGGCGTGACGCGTCAGGCGTTCATCAAGATCCGGCTTGCCGACATCCTGCAGCAGTCGTAACCAGAAACCCGGCCGCTCATGACCGAGCGCCGCGGCGAGGTACGAGACACTATCCCGATGCGCATCCGCCACGCTCTAACCGCCGCCGCCCTCGTTGCCCTCGCCGTCTGGTCCGGCGTCCCCGGCGGAGCTCAGTCCGCCAGGTCGCCCTTCGACGCCCTGCACTTCCGCGACATCGGCCCCGCGGTCACGAGCGGCCGCATTCATGACATTCAGATCGATCCGAAGAACCCGTCGGTCCTGTATGTCGGCACGGCGGCCGGCGGGATCTGGAAGTCCACGAGCAAGGGCCTGATGTGGAAGGACGTCTTCGCCGGCCAGCCCGACAACACGTTCGGCGCGCTCGCGATTTTCGAAAAAGATCCACAGGTCGTCTGGGCCGGCACGGGCGAGCAGAACAACCGCCAAAGCTCCTCGTGGGGCGGCGGTGTGTACCGGTCGACCAACGGCGGTGACACGTGGACGTATCTCGGCCTGCACGAGACGCGATCGATCGGCCGCGTCGTGCTCGACCCGGCCGACCCGAACGTCGCCTACATCGCCGCGGTCGGCAACCTGTGGGCCGCGAACCCCGAGCGCGGCGTGTTCAAGACGATCGACGCCGGCAAGACCTGGAGCAAGGTGCTGTTCGTGGACGACGTCACGGGCGCGACGGACCTCGTGATGGATCCGCGCAACTCGAGCGTTCTCTACGCGGCCACCTATCAGCGCATGCGGAGCGCCTGCTGCTTCGACGGCGGCGGCCCGGGTAGCGCGATCTACAAGACGACCGACGCGGGTGCCCACTGGATGAAGCTCGAGAACGGCATTCCCGCCGGCGACAAGGGCCGCATCGGCCTGGCGATTGCCGCGTCGAAGCCGGACGTGCTGGTCGCCACGATCGAACACGCCACGGCCACGGGCACGTACCGCAGCGAGGACGCCGGCGCCACCTGGAAGCAGATGAGCCGCACGAACCCGCGGCCGATGTACTACAGCAAGCCGACGATCGATCCCAACAACGACAAGCACATCTGGCTGCCCGGCGTCTCCATCGTCCACAGCCTGGACGGCGGCGTGACGTTCGTGGAGGAACCGACCTCGGCCGACCTACGACCTCGGTCTCAAGACGGACCACCACGTGTTGCGCGTCGATCCCGCCAACTCGAATCACCTCTACGTGGCCGGCGACGGCGGCCTGCACGAGAGCTTCGACATGGGCAAGACCTACGTCCGTCATGGCGCGATTCCGGTCGCGCAGGTGTACCGCGTAGCGGTCGACAACCGCGATCCCTACTGGGTCTATGCGGGCTTGCAGGACAACCACTCGTGGATGGGCCCGAGCGCGACGCGCCACTGGCTCGGCATTCTCAATAGTGACTGGCTCCAGATCGGATTCAGCGACGGCACGGGCAAGGCCGTGGACGTGGCCGACTGGCGCAAGGTGTATTCGTCCTCGTCCGGCGGCAATCTGTCGCTCGTCGATCCCGTCACGGGCGATACGCGCGGCATCACGCCCGCGCCCGGCGCCCGGTGAAGCGCCGTACCGTTTCGATTGGGACGCGCCCGTGATGGCCTCGCGTCACACGCCGGGTACGGTCTACCTGGGCGGCAACAAGCTCTTCATCTCGAAGGATTACGGTGCGACGTGGACGGCCACGCCGGATCTGACGCGGTCGATCAACCGCGACACCGTGGTGCTGATGGGCGTCGCGAACCGCGATGTCCGGCTCTCGCGCAACGACGGCGATGCCATCAGCGAGATCTCGAACATCGCCGAGTCGCCGCTCGATCCGAGGATTCTGTGGGTCGGGCACGGACGATGGCAACGTGCAGGTCTCCATCGATCGCGGCCTGACGTGGACGAACGTCTCCCCCGCGATCGTCTCGACCGGCGGCGTGAAGGACGGCACGTTCGTCGGCGACATCGTCGCGTCGAGCGCATCGAGGGGCAGCGCGTTCGTCTCGTTCGACGCGCATCGCGACGGCGACTTCAAAGCGTACCTGTTCAGGACCTCGGACTTCGGCAAGACCTGGCAGGCGGTCACGTCCGGTTTGCCGAAGGATGATGCGTCGATTCGGGGACTGGCGGAGTTTCCTGGCAAGCCGGCCGTCCTGTTTGCCGGCACCGAGCGCGCCCTCTTCGTGACCCATGACAGCGGCGACCACTGGGTGCGCCTCACCGGGAATCTGCCGACGACTCGCTATGACGACATCGTGATTCATCCGCGGACGAAGGATCTCGTCCTGGGCACCCACGGCCGTGGCGTGTGGATTCTGGACGATGCGACGCCCGTGGCGGAATGGTCGCCGGCCGTCGCATCCGAACCGGCGCACCTGTTCAGCATTCCGCCGGCGACGATGATGCTGTACTGGGAAGACGTGTCGAACATGGGCCAGGCGTTCTACGCGTCGGAGAATCCCGTCGAGGGCGCGACGTTCACGTACTCGCTGGGCAAGCCCGCGAAGGCCGTGCGGTTTGTCGTGAAGAATGCTGCCGGCCGAACGGTTCGTGAATTGGCTGGCCCCGGCGAGGCCGGCGTGATTCTGCGCGTGAACTGGGATCTGCGATTCGCCGCGGCCGCGGCCGCGGGCGGTGGTCGCGGCGGAGGCGGCGGGGGCGGTGGCGAGAGAAGGCGGCGCCGGCGGCGGCGCGGTGCGGGCCGGCGTCGTGCAGTTGCCGATTCCGGCGCACGACATCCGGACGCGCGGCCCGCTCGTCGCGCCCGGGTCAATTCCTGGTGACGATCGAAGTCGACGGCACGGCGATGGGCTCGAAGACGTTCGAGGTCCGCGCCGATCCGGCGTCGACGGTGACGCTGGCCGCAGCACAAGATTCGCGAGGCGTACGTGCTGGACGTGCAGGATCTGCAGTTGCGCGTCGACACGATCGCCAAGGATCTCGCGTCCAGGCGCGCGTCGGCGACGCGGCGACGAGGCCGCGCGCCTTCAGGCGCTGGAGCAGCGACTCGGCGCGGCGGGTGGCGGCGGCGGTCGAGGCGGCCGCGGAGGCGGCGGTGGCGATCCGGCTCAGAAGCCGTCGATTCGCCAGCGGCTGGGCGGCCTGCTCAGCGGGCTCACGATCTCCGGCGCGACGACCGGCAGTTTCATGCCGCCGACGAATCAGCAGCGCGCGACGCTGGCGGACATCAAGACGGATCTCGCGGCGCTCGAGCGGGACGCGAAGGCGGCGCGCTGAAGGGCGTTCCTGTCCGTCAGGGGAGAACACAGGATGACTCGTTCGTCGATTCGCACGGTCGCCATCACGGTCGGCCTTGGGGTTGCGCTCCTTCTGGGCGCCGCCGGGATCCGCCCAGCAAGTCGGTAGTTATTCCTATGCGCGTCACGACGAAGACATCGCGATGCGCGACGGCGTGCGCCTGCACACCGTCATCGTCGCGCCTGCCACCGTGACGACGCCGCTGCCACTGCTGCTGCTGCGCACGCCGTACGGCGCCGACGCGTATGCAACCCCGTTCCCATCCGACTACGTCCGCGAGCTCGCGCAGGACGGCTACATCTTCGTGTTCCAGGACATCCGCGGCCTCAACAAGTCGCAGGGCGAGTTCGTGATGAACCGGCCGTGGACGAACGGCAAAGGCCTCGACGAGACGACGGACACGTCCGACACGATCGACTGGCTGCTCAAGAACGTCCGCGGAAACAACGGGCGGGTCGGCGCGCTGGGCATTTCGTATCCCGGCTGGCTCACCGAGATGGTCGGCATGACGCCGCATCCGGCCATCAAGGCCGTGTCGCCGCAGGCGCCGATGACCGACACCTGGATGGGCGACGACTTCTTCCACCAGGGCGCGTTTCGCATGAGCTACGGCCTCGAATACGCCTACGGCGTCGAGGCCAGCAAGAACGGCGCAGAGTTCGACGTCGGCGTGTACGACATGTACGACTGGTACCTGCGGCAGGGCACGCTCGAGCACATCACCGAGACAATGGGGAACAAGCTGCCGTCGTGGCGGGCGTTCGTCGAGCACCCGTCGTACGACGCGTTCTGGCAGGCCAAGGCCGTCGATCGCGTCTGGACGAAGACGACGGTGCCGACGCTGACGGTGGGCGGCTTCTGGGATCAGGAGGACTTCTTCGGGCCGCTGGCGATCTACAAGGCCCTCGAGCCGAACGACGCGCAGGCGCTGAACCGCATCGTCCTCGGCCCGTGGAACCACGGGCAGTGGGCGAACGGCGACGGCGGCGCGCTGGATCAGATCAACTTCAGAAGCGCGGCCGGCCGGCACTTCCGCGAGAAGATCCAGGCGCCGTTCTTTGCGTTCTACCTGAAGGACCAGGGCGCGCTGCCGGTGGGCGAGGCGACGGTGTTCGAATCCGGCGCGAACGCCTGGCGCACCTACGCGAGCTGGCCGCCGAAGGACGCGGCGACGCGGTCGATCTTCCTGCAGGCGGACGGGCGTCTGTCGTTCACCGCGCCGCAGGCCGGCGCGGCGTTCACGAGTTACGTGTCGGATCCGGATCATCCGGTGCCGTACCGGCCGCGCCCGATCCAGCCCACGTACTGTTCGTGCGGGTCCAACTGGTACACGTGGCTCGTCGCCGATCAGCGGTTCGTGGACGGCCGGCCGGATGTCGCGACGTGGACCGGCGACACGCTCGACGTCGGATGTGGTCGTCGCGGGCAACGTCACCGCCCGCCTGCTGGCGTCCACCACCGGCAGCGACGCCGACTGGGTCGTCAAGTTGATCGACGTCTACCCGGATTCGGTGCCAGGCGACGTGAAGATGGGCGGGTACGAACTGATGGTATCGAGCGATGTCATGCGCGGGCGGTACCGCCGGAGTTTCGAGCGTCCAGAACCCATCACACCGAACGCCGTGCTCGAATACACGGTCGATCTGCACCAGCAGGCGTACCGGTTCCTCAAGGGTCATCGAATCATGGTGCAGGTTCAGAGCACGTGGTTCCCGCTCTACGATCGGAACCCGCAGACCTTCGTGCCGAACATCTTCCACGCAAAGCCCGGCGACTTTGCGGCCGCCACGCAGCGCATCTATCACACGGCGCAGTTCCCGTCGCGCGTGGACGTGGACGTGATCCGATAGCCGATCCGGGTTACGCAGCGGCCACGCGGACGACGGCACCGGGTATCGGCGTTCCGGCCGCACCCGGCCCGCCCGCGCTAGGCCAGCCGCCGGCGCCGAATCTGGTAGCCAGCGCCGCCGACGAGCAGCGCCGCGAGCACCCACGTCATCCACCCGGCCATCGTCGGCACGCTCACGCCGGAAGTGATCACCGTGGCGACGGTGTTGCCCCGCACGCTGTCGAGCGGCGGCGTCGATCCGTTCGTCTGAACGATGTTTGCGCACGGGCCGGCGCCGACGTCGTACAGGAGCGCGTTCTGGCTGCCAGCGTTGACGGTCTGAACGAAGGTCACGACGGTGCCGGGCGTGACCGGCGCGTTCCCGAAGCTTGTACGTCACGACGGGGAAAAGGCACGGTGCCGTTCGCGAACGTGAAGCGTGCGCCTGGGAGGTCCCGATCAGCGCTCCGTCGAACGTGCCGGCCCTGGCCGTGAGCGTCACGGTGAAAGAGCCCAAATTGTCACCGCCGTAGCGCAGCCGGAACGGTGCTGAGGCTCGATCCGATGAAATTCGGCACGTCAGAAACCGCGGGTGGGGATGTCGCCGACCAGGTTGTCGGGACCATCGGGGCACGACACAGACCTGGACCTATCACGAACGCCGCCACGGGCGCGATCGCGCACGAACACCAGCGCCAATGCCATCAGTTTCAAGACTCGGCTCATCATCGATCTCCGCTCGTTGCCAAACTGTTGCCCATGTGGCGTCGGATTACATCTGCCCTCGCGGCACAATCCGAGCACAGACTCGCGCGGCGTCAAACATCAAGGCGAAGCCGTAGCTTCCCACGGGTAGTCGTCGCAGGGTCGGCAGCAGTATAGACCGAATGGCTCGAGCTGTCCTCACGAAGCGGCGCCGCGCGTCAGCGTGCGCACGGTGACGTCGGTCGCGCCCAGCGCTTCCCGGAGTGCCGTCTGCCAGGGCCATTCGGCAATCGGACGGCAACAGTAGAGATTGATGGCCGCGTATCCTCGCTCGGGAAAGGTGTGCACCGACAGATGGGACTCGGCGAGCATCACGAGGCCCGTGACGCCGCCCTGCCCCGGGAAGGTGTGCCAGGCCGGCGTCCCGATCACGCGCAACTGAAGATCTCGGATGATGCGATCGGTCAGCCGCTCGAGGTCGGGCTGCGACCGCAGCGCCGACGGCCGGCACCCGCGCGCGTCGATCACGTATTCCAGGCCCGTGGACGCGCCTGATGCCGCCTCCGGTTTCACGCCCACCGACGCCAGCAGATATCCGTGTCGCCGAAGCCGCGGGATGCGCGCATCGAGCGCTTCGAACAGGGCCACGGCCGGCTTCGTGATCCAGGTCAACGGCGCGAATCGCGTGTGGCCCACCAGATCGAGCATGCGCAGCCACCCGGGGATGAACAGGATGCCGGACTCGGCCCGCACGTCGAGGCCGGCGCCCTCGATCATGTGGCGCAACTGGCGGCGCGAGAACGCCCGCTCGGCCCCGTACCCGTAGAGCCCCATCTTCAAGAGCACCCACACGAGCAGCGGGCGCAGGAATGGATCGTGGAGATTGGGCACGCCGAGAATCAGACGGCCGCCCGGCTTCAGGACCCGCGCGAGCTCCGCCACGGCGGCCTGCGTCTCCGGAAAGTGCTCGACGGTGCCCATCGAGTAGATCGCGTCGAAACTGGCGTCGGCAAACGGCAGCACGCGCACGTCGGCCAGGGACGCGCGGAGCTGGCCGTCGGCGAACCGGCACCGCGCCTGATCGACGATCGGCGCCGAGATGTCGATGCCATACACGCGAGCGCCCATCGACGCCGCCCACTGGAGGATGTGCGTGTTCTTCGCTTCGTCCCACAAGTCGGTCTTGAGCAGCGTGCATCCCGCGAGATTCGGCAACTGCTCCGTGATCAGGCGAATCTCGTTGTTGCGGTAGTACCGCGTGGAGGCCGCCCCGGTGAGCGTGGGAAATTGATCGCCGACGTCGCGCCAGAACTGCCGATACGCCTGATGGCCCAGGCTCGCGCGACCGGCACCGATCGCAGCGACCACTCCGATCGCCAGCGGCGCGACGACCGCCCATGCCCGAACCACCAGCGGATGCATCGACAGCCCGGCGTGGGCTTCGAATTCCCCGATGCCGATCAGCGTAGCGACCTGCAGCGCGAACAGGGCCAGCACGGCGCCGGCGTAGCGTTCCGGCGCGCGAAGGCCCTGGCTTGCGAACCACACGCCGGTCAGCAGCGCCACCTGATAGATCGGCAGGAGCGCGACCGCGCCCTGCACGTCGCCGGAGGCCCAGACCGTCCGCAGACCATGCGGCGCGATCCCGTGGAACACCCCCGCGCCCGACACGACGACCGTGTTCCACCACGGCGCCGCAATCGCCGCGCAGATCAACCCTCCGGCCAGCCCGATGGCCCAATTCGCCGCGACCGTATGCCGGCCGTCGCGGTCCTGTCGGAGGCGGGCCGCGACACCGACCAGCACGCCACCCAGCAGTAACTGGAAGAACCCGTGCACGACGACCAGCGGCGCATCGAGCAAGGACGGCGGCAGGGCCAGCACGAGCAGGCGGACGATCCCCAGCCCAAAGAACACCGGAAGCGCCAGCAGGACCGCGAGCACGCGCCGCGATCGTCCGGCCGGCCACGTCAGCGCCGCCGCGAGATACAGCGGAATCAACGGCGTGAGCAGGCACTCGGGCGTCACCTGGAAGGCGCCCCGGCTCGTCAGCAGCATGTTGCCCTGTGTGCTGGCCGTGCCCGTGAACGACAAGAGCGCCGCACCCGCGCGCGCCGTCCATTCGCCGGCGGCCAGCACGAAGCGGCTCGTGAACGCCCAGGGCGCCGCGGCGGCGTACGACACCGAGAAAGAGCGACCCGAACAGTGCGAAGCGAGCCGTGGCAGGCGACAGACGCACCCGTCGTCCCTCGGTCCAGCGAATCCAGACCAGCACATACGACGCCACGGCGGCCATCAGCAACGCGGGCCAGACGTACACGTGCAGGAGTTCGAAGACGCGCGGCGCATCCGCCGTGCTGAGCAGCGTGCCGATGCGCACGGTGTTCAGGACCAGCACCACGATGAGGCCGCCGACCGCGCCGGCAATCCGCCGGGTCCACGCCGCGGGATACGCCAGCGTGACGCCCAGGCAAAGCGCCATTTGATCGGCGCCGCTGCAACTCGAGTTGATCAAGACCGATGGCGTCGGTGTCGCCCCGTACCAGAGGGCCACGGTGCGCTGGAATTCGATCAGCGCCTGGACGAGCGAGTGCTCCACCCACGGGACCCGGCTCAGCGCCAGAAACCCGATCGTCCACGCCGTCATGGCCGACAGGAACGCGGCCGTCGGCGAGAGGCCGGCGAACGCGACCGATCGGGAGCTACTCCCCATCCACCAACCTCTCCTTCACCGTCCGGCAGGCAGCCATGACCACCTGAGGATCCTAATCGCAAGTGGCCGCCGGTCGCGCGACTGGCTGACGTCCGCAGGACGGACGGCCGGTTCGAGCGAGCGGAACTCCAGTTGGTGCGTCCCTGGGGACAGCGCCATGGGTCCGATGCGGTATCCGCGCGCGCCGTCATCGACCAGCACCTCGGCAACCGGACGTCCGTCGAGGGCGACGGCGAGATGCCGGGGGCCGGCAAACGCTCCGGCGTCCAAATCGAGAAACACCGTCTGGTCGTGATCCGTGGTGTTCATGATTGTCCAGGAGCCGGTCTGTTTCATCCAGCGCGTGCGGTCGGGCCCCTTCCCCTCCCATGGGTGAAATCCCAGCATGCCGACGACCACGAGCGGCGGCGCTGGCGCGGCCACCCGATAGACGCGGGCCGTCGCAAACGACGCGGCCAGGCGCAATCCGTCCGGCACGGCATCTCCGGGCCAGGGCGCGGGCAGCGCGGCGCGGACGATGACGTGGGAGATTCCGGCCGCGGCGAGTATGCCGACGAGGCCTGGATCATCGCACGATTCGATCCCCGGCGGCTGGAGCGGGCGGATGTCCTGCTGCATGAGCCACGGCAGATTCACGTCCGCGATTGACCGGGGCGTGCAATCGAGCGCGCGAACGGGCGACGCCTGACTCGCCAGCCATCGGTGGCCCTCGGTGGGCAACACGTCCCTCGCACGGCCCGGCAACGGCCAGCATTCAATAGCCGCCAGCGTCAGCGCGGCGGCCAGCAGCACCGCGGACGATCCAGGCGCGCGGCCTGCCGCGTTCGGCTCGTGCGATCAGGCGCGCCACGGCATGCCCCGCGAGCAGAGCGACACACAGGCTGGTGACCAGGCCGAAGCGCGCGAACGCTCGGAACATCGGCAGGAAAGAATGGGCGACACAGGAAGGCACGAACGAACCTGGCGCACAGGCCGTCGACGAGGGACTGAGCGACATCGCGAACGCCCACAGTCCGATCGCGGCAACCGCGACCATCGATCGGTGCCGCGTCGCCAGCCCCAAGCCCGCCAGGCCAAGCCACGCCCATCCCAACGACAGTTGCTGCTCGAGGAGCCCCACACCGACATCGGACCCGCGGAGCGCCCGCCACGCGACGTTCCCCAGGAGCGGATGATCGACCGCTGGAACGAAGTAGGCCCACCACCGGGCGCCGTAGCGCGCGACGTCTTCGGAGGGAAATGCGAGCGCCGAAGACTGCCGGAGGAGTTCGGGTTCTGCGATGAAGACGAGGCCCAGGCCGACCGCGGCCGCCGCGGCCAGCGCCGCCGCAGGGCCGCCAGAGATTCCGCCACGGCCGGATCGTTTGGGCGGCCCAGAACGCCACGAGCGCGACGGGCGTGATGATGGCGCCGATCAAGCCGGCGTAGATATTCGACAGCACGAGGCCGGCGGCGGCAGCCACGAGCAGGCACAGGCGGGAGAACGTCGGGCGGTCAACGGAGGCGACCAGCGCCAACAAGTACAGCGGAATCCAGTGCGTCTGTGCAATGTGGGGGTGGTACGACGCCTGGGCCACGTGGGCGAGCCGCGAAGGCGAACGCGAAGGCGGCGACAGTGGCGCCGGCGTGCGAGCGCGTCAGGTAGCGCGCGAGCAGATAGGCGGAGAGCGCCGCGAGCGGGAACGTGATCAGCACCACCAGGTTGTAGGCGGGAATGGCGCCGATGATTCGCGCCAGCGCCACGCCGACGTCGTCGGTCAGGGGTTGTCGGTACGGGCCGGCGGCGCCGCCCGCCGCGAACTGCTGCATGACGGTGAACGGATCGTGATGCCGGCCGACGATCTCGTGGCCGAAGATCATCGTGCGCGGCGCGCGCACCACGGGCCACGCCATCAGGACGGTCAGCGCCGTGCTGATGAGGAGGACGAGCGCGGCGCCCGCGCGAACCGACGGCGCCGCTTCATCGATGGCACGACCGGTCACCTGGGAGTCGCCGGGTGGCGCCGTTCCCGCGTACGGCGCCTCACGCGCTACGCCACGCCCTGGCGCGCCGGAGGGAACCGGCGCTTGAGTTGCCGGCCGCCTAACCAGGCGATCAGGGTTGTCAAGGCGATGAATCCCCACACCGGCATCGCAGGCACGCCCGGCACCAGGACGACCACCATCCGGACGGCAAACGCCCGGGCGGCCGTCGCGCCAAACGAGACCTGGCCGCACACCGAGTTCTCAACCGCCACGCACGTCATGCTGTCGTACCCGCCTTGCCCGTCGCCCAGCGCGATGTAGTTCAGAAGACCGCCGACGCCATGCGGCGTCAGCGGGCTCATGATGATGACCTGGACGTACGTGACCGTGCTGCTCGCGTCGGTGGACACCAGAAAGCCCCCGCCGTTCAGCGGGATGTTGATGATCGAATTGCTCTGGGTGAACGTGTGTACGCCGTCGTTGAACGAATAGGACGTGATCAGACCCGTGATGTCCTGCATCACGAGGTTCGGCCCGAGCGGGGCCGACGTGACGAGCGTGCCGGTGATGCGCATGCCTGCGCTGAAGGGATTGGGGGACGACGGCACGAATGTAACGTAGGGATCCGCCGTGAACTGGTACGTGGCCGCGCTTGCAGCGCTCGCCCAGAGCGCGAAGATGACCGCCGCGATTCCTCCGGATATCCGAGCCATGCTGTGCCTCCGTCTCTGACCGCCCGCGCCGATCGCGGGCATGGCGCAGATGATAGCGCGTCACCCCTTCGGCCGGGCCGCCGTCGGAGTTCTGCTGAGCGGGCGGGACTGGCCGGATCGGGGAGCGGAAGGCCGTCGGGTGGTGTCAGGCAAGGGCCCTACTTCGGGCTTTTCTGACCTGGTGGCGTCAGCCGCAGAAACCAGTTCAACACCACGTCGATGTGCGTGACGGGCCGTTCGGGCTGCACGCGCTGGATGCGCAGGAAGCGGCGCCCGTCCGCCGACGCCGCGTAGTGGGTGTTGCCGTTCGCGCTCGCGCGGTAGCGGCCCTGGACGACCACGCGCGGCGTGCCGGCCGAAAACTCGGGCGCTGTCTTGATCTCCACGGCCATGATTTGATCGGCGGTTTCGTAAAACAACTCGCGGCCATCGTGCGACCAGAGGGGATAGCCGCCGCCGCCGATCGACACCTGCTTCCGCGGTCCCGGACCAGGGTACGGCTGCACGCAGACCTCGGCCGATCGGTCCGCCGCGGTTTGAAAGGCCAGCCACTTGCCGTCCGGAGACACCTGCCCGTTGCTTTCGCCGTCCTGGAGCAGCGGCTGCGGCGTGCGGTCACCGTCGATTCTCATCCGCCAGATCGCCACGCCGCCTTTCGACACCTGGCCGCTCTCGTTGTAGATCACCCACTCGCCCTCGGGCGAGATCGAGGTCGGCGTGTGGATGACGTTTTCCTTGTTCGTGAGCTGCACCTCGGCGCCCGTGCCGTCGGCGGACTTCATGAACAGGTTCCGGACGCCGTTTCGTGTGCCGCGATAGATGAGGCGTTTGCCGTCGGGCGTCCACTGCGGCGCCTGGCTGCTGGCGCCGGTGCTCAGGAACGGCGTCAGCGTCTGTCGCGAGAAGTCGTACAGCCAGATGCCAATCACCGACTCCTGGACCTGGACGGCGGCCTGCTGTCCATTCGGGGAAAGGGCGACGCTTTCGAACTCGCGGTCTGGGCCGGGCAGCCGCTCGATCTTTCCCGCCCGATCGACCCACACGATCTGCTGGGCGAGGCGCGCCGGCCCGCCGGCCACGTACACCAGCGTGCCGTTTGACGACAGGCCATAGGCAGCCCCGCCTTCGTTATCGAGTCGCGGCCCTTCCGGCAGTGTGATCGGCACCGCGCCGCTCGCATCGCCCTGGCCGGGCTGCCACGGCACCGCGAACAACCCGTCGAGGCGGCCGTACAGGAGATACCCGGGCTCACGTAGCGCGGCGTGTCGCCGCCTTTGACCAGGGAGTGCCGTGCGCCCGAATCCAGCGACAGTTCCACGATCTGCCGCTCGTCCGGCCCGGGCCCGGACCAGACGCTGAACAGGACGGCCTTGCCGCCGGGCAGCACGTGCGGCCAGCGATGGCTGATCTCGCCCTTGGCGCGATCCAGGCGCGTGAGTTCGGTGACCGTCCCGCCGGAGGCAGGACACCTTCAAGATGCCTGAGACGTTCGTCGGCGCGAAGTAGATCGCGTCGTCTTCGCTCCAGGCGCCGCCGCGGGCATCCCTGGCTTCGGTGATGTCCTGCAGTCCGGCTCCGCTGAGCGTGACCTTCCTGAGCTTCCCCTGCGCGAAGAACGCCACCCATTCGCCGTTGGGCGAAAAGAACGGGCTCTTGGCTCCGTCCGTGCCCGGAACCGGCCGCGGCTCAGCCCCGGCCAGGTCGCGCACGAACAGCAGCGTCTTGCCGTCGCGCGTCGCCGTGTACACGATCGTCTTTCCGTCGGGAGAGATGGTCATGGGCAACTGGTTCAGCCCCGCCATTTCATCGCCGTCCGGCAGCGTCATGCCGAGGTGGACCAGGCCAGGGGCGGCGACACCCGCGGCGCCTCGCGGCCAGAACGCCATCGCGCCGGCGGTGACGATGACCGCGAGCGCCATCAAACCCGCGACGATCGGCAGGCCGATCGCGCGCGACGATGACGTGGGTCCCGCCGCTGCAGGCGGCACCGGCACGCTCGCGGCGGATGCTCGCTCGCTCAACACGAATTGCACGACGGACATGTCCGCCAGCCGTTCCGCGCGGTTCTTGATCAGGCAGCGGCGGACGAGATCGCGCAGCGATGCCGGCACGGCCGCCGGAATCGCCTGCCATTCCGGTTCCCCGCGGACGATCGCGGCCAGGATCTCGGTCACGTCCTCGCCGTCGAACGCCCGCGTGCCGGTCAGGAGTTCGTAGAGCACGCAGCCAAACGCCCAGACGTCACTGCGCTTGTCGGCTGTGCGCCCCTTCGCCTGCTCCGGGCTCATGTACCCGGCCGTGCCCAGGATGATCCCCGCCTGCGTGGCCGCCATCGTCATCGTCGGCGAATGCGCGGGCGGCCGGCTGGGGTCGCTCGCGTGAGAACTCTCGTGTTCGAGTGACTTGCCCAGGCCGAAGTCGAGCACTTTGACGTGGCCGTCGCCGGTCACCATCACGTTGCCGGGCTTCAGGTCGCGGTGGATGATCCCGCGTTCGTGCGCCGCCGAAAGGGCGGCGGCGATGTGTGTCGCGATGGCCACGGCTTCGGCCAGCGGCGGTGCGCCAGCCTGCAGGATGTCCGACAACGGCCGGCCATCGATGAACTCGAGGACGAGAAACGACGAGCCCTGCGCCTCCTCGACGCCGTAGATCGCCGCGATGTTGGGATGGTTGAGCGAGGCCAGCAACTGGGCTTCGCGCTCGAAGCGCGCCGCGCGTTCCGGGTCCTGGGCGAACGATTCATGCATCGCCTTGATGGCGACGGTGCGGTTCAGGCGCGTGTCACGGGCGCGATAGACCTCGCCCATGCCGCCGGCGCCGAGGGGCGCGAGGATTTCGTACGAGCCGATGCGCGCTGCCGGAAGTCAGAGACATGTTGGGAGTGCTCATCTTACAGGAATCAGGGAGAATCGACTCTGAGGGCTGTCATGAACGCACTCGTCACGGGCGGAACGAAGGGAATTGGGTTTGCGGTTGCGGAAGCCATGGCGGCGTCCGGCGGGAAGGTGATGATCACGGGGCGCGATGCCGGTCGTGTGACGGACGCCGTGGCCGCGCTCGGAAAGTCTGCGGCGGCGGGCGGGCAGGTGGCGGGCATCGTCGCGGACGTGCGCGACCGCCAGGCCACGGAGGCCGCCGTCGCTCGGGCCGTGGAGTCATTCGGATCGCTCGACACCCTGATCAACAACGCCGGTGTGGGAGTCTTCCGGGGCGTCGAAGGCATGAGCGACGAGGACTGGCACCGGGTGATCGACACGAACCTGACGGGCGTCTTCTATGCCACGCGCGCGGCGATTCCGCACCTCAAGCGCGCCGGCGGGGGATCGATCATCAACATCGCGAGCCTGGCCGGCCGCAACTACTTCGCCAACGCGGCGGCCTACTGCGCGTCGAAGGCCGGGCTCGTGGCGTTCAGCGAAGCCGTGATGCTGGAGGTGCGCAACGACAACATCCGCGTGAGTTGCGTGATGCCGGGGTCGGTCGCGACCGACTTCAACGGCCCGGGCAAGCACGACGACGAAAGCTGGAAGCTCACCGGAGAGGACATCGCACAGGTCGTGATGGACCTGCTGCGCCACCCGACACGCAGCCTGCCGAGCAAAGTCGAAATCCGGCCGTCGAGGACGAGCTAGCACGCGCAGCGCTGCCGCGCGCTCATCGGCGGCGTTTAGGCGGCGTTACTTGTTGCGGCCCAGCGCCTTGTCGCGGACGGCCTTGAATTCGTTGCCGGCCGTCCACTCCGGGAACTTGTCCGCGTTCGCGATCCGGTAGCCCATCGCGAGGAACAACTTGCCGTCCTCGGCGCCGCCGGCGAGGTCCCAGTCGGGCTTTATCTGGTCGGACGGCGCGTGGTAATCGTGGCTCGTGAATTCATCTCTCTTCTGCTTGCCGTACCCCGCGGGCTTGCCGATGTAGTCCATGCCAGCGGCCGGATCGAACGCGGGCACGCCCTTTTTGGCGAAGTTGAAATGATCCGATCGGTAGTAGAAGCCCTTCTCGGGCGCCTGGTCGGGCCGCAGCACCCGCGACTGCTCCGCGGCGGCGGCCTGCGCGTAGTCATCAAGGTCGGACGCGCCCAGGCCGATCACGAGCAGGTCCTTCGTCCGGCCCCACTGATTGACGCCGTCGACGTTGATGGCGGCGAGCGTCTTCGTCAGCGGATACAGCGGGAAGTCCGCGTAGTACTGCGACCCCAGCAGGCCCTGCTCCTCGGCCGTCACGAAGAGGAACAGCACGGACCGCTTCGGGGCGGGCTTCACGGCCTTCATGGCGCGCGCAATCTCCATCACCATGGCCGTGCCGCTCGCGTTGTCCGCCGCGCCGTTGTAAATCGCGTCGCCCTTGACCGGCGTGCCGACGCCGAGATGATCCCAGTGGGCCGTGTAGACGACGTACTCGTCCTTCAACACGGGATCGCTGCCCGTCAGTTTCGCGATGACGTTCTGGGAGTCGACGGAGCGCAGGTCCTGCTTCACGGTGACGGACGCCGTCATGCCGAGCGGCACCGGCTTGAAGTCGCGCGTCACGGCTTGCGCCTTCAGTTTCTGATAATCCAATCCCGCCATCTTGAACATCGCCGTCGCCGCGTCGAGCGACATCCAGCCCTGGATCGCGGCCGTGTTCATGTTCTTGTCCGGCGTCGCCAGGTTGAACCGCTCGTTGCTGTTGTTCTGGACGACGTTGAACGCGTAACCCGCCGGTTCGGTCTCGTGCACGATGATGACGCCGGTCGCACCGAGTTCGGCGGCCTTGTCATACTTGTACGTCCAGCGCCCGTAATACGTCATGGCCTTGCCGCCGAAGATCGTGTCGTCCAGGGCGCCGTCGGCCTTCGTGATCGGCGGGTCGTTCACGAGCACGACGACCGTCTTGCCCTTGACGTCGACGCCCTTGAAGTCGTCCCACTGGAACTCCGGCGCCTGCACGCCATAGCCGACGAACACCATATCGGAGTTGTCCAGCTTCACTTCGTCCGTCACGCGCCGGCTGAAGACCACGACGTCCTTGTTGATGTTGAAATCCTTCTTCTGCGCGCCCTTCTTCACGATGAACCCGCCCGCCGGCTTGGGCGTGACGCCGACCATGGCCGCCTTCTGGGTCCACGTGCCGTCCGGGTTGCCCGGCTCGAGGCCGATCGCCTTGAGCTGCTCGGTCAGGTACGCGATCGTCAGCGTTTCGCCCTTGGACCCGGGCGCGCGGCCTTCGAATTCATCGGACGAGAGCTTGCGGATGTCCGTCAGGACCCGGTCCGTGTTGATGTCCGGCAACTGGGCCAGGGCGAGCGGTTTGGCGGGCGTCGACGAACACGCCGCCGTGAAAGCGAGAAGGATGGGCAGGGCGCGCTTGGTCATGAGCGCCAATCTACATCAGGTTCGTCAGGTTCGTCAGGTTCTCGGGTTCTCGGGTTCGTCGGGTTCGTCGGGTTCGTCGGGTTCGAGTACGAAAATATTGCAATGTCGGCAGTGCACCTCCAAAGAGACAGCCCGCATCCGAGTGGAATGGAATATGCAACTTGGTGCAGGCATGGGCGTGTGTCGGTATCAGGATTTGATCGCGTGGCAGATGGCGGAGGCGTTCAAGTTGGAGGTGTTCAGACTCGTGTCCGGTAGTCGGGAAGCGAGGGCAGACCTGCGCTATCGGAGCCAGCTCCTGGCCGCAGCCCAAAGTGTCACTGCCAATATCGCGGAAGGATTTCTGCGAAACTCGCCCGCGGAGTTCAGACGATTTCTCGGCATCGGTCTCGGATCCCTTGGCGAAGCCGAGGGCCGGCTGCGCGACGGGATCGCTTTAGGCTACTTTGCGGCCAAGGACTGCGGAGAGACCTTTCGCTTTGGCCGCCGTTGCGCCATGGCCTGCGTTCGCCTCAAGGAAGCCCAATTAGCCTTCCTCCCACCCAAAAAGACACGCAATAAGTGAAAACCCCAACGAATCGAGCACCCGACGAACCCGAGCCCCGACACCCGACGAACCCGAGAACCCGAGAACCCGAGACCCGAAGATCAGTTAGACTTAGTAGACCTACCTCGGCCCCTCTGGGCCGCTTCAATGCGGCCCAAGAACCCGGGAACCCGAGCACCCGACGAACCCGAGCACCTGACGAACCCGACGAACCCGACGAACCCGAGAACCCGAGAACCTGAGAACCCTCCTTGACCACTGACCAACGTCTTCGCCTTGCCGTATTTATCGATTTCGACAACATCGAAATCGGCGTCAAAAACACCCTGAACGCGTCGTTCGACGCGGGCATCGTCCTCGAAGCGCTGAAAGAGCGCGGCGATGTCGTGTCCAAGACCGCCTATAGCGACTGGCAGCGCGCCGGCAGCCACAGCCGCGGACTGACACAGCACGCCATCAAGATGGTGCAGCGCAACCTGACGCCCGGCGGCGACAAGAACGGCGCCGACATCAACCTCGCGCTGGACGCCCTGGAAATGGCGTTCACCCATCCGCACATCAACGCGTTCGTCATCGTCGGCGGCGACAGCGACTTCATCAGCCTGGTGGAGAAGCTCAAGCAGTACGACAAGAAAGTGTTCATCGTCGGCGGCCGGCAGTTCACGAGCGCGATCCTCCAGCGCAACTGTCACGAGTTCATCGCCTACGAGAACCTGATGGGCGCGTCGGCCGGCGCCCCGGTCAACGGTGGCGGCGGGCGCCGGTCCGGTGGCCGCCATGTGCGCGTCGAGCGCACGCCGATCGATCAGGCGGTGCCGCTCGTGCAGCGCGCGCTGGCCGTGTTGACCGAACGCGAAGTCTCGCCGCAGCTCGGCCTGCTGAAGAGCACGCTGCTGCAGCTGGATTCGACGTTCTCCGAGCGCAACTACGGCGCCGGATCGTTCCGGGACTTCGTCGAGAAGCTGGCGCAGGCCGGCGTGCTGAAGGTGCACCAGGGCAAGGGCGGATGGCTGGTGGCGCCCATGGACAGTGTCGGCAACGGCGCGGACGAGAGCGAGACACCGTCGTCCAGGGTCCAGGGTCCGGAGTCCGGAGTTCCCGGCGGTCCAGAGTCCAGGGTCCAGGGTTCGGAGTCTCAGGTCCAGGGTTCGGAGTCCGTCTCAGCCGCCCACGTCCCGCACAGCGCCACGCAGGTGCTGGGTACGCAGGTGGATGGTGTTGCGGAGTTCCGCGCGCTGTTGGGCCGCGCCCAGAATCCGCCGGTGGCCGATGTATCTGCGCAATGTGAAGCAGGTGTTCCGTCAGGCCTCCCCCGTGTTCGACGAGCGAGCCTACGGGTTTGCGAGCCTGGTTGACCTGCTGCGTGCCGCGCAGAAGGACGGCATCGTCCGGATGGACCGCGACCGGCAGGGCGTGGTTCGCGTGTTCCAGGGCACGGCCGCGGTGGCGACCCAGATCGCGGCCGCCACGGCGGAGCCGCAACCCGAAGTCGCCGCGCCGGCGTCCGTCGTCGAAGCACAGGCGGAGCCCGAGGCCGCCGGTGAGCCAGACATTTCGGTCGGCCCCGGCAACGTCGAACAGCCCATCCATGTGGAACTCACCCATGGCCGCCGTCGCCCGGCGCGCCCCGCCGCTCCGCGCGCCCGCGCCGCTGGCGCGTCGCGTCGGCCACGAAAACCGTCCAAGAGCGGGTAGTCCAGGGTCCAAAGTCCCTCGTCCAGAGTCCGCAGTCGCTCGACCCCCGGACGCCGGACCGCCCGCAACTCCGGACTGCCGGGAACTCCGGACCCTGGACCTTGGACGCTGGACTACACTGTTTCACCATGTCGCTCGTCGTGGCTGTGTTTCTGTCGCTGGTTCTTCAGGCCGCCCCGCAGACCCTCTTCACGACCCCGCTGACCCAGGCGCAGATGACGGCCAAGCAGGCCGTCATCGACACATCCATGGGCCCGATCGTGATCGAGTTGTTGCCCGCCAAGGCGCCGAATCACGTCGGCTACTTCATCAAGCTTGCGCGCGAGGGTGGGTTCGCGGGCACGACGTTTCACCGCGTGATCAAGTACGGCCTCATTCAGGGCGGTGATCCGCTGTCCAAGGACCCCGCGAAGGCCACGCAGTACGGCACGGGCGGCCTGAACCAGCTGCGGCCGGAGATCAACGACGAACCGATGACCACCGGCGCGGTCGCGGCGGTGCTCGTGCCGGGCCGCCCGAACAGTGCCGGCGCGCAGTTCTTCCTGTGCGCCAGCGACCAGGTCGCGCTGCAAGGACAGTTCACCGTGTTCGCGCGCGTGGTGGACGGGCTTGACGTGGTCCAGCAGATCTCGGCGGTCAACGCCGACGCGCAGGGCCGGCCGGCGGAACGCATCGTGATCAAGACCGTCACGATTCGCGACACGCCGCCGCCGGTGAAGGATCCGCTGGTCGAGGCGACCCCGGCGGAACTCGCGGCGTACCGCGCGGTCCTCGGCACGTCAAAAGGCGAGATCGAGCTGGAAGTCCTGGCCGACAAGGCGCCGGAAACCGCGCGGCAGTTCCTGCGCCTGTCAGCGGCCGGCGTTTACGACGGCACGCTGTTCCATCGTGTGGTGCCGAACTTCGTGCTGCAGACTGGCGCGCTGGCGTTCCGCGAGAAGCCGCTGACGACGTCACAGAATGCGCTGGTCCACAATCTTCCGCCCGAGTTCTCAGATGTGGCGAACATGCCCGGCATGGTGTCGATGGCACGCGGCGAGGATCCCGCCAGCGCATCGACGTCGTTCTTCATCTGCACCGGCGAGTGCCGCGCGCTCGACGGCAAATACACCGTCTTCGCGCGCGTGATCCGCGGCATGGACGTGGTCCAGGCGATTGCAGCCACGCCCGTGGATGGGGAAACGCCAGAGAGAAGATCGTCCTGACCCAGGTCAGCGTCGTCCGGCGCTAATCTCGCGCTTCGTTGATGCGCGCGCCCGGCGCCAGCCTTCCCACGCATTCCCCACGAGCACGCCGGCGAGCAGGTAATACGCCGCGCCCACCCATTGGAACACCGCGTAACTGACGACGGCTACGAGGATGCCGCAGACGATCTGCTGCGGGTACTTCGGCGGCGACGTCGGCGGGTCGGTGAGGATGAAGAACGCGAAAAACAGCACGGCCTGCAGATCGGGCGAGCGGTAGATCTCGACGAACCGGCCCGGATCGCTGACGAACGTCGTGACCGTGAACAGCAGGTAGTAGGTGCCGAGAAACGCGAGGACCAGCGGCGCCTTGTTGACGCGGTCGGTGATGAAGACACCGGTGGCGAACAGGATGATCAGCGCGTACGGCGAGACGTCCGGCAGCGCACCCCACCAGCTTTGCCCGGTGTCGAACAGGTAGAACGTGGCCACGAGCCCGAGCGCGGCCGGATTGAAGATGTTCGCCGAGCGGGTCCGAAGGACGTATTTACTGGCCACTCCGATCGCCGACGTGATCGCGGCGACGTGCCACGGTTCCTGCGGGCTGAGCACCATGGCGACGATGAGGCCGGTGAGGAGCGCGCCGCTCGGGAACTCCCACGCGCCGTTTCTGAAACGGAGGATCGGCGCATCGACGAGCATCCCCGCGAGCGACGCCGCGACCAGGCCAGGCCAGACGACGCCGAGGCCCTCGCCGGGAGCGGCCACGGCCGCGAGGATGACGAGGACGATCGTCAGCAGGCCCTTCGGCGTGCGGAAGAACCGCACGAGGCCGGCGGCCATCTGCGATCGCGGCTCAGCCACGGCTGTCGTCACGAGTCATCCCTCGGGTGGCAAATCGCTCGAGCGAGGCCGAGAAGAGCACGCCGTCCACGTCATGCCGCTCCAGGAGTCGAAGACCCTCGTCCGGGCCGAGGACGAACGCGGCCGTGGCCAGCGCATCGGCCAGCATCGCCGTCGGCGCCACCACGGTCGCGCTCGCGAGGGCCGTTGCGGAGGCGCCGCTGCGCGCGTCCATGATGTGGTGGCCGGCGCCCGCGTCCGGGGCCTGGCGTTCGTAGTCACCGGACGTGCAGACGGCGGCGCCAGAAATCCGCAGCACCTCGATCGCTTCGCGATCGCGGCGCGGATGACGAATGCCGACCGACCACCGATCGCCGGCCGCATTGTGGCCGGCCAGATAGAGATCGCCGCCGGCGTCGATCGCGAAGTGCCCGAACGGCTCCAGTTCCTGTGCCGCCAGATCGATCGCCAGGCCCTTCGCCACCGCCCCGAGGTCGAGGACCAGCGGCCGATCGATCAGCACCGTCTTGTCGGCCTGGTCGAGGTGCACGTTGCGATAGCTGACAGGCCCGTCCCCCACGCCGCTCGCGCGAATGACGTCGCCGGTGCGATAGTCGCGATTGAATCCGCGCGCTTCCATGCGGCCGCCGACCGTCGGATCGAATGCGCCGCCGGTGTCCTCCGCGACCGCGAGCGCAAACGCGACGGCCGAGTACACCGCGTCACTGACACGCACGGCCGTGCCCGGGTGATCCGTCAGCCTGCGGAGTTCGCTGTCCGGATCGAAGCGATTGCACTGGCGCTCGATTTCGCGGAACCAGCCGAAAGCGTGTTCGATGGCGGCGTTACGGGCGGCCTCGTCCGTGTGACCCGAGCCGGCGTCCACGACATCGATGGTGACAATGGTCCCCATCACCGGAATCGAGCGGACGCGGTCGGCGTTCACTTCGCCTTGGAGAGGGCCTGGACGACGGCGTAGTAGAACGCGTTGACGCTCTGCGTGGCGCCGGACACGTAGTCGACTTCCGGGCTTTGGCGCGTGACGACCTGACCCTGCAGGTGCGCCACCCACGAGCACGAGTAGCGCGTCCAGCACTGCGAGATGTAGGCGTTCACGATGCGGCCCGCCTCGATCACGACCGTGGCTTCGATGTCGCCGTGGCGCGACGTGCCCCAGCCGGAAAACGTGCCGTCTTTCCACTGCGGCGCCGGCGCAGGTGTGGGAGATGGGCTCGGCGACCGGGGTCGCCGTGGGCGTCGGCGTTGCGGCAGGCGTGTCGGCTGGCGTGGGCGTGGGCGAAGGCGACGGCGTCGTGGCGGCAACGTCGGTCTTGGCCGCCGGCTTGGGCGACTTGGCTGGCGTCGGCAGCGGCGTCGTTGCGCCGGCCGCTGGTGGCGCGGGCGTGGCCACGGCCAGCGGGGCAGCCGGGTTGGCCGCCCCGGTCGCGACGAGTGGCGAGGCCGTTGCCGCCAGCGCCGGAATCACGACGCGCGGGCGTTCGGCGGCCAGTAAGCGCTCGGCGGCGGACCGCGTGCGCAGGTAACCCGCGGAATAGACCGCCAGCACCGCGGCCGAACTCAGGGCCACCAGCCGATTGGCAATCTTGCCGCTCGACCCGCCTCTCTCACCGGGGGCGGCTGGCGTCTTTGGAGCCAAAGCTCTCACCTCACGAAACGAAACCACTGTCTTGCCCGGACTGCGTATAGTAGCGCCAGTCTGGGGGTGCGCGTTTACTGGGCTTCGAACGGCAACACGCCGCTTCCGGCCAGTGCCTCACGCGTGACGAAATTGTGCACGCCGGCGCCCAACAGCCGCACCGGCCGCCTGCCTGCCTCCGTCTTGCCGAGCAGTGCGACCGCCCGTCTCACAATCTCATCCGCATCGTCCGTCGCTTGAGACGAGTGGCTGCGCGTGAGGGTCGTGAAGTCGTCGTAGCGGACCTTGATCGTCACCGTGCGCGCGAACAGGCCCTTCTTCCGCAGCCAGTCGGCGTTGTCGCGCGCCATCTCGGCGACTTCCTCGCGAATCCGTTGCAGGTCGGTCAAATCCTGCGCGTAGGTGCATTCACTCGATGACGACTTGGACGGTCGATTCGGCTCGACCGCGCGATCATCCGCGCCGACGGCGAGCTTGAGCAGCCACTCGGCCATGCTGCCGACCGCTTCGTGGAGCAGCGCCGGATCTGCCGCGCGCACGTCGAGCAGCGTGTTGATGCCGCGCTCGCGCAGCCGGGCTTCGGTGACGGGTCCGACGCCCCAAAGCGCATCGACGGTCAGCTTCTGCAGAAACGACTCGACGCGTTCGGGCGCGATCACCGTGAGGCCGTCAGGCTTCCGCCAGGCCGACGCGATCTTGGCGAGGAACTTGTTGGGCGCCACGCCGGCCGACGCCGTGAGGCCGGTGGTGTCGAAAATGCGCGCCTTGATGCGCTTCGCCACACTCACGCCGAGCGGTTCGCCCCAGGCGTTCTCGGTCACATCGAGATAGGCCTCGTCGAGCGACAGGCCTTCGACCAGCGGTGTGACCTCGCGGAAGATCGCGAACACCTGCTGCGACACCGCGCGGTACTCTGGAGAAGTCCGGCCTGACGATGGCGAGGTGCGGACAGAGGCGGACGGCGCGGGACATGGGAATGGCGGAACGCACGCCGAAGGTCCGCGCCTCGTAACTCGCCGCGGCCACCACGCCGCGCGCATCCGGCGAGCCGCCGACGGCCACCGGCCGGCCCCGGAGTTCGGGCCGATCCCGTTGCTCGACCGACGCATAGAACGCGTCCATGTCCACATGGATGATGCGGCGGGTCATCGCGATATCATCCTATGCATGCCACGACAGGTTCTCGGGTTCTCGGGTTCTCAGGTTCGTCAGGTTCGTCAGGTCCGTCAGGTCCTCGGGCTTGTCCGCCGAAGCCTTGGCGGAGGCGGATTGCTGATTGTGGGGTTGTTCGCGGGCCTTGCGGCGTGTTCGGCGCCCAACGAATCCGCGCCGCCGCCGGCTGCGTCGGTGTTGCCGGCGCCCGCCGCCGCGGACCAGGCTCAGCTGTTGTTGCCGGGGGAAACGCACCTGTCCAACATCCGGCAGCTCACGGACGGCGGCGAAAACGCCGAGGCCTATTTCTCGTTCGACGGCACGAAACTCTCGTTCCAGAGCACCGGCGAGTATCCGTGCGATCAGATCTATACGATGAATCTCGACGGGTCAGGCCGCAAGCTCGCGAGCACGGGTGCCGGCCGGACCACGTGCAGCTTCTACCTGCCCGACGGCAAGACGATCGTCTACGCGTCCACACACCTCGGCGCGCGCGAGTGCCCGCCGGTGCCAGGGCGCGAGGAAGGCTACGTCTGGCCGATCTACGACACCTACGACATCTTCAAGTCCGGTGAAGACGGATCGAACCTCGTGCGGCTCACGCGCACGCCCGGCTACGACGCCGAAGCGACGGTGGCCAAGGATGGCCGCATCGTGTTCACGAGCGTTCGCGACGGCGACATGGACATCTACTCGATGAATGACGACGGGTCGGATGTGAAGCGGCTGACCAACCTGCCGGGCCCGGACGGCGGCGCGTTCTTCTCCGCGGATGGCACGCAGATCGTGTTTCGCGGCCGGCACCCCGATCCGGGGCCTGAGCTGGACAGCTATCGCGCGCTGCTGAAGAAAGGCCTGTGGAAGCCGGCCGGCCTCGACGTGTTCGTGATGAATCGTGACGGCAGCCACCTGCGCCAGGTCACCAAGGGGCAGGGCGGCGCGAACTGGGCGCCGTTCTTCTCGCCGGACGGCAAGAAGATCATCTTCGCGTCCAACATGAAGGACCCGCACGGCGCCAACTTCGATCTCTATCTCATCAACGTGGACGGCACCGGACTGGAGCAGATCACGTTCAGTCCGACATTTGACGGATTTCCGATGTTCTCGCCGGACGGCACGAAGCTGGTCTTCGCCTCGAACCGGCACTCGACGAAGCCGACCGACACCAATCTCTATATTGCCGATTGGAAGTGGTAGGCCGACCGGCGGGCTGAAGCCCGCCGGCTACGTACGACGAGCGCCGCATGCCGCAAGCCGGACGAACGCACTGGATTCTCGCCGCCGGGTGGCTGGCCTCGGTCTTTGCGTTCCGGCTGTTCTACGGCTTGTCGATGCCGTTCTGGTCCGAGGATGAGCGGCAGATCTACCTGATTGGCCTGCGATCGTTTGCGCGCGGCGAATGGCCGCACCTCGGTGCGGACGTGGTCTGGACCGGCGGGCAACTGCCGGGCGCGCTGCAGGGGATGCTCATCCGGTGGCCGTTGTCGGTGTGGCCGGCGCCTGAAGCGCCCTTCGTTCTGCTCAACATCCTGTCGTTCGCGGCGCTGGGGCTGTTCGCGTGGTACCTGTCGCGCCGCTATCCTGATGTGCCGCGCTGGCTGATCTGGGGCGGACTGCTCACGTGTCCCTGGGCGCTCGATTTCTCCACCCACATCATCAACACGTCGTACGTGCTGCCCGGCGCGATCGTGTTCTTCATCGGGTTCTTCGAGGGCCTGCCGGCGATACGGCGCGGCCTCGTGCCGTTCGCGACCGCCTGGGCCCTCATGGGCGCTGGACTCTTCTGGGTGATCCAGATCCACATGTCGTGGGTGCTGTTGCCGCCCTTCCTGCTGGCGGCCGGAGTCGGTGTGGCCGCGGGCCGGCTGGACAACGGCGGACTGGCGCGTGGACAGGCCGTGATGCGGGCCGCGGCGGGTTTCACGCTCGGCGCGATCGTGACGGGCAGCCTGCTGGCGCCCACGATTGTTCGCGACGGCCTCAATGCCGGCCACATGTTCGGCGCCCTCACGCTTCAGCCGCAGAGTCCGTTCGGCCTCGTCACGACGGCGGCCCGCGTGCTGTCGTTTGCGTCGTTCGAGACGCTGCGCTTCCTCGGACTGACGCGAGCCGATCGGCTCCTGGTGTTCTGGCGCCAGCCCTGGCTCGTGCCCGTCGCGCTCGTGGTCCTCGCCGCCGGCATCGTGCAGCCGTTGTGGATGGCGTTCACGGCGTTCCGGCGGGCGCGCGGCGACGCCGGCGACTGGCGCCGGGTGCGCATCCTGACCGGTGGCACGGTCGTGCTCGTGTATCTGAGCTACTTCTTGTCCGTTCGCGGCCCTCAGGCGCACGCGTTCTACGTCGTGTTTCCGGTTGCGGTGGTGTTCGCGGCGTCCTGCTGGCAGTTGTGCGCGCAGGCCGCGGGCCTGCGCTGGCGCCGCTGGGATCGCGTGGCCGCGGGCGTGCTCGCCTGCGGCGTCATCACGCACGCGGGCCTGGCGCTGGACCGGTGGCCGAGGCAGTCACTCTACGTCGATCGCCCGCTCGTGGCCGCCGCCATCGCCGATCGCAACGACCGCTACCTGGGCGATCGCCGCGACACGCTCGATGCCCTCGAGGACCACCGCCCGCGCGCGCTCGATCCCGTTGAAGACCCTGATGCGTATCTGGCGGCGCAGCCGATCGCGGACCTGCGAATCGCACGAGCCGATTGGACGCCGGTGGCCGGACTGGTCTCGAAGTTCTCCGTGGCCATCACGAACCGCGGCCGCCTGGCGGCCTGGCTCGACATCCGTTACCTGTCTTCGTACACCGGCGCGGACGGCCGCGTCATCACGACGCGCGAAGGGGTCATCAAGCAGATCCTCCAGCCCGGCGAGACGCGCGAGTGGCGCGACATCGCGGACGGCGATGTGCCCGATGGGGCCACGGCCGCGACGCTGACGATTACCGGGGCGGAACGCGCGATTCCAAGAACCCGACGAACCCGAGAACCCGAGAACCCGACGAACCCGACGAACCCGAGAACCCGAGAACCTGAGAACCGGCCGTACTAATATCTACCCGTGGCCAAACGCACCAAGCCGCCCTCCTTATTTGACGCCGAGGCCGATACCGGCGTGATGGCGCCGCCGCCGGGCGGGAGCGAGTCCGTCGCGCTGCACAGCGCGGCGCAGAGCCGCTACCTGAACTACGCGCTGTCGGTCATCACGAGCCGGGCGCTGCCCGACGTGCGCGACGGCCTGAAACCCGTCCAGCGCCGCATCCTCTACACGATGTGGCAGCAGAACCTCACCGCCGACGCGAAGCACCGCAAGTGCGCCAAGGTCGTCGGCGACGTGATGGGCAACTACCATCCGCACGGCGACGCGGCGCTGTACGAGACGCTCGTCCGCATGGCGCAGCCGTTCTCACTGCGCTATCCGCTGATCGACGGCTCCGGCAACTTCGGGTCGCTCGACGGCGACAACGCCGCGGCGATGCGCTACACGGAATGCCGCCTCGCGCGCATCAGCGACGAAATCCTGACCGAGATCGACCAGGACACCGTGCCGTTCCGGCCGAACTACGACGGCACGCGCGAGGAGCCGATTGTCCTGCCGGCGCGCATCCCGAATCTGCTGGTGAACGGCGCCACCGGCATCGCCGTCGGCATGGCCACGAACATCCCGCCGCACAACCTGCGCGAAGTGTGCTCGGCGCTCATCGCCATGATCGACAGCGACATGGAGATGTCGACCGTCCAGCTCGTCAAGCACATCAAAGGGCCCGATTTCCCGACCGGCGGCCAGATCATGAACACGGTCGCGGAGATTCGCGACATCTACAAGACGGGCAGCGGGACCATCCGCATCCGCGCCACCTGGCAGGAAGGGCCATCCACGCGCTCGGGCAAGACGATCTTCATCACGAGCGTGCCGTATGCCGTCAACAAGGCGACGCTCGTGGAGCGCATCGCCGAGATCGCGATCTCCAAGAAGCTGCCGCAACTGGTCGATGTCCGCGATCTGTCCACCGACGATGTGCGGATCGCGCTGGACTTGAAGGGCGACGCGAACAAGCGGATGGTGATGGCGTACCTGTTCAAGCACACGCCGCTCCAGTCGAACTTTCCCGTCAACCTGACGTGCCTGATCCCAACCGACAACCCCGCGGTCGCGAAGCCGGAGCGGCTCGAACTGCACCAGATCCTGTGGCACTTCCTCCATTTCCGCCTGGAGGTCGTCCGGGCCCGCCTGAAGTACGAGCTGGATGCGCTGAACGGGCGCATCCATATCCTGGAAGGGTTCGAGCTCGTCTTCGACGCACTGGACGAGATCCTGAAGATCGTCCGCAAGTCCGACGGCAAGGCCGACGCCGCCGAGAAGATCATGGCGCGCTTCAAGCTGGACGCCGAGCAGACCGACGCGATCCTCGAACTCAAGATCTACCGGCTCGCCCGCCTCGAGATCCAGGTCATCCAGGAGGAACTGGCGGCCAAGCGAAAGCGGGCGAAGGAGATCGGCGGCCTGCTGAAGCGGGAAGCGGATCTCTGGAAGATCGTGCGGCAGGAGATCGAGGCGATCCAGAAGCAGTACGGCGACGCGCGGCGGTCGGAGATCGTGGGCGAGGTGCCGGACGAGGACTACACCGCCGAGGATTTCATCATCGACGAGGACAGCGTGGTCGTCGTCACGCGCGACGGCTGGGTGAAGCGGCAGAAGGAAGTGAAGGACATTGCGTCGACGCGCGTGCGCGAAGGCGACGCCGTCATGGCCGTCGCGCGCGGGCAGCACCAAGGCGTCGGCGGTCTTCTTCACGAACTTCGGCGTCGCGTACACCGCGCGGATTGCCGACATCCCGGCGTCCACCGGATATGGCGAACCGATCCAGAGCCTGTTCAAGTTCAAGGACGGCGAGCGGGTCGTGGGCGCGCTCAGCCTGGATCCGCGCGCCAGCGGCGTCATTTCGGCGGCGAACCCGGAAACCGCGCCGCCGGTGCACGCGCTGGCGGTGTCGAGCGACGGCTACAGCCTGCGGTTCTCGCTGCAGACGTTCGTCGAGCCGAGCACGCGCGCCGGCCGCAAGTTCGCGCGCGTCCCGGACGGCGCGGAAATCGTCGGCGTCGTGCGCGTCACCGGCGATGAAATCGTGATCGCCGCCACGCGCCAGGCCAGGGCGATGCTGTGCAAGGCCGAGGAAATCAACTTCCTCAGCGGCCCGGGCCGGGGCGTCATCCTGATCAAGCTGCAGAAAGAGAACGACCGGTTGCTGGGCTTCATCGCGTCCACCGGCGACCGGGACCTGATGACCGTGGAAACCACCAGGGGCGCGGAGCAGACGATCAGCACCACGAAGTACGGCGTGACCGGCCGCGGCGGCAAGGGCCGCGAGCTCCTGCAACGAGGGGAGTTTACGAGGGTCGTGCCCGGGGCAGTGGAACTGCCTGCCTGAGCGCCGTCTGGCGCCGTCTGGCGTCGCGTGGCCAGCCTCACGCGGCGGGCCATTGGCGTCCGCAATCAGGCGCTTCTCGCTCGCCAGGTAGTGCCCACGTCGATGATCCACTCATGCCCAACAGGGCTGTGACACAGCGCACGGTATAGTGGCGCCGTCCCGGCAACTGCGTACGACCGCGCTACTGTCGGCGGAATCCGGTATCTTCGTTGCCTTCGTCCTCCTGATGAGCGTCGGCAGCGAGGCGTACGCGCAGGTGACCGTGAACGTCCCGTCCGGCGGTTCGCCAGTCGTGTACTTCCGCAATGCTCAACAACAACGTGCTGTCGAACATCGTGGTCGGCCAGAACCTGATTGCCGGAGTGGCCACCGACTGCGGTGGGACCAAGGGCTTCGGGATGTACATGGACGTCGTCACGATCGCCGCCGTGCCGGCGATG
The DNA here is from genome assembly GCA_963751445.1 of uncultured Acidobacteriota bacterium. Taxonomy (GTDB): domain Bacteria; phylum Acidobacteriota; class Vicinamibacteria; order Vicinamibacterales; family SCN-69-37; genus DASUGC01. Next base: position 264,187 of record CAVVUL010000009.1, on the reverse strand, counting down.
AGCCCTACCGTCCTGTTGATGCTGACCGTCGTGCTCATCGTCACGGCCGTTGCGACCATCAAGAAGCGATCCTTCGGGCGGCCCGCGTAGATGTGAGTCCATCGCGCCGGATGGTGGCACTCGCACCGACGCGTGCGGCGACCGCCTCCTCCACACTCACGAACCTGGTCACCTGTTCCGGCGTGAGCACGCTTGAGGCCGGCGGATCGAACGGACCGTGATTCTGCAGCGTCCGAGTCTCGAGCGCGTGCGCACCGACCATGGCCGGCATCGGCGACGCATCGGCCTGTACATCATGAAGTAGAACGCCGCGGCAAGGCCTCCGAGGAGAACCACGATCGCGACCGCCGCGGTGAGCAGGACCTTCTTCAGCGTTGTCATGGTGGGTGACCCCCGTTCAGAGGCCGAAGACGGCGAACAGCACGACGAGCCCCGCGAGGAAGGACACGGCCCACACGCCGCTGCCGCGCGCGACCCACGGGCTCGGCCGGAACGGCCCCGCCCAGTTCATCGCCGGCCGCAGGGTCCGTCCCATGGCGTCGAGACGGTGCGCGCCGCGGACGATCGCGAACACGAGCGCCAGCCAGAGCCCCGACGCTCCCACCACAAGTGCCCACCGGAGCCAGAGCGTCGACCCAATGCCCGGCTGCCCGTGCAGCAGCGCATAGCCGGCGACGATGAAGGCGAAGAGCCAGCGAGCGGCGTCGATCACGTTGAGACCGTAGCGGCGGCTTGCCTCCAGGTAGCGGTGGTGTTCCTCGGTCCGATCGGTCGGCAGCGGCGCGCCCGCCTTGATCAGCACGATCTTCGCGGCGAGCATCGCCACGACCACATAGGTCATGACAACCGGCGCGACCCAGCGGACGGTGGCATCACCGCGGACCGCCAGCAGATACCAGGCGGCGGCCAGCATGGCGCCCATCAGCGTTTCGGTGGTTGGAGACAGATAGTCCCAGACGCGTCGCTGCTCGAACGAGAGGGCGACGGCCGGTTGCGCGCCTTCGCGGCGCAGCAGGCGGCTGGCTGTCAGCCCGAACAGCGAAAGTGACCCGACGTACAGCACGGCCGAGCCGCCCCCCCAGACGGGCAGCCACTGCCATCGTCCGGCGGCGACCAGCGCCGCCAGCGCGATCCACTCGACCGCGATTTCGGCGGCCAGCACGGCGCGGAAGCCCGTGAGCCAGCGCGCGCCAGCGCCGTCGTAGAACCCGGGCGACACTTCAAATGCGAGGAAGAAGCCCGGTCCGTGCTTGAGCGGACGCGACCAGTCCAGGCGGATCAACTGATACGCCCGGACGAGAACGATCGCGGCGGTCACAGTAAGCAGCAGATCCCGGGAAGCGTTGGCGGTCATCGGATTCTCCCTTTCGCGCGCAGCCCCTGCAGTTCCTCACGCACCGCCGTCACGATCTCGCGGTCGCCGAAGCCGGCCAGCATCAGATCGGCCAGCACGCCGCGCAGCCCCTTGCGCAGCGTTGCAGCCGGGGCGTCGCCTCCCGACCGGGCGGCAACGACCGCCCCTGCGCCATGGCGAATGGTGACGAAACCGTCGTCCTGAAGCTGTCGGTAGGCGGCGGCGACGGTATTGAAGTTGACGCCGAGGTCGCCGGCGACCTGCCGGACCGATGGCAGGGCGGCGCCCTCACGCAGGTGCCCACCGGCGATGAGCGCCTTCACGCCGTCGGCAATCTGCTGGTAGACGGGGCGGCTGTCGTTGGCGTCGACGGTCAGGAACATGCGGCGGCTCTCACTGTCTACTGTATGTATACTCTATACAGTTGGCCGGTGCAAGTCGGCGCCGGTCGTTTGCGCCGCGGGGACGAGCACGAGCGGGCGCGATTATGGTGGCAGCCAGGATGCCACCTCGATTCTCCTGCAGGCGCCTACCTGCAGTGAGGATGAATGTCAGACGTGCCCGCTTGCAATGCCCGGAAGGCCCCGTTTGGGGTCGATGAACCGTTGCTTGCCTTGCTGGGCAAGCGGGCGCAGCGTGACGCGAAATTCCGCGAAGCCGCGTTGCATACGACCGCCTGGTCGCCACGCTCGATGACGCGAAGGCGGCCGGCAACGCTTCCGCTACGTGGCCGGCGGCCGATCAGGAGAGGTCAACCGGTCACCGAGACGTGGGGCGCGACGGCCGCCACGACCGCCCTGGCGCTATCGCGCGCGGTGACCGCGTCGCTTTCGCGATAGAACGACGACGGCGTCAGGTCCTCGGCGCCGTAGAAGGCCAGTTCGCGATCCCGCCGCAGCGAGCGGGACACCGAGGCCAGTCGCTCGAGCTCGGGTTGGAGCGCGGCCGGCACCCGATCGCGCTCCGCGAGGAGCACGTCGGCCACGTCATGGATGCGCGGCGGATCCACACCGCAGGCCCGCAGCAGCCCTTTCAAGGCGAGTTCGACCACCTCCTGCGACTCGCGAACGACATCGGCCCAGCTCGCCCGTTCGTATAGCACATCGAGCGCGTGCAATCGCGCCTCGGCGCGTCGCAGATGATCGGCGGCGAGATCCCGGTTGCGCATCAGGCGGCTCCTTTCCAATACGGTTGTCCGTGCGCCACCGCACGCACGACGACGCCATCGGCGATGGCACGACGGACGTCGGCCAGGCGTCTGGCAACGGCACCATCGCGGTCGTACCAGAGCTGGCCGTCCACGCCAGCCTCGCACCACACCGTCGTCGGGGGCGCGCCGGGCGCGGGCAGATGGGCGACATGCACGTCCACCGCGCGGCCCTCCCACGTCAGCGGCGCGCGATCCCAGGCGCGGTACAGGTCCCGCGTCAACGGCACGTCCGGATCGATCACCAAAAGGACGTCGATGTCCGATGTCGCAGCCGCTTCCCCGCGCGCCCACGATCCCAGCAGCAGCACGCCCGCCAGGCGGTCGCCGAACGCGGCGCGGGCGCGGTCGACGACCATCGTCCGGACGGCCAGCGCTTCGCCCACCGGCGCGGGCGCGCGGAGCCGGAGGATGCAGAATTCGTTGAACGACAGCCCCCGCGCGGCGGCTTCCGCGGCCAGGCGGCGGTGCAGCGGCGCCGGCAGGCGCAGCAGCACCCTGGCGACGGTCGACGCGCGTGTCCGGCGGGTTCGAGCCATGGCAGGCATAATGATATCACGTGAATGGCGCATGTGATATCACCTCACTGGGCCGAATCTCCGCCGCGCTGAGTAGAACGGCCGCACCTGGCGCAGCGCTACGTCTTTCGTTCGACCACCCACTCGCAGTGCGAGTCGCCACGGACCATGTTCTTCGTCAGCTTGAACGTGAAGTTGGGGTTCAGGCTCTCGATGGCTCCCGGTGACTGCGACGGAGCCAGTCCATGCACGGGGCGTTCTCGCGAAAAACGGATCCCGGCGTGATGACGATCCGAGGTGTTGACCGCGATCAAGTAGTCTCTGTCGACTTGGCGGATTCCGACGCCGCGGGCATAAGCTGTGGCGCCCGACCTGTTCGAAGACTCAAGGTACTATTGGCCGTCGTTCCACGCGGCGACTGATGTCGTCTTGCGGCCGGGAGTCGTGGCATGAGAGCGATCGTGCAGAACCGGTACGGATCTCCAGACGATCTCGAGATCAAAGACGTCGAGGTGCCGGCGTTCGGCCCCGACGACGTCCTCGTGCGCGTCCGCGCGGCGTCGCTCCATCCGGACGTCTGGCACGTGGTGGCCGGACGGCCGTACGTGCTCCGCCTGATGGGCGCGGGATTCGCGAAGCCGAAGCAGCCGATCCCCGGCACGGACATGGCGGGGATCGTGGAGTCCGTCGGCCGGAGCGTGACGCGGTTCCGGCCCGGGGATGCGGTCTTCGGCGAGACCACGACCGCCCACCAATGGGCGCACGGCGGGGCGTTCGCGGAATACGTGTCCGTCCGGCAGGACCTGCTGGCGCCAAAACCCGGCAACGTGACGTTCGAACAGGCTGCGTCCGTCCCCTCGTCCGGGTTGATCGCTCTCCTGAACCTCAGAGGCCTGGACCAGTGGCCGCCGGGCCGGAAGGTCCTGGTCAACGGCGCCGGCGGCGGGGTTGGCGCGCTCGCCCTCCAGTTGATGAAGGCGCGCCGCGCGCACGTGACCGCCGTGGACGGCGCGAGCAAGCTGGACATGCTGCGATCGCTCGGGGCCGATGAGGTCATCGACTACGCGCGGGAGGATTTCACGCGGCGAGGCGCTCGCTACGACTTCATCTTCGACATCCCGGGGAATCGCCCATTCAGCGAGATCCGGCGCGCCCTGGGACCCGACGGGCGCTACGTGCTCATCGGGCACGAAGCGTACGGAGCCTCCGGCAAACGCGTCTTCGGGCTGATACCGCGATTCCTCGGGCTGATGGCCCTCTCGCGCTTCGTGACGCCGCTGCGCGGCCCGGCGCTGCCGCTGCCGACGAAGGAGGAGTCGATGGCGGTCCTGAGGGAATCGCTCGAGAACGGGACCCTCACGCCGGTCATCGACAGCACGTTTCCGCTCGATCGGGTCCGCGAGGCCTTCCGCCACATGATCGAGGACGAAACACGCGGAAAGGTGATCCTGACGCCGTAACGGGCGGCGCGTCGCGACCGGTACCGAACGGGTGGCTGCGCCAGTTGTGCTTTCCGTTCACGCGGACGGGCTCGTAGGCGTCGGACGTGGCGACGGTCCGTCCCTGGGCTCTGGGCCATTACCAGCGGCCACAACCGTGTGCCGGATTGCCGCGACCCTGACCTTCGGGTGCGTGACGGTCTCCGGCAGCGGGTAGAAGATGCGGCCGGCGTCGCCTTTGTAGGAACAGGTCTGGCACAGCGGCAGGGCCCGGCGTCCCTCGGTCGCCAGCGTCCGGCGATAGTGCGTGAAGCGCTCGCCGTACCACACCTCCTCGAGCCGCTGCGTGCGAATGTCGCCCATCACGACATCGCCGTACATGTCCGCACAGCACAGCGCGACCTGACCCGACGCCTTGACAGACATCATGAAGGTCGGACGCTCGCAGGTCTTGTCGACGAATCGCCCCTGGTGCTCACCAAACGCCTCCGCATACTGCTGGACGGTACCGCCCCTGTTCTCGAGCCAGCCAGGCGTCGCGTGGCGCATGTCGATCAGTCTCATCTGCGCGTCCGCGAACTGACGCACGCGGCCAAAAACCTTGTCGTCGTAAATGCTGACGCCCAGCACATCCATGCCGGCGCCCTTCAGCCGTTCGTAGCGCTGAGGCGTCAGGGCGTCCCCGTTCGTGACCACGGAGATGAAGGCGTCGGGACAGGCATCGCGGGTCTCCCCGACAATGTCCACGAGGCGCGGATCGAGCAACGGCTCGTTGATCCCGTGCCACGAAATCCGGCCGCGATACGCCAGCGCTTTCAAGTTGGCGATGATGCGCCGGATCGTCGCCCAGTCCATCTGGACGACTTCGGGATTGGCGCGCGCCTGCCCGAACTTGCAGAACCAGCAGGCACGATTGCAGGTATTACCGGTTTCCACCAGCAACGCCTGGAACAACTCCGGATCGGCCGGGTCGCGCGTGGCGATGTCGCGGGGCTCGAGTTCGATCACGAACTCGTCGCCGTCACCGAACCACGCCACAGCCTCCTCGACAAGATCCACGGTGACCTGCCAGACACCCGGCCCAACCGCGACCTCCAGCGGCATGATTTGCGACAGCGGGCGGCCCGGGAAAACCGGCTCGGCAGGTCGAATCGCTGCCCGTCGACGATCTGTTCGCGGCCGGCGGCGGGCCCGTCGATGCGGCGCCATCGGGTACTGAGCGAGATCCGACTCGCGCCGTCACCAGCCCCGAACAACGCCGTATCGGAGCGATTCGCGATCACGACCTCCAGTACGAGGTACCCCTGGCCGGAGGTGGGCGGGTGAATCGCAGACAGGCGGACCGAAACGCCGGACGTCGACGCGGGCATCCTCATCAGCGCCAGTTGATTATCACCGACGCGTGCGCCCAAGCGAACCTGAACCGTTCGAAGTTCGAATAAGATTCCCCCGGGGGTTTTCATGAAGCAGAATCGGTTGAACGCATTCGTCATGTGTGTGGCGCTTGGTGTGGGTGTTGGGGTTTCGGCGTACGCTCAGGGCCGAGGCGGGCCGCCGCAGAATCTGCAGGTGCTGCCGAAGGACTGGACGGGGCAGCAGGTGCAGCAGCTCATGCGGACGTTCACGGCCGGACTCGGCGTCGAATGCTCGCACTGCCATGTGGGCACGCCCCAGGAGCGGATGAAGGACGACAAGCCCGAGAAGCTCGAGGCGCGCAAGATGCTGAAGATGATGATGGCCATCAACACCGACTTCCTCAAGGACGTCGGCGGGCCGGCAGCGGCAGGCACATCCAAGGTGACGTGCTATACCTGTCATCGTGGCGCGCTGAAGCCGCTGACCGCGCCTCCCGGAGGAGGGATGGCAGGTCAGAGGTCGGAGGTCAGAGGTCAGAGGTAAGGTCAGAAGTCAGAGGTTTCCGGAGAAGACGATGTCCTTGACGAGAAGAACGCTGCTGTGGGCCTCGACCAACGCATTCCTGCGCGAGAAGGCGATGCGGACGGCGTTCGTGCGCCGTTCGGTTTCGAAGTTCATGCCGGGCGAGCGTGTGGAGGACGCGCTCGAGGCGGCGATGAAGCTCAAGCCGCAGGGCCTGAACGCGATCATTACCCGCCTGGGCGAAAACCTGACGCGCATCGAAGAGGCGCAGGAGGTGTTCGATCACTACCTCAAGGTGATCGATCTCGTGAAGGCCTCCGGCGTTGACGTCCAGATCTCGATCAAGCCGACGCAGCTCGGCTACGACCAGAATCCCGAGGTCTGCTACAACTACTGCATCCGCCTGCTCGAGCGCTGCGAGGCCACCGGCAACTTCTTCTGGCTCGACATGGAAAGCTCGCCGTACGTGGACGGCACGATCGCGTTGTTCAAGCGCCTGCGCGCGAAGTCCGACAAGGTCGGCATCGCGATTCAGGCCTACCTGTACCGCACGGCGAAGGACATCGAGGAACTGGTGCCGCTCGGCTCGGCCATCCGGCTGGTGAAGGGCGCGTACCTCGAGCCGGCGTCGGTGGCGTATCCGAAGAAACAGGACGTGGACGAGAACTTCTTCACGATCGCGGCGCGCCTGCTGCAGGACGACGCCGCGAAGCCGGGCGCTTTACTGCACATCGCCACGCACGACCTCGGGCTGCAGGCGCGGCTGCAGCAGGTCATCGCCGACCGGAAGATCGCGGCCGGCCGCTACGAAATCGCGATGTTGTTCGGCATCCAGACAAGCCGGCAGCAGGAACTCGGCCGCGCCGGCGTGCGCACGCGCTGCCTGATCAGCTACGGCGAATACTGGTTCCCCTGGTACATGCGCCGCCTCGGCGAACGCCCGGCGAACGTCTGGTTCGTCGTCAAGAACATGTTCAGTTGAAACTAACAACGAACAACGAACAACTTCAGGCGCACGCGTGCCGCATGACAAGCGTTTTGAGTTGTTAGTTGTTCGTTGTTAGTTGTAAGTTGTGTCCGTATGTCTACCCGGACGGAAACTGACTCCATGGGCCCGATCGACGTCGGCGCCGACAAGTACTGGGGCGCGCAGACCGAACGATCGCTGCATCACTTCAACATCGGCGCCGAACACTTTCCACGGCCGCTCATCCGGGCGCTCGGTGTGATCAAGAAGGCCGCCGCGCTCGTCAACGGCGACCTTGGCGCGCTCACGCCCGAACAGGTGTCGCTCATCGTCCGCGCGGCCGACGAGGTCATCGACGGCAAGCTGGACGCGCACTTCCCGCTGTTCGTGTGGCAGACGGGCAGCGGCACGCAGAGCAACATGAACGCCAACGAGGTCATCTCGAACCGCGCCATCGAACTGGCCGGCGGCGTCATGGGCAGCAAGAAGCCGATTCACCCGAACGACCACGTCAACCGCGCGCAGTCGTCGAACGACACCTTCCCGACCGCCATGCACGTGGCCGCGGCCGAACAGGTCGTGCATCACCTGCGGCCGATGGTCACCGCGCTTCGGGCCACGCTCGACGCGAAGGCGCACGCGTTCGCGGACGTCGTGAAAGTCGGCCGCACGCATTTGCAGGACGCGACGCCGCTCACGCTCGGACAGGAAATCTCCGGCTGGGTCGCGCAGATCGACATCGCGATGCGCGCCGTGGACGCCACGCTGCCGGCGGTGCATGAACTCGCGCTCGGCGGCACGGCCGTCGGCACGGGTCTCAACACGCATCCCGAATTCGCCGTGCGAGGCGCGCGCAAGATCGCGGAACTGACCGGCCTCCCGTTCGTGACAGCGCCGAACAAGTTCGCGGCGCTGGCCGGCCACGAACCGCTCGTGGCGCTGCACGGCGCGCTCAAGACCCTGGCGGCCGCGCTCATGAAGATCGCGAACGACGTCCGCTGGCTCGCGTCCGGTCCGCGCTCTGGCCTCGGCGAAATCACGATCCCCGAGAACGAGCCCGGCAGTTCGATCATGCCGGGCAAGGTGAATCCCACGCAGTCCGAGGCCATGACCATGGTGTGCGCCCAGGTGATGGGCAACGACGTCGCGGTCGGGATAGGCGGCGCGATGGGGAACTTCGAGCTGAACGTCTTCAAGCCGCTCATCATCCATAACGTGCTGCAGAGCATCCGCCTGATCGGCGACGCGTGCCGGAACTTCAACGAGTTCTGCGCGGTCGGCATCGAGGCGAACCGCGCGCGCATCGAGGAAAACCTCGGCCGGAGCCTGATGCTCGTCACGGCGCTCAACCCGCACATCGGCTACGACAACGCCGCGAAGATCGCGAAGAAGGCGCACCACGACGGCACGACGCTGAAGGAAGCCGCGCTCACCCTCGGCCTGCTCACCGCCGACCAGTTCGACGCCTGGGTCGACGCGAAGAAGATGACGGAACCGGGAGAATGACGGTGTCGGATTGAGGCGGGGACTGTCCCTGATGGCGCAAGCCGGGACTGTCCCCTGGGTCGTTCGGTGCTCCATGTTGATTGAGAGCTGTCAAGAACAATGAAACGCATTGCGGCGCTCGCCGTTATCGTGCTCGTTGCCGCCTGCGCCGATCATCTGCCCGACCAGGATCTGCGCATCACCACCGCGGCGCCGCAGGCGAAGCTGCCGACCGACGAACTCTGGAAGGACTTTCAGCGCGATCCGCAGGCGGCGCGGCGGCAGTATTTCGGCAAAGCCCTCGACGTCACCGGCAAGGTCATCGGCGTCGAAACCGACGCGGCCGGACTCCCGGCGTTCGTGGTCTTCAGTGAAGCCGGCCTGCACGGCGTGCGGGCCCGCCTGCTCGACGAGCGCGCCAGGGAAACCGCGAAAGCGGCGGTCGTCGGCTCGAAGATCACGCTGCGCTGCTTCTGCGAGGGCCTGACGCCGGCGCAGGACGTGCTGTTGAAGAGTTGTATCAGTCCAGCGTCCAAGGTCCAGAGTCCCTAGTTCCCCCACGTCCATCGTCCGGACTCCGGACGCCGGACTCCGGACTCCGGACTCAGGACTCAGGACTCCGGACTCAGGACTGCCGCGGACCCTGGACGATGGACCCTGGACGATGGACGACGTCCCCTATCCCCAGATCCACCACGGCGCCTCGGCGACGGCGCGGTAGACGATGAAGTCGAAGGCGATGTGCGCGGCGATCGCCGGCAGCAGGCTGCCAGACCACTTTCGAAGCAGTCCGAGTACGAGTCCGGCGACGGTCGTCACGAGCATCATGTTCCACAGGTCGAACGGGGCCGGCGTGGCCGGCCACGCGAAGAGCGCGGTCTTGTAGGCGGCGTGCGCGACGGCCGCGACCACGATCGCCGCCGGCCAGCCGAACACCCGAGCCTGGCCGAGCAGCCAGCCACGGTAGAGGAGTTCCTCGGTCGCGCCGATCAGGCAGGCGACGACGACGAATGCCTGCACACCCGCGGCGGCTTGCAGCGGGAGGCCGAGATCGTCGCGGTGGAGCAGTCCGGCCGCCACGCCCATGGCGATGGCGGCCAGCGTGACGAGCGCGATCCGGATGGAGAATCGATCGAGACCGAGCCCTTCAGCCAGGCTCGCGCCAAACCTCTGACCTCCGACCTCTGACCTCTGACCTGCCCAGATCGCCGTCCCGGTCATGATCAGTCCGCCCGCGGCGATCGCGCTCCACGGCATGCCGTGATGCGAGAACAGCGCGCCGAGGATCATCCCGGCCGCGGCAGCCGGGATTCTGATCGCCGCGCGAGTGGTGTAGCGCATATCAGGGTTGTGTAGGGCGGGGCTTCAGCCCCGCCGAGTTCGCCGGGCCTGAAAGGCCCGGCCTACGTTCGGACGTCCAATCGCTTCCGTCTTATCACCCAGGCCACAAACGGCACTGGCAACAGCAGCAGGATCCAGCCGGAACCCAGGCAGAACGGGCTGACGCGGACGACCAGCGCATCGGGCAGCGCTTTGCGGATGGCCGCAATCTGGTCCGGCGACCCGTCCCACACGTCCTTCGAGATCCCCACAAAGCGCAACGACGTGAGTTCCTGAACGACGGTCAAGTTGTCGTACGGACCGCCGAGGGTGAGGCCGTTCAGTTCCTTCAGCGCCTTCAACGGCGACAGGTCCTTGATCTTGTCGTTCGCCATCATGTCGAGAATCGTCAGGTGCGGATGCGCGGTCACGAACGCAGCGAACTGTTCCTGCGTGGTCGTGGAGGGCAGGCCAAACCAGCGCAATTGCTGGTGCGACGCGAGGCCGGCCAGATCGCCGGAGCCATCCTTGGTCTTGAGCAGCAGCGTGCGCAGATTGGTCAGGCCGCTGAGGGCTGTGACATCGGCCAGGTCCTTTGCCGGGAAGGCCAATTCCTCGAGTCCCGTCGGTGCGGCCTTGAGGATCGCAAGGTCCAGTCCGCTATGGTCTCCGACGACGAGGGTCTTCAGATTCGTGAGACCCGCAGGGAGCGGGCCGGCCTTGTCAGCATCCCAATTGTCGATCACAAGCCGGCGCAGCTTGGGCAACTTCGGCAACGCGTCAAGGCTGCCGGGCTCACTCGCGTCGATGAAGAGGGTTTCCAGTTGGGACTGCGTCGCCAGCGCGGTCCAGGTCGCGGCTCCGGCATGCTCGCCCACCCAGATCGTGCGGGGCTTGAAGAGCGGCAGCGCCTTCAGCAGCGTGGCCTCGGATTCGCAAGAGAGATCGATGCCCGGATTGGCCGCGGCGATTCGCTTCAGTGTCGGCATGAACGCCGTGTCGGAGCCGTCGGGCACGCCCAGCCAGCGGAGATCCGCAAGCTGGCGATCGGTGGCCTGTTTCAACCAGGCCAATCCCTCATCGCCGGCCAGCACCGACACGGTCACGTCGCCGATCTTGGCGCTCCACTTGTTGAACATCAGTTTGAGGTGCAGCCCGTCGCTGCCGCGGTAGGGAACAATCGCGTCCCCGTCTTCCGTCACCATCACATAGTCGCCGTCCCGCAGCAGCAGCGCCTGCGGCGAACTCCGATCGGGGGCGGAAATCCAGGGCGCAGGCAGCGGCCAGATCGCGGCCACCGGCTTATCGCTCTCGATCGTCACCGCCTGCGGCGGTTGCCAGGAACCCCCAAACAGACCGCAGGCGACACTCCCGGCGGCGGCAAGCACCAACGCCAACATCAGCAACAACGGTCGTTTCATCGTGTCCATAGCAGTGTCCTCGTTGTGGGAGCGTGATCGTCTGAGCCGGCCTGGCAGCCGGCGCGTTGCAATTGGCCAAGAGCCGTACCGAAATCTCGATCGAGCACGCGCACGCTGGTCGCGCGGCAGAACGGGCAGGCGTGCATGCCGCCGTCGGTATCGATGTACACGTACCGGCGTCCGCCGCTGCAGCCAAACGTGCGGGCGCTCCAGTCCGGATACCGCACGCCAGGCAGATCCGCCGACGAGGCGTCCGTATTCAGTCGATCGCAGAACGCCTCGAGCAACCGTTGTTGCGCGGGTTCGAGGGCGACGTCCTTGCCCGCATAGCGGCCGACCGGCCTGGGTTCCAGCAACTGAATGAAGCTGGCGCCCAGCGACCGGGCGATGTCGCCGTAACGCTGCAGGTTTTCGGCGGTCACGAACGTGCGCGTGGGGCACAACGACAGCGCGACGAGCAGTCCGGCGTCGCGCGCGTGTGCGGCCGCCCGTTCGACCGCCTCGAACAACCCGGGCGTGCCGCGGAAGCGATCGTGCATCGCCGGGTCCCAGTGGTCGAGGCTCAGGGAGACGCCGGTCACGCCTGCCTCACGCAGCCGTTGCGACTTGTCGGCGGTCAGGCCGCGGCCCGACGTCAGGATCCACACATCAGCGCTTGCCGAGGCCTGGGCCGACAGCGCCAGCAGATCGCCGAACCGCTGCAGCGGCTCGCCGCCGCTGAAGAAGATCTGCGCGGCGCCCCCCTGCTGAACCCGCCGCACGATGTCGCGCAGGTCGTCGATCGACAGCGCTTCGGGCTGGTTGAGCGCGTCGCCCTCGACGCAGTGCTCGCACGCGAGCGAGCAGCGCCGCGTCACCGCGATAATCGCCGTCTGCACGCCGGTCGGCCGGCCGATCGGATCGATCTGGTTCAGTTCCCATTCGACACTGTGATCGAACGCCGCGGACGGAAACCCCGGGGCATGGAAATCCCAGAAGTAGCGGCCGCGCGACTGGACGCTCTTGCGCGAGGTCCAGAGCTGTCGGCGTCCCGGGTCCGTGCTGATGTGCTGCCGCGTCCTGCCGAGGAGCCCGCCCAGCGCTCGGGCGGCTCGAACGGGATTGCGGTACGCGCGAAGCGCGAGCCAGGCGACGCGGGTGATGACGCGCGCCGCGGCGATAGTCTTGCGAGGCCCCCGGACGGTGCGGGAAGCAGGGGGCTCAGGCGGCAGGACGGCGGTGGTGATGCCGTCAAGCGAAAGAGCCGGCAGCGTGGTGGGCTGGCCCGACATGGCCGCCTCGGTGCGGCGCAAGAAGTATGTCACCAACGTCTTCTGAAGGATCGGCCCGGTTTCCGTTACGGGATGTACCATCCTGTCTTTCGTGTCCGCCTATACCGCCAAAGACATCACCGTTCTCGAGGGGCTTGAGCCCGTCCGCCGCCGGCCCGGCATGTACATCGGCGGCGTCGGATCGACCGGCCTGCACCACCTCGTCTGGGAAATCCTGGACAACGCCGTTGACGAGGCCATGAATGGCTTCGCGTCCAACATCGCCGTCGCCCTGCACAAGGACGGGACGTCGATGACGATCCAGGACGACGGGCGCGGGATTCCAGTGGACAAGCACCCGACGACCAAGACCAGCGCGCTCGAAGTCATCTTCACGACGCTCCACGCCGGCGGCAAGTTCGAGGGCCAGAACTACAAGACGGCCGGCGGCCTGCACGGCGTCGGCGCGTCGGTCGTGAATGCGCTGTCGCGCGAACTCGTCGCCACGGTCCGGCGCGATGGCTTCACGTGGGAGCAGAAGTACAAACAGGGCGATCCGGTCGGCGGTGTCAAGAAGCTCGGGGCCGCGCGCGGGACCGGCACGACCGTGTTCTTCCGGCCCGACTCGACGATCTTCCCGAAGACCGAATTCGACGCCGCGATCATCCGCGAGCGGCTCGAAGTCACGAGCTACCTGCACAAGGGCCTGCGCATCACGTTCGAGAACGAGGCCGCGACCGGCGATCAGCTGAGGCGTGAGGCGTTCCAGCACGAGGAAGGGATCGGCGACTACCTCAAGAAGATCCTGACGGAGCGCGGCGCCAGGCCCGTGCACGAGCCGCCGTTTACGCTGGCGCGCGAGCACGACGAAACGGGATTGCGGCTCGACTTCGTCCTGCAGTGGACCGAGTCGACCGACGAGCACCTGCGCAGCTACGTGAACGGCATCCCGACCGGATCGGGCGGCACGCACGAGAACGGCTTGCGCGCCGGCCTCGGCAAGGCGATCCGCAACTACATCGACACGCACAGCCTCTCGCCGAAAGGCGTTACGCTATCGGCCGAAGACATTCGCGAAGGCATGACGGGCGTGCTGAGCGTGTTCCTCAAGGAGCCGCAATTCCAGGGGCAGACGAAGGATCGGCTGAACAACCCGGAAGTGACGGCGATTGTCGATTCGATGGTGCGGCCCGCGCTGGAGCACTGGCTGAATTCGAATCGGTCGGTGGCCGAGCAGATCGTCGCGCGCATCATCCTGTCCGCCCGCGCGCGTGAAGCCAGCCGCGCCGCGCAGGCCGAAGTCGTGCGCAAGAGCGCGACGTCCTCCCGCCTCACGCTTCCGGGCAAGCTCAGCGACTGCGGCAATTCCGGCCGCGAAGACAGCGAAATCTTCATCGTCGAGGGCGATTCGGCCGGCGGGTCGGCGAAACAGGGCCGGGATCGCGCGCGCCAGGCCATCCTGCCGCTGCGAGGCAAGGTGCTGAACACCGAAAGCGCCTCGGTCGCGAAGGTGATGGAGAACAAGGAGCTGTCGGATCTGGTGACGGCGCTGGGCTGCGGCATCGGCAAAGGATTCGAGCTGAACAAGCTGCGGTACGGTCGCGTCATCATCCTGGCCGACGCCGATTCGGACGGCCATCACATCGCGACGCTGCTGCTCACGTTCATTTACCGGCACATGCCGCAGCTCATGCGCGAGGGCCGCGTGTACCTGGCGCAGCCGCCGCTCTACCGGATCGACATCGGCAAGGAGACGTTCTGGGCGCTCGACGAGCATCACAAGGACACCATCCTCAAGCGCGGCACGGGCAAGGGCAAGGTGGAGATCACGCGCTTCAAGGGCCTGGGCGAAATGATGCCGAAGGTGCTCTGGGAGACGACGCTGAACCCGAAGACGCGGCGGCTGCTGCGGGTCGAAATCTCGGATCAGATCCTGACCGATCGCGTGATCAACGAGTTGATGGGCAAGGACCCGTCGGCGCGCTTCCGCTTCATCATGGAGCGGGCGGAAGAGGCGGAAGAGCTCGACGTGTAGCGGACCGGCGCGGTCGGGATGTCTTCCTGCGAACCCGCGCGGCATGGCCATCGCATTTCTTCCGCGCGCCGCGGCTCTCTGCGTCCATCGCTTCGCTCGGACTTCGCTCTTTTACGTGTTCTCCGGAAGACATCCCGACCCCGCCGGTCCGCTTCTGTCGTCGACTCGAGTAACCGCACAAGGAGAACCAAAATGGGAGTCGTGGAGTCGGGCACGCTGCATCACACGTGCTTCGTGGTGAGGGACGTCAGGAAGACCGCAGCGGCGCTGGCGACGTCGCTCGGCATCAAGCCGTGGAACGTGTGGACGATCGCGCCGCAGGCGTGCACCGTGCACGGCCGGCCGGTGCCGTTTTCGTTCCGGGTGGCGCTCGCGCAGGTGGGCGGATCCAGTTTTGAACTGCTCGAGCCCGTTTCGGGAGACAGCGTGTACGTCGAGCACCTGCAATCCAAGGGCGAGGGGTTTCATCACACCTGCATCGCCTACGGCAGCCTCGAGGCGATGCACGCGGCCAAGGCTGAGCTCACGGGGCAGGGCCGGACGATGGTGCAGGCCGGCAGCCTCGGCGATGCCGGCGAGTTCTGCTACTTCGACATGCCGGAAACCGGCGCGATCCTCGAGTTGCTGTACCTGAAGGCGTTTCCGCCGCCGGAAGAGGTCATCGAATAGCGCGTGTTCGTGCAATGGAGCCCCGGGTCTTTAGACCCGGGGTGACCGCGGAGCGGCGGGGTCGGAATGTTCTCCTGCGAACCCGCGCGGCCTGGCCTCGCATCCGCATCGCTCGCCGCGGTTCTCTTCGTCCATCGCTTCGCTCGGACTCCGCTCCTTCACGGGTTCTCCGGAGAACATCCCGGCCCCGCCGCTCCGCACGTCCGCGTCCTTCAGCTACCGCCGAACCGGCGCTGCCTTCGGCGCGAGGAAGCCCTCGTAGAGCCGAATCTCCGCGTCGCCGCCCGTCGTCGACTTATAGAACAGCCGGCGCCCGTCGGGGTGCGCGGCGACGGCCTGAATGTTCCCCTGGACCTTGATTCCGGTCGGCTGAGCCTCCCCGCCGTTCATCGAACACTCGAACAGTTCGGTGTCGATGAAATTGCGGTTGGCGTCGCGTCTGGCCACGATCGTGAAGATCGAACGTCCATCTGCGGCCCAGCTAATCGGAGCGCCGCATAGCTGCCGCGGCTCACCGCCAGCCACCGGAACAGCCAGAACCACTGAGCGCCCTTGATTGGCTTGAGAAGAGCTGCCCTCCCGCGCGGGAGGCGCCGCCGCACGCGTCACAGCCCACCAAGCGCCATCTGGAGATACCAGAGACACGGGTCCCACCCCCCACTTGGCGGTCGGTGAAACGAGTTCGGTCTCCTCGCCGGTTCGCGCATCAACGCGCCAGATCATCCGACGGCTTCGCCCAGGATCATCAGGGCTCCTCTGATCGCCCCACTTCATGTAGTAACGTTCATCGGGCGTCATCGCGTGCAGTGTGAACCGGTTATCCTGACCAGCAGCCTGAAGCGAGGTCGGCACGGGCTTCATTAACTGGGTCACCTCACCCGTGCGCACGTTGATGCGATAGAAAGCCTGGCCTTCGGCGGAGCTGCCCTGAATCAGCACACTCTGGCCGTCCTTGGTCCAGACAGGCGCAGCGAGCGAGTAGATCGAATTGAGCATCGTCGGGATGGTAAGGAGTGAGCGTTTGTCCTCCGACCAGACCATCAAGTCGGCCTGGCGGCGGCCGGCACTATAGGAGCCCCACGCCAGCCAGGCCCCGTCCGGCGACCACGCGGCCGGTCCCCTGAACTGGGTGGAAATACTCGAAGGTCCCCCGGTCGCCCACCGGCCACCGGCGTCCCGCGTGGACACAAGGACTTCTGCCTTGCTCGGAAAGACCACGTCGACCAGTGCGCCGCTTCGCGTCAGGCTCCCGCTCTTGTCGGTCATGAATTCCGGCGGGGCCACTACGTTCCCGCTCTTGACGGTAACGGTCCAGAGCCCGGTCCGGCCGCCGCTCGTTCCGCTCAAGACCAGGCGCCCGTCGGCCAGCCAACCCCGCACGCTTTCACCGCCCGGCCAGTTGGTGACTTCGACCGGATCACCGCCAGACGCGCGAACCACGTGCACGTCCGAATCCGTCCGTTGTCGCCTGACAGTAAAAGCGATGTACTGGCCGTCCGGCGAAACTCGCGCTCCCAACCAAATCGAGCCCGGTGTCGTCGTTATGGTTTGCGCTGCGCCAGTCTCGACATCAAGCCAGGCCATGGCACTCGGTCCGCGTGTCAAGGACCAGGAGAACTCCAGATCCACCAGCAACCGCCGGCCGTCTGGCGACCAGTCGAATGACCGAATCGACAACGCCTTCCTTTGCTCGCGGCGAGTCCCGGAATGACACGTGTCTTCCCATTGCCGACATCGACAATCCGCAGCTCCGCAATCCGCTCCGTGACCTCAGACGTGCTGAATTCATAAGCGATGCGCTTGCTGTCAGGCGACCATGTCATGAAGTCGGCGTAATCATCGTCGTCCGGCGAAATTCGTCAAGTTCACGAACGCCTTGCCATCGATCTTCCTGACGAATAGATCTGCCTTCGAGGCGACGTCATCGCGTACCGCCAATTGCTTGCCGTCGGGCGACATGATGTAGGTGGGCGTGGCTCGAGCGTCGGTCCACAGCAGGCGCTCGGACCGACGGGTCTGCGGTGGCGCCGGCGCACCCGCCATAGCCGCGCGTGCTTCGGCCACGACAGTCGGCTGATCCGCGAAGTCGCTGACCAGGCGCGCGTACGTCTTCTGCGCGTCGCCCTTGCCGTAGCGTTCCTGCGCCTTCGCCAGATACAGCAGCCCGCGTGCGGCCAGCGCGCGGTCGGGGCTCGTCGCGACAGACTCGAGGAGCGGCGTCGCCTTGGCGAGGTCGCCCTTGGACTCAATCAAATCAATGGCTTGCTGCAGCTTGAGCTCGCCGGCCTTGTCGTCGGCGGCGACGGTGGCGAACAGTACAACCAGGGCGGACAAGACGATGACGATGAAGCGCTTCACGGGGCTTCCTCCTGCCGGACACTGTGGCCCGGGCGCGGGTTTCGACGTGTCATGCCGGCGTCATTCTTTGTCACGATTTGTCATCCGGACAACTGGCAGGCGGACCGCCCTTGACCGCCGCTTGAACCTGGATCAGCCCGGTCGGTCCGGCACCATCCCCGTCGTCTGCATCAACCGCTAATCGTCACCTTCGGTTCCAGGTTCGACGCCCTCAAGGACGATGCGGTCCAACCCTGGCACGCGTGTGAAGTCGGTGTCGAAGGTCAAGAGGCACGCGCCCTGGTCGATCGCGCAGGCCGCGATCCACATGTCGTTGGCTGGAACGGGCGTCCCGGCTTTTCGCAGGGCACCATAGATCCGCCCGTACTGCCGCGCGACGGCCTCTGACACTTGGCTGATGGTCACGAACGGCTCGTCGAGGAAGTCGGCGAGCGCGACGCGATTCTCGCGCGCACGACTGCCGGCCTCGAATGCGCCGTACAGTTCGCCGAGGACCGGCACCGGGACCATCACCACATCAGCGTCGGCGATGAGGTCATGCACGCGCGAGTCACCGGCCCGGAAGCGGGAGTAGGCCGACGTATCGAGCATGAGCCGCGGCACGACGTCCTGGCGAGCCGGCCGTTCAGCCCCAGAGGTCATCGTCAATCACCCGCTGGTCGGCGAGGGCTTTGTCGAACGCGGCCGTTTCAGCCGCGCTCCAGGTCGCGTAGCGCTGCAGTCGACGGCGCCGGGCGCTGGTCCCCACGGCCTGTTCGAGGATTTCCAGCGCAAGGGCATTCATGCTCTGTTTTCGCTCACGACTGACCCGCGCGAGCCGGCGGCCCAGATCATCAGACACGCCACGAATCGTCAGTTGAGGCATGCAGGCATATTAGCACAGGCGTGCCTGCAACGCACGGAACCCGGAAGACGAGGTGCCGGCGACACGTGGTCATCCCACGAACTTGTAGCCCTCGCCGTACACCGAGAGAATGTGGCGCGGATTAGAGGGCTCTACTTCGAGCTTCTGACGCAGCCGCATGATGTGGTTGTCCACCGTCCTCGTCGTCGGATAGTGCTCGTAGCCCCAGACCTCGTCGAGCAGCCGCTCGCGGGTGACGATCTGGCCACGGTGCTGGGCCAGCAGGCGCAGCACCTCGAACTCCTTGCCCGTGAGTTCCACGCGCTTGCCCGCGCGAGTCGCTTCGCGCTTGTCGAAGTCCACCTCCACGTCGCCGAATCGAAGCACTGCGTCCGCGGCGCCGCTTGACGTGCGGCGCAGTCGAACGCGAATCCTTGCGAGCAGCTCGCGAATGCCGAACGGCTTGGTGACGTAGTCGTCGGCGCCGATTTCGAGGCCGACGACGCGATCGACCTCTTCGGCGCGCGCGGTCAGCATGATGATCGGCGCCTCGAATTGCTGGCGGCGCAGTTCGCGGCACACGTCCAGCCCGCTGAGGCCGGGCAGCATCAGGTCGAGCAGCACGAGATCCGGGCGCTCGCGCACCGCGATTTCCAGCCCCGCGTCACCGGTCGAGGCGGTCAGCACGCGATAGCCCTCCGCCTTGATGTTGAGTTCGAGCCCGCGCAGCAAATCGGGCTCGTCTTCGATGATCAGGATGCGTTCGCCGTTCATGACGCGGCCACCGGGAAGACCAGTCGGAACGTGCTGCCGCAGCCGGGCTCGCTGTCAACCTCGGCGCGCCCGCCGTGCGCCTCCATGATGTGGCGCACCATGAACAGCCCGAGGCCGTAGCCGCCGCGGCCGGAATCGTTAGCGGCGCGATAGAAGCGATCGAAAACCCGGACTGCGGTCGGCGGGAGCGATGCCGATGCCGTGATCCTGCACCTCGAACGTCACGTGGCCGTCGGCCGCCGCGAGCCGCACCGCAATCCGCTTCGACTCGCCGGAGTACTTGACGGCGTTGTCCAGGAGATTGAGGACGGCCTGGGCGACGGCTGAGGGATCGAACCGCACGGGCGGCATGGACGCGGGCAGGTCACGATCGAGCGAGAAGCCGGCCTGCTCGAGCCAGATACTGTAGTCGTCGAGGATGCCCGAAATGACCGGCGCCGGGTCGTCTTCGTGCAGTTCGTACCGCTCGTCGCCGCGTTCGACTCGCGAGAACGTCAGCACCTGATCGACCAGCCGGCCCAGTCTGGCGCTCTCGCGGCTGATCACCCGCGAGCAATTACGGCGCTCGTCATCGCTGAGACCGCGCTGCTGGAGCAGCGTCTCGCCGTACAACCGGATGATGGCGATGGGCGTCTTCAGTTCGTGCGTCACGCCGTTCACGAAGTCCGAGCGCAACTGGTTGAGGCGCGATTCCCGGGACACATCGCGATGCAGGATGACGAGGCCGGCCGACACCACCAGCAGCAATACCGCGATGGCGCCGCCGTACAGCATCACGCCCTGACGGCCCGTGTCTTCGCTCCGGACATTCCCCGCCAGGCGCTGTTCGAGCGCAGCCACCCAGGTTGGATCCGCGGCCAACCCGGTGATCCGGTCCGTCCCGTCGGTGCGATAGAACAGCCGCCGCGTGCCAAGCGTGTAGGCATACACCTCGCCCTCTCGCAAGGACGCTGCGGGCCTGAATCCGTCGGCGAGCTGGCGCGCGAGGTCATAACGATCCAGATACGGCGCCGGACGAGCCGGATCGAGCGCGGTCAGGAAGTACTCGGCCTGATCGCCCGGCAGGTTCCAGCGGCCGGATGAAATCTGTTCGAAGAGGCCCTTCGTGTCTCCGCTGTTGATGGCGCCGACGATGCCGTAGGGACGGCCGGCGAGGTCGCGATCGTCGGGGAAGTTCGTGGCGAGCGCGCGCCACTGCTCGCGCGCCTCGGCCTCGCGTCCCAGTGTCGAAAGACTCCGGGCAAGGAACTGTCGCGCGAGGCTCTCGTGCGTGTGCTTGGTGATAAGCGCCTGGTACCGCGGCACGGCCAGGTCCGGCCGTTTCTGGGTGAGCTCCTGACGTTCGATGTCAGCGATTTCGCGCGGTACCGGTCGCGGCGCCGGCGAGTGAAGCGCGGGCTCTATGACCTCGCCCCGATCGATAACAAAGAACGTGCCGGCGATGGGGCTGGAGGAGCGATCGCGGAGTGCGCTGGCCGCTTCGGCTTTAGCCGCGGCGTCAACGGCCGTGGCGAGCTGTTCCGCCCGCAGCGTTCGGACCGCCTGGCGTTGCCGATCGAACGACTGCAGGCCCAGCCAGAGCAGCGCGCCGATCGGCACGACGACCGTCGCGAGGTAGATCAGGGTGGCCCGGCGGGCGAGGCGGGGAATCGTCGTGGTCATGTCCCGGACGGCATCGGCCTGAAGCCGCCGACGACACTAGCACGGCGCCCCGCGCGCGAACGTCACGAATTGTCACGGGCCGAACTGGCCCGTCACCGCGCGAACGGATTCTCGATGCGGACGCCGTCGAAATCGCGGCCCGTCCTGCAGGTCTTCGGTCAGCAGCACGGCACAACCCGCTAATCTGGCCGCCTCGACGACCGTCGCGTCCCAGTAGGAAATCTTGAACCGCGCGGCCGCCGCACATCCAGCCCGCATCAACTCCACCGACGATTCCTGGACGGGAAACCGAAGCCAGGACTCGACCAATGCGGATGCCTGTCGCGGGGTCAGCGGATTGGCACGGCCCGGTCGCGTCGCCTGGACGTAGAACTCCTGGAGCACCTGGACGGACAACGCGACGTCGTCACGGCCAGCACGGCGAGCGCGATCCTGCCTTTCGCGCTTCAGCCGGATCCTTGCTGACGGCGTAGAGCAGGACGTTGGTGTCAACGAACCGCACGGCGGCGCCTGTGGACATCCGGTCGCGCGAGCCGGTCGCCGGCCCGGAAGGCCGTGATGGACGCAATCACTTCGTCCTGGAGCTGGCGGCGGCGCTCGGCATCACCCGGGTCGTTCGCCAGTCGCCACAGGAACTCGCGAACAAGCGCGCTGACGGACGTGTCCTGCTCGGCCGCCTTGATTCGAGCGCGGCGGTAGATGTCAGCTGGCAGTGAAACTGTGATGTTTTTCACAGTTTCACTGTATCACAGTGCTGCCGGCCCTGGGCCGCGCCTATTTTGCGGGCGAGCCGGACTTCGGCGTCAGGAAGCCCTCGTACAGCCAGACCTCGTAGTTGTCTGACGCCCGCACGGTGTAGGCCATTCGACGGCCATCGGGATGCGGCGCGATGCTCCCGAGTTTGCGCACAACAAGGCCCGTGCTCCGCGCAGGGCCGCCGTCGAATCGGGCATTCCCAGAATCTCAGCTCTGGCCTCAGGCTCGTTACCCGTGACCACGCTGAAATAGGCGACCTTGGAGTCGGCGGACCATTTAGCGAGGCCGCCGACGCTTCCTCGTCGCGCTCCTTCCGGCATCGTGAACGTGCATAGGTCGCGGGGCGCTCCGCCGGCGATCGGAACGACCCTCATCGGAAGAGCCGTCGCCCCCACGGTTTGGGCCGCAGTTTCCTCTTTGGGAGACCCCATGAACCCAGTCACGGCCCACCATTGTCCGTCCGGAGAGACCGAGCCGATTGAACCCGCCGCTCGAACGAGCAGCGTCTCTGCGCTGGTTCTCGCGTCGACCCGAATCAGTGAACGCGTGTTGCCGGGGTCTCCACTGTGGACGACCCACTTCAGGTAGAAGCGCTCGTCCGGAGTCATTGCCGCGAGGCTGACGCCGTCGTTCGCGGTCTGGTCAAACGGCACGGGAGTGGTAACTCGGGTCACGGAGCCGCTTTCTACGTTGATGCGATAGAAGGCCTGCTCGTTCGACGTTCGGCCAGCGACCAGAAACTCCCGTGCGTTGTCCTTCCAGATGGGGTCCACCAAGGTGAAGAACCCCGACAGGGTGGTCGGGATCACCCTGAGACTCTTGCTCTCTGCGGACCAGACGTAGACCGAAGCCAAACCGGAAGTTACCCAGTGCCAGCTCAAGTACGCCCCGTCTGGAGACCACGACGAGGCGCTCATCCGAAAGTCGTTCGGAATACCCAGCGTTTCTGGCGCGCCCCAACTCGCCTGGTCTGGTCGCTTGGTGACGAGGAAGGCCTGCGTCCCGACTGAACTGCGATAACCCAGTATTGACCCGGCTCGAGAGACGCTATTGCCACCCCGAAACGCTTCCGAGCTTCGAACGAACGCCGGCGCGCCGTCTGCGACTCCGTTCTTGATGGACATGGCCCACAAGCCAGTCTGGCCGCCGCCGGTGCCGCTGAACACGAGTCGTCCGTCATTCAACCAGGCGAGTAGACGGATTCAGAGCCTGGCCAAGCTACGACTGTCGTGGCGGGACCTCCGGCCGCATCCATGATTTGGATGTTGAATTCGCTGCTCGCCGCGGCAGGTCTGGCCGAGAATGCGATAGAGCGGCCGTCGGGCGAGACCTTGGCTTCACCCCACGAGGCAGCTGACTTGACGAGCGGCTGAACTGCGCCGGTGTCAACCGCCATCCATGCGATTTCACTGCCGGCGTTGGTCGGTCTCGGCCCTTGGGCCGGCGGCGGCTCGACAATGCGAACCAACAACTGGCGGCCATCGGCCGACCAGTCCAGTGGTCGAAACGACGCTTCGGTCCTTGTGGCCCGGCGCGTGTTCGGCACGGCGCGGGTCTGCCGCGTCGTGACGTCCACCGCGCGCAACTCCGTGACTTCGTCCGAGCCGGACTGACCGCTCGAACTGATAGACGATTCGCTTGCCGTCTGGCGACCAGACGACGTAGTACGCGTAGTCCCCCTCAACCGAGAAGTTCGTGAGGTCAACGGCTAATCCGCCGGCAACGCTCCGCACCGACAGCCGGCCTCGGCTGGGTTGCTCAATCTCATCATCAATGGCCACCATGTCGCCCGTCGGAGAGATCAAATAGGACTGAAATGTCCGCCCATCCGTCCACAGCAACCGTTCCGATCGGCTGACGGCGCCCTGAGACTTGGCGCCGACGCCCGCAACCGGGCTGAGTGCGCTCAGCCGCGACTTGGCCTGCGCCACCAGGTCCGCCTGATCGCCGAACTCCTTGACGACCGCCTCGTACGCACGCTGCGCTTCGGCGAGGCCGAGCCGCTCGTAGCACGCGCCGATGCGGAACTGCGCGCGCGCCTTCTGCGCACGCGTGGCGTCGGGCGCCTTGAGCACCTGCTGATAGACCCCAATCGCGTCCTGCAGCCGGCCGTCCACATCCTCGAGGCTGAGCGCGCGGCCCAGCAGTACATCGGCCTGCGTCGCCTTTTGACCAGCGCCAGTGTGCACCAGGGCCACGGCAATCGCGAGTGTCGCGAACACGCGGCCAAGGCGGCGAACAGTGAAGAACGGCATAGGCAGTCTCCTCAGCCGTGAGTCTACGAATCGCCGCGGCGCCATGCGTCAAGCGGCGGTCAAGCGGGCCGACAATTTCCGGCTGGCCGCGCGGAAGAGAACGAGAACGTCACCCGTCGAACCGGTACCCCACCCGCCGGACGCTCACAATCAGCTCCGGCGCCGATGGATGGACCTCGATCTTGGCGCGCAGGTTGTTGACGTGCGTGTAGACGACGCGATCGGTGACGAACGTATTGGCGCCCCAGGCCAGATCGATGATCTCGCGCACCGACAACACCCGGCCTCGATTGGCGACAAACGTCCGCAGCAACCGGAACTCCATCGGCGTCAGTTCGATCGCCCGCCCGCCGCGCGTCGCCTCGAACCGGCGGAAGTTCACCACAATGTCGCCGTGCTCCCACACGTCGTCTTCACCAGACGAGCCATGCGCGCGCCGCAGCACAGCTTTGATCCGGCCCGACAGCTCGCGCGGACTGAACGGTTTGACGACGTAGTCGTCCACGCCCAACTCGAACCCGAGCACGCGATCGATCTCCTGCGCGCGGGCGGTGAGGGCAATGATCGGCGTTCGGACCCCGGCCGCACGCAAGTCGCGGCACACCGCAAACCCGTCCTTCTTCGGCAAAGCGATGTCCAGCAGGATCAGGTCGTATCCGCCCTGCCGTGCTCGCGTCTCCGCCGTGACGCCGTCTGCCACGACCTCGGTCGCATACCCGTCCGCCTCGAGGCCGTCCTTGAGCCCGATCGCAATGCCCGGTTCGTCTTCGACGATGAGGATCTTCTGCATAGTCGCGGTAACTTCGAACTTCGAAGTTCGAACTTCGAAGTTCTTTCCGGATCGGTAGCCAGATACTGAACACGCTGCCGGCGCCAGGTTCGCTCTCAACGGCGACCCGGCCGCCGTGCGCCTCTACGATGTGCTGCACGAGACTGAGCCCGAGGCCCGTGCCTTTGACCTCCGCCGCCAGCCGGCTTCCACGAAAGAAGCGTTCGAACACGCGCGGCCGGTCGGCCAGCTCAATGCCCACGCCACGATCGCGGACGCGGACGGTCAGGCCCTCGCTTGCGACCTCTGCTTCCACCCAGACCGTGTCGCAGCCGGGCGAGTACTTCACCGCGTTGTCGATCAGATTGTGCAGCGATGTCGAAACCGCCCGCTGATCGATCGTCATCGTCGGAAGCCCGTCTGGAATGGACGAGACGATGTGTTTGCCGGCGGCCTCAGTTGTCCGCGATGCCTCCTGCACGACGCCGCGCAGCCAGGCGGTCGTGTCGACTTCGGCGAGCTCGTAGGACTGCCGGCCCTCGTCTACGCGAGCCAGATCCAGAACCTGGTCAACCAGCGCCGACAGCCGTTCGCTTTCCTGCAGGATGACGCGGTAGTACTCGGCGCGCCGATCCGCCGGCGGAATCTGGCGATCGAGCAATTCGGCCAGCTGCCGAATCGCCGCCAGCGGCGTGCGGAATTCGTGCGACACGGCGGAGACGAACTGCGACTGCATGCGCGCAACTTCGCGCTCTCGACGGATCGTGCGCACGGCCAGGCCGGACCCGACGAACAGCGCAATCACCATGAGCGCCAGCGTGGCCACGAAGATCCACTGCCGCGCCAGCGTGCCGGCCGCGGCGTCGCCGGTGGCCCGCGCATGAACCTGCCACACGCCGGAGTCGTCGCGGAACGTGCGCGAACTGAGCAGGGCTTGGACGGCCGCTGGACTTGTCCGGCCTGCCGGCCACGTGAATGCCGTGGCGCCGCCGGGCGCTTCGATTGACAACACCGCCGTCGCGCCAGGGGCCGCGGCCAGCGCCTGCGGCCACACGACGTCGTTCAAATAGCCCGACGGCATGACGACAATGACCGGCACCGGACCGTCGTCTCGCCGGAATCCGAGCCAGACGCGGCCGTCCGCTTCGCGCACGATCGTCCGCGAGCCGGATTCTGTCGACCGACTCGTCCACGCGCCGACGACGTCCGTGGCTTCGATGGTGACCAGTCGGCGCGCGGCCTCGATAGTGTCGAAACGCGCCAGGTCGGCGTTCGGATCGCCGCCGCCGGCTGTCAGCCAGGCACGCGCTTCGCTGCGGTAGTACTCGAACCGCTCGCGCTCGAGCCGCACCGTGCCGGAGATCAGCTTTTCGTAGACCGCGAGGGCGCACACCTTCAGTTCCGTCCGGCGGCCAGCCTCGTTGAGCAGCGGGCACATGCCGACCTCGGCAACAAACGGCGCCGGCCACTGGCCAATGCGCGCGCTCTTCTCGACCTCGAGTTGCTGATAGGTCGTGATAGCCGCGTCGCGCTTGCCGGCGCGTGCGTAGGTGCGCGCCAGACGATGCAGCACGAAGGGACGGAGCGTGGCGCTGGCTGTCGGAAGCAGCCGTTCGTATTCACGAATGGCCGCCGGGTAGTCCTGGCCGCGAAACTCGAGCGTTTCGGCGGCGCGGACATCGGCCGGGAGCGCTGGTGCGGCAGGAGAGACGGGCGGAGTCGCGGCGATGTCGTAGAGGAGACTGTCCGCCGGAATCACGGTCGCGGCTGTTGGCGCGCCGAAGATCGCGATCGGTCCGGTAATCGCGGTGCCCTCCCGCGTGGTGATGCGACCGAGGACGCCGGCGGCACCGTTCGGGCCCGCGCGCGAGACGTCATCTGCCATTGCGGCCAGGCGCGCAAACTCGCGTGGAATCGTGCGTGCCGCACTCTCGGCCAGCGCGTCGAGGTCATTCCGCACCCGCTGGGTCGCGGCCGCGCGTTCCTGCTGCACGCTCCGCAGCCCGACGATGGCGAGCACGATGCCGGGGACGAGGATGCCGATGGCCAGCAGCCAGAGCGGACGAATCCGCGCGTCGGGCGAGCCTCCTCGTCTGCGTCCGACCATCACAGGTGAGCCGCGTTATAGCACAGCGCCGGAGACGTCCTGCGCGCGACGCGCGCCGGTTTCGCCGATTGTCGCCGCGCCTGACGCCTTCTTGACCGGCGCTTGAACTGGCGCACGGATCGGCCTCCTGCGAGACAATGCTGAGGCACGGATGCGCGCCCACCCATGAATCCCGCGTACGCGAAAATCGTCGTCCTCCTCGCCGCGGCCGCGCTCGGCCTCATACGGGGCATTCACACGCTGCGGCGGCCCCGCACATCGATCGCCAGCCGGCGGGAAGGCTGGCAAGAGCTGTTCGTCCTGGTGGCCGTCGTCGTCGGCTTCATCGTCCCCTTGGCCTGGGCGACTTCGTCGTGGCTCGCGTTCGCGGACTTCACGCCACAGGGCCTGCCGCTCGCGGCCGGCACGCTCAGTCTGGCCGCCGGCCTGTGGCTGTTTCACCGGACGCACGCCGATCTTGGCGCCAACTGGTCGGCGCGACTGCAGATCCTCGATTCACACCGGCTGATCACGAACGGCATCTATCAGCACATCCGCCATCCGATGTATCTGTCGCTGCTCATGTACGGACTGGGACAGGCGCTGGCCGTGCCGAACTGGATCGCCGGGCCGTGCGGTCTTGCCGGCGCTGTCCTGCTCTTCGCGATCCGCGTCGGGCCCGAGGAACGGATGATGCGGGAACGATTCGGCGCCGAGTACGACGCCTACGTGGCCGCGTCCGGGATGATCTTTCCGCGGTTTCGGCGACGGTAACCGCAGGCACGATACTGCCCTTCGCCGCATCTTCGAATGGGCTATCGTTGACCCGATCTCGCGCAGGCTCCGATCGGCCGCGCGCGGAAGATCGAGGACGGGATGAGACCCCCTGCCAACCGGCAGCCGCTACGCCGTGCAGGTCATCGTGCTGTACGTCCTGCTGGCGTTGGTGTGGACGGTGTTCTGGCACTACACACCCGCGTTTGCGGTGCCGGCGACGTCATGGCTCCGCGGCGTCCATGCCGCCGAAGACTGGCTGTTTGCCGTCATCAGCACCGCGGTGCTGGTGTTCTCGCTGGTCCACCTCAACAAGCAGCGCTTCCACCGCGTGTTCGACAACATGGGCGAGGGATTCGCGTACTGCCGCGTGCTGTTCGAGGACGGCCGACCGCGTGACTTCGTGTACCTCGACGTGAACCGGGCCTTCTACGAACTGACCGGCACGAAGGCCCCTGTCATCGGGAAGAAGGCGAGCACGATCACCCCCGACTGGCGCCTGACGAATCCCGATGTGCTCGAGGCATTTGGACGCGTCGCGCGCTCGGGCCTGACGGAGAGACTCGACGTGTACGTCGACGCCGCGAAGACCTGGCTCGCCGTCTCGGTGTTGCGGACCGGGAAGGACCGTGTCGTCGCGGTGTGTGACGACATCACGGCGCGAAAAGAGGCGGAAGAGCGCCTGAACAACACGCATGCGCTGCTCGAAATCCAGATGAGCCAGATGCGGGCGCTGCAGGAGCAGTTGCAGGACCGGGCGATTCACGACCCGGTCATGCACATTCACAATCGCAGCTACATGGACGAGATGCTTCCCCTCGCGGCGGACCGCGCGCGCCGGAAGCAGGACGGGTTCGGGCTGCTGCTCGTGGACGTCGACCACTTCAAGCTGATCAACGACACGTACGGGCATGCGGCTGGCGACGCGATTCTCCAGTCGGTCGCCCACACCTTGTCGTCGTCCCTGCGGGCGAGCGACGTCGTGTGCCGGTACGGCGGCGACGAAATCCTGTGCCTGCTCACCGGCGCCGGCTTCGAGGCGACGCTTGAGCGCGCCGAGCACCTGCGGGCCGCCGTCACCGAGGCGCGCGTGGATCACGGGGACATCAGCGTACGCGTGACCTGTTCGATTGGCGCCGCGGTGTTCCCGCTGCACGGCACCGAAGTCGAAGAGGTGCTGCGGGCCGCCGACGCGGCCCTCTATCGCGCCAAGGCCGACGGCCGGAACCGCGTGCAGATGGCACAGGCCGGCACGCAGTTGTCCCTTGGTCTCTCGGGCACCGAACCGGCGTCACTCACCGAGCCACTCCCATGACGATTCCACCGAACGTAACTGAGTTCCTGGCTGGCAAGCGCATCGCCGTGACGGGCGTCTCCAGGGACCGTCGCCACTTTGCCAACGCCATCTATCGCAAGCTCCAGACCTCCGGGCATGAGGTGTTCCCGGTCAACCCGCGCGCGACCGAGGTGGAGGGCGTGCGCTGCTATCCGGACGTGGATGCGATTGCCGGGCCGCTCGACGGCGTGCTGGTCGCGAGCCCGCCTTCGGCATCGCTCGCGCTGGTCCGCCAATGCGCGGACCGGGGCGTGTCGCGCATCTGGTTCCACCGATCATTCGGGGACGGCAGCGTGTCCGCGGAGGCGGTGCGGGAATGCGCGGCACGGGGCCTGTCATGCATTGTCGGCGGATGCCCGATGATGTACGTTGCACCTGTCGATCCGGCTCACCGCTGCATGCGCTGGCTGTTGCGCTGGCGCGGGCGCGTGCCGGGATAGGAAGCATGCACGTGAAGCGTCTCGCCCTGCTCTTTGGGCTGCTCATGATGGTCATCGGTCTCGTGCTCGTCGTCGCGGCTGATCGTCTGATCGCGGTTGTGCCGGACGTCGCGCCGTACGTGCTGACGCCTGCCCTCCTCTACGCGATCGGCGCGCTTCGGGTGGGGATGGGGCTCGTGCTGTTCCTGGTGGCGCGACGTTCGCGCGCGCCCAGGGCCCTCCGCGCCATTGGCGTCGTCGTGCTCGTGGCGGGACTCGCGACGCCGGTCTTCGGAGTGGAACGTTCGCGGGCAGTCGCCGACTGGGCGGCCCGGGACGCCACGATCCCGAGAGCCGTGGGCGTGCTGCTGCTGGCCTTCGGTGGCTTCATTGCGTTTGCCGTGAGCGAGCGACGGCGGCCGGCGGGCGCACCCCCGAACGAGGCGGTTTCATGACGGATGCTGAGCTGATCTGGCGCTCCAAGTCGGACGACGAGTTGCTTGAAGCGGCCGCGATGCTGGCCGACTACACCGAAGAAGGGGAGGGCCTCATCCGCGCCGAACTCCAGCGGCGAGGCCTGGCTGCACCCCATGGAGACGACCTGATCACGGTGGCCACATTTCCAAACATGCTCGAGGCGTCGCTGGCGAAGTCGGCTCTGGAGGCGGCGGGCATCGAGGCCCTCGTGCCCGGTGAAGACGCGGGCCGCCTCAGTACGGGCCTGTTGTCCGGGCCGTACGCCAGTGTGCGCGTCCGGCTCAGCGACTACGAACGGGCGCGCGACGTGCTCGACGAAGCCAAGCGCCGGTGACGGCCGCGACCATTCACACTTCGAAGTTCGAACTTCGAAGTTCGTTCAGGGGGGTACAGATGCGACGCACGATGAACCTGGGTTTCGCTGTCATAGTCGCCGGCATCCTGCTGTGCGCCGCCCCGCCGGCGGCGCAGGCGCCGCCGCCGCAATCGGGGCGGGTGGGGCAACTGCCGAGCGAAACGCCACAGCAATTCAAGCCGGTCACGAACAGCTTCGACTACGTCCGCCGCGACGTCATGATCCCGATGCGCGACGGCGTGAAGTTACACACCGTCATCCTCGTGCCGAAAGGCGCGAAGGGCGCCGGGATCCTGCTGACGCGCACGCCTTATGATGCGACCGCGCTCACCACGCACACCAACAGCGCGCATCTCGGCCCGAGCCTGCAGGGCTACGACAACGCCACCGACGTCATCGTCGACGGCGGCTACATCCGCGTGGTGCAGGACGTGCGCGGCAAGTACGGTTCGGAAGGCGACTACGTGATGAACCGGCCGCTCAGCGGCCCGCAGAATCCGACCGCGGTCGATCACGCCACCGATACCTACGACACGATCGACTGGCTCGTGAAGAACGTCCCGGAGAGCAACGGCAAGGTCGGCATCCTCGGCATTTCCTACGACGGGTTTCTCCCGCTGATGGCGCTCGTCAATCCACACCCCGCGCTCAAGGTGTCGATCCCGATGAATCCCATGGTGGACGGCTGGATGGGCGACGACTGGTTCCACAACGGCGCGTTCCGCCAGGAAATGATGGGCTACATCTACGAGCAGGAAGCCACGCGCGCCAACGACCTGGCGTGGTGGACGAGCCACTTCGACGAGTACGACATGTTCATGCAGGCGGGATCGGCCGGCGAACTCGGTAGCCGGCGCGGCATGGAGCAGCTCGGCTTCTGGCGCAAGCTCACCGAGCATCCGAGCTACGACGCGTGGTGGCGCGACCAGGCCATGGACAAGATCCTCGGCGCGCAGCCGCTCAAGGTGCCCGTGATGCTCGTGCACAGCCTGTGGGATCAGGAAGACATCTACGGCGCGCCGGCGGTCTACCAGGCCATCGAACCGAAGGACACGGGCAACGACAAAGTGTTTCTGGTGATGGGGCCATGGCACCACGGGCAGGAGATTCGAGACGGGAGTTCACTCGGCGCGATCAGGTTCGACAGCGACACCTCGCTGTACTTCCGCCGGCAAATCCTGGCGCCGTTCCTCGCGCAGTACCTGAAGGACGGCGCGCCGAAGGCCGACGTGGCGCCCGTGATGGCGTTCGAGACCGGCACGAACGCGTGGCGCCGGTTGAATGCCTGGCCCTCCGGCTGCGTCAGCGGTTGCAGCGTCACACCGACGCCGTTCTTCTTGCACGCGGGACTCGCGGCCGGCTTCGACGCGCCCAAGCCTGGTGACGCCGCGTTCGCCGAGTACGTCTCCGATCCGTCAAAGCCGGTGCCGTACCGCTCACGTCCGCAGCGACCGACCGGCGCGCCGGACTCGACCTGGCGCCAGTGGCTCGTGGACGATCAGCGCGAAGCCTCTGGACGACCTGACGTGCTGGCATTCGTATCGAGCGTGCTGACGACGCCCGTCAAGATCAGCGGTCAACCGATCGTGAATCTGGTGGCCTCAACCAGCGGCACCGATTCCGACTGGGTCGTCAAGGTGATCGACATGTATCCAGACGAAGTGGCGGACCAGCCCGCGATGGGCGGCTATCAACTCGCGGTGTCGATGGACATTTTCCGCGGCCGCTACCGAGAAAGCCTCGAAACGCCCAAGGCCATTACGCCCGATGCGCCGCTGAAGTACACGTTCGCGCTGCCGAACGCCAACCACGTATTTCTGCCCGGCCATCGCATCATGATCCAGGTGCAGTCGAGCTGGTTCCCGCTCTACGACCGCAACCCGCAGACGTTCGTGCCCAACATCTTCTGGGCCAAGCCGGCGGACTACCGCAAGGCGACACAGCGGATCTATCACGCGCCGGCGCAGGCGAGCTTCGTCGAACTGCCGATCGTCAAGTAGTTCGCGTGTGCCAGTAGTCGGCGGCCTTCAGGCCGCCGAGCGTCCGGCGGGCTAAAGCCCGCCGGCTACTGCAGTTCGCCGCCGGCTACTGCAGCGCGCAGCCATACGAGCCGATACCCGGAGGGATCAGCTGCGAATTGACTGGAGGTTCGCAATGAGGACATTTGCCAGAATCCTGACGGCGGCCGTGGTCCTGACCGTCGGGGCCACTGCGCAGACCCAGCAGAAGCCGAATTTTTCCGGACACTGGGTCATCGTCAGTCCGCCGGAAGGCGCCGGCGACGAGCAGATCGTCAAGCAGGACGAGAAGACGCTCTCGACGGAACATGCCTCCGAGGGCGGCGGCCACAAGATGATCTATCAACTCGACGGCGTCGAGCGCCGGCAGGCGCTACCGTCGCACGGTCAGGAGATCGTCATCCTGGCCACCGCCGCGTGGGAAGGCGACCGCATCGTGATCAACAGCCGCGCCACGTATCCGAATGGCATGAAGACGCAGTCGAAGGAAGTCTGGTCGCTCGACGCACAGGGACGACTCCTGATCGACTACAGCGAGCGCGGTCCAACCGGACCTGGGCCCACCACGAAAGTCATCTACGTGAAAAAATCGTGACCGCGCCGTTGCCGAAGACGCACGAGTACTGGGCGCCCATCGTGCTGTTTGGCGCCCTGACGTTCGTGGAATCGTACGTGCCCGTGACGCTGTATCCGATCGCCTATCTGATCAAAGCGGTCATCGTCACGGCAAGCCTCGTCTGGTTCCGCGGCCCCCTTGCGGCCATTCGCGTCGACGCGCGCGTGATCGTGCCGTCCGTGCTGATCGGCCTGGCGGTGTGCGTGGCGTGGGTGGGCATCGACAGAATTGTCGCCTACCCTCATCTTGGTAATCGCACCGCGTTCGATCCCACGCCCCTGCGGACGTCCCCGTGGTGGCTGGGGTTTCTGGCCGTCCGCTTCTATGGCCTGGTGCTGATGGTGCCAATCATGGAGGAAATCTTCTGGCGATCCTTCCTCTTGCGCTACCTCACACAGCCGGATTTCGAGCACTTGCCAATGGGCACGTTCTCTGCAACGGCATTGTGGCTGATGGTGGCCGCCTCGGCTCTGGCGCATCCGGAGTGGTTGGTGGCCGTCGTGGCGAGTGTCGCCTACGCCTACTGGCTGCGCCGAAGCCGCAGCCTTTTTGGCGTGATCGTGGCTCACGCCACCACGAACGCAGCTCTGGGCGGCTACGTTCTCGCGACCGGAAACTGGCAATACTGGTAAACCGCACCGACTCCGGAAAGGCACTTGAAATGGCTCTCAACAGGCAATGCCCCGAATGCCACGTGACCCTCACCCGTTACCAGTGGTCGAAACTGTGGTGGATGTCGTCCATCATGAGCGGACGCCTTGTGCAGCCCTGCACCGAATGCGGCGTGACGCTGCGGCTGTCATCGATGGCGGTGGTCTCGAGCACGGCTGCGCTCGGCCTGATCGGCACGGCGCTCATCTACTTGTTCTATCCGAACCCGATCCTGCTGTTCATCTCATTGGTCTTGCTGCTCGTGATCCTGATCGCGATGCTCGCCACGCGCGTCGAGGCCGCCGCCCCGTCCGTGCTGACGCCGATCGACCCGAAGCCGGAGAGCGTCAGAACGCATCGGCTCTGAGCACACCCGGATCCCACGCGCATCTGCGTCATTTCACACGGAGTCCCGGAGCGACGGAGAGAACCTTGCTGGGTGACCGCGTGATCCGCAGCCC
The DNA here is from genome assembly GCA_963751445.1 of uncultured Acidobacteriota bacterium. Classification (GTDB taxonomy): domain Bacteria; phylum Acidobacteriota; class Vicinamibacteria; order Vicinamibacterales; family SCN-69-37; genus DASUGC01. The sequence goes on along the minus strand of CAVVUL010000009.1, from coordinate 230,033 downwards.
CCAAAGAGACTCCGCGCCTCCGTCCCTCCGTGTCTCCGTGTGAGGGCTCCATTCACAACTTAATCGTCGCCCGGCCGCGCACGAGTGTGACCGCTCGCGTTACGGACGACCCGGCGGCGCGGACGTCGAGTCGTTGATCGGCCGGCCACCGCAACTGCGGGCCGTCCTGCGCGGTGATGCTCAGCGTCCGTGTCCCGTCCTGCCAGCGCATCGCCAACCGCCGCCACGCGCCTTTCCGGTACTCGAACGACTTCCCATCATCGTCGTACATGAACGATGACCCGTCTGCGCCGGGATAGACGACGAGGATCGGCGGCGCGTCGGAGGGCTCATCGGCGTATTGCTTCACGGGGCCCATGGGGATGACCGCGCCGGCGCGCACGTAGAGCGGCATCGTGGCCAGGTCGACGGCGCGGTCGATCTCGGCGCCGCCATCGACGGCCTGCTCCGTCCAGAAGTCGATCCATCGGCCGCGGGGCAGATACACGCGGCGCGCGGTCGCGCCTTTCTCGATCACCGGCGCCACGAGCAGATCGGGGCCGAACAGGAATTGATCGCGGCACGCCGTCGCCCGTGCGTCTTCCGGCGCGTGCAGCCAGAGCGCGCGCATCATCGGCAGTCCGGTCTCCGCCGTTTCCTTCAGGGCCGTGTAGATGTAGGGCAGCAGGCGATAGCGCAGTTCGAGGTACCTGCGACAGATCGGCTCGACATCCTTGTTGCGCAGTTCGGCCGGGTCCGCCTTCCAGTTCGTGTCGCCGGTTGGCCCGCCGTCCCCGCCATCCCAGCCCCACGGCAGTTTCAGGTGCCACGGCCGGCCGTGCGCGCGGAACAGGGGGCAGAACGCGCCGAACTGGAACCACCGCACGTGCAACTCGCCGGTGTAGTCCGCGCTCGGATAGAAGCCGCCGATATCCGTGCCCCATAACGGCAGGCCGGACAGGCCGGTGTTGATCGCGACGGGCACGTGCGCCTTCAGCGTGTCCCATCGCGACTGCACGTCACCGGACCAGATGAACCCGCCGAATCGCTGGATGCCGGCCGACGCATTCCGGTGCAACGCGAACGGCCGCTCGTTCGGCCGCCACAGCTGCATGCCTTCCCAGTACATCCGATGCCGATTGAGCCGGGACGGCCCGTCGAAACCGTCGCCCTGATCGGGCCACCAGCCGTCCACGCCCATGTCGGCCAGCGGCTTGTGCGCGGGCCAGTAGCAGGACACCTGGCGATCGGGCGGCCAGCGATCATCCGCCGTGCGTCCGCTCGGCAGCGGCGCCGCGGTGCACGGATCGCCGACGCCGCCGGTCAGCGTGCGGCCTTCGATGACGACGTGAAAGACGACACGGAAGTGCTGGGCGTGCAGCGTGTCGATCATCTGCTGCGGGTCCGGGAAGTTCGTCGGGTGCCACGAGAATTCGCCGTTGCGCGTGTTCCAGCCCGAGGGCGTGAATTCCGTGCCCAGGTAGATGAGCGCGTCGCATGGCAGCTTCTTGTCGCGGAAGGTCCGCGCGACGCCCATGATTTCCTCGCGCCCCGCCAAGGTGCGATGCGACTGCAGGTAGCCCAGCGTCCAGCGGGCGGGCATTTCCGGCAGGCCGGTGATGCGCGCGTACTCGCGCATCACGGCGCGCGGATCGCGTGAGGCGACGAGAAAGAGATCGATCGGCAGGGCGCTCGCGGCCGGCGGTGTGAAGCGGCCGAGCGCGCCCGTGAAATCGAAGGCGCCGTACGGCTGGTGAATGAACATCGCCCAGCCGTCGGTCGTGCCGATCAGCCACTGAATCGGCGCGCGCGTGCCGTGCGTGGCGAGCTGGAATCCGCCCTGCCCATTGCGCATCGGATCCGCGAAGCCCTTGCGGTCGAACTGCGGCCCGCCTTCGCCCAGGCCGAGCAGCGGACCCTTCGGCAGTCGGAACGAGCAGCCGGGCGTCGTCGCGTCGAAGATCAGCTGCTGCAGCGGTGCGCCCGTCGCGTCCGAGATCGTGAGCGTCGGCGGGCCATCGGTGAATCGCACGGTGACGCCGCCGGCTTTGACGGCGTTCAGTGATTGCGGCGATCGGCCGCGCGCCCGGGCCGGGCCGAACGGGTCGCGCGCCAGCGCCCCGGTGTCGGCGACCTTCGTCTGGTTGCCCGCGATGGGACGGATCGTGATTCTGACGGTCGTGGGACTGACTTCGCCGATCTCACACTCGACCGGCTGGCCGGCGATGACGATGTCGCCCGCCTGCCCGCGGAGGATGCGGGAATTCAAGCAGATCGCGGTGGCGGCCAGTCCGAACTGTTGCAGTGCCTCGCGACGGGTTGGGTGTCTGGCCATGCGCTGCGACGAACGTTAGCGAACGGCGCCATTCCGTGCAAGCGGCGGTAGACTCACACTGAACAAAAGGCCGACTCCACCCGTCGTCTGCTCCAGCGGAGGCTACTCTGTGAGACGCGCCATCGTCGTTGCTATCGCCATCACGGCCCTGGCCGGGCCGATCCTCATCGCCCAGGTCGGAGGCACCCCAGACCGGCGCTGGTCAAACGCCGCCCCAGGGACAGCCCAGCGCACCACCCAAGTCCACCGCGCTCATCCTTGGCCAGGTCATCGACGGATCCACCGGACAACCCATCGCCGACGCGATCGTCACGATGACGGCCAGCGGAGGCGGGCGCGGCATCAATCCCGCCGCCGCGATGGGAGCCGGGGCATCGCCTCAAGCGCAGCAGGCGATGCAGTTCGCGGCCGCGGCGGCTGCGCAGGCGGTGGGACGTGGCGGATTGAGCGGGCCGCAGCGCGTGATGACCGGCGCCGACGGCCGATTCGTGTTTCACGGATTGCCGCCCGGGCAGTATCAGCTGACCGCGAGCCTCACCGGTTACATCGCGAGCGTGAACGCGGGCGGCGGCGCCGGAGCCAGCGGCATCGCCGCGCTGCTCGCCGCGGCGTCCGGGCCGCAGGGCGGCGCCCCGACCGCGCTGGCGCTCAAGGAAGGGGAGTTCGCGACCAACGTCAAGATGCGGTTATGGAAGCAGGCCGTCGTCAGCGGCATGGTGCTCGATGACGCGGGCGAGCCGGCGATCGGCATCAGCGTTCAGCTCGCTCGCCGAGTGATGGTGGCCGGACGCGCGCGCTATGTGCCGGGCAGTTCTGCGAAGACCGACGACCGCGGCATGTACCGCATCCCCGGCCTTGCGCCCGGCAACTATCTGGTCGGCGTTCCACAAGTGCAAGTGTCCATTCCCACCGCGATCTTCAGCGGACTGATCGACACGCTGACCGGCGGCGGTCAGGCCGGCACCGGGTGGGCGTTGATGGATCTGGTTTCGTCCGGCCTCGACGTGGCGAATCCCATGTCCGGCGGCGTGCGAATGGGCGACTACCTGGTGGCCTCGTCCGGTTCGGTGCCGCTGCTCGGTCCTGATGGCCGGCTGCAGGCGTTTCAGACGGTGTTCTATCCGGGCGCCCCGGCGCCGGCGCAAGCCTCGGTCGTGCCGCTCGCGTCGGGCGAAGAGCGGGCCAACCTCAATTTCCAGTTGCGGCTGATTCCCACATCGCGTGTGAGCGGCGTAGCGACGGGGCCGGACGGCCCGGTCGCGAATCTCGGCATCAGGCTCGTGGTGCCCGGCGACGGCGTGGTCAGCGACTCCGATATCGACGTGGCGTCAACCATGTCCCGTGCGGACGGTTCGTTCGCGTTTCACAGCGTGCCGCCCGGCCAGTTCCTGTTGCGCGCGCAGAAGCAGCCGCGGCCGGCGCTGCCTCCGGAGGCGATGGCGGATCCCAGGGTCTCGGCCATGTTCGGCGGAGGCCAGAAGGGATCGAACGAGATGCTGTTCGTGTCCGAGGCCGTGACCGTGGCCGGCAGCGACGTGGACGGCCTGGCCCTGCAGCTGACCACCGGATTCAAGGTCAGCGGACGGGTGGAGTTCGAGAGCAAAACGGGGAAGCCGCCGGCGACGGCGGCGCAAATGCAGAACGTCACCGTGACGCTGACGCCGCTCGCGGGCGGATCGCAGGGCAGTATGCTGAGCGAACTCCTCGGCGGGCCCGACCGCGCGAACGCCCAGGGCGAGTTCAAGACCAAAGGCTACGCGCCGGGCAAGTATGTCTTCAGCGCGACGGCGCCGTCAGGCTGGCAGGTGATGTCGGCCGCGATCGGCGGCCGCGATGTGCTCGACGCGCCGCTCCAAATCACCAACGGGGACGTCGCCGGCATCGTCGTGACGTTCACCGACAAGATGGCGCAGCTGTCGGGCACGGTGTCGGCGCCGGGCGAGGCGGACTTGTCCGAAGTGACGGTGCTGGCGTTTCCGGCCGACTACCGGACGTGGGTGGCGAACGGCATGAGCGCGCGGCTGTCGAAGACGACCCGCGCGAACCGCAACGGCGCGTACAGCATCGCGAACGTTCCCGCCGGCGAATATCTCGTTGCCGCCATCGATCGCGCCAGTGAGGGCGACATGCAGGATCCCGTGTTCATCGAAGCGCTGTCGAGAATCGCGGTGCGGGTGACGATGGGGTCCGATCCGGCCACGCTCGACGTGACCAGAGGGCGAGTGGTGGTGCGATGACCGGAACGCGTCTATGGATTCTGACGTGCGCCCTCGTAGCGGCGGTCGCGACCGCCGCGGCGCAAACCCAGGTGCCGGCGCGCGACGCGCGCGGCACGGCGGCCGAACAGAAGGGCACGGCCGAGCTCACGGTGATGGTCTTCACCGCGGATCAGCCCAGCGAGCCGCTCCGACGAGCCAGCGTCGCGATTCAGGCCGGCGAGCTCGACATTCCCAACATCGCCATCACCGACGACGAAGGCCGCGCGGTGTTTCGCGATCTGCCGGCGGGCAACTACCTGCTCACCGCCTCCAAGCCCGGATACGTCCGGACCTATTACGGATCGACGCAGCCCGGCCGCGGACCGGGCGTCGCGGTGACGGTGCTCGACGGGCCAGCGTGTGACGGGCATCCGGATCCGGATGCTGCACGGCAGCGTGATCACCGGCGTGCTCAGGAACGCGACGGGACGGCCTGCGCCTTACCAGTCGGTGCAGGCGATCATGGTCCGGACCATCTCGGGAGAGAAGCGGGCGGTCGGCGGATCGGATTCACAGGGCCCGTTTTCCGCCGATGACCAGGGCGCGCTCGGGCTGGTCACGACCGATGACCGCGGCGTCTATCGCGTGTTCGGTCTCGCGCCCGGCGACTACCTGGTGTCCGTGCCGTCGAGCGGCATGTCCTCGCAGGAAGTGCGCCAGATGACGACGGCTGAATTGCAGTGGGCCGATCAGACGGTCGCGGCCGGCGCGGCGATGGCGTCAGGCACACAGGCCGCACCAGCCGGCGGGCCGACCGTGGCGTCCTCGCCGGTGTACTTTCCTGGCACGACGGTGGCGTCCGAGGCGGCGGTCATCACACTCGGGCCGAACGAAGAACGCGCCGGTGTGGACTTCGCCCTGCAGTTGGTGCCGACGGCTCAGGTCAAAGGCCGGGTGACCGATGCGTCCGGGCGGCCGCAGGCATCGGTATCGGTGTCGCTCAAGCCGTCGAAGCCCGATGGTCTCGATCTCTTCTCGTCGCTCCTCAGCAACACCGGCCGCACCGGCCAGGACGGCACGTTCACGATTCAGGGTGTGAAGCCCGGCAACTACACGCTGTCGGTGCGGGCGATGGTGCGGGACGCGAATGCGCCCCCACCCGATCCGGCCGACGCGATGCGGCAGGCGATGGCGGCCGTGGGCGGCGGTGCCTCCGGTCTTACGCACTGGGCGACCGAGGACATCTCCGTGCAGGGGCGCGACGTGAACGACGTTACGCTGACCTTGCGGCCCGGCATCACCGTGAGCGGCAAGATCGTCTACGACGCGACGACCAAGGCGCCGCCCACCGATCTCTCGAAGACGCAGGTGTCGCTGGTGGCGGCCCCGACCGGCGCGGGGACCGCCGATGTCGTCAGCGCCATCGTCGGCGGTGGCACCATCGGCGCCACGGTCGCGGCCGACGGCACGTTCACGATTGGCGGGGTGCCGCCGGGCAAGTACCGTCTCAACACCCAGATGGGCCTCATCCCGATCCAGGTGGCGAATCTCATGACCGGCGGCTGGATGCTCAAGTCCGTGATGGCCGGTGGCCGCGATATCGCCGATGCGTCCCTCGAGGTCAAGGGCGCCGACGTGAGCGGGGTCGTCGTGACGTTTACCGATTGGCCGGCCGAACTCTCGGGCACGGTTTACGATCCCGCCGGCCGCGTCACGCCGAACTTCCCGATCGTCGTGTTTTCGACGGACCGCGGCTACTGGACGCCGTCATCGCGCCGGGTCGTGACGGCTCGCCCGGCCAGCGACGGCAAGTTCAAGGTCACGGGTCTTCCCGCCGGCGAGTACTACGTGTGCGCCGTCACGGCGGTCAGCCGCACCGAGGTCTACGACCCCGCCTTCCTCGACGCACTCGTGCCCGTGGCGTTCAAGATCACGATCGCCGACGGCGAGAAGAAGACGCAGGACCTGCGACTCGGGCGGAGGACTTCATTAGCCAGATGACGAGATTTGTTCGTAGTATTTCTCGTACATCGGCACGACCTTGTCGACGCAGAAGCGTTTGCTGACGGACGCGGCGGCGGCCTTGCCGAGTGAGCGCGCCAGCATGTCGTCCCCGAGCACCTGCACGGCGCGCTCGGCCATGCCGTCGACATCGTCCATCTCGCACAGGAAGCCGGTGTGGCCGTCCTCAATCAGTTCAGGCAGCCCGCCGGCGCGCGAGGCGATCACCGGCACCTCGCAGGCCATCGCTTCGAGCGCCGCCATCCCGAAGCTTTCCTGAGACGACGGCAGCAGGAACAGATCGGCGCAGGAGAGCAGCGGCACCGGATCCCGCTGCTCGCCTTCGAACATCACGTCGGCCGCGAACTCCGAGGCCCGCGCGCGCGCCTCGATGGCGGCGCGATCCGGGCCGTCGCCGATGAACACGAGCCTGGCGGGCATTCGCCGGCGGACCCGCTCGAACACATCAAAGACCATCCCGGCGCGTTTGACGGGACGGAAGTTCGACATGTGCATGATGACCGGGCTCTTGTCGCGCGAGAGCCGATCGCGCAGCCCGAGATCGCGCCGCCGCCGGTAGTAGCTGCAGTCCAGGAAGTTCGGAATGACCTGGATCTCGCGGCGGATGCCCAGGGCGTTGAAGGTGTCCTGGCGCAGGCTCTCCGACACGGTCGTGAGACCGTGCGATTGCTCGATTGAGAACGCGACCACCGCGCGGTAGGACGGGTCGGCGCCGATCAGCGTGATGTCGGTGCCGTGCAGCGTCGTGACGGTGCGCACCTTCGTGATGCCCGCCTCCGTGCCCAGGATTTGCTCGGCCAGATACGCCGCCGTCGCGTGCGGCACGGCGTAGTGCGCGTGCACGATGTCGAGCTGATGATCGCAGGCCACACGGACGATCGTCGTGGCCAGGGCCAGCAGGTACTGCGGCTCGCGGAACAGCGGATACGCCGGCGTCTGCACGCGCTCGAAGTGCAGGTTGGGGATGCCGTCGCGCCAGCGGAACGGCAACTCGCTGCTGATGAGCCGGTACTTCGTGGCCGCGGCCCGCCAGGGCCAGCGCGAGCTCGGTGGCGACCACGCCGCTGCCGCCGACCGACGCGTAACAGACCATGCCGATCTTCATCGTTGGTTCTCCAAGGAGGGGACGGGTCTCAATTGTGGAAAACTCCTGGGAAGCACTTCGGCGCGATCCCTGGAGTTTCCCACAATCGAGACCCGTCCCCTAGCGCAGCAGGCTCGCGCGCACGACGGGATCGCGCACGACGAAGCCTTCGGCAAACGGGACGCCGGCTCGCGCGCCGAACTGCGCGTCCCGCGTCTCGATCAACTGGCGAAAGCTCACCGCGGTGAGCCTCGTGCCCACGGCATCGGCGCCGTCCGGCGCGAACTGGCTCTTGTGGCAGTCGAGCGCCCGGCGCTTCCGATCGTAGTGGCCCGACACGTCAATCACGAACGACGGCGGCACGGCGTCGTTGATGAAGTAGTAGCAGACCCAGTCCGCGCGCCAGGGCGGCAGGCCGGTGTCGAAGCGGCGCAGGCCGCTCCGATGAACGGCGACGGTCAGGACGCGGGACGCCGCGCCGTGATCGGGGTGGCGATCGTCCCAGTAGGGCAGCGCAATCGTGCGCGGCTGGTGCCGGCGGATGACGTTGACCGCGTCACTCACGAACTTCGGCGTGTCCGCGATGCCGCCGTCGGGCCAGCGCAGGTTCTCGCGCCACGCCGCGCCGAGGACGCGCGCGGCGGCTTCGCCCTCCTGGAGGCGTTCCGCGGGCGTGCCGTTGCTGCCCAGTTCGCCCGCCGTCAATCGCACAGGCCGACGGTGCGGCCTTCGGCCGCGTGCCGGGCGATCGTGCCGCCCATGCCGATTTCGATGTCGTCCGGATGGGGTCCGAACACGAGGAGATCCACGGCCATGCTTCACCCGAATGTATCGCAGAACGCGTCGCCAGTTCTGACACAATACCCGCCGATGCCCCGCCTCCGGCGTTTGGCCGTTCGCGGCGCCGTCATCCTGGTGCTCGTTGGCGTCGGGTTGTTCGGCTGGAAGACGCGTGAGGAGGCCCACGCGCTCGTGACGAACCCGCGCGCGACCCGGAAGGTCGCGACGGTCACGCCGGCCGATCGACAGATGCCCTACGAGGATGCGGTCGTGACCACGGCCGACGGGTTCAGGTTGTCCGGGTGGTTCATTCCGGCGGCCGACGCGCGCGCGACCGTGATGGTGGTGCATGGCTACAAGGACCACCGCGGATCGCTGCTGGGCGTGGCCGACGTGCTGCATCGGCATGGCTACGCCGCGCTGCTGCTGTCCCTCCGCGCGCACGACGTCAACGACGGCGAGCTCATCAGCTTCGGCCTGCGCGAGATGGCGGACCTCGAGGCCTGGCACCAGTACCTGCGCGGCCGGCCCGACGTGGACCCCGCGCGGATCGCGCTGTTCGGCGCGTCGATGGGCGGCGCCATCGGCCTCGGCTATGCGGCGGGTCATCCCGACATTCGGGCGCTGATTGCCGACGGCGCGTTCTCGTCGGTCAGCGACACGGCGGCGACGAGCATCAAGTTCTTCACCGGCCTGCCGCCGTTTCCCTTCGCGCCCGCGATCATCTTCTGGATGGAGCGCGAGATCGACGGGAGCGCGTCGGACCTCGACGCCACGAAGTGGATCCCCAAGATCGCGCCGAGGCCGATCCTGCTGATGCAGGGCGGCGCCGATACGGTCGTGTCGCCCGAAAGCGGGCGCAAGCTCTTCGAGGCCGCCGGCGAGCCGAAAGAACTCTGGTTCGAGCCCGCCGTCGGGCACACGCAGTTCCTGAAGATGATGCCGGCGCAGTTCGAAGAGCACGTGATCCGGTTTCTGGATCGGTATGTTTGGAAGTCTGATGGAGCCCCTGGGCTTTAGCCCCGGGGTGCTGGAGGCGAAATGATACGCGTGATCGCGGCGGCAGGCGTCGCCGCTGTACTCGTCGTCGGAATGGCGTGCTCGGTGGCGGCGCCGGGGAACGATCCTGGGGCCGCTGTCGGCCGCGTGAGCTACTTCGACACCGCCGGTCGCACCGACGTGCTGAGCGGCGGTGTGCGGATGATTCCGATCACGACGCCGAAGGGCACCTTCAAGGTGTGGACGAAGCGCGTCGGCAACAACCCGACGATCAAGCTGCTGCTACTGCATGGCGGCCCCGGCGCCACGCACGAGTACTTCGAGGCGGCCGACAGCTTCCTGCCGGGCGCGGGCATCGAGTACTACTACTACGACCAGCTCGGGTCGGCGTACAGCGATCAACCGAAAGACCCCTCGCTGTGGGACCTGCCGCGCTTCGTCGAGGAAGTGGAGCAGGTGCGGCAGGCGCTGGGGCTTGGCCCGGACAACTTCTACCTGCTCGGGCATTCGTGGGGCGGATTGCTCGCCACCGAATATGCGCTGAAATACCAGCAGCATCTCAAGGGCCTGATCATCTCCAACATGATGATGAGCATCCCGGCCTACAACGAGTACGCGCACAACGTGCTCATGCCGGCGATGGACCAGAACGTGTTGAAGCAGATTCTGGCGTTCGAGCAGAAGAAGGACTACGAGAATCCGAAGTACATGGAATTGCTGACGCCGAGCTACTACGCGCAGCACATCCTGCGCATGCCGCCCGACCAGTGGCCGGACCCGGTCAATCGCGCGTTCTCGAAGATCAACCGGCCGCTCTACGTGATGATGCAGGGCCCGAGCGAAATGGGCGCGAGCGGCCTGCTGGAGAAGTGGGACCGCACGGCGGACCTGGGCAAGATCGCGGTGCCGACGCTCGTCATCGGCGGCACCTACGACACGATGGATCCCAAGCACATGGAATGGGTGTCGAAGCAGGTGCCGCACGGCACGTTCCTGCTGTGCGCAACCGGCAGCCACATGTCGATGTACGACGATCAGGAAACGTATTTCGGCGGGCTGATCAAGTTCCTCAAGGGCGCGGGCGCAGATATGGGCAAGCAACCGTGAAGAACACGTCCTTCACGGTCTTCACGGCTCATCCGCCGGTTCGTGTCGGGCCAATTCCGTGCGGACGAGATCCTGCACGTAGTTCATTTCATCGACGGCCCGGAACACGTGCTGCCACCCCGGAACGACGCCGGCGCTGTACATGACGGCGACCTCGAGCCGCTCGTCCTCACGGCGCAGCATCCACCAGGTACTGACCGGTGGGCTCCAGCCAGAGGCACTCGCCGTACCCGTCCTGTTTCGCCGCTTCGAGTGCCGCCAGTAATTGGGCCGCGGCCTGCTCCGGTTGCCAACCCGTCACTTCGGCGCTCACGTCGCCTTCGCGCAGTCGGGCTACCAGGCGTCGATCGTCGGGTCGTTCAAATTCAATGTGCATACGGGCCGCGCCGTGCCAGAATGCCACACCATGACGTCCCGTAAACTGCATTTATTTCTGGCCGCAGTGGGGCTGTTGTGTGGGGTGGCCCTCGCGCCACGTGCGGCCGCGCTTCAGAGCCCCGCGCCAACCCAGGCTACCGCACCCGAATATGGCCCCGCCAAGGGCACCCTTGTCATCGTCGGTGGCGGCGCGACGGAGGGCACGGGCATCGTCGAAAAGTTCATTGAACTCGGCGGCGGCCCGGACGGGAAATTCGTGATCGTGCCGACGGCCGGAGGGAATCGGGGCGCGAACGGCGACATCACCAAGTACGACGACGCCACCGTCACCGCCAGTTGGCGGGCGCGCGGCTTGAAGAACGTCGTGATGCTGCACACGGCCGACCCGAAAGTGGCTGATACCGAGGCGTTCGCCCAGGTGCTGCGCAGTGCGACGGCCGTCTGGTTCAACGGCGGCCGTCAGTGGAACATCGTCGATTCGTACGCCGGAACGCTGACCTACCGCGAGTTCCACAAGGTGCTCGAGCGCGGCGGCGTCATCGGCGGCAGTTCGGCCGGCGCCACGATTCAGGGCGATTACCTGGTGCGCGGCGATACGTCGGGGCCCGACGTGATGATGACCGAGGAAAAGAACCACCAGAAGGGATTCGCGTTCCTGCGCAAAGTCGCCATCGACCAGCACATCAACGCGCGCCTGCGCTGGGACGACTTGATTCCCGTCATCAAGAAGTATCCGAACCTGCTCGGCATCGGCCTCTCCGAGGGCACCGCGATCATCGTCACGGGTGACACCTTCAGTGTGATGGGCAAGTGGAAGATCGCGATCCATGACAACGCGCGTGTCTATCAGCCGTGGGAGAAGCCCTACTACGTGCTCGGCGCGGGTGATGTGTACGACATGAAGGCGCGCAAGGTCGTGAAATACGCCGACGGCACGACGCCGGCAAGGGGTCGCGGCGGTAACAGGTAACGCTTGAAGCAGTAGCCGGCGGGCTTCAGCCCGCCGGGTTGCGATGTGCGGCGGGCTGAAGCCCGCCGCCTACTGCAGTTAGACGGTGAAGGACGGAGGTTGAGATGATCCGCAAGGTTGCTGTACCTGGCCGGAATCTCGTTGTTGTCGGCGTTCGCGTGGTCCGCGCTGACCACCGCCGCGCCCGGGCCCACGCGATTGCTGAGGCAGCCGACGGTGAGCGCCGACCGCGTGGCGTTCACCTATGCCAACAACATCTGGGTCGTCGAGCGCGCCGGCGGCGTCGCGCGGCGCGTCACCAGCTTCCAGGGCACGACCTCGAACCCGAAGTTCTCTCCCGACGGCAAGGCGATCGCCTTCAGCGCCGACTACGGCGGCAACACGGACGTGTACACCGTGCCGGCCGAGGGCGGCGAGCCGAAGCGGCTGACGTGGCATCCCGGCGCCGACACCGTGCAGGGCTGGACGCCCGACGGCAAGAACGTGCTCTTCGCGTCCACGCGCGCCAGCCTGGCGCCGTCGGGCGCGCCGCGCTTCTGGACCGTGCCGGTCGAGGGCGGCATCGAGTCGCCGCTGCCGCTGCCGCGCGGCTACCAGGGCAAGATCTCGCCCGACGGCACGCACATCGCCTACCGCATGAACAACTCGTGGGACGACGAGCGGCGGAATTACCGGGGCGGGCAGAACCGGCCGGTGTGGATCGTCGACCTGAAGACGTACGACCTGGTGTCGCCGCCGTGGACCGACTCGAAGGACATCGATCCGGTGTGGATCGGCGACACCGTGTACTTCATTTCCGATCGCGACGGCATCGCCAACGTGTGGGCCTACGAGCGCGGCCCGAAGCGGCTGCGCCAGGTCACGAAGTTCACTGACTTCGATGTCAAGGCGATCGACGCCGGCGCCGGCTCGCTCGTCATCGAGCAGGCCGGCTACGTCCATGAGGTGGACCCGTCGTCGGGGCGGACGAAGCAGTTGAACATCACGGCCACCGGCGACTTCCCGTGGATGATGCCCGTGTGGGAGGACGTGTCGAGCCGGCTGACGAACATCGCGATTTCGCCGACCGGCAAGCGCGCGCTGGTGGAGGCGCGCGGCGAGATCTTCACGATCCCGGTGGAGAAAGGCGACACCCGCAATCTCACGCAGTCGAGCGGATCGGCCGAGCGCGATCCCGCATGGTCGCCCGACGGCAAGTACGTGTCGTATTTCAGTGACAAGTCCGGAGAATACCGGCTGGTCCTGGAAGAACCCGACGGGATGAGCCCGCCGAAGGAAATCACGCTGCCGAAGCCGACGCACTACTACACGGCGTCGTGGTCGCCCGATTCGAAGAAACTGCTCTACACGGACGCGAACGTGACCGTGTGGGTGCTCGACATCGCGACCGGGCAGGCGAAGACCGTTGGCCGGGACGAGTGGCTGGTGCCGGCGCGGACCGTGAACCCGGTGTGGAGTCCGGATTCGAAGTGGGTGGCGTACGCGGGGCGCCTGCAGTCCCTGCATCACGCGATCTTCGTCGCCAACGTCGAGACCGGCGAGTCGAAACAGTTGACGGACGGTCTGGCGGACGCGGTGTGGCCCGCGTGGGACGCGAGCGGCAAGTATCTGTGGTTCCTCGCGTCCACGAATTTCGGCCTCGGCTCGCAGTGGCTGGACATGACGTCGTACGAGCACGAGCAGACCTTCGGGCTGTACTTCGCGATCCTGCGCAAGGGCGAGCCGACGCCGCTGGTGCCGGAGTCGGATGAGGACCCCGGCGTGTCGGCGGGACGCGGCGGTGGCGTGCCCGGAGGCGGCGGTCGTGGCGGGCGCGCGGGCGGCGGCGGCGAACCGGCCGAAGGCGCCGCGCCGGCTCAGGCCCCTGCGGCAGGCGCGGGGCAGGCCGTGACGGTGCAAATCGACTTCGACAACATGAACCGGCGCATCGTCGCGGTGCCGGGCGTGGCGCAGCGCCCGTATTCGATGCTGAAGGCCGGCGGTCCCGGGACGGTCTACTACATCGAACCGGCCGCCGGCGGCGGCGCGGCGACGCTCCAGCGGTACCGGCTCGCGGACCGGCGTGCGGCGCCGTTCATGACCGGCGTGTCCGACTACGTCATCAGCGCGGACACGCACAAGATGCTGTACCGCGGTGCCGGTGGCGGCGGAGGCGGCGGGCGCGGCGGAGCCGGCGGTGCGGCGCCGGCCGGCCCGGCGCTGTTCATCGTGGACGCCGATCGCGCGGTGCCCCAGGCCGGAGCGGGACGACTCGGCGTGACGCTGCGGATGTACCTGGATCGCAAGGAGGAGTTCAGGCAGATCTTCCGCGAGGGCTGGCGCAATCAGCGCGACTACCTCTACGTGCCGAACACGCACGGCGCCGACTGGACGAAGATGGAAGAGATGTACGGCCAGATCCTGCCGTACGTGAACCATCGCGCCGACCTGAACTACCTGCTCGACAACATGGGCGCGGAGATCGCCGTCGGCCACTCGTACGTGCGCGGCGGCGACATGCCCGACGTGCCGGCGAATGCCGGCGCCGGCGGCCTCCTCGGCGCGGACTTCGTCGTCGAGAGCGGCCGCTACAAGATCACGCGCATCTACGAGACGGAGGCGTGGAACCCCGAACTGCGCGCGCCGCTGCAGGAACCCGGCGTGGACGTGAACGTCGGCGATTTCATCCTGGCGATCAACAACGCCGACCTGCGGGCCCCGGACAACATCCACCGGCTGCTCGACGGCACGGCGAACCGCCAGACGCGGCTCACGGTCAATTCGAAACCCGTGCCGGAAGGCGCGCGGCAGGTGACGGTGGTGCCCATCACGAGCGAGCAGGGCCTGCGCACGCGGGCGTGGATCGAAGACAACCGGCGCACGGTCGAGCGGCTCTCCAAGGGCAAGCTGGCCTACGTGTACGTGCCGAACACCGGGCAGCCCGGCTATCAGAGCTTCAATCGCTATTACTTCTCGCAGCAGGACAAGGCCGGCGCGATCGTCGACGAGCGCTACAACGGCGGCGGGTCGGCGGCTGACTTCATCATCGATGCCCTGCAGCGGGATTTCGACGGCTACTTCAACAACGTGGCCGGCAACCGCGTGCCGTTCACGTCGCCGGCGGCCGGCATCTGGGGGCCGAAGGTGATGATCATCAACGAAATGGCCGGGTCGGGCGGCGACCTCATGCCGTACATGTTCCGCTACCGGAAGATCGGGACGCTCGTCGGCAAGCGCACCTGGGGCGGGCTCGTGCACACGGCCGACACGCCCGGGTTCATCGACGGCGGTTCGATGATCGCGCCTCGCGGCGGGTTCTTCACGCGCGACGGCAAGTGGGCCATCGAGAACGAGGGCGTGCCGCCGGACGTCGACGTCGAGAACTGGCCCAAGGACGTCATCGCGGGCCACGATTCGCAGCTCGAGAAGGCCGTCGAAGAGGCGATGCGCCTGCTCGCCGCGAAGCCGATCGATCGGATGATGAAGGAACCCCCGCCGCCACTCTGGGGTGTGAGGAAAGGCGGGGGGAAGTAAGGTCCCAGGGTCCTAGGGTCCCAGGGTCCTAAGGTCCGAGGGTCCGATGAGTTCGGTCGTCGTCCGGCTGCTCGCTTCGCTGCTGATCGCCGAATCGCTGTTCGGCGCGCTGCGGGTGGCGGGATTGCTGTCGCGGCTGTCGGGATACGACAACGTGGCCGTGGCGCTGATCCTGGCGCGCGGGTTGCTCGGCGCGCTGCAGTTCATCAGCGGCTGGTTGCTGGCGAATCGGCGGCCGCAGGGATTCGCGCTGGCGCCCTGGGCGTTCGTCGCCAGCGCTGATCCTCACGCCGTTCGATGTCGGCCTCGGCCTCGCGCCGACCGACGTCTATGCCTGGCTGCGCTGGCAGGTGACGGTGGGCTACGACGCCTACGCGCTCGGCGCCGCCGCGTTTCTGTGGCGCCGATCACGCAAGCCCATGTAGGGCGGCCCTTCAGGGCCACCGGCCGGGCCTGACCGCCGTCGCCAAGGCTATGGCGGTCCGCCGAAGCCTCGCGCGAAGGCGGAAGGCCCGGCCTCCATTCAAGACAAGCGCAATTCCATTTCGTCCTGCCGCAGCCGGAATCCGGCCGCCGCGTAAATCCGCTGGCCCTCCGCCGTCGCGTGCAATCGGAGGCGTGCCAGGCCGAGCGCTTTCGATCGCTCGATCGAGGCCGCGACCAACTTCGTCGCGACGCCCAGACGCCGCCACGGCTGCACGGTGTAGACGTTCAGCAGATACCCCTCGCGCAACGCCAGTGATTCAGGAGACGGCAGCCGCGGAAAGATCAACAGCGCATTCGACCCGATAGGCTCTCCGGCGTCGGACAGGGCCAGCCAGGCCTCGCAGGTTCCGCGCGCGATCGTCTCGGCAAACGCCGCCGCGGCCGCATCCAGAAAGGCGGCACCGCCGACATCCGGATACCGGCCAAGGTCGGCGAACATCATCTCGCGCAGCCATCCCAGCGCCGCCGCATCCGCAGCCGTGGCCGCACGGATCGTGAAATGGTTGTTCATGCGCATTCAAAGTGTACACTTCGTTGCCATGACACGACGTCAGTCCCGTCGCCGCCACCGCCTTGTTCGCGTGCCTGTTCATCGGCACCGTCGACCGGCCAGGACACCGTGGTCCATGTCGATCTCGCGTATCGCGCGAAGACGCCAGGGGCCCCGTCGCCGAACTTCAGCCCGAAAGGCATGCAGGTGCCGCTGGCCGCCGTTCCCGAAACGGCCGCGCTTCCCGCCGGCGCCGTGCGCCCCGCCAAGACCGGGGTGATCAAGATTGGTCTCGACCAGGCATCGTGGATTCCCGTGCTCGCAACGGCGACCACGAATCACCCGAAGGACCTGTGCCAGGTGTTCCTGGACCGCAATCGAAACGGCAACTTTGCCGACGACGGCCCGGGACTGACGGCGCAGCCGACGCAGAACGCGAAGACCAAGGCGTGGTGGAGTTCGATCGACAGCGTCGAACTGTCCGTGCCCTACGGGCCCGGCAAAGGCGTAGAGCCGTATCAGGTCAACTTCTGGATCGTGCGTGAGGAAGAGGCGGACGCGCCGGAGATCCTGCGGTTCTCGGTCGGTTCCTGGCGCTACGGCACGGTCACGATCCAGGGCGTGCCGGCGCTCGTGGCCGTCATGGATTCCGACAACAACGCGATCTTCGACAAGAAGGACACCTGGAGCGTGCTGGAAGCCGTCGGCGCCGAATGCCGAGAAAGCGGTGTTGACGATCACCGAGGCCATGCCGACGTCGCGCATGATGTTCGTGCGGCACGACGGGCGCGACATCGTGCTGGAGTTCCGCGGCCTGAGTCCGGATGGCCGATTGATGGACATGGCGGTCGTCGACCGGCCGGTCACGAAGGCCGAAGATCGCAAGGCCGATGACGGGCTGGCGGTCGAGCGGGCGCGTCCGCGCGCCAAGACGCCGTTCGCGTGGGGCCACGACCTCGACGCCGCGCTCGCGCAGGCCAAGACCTCCGGCCGCAGGGTCTTCGTCGACTTTGAAACGGACTGGTGCGGCCCGTGCAAGTCCATGGACGAATGGATTTATACCGATGCCGAAGTCGCCGGCGTGCTCAGCAGCGGCTACGTCGGCGTGAAGCTCGACGGCGACATCGAGAAGGCGCTCGTCAAGCGGTTCACCGTTGCGGGCTATCCCACGATGATCGTGCTGGACGGATCCGGAACCGAGCTCTGGCGCGCGGTCGGGTACCAGTCGTCGAAGGAGCTGCTGGCGTTGCTCACCGCGAAGCGATGAGTTCCTTCATGACCGCGATCATCAACCGCGTCGTGGACGCGAGATAGTCGAAGTCGATCGTCGCGAACGTGTCGCCGGCGCGGTGAATGTACGGCGTCGTGTCGGCGTGGCGGTACTCCTCGGTGATGCCGATCGCCGGAAACCCGAGCCGGCGGAACGAACTGTGATCGGACCCCGTTTCCGTCGTCGTGAACATCGGAATATCCAGGCCGCTGGTTTTCGCGACGCGTTCGTAGAGCTCGACGGCGCCGTCGTACGGCAATTCCAGTTCGATGGCGCGGTTGTGGTTCTGGTCCCAGCCCATCTGGTCGATCGTGTGGACCGAGTGCACCGTGCGTTTCTCGTCCGCGAGCATCTGCGCGAACGCCTTGCTCCCGAGCAGGCCGCGCTCCTCTTCGTCGAAGAACACGATGATCAGATCGCGGGCGCGCGGCGTGACCTTCGTCATCGCGCGCGCGACGGCCATTACCGCGGCCACGCCACTCGCGTCGTCGTTGGCGCCAGGTGCGCGGAGGACGGAGTCGTAGTGGGCGCCGAGGACGACGGCCTCCGCCGACGGGCGGCCTGACGACAGGAGCGCGTACACGTTCTCGCCGCCGGCCGCGCCGTAGGCCTGCCGCTTCGGCTCGAAGCCGAAGCTCTTGAGCACGGTCTCGAGGTAGGCCCGCGCCTCCTGCTTGTTCTCGATCGTCGAGCGATTGGCCAGCGTGACGCCCGGCTTGATCTCCTGCCCGCCGGACAGCTTGCCGATGACCTCGCGCTGCAGGTCGGTATCGCTGAGCGGCGCCTGGGCGGCGACAGCGGCCACCGCGATCACGACAGCGAAACCGGCCAGGACGATTCGACGCATAAGTGTGTCCTTGTAGGCCGGGGCTTCAGCCCCGGCGTGCATGGCGGCCCTGAAGGACCGCCCTACACATATCACGGCGCAAGCCTCACTTCGATCTCTTCCCGGACGCTGTTGATCAGCCAGAGGCGGGTCGCGCGCGCAAGTTCGGACCGGCGGATCGACCCGTTCGGCGATGGAACCGCTCGCCAGGAGTTGCGCGCGCATGGCGCCGGCGAGCAGGCCGCAGTCTCGCGGCGGCGTCCATCGCGCGCCGTCGAGCTCGACGACCACGTTGCCGATCGTGAACTCCGTGATCTCGTCGTCTTCGTTCCAGAGCAGCACGTCGAATGCCGCCGGATGTTGAGCACGGTGCTGCTCGTAGACCGCGCGATGCGTGGTCTTGTGGAAGAGAAAACGGTTGTTGCGGCGGATCGGCGCTGACGCCAAGGCGACCACGGGCGGGTTCACGGACGGCGGTTCGAGTGGCGACGCGTCGAGGCGAACGACGGCGTTGGCCGCGACGACGATGCGGACCCGTTCGCGGGTGCTGGTGGCAGACCGCGCGTGATCGGCGAGGGCGCGATCGGCCGCCGCACGTAGGGCCGCAGCGGAATCAAAGCCGAAGTAGGTGGCCGATGCCTCGAGCCGATCAAGGTGGTAGGGGAGCCGCGCGTAGCGTCCGTTCTCGAGGCGCAGCGTTTCGATCAGGTCAACGCGCGGCAGTTCGTCTGTCAGGATGGCCGTCTTCGCGCGAAGCTCGTCGTATTCGGCGGCACCGCCTGAATCCCAGGTGATGCCGCCGCCCACACCGTACTCGGCGCGGCCGGTGTGGTGATCGATCGTGAGGGTGCGAATCGCGACGCTGAAGGTCGAGGTCCCGTCCGGGGAGACGTGCCCGATGGCGCCGCAGTACACGCCGCGGGGATCCGATTCGAGCTGCGCGATCATCTCGGACGCGGCGATCTTCGGCGCGCCGGTGACCGAGCCGCAGGGAAACAGCGCGGCGAAGATGTCCCACGTCGACACGTCCGCGCGCGTGCGGGCCGCAATGGTGCTCGTCATCTGCAGAACGGTCGGGAGCCGATGCACCTCGAAGAGGCGCGGCACCTGGACGCTGCCGGGCGCCGCGATCCGGCTCAGATCGTTCCGAATGAGATCCACGATCATCACGTTCTCGGCGCGTTCCTTGGGCGACGCGGCCAGCGCAGCCGCGCGCTGGTCGTCTTCGTCCAGCCAGCGCCCACGGCGTGCCGTGCCCTTCATCGGCTGGGTCGTGATGATGTCGCCGTCGCGGCGAAAGAAGAGCTCCGGTGATGCCGACAGGATCTCGAATCGTCCGGTGTGCAGCCGGGCGCCGTAGCCGCCGCCCTGCGCCGCCACCAGGCGTCGGTAGAGCGCCCCGGCGTCGCCGCGGACGTCGACGTCCAGCCGGACGGTGTAATTCACCTGATAGACGTCGCCGCGTTCGATGGCGCCGCGAATCGCCTCGACCGCCTCGCCATGCGACACGGCCGCCGCGCGTTCGCGCCACGCCACCGACGGTCCCGGCGCGGTCTCGTCCGCGGCCGGCACGTCCGGCGCGTCGAAGATGCCGAACCACGCCAGGGGCAGGGGACCCGGGCGATGGGCGGCCAGGGCGGCATCGAAGGCCGGAGCCGCCTCGTAGGAGACGAACCCGACCGCATGTCGCCCGCGCCGAACATGGTCATCGACGCTGCGCAGAACCGGCGCGACCTGGTCCAGCGACGCCGCTTCGAGCACCACGATCGGCTCGCGGAACACGCGCGTCCGTCCGCGCGGTCCCGCCGGTCCGGCCGGGAAATCGAGCGCGACGTGGGGCGTCGGCATGGGCGCGACGGAGTATATGCGACGGTCGCAACCGCGCCGGATCCCGGCATGGACCGTTCGGGGCGTCACACTCGTCTAACGTACGGTCATGGCGGCACTCCTTCACGACGTCCGGTTCGGTCTTCGGCTCCTGTTCCGCGACCGCAGTTTCACCGTGACCGCCCTGTTGACGCTGGCCGTTTGCATCGGGGCCAACGCCGCCATGTTCAGTGTCGTGCGCTCGGTGCTGCTCAAACCGCTGCCGTTTCCAGGCTCCGAGCGGGTTGTCCTCGTTTACAACAGCTATCCCAACGCCGGCGTGCCGAGGGCCGGCGCCGCGGTCCCCGACTTCTTCGATCGCCTCGACGCCGTGCCGGCGCTCTCGGATCAGGCGCTATTCCGCCGGGAGAGTCTGGCCTTTGGCGATGTTCAGGGCGTCGAGCGCGTCATCTCGATCCGGGCCACGCCGTCATTCTTCCGCGTGGTCTCGGTGCCGGCCGCGCGCGGACGGGTGTTCGACACGGGCGACGGCGAAGTCGGTCGGACCCACAAGGTCGTCCTGGCCCATGGCTTCTGGCAGCGCCGTTTCGGCGGCCGGGATGACGTGATCGGTCAGGCCATCAGGCTCGACGGCGAACCGTATGACGTCGTCGGCGTGCTGCCGGCCGCGTTCTCGTTCTTGCAGAATGACGTCGATCTGTTCACGCCGGCCGCCTTCGAGCCCGCCGACAAGGGCGACAACAACCGCCATAGCAACAACTGGCAGATGATTGGCCGACTGGCCGGCGATGCGTCGCTGGCCACGGTCCAGGAGCAGATTGATGCGCTGAACCGGCGCAACGACGAACGCCTGACGCAGTTCACCCAGATCCTCAAGGACGCGAATTTCCGCGTGGTCGTGGTGCGCCTGCAGGACGACCTGGTGCGCGACATCAAAGGCGCGCTCTATCTGTTGTGGGGCGGCGTGCTGTTCGTACTCGTCATCGGCTGCGTCAATCTCGCCAATCTCATGATCGTGCGGTCGGCTGGCCGGTCGCGCGAGATGGCCACGCGCCACGCCATCGGCGGGGAACTGGGACGACTCGCGCGCCAGTTGCTGACGGAAACCACCGTGCTCGCGATCGTCGGCGGCACGGCCGGCATTCTGCTTGCCTGGTGGGCGACGCGATCGGTGGCGGCACTGAACCTGGATCAATTGCCGCGCGGCTACGAGATCGCGCTCGACCCGGTCGGCCTGGGCTTCGCGCTGGCGATCACCGTGGGCGTTGGCCTCATGCTCGGCGTGGCGCCGGCGCTTCGGCTCCGTTACCTGAACCTCAACGCCGCGCTTCGCGAGGAGAGCCGCGGCGGATCGAGCGGGCGCGTGGCGCAGCAGGTTCGCCGGGTGCTGGCGGTAGCGCAGGTGGCGATCGCCCTCGTCCTCCTCGTCGGCGCGGGGCTGCTGCTCGCCAGCTTCCGCGCCGTGCTGAACCTCGATTTCGGCTTCACGCCGGACCATGTCTATACCGCCACGGTCAACCTGCCCGGTGCGACCTACGCAACCGCCCCCGCCCGCGCGGCGTTCGCCACCCGCGCGCTCGAACGTCTGCGTGCGATTCCCGGCGTCGTGCATGCCGGCGCCACCACCAGCCTTCCGTTCGACGAATCGGAGGACACGAACGTGATCTTTGCCGAGGGCTACGTCATGAAGCCGGGCGAGTCGCTGCTGGCGCCCATGCAGATTCAGGCGTCAGACGATTATTTCGAGGCGATGAAGATCCCGATCGTGCGCGGGCGAGCCTTCGCGCCGAGTGACACGCTCGAGGCGCCGCGCGTGGCGATCGTGGACGAGCGGCTGGCTGCGAAGTTCTGGCCCGGGCAGGACCCGATCGGCCGGCGCCTCTATCGTCCGTCCGATCTGAAGAACATCACCGCGATTACGCCTCGAACCGTGTTCATCACCGTCGTCGGCGTGGCGAAGGAAGTCATCGCGACCGATCCGATGGCCGACTTCACGCCCGTGGGCACCTACTACTTCCCGATCGCCGCCACGGCGCCTGACGGGATGAGGTTCGCGCTGCAGCTGGCGGGGGAGTCCACCACGATCGCCGGCGACATCAAGCGCGCGATCGCCGGGATCGATCCGGATTTGCCGGTGTTTCGCGTGCAGACGATGCAGGCCTGGATCGACCGGGCGCTCGTCGGCCGCCGGGCGCCGATGTGGATCGCGACGGCGTTCAGCGCGGTCGCGCTCTTCCTGGCCGGGATCGGCGTCTACGGCGTGCTGGCCTACGGCGTCTCCGAACGCCGCCGGGAACTGGGCGTCCGTATGGCGTTGGGAGGGTCTGCCAGCTCGGTGTTCCGCCTCGTGTTGACGGACGGTCTGGTCATTATTGGCGTCGGTCTGGTGGCCGGCCTGACGGGCTCGTACTTCGTCGGCCGGTTGATGGCGTCGTTGCTGTTTGGCGTCGGACCGATGAATCCCGTCGTGATTGGCCTGGTGACCGTGGTCCTGGCGGGTGTGGCGCTGCTGGCCAGCGGCATCCCCGCGCTACGCGCGAGCCGGATCAATCCGGCGATGGTGCTGGGGAAGTGAGCAAGCAGTAGCCGGCGGGCTTTAGCCCGCCGGACAATCCGGGATCCGTTCGCACGGAGACACGGAGCGACGGAGGCGCGGAGATCTTCTTGGGGGGAGTGACCGCGTGATCCGCAGCCCCAGAAAAGAACTCTCCGTCCCTCCGTCGCTCCGTGGCTCCGTGCGAACGGACCGCCCTTGACGGAACCCGTGGGCGGGGGTTACGTAGGAGTTAGAGAAGGTGCCGTCATGACTGAGCGAACGTTCTGGCAGACCATTGAAACCACCGGTGACCAGGTCCTGGCCACCATCAAACAGCTCATCGAAGCGGGCAACGTCCGGCGCATTCGCGTGCGGCAGAAGGACAAGGTGATCGCTGAATTCCCGCTGACCGTCGGCGTGCTGGGCACCGTGATCGCGCCCATCGCCGCCGCGATCGGCGCGCTGACCGCCGTCCTCACCGAATGCACGATTGATGTCGAGCGCGTGGAGCCGTCTGAGGAAAGCAAGAGCACCTAACGGTTCCTTTGCGTCAGTTCACACGGAGACGCGGAGGGACGGAGCCACGGAGAGTTCTTCTTGGTTGTCCGACGGCGTGCCCGCGATTCGTGCAAGCGGGCGATTCCTAACTGATGAATCTCCGCGCCTCCGTCACTCCGTGCCTCCGTGCGAACTGACTAGCGCAGCCCGGACGGCAGTCTCGGCGACGACAGGAGTTCCCCAAACAGCTTCCATCGTTCATCCGGGCGATCTGCGGTTCCCCCTCGCTTCTCGATGTACGCCCGCGCCAGATCCTGGCCGAGGTTGTAGTTGATCACGTAGCTCCGGTACTGGTCGAAGAATCGCGTCCGCTGCTCCGCGCGCTCCTTGGGCATCATCGCGTATTGCTGGAGCCACGCCACCGCCGCCGCGCGATCGATCTCGCCATTCAAATAGCGTCGCGCGGCTTCGTTGCCGGCGTAGCTCAGCTTGTTGACCGCCCGCTGAACCGCGGCATAGGTCGCGGCCGTCGATGGAGTCAAACCCGCCAGCGGATACAAGGTGTCCCGTTCGAACGCCGTGCGCTCGTCACCCGGGAACGCGACCTCGATGCCGAAGTTGGCCGTCCCTTCCGCGATCAATGACTGCGGCGAGAAGAGCGGGTAGATCGAGAACTCGACCCAGCCGCGATCCCGCACGAGATTCTTCTCGAGCAGCGCGTTGTAGACGTGATGGCCCGGGATAGCCTTCGTGGCACGCCAGGTCGATGGCGCGATCGATCGTGATCGGCAAGTCGGTATTGACCTGGATGACGCTGGTGTACCGGCCCTTGTACCAGTTGTAGGCGCTCCAGGATTTGTTCGTCACGTACTCGACCGTGAAGGTCTCGCCGGCCGGCAGCGGCATGTGCGCCAGCGTGCGCGAACGGCACCCGTCGATGGCCGCGCGAAAGACGACGTCGAGTTCGGCCGTCGGGATCACGTACTTCGCCCGGAACGCCGCGTAACGATCGATCAATGAGCCGCTGCCCGGCAACAGGCCGTCGAGTTCGTCAAGGGCCGGCTGGAAGTCGGCTTCCGTCTTCGTCGGCGGCGCCGCGTCGTAGAGGCGCGCGGCCTCGTCATCGAACGACATCTTCACGCCCATCAGCATCGCGATGCGCGCCTCGACGGCCGTCACCTGCTTGCCCAGGTACGCGTGCCGCAACTGCGTCATTGCGTCGTCTTCCGCCTGCACGACGACGGCGCGAATTGCGTCACGGATCGCCGCGGCCTCTCTGGCCAGGCTCTCGAGGCTCGCCGGCGGGCCTGTCGGTTTCCAGGCCGGGTCGCCGTAGTAGGCGTCCACGAAGTTCTCGTCGTGCTGGCCGACGGCCAGGACCAGCTTCACGTAGCGTTCGGCAATCTGATTCATGTTCATGGCAGGAGGTGCCGGCGCGGCACAGCCGGACCCGCCGGCCAGGGCCGCGGCCAGCAGCGCGGTTGTGAGGGAACGGGCCATGGCCGTGAGCTTACACCGCCGTTTGACTTGCCGGGACGTTACCGGGGAGCATGAACGTCCGGACATGCCCGAACCGAATCACCAGCCTGCCATCGAGACGCACGGCCTGCGCAAGACCTTCGGCGATTTCGCGGCCGTGCAGGGCATCGATCTGACCGTGCCGCGCGGCAGCTTCTACGGATTCCTCGGGCCGAACGGCGCCGGCAAGTCAACAACGATCAAGTGCCTCACCGGGCTGCTGCGGCCGACCGGCGGCACGGTCCGACTCCTCGGCCTCGACCCGCTCGCCGACCCCGTCGCGGTCAAGCGCCAGGTCGGCGTCATGCCCGAGGATCTGGCGCTCTTCGACCGGTTGACCGGCGCCGAAACGCTGTCGTTCGTCGGCCAGGTGCACGGCATCGATCGCGTCGAAGTGCGCGAGCGCTCCGTGGAGCTGCTGGCGCTGATGGATCTCACCGCATCGGCCAACGACATCGTCGCCGACTACTCGCACGGCATGCGCAAGAAGATCGCGCTGTCGGCCGCGCTGCTGCCGGCGCCGAGGCTGCTGTTTCTCGACGAGCCGTTCGAGGGCATCGACGCGATCGCATCGAGGCAGATCAAGGACCTGCTCACCACCTACGTGAAGGGCGGCGGCACGGTCTTCATCACGACGCACATCCTGGAAATCGTCGAGCGGCTCTGCGATCACATCGGCATCATTCATAAGGGGCGGCTGGTCGCCCAGGGCTCGATGGCGGAGCTGCGTGCCGGCGGCGTCTCCGGCCAATCCCTCGAAGAACGCTTCATGGACATCGTCGGCGTATCGCCCTCGACGATGCCCGGGCTGGACTGGCTGTCCCGATGATCACGCTGCGGTGTCTGCGAGCCGTTGTGTGGCTCCGCTGGCGGCTGCTCAAGAACAGCGTCGTCGGCGGGCGCAAGCGCGACGCGCTGGAGCAGATGTCGCGCGCGCTGGCCCTCGTCGTGCCGTTCCTCGTGGTGGCGCTCTCGGCCGGCACATTCCTCGCCATCAGCATTCTTGGTTTCGTGGGCGGCCGGATGATGGCGAGCGGCCTCGTGGAATCCGGACCGGGCCTGCTGGTCATGCGGCTGCTGGTCGGGCTGATGGTGTTCCTGATCGTCTCGCTGTCGGTCGTGTCCCCGACGCAGAGCACGCTGGCCCGGTACACGCGGCTGCTGACTGCTGCCGATCCCGCGCCGAGTCCTGCATCTCGTCGAAGTCGCCGCCAGCCTCGGCGATCCGTGGGTGGCGGTGGTGGGAGCCGGTCTGACGACATTTGCGATCGGCCTGTACGCCGGCGGCCGGCCGGGCGTCGCGCTGGCGGCCATCGTGGCGGCCGTCCTGATGGTGGCCGTGGTCGTGTGCGCCGGCTCGCTCGCCGGCTTCTTGGTCGCCTGGCTGATGCGCGATCGCCGCCGCGGCGAATTGTTCACCCTGGTGTTCGTGCTGACATTCTCGCTGCTGTCGATCGTCCCGGCGTTCATGTCCCGGTCGCTGCAAGATCCGGCGGCCGAGGCGCAGCCGGCCCGCGCGCGCGTGCGGCCGCAGATCAACGTCGAGGAATTCGATCGCAGCCTGCCGCAGTGGACCCGCTATCTGCCGTCGGAAGTGCACGCGCAGACGGTCGGGGCCGCACTGGGCGGCCAGCGGGCGGTCGTGGTGACCGGACTGGTGACGCTGCTGGGCGAAGCGATCCTGCTGTTCCTGGCCTCCGCCCGCGTGCATCGGCAGATGCTCAACTCGCTCGAGGGCGATCAGACAAGGCGGCGGAAGACCGGCGTCAAGCTGACCGGTCGCCGGCTGCCGCTGATGTCGCCGGGATCATCCGCGGTGGCGTGGGCGTTCATGCGGGGGTCGCTGCGCACCGTGCGCGGGCGCCTGACGATCCTGCTGCCGGGACCGCTGCTCGCGATGCTGACCGCCGTGTTTCAGGGCTTGCCCCGCGAGACGTGGACGGTGGATGCCGCGTCCCGCGGCTACTTGCTATTCGGCGCGAGCCTGCTCTTCACGTTCTATTCGATGCATGCGATCAGCCTGAACTTCTTCGGCTCCGATCGGGCGGGGTTGACCTTGCAGTTGCTCGTGCCGGTGAGCGATCGCGAGATCTGTACGAGGCAAACTCGTCGGGTTCGCCGCCGTGCTGGGCATCGGCGGGATCATCTGCCTGGCGGCCGCGACCGCCGTGGCGCGCACCGGATCGCCCGCGTACTGGCTAGCCGTGATCCTGGGCGCCGGCGCGACGTTCTTCCTGGTCAGTCCGATGGCCGTCTGGTGCTCGGCCCTGTTGCCGGTGGCGTCGGATCTCAGCAAGACCGGTGCCGGCGGGAATCCTCATCCATTCGCCATGATCGTCGGCACCCTGGGCACGGCGGTGTTCTCCCTGCCCATCGTCATCATCCTGGCGCTGGCCGAATTCTGGCTGAAGTCGCCGTTCGCCGCCGTTCTGATGTCCGTCGTCTGGCTGGCGATCGCGGCCGCGATTGGCCTCCCGCTCGTCGCTCTCGCCTCGCGATCCGTCGGCGCCAGGCGCGAGAACCTCGCGTTGGTGGCACAAGGAAAATAGTGTGCTGCGTGCCGCAGTAGTCGGCGGGCTTCAGCCCGCCGAGGTCGCCGCGCGTCCGGCGGGCTGAAGCCCGCCGGCTACTGCTCTCCGGGACCCGTTGTCACCTGCTACCATTGACGTTTATGCCCGCGAAGATTGACGTCGGCGTCCTTGGCGCGACCGGGATGGTCGGCCAGCAGTTCATCTCGCGCCTGGAGCATCACCCCTGGTTCAACCTGCGCTGGCTTGCCGCCAGTGAACGGTCGGAAGGGAAGCCGTACACCAGTGCGGCCCCATGGCGCCTGGCTGCGCCGATGCCGGAGTGGTGCCGCACCTCGACCGTCGAGGCCTGCGTGCCCGGCCGCGGGCCCAAGGTCGTGTTCTCCGCGCTCGACGCGAGTGCCGCCGACGTCATCGAAGCCCAGTTCGCCGCCGCCGGCCACATCGTGCTGAGCAACGCGCGGTCGTTCCGCATGGACCCGCTCGTGCCGCTGCTGATTCCGGAAATCAACGCGGATCACCTGAGCCTGCTGGCCGAGCAGCGGAAGGGCAAAGGCTGGCCGGGCGCCATCGTGACCAACCCCAACTGCGCGACGGTCGTGCTGGCGATGGCGCTCGCGCCGCTTCGCCAGTTCGGCATCGCGCGCGTGCTGGTGACGACGATGCAGGCGGTGTCGGGGGCGGGGTATCCAGGGGTGCCGTCGCTCGACATTCTCGGCAACATCATTCCGTTCATCGGGGGCGGCGAAGAAGAGAAGATCGAGACCGAGACCCAGAAGATTCTCGGCGGCGACGGCGGCCGGAAGCCGCTCGCGGCCGTCGTCAGCGCGCAGGTCAATCGCGTGGCGGTGATCGACGGGCACACGATGACCGTGTCGGTGGAGTTGACGTCGCGGCCGACCGTCGAGGCGATCGTGGCGGCGATGCGGGCGTTCCGCGGCCGGCCCCAGGAGCTCAAGTTGCCGACCGCGCCCGATTCCGCCGCTGGTCGTCAAGGACGAGCCCAATCGGCCTCAGCCCAGGCTCGACGCCGATTTGGGCGGCGGCATGACCGTGTCCATCGGCCGCGTGCGCACGTGCCCGGTCCTGACCCACAAGTTCGTCGCGCTCGGTCACAATACGATCCGTGGGGCCGCGGGGGCGTCGGTGTTGAACGCTGAACTGATGTTTGCGGAAGGACTCCTGGACTCAAGGACTGCCGGGAACTCCGGACCAGGGACCCTGGACTCTGGACTGCAATGATCGTCGCGAAGTTTGGTGGCACCTCCGTCGCCGACCGTTCGGCCATCACGCGCCTGATTGCCATCATCCGCGCGGTGCGCCAGGCGGCGATCCAGCCGGAAAGCCGTGACTGGCGCGGGCCGGTCGTGGTCGTGTCCGCGCTGGGCGGCGCCACGGATTGGCTGCTTGGACTGGCCGCGGAAGCCGGCACCGGCGACATCGACGGCGCACGCGAGCACGTCAAGGCCCTGTGCGCGCGGCATCTCGAGGTCGCGGGCGTCATCACGAATGACGCCGACCGCGCCGAGGTCGAGCAGTTCATCCGCCAGGAATTCGACAACCTCGATCGCGTCGTCGGCGCGCTGGGCGTGCTGCGGGAAGTGTCGCCGCGATGGATGGATGCGATTGCCGCGACCGGCGAGATCCTGAGCAGCCGCATCGTGGCCGCCGCGCTGTCGTCGCACGGGCTCGCGGCCGGCTGGGTGGACGCCAGACGAGCCATTGTCACGACGAGCGAGCACATGTCAGCGGCGCCCTTGTGGCCCGAGACGACTGAGGCCCTGCGCGCCACGGTCGATCCCGTGCTGGTGCAGCGCAAGATCCCCGTGCTCGGCGGATTCGTCGGCGCGACCGTCGAGGGCGTCACCACCACGCTCGGCCGGGGCGGGTCGGACTACTCGGCCGCGATCGTCGGCGCCTGCCTGGACGCGTCTGAAATCCAGATCTGGACCGACGTGGACGGCATGCTGACCGCCGATCCGCGCATCGTGCCCGGCACCCGCGTCGTGCCGCTCTTGTCGTTCGCGGAGGCCTCCGAGCTCGCCGTACTTCGGCGCCAAGGTCCTGCATCCGGCGACGATTCAGCCGGCGGTCGCCAAGAACATCCCAGTGCGGATCCTGAACTCGCGCCGGCCGCTGGATTCGAACGGCACTCTGGTGACGAGCGAGCGGCCGCGTGGTGCCGCGCCGCTGACGGCGGTGGCGTCCAAGACCGGCGTGACCGTGGTCGATATCGCGTCCACGCGCATGCTCATGGCGCACGGTTTCCTGCGCCGCATCTTCGAGACCTTCGAGAAGTTCCGCACCCCCGTGGACGTGGTGACGACGTCGGAGGTGAGCGTGTCGGTGACGATTGACGACACGCGGCACCTGCCGGAGATCATGGCGGCGTTGTCGGAAGTCGCAGACGTGACGCGCGAGGACGGCATGGCGATTCTGTGCGCGGTTGGCGATGGTCTTCAGAACGATCCGGCGTTCGTTGGCCGATTGCTGGACGCGATCGAAGGCGTGCCGGTCCGGATGCTGTCGCAGGCCGCGGCGCGCCGCAACATCACGCTGGTCATCAATGAACACGACCTCGTGCCGGCGCTGCGGCGCGTGCACGATCGATTCTTTGGCCCCGGCGTCGATGGCGGCCAGCCCGCCGCCGGAGTCGCCGCATCGGGAGGTCTGGCATGACGAACCTATTGCTGGTGGGTCACGGCCGCATGGGCCAGCTCGTGGAGCAGTTGGCCGCGTCGCATGACTGTCGCGTCGTCGGCATCGTGACGGAGCTGTCGCCGGAGCGCGCGCTCGACGAGCAGGATTTCGGTCAGGTGGACGTGGCGGTCGATTTCACCATTGCCGCCGCCGTGCTGCCGAACCTCGAGTCGATGGCCGCGCGCGGATGGAACGTCGTGATCGGGACGACCGGGTGGCAGAAGGACGAGGCGGAGTGCCGCGCAGCCGTGAAGAAAGCGGGCATCGGCGTGCTCGCCTCGGCCAACTTCTCCATCGGCATGCAGGTCTTCAAGCAGGTTGTGGAAGAGGCCGCGCGCCGGTTCGCGGGGCTGTCTGACGTGGGCGCCTGGATTCACGAGAGCCACCACGCGGCCAAGAAGGACGCGCCGTCGGGGACGGCGGTGTTGCTCAAGGGCGCGATGGAACAGGCCGGATACACGCGCACGATTGACGTGTCATCCACGCGCGCGGGATCGATTCCGGGCACGCATCGGGTCGGGTTCGATGCGCTGGCCGAATCGGTCACGCTGGTGCACGAGGTGCGCGACCGCGCGGTGTTCGCCCACGGCGCGCTCGAAGCCGCCAAGTGGCTCAAAGGGCGACACGGGTGGTACTCGATGGCGGATATGGTGGACCAGATCAGTCCAGGGTCCAGGGTCCAGCGTCCCTAGTTCCTGGTTCGGATCCAGGGTCCCGACTCCGGCCTCAGGACCCCGGACCCTGGACCCTGACTGAAGAGAGAGGTTCTTATGCGAACTGTCTTCACCGGCGTTGGAACCGCGCTTATTACTCCTTTCACCAAAGCCGGCGCGGTTGATGAGGCCGCGGTGCGGCGTCTCGCGCGGCGGCAGGTGGATGCGGGCATCCACTTCCTCGTGCCGTGCGGCACCACGGGTGAAACCCCGACGCTGACCTCGGACGAGCGCCGCCGCATCGTCGAAATCTGCGTCGAGGAAGCGCGCGGCCGGGCGATGGTGCTCGCGGGCGCCGGCGGCTACGACACGCGCGAAATCATTCACGCGGCGGCCGAGATGCAAAAGGCCGGCGCCAACGGCCTGTTGTCCGTCACGCCGTATTACAACCGGCCGACGCCGGAAGGCCTCTACGCGCATTACAAGGCGATCGCCGACAGCACGCCGCTGCCGATCGTCGTCTATAACGTGCCCGGCCGCACCGGCTGCAATGTGGACCCGGCAACGCTCCTCAAACTCTCTTCGATTCCCACCATCGTCGGCGTGAAGGAAGCGTCCGGCAACGTCACCCAGATGGCGGAGATCTGCCGCAGCGTGCCGGCGGACTTCCTGGTGCTGTCCGGAGACGACGCGCTGACGCTGCCGCTGATGGCGATTGGCGGGCGCGGGATCATCTCCGTCGCGTCGAACGAAGTGCCGGCCGAGATGGTGCAGATGGTCGAGGCCGCCGAGCGCGGCGACTTCAAGACCGCGCGCCACTGGCACGACAAGCTGCTGCCGATCATGCAGGTGAACTTCGTCGAGTCCAGCCCCGGGCCGGTCAAGTTCGCGATGGCGGCGATGGGTCTGTGCGAAGAGGTGTTCCGGCTGCCGATGGTGCCGCCGCGCCAGACGTCGAAGGACAAGGTGCTGGCGGTGCTGAAGGACATGGGCCTGCCTGTCGTCGGCGGAGTCCGCGCATGAGCCTCGCCGACACCATCGCGCGCCTGTTCGGCGAAGGCGCCCAGGCGGACAAGGCCGCCGCGCGCGAGGCGTTTGCGGAGATGCGAACGCTGCTGGGCAAAGGCGAGATCCGAGCCGCGGAGCCGGATCCCTCGGCGGCGTCCGGCTGGCGCGTGAACACCTGGGTGAAGCAGGGCATTCTGCTGGGATTCCGCTTTGGCGACACCGTGGACATGTCGGCCGACCACGGGCGCTGGCCGTTCTATGACAAGGACACGCTGCCGCTGAAGAAGCCCGGTCTCGACGCCGGCGTCCGCATCGTTCCCGGAGGATCCACCATTCGCGAGGGCGCGTACGTCGATCGGAGCGTCATCTGCATGCCGCCGATGTTCGTGAACATCGGGGCCTACATCGGCGAGGGCACGCTCGTGGATTCGCACGCGCTCGTCGGATCGTGCGCACAGATCGGCAAGCGCGTGCACCTGAGCGCCGCGGCGCAGATTGGCGGCGTCATCGAACCGGTCGGCGCGCTGCCCGTGATTGTGGAAGACGACGTGATGGTCGGCGGGAACACGGGGGTGTACGAAGGCACGGTCGTCAAGCAGCGCGCCGTGATCGCCGCCGGCGTCGTCATAACCGGATCGACGCCGATCTATGACCTGCCGAAGGGCCGGGTCATCCGCGCGGAGCCGGGTCAGCCGCTGATCGTGCCCGAGGGCGCCGTGGTCGTGCCGGGGTCGAGGGCTGTGTCAGTCGGCAAGGGGCCGGAGTGGGGCCTGTCGCTCGCGACGCCGGTCATCGTGAAGTATCGCGACGATCGCACGGACACCCGCACGGAGCTCGAAGCGTGGATTCGCTGACGCAAGTCCGGCTCACGCGCGAGCTGATCGACATCGACTCGACCACCGGCCGCGAGGCCGAGGCGGGCGAGTTCATCGCGCGCACGCTCGAAGGGCTCGGGTACCACGTCACGCGGCAACCGGTCGCCGACGGGCGCTTCAACGTCATCGCCACGCTCGCTGCGCCCCTCGTCGTCTTTTCCACGCACTTCGATTGCGTTCCGCCGTTCTTCCCGAGTCGCGAAGAGAAGGGCCGCGTCCACGGCCGTGGCGCCTGCGATGCCAAGGGCATCCTCGTGGCGCAGATTGCCGCGGCGGAGCGGCTTCGGGCAGCCGGCGAGACGCGCATCGGGCTGCTATTCGTCGTCGGCGAAGAGCGGGGCAGCGACGGGGCGAAGATCGCCAACGGCGCGGCGCCGGGATCGAAGTTCCTGATCAACGGCGAGCCGACGGACAACCGCCTGGGCGCGGCCACGCGCGGCGTTTATCGCGCGCGCCTGCGGGCCACCGGCCGCGCCGCGCATTCGAGCCTGCCGGAACTCGGCGAGTCCGCCATCGACAAACTCGTGGACGCCATCGTCGCGTTGCGCGACGTGCGCTGGCCCGAGGATCCCGTGCTCGGCCGGACGTTCTACAGCGTCGGCCTCATCAAGGGCGGCGTGGCGCCCAACGTGATTTCTCCGGCCGCCGAAGCGGAGCTGATGTTCCGGACCGTTGGCGGGCACGAAGAACTGCGCCGCCTCATCGATGCCCGCATTGGCCATCTCGTGGACGTCGATGACGTCCTGGTCGTGCCCCTGGTGCGGTTGACGACGGTGCCCGGCATGGAAACGGCCGTGTTCTCGTTCACCACCGACATCCCGTTCCTGGACACCTGGGGCGCCCCGGTCCTGGTCGGTCCCGGCTCGGTCACGCTCGCCCACACCGCCGACGAGTACTGCGACGTCTCCGACCTTCTTCGCGCGGTCGACGTGTACGTCGAGATCACGCTGAAAATCCTCAGTACGTAGCCGGCGGCCTTCAGGCCGCCGGATTGCGGCGGGCTGAAGCCCGCCGCCTACTGCGGCACTCCGCCCTCGGACGAGATATTCTGTTGGCCAATGCCAGGCTACGGATCCCGCTACTGGGCTGAACGCACCGCGCCAAATCGGCGCAGAACCCATCCAAAACTGCGGGGTCGCCACACCGCCGACGTCGTCGTCATCGGCGGCGGCTTGACCGGAGCGACCGCCGCGTACGTGCTCGCCGCTGGCGGGCTGGACGTCGTGCTGGTCGAAGCGGATCGCATCGCGTCCGGATCGACCGCCGGCAGCCTGGGCGCCATCGTGCCCGAACCGGACGCCTGGTTTCGGGAGGTCGAACCGCTCACCGGCCGCCGCGTCTCCCGCACCGCGTGGAAGGAAGCGCAGCGAAGCGGCGTGGAGTTCGCCGGCGCCATTCGCAAGCTCAATATCAACTGCGATCTGCGGCCCGCCGACTATCTGATCAATTCGAGGCAGAGCGACGACGCGGCGTGGCTGAGGCGCGAGCAGGCCGTGCGACGCGCCGCCGGCGCTCCGGCGGCCTGGGTCACGCCGGCCGCGGTGAGAACGGAAGCGGCGCTGGACTCGACGGGTGCGCTCGGTTTGGGCGGGGCGTTCACGTTCGATCCGGTGCGCGCGACGCTGGGATTCATCGGCGCCGCGGAAGCCAAGGGCGCGCGCGTGTTCGAACGGTCTGCGGTCAGACGGACGACGTTCACCAGAAAAGATGTGACGGTTATTCTGGCCGATGCGAAGATTCGCACCCGCGGGGTGGTGGTGGCGACGGGCGAGCCCGGCCCGGTCTTCAGCCAGTTACGGCGACATGTGCGTCGCGAGTCAGGTGCCGTGGTGGTGACCGAACCCTTGAATGCCGCCATGCGCCGCGCCGCCGGCCGCCGGACGTCCATCGTGACCGAGGTTGCCGGAGCCGCCAATGGAGCTCGGGGCCTTCAGGCCCCGGGGAACCCAGTCAATCGCCACTGGCTGCGCTGGCTGACCGACGATCGCGCCCTGTTCGCCGGCGCGTGCACTCGCCTGATGCCGCCGCGCCAGCACGACAAGGCGCTCGTGCAAAAAACAGCGCAGCTGATGTACGAGCTGTCGGTGCGTTATCCCGAAATCTCAGGGCTTCCCGCGCATTGGAGCTGGCACATCGAGGTCGTCACCACGCCGGATGGTCTGCCGTGGATCGGTTCCCACCGCAACTACCCGTTCCACTTCTTCTCGATGGCCTTCGGCTGGCACGGTGACGGACTGGCGTGGCTGGCGGCCAAGGCTGCGCTGCGGCACTTCACGAACACTGCGAAACCCGAAGACGAGGCCTTTGGGTTTGTCCGACATTTGTAGTCCATCGTCCAGAGTCCGATCGTCCAGTCGCTCGTCTTTACTGCGTGCAAGAGGACCACGGGACTTGGGACTGCTGCGGACTCGGGACTCTGGACGCTGGACCCTGGACTATCAGTCCTTTATCTTCGCCCTGAGCTTCTTCGTCTCTACCAGCGCCGGGAAGTCCGTATCCGCGTCCTTCCACTGTGCGAGCAGCGCATCCAGTTGTTTCTTGGCCCCATCCTGATCGCCGCGGGCGAGCAGCAACCTGGCCAGCTTCAGCCGTGACAGCGGGATGATCGGATTGGTGCCAAGGAAGGTCACCGATTCGGTCACGATGCGGTAACCGGCGATGGCGCGGTCGAAGTCGCCGGCCTGTTCCTGGATGTCGGCAATGAAGTAGTTGAACTCGCGCAAGCGCGGTGCCGCCGCGAGCGCGGCCTGGAGCGCGGCAATCGCTTCGGCGCCGTGCCCGTCCTTCGCTTGCACGTAGGCACGCGGCACGGTCAGCGAGGGCGCCAGCGCCGGGCTGTTCAGCGCGTCGGCGGGCAGGCGCGCGAGGCCGGACCGCACCGCCGCGATGTCGCCCACCAGGGCCAGCGCCGACAGTTGCTGGGCCAGCAGGACGGGATTCTGTTCGCGCGCGGCCGAGAACCTGAGCGCATCGAGATCGCGGCCGCCGCGGTACACCGCGAGCGTCATCAGCCGGCCGGTTGCGGCGCTGGAGGCGGCCTCGGGGTTCTTCGACGCCCTTGCCCGCGCGACGAACTCGTTCTGCAGCTTCTCGAACACTTTGAATTGCCCGTTCCAGGCGGCCAGGCTGGCCTCAACCGTGGCCATCTGGTCCGGCGGCGTCAGGCTGCGCGCCACGTTCTCGAACTCCGCCGCCCGCGGCAGCGCCGCGGCCTTCGCCGCAATCCATCGCGCCAGCGCGAGGTTCGGATCCGGCCGAATCGCCAGGGCGCGATCGACGGCCTCCGACGCCTCGTCGTACCGGCCCAGCGTCATGAGCACATAGGCAGAGTTGGAGAGTGGGCCCGGCTCGTCCGGCGCGATCTCCGAGGCGGCCCGGTACTGCTTGAGCGATTCCTCGTACTCGCCGTTGCCGTTGAAGTACACGCCGAAGTTATTGCGCGCGGCGAAGTCGCGCGGGTAGGTCGTCGTCAATTGCTCGAGCGACGCCTTGACCGCTTTCTGGTCCTGCAGGACGCGCGCCGCGTAGTTCCAGTCGATGTAGAGCCGCTCGTACTCGGTCATCTTGCCGCGCAGTTCCCACGCCTGCCGCGTCTGCTCGCGCGCGTCGTCGATCCGGCCGATGTTGCCGGTCACCACGCCGAGTTTGGCGTGCGCAATGGCGAAGCCGGCATCGCGACCGATGGCCTGAACGAAGAACGGGATGGCGGCGTCGTCACCACGGGTCGCACGCGCGCGAAGCCCGAGGCCGTACTCCTTCAGCGCCTCGAGAGACGCGCTCGTGGCGTCACCAGCCGGAGCGTCGTACTTCTGGAGCGAGGCCGCCGACTCGCCGAGGCGCTGGCGCAGGCTCTTGACGGCCACGCCAAGCTGGCTCACGACGTCGGCCTTGCCCGCCGCCTTGGTTGTCTCTTTGGCCAGCGGCTTGCCGGACTGGCAGTCGGTCGCGACGAGCGTCACGATGACCTGCGATCCGGAAGACGCGACCGATCCGTCGACCATGGCCTTGGCGCCGACCTGCTTGCAGACTTCTCGGCCGACGTCGCCGGAAACCGCTTCGTCCGCGGGCCGTTGGATCGCCCGCAGCGCACGCTGGATGCGCTGATCCGACACGAGGGTCAGAAACGGAGACTGCTGCAGGAGCACGGTCACCGCCGGCCTCAGCGCGTCGTCGAGCGCCGCGTCCCCGGTGGTGTTCGAGAAATCAGCGACCAGCAACCGATCGCGGTCGGTCAGGGCCGGGGCGGAGGAACATCCGGTGGTCAGTGCCCCGACGGCAAGCATCGCGGCGGTCATGAGGTACTGTGCGGTTCGATGGGCCCGTCATGTTCGGGAATCGTACCATCCCGCCGAGCCGGCCGAAGGGCGGGGCGGGTTACTGTCCGGACGGCGCGAGATAGCTTTGCCTCGCGCGGACGGTCATGTCCGGGCGATTCACTTTGACGACAATCTTGTGCACCTTGCCGTCGCGCGCCGGTGGCGCGAATCCCAGCCAGTACTGGCGATGCAGTTCCTCGGCGACACGCGTGAATAGTTCGCCGAGTTTCTCGGTATCACGCACCTCGAAGTAGCCGCCGCCGCTGTCGTCGGCCAGCTTGCGCAAACCGGGATCCGGCGGCGTAACTCTCGGGTCCCGCCCCTGCCGCCGTTGCACGTCCGCGAACGCGAGGGCGTAGATCATCACGTTCGTCAGCCGCGCGCGCTCCATCACGTCCTTCAGCTTGACGGGCATGAGCGTGGGCACAGGTTCGTCGTGGCCGTCGCTGAAAATGAGCACCACGCGCCGGCCATCCAGGCCCGACAGCGCCGTGATGCTCTGGTCGATCGAAATCCACACGGGCGAATTGCCGCCCAGGCCCACGGGCACGTGCAGCACGTCGATCAGGTCGGCCTTGTTCGAGGTGAATCTGGGCGGGCTCAGGACGACGCGGTTGCCAAAGAAGTTGCCAAAACTGCCGATGCGCGCCTGGTCGTCGGGCAGCAACCGGACGATGAAGGACATGGCGGCGTCGCGAATCATGAACTGGTGCTGGTACATCGACCCGCTGCGATCCAGCATGACGACGACCGAGAACGGCGTGACCTCGTTGCTGAAGAACGAGATCGGCTGCACCTTGCCGTTGTCCGTGATGACGAAGTCCTCCTGCTTCAGGTCCGGCACGAGGCGCGTCGCCTTGTCCTGCACGGTCGCGTAGACCGAGACGAGCTCGGTGGAGGAGCGGAACTGGAAGGCCTCGGCCCGGGTCAGCGACAGGACGACGAGGGCGAGCGCCAGCGGTCGGAATGGCTGCATGAAGGGTGCAAGACATCGTAACATTCGGGCCCTGAGGTACCCCATGCGCCGAGCCGTCCTTGCCCTGTCCTCCCTGCTTGTTCTGGCGTTCGTCCTGTCCGTCGATCCGGCGGCCCAGTCGAAGCCGACGCTGAAGCCCGCCGACTACGACCAGTTCGAGTCGGTGTCCGCCGGCGCCGCACGGGGCGGGCTCTCGCCGGACGGCAAGTGGCTGGCCTACACCATCACCAAGGTCGGCGGAGATAGCGAACTCCGGATCACTCAGATTGGCGGGACGGCCACGAAGACCGTGCCCTTTGGATCCGGCGCCACCTACACGTCGACCTCTCAGTGGATTGCATACGCCATCGGCCAGTCCGAGGCCGAAGCGGAGCGCCTGCGCACGGCGCGGCAGCCGGTGCAGCGCAA
Organism: uncultured Acidobacteriota bacterium; assembly: GCA_963751445.1. Taxonomy (GTDB): domain Bacteria; phylum Acidobacteriota; class Vicinamibacteria; order Vicinamibacterales; family SCN-69-37; genus DASUGC01. The sequence continues at coordinate 191,753 of CAVVUL010000009.1, read as the reverse complement.
GCTCGGGCTGACGAAGCTCGGCACGAGCACCGAGTCGACCGTGGACGGCATCGAGTCATTTGCCTTCGATCGCACGGGCCAGTCGATTGCGATGAAGCGCTACGCGCCGGTGTCAGCCGGGGCCGCTGCGGCACCGGCGGCGGCCGCACCCGCGCCTGGCGGACGTGGCGGCGGTGGCGGCGGCGGTGGCGCCGCGGCGCCGGCAGGCGCGGTCGGCACGACGTTGATCGTGAGGAACCTCTCGACCGGCGCGGACCTGACCTTCGGCAACGTGACGGAATACGCCTGGCAGCCGACGGACACCGGACGGTTGCTGGCGATGATCATCGGCACGGACGGCCAGGCCGGCAACGGCGTCCAGATCTACGATCCGGCGACCTCGGTGCTGCGCGTGCTGGAAACGTCGGCGACCGACTACTCGGCGCTGTCCTGGCGCGCTGACTCGTCCGATTTGCTCGTGCTCAAGGCGAAGAGCGATGACAAGCACGACGGCCCGGCGCAAGTCGTGCTGGTGTGGACGTCGGTCGGGACCCAGACGGAAGCCCTGAAGACGATGGACCCGGCCGCGACCAGCGCGCTGCCGGCGGCGCAGCGCATCGTGACGACGCGCCGGCCTTCGTGGATGGTGGGGCCGGCGGGCGGCGATCAGATGGTCATGCTCGGTGTCGCCGACTGGCCGATGAAGCCCGCGCCTGCTGAGGGCGGACGCGGCGCCGGGCGCGGCGGCGCCCCGTCGGCGGGCTCGGGCCAAGGCGGGCGTGGCGGCGCCGCCGCCGACGACAAGCCCGATGTGGACGTGTGGCATTGGAAGGACGCGACGGTGATGTCGGCGCAGAAACTCAGCGTCGCCGCCGATCGCCGCCGAAACCTGCCGGCGGTCTGGCACGTCTCCGCCAACAAGCTGGTCGTCATTGGCAAGTCATTCGACGAGAACGTGACGGCGATCCGCGGCACGACGAAGGCGCTGGTCTCCGAGTTCACGCCGTACCTGATGGAACGATCGATCGGCCGCGGCCTGGCGGACATCTATCTGGCGGATCTGACGACGGGCGAGCGGACGCTGCTGAAGAAGGGCGTCGGCGGCCAGGTGTCGGCCAGCACCGGCGGCAAGTACGCCATCTACGCCGACAACGGCCAGTACTTCACGATTGACCTGGCCAGCAAGGCGGTCACGAACGTCACCGCCAACGCGAAGAACTCGTTCGTGGACACCGAGTCCGACAGCACCTCGCCGCAGAAGACGATGTTCGGCATCGGCGGCTGGACCAAGGATGATGCGGCGGTCATCCTGTACGACAAGTTCGACGTGTGGAAGGTGTCGCCGACCGGCACGGGAGGAACGAAGTTCAGCTCGGGCGGCGACGATCAGATGCGAGTGCGTCTCTTCAATCTGGGCGGCCAGCCCGGTGAACCCGTTGATCTGGACGGCGCTTACGTCACGCTGTTCGGCACGATGAGCAAGAAGTCCGGTTACGGGCGCCTGGGAAGCGGCACGACGAAACTCGATCTGGCTCGACAAGAGCGTGGGCGGTCTGGCGAAGGCGGAGAAGGCGGACGTGTTCACGTACTCGGTGCAGGACGCCGACGACTCGCCGGATCTGTTCGTCGGCGGGCCGGACCTGGCTGCCGCGAAGCAGGTCACGAACACGAATCCGTTCCTGCCGCAGTACGCCTGGACGCGCGCCGAACTGGTCGACTACACGATCACGCGCGGCAAGCAGAAGATTGCGCTGCAGGGCATCCTGCATTACCCGGCGAACTACGAGCCCGGCAAGAAATACCCGATGGTCGTGTACCTGTACGAAAAGCTGTCGGACGGGCTGCACCGGTTCACGAATCCGACCGAGCGCGACTACTACAACGGCGCGGCGCTGACCCAGAACGGCTACTTCTACTTCCAGCCCGACATCGTGTTTGCGCCCGGCGAGCCGGGTGTGTCGGTGGTCGAGTGCGTGACGGCCGCGGTGAACAAGGTCGTGTCCATGGGCGCCGTGGACGGCACGAAGGTCGGCGTGATGGGCCATTCGTGGGGCGGCTTCGATGCCATGTTCCTGGCCACGCACACGAAGATCTTCGCGGCAGCCGTCTCAGGCGCCGGCATCGCCGACCTGATCAGCAACTACGGCAACGGCCACTGGTCGTCCGGTATCGCCGAGACCGATCACATCGAGACCGGGCAGCAGCGCATGGTCGTGCCGCTCTACGAGGACCTGGACCGGTACGTCCGCAACTCCGCGATCTTCGGGATTCCGACCATGACGACGCCGCTGTTGCTGGAGGCGGGGGATTCGGACGGCACGGTCTTCTGGCACCAGTCAGTGGAGCTGTACAACATCGCGCGCCGCGCCAAGAAGAACGTGGTGATGCTCGTCTACAACGGCGAGGACCACGGCCTGCGCGTGAAGAAGAACCAGATCGACTATCAGCACCGCATTCACGCGTGGTTCGACCATTACCTCAAGGGTGCGCCAGCGCCGGCGTGGATCACCGAAGGCGTGACGGCGTTGCAGCGCGAAGGACGATAGCGGCCGTACGTAGCCGGCGGGCTCCAGCCCGCCGGACGTCTCTCGGCGGGCTGAAGCCCGCCGACTACTGAGGCACGTGTGCCCTAGCTCGCTTTCGAGTGCGCCAGCAGCGCGGCGAGATGGGACTTCTGATCGGCAGTCACGTCCGGTCGCACTTCGAGCGTCCACGCCTTCGCCGGGTCGTCGCTTGGGGCAAATCGAAGGCCGAACCAGTCGAGCATCTCGGCGTAATCGATCTCCTCGGTCGTCGCGACCAGCTGTGTGCAGGAACGCCTGCATATCGAAGCCGGCCGCGTCCGACATCGTCTGGCTGAAATCAGCCGCGCTGTAGCCGCGCGCGCCTGACCAGCGCTGGTACTCGAGTCGCATGACGTCGTCCAGGCTCTTCCGTCCGTTCGTCAGCCGGCGGATGTGCGCGTCGAGCACGAGCCCGACCACGGGACCCTTCACGTAGTAGTCCACCTTCTGGGCCGCGGGGATTCGCTCGAACATCTGCGCGGACGCCTGTTCGAGGGTCTGCACCAGGCGCCCGGGCTGCTTGGTCTGGAGATCGGTGATGTGTTTGGACGCCAGAGTCAGGTAGTCCTGTTCGGATCCCAGTCCGGCGCGAGCCGCGAGCAAGTCGCCGAAGTAGGACGTCAGTCCCTCCGCGACCCACAATCCCGTCGTCACCGGCGGATGCTCGTAGTCGAATGGCCCGAGTTCAACCGGCCGCAGGCGTTTGACGTTCATTGCGTGGAAGTACTCGTGGCTCACGAACGCGGCATTCCTGAACTTCGCATCCTGCGTCGCCGGTTCGCGCCCGCCCGTGGTGATCGCGACGGAATTCAGGTGCTCGACGCCGGAGCCGCCGCCCCCGCCGGTCACGATGTTGAGGAACGCGTATTTCGTGTAGGGCAGCGAGCCCCAGAACCGCGCGTGCTCCTCGATGAGCGGCGTCATGACGGCGGCCACTTTCTCGCCATCCCACTCGGCCTTACCGAGGTACGTCCAGTAGTGGGTGATGCCGGCGGCGGAGAAGCGCGTGCTGATGAGATCGGCGCCGGCGAGAATGGGCGAGTCGGCGAGCACGTCGTAGTTCGGCGCGACGTAATGGTTCGGGGCGCCGTCGGGTGCAGCGTCGAGCGAGGTCATGGAGCCCGTCCAGGCGTCCGGCAGTTCGAGCCGGACGTCCGCGGGTCGTCCGAGGTCGTCGGCCAGCGCCATGAACGTCGCCGGGCCGATGAGCACGGCGCCCGTGTCCGTGACGCCGTTCGAGAGATTGCTGAGGCGAGGCGCGGCGACCGTATAGGACACCCAGACGAACGTCCGGCCGCCGGTCTTCACCGTCCAGCGGCTCGAGTTCGTGCGCGCGGCGTCGAGGGCGGCGTCGTGGGCAGCCCACGCATGGAAGTTGCTGACGCGGTCGCCGTAGTTCTGCAGACCGTAGAACCCGGGTGACCAGACTGGCATCATCAGGTCGATCGATTCGCGTCTGTCGGTCGGCACCATGATCTCCACGGTGAACGACCGCGACGCCGTGTCAGGGAAACGGATCGTGTATGCCAGCGGCGCGGGGGCCTGTGCGCGCGCGACGAACTGGTCCGGCGCCAGGGCGCCGGAGGCCAGCAGAACGAGGACCAGTGCCGTGAGAACGTGACGTCGTTTCAAGAGCATCGCAGTTCTCCCTGATTGCTCAGCGAATGATCGTAGGCGTCTGGCCGATCGACCAGCCCTGCGTCTTCGCGATCGTCGCCTTCTGCGTCAGCGTCTTTCCGCCCACCGTCAGCGACACCATGTAATCCCCGAGTGGCGCGAGGGTCTCGATGCCGGCCCCGCCGCGCGTGGCCCCGCCGCCTCGCGCGGTGGTGCCCGCGCCGCCCGCCCGCCCCGTGAGCCTGGTGTTCCAGACGACGGTGTTGATGCCGGCGGTGACGCTGCCCTGGAGCCGGGCCACTTCCTGGCCGGACGAGTCGGCCACCACAATCGACGCGGCACCGGACCCGGCGGCCTTCAGGTAGTACCTGATGACCATACCGTTCGGTTCGTTCGGTGTCTGCAGGTGCCGCTGGCCGAACAGGTAGTCGTTCGCGCCGAACGACCAGATCACGCGCTGCGTCGTCGGCTTGATGCTGAACAGGTGCGCGTCCTCGGCGAGGACCGCGTCCGTCAGTTCCTGCAGCGGGCCGATGTTCGTGATCCAGAAGTCGCGCCCGTACGTGCCGAGGATGAGATCGTTCTCGCGCGGGTGCACGGCCAGATCGTGCACGGGGATGTTCGGCATGTTGTTGTTCATCTTCACCCAGCGCGCGCCGCGATCGATGGAGACGAACACGCCCGTGTCGTTGCCGACGAAGAGCAGGTTCGGGTTCTTCGCGTCCTCGAAGACCACGTTGATCGGCTCGTTCGGCAGATTCGCCGCGATCGGCGTCCAGGTCGCGCCGAAGTCTTCCGTGCGGTACAGGAAGGGCCGGAAGTCGTCGAACTTGTAGCCGCTCTTGGACACGTAGGCGCGGCCGGCCACGTGGGAGGAGGCGCGGACGCGCGAGACGTAGGCATCCTCGCGCCCGCCAGCCGTCGTGATCCTGGCCGTCACGTCCGTCCAGGATCCCGCCGTCGTTGCGGGTGACCTGCACCTTGCCGTCGCTCGTGCCGGCCCAAATCACCCCGCGCGTCATGGGCGATTCCGAAATCGTGGTGATGGCGAACCACGGAATGCCGCCGGGCACACTGCCTTCCGACTCCGGCAGAATCCGGGTCTTGTCGTTACTGCTGAGATCGGGGCTGATTTCGGTCCAGTGATCGCCTCGGTCGACGGACTTCAGGAGCACCTGCGCGCCCGCGTAGATCACCTTGCTGTCGTGCGGCGAGATATGGATCGGCGTCGCCCACTGGAAGCGGTACGGATCGCCCTGGCCCGCGGGCCGCACCGGCCAGATGTTCGTTTCGTACCCGAGTTTCTGATCCACGCGCGTGTGGCCGCCGTACTGCCGCGTGGTGTAGAGCCAGCGGCTGTCGGTGGGATCGACCTGGGTGAAAATGCCGTCGTTGTCGCCGACCGCGAGCCAGTCCCACACCGTCACGCGGCCCAGCGGTCCGTTCGACGGCCCCTTCCAGTGTTCGTGATCCTGCAGGCCCGCGTAGAGGTTGTACGGGTCCTCCATGTCGAAGCCGATTGAGTAGATCTCGCCGACGGGGATGTTCGCGTAGTGATCGCTCGAGCGGCCCCCGTCGTAGCTGATGGCGATGGCGGCGTCGCTCCCAGCAATCATCCGGTCGGAATTCTCGGGATCGATCCACAGCGTCCGGTAGTCGCCGAACATGCGCGGAAACACGGCCGGCGCGTTCCAGGTTCGCCCGCCATCGAGCGACCGGCGGTAGCCGTCCTGGGTCACGAGCAGGTGCTGGTCGTTGTTGGGATCGACGCGAATCTGGCTGAAGTAGTACGGGCCCTTCGGGCTGACGTTGTAGTCGTCTGCGTTCATCTTCGTCCACGTCCGGCCCGCGTCAGCCGTCCGGTAGACCTCGCCGCCGATGATGGCGGCCGACCCGGTCGGCGGCTGGGTCGCGCCTGGCCCCGCCGGACGCGGATTGTCGTTCTCAATCACGGCGTAGAGAATGTCCGGGTTCTTCAGGTAGATGTCGAGGCCAATCCGGCCGATCCGGCCGCTCGGCAGGCCGTTCGTGAGCCGGCTCCACGATCGCCCGCCATCGGTCGTCTTGTAGATGCCGCTCTCCGGCCCGCCGTTGACGATCTGCCACGGCAGTCGCCGCTTGTCATACGTCGCCGCATACAGCACCGACGGGTTGCGCGGATCCATGACGAGATCGATGACGCCGATCTTGTCGTTGACGAACAACACCTTCTCCCACGTCGCGCCGCCGTTCGTCGTCTTGAACACGCCCCGTTCGGCGTTGTCGGAATACAGGTGGCCCATGGCCGCCACGAAGACGACGTCCGGGTTGGACGGATCGATCGCCATGCGCGCGATGTGATGCGAATCGCGCAGGCCCATGTTCGTCCACGTGCGGCCCGCGTCGGTGGACTTGTACACGCCGTCGCCGGCATACGAACTGCGCGACGTGAAGGCATCGCCGGTGCCGACCCAGACGATGTTGCTGTTCGACGGCGCGATGGTCACGTCACCGACGGCGAGCTTCGCCTGTCCGTCGAAGACCGGCTCGAACGTCGTCCCGTTGTTCGTCGTCTTCCAGACGCCGCCGGTCCAGAAGGAGACGTAGAAGGTGTACAGGTGGTCCTTCGCCGGCGAGGCCGGCACCGCGATGTCCGACGTGCGCGCGCCCATCCGGAACGGCCCGAGATTGCGGTACGTGAAGGCGCGGAGGAGCGGCTCGTTGAAGGGCGCCGTGCCCTGGGCGCGCGGCGCCAGGGCCGAGGCGGCGCCGATGGCCGCGAGCGCCAGGAAGAAGATGATTGATCGCGAGCGTGTCATGGAGCCTCCCGGGGAACGTCGCGGTGAGGATACATCCAATGGAGCCCCGGGTCTTCAGACCCAGGGATTCTTTTGCACACGGAGGCACGGAGGGACGGAGGCGCGGAGTTCTCTTTTGGGGAGAGCGTGACCGCGTGATCCGCAGCCCAAAAGAAGCAACTCCGCGCCTCCGTCCCTCCGTGCCTCCGTGTGAGATGAAGGGATGTCAGCTAGACCCCAGGGGGCGGTATCACTGACAGATCTTCCGCAGCGTCGCCAGGCTTGCGATCGCCGCGTCGCGGTTGGCCGCGCGAGTCGCCTTCACGGCTGCGGTGAGCGCGTCGATCGAGGCCGTGAGATCGCGGCAGTCGCGCGCGCGGTCGAACTCGTAGGCTTCGTTCGGCTTGCGCGGCTGGACCAGAAGGTCGGCCAGGTCCTTGATCGCGCCGACGGCCTCTTCCGCATGGCGTCCGCCCGGTTGGCGCCGCAGATACTCGCCCTGGAGCCGATCGCGCCACTGGAGGTAGCAGGTGAGGTGCCCCTCGCATTCACCTCCGAGGCCGTTCGTGACGGCGAACCACGCGATGTCGTCGGCAGACGATGTCCTGGCGTGGCGGGCCTGCAGGTCCCAAATCGCCGCGCTCGAGACCATCCAGCGACCGCCGGGTTCGTCGTAGACCACGTCGGCTTTCCGCGCGGCCAGCCATGGCGCGTACGGGTCGCGGCGTCCGCCGTTCGGCGGGATGGCCGCGAGCGCCGCGGCGGTGGCGCGGAGCCGCGACAGTTCGATTCGCGCGCGGCCGTCGGGATCCGAGTACTCAGGCGCGACGCGTTCGATGAAGGCGACCAGCTCCGCGAGCGCGGGGAAGCCGTCGCCCTTGCGGCCGAGCCGCTCCGCGATGATGCGGTCGAACGTCGGCCAGCGCCAGGCAGCATCGAGTGGTTTCGTCAGGTTCGCGAGCACCCAGCCTTCGCGTCCATCGCTGAGTTTCACGCGGATCCAGGTTTTGTCGAGGCCGACCGGCCCGGCGTCGGTCATCTCCGTGCCCAGCGGTAGTTGAGCAACGGCCGGAGCGGTCGGCGAGGGTTGTGTGCGCAGGGTGACGTTGGCGGCGGCAGTGATGCGCGCGGCTGCCGGGCGGTCCTGAACCGGCGCGGCTCGGCCGGTGAGCGACGTCGCGAGAACCAGAAGCATGAAGCTGGAGGAAAGAAGAACCAGTCGGCGGGCGCGTGTCATAGGCGACCCCTCGGGGTCTGCGAGGCAACAGTGCAACTGGCGTGCCGAGCGGATAAAGGCGTATTCGGCCGTGGATGGCCCGCCGGGATTAGGCAGCAGGATATTTCTACACGGTCAAACGTGCGTGGGGACCGGACAGGCCATCGTCATGTTTGGGGCTTGACGGTTCCGCCGGGTGAGCGCATCCTGCCCGTACGACGCTCGCTTCAGAGGAGGCCATTTTGAGTTGTAACGATCGTTTGCTGGCACGCCACCAGTGGAGCCGCCGGGTCACCCACACCGAGAGTCATCCGTTTTGTGAAACGGACCAGTGGGGACGCGCCACCTTCGAGGACCACGTGGTCTGCCACGCGGAGTTCGTCTGCCTGTCCTGCGGCGCCGTCAAGGAAGAAGGCGACTGCGGCTGCGATCAGGCGCGCGCGGACAAGTGCCCGGTTCGGCTCGAGCACCTGGCCAAGATCGAGCAGGCGCGTGGCGTAAGCGCGTAACTCGGCGGTTGGACGCCCGGATGAGCCCTCGTCGCTCCTGGGTACTCGTGTTCGCCGTTATCGGCGTTGCAGTGGCGGCAGCAGCACTCGGCGCCCAACGCGGCGCAGCCCCGCCCGCGCCCGCATCGCCAACCATCAAGGCCGCGCCGCTTCCCCAAGCCGGCACCGCGGCCATCAGCGGTGTCGTCGTCGATGGATCCACGGGGCGCCCGATCCAGGGCGCTTTCGTTAATCTCACGGCGGCGGCCAAACTGCCGGGCCCAACACGAGCCGTCACGGACAGCCAGGGACGCTTCGTGTTTTCGCGGTTGCCAGCGGCTAGCTATACGATCTCAGTCCTTTGTTCTGGCTATTTCCGTTCACAATACGGTCAGATCGATCCGAACACTTTTGCGTCGCGCGCCATTCCGCTGGGCGATGGTCAGTGGTTCGCCGATGCCCGCATCGTGCTGTGGAAGCCGGGAGCGATCTCCGGGACGATCAGGGACGAAGCCGGCGAACCGGTCGTCAGTGCTCCCGTCAGGGTGCTGAAGCATGTGATGGTCGCCGGTCAACCGCAGATCGCCGGCGGCACGGTCGCGAAGACTGACGACCGCGGGCGGTATCGCGTGGCGGGTTTGAGCAAAGGAAGATACGCCGTGATCGTGCCGTCCGTGCAGGCGTCCGTGCCAGCGGACACGACGCTCCTCGGTTTTTCGGGATATCGCCCAGACAGGATCAAGTTAATCGAAGACACCGGCCGTCCGGTGCTGATGCCCGATGATCCCGCGATCTTCGTGGATCCGTTCGCCCGCCTGGTGGCGGGCCGCTACGCCGCGTCGTTGCCGCCCGGCAGCGGCATGGCCTATCCGCCGACCATGTTTCCGGCTGGGCGGACGCTGGCCGACGCTGCAGTGATCGATCTCGACATCGGCGAAGAGCGATCCGGCATCGACATTCAGATCGCACCCGTGCGAACCGTGCGCATCAGCGGCCTGGTGGAAGGACCTCCGGAAGCGGTGGCAGGTATGACATTGCGCCTGCTGCCGGCTGGTTCGGAGACGCTTGGCTACGGTTCAGAGATGGCGACGGCTCTCGTCCCCGCCAGTGGCGCGTTCACCTTGATCAACGTGCCGTCGGGCACGTACACGCTCATCGCGTCCCGTTCGACGATGGAATACACGGCTGACGACCTCACGTCCCTGCGCTATCTGCCCGAGCCGCCGGGCTGGGCGGGCGGCAATGTCAGCATCGGCGTGATCGATTCGGGCTCGGGCGGCGCCCGGTATTCGGTTCGATCTGTCGCAGGGCCCGCCCATTCGGCGCGAATGACGGTGACGGTCGGCGACCAGAACCTGAGTGGAGTCATCGTGCCCTTGCGTCGCGCGGCGACCATGACGGGTCGAATCGACGGCGCGGTGAGCCCGGGCCCCGGCGTGCGGGGATCAGTGCCGATGATCTACGCGGTTCCCGCCAACGGCGATCCCTCGCTCGGCATGTCCATGAACGAACCCGTGAGCCTGTCGACATTCCGCATCGGCGGTCTGCTGGCCGGCGGGTATGTCCTCCGCTTCTCCGGGCCCGGGACCGTCAAGTCCATCGAATGGCAGGGCCGCGACTACCGCGATCGCGCCTTCGACGCTTCCGATGGACGAGACATCGAGAACGTGGTCATTACGCTGACGCCGGAGGTCTCAAGAATCGCAGGATCGGTGCGCGATGCGCGCGGCCAGCTCGCCGGCGGCGGCGCGGTGATCGCATTCCCGACGGACCGATCGCTCTGGACGAATTATGGGTTCAGTCCGTTGCAGCTAAAATCGAAACCCATCTCGACGAACGGCGAGTTCAGCATTTCGCCGCTGCCGGCGGGCGATTACTACGTCATTGCCGTCGAGGACGCCCAGGCCACACTGTGGCAGGATCCGAAATTCCTCGAAGCAGCTGCGGTGCCCGCGGCGAAGGTGACGGTCGGCTGGGGCGAGACGAAGACCCTCAGCCTCATCGTCAACACAGTGAAGATGGCCCGGTAACGCAATGCGACGCCTCTGGATCCGCGCGATTATGCGTGTCGCCGCACTGCTGATCGCAGTGCCGTTGACCGGCGCGCCGCAGCAAACCGCCGGCTCGGCGACGATCAGTGGCGTGGTCGTAAGCGCGGAAGATCCGTCGAAGCCGGTGCGTCACGCCATCATCCGGCTGTCTGGTCGCGGGGAGTTGAATCGTGGAGCAGTGACGGACGATGAGGGGCGGTTCACGATTGGGTTCGTGCCGGCGGGCAGCTACGCCCTCACGGTCTCCAAGCCCGCGTATCTCACATCCACTTTCGGCGCGAAGGGCCCCGGACGTCCCGGCACGTCCATCGTCGTGCGCGACGGCGAGGTGGTGGCCGGTCTGCGAATGCTCCTCACGCGCGGCTCGGTCATTACGGGCACAGTGCGCGATCCGTCCGGCGAGACCCTGCGGGGCGTCGACGTGTTCGCCGTGCGTGCCAGCGCGGCGTTGACGACCATGCAGGGATTCTCCGGCGATGCCCTGGTGGAGCCAGTGACGACCGACGACCAGGGCGTCTTTCGCATATTCGGCCTCGCGCCTGGCGGCTACATCGTTGGCGCCTCGCCGCCGCTGACGGGTCCTGGTGGCAATCGTCCGGACCTGCTGGTCCTGTCGCACGAGCAAATCGATGCCGAATTTCGCGCGCTGCAGCAGCGCGCGGCGAATGCGTCCGCCGGCAGCCAGCCTACCGAGGTCGCGCGCTTCAACTACGCACCGGTCTTCCATCCGTCGGCGATCTCCGCCGAGCAGGCGGCCATCGTCACGCTGGCGGCGGGCGAGGAGCAGCAGGGCGTCGATTTGTCTTTCGTACTGGTGCGGACCGCGACGATTGAGGGCGTTGTCGTTGGGTCTGGCGGGCAGCCGGCTTCCGGTGTCGCGCTCAGCATCGGGCGGCCCGGCCCCCCGATGCCGATTAGCACGGGGTTCGACCCGTCGCTCGATCTCAGACCTGGCGCAGACGGCGTGTTCCGCTTTTCAAATGTCGCACCCGGGCACCTACACGATTACGGCCCGATCAACGGCGCAGGTCGAGCGAACGGTTGGCAATGTCACCACGTCCACTGGCCGTGCGACCGATTTGCCGCCAGGCACGTTCCTGTGGGCCACTGCGACCGTCACGGTCAGTGGAGGCGGAGACATCGGTGGCGTCGTGCTTTCTCTGAGGCCGGGGCTTGTGGTGACCGGGCGCGTGGCCTTCGACGCCAGCCGTCATGAAACCGCCTGCGAATCTTGTCGGAGGTCAAGCTCTGGCTCACGCCCGAGCGAACCCAGCCATTGACCGGACCCAACGCGTCGCTGATGGCCGCGGCCCGGACTGCCGGCACCGTGCAGGCAGACGGTGCGTTCGAACTGAAGGGCCTGATCCCGGCGCCCTACCAGCTCAGCGCTCAGGTGCCGGGCGGTGTCGGGCCGAACGGGTGGTGGCTGAGATCGGCGCTCGTCGACGGACGCGATTTGCTCGACCGGCCGTTCACCGTTGGCGATACGGATCTGACGAATGTCACGCTGACGTTTTCCGATCGGCACACCGAATTGGCGGGGACGCTGACCACGGCCGACGGACGCCCGGCACCAGACTACGTCGTAATCACGCTTCCCGAAGATCGCCCGCTGTGGTCGGCCGCGCGCCGGATTCAGCAGGCGCGCCCTGCGACGAACGGACGATTCGTGTTCACGGACTTGCCGCCCGGCACCTACCGCCTCGCCGCCGTGACGGACGTCGCCGAAGAGAACTGGCGCGGCGAGGACTTTCTGGCCGCTGTCGCTCCTGCGGGCGTCAAAGTCACAATCCGAGAGGGCGAGAAGAAAGTACAGGACCTGCGAATCGGCGCAGTCTCGAAGGACAGTGACGGCGCGGTGGTTGCGGGACAGGTCGGGGTTGTCCTCCGACGAAACCGTTGACAGCGAAGCCTCCCGGCTGGGGGACCGGCGATAGTTGCTTCAGGCCGGATCGGTTTCGTGGAGGACAACCCCGACCTGTCCCGCGACCGGCGCGACTTTGCCGGCCCGCCTTACGTCTAAGTTCCTGGATACCCCATGGAACGACTGCTCCAGGACCTGAAACAGGCCTTCCGCGCCTTGCGCCAGAACCCGGCATTTGCCGCGGCGGCCATCGCCGCCCTGACCCTCGGGATCGGCGCGAACACCGCCATCTTCTCGGTCGTCAATGCCGTGCTCCTGCGACCGGTGGCACTGCCGGACCCGGACCGGATCGTCTACTTCACGAACGTCACGCCAAACGGGACCGGCCCGGCGGCGTCACCCGCCAAGTTCCTCCACTGGCGCGCGCAATCGGACGTCGTCACCGACGTGTCGGCGTTCAACACCGGCATCATGAACTACACGAGCGGCTCGTTTCCCGAGCAGCTGCGGTCCGGCCGCGTGTCGGTCAACTTCTTCAAATTGATGGGCGCGGACTTTGTGAAGGGGCGGAGTTTCTCCGTCGATGAGGATCTGCCGAATGGCCCGAAGGCGGTGGTCCTCAGCTACAAGCTCTGGAGCACGCGCTTCAGCAGCGACCCCAATATCGTCGGCCAATCGCTGTCGCTGAGCGCCGAGCCCTACGTGGTGATCGGCGTGCTGGGCCCGAACGTGTCGTTCAGGGAGTTCGGTCCGGAGCCTGATGTCTGGGTCGCATTTCAGATCGATCCGAACTCCGCCGACCAGGGGCACTACTTCGCCGCGGCCGGCCGGCTCAAGCCCGGTGTGACGCTCGAACAGGCCCAGGCCAGGCTGAAGGCGTCGGCGGACATCTTCCGCCAGAAATTCCCGAACGCGCTGCCGGCGCAGAACAGCTTCAGCGTGATGCCGGTGCGGGACGTGCTCGTCAGGAACGTGCGGCAATCGCTCGTCGTGATGGCCTGGGCCGTGGGGCTGGTGCTGCTGATCGCCTGCGCGAACGTGGCCAACCTGCTGCTCGTGCGCGCCACGGGCCGGACGCGTGAAATCGCCGTGCGCGCGGCCCTCGGGGGTTCACGCGGCCGCATCGTCCGTCAGTTGCTGACCGAGAGCGTCGTCCTGTCGTCGATCGGCGGCGTCCTCGGCCTGGCGTTGGGGCTTGCCGGCATTCGCGCGCTGTTGTCGCTCAACACCGCCGGCTTGCCGCGGGTCGGCACGGACGGCGCCTTCGTCGGAATCGACTGGCGCGTCGCGGCGTTCACCGTCGGCGTCTCGCTGCTGACCGGCATCGTGTTCGGCTTGATTCCCGCGTTGCAGGCCTCCCGCGTGGATCTGACGCGGTCGCTCAAGGAAAGCAGCAGCCGATCGGGCACCGGGTCGCGCCAGGCCTGGACGCGGTCAATCCTGGTCGTGACGGAAGTCGCCCTGGCGATGATCCTGCTCATCGGTTCCGCGTTGCTCATCAAGAGCGCCGCGGCCCTCGGCCGCGTCGATCCCGGCTTCGATGCGACGAACGTGTTGACGATGAGGATGTCGCTGACCGGGCCGCAGTTTCAGACCGCGGAAGGCGTCGAGCAGATGGTGCGGAACGGTGTGGAACAACTGCGCGTCATTCCGGGCGTCGAACTGGCGAGCGCGACGTGCTGCGTGCCGCTGCAGGGCGGCTATGGACTGCCGTTCAGCGTGAGCGGCCGGCCGCTCGCCGACGGCCCGTTTCACGGCGGCGCCGGCTGGATGACCGTCTCGCCAGGCTATTTCGAGGTGTTCAGGATTCCGGTCAGGAAAGGCCGATCGTTCACGGAGAGCGACAAGTCCGGCGGCCCGCCTGCCGTGATTGTGAACGAGGCGTTCGTGCGGCAGTTCTTCCAGGCCGAGGAGCCGCTCGGGCAGCATCTCACGATTGGCAAGGGCGTGATGCGCGAGTTTGCCGCCGAACCGGAGCGGGAAATCATCGGCGTCGTCGGCGACTCCCGCGATGCCGGCCTGAATGCGAATCCGCAGCCGATCATGTTCATCCCGCAGGCGCAGGTGCCCGACGCGGCCAACGCGCTGAACGTGGGGTTGTCGCCGATGGCATGGGTGGTGCGGACCCGGACCGATCCGTCCGGCCTCAGCAAAGCGATCCAGGACAAACTGCAGCAGGCGACGGGACTGCCCGTGTCGCAGGTGCAGTCGATGAACGACGTCGTCTCGGTGTCCACGTCGCGCCAGCGCTTCAACATGTGGCTGATGACCGTGTTTGGCGCCGCGGCGATGCTGCTCGCCGCGATCGGCATCTACGGGCTGATGGCGTATTCGGTGGCGCAGCGCCGGCAGGAGATCGGGATCCGGCTGGCGCTCGGCGCGCCGCTGGCACGGGTGCGGCGCATGGTGATTCGGCAGGGCATGACACTCGCGTTGGCCGGCACCGTGGTGGGCCTGGGCGCGTCGTTCGGCCTGGCGCGGTTCATCGCGGATTTCCTGTTCCAGACCGGCAAATGGGATCCGGTCGTGTTTGCCGGAGTGCCGATGGTGCTGCTCCTCGTCGCGCTTGCGGCCGTCTGGATTCCCGTCCGCGCGCGCGACGACAGTGGATCCGGTTAGGGCGCTGAGGGCGGAGTAGGCGCGCTATCATCGAAACATGCGACGGCTGATGCCCATTGTCGCGGCGATCGCGGTCGCTGCCCTGGCGGCGTGCAGCGTCGCGACGTCTGGGCGTGCGCCCGCCGGGCCGACGTTCCAGCAGACGATTGACTCGCAGATCGCAAAAGACGAGGCGATCGCCTGGGCGGCGCGCCGGCCGCTGACCTGGGCGGACTTCAAGGGACGTCCGCCCGCCGATGCCGGACCCGTCGCGGCGGAGACCGCGTACGCGTTCATTCAGGGCGCGGGCTGCCGGGGATCGACATTCGAGTTCCGGGTGGTCGCGGCCTTCCGCCCCCACGCGTCATGGGTCCGTCCGTCGATCGTGCGGACGCCCGCTGCCAGCACGCTCGCGCTGCGCCACGAGCAGACGCATTTCGACTTGACCGAGGTGCACGCCCGGCGCCTGCGCCGCACCTTTGCCGAACTGATCGCGCCGTGCCGCATCTCGACCAGCGATCTGGAAGCTGAGGCGGCGCGAAGCGGGCGCGCCGAGAAGGCCGCGCAGGCCCGATACGACGACCAGACCGACCATGGCCGGACCGTCGCGCAGCAGGTGCAATGGGACACGGACGTCGCCAGCCAGTTGGCGGCGCTGGCGAAATACGCGCGATAGTGGATCCGGCGGGCTGAAGCCCGCCGGCTACGTACTGGCTTTGCCTTCGATCCTTGCCCAGGCGTCTTTCAGCGTCACCGTGCGGTTGAACACCGGCGCGCCGGGTTTCGTGTCGGGATCCGCGCAGAAGTAACCGAGGCGCTCGAATTGATAGCGTGCGCCGGCGGCCGCGGAGGCCAGCGACGGCTCGAGCTTGGCGCCAGTCACGACCTCGAGTGAGCTCGGATTCAGCTGCGTCAGGAAGTCCGTGTCGCCGGCGCCAGGGAACTCGGCGGTGAACAGTCGATCGTACAGGCGCACCTCAGCGTCCACCGCGTGCGCCGCGGACACCCAGTGCAGCGTCGCCTTGACCTTGCGGCCGTCAGGCGCGTCGCCGCCGCGTGTGGCCGGATCGTACGTGCATCGCAACTCGATCACCTCGCCGGCGTCGTTCTTGACGACGGACTGGCATGTCACGAGATACGCGTTTCGCAGCCGCACCTCGCGCCCGGGCGCCAGGCGGAAGAACTTCTTCGGCGGATCCTCGCGGAAATCGTCCTGCTCGATGTAGAGCACGCGTGAGAACGGAACCTTGCGCGTGCCGGCGGCCGGATCCTCGGGGTTATTGACGACGTCCATCGGCTCGGTCTGTCCGTCCGGATAGTTCTCGAGCACGACCTTCAGCGGCCGCAGCACCGCCATCGCCCTGGGCGCACGCTTGTTCAGGTCCTCGCGGACGAAGAACTCCAGCAGGCCGACATCGACGACGTTTTCGCGCTTGGCGACGCCGACTTCATCCGCGAACCGGCGAATGGCCTCGGGCGTGAAACCGCGTCGGCGAATCCCGCAGATCGTGGGCATGCGCGGGTCGTCCCACCCGCTGACGTGCTTCTCGTTCACGAGCTGCAGCAGCTTCCGCTTGCTCATGATCGTGTAGTTCAGGTTCAGCCGCGCGAACTCGATCTGCTGCGGCTTGCCCGGCAGCGGGAGATTGTTGACGAGCCAGTCGTAGAGCGGCCGGTGATCCTCGAACTCGAGTGTGCAGATGGAGTGCGTAATGCGCTCGATCGCGTCCGAAATCGGATGCGCGTAGTCGTACATCGGGTAGATGCACCACGCGTCGCCCGTCCGGTGGTGATGCGCGCGCCGAATGCGATAGAGAATCGGGTCGCGCATGTTGATGTTGGGCGACGCCATGTCGATCTTCGCGCGCAGGACCCTGGACCCGTCCGGGAACTCGGCCGCACGCATGCGGCGAAACAGGTCGAGATTCTCGGCGGCGGCGCGATCGCGCCAGGGGCTGTTCCGGCCGGGCTCCTTGAACGTGCCCCGGTGCTCGCGGATCTCATCCGGCGTGAGGTCGTCCACGTACGCCAGGCCGCGCTCGATCAGGATCTCGGCACATTCGTACAGCTTCTCGAAATAGTCCGACGCGTAATACGGCCGGTCGTGCCACTCGAATCCGAGCCAGCGCACGTCCTCCTGGATCGAATCGACGTACTCGGTGTCTTCGGTCTCGGGATTCGTGTCGTCGAAGCGCAGGTTGCAGGTGCCGCCGAAGTCCCGGGCGACGCCGAAGTTGAGGCAGATCGACTTCGCGTGGCCGATGTGCAGGTAGCCGTTGGGCTCGGGCGGAAACCGCGTGGCGACACGGCCGCCATGCTTGCCGCTGGCGTTGTCGGCCTTGACGATCTCGCGGATGAAATCCAGGCGTTCCGGAGGCGTTGGAGCAGCGTCGGACATCAGGGCTCAATTGTAACGGGTGTTCTCCGCTATGCTGTAGTTATGCCCCAAACTTCCCAGAGCTACGCGAACCACGTCCGTCTCGTCCCGCCGTTTCACTACGGGCTGCTGAGCCTGTTCATGGTCAACCTCGGCTGGACCATCTACCGCGCCGTGCAGGCGCCCTCGGTGGACACCGTCCTGGGCGCCCTGATGGCGGCGGGCATCATCTTGTTGGCGTTGTTCGCGCGAGGCTTCGTCCTCACCGTGCAGGATCGCGTCATTCGCCTCGAGATGCGCTTGCGCATGAAGGAGGTGCTGCCCGTGTCGATGCACCCGCGGATCGGCGACTTCACCAAGGGCCAGCTCGTCGCCCTGCGGTTCGCCTGTGACGAAGAACTGCCGGCCCTCGCCGAGAAAGTCCTGCGCGACAACATTCAGGACAAGAAGACGATCAAGCAGATGGTCAGGAACTGGCAGGCGGACAACCTGCGCGCCTGACGTCGTCCCAAGGTCCTACGGTCCTGGGTCCAAAGGTGCTCATGACGGTGCTTCGCCTATCTCTGATGCCCGCGGTCATCGTCGTCGCCCTGGCGCTCACGTCACAGCCGCGCGTTGTTGCGCTTCGTTTCGGTACCGCTGTCACTGGGCTCGGCCAGACCGTCCGCGACGCGGTCATCGTCGTCGAAGGCGACCGCATCAAGAGCGTGGGATCCGGGAATCGCTCGGTGCCGTCAGGCGCCGAAGTGATCGACCTCCGCCCATACACGGCGATCCCCGGCCTCATCGACGCGCACACGCACATGACGTACTACTGGGACCCGGCGTCTGGAACCCAGCCGCTGAGTCAGCCGCGCCGGCAACCAGCCCAGACGGCGGAACTCGCCGCCGCTAACGCGCGACACACGCTCGAGGCCGGCGTCACCACCGTGCGCGATCTCGGCGCGTCCGGCGGGGCCGACTACCTGATGCGCGACCAGATCGCCGCGGGCACGATGGTCGGGCCGCGCATGTTCGTGGCCGGCCAGGGTATTTCGGCGGGCCGCTCGGGTGGTCCCGGCGCGGCGGCAATGGCCGGCCTGGTTGACGCGCGCGTGAAGGCCGGCTCGGATTGGATCAAGGTCTACGCCTCGCGTGGCAGCTTCCAAAGCGTCGAGACCACCCAAACGCTCACCTTCGACGAAAT
Organism: uncultured Acidobacteriota bacterium; assembly: GCA_963751445.1. GTDB lineage: Bacteria > Acidobacteriota > Vicinamibacteria > Vicinamibacterales > SCN-69-37 > DASUGC01. Next base: position 173,036 of record CAVVUL010000009.1, on the reverse strand, counting down.
CAAAGCCATCGTCGATGCCGCCCATGCGGCAGGGCGGCCGGTAGCGGTGCATTCCTACGGCGCCTCCGGCGCGAAAGACGCCGTCCGTGCCGGCGCGGACTCCATCGAGCACGGCATCGAACTGGACGATGAGACGCTGGCGATGATGGCGAAGCAGGGCACGGTGTGGGCGCCGACCGTCGATCACAATCGCTACTACGTGGACGCGAAAGACGAGTACGGGTTTGCGCCGGAAACGGTCCCCCCGCTGCAGGACTACATTGCCAAGAATCTTGACTCGACGCGCCGGGCGTTCAAGGCCGGCGTGACGCTGGCGATGGGGTCGGACGCGGTCTATTCGATGTTCGGCCAGAACACCCGGGAGCTCGCCTGGTTCGTCAAGGCCGGCATGACGCCGACGCAGGCGCTGGCGACCGCAACGACCGTTCCCGCGAAAATGCTCGGCCGCGCCAGGGAACTCGGCGCCATCGCCCCCGGTTACTTCGCCGACATCGTCGGCGTCGACGGCGATCCCCTCAAGAACATCGACGTCGTCATCGCCAAGGTCAAATGGGTGATGAAAGGCGGCGCTGTTGTCGTGAAGAAGAAGGAACCGTGAAGCGCGCGAAGGGCGTGAGGGTGCCGACTCGGCGCGAATTCCTGTCGCAGGCGGCATTGGCGGCCGCGATGGCGGGCGTCGGGCCAGGCGTCACCACTCTGCTCGCCGGTCTTCAGAATTCCGCTCGTCCATACCGGGATCTGGCCGTTCGTTGTGCGCAGTGGATCGACCAGAGCGCGCAGCGCTCGCCATCCGGCGTCGCCTGGCCTGCCGATCCGCTGAAGCCCGGGTCCATCGGCCTGGACTTCTACAACGGCACGCCCGGCGTCGTGCTGTTCTTCGCGAATCTGTGGCAGGCGACAGGGGACCCGCGCTGGCGCGATCGAGCCCAGCTCGGTGGGGAGTATCTGGTCGCTGAGACCAGGCGCGCCGGCGATGCGCTGGATGCCGGCCTGTACACAGGCCGCGCCGGAATTGCCGCGACCTACATGGCGCTGGCCGCCACGAAGGTCGGGCCCGCATGGGACGCCGCCGCGCGCCAGGCCGTCAAGGACATCGCGGCGCGCGCGAAAACCGTTGGCGATGGCGTCGAATGGTCGGACGCGAACGACATCATCAGCGGAACCGCGGGCACCGGCCTGCTGCTTCTCGACGCCGCGACGCGCTGGAAGGACGCGTCGCTCCTGGACGTGGCGTCGAAGGCGGGTCGGCGTGTGATCCAGACCGCGCACGCGGACACGGGCGGCCTCATGTGGTTTCCGTCGGCGTCCCTGCAGCGCAACTATCCCAATTTCGCGCACGGCACGGCCGGCGTGGCGTACTTCCTGGCGACGCTTCATCAACAGACGAAAGAGCGCGCGTTCCTCAACGGCGCCCTGTCGGGCGCGATCTACCTCGACGCCATCGCCACGCGCCGCGATGGCGCGCGCGCCATCTTCCACCAGTCCGGCGGGGGCGAAAACCGCTTCTATCTCAGTTGGTGTCACGGCCCCGTGGGTACGGCGCGACTGTTCTGGCGGCTGGAGCAGATCATCAGCGAGGGCACGTGGCGGACGCGGATCGACGAGCTGGCGTCGTGGATCGTGGACAGCGGCGCGCCGGAGCAGCAATCGGACGGCTACTGGAACAACATCTCCCAATGTTGCGGCAACGTGGGCATCGGGCAGTTCTGGATCGACCTGTCACGGCACTACGCTCCGCGCAATGTGAGCCTGGGCACGATGCGCTACCGTGCCTCGACCAACACGATGGCCCGCGCAAGAGACGATGGGAGCGGTCTGCGCTGGCTGCAGGCGGAGAACCGCACTCAGCCGGACAACCTCGTCGCGCAGACCGGCTTCATGCAGGGTGCGGCAGGCGTGGGGACGTTCTTCCTGCAGTTGGACGCGTTCTCCCGCGGCGAGAAGTGGCCAACCCCGTGGCCGGATACGCCGTGGGTGTAGCATGCTTCACGGTTCAGGCATGGGAACGAATCTCCACCGTGAAGGAGTGAAGCCGTGAAGAAGGTCTTTCGATCGTTCCCCTTAGTCTTCGTGTTCTTCATGTCCTTCCTGGTTCCCAGTCGTTCGTACGGTCAGGCGCTCGACGAGACGATGGCGCCTGGCCCGAACTTCGACAAAGCGGAGTTTCGGTTCTGGCTGCCGGCAGGATCGGGACCCGTCCGAGCCGTTGTCGTGCTCGTGCCGGGATCGAACGGCGACGGGCGGCCGATGGCCGACGACGCGTTCTGGCAGGCGTTCGCGACGAAGCAGAAGGCCGCGCTCATCGGTCTCCGCTTCACCGACAAGCCGCACGATCAGTCGTTCATCGAGGACTACGTGAACGTGTCGCAGGGCAGCGGCCAGGCGCTGCTCGACGTGCTTGCGAAGTTCGCCGCGCGCTCGAGTCACCCCGAGGTCGCGACCGCGCCGCTGCTGATGTGGGGCATGTCGGCCGGCGGCCAGTTCAACTACGAATTCGTGGCGTGGAAGCCCGATCGCGTGGCGGCGTTCATCGTGAACAAGGGCGGGATCTACTACAGCGCCTTGTTGCCGAAAGCCGCGCGCGCGGTGCCGGGCCTTCTCTTCGTCGGCGGCGTCGATCTGCAGTCGCGCATCGACACGATCGCGGGACTCTTCGCCGTCAATCGCCGTGGCGGCGCCGTGTGGGCGTTCGTCGTCGAACCCGGCCTCGGGCACGTCGTCGGGGCGTCCAGGGATCTCGGAGCGCTGTTCTTCGAGGAGGTGCTGGCGGGCGCCAAGGGGCCCGGCTACACGGGCGATCTGAAGACGCACGCATACCAGCCGGCTGCCACGCCCGGCACGCCGAGCACGCCGAATGCCTGGCTGCTGAGCGAACGATTCGCCATGGCCTGGAAGGACGTCGTTAAATAGCAGCGATGGCCAGAACGACCCGGAATCGGGCACGCCACAACACGCGTTCGACAGCCGTGCCAGGTGCGGTGCCGGAATCCGGCGACCGCCGAGTCTGGCTGTTCGCCTGCGTCCTGATCGCGATCGGTCTGTGGTCCTACTCGAACAGCTTCGCGGGAGTGCTCGTCGGCGACGATGACGCGGCCATCGCGCAGAACGTGAGTATTCGATCGCTGTGGCCTCCAACCGGGCCACTGATGCCGCCAAAGGACACGACGGTCGCGGCGCGCCCGGTCGCCAACCTCACGTTCGCGATTAACTACGCGCTCGCATCCGGCACGACCGATGTGTGGGGCTATCACGCGTTCAACCTGATCGTGCATCTGCTGGCGGGCCTGGGGCTGTTCGGCGTCGTGCGGCGCACGTTGCTCTCGCCGCCGCTGCGCGACCGCTTTGCCAGCGCCTCAATGCCCCTGGCATTCTCTGTTGCCGCCATCTGGATCGCGCATCCGCTGCACACGCAGGCGGTGACGTTTGTCGTTCAGCGTGTCGAGTCGCTGATGGGCCTGTTCTACCTGGCGACGTTGTATTGCGCCATTCGGGCGGCGGAAACCGACTTCAGCGATCGGCGCTGGACGATCGCGGCCATCACCGCGTGTGCGCTGGGCATGGGCACCAAGGAGTCGATGATCAGCGCGCCGCTGATGGTCGCGCTGTGGATCTGGATCTGCCGGCCGGACGTCGCGCTCTTCGGGAAGCCGCGGACCCTGTTGATCGGCCTGGCGGCCACCATGGTGATCGCGGTCGCGCTCGCGGCGACTGAGGCGCGCACGGGGTCGGCCGGATTCGGCGTCAAGGGCTGGACGTGGTGGTCGTATCTGCGGACGCAGGCCGGCGTCATCGTGCACTACCTGCGGCTCGCATTCTGGCCGCGGCCGCTCATCTTCCAGTACGGCTGGCTGCCTGCCGAGTCCTGGGGCGCGGTGATGCCGCAGATCGTGCTGCTCGGATCGCTGGCCGTCGCGACGGTCGTGGCGCTGGTCCGGCGCATGCCAGTCGGATTGATCGGCGCCTGGTTCTTCCTCATCCTCGCGCCCTCCTCGAGCATTCTGCCGATCTCGACGGAAGTGGCCGCGGAGCATCGCATGTATCTGCCGCTGGCAGCCGTAATTGCCGCGGTCGTGCTCCAATCCGGGATTCTTTTTTCGGCCCGAAAAGCCACCGAAAACCTGAGCAAAAACGCCAAAAATGAGGCCGAAAAAAGAATCCCGGATTGGAGTTTTTTTGTGGTCGTGGCGGCCGTGGTCGTGCCACTGGCCCTGGCCACCCGCGACCGCAACCGCGTGTACGCCAGCGCCGAGTCGATCGCGGCGGACGTCGTCCAACACCGTCCCGAGAATGCGCAGGCGCAGCTCACGTACGGCTCGTACCTGATCGGCGTGAAGCGGTTTGCCGAAGCGGAGACGCATCTGCGGGCCGCGACCACGCTTCCATTGCAGCCCTCGACGGACGAGAGCAAGTCGCGATCGCTCGCGCATCTGTACCTCGGCATGGCCCTGCTGCCTCAAGGCAAGGTCGATGATGCGAGCCGGGCGTTCGAGCAGGCGATCGCCTTGCGGCCGGATCTTGATCGGGCGTACGCGCTCCTGGCGGAGGCCCAGCTCAGTCAGAAACGCACGCGCGCGGCGGTCGGGACGCTGGAGCAGGCGCTGACCAGGCGTCCGGACGAAGTGGCGCTGCTGAAGCGGGTGGCCTGGGTGCTCGCGATCTCATCCGACGACTCGGTTCGGAACGGCGCACGAGCCGTGCAGTACGCCGAACACGCCGTGACGCTCACGCGCGGCCGGGACCCGGTGGCGTTGGACGTGTTGGCGGTCGCCTGCGCGGAAGTGGGGCAGTTCGACAAGGCGAAGGCGGCGGTCGCACAGGCAGCGGAGTTGGTTCGGGCCGGCGGACCCGAGGACCTGGTCGCCATGCTGCGCGGCCACCTGGCGCTGTTCGAAGCGAGGCGCCCGGCCCGATCGGGCGATTGGTAGTGCCGCCCCTCTACCTGATCGACTTCGACTTGAGCTGCCGTTCGCGAACGAGCCAGAACTCCGTGCCGGGCTTCCATTCCGGGTACGCACTTCCTTGCGTCACGGCAAGACCGGTCCGGTAGAGCAACACGCCGTCTTCGACCGCGCCGCGCAAATCCCAGTCCGCCCGCACGTCGTCAGACGGCTTGTGATACGCCGTGGTCGTGTACTCGTCGCGTTTGCGCTGTCCGTAGTCCGCCGGCCGATCGATGTAGTCCGCACCCGGGTGCAGGAAATGCAACGCCGGCACGCCCTGCTTGGCCAGTTCGAAATGATCCGAGCGGTAGAAATAGCCCTTTTCCGACTCGGGATCGGCCAGGACGACGCGCCCTTGTTTCGCGGCTTCGGCTTCCAGAAGTTCATCCAGCGTGGACATGCCTTTGCCGATCGACACGATGGCGCGCGTGCGCCCCCAGAAGTTCATGATGTCCATGTTGATGTCGGCCAGCGTGCGTTCGAGCGGCCACAATGGGTGTGCAGCGTAGTACCTGGCGCCCAGCATCCCCGACTCCTCGGCGGTCGGCGCCATGAACACGACTGAGCGCTTCGGCCGCACGGGCATGTGCGTGTAGGCTTCCGCGATCGCGAGCATGATCCCCATGCCCGACCCGTCGTCGAGCGCGCCGTTGACGATCTGGTCGCCGGCGAGCGCCGTGTTCTTGCCGAACGAGTCCCAGTGGGCCGAGTAGATGACGCACTCGTTCTTCAGCACCGGGTCGCTGCCTTCCAGCACGGCCACGACGTTCTGTGACGCGATCTGGCGAATCGTGTTCCTCACGCTGAAGCTGGCCGTGGCGCCAAGCGCCACGGGCTGAAACTCCCGGGTCGCCGCTCGTGCCTTGAGTTGGTCGTAGTTCTGGCCGGCGCTGGCGAAGAGCGCCTTTGCGCGGTCGAGCGTCATCCAGGCGTCAACGGCCGCGTGGCGCGCGGCTTCCCCCGGCGCATCAAGGCCGAAGTTCTCCCGATTGAAGCTGCTGACGACGACGTCGTAGGGATACCCGGCCGGACCCGTCTCATGCACGATGATTGCGGCGGCCGCGCCTTTGGCGGCGGCGATTTGTACTTGTAGGCCCATCGGCCGTAGTAGGTCATCGCGGCCCCTTTGAACACCGCTGGGTCCAGTGTTGAGGGGTCCTTCGCATCCGGCACCGGCGGGTCGCCCACCAGCATCACGATCGTCTTGCCACGCACATCAACCCCTTTGAAGTCGTCCCAGCCGAGCTCCGGCGCCACGACACCGTAGCCGACGAACACGATGTCCGAGTTGGTGACGGCGACGTCCGGCAAGCCCTGTCGCGACACCGCGATGGCGTCCTCGGGAATGCGAAGTGGCGTGGATTTGCCTTTGATCTGCACGCTTCCGGTGGCCTGGCCACGGAAGCCGATCAACGGCACGCGCTGCGTGAACGTCCCGTCGGAGTTGCCCGGCTTCAGCCCGAGGCGCTCAAACTCCCGAACGAGATAGGCCACCGCACGTTCCTCGCCCACGGTGCCGGGCGCGCGGCCCTCCATCTCATCTGCCGCGAGCGCCGTCACGTGGGAGAGGATGCGTTCGGAGGTGATCGCGGATGCCGGATCCGCCGGCGTGCCGCAGGCGATGGCCAGGCTGGCCGCGAGAAGGAGGAGGACGATGGACTTCATGCGGCGATCCTACACGCCGAACTGGCGGCCGTGGCGTTTTCGTTCATAATCTCAGCGCTATGCCAAAGAGAATCCTCGTGCTTGTGGCGCTGTGCGCTGGTGTCCTCAATTTGTCCGCGCAGGTTGCCCCCACGGCAGCGGATGACCTCAACACGTTCTTCAAGCCGGTGAAGTGGCGCTCGATCGGCCCATTTCGAGGCGGACGCTCCAACGCCGGCACCGGCGTGGTCGGGCGATCCGAAGACCTACTACATGGGCACGACGGGCGGCGGCGTCTGGAAGACCGAGGACATGGGCATCAGCTGGCGGAATGTCTCGGATGGCTATTTCAAGACCGGTTCGGTTGGCGCCATCGCCGTGGCCGACAGCGACCCGAATGTGGTGTACGTCGGCACGGGTGAGCACGCCATTCGCGGCGTCATGACGCACCACGGTGACGGCGTGTACCGCTCGACCGACGCGGGAAAGACCTGGAAGAAGGTCGGCCTGGATCTCACCCAGCACATTGCGCGCATCGTGGTGCATCCGAAGAATCCTGACGTCGTCTACGTGGCGGCCCAGGGCGCGCTGTACAGCCCGTCGCCGCAACGGGGCGTGTTCAAGTCCACCGACGGTGGCGCGACCTGGAAGAACGTCTTGTTCGTTGACGAGAGGACCGGGGCCTCGGAGCTGTCGATGGACGCGATGAACCCGCGGATCCTGTATGCCGCCATGTGGGAGCACGGCCGTCTGCCCTGGAAGGTCGTCAGCGGCGGCCCCGGCAGCGGCCTCTACAAATCGACCGACAGCGGTGAGACGTGGGACAAGATGAAGGACGGCCTGCCCGAGGAGATGGGCAAGATGGCGATCGCCGTCAGTCGCTCGAACCCCGAGAAGGTCTACGCCCTCATCGAGAGCGACTCGAACAAGGACGACCGCGGTCTGTACGTGTCGGACAATGCCGGCAAGAAGTGGAGCAAGGTCACCGACGACCCGCGCCTGGTCCAGCGGGCGTGGTACTACATCGAGCTGTTTGTCGATCCGAAGAACGAGAACACGGTCTACGTCCTGAGCGCGCCGGCCCTGCGTTCCCAGGATGGCGGGAAAACGTGGGAAACGCTGTCGGGCACGCATGGCGATTACCACGATCTGTGGATCAACCCCGACAATCCCGGCAACTTCATCATCTCGAACGACGGCGGCGCGGCGATCACGTTTGACCGGGGCAAGAGCTGGAGCACGCAGAGCAATCTGCCAACCGCCCAGTTCTACCGCATCAACGTCGACAACCAGTTTCCGTACCGCATCTACGGCGGGCAGCAGGACAACTCATCGGTCTCGATCGCGAGTCGCGAATTGGGCGCCGGCGGCATCACCGCCTCGTCCTGGACGTCGTCTGCGGGAGGCGAGAGCGCCTTCCTCGCGTTTGACCCCGACAATCCACGGTTCATTCTCGGCGGCAGCTATCAGGGCACGATCGAGGTGATCGACATCACGGCGAAGGCCGGCACGAACATCATGGCGGCGCCGATCCAGTACCTCGGCATGGATGCCAAGGACATGAAATACCGCTACAACTGGAACGCGCCGATCATCTGGAGCAGGCACGAACCGAACACGTTCTATCACGGCGCGCAGTCCCTGCTGAAGACCTCGGACATGGGCAAGACGTGGAAGGAAGTGTCGCCGGATCTGACCCGGAACGACAAGGCGAAACAGGGCAAGGGCGGCGGCCCGTACACCAACGAGGCCGTCGGAGCCGAGAACTACGGAACGCTGGCCTACATCGCGGAGTCGCCCCTCGAAAAGGGCGTGATCTGGACCGGCAGCGACGACGGGCTCGTCCAGGTGACGCGTGACGGCGGCGGAAGCTGGAAGAACGTCACGCCTCAGGGCCTGGCCGAGTGCCTGATCAACGCGATCGAAGTCTCGCCGTTCGACAAGGCAACCGCCTACATCGCCACCACGCGATACAAGTTCAACGATCACGCGCCAGGGCTGTACAAGACCACCGACTACGGCGCGACGTGGACCCGGATCGACAACGGCATTCCCGGCAATGCGTTCACCAGAGTCGTGCGCGAAGACAACGTCCGGCGCGATCTCCTGTTTGCGGGCACGGAACTCGGCGTCTTCATTTCCTGGAACGGCGGCAAGGACTGGTCGCCGTTCCAGCTGAATCTCCCCATCACCCCGATCACCGACCTGCGGGTCCACAAGGGCAATCTGATCGCGGCCACTTCGGGCCGGTCGTTCTGGATCCTCGATGACCTGTCCCTGATCCGCCAGTACAAGAAGGACACGCCCGCCTTCTCGATCTATCAGCCGGCCAACGCGTACCTGGCCAACGGCGGCAGCGAACTGGACGATGCCGAGGATGAGTTCACCGGGGCGAACAAGTTCCGCGGCGTGAATCCCGCAAACGGCGTCGTCCTGTACTACCAGTTGCCGGAGTTGAAGAAGACGGACGACATTACCCTGGTGGTCACGGACGCCGACGGAAAGACGGTTCGCACCTTCTCGTCGAAGAAGGATGCCGACTTCAAGAAATGGGATGGCGGCCCCGCGCCGGAGCCGGTGCTGTCGAAATCAAAAGGGCTGAATCGATTCGTCTGGAACATGCGGTATCCGACGATTCCGGGTGTGCCAGGCGTGTACATGGAAGCCAGCTACGCCGGCCACAAGGCCGTCCCGGGCAAGTACCGCTTTACCCTGACGATGGGCGACCAAACGGTCACGACCGACGCGGAGATACTCGCCAACCCGCTCTACCCAGGCAACGCGGCCGCCTACAGGGAATATCACGCCGTCATGTCCAGCATGGAAAGCGACTTGACGGCCATGCACAAGACGGTGAACAGCCTGCACGAGAAACAGACGCAACTCGAGGCCGTCGTCAAGGCACTGCCCGCCGGCGACAAATACGCCGGCGTCAAACGCGAGGGCGAGGCGCTCGTCAAGAAACTGAAGGCCTGGGACGAGGACATGGTCCAGCGGCGAACGAAGGCCTACGACGACGTGGAGAATTTCCAGAACAAGTTCACCGCCAACTACCTGTTTCTCGTCAACCAGACGGAAAGCGATATTCCGCGGGTGAATCAGTCCTCGCTCGATCTGCTCGAGACGCTGGGCGCCGAGTGGAAGGCGCTCAAGGTCCGATCGGACGAGATGATTGCCAAGGACATCCCCGCCCTGAACAAGAAGCTCTGGGACCTCGGCTTCGGGGCCATCTGGAAAGACTGATCGTGCCCGGCCTGGGACGCGGGCTACCGCACGGTGAATCGCACATCGCGCCGGATGGTCGTCGATCCCAGCGTCGCTTCGAACGTCAGCAGGTGCGGCCCGGGCGACAACGCTGACAACGGAATTGGATATCTCACGTCCGCGGTTCGCAGTGCCAGGTTGACGAACTTGTCTGGCGCGTCGGCGCCCGGCGTGGGGCGGGGACGGGCGGCGACGGTCGGCAGGGTCGGCGCCGATGAGGGCGGTTCCACCTGCTGGACGGCCGCAGTGAATTGATCGACGCCGATCGTCCGGCTCTCGCCGCCTTCATCTGATCCTGGCCGTCGCTCACCCGGATCGCGAGCTGTACGCCTTCGATGGGCTTCTGTCCGCTCTGGTACAGCCGAAAGAACGCAGTCACGCGATCGGTCTTCGCGAATTCGCGTTCCGCCGTCGGCACCAACGGCAAGCAGCGGCGTGAACAAGTCCTTCGGCGCTGAAACCCGTCCTGGCGTCGCGCCGAGGACGACGGGCGACGCCGAGAAGGGGATGTTCGAGTAGTCGGGTACCGTGACGTCGGTAAACACGCTGCCGCTCTTGCCGCTCGTGGCATTCGTGGCGGCGAGCCGCAGGCGGTACCGGCCCGCCGGCAGGTCGATGCGCGCGAGCACTTCGTACGCGGCGTCTCCGTTCGCGCCCGCCCGCAGCACGACTTTTGCCGTATGCCGCTGCGCGCCTCTGGCGTCACCTTCCGGCGTGAACGCGCTCGTCAGCAATTCAGTCGTCTCCGTCATCCGCCCGTTCGCGGCGGCGGCGGGCACGGGTTGCGTCACGCCGAGCACGATCGTCACTGTGGACAGCCGCTGACCCGGCACCGCGAACGGCGCGACCGCGACGCGCAGGGGCATGCCGGCCAGCGGCAGGATGCCGCTCATCGCCTTGGCGAGCGCCTCGGCCTCCGGCGTCATCGCGTTCTTCGCGCTCGTCTTCGTGGCGGGCTTCTCCGGTTCGGGCGCGTAGTAACTGCTTCGCGTGCGCACCTCGACGTCCGGGCGATTCACCTTCACCTCGATCTTCCGCAGCGTGCCGTCGGTCTTCGTATTCGTCGGCTCGAAGCCGATCAGGTAGTACGACTTGTTCTCCTCGAAAATCTGCGTGATGCCAGGATCGAAGTCGTTGGTGTTCATGACGGTGCGTCCGCCGGTGCTCGCGGCCGCCTGCAGCAAGAAAATCCTGTTACCGCTGCCGTCTTGCGCATGATGAACTGCGTTCTTGCCGTTTCGTCTGCGAAGAGCCGCGGCAGAGGCGTTTTTCCAGCATGGCTCGAAACCCGCCGAGACCAGTGGGATCCACCGGGTAGATCGCGACGTTCGCCAGGTGCGCCCGCTTGAAGATCTCCTGGGTCCGTTCCGCGAGATCCCGCATGTCGAGTCGCCGCGCGCCATCTGGGGTTCGTTGGACGATAGATCAGTCACGTGATCAGGCGCTGCCCTGCGGCTTCATGTCGTCGACGTCGAATGGCACACCGGAGCTGACCCAGAACAGCGCTTTGCGCCGGTTCGGCACCGCGATCAGGTAGTCCGCAACGCTGGACAGCGTTCGGACCGCGGACATGTAGAAGTGCATATCGACGTCGACGCCCTGGCTGTCAAAGCCGAACCGATACCCCGCCAGCCCCGGGTTGAACTTGTCCAGTGCCGCGCGCAGCCTGGTCTTGTCGTTCGTGAAGTCCTGCGTCTTCCGGTTGTCGCCGGTGAACACGATGGCCGTGAGATCGTCCGGCCCGAGCTTGTCGATGATGTTCGTCGCGATCTTCTTCGACGCCTGAATCGTCCACGGATCCTGCGGAATCATCGCGTCGTCCATCACGATCACGAACAGGCGGGTCTCGCTTCATCTCGTTCGTCGTCACATCCGGCGGCACGTCGCGCATCCAGCCCGTGGCCGGCGGCGGCGCGGCGTCCATGTCGAACGTGGAGAAGCCGACGATGGGCTGCGGCTTGCCGTCTTCGAGGATGGTGAAGTCCTTCTCGGTCAGGCCGCGCACCGGCTGGCGGTGCTTGTCGAGGACGCAGACGTCGAGCTGGACGACTTCGACTTTCGTTTTGAAGACCGGGGCCTGGGTCGCGGTGGTTTCTGTGCCAGCGAGAGCAAGGGGAACCATGAAGGACATGAAGAACATGAAACCCTTATGACCTTCATGGTTCCTATCTGACCTCGAAGAGTACGTCTCTTCGCATCGTCGCGGCGCCGATCGTCGCCTCGAATGTCAGCAAGTAGCGGCCAACCGGCAGCCGGTCCAGCGGCAGCGCGTACTGGACCTCCGCCGCACGAATGTGCCGAGGCGCCAGGCTCGTCCGGCGACCTCGGGACGAAGTTGGGGATGGACTTCGTTCCGCCGACGACAGGCGCGACCGGGGCCGCCTGCCTCTGCGGCTGGGCGCCAATGAACCGGCCGACGCCGACTTCCTGCACATCGACAATCAACGTCGCGCCCACTCCATCCACGATCCGAATGGCCACCTGAGCCGGGACCATCCCTTTGCCCGCGTTCTGATAGAGGTCGAAGATCGCGGTCACGCGTTCCTTCGTCGTGAACGACCGCTGGGCCGTCGGAATGACAGGCAGAATGTTCTTGAACAAATCCCGCGGCGCGGACGGTCGCCCCGGCATCGGCGCTGATGACGACGCCGGACATGGACGCGGCGTCGCGGTTGAAGTCGGGGACGTACACGTCGACCGAGACCGTTCCGGTCTTGCCCGCGGCGTCATGGTACGCCGCCAGCCGCAGTCGATAGCGGCCCGGCGGCAGGTCGATGCGCGACAGCGCCTCGTAGTCGGCGTCGCCCTGCGCGCCGGCGCGCAACTGCACCTTCGCCGTGTGCCGCTGGCTGCCACGCAAATCGCCTTCGGTCGTGAACGCACTGGTCTGCAACTCCGTCGTGACCGTCACGCGCCCCGTGGCGGCCGACTCGGGCACCGGTTGGCGAACGCCGAGCGCGATGACGACCGCGGCAGTTGCGTCCGCCCGGAATCGCAAATGGCGCGACGGTCGCCCGCAGCGGTAAGTCGCGCACCGGAACCGGCGCGGCGACGGCCCGAGCCAGGGCCGCATTGACCGCCGGCGAAGGAGGGGCGCCCGGCTTCGGCGCGACGTATCCGCTCTTCGTCCGTGGCCCTCGACATCCGCACGATTCACCTTCACCTCGATCTTCCGCAGCGTGCCGTCGGCGTTCGTGTTCGTCGGGTTGTAGCCGATCAAATAGTAGGACCCGTTCTCCTCGAAGATGCTCTCGATGCCGGTCCTGAACTCATTCGTGTTGATGATCGCGTGGCCGCCGGTGTTCGCCGCCGTCATGAGCATGTGATCCTGGCTCCGCATGGCCTTCTCCGGCGGCGCCTTGACCAGTTCTGTCGACAATCCCGCGAGGCCGGTCGGATCGATCGGATAGATCGGGACGTTGGCCGACTTCGCCGATTCGAAGATCTCCTTGGTCCGATCGATCAGATGCCGATGCGACATCACGCCCATCATGTTGCGGTCGTCGGGCTTCACCGGGTTGGGCACCTTCACCGGGCCGGCCATGTCGAAGTCCACCGGCACGCCAGGCGTGACCCAGATCAGCGTCTTGCGCGTGTTGGGAATGAGCGCCAGCGTGTCCAGCACGTTCCGGATCGTGTTGACGGAGCCCAGCATGAACTGCACGTCCGAGTCGTAGCCGCGGGTCGTGTCAGCTCCGAAGCGCCAGACAGCGAACGACGGCGCGAACTTGTCGAGCGCTGCCAGAAGCCTGGTGCGGTCGTTCGTGAAATCCTGCGCCTGCCGGCTGTCGGCCGTAAAGACGATGGTCGCGAGATCGTCAGGGCCAAACTTGTCGATGATGTCTCGCACGATCTTTATCGACGACTTCACGATCCACGGATCCGCGCCGGGATCAGGGCGTCGTCGATCGCGACGACCCAGTACCGCGTGATCCTCGTCTCGTTCGTCGTCACGTCGGGCGTGACGTCGCGCATCCACTCGACCGGTGGCGGCTCAGGGTCGGGGACATCGACCGGTTCGAAGATCGAGATCTGTTGAGGCTTGCCGTCTTCAAGAACGATGAAGTCCGCGGCGGTCAGTCCGCGCACAGGCCGCCGGTCCTTGTCGAGCACGGAGACATCGACCTGAACCAGATCCACGCGCGTGCGGAACGTCGGGGCCTGCACCGGCGGCTGCTGGGCCACAAGGACAAGGGGAACCAGGAAGGACATGAAGGTCATGAAGACAATTCGCGTTGGACGGCTGGCACGCAGCCAAGCCAAAGTCTTCATGCCCTTCATGACCTTCATGGTTCCATCCCGGGGTCTGAAGACCCCGGGCTCCATCGGACTCGCAGGCGCTTGGCAACAGGCAGTCTAGCGCACTCCGTTGGCCATGCCCCCAGCATCAGTGTCCTGTCGGACTGGGCGGGATTCTCAACTGTCGTACTCTTGAGAGTGCGCAGGATTGCAGGCTCTGCCGCCCCGGCCGGCCTCGGCCGTTGGTACCGGCATTGCAAATCCACTTAATGCCGCGTTCTGTGAGTGAGGGTTCTATGTCTACCAAACGCCTCTTCTTGACCGCGCTGTTCTTCGTTCTTGCTGTCGCGCTCGCCAGTCCAGCCTGGGCGCAGGCCACGGGTAGAGGCGGCGGCACACCTCCGCCGGCACAGGGTGGCGGTGGTGCTGCGCCGCCCCCGGCCGGCCGCGGCGGCGGGGCGCCGCCCGCCCAGGTTGTTCCCCGGGTCACCGTTGGCGTCGGGGTCGGTTGGGGTTACGGCTATGGCCGCGGCTATGGCTACGGTCCATGGGGACCGTACGGCGCCTGGGGCTACGGCTACGGTCCGTGGGGGCCGTACGGGCCCTGGGGCGGCTGGGGCGGCCCGTGGGGCTGCTGCTACTACGACTACATGTACGCGTCGGCGCGCATCGAGATGCAGCCGAAGGAAGCGAAAGCCGCCGAAGTGTTCGTCGATGGCTACAAAGCGGGCATCGTCGAGGACTTCGACGGGACGTTCCAGCGGCTGAACCTGTGGCCCGGTGAGCACCAGATCACGCTCTTCCTCGAGGGCTATGCCACCCAGAACCATCTGGTTTACATGGCTCAGGGCACCACGACGAAGATCAAAGGCGCCATGGAGAAGCTGCCGGCCGGGGTGAAGTCGGAACCGCCGCCGCAGCCCGCGCCGCCTGACGAACAACAGCAGCCGCAATACGGGCAGCAGCCCAGGTCACAGCAGGGCCAGCAGCAGCCACCTCAGACGCAGATGACGGTCCAGCAGGCCCCAGTCCAGTTCGGGGCGATGTCGATCAAGGTGCTGCCTGACGACGCGGTGATCGCGATCGACAATCAGATCTGGACCGGTCCGACCGGTGACCAGCGCCTGAACGTCCAGGTCGCATCCGGCCGGCACCACGTTGAGGTTCGGAAAGACGGGTTCGTCACCTACGCCGAGGACGTGCTGATCCGGCCCGGCGCGACGCTCACGCTCAATGTGAATTTGAGCAAGAAGTAGAAGATCCGGCGGGCTGAAGCCCGCCGGCTACTGCAACACACGGGCCTACTTCGCCGGTATCCCGCACCATGGCGTCGGCGGCACGTGCGGCGCTTTGGGGCCGTCCCGGTCGTCGTCGCGGATCTTCAGATATTCGATGATCGCCAGCCGCTCGTCGGGCGACAGCGGCGGTCCGATCAGGCCCATGCGGACCTGGTTCTTTCCGTTCTTTTCGTCGAACCCAGGCCCGAACTCGTGACCGGTGTTGTGATTGCCGGGGAGTGACGTGTCGAACGTCATGAAGCCGCCCTGCGTGGGCGCCGCCAGGCCGAGATGTTGCGTATCGTATTCCCGGCCGCCCACCTTGAACGTCCTGGGCCGATCCGCGACCGGCGACAGCAGATCGTAGATGGTTGGCACCGACCCGTTGTGCAGGAACGGCGGCGTGGCCCACATGCCGGCGAGCGGCTTCGGCCGGTAGGCCGGTGTCACCTGCGGCATGTCGAGGATGCCGAAGCCGTCGAGTTCAGCCTGCTCCGCGGCCGTGTAGCCACCGTCCGCGTACGCCTGTTCGCGAATCATCGTGCCGAGGTAGCTCAGCGCGGCGCCGACCGACACCCGCGTTGGATCGATCTGCGACAGCTGCTGTTCCATGTAGTCGTTCAGGCCGGCGAGCTGCTTCTGATCGCTCTCCAGTTCCTTCCTCGAATCCGCATCGGGCAGGCGCTGCAGCCGTTCGATTTCGCTCTTCAGGTAGACGGCCTGACGGGCATTCCAGATTTCCATCGTGCGGCGCGCCACCTTGCGCAAGTCCATCGCCGTGAGTCCCGTCCGGCTGATGTCGACGAACGCCTTGGCGAAATTGACCGCGGTGTTGGGGTCCGTGCCGATGTCGTCCACGCACACGGTCCGCATGAGCCACTCCGGCTGGCTGTCGTTCTTGAGCGGCGCGTTCCGCGTCTTGATCGCCGGGGGCGCGATGTGCGGGCCGTGGCAATGGACGCAATGGTCGTCGAACAGCGCACGGCCGCGTTCGGCCTGCTTGCGATCGACCTTGCCGAGGATGTCCTCCCGCCACACCGGCGGCGTGAGCTTCTGGAGTGTCTTTTCGATCGTGTCCAGGTTGTCGATGAGCGAACTGGATTTGAAGCGCTGCTCGGGCGGCAGCGGCCGGCCGTAGCGGTCCATCAGCGCATAGCGTGCGCCGACACCCATCGACTCGCCGATGTTGCGCGCCATCGGCTGGCTGACGGACGCGCTGTACTGAACCCAGTCGAACTTCCAGATGTTCCAGAGCGACGGATAGTTGACGGGGCCGTTGCCGACCGCGTAGTTCGACGACACGAGGTACTCTGCGAACACCGTGTTCGCGATCCGCGCCAGCGCGTCCGTGCGGCCGTAGCCTTCGCGCGTTGGCGACAGCCCGTGCCATTTCTCGTTCCACGCCACGCCGACGAACGTGCCGAGCACGCTGCGCAACTGACCATGCAGCGCCCAGGCGCCTTCGGGATACCGCGGCCCCAGGACCCTCCGCGCAAACCGGGCGAACTTGAGCGGGTTGGCCGCCGTGCTCGCCATCGATGCGACCATCGTCGGCACGAAGTTGCCGAAGTTGGAATCCGTGAAGGCATGATCGCCCTGGCCGCCGTCGATACGGAGCGCAGTCGTCTGCCCGTTGCGCGTCACTTGAATCTGTCCGGTGTGGCACGCGGCGCACGTGACGTCGAGCAACTCCTCGTTCAGCGTCCTGTCGAAGTGTCTGGTGAAGCCCACGGGCAGCTGATCGGGATTCGCGGCCGTCTGTTGGTCGACGAGAAACCCATAGCGGCGCAGCACGGACGGATCCGCAAAGCGCTTGCTGCCGAGCGGCATCTCGAGGTTGACGAACCAGCTGTAGCGCATGTCCTTCAGGCCGGCGCCCTGTGCGGTGTAGTAGAAGGTCTGACGGCCGGACGCCTCGACGCCCACGCCCCAGCCCTGGTTCGGATACTCGACCTGATCCACGTGTTCCTCGGGCAGCATGCCGCCGCCGAAGTGCAGGTACACCATCGTGGCCAGACTGATGGCTGACACCAAGCCCGCGAAGCCGAGCGCGGACAACAGGGTGACGCGCAGCAGCGATCGCAGCGTCAATCGGCCGAGCCACGTGCCCCGCGCCGCGGCGGGCGCCGGCAACGGCGCGCCCGAACGCGCCGCCGGCCACGCGGTTGATCCGACCGGGGCCCCGGCCGTAGCGCCTGCGGGCGCCAGCGGACCGAGGCGCGCATTCCGGCCTGCCGCTTCCGCGTACCAGCGCGCGCGGTTGATGCTGCCGATCGGGTGACTGTCAGGCGTCGAATGTTCGGTGACGTCGATGTACTGGACCTCGCACTCTTCGGCCGGCAGCACGGAGGACGGCGCCACGGTCAAGCGCCCGACGGCGTTGAACGGCGCTTCCGACTCCTTCCACTCGACGCTGGCGTTTTCCACCCAGAAGATCTCGTCACGGCGGCGCCCGCGGTACCGCATCCGATCGGCATCAAGGAACTGGAGGCCGAACGTGAACGCGATCGGCCGGGCGCCCGCGTTCGTCTGCTCGATCAGTTCGTTGCGCAGCATGTTGTCGCCGTGCGGCATCGTGCTGGCGGGATTGGCCGGTTCGGGAATAGCCGAGTACTTGATGGCGTCATCCGGGCCGTGCCGGAACGGGACGTTGCTCCAGAAGCGCATGCGTCTGGAACGGCCGCACGGAGTGCATCTTCTGGCGGGCTCCATACCAGCCGGTCTTCAACAAGCTCCAGAAGTCGGATGGCGACAGTGTCGTCAGGGCCTTGAGGGCGGCCAGTGCGCCGCCCGCCTGCAGGATGCGCATGAGCACCGCGAACGTGTGCGCGTCGTTGATCGGGAACGTCGGCGCGTTGTTCATCGAGAAATCGCACCGCGTCGCGTCCGGTCCCAGGACGCCCGGCGGCACGGTCACTGAAAAGGACATCGCGCGCACGTCGGCCTTGAAGTCGGGCTCAATCGTCGACGCGGCATTCGCGAACCGGATGACCGCCGGATACACGCCGGGTCTGGCGTACAGGCCGCGCGCCAGCCTGGCGGCCAGTGCGGGATCGGGGATCGTCTTCGTGAGATCGAAGATCTCGAACGTGCCCCGCACGCACGTGCCCTTCGTGTGCGTGCCGCGCCCGAGCGGCCGATGCTGCTTCTGGGCGAAGTTGCGCTGCGCGGCCAGAATGCCGGTCACGATCTCCTGGATGTCGGCGTCCTCGGTCGGCAGCAGTCGTTCCAGCGTCTTCATCAGCGCGTCATCCCATCTCGGACAGCAACGTCCGCGCAGCCACCAGATCGGCGGTCTGCAGTCCCTCGGTGAACCAGCCGTGGATCGGCGCGAGCAGGGCCCGGCCCTCGGCGGCGCGCCCGGAATCCTTGAGCAATCGGGCCAAACCCGTCGCCGCCCGCAGCTCGAACCATTTGGCCGATCGTGCGCGCGCCAGTTCCACGGCCGTCCGCAAGCTGGTTTCCGCGTCGGCCATTCGTCCCGCGTGGCGGAACAGTTCTCCGCGCACCCGATGCAGTTCGTGCATGAACCCGTGTTCGAGCGTGGCCTCGGCGTGCGCGAAGCCCTCGTCGACGACGGCGAGCCCGTCGTCCACGCGGCCGGCGCGCCAGAGGGCCTCGGCGAGGAGCGACAGGAACATGGTGCGCACGAGGCCTGAGCGCAGCGCGTGGAGCGACGCCAGGCTCTCCTGCAGTTGACGCGCGCCGTCCTCGACCCGACCCATCAGCACGAACGCCGCGCCCTGAAAGGCCCGCGCCCACTCGGCTTCCTGCGGGAACTCGTACTCGCGGCACAACGCGATGATTTCGTCGCCGAGCGCGATGGCTTCGGCGGCCTCGCCACGGTACAGATGGACGCCCTCCGACACGATCATCGCGAACACCAGCGTGACCGGCTGGCGCTGCGAGCGTCCGAGCGCGATGGTTTCCTTGCTGCGGGCGAGGGCCTGATCGGGGTAGCCCAACGCCAGGAGCGGACGACTCGACATCGCGCGGGCGACCATGCCCGGGTCGATGCCGAACATGGCGTTGTACGCCTGGTGCCTGGCCGGGTCGTGCAGCGCGCGGGCGTGTTCGAGCAGGCGGGTGGACTCCTGGACGTCGCCCATGAACTCGCAGGTCACGCCGGCCACGTGATTCGTGGCCATCAGGAACGCGGATTCGTCGGCCGCCTTCGCCTGCGCCGTCAGCGTCACGAGCTGCTCCTGCACCAGCGCGAGGTTGCCGCGAATCATGTTGAAGAACGCCAGGTTCCAGAGCACCGGGAAGAGCTGCGGCGGGTCCGCCAGTTCCTGGCAGATTTGCCGCGCGCGCGCGAACGTCGGTTCCAGCTCCGGCGCGGCCCAGCCTTTTACCGACCGCAAGGCGAGCCCGCGAATCATCTGCAGGCCCAGTTCGAGCTGCTGCCGTTCGGGTCCCTCGGGCAGCCCGCGCAGGCCGTCCAGCCCGCGGTCGGCCAGCGACAACGCTTCGCGGAAGCCGAAGAGCGCGACGGCGCGCTGGGCGGCGACGAAGAAATAGCGGCCGGCCGAGGCGAAGTCGCGCGCGGTCTCGAAGAGGATCGCGAGCCGGCCGGCCACGCTGGCGGCGTCGGCGCCGTAATGCGCCGCGAGCGCGCGCGCCGTCTTGCCGCAGAGCTGCGCCCGCCGCGACGGCTGCAGCGACGCGTACAGCACGTTCTGATAGAGGACGTGGACGAATCGGTATTTCAGCGTCAGCGTCCGGTCCGGATACTCGTGTTCGTCGCCGCGCCGCACCAGTACGTGCACGCGCTCGAGCGATTCCAGGCGGTCTTCCACTTCGGCCGCGTCCATGTCGAGCGCCTCGCTCAGCACGAGCGAGTCGAACTCCTGTCCCTGCACGCTCGCGGCCAGCAACAGGCGGCGGTCCGCCTCGTCCACGCGCTCGATCTTGCGGGCGATCATGCCGCGCACCGATTCCGGCAGGTCGCGCGGCGTCTCCGGCACTGCGCGCGCGATTTCCCAGGCGCCGTCCGTCTGCACGATCCCGCCGGTATCGCGGAGATAGCGCACCAAATCGACCATGAAGAGCGGGCTGCCTTCCGTCCGCGCGTGAATGTCCTGCGCGAACGAATCGGGCAGTCGATGGCCCGGGAACTGCAGCGCCAGGTACCGGGCGATGTCACTCTGCGAGAGGAACGTCAGGCCGATCTCTTCGTAGAGCCCGCGCGATTGCAGATCGTTGCGGATGGCGAGGAACGGATGTTTCGCCAGCGCCATGTCCGACGGGCGGAAGCACGTCACGATCAGCACGCGCATGCCCGCGAAGTGGCCAGCCAGATAGCTGAGGATGTCAATCGTCGATACGTCCGCCCAGTGCAGATCGTCGATGAACCAGACGAGCGGCGAGCGGCGCGACACATCCTGCAGCAGTGCCGCCAGTTCTCGCTTCATCCGATCCTGCGACGCCGCCGGAATCGCCTCGCGCACCTCGCTGCCAGGCGCCGTCATGGTCGCGGTCGAGATCTGCACGTACCAGGTCGGCGCCACGGTGCGCATCAACGTGTCGAGCGAGGCGCCGCCGCTGCGCGATCGAAGGCCGTCCAGCGCTTCGATCACGGGCAGATACGCCTCGTTGCCGGCCAGGCTCTCCGAGCACCGGCCCCGCGCCACGGTGGGCCGCTCGCCCGACTCCGCCAGTTCCTCCAGAAACTCATCGAGGAGGCTGGTCTTGCCGATGCCCGGCTCGCCGGTGATGGCCACCACCACGCTGCGGCCGTCGCGCACGCGGTCGTACGCGGCGCGCAACTGCTCCAATGGCGCCTCGCGGCCGACCGTGGGTGCCGCACCAGACGCGCGCGCGACGCGCGATCCCGCCGGTGTCGCCAACGCCGCCAGCGCCGCCTCGACCTCCGCAGCACTGGGACGGCGCTCGGGCGCCTTGTCGAGCATCGCCTGCACCAGATCGTCCAGCGCCATCGGCAGGCCCGGCGCGATCCGCGCGATCGGCACCGGCGCGTCCGACGCAATGCTCGCGACGATCGCCATCGTCGTGGTGCCCGTGAACGGCCGCTGGCCGGTCGCCATCTCGAACAGCACGACGCCGAGCGAGAAGATGTCCGCCGCCGGTCCGATCGGCCGGCCGAGCGCCTGCTCCGGGGACAGGTAGGAGGGTGTCCCCATCAGCGTGTTCGACAACGTCTCGAGATTGGTGTGCGTCGTGGATTCGCTGGGACGCTCGTAGACGTGCGCGATCCCGAAGTCGAGCACCTTCACGTAGCCGTCGGCGCGCACCATGATGTTGTCGGGCTTGATGTCGCGATGGACGATGCCGGCCTCGTGCGCCGCGCCCAGGGCCCGAGCCACTTGCACCGCAATTCCCGACAGTTGCGCCAGCGTCAGCCCCTCAGCCACCAACTCGCGCAGCGTCCGTCCCTCGATGAACTCCTGCACGATGTATTGATTGCCGTCAGGCGTCTCGCCGAGCTCGTGGATGATGACGATGTTCGGGTGATTCAGCGCGGAGGCCGCCCGGGCTTCCCTGAGCAGGCTGCGGGCTTCCGTGGTGGAAGCCCCCTCGCTGCGGGGCCACAGCTTCAGGGCGACCACGCGGTTCAGCCGCGTGTCCAGCGCGCGATACACCTCGCCCATGCCGCCCGCGCCAATGCGGGACTCGAGCCGGTAGTGGCCAAGTGTGGTTGGAATCATGACGTTAAGCTGTCCGGTGCGGTGGATCCTAACAGCAGGGGCCGCGACGTGTATACTCCCGTGCACTCCTTAATCCATGGCTGATCCGGTGACTGATCCCCTGTCCTGGTCGCAGGTACTCGAGGCCGAATTCACGGCCTTGCACGGTATTGCTCCGCTTGGCGCCAATGCGCCCGCTGACGAAGCGGAGCGGCTGCGGGAGATCCACCGGGCCATTCATCAGAACCCGACGAGCGGCGTGTGCCTGTCGGGTGGCGGCATCCGCAGCGGCACGTTCGCGCTCGGCGTGATGCAAGGCCTGGCGCATCTCGGCGTGCTCGGCAAGTTCGATTACCTGTCCACCGTGTCCGGCGGCGGCTATACCGGCGGGTGGCTCACCGCGTGGCTGCATCGGCAAGGCCCCAGCCAACGCGAGGCCACGCTGCGCATGCTGGATCCCGCGCAGGCATCGGCGGAGACGGGCCGCATCGACGCCGCGCCGGTCGATTACCTTCGGCGCATGTGCCGCTATCTGGCGCCGAACGGCGGCGCGGTGTCCGCGGATTTCTGGACCGTGCTCGCGACACTCACGCGCAACCTGATCCTGAACTGGTTCGTCGTGCTGCCGCTCGTCGCGGCGGCCCTCCTCGCGCCGCGGCTGTTCTATACGCTGACCGTCGCCTTTGAAGCGGGGTTCAACAAGAACCTCAGCGGCATGGCGTGTCTGGCCACCTCGCGGGCATCGATGTTCTTCCTGACGATTGCGCTGAGCGGGTTCGGGCTGGCCGTGGGCTATGTGGCGGCGGTGTTTGCCGGCCTCGGCACCCGATGGTCGCAAGGACGTTTTCTGACGTGGTTCCTGGTGCCGATCTGCCTTGGCGCCGTCGGATGCACCCTGTTCTGGTCGGTATTTCCGTGCGACCTCGCGGCGTCCTGGATGCTGGGGGTGTCGGCTGCGCTTCCCGCCACGGGCTGGGCCGTGCTGGGCGTGCTGGTGCGCGTGTTCGGCCGCCGAGACGCGGCTGGCTCAGGCCGTCGCTCGCAAATCGGATTACGGACCGTACTGGCGGCCGCCGTGTCCGGATTGATTCTGGGTGCGGGCTCGTATGGGTTCGCGATGTTCGAGTTTGGTTTTGGCATCGGGGACGCGGCCGTCTTTCTCTACGCCGCGGTCGCCGTGCCCATCGTGCTCGGGCTCGTCCTGCTCACGATCACCGTGTTCGTGGGCCTGGCCAGCGAGGAGATGGACGACGCCACGCTCGAGTGGTGGAGCCGGTGTGCGGCCTGGATCGCCATGGCGGCCGCAGCCTGGCTGGTCGCCGCGGCGCTCGTGTTGTACATGGCGGATGCGCTCGAGTCCGCGCTGGGACAGCTCGGGCAGGCGCTGCACATGAGCCGTCGCGCCTCGACGGGCCTCGTCTCATCGCTGCTTCCGCTCCTGGGTTCACTGGCCGGTCTCGCGGCTCGATCGACCGGCGCCACCGACAAGCCATCGGCGGCGCGGCTCGCGTTCCAGAAGTTCGCCCTGCCGATCATCATCGTCGCGTTGCTGACGTCCGTGGCGTGGGCCAACCTGCGGGCGGCGGAAGCCATCGAATACCACCTCGACGCCTCCAACAAGCCGTGCACGTCGGCCTCTGAGCGGAAACTCCAGGATGGCGCGCGGAACGGCGCCTGTCATCCGTCCGGCGCGGGATTCGGCGAAGTGATGGTCCTGGGCGGCATCTACCTGGCGTTCGGACTCGTGATGAGTTACTTCGTGCCGGCGAACCGGTTTTCGCTCCACGGCATGTACCGCCAGCGCCTGGTACGGACGTTTCTCGGCGCGTCGCGCGACGACCGGGCACCGAACCCGTTCACGGGTTTTGACGGTCGAGACGATCTTCGCATCCACGATCTGGCAGACGTCAGGCCGCTCCATGTGATGAACGCCACGCTGAACGCGGTGTCGTCCACGAGGGTCGGGCGGAACGAAACGCAGTCGCAGTCGTTCACGTTCTCGCCGCTGCACGTCGGCAATCGCGAGGGTGGCTATCGACCCGCCGCGGAGTACGGCTCCGACGGCGGCCAGCCCGGCACCGGCCTGTCGCTCGGCATGGCGCTCGCGGTGTCGGGCGCGGCGGCCAGTCCCGCCATGGGCATCTACTCGTCGAAGTCGCGCTCATTCCTGCTGACGCTGGCGAACGCGCGGCTGGGCCTGTGGTTCGGGAATCCTGCGAATGCGAAGAGCTGGCAGAACAGCGAGCCGCCACTGGGTGTGGGGCCGATCCTGCGCGAGCTGCTGGGCCTGACGACGGATCGCAATCCCTACGTGTACCTGTCGGACGGCGGGCACTACGAGAATCTCGGACTGTGGGAAATGGTGGCGCGCCGCTGCCGCTACATCGTCGTCTCCGATGCCGGCTGCGATCCCGAGTATGGATTCGACGATCTGTCGAATGCCGTGCGGCGCATTCGTCTCGATCTCGGCATCCCGATCCAGTTTCCGCCGCTCGGCATGACGAAGGCCGGCCAGGGGCACGGCAATCCGCACTGCGCGATTGGCGTCGTGCGGTACAGCGTCATCGACGGCCCGGACGCGCCGGACGGGACGATCCTGTATCTCAAAGCGACGCTGTCCGGCGACGAGACGGTGGACGTCTGTAATTTCGCGCGGACCCATCCCGCGTTTCCGCACGATCCGACGAGCGATCAGTTCTTCGACGAGGCGCGATTCGAGAGCTACCGCCTCCTCGGATTCCACACGGTGCTGGCCTCGGCGCCGGACTGGCAGCCCGATCACTCCGAGCAGGGCGTCGGCGGCTTGTGCCAGGCCGCCGAACGGGCGATCAACGAGGCGCGATCTGCCGCCAGAACGTAGGCCGGGGCTTCAGCCCCGGCAAGGCAAAGCGGTGTGATAATCCGCTTCGTGATGCCTCGACGCCTCCTCCTCTCCATCATCGTCGTGGCGTGCGCCGTGACGAGTACCGCCGCCACGCTGCAGACCGAACCGCCGCTTGCGACCGATCCGGCGCGTTACGTGGACACGCGCATCGGCACCGCCAACGGCGGCAACACATTTCCTGGCGCCGTTCTGCCGTTCGGCATGCTGGCGTGGAGCCCGGAGCAGATCCGGCCGGACGCCCAACGCGGGCCGATGGCGATGCGCGCGGCCGCCGCTGGCGGCTACCAGTACGACACGACACGGATGCGCGGCTTCAGCCTCACGCACCTGTCCGGCACGGGCTGCCGCGGCGCGTCGGGCGACATTCCGTTCATGCCGATCGCCGGGCCGGTGACGAGTTCGCCATCCGCGGATGCGAAGAACGAGATTTACGGCGCCGACTTCGACCATGCGAATGAAACGGCGACGGCCGGCTACTACCAGGTGAAGCTGGCATCCAATATCAATGTCGAACTGACGGCCGCGGCGCGGAGCGGCCTCGCGCGCTTCACCTATCCGGCCGGCCAGCCCGCGACGATGCTGGTGCGGTCGTCGGACTCGCAGGTGGGATCGAGCGACGCGCATGTCGAGGTGGATGCGGCGACACGCACGATTTCTGGCTCGGTGACGAGCGGCAATTTCTGCGGCTACATCGGCACGGTGAATCGGCGGAGTTACTACACGCTGTACTTCGTCGCCGTGTTCGACCGGCCCTTTGCGTCGATGGGGACCTGGAGAGACGACGCGGTGAGCCCGGGCACGATCAAAGCGGACGGCGGCACGACGTACGGGACGAATGGGTACCCGGCGCCGGGCGTGGGGTCTGGCGCGTATGTCACGTTCGACACCAGCACCGGATCGGCCGTTCAGGTCCGCACGGCCATTTCTTACGTGAGCCTGGCCAACGCGCGCGAGAACCTGGCGAAGGAAATTCCGGCGGGCGCGACGTTCGAGGGCGTGAGGGCGCGCGCCACGAACACCTGGAACGCCTGGCTCGGCCACATCGGCATCGCGGGCGGGACCGATGCCGAGCGCCGGATCTTCTATACGGCGCTGTATCACGCGTCGCTCCATCTGAATCTGTTCAGCGACGTGAACGGGCAATACGCCGGTTTCGACCAGCAGGTTCATCGAGTCAGCGGCACCCAGCGCGCGCAGTACGCCAATTTCTCGGGGTGGGACGTCTATCGGTCGCAGCTCATGCTCGTCACGCTGATCGATCCGGCGCTGGCGGGGGACATGGCGCAGTCGTTGCTGAATCAGGCCGATCAGAATCACGGCGAATGGGATCGCTGGACCCATAACACCGGCGGCACGCATGTGATGGAAGGCGACGCGGCGGCGCAGTCCGTGCCGTCAATCGTCGCGTTTGGCGGGACCAACTTCGATATGAAGGCCGCGTTCGCGTCGCTGTACACGGCGGCGACGGTCCCCACCGCGAGCGACCTTTCACGCGAAGGTTGCAACGTCGCGTGTCCCGGGCCAGCGCCCGTCGCTCGACAAGTGGCTGACGATTCACTACATCCCCACGGATTCCAACGCGTGGGGCGGGGCCGGCGAAACGCTCGAGGACGTGACGGCCGACTTCGCCCTGGCGCAGTTCGCCCGGCGGCTCGGCAACGCGAAGGCCGCCGAGGAATTGATGGTCCGATCCGGCTACTGGCGGAACATCTTCAATCCGGCGGCGACGCCCGAGCGCGGCTACATCCAGAATCGCAACGAGGACGGCACCTGGCCGCGGTTCAATCCGTCGTCGTCCGCGGGCTTCGCTGAGGGCAGCAGCGCCGTCTACACGTGGATGATCCCGTTCGATGCGCGCGGCCTGTTCGAGGCGATGGGCGGGATCGAGAAGGCGACCGAACGGCTCGATGACTTCTTCCATCTGCCGGACGGCAGGCTGGCGGTGACTGGCGCCGGCGGATTGCATGCGGAGATGAACAACGAGCCGTCGATTGGCGCGCCGTGGCTGTATTCGTTCGCCGGCCACCCGGAGAAGACGCAGCAGGTCATTCGCGAGACGATCAAGGTGCTGTGGAAGGACACGCCGCCGGGCATTCCCGGCAACGATGACCTGGGCGCGATGTCGGCGTGGTTCGTGTGGGCCGCGATGGGCATGCACCCGCTGGCGCCCGGCCGAGCCGAACTGCTGCTGGCCTCGCCCCTGTTCCCGCGGGTGGTCATTCAAAGGGCGGGCGGTCAGACCATCACGGTCCGGGCACCCGGGGCGAGCCTCGAGACCTTCTATGTCCAGAGCCTTCGCGTGAACGGCGCCGCCTCGTCGCGCGCCTGGCTGGGGGAGGCGTTTGTGTCGGCCGGGGGCACGCTCGCATTCGAGCTCGGAAACCGCCCTCATCCGACCTGGGGCAGGGACCTCAGGGACGCGCCACCGTCGTTTGGGACCGGCGCGAGAATACCGTAGGGCGGGGCTTCAGCCCCGCCATTCATGCTCTAAGTCGTTTAGACACAGCTATTTACCAGTCTGAGTCGCCGAGAGACCCAAAGACCCATCTGGCTCGGGCGCATGTACGCTATACTGCTGTCTTACCCAACCTCGCGTCACGCCCCTTGGATCTACTCAGCGGCGCCTCCCGAGACCAACGACCAAGGACCCCGTGCCGTTCGCCGACCTCAACCTTCACCCGTCATTGCTTCGAGCGATCAAGGAGCTGGGCTACGCCCGCCCGACGCCGATTCAGTCCGAAGCCATCCCGCCGGCCATGCAGGGCCGCGATGTGCTGGCCTGTGCCATGACGGGCAGCGGCAAGACCGCCGCGTTTCTTCTGCCCATTCTCCAGAAGCTGATTGACACGCCCCGGGGCGCGACGCGCGCCCTCGTGCTCACGCCGACGCGTGAACTGGCGGCTCAGATTCTGGAAAGCGTCAACGAACTGGCGATGCACACGCCCGTCACGGCCGCGTCCGTGTTCGGCGGCGTGGGCATGGGCCCGCAGGAACATGCGCTGCGCAGCGGCGCGGATGTGATTGTCGCGACGCCCGGCCGGCTCATGGATCACATGCGTCATCCCTACGCGAAATTCGGCCAGTTGCAGTATCTGGTGCTGGACGAAGCGGACCGCATGCTCGACATGGGATTCCTGCCGGAAATTCGGCGCATCATCCGCCAGTTGCCGTCGAAGCGCCAGACGTTCTTCTTCAGCGCGACCATGCCGCCGCCGATCGCGGTGCTGGCGCGTGAGATGTGCCACAACCCGGTGCAGTTGCAGATCGAGCGCAAGTCGGCGCCGGCGACCGGCATCACGCAGGCCGTCTATCCGGTGCCGCAGGAACTGAAGTCGGCGCTGCTGGCCGCCCTGCTCCAGCGCGGCGACATGCGCGACACCCTGGTGTTCACGCGCACGAAGCATCGCGCGAACCGGCTGCACGAGTACCTCCTGCGTCATAAGGTGTCAGTGGAGCGCATTCACGGCAACCGGTCGCAGGCGCAGCGCACGGCGGCGCTTGCGGGATTCAAGAGCGGCCGCCATCAGGTGCTGGTCGCGACCGACATCGCGTCGCGCGGCATCGACGTCGACACGCTCGGCCACGTCGTGAACTTCGACGTGCCGCTCGTGCCGGACGACTACATTCATCGCGTGGGCCGCACCGCGCGTGCCGGCGCCACGGGACACGCGTTCACGTTCGTGTCGCCCGAGGAAGAATCGACGCTCAAGCCGATTGAGCGCGCGATCGGCCGGGCGCTGCCGCGGGTGATCGTGCCAGATTTCAACTACGCCGCGCGCGCGGAAGCGCGGCTCGAGATTCCGATCGCGGAGCGCATCAAGGCGATTCGCGCGCGGAAAGCCGAAGATCGCGCACGGGCGGATCGAAACCGCCGGCGACGATCAGCCGCACCCCATGCGGGGGGCGGTGGAGGTGACACGGGCGGGTCCGGCCGTGCTCACACCAGGAGTTTCGGGCCCAAAGGCCGGCGATAGACGCCGGTTTCGTCAACGATCGACTATTCGACCAGGAGCATTACGATGAAAGGCACAGTGAAGCGTCTCGTCAGCGACAAGGGTTTCGGGTTCGTGGCGGCGGAGGATGGCAACGAATACTTCTTCCACCAGTCCGCGTGCACCGGCGCGTCATTCCAGGACCTGCGCGAGGGCCAGGCCGTGACGTTTGATTCGGGGCAGGGACCGAAGGGCCCGCGCGCCGAGAACGTTCGCCTCGCCTAAAGTTAGACCAGGCAGGAGTTCGTACTTCAAGAGTCAGAGGTTCGAGAGAAGGAAGGCAGGGGTCTGGACACGTTCCAGACCTCTGACTTCTGACTTCTGACCTCTGACTTGTTCTCTACGTCAGCTCTTTGACCGCCACGGCGACATCCGCGGCGTGACCTTCGACCTGCACCTTGTCCCACCGACGGGCCACCTTGCCGTCCGGCCCAATCAAGTAGGTCGTGCGCACGATTCCCATGTACTTCCGGCCGTAGCGCAGCTTCTGCTGCCAGACCCCGTATTTCTCGGCCACGGCGTGATCCGCGTCGGCCAGCAGCGGGAACGTCAGCCCGTACTTGCTCGCGAACTTGGCTTTCGATTTCTCGTCGAGGATGCTGAGGCCAAGGACGACCGCCTTCGACTTCTTGAAACTCGGCAGGAGCGCCTGAAACGCACACGATTCTGCCGTGCAGCCCGGGGTGTCGTCCTTCGGATAGAAGAACAGGATCACCGGCCGGCCCGCGTAGTCCGCCAGGGCATGGGGCGTGCCTGTCTGATCGTTCAGCCGGAAGACCGGAGCTTTCTTGCCTGGGTCAAGGAGGGCCATGAACACAGTCTGCCACAACCTCCCGGGACGTAGGCCGGGGCTTCAGCCCCGGCGCCACCGGCCCTGAAGAGCCGGCCTACTTCGCAGTTCGAACTTCGCAGTTCGAAGTTATGATCTCCCCGGGAGTTCCTCCATGAAGATCGACCTGAACGTGAACGGGAAACCCGTGTCTGTGGATGTCCCTGCGGACATGCCGCTGCTCTGGGTGCTGCGCGACGTGCTGAATCTGGCGGGCACCAAGTTCGGCTGCGGCGAGGGGCCAGTGCGGCGCCTGCACCGTGCACCTGCGACGGCCGCGCGGTGACGCCCTGCCAGACGCCGGTGTCGCACGGTCGGCCGGCGCGCCGGTCGTCGACGATCGAAGGGCTGTCGGCCGACGGCCTCGCATCCGCTGCAGCAGGCCTGGATGGAGCTGGACGTGCCGCAGTGCGGCTACTGCCAGGCCGGCCAGATCATGGCCGCCGCCGCGCTGCTTCAGCGCAGAATGCCGCGCCCGACCGACGCGGACATCGACACCGCCATGAACGGCAACCTCTGCCGCTGCGGCACGTACCTCCGCATCCGCGAAGGCATCCACCGCGCGGCGATGGCGGCAACCAGAGAAAGGCGCAGGAGCGGCCAACCATGAGCGACCCGGCACACTTCGACTCGCCGCTCCTTCCTTCGCGTCTCGCCCTCGCCGGCGGCGGCTTCATGCTCGCCGTCGTACATCGATCCCTTCGGCGAACTGCTGGCGCAGGGCCGGGCCGCGGGCCGCCGCTCGCGCCGAACGCGTTCATCAAGATCGCGCCCGACGGCCGCGTCACCATCATCGGCAAGAACCCCGAAATCGGTCAGGGCATCAAGACGACGCTGCCGATGATGATCGCCGAAGAGTTCGACGTGCCGTGGTCCTCCGTCACGGTCGAGCAGGGCGATCTCGACGCCAAGTACGGCGCGCAGTCGGCCGGCGGCAGCACGGCGATGCCCGACCAACTGGACGCCGATGCGGCAGATCGGCGCGGCTGCGCGGCAGATGCTCGTCGCGGCGGCCGCCGCGACCTGGAGCGTGCCTGACGCGGAACTGCACCACGGCGTCCGGCCGGGTGATGCACGCGGCGTCTGCAGCCGCTCGCTCGGCTACGGCGACCTCGCGGCGAAGGCCGCCACGATGCCGGCGCCGGATCTGGCGTCGCGTGAAGCTGAAGGACCCGAAGGACTACAAGATCATCGGCACGCCGCATGCCGCGGCGTCGACAACAAGGACATCGTCACCGGCAAGCCGCTCTTCGGGATCGACTTCACGCTGCCCGGCATGTTGTCAGCGGTCTATCGAGAACTGCCCGGTGTTTGGCGGCAAGGTCGGTCAGCGCCAATCTCGACGTCATCAAGACGCTGCCCGGCGTCAAGCACGCGTTCGTCGTCGACACGGCCGTGACCTCACGGCGCTGGCTGTCGAGCGGCGTCGCGATCGTGGCCGACAGTTGGTGGCTGGCGAGCGAAGCGCGCAGACAGCTGAAGGTGACCTGGGACAACGGCGCCGACCGCCGAGCACAGCACGGCGAGCTTCGACAAGCAGGCGCTGGAGCTGGCGCCGAAGCTGCCCGCGCAGGCGACCCGCGCTGACGGCGATGTCGAAGCCGCGCTGGCCGGCGCCGCGAAGGTGGTCGAGGGCGCCTACGCGTATCCGTTCCTGGCCATGCGCCGCTCGAGCCGATGAACGCCCCGCGCCAGTTCAAGGACGGCAAACTCGAAGTGTGGGTCGGCACGCAGACAGCCGGCAGCGCGGCCGCACGCAGGTGGCGCAGACGCTGCAGATCAGCGAAGCGGACATCACCATCCACATGACGCGCATGGGCGGCAGCTTCGGCCGGCGCCTGCACGAACGA
The DNA here is from genome assembly GCA_963751445.1 of uncultured Acidobacteriota bacterium. Lineage (GTDB taxonomy): Bacteria > Acidobacteriota > Vicinamibacteria > Vicinamibacterales > SCN-69-37 > DASUGC01. The sequence continues at coordinate 141,470 of CAVVUL010000009.1, read as the reverse complement.
CTTCTTCGTCGAAGCGGCGTACGATCGCGAAGCAGATCGGCGGCGCGGTGAAACTGCAGTGGACCGCGAAGACGACATGGGCCACGACTTGTATCGCGCGGCCGGCTTCACTTCTTCAAGGGCGGCGTGGATGCGTCCGGCAAGCTCGTCGCCTGGCGCAATCACTTCGTTGCGGCCGACTGGGCCGATCGTTCGCCCGGCGGACCTGCGCGGACGAGTTCCCGGCGCGCTTCGTTCCCGAACTTCGCGCTCTATGCAGTCCTCGATGAGCGTCGGGCGTGCCGACGGGCGCGATGCGCGCGCCGACGAGCAACGCCGTCGGCGTTCGTCAATCAGTCGTTTCTCGACGAACTGGCGCACGCGGCCGGGAAGGACCCGCTGCAGTTCCGGCTCGATCTGCTGTCGGGCCCGCTCGTCGCGCCGCGCTCCGCCGCCGGCCGGAGCGCGCCGGGCGGCGGTCGCGGCGGCGGCGGAGGCCAGGGCTGGATCCCGCGCGGATGCGCGGCGTCCTTGAACTGGTGCGCGAGAAGTCCGGCTGGGGCAAGACGAAGCCGCCGAGCGGGCACCGCGATGGGCGTGGCGTTCCACTTCAGCCACTCGCGGCTACTTCGCCGAAGTCGCCGAGGTGAGCGTGGATGCGCAGAAACGCGTGCGCGTCACTCGCGTGTGGGTTGCCGCCGACATCGGGAGCACGGTCATCAATCCGCTGAACGCCGCCGGACAGGTCGAGAGTTCGATCATCGACGGGCTGAGCCAGCTGATGTCGTACGAGATCACGATCGCCGGCGGCAAGGCGACGCAGACGAGTTGGGCGGACTACATGCCGCTCCGGATGCGGCAGGCGCCGAAGTCGATCGAGACCTTCTTCGTCAAGAGCGACGCGAGCCCGACCGGACTCGGCGAGCCCGCGTTGCCGCCCATCCTGCCGGCCGTCGCCAACGCGATCTTCGCCGTGACCGGCACGCGCGTGCGGTCGCTGCCGTTGTCGAAGGCCGGATTCCGATGGGCCTGAGGTTGCACGCAGCGGCCCTGCTGCTGTGTGGTCTCGCGTTCGGCGCCCGGATCGTCGCCGGTCGGCGAGGGCGGCCGTCACGGTAGCCGCGCAGCAGACGACGCGCGACAAGATCTACGCGAAAGACCAGGCCGCGCGCGGCGCCGAGATCTACGCGAAATTCTGCGACCGCTGCCACGACCCGGCCAAAGTCGTCCCGGGCAAGAAGCCTGGGCCGCCGACCATCGGCGCGAAGTTCCTCGAGACCTGGCAGGATCGGACCCTGGGCGAACTGTTCGGCTCCATCATGAACACGATGCCGTCAGACGGATCGATCACCCTCACGCAGGACCAGACCCTGGACCTGGTGGCGCATCTGCTCCAGGCCAACGGGTTTCCCGCCGGCGCCGCGCCGCTGAAGAATGACGATGCGATGAAGACGGTGGTGATTGTGAAGTAGGCCTACAATCTGCTGAGCATCTGATGCGAATGAAGCTGTTGTGGTTCTCGCCGCGAGCGTGGTCGCTGCCGCCTGCGGCCCGGCCACCCCGCCCATCGACCGCGCGAAGCTTGCCGGCGACGTGTCCGGCCTGGCCGACGACTACGTGCGCGGCTATCTGGACGCGTTTCCGTACCAGGCGATCGTCATCGGCGCGCGAGAAACGCATCCCAGCCTGCTCGCCGATCACAGCCTGCCCGCGCTGAAGAAGTGGCAGGCGCGGAAGACGAACTACTGGCGTCGCTGAAGAAGATCGACGTCAAGTCCATCGACGGCATGCCCGAGGCGCACACCTACAAGTTCCTGCAGCACCTGCTCGAGTCGTCTGTCGCCTATCGCGTGTGCCGGATGGAGCTCTGGAACGTGAGCCCCACCTACACAGGGTGGCAGGGCGACCTGCCGCTGGCGGCGGGCATGCAAGCCACCGACCGGCCGGAGGACCAGCAGAACGCCGTGGCCCGCTGGTCCCAGGTGCCGCAGTACCTGGACGATGAGATCGCGAACTTGAAGGAAGGCCTGCGGCTGGGCTACACGGCGCCGAAGAGCAACGTGCAGTCGGTCATCGGGCAGATGGACGCCATGCTCGCGGCGCCCATTTCTGATTCGCCGTTCGTCCAGATGGCCAAGGCCGGTGCGCCCGCGTCGTTCAAGAAGGCGCTCGAAGTCCAGGAGCGGACGACGATCCGGCCGGCCATCACCCGGTATCGCGACTTCCTGAAGACGACGTATCTGCCGGCCGCGCGAGAAGCGATCGGCGTCAGCGCGAATCCGGACGGCCTGGCCTGTTACGGCGCGGCGGTCAACTACCACGCGACCGTGTCGATGACGCCGCAGGAGATTCACGACCTCGGCAAGGCGCAGATGGAGAAGATCACGGCCGAGATGCGGGCAATCGGCCGTCGCAGTTTCAACGTCGAGGATCCGGCCGCGCTGCTGAAGCTGGTGACGACCGATCCGAAATATCGCTTCAAGAGTCGAGACGAACTGATCAAGACCGCCGAATCCGCCGTCGCGCGCGCGAAGGCCGCCCTGCCGCAGTGGTTCGGCCTCGTTCCCATGGCGCCGGTCATCGTCGAGCCCTATCCGTCGTTTCTCGAGAAGACGGCGCCGGGCGGGCAGGCCATTCCGCCGAGCGCGGACGGCAAGCCGGGCAAGTACACGATCAACGTGTACAACGCGACGGCGCAGAGCCGCGCCGGCCTCGAGTCCACCGCGTTCCACGAGGCCTATCCCGGGCACCACTTGCAGGGCGCGATCGCGCTCGAGCGGGAAGACCTTCATCCCGTGTCGCGGTACTTCTTCCTGTCCGGGTTCGGCGAGGGCTGGGGCCTCTATGCCGAGCGGCTCGCCGACGAAATGGGCCTGTTCACGTCGGACGTCGATCGGCTCGGCCTGCTGTCGAACGAGGCGCTGCGCGCGGCCAGGCTCGTCGTGGACTCCGGGATGCACGCGCTCGGCTGGACGCGGCAACAGGCGATTGACTACGTCCTCGCGCACACGACGGAGACGACATCCGGCGCCGAGGCTGAAATCGACCGGTACATCGCCGTGCCAGGGCAGGCCACCGCGTACATGATCGGGAATCTGGAAATCCGCAGGCTGCGAGACGAGGCGAAGCAGAAGCTCGGATCGCGCTTCGACATTCACGAGTTCCACGACGTCGTGCTCGAAGATGGCACGATGCCGCTGTGGGTCCTGCGCGAGAAGGTCGAGCGCTGGATCGCCGACACGCTCAAAAGGAAGTAGCCCATGCCCTCAGTGGCCATCGTCCCTGCCGCCGGAAAAGCCGAACGATTCGGCGGCGCCAAGCTCCTCGCGCGCATCGGCAATGACGTGCTGCTCGATTGCACGGTGCGGTCGCTGCTGGATGGCGGCGTGGATCGGGTGATTGTCGTCACCGCGCCCGGCGCGGATCTCAGCGCCGCGGAAGGGCTCACGGACCCACGCGTCAGTCTGATTGTGAATCCAGACCCCTCGCGCGGCATGTTCTCGTCGATCAAGGCGGGCCTGGAGGTTGCGGACGGCGACCCGATTCTGGTGCTGCCCGCGGACATGCCGTTCGTGTCGGTGACCACGGTCGCGGCCGTGCTGAACGACTGCGCGCGGACGCAGCAGGTCGTCTCGCCCGTGTATACCGGCCGGCACGGACATCCCGTGGCGTTCCCGGCGTCGCTGCGCAGCGCCATTCTGAGCGAACCGCCGGAGTCAACGCTCAAGATGGCACTTGCCGCTACCGGAGTCCCGTGGATGGACATCCGGGTGGATGACGCAGGAGTCCTCCGCGACGTCGATCGTCCGCTCCGACCTGCCCCCACGTCTCCTCTGACCTGACCTGACCTATCATCCTCCTGTGTCTTCAGTGTTTTCGCGTCTCGCCGAACTGACCGCTGCCGGCCGCCGACATGCGGTGGCGACGGTGGTGCGTACGCAGGGCAGCACGCCGCAGGTGATTGGCGCGCGGTTGGTCGTCACGGACGACGAAGCCGAGCGGCCGGTTGGGCACGCTTGGCGGTGGATGCGTGGAGGCTGACGCCATTCTGGCGTCGCGCGAGATACTCAAACGCGGCGGCCGGTCGCTCAGTGCCCATTCGTTGAACGAGGATCTGGCCTGGAACACCGGCCTGGTGTGCGGCGGCACGATGTGGGTGCTGGCGGAACCGGGAGAGGAAGCCCTGGCGGCGGGCGAGCGCAACTTCGTCGACGCGTGCGCCCGCGCGGCCGAGGGCGGGCCGCCGCTCGCGATCGCGACGCTGCTGGAGCGGCAGGGGCACGATCTGGCGTTCGTCGCCCGGATGGTCGTCGATTCGGAGGGCGTCGTCAGCGGTTCGCTGGGCGACGCCGCGAACGACGCGTTCGCCGCGGTCGAGGCGCTGAAGCAATTGCCGCATGGCACGCCGAGGCTCGTCAGCGTCGGTGAAGACATGAACTCCTGATCGAACCCGTGATCGGCCGTCCGCGGCTGGTCGTGGCGGGCGGCGGGCACGTGGCGCAGGCGATCGCGCGACAGGCGCAGTTGCTCGACTTCGACGTGACCATTCTCGAGGACCGGCCCGAGTTCGGAAATCCCGAACGGTTTGGCGGCGCGCGCGTGCTCGCCGGCCACATCCCCAATACGCTTGGGACGCTCGAGTACGGCTGGAACAGCTACATCGTCATTGCGACGCGCGGTCACAAACTCGACGGGGAATGCCTGCTGGCCGCGGTGAAGACGGACGCGAGATACATCGGCCTGCTGGGCAGCCGCCGGAAGGCCGCGCTCGTCGCCGGGATGCTGCGTGACGAAGGCGTGCCGCAGGGCCGCATCGATTCCATTCGCACGCCGGTTGGCCTCGACCTGGGCGGACGCACGCCCGCGGAAATTGCGCTCTCCGTGCTGGCGGAGATCACGCAGGAACGATATGGGAGGTCAGAGGTCAGAGGTCAGAAGTCAGAGGATTGCCAGCCAGGAAGCTAGAGCTTGCCGCCGTGCGACAACTCGTTGATCCGGTTCTGCACGCGCTTGATGTCGGCCTTCAGCCGCTTGATGATCTCTTCCTCGTGTTTCGCGACTGACTTGTCCTGATCCTTGCGCGCGGCTTTCAGCGCTTGTTCGTGCTGCTTGAGCTGCCCCTGCAGCATCTTCAGTTCTTCGTGCAGCCGCTTGAGTTCCTGCTTATTCTCCGGATTGCCCTGCTGGCCGGACCCGGTGGACTGACCGCCGCCGGCGCCACCCGCCCCGGCCCCGCGACCCTGTCCGACCTGCTGTTGGGCCCAGGCGCTCGCCGGAAGCACCGTCACTGCCGCCACCAATCCGAGAATCAAGGCCGCGCGCTTCATGAAGCCTCCACCGGCCCCGGAACCGGGGCCATCCCGCTCACTTTATAGACCGGGGGCGCACCGCAAGGTTACAGTCGCGGGCGCGAACACCTCAGCGGCGTCGAACCGCGTCAGCCAGCGCCTCGTCGATGCGTTCGAAGCGAAAACGGTAACCCAATTCTGTCGCTCGCCTGGGCACGACGCGCTGGCCGAGGATCAGGCAGTCGGTCGCCATTTCTCCAAAGATGAGGTTGAGCACGAATGCCGGCACCGGCGCCCAGGCGGGCCGATGCAGCGCCCGGCCCAGCGCCCGCGAGAAGTCCGCATTCGTGACCGGATTCGGCGCCGCCGCATTGATCGGGCCGCTGACGGCCGGGTTTTCGATCGCCCAGATCGTCATGCCGACCCAGTCATCGAGATGAATCCACGGCATGTACTGGCGACCGGACGCGATGCGTCCGCCCGCGAAGAACTGGAACGCCGGCAGCATCCGCGCCAGCGCTCCGCCTCCGCGCGCGAGCACGACGGCGTTCCGCATGACGACCAGGCGGCCACCGTCGGCCGCAATCGGCCGCGCCGCTTCTTCCCACGCGACACACAGCTGGGCGAGAAAGTCGGATCCGGATCCAGACGACTCGTCGAATGTCGCACCGTTCGCGTGGGCGCCGTAGATGCCGACGCCGCCCGCCTGGATGAAGACGCGCGGCTTGACCCGGGCCGCGCGCACGGCCGCCACCAGGCTGCGCGTGCTGTCGATGCGGCTGTCGTACAGCAGTTGCTTGCGGGCCTTCGTCCAGCGTCGATCGGCGATGCCCGCGCCGGCAAGATTGACGACCGCATCGGCGCCGTCGATCTCGGCCGCCCACGGGCCGGCGTCGCCGTTCGGCGTCCACGCCACCACGCGCACGCCCTCTTGCGCGCGAGGCGCGCCGTCGCCGCGGCTCAGGATCACGACCTGGTGCTTGTCACGCACCAGACGTTCGGTCAGCGCGCGTCCAAGAAACCCCGTGCCGCCGGCAATGACGATGGTCATGAGGGAATCCTACTGTGCCCGGCCGCGCGCAAGAAGGGTCGATCAGTGGCGAAAGGGCGGGAAAACAGCCTGCGCGATATTGCACACGTCGTGTCGACGTTTGGGCGTTTGGGGGTGGGGGATTGGGCCCACAGGCTCCACGACTTCCGTTCTGGCTGGCGGCGACGTTCGTCGCGCTCTCGACATTGGCACCACACGCCGTCGTTCGCGTGGCAGGCGTGCCGGATCCGGGCCGTGGTTCAGAGTTGCACGTTCGACCAGTCCACGCCGCAGGTCGTGTCCTTCGCGACGCTCTTCGGCGGCATTCTCATCGACCCCGCCTGTCAGGATTACGTCTATCTGAGCAATACCTCGCAAGGCCAGATTGAAGTCTATTCACTCCAGACGCTGACCCTGGGTACGCCCATTCCGGTGGGCGCCGCGCCGATGGGCCTCGATATGACGCCGGACGGCACCCTGCTGTTGCACTGGCCAACAGCGGCGAACACACCAGGTCTCCGTCGTCGATCTCGCCACTCGCACAGAACTTCGCAAGATTAGCGGTGCCGTACAAGACGCGACCTGGAACGACACGCCCTACGGGATCGCGATCGCCAATAACGGCCACGCGATCGTCACGACGACTGCCAGCTGACCTGCAGTTCTTGTGGTCGAGTGTTCGACGTGCGTCTCGCGAATGATCAGGTCTCATTGCGCACGGACTATGGCAATTTCGGAGGGAAGCTCTCGTCACAAACACGGCTTCGTGCGAGCGGCGACAGGAGCGTCATCGGCCTCGTGGAAGGCGGCTCGAGCAGCGGAGATACGGTCAAGTACTCCGCTGGGACGCAAGGGTTCGTCTTCAAGAGTCTCGGTCAGTCCGTGTCCGATGTGAGTCTCGATTGGACCGGTAGCCGCTGGTTCGTCAGCGCGCGGTCCTTCGTCCTGGACTCAAACCTCAAGATGGCGGGCCTCCTCAGCCTGGGCACCGGCGCCGGCGGCGTCGCCGTGCATCCCACGCTCGGGCTGGCCTACCGCCCGCTCGGCACGAAGGTCGAGGTGCTGAACCTCGACACCTACTTGAAGACGGGAGAAATTGGTCTCGGCGCGAGCGTCTCCTACGCCAGCACCGACCGGACAAATTACGTCGGCCGAACGGATCTGAGCGATGACGGCACGGTGCTCGCCGTGATCACGAACACCGGATTTGCCGTGGTCAGGCCGTTCGCGGCGGCGCCACAGAAGGTCAACCTTGTTCGCAACGGCCGCTTCGATGCCGCGCTGTCGTCGTGGACACCAACGGCCCTGCCGGACGTGTCGTACATCGCTGCCAACGCCGGCGGTCGCGTGCTGCAGTTCAACCGTGTGCCCGGATCAGCGAGGCCGTCGTGTCACAGAGCCTCGGCCAGCCGCTGCCGGCAGGCGCGCCGCTCGAGGCACAGTTCGGACTCGGCAACAGCAGCACGGTCGCGAAGACCATCCGCGTCGTCCTGGCTGACGGCGACTTCAGTGAATCGAAGACCTGCAGCTTCGCCGTGCCGGCGGGCACGCCGCTCACGACGTACCGGATGCAGGCGCTCACCACCGAAGCGTGGTCGAACGCGTCAATCCACTTCTATGCAGACACGCCCGGTACGGATGGCGGCTTCAACCTCGTGGACAACGCCACGGTGATCTACGACCCGTCAGCCCCGGCTGCCAACGACTCCATCAGCCCGCCGCCGGCATCCGCGGGCACGTGCGTGCTCAATCCTGGCGCGCCGGGGTTCGTACCATTGTCCACAACGCTCTCGGCCATCCGCATGGACGACACGTGCCGCTACGTGTACGCGCTGGACAAGGCGCTGAACCGAGTCAATGTGTATCCCCTGTCGAGCCGGAGCTTCGTCGCGCCCATTGCCGTTGGCGCGCAGCCCGTAGACTTCGACATTACGCCCGATGGATCGACCATGTACCGTTGCGAACAGCGGCGGAGGCAATGTGTCGGTTGTGGACCTCAGGCAGGGTGTTGAGGTCCGCAAGATCCGGCTCTGGACCATGGGGGAGGCCGGGGGCCCTCTTGAAGGCGTGGATCGGAACAATACGGCAACGTCTGTCGCCGTCGCCAATAACGGCAAGCTACTCGTCACGACCAAGGAATTCTGTTGCACTGGCCCGGCCGATGTTCAGGACATCGCGGTCGCCACTGACGCGGTCACCAGGCGTTCGGGACTTCCAGCCGGGTTCCCGTCGGGCCATGTTCGTGCGAGTGGCGACCGGTCGACGGTGGCCGTGCTCGGCACGAACAACAGCGGCGGGCCGATGCTCTTATATCGTGCCGGCACGGATGACTTCACGAATGTGGTGAGTCTCGGGTCATTCGTTCGCGATGTCGACCTTGACCATGCCGGTACGCGGGCTTTCGTCACGCCGGTTGGCAAACTCACAGACGGCACGCCGGCCGTGACGGGAACGGCGCCCGGCATGACCGGATCGGGCGCGGGCGCGCTGCATCCCTTCCTCGGGGTCGCCTTCCACGCTGCATCGACGAACGTGCGGCTGTTGAATCTGTCTACCTTGAGCCAGGTTGGACAGGTGCCGCTCGGCGACAGCATCAGCACTGCAGCCTTGTTCAACGGCATCGGACGAATGGACCTCAGTCCCGACGGCCGCGTCCTCGCGGTCGTCACGAACAACGGTTTTTCGGTCGTCGAACCGTTCGCGTCAGGTCCGCCGCAACAAGTCGAGCTCGTGCGTAACGGAGACTTCGCGCGCAGCACGACCGGGTGGCAGACGTTTGCGACACCCGATCCCGGCTACTTCCAGGGGGGCGTGACCGGCGGCGTGTTCGAGTTCAATCGCCTGCCACCGCCGCCAGACCAGTCCAACCAGGCGACGGTCTTCCAGAACACAGGCGTGCCTTTGCCCTCCGGCGCAACGATCCGGGCGCAGTTCGATCTGGGTAACAGCAGCAGCGTGCGCAAGCGAGTCAGCGTGCTGCTGCTGGATGCGGACTTCAGTGATCTGTCCGTGTGCACGTTCTGGGTCCCGCCAGGCAGCGGACTCGCGACGTACCGCATGACTTCGCACACGACGCGCCCATGGACGAACGCGTCCATCTACTTCTACGCCGCAACCGCCGGCATCGATGGCGGGTACAACCGTCTGGACAACGTGTCGCTGACCTTCGACAACGGCGTGGCGCCCGATCGGACGGACTGCTACGACCCAACGGCGCCAACGCCCTCGGGCGGCGCCGATGGACCGGACCTGCTGATCAATGGCGATTTCGCGTCCGGATCCTGGGCCTCGTGGTCCGTGTTCGGCACCATGACGGCCCAGGTGTCTGGCGGTGTCTTCGAGTTCGTGCGGCCTACAGCCGCGCCACCCGCGGGCGTGGTGCTGCAACCCACCGGCACCGCCGTTTCGGCGGGCGAAATCCTGACGTCAACGTTCGAACTCGGCAACAGCAGTCCGGTCAGGAAACGGGTGACCGTGCTGCTGCACGACGCCGACTTCAGCGATCTGTCGGCCTGCACGTTCTGGCTCGAACCGGGGCAAGCGCTGTCGCCGTACACGATGCGCGCGTTCGCGACCAAGGCGTGGGGCAGCGCGACGGTGTCGTTCTACGCGGCCACAGTCGACACCGATGGTTGGGCGCGTCTCGACAATGTGACGCTGCGCCGCACGCCATCCATCGGCGTCCCCGGTACCGAATACGTGGAGCCAGGCGCCTCGGGTGCGGCACCCGGTCCGTCTACGACGCCGGATGCAGCCGCGGCGCCCGTGCCCAGTCCGGTGAAGGCGGCCGTTCCGACGACGGCGATCCAAACTCCGGCGGTGGCAGTCGCGCGCAGCGCGCCTGCCGCGAATGACGTGGTCGCGCGTTTCACGACGCGTGACGCCACGATCGACCTTGGAGCCGTGTCCGCTCCGTCCGTGTCGCTGTGGTCGCGGCTGACGGGCGATGGCGCCATGGGGCGTCTGCAGATCAGCGTCGATGGCAGCGATTGGCAGACGGTCGCCATCCTGCGCTCTGAAGAGGAGTGGACGCAGATCCTGATCGACCTCAGCGCCTCTCCTGGCGCGGTCGTCAGGTTCCGTGTCGTCCTTGACGATGCCGAGGACCGCTATGGGATACCGGCGTAACACGACGTGCCTTGGCGGAGCACTCACCTTGGCCGCTCTCCTGCTGCCGGGGTGCAGTTCCCCGACCGCACCCACGGCGCCCACAAGCACCTCATCGCAGCAGGTCGCGTGGGTCGTCGTCAGCGGTCCCGTGCCGGCCGTCGGTATGACGACGCAATTCACGGCCACGGCTGTCTTGTCTGACGGGGCGAAGGTCGACGTCACCAGTCAGGCGGCATGGAGCAGTTCGAATCCAGGGGTGCTTTCCGTCAGCGCGACCGGCATGATCACCGGCGTTTCGACCGGCACGTCCGTGCTGTCGGCGGTGTACGGGAGCGTGACCGGATCGACGCCGGTGGCGGTCACCGCGGTGCCATGCACGTTCGCGCTCGAGCCCGATTCAGTGTCTCTGCCGGCTGCGGGCGGAACGGCCACGATCACCGTCACGCCATCACCGGTCGGATCGGGAATGTGCCCGTGGACGGCGAGGTCCAATGACGCGTTCTTGTCGATTGTGAACGGCGACCACGGCAGCGACAAAGGAACGGTCACGTTTTCGGCGATGAGCAATGGCGGCACAGGTCGCGCCGGATCCCTCACGGTCGCGGGCCGGACCGTGGCCGTCACGCAGGGCCAGGCCGCGTGCGTGTCCCGGCTGAGCGGACCAACCGATATCCCGGTGTCCGGCGGCATGTTCTCGGCCACTGTCGCAGCGACGGAGGGTTGCGCGTGGACCGCCACGGCCGGCGGCGTCGCGTCGATCACGGGCAACGCGTCCGGTGTCGGATCCGGCAGCGTGACCTTCACGGTCAAGCCCAATGCCGAGGGCGTGTCGCGTCAGGGCTGGCTGCGCGTGGATGCGCTCGAACTGTCGGTGACCCAGGCCGCGATCGCAGGTACGTTCCTGTCGTTCATCAGCGATGAGGGCGACTGGGTCGGGCGAGGGCAGGACTTCGTCGCCATCTGGCCGGCCGCCATCTTCACGGCCGAGATCGAGTCCCCGTTGAACAACCTCAACGTGCGGGTGCGGCAAAACTATGGCGAGTACTGGTGGAGCCTGCAACTGCGCGCGCCTTACGGCGCCCAGCTCGCACCTGGAACGTACCTGAACGCAACCCGGTTTCCCTTCCAGGCGTCTGGCGCGCCCGGCCTCAATTTCGACGGGAACGGCCGAGGCTGCAATCAGCTGTCCGGCTCCTTCACGATCCTGGACATTGCATTCGGCCCGAACGGTACCGTCACCAGGGTATACGCCACCTTCGAGCAGCACTGCGAGAACAGCGCCCCGGCCGTTCGGGGCGCGATCAGAATCGGATAGCGACGCCCGTCACGACGATGGTCATGGTTGTCACCTATTGGGATTGACGACGCCGCCGGGCATCGAAGAGATATCCGGTGACCAGAGCCGCCAGCCCGACGGCCACGAGCGACATGGCCCAGGCCGGCTTGTCGAGCCAGTCATGGCGCACGGCAATGAGGTACAGCGCGACGCCGCAATTGAGCAGGCCGGCGTAGAAGAAACTCTTGCGCTGCCGCGCGTGGCTGATGACCGCGATGGCGACGGCCAAGCCGAGGTAGAGCCAGTCGAACCGCGTGTCGTACGTCCCGTTCTCGCTGAGGTAGGCCAGCGGCTCGAGCATCGAGAACGGCGCGATGATGAACAAGAGCTGCGCCGCCGTTGTCGTCGCGGCCGTGCCGTAGCGTTCGAGGCCTTCGGCCGCGGCGTAGAACAGCGCGCCGTTCAGCGAGAGCGCCATCAACGTCGGCAGCAAAGTGGGATCGTCAGGCTTCGGCGGCTGAAGCAGGTCCACGCCAATCCCGAGGTGGTAGAACAGGCGGCCATTGAGGGCGATCAGGTCGAGAACGAGCACCAACGTGAGTGCCCCCGCGACGAAGCTCGGCCTGGCGAACCAGGCGCGGTCTCGCCGCTCGAGCGCGTATCCGATGTGCGCCGTAGACCACGATCAACGGCCACAGCCGCAATGACAGCCGGTCGAATTCACTGTTGTCGAGCCATTCGCGCAGCCCGAAATCGGCCAGCACCGCCATCGTCAGCAGGAAGACGAGCAGGATCGCCAGCGTACTGAGCGCGGCGGTCTTCGTCCGGAACGCCAGCCACGTGGACCATGCGCACGCCGCGGCGATCGTGAGTTGCAACTGGTGGTTCGAGATCCAGCGGTCCTCGAAGAACTGGTTCGCCGAATCCTCTGCCGCCATCAGGATGTGGGTTTCCCTGAGGGCGATCATCAGAAACAGCGGGAGGAGACTGACGCCGGCCAGATAGAAGGCGACGGCGACCGCCTGATGGTTGCGGCCGTAGAGCCAGCGGCCGGCGACATTCAATCCCACGAACGGCACGCCGAGGACCAGCGCCGGGCCGTACAGCCTGGTGACGAATCCGCCGCGGTGGGCGTTGAAGTAGAACACGCTGCCGACAAACAGCACGAACGCCCCGAGGTACAGGACGATTTGCGAATACGACAGCACCCGGCTGGCGACGATCCAGTCGTCTTCGCGCTTGTCGAGGGCCTGGTATGACGACTCGAGCCGCGCGGCCTCGTGCGGGTAAATCAATTTCAGCCGCAGCCACTCGCCGATCTGATCGAGATGCGGCCGCACCCGATTGCCCAGCGTCGTCGCATAGAGGGTCGGCCGTGCTTCAACCGGCTGTCCGGCCAGGAACCGATCCAGGTCGCGCGCCATGTCGCGCGCGGTCTGATACCGATCCGCGGGCCGGCGCTCCATGGCCTTGAGGGCGATCGCCTGCAGCGCGGCCGGCACGCCCGGCGCGACCTCAGCCGGCAGCCTCGGCTCGCCGTGCCGCACCGCCTCCAGGACGTCCTCCGCCGTGTCTCCCTGATACGGCGGCGCGCCGCACAGCAGCTCGTACAAGATGACGCCCATCGCGTACACGTCCGTCCGCCGATCGATCGGTTGCGACGGATCGAGTTGCTCCGGCGCGACGTATTCCACGGTGCCGCGCAGATGTCCCCGCGTGGGATCGCTGCCGCTCAGGCCGAAGTCCAGGATCTTGGGCGTCAGGGCGCCGTCGAGCATGATGTTCGACGGCTTCAGATCGCGATGCTGGACGCCCAGCGCGTGCGCCCGCTCCATGGCGTCCGCGATCTCGCGCATGATCTTCGCGCGCTGGCGGAATTCCAGCGACGGGCCGAGCCGGCCGAGCTCGAAGCCGTCCACGTACTCCATGATGATGACGGCCGGGTCGTGCTCCAGGCGGTACTCGAAGATCTGCACGATGCGCGGATCGGAAAACACCGCGAGCGATTGGGCTTCCCGGAGGAAGTCGCGCGCCGATGCCGACAGCCGCCCCACCTGATTGCGCCGCAGGATCTTGGCCGCGACGATGCGATCGAGATGGAGATCCTGGAGCTTGTACACCTCGCCCATGCCGCCGGCGCCGAGCCGCTCGATCGTGCGAAAGCCGTCGATCGACGGCAGCGCGTCCGGCTGAAGGTTCACGCGCGGCCGGATCGTTCAGCAGCGGACCGCCGTGCGACGCCCCGCCGTCGTCGAGCATCAGCGCGAGTTCCAGGTAACGCGCGGCCATGGCGGCGACCGTGGGCGGCAGCGCCGGCGGAAGCACGCCGTGCCGCTCGTGGTGGTCCACGGCGTCGGCAAGCTGCGTCTCGAGATCGGGCAGGTCGCTCATGATGAGGCACTCATCTTGAGAGTCAACGCCGCCATGGCCCGGGAGAAGGCCATCCGGCACGCGTCTTCGCTCTTGCCCAGACGCCGCGCGATCTCCGGAAACGTCAGCTCTTCAAGCTTGCGCAAGATGATCATCTCGCGCGACGCCTCGGGCAGCGAGTCGAGCGCCGCCTCGAGCGCTTCGGCCTGCTCGCTGAGGATCGCCAGGCTGAGCGCCTGTCGGACCGGTGACGGCACATCGGCCGCGTCGTCGAGCGGCGCGCGGCGGACCGCGTCTCGCCGCTGGCGTTGATGGTAGTCGGCCTGATCGCGAATCTCGTTGTCGGCGATGCGCGCGAGCCAGCTCATGACGGCCGCGGGATCGTCCACCTGCTGAAGCCGCCCGAAGGACTTGCAGAGGACCGTCTGCAGAATGTCGCGGGATTCCATTTCGCGGCGGAGCGTGCGGCCCAGCCGGAGGCGAATCAGCGGCAGCAGTTTCCGGGCGCAACGCTCGTAGAACGCATTCACGTCCCCGGGCGCGCCTCGCCGTGCCTGTTCGAACAACTGCTGGGTGTCCGCCGACGGCATCGGGAGAACGGTATCACCGCGTCCGAAGGTGGCCAAAGGAGGGGCCTGTTCGGTTTCGCATCCGGTTGCCGTCCTTATCAATGAGGGCTGATGGAGGGCCCAAATCATGGGTCGTGGGCTGAAGACGATGGGCGCGTGCGGGCTGGCGGCGGTGCTGATGACCGGGTGCCTGTTGAAGGACACAACCGAGACCTGGTACGTGGACGGCTCCGGTGCGGTGACATGGGTCGTCACGGAGAAAGACGTGCGGTCGGACGCCAACACGATCTCGGATCGCCAGCAGGAAGAGAGCATCTACTGGCTGGCCGTGCAGCAGCAACGGCATCCGATGGCCTCCGGCCTGCAGGAACTCGGCGGAGCCAAGCTGCGGACGCTGGTCCTGCGCGGCGAAGCGCCGTACACGGTTCAGACCGAAGCGCGCTTCACGGGGCTCGATGAGCTTGGCCGCCGCATTCTCGCGACGACGGGCGCCATGGGCGACTCGATCGTGACCCGGGACGGCGCCACCTGGGAATGGAAGTTCTACGTTCGCGATCCCTCGTCTTTCGGCAGCGTCGGCGAGCCGTCGGAAGGCGTCAGCACGATCATGGACAGCGTGGACGAACTGAAGGTCGTGCTCCTGGCGGGCCATTTCGAAAGCGCGCAGGGCTTCGAGCTGTCGAACGACCGGCGCGTGGCGACGCTCGTGACCAAGGAGGTCGCCAGCCGCGATCAGGCTGAAGAGCCGGCGATTACGCTCAAGCTGGTGTGGAAGTAGGGCGCGAGGGGTCCTGGGGTTGGCGGCGAACGCTCATGGTAGCGTAGACGGTGAAGCCGCCAACTGGAGGCCAGACCGATGCCTCATATCCTCGAGCCCGCCAAGACCGGCCGCGCAAAGTGCCGCGGGTGCGGGCAGCCCATCGCTGCCGGCGTCCTTCGATTTGGCGAACGGGTGCCGAACCCGTTCGCCGATGAAGAAGGCGGCGAGACCACGCACTGGCTCCATGTGTCGTGCGCCGCGTACATGCGCCCGGATCCGTTTCTCCAGCTGCTTGCCGAGACCTCGCCGACAATCGAAGGCAGGGAAGCGCTGGAGCGCGACGCCAGACTCGGTCTCACGTATCGGCGGCTGTCGCGCGCCACCTCCGTCGCGCGCGCCCCATCGGGCCGGGCGGTGTGCCGCCAATGCAAGCAGACGATCCTCAAGGACGCCTGGCGGATCGCGCTCATGTTTTACGAGGACGGCCGGTTCGCGGCGTCCGGCTTCATCCATGTGAGTTGCGCGGCCGCGTATCTGGAGACGACGGACGTTCTCGACCGCTTGAAGTATTTTTCGCCGGAGCTCAAGGACGCGGACTGGGCGGAGGTGCGCGCGCAGCTCGGTCTCGGCTAGGCGCCCCTCCCCGAAGTACAAGTGCCGCCCAACTCGGCGTAGCATGTGCGCATGCGCATGACGTCCACTCGTCGCAGATTCCTGTTCGCGGCCCTTGTCCTCGGCGCCGTCGTCTCGGTTTCGTTGCTCAGCCGGGCGCAATCCGGCAGCCAGGCCGGCGAATCGCTGGCCGTCATGACTTTAACATCCGCTACGGCACGGCCAACGACGGCGAGAACCGTTGGGCGAACCGGCGGGACTTCCTGTTCGACGTGATCCGGGACGCCGATCCGGATGTTCTCGGGCTGCAGGAAGCGCTCGACGCGCAGTTGCGCGAGATCGTCAAAGCGCTGCCGGACTATGCGGTCGTCGGCGTCGGACGAGACGACGGCAAGACGAAGGGCGAGTACGCCGCTATCCTCTTTCGCCGCGATCGGCTGCGCGTGTCGGACTCCGGCACCTTCTGGTTCTCCGACACGCCGTCGGTCATCGCGTCCAAGTCGTGGGGCAACAACATCACGCGCATCTGCACGTGGGCGCGGTTCATCGATCGCGACGGCCGGGCGTTCTGGCACTTCAACGTGCACCTCGATCATGAATCGCAGCCGTCGCGCGAACGGAGCACCGCCCTGCTGGCACAACGGATCGCCGAACGGCGCATCCCGTCCGAGCCAGTCGTCGTGACCGGCGACTTCAACGCCGGCGAGGACAACGCGGCCGTGCCGACGTTGACCGGGCCTCGGCCGGGCGGGCAGGGACCGCTCCTGATCGACACCTTCCGCGCGCGCTACCCGGACGAGAAGGTCGTCGGCACCTTCTCGGGCTTTGTCCCGAACGAGATCAACGGACCGAGAATCGACTACATCCTCGTGCTGCCCAACACAGAGGTGCTCGGCGCGTCCATCGTCCGGACGAGCCGCGACGGGAGGTACGCGTCGGATCACTTCCCCGTGACGGCCAGGGTGAGACTGGCGGACGCGCGCTGAGCGGAGCGCCCGGAGGGGACGGAGGCCGCGGGGGGATCTTTCTCACACGGAGGCACGGAGGTACGGAGGCGCGGAGACTTCTTGGGTGTGCACGGAGTAGCCGGCGGACACTTCAGCCCGCCGGACAGGTGCGTCAATCCCCTGGCCCGCGTGCAGTCCGTCCCCCAAGAAGAACTCCGTGCCTCCGCCCCTCCGCGCCTCCGTGTGAAAGGCTCTCTCCGGATCTCCGTCCCCTCCGTCAACTCAACGCCCGGCAGCGGATGCCTTGGACGTCGCCTCTCGCCGGTCGTTGACGCCGTACGCCATTCCCGTGCCCGGCTGGATCCAGATTGAATTCGCCGAGCCCTGCCGGCCGCTTTGTCGCACGGTGTGGCCGAGCGCGCGCAGTTTCGCCAGCACGTCATCGGAGACGGCGCCTTCCTCCAGGCTGATCCGATCCGGCAGCCACTCGTGATCCGAACGCGCCGCATCGACGGCCTCGCGCCCGGTCATGTTCCAGGCAGTCACGTTCAGCACGACGTTGAGCACGGTGTTGATGATCGTTCGGCCGCCCGGCGATCCCGGTGACCAGCACGACCTTGCCGTTCCTGGTGACGATGGTCGGCGTCATCGAACTGAGCATGCGCTTGCCCGGCGCGATCACGTTGGCGGGCGTGCCGATGTCGCCGGTGAGATTGGTCGTCGCCGGGCTTCTTGTTGAAGTCGCCCATCTCGTTGTTGAGCAGGAATGCCGGTGCCCTTGATGACCACGTGCGACCCGTAGCCGCCCTCGAGCGTGTACGTGTTCGCGACGGCCATGCCGTCCTTGTCCAGCACCGAGAAATGCGTCGTCTCGTCGGATTCGCCGGG
Source organism: uncultured Acidobacteriota bacterium (assembly GCA_963751445.1). Classification (GTDB taxonomy): domain Bacteria; phylum Acidobacteriota; class Vicinamibacteria; order Vicinamibacterales; family SCN-69-37; genus DASUGC01. The sequence continues at coordinate 123,641 of CAVVUL010000009.1, read as the reverse complement.
CAGCGTGACGGTCACGATGTCCTTGCCGAGTTCGACGCTCCTGGACGCCTGCGTCGGGGAGATGTCTTGACCAGTTCCCGCGCGTACGCCTTGCCGGTCAGGCGGGCGACGGGCACCTGCACGAAGTCGGGATCGCCCAGGTAGCGCGCGCGATCGAGAAACGCCCGGCGCATCGACTTCGGCCACCAGGTGCAGCGACTCGGCCGATCCTGCGCGTCGTCTTCTGGATGCTCAGCGCTTCGAGCATGTTGAGCGCCTCGATCATCGCCGTGCCTCCGGAGCTCGGCGGCGGCATGGAGATGATCTCGTAGCCGAGGAACGTGCCTTTCACGGGAGCGCGTTCGACAGCCTTGTAGGCGGCCAGATCCTCGCGCGTGATCAGGCCGCCGTTGTTGCGCCATGTCGTCCGCGATGCGATCCGCAATCCAGCCGGTGTAGAACGCATCGGGGTTCTCGGAGATGGCGTTCAGACTGCGCGCCAGGTCGGGCTGCGTGATTCGATCGCCCTCGCTCCATGTCGCCGCCGCCCGGCTTGCCGTATGCGTCCACCGACGCGGGGAACGTGCGCATCGCGCCGCGCATCTCCCCATTCAGGCCGCGCGCGAGCGAGGCCGGAATGAGGAACCCGCTCGTGGCGATGCTCGACCGACGGCTGCACGAGATCGCGCCAGGGCAACTTGCCGAACCGCTGGTGCGCCAGCGCCAGGCCGCGAACGGTGCCGGGCACCCCCGGCGCCAGGTATCCGGCGCTGGTGAGCGCCCGGACGATCTCTCCCTTCTCGTCCAGGTACATGGCCGGCGTGGATTTCAGCGGCGCCTTCTCGCGATAGTCGAACGTCGTCGCCTTGCCGTCCGGCGTGCGGACCACCATGAACCCGCCTCCGCCGATGTTGCCGGCGAAGGGATAGGTGACGGCGAGCGCGAACGCCGTGGCGACCGCCGCGTCGACGGCGTTGCCGCCCTTGCCCAGAATCGAGGCGCCAATGTCGGACGCGATGTCGGTGGCCGACACGACGACCCCTGCCGATCCGGGCACCCCGAAATCAGGGCCCGTTTGGCCGGCCTGGCCGATCGGTGCGGCGGTTGCGGCAAGAAGGATAGAAGCGGAGAGGGCAAGAATGCGTCTCATTGCTCCGGCCAGATTACAGCAAGCGGAGTCCGGCGGGCTAAAGCCCGCCGGCTACGTACGCACGGCGCGGTCTGTTACCATCAGCCGTTCAATTCCCCGCGCGGATGGCCCGGCGACGTTGGAGGTATTTCCCATGAAGCGCTTGCGTCTCACGATCGTGCTGGCCTTGACGGCCGCACTGATCGCGTTTGCTCCGTCTCCCAAACTCGACGCCCAGAACGCGGCCAAGCGGCCGATCGCCCTGGACGACATCCTGACTTTCCGATCGATGGCCGGCACGGCGCTGTCGCCGAACGGCCAGTGGTTCGCCTACCGGCTCTCGCCGCTCCAGGGCGATAGTGACGTGGTGATTCGTTCGACGTCCGGCGCGCAGGAATGGAAGTTCGCCGTGGGCGAGGGCGGGGCGACCGCGACGTTCTCGGCGGACTCGGCGTGGGCGGCGGTCACGATTTCGCCGATGCGCAGCCAGGCGCAGGCGAACACGCGCGCGCGCCGGCCGAATCAGAACAGCGTCACGCTGGTGAACCTGGCGAATGGCGAGAAGACCACGATCCCGAAGATCCAGCGCGTGGTGTTCGCGGGCGAAGCCGGCGGATGGATCGCCATGCACCGCTACAGCGCGGCGGCGGCTGGGGCGGCGCCGGCCGCGGGCGCTCCGGCGGGAGGACGAGGCGGCGCGGCGCCGGCCGCGGCGGATGCGCCACGCGACACGTCGCCGCGCGGGCGTGACCTGATCCTCCGCGATCTCAAGACCGGATCGGAGCTGAACATCGGCAACGTGTCCGAATTCGGCTTCAACAAGAGCGGGCGCTATCTCGCGATGGTGATCGACGCCGCAGAGCAGATCGGCAACGGCATCCAGATTCGGGACATGCAGACAGGCGTCATCACCCCGCTCGAAACCAATACCGCGTTCTACGAGCGGATGACGTGGACCGAGGAAGGCGACGCGCTCGTCCTGTTCAAGGGAAAAGACGATCGCCAGTATCGCGAACGGCTCTTCGGCATTGTGGGCTACAAGGGATTCGACAAGGGCACGCCGGTGCGCGTGGCCTACGACCCGACGGAAGACAAGTCGCTGCCGGCCGAGATGGGCATCAGCAGCAATCGCGCGCCTCAGTGGACTGACGCGCGCGATGCCTTCATCTTCGGCGTGGCGAAGTTGACCAAGGTGCCGCAACCGGCGGCGCGCGGCACCGGTGCTGGCGCCGGAGCGGCGGCGGGCCCGGGCGCCGGATCGGCGGGCGGCGCGGGCGCGGCGCAGGCGGCCGGCGACGACGCCACGGCCGAGCGGCCGAACCTGATGATTTGGCATTACAAGGACCCGCGGCTGCAGACGCAGCAGCAGGTGCAGGAAGCCGCAGATCGCGCGATCAACTACGTGACGATGTACCGCCCGGACGACAAGAAGGTCGTGCGGCTGGCCGACGAGGAAGTTCCGTCCATTGCCGTGAATGCCCGTACGCGCTGGGCCATCGGCACGAGCCGAAGCGCGTACGAACTGGAAGGGAACCTCACGGGCCAGAACTACCAGGACGTCTACGCCGTGGACACGAAGACCGGCGAGCGCAAGGTGATCAAGAAAAAGCTGCGCTGGGGCAACGTCGCGTCACCGGATGGCCAGAAGTACCTCTACTACGAGAATCAGCACTTCTGGGTCTACGACGTGGAATCGGGCACGGCCCGAAACATCACGCAGGGCATGCCCACGAGTTTCATCGACGTGGAAGACGACCACAACGTCGTCGATCCGCCGACGAACGCGCTGGGACTGGACGTCCGACAACGCCTACGTCCTGCTGTCGGATCGCTGGGACATCTGGAAGGTGCCGGTCGCGGCCGGCCAGCCGGCGGTCAACCTGACGGTGAACGGCAAGAAGGACAAGATCCGCTATCAGAACCGGCTGCGCATCGACCCGCTGGAGCGGGGCGCCGACATGTCGAAGCGGCAGTACTTCTCGGTGATGGCCGAGATGACGAAGAAGTCCGGCTACGGCGTGCTCGAGCCGAACACAATCGGCCTGAAGATGCTGCTGTGGGACGATGCGTCGATTGGATCGCTGCAGAAAGCGGAGAAGGGCGACGTGTGGATCTACCGCCGCGAGACGCCGACCGAGGCGCCGGCGATCTACGTGACCGACGCGTCGCTCGCCACCGGCCGGAAGATCGTGGACACGGCCGCGGAGGCCGACCAGTACCTGTGGTCGTCCGGCGCGCAACTGCTGACGTACAGCAACAACCACCCGGATCCGAAGAAGCGCGTGCAGCTCCAGGCGTCGCTGTACCTGCCCGCGAACTACGAGAAGGGCAAGCAGTATCCGATGGTCGTGTACATCTACGAACTGCTGACGCAGGGGCACAACCAGTACGGCCGGCCGACGGCGAACGGGTTCAACCGGCAGGCGTACACGAGCAACGGGTACGCCGTGCTGCAGCCGGACATTCGTTACTACGTGAACGACCCCGGCATGTCGGCCGCGTGGGCCCTGGTGCCGGCCGTGCAGGCGGCGATCAAGACGGGCGTCGTCGATCCGAAGCGCGTCGGCCTGCAGGGCATTCCTGGGGCGGGTACCAGACCGCGTTCACGATCACGCAGACCGACATCTTCGCCGCGGCCGTCGCCGGCGCGCCGCTCACCGACATGATCAGCATGTATTCGGTCATCTACAAGAACAGCGGCGGCACGAACGGCGCGATCTCTCGAGTCCAGCCAGGGCCGGTTCACGTCGGGCCCGTGGGACAACTGGGACGCCTACACGCGCAACTCGCCCGTCTATGGCGCCAAGAACGTCAAGACGCCGCTGATGATCCTGCACAACGACGCCGACGGCGCCGTGGACTTCACGCAGGGCATGGAGGTACTTCAACACGCTGCGCCGGCTCGGCAAGCCGGTGATCCTGCTCGAATACCCGGGCGAGAACCACAGCCTCGCGCGCCAGCCGAATCAACTGGACTACACCGAGCGCATGAAGGAGTTCTTCGACCACTACCTCAAGGGCGTGGCGGCTCCAGACTGGCTCGAGTACGGCGTCCCGCGCCTGAAGATGCAGGAGCACGTCGACCAGCGCCTGAAAGAACGCGCCGACCGCGAGAAGGCCAAGAACCCGCCCGCGACGGGATCGTCCGGACGAGGCGGGGGAGGGCGATAACCAAATGTCTCGCATCAATATCGGTCGAGTAGTCATCGGCGGGCTGGCCGCCGGAGTGGTCGCGAACGCGCTGGACTTCGTCATCAACAGTTACCTGATGGTGAAGGAAGGCGCGGAGATGGTGCAGCGCCTGAATCTGAAAGTGGATGTCGTCGAGGCCTCGTTCACGACCTGGATCGGCGTCGATTTCATCTACGGGATGCTGCTGGTGTTCACGTACGCCGCGATGCGGCCGCGATTCGGGCCGGGGCCGTCAACGGCCATCATCGCCGGCCTGTGCTACTGGCTCGCCATCGGGGCGATCTTCGCAGGACTCACCGCCATGGGCCTGTACACGCACCTGGCGTTCATCAAGAGCGTCGCGTTCTCACTGGTGTCCACGCTGGTGCCGGTCCTGGTCGGCGCGGCGATCTACAAGGAAGCCGACGCGTAAAGGCGGATGGTCCGGCGGGCTGAAGCCGCCGGTTACCGCAGCACGCGCGTGACACGTCGCTACACCATCCACCGTATCGACACGCCGTCGCTGTTGCCGACGGCGTGACGCAACACGTCGATCAGCGCCGCATCGGCGTGGGCGTCCTGGAGCATCTCGATCGTCGCGGGGGTCACGAAATAGCGCTGCGGCGCCTCCTCTTCGAGGTGGCTCGTGAGTTGCTGCAACTGCCCCTCGGTGATGGCGCCAATCGGCGATGCCGGTGGCGGCGTCTTCGAGCCGGATCGTCGGGGGATCGGCCGCGTCAGCGGCGGCGCCGGGATCGGCCGGCGGTTCCGGGAAAGGTTGTTCGAGATCCACGACCAGGTCGCGCGCCTTCGCGGCGACGTCGGCCGTGACGACGATTTCCATGACGACGGGACGATTCGTGGGCTTCTGCGAAATCGTCCACTGCAGCGTGTCGGCTTTGCCGGCGCTGCGGACGGAGTACGCGATGCCCTCCGCGTCGAGCGCGATCGTCGCCAGCGGCAGGACGCCGGGATCTTCAGTCCTGAAAATCGAAACGAGTTTGTCGTCAGTCTGATCCATGGGCGGTACCCCCGCCCATCATCATCCCATCAACAGGGCGAGCAGGGCCTTCTGCGTGTGCAGGCGGTTTTCCGCCTGATCGAAGACGACCGACGCGGCCGAGTCCATGACCGCGTCCGTGACTTCGAGCCCCCGGTGCGCCGGCAGGCAGTGCATGAACGCCGCGCCGGGACCGGCGTCCGCCATCAGGGCCTCATTCACCTGAAACGGAGCGAAGATGCGCGCGCGCGCGTCCGCTTCGTCTTCCTGGCCCATCGACGCCCACACGTCGGTGTAGACGGCGTCCGCGCCGGCGACGGCCTTTCGGACGTCATGGGTGACCTCGATCGTGGCGCCATGGCGCGCGACGGCGCGCGCGGCCTCGACCACGGACTGCGGCATCTCGTAGCCGGCGGGCGACGCCACGCGGATGTGCACGCCGAGCATCGCGCCGGCGTGCGCCAGCGACGCCGCGACGTTGTTGCCGTCGCCGACGAACGTCAGGGTCGGCCCGCGAGCGTGCCCACGCGCTCCTGCAGCGTCAGCATGTCGGCCAGCGCCTGGCACGGATGCTCTTCGTCCGTGAGCGCGTTCACGACGTGCATGCCCGGCGCCGCCTTCGCAAACCGGTCCAGCCGCGACTGGGCGAACGTGCGCACGACCGCACCGTCAAGCCAGCGCTCGAGGTTGCGCGCGACGTCCTCGACGGTTTCGCGGCCGCCGAACGCCACTTCGGCCGGCGGCTCGATCACCTCGCCGCCCAGTTCCCGGACCGCGATCGTGAACGTCGTCCGCGTGCGCAGCGACGGCTTCTCGAAGAGCAGCGCCACGTGGCGGCCCGCCAGCGGCTGGTAGCCGCGATGGCCGTCGGCGCGCTCCCGCTTCAGTTCGGCCGCCAGGTCGAGCACGCGCTCCAGTTCCTGGTGGCTCAGATCGAGCACCGACAGGAAGTCCTTGGTGGCGACCGGGACGTGCGTGCGTTCCGCCGCCGGGACGGGGAAGGCCTCGGGCCGCTTTCGTCGCGTTTGGGGTCTCATGTTCGGTACTCCGCATTGATGCGCACGTATTCAGCGCTGAAGTCGCAGGTCCACATCGTGGCGGCGTGCGACGCCGCCGGTGCCGAGATCGACGGCCACCGTCACGGTCTTGCCCTGCAGGTGAGCGGCGGCCTGATCCGCGCGCTCGTCGTGCGGCACGCCGGCGACGAACACCTGCACGGGTCCGACGGCGACCGACGCGCGGTCGAGCACGAACGCCGCGCCGGATCGGCCGGCCGCCGCAATCAGGCGGCCCCAGTTCGGGTCGCCGCCGTGAATCGCGGTCTTGACGAGCGGCGAGTTCGCAATCGTCCTCGCGGCCAGCCAGGCGTCGTCCTGCGACGCCGCGCCGGTGATCTGGACCGTGACGAGCTTGGTGGCGCCCTCGCCGCCGCGCACGATCTCCCGCGCGAGAAACCCGGAGACCGCGCGCAGGCCTCGAGCAGCGCCGGGTCGTCATCGCGCGTGATGCTGACGCCCGAGGCGCCGGACGCGAGCAGGAACGACGCAATCGTTCGTCGAGCACTCGCCGTCCACCGTAATCGCGTTGAACGTCTCGTCGGTGACGCGGCGGAGCGCGCGCTGCAGCACGTCAGGCGCCACGCGCGCGTCCGTGGTCAGGAATCCGAGCATCGTCGCCATGCGGGGCTCGATCATGCCGGAGCCCTTGCGATGCCGCCGACCCGGAACGTGCCGGCCGGCGTCTCCACGGCGACGGCCTTGCCCTTCGGAAACGGGTCGGTCGTCATGATCGCGCGCATCGCGGCGTCGCTGCCGGCCGGACTCAGGTCGCGCCAGGCCGCGGCGATGCCGGCGCGGACCTTCTCGATGTCCAGCAGCACGCCGATGACGCCCGTCGAGGACACGAGCACCTGGTCGGGCCGCGCAGCCGGCCGTCTTGCGCGGCCGCGTCCGCCATCTGGCGCGCGACCGTCAGTCCGGCCTCGCCCGTGCAGGCGTTGGCGCAGCCGCTGTTCACCACGACCGCCGATGCGAGTCCGCCTGACCGCGCCAGGTGCTCGCGCGACACCACGACGGGCGCCGCCACGGCCTTGTTCGTCGTGAACACCGCGGCGGCCGCCGCCGGGGCGTCCGCGACGATCAGCGCCAGGTCGAGCGGCGCCGCGGGCAGCGACGGGTTGCGCCGCTTGATGCCGCACGCCACGCCGGAGGCTCTGAAGCCCTTCGGTGCCGTGATGCCGCCTTCGATGTCGTGAATCATGCGCGTGTCCGTCACGCCACCGAGAACCGGCGCACGGTGGCCGGCGCCGCGAAGCGGGGCACTTCACGCAGGCTCATCACCATCGCGTACTGCTCGCAACGGCGGAACAGGGGACAGCCGACACAGTCGGTCTGGACCTTCTCGGGCAGCCAGACGTGCGGCACGATCGAGAAGTCCTGCCGCACGAAGAACCGCGCGTCGTGCGTGAACGCGCACAGCATCTCGAAGCCGGCCGCGGTCGCGCGGCGCCGCAGTTCGCCGACCAGCCGCGCGGCGAGGCCCACGCGCCGGAAATCATCGGCCACGACCAGCGATCGGACCTCGGACACGCGGCCGGACAACGGCGCCAGTTCGGCGCACGCCTTGATCTCGCCACTGACATCGCACACCACGAACCGGTCCGCGTGACGGCGGATCTCCTCCAGCTCGCGCGGAAGGAGATGGCCTTCCAGCGCGTGCGACGCGACCATCGCGTGCAGCGCCTCGGCATCGGCGGCGGTGGCAGTTCGAAGGATCAAGTCAGTCACTGTTCGGCTCCTGGGGTCGTCGAGTCCGCCGGGTTCGTCGGGTTGCAGTCGAGGTTCATCCCGGGTCCTCCAGCGATGCGATGCGATCGCGTCGTCGAGGACCGCGAGGCCCTCGTCGATGTCCTGTTCGGTGATCGACGTACGGCGGCAGCAGCCGGATGACGGTCGTGGCCGTCCGGTTGATCAGCATCCCCGCTCGAGCGCCGCGGTCACGAGCGGCGCCGCGTCGCCGGAGAATTCGATGCCGGCCATGAGTCCGGCGCCGCGCACGTCGACGATGGCGGCGTGCCGCGCGCGCAGCGCGCGCAAGCCCGCGAACAGGTGCGCGGACACCCGCCGCACGGACGCCTGCACGCCGTGTTCCAGTTCGTCGAGGACGACGAGCGCCGCCCGGCACGCGAGCAGGTTGCCCCCATAGGTGGTGCCGTGATCGCCGGCGGCGATCGTGGCCGCCACCGTGTCGGACAGCATGGCCGCGCCGATCGGCATGCCGCCGCCGAGCGCCTTGCCCAGCGCGACGAGATCGGGCGTGAGGCCGATCGCCGGTGAAGACAGGAACTGGCCGGTGCGGCCCGAGCCGCTCTGAACCTCATCGGCAATCAGCAGCGCACCCGTGCGCGCGCACGCGGCCGCAATCGCCCTCGCGGCTTCGGCGGAGATCGGCCGGACGCCGCCCTCGCCCTGGATGGGTTCGACGATGATCGCGGCGGTGGACGCGTCAACCAGCTGATCCAGGCTGGCGGGATCGGATGCCGATGCGAACGTGACCCCAGGCACCAGCGGCTGGAACGGCGCGCGATAGTGTTCATCCCACGTCACCGACAACGAGCCCATGGTCCGGCCGTGGAACGAATGGCTGAAGGCCACGTACTTCGTCCGGCCGGTCTCGCCGCGCGTGTGCCAGAAGCGGCGCGCGAACTTCAGGCAGGCTTCGACGGCCTCGGTGCCGCTGTTGCAGAAGAACGCGCGGTCGAGCCCGGTCAGCGCCGACAGGCGCGCCGCCAGCTCGCCCTGCAGCGGGTGGAAGTAGAGATTCGACGTGTGCGCGAGCGTCGCCGCCTGCTCGCCGAGCGCGCGCGCGAGCGCCGGGTGCCCGTGGCCGAGCGACGCCACGCCGATGCCCGAGACGAAGTCGAGGTAGGCGCGCCCGTGCTCGTCGAACAGCCGCGTGCCCGAGCCCCGCTCGAACACCACCGGCAGGCGCTTGTACGTCTGCAGGACGTGCCGCGCTTCGAGGGCCTTGATGTCTGTCGTCGCTGTCGTCATCGCTGCTTCACTCCTGCGCGGCGCCGTGCCGCGCCCCAGCCTTCTCCGGCTGGTTCGAAATGACCAATGTCGTGCCGGGCGCCTCGTCGACGCCGTGAGTACCGTCGAGTCCGCGGCCGTCCACGATGCGCACGCTCGACACGCCTTCGAGCAGCGCCGTGCGGCAGGCCGACAGTTTGGCGACCATGCCGGCCGTCGCCGTGCCGCTCGCAATCACCGCTTCGATGCCGGACGCGTCCAGCATCGCGATGGATTCGCCCTTCGCGTCGAGCACGCCCGCCGTGGCTCCCGCAATGACGAGGTCGCTGCCGCCAAGCGCCGCGGCGATGCGGCACGCCATCACGTCGGCGTTGACGTTCAGAATCGCCGGTTCCACGGCGCCCGGCGCGTCGCTCAGGCCGAGACTCGCGATGACCGGCACGTACCCGTGCACCAGGAGCAGTTCCACGAGCGACGTGTCCGCCTCGGCGGGGTCGCCCACCAGACCGAGATCGACGAGCGAGCCCGAGGTGGATTGATACGCACCCGCGGGCGTGGCCCTCGCGATGCCGGCGTCCACACCGGTCAACCCGACCGCCGGACTGCCGAAGGCCACGAGCGCCGCCACCAGTTCCGTGTTCGAGGAACCGGCCAGCACCGACACCACCACGTCGAGCGTCGTGCGATCGGTGATGCGTAGTCCGTCGATCTTCCTCGGCGTGATCGCCCGGCGATCCAGTTCGGCGTCGATCGCGCGGCCCCCGCCGTGCACGATGACCAGCGGGCGATGCGCGGCGACGCGACGTCGCGAGCGACGCGACACGCGTGCGGTCGCCTGCGGTTTCGAGCAACTCGCCGCCGAGCTTGAGCACCAGCGGTCCGCTCATAGCAGGCCCGTCCGTTCGTCCAGGCCGGCCGCGACGTTGAAATTCTGCAGCGCCTGGCCGGCCGCGCCCTTCACCAGATTGTCCAGGCACGAGACGACCACGAGGCGCCGCGTGGCGGCGTCGAAGCGCCAGCCGATGTCGCAGAAATTCGTCCACGCGACGTGCTTGATCTCCGGCAAGGCGTCGCCCGTCAGCCGGACGAAGGGCTCGGCCCGATACGCCGCATCGTAGGCGTCCGCGATCCGCTCCGCGGTCGTGCCAGGCGTGACGCTCACGTAGATGGTCTCGAGAATGCCGCGATCGAGCGGCACGAGATGCGGCACGAACGTGACCGCCGCGCCCAGTTCCTGCTCCATCTCCGCGACATGCCGATGGTTGAACACGCCGTACGCCGACACCGATCCGTGGTTCTCCGAAAAATGCGTGCGATCGCTCGGCGCGCGCCCGGCGCCGGAAATACCGGACTTCGCATCGACGATCACGCCGGCGCTGGTGTCGAGCAGGCCGGCCCGGCCGAGCGGCAGCAGCGACAGCAAGGCGGCGGTCGGATAGCAGCCCGGATTCGCGACGAGCCTCGCCGTGCGGACGTCGTCCTTGAAGAACTCGGTCAGGCCGTACGCGGCGCCGGACGGCAGGCTCTTCGTGGCGGGATACCAGCGCGTGCGCGCGCCCGCGTCCCGAATCCGGAACGCGCCCGACAGATCGATCACGCGCACGCCGGCATCCACGAGCGGCGGCGCCAGTTCGGCCGCGGCCTGTTCTGGCACGGCGAGGAACGTGACGTCGGTCTCGGCCTTCAACCGCGCGACATTCAGCGGTTCGATCTGTCCGTCCCACACGCGCGCCAGCCGGGGGAGCGGCCGCGCGGCGGAATCCGGACTCGATGACATGGCCGCCGTCAGGCGGATCCCGGGGTGCCGGGCAATCAGCGCAATCAGTTCCTGACCCGCATAGCCCGTGGCTCCGGCGATTCCAACCCGTACTGGCGATGAATAAGTATTCACGTAACGATCTATTTATACATTCACTGTCCCCCCTAGTCAATATCGATTTTGGTACCGTGCCTATTGGTGAATGACGCTGTATACAGGGCTATGCAATCGATGTATAATGTGTTGGCTGGTTGAATACTTATGAAGTCCTGGAGGCAGTCGCAGATTCTCGACGTCGTCGACCACGATGCCGTGGCGTCACAGGAAGCCCTTCGGAGCCATTTGCGGGCGCGGGGTATTGACGCGACGCAGGCCACGATCTCCCGTGATCTCAAGGAGTTAGGCCTCGTCAAGCGTGCCGGAGACGGCGCGTATGTCCGTCCGGGCGCCGAGCGGCCGCACGCGGATGGCGACCAGTTACGCCGGTCCGTCACCTCGCTGATGCGCGGCCTGGAGCGGGTGGACGCGCTCCTGGTCATTCGCACCGACCGCGGCCAGGCTCAGGGGTTGGCGGAATGGATCGACCGCGCGCAACTTCCGGAAGTGGCCGGCACGATCGGCGGCGACGACACGATCCTGCTGGTGTGCCGCGGTTCGGCGGCCGCCGAAGCGATCGAACGCCGCTTCACGACGATGGCGAAAGGATCCTGATGCGGATTGTGCTCGCGTACTCGGGCGGTCTTGAAACGTCGGTCGCGATTCCCTGGCTGGCTGAGAAGTACCGCGCCGAAATCGTCACGGTCACGATGGATCTCGGCCAGGGCAAGGAACTGGACGACGTGCGCGAGCGCGCGCTGGCCAGCGGCGCCATGCGCGCGCACGTCATCGATCTGCGCGAGGAGTTCGCGCGGGATTTCATCCTGCCGGCGCTCAAGGCCGGCGCCGTGTACGAAGGCCGCTACCCGCTGGCCACCGCCCTCGGGCGCCCGCTGATCGCCAAGCACCTCGTCCATCTCGCCCACATCGAAGGCGCGACCGCGATCGCGCACGGATCGACCGGCCAGGGCAACGATCAGGTGCGCATGGACATGTCGGCCCGCGCCCTCGATCCGGGCATCACGATGATCGGTCCGGCGCGCGAGTGGCACCTCTCGCGTTCGGACGAGGTCGGTTTCGCGCGCGAGCGCGGCATCCCGGTGCCCGCGACCATGGAGGGGCCGTACAACATCGACGTGAACCTGTGGGGCCGCTCGATCGCCGGCGGCGTGCTCGACGATCCGTGGGCCGAGGCGCCGGAGAGCATCTATCAGCTGACGAAATCCCCGTTCGAGGCGCCGGACACGCCGGCGGTGGTCGATCTCGACTTCGATCGCGGCGTGCCGACGAAGATCAACGGCGTCGCGATGGGGCTGGTGGAACTGATCCAGAGCCTGGAAACCATCGCCGGCGTGCACGGCGTGGGCCGCATCGACGTGGTGGAGAACCGGACGGGCGGAGCCAAGTCGCGCGAGATCTATGAGGCGCCGGCCGCCGTCGTGCTCCATGCGGCGCATCGGGAACTGCAGGCGTTCGTGGTGCCGAGAGATCTGGAACGGCTGACGTCCGAACTCGGCGTGCGCTACGCGGACCTGGTCTACAAGGGACTCTGGTTCACCGCGACGCGGCAGGCGATCGACGCGCTGGTCGCACACGTGCAGGCGCGCGTCACCGGAGTGATCCGCGTACGGCTGTTCAAGGGCGAATGCCGCGTGATCGGGCGCCAGTCGCCGTTCGGAGACGTGCGCGCGGCGTCAGCGACGTAGGCGTCTCATCACACGGAGGCACGGAGGGACGGAGGCACGGAGTTTCTTTTGGGGGGGGCAGCTCGCACGCGGGCTGAAAACCCCAAAAAGCTCTCCGTGCCTCCGTCGCTCCGTGCCTCCGTGTGAATCGGATCCGCTCCGTGTGAATCAGTCTGCGCGTAGGGCGGTCATCGGCCGCACGCGCGTCGCGCGGCGCGCGGGCAGGAACGTGGCGGCCAGCGAGATGCTGATCACGAGCGCCGCCACCGCGCCATAGATCATCGGGTCCCGCCCGCTCACGCCGAACAGGATGTTCTGGATGCCGGCACCTATCAGCGCCGCGAGGCCGAACGCCAGGCCGAGGCCGACGCCGACCCCGATCGTGATCTGCACGGCCCCCTGCCGCAGCACCATGGTGAGGATGCGGCGCGCGTCCGCGCCGAGCGCCATCCGCACGCCGAACTCCTGCGTCCGCTGGCTGACCGAGAACGACATCACGCCGTAAATCCCCACGGCGGCCAGCACCACCGCCACCACGCCGAAGATCGAGAACATCGTCGCGATGATGCGTCCCTGCGCGACGAACCCGTCCATCTGGCTCTGCGGCGTGCCCACGAAGTAGAGCGGCAGATTCGGATCGACTTTGGCGATGGCGCGGCGCAGCACATTCGGCAGGGCCGTGACGTCCTGGCCCGGCCGCGGCTTGGCCGCGACCGTCGCGAATTGGCTGGCGACCGTGCCCGGGACCAGAGGACCAGCGGGCGACGCGAAGAACGGCACGTAGTAGCCCGTGTCATCCACGCCGGGATTGTTGAAGGGGCCCAGCATGCGGATCGTGGAGACCACGCCGACGATCGTGCGCCACGGGCCCGGCTGCGACCCGTTCGCGTTGACCGACCGGAACCGGCGGCCCAGCGCGCTCTCACGCCCGAAATGCCTGGCGGCGAACGCCGCGTTGACGATCGCCACCGGCTGGCGCGTATCCACGTCGTCTTCCAGGAAAATCCGTCCCTCGACGAGCTTCTGCGAGGTCACGTCGAAAAAGCCGCCGGTAACCTGTTCGAAGTTGGCCTGGGGCCGATCGGCGGCGTCGCGATACTGGCGGCCGTCGATTTCGATCCAGCTCGTGCCGGAGAACACCATGCGGAGGCGGCTGGTCAGCGCCACCGGGCCCAGTTCCGGGGTGTTCTGCAGCGCGGGCAGCAGCCGGTCGTAGAAGGCCTTGCGCGCATCCGGTGTCGGATAGTCGCCGTCCATCAGGCCCATGCGCGCCGACATGATGCCGCGCGTGTCGTAGCCGTAGTCGATCGAGCCCTGGTTGTTGATGGACCGCAGCTGCAGCATCGATCCGATGAGCAGCACGCACGTGACCACGAGCTGGAACACGACGAGCCCGCGCGAGATCAGGCCCACCGACCGGCTGGTCGACCCGCGTCCGCCATCGCGAAGGATGGCGTTGGTGTTGGTGCGCGACGACACCAGCGCCGGAAGCATGCCGGACACCAGCGCCGCCACCAGCGTCGCGCCGACCGTGGCCAGCAGGACGCGGCCGTCGATGTCGAACGTGATCCAGGCCGGTGGCGGATTGTCGAGTCCCCGTATGGATCGCGTCAGCCACCCGGTGGCCAGGTACGCGAGGCCGACGCCGGCCGCCGTTCCCAGGCTGGCCACGAGCAGGCTTTCCGTCAGCATCTGACGGACCAGGCGCATGCGCGATCCGCCGAGCGACGACCGAATGGCCAGTTCCTTCACGCGAATGGTCGCGCGGGCGAACTGCATGTTCATCACGTTGACGCACGCAATCAGCAGCACACCGACGCAGAAGGCGAGCATCGTCCACAACGTGCCGCGGAGCGGCGCGGGCGTGTACGTTTTGATCAGCGGTTCGACCTGGCCCGTGTTGAAGTCCTTGTTCGTGTCCGGATAGGCCGCCGCCAGGCGCCTGGCGATCGCGGTGAACTCCAGCGTCGCCTGATCGGGCGACACGCCGGGCTTCAGCAACCCCAGCACGGCGGGGCTGACCTCGAGCGGATCGCCACGGGGCCTGGGCGGGAATTCGCTGAAGAGCGGGACCCACAGTTCCTCATTCGTCGGAAACGCGAAGCCCTGCGGCATGACACCGATGATCGTGGCGGGCTTCCCGTTGACCCGCAGCGCGCGACCGACGATGTGTTCGTCGCCGCCGAAGTCGCGCTGCCAGAGGCTGTAGGCGATCAGCGCCACCTTTTCGGCGCCCGGCACGTTGTCGGCCGCAATGAAGTCGCGGCCCTTGATGGGCGCGACCCCCAGGATGCGCAGGAAGCTGTCCGTGACGTACGCGCCGGTGAACCGCCGCGGTTGCCCGTCGATCGTGACGTTCACCGTGGACCCGTTCAGGTACGCCGCCAGCAGGTCGAAGGACTGCTGCTGCGGCAGCAGGTCCTGGAAGTCCATCGCCGCGACCCGGCCGTTCACCCCGAAGAACGTCGTACTCGTGGGATCGATGAAGTTGGCGCTGGCCAGCCGGGCCTCATTGGGAAAGGAGAACCCGCGCAGCATGACGCCGTTGACCACGCTGAACATCGTCGTGACGCCGCAAATGCCGAGTGCGAGCGCGGTGACCGCCAGCGTGCAGAAGGAGGTGTCCTTGACGAGGACTCGGAGCCCGACACGCAGATCGCGGAGAAGGGTCTCAAGAAACATGGCCGCTCGTCCTTTAGACGGTGGCCGTCGGCTGGCGTTCCCGGCTTGCCCTGAGACCATCCCGGGGCGCATGATGCCTCGTTCGGAGGAACCCATGCTGCGTGCCCGTCGTGCCCGTTCTGTGGTCGTCCTGGTCGCGCTGGCCTGTGGGCTGCCGCTGACGGGCGCACACGCCATCCGCGTCCGGGCCCAGGAGGATCTGTCGGGGTCCGGCAAACAGGCCTACGACCAGATCAAAGCCTTTGCCCTCACGGGCGGCAGCGCGGAGGTGAGTGGTCTGACGCTGAAGCGCGACCGGGTGGAAATGACGTTCACCGGGACGTTCTACTTCGGCGGGCCGACGGCCGGCATGGTCACGGGCGCCGTGTTCGTGGGGCAGGGCACGATGCGCGCGGAGGCGCCGCCGAGCGACTTCGAGCGCGAGAACGTGAAGCGGCTCCTGGGCGCCGACCTGGTGGAATCCGACTTCAAGACGGTCGTGCTGCGCTTCAGCGACGACACGTTTCCCCTCATTGCCGCCGCGCGCAAGGAAGGCGGCGCCGCGCCGGCGCAGGTGCAGAAGCTGGCCACCGATACGGACGCGCGGGTCCTCCAGGAACTGGGCGCCAATCTGCCCGCGCGGCTGGCCATCTCGATCCTGAACGGCGACAAGCCCGGCGTGTTCTTCGCGCAGTTCGACGGCGGCCGGCGCGGCCGGTTCGGGTACGTCTTCGATCCGCAAGGCCGCATTCCCGTGGCCACGTTCGATGTGAACGGCGGCGAGAAGGGCATCATCTTCCAGTACCAGGCGTCGGCGTTCTTCACCGAAACATGGATGGCATTCGGGTCGCTCGACGACTACGCGAAGAACGTCGTCGTGTATTCAGACGCGGACGACGTGGTGGACGTCACGAACTACCGCCTGAACCTGGACGTGCGCCGCGTGCCGGCGCTGGCCTACACGGCGCGGATCGACCTGACGATCAAGAAGCCGAACGTGCGCGCCGTGTCGTTCAACATCGGTGAATCGCTGGGATCGGCGTACAAACGGCGACTGGTCAATCAACTGCGCCTCAAACGGGTGCGGATGGGCGACAAGGACCTGTCATGGGTCCAGGAAGACTGGGAAGGCGGGTTCACGGCGTTCCTGCCGACGCCGGCCAGTGCCGGCGACAGCCTGAGCATCCTGACGGATCTCGAGGGCGAGTTCTTTCAGGTGGTCGACTTCATTCCCGAGTGTTTCTACCCGTACGACAACGTGACCTGGCTGCCGCGCCACGGGTACCTCGATCGTGCGACGTTCGAGATGACGTTCCGGCACAAGAAGCAGCACAAGATCGCCGCCGTCGGCACGCGGCTCAGCGAGGACCCCGATCCCGAGGATCCCGGGGGGATGATCACGACCTACCGGTTCAATCACCCGGTGCCGCTGGCCACGTTCGCGGTCGCGCCGTTCGAACGCAAGTCGAAGCAGGTGACGTTCGAGGCCGGCGGACCTGCCATCAAGCTCGAATTCAACTCGGTTCCCGCGCGGGTCCTGTCGAAGACGAACATGATCGCGGTCAACGACGACTTGATCCTCGGCGAACTCGACAACGCCATTCGCTATTTCGCCGCGTTGTTCGGGCCCTATCCGTACGAGACCTTCGGCGCGGCGTTTCATCCGTTCGGGTTCGGCCAGGGTTTCCCGACGCTCTTGATGGTTCCGCCGGCCACGGCCGGAAGGGAAAGCAGCGTCTATTCGTTCTTCGCCCACGAGACCTCGCATCAATGGTGGGGGAACATCGTGGCGTGGCGGTCGTACCGCGATCAGTGGTTGAGCGAAGGCTTCGCCAATTACTCGGGCCTCCAGTACGCCGCCAAGCGCGGCACGGACCTGACGAAGACGACGATGGAGATGCTTCGCGACCTGCGCCAGTCGCTGCTCGACCCTCCGGCGACGCTCACCGGCACCGGCAAGGGCCGGCTCAATGACATCGGGCCGATGGTCCTGGGTCTGCGCCTCAACACCTCGAAGACCCTGGGCGCGTACCAGACGCTGATCTACAACAAAGGCGCGCTCGTGCTGCGCATGCTGCAATTCCTGATGAGCAATCCCTCGAACGGCAACGACGTGGAGTTCCTGCCGATGATGAAGGACTTCGTCGAGCAGCACCGCAACGGATCGGCCAGCACACCGGAGTTCTGGCAGGTGGCCAGCCAGCATTTCGCGAAGACGCCGATCGCCCAGAAGTTCGAGTTGCGCAATCTCGACTGGTTCTTCAAGCAGTGGGTCTACGGCACCGGCCTGCCGACCTACCAGCTGGAGTACGAGACCCAGACCCGCCCCGACGGCAGCCTCTTCGTGACCGGCGTCGTCAAACAGCTTGGCGTGGGGCCGGAATGGCAGATGGTGCTGCCGATCGTGATGTCGTTCCCGGGCAATCAGGAAGCGCGCACCAGCGTCCGCGCCAACGGCCCCAGCGCGCCGTTCGAGATCAAAGTGCCGATCAAGCCGCTGAAGGTCGAACTGGATCCGTTCCAACTGGGTCCTGTCGGAGAAGACCACGTCGAAGGGCAAGTAGGGGACGGAGGGACGGAGATAAAGATTCACACGGAGGCACGGAGCGACGGAGGCGCGGAGAGTTCTCTGGAAGTGCAGATGCGCGTGTCACGCGCGTCCAAAAGAACCCCCCGCTAGCCTGCACACCCAAGAATGCTCCGTGCCTCCGCCGCTCCGTGCCTCCGTGTGAAATCTCCGTGCCCCTCCGTCCCCTCCGTCCCTACGGACCGCGCCGGGCGCGCGATCGCACGCGGAAGATGTCGCGCAGCATGCCCCAGGAGTCGCGCAGCACCGACACCTGCGACTCGGCGCGGTGGTGCCACTCGATCGGGACTTCGACGATGCGCAGGTGCAGGTCGCGGGCGATGCAGAGGACCTCGACGTCGAACGCCCATCCCGCCAGCGTGACGTGCGGGAAGATCGCCTGCACGCTGTCCGCCGTGAACATCTTGAACCCGCATTGCGTGTCCGCGATGCCGGGGACCGCCAGCCAGCGAATGGCGAAATTGAAGATGCGGCCGACCGCGTGGCGGCGCCAG
The DNA here is from genome assembly GCA_963751445.1 of uncultured Acidobacteriota bacterium. Taxonomy (GTDB): domain Bacteria; phylum Acidobacteriota; class Vicinamibacteria; order Vicinamibacterales; family SCN-69-37; genus DASUGC01. The sequence goes on along the minus strand of CAVVUL010000009.1, from coordinate 105,049 downwards.
GGTTCGCCGACGCGCCGCGCGCCCGGACCTTCGCGGCTCCCGATCGCCACGTCGAACCGTTCCAGCACCGGCGGCAGAAATCGCGGCAACTCGGCGGGCGGCATCGACAGGTCGGCGTCGCAAATGAAGCGATAGGCGCCGCGGGCGGCGAGCAGCCCGGCCTTCACCGCGCCGCCCTTTCCGCGGTGCGGCTCCCGCTGCAGCACGATTCTGGGGTTGGCGCGTGATGCCGCCTCCACGATCGCCGCCGTGCGATCGCCCGATCCATCGTCCACCACGCGGATCTCCCAGTCCCACGGCTGAGCGCTCAGGTACGCCGTGAGCTGATCGAGCGTGGCCGTGATGCGGCGCGCTTCGTTGAACGCCGGGATCACGATCGACAGGGAGACCTGGCCGCCAGTCACGGGCGTGACATTCTACCGGGACCCGACAGGCAGGCGCTCGGACGCGCACGGCGCAAAGGGACCTGGCAGAAGCAGCCTGACATCCTCCCACGTCACAACACTGACCTCGTTGCGGCGGAAGCCGTCCGCCAGGATGTCGGGGCTGAGCTCCGCGTGCGCGGCGGCCTGCGCGAGCACGACGTTCGTGTTCTGCCCAAGCTGCTGCTGGAAATTGGCGTATCGCTCCGCGCTGAGCATCACCGGACGATAGGCGTTCGGCGCGAACAGATGCATCGCCACCGTGCCGTTGGAGGCGATGTCGCGCTGCTGCCACGGCCCGAGGCCATACAGGTAGTAGGTGTACCGGTGCGAGAAGCCGATCGCCTCCACCCACACGCCTGGCGCCGGCTGTCCTTGTGCGACGAGACGCTGGGCGACGGGCGCCAGGCACGCGCGCAGGTCCTGGAGCGGATGCTCGGCGCGCTGGGCCCGTTCGATCGTTCGGGCGTAGGCGGTGAGCGGCATCAGACTGAGCCACAGGGCCAGCGGCACCGCCGCGCGAAGCGCGACGGCTGGCGCGCCCAGCAGCAAGCGGTCACGCCGACGACCAACGGGCGGGCGATGCCGGAGTTCCGGAACAGGATCACGCCGCCGGCCTCGATGTTGACTCGTCCGAACACGTCGTGGCGGCCGCCATTACGAGTGCGCCGGCCCCCAGGGTCAGCAGCACCGCGCGCGCCGGCGTGGATGACAGTCGGCGCGGCAACGCACGGTCGCGCGCGCCGGCCGCCGCCGCCGACGGACGCCCCAACGGCCGCCAGATCCAGGCCGCGACCACGGCAGCGGCGTAGCCGCCGGCGAGCGCGACCGGCGGCAGGAACGGATACGCGTAGTGGTACAGCTTCGAGGTGCCGAGCGCTATCAGCGCCATCGGGAGGGCGAACCACAGGACGAGCAGCGCGCCTTCCAGCCAGCGTCGCCGCACCGTGCGCGCCAGGACCAGGACGGCGCCGAGGACGACCAGGATGGACGCGCCCGATGCGCGCAGCTGATGCCAGAGTTCGGTGAAGTAGAAATGCCAGGGGTGCAGGTGCGCCGCATCGAGGTACGCCGTGAAGCGCTTGACCACGTGCGCGCCGAACATGGTGTCGAACAGTTCATGCCCGCGCGCCAGGTACTCGTAGATGAACCACGGGGCGATCAGCGCGACGGCGGCCAGACCGGCGGCCACGAACGTCAGCCATTGCCGCCGCAAGCGGAACCGATCCTCCGCCGTGAGCATCACGGCGACACCGAGGATCAGCGGCAGGAACAGGGCCGCCACGAACTTCGTCATGAATCCCAGCACGAAATAGAGCGCCATCGCGAACACGTGGCCGCGGTCATCGGGCCCCGACGATCGCCACGCCAGGAAGTGGAACATCCCGGCCGCGTAGGCCAGAAACACCGACGCTTCCATGTTGTTCGTGCGCAGGCCGTGCTCGAGTATCAGCGGGGCATGCGTGAACAGCAGCAGCACGGCCGTGAGCCCGCAGACGGGCCCCGCCAGGCGGCGCCCGATCGCGAAGATGTACAGGAACGCGATGCTGGCCATCACCGCGTCCCAGAACCGCATGCCGAACTCATTCGCCGGCAGCAGGCCCCAGCGAATCGGCAATCCGACGATCCAGAACTTCAGCGGCGGCTTCTCGAGGAACGGCAGCGTCTCACTCGGAATGCTCCTGGGCGTGAGCCAGTCCCCTGACTTCAACATCACGTCGACGCTGAACGAATAGATGGCTTCGTCGTTGTCGAAGTCAGGCCGGCCCAGGCCGACAAACAGCGGCACGCAGAACAGCACGACGACCAGCGCCATCCACGGCCAGGGCGCGTGCCACACGCGACGGATCCAAAGAGGGATCGAATTCATCTCCGGCCAGCGAGAATATCGCACGTTCCCCAGTTCCCGTTCGTTCCCCGGTTCCCGGTCGTGTCAGCGCAGTCTCGCCAGCAACGCCTCGGTCCTCGTCGCCGCGATGTCCCACGAGTATTCGGCGGCGACGTAGGCGCGGCCGGCGGCGCCAAGCTCGCGGCGGAGCGCGGGCTGCCCCATGAGCCGTTTCAGCATGGCGGCGAATTCCGCGAGGTCGCGGTAGTACAGGCCGCCGCCGCTGCGGCGGCATTGCCCCTCGAGCACCCGGCAGCGCGCGTTGGTCAGGACCGGCGCGCCGAGCGCCCAGGCTTCCAGCACCAGGATCGACAGGCTCTCCAGGGCGCTGGGCATGACCACGACCGAAGCGCCGGCGAGCAGCGCGGCCTTCTCGGCATCGGAGACATAGCCGACGTAGCGGATCTTCGGATGCGCCGGAATGTCGAGCACCTGATGGCCGGCCAGCACGAGCAGCGGGGCGTCGGGCCACTCGTCCGCCAGCCACGTGTAATAGCGGAACAGCGTGTCCACGCCTTTGTTGCGATCGAGGCGCCCGGCGTACAGCACGTAGGACTCCGGCAGGTCGAAGCGCGCGGCGGCGCCCGGATCGGCCGTGGGCACGGTCAGGCCGCTGCCGATGATTTCGGACGGCACGCGGCCGGCGCCCGAGACGCCTTCGATGAGCGCGCGTTCCTCGGGCGTGAGATACAGGCACCCGCGCACCGATCGGAACAGGTCCGCGAAGATGCCGAGGCGCACGGCCGGATCGTCTTCCGCGGTCGGCACCAGCACCGCGCGGGACAGCGCCGCGCGCGCGCCCATGGCCGCCGTGTAGTACCGGTACGAGTAGAACAGGAAGAAGTCGATGTCCCGGCGCGATCCGATCGCGCGCACCAGGTCCGGCGAGACGGGGCCGTTCTCCTCGATCCATCGCCGCTCGTCATCGCGCGTGTGCGACTCGTTGAACACGAGGTCGGAGATCGTGGCGAATCGCTGGATGTCCCGCTCTCGCGCGTTGAGGCAGCGCGTGACGGCGACGTCGTCGACGGTCGTCGTGCCGGCCGGGTAATGGTTCTTCCAGGTGATGTAGTCGAGCGCGCAGGTCGTGAGGACTTCGACGGAATGGCGGGCGCGCAGCGCCGCGGCCAGGCCGCGGCAGTGGGCCTCGGCGCCGCCGGCCACTTCGGCGCCGTAGCGCTGGATGACAAACGCGAGCTTCATCGGCTGCGCTTGATCGAGTCGATCTCGTGCTGCAGCTTCCTGACTTCCAATTCGAGCAGCAGCGTGCGCCGGATCGAGTCCAGCAGAAAGTGCCAGACTACCAGGTTGATCTGCGCCTGCCGGTTCAGGATGTGATCGGTGTACAGCCGGACAAATGGCCGCACCGCCCGCTTGGCCAGTCGGACCGCCGCGCCGGTCATGCCGGGCCGGTCGGATCGAATCCAATAGCCGGTGTCGATGTTCCAGTCGTGGCTTTCGTGCCGGAGCCGTTCGCCCAGCCTGGGATCGATCCGTGCATCCGCCACGTAGGCTCGCAGGCGCTCGTCGAACAGCGCTTCGATGTCCTCCGGCGTGAACTCGCCCCGGGACCGCCGCACGTCGATCTCCTGCCGAATGCCCTCGACCAGGCGCACCACGTCCGGGCTGCTCATGGCGGAAAATCTATCACAGGGAACTGGAGAACGAACGGGAACTGGGGAACGAACGGGAACTGAAGGGCTTCGTGTCCCAATTCCCGTCGTTCCCGTCGTTCCCGATCGTTCCCGATCGTTCCCGATCGTTCCCGATCGTTCATAGTTATAGAATCATTCCCCCATGTCCACCCTGTGGTCCGGCCGGTTTTCCGGAGAACCTGACAAGGAAGTCTTCGAGTACGGCAAGTCGCTCAGCGTCGATCGGCGGCTCGCCGAGGACGACATCACCGGCAGCGCCGCCTGGGCGGAAGCGCTCGGCCGGGCGGGCGTGCTCACGCCGGTCGATGTGCGGAGCATCCTCGACGGGCTGAAGGACATCCACGATCTGGTGAAATCGAATCCGGCGGTCTTCAACGCCGCGACGGACGAGGACGTCCACAGCTTCGTCGAGCGCGAACTGGTGGAGCGCATTGGCGATGCGGGCCGCCGGCTGCATACCGGCCGGTCGCGAAACGAACAGGTCTCGGTGGACTTCCGCTTGTACCTGCGCCGCCGCATTCCCGAGGTCCAGCGCGCCATCGCGACGCTCGTGGACGCGCTCGCGCATCAGGCTGAGGCGGCCGGCTCGGCGGTCATGCCCTCGTATACGCACCTGCGCCGCGCGCAGCCGGTGCTCGTCGCGCATGTCTGGCTGTCGCACGCCGCCGCGTTCCGCCGGGATGTCGATCGCCTGGATGGCGCGCGCGCCGAAGCGGACGTGATGCCGCTCGGCTCCGGCGCGATCGCCGGCACGGCCTACGACATCGACGTCCAGTTCCTGGCCGAGCGCCTGGGCTTCTCGCGCGTGACGGCCAACAGCATCGATACCGCCGGCGACCGCGACTTCGTCGCCACCTTCCTTATGCCTGCTCGATGACGATGGTGCACCTGAGCCGCCTGGCGGAAGACCTGATTCTGTTCTCCAGCGAGGAATTCGGATTCGTCGAGATCGACGACAGCGTGGCGACGGGCTCGAGCCTGATGCCGCAGAAGAAGAATCCCGATCCGCTCGAACTCGTGCGCGGCAAGTCCGGCAAGGCCGTCGGCCTCCTCGCAGGCTGGCTGACGACGATGAAGGGGCTGCCGATTGGGTACAACAAGGACCTGCAGGAAGACAAAGCGATCGCATTCGAGGCGGAAGACATGGTGATCGCCTGCGCCCGCACCACCGCGACGGTCGTGCGCACGCTGGGCCTGCGCCCGGCCATCGCCAGGGCCGCGGCGTCCGGACTGCTCCTCGCCACCGAAGTCGCGGACTTCCTGGTCGGCAAGGGCCTCGCGTTTCGCACCGCCCACGAAGTCACCGGCCGCATCGTGCGGGATCTCTACGCCACCGGAAAGGACTTTGGCTCGTTGTCCCTGGCCGACTGGCGCCGCTATCACGAGCGCTTCGATGACGGCATCTTCAAGGCGGTCACGCCCGATGCAGCGGTGGCGGCCCGCAAGACGCCGCAGTCCACCAATCCGGCCGCGGTCGCCGGCGCGCTCGCCGACGTGAAGCTGTGGGTCGCGGACTGGCTGACCGCGACCCGTTGACCTCGCCGAGGATCGCATGACGCCATTCGCCTTTCCGGCCGACCTGGCGCAGGAAGTCATCGAGCGCTGGGGCGCGTTTGCGGCGCGGCATAGCGAACCGCCGCCGTTGCCATCGGCCGACGAATTGCGCCACATCCTGACGACCGCGTTCTTCGCGAGTCTTGAGCGCGAGGAGGGACGCCCGCTCCAGTTCGTGCTGTGCTGCTCGCCCGACGTGGACGTCGTGCGCGACGGTCTGGGAGAGACCGTGCCGGTCGTGCCGCTGCAGGTCTCGCGCCAGCTGACGGTGGCCTCGATTCGTTCCCTGGCGCCGGCCGTGAGTCCGGCCAACGCCGCCCTGCTCGTGCGCTTTCCGCGCGAGGGGGGCGGACGCGCCAGTGCGAAATCGCCGGCGTGCTGCATGTCGGCGAGAACGTCGCCCGCGCGCGCAGCGGCCGCTCGTTCTACTACCGCCCGGCGCCCTACGCGCTGATGATCGAGGTCGTCGATGCCGGCGAACTGCACATCTATCAGGGCGGCGTCCGGCTGATTTCGATGAAGGCGGGACACCTGCAGCATTTGCTGGCGTACTCCGTGCTCGATTTCCTGCCGATCGCGAACATCCTCATGAGCGGGGAGCGCGCGCTGCACGACCGGATCGTCGCGCCGCCGCACGAGGCGGCGCGCGAGACGTCGGACTTCGAGTGGACGGCGCTCCTCAACACCATCCTCTGCATCGTCAACGGCATCAAAGCGCATGGACATGGCGGCACGGTGCTGCTCGTGGCGCCGGGTGCCGAGTCGTCGCTGCCCGTGCGGACGAAGTTCGGCATTGCCGAACACGAGTCGGTGCTGGGCGAGCGGTTCGTCGAGTTCCTGAACACGCGGCACATGCTGACGGAAGCCGCCCTGAACCGCGAGACGCCGCCGCGCCTGATGAGCCGGGAGCAGGCGCTGGCGCACTTGCAGAACGCGGCGTTCGCCGCTGAAGAAGATCTGGTGGATGCCGCCGCCGTCGCGGCCGGACTCGCGGCGGTGGACGGCGCCCTGGTCCTGACCGCCGACTTGCGCACCGTCGGATTCGGCGCCGAGATCGTGCTCGACGCCGCCGAACCGGTGATCGCCCACGAGGTGATCGGCCACGCGCAGTCGCCGGAGTCGTGGCCCGCCGTCGACAGCGAGAGCTTCGGCATGCGGCATCGATCCGCCCTGCGCTGCGTCGGCGTGGCCGATCAGATGGCGGCGTTCGTCGTGTCGCAGGACGGCCAGGTCAGCCTGTTCTGGAAGCAGGACGGCCGGGTCCTGCTGAAACGCAACGTGAACACCGCCAACCCGAACATGATCGGCGCGTGATGACGGTGTAGCTGCAGTAGCCGGCGGGCTTCAGCCCGCCGGATCGTCGACGCGCGGCGGGCTGAAGCCCGCCGCCTACTGCAGTACGCCGTTCTCCTTGGATCGATGCCTTCCATCGGCCTCGCCGCGGCGCCGCAGGATGTGGGCGCGCTGACGCCGGCCGAGCGCGCGATGGCGCGCGCGGAGATCGCCGGGCTACGTACGTCAAAACCGGCATCACTCCGCTGTCACCCGCAGGCCGATCACCGCACCCGTGAGAAGCAGCGCGGCGCCGAGCAGGAACGCCGCCCCAGGCAGATTCCACGCCCGCAGCGAGCCAATGGACGCCGCAAACGTCAGCGCGAAGAGGCCGGGACCGACGATGCCCGTGATGCCGCTCACGCTACTGAGCGCGCCTTGCAGCCGCCCCTGTTCGTCCGGGGCGACGCGCCGCGTCATCATGCCCTGCGCCGACGGCCCATACAGTCCCCACATCGCCATGATCGGAATGCCGAAGGCGAACCACCGACCGGTCGGTGACAGGGCGTAGATCGACATTCCGACCGCGCCGAACAGCAACCCGGCGATCAACGTGCGGCGCTCGCCGAAATAGCCGACCAGCGGGCCGACCAGGCCACCCTGCACGGTACCGAACGTGACGCCGATCGCCGTCAAGGCCCAGCCGACATTCGTCGTCGTCCAGCCGTAGCGAAAGGCGGTGTAGAGCACGAAGACCGCGGCGAGCGACTGATGCGCGAGGTTGAAGAGGAAGTGGACCGACGCGAAGCCCAGCAACTGCGGGCGCGACTGCAAGAACCGCAGCGCGCCAAGCGGATTCGCGCGGCGCCAGGAGAATGCCGCCCGCCGCTCCGGCGCGAGCGACTCCGGCAGGATGAACAGGCCGTACAGGCCGTTGGCCAGGCTCAGGGCAGCGGCCACCCAGAACGGCAACCGCGGGCTCACCGCGCTCAGCATGCCGCCCACCGCGGGCCCGATCACGAACCCGATGCCGACGGCGGCGCCCACCATGCCGAACGATTTGGCGCGCCTCTCCGGCGCCGAGACGTCCGCCACGTACGCGAAGGCGGTGACGATGCTGGCGGACGTGATGCCGGAGATGAGGCGGCCCACCATCAGCCAGCCGAGCGACGGCGCCAGCGCCATGAAGATGTAGTCGAGGCCGAGGCCGAAGTTGGAGATCAGCACGACCGGCCGCCGGCCGAATCGATCGGACAGCCCGCCGAGGACCGGAGCGGCGAGGAACTGCATCAGGGCCCACATCGTGCCGAACAGGCCGATCATGCGTGCGGCCGACGCGGTGTCGCCGCCCTGGAACTGCTGGATGAGCGACGGCAGCACGGGGATGATCATGCCGAGCGCCAGCATGTCGAGCACGACGGTAATAAGGATGAAGACGAGGGCCGCGGACACGGTGATCGGAATCTAGCACACCGGAGATGGCCGCCCAGTGCTAGCATCGCAGTCGAATGCTGCCGGCCGCCAATCGCGTTCCTGCCAGCCTCTACGACATCGAGGTGAAGACCTGGAACGGCGAGAGTCTGCAGATGCGCCGCTTCCAGGGCCAGGCGCTGCTGATCGTCAATGTCGCCAGCCAGTGCGGGTTCACGCCGCAATACACGGGCCTCCAGGCGCTGTACGAGAAACACCGGGACAAGGGATTCGCGGTGCTCGCGTTTCCGTGCAACCAGTTCGGGAAGCAGGAGCCGGGCAGCGAGTCCGAGATCCAGGAGTTCTGCGCCGCCAAGTACGGCGTCACGTTTCCGCTGTTCGCCAAGATCGACGTCAACGGCGAGCGCACGCATCCGCTGTTTGCGTTCCTGAAGTCGCGGCAAGCCGGATTGCTGGGCTCGGCCGTGATCAAGTGGAACTTCACCAAGTTCCTGGTCGATCGAGCCGGGAACGTGACCGCGAGATTCAGTCCGTCCACCGCGCCCGACGCGATCGAGCCGCAGGTCGCCGCCGTGCTCGGGTGATCGCCGTGCGAGTCTGTCTGGTTCACCACGCGGATGCGCTCGGCCCTGCGGAGGATCCGCTCAGGCCACTGTCCGAGTTGGGTCACCGCCAGGCGCAGCAGATGGCCGGGCGCACGCGCGACTTCGGGTCTTGTCCCGGCGGCGATCTGGCACAGCGGAAAATTGCGGGCCCGTCAGACGGCTGAAACGTTCCTCCGCGCGTGCAATCCGTTCGCGGAATTCCGCATGGTGCGCGGCCTGCGCCCCGACGACCCGCCGGAGTGGTTGCGCGACGAACTGGCGGCCGAGGATCGGGACATCCTGCTCGCGGGCCACATGCCGCACATGCCGAAGCTGGCGCACGCACTGGCGCCGCAGTCGGATCCATTTCCGGCTCACGGTGTCGTCGTGTTCGAGAAAGGCGAAGCCGGGAGTTGGCGGGAAGTCGCGCGGTTTCGACCGGAAGATCCGGCGGGCTGAAACCCGCCGGCGACAGAACCGCGCTGGCCGCAGTACACAGCTGCCAGTAGTCGGCGGGCTTCAGCCCGGCGGCGACTGAACGCACGCTGGCCGCAGTAGTCGGCGGGCTTCAGCCCGCCGAGGCTGAATTACAGCGGATCCTTGTCAATCTGCATCGACAACGCCGCGGTCAGTTGCACCGTCAGCAGCGAACCCGAGGGGAGTTGGGCGTCGCGATACGAAACGGGCTCCGGCGTTGATCGGCCCGTGACCGACGTGAGGGGCGGGGGCTGACTTCGGCTCGACACCACGGCGCCAAATCCGGAACTGACGTTGAACGCCGGCGAGGACGTGCTGATGGGCTCGCCTTCGCGGAAGATCGTGTCCGTCTGGATCGCGACGCGCGTGTCATCCGCGCGAACGAGCGTATTGAAGCGGATACCGAGTTTCCCCCGGCCGCCGCGTGAAACCTGGTCGACCTGCGTGACGACGCCCTCGAGGCGCGTGCCGGCAGGAATGGCTGTGACGCCGTCGACGATGACGTCACGCGAGACGCGCGCGGTGACCTTGTCGTCCACGCGCGCCGTGCCGCTGGTAATCGCCTGGTCGAGCCGAATGCCGATGACGGCATCCTTCTTCACAATGATGGTGAGCGACGCTGACTTCGGCGCCGGTGCGGCAACGGGCGGTGCGGTCGTCGCGCCCGCAGCCGCCGGCGGATCCACGATTGGCACGGCCGCGGCGACGACTGGCGCAGGGGTTGGATCGGACGGAGGAATCGCGGGTGTTGACGCGAGGCCGGCATCACCGCTGCGCGCCGCTGGGCTGGTCTTCAAAGCCGGAGCGGGCGCGATCCGGAACGTTCCTGAATCCCGGCGCGTGTCCGTCCGTGTCGCGTCAGGAGCAGGATTTGAACTTGGCAGGGAAGTGGCGGGCGATGCCTGGTCCAGACGCCGGTCGGCCGCGGTTGCGCTCCACAGCAGCATCCCAGCCACCCCGGCAACCGCCACCCCGACGACGCCCAGCATCTCCCAGCGCCGAGTCACGACTCCTCCAGGAGCAAGGCCCGTACCGTGACGGTCAGGCGCCAATTCCAGCCGCCAGCCGCACCGGTATGCCCCGGCAGAGGACACGGGCCGTCATCACGAGGCCACACGGTCTCCGGCCACCAGGACCGGGATGGTCACCCCCGGCGTCAGTCGGCCCGCCCACGCCCATCCCACCAGCCGGTGGAACCCGTCGAGATGGAAGAGTCTCGCGGCGCCCCGCTCGATGGCCCGATAGTCATCATCGTCGAGCGGTGCGGTGGTGAGGACCAGCGTCGAAAATGGCGCGGCGGTCGCCTCTGCGATGCGACCCCAGCACGATCGATTCGCCCCTTCATATTCGTTGCGGATCACGGCGAGCCGGCGGGCCGCATCCCGGACGGTCGCCCCTTTCGGATCGATCAACGACAGCCGATCGCCGCGGCAAGGCTCACCGGCGTGCGGCGGCAGCACGATCGCCAGCGCCTCCGTGCCGGAGATCGTCATGCGTCGCCAGCGACCCCCGAACTGGCGGTCGGCCAGTTCGATGAATTTGAGGGTCCACGGCGCGGATCCGTCGGTGAGGGAGCGCTCGCGGCCGAGCGCGGCCACCACGTCCGCGCGTGTCAGCGCATTGTCGGCCTGCATGCGCCTGATCCTAACAGCGAAGCGAAAACCGCTGTAGTCTTGACGCGAAGGGATCGGGAAATGCGCCTCAAGACCAGCTATACCGCCCGGGAAGTTGCGGCATTGACGGGCCTGACCGCGAGGCAGTTGCAGGGATGGGACGCCACGCGCGTGTTCCTGCCGGCCATCGCGCCGCGCCGCACGACGCTGGGCGGATTCACCGAGCGCCGCTACACGCCGGTTGACGTGCTCGAACTGCTCGCGCTGGCCGATCTTCGCCGCCGCGGGTTTCCGCCATCCGCGCTCAAACAGATGATGGACACGCTGCGCGACTGCTTCCGCCGGCGTCTGTCAGAGACGCTGGACGACGCGGGGGAGATGCGGCTGCTGACGGATGGCAAGGGCCTGTTCCTGCGCACGAAGCACGGGCACATTTTTGATTTGCTGGTGGATCCGACGCAGCCGTTGATCACGGGCGATGGCCTGCCGCTGAAAGCGGTGTACGGCCGCGAGCGGCGTCGAAAGAAGACCAATAAGAAGCCGCCTTCGCGCTAGGCTTCGGCGGCCAAGGGCCTAAACGCGGGGGCGGCGCCGGGCGGCGAGAACCGCCAGGCCAAGCCCGACCAGGACATACGTCGCAGGTTCGGGCACCGGCGCCACCTCCGCGTTTAATTCGAAATAGTCGAAGGCGATGTAGTCGAGATCCGTGCACTGCCCAGCGTGCGTGCCCGTGACGTAGCCGCCACGGTGATCGAAATTCAGACTGCACCTTGCCAGCGAGATTCGCGGCCGCGATCATCTCCGGCGTCAGCGTGATGCTCCAGGAGACAATGACGTTGAGTCCGTCATCAAAACAGAACGGGAGATTGACGCCGTTGACGTCCACGGTCATCGCGCCCCAGATCGCGCACTGGAAACCGCCCATCAACATCGCTCAGATGGACCCGGATTGCAGCGTGCCGGAAAACGGGAAGAATCACCGAGCCCATGTCGCTGTTCGGTGAACACCCAGGGTCTAGGGTTTGGCGTACGCAGCCCGATCCGGCGCCGTAGAAATAGAGCGCCGAGTACACGTCGGTGAGTTTCGCGCCGTCCGTAGCCGCCTTCTCGGCAGCCGACCGGTCGTCTTTGACAGGTGTGGGTGGCGCGGACCAGGGACCCGGATGGGCCAGGCTACCGCTCCCGACGCCGAATCCATCCTTGTCGCCGACAAGAACCGTGATGGACGACGCGGCGGCGGGCCGCGCGGCGAATAGCACGGCGGCGATCAGGAGCAGGCCACGAAACACTTTCACGCTCACACCTCAGCTGCCCGCGAGGGCACTACTCCGATCATAGGCAAAGCGTGATCCATCGCGCGGGCGCCAGCGCCGCGCGATTTTGGGCCGCTTTTGAACGTCCGCCGCGCGGATCCAAATTCACGCTCTGCAATGGCCGTCGAAGTACCATCCGTCACGCCGACAAGAGTCTGCTATTTTACCGACTTCCGTATTTGTGCCATCCTACGGGCCCGTGCGCACAAAACCTCTCGCCTTCGTTCTCGCCGTCGCGCTCGCGCTGACGGCTGTTGTTTCAGGTTCGTCGGGTTCGTCGGGTTCGTCGGGTTCGGCGACCGTTGCATCGCAGCAGGCCGCCACCGACATCCTGTGGGATCGCTGGGGCGTGCCGCACATCTTCGCGCCGGATCTCGACGAGGCGCTCTACGCGTTCGGATGGGCGCAGATGCAGAACCACGGCGATCTGGCGCTGCGCCTCTACGGACAGGCGCGCGGCCGCGGCGCCGAGTACCGGGGCGCGAGCTACGCCGACGCGGACCGGTGGGTGCGCACGATGGGCGTGCCGGCGCGCGCGGCGCAGTGGGCCAAACAGCAAGACGCCGGTGTGCGCGGACCCCTGGCGGCGTTCGTCGCCGGCGTGAACGCGTATGCCGCCCAGCATGCGGACCGCATCGCCGGCGACGTCAAAGTCGTGCTGCCGGTGACGGTCGAAGACGTGATGGCCCACGTGCAGCGCGTGATTCATTTCACGTTCCTGGCGAACCCGCAGTTGATCGACGCCCAGGGCCGCCGCTGGTCCGACGCCGGCTCGAACACCTGGGCCGTCGCGCCCGCGCGCTCGGCGTCCGGCCATGCGCTGCTGCTCGCGAACCCGCATCTGCCGTGGGGTGACCTGTTCACGTGGTTCGAGGCCGAACTCGTGCTGCCGGACGCGATGGCGTACGGTGCCACGCTCGTGGGCACCCCGTTCCCGGGCATCGCCTTCAACAATCAGCTCGGATGGAGCCACACGAACAACACGATCGATGGCGCCGATTCTGTACGAACTGCAGCTCTCCGGCGACGGCTACCGATGGAACGACGGCGTGCGCGCCTTCGACACGCGCAGCGAGACGATGAAGATTCGGCAGGATGATGGATCGATGAAGACGGAGGTCCTCACCATTCGGGAATCCGTTCACGGGCCCGTCGTGCGCGAGCTGCCCGGCAAGGCGCTGGCGCTGCGGGTGGCCGGCCTCGATCAGCCGAATGTCATGAGCCGGTCCTGGAACATGATCCGCTCGCACTCGCTCGCGGAATTCGAGGCCGCCGAACGGCCGCTGCAAATGCCGTTCTTCACGACGATGTACGCGGACCGCGACGGGCACATCATGCATCTGTTCGGCGGGCGGACGCCGGTGCGCCCCGCCGGCGACTACGACTGGCCCGGCATTGTGCCTGGCACGTCGTCCGCCACGCTGTGGACCGCGACGCATCCCTACGCGGAACTGCCGCGTGTGGTCGATCCGCCGAGCGGCTGGCTGCAGAACGCCAACGATCCGCCGTGGACCACCACGTTTCCGACCGCGATCGATCCCAACACGTTTCCGCGGTACATGGCGCCGCGAGGCATGTCGCTGCGCGCGCAGCAGTCGGCGTCCATTCTGGCGGCGGATGCGTCGATCACGTTCGACGAGTTCGGCGAGTACAAGCACTCGACGCGGATGCTGCTCGCCGATCGCGTGCTGGATGACCTGGTTGCCGCGGCCAAGGCGTCAAGCGTCCCGGCGATCGCGGACGCGGCGGCCGTGCTCGAGAGGTGGGATCGGTGCGCCAACGCGGATAGCCGGGGCGCGGTGTTGTTCGAGGCCTGGTATCGGCAGGCCGCGAAGGCGGGCAACATCTTTGCCGTGCGCTGGAATGAGGCGGATCCGCTCGCAACGCCGAAAGGCCTGGCGAAACCGGCCGACGCGGTTCAGGCGCTTGCCGCAGCGGTGGCGCAAGTGACGAAGGCCTACGGTGCGATTGACGTGCCGTGGGGCCAGGTCTACCGGTTGCGAGTGGCCGGGCGGGACCTGCCGGCCAATGGAGGGCCGGGCGACCTCGGGATCTTCCGCGTCGTGAATTTCGCGGAAGACAAGGACGGCAAGATGCGCGCGACCAGCGGCGACAGCTACGTGGCGACGATCGAATTCGGGCCGGCCGTGCGCGCCCGGTCGCTCGTGAGCTACGGCAACGCATCGCAGCCCGGTTCGCCGCATGCGGGCGATCAACTCGATCTGTTCGTCAACAAGCAACTCAAGCCGGTGTGGCTCACGCGCGAAGACGTGGAGAAGAATCTCGAGCGGCGTGAGACCATCCGCCGGTGACGCGCGTGCCGGGTGAGCCGGCGGGATCGATTCGGGTCCGCGACGCCGCAGCGCTGTGGCTGCTCGCCATGGTCGCCTCCGCGATCGTCGGCATCCATGGCGTGGCCTACTGGGATGCCGGTGACTACGTCCGGCTGGCCATCGACAACGGCCGGAGCGGGTTGCTCCTCGGGCGTCCGCTTTTTCTCTTTGTCTCCCGCCTGATTCTCCATGCCGGCGTCGACCCGATCCACGCCGAGCCCGTCCTGCGCTGGTTCTGGAACGCCGTGGGCGCGGTGGCGGCGCCGGCGCTGGCCGTCCTGGCCGCGCGCCTGGGACTGTCGCGCGCCGCGTCGCTCGCGGTCGGCGTGGCGCTGGCGCTGTCGCCGTCGTTCACCCACACCGCGCACCAGGTGCTGACCGATGCACCGTCGCTCGCGTTCGCGATCGTCGCGCTGGTCGCGGCCACGTATTCGCAGGCGGTGCTGTCGGGCGTGCTGATCGGGATCGCGATTCTCACGCGCGAAACCGCGGCGGTGCACGCCGTCGCGATCGCCATCCTGCTCGGCCGGCGCGCCGTGCTGGCGGCCGGAGCCGCGATCGCGGTAATGGCCGTGACGCTGTGGATCTTTCCGCCGCTTGCGTTCGACGAGTGGATGCAGGCCCTGACGCGATCGGTCCAACGAAATCCAATTGGCGCCTGGCAGATCGAAGCGCCGTTCCTCTGGATTCTCACCGCCGGCCCTCTCCCCGTTCTCGTCGGCATCGTCGCGCTCATTCGCCGCAACGTGACCGGTCGCGTGCTGGTCGTGTCCCTTCCTGCGGTGGCGGGGACGATCGCCATCCTCTTCTATCCGGACGGATGGTTCAGCCCGCGGTACATGCTGGCCACCGTGCCGCTGGCGTTCTTTCTGCCGGCCGGCGCGTGGCTGGCCGCGCGGCCGCGGCTGTTTGCCGCCGCGCTGATTGCGCCGCTCGTGGTCCTTGTGTTGGTGACCCGGCCCGCGCGCGTGGTGGCGGCGCACGGCGCCGCTGTGATGGACCGGATCGTCAGCCTGCCGATCGGATCGCTCGTCTCGCCCGGTCACTACTGCTCGAACGCGCGCCTCGGGGCGACGATCCACGGGCGCCGGGACCTCGAAATGATCTGCCCGGGATGGGGTTGGCCCGACGATCCCGCGCGCGTGCTCGACGCGGCGTTCGCCGCCGGACGACCGATTGCGTTGGACCTGCGAGACGACGCATGGATGCCGCCGAACGAGAATTCCAATCGGGACGCGCTGCGCGCCTGGGCCGCCGGCCGCCACGGCCGTGAAGTCGCCGGGTTCCTGGTCATTGAACGATCACCGTTGCACGCTCTGCTATTCTTGTACAGGCCGTAATGGACGAACGTCGTCGCTTTCCGCGGCTCAACAAGCCGCTCGACGGCACGTGGCGCGGCCACTCCGGTGCGTCGGCGTGTCGCATCGTCGACATCGGGTGGGGCGGCTGCTTCATTGGCACGCTGGCGGAGCCCGCGGCCGGCGAGCAGACGACGGTGACTGTGCCGATCAGGGTGCTGCGATCGAAATCACGGGCCACGTCGGCTACGTCGTGAAGACCTTCGGATTCAGCGTGATCTTCGACAAGCTGAATCCCGCTCAGATCGACGCGCTCACGGACCTGCTCGGCGAGCCGCCGCCGGAGTTGCTCAGGTAGATCAGGGTTTGGCGAGGAAGAACGCGGCGGGCGCGTCCTAATCGATGGGGAAGATGTCGCCGAGGCCGTCAACCGGCCGCGGAATGACGTGAACGCCCACGAGTTCGCCCACCTTGCGCGCCGCCGCGGCGCCGGCATCGGTCGCGGCCTTCACCGACGCGACGTCGCCGCGGACGATGGCCGTGACCAGACCCGCATCGACCTTCTGCCAGCCGACGAACACGACATTCGCCGTCTTGACCATCGCGTCCGCCGCCTCGATCATGCCGACGAATCCGCGCGTTTCAACCATGCCGAGCGCCTCGCCTGGCAGGGACGTCTTGGGGGCAGCCATGGGGGGAGGATAGCAGAAACTGGGGAACGAGCGGGAACGACGGGAACGACGGGAACGACGGGAACGACGGGAACGAAGCTCTTCAGTTCCCGATCGTTCCCCGGTTCCCCAGTTCTCGTCGTTACACCGTCAGTAGTTCTTGCCCCTGGCCGCGATGCTGATCCTATCCACCACCTTCAGTCCGTCCACCAGCAGCAGTTCGTTCGCCAGGTTCGTGACCACGCAGGAGTGGTTGGGGAGGATGCGGACGCGGTCGCCGGGGCGGAGCGGGCAGTCGGGCAGGACGCGGGCGACGGAGTGTTCTTCCGACAGGCGTTCGATCGCGATCGATCCCATGGGCGTGTCGGTCTCGAGGTCGGGATACACGAGGCCGTAGCCCGTCACGGCGCCGAAGCCGCGCGCGGCGTCGGACGTCAGCGTCTTGCTGCCCGCATCAAAGATGACTCGCGACGCCACGGGGCGGCTGACGACCGTCGCGATCACGTGCATCGCGCAGCCCTCGAGCGGGGTCGAGCCCAGCCCGGCCTGCGTGCGGTCGAAAAACACGTAGTTGCCGGGCCGCATTTCGGTCGCGCCCTTCTGCAGCGCGATGAACCGCGCGCTGGGCGTCGATCCCACGCTGATTTCGGCCACGTCGACACCTGACTCCCGCGCGCGCGTCGCGAGCGAACGGAGAATGGTGATCTCGCGGTCCGCGATCTCGGCAATCTCGTGCACGGACCCGGCGGTGTAGCTGTGCCCCGCGTGGCTGAGCAGCCCGCGGAACCGGAGGCCGCTGAGCTCGCTGACGCCTTTCACGATGTCCAGCGCGCGGGGCGAGTCGGGATCGATGCCGCAGCGATGGAAGCCGACGTCCACCTTCACGAGCACGTCGAGCTTCGCGCCGGCGCCCACTCATCGCCTGCGACCAGCCGCGCGCAACTTCGAGGTCGTCCACGATGATCGACAGCGTCACGCCTCGCGCCAGCAGCGCGCGCACGCGATCGGCGTTGGCGGGATTGACGGGGTAGGGCAGGCGGATGTTCGTGATGCCGGCGTCGGCGAAGACCTCCGCTTCACCCAGCTTCGCGCAACAGATGCCCACCGCGCCGGCTTCGATCTGCCACCGCGCAACCGCCGGGCTCTTGTGCGTCTTCGCGTGCGGCCGCAGCGCCACGCCCGCCGATGAAGCGAGCGCCTGCATGGCCGCAATGTTGGCGCGCATCCGCGCGCGATCGATGGTGACGAAGGGCGTCGGCAGCTGGCGAATGTCCACCAGCGAACAGTAGCAAAGCCATCACACGGAGGCACGGAGAAACGGAGGCCCGGAGGGCCTTTCTTGGGGGACGGCTCGCACGCGGGCCCAAGCCCAAAAGAACTCTCCGTGCCTCCGTCCCTCCGTGCCTCCGTGTGAACTGACTACGCCCGAATAAAGCCGAGCTTCTTGGAGTAGTTGAAGCCCAGGAATATCTGAGAGATGTGTTTCGCCCGAACAGTAGCAAAGCCATCACACGGAGGCACGGAGAAACGGAGACACGGAGGGCCTTTCTTGGGGGGACGGCTCGCCCGCGGCCCCAAGCCCAAAAGAACTCTCCGTGCCTCCGCCGCTCCGTGCCTCCGTGCGAACTGACTACGCCCGAATAAAGCCCAGCTTCTCTGGAGTAGTTGAAGCCCGGGAATATCTGAGAGATGTGTTTCGCCCGAACAGTAGCAAAGCCATCACACGGAGGCACGGAGAAACGGAGACACGGAGGGCCTTTCTTGGGGGGACGGCTCGCCCGCGGCCCCAAGCCCAAAAGAACTCTCCGTGCCTCCGCCGCTCCGTGCCTCCGTGCGAACTGACTACGCCCGAATAAAGCCCAGCTTCCTGGAGTAGTTGAAGCCCGGGAAGATCTGAGAGATGTCCTTCGCTCCGAGGTGCGACGTGACGCATTCGGCGAACACGTCGCGGAAGTCCGTGGTGATGGCCAGGTCGCGCCCCTCGTAGAGCTGCTCCTGCGCGAGGCCAGGCCACTTGCCATAGACCTTGCCGCCCTTGACGTTGCCGCCGAGGATGAGCATCGCGTTGCCATGCCCGTGATCCGTGCCGCGGCCGCCGTTCTCCCTCACCGCCCGCCCGAACTCGGACATCGTCACCACGACGACGTCGGCCATGCGGTCGCCCATGTCGCGGGCGAACGCCGCGATGCCGGATGCGAAGTCGTCGAGACGGTTGGCGATCTGTCCGGTCGATCCGCCCTCGTTGGTGTGGTGATCCCACTGGCCGAGTTCGGTGAACGCCACTTCGAGACCCAGGTCGGCTTTCACGATCTGCGCGATCTGCCGCATCGCGTCGCCGAAGCCCGAGCGCGGGTACTCGGCGCCGTTCGACGCGGCGTATCCGGCCGGATTGGCGTCCTTGAGCATCTTGACGGCGTCGAACGCCTCGCGTCCGGTGGCGCCGAGCATCGCGTCGGCGGCCTGCGCGTACTGGGAGGCGAAGGCGTTGGCGACCATGTCGGAGTCCTGCCCGGCTCGGATGCCGAACTGGCCGAGCTGGCCGATCGCGAGCGCGGGCGCGCTGCCCTGGAGCGAGCGCGGCAGCGCCTGCGTCAGCGCGACGGCCCTGAACGGCGACGACTTCTCCGCGTGCTCCTTCGCGTGCAGGTAGCGGTTCATCCAGCCGTCGCGCGTGCTCTTGAGGCCGGGCGTGCCGCTTTCCATGTAGTCCTGCGCGTCGAAGTGCGACCGGGTCTCGTCCGGCGATCCGCACGCGTGCACGATGGCGAGGTGGCCGTCCTTGAAATAGGGCGCGAGCGACGCCATGCGCGGATGCAGGCCGAAAAAGCCGTCCAGATCCACCGCGCCGCCGTCGACGCCGGGCCTGGGGATCGCGATCGACGGCCGGTTGGCGTAGTACGCCTTCTCGCCGAACGGCACGACCATGTTGAGGCCGTCCGCGGCGCCGCGCTGGAAGATCGCGATCAGGATCTTCTGCCGGGCCTGCGCCGCCTGCGCCGCGCGCGCGATGAAGGCCGGAGCGAAGCCGAGGCTGACGAGCGCCGCGCTGCCGTTCTTGAGGAAGATGCGTC
Source organism: uncultured Acidobacteriota bacterium (assembly GCA_963751445.1). GTDB lineage: Bacteria > Acidobacteriota > Vicinamibacteria > Vicinamibacterales > SCN-69-37 > DASUGC01. Next base: position 85,467 of record CAVVUL010000009.1, on the reverse strand, counting down.
TGGTCATCATGATCCTGGTCTCCTCGGACGCGGTCTATCGCTTCTGGAATTCAGGCGACCCGAGCGTCAGCGCCACGAGTTCCTGCGGTGTCTTCGCCCTGGCCAGGACCTGCCGCGTCGCGTCGGAGGCGCCGTGGCTGAGCAGCGTGGCGATGGCGTGATCGACCGACGCCTCGCTGGTGTCGGCCGCGATGGCGCGCACGTCCACCTGCAGCGGGCCGCGCAGCTGCGTTTGGCCCTGTTGCGGCGGCCGCGCCGGTTGTCCCTGCCTGCCCTGAGGCGGCTGGGCGCCGACCCCGGCCTGCGCCTGCCCGCCGCGGCCCGGTCCGGCGGCGCGCGCCGGCGCCTGCAGGCCGACCAGTTGCAGCGAGAAGTTCATGCGATCGATCAACGCGCCGGTGTTGACCCACGCGTCGGCCGTCATGCTGTAGCCCGTCGGCGGCTGCGCGCCGTAGAGCGGCATGCCGAGCTGCTGCAGCATCTGCACCATCGGCTGCGCAGTCACGATGTTCGCGTTGGTCGCGCGCACGGCGGACACGACGAATTCGAAGGGCGTCTTGATCTTGGCGCCGACGTTCTTCGCGTCGAAGAACTCCGGAGACGTGATGATCAGGCGCGTGACCTCGCGGAGATCGCCCTTCGTGTCGAGATACTTCTTCGCCGCCCGATTGACGAGCGCCGCCGGCGGCTCATCGGCGACGAACCGCTGCGCCAGCTTGTAGGCGAGGTGATGCGCGGTCTTCGGGTGCATCGCGAGCATGTCGAGCAAGCGCTCGCCCTCCTTCTCGCCGGCCGATTCGAACGTCTTGCCCATGACCGTCTTCGCGCCGTCCACGTGGAATTGCGGCCGGTAGATGAAACCGCCGCTCTGCTGCGGACGATCGATCGTCCACCCGGTCAGGATCTTCGCCACTTCGACGACGTCCTCCTGCGTGTAGCCGCCGTCGACGCCAAGCGTGTGGAGTTCCATCAGCTCGCGCGCGTAGTTCTCGTTCAGGCCGGCCTGCGGCCGCTTCTGCTGCGCGTCCGCCTGCTGGAGGCGCTGCGCCAGCTGCTGGCGTTGCTGCGGCGTCAGCCGCGGATCGTTGGCGCGGCCGGCCGCGTTCGGCGGCAGCTGCGGCCCGCTGTTCGGCGCGCGGCTCTGAAAATTATCAAGATAGAACAGCATCGCCGGGCTGTGCGCGGTGGCGCCGAGCATGTCGCGGAAGTTGCCGAGCACGTACGGCCGGATCGCGTCGCGCTCGTACTCGGTCAGGTACTGGCGCACCTGGCCCTTGCCGATGAACACGTTGAAGTGGTTGAACCAGAAGTCGACGAGCACTTCTTCGAGCTGTCGTTCGGACAGCGACGCCCGCAGGAGCTTGGCCTGCATGAGCTCCGCCGAGACCGACTGCGCGCGCTGCTGCAACTGGCGCTGTTCGGGCGAGGGCTGCGCCGCCGCCGCGGGCTGCGTCGTCACCGGCACGCCGTTGACCGTCGCCATCCCGCCCGCGCCGCCCGCCATCGTCGCATCCATCGTCTGTGGGCGGGCCGGCTGCTGAGCCTGCTGTTTCTGCAGCGCCTGACGGGCCTGGTCGGCCGGGATGAAGTACTCCTCGGCCAGCTGGGAAGACGTCATCGACAGCGTCTGAAACTCACTCAGTCGCGCCGTCAACGCGCCATTCGCGATGCGTTCCGGGTGGAGCTGCTGGTCGATATAGGCGGCCAGGCCCTGTTGCTGGACGCGCTCGACGTCGCCGGGCCGCGCGCCAAAACCGATCCGATCGAGCACATGCGCGACCGTCCGGGCATCCGCCTTGGCCGGCACGGCGGTCTTCTGTGCCTCGACAAGACCGCCTGAAATCGTGAGCATCGCCGCCAGAGCAACGACACGGGTAGCGCCGGAGAAGCCAGTAAGATTGCGCATGCCCAATTAGACCTCGACTTGGGCAAAAGGAAACAAACCAACGTGATGCGCCTGACCGTCGCCGACGCCGCCCGCCTCGAACAGATTCTGGATGACACCTATCCCATCTGGGGAGAGGGACTTAGCCGATCCGGCTATGGCGCCTGGAATCGCGCGCAAATGGCGACACGGTGGGGCCGGGACCACCTGAGCCGAGTGGTCCTGACCGACGGAGACTTGCGCCTGGCCAGCGCGAAGCGTTACGACTTTGTGATTCGGGCCGGGGATGAACGTGTCCCGGCGGTAGGAATCGGCGCGGTCTTCACACCGGAAGCCATGCGCGGCCGGGGCCACGCGCGTGCGTTGATCGAACTGATGTTGGAGGACGCGGCCGAGCGCGGTTGCCGCTGTGCGCTGCTGTTTTCGGAGATTGGGCCCGCGTACTACGAGGCGCTTGGATTTCGCGTGGTGCCGCGGACGCTGGTGTCGCTCGACGTCATTCGCAAACCGGGCGCGCCGGCGACGTTCGTGCGATCGGGCGACGCCGCTGACTTGCCGATGATCGCGGAGATCTCGGCCCGCTATGCTGAGGGCGCGGCCTTCGCGCTCGATCGATCCGCGGAACTGATCGAGTTCTTCATGACGCGTCGCCGGCTGCGGGCGGGTCTCGGACCGGCCGGACTCAGGCAGGTGGAATTCTTTGTCGCCGAGGAGGGCCATCGCGCGGTCGCCTACGTGTTCATGACGCGCGGGCCCGGCGGCGTCGTGCTCGAGGAATGCGGCGATCGCGATCCGACGGGCGCGCGAATCGGCTCCATGCTGCAAGTGCTGGCCGGACGCGCGCCGGCCGAATCCGCGGTGTCGATGACCGCCTGGCTGCCGCCAACGCTGCGCCCGCCGCAGGTGCGCGTTCTCGAAGAGATCGCGGCGCCCGAGATCATGATGATTCGCCCGATTGGCGGCACACCGATGCCGGATGCGACGGGCGAGGTCGTGTACTGGCAGACGAACGTGTTCTAGAGCGGTCTACTCGACCTCCGCAGAGACCGTCGCCAGAATCCTGGTCTCGCGCCGATGCAATAGCCGGCCGAGCGGGCCGAGCGTCTGACGATAGATCGCGGCCATGACGAGAGCCAGCACCAGGGACAGGGCGAGATTCACGACGGACGCCGGCGGTCCGCCAAGCCGATGCCACAGGTATCCGGCAAGCGGCGGTCCGAACAGCGGCGCCATCGCGAGCGGAAACGACAGCTGCGACACCACCAGCATGATCATCGCCGCCGCGGGCATTTTCGTCGGTTTCATCGAGCCCTGCTGGACGCGGAACGGCACGAGGATCGACAGCAGGTTTCCGCCGACGCCCGCGATCAGCAGGCCGACGACGAGCTGCAGCAGCGCGGCCAGGAAGACGAGCGGCGAGAGGCGCAGCCACACCGTGACGACCGTCAGGAGGATTGTGGCCGACGTCGCCGCGACCGGCAGCATCGCCAGGTTCTTGCCGATGAGAATCAGCCGGCGATCGGCCGGCGACAGGACGAACGCCCGGAAGCCGTCGCGATCGAGTCCAAACTGATTCGCGACGATCGCCACGAGCATGAACATCGAGAACGCCACCACGCCGGTGGCGATAAAGGGTCCCCCGGCGCCGGACACGCTGGAGCCTCCTCGAAACAGGAGCGGCGCGCCAATCAGGAACGTCAACACAAATGACGTGGCCCACTGCATCTTCACTTCGGGCGCGCGCAGCATCGACCGGAATGTGGCGAACGCGACGGCGGCGGCCTGCTCCGGCACGCCGGGCAGCGTGCGTTCGAGGAACCGGCTGCCGTCCGGCCGCGGACGCGCGGCCCGGGCGGCGGCTGCGGGGCGTGTCGCGGCCGCCTTGCCGCCGATTTCGCCCTGATAGAACCGCAGCGTGCCGCGATACGCGCGCCTGAGGCCGAGTGCGCCGATGATCAGCGTCCCCAGCGTGCCGGCGAGCGCCGGCAGCACTCGGCCCTCGGCCAGCGCCTTCGCGCCGACGGGCACCCAGAGCGGCGGAATCGCGACCTGTGCGGCGAGCAACCGCTTGATCTCCGCGGCCTTCTCGGCCCCTCGCGCATCGCGCTCCGCTTTCGGCGCCTCGGCGGCACGCGTCTCGAGTGCGCGACGTACCGTCAAACCGGCGGATGACATTGAAGTAGATATTGGGGGCCTGAGCCAGAATCGACGAATACGGCCGTCACGCCCATGATGACCGCCCGGCGCCGGCGCGGATTGCTCATCAGCGTGGCCAGCCAGCCGCGCAGACAATACGTCCACGCCGTGATCATGAACACCATGCCGAGCGAGAGCGGCACCAGCAGCAACATCGCGGCGCCGCGCGAAATCGCCAGACCGATCGCCAGGCCGATCATGGCGGGCACCAAAACGACGATGCTCAGCGCCAGATGCGAGGCAGCATAGTTGATGACGAAGATCTGGCCGAGCTGCACCGGCAGGTGCATCAGCCTCTGCAGATCGATGGTTTCGGATCGCTGCAGTTCCGTGATCAGGCCCGAGCAGCCAGAGGAACAGAAACGCGCCGGTGACGCCCAGCCACACCGCCATCACGACCATGGGCGAGGCGGTGCGCATGGCGAAGATGCCGACCAGCACCCCGCCGACGAAGCTGGCCGCCCCCATCACCAGCGCGCCGACGGCGATGATGGCGGCGATGACCGCGCCGAGGCCGCCGCCGCGCGCCCACTGGTGCCGCGTCAGCCGCCAGCGCAGCCAGAGAATGGTCTTCAGCTGACCCCAGTTCATTTCGTCGTCTCCCCGCGGCTCAGCCTTCCAGCCAGCTCAGCGTTGTGCTGTTCGTGCTCGCCGGTGCCGACGACCGCCAGGAACTTGTCTTCGAGCGATCCGCTCTGCCGCAGTTCTTCCATCGTGCCCTGATGCACCAGCTTGCCGTGCGCGATGATGCCGACGTCCGAGCACAGCTTCTCGACGATTTCGAGGACGTGCGAGGTGAGAAACACGGTCGCGCCGCGCTCCACGGACTGCTTGAGCGTGTCGCGCAGGACCCGCGAGGCCACGGCATCCACGCCCTCGAAGGGCTCGTCCAGGAAGAGCAGGTCGGGGTTGGGAATCAGCGCCGCGGCCAGCGCCAGCTTCTTCTTCATGCCGTGCGAGAACTCGAGCGTGAGCTTCCAGTCCTCGTCCGCCAGATCCATCATCGCGAGCAATTCGTCGCAGCGCTTGCGGATCGTGTCGGGCGGCAGCAGGTACATGCGGCCGACGAACGTCAGGTGCTCGCGGGCCGTGAGGTTGTCGAACAACGCCAGGTTCTCCGGCACCACCCCGATGCGGCGCTTCACCGCGAGCGCCCGCGTCGGGTCGCTCACGTCCTCGCCCAGAATCCGGATGACGCCGCTGGTGGGCGCGAGCAGCCCCGTCAGCATCTTGATCGTCGTGGACTTGCCCGCGCCGTTCGGCCCGAGAAATCCGTAGAACCGTGCCGCGTGCGACCGTGAACGAGAGCTGGTCCACGGCGCGGAACGTGCCGAAGTCACGCGTGAGATTCGACGTGTCGATGGCTGTGTGCATAGGGGTGAGGATGGCGGCCATTATGCCACCCGCCGCCGCGTCTGTTCTGAACAGCACAGACCGACGCGGGCTTCAGGCGTAGCCTGAAGATGTATGAAACCCCACACATTGCTGATGACCGTGGCCGCGGTGTCGTTTTTCGCGGCCTCCGGATGCTCGACTCGAGTGGACCCCGACAAGGTGCCCGTGGGAACCGCGGTGCAAGTCACGCGGCAGGACGGCGGGCTCGTCGAGGGCACGCTTGCGGCGCGCGACGAAAAGACCGTGACCGTCAAGGCGGGCAGAACCGCGCGGACAGTGCCGCGCACTGAAATCGCCGACCTCAAGGTGGTCACGCCCGGCAACCCGGTCGCGCCGCCGCCCGTCGCGAAGTTCCGCGAGTACAACGTGCCCGAAAGCACGCCGCTCAAGCTCACCCTGGAAACGTCCGTGAGCAGCGAGACCAGCAACGCCGGCGATCCGATCGAGGCCAAACTGGCCGAGGCCGTGCGAGTGGACGATGTCGAAGTGCTGCCGGCAGGAAGCATCGTTCACGGCACCGTGACCGCGGCCCAGTCGGCCGGAAAGGTCAAGGGCCGCGCCAGCATCGCGCTCCACTTTGACGCGATCGAAGTCGGCGCGGATCGCTACCTGATCTCCGCGGGCCTCGCGGCCGAAGCCGCGAGCACGAAGAAGAAGGACGCGGCGAAGATCGCGATTCCCGCGGGCGTCGGCGCCATCATCGGCGGCATCATCGGCGGCGGCAAGGGCGCCGCAACGGGCGCCGCGATTGGCGGCGGCGGCGGGACCGCGGTCGTGCTCATGACCGAAGGCAAGCCCGTCGTGTTCAGCGCCGGCACGAGCCTGATCGTGACGCTGGCAAAAGCCGTCGACGTCCGCGTGCACATACGATAAAGGTCCTAAGGTCCTAAGGTCCTAAGGTCCTAAGGTCCTAAGGGCCCAAGGTCCTAAGGGTCCAGAACCCAGAACCCAGAACCCGAACCTCGGAACCCCGGAACCGGAACCCCGGAACCCCGGAACCCCGGAACCGATCAAATCGTGCGCTTCCCCATCTCCCTCGCCACCGTCTGGCTCGCGAGCCAGCCGGGAAGGCCGGTCAGGCCGCCGCCGGGATGCGTGCCCGCGCTCGCGAGATAGAGGCCCGTGATCGGCGTGCGGTAGTCGGCCCAGCCGAGCAGCGGCCGCGCCGCCCACGTCTGATCCAGCGTCGACTCGCCGTGGAAGATGTGCCCGCCGGTCATGCCCCAGCGCAGTTCCAGATCCTCGGGCGTCAGGATTTCGCGCGCGACGATGTGGCGTGACAGCGTGGGGATGTGCGCTTCGAGCACGCGCATCACCGAGGACGCGAACGTCTCGCGCGCGGCGGCCCAGGTCGTGCCCCGCAAGTGCCGGGGAGCGAAATGCGCGTGGATCGACATCACGTGCCCGCCGGCGGGCGCCAGGGTCGCATCGCTGATGCTCGGAATCGACAACTCCAGCCACGGCCGTTCCGACACCGCCCCGTATTTCGTCGCGTCGAACGCGCGCTCGAGGTAGTCGAGATCCGGCGCGATGAGCAGCCGGCCGCCGAGCGGCAGCGTGTCGCCCGCCAGCGCGGTGAACGGCGGCAGCCCGTCGAGCGCGAGATTGATCTTGGCCGTCACGCCGCGCGCCCGGATGTGGCGCACGCGATGAAGAAACGTCGGCGGCAGATCCATCGGCGCGACCAGATCGATCAACGCATGCTGAGGACTCACGGCCGCGACGACCGCGCGCGCCTGCAGCGTATCGCCGTTCTCCAGTACGACGCCCGTGGCGCGCCCGTCTTCGGTCATGATGCGCGTCACGCGCGCGCCGGTCACGACCGATGCGCCGTATTGCGCCGCAATGCGCGCGACCGCCGACGTCAGCGCGCCGGGGCCGCCGCGCACGGTGACGCCGCTGCCGACCGGCATCGGATCGGCGGCCACCCGGCCGATCAGCATGCCGCCCGTGCCCGCCGACCGCGGACCGGCCGGATTGCCGAAGATCGCATGCGCCGCGATGGCCGCGCGAAGGACGTCGCTCTCGAACCATTCGGCGGTGAGATCCGCCACGGACATCGGCATCCACCGCGCCAGTTGCGCCAGATGCCGGCTGCCCAGCGACCGCGCATGCCGGCCGAGCGCCAGCAGCCGCCACCATTCGCGCCAGCCGGTCTCGTCCATCGACGGTGGCGCGTGACGGTCGAGCCGCGATACCAGGCCGGCGACGCGCTGCACGGTCCGCTTGAACTCGATCCATCGCCCGGCATCGGCGGCGGAGAACGCATTGATCGAGGCCGCGGTCAGAACGCCGTCGCGATGAAACACGAGCGCGCGGCCGTCATGGCTGAGCGCGGTCAGCGTCGGATCCGGCGTCAGAAACTCGAGGCCGGCAACGCGATCGAGCCGCAGGCCGCGCACGACGTCGCGGCTGACCGGCCCGAGCGCATGGCTCAGCGTCGGCCCGCGGTACCCCGGCGCGAACTCCGCCGTGATCGCCGCGCCGCCCGCGACGTCCTGCCGATCGAGCACGACGACCGACAGCTTGCGCTTCGCGAGCGCCGCCCCCGCGACCAGGCCGTTCAAGCCGGCGCCAATGACGATGACGTCCGTCATGACACGCGGTCTCCGAGCACGCGCATCGCGGCGTTGCGGCCGTTGGCCGCCATGATGCCGCCGCCGGGATGCGTCGCCGATCCGCACATGTAGAGCCGGCGAATGGGCGTCCGGTAACCAGCCCAGCCCGGCGCGGGCCGCAGGAAGAACAACTGTTCGAGCGACAGCTCGCCTTGAAAGATGTTGCCTTCCGACAGGCCGAACTCACGTTCCATGTCCAGCGGCGTCAGCACCTGCCGATGGAGGATGCGGCTTTTCAGATTCGGCGCGAACGCGCTGATGGCGTCGATGACCGCGTCGCCAAACGCGTCGCGTTGGTCGTCCCACGATCCGCCGCGCAGATCGTACGGCGCGTACTGCACGAAACACGACATCACATGCTTGCCGGGCGGCGCGAGGGTCGGATCGGTCAGGCTGGGAATGACGATGTCGATGTAGGGGCGGCGCGAGAACTGCCCGTACTTCGCATCGTCGTACGCGCGCTCCATGTAGTCCACGCTCGGTGAGATCGAAATCGCCCCGCGCAGATGCCGGCCGGCGCCCGGCATGGCGGTGAAGTCGGGCAGCCCGTCCAACGCCAGGTTGACCTTGCCCGATGAGCCGCGGAACTTGTAGCGCGCGACGTCCTCCATGAACGCCGGCGGCAGGTGATCGGCGCCGACCATCCGCGAGAACGTCAGCCGGGGATCGACGCTCGAGAGCACCGCCGACGCGAGGTGGTAGTCGCCGTTCTCGAGCACGACGCCCGCCGCCTCGCGGTCCTTGACCATGATGTGCTTGACGGGCGAGTTGACCTTGATCTCCGCGCCGAAGCCGCGCGCGGCCGCGGCAATCGATTCGGAGACCATGCCCGTGCCGCCCTTGGCGAAGCCCCAGGACCGGAACGCGCCGTCGATGTCGCCCATGTAGTGGTGGAGCAGGACGTACGCGGTGCCCGGCGATCGCACGCCGAGAAACGTGCCGATGATGCCCGACGCCGACATCGTGGCCTTGAGGACGTCCGTCTCGAACCACTGGTCGAGAAAATCGATCGCGCTCATCGTGAGGAGCTGCAACTGGTTGTGACGGTCGAGCTCGGGCAGCGCGCGGAAGCGGGCGAGCAGGTCGCCCAACGCGCGGAATTCCTTCAGCCGCCGCGAGAACGGATCCGGCGGCGTCATCGCCAGAATGTCCTTCACGAACCGGCCCATCTCGACCATCGCGCGGCCGTAGTCGCCGTACACTTCCGCGTCCGCGCGCGAATGGCGTGAGATCTCGCGGAACGTCCGGGCGGCGTCGTCCACGCGCCAGAGATAGTCGCCGGACTCCATCGGCGTGAACGTGCCGTCGAGCGGCAGGATCTCCAGGCCGTGCCTGGCCAGCTGCAACTCGCGAATGATCTCCGGCCGCAGCAGCGAAACGACGTAGGAACAGACGGAGAACTTGAAACCGGGGAAGATCTCCTCGGTGACGGCGGCGCCGCCCAGGACGTGCCGGCGCTCGAGCACGAGCACCTTCCGCCCGGCCCGCGCCAGATACGCCGCAGCCGTCAGTCCGTTGTGCCCGCCACCAATGACAATGGCGTCCCACTTCCGAGGCATCGGGGGAATTGTAGTGGGGATCGCAGCACGCAGTAGCCGGCGGGCTTCAGCCCGCCGGACGCGCGGTGGGCTGAAGCCCACCGCCTACTGTCGTCAAGCGTGCTGTCGTTACCCGTCGTTACCCGTCGTTACCCTGTCGTTACCCGTCGTTACCTGTCTATACTCTGGCCATGCCCGTCGGGACGCCCTTTCACGAACGGACGCTGCCGCTCGTCGAGAGCCTGAGCTATCGCGAGTGGGCGGGGTACTTTGCGCCCAGTTCGTACGAGCCGCTGCACGAACACGAATACAACGCGATCCGCAACGCGGCCGGCTTGATCGACATCTCGCCGCTCTTCAAATACCTGATTTCGGGCCGCGACGCGGCGGCCCTCATCAACCGGATCATCACCCGTGACGTCGATCGGCTCGAGACGGGACAGGTGCTCTACACGCCGTGGTGCGACGAGCACGGCCTGGTACTGGACGACGGAACGGTGGCGAGGCTGGGGGAGCAGCGATTCCGATGGACCGCCGCCGAGCCGAACTACCGGTGGATCCGCCAGAATGCGGCGGGGCTCGACGTTGAGATCGAGGACGTGTCCGATCGCGTCGCGGCGCTGGCGATCCAGGGGCCGACGTCGGCGGCCGTGCTTCGATCCGCCGCCGAGGCGGACATTGACGGCCTCAAGTACTTCCGGGTCGACATCCGGCCGGATCGCAGGACGGTCGGTGGCGATTCTCGCGCACGGGCTATACGGGTGACCTGGGCTACGAAGTGTGGATGGCGCGCGAGGATGCGATTGCGATCTGGGACGCGATTGTCGGCGCCGGCGGTCCACACGGCCTGCGGCCGGCCGGACTGCTCGCGCTCGACGTCGCGCGCATCGAGGCGGGCTTGCTCCTGCTCGACGTCGATTTCTTCTCCTCGCGCCGGGCGGTGACATCGTCCCAGCGCTACACGCCGTATGAAATGGGGCTCGATCGCCTCGTGGATCTGATCAAGCCGTCATTCATCGGCCGCAGCGCGCTGGTGGCTCAGCGCCGCGAGGGCGTGCCCAAACGCATCGTCGGGCTGGCGATCGAGTGGACGGACATGGAGAGGCTGTACCAGGCCGCCGGGCTGCCGCCGCTGGCCGTGGCGACCGCGTCGCGCGTGCCGGTGCCCGTGTTCGCCGGCAGCCGCCAGATCGGCCGCATGACGTCGTCCACCTGGTCGCCCGTGCTGAAGCAGATGATCGGCCTCGCGACGATTGACGCGCCGTTTGCCGCGGTCGATTCGCGCGTCGAGGTCGAGCATACCGTGGACGTCGTCCGTCACCGCGTCGGCGCCGTCGTTGTGCCGACTCCGTTCTTCAACCCGCGAAGAAAGACCGCCGTTCCGCCCGAACCCGAGAACCCGAGAACCTGACGAACCCGAGCACCCGACGAACCCGAGAACCCGAGAACCCGACAATGTCGATCCCACTTCGTCGAGAACTCGGTAAATGGGACCTCACCGCCATCGGTGTGAATCAGGTCCTGGGCGGCGCGGTGTTTGCCGTGCCTGCGTCGCTGGCGCTGTCGCTCGGCGCGTGGAGCTGGTGCGCGGTCGGTCTGGTCGGTCTGCTCGCGATGGCGATCGCCTTGAATTTCGCGGAAGCCGGCAGCCGCTTCGAAGGCACTGGCGGGCCCTACCTCTACGCCCGCGCGGCGTTTGGCCGGTTCGCGAGCTTCGAGATCGGCTGGATCGGCTGGCTCATTCGCGTCACGAGCTGGGCCTCGGTCGTCAACGTGCTCGTGAGCGCGCTCGGCTACTACTGGCCGGCCCTTACGACGGGCGGTCTGCGCGCGACGCTGATGTCGGCCGTCATTCTCGGCATCATGGCGCTCAACATCCGCGGGATCCGGCAAAGCTCGCTGGTCCTGAACGCGCTCACCATCGGCAAACTGACGCCGCTCGTGCTGTTCATCCTGATCGGATTGCCGCACGTCTCGTTCGCGGCGCTGCGCCCGGAGGCCTGGCCGGCGTGGAATCAGGTCCCGGCCGCGGCGCTGCTGCTGATCTTCGTCTTTGGCGGCTACGAGATCATTCCCGTGCCGGCCGGCGAGGCGCGCGATCCCGCGTACGGCCGTGCCCTTCGCCATGGTGACCACCATCATCATCGTCAGTATCGTGATGACGATGGCGCAGGTGGTGGCGATCGGGACGTTTCCCGGCCTCGCGACGTCCGGATCCACGACGCCACTGGTGGAGGCGGCGATGATTTTCATGGGCGCGTGGGGCGCGGTCCTGATGACGGTCGGCACGTCCGTGTCGGTGGCCGGCAACAATGTCGGCGCCGCGCTGTCGGGATCGCGCATCCTGTTCGCGCTGGCGGAGCAGGGCGATGTGCCGCGGATCTTCGGGCATATCCACCCGCGCTTCCGCACGCCGGATGTCGCGATCGTGGTGACGAGCGTCGTCACGCTGGTGCTGGCGCTGTCGGGTTCGTTCGTGCAGTTGGCCGCGATCAGCGCGATCGCGCGGCTGCTCGTGTATGGGGGTACGTGCGCGTCGGTGCTGGCCCTGCGGCGTCAGAGCCGCGCGCCGTTTACGATTCCGGGTGGCCCCGCGGTGCCGGTCGTCGCGCTGCTCGTCTGCGCGGCGATCCTGACGGGCGTGACGCTCGAACAGGTCGAGCGCGGTGGCGCGGCGCTGGCGGCGGGCGCGGTTCTCTACATTTTCGCGAGGAAGAGCGCATGACGAAACTGATCGGAAGTCAGTTAAGCCTAGGCATGTGGCGATGATGCGTGCTCCGCTGCTGCGGCGCTCGTGCCGGCGTGGCGAGCGCGCAGCAGACGATCATCTTCGTGCGCCATGCGGAGCGCGCGGATGGGGGAGCGGGGGTGGGCACGATGAGCGGCGCCCCGGCGGATCCGCCATTGTCCGCGGCGGGCGAGGCGCGGGCCGCCCGGCTGGCCGGCATGCTCGCCGACGCCGGCATCAAGGCGATTGTCGCGACCGAGTTCAAGCGAACCCAGGACACCGGAAAGCCGCTCGCGGCCAGACTCGGCCTGACGGTTCAGGTGATTCCGGCGAAGGACACGGCGGCACTCGTGGCCACCCTGAAACGCGACCACGCCAACGACGTTGTGCTGATCATCGGGCACTCGAATACGGTGCCCGATCTGATCAAGGCGTTCGGCGGGAAGGCCGTCACGATGCGAGACGACGAGTACGATGCGATCTACGTGCTGCACCCGGCGACGGGCGCGCTGACGCTGATCCGCTACGAACCATGAAGATGGTAGAGTTTCCTTAGTGGCCACTGCCATCACGCCCCCTCGTGACGAGTCGCTCGGGCCCGTTGGGCGCGAGGACGCTCGATCGCATCGTTGCGACCGCTGACGCCGTCGAAGGCGTGTGGGCTGACAGCATCCAACCCGGCGACTGGATCGTCGTGCGCACCAGGAACTCGGTCTATTCACTCGCGGCCGTCGGCAAGGGGCAGTTCCGGGCCGCCGGTGGATGGTTCGGCCAGAGTGGCCTCGAAGGATGCGACGTGCGCATCGTCGGCTGCACCTGGGGCGGCGCCGCCATTCACACGCGCCTCGCGGCGGCCGTCGGCATGTTCCTCGAATTCGACAACGGCGTCCGCACCACGAGGATTCGCGAAGTGCGACTCCTGCGCGGCGGGGACGCGACGAAGCACTAACCTCAGGCGAAGAACCCGTCGAACCCGAGGACCCGACGAACCTGCTTGTGAGAATTTGTTTCATCGGTGCCGGCGCCGTTGGCGGCTTCTACGGCGCGATGCTCGCGCGGGCCGGGCAGGACGTCAGTTTCATCGCGCGGGGCGCGCACCTGGACGCCATTCGCGCGCAGGGCCTGCGCATCGTCGGTCCGCTCGGCGATTTCATCGTCAAGACCCCGGCCGAGAGCGATCCCGCCCGCATTGGCCCGGTGGACGTCGTCATCTACACCGTCAAGACGTACGACAATGCCACGGCGATTCCGATGATGGCGCCGCTCGTCGGGCCGGCGACCACGGTGTTGCCGCTGCAGAACGGCGTCGACAGCGCGGAGGAGATCGCCGCCGTGATTGGCGAGCGCGCGGTGATTGGCGGATCGACGTACATCGCCACGGCGATCGACGGTCCCGGCGTCATCCGTCAGACGGGCACGCATCGCCGCATCGTGCTCGGCGAATATTTCAATGCGCAGCCGGACATCACCCCGCGCGTTCGGCTGCTGGCCGATGCGATGACGGCGGCGGACATCCATGCGGAGCCGGTCGCCGACGTGAAGCACGCGATTTGGGAGAAGTTCACCTATCTCGCGCCGTTCGCGGCGTTCACGGGCGCGTCGCGACTGCCCATCGGGCCGCTGTGGGCCGAGCAGCAATGCCGCGAGACATTCCTTGATGCGGTGATGGAGGTCGCGCGCGTCGCGCGCGCGCATGGCGTGCGGCTGCCCGACGATCACCGGCAGCGCGTCCTTGACTACCTGGCGAAGCTGCCGGCCTCGACGCGGTCGTCGCTCCTGATCGATCTGTCGCAGGGCAAGCGCATCGAGGTCGAGGCGCTCCAGGGCAGCGTCGTCCGCCGCGGCGCGCGCGTCGGCGTGCCGACGCCGATCATGGCCGCGCTCTACGCCGTCCTGCGCCCGCACGCGAACGGTGGGACGTATGTAGGCGGCGGCCTTTAGGCCGCCGTACACACCGGCGGGCTAAAGCCCGCCGGCTACGTGCGTCTCGGTAGCCCGCCGCCGACGTCCGGTCGCGGCCTTCTTGTACTATTCCCACGTGCTGTCTTCCGAGATCTTCGCCATGGTGGCCGGCGCGGCCGCGGGCTGCCTGGGTTCACTGGTGGGCATCGGCGGCGGCGCGTTGATCGTGCCGGTGCTGAACAGTGTGATTGGCCTGTCGTTTCGTGAGGCCACCGCCGCCAGCCTGGTGGGCGTGCTCGTGACGTCGAGTTCGGCCGGCTTGGCGCCCGCGGGCCGGCAGTTGCACAACGCCAGGCTGCTGCTCGTGCTGCTCCTCTTCAGCGTCAGCGGCGCGATGCTCGGCGGCCAGTTCATCGCCAGTTTCTCGGAACGCACCTTCCAGGTTATTTTTGGCGCGACGGCCGCGATCATTGCCGCGATCATGCTTGTCCGCCTCAACAAGCGGAATGTGCTGCCGCCAGGCAGCATCGAGCCTGGCGTGTTCGGCGGGCGGTTCCATGATGACGACACCGGCGCCGAGGTGGTCTATCGCGTCAAGCGCCTGCCGGTGGCGATGGCCGTGTCGTTTTCGGCCGGCGTGCTGACGTCGTTGGTCGGCATCGGCGGCGGCATCCTGATCGTGCCGATGCTGAATTCGCTGTGCGGCGTGCCGCTGCGCGCGGCGGCGGCGACGAGCGTGCTGATGATCGGCGTCACGGCCGTGCCGAGCCTGGCGGCCCACTGGGCCGGCGGCTATCTCGGCGATTTCCACATGGCCGCGATGACCGCTATCGGTGTGCTGGCCGGTTTTCAGGCCGGCCTGGCGATCAGTTCACGCGCGCCGGTGCAGTGGCTGAAGATCGTGATGGCGATGATTCTGTTGGCGGTCGCGGCGCAGTATCTGGTGGTGTGGAGATGAGCGTACCGGGCGGAAGGGCAGCGGGGCACTTTCGGCGGCAGTTCGGCCGCGCCGCGTACGGCGGCGTGGTGGCCGGGCTGGCGGGCGGGATCTTCTTCGGCCTGCTGCACCAGCAGGCCGCGTCGGTGTTCGTGCTGGCCTCGACCTGCGGCCTGTTGATCGCGCTGCCCGTCGTCAACGTGGTGGCGGTGCTGACGGACGAAGTGCGCCGGCGCGATTGGGCATTCGTGCTGCTGGCGTCCGGCGTCCTGGCGCTGCTGGCCTACACGCTCGTCACCAGGCTGTAATCGGACTCCGGACGATGGACGCCGATCTTGGACCAAAGGACTGCCGCGAACTCTGGACGCTGGACCCCGGACGATGGACTACTCCATCTTGTACGCCTCCTTGATCGGCCGCAGAGGGCGATCGAACCAGTAGGGCCGCCGCGTCCCATCCGGTCCCGGCGCCGGGCGCGTCTTGGTCATCCACTCTTTGTACAGTCGATGTGACTCGTTCGTGTCCACGCTGATGTCGCCGTAACGGTCGTCGGGCCCGGCCTTCTCGACCTTCACGCGCTGATGCCAGCAATGCATGCCGCTCACGGGATCCGGCTGCACGGGGAACGTGAGGTTCTGGTGCACGCCGATTTCGCTCCACCACACGCGCGCGCTGTCGGCGTCGCCGCTCGCGAACGGCTGCGCGCCGTGGATCTGCCGCATGTCGTAGCGCCCGTCCTGGCTCGTGATCTTCACGAGCGCGGTCGCGACGCGCGCGCCGCCCTGATCCTCGTTCAACCGCCAGCGGCCCAGGTGGTGGGACATGCCGACGACGCCGGGGCGGATGCCTTCGGTGACCCAGGCGCGCGTGACGAAATGCCCGATGCCGGTCGTGACCTTCACCAGGTCGCCCTGCACCACGCCCAGCTTGTGCGGCATCCGGCGTCGCCAGCCACAGCGGATTGTTGTGCGAGATCTCGTACAGCCACTTGACGGGCGATCGCGTGTGGACGAGCGTCGGCAGCCGGAAGTTCGGCAGCAGATCGAATTCGTTGGCCGCGCGATCGAGCGTCTTCCAGTGCACGTGTCCCGGCGCGTACGTCGGCATCGCGTGCTCCGGCCATCCCCACGCCGCCAGCGTCGGCGAGAAGAACTCGAGCCGGCGTGACGGCGTGTTGAATCCGGCGCGACGGATGTCGTCGACGACGATCCGGGCTCGGTGTCGGCGACGACGTGCTCGTGCGCCTTGCTGTAGGCGCGGTCGTCGACCTTGAACACGCCGTAGCGCCGCATGTACTGCAGCGGCGTGAGGTTCTCCTTGCCCGCGGCCTCCGGCAGTCCGGGCACGGAGTTCTCGAAGATCCAGCCGTAGTATTCGTCGGTCGTGATCATCTCGCCGGGCCGGTACGGGCGACTCGAAGAACTTGCGGATGCCGAGCGATCCGTCCGGATCGATGCGCCACGACAGCGCGATCCAGAACTCGCTTTCCTCCCACACCTCGCCGGGATTCGACTCGTGCGTGAGCGTGACCTTCTTGCCCTGCTTCTCCATGGCCACGCGCGTCACGGGCTGGCGGAAGCCGAGCCAGCGGCCCGCGTGTGTCTCCTGGCTCATCGTGTCGTGGCGTTCGGTGCCGAGGCCCATCGGCAGCACGTAGTCGGCAAACCACGCCGTCTCGCTCCAGATCGGCGAGAGCGCGACGTGCATGCCGATCTTCGATTCGTCGCGCAGCACTTCCATCCACGTGAAGCCGTCGGGATTCGTCCACAGCGGGTTGTAGACGCGCGTGAAGTAGGTGTCGAGCTTGCCGCGCCCTTCCTTCAGGAAGTGCGGCAGCAGGAAGCTCATCTCGAAGAACGCGAGCGGGAATTCCTTCGGGAAGAGCAGTTCGTTCCAGTAGTCGGGCGGCGGCGGGGGATTCGGGTGCTTCGGGACGAACTTGTTCGTCACGTGCAGGTTCACGCCGCCCGGCTCGCCGATCGCGCCCATCAGCACGACGAGCAGATACAGGCTGCGCGTGATCTGCCAGCCCCAGAGATGGCCGGCGGCCGCCGCGCGCCAGCTGTGCGTGGCGAACGCCGTGCCGGCGTCGGCGACGGCTTCGGCCGCTTCGATCACCTGCGCCGCGGTCACGCCCGTTTCGGCCGCCGCGTACTCGGGCGTGAACTGGGCGTATTCGGCCAGCAGCGCGTCTTCGAACGCCTCGAACGTGCGCGGCAGATCCGGCCGGCGCGCTCGAGATACGCGTCCCAGTTCACCCAGCGCCGCACGAAGTCGCGGTTGTAGCGCTTCGTCGCGATCAGATGCCGCGCCATCGCGAGCAGCAACGCGCCCTCGGTGCCGGGATTGGCCGGCAGCCACACGTCCGCCTTCGCCGACGTGTTCGACAGGCGCGGATCGATCACGATCAGCCGCGCGCCGCGGGACTTGCCTTCGATGATGCGCTGCGCGTGCGGATTGAAATAGTGGCCCGATTCGAGATGCGACGACAGCAGCAGGATCGTCTTCGCGTTGGCGTAGTCGGGCGACGGACGATCGGCGCCGGTCCACACGAAATGGCCGAGCCGCGCCGACGCGGAGCACACGTTCGTGTGGCTGTTGTGGCCGTCCAGCCCCCAGGCCTGCAGCACCCGGTTGGCGTAGCCGTCCTCGCCGGGCCGGCCGACGTGGTACATCAGCTCGCGCTTGCGGCCTTCGGTGATCGCTTTGCGGATGCGGGCGCCCAGATCGTCCAGCGCCTCGTCCCACGTCACGCGCTTCCATTCGCCGGCGCCGCGCGCGCCGGTGCGCTTCAGCGGATACAGGATGCGATCGGGATCCTCGAGCTGGTTCGGCGTGACCACGCCCTTCGCGCACGTGCGGCCGCGGCTGCCCGGATGCACCGGATTGCCCTCGATCTTCCGGACCTCGAGCGTCTCCTTGTCGACGTACGCCAGGATGCCGCACGCCGATTCGCAGTTGAAGCAGATGCTCGGCACGATCCAGTAGTGCCGCCGTTCCTTCTTCGGCCAGCTCTTGGATTCGAAGTCGACGAAGTCATCCCATTGGGAGGTCGGGATGCGAATTCGGAATGCCTCCGTAGGTCAGAGGTCAAAGGTCAGGTCAAGGAGGTTGGAGTCGAGAGTGAATGACGCGCTCGTTCGCTCCTGCACCTCGACCTCTGACCTCTGACCTCCGACCTGTTCATGAATTGGGTACCGCCTGTCCCGCCTCGACCCAGACGTATTCCCAGGCGAATCCGCCGGCGAGCGCGATGATGGCGGCGGAGGCGGCGAGGATCGGGTGGATACGCGGCCGCCGAGCGCCAGCCAGACGATGCGCGATCGGCGCCAGGCCGCCGAGGCCGATCGCGCCAATCCAGAACAGGCGCGCATACACGCCGCGGCGGATGGCCCGCACCGCCAGTTCGTGGCCCAGCGTCGCGCTCGGCGTCAGCACGTGTTCCAGCAGCAGGATGCCGAGATGGACGAGCGACGCCAGGCCCAGCGTCATCGCCAGCGTGCCCGTCGTCTGCGACTCCGCGCCGAGCGCCGCACCCACGAGCAGCATCGCGGCGCTGCCTTCCGCCGCGGCCTGCGCCAGCAAATCGAGCGTCGCGTGCGGGCCCTGCCAGAGATCGCGCGCGAGCCCCTGCGCGAACAACAGGCCCGTGTAGCCCGTGGCGGCGACGGCCGCGGCCATCGCGAACGGCGCCAGCCACACGAGCGCGCCGGTCCAGCCCATCCAGTAGCAGAGCACCCAGACGCTGGCGAGCGCCGCTGTGCGCCGTGATCAGAAACGCGCCGCGCGCCAGCCACGACGACCAGTTCGGCCGCGTGAGGATGTAGTAGAACCGCTCGGGCCGTTCGAGGTCGATGACGAGCACGACCGCGGTCGCGGCGGCAAACAGCACCGGACAGGATCGGCCCGCCGAGGCCCACGAGCGCCGAATGATCGCCCAGGAACCACAGCAACGCGGACAGGAACATCGCGCCGGTGGAAATGCCCTTGAAGAGCAGGTACAGCACCAGATCGAAGCCCCACGCCTTCTTGTGCGGCATGTCGTAGTCCACGCGCGCGTCGCCGGGCTGATTCGGGTCCGGGTCCAGCGCGCCGAGCGGGCGCAGCCGCACCTGCCCTTCGCGGAACATGAACGGCCGCACCGCAATCTCCGGCCGGATCGTCGCTTCGTCGGCGCCCAGATAGAGGATCTTCGGCCCGGTGCCTTTTTCCGGCTTGCGCACCATGAACGCTTCGCGCTGGGCAATCTGCGCGACTTCGCTCGCCGGATCGTCCAGGTCGCCGAAAATGCGGCACTCGGTCGGGCACACGCTCACGCACGCCGGCTCGAGCTGGTTCTCGAGGCGGTTCGCGCAGAAGTTGCACTTCTCGGCGGTCTTCGTGTTCGGGTCGATGAACAGCTGATCGTACGGGCACGCGGCCATGCACGCGCGGCAGCCGATGCACCATTCGCCGTTCAGATCGACGATGCCGTCGCGCCGGCGGAAGAGCGCGCTGGTCGGGCAGATGTTCATGCACGGCGCATCCTCGCACTGGTTGCACAGCACCGGCAGGAACAGCCGCTGCGTCTGCGGGAACACGCCCTTCTCGACCGTCTTCACCCAGCACCGATTCACCCCGACGGGAATGTCATGCTCGGACTTGCACGCAATCGTGCAGGCATGACACCCGATGCACTTCCGGAGATCGATCGCGAAGCCGTATCTGGGCACGAAGGGGGAACTATAACAAACTGGGGAACGACGGGAACGACGTGCCCGCCGAAGCCCGGAGGGCGAAGGCGGGAACGACGGGAACGGGAGCGGGAACGGCGCGGCACGCGTGCGGCAGTAGTCGGCGGCCCGCCTTCGCCAAGGCTACGGCGCGCCCGCCGAGTTCTTCGTGACCTCATACATCTTCCCTACGACTGCGTGCAGTTCCTCCCACGCCGCTGCATCCGTCGGCGCTTGCGTCAACCGTTCGCCTAACTCCGCGATGCGTCGTTGTTCTGGCGTCGCGGCCCACACGGGAACGGGCAGGCTCTCCACCAGGGCCGTGGTGACGTGTCCTCCCATCAGCATGCGCACGATGGCATTGAGCGCGGATGAGTTGAAGAGCGCGCAGAGGAAATACTGTTGCTCGGCGCTGAGCGCCGTGCGCAGGCAGAACAACGTGTGCGTGGTCACGACGTCGGCGGGAATGACCGCGGCAATGAGCGCGAGGCGATTCGCGGCGCCGGATACATCGCGGTAGCCGAGGCGAGGCCGCATGAAGCGGAGGTCGGGCATCAACCTGCGGGCTTCGGCTCGAAGAATCCGGCGCTCGGATCGCGTGCAGTCCACGCTGAACGGACCGATGTGTTTGCCGTCAATCACCGGCAGTGCCGGCCGGTCCGAAGCTGGATCGATCTTCCGTGGCGTTCAACTCGCGGCCGAACTGGAGGCCCCAGCCGGCGCGGTCACCCAGCCGTGGAAACGCGCGCGACACCCGTTCGAGCCATTCGAGGTCGCCCGGCCGGCGCGCATCCGGAATCCGCAGTGCGGCGCCGCCCACCCGTCGCAGGAGTGGTGCCGACAGCCGGATCGGAAACGCACTCCGATCGTCCGCGTCCGCGTCGCCGGGCAGGTCGTCGATGTCGGCCTTCGCGCGCACGCCGAATCGCGCGCGAATCTCCCGCGGCTCCGACCCCGGGCTGGCCACGATCGCCAGGAAACGCAAGCCGCGGTGGATGGGGAAGATGCCTTCCGCATTGTCGAATCCAACCATCGCGTCCACCGCACCCTGATCGAATGTCCGCGCGCGCAGCGCCGCCGCGCCCTCATCCGAGGCAAATCCCCAGGGCAGCACCAGCCCCACACGCCCGCCCCGGCGCGCGATCGCCAGCGACCGTTCCAGGAAGGGCTGGTACAGGTTGAGATGCCCGCGATCGCACGACCGGTACTGGCCGGAGTCCCGCACGAAGGCCAGCGTTCGGGCCTGGCGGGCACGGGCCGGGTCCGCCGCGCGAGTGTCGTCGCGATCGCGGCGCAGCATTTCCCAGGGCGGATTGCCGATGACGGCGTCGAAGCCCGGCCGATCGCGCGGTGCGCCCGAGTCGTCGTAGAAGACGTCGGCGAATTCCAGCGGCCAGTGGAAGAAGCCGTGGTCGGCGGCGACCGCGCGCGCGAGGCTAAGCCAGCGCTGCACGTGCGCCGCGCCAAGCGTGCGATCGCCTCGCAGCATCGCGTCCATCGCGGAGCTCAGTTCGGCCGGCGACGGCGGCTTGATCGACGCGTCCGGCCAGAACCAGCGCGCGCACCAGAGATGGCAGGCGGCGCGCCACGGCTCGATCGGCGAACGGTCGCCGGTCAGTCCGGCCCACATGCGCTCCTTCGCACGCACGTCCGCGACCGAGTCGTCGCGCTGCTCGCTCAACTGCCTGAGCGGTTGCGACACGGCCTGCAGGGCGGCGGCGAGTCCGGCCGCTTCGAAGAGCGGCGCCTCGTCCGTCCGGCGCCGCGCGCCCGGGCGCCGGGGGACCCGCCAGAGATCGTCCGGCGAGGTTCCGACGATGGAATCGCCGACGCGCAGTCGATCGTCGAGAAACGTGAGCGGTTTGTCCCGCGCCAGTGTCGTCAGCCACAACGACAGGCGCGCGAGCTGCACGGCGACTGGATTCGCGTCCACGCCGGCCAGGCAGCGGCGCGCGATCAGCCGGCGGATGTCCGCGCGCTCGTGTGCGTCGAGATCCGTCTCCGCGCAGCGGCCTTCGTTGACGAGCGCGCCTTCGTACGCGTGCGCCAGATACCGGCAGGCGGCGACGAGGAACGCGCCGCTGCCCATTGCCGGATCCACGACGCGCAGCGCGAGAATCTCATCCGTCGTCGCGCCGCGGACGAGCGGCGCGAGCGTGCGGCGCACGACAAACGCCGCGAGCGCCTGCGGTGTGTAGAACGTGCCCGTTTCCTTGCGGCGAAGGCCGTGCGGCGCCCGGCCCGCCGGGGACCGCGCAGGCTCGCACGCGGGCGTGCCGGAGAGGACCTGCTCCGGATCCAGATCGAGCACGTGTTCGTACACGGCGCCGAGTTGCTCGACGCCGAGGTCCGCGTAGGCAATCGATTCGCGGCCGCCCGGCCCGGGCCGCGTGCCCAGGGCCGTGAGCGCCGCGGCGATCGCGCGGTCGCGTCGCCGTGATGCGCGGGTGACGACACGCGCGGCCGGGTGTCCTTCGAGCGCCGGCGCCGATGCGCGCGCGAAGAGCCGGCCGTTGAAGGGCCGGACGATGAGATCGGCGGACTCGCAGCCGGTGCGGGAGAGACGGGTGATGGCGGCGAGGCCGTCCCAGAGTCCGTCGGCGCCGCCGGGATCGCGTGACGCGTCGCGGCAGAGCGATCCCAACGCGTACGCCGGACCGTAGGCCGGATGCCGGCTGGGCACCAGGTCGCGGGACTCGGCGAAGAGCAGGAACAGCACTCGATAGATGAGCGTCAGGGCCTCGCCAAACCGCGCGGCGTCGCGGCCCGGCAGCACCGGCCCGATCGCAGCAAGCGCGCTGACGACTCCCGTCCGAAGATCCGCGCGAACTGCGTCCTGGAACTGCATGCCGTTGAGGACGAGTTGATCGATGGGGGAACAAGATCGAATCCGGGGATCGAAAGATCGAAGCCGGGTATCGTTTTTCTGGCACGAAGGCACAAAAACGATGCCCGGCTTCGATCTTTCGATCCCCGGATTCGATTTTGTCCCCCGATCGAACGCGCCGGCCTGGCAGAGCAGCCAGAACGCGGGGAAGCTGCGTTCGTCCAGCGCGTCCGGCAGCAGGAAATCCAGGCTGCGCCGGATCGTGTGCCCGCGGCCGTCTACCAGCGAGACGAACGGCGGTGCGACGAGCAGGCACCAGTCCGCGCCGATCTCGCGCGTGCCGGCGGCCAAATCGCGCCAGAGACGCGACGGCCGCTCGGCCCACGGGAGCAGGATGAAGCCAACCGTCGAGCCCCGCTTGGTGGTGAGCCGTGCGGATACGCGCGTGCGGTCGAACAGGGCGTCGTGCGCGCGGAAGCCGAGCAGGCCGGCGAGCGGCATCGCGGCCACGTCGAACAGCGTTCGGAGGCCGGTGGCGGGACCGCAACTCGACTCGACCCGCCGCCACCACGCGAGCAGCCGGCGGCGCGCGCCGTGTTCCGGCTGCATGATCGCGCGCACGGCGGCGTCGTGCGTCAGCCAGTCCGCGAGGAACCGGCTGGGAAACAGCGCGCCGCCCACGCCCGCGAGTCGCGTCATCGGCGCCGGCTCAGGATCAATTCGAGCACGGGCTCTTCGGCCCGCACGTGGCCGGCCCGATCGCCGCGTGCGAGTTGCCTGGTGCTGCCGGCCTCCGCGCGCCCGGCGTGCTCCCGCCGCGTCTCGAACGCGCGCGACTCGCGACGGTCGAACAGGCCCGGTTGCACTTCATCGGCCAGGAGTTCCGCGCGCATGGCCGCCGCCAGCGCCAGTTCCCGTTGCCGGGCGCCATCGGCCGCGGCGCGCACGCGCCGGGCCACCGCGGCCACACGCCGGCTGGCGGCTTCGAGAGCCCGGGGACGCAGCGCCACCGCCAGCGCGCGAAGCGCACGCGCATCTTCGCCGGCATCGGCGCCAATCGAGGTCGCGACGTCCCTCTTCGTCGCGGCCGCGACGTCCATACCCGTCGCAACCGCGGCGTCCATCTTCGTCGCGACCGCGACTTCCATAGTCGTCGCGATCGCGACGAGACGCCGTTCGATCACGCGATCGCCGGCGTCCACGATCGGCACCGTGAACACGAGCAGCGCGCGATGCGACCGCGGCACCAGGCGGCCCGACCGCGGGTGCGCGCAACACACCGGGCTGGCGGACGCCGGATCCGGCGCTCGCCACCGCGCGGTGAGCGCTCGGCGGCGCACGAGCACCTGCGCCGCGCGTCGCGCCAGGCGCTCCCAGCGGCGGCAGAGGGGCACCGGCGCGTGCCGCACCGCCGGCGCGGCATCCGGCTGCCGCAGCAACGCTTCGCGCACCGCCGACTCCGGCGGCGTGACGCCGGCCAGCGCGTCGTCGCTGAACGACCGCTGCGCGGCCAGCACGCGCCGCGAGAGGTGGGCCAGCAGTCCGGATTCAGCCTCGTCTCTGGCCACCAGCAGCGTGAAGTGTGTCGGTCGCGTCTGCGAGATGCGATCGACTCGTCCGATGCGCTGCTCGAGGCGCGTCGGGTTCCACGGCAGTTCCAGGCTGACCACCCAGCGCGCACGTGACTGCAGATTGAGGCCCTGGCCGGCGACGTCGGTGGCGAGCAGGACGCTCGTCGATCCGTCGAGGAACTGCGCGAGCTGCTGCCGCCGCTCGGCCGCATCCTGGCCGCCGTGCAGGATCGAAATCGCGCGGCTGAAGCGAAGCCGTCGGCGGATGACGTCGAGCGAGTCCCGGAATTCCGTGAACACCACGACCGGTTCGGTCGTGCGATCGATGAGCGCCGCCACCCGCTCGACCTTGCGTTCGTCGCGCGCGGCTTCGTCTGCCAGCGTCCGGATCCGGCGAAGCCACGATCGTTCCTGCCGGTTCCCGAGGCCCGTATGCGCCGTGAGCCCTTCGCGTTCCTCGCGATCGACGTGATCGCTTTCGTCCTCGAACTGCAGCAGCGGCTGCGACCATTCGAGCGCCGCGTCCGGGCCGAGGTCGCCGAGCCACGCGAGCCGGCGCGTCAGCGACTGCGACAGGGCGCGACATGGTGGACAACGCGCGCTTCCGGAAGACCGAGAGCAGGAGCAGTGCGTGATCGTGGTGCCGTGCGCGCCCGGTCACGGCATCCTCGAAGGCGCGCAGCGCCGCGAGCGTGCGCGTCTCGCTGTCCGACAGCGTCACGGGATGCCATCGGACGCGCCGCGCCGGGTGGCTGCCAAGCACCGCCCGCGTGCGCCGGAAGATCGTCAGCGCATCGAGCCCCGGGTCTTTAGACCCGGAGTCTGAATTCGCCGACGCCAGCCGGCCCAGGCTGATCAGCCGCGCGAACCGCGCCTCGTCTCCGCCATGCGGCGTGGCGGTGAGCAGGACGACGCGGCGGGCGCGGCAGGTCAATTGCTGAGCGAGTGCGTACCGGTCCGAGTCGCCGCACAGGGCGTGGGCTTCGTCGATGACGACAAGGTCCCAGGGATCGGGCGGCATGGACTCGGCGACGTGGCGTTGCTTCAGGAAGTCCGGCGAGGCAATCCAGACGCCGCAGCGTTGCCAGGGACTGTCGCCGAACGCGCCCGCGCGCGATAGCGCGTCGAGGCCCGCGCGATCCGCGGCCTGGCACGTGACGCGGAATCGGTGTTGCAGCTCGCGGGTCCACTGCTCGCGCAGGACGGCCGGCGCCAGTCACGATCACGCGCGCGGCGGCGTCGCGCCGGAGGAGTTCCGCGACGATCAGCCCGGCCTGTACCGTCTTGCCGAGTCCGACCTCGTCTGCGATCAGCAGCCGCGATCGGCCGGCCAGCATCGCCATGGCCGGCTCCAGTTGATGCGGCAGGATGTCGGCCGCCGCGTCGATTGCGGCCGACGGCATCCGTATGTCGTCGGTGCGCGCGACGAGAGAGGCCAGGCGCGCGAGCGCTTCCTGCGGCCGAACGCGCCGCGGAGACGCCGCGCCGGCTCGCGTGAGGGCGCGGTCGAACGGCGACAGGAACGTCAGCCGTCGATCGCGCGCCGCGACGTCCAGCCGGACGACGTGGCGGTCGTGCCGGACGCGTTCAACGCGCCAGCGCCGGCGGCGAATCCAGACGAGATCTCCCGGCAGCGGACCGAGGCCTTGCATTTTCTGCCACCTTCCGCGCGCCGGACATTGCAGAAACTGCAATACACGGCCGGAAACCGGCCCAGTTCACGGCGCGCAGGGATGGAGAGTGGCAAACTTGGTGCCAGAAGCTGCTTCGAGACTTACTTTGGAACTTACTTTTGACTTTTGACTTCTGACTTCTGACTTGCCCGGTATTCCGCTGTCACCGCAGTCGTGATGCCGCCGCGCGCGGTGAAGGCGCCGGTGACGGTCATGCGGCGGGGCTGGCAGGCGGCCACGAGGTCGTCGAGGATCTTGTTGGTCACGGCCTCGTAGAACATGCCCTGGTTGCGGTACTCGATCAAATAGCAGCTTCAAAGACTTCAGTTCGATGCAGGTCCGGTCTGGCACATACTGGATTCGGATCTCCCCGAAATCGGGGAGGCCGGTCACCGGGCAAACGGAGGTAAACTCGGGCGCCCGGATGTCGATTTGATAATCCCGTTCGGGCCGGGGGTTGGGGAAGGTTTCGAGGGGCACGAGGGCATTGTAGACCCGAGAACCCGAGAACCCGAGGACCCGAGCCCGAGCACCGAGAACCCGAATCTCGATTGACAGGGTTTTGCGCCGGGACTACGATCACGCCGGTTTTCAGGTCATTTGCCGACGGACTGGTGGCGCGGGAGGTCCGGGCGACGCGGGGGATGGAAGCGCCGTTGCAGGGAGAACACATATGGCTGACGCCCGACGCATGGGCAAGATGGAACTGTTCGCGCACTTCGCGGACAAGTTCGACATGAAGCGCACCCAGGTGCGCGACCTGTTCGAGGAACTGCTGTCGCTGTCGGAGAAGGAGCTCAAGCGGTCCGGCGAGTTCGTCATCCCCGGCGTGTGCAAGCTGGTGGTGCAGCGGCGCAAGGCGCGCGAAGGCCGCAATCCGGCCACCGGCGAGCCCATCAAGATTCCGGCGAAGACCGTCGTGAAGGCGCGCATCGCGAAGGCGCTGAAGGACGCGGTTCTTCCCCGCAAATAGCACGGTCGCCCGGCGCTCGTTGACGGTGGGAGCTCCGTGTCTCCCCCTGTCAACGAGCCGTCGCGTTCGTTCCCGCCTTCGCCCCGCCCGCAGTAGACTTGTCCAGATGCCAGTCGAAAACAGCGCTCCATTCGATGTCGTCGTGATCGGTTCCGGCACGGGCGGCTACGTCGCCGCGATTCGCGCCGCCCAACTCGGACTCAAAATGGCCGTCGTCGAGCGCGAGCCGGTGCTCGGCGGCACGTGCCTCAACTGGGGCTGCATTCCCACCAAGGCGCTGCTCGAGCACGCGCACGCGCTCAAGGTCACGCAGGAAGCGGCGCAGTGGGGCATCAGCTTCGGCAAGGCCGACGTGAAGCCGGTGATCGACATGGCGCGCGTGAACGAGCGCAAGAACAAGATCGTCACGCTGCTGACCAAGGGCGTCGAATATCTGTTCAAGAAGAACGCGATCGAGTGGGTCAAGGGCACCGGCCGCCTGGCCGGCAAGGGCAAGGTCGAAGTGACCGGCGGCGCCGGCGCGCGCACGCTCACGGCCCGCGAGATCATCGTCGCCACCGGATCGTCCGCGCGGAGCGTGCCGGGCATCGAGATCGACAAGAAGACGATCATCACCAGCGACCAGGCGATCAATCTGACCGAGGTGCCCAAGTCGATCGCGATCATGGGCAGCGGCGCCGTCGGCGTGGAGTTCGCGTCGATCTTCCGCCGCTTCGGCAGCGAAGTGACGCTGATCGAACTGCTGCCGCGCATCGTGCCGAACGAAGACGAGGCCGTGTCGGCGGAGCTGTCGAAGTCATTCAGGAAGCGCGGCATCGCCGTGAAGACGTCCACGAAGGTGACGTCGCGCGAAGGTCAAGGGCGGCAGCGTCACGATCGAGATGCAGGACGCCGCGGGCAAGAGCGAGTCGCTGACGATTGAAAAGCTGCTCGTCGCGACCGGGCGCGGACCGGTGACCGACGGACTTGGCGCCGTCGAGGCGGGACTGAAGCTCGATCGCGGCTACATCCTCGTGGACAACCTGTTCCGCACGAACGTCGCCGGCATCTCGGCGATTGGCGACGTGATCACGATGGGCACGCGCGTGCATCAGCAGCTCGCGCACTTGTCGTCGGCGGAAGGCATTGTGCTGGCCGAGCGGCTGGCGGGCCAGGACGCGCAGCCGATCAACTACGACCATGTGCCGGCGTGCACCTACTGCGAACCGGAAATCGGCAGCATCGGGCTCACCGAGCAGCAGGCGAAGGACCAGGGATACGACGTGCGCGTGGGCACGTTCCCGTTCGGCGTGCTCGGCCGCGCGAAGATGGCCGGCGAGACGGAAGGCTTCGTGAAGATCGTCGCGGAGAAGAAGCACGACGAGCTGCTCGGCGTTCACATGATCGGTCTCCGCGCGACCGAACTGGTGGCCGAGGCCGCCGTGGCGCTCCGGCTCGAATGCACGGTCGAGGAACTGATTCGCACGATCCACGCGCATCCGACGATGGCGGAGGCCGTGGGCGAAGCCGCGCACGCCGCGCACGGGGCCGCTATTCACGTGTGATGCGCGTTCCCCAGTTCCCGTTCGTTCCCGTCGTTCCCGTTCGTTCTCGTCGTTCTCGTCGTTCCCGTCGTAGTTGATGGAGGGTTTGTCTTGGCCACTGACGTCGTGATGCCCCAGATGGGGGAGTCGATTGCGGAAGGGACCATCGTCCGCTGGATCAAGAAGGTCGGCGATCCGATCGACAAGGACGAGCCGCTCTTCGAGATTTCCACCGACAAGGTGGACGCGGAGATCCCGTCGCCAGGGGCCGGCGTGCTCATCGAGATCAAGGTGAAGGAAGGGGAGACCGTTCCGGTCAACTCCGTCGTCGCCCTGATCGGCGCGAAGGGCGAGATGACGGCCGCGGGATCCGCGGCACCCGCCTTCGTACCCGTCGGTCGCCCGTCGCACCCGTCGCCTCGACCCGTCGCACCCGTCGTACCCGTCGTACCTGTCGTCCCCGCGTCCGCGTCCTTGGCCGACCTGCGTCGCATCAAGTCGTCTCCCGTCGTCCGGAACATCGCGAAGGCCAGCGGCGTCGACATTTCGCGTTTGACTGGTACCGGCATTTCCGGCCGCGTGACGAAGCGCGACATCACGGCGTTCATCGAAGGCGGCGGCACGACGGCCGCGCCGGTGGCTGCAACAGCGGCACCCGCCGCGTCGCCCGCCGCACGCGGGCCGATTCCGCCGCCACCGCCGGCGTTCCAGCCCGGCGAGAACGTCCGCATCGAGAAGATGGGCGTCATGCGGAAGAAGATCGCCGACCACATGGTGATGAGCATTCACACCTCGCCCCATGTGTTCTCGGCGTACGAAGTGGATTTCGGCCGCATCGACGAATTGCGGCGGAAGAAGAAAGCGGACTACGAAGCGGCCGGCACGAAGCTCACCTACACGGGCTTCATCGCGAAGGCCACCGTGGACACGATCCGGCAGTTCCCGTTCTCGAACGCGTCGATCGACGGGGACACGATCGTCTACAAGCGCGACATCAATCTGGGCATCGCCGTCGCGCTGGAGTCCGGCCTGATCGTGCCCGTCATCAAGAACGCGGACGAGAGGAACCTGCTCGGTTTGTCGCGCGCGATTCAGGACTTCGCGCTACGCGCCCGCAGCAAGCAGCTCAAGCCTGAAGAAGTGCAGGGCGGCACGTTCACCATCACCAACCCCGGTATTTTCGGCGCGCTGTTCGGCCTGCCAATCATCAGCCAGCCGCAGGTGGCGATTCTCGGCGTCGGCAGCGTGGACAAGCGCGTGGTCGTCGTGGACGACATGATCGCGATCCGGCCGATGTGCGTGTTCACGCTCGGCTACGACCATCGGCTGATCGACGGCGCGGACGCCGGGCGGTTCCTGCTGGCCCTCAAGGACCGGCTCCAGAACTTCGACGAGTCGTGGGTCTAGCGCCGGGCACCGGCGAGTCCGGCGCACCCGCGGTGGCGCGAGCGTTCGACGTGCGCCGGCTCGGACGCGTCGGCTACGGCGAAGCGCTCGAGTTGCAGGCGCGCCTGGTTGACGAGCGGCGACGCGGCGCGATCGGTGACACGCTCCTCCTGCTCGAGCATCCGCCCGTCATCACGCTCGGCGTCAAAACCCGCGGCAAACCGACCAACATCGTCGCGTCACCCGAGGCGCTCGCGGCCGAGGGCGTGACCGTGTTCGAGACCGGCCGCGGCGGCGACATCACCTATCACGGCCCGGGCCAGCTCGTGGGCTATCCCATTCTCGACTTGCGGCCCGATCGCTGCGACGTCCACAAATACGTCCGCGACCTCGAGGAAGCGCTCATCGTCGCGCTGCGCGAGTTCGGCATCGAGGGCGGACGGGTGGAAGGCCGCACCGGCGTGTGGGTCGGCCCGGAAGGGCGGGAAGAAAAGGTCGCCGCGATTGGCGTCCGCATCAGCCGCTGGATCACCAGCCACGGCTTCGCGCTGAACGTGTCCACCGACCTGCGTCATTTCAGACTGATCGTGCCGTGCGGCATCGCCGACCGCGGCGTCACGTCCATCGAACGCGTCCTCGGCAGACCCGTCCCCATGACCGACGTCGAAGACGCGATCGCCCGCGCCTTCGTAGTCGTGTTCAGTGCTGCAGTAGCCGGCGGGCTTTAGCCCGCCGGATCCAATGACACGCGTGCAACCAAACGCTCGGCGGGCTGAAGCCCGCCGACTACTGCAGCACGGCCGTCATCTTCGTCACCGTCTCCGTCCGTTCCTGCGGACTGAGGGACGGGACGTCGCGGCGGATCACGCGTCCGTGGCCAAGTTCGACGGGCAGCAGGCCGGCGCGGCCGCGCACGCCAAGTTCGCCATCGAGAATCGTCACGGCCGGCAGGAGTCGCCGGGATCCGGCGATGAGCGCTTCGACAATGAGCGTCGTGGGCGCGGAGATGGCTTGCGGGCCAGGCGGCCACAGGCGGCCGATTGATTGGGAGATCGCCAGCAGTCGATGCGCCGGCACGCGTTCGCTGACGAGCGCACCGTCGATCGTGGCGGCCGACCAGCCGACCACGAACGAGGGCGGGCGGCCCGTGACGCAGACGTTGGTGCCCGTCTGGCCCAGTTCGATGTTCACGAGCGACGCGACGATGGATGAGACCGCCGACGCCGCCGTGCCGATCAGCCGATTGGGCGCGACGTGAAGTTCGCGCGCCGCCGTCTCGAGCAGAGCGGTCTGCGACGGCGCGGCAAACACAAACGGCGCGGCCACGCCCGCGCGAACCAGCCGTCCGATCAGCGCCAGGCCGCGGTCGCCGTCCCACGCGCCGTTCACCGTGTCGTCGGCAAAGACGATGACGTCGGCGCTGGCGGCGGCGAGCGGATCGGCATCCGCCGACAGCCGTGTGTCGTACCCCTCGATCGGGCCCGACTGCTGAATGTCGAGCGCCTTGCCCTCGGCCACGGGCTTGTTGTCGTCGATGAACAGGACCCGGTTGACGCGGCCGCGCTCCGCGAGCCGCTGCGCAATCGCGCTCCCGATCGGCCCCGCGCCAAAGACTGCGACCAAAGACATGGACGCCATTGTAGTGAAAACTCCAATCCGGGATTCTTTTTTGGGGTCAAAAATCGATCAAAACGCTCAGCAAATTAGTCGATTTTTGGGCCCAAAAAAGAATCCCGGATTGGAGTTTGTGCGGCGCGATTTTGACCTGACAAAATCACACCGACCCGTCGGCCCGTCAGGTCCAGGCCGCCCTGCAACAGCGCCGCAATCGCCGTCGCCGCGGCGCCCTCCGCGATCAGGCGCTCGTGCGTTTCCAGGTCCCGCATCGCCTGCGCGATGGCGGGCTCGGACACTTGCACGACGCGATCGACGAGATCGCGGACGATCCCGAATGTCTGGCTGTCCGGTTCCATGTTGCCGGCGAGTCCGTCGGCCAGCGTGTCGTGCACGACGACGGTCACGGGCCGGCCGGCGGCGAGCGCGGCGGTGAACACCGGTGAGGCCGCCGCTTCCGTGCCGATGAGCCACGCGCGCGGAAGTCGCGCGCGCGCGACGATAGCGGTCCCCGACAAGAGGCCGCCGCCGCCGATCGGCGCAATCAGCGTGTCCAATCCGGGTTGCTCGGCAAGCATCTCGAGCGCCGCGGTCCCCGCGCCCGCAATGACGTCGGAGTGGCTGTACGCGGAAATGAACGTCACGCCGGCGCGCCCGGCTTCCTCGTGCGCGCGCCGTTCGGCCTCGTCATAACTCGGCGCTTCGAGCACCACCGCGCCATAGCGCTCGAGCGCGGCCTTCTTGACCGCCGGCGCCGTCGCCGGCAGGTGCACGCGCACCGCGATGCCGAACTCCGCGCCGGCCTTGGCCAGCGCGATGCCGTGATTGCCAGCCGAGGCCGTCGTGACCGATCGCACAGCCGGTTGCGTCTCGCGCAGCCTCGCGATCGCGTTCATGGCGCCCCGGATCTTGAACGACCCGGTCGGCTGCGTCGTTTCGAGCTTCAGCCAGACCTCGCCGCCGGTCAGGCTCGACAGCCAGACGGATCGCACGAGCGGCGTGCGCGACACATGTGGCGCGATCCGGCCAGCCGCGGCGACAACGTCGTTGATGTCGGGCGTCGCGCGCATCACGGCCTCTGCGATTCCGGCCGCATCAAGCCCGGCAGCGCGGCGACGAACGCCGACCGTGCCATCACCTGATCGCACCCGGCGTCGCGCGCCTGCTGCAGGCGTTCGGCATGCACATGCGACGCGAATCCCACCAGCCTGGCGCGCGCTCGCACGGGCGCGGACCGAATCTCGGTGATCACGCCGATCGGATCGAGCGCATCCCGATCGAGATCGAACACCACGACATCGGGATCGTGCTGGCGAATGGCGCCCGGCACCTCCTCCGGCTTCCTGACGAACACGATGGGGGTCCCGGCGACCCCGGCTGCCGCGCGCAGCTTCGAGCCGAAGAGCAGGTCGTCAACGACAGCCAGGATCATGCCAAGATGATAGCGGACATGGTGATTCGGACCGCGGCGGTCGCGCCGTTCTACAAGAACGGCTACGTGGTGATGTGCGAACCGGAGCGGCACGCCGTGCTCATCGATCCCGGTGATGAGGTGGACGCGCTGCTCGAGGCGGCCGCGGAAGACGGCGCGACGATCGCCGCGATCCTGCTCACCCACGCCCATCTGGACCATGTGACCGGCGTCGCGAAGGCGAAAGCCGCAACCGGCGCGCCGGTGTGGCTCCATCAAGATGACCTGTTCCTCTATAAAGGCGTCGTCGAACAGGGCCGGATGTTCGGGTTTCACGTCAGTCCACAGCCGGCCATCGACCATTTCTACGAACACGACCGTGAGTTGGAATTCGGCAGCTGCGCCGTCGAGGTGTTCCACACGCCCGGCCATTCGCCCGGCGGCGTTTGTCTGGCGATTGGCAAAGCCCGCACGGCCGAACGCGTCCTGTTCGTCGGCGACACGCTCTTCGCCGGCTCGATCGGCCGCACCGACCTTCCAGGCGGCGATCTGAAGACGCTGCTGCACTCGATTCACAACGTGCTGTTTCAGTTTCCCGATGACACCGTCGTCCACTCCGGTCACGGGCCGTCGACGACGATTGGAGCCGAGCGAAATCGGGAAATCCGTTCTTGACAGACTGACTGCAGTAGTCGGCGGGCTTCAGCCCGCCGAGAACCGACCCGACGATCCGGCGGGCTGAAGCCCGCCGGCTACTGCAGCGAGCTCACCCCGGTGTCACCGTGAATTCGACTCGCCCGACCGTGAGCGTGTCGCCGGTCTTGAGCGTGGCGCGCGTGACGCGCTGGCCGTTGACCTGCGTGCCGTTCGTGCTGTCGAGATCCTCGACCGTCAGTTGATCGTCGTCGCCGGCCGTCAGCCGGCAGTGCACGCGCGACACGAGCGCGGCATCGACGATGAAATCGGCCTTCGTGGTGCGGCCGATCGTCTTGACGACGCCGGGCGGCAGGCGCAGGGTCATCGCGGGTTCAGCGCTCTCGAGAATCCATCCGGCCATGGCAGTCGCTATTTCCTCGGTTGATTGAGCCAGTCGACGATGGCCGCCACCACGTCCGGCGAGATCGTCTGCGAGGGCAGGGAATCGTACTCATCCGGCTCGCCGGTCTTCGCCGGCACCAGTAGGTGATTGACGCCGGGGACCAGGACCTTCCGCGTGGCCGTCGCCGGCACGCCCTTGCGCGCCAGCGCGATCTGCTCGAGCCGGTCGGCGTTCGCCGGCAGGATCTCGCGGTCCAGCGCGCCGCTCAGCACGAGAATCGGGCGATCGATCTTGTTGATGGGCACGGCCGGATCGAACAGCAGCCACGTCCGGAACCACTCAGTGTTGGCCTGCCGCCAGACGTCCGCGGGGATCGACTCATAGCCCTTGCCGCTGATGACGGCATCGACGACGCGCACCTGCATGGCCATTTTCGCCTCGCGGTCGGTCGTCGATCCGCCCTGTCGCGCGAGCATGGCCTGCTGCTGGGCAATCACGGTGGCGCGTCCGGACACGCCGGGCGCGGCGATCAGCACGACGCCGCGAATCCGGCTCTCCTTCATGGCCGCGGTCAGGGCGACGGCGCTGCCGTCGGCATGCGCGATGACGGTGATGCGGGCCGCGTCCACATCCTTCTCCTTGCGCAGCCACGTGATGATGCCAACCAGGTCGCCGGCGTATTCGGCGACGCCGGCGCGTTCAGGCCGGCCGCCGCTCTGGCCCACGCCGCGTTTGTCGTAGCGGACGACGAGGAATCCGGCGTCGGCCAGACGGCCGGCGAGCTGGCCGAAGATCGGGACGCCGTATTGCGTTTCGTCGCGGTCCTGGCGGCCCTGACCGCCGACCAGCACCACAGCCGGCATGCGCGCCGCCGGTTTCTGCGGACGCGTCACGGTCGCCGCCAGCGAGAAGCCGGTGGCCGGGATGAACACGTCTGAATCGCCCGGATTGCGAACCTTCTCCTCGCGCGACATCACCGTGCCGATATCCTCGCGAATCACCGCATAGCCCTGGTCGCCAAACACGAGCTTGGCCAGGCGGTTCCGGTCGTCCACCCAGAGGATGATCGACATCGGCGAGCCGGGACGAACGAGCGTGATGTTGTACTCCTTCAATTCGATTGCGCCGTCCGGGTTGACGACGCGGCGCGGGGTGACGCGATTGAGCGTCGCGCTGATCTCGCCCTCGGGCGCGACGTAGACAGGGAAGCGGGCGCCCACCTGGAATCCCGGCAGCCGCGCGGCCAGCACTTCGTAGGCCGCGATGTAGCTCGGCGGCAGGACCATCGTGCGGGGCGTGATTTCGTGCTGGACGCTGCCCTTCGTCGTGCCCTGCACCACATCGCTGATCGCCGTCGTGAGGCCGAACGAGGTGGAGATGAAGAGCGTCTGATTGCGGAGCGCGGCTTCGATCGTCAGCGAGCGGGGCTGCCAGTCGGCGCCGTAGACCATCTCGAACTTGTTCGTCACCAGGTCGATCGGCGCCGCAATCTGGCCGCGCGACGAAATGATGAAGGTGCCGGACTGGCGGGTGACCGTGACCATTTCGGAACCGATGCGCACGCCGCGAAAGACCACGTAGAACCGCGACGTCGCGCCGGGATCGGCCGTCTGGCCGGCAACCGTCGCGACCGCCAGCATTGTGAGGCTGGCAAGGCCAACGCTAAGATGACGAGCACGCATGCGTATGGACGACATTGTCACTCAGTATCGCATCATCGCGGCCGGAGCCGGGTGGGCGGAGAAAACGGCGCGGGGACGACTGCGCTTCGAGGGCGCGGATCGCGCGGCGTTCCTGCATGCGCTGCTGACGAACGAGATTGCGGCGCTTGCGCCGGGCGCCGGAGCCTACGCGCTCTATCTGACGCCGCAGGGCCGCCTGATCGCCGATCTGCACGTGTTCGTCCGGCCCGATTGCCTGATCGCGGATGTGCCGGCCGTCGCCGCGGCCGCTTTGGCCGAGACGTTCGACCGGCTCATCTTCGCCGAGGACTTGCGGGTGACGGATGCATCCGCGTCGATCCGGCAGCTGTCGGTCGTCGGCGCCCGGGCGGCTGAGGTCATTGCCCAGGCGCTGGGTCTCGGCGCGGACGCCGTCCGCGACCTGCCGCTCTGGTCGCAGATCGATGTGAGCGGCGGATTCGTGGCGCGCACGGACGATGCCGATGAAGGCAGCTGGGATGTGTTGATCGGCAGCGCCGAAGCTGACCGCGCGATCGCGGCGCTGGAGCAGGCCGGCGCGGTGGCGGTCTCCGGCGACGTGATCGAGGCGATGCGGATCGATGCGGGGAGGCCGGCGTTCGGGGGCGACCTGACGACCGAGACATTTCCGCTCGATGCCGGCCTGCTCGAGCGGGCCATCAGCCAGACGAAGGGCTGTTACGTCGGCCAGGAAGTGGTCATTCGCGTGTTGCATCGCGGCGGCGGGCGAGTGGCGAAACGGCTCGTGCGCATGGAGTGCGACGCCGCCGACGCGAATGTGCCGGCCGTTGGCGCGGTCATCACGGCCGATGGCAAAGAGGCCGGCCACGTCACCAGCGCCGCCTGGTCCCCGCGCCTCAGCCGCGTCGTCGCCCTCGGCTACGTGCCGCGCGAAGTCGCCGACGCGGGGGAGCCAGTGACCGTGGATGACGCGCGGTTCAGTATCCGCGTGCTGCAGTAGTCGGCGGGCTTCAGCCCGCCGAGAACCCCGCGTCCGGCGGGCTAAAGCCCGCCGGCTACTCGTCGTCGAGCCGGCCAGCCCGCGTGCTGCAGTAGTCGGCGGGCTTTAGCCCGCCGAGAACCGCGCGTCCGGCGGGCTAAAGCCCGCCGGCTACTGTCGTCAAGCCGGACAGCCCATGTGCTGCAGTAGTCGGCGGGCTTCAGCCCGCCGAGAACCGCGCCGGATCCGTCAGTATCTCGATCAACTCCCGATCCGCCTCCGGAAACCTCATCGTCTTCAACTCCGCCCTCGTCACCCACTTGATCGCCTGCCCCAGCATCGGCTTCGGATCGCCGTGCAGGTGGCACCAGCGGAAGTGCAGCCGCACCGTGCGTTCGGGATAGTCGTGCTCGGTCGCGAGGATTTCCGCGCCCACGTCCACGCGCACGTCGAGCTCCTCGCGCAGTTCGCGCATGAGGCACGCCTCGTGCGTTTCGTTGGGCTCGCATTTGCCGCCGGGGAATTCCCAGTAGTCGGCCAGATGCGTGTCCCGCAGCCGTTGCGTGACGAGCAGGCGGCCGTCGCGTTCGATCACGCCGGCCAGGACGACGATGGGCGAGCGGTCAGCGGCCACGCTTCACTCGCGGACGGAGAGGGTCCGGACGGCCGGCGCGCGGACGGGCGACGCGCGGCCGAATGGCGCGCGGCGGACTGAATGGAAACGACCGGCAGCCGGCCTTCATCGGGCACGTCGGGCACAGCGGCTTTCGCGCCGGGCACACGGTGGCGCCGAAATCCATCAGCGCCTGGTTGAAATCGTACACGTGCCGATGCGGCAGCACGGCATGCGAGATCGCCCACAGGCGTTTCTTCATCGCGTGGCTGCGCGCGTCCCCCCGGCCGACGAACACGCGAAACAGCACGCGCGCGACATTCGTGTCCAGAATCGCCGCGCGCTGGCCGAACGCAAAACTCCTGACCGCGCCGGCGGTGTACGCGCCGATGCCCTTGAACGACAGCAGCGTGGCCTCGTCTTCGGGCAGCGTGCCGTCGTAGCGCTCCACCGATTCGCGCGCGATCGCCTGCAGGCGCCGCGGACGGATGTTGTAGCCGAGCGGATACCACGTGCGGACGACCTCGCGCTCGTCGGCCGCCGCGAGCGCCTCGAACGTGGGATAGCGGCCGAGCCACTCGTGATACTTCGGCAGGACGCGATCGACCTGCGTCTGCTGCAGCATGATCTCGGACACGAGCACGGAATACGGGTCGCGGGTCTCGCGCCAGGGCAGGTCGCGGCCGTGCCGCCGGTACCAGGCGAGCAGCCGCTGCCGGAACCACTGACGACGCCGCGGATCGGGCTGCGGGACGGTCGTCTTTCGTCTCTGGGTTGCTGCCACCGGACGTAAGATTATGGCGGATGAAGATTTACACCAAGACCGGGGACAAGGGCGAGACCGGACTCTTCGACGGCACGCGCGTGTCGAAGGCCGATCCGCGCGTCGACGCCTACGGCAATGTGGACGAGCTGAACGCCTGGCTGGGGGTCGTGCGGTCGGCTGGGTCCGCGGGCGACATCGACGACTTGCTCACGCAAATCCAGCGCGATCTGTTCGCGCTGGGCGCGATCCTGGCTGACCCGGCTCACAAGATCGCCACACGCGTGGACAAAGCAGCGTTGGGTCCCGAGCAGGTGGAGCGGCTCGAGAAGGCCATCGACGCGTTCGAGACGGAGTTGGCGCCGCTGCGGCGATTCATCCTGGCCGGCGGATGCCCGGCCGGCGCGACACTGCATCTGGCGCGCACCGTCTGCCGCCGCGCCGAACGCGGCATGGTCGCCCTCGGCCCGATCGACGAAATCGCGATCCAGTACATCAACCGGCTGTCCGACCTGCTGTTTGTCATGGCAAGAGTGGTGAACCATCGGGCAGGAATTCCCGAGACTGAGTGGTGAGCTGCCTTCGCTGTCCGGCGGGCTGAAGCCCTCCGGCTACTGCGTGCCACACCATGACTCCCAACTGTTCCTCCGTCGTCATTCACTACGGCGAGCTTGCGCTCAAAGGACGCAATCGCCCGTGGTTTACGTCGATGCTCGTGCGCACGATCGAGGCGGTGCTCGCGGGACTCGACGTAAAGGATGTGCGGCCGGTCGTGGGGCGGATCGTCATTCGGCTCGGGCCGGAAGGCGACGGTCAGTGGGATGAGATTCGCGATCGCCTCTCGCGCCTGCCGGGCATCGGCAATTTTTCGCGCGCAACCCATGTGGCGCCGGACGTGGATGCCATCGGCGATGCGGTGGTCGCCGCGACGGCCGGGATGTCCGCCGGCAGTTTCCGCGTGAGCGCGAGGCGGGCTGACAAGCGGTTTCCCATTTCAACGCCGGACGTCGAGCGAGAAGTCGGCCGGCGTGTGCAGCAGGCGACCGGCTGGCCCGTCGATCTGGGCAACCCGGATCTGAACATCCGTGTCGAGATCCTGACGACCGACGCGTTCATCCATTTCAAGAAGGAACCGGGCGTCGGCGGGCTGCCCATCGGCACCAGCGGGAAGGTGATGGCGCTGATGTCCGGCGGCATCGACTCGCCGGTCGCCGCGTGGCGCATGATCCGCCGCGGCTGCCGCGCGCATTTCGTGCACTTCCACAGCTATCCGATCCTGTCGCGAACGTCGCAGGACAAAGTGCGCGAGCTCGTCGCCAGGCTGACGCAATTTCAGCTGCGGTCGCAACTGTTCCTCGTGCCGTTCGGCGCGATCCAGCAGCAGGTCGTCGTGGACATCCCTCCCGGCCTGCGGGTCGTCGTGTATCGCCGGCTGATGATGCGGATCGCGGAGCGGCTGGCGGCGTCCCACGGCGCGCGCGCGCTCGTGACGGGTGATTCCGTCGGCCAGGTCGCGTCGCAGACGATCGACAATCTCGCGGCCGTGGGCGAAGTGACCGTGCTGCCGATCTTGCGGCCGCTGGTGGGCTTCCACAAGGAAGAGATCACGATCGATGCGCGGCGCATCGGGACGTACGAAACGTCGATCGTGCCGGACGAGGACTGCTGCTCGCTGTTCACGCCGCGGTATCCGACGACGCATGCGAGGCCGGGCGAAGCGGAAGTGGCCGAACAGGCGCTGGATATTGCGGGCCTGGTCGCGCGCGCGGTGGGCGAGTCGTC
The DNA here is from genome assembly GCA_963751445.1 of uncultured Acidobacteriota bacterium. Classification (GTDB taxonomy): domain Bacteria; phylum Acidobacteriota; class Vicinamibacteria; order Vicinamibacterales; family SCN-69-37; genus DASUGC01. The sequence goes on along the minus strand of CAVVUL010000009.1, from coordinate 45,741 downwards.
CGTGGAAGAATTCAGATTCCCGAGGTAAACTTCGGCACCGGCGGGCTGAAGCCCGCCGAGCAGTATGCGTGCTGCAGTAGTCGGCGGGCTTTAGCCCGCCGAGTTAGCGCAGGAGACGAGACATGAAGATCACACCGGGCAAGCTGGCAGGGATGAAGGCGGTATCGAACGAGCGCGGCGTGATCGCCGCCGCGGCCATGGACCAGCGCGGCTCGCTGCAGAAGTCGCTGGCCAAGGAAAAGGGCGGCGAGGTCGCCGACGCCATGATGGAGGAGTTCAAGACGCTCGTCACCGAAGTGCTGACGCCGCACGCCAGCGCCATCCTGCTCGACCCGGAATGGGGCTCGCCCGCCTCGCAAGCGGCGCGCGAAGAACGCCGGGCTGCTGCTGGCCTACGAGAAGACCGGCTACGACAAGACCGGCCCCGGCCGCCTGCCCGACCTGCTCGACCACTGGTCCGTGCGCCGCCTGAAGGAAGCCGGCGCCGACTGCGTCAAGATCCTGCTCTACTACACGCCCTTCGATCCCAAGGACGTCAACGACCGCAAGCACGCCTGGGTGGAGCGCATCGGCGACGAGTGCCGCGCCAACGACATCCCGTTCTTCCTCGAGTTCGTCGGCTACGAAGAGGGCGTGGACGAGAAGGGCCTCGAGTTCGCGAAGAAGAAGCCGCAGGTCGTCACCGGCCGATGGCCGAGTTCACCAAGGACCGCTACGGCGTGGACGTGATGAAGGTGGAAGTGCCCATCAACATGAAGTTCGTCGAAGGCGCCAAGGCCTGCCGGCGGACCAGCAGGCCTACACGCGCGAGCGAGGCGATGAAGCATTCCGCGACGCCGCGAAGGTCGCGACCAAGCCGTTCATCTATCTTTCCGCCGGCGTGACCAACGCCGAGTTCACCGAGTCGCTGGAGCTGGCCGCCGAGTCGGGCGTGAAGTTCAACGGCGTGCTCTGCGGCCGCGCCACCTGGAAAGACGGCATCCCCGTCTACGCCAAGCAGGGCGCCGACGCCTTCCGCAGCTGGCTGGAAACGAAGGCGTGAAGAACATCAAGAACGTCAACGCCGCGCTGACGTCTGCGTCGGCTTGGTACGCTTCTACGGGGTCAAGAGCGCGGACGAACTGAAGTAAACGATCGAGAACGACGGGAACGACGGGAGAACGCGGACGAACGGGAACTGGGGAACGATCGGGAACGGCGGCACGCGGGCCGCGGCTTTTCAGTTCCCGCTCGTTCCCGCACGTTCCCCAGTCGTTCCCGTCGTTCCCGTTCGTTCCCGTCGTTATCTCTGAATAACTTCCGTCCCGCTCACCGGACCCAGGCAGGTCGTGCCCGAGTACGGAATGCGGATCTTGTTGCCCGCTTCGAGCGTGGCCGTGCCCTTGAGCGAGATGGTGCAGACGGGCACGCCGGACACCGTGCCGGTGGCGTTCGCCGACCAGGTCGCGGCAGAGGTGCCCGTGAGCGTGGCCGTGGCGGATCCCGTCACCTGCACGTTGCCCATGCACGTCGCGCTGAACGTGCCCGACCCGGACGTGCCGCTGAACTGGTTCACGCTCCACTTGAAATTCACGCACGCGTCCTGGAACGAGCCGGATGCCCCGGGCAGCGATTCCACCGTGGCCCAGGTGCCGCCAAGCGCCTGCGAGGTGGTGTTCGTCGGGCTGGTCGGGCTGCTGGCGGTCTTGAAGTCAAAACACGCCCCGCTCGCGCCGGCCACGATAATCGTCAGGAAAACGAAGGTCAGTCGCTTCATCATTTGCTCCGCTCCTATAATTATCGGGCTATGGCAATTTTGAAAGTAGCCCGCATGGGCCACCCGGTTCTTCGTGCAAAAGCCCTGCCGGTCTCGCCAGCCCAGATTCGCTCCGCGTTCCATCCAGCGCCTGATCGACGACATGTTCGACACGATGCACGAGTACGCAGGCATCGGACTGGCGGCGCCACAAGTGCACGAGGGCGTCCGCATCTTCGTCGCCGGCGTCCGCGACCTGGCCGAGGGCGACGCCGATCGAGGCGATGACGACGATGACGAGATGCCGTTCGTGCGTTGATCAATCCGGAGGTCACGCTGCTCGACCGAGCCGGCTGCACGAGGGCTGGGAAGGGCTGCCTGTCCATTCCGGACATCCGGGGCCTGGTGCCGCGCGCGGCGCAGGTGCAGGTGCGCGCGTTCGACCGCACCGGCGCGAGGCTGGAGTTCACCGCCAGCGGCCTGCCGGCGCGCGTGATTCAGCACGAAACGGATCACCTCGACGGCGTGCTGTTCTTCGACCGCATGCGCTCGTTGGAGTCGCTGCGTTCATGGACGAGTACCGCCGGTTCTGGACCGAGCCCGATGATGACGAGGACGACGAATGAGCTTCACCGACACGGAACGCGCGGCCATTACGCCGTACTTCACGAACGTCGATCGGCCGGTGTTCGCGCTCGTCAATCTGCCGGAGACGGTCAAGGGCGCGCTGTTCGCGCGCTATTCGCGGTCGCCGAAGTCGCTGCGGCGGCTGTTCCTGGACGAGTTCCACGACGGCGTTGGCGGCGCCGCGGCGGCAAGCGACGCGGGCGTGCGCGCGGACAAGGCCGAGAAGCTGTATCAGCGTGTGTTCAGCGACTACGGAGACGACTCGGTCGCGCAGCTGGGCGGCGTGCATCTGGCGGTCGAGGACGCGTCGAACATCCTGACCAAAGTGCTCGAGCGCGGCCGGCTGATGGCGTACCTCGAGCAGTCCACCCGCTACATTCCGTACACCGAGCGGCGCGGCGATCAGTGGCGCTACCTCGTGCCCGCGGAACTCGACGGCCATCCGCTGCGCGCGGAATACGTCGCGACGCATGAACGCGACGTTCGAGATCTACGCGCGCTGGATTCCGGTGATGCAGGCGTGGTTCGAGGCGCGGTATCCGAAGGCGGCCGGGGACTCGGACGCCGTGTATCGCGCGGCCATTCGCGCGAAGGCGCTCGACACGCTGCGCGGGATGCTGCCGTCGGCGACGCAGTCGAACGTCGGCATCTACGGCACCGGGCAGGCGTTCGAGGCGCTGCTGCTGCGCATGCGCGCGCATCCGCTGGCCGAGGCGCGCGCGACCGCGGACCTGATGCTCGAGGAGCTGCGCAAGGTGATTCCCGCGTTCCTGACGCGCGTCGATCAGCCCGACCGCGGCGGGCGCTGGAGCGCGTATCTGGCCGACACGCGCGCCCGCACGACCGAGCTGGCGGCGCGGCTGACGGCCGGAGCGTCGACGCATCGCGGGCAGACGAAGTCACGCTGGTCGATTTCGATCCGGAGGGCGAGGCCAAGGTCGTGGCGGCCGCGCTCTATGCCGTCCACCGCGCTGCCGGATGCGGAACTGCTGGCGCTGGCGCGGCGGATGCCGGCGATCGAGCGCGGAGCAGGTCCTGCGCGCGTACGTCGGCGAGCGCGGGAATCGGCGCCACAAGCCCGGCCGCGCGTTCGAACGCACGGCCTATCGCTTCGACGTGCTCACCGACTACGGCGCGTTCCGCGATCTGCAGCGGCACCGGATGCTGACGATCGAATGGCAGGCGCTGTCGCCGCATCATGGCTACATCCAGCCGGAGGCGCTGATTGAAGCCGGCGCCGATGCGGACTGGAAGACCGTGATGGATCGGTCGGCGGCGCTGTACGACGCGCTGTCGTCCGCTGGCCTAGGCCACGCGGCGCAGTATGCCGTGTCCATGGCGTATCGCGTGCGGTTCGCCATGGACATCAACGCGCGCGAGGCGATGCACATGATCGAGCTGCGCACCGTGCCGCAGGGGCATCCCGCGTACCGGCGCGTGTGCCAGCAGATGCATCGGCTGATCGGGACGGTCGCCGGCCACCACGCCATCGCGGCGTCGATGAAGTTTGTCGATCACTCGCAGGTCGAACTGGAACGGCTGCAGGAAGAGCGCCGGCTCGAACAGAAACGCGCGGGGCGCAACGGAGGGTTCTCGGCGGGCTGAAGCCCGCCGACTACTGCAGCACGCGAACGCGCCGCGGACGCGCCGCACGCGGACGCGCCGCACATGGACGCGCCGCACACGGACGCGCCGCACATGGACGCGCCGCACACGGACGCGCCGCACATGGACGCGCCGCACACGGACGCGCCGCACATGGACGCGCCGCACGCGGACGTTGCCCGAGACCGCAGTAGCCGGCGGGCTTTAGCCCGCCGGACATCGAAGAAGGCTTACTGAATGACACCGAAGTTATTAATCCGCCATCGCCTCATCGTCCGCTTCAGCGATTGCGATCCGCTCGGGCACGTCAACAACGCGAAGTACCTCACGTATCTCGAGCAGGCGCGGATTGCGTTGTGGCGGCGGCAGGCCGGGCTGGAATTGCGCGACGCGGCGATGAGCGGCGGCCAGAGAGGCGAGGGGTTCATCCTCGCGCGGACCGAGATCGACTTCCGATCGCCCGCGCATGACGGCGACGAGCTCGAAGTGCGGCTCAGCCTCGAGGGATTCGGCCGCACGAGCACTACGTATACCTACGAAATCGTGGACGTGCCCAGTGGGCGGCTCGTCGTGTCGGCCCGGAGCGTGCTGGTGTGGTACGACTACGAGCACAGCCGGCCTGTGCCGCTGCCCGACGACAAGAAGGCGCTCCTCTCCGCGGCACTCGCCGCCGATGCCGAGTGAGCAGTATCGTGCACGTCTGAGTCCCTCTAAGTCATTGAGGAATAGGCAGTACACGAACGGTCATTGACAGATTGTGAAACGATTCACATAATCCGCTGCAGTCGTTCCCGGCCCAACACTCTACGGTTACGACCCACGCGGCTTCCTCCCCCGGAAGCTGCCAGTCAGCGTAAGTTCGATGTCACGCCTTACACCGTTCTGCTAGAAACGCTCTTCCTGAATACATGGGCCGGGGACGAGCGATTCCAGGACAGAAGGGCCCCCTCAGTTCACACGGAGCCACGGAGCGACGGAGGCACGGAGTTCTCTTCTTGGGGAGTGCCCGCGTGATCCGCCGCCCCCAAAAGAACCTCCGCGCCTCCGTCCCTCCGTGCCTCCGTGTGAAGAAGCTCCCTGTGAAGAAGCTAGGATCACCGTTGGTGTCTCCGTACCTCATCCCAGCCCTTAACCCCTCCCCCCTGACCGGGCGAGAAGGCAACAACACCTGGCTGCTCGATGGCGCGGAGCCCGCGCTGATTGATGCGGGCGTCGGCGTGCCGGCGCATGTGGATGCGATTGCGGCGGCGCTGGGCGGGCGAGCGTTGCGGCGCGTGCTCGTGACGCACGGTCATTCCGACCACGCCAGCGGCGTGCCCGCGCTCCAGTCCAGATGGCCGTCGCTCGAGGTCTGCCCGAACTCGGCCATCCCTCGCCGACGGCCAGCAGATCACGGCCGGCGACGCGACGCTCACGGTCATCCACACGCCCGGCCACGCGATCGATCACGTCTGCTTCTGGAATGCGGCCACGCGCGATCTCTACGCCGGGGACATGGTCGTGCGCGGCACGACCGTGATGATCCCCGCCAATCGAGGCGGCGGCCTGCGCGCCTACATGACGTCACTCGAGCGTCTCGCCGCGTTGTCACCCGCGCGCATCCTGCCCGGGCATGGCCCCATCATCGACGATCCTCTCGCGCTGATCGCCGAGTATCTCGATCACCGGCGCATGCGCGACGCGCAAGTCGCCGGCTGCCTGCGCGACGGCCTCAGCGATCCCGACGCCATCGTGCGGCGCCTCTATCCCGGCCTCCCGCCGGCGCTGCTGTTCGCCGCCCGCGCCACAATTGAGTCACACATTCAGAAGCTGCGCGAAGATGGCTTATGATCCTCGCCAATGTCCGCAGGCCTTGAATTGCTGCTTCGCCGCCTGATTCTCGCGCTGCTCACGTTCGGCCTCGTGGCGACGCTGGGCGACCTGTTCGGGCTCGGTCACTACAAGGACTCGTGGCAGCTGATTCCGATTTCGTGCCTGATCGCATCGCTCCTGGTGGTCCTCTGGCACATCTTCTTTGGCGGCGTGGCGAGCCTTCGCGTGCTGCGGATCGTCATGGCGCTGGTCGTCCTTGTGGGGATGACGGGCGTCCTGCTGCACGTCAAAGGCAGCATGGCGTTTCAGCTCGAAGCGAACCCGGATCTCGCCGGCTGGCCGCTCATTCAGAAAGTGCTGCGCGCCAAAGCCCCACCCGCACTGGCGCCGGGCGCCATGGTGCAAATGGGACTACTCGGGCTGATTTATGCGTACAAACACCCGATGGTGAGAAAGTAGTTAAGTCGGAGGTCAGAGGTCAGAAGTCAGAGGTAAGTTGGAGGGTTAGAAGAGGAAAAGAACAGATGGCCCGCGTCAGTTCGTTCCAGACCTCTGACTTCTGACCTCTGACCTCTGACTTAACAGAGCCATGCAGCTTTCCACTCTGCACATCGATGTGCGTCCTGCCGAGCAGTTCGCAGTCAGCCGAATTCCGGGAAGCGGTGCACCTCGACCTCTGGGGTTTGAGTCTGATCGACACCAGTGACGCGCCGTTGCGCGCGTTCATGTGGATGATCGGGCATCTCTTCGCGCTTGCGCGGCGTCTCGCAGGACCGCGCCGGTCGTCGTCTATGAATCCGACTCCGGCCTCCGCGCCGCGCGCGCGCTGTGGTTCCTCGAGTACCTCGGCCATCCGAACGCCAGCCTCCTCGACGGCGGATTCGACGTGTGGCGCCGCGAAGGACACCCGATCGAAACGACCGCGCCGGCCGCGCCGGTGCCATCGGAGTGGTGCGGCACCGCTGACGCATCGAAGATCGCGACGTGGAAGGACGTCTACGATCGCCTCGGCAAACCCGCCACCGCCATCGTGGACACCCGCAGCGAGGCCGAGTATTTCGCCGAACTCGTGCGCGCCAAGCGGGGCGGTTCGATTCCGGGCGCGGTCAATCTCGAGTGGAAGCAGAACCTCGCGCCCGACGGCCGCTTCAAGTCACCGGAAGAACTGCGCGCGATGTACGAGGCCATCGGCGTCACGCCCGACCGCGAAGTCATCACCTACTGCCAGGGCGGCTACCGCGCCGCCCACACCTACCTCGCCCTCAAGCGCGCCGGCTTCACCAACGTGCGCAACTACACGGGATCGTGGAAGGAATGGGGCGACAGGGAAGACCTGCCGATTGAACGACGGCAAGCGATAGGAACGATCGAGAACGACGGGAACTGGGGAACGAACGGGAACTGAAGACCCGCGGCCGCGTGCCTCCGTTCCCGATCGTCTCGTCGTTCCCGATCGTTCCCGTTCGTTCCCACGTTCTCCAGTTCCCCAGTTCCCCAGTTCTCCAGTTCCCGTGACCATCTGCCGATAGAGAACGATGGCGCTGTCCTTTCATGCGCGCCATGGAGCAGTAAACATCGTGAAGAGCCCCGTGAACATCCTCTGTATCGGCGCCGGCTACGTCGGCGGGCCGACGATGGCGGTGATCGCGGACAAGTGCCCGCACGTCACGGTCACTGTCGTGGACATCAACGCCGGCGCGGATCGCGGCCTGGCAGACCGACGACCTGCCGATCTACGAGCCCGGCCTGCTCGAGGTCGTGAAGCGGGCGCGCGGGCGGAACCTGTTCTTCTCGACCGACATCGAGGCCGGCATCGCGCGAGGCGGACATCATCTTCGTGTCGGTCAACACGCCGACGAAGACGTTCGGCGAGGGCGCCGGGCGGGCCGCCGACCTGCAGTACTGGGAGAAGACCGCGCGCCAGATCCTCGCCTGCTCGACCAGCAACAAGATCGTGGTCGAGAAATCCACGCTGCCGGTGCGGACGGCCGAGGCGATGGAGCGGATCCTCAACAGCAACACGCGCGGCCTGCGCTTCGAGGTGCTGTCGAATCCCGAGTTCCTGGCGGAAGGCACGGCGATCGCGGACCTCGAGCAGCCCGACCGCGTGCTGATCGGATCGCACGAAACGCCGGACGGGCATCGCGGCGCGGAAGGCGGTCGCCGACATCTACGCCACCTGGGTGCCGCGCGAGCGGATCATCGAGTCGAACCTGTGGAGCGCCGAGCTGTCGAAGCTGGCCGCCAACGCGTTCCTGGCGCAGCGCATCTCCTCGATCAACGCGCATCTCGGCGCTCTGCGAGGCGACCGAGGCCGACGTGGACGAGGTCGCGCTACGCCATCGGCACCGACTCGCGCATCGGCTCCGCGTTTCCTGAAGGCGAGCGTGGGGTTCGGCGGCTCCTGCTTCAAGAAGGACATCCTGAATCTGGTCTACATCTGCGCAGAGCTCACGGCCTCGACGAAGTGGCGCGCTACTGGGAAGCCGTGGTGCGGATGAACGACTGGCAGGAGACGCGGTTCGTGCGCCGCATGCTGGCCAGCATGTTCAACACGGTGGCCGGCAAGCGCATCGCGCTGTTCGGGTTCGCGTTCAAGGCGGACACCGGCGACACGCGCGAGTCGCCCGCGCTTCGAGGTGACGCGCCAGCTGCGTCGACGAGCACGCGCACGTCGTCATCACCGACCCGAAGGCGCTCGACAACGCGCGCCTCGACACCGCGGACCTCAAGGGCTCGATCGTGTTCGAGCCCGACCCCTACGGCGCCGCACGCGGCGCGCACGCCATTGCGGTGCTCACCGAGTGGAATCTCTATCGAGAGCTCGACTACGCGCGGCATGCTCGCGTCGATGGAGCGCCCGGCGTTCGTCTTCGACGGCCGCAACATCCTCGACCGCCAGCGCCTGTTCGACCTCGGCTTCAACGTCTTCGCCATCGGCAAGCCGGCATTGCGACACGTTTGATTTCGTCGCACTACGGTTCCCAGCGGTCCGAACGTCCGGCAGGGCAGCGACATTCGGGACGCGGCGGCGTGGATAACCGCGGCTTGCCGGCCGGTCGGTCGGATGCTAACCTGCCCTCGTGACCATCAAAGCTCGGGTCCACGGCGGCCGCCTGGGCACTCGACGAGCCAACCACCCTTCCAGAGGGCACCGAGGTCGAGTTGCTCCCGCTCGATCCAGGTGACTGGCTGGACAACGCCGACCGGGCTGCCTTGCACGCCGCGCTCGCCGCGTCTGACGTCGACGTGTCGGAAGGTCGCTTGGTGGACGCCGCCGAGGTGCTCCGGGAGCTTCCGCGACAGAACTTGAGGAGGCCGCCAAGCTCCTCAGCACATTGCCAGGCGCAGGCTCGATCTACGACCGCACGCCGGTGACAGGACTTCGCCGGATTCTACGTCCGAGCGCTCGGTTTCCACCTGTATTACACCTTCGACGAGACCGAGGTAATCGTGCGAGCATTCTGGCACGCACGACGGGAGCGGGGGCCTCGCCTTCGATAGCCTCTCCGGTTTGTCCGCGAAGTGGCGCGCTGGCTGCCACTATCCCCACGCGACGATCGCATAGACGCCGAGTTTCAGATACTCCAGCCAGATCGGGCGGTAGTGCTCTGCGCTTGACGCGAAATCGGTCGCTGCGTACGGGCGCAACGCAACGTCGGTGGCGAGCACTCTGCGAAACGCCAGCATGCTCCGGCGCATGTGAGGGGCCGAACTCACCAGCACCAGCGTTCGCACGTCTGGTGGAAGCGCGAGCTTGACGTTCCTCGCCTCGGCCAGCGTGCCGAACATCCCTTTGGCCGGCGCGATGATCAGAATCTTGTCCATCGGGACGCCGCGGTGCGTCAGGAAATCGAGCGCCCAGTCGGTCGCGGTCCAGGACGCTTTGGCCGCGAAGTTGTAGGAACTCACGTCGTCGTTGCGCTGGACGATGATCCTGGGGACGCGGTGCATGAAATACAGATCGGAGGCGGCGGCGAGGCGCTCGTTGAACGCGTCTCCGCCGGCCAGGACATAGCAGGCGTCCCCTCGCGCTTCCGGATCGCTCACGACGAGCGGTGAAGCGAGAATCCCGCGCACCGCCGGAATCGACGGCAGCGCCACGAGCACGACCCACCCCAGCGCCGCAATCGCGAGCCACCGTTTCATGTCAGTCACGATACATCGTCGGCCATCCGGCGCGACCGGGGCGGCGAGAGGGAAGGGCGACGCGGCGCGTTTCGAGGGAGCCGGGGTGGGGTTTCGATCGTGGGGAATTAGAAAAGTCCCTCACCCGTATCTCTACGGCCGGTGAGAGTGGCAGTCTCTCCCCCACGATCGAAACCCCAGCCCCGGCTCCCTCTGGCACGCATCCCGCCCCGTCGTTTCCGCCTTCGCCCTTCGGGCTTCGGCGGTACAAGTTCCCGTCGTTCCCGTCGTTGATAAGATCAGGTTCCCCATGGTCGGCAAAATCGTCGGAAAGTACCGCGTCACCGATCGCCTCGGCAAAGGCGGCATGGGCACGGTGTATCGCGCGATGGACGAGATGCTCCATCGCGAGGTCGCCATCAAGGTTCTGAACGCCGAACTGAACGACCCCGAAGTCGCGCGGCGATTCCGCGCGGAGGCGATTACGGTCGCGCGGCTCAGCCATCCAGGCATCGCCACCATCTATGAGCTGTTCGAGCACGAAGGCGAATGGCTGATGGTGATGGAATTCGTGCGCGGCGAGACGCTCGAGGGCATGGTGGCGCGCATGGGTCCGCTCTCGCCGCAGCGCGCGGCCGAACTGTGCATGCAGGCGCTCGCCGCCCTCGCGCACGCGCACTCGATGGGCGTCGTCCATCGCGACCTGAAGCCGGCCAACCTGATGATCACCGAGAACGGCGCGGTGAAGGTGATGGACTTCGGCATCGCGCGCGTGTCCGGCAGCGAGCACCTGACGAATGTCGGCTTCATGATGGGCACGCCCGCCTACATGGCGCCCGAGCAGGTGAAGGGCGGAGAAATCGACGCGCGCGCGGACCTCTACGCGATGGGCGTCGTGTTCTACCGGCTGACGACGGCGGCGCTGCCGTTCAAGGGCGACACGCCGTTCGCGCTGGCGCAGTCGCAGGTGAGCGATCCGCCGACGCCGGTCCACATGGTGCGCGCGGATTTGCCGGGCTGGGTCGAAGAGGTCGTCACGCGCGCGCTGGCGAAGGAACCGGCGCAGCGCTTCCAGTCCGCCGTCGAATTCCACGAAGCGTTCGCGCGCTGCCTCGCGGGCCTGACGCTGTCATCGATGTACACGTCGCCCTCCGGCGATCCGACGATGACGCCGTCGCGCGCGATGCCGTCCGGCGCATTTCAGTTCAAGCCGATGCCGACGCCGACCGGCTCGATCCCGTTTCCGCCCGTCACGTCGTCTTTGCCGACGATGGCCGCGCCGGGAACGCCGATGATGTCGGCGCCGACCGATCCGACGATGATTTCAGGTTCGACGCCGACGGTGGCGACAGGGACGACAGGAACGACGGGCAACGACGGGTCCGAACGGGAACGACGGGCACGCCAGCAAGAAGAGTCCGCCGATGCTGTGGCTCGGCGTCGCCGGTGCGGCCGTTTTGGCGATCGCGGTCGCGGCCTACATGTTCCGCGGCGGATCGACGCCGGAACAGCCGTCACCCTCGCCGGAACCGTCCCAGGCCCAGGCCGCAGCGGGGGGCGACGCGCTGCCGACGCCTCCGGCCGGCGGCGACCAGGCTGCGGCCGTCCAGCCGCCCTCAGCGCCGCCTGCAGGCGCGCCAGCGGCTTCTGGTGGCGCCAAGCCCGCCGGGGCCTCGGCGGCAGGCGCGGGCACGGCCGCTGCGGTCAAACCGCCAACTGCGGGCGCCCAGGCGCCGGCAACGGGAACCGCGGCGGTCGCGCCCGGCGCCGCCACGGTCACGGCCAAGCCCGCCGACGACCCGCTCGTCACGTTCCCGGACGTGAAGCTGTACCAAGTCACCGGCAAGCGCGCGGCGGACAAGGACGCGGTCCTGAATTTCTCGGCCGGCCAGCTGCTCGTGATGCCCAACTCCGGCGGCGCGGCCATGGCGACGCTGCCGTACAAGCGCATCACGCACGCCACCTACGTCAAGGCGCGCGATCCGAAGTGGAGCACGGGCTTCGCGGCCCCGCCGGACGACCTCGACGTCGGCTCATTCGTCCGCACGCCGCGCCACTGGCTCGTGCTCCAGGGCGCCGACCACTTCGAGATCCTCCGCCTCGACGACAAGAACTTCTCGCGCGTGCTCGACACCTTTGAGGCCAGAACCGGTCTGAAGATCGATAGACAGAAGTAGCGGCCACCCGAACCGGGACCATAGGACCTTAGGACCTTAGGACCCTAGGACGACGATGAAGAAACCAATTACTGCAGTCCTCGGTCCTGGCGCACTTCTCATTCCGTATAGCCAGCCCGGCCATGCCCAGTCGCAGAACAAAGCCGCCGTCGCGCTCATCGCCGAAGCGACCGTGCGCGCGCACATGGAGTTCCTGGCGGGCGACGCGCTCGCCGGCCGCGGCAGCGGCACCCGCGACGAATGGCTCGCGGCGTCCTACGTCGCGTCGCAGTTCCAGGAGTGGGGACTCGAGCCGCTCGGCGACGTCGGCGGCTACGTCAAGGCGGTCGAGACGCCACGCGGCGACCTCTCCGCGCCGCCCGTGATCGCCGCCGGCGACAAAATCAAGCTGACGCACGGCAAAGACGTGCTCGCGACGACGATTGGCACGGCGCATACGTCGGGCCCGCTCGTGAAGTTCACCAAAGGCGTCACCATTCCCGCCGGCGCCGTCGTCCTCGTGCTCGGCACGGACGCGCCCGACGCGGCGGCAGTCACGACGGCAGCCGCGGTGCTGACGCCGGAAACCGATCAGATTCGCGCGCGGTGGGACACGACGGCCGCGACCACGCGCGTGACGCCGCAGCCCGGCCGGCCGTGGCGCGTCACGCTCGACGCGAAGTCGTATCTCGCGCTTTCACAGACGCCGGATCAGACCGTCGTGAAGCTCGACGCCGACATCAAGCCCGGCCACACGTGGAATGCGATCGGCCAGCTGCGCGGCAGCGATCCGAAGATGGCCGGCGAGGTCATCCTGCTCACGTCGCATCTCGATCATCTCGGCATTCGCGGCTCGGGCACCGACAACATCAATAACGGGGCCGACGATGACGCGTCGGGCACGACGGCGGTGATGGTGATGGCGGAGGCCATCGCGAGGGGCAAGCGGCCGAAGCGGACCGTGATCTTCGCGTGTTTCGGCAGCGAGGAATCCGGCGGATCCGGCGCGCGCGATTTTCTCGAGCATCCGCCCGTGCCGCTCGAGAAGATCGTGGCGAACCTGGAGTTCGAGATGATCGGCCGCCCCGATCCGAAAGTGGCGCCGCACACGCTGTGGCTCACCGGCTACGAGCGATCCAATCTCGGGCCCGAGCTGGCGAAGCAGGGCGCGAAGCTCGTCGCCGATCCGCATCCCGAGCAGAATTTCTTCTCGCGGTCGGACAATATTCAGCTCGCGTATCGCGGCATCATCGCGCAGACGGTCTCGAGCTTCAATCTTCACAAGGAGTACCACACGCCGGCGGACGACCTGTCGCGCATCGACTGGGCGCACATGGTCGATTCGATCCGTTCGATGCTGGGGCCGGTGCTGTGGCTGTCGAACTCGAACTTCAAGCCGGAGTGGAAGCCGGGGATGAAGCCGACGCCGCCGGCCGGACGCGGGCGGGGCGCAGGACCTGGCGCGCATGCCGCAGTAGCGGGATCAGGCGCGCGTGCCGCAGTAGCCGGCGGGCTTCAGCCCGCCGGATCGCGATAGCTGTTTTGGACTGACCGGGTCGGGGTTCGGACCGTGGGGGAAGACTCCACTCTCACAGGCCGCGAGTACAGGTGGGACTCTTCTAATTCCCGATCCGAACCCCCGACCCGGTCAGTCCCGAATCCCCGCGATCAAGATGTCGAAGCCGGGCTTCTTTTTCGCTCCCGACCTGCCAGAAACCCGCGTCGACTTCTTGCGATCTTCTAATTCCCGCGCCCGAACCCCCGACCCGGTCCGTCCTGATCCCCGCGATCCGGCTTCGTCCCTATTCGATAATCTCGCTGAGTCCGTCCAGCACGCGCGCCAGCTCTTCGTCTGACGCTCGCCCGAGGCGTTTGCCGATCCGACGACAGTGTTCGGACCTGGCTGATCTTCACCCACGAGCGCTTGGTCAGGCCGGCGGCGCGGCTCTCCAGGGTCAGCGGGAAGCCCGCGCTCGGTTCCTGGCTCGTTACGCCATCGCGATGACCGTTCCGGACCGCGCGTTGAACCATCGCTGAGGATCAGCACGGGTCTGTGGCCCGCCTGTTCCCGGCCGCGCACGGGGTTCAGGTCGGCCCAGCGGAGTTCGCCCCTCAGTATTCGGGCCATGATTCCAGCACGCCGCCCATGTCCTCGTCGGCCATGCGCTTTTCATCAGGCGGGTTCAGCCTGGCCGACTCCCGCGCGAGGCGAGTCCGGGCGAGGCGCTCGAGCCTGTCCGCGAGCGCCGCTTCAATCGCCTGGCTCCGGTTTCGGAACCGCTTCCGCGCGACCAGTTCATCCAGTTGCTCGATGAGACCGCTGTCGATCGTCAGCGCCACTTTCGTCTTTGCCATGGTAGGACAAAATATCATACTTTCGACCTCCGGGACCGACGCCTGGTTGGGTGAGTCAGCGTGATGCCGCACGCCCACGGGTGGAGCAGTTGCAACGGCCGGACCAAGACAGAGTCTCAGGTTCTATAGTGGCTGCCAGGTTCTGTTGGTTCAACGGGTGCAACAACTTCCGGCGGTTCCGCAGCTTCTCCGACTTCGACAGGTTCGATTCAGGGTACGCAGAATCTGCAAACTCAGCAGGCCACTCTTTGCAGAATCTCCAACGTGAGGGCTGCAGCGTCCGTTGGTGGGCTTGCTGCTGAGAAGATCAAGGGAGCCGGGGCGGGGTTCCGATCGTGGGGAATTAGAAGAGTCCCACCCGTACTCTTCGGCCGGTGAGAGTGGAGTCTTCCCCCACGGTCGGAACCCCGGCCTGGCTCCCGTGCTGGGTGAGAGTGGAGTCTTCTCCCCCACGATCCGATCCCACGACCCGGCTCGTTCAGATCTTCAACCGCTGCTGGCTCTTCGTCGATCAGCTCAAATCGGAGTCCTTCGGCCTTCTGCAGGCATCCGATCATCTCGATCAGGTTACGCGCCGTCGGATTGCCGTTTGGCCCCAGCATGCGCATCAGGCTCTTGGTCGACTTGGCTGTCAGGTGGCCGAGAGTTTCAAAGCCGATCGTCGCGTTGATGTAGTCGCGGAGGATGGCCTTGCCGGCATCCAGTTCCCCAGAGATCAGGCATTGAACGCCGTCGCGCAGCAACGCCTTGCGAAATGCCGGGTCTCTCCGAATGCGGGCCTGCACCGTTGCTTTGAAATCACGGGTGAGGGGCATTAGAAGGTATCATACACGTTACCATCAAAAGAGTCAACGAGCCGGGTCGTGGGATCGGATCGTGGGGGAATTAGAAGACTCCCACCCGTACTCCCGTCCGGTGAGAGTGGAGTCTTCCCCCCCGGTCCGATCCCACGACCCGGCTCGTTGTGGAGTCTTCGATCCGGCGGCACCGGCTCGTTCAGAGTGGAGGTGTTCGTATCCGGCGGGCTGAAGCCCGCCGGCTACTGCGTGCAAGCTACAGTGGTTTCGGCACCGCCGCGGGCCGCATCGGCACCGAGCGGAACTTCTGGAACGGCAGATGGCAGTCGTGCTTGCGGAGAAAGCTCAGGAACCGCTTGTAGTCTTCCGGCTGCATGTTGAAGAGCTGCACCAGCAGGCGGTAGTTGCCGTTCGTCGTTTCCAGGCCCGTCTGGATGATCTTGCGCAATTCGGTGCGCGTCAGGTCGCGCGACATGAAGATCGGGTAGACCGCCGACCAGAACGATTCGCCCTGCTTGATCATCAGCGCGGCGAGTTCGTCGGCGCGGCCGATCGGGCCGTTCACCGGGTCGATGGGCTCGGAGGACGCCGGCGCGCCGATGGCCACGGCCGGCTTCGCCGCGAGCACTTCCGGCGGCAGGTCGCCGACCTTGATGATCCGGCCGGCCGCCTTCAGCACGATCCGCTCGACCACGTTCTTCAGTTCGCGGATGTTGCCGGGCCAGCGGTACGCCATGAGCGCGGCCATGGCGTCGGGGGCAATCTCCGTCGCCGGCACTTTGTGCGTCTGGCTGAAGTTCTGCAGGTAGTGATCGACCAGCAGCGGCACGTCGTCCGAGCGCTCGCGCAGCGGCGGGATGCTGAAGCGGATGACGTTCAGGCGGAAGTAGAGATCCTCGCGGAACGCGCCCGTGTTGATCTGCACCTGCAGGTCGCGGTTCGTCGCCGTGATCAGCCGGACGTTGACGCGCGTGTGCGAGCGGTCGGCGCCGACGCGCTGGATTTCGCCGGACTCGAGGAAGCGCAGCAGCACGACCTGCATGCGCGTGCTCATCTCGCCGACCTCGTCCAGGAAGACCGTCCCGTTCGGCGCCATTTCGAGCAGGCCGGGCTTGTCGCGGTACGCGCCCGTGAACGAGCCCTTCACGTGGCCGAACAGTTCCGATTCGAGGAGCGAGTCGGGCAGGCCGGCGCAGTTGAGCGTGACCAGGCCGGCCGCGGCGCGCGCGCTCTTGTGGTGGATCAGGCGCGACACGACTTCCTTGCCGACACCCGTCTCGCCGGTGATCAGGACCTTGGCGTCCGACTTGGAGGCCGACTCGATCTCGGCCTCCAGCGCCTGGATCGCCGGGCTTCGTCCGATGAGCCTGACTTCCGGCTGTCTGGTCGTGATGATCGCCAACTAGGTCCTCAACGGTTCTCGGCGGGCTAAAGCCCGCCGACTACTGCGGCACGCCGAAGCTGCTACGCCTGCACATCTGTTCATCGCCCGGTGCGGTACGCTGCGCATCGGTCCATCGCCGCACAATGTCCCCAGTTTGCAGACTTCGCAAGAGCGGAATACTACCTGTCCTGAGTGACTTTGGTCAACCCGCAGTCCTGTAACATCCCTGTAACATTCAGACGAGACAAGTCTCATTAATCCTGCAACTTACAGGATTGTCTGCCAATTACAAAACGAGTAGTGGTTGTCTAAGTGCAACCCCAGCGCGCACATAAGTCACCTGATAGGCAGACTATTTTCGTAATAAGTAGATAAGTTCGGCAGATCTGGCCGGCATTGTTCTGCGTGCTCCCGACTCGAATACACCGTGCAAGTACTTGCCAAATAGAGAGATAGACCAATAGATCAATAGTCAGTCTCCCCTGGGCATGACTTTGCAATGTCTCGGCCTCGGACTTCTGTCGCGGAGAGGCAATGAGGCAATGAGACATCAAGGACCGGTTCAGCTCATCGGCACCAGCCAGGCCATCGAGGACTTGAAGGCGGAGGTCGAGCGCGTGTCGCGCTCCGACGCCAAGGTGCTCATCACCGGCGAAAGCGGGTCGGGCAAGGAAGTGGTCGCCCGGGCCATCAACGACGCCAGCGAGCGCGCGAAGCTGTTCGTGCCGGTCAACTGCGCCGGCATCCCCGAGACGCTGCTCGAGTCCGAGCTCTTCGGCCACGTGAAGGGCAGTTTCACCGGCGCCTATCGCGACAAGCCCGGCAAGCTCGAGATGGCCGACCACGGCACGATCTTCATGGACGAAATCGGCGAGATGACGCTGCGCATGCAGGGCCTGCTGCTGCGCTACCTGGAAACCGGCGAAATCCAGAAGGTCGGCGCCGAGCGCACCGCGCGCGTGACGGACGTGCGCGTGATGGCCGCGACCAACCGCAACCTGCGCGAGCTCATCCAGCAGGGCCAGTTCCGCGAGGACCTCTTCTACCGCATCAACGTCATCCACATCGACGTCCCGCCGCTGCGCGAGCGCCGCGAGGACATTCCGCTGCTGATCGACTTCTTCCTGGCCCGATTCACGGGCGACCGCAGCACGGAAGCCGCGCTGGCCGCCCACGCGACCGCAGCCGGCGTCCGGGTGCCGGGCATGGATGAGCTGGCCGAAGAGGCCAGAGGCCTCCACGAGGCCCATGGAGCGGGCTACGGCAGCGGGAACGGCGGGGTCTACGTCCACGCGCGGCGCCAACGGAAACGGCTCCCAAGCCGAAAGTGGGCACGCATTTCGCACTACACCCCTTGCCGCCAGCGGGTCCGCCATGGTGAATGGCGCCGCAAACGGTGTGAACAGCCACAGTCCTGTCCGGTCCATTTCAAAAATGGCATTGGACGCGCTTTGCGACTACGCCTGGCCCGGCAACGTCCGCCAGGTCGAGAACGTCGTCGAGCGCCTGGTCGTGACGGGACGCCGCGAAGTGGTCCTGCTCGAGGACCTGCCCCAGGAAATCCGGACGCCGATGATGGCCGGGCGCCAGGGGCGCGAACGCCGCCGGACGGTGGCGGACGAGCTCTTCAAGAAGCTGACCGAGGAGCGCGAGTCGTTCTGGAGCGCGGTGTACCCGCTCTACATGAACCGCGAGATCACGCGAGCCAACGTTCGCGACCTCGTGCACAAGGGACTGGAAGAAGCGCGCGGCAACTACAAGATCGTGCTGAAGCTGTTCAACATGGACGCGGGCGACTACAAGAGGTTTTTGAATTTTCTGCAGGAAGCACGAGTGCCAGTTGCCGTTCAAGGAGTACCGGTAACGACGGGAACGACGCGAACGACGGGCTGGAACGAAGACTTGCAGTACGTAGCCGGCGGGCTTGAATTGAAGTTTACGTACGTAGCCGGCGGGCTTTTAGCCCGCCGGATCTCAATGGAGCGGGACAGCATGACGACGAAATTCATTCGGATCACAGCCGGCCTGATGTTGGTGGCCCTTGTGGCGTCCGTGTCGGTCGCGCGGCGCAGACGACGACGGCGAAGCCGCCGGCGTCCTCGTCAAGACACCGCCGCCTCCGCCCGCGCCCGCGCCGAACTACATCATCGGGCCGGACGACGTGCTGGTCGATTGGCGTGTGGCGCGAGGACAGTGTTTCCGGCGAAGTCATCGTGCGGCCGGACGGCAAGATCACCATGCGAGTCGGCAACGACATCGTCGCGTCGGGACTCACGACCGACGAGCTCAAGGACAAGGTCATCGACGGAACTGAAGAAGGTTCTACGACCCGGTCCCGGCCGTCACCATCCAGGTCAAGCAGATCAACAGCCGGCGCGTGTACATCACCGGGTTGGTGAACAAGCCCGGATTTATCCGCTGAGTGGCCCGATGACCGTGCTGCAGCTCATCACGGCGGCCGGCGGCCTGCAGGAATTCGCCGACAAGAAGAACATCATGCTCATCAGCGCCACGCTCAAGGCCGAAAGACGGTTCGCCGATGACCTACAAGATCAATTACGAAGAACTGCTCAAGGGCAAGAACGTGGCGAAAAACAACATCGAACTGCGGCCCGGCGACCAGGTCATCGTCGGGTAAGGAGTCGAGTAGCCCGGGCTTTAGCCCGACGAGCACGGCGAGGCTAAAGCCCGCCCTACTTCGAGACAACGAGATGAATGCAAAGCGTCCGATCAGCTCGATCGTCGTTGCCGCCGTGATGGCTGCCGTGCCGGCGTCCGCCCAGACCTTCCAGCCCCGCCAGCCGCGCCCGGACTGGGGCATCTTTGCCAGCGGCGTGGCGAACACCGGGCAGAAGCTGATCCTGACCGCCACATTCGGCGGCGGGTATGAGGACGACCTCTCGAAGGCCCCGGCCGCGCCGGTTGACCCGAGTGTGCCGGCCACGCCGATCTATTCCGGTCCCTTCGGCTCCGCCGGCGCGAACCTGAAGTACAGCGTCGACAAGAAGTCCGTGCAGGGCGACGTCCACTTCGGCGCCTACGGCCGCAACTACCGCGACATGACGGACCCGTTCGTCGGCACCTATTCGGCGTCCGGCAACTTGCGCTTCGCGCTCGACAACCCGATCAGCGCCGCGCGACGCGAAGCGGAGCTGGTCGAGCGCCTGCGCGAATCGGTCAAGCTGAGGATGATCTCCGAAGTGCCGCTGGGCGCGTTCCTGTCGGGCGGCGTGGATTCGAGCGCGGTGGTCGCCATGATGGCCGAAGTCTCGCGGAGCCGGTCAACACCTGCTCGATCGCGTTTGCCGATGCGGCGTACGACGAGTCGGCTTGGCCCAGCAGGTCGCGGACCGCTACCACACGCACCATTTCGTCGACCGGGTCGAGAGCGACGATTTCGACCTCATCGACGAGCTGGCCCGCATCTACGACGAGCCCTATGCCGACAGTTCCGCGATCCCGACCTACCGCGTGTGCGAGCTCGCCCGCAAGCACGTGACCGTGGCGCTGTCCGGCGACGGCGGCGACGAGAGCTTCGGCGGCTACCGCCGCTATCGGCTGCACGTGGCGGAGGAGCGCCTGCGCTCGCGCGATGCCGCTTGCCGTCGCGGCGGCCGCTGTTCGGCGTGCTCGGGCGCGTGTATCCGAAGGCCGATTGGGCGCCCCGGGTGTTCCGCGCCAAGTCGACGTTCGAGGCGCTGGCGCGCGATTCGGTGGACGCCTACTTCCACGGCGTCTCGATCCTGCGCGACGACATGCGCGAGCAGCTCTTCAGCAACGCGTTCAAGGCGCGGCTCGGCGGCTACAACGCGCGTCGGAGGTCTTCCGCCGCCACGCGCGGCCGCGCGACACGCGACGATCCGCTGGCGCTGATCCAGTACCTCGATCTGAAGACCTACCTGGTCGGCGACATCAACACCAAGGTCGACCGCGCCAGCATGGCGCATTCGCTCGAGGTCCGCGAGCCGCTGATGGATCATCCGCTGGTCGAGTGGCTGGCGTCGCCTGCCGTCGGACCTGAAGTTGGCGGGCAGGAAGGCAAGTATCTGCTCAAGAAGGCGATGGAGCCCCATCTTGCCGCGCGACATCCTGTACCGGCCGAAGATGGGATTCGCCGTGCCGCTCGCGCGCTGGTTCCGCGGCCCGCTGCGGCAGCGGGTGCGCGACGCGATGCTCGGCCCCAGGCTCGCCGCGACCGGATTTTCAACCAGAGCTATCTGCAGCATCTCGTGGACGCCCATCAGTCCGGCGCGCGCGACTACAGCGCGCCGCTGTGGACGCTGCTGATGTTCGACGCGTTTCTGAGGAACGTGATGGAGGGACGATGCGCATCTTCCAGGAAAAAGCCGCGCGGATGACTCTGCGCATCCTGCACGTCCTGGATCACTCGATCCCGATGCAGAGCGGCTACACGTTCCGCACGCGCGCCATCCTGCGCGAGCAGCGCCGCATGGGATGGGAGACGTTCCACCTGACCAGTCCGAAGCACACGGCGCCCGGCGCGGCCGAGGAGGACGTCGACGGCTTGCGATTTCTACCGGACGCCGCGACGCCGGCGCCTCTCGACCGCATTCCCGGCGTCCGGCGAGTTCGCGCTGATGCGCGCGACGGCGCGGCGCATGGCCGAGGTCGCGCGAACGTCCGGCCCGATATCCTGCACGCCCATTCGCCGGTGCTGAACGCGCTGCCGGCGCTGCGGGTGGGCCGGCGCCTCGGCATTCCCGTCGTCTACGAGGTGCGCGCCTTCTGGGAGGATGCGGCCGTCGATCACGGCACGAGCCGCGAAGGCGGCCTGCGCTACCGCCTCATCGCGCGCGCTCGAGACATTCGCGCTGCGCCGCGCCGACCATGTCACGACGATCTGCGAGGGATTGCGCGCGGACATCGTCGCGCGCGGTATTCCCGCAGAGCAAGGTCACCATCATCCCGAACGCGGTCGACATCGAGGCATTCGAGTTCGGCCGGCAGCCCGACGCAGCGCTGAAGGCAGAACTCGGGCTGGCCGGCGCGACGGTCCTTGGCTTCATCGGCTCCTTCTACGCGCTACGAGGGGCTCGACCTGCTGCTCGCCGCGCTGCCGCGATCCTCGTGCCGCGACATCCGACGCTGCGCGTGCTGCTCGTCGGCGGCGGGCCGCAGGAAGCGGCGCTGAAGGCGCGCGCGGCCGCGCTCGGCATCGAGGACCAGGTCGTGTTCGCCGGCCGCGTGCCGCACGCCGAAGTGCAGCGCTACTACGACCTCGTCGACGTGCTCGCCTACCCGCGCCTGTCCGATGCGCCTCACCGAACTCGTCACGCCGCTCAAGCCGCTCGAGGCCATGGCGCAGGGACGCCTGCTCGTCGCCTCCGACGTCGGCGGGCACCGGGAACTCGATCCGCGACGGCGAAACGGGCGTGCTGTTCCGGGCGGGCGATGCCGAGGCGCTCGCCGCGCAAGGTGCTGGCGCTGCTTGATGACCGGTCCCGCTGGCCGCGCTGCGCGCTGCGGCGCGCCGCTTCGTCGAAACCGAGCGCAACTGGGCGGGGAGCGTCGGGCGTTATCGTCAGGTGTATCAACGCGTCGCCGGCAAGGCGGAGCTCGCGCATGTCCGGCCTGAGCCGCGGCTGGTGGTCTTTACGACCCTGTTCCCCCACGCCGGTCAGCCGGGGGCCGGGCTCTTCATCCGCGAGCGGATGTTCCGCGTCGCGAAGGTCCTGCCGCTGACGGTGGTAGCACCCGTTCCGTGGTTTCCCCTGCAGGGCCTGCTGCGCCGCTGGAAGCCCGGCTTTCGACCGGTCGCGCCGGCGATCGAGATCCAGGACGGCATCGAGGTGCGGCATCCGCGTTTCTTTTCGGTGCCGGGCGCGTTCAAGTGGCTCGACGGATTGTTCATGGCGCTGGGGTGCCTGCCGACGATGCTGCGTCTCAAGCGCGCCTTCGCCTTCAACGTGATCGATGCCCATTTCGCCTATCCGGACGGGTACGCGGCCACGCTGCTGGGCCGCTGGCTGCACGTCCCGGTCACGATCACGCTGCGGGGCACGGAGGTGCCGCTCTCGCGCGACCCGCGCCGGCGACGGCGGCTCGTCAAGGCGCTGAGAACACGCGCGCCGGGTTTTCTCCGTATCGGACTCGCTTGAAGCGGCACGTCGTGACCCTCGGCGTGCCGGGCGACAAGATCGTGGCGTCGGCAACGGCATCGACACCGCGGTGTTCCATCGCGTCGCGCGGCGGAGCGCACGCGACGAGCTCCACCTGCCCGCCGATGCGCCGGTCCTGATCTCGGTGGGCGCGCTCGTCGAGCGCAAGGGTTTCCACCGCGTGATGGAGTGCCTGCCCGCGCTGCGTCAGCGCTTTCCCGGGTCTCCGTTATCTGGTGGTAGGGGGCGCGAGCCCGGAGGGCGATTGGAGCGCCGTTCTGCGCCAACGCGTCGTCGAGCTCGGATTGCAGGACTGCGTGACGTTCCTGGGAGCCCTCGCACCCAGGGAATTGAAGGTGCCGCTGTCGGCCGCCGACGTCTTCGTTCTCGCCACTCAGAACGAGGGATGGGCCAATGTCTTTCTCGAGGCCATGGCCTGCGGCCTCCCGGTGGTGACGACCGCCGTCGGCGGCAACGCCGAGGTCGTCGCGCACTCGGGATTGGGCACTCTCGTTCCGTTCGGCGAACCGGACGCGCTCGCGCGAGCGATCGAGGAGGCCCTGCTCTTCGACTGGGACCGCGATTCGATCGTCGCACACGCGGAGGCCAATGACTGGAACCAGCGGGTGGCGGTGCTGGCCGACGAATTTGCGGGAATCGTGGCCCGCGAGGCCGGCGTGGACATGCCCGACCGTGCCGTGCACTGCACCTGAGCCCACGCGATGCCGCATCCCGTCCTCTCGCGCCGCGTCGTTTATCCGCTCCAGGAACGCCTGTTGCAGCGTCCGACCTTCGCCTATCTCGAAAGCCTGGAGCGCAGCGAGCGATTGACCCGCGCGGAGCTCGAGCGCCTGCAGATGCAGAAGCTCAAGGCGCTGTTGCGCACCGCGGCGATGCACAGTCCCTGGCACGCCGAGCGCATCAGGGCCGCGGAGCTCGACGTGGCCGCCGGGAGCGCGGAGCTCACGCTGGACGACCTGCGCCGGCTGCCGCCGATGACCAAGCAGGATGCCGCGGCCAAATGCGGACGCATCGTCTGGCGCGGCGTGCCCGGCGGCGCCTTCCACTACAACACCGGCGGCTCCAGCGGCCAGCCGCTGATCTTCCACTTCGGCCGCTGGCGCCAGGCGTCCGACGCCGCGGGCGCATGCGCGCGCGCCGCTGGTGGGGCGTCGAGCCGGGCGAGCCCGAGGTCTACCTGTGGGGCGCGCCGGTCGAGCTGAACAAGACCGACTGGGTCAAGACGGTGCGCGACCGGCTCATCAACCAGCTGGTGCTCAATGCCTTCGCCATGTCCCCGGCGCGCATGGACGGCTACCTCGATGCGATCGAGGCCTTCCGGCCGCGCTGCATCTACGGCTACGCCAGTTCGGTGGCGCTGCTGGCCGCGCACGCCAGGGAGCGCAAGCGCGGCTGCGGCTGCCGGAGCTGAAGGTGGTCTGCACGACCGGCGAGCCGCTGTACGACCACCAGCGGGCGCTGATCGGCGAGGTCTTCGGCGCGCCGGTGGCCAACGAGTTCGGCAGCCGCGACATCGGCTTCACCGCCCACGAGACGCCGCAGGGGCAGATGCTGCTGATGAGCGAGAGCATCATCCTCGAGGTGCTCGACGACGCAGGGCAGCCGGTCGCGCCGGGCGAGATGGGCGAGGCGGTGATGACCGGCCTGTGCTCCGACGCCCAGCCCTTCATCCGCTACCGCACCGGCGACATGGTGCGCATGAGCGCCGGAGCCTGACCGCGCCGGGCGCGGCCTGCACGTGCATCGCCGAAGTGGTGGGGCGGCAGACCGACTTCCTGGTGCGCGCCGACGGCACCATCATGCACGCGCTGGCCGGCATCTACGTGCTGCGCGCCACCGGAGGGCGTGGCCGAGTTCAAGCTCGATCCAGCACGACCTGCGCGACGTCGAGGTGCTGGTCGTGCCCGGCGCGCGCTGGACGGCCGAAGCGTGCGCGGTCGCATCGACGCCGGGCTTGCGCCAGCGCCTGGGCGACGACGTGCGCGTCACGGTGCGGCTGGTCGACGCAGATCGCCGCCGAAGCCTCGGGCAAGCACCGCTACGTGGTCAGCCATGTGCCGCTGGGCGGCGACCTGGCCCGCGGCGCGGCCGCGAGCTCCCACTGAACACATCGAACACCGCACGACCATGAACGTCATCGATCTCGCCCGCGCTGCCGCTGCGCTACAAGCCCTGGCGCCCGCGTCACCTGCGGCCTGGTGTGGGACAGCCTGCGCGGCGCGGCGCGCCGAGCCGCAGCCGCACGCCGTCCATCTGAGCGCCGCCATCGACTGGCTGTGCCGGGCGCAGGACGTGCGCGACGGCCAGCCCGATGCCGGCGGCGTCTCGGCCGGCTGGAGCTTCGAGGACGGCTGGCTGCCCAGCTACCCCGAGACCACCGGCTACATCATCGAGACCATGCTGGCCGCGGCGCAGGTGCTGCAGCGCCCGAACTGGTCGGCCGCGCGCAGCGCATGATCGACTGGGAGCTCTCGATCCAGCTGCCCGACGGCGCCTTCCCCGGGCACTTCGGCGAGCCGGGCAGCCGGCCGGTGATCTTCAACACCGGGCAGATCATGCACGGCATGGTCGCCGGCTACACGCAGCTGCAGCGCGCAGGACTGCCTGGCAGCCGCCGTGCGCGCCGGGCACTGGCTGGCCGACCAGCAGGACGACGACGGCTGCTGGCGCAAGTTCGAGCACAACGACACGCCGCACGTCTACAACACGCGCGCCACCTGGCCGCTGCTGGCCACCGGGCTGATCGCCGGCGACGCCCGGCTCGTGGACGCGGCGCAGCGCAACCTCGACTGGGCGCTGACCCAGCAGACCGCCATGCGGCTGGTTCGCCACCAACGCCTTCGTGCCCTGGACGGTCGCCGTTCACGCACACCATCGCCTATGCGATCCGCGGCTTCCTCGAGTCGCGGCGTGCTGCTCGGCGACGAGCGCTACCTGAAGGCGGCGCTCGAGGCCGGGCGCGGCATCGCGGCGGTGCAGCGGGCCGACGGCTGGCTGGCCGGCACCTACAAGGACGGCTGGGTGGCCGACGCCAGCTACGCCTGCCTCACCGGCGTGGCGCAGATGAGCCTGAACTGGACGCGCCTGGCGCAGGCCACCGGCGGCGCACGAGCTGCGCGCGCACGCCCGCTCGGCACTGGCCTACCTGAAGACGACGCAGCGCCTGGACCACCCCGACGCGGCCGTGCGCGGCGGCATCGCCGGCTCGGCGCCGATCTGGGGCGACTACTCGCGCTTCGAATATCCCAACTGGGCGGCCAAGTTCTTCGCCGACGCGCTGATGATGGACATGCAAGACATCTCGGTCCCGCCGGTGCCGGCCGTGGCCGCCGGAGCCCGCGATGGCTGAGGCCGCCAAGCCGCTGCGCGTGCTGGTGCTGTGCGGCCGCAGCGCCCGGCACCTGTACGTGGCCAATCGCCCTGTGCCAGGCGCGCCGACGTGCTGGCCATCGTGCAGGAATCCGGGCTCCGAGTTCTCGTGGAAGAAGCTCGCCGAGGACGCTGCGCCCCGACAACTTCTTCCGCAAGGCCTGGCGCTGGCTGCGCGACCGGCGCCGCTACACCGGCAACGGCGAGGCGAAGTTCTTCTTCGGCGACGCACCCGCCGCGGCTCGACCGCCCCGATCTGGTCGGGGAAGTGCCGCACATCAACCACCCGCGGGTCGTGCGAGCTGGCGCGCGAGCTGCAGCCCGACCTCATCGCCGTGTTCGGCACCTCGCTGATGCGGGGCGAGCTGCTGAAGCGGGGCGGCTCGGCATCGTCAACCTGCACGGCGGGCTGTCGCCGGAGTACCGCGGCGCCGACTGCACCTTCTGGGCGCTCTACAACGGCGAGCCCGAGAAGGTGGGCTGCACGCTGCACTGGATCGACGCCGGCATCGACACCGGCGGCCTGATCGCGCACGTCAGCCCCAAGGTGCTGCCCGACGACGACGAGTTGAAGCTGTTCTGGCGCGCCGTGCAGACCAGCGCCGGAGTCTACGCCGAATTGTGCGAGCGGCTGGGCGCGGGGAGCGCTTGGGCCAGACCCAGCCGGCAAGGGCCGGCTGTACCAGGTCAAGCACCGCGGGCTGCGCCACGAGCGGGCGCTGGAGCGCAGGCTCGCCGACGGAATGCTCGACCGCCGTCGAATTGCCGAAACGCGTTACGCTGGTTCGTGCGCCGAATTGAAGGCGCGGCGGTCACCCGGGAGCGGGAGACAATCGAATGAGAGACATCGTCGTCACGCTGGCCGTATTCGGCTCGCTGCCGTTCATCCTCAAGCGGCCGTGGATCGGCATCCTGGTCTGGACCTGGCTGGGCTTCATGAATCCGCACCGGCTGGCGTGGGGGTTTTCGACGACCTTGCCGTTCGCGATGATCGTCGCGGTCACCACGCTGGTGGCGATGCTGCTTCGAACGAGAAGAAGAAGATTCCGTGGACGCGCGAAACTGATGATGATCGCTGTGCTTCTGGGCCTGGACGCTGATCACGACATTGTTTGCGTTCTATCCGGACGCTCGCCTGGGAGCAGTTCGACAAGGTGTCGAAGATCTTCCTGATGATCTTCGTCGCCACGATGCTGATCAACACCGCGAGCGGCTGATGGCGCTGGTCTGGGTGATCGCGCTGTCGCTCGGCTTTTACGGGGTCAAGGGCGGAATCTTCACCGTTATCACAGGCGGCGGCTATCAGGTGCGTGGTCCCGGCGCATCGTTCATCGGCGGCAACAACGAGATCGGCCTGGCGCTGGCCATGACGGTCCCGCTGCTGTTCTTCCTCAGTCGGCACGCAACCGCAAGTATCTCCGCCTGGCTGCTCGCGGCCGCGGTGTTGACGTGCGTTTGCGGCGCTCGGCACCCAGTCGCGCGGCGCCCTGCTGGGCATGGGCGCGATGGCCGTGTTCCTCTGGCTGAAGTCGCGCAGCAAGATCGCGACCGGCATCCTGATCGCGTTGTTCGTCGCCGTGATCGCTGCCGTTGCATGCCCGAGGAGTGGTTCGAGCGCATGTCAACGATCAAGACCTACGAGCAGGACGGTTCTGCGCTGGGCCGGATCAACGCATGGTGGATGGCGTTCAACCTTGCGTCGCACCGGCCGACGGGCGGTGGGTTCGAGACTTTCCAGGCGCCATCGTTCGCGCTCTACGCGCCGAACCCGACGGGTTCACGATTCCCACAGCATCTACTTCCAGGTGCTGGGACATCATGGATTCATCGGCCTGGCATTGTTCCTCTTGCTGCTGTTCTTCACCTGGCTTACGGCTTCGTCAGATCATCCGGGCCGCGAAGCGCGACAAGGCGCGATCTGGCTGAGCGACCTGATGGCGACGCGCAGGTCGCCTGATCGCCTACTGACCACGGGGGCCTTCCTGGGCCTGGCCTATTTCGACTACTTCTACAACCTCGTGCTGATCGTCGTCATCGGCAAGCTGGTCCTGCAGTCGTATCCGGTGTACGGCAGAGCGGCGGAGGCGGTTCCAGTCGAGGCAAACAGCTCCCAGGACGCACGAACCGCGACCCCTGTCGCCCGTCGCTTGTGACCGCGTGGGCAGGCGATCCCTGGCCCCCTCCGCGAGCGGCATGGCCCAACGTCGGATTGGCTTGACGCGCGCATCGTGACGACGAGTCCGGAGCAGAAGTAATTTGTATAGGCGCCACAAGATGCCGGAAGTGGGTAGTTCGGGTGCCCATCTTCATAGGCACAACCTGGTGATGTCTCGGGTAAAAGTGATTTGCGGTTCGGTACATGTGCCGAGCGGCAAACTGGTCGATCGTTTGCGGCGCGCAATGGTTTCAATGGCCACGTTGCGGATCGTAGTAGAGCCAGCCGGGGTAGCGCTCGCGAACCGGGCCCGCCTTCCGGCCGACGACCAGGCTGTTCGACCGCATACGGTCGAGGTCGAGCCCGGGCTTGCAGCGAATGACGTTCGGCAGTGAGAACCAAGTCGCCAGCAACTTCTGCTTCAGGCTGAATGGCTTGTCGGAGATGGTCTGGCCGAGCACTACGTCGAACCCGGCGGCCGTGATCGCGCGCTCCAACTCGGCGATCGTGTACTCCCGATTGTGGCGATCGGTCGACTGGCCGCTGTACGGGGCCCAGCTGTAGGGTTGGCGCCCCGCCATGACCCTCGTCAGTGCGTCGAAGCTGGCGGCATTAGGGGTCGTCATGATGACCAGCCCGCCCAGCCGGCAGACACGAGCAATTTCCACAAGCATGTGCATCGGATCGATGGCCAGATGCTCCAGCACCTCGGTGCAGACGATCACGTCGAAGGTGTCGTCGAGGTACGGGAAGCGCTCCATCTCGGCGTCGAAGTGCTGCAGGGAAATCTGGTTCCCGTTGGGGATCCGCTCTAGGAGCGCCTCGTCGGTGTACGACGTCTTCCACTTCGTCGCCAACGAAACCTCGCTGTACTTCAGCAGGTTGACGTAGATCGTCGCGGTATACAGGCGCGCGCCGACATCCAGCAGGCGGGCCTTGCCCTGCGGTACCGGGATCTGGCGCAGCGCAGCGCGGTACCTGAAGACGGTAGCTGTGAAATCGGCACGGAGCGCGTCCGTGCCGCGCGCGGGCGCGTACTCAAGCAGCGCGTCTACGAGCTGTTCGTCGGTCAGCGTGGCGATCGGGTGGGTCACATTCTCCTCCTGTGGTCAATGGACTCTGCACCGGTTTCACGTACATCAGAATGTTGGTAACTTGCTGGTGAACGGAGGGCGAGATGGGAAAGAAGAGTACTGGGTCGGCAAAATGGGACCGATCTTTGAGTGAAAGATCGGGGCTGATGCGCGACAATCGTACCGCGAGAGGAAGCTCGCGAGGTCACTGATCATGGGTGTGCAACCACGTCTCGAGCATCATGATGATCCATATCATCACGCCGAAGTAGGTGGCATGGCTGGCCTGATGCAGGTGGAGCAGACTGTCTACGTAGGCAGGTTTCAGGTAGCCGCGCCGCTTGAACGACGCCAGGCTTTCGTAGACGAGTTCCCGGAGCGCGGGATCGTGTTCCAGCCACATGCCGAACGGCAGCCCGAACCCGTGCTTCCTCTTGTTGATGATCTTCTCGGGCAGCAAGTCGCGCAGCGCTTCCTTGAAGAACCACCGCAGCCGTGGTCCGCGCACCTTGTAATCGATCGGCAGCCGATTGGCGAACGCCACCATGCGGTCATCCAGTAACGGATAACGGACCTCGATCCCCGCCGCCTCGGTCATCGTGCACACCTTGCGCAAATCGCTGTCCGCCAGCGTGAACTTGAGATCGACGTGCAGCAGGCCGTTGATGAAATGCTCCGAGTTCGTGCGTCGAATACACTTCGTTGAGCGCGATCGTCGGCGACGCTGCGGATTGATGGCCGGATGAACTCGGGCTCGAGGATTTCGGTCAGCGGGCTGCGGCGCAGGAAGTTGTAGGTCTCCAGCCGCATCGGCAGCCGCACGTTCGCCTGATCGACATAGCTCCTGAGCTTGCGCAGCGGCAGAAATGCTGCTGGCAGCCGGGCAGATGGCGACCGGCTCGATGAGGCCGCGCCGCAGCAACGACGGAGCGGAAATACCATTCGAAGATCCGCTGCTTGGCATAGCGCTCGTTGCCGCCGAAGATCTCGTCCCCGCCGTCGCCGGCGAGCATGACTCGAATCCCGCCTCGCTCGCCGCCTTGGCGCAGAAATAAGTGGGCACCGCGGATCGTTGCCGAACGGTTCGTCGTATTCGCTGGCGATGATCGGGATCGCGGTGACGATGTCCTCGGGCTTGAGGTAGATACTCGTGCATCCGCGACCGAAGCGCTCGGCGGCGCAGCGGGCGTATTCCATCTCGTCGAAGCCCTGCGCATCGAAGCCGATGGAAAACGTGTCGACCGGGCGCCGCCGCACCGCGGTCAGGCTGCCGACGACGGTGGAACTGTCGGTCCCGCCGGAAAGAAATGCCGCGGTGTCCTTGCCGCTATCGGCGGCGCGCCCACCGACTGGCCAGGAGGTCGCGAAACTCGGTGCGGTAGCAGCGAATCCTTGCCGGGCTCCGGCGTGTAGTCGGCCTGCCAGTAGAAGCTGCGGCGCGTCGTGCCGTTCTCGAAGATCAGGCACTCTCCGGGCAGCAGCTTTCGACACCCCGGTAGATCGTGCCGGGGCACGGGAATCATGTGGAAGAAGAGATAGTCGTAGACCGACTGCAGGTCGATCTCGCGACCGAAGGCCGGGTGCGCCGCGACGCTTTGCGCGCTGGCCCCGAACACCAGAGTGCCGTTGCGCTCGCCGTAGCACAGTCGCTCGATGCCCATCCGGTCGAGCGCCAGAAAGGCACGCTTGCGCAGTGGGTTGCAGCACGGCCAACGCGAAGCTTCCCTCGATGACGTGGGCAGTTTGGCGTCCAGTCGCGCCCATCCCTGTGCGACGGCCGCAGCGGGGCTGCGCTCGCGGGCGATCGCGGCCAGTTCGTCATCGACAAAGCGGGACGGCCGTGCATGCCACGACCAGCCCGTCTTCGACGTGCAGGCTCGCCTTGCCGAAACGCGAGCTTGCCGCCCGCCGAGATCGGGCTGGTGTGCTTGTGCAGCGCTAGCCGCGGCGGTCGGCCGCGCCGCCCGGCTCATCGTCTGCAGGAGTTCCTGAGGGGAAGGGTGGTCGCCAAGCCAACCAAATATGCCATCCATTGAGGGATGCGGATCCGAAAGAATTGAAAGGTGAATTATGCAGCCCAAATATTGACGAGAGCTTTGCCGGACCGAAGGCGCGCAAGGCCAAGGTTGATGCGCAGACGTTTGCATCGCCAGAAAATCCGGCAAGATCCTGTAGCGAAACCTTGACCTCGCCGAACGATCGCCGACAATTACAGACGTCGATCTACGCGCGGCCTGCGCGCGTGGACGATGACGCGCCCGCTCGCGCAAGCGCCCGATCATCGTCGTCGGCTGCTCGCGCGCGGGAACCACTGTCGTCTACAAGACGCTGTCCGAATCACGCGAGATCGGCAGCCTGCAGCGTGAAACGCACGACTTCTGGGTCGATCCTCCATCCGCTTGCGCAGAAGAACTGGGACACCCATGGCTGGACGCCGCCGACGCGAGCGAGCACGACCGGACCACGTCAGCCGCTATTTCTACGCCTGGACCGGGCAGCACCGCTGGGTGGACAAGAACAACCAGAACGGCCTGTGTGTCCCCTATCTGCACGCACTGTTTCCCGATGCGGTCTTTGTCTACGTCAAGCGCAGCCCTGGCGACAACCTGCATTCGTTGATCGAGGGTTGGGGCAAGCCCGACGAGTTCGCGACCTGGTCGAGCCAATTGCCGGCCAAGGTGGCAGTCGACGGTGGCCGTTACCGGCAATGGTGTTTCTTTCTCGCGCCGGGTGGCGTGATCTATGTCGAGGCACCGATCGAAGACGTCGCCGCCTTCCAGTACGAGTCGATCAATCGCGCCATCCTCGATGCACGCGATGCCATTCCCCCGGGCAATGGGTCGAGTTGTTCTACGAGGACCTCTTGCGCGATCCCGTCGGAGCCTTCCGCCGGGTGTTCGAGGGCTGCGGTCTCGCCTTCGATGCGCGGCTCGAACGGCATTGCAGCAAGGTGCTGGAGACTCCGTTCAACGCCTTTTCCGCCATTCGCCTTGACAAGTGGCGCGACGGCGCAATCGCGAGCGAATCGAGCGCGCGTTGCCGAAGGTGGCAGACGATCGCGGCGCGCATGGGCTATGAGCTGACCTGACATGGGCGGCGGGTGGATCGACGCGGCGCTTGCCGGTGCTGCGCTGATCTGGCGGCATGGTGTGTCTGCTCGCGCTCTTTGCGCGTCCCCTCGTCGCCCGCTGGCGAGAGCCCGTGTTCCGGCCCGTTGCTGGTGCTGGAAAGTGACGATTGGGGCGCCGGTCCGTTGGCACAGGCTGACGCATTGCGGCGCATTCTGGAAGTGCTGCGGAGACTTTCGCGACAGTCACGGGGCGCCACCGTGATGACGCTCGGTATGATTTTCGAAGTGCCGGACACCGATCGCATGGCTCATGAGAACGCGCCGCCTATCACGGGCTCGGTCTGGACGATCGCTTCGGCGAATTGCGCGATGTCCTGCAAGCAGGCATCCGGGCAGCGGTGTTCGAGCCGCAGCTGCATGGCCAATGCCACTATTGGCCGACGCATTGATGTCTGCCGCCAGGGCGACGCCGGCGTGCGCGATTGGCTGACCGGCCCGGGCTTGCCGCGCACCGAGCAACTGCCATCGCCGCTGCAGTCGCGCTGGGTCGATGCGTCGCACGCTGCCGTCGCGCGCTCTCGACGCGGCACAGATTGCCGCGGCGGCGCGGAGGAGGCGGCGACGCTTTCGCAAGCTCATTTCGGCAGGTCTCCGCGCGTCGCCGTGGCGACGACCTTTGTCTGGACCGCGAGTCGAGGAAGCCGTGGCACCGGGCGGGCGTCGACGTCGTCATCACGCCCGGGCGGCGGGCCACCTTGCGCGATGCTGCTGGACAACCTGCCGGCGTCGATCGGACGATGCTGACCGGGGACATGTCCGACGCCGGCCAGTGCTATCTCGTCCGCGACGTCTATTTCGAGCCGGCGCTCGGTCATCGCCGGAGCGCCTGGTTGCGGCCTGGAGGATCGCACGCGCCAGGGACGCGCCTGCCTCGTCGAGATGCATCGCTTCAATTTTCTCGACCAGCCTGGACCAAAGCCTGGCGACGCTGCGTGAGGCGATCGAGGCGAGCCTCGCGCGCTTTCCGGACTTGCGGTTCGTCACGCCACTGGAACTCGCGCGTGCCATCGGGGAACAGAATGCCGGTCTCGTCGAAACGCGCATGTGGCGCACGTCTGAAGGCGTGGCTGCAGCGATTGGCGGAGATCCCACGCTTCCACGGCGCGGCCCGCATCACTGGATTCGCATTTCCGCTGCAGCTACTGCAGAGGGCGTTGTGATGGTGCGGTTCTCGGTCATCATCCCCGCGTACAACAGCGCCGCAACGCTTGCCCGCGCGATCGACTCGGTGCTGCAGCAGACCTATCCGGCGCACGAGATCATCGTCGTCGATGACGGGTCCACCGATGCCACGGCGGCCGTGGCCGGGGAATATGGTGAAGCGGTGCGCTGTTGCAGCAGGCCAACGCGGCGTGGCGCGCCGCGCGCAATGCAGGCGCCCGCGCTGCCACCGGCGACTGGCTCGCATTTCTGGATGCCGACGACTGGTATCTGCCCGACCGGCTGCAGCTGCATGCCGACTGGATCGACGCAGATCCGGCGCTCGATTTTCTGACGGGAGACTACGAGTATCGCGATGCGGCCGGCGCTTGCTTGGCACTTCCATGGCGCAGCACCCCGCGGGTCGGATGCTGGTTGCCAAGGCCGCGGGCGGCGCCCGCGTCGTGATGGATCAGCCGGAGGAGATCGCAGTCGTATGTCGCCGACCATTTCGGCGATACGCATACGCTGTCGGTGCCGCGGGCGACGTTCCTCGAGCTGGGCGGCTATCCGCTGGGTTTCAAGGTCTGCGAGGACGTGCATTTCCTGGTGCGCTTGACGGCGCGCAGCCGCCGCATCGGCGTCGTCTGCGCGCCGCTTGGCGTCTATCGTGATCCATGGCGGCAGCGCGACCCGCCGCGATCCGGTGGCAGCCCAGCGGGAGAATGTGCGGACGCTGCTTGACCTCGAGCGGCAGGCTCGAGCTTTTCCGCAACCGGTGCAGCAGGGTGTCAGGCAGCGGCTGCAGCAGGCCCGTTACAATCTGGGCTGTGCGCTTGCACGCACGGCGAGGGCGGTGCGGCGGTCCGGGCGGTGCTGCCGTCGCTGGTCGAGAATCCCGGCTGGGCGAGCGCGCGTAACGTGCTTTCGATGCTGCGAGGGATGATGACCGCGATGAACCGGTTGCTGGTGATCACCGAACTGTTCCTGCCGACCAAAGGCGGGACCGCGGTATGGGCGGCCGAGGTCTACCGCCGCTGGGTGGCAAGGAGATCCACATTGTCACCGCCGACGTGCCGGGCGCGGCCGCAGTCGATCCCGAGCATCCGAATACCATTCATCGGCTCGATCTGCGCCGGGTGCCCTGGCTGAGGCCCGAGTCGCTGGCGATGTATCGGCGGCTCTTCGTCAAGTCGTTGTGGCTGCGCTGACCCATCGATTCGACGCGATCCATGCCTTCCGCGCGTTGCCCGAGGGCTTGGTGGGTTGGGCGGTGGCGCGCCTCACGTTCAGGCCGGTGGTCATCTACGCCCACGGCGAGGAACTCACGACCTGGGGACGCGGCGGCAAGTTCAAGGCGATGCGCTTTGCCCTGCGCCATGGTGACCGCGTGATCGCCAACAGCGAGCACACCCGCGACACGTTGCTGGGCATGGGAGTCGATCGGGACCGAATCGCCGCTGATCTATCCGGGCGTCGATGTCGAGGTGTTTCGGCCGGGGCTCGACACGGCCGGATTGCGCGAGAGCATTGGCCTCGAGCCGGAGAAAAGTTCGTGTTCTCGGTCGGACGGTTGTCGCGGCGCAAGGGCTTCGACCGCCTGATCGAGGCCGTGGCGCAGTTGCGCCGAGGATGGCCTGCCGGTCACTTCGCCCTGGCCGGTATCGGTGACGACCAGGACTATCTTGCCGATCACGATCGGGGCACACGGGTTGCAAGGTCATGTGCACTTGCTCGGCGCGTTGAGCGCGACGATCTGCCTCGCTGGATGAATGCCTGTGATGTCTTCGCCATGCCCAACCGCGAAATCGACGGCGACAACGAGGGCTTCGGCATGGTGTTCATCGAGGCAGCCGCCTGCGGCAAGCCGGATCGCCGGGATGGCGGGTGGGACCGGAGCGGCGGTCAGGATGGGGTGACGGGATTCCGGGTGGATGGCAACGACGTCGCTGCGGTGACGATGGCGCTCATCCGCCTGCTGGCCGATCCGGAACTGGCCCGGCGGATGGGAGAGGCGGGCCTGCGCCCGTGCGCAGGCCGAATTCGCCTGGGAACGGGTGGCCGACAAGACGCCGGCTATTGCACGCGCAAATGCAATGCAAGGACAGATGAGGCAGCATGTTCGACAAGTCGAAAGACCGTCTCCGGCGTGCGCGCTTTGTCTGGCGTGTGCACGGTATTATGGATACCCCGCCGGTAGTGATGGGAATGGCGCCGCACCCTTGGTGTCTGTCCGAGCTTGAGCACAAGGACGTGCTGATGTACCTCGCCGCAATCAAGTCCTTCGCGATGCGTCTCCCGCCGAGAGCCGTGCATCTCGTCGATGACGGCAGTCTCACTGCACGCGACCGCGAAGCCGCTGAGCCGCATGTCGGGTATCGAGTTTCATGCCTTGGCGGATTGCCACGAGCCGGGTCTTCCGACCGGTGGGACGTGGGAGCGCCTCATCGCGATTGCGCGCCTGTCGCGATCGCATTATGTGATCCAGCTCGATGCCGACACGCTGGCCATGGGGCCCCTTGCGGAAGTGGCGGCCGCGGTACGTGATGGCCGGGCGTTTACGCATCGGCACTTGGGATGGTCAGGCAAATCGAAGCCGCTGGCGAGACCGCACAGCGTGCCCGTGCGCGCGTAGCCCAACCATCGCCGCACGTGCAAATTGCGGCCGAAGCGCATCTCGACCAGGTTCGCACACCGGAAGTTCTGAAATATGTGCGTGGCTGTTCCGGTTTCGCCGGCTTTCCATCCGGTCCGGGAAAAATCGAGCTGATGCGCAGCCTCTCGTCGCAGATGCAGCAGCTCATCGGCGACAAGTGGCGCGATTGGGGCAGCGAGCAGGTCATGTCGAATCTGCTCGTGGCGAATCAGCCCGGCGCGCGGGTCTTGCCGCACCCCGATTACACGGACTGTGAAATCAGCCGGCAGGACCCGCTTCGTGCATTTTATCGGTACTTGTCGCTTTCGCGGCATGCAATACGCGGACATGATCAATCGAGTGGATTGGAGGGTCGCATCATGATCAAGCGATCGGTTTTCGCCTGGGTTCTGGGTCTGGTTTCGACGATGGCGTGGGGTGCTGGCTTTGACCCCCTTGATTTTGCGCACAATTTTGCCAGGACGCCGCAGGAAGAGCAGATGTGCCAGAGGCTCGTCTATCAAAATCGAGACACTCCTGACCAGACTAACTGGGGTCACATGCATCACTACTGCGACTGCATCCGGTTCACGAATCGAGCCTATGCGGAAATCTCCATTCCCCATGCGGTGCAACAAAACCTGCAGATCGCCGTTGGGGGGTGCGATTATGTTTTGGCTCGTGCCACGCCAGACTTCTTCGATGCTCCCGGAAATACACCTGCAAAAGGGCAAGGCGCTCAAGCTTTGGAAGAAGGACGGTCCGGCGGCTGCGGAATTCGTCACGGCCATCAATGGCAATCCCAAACTCGCGCCGGCTTACATCGCACTGTCGGACCTGGAGGCGGACAGGGGCAACAAGAAGGACGCATTGCGAATAGTGACGGAAGGCCTGCGTCACGTGCCGGAATCGGTACCGTTGCAGCGGCGTTACAAGGAGCTCGGCGGCCAACTGCCGTACCCGGGCTCGATGGCGACGCCGCCATCTACGCAACCGAATGCTTTCGCAGGGCGGACGAATCGGTAGGCACGTCCGTGCCCCAAACCGGGACGCTGGAAAACCCGAAGGCAGAAACCACGACTGAGCTGCCATCCCCGCCCAAGACTGGCTTGCCCACCAATCCCTGAATCCGTTCTTGCAGAGGGGGACTGCACAGAGGCGGGTGATCCGGAGCGGTAGCGTCGGTAGAAGGGCCCCATGTTCAGCATTTGCGGGGTGCCTTCCTATGGCAGCCCTGATCTTCTGTCGCCAGTATCGGAAATGGTGTCCCTCATGGTGCGTCGCGGTCTGGATGAGGAAGGACTGTGGAGCGATCACACCCACTGTGTTATTGGTCTCCGGCGTCTGTTCATTCAGGACTTGACTCCTGCCGGGCATCAGGCGATGTTGCGGGCCGACCGAAGCCGCGTCATCATTTTCAACGGCGAGGTCTACAACTTCCGCGAGCTGCGTGCGGAGCTACAGCTACAGGCTCAAGGTATGCGCTTCGATTCAAGCGGCGATACCGAAATCGTCTCTTATGCACTGCTTTGCTGGGGAAGGCACGCGCTCGAGCGTTTCAGCGGCATGGTCGCTCTTGCCTTCGGATACAATTCCAAAACACATTCCGGAATTCATCGCGCTGTTGCGTATTGACACCCCGATTGGTGCCAATCGACGCGACACGAGCAGGAGCACTCGTTTTCCCGATTAGTGCCTGGCGGTGTGCTGATCGTCGATGACTACCGCCACTGGGAAGGCGCGAAACAAGCAGTCGATGATCACATCGGTGCGCATCACTTGCCGGTACTGCTGTGTCGAATCGACATGGCGGGGGACCTGCCATCAAGCAGCGCTGAAACTGCAAATGGCGCCGCCGCCGCGCGACTTGGTCGTGCTGTATGTGAAGCTCAGTGAAACTATGCCCTATCAAGAAAATTCCAACGTGCGTGGCTACTGGCAGTACGACGGACTGCCCATCCAGGCGGACGTCGAGACCCACCAGTTGGCGGTTTCCGTTGCAAAGGATCTGTTGCCTCTAGGCACCTGGGTGCTCGACGTGGCGGCTGGACATGGCGCGCTGAGCAAATCACTGATCGATGCTGGCTTCCGTGTCGCCTGCACGAGCTGGAACGACAATGTCAATCTGGACATCGATTGCTACCGGATCGACCTGGACAAGCCCTTCGCGCGCGCCGAACGTCGGCGCGCGTAGGTACGCACTGGTATGCGCTCTCGAGATCATCGAGCACGTCGAGAACCCCGCGCAGCTGCTGCGCAGTATCGCGGGCACGCTAGACGAAGGCGGGATATTGGTGCTGTCCACCCCGAACGTGGAGTCGGCACAGGCGCGCCTCGAGTGGCTGCTTCGCGGTTGCCCCTACATCTTCGACGGTGCCGAGATTACGGAGAACCGACACATCTCCATGCTTTGGCGGCAGGGGCTCGAGCGGTTCATCGAACTGGCGGGCTTCGACATCGCACATAAACACTTGACCGGGCGATTCCGGTTCAACAATGCCTTGCAGGCAGCACTGAAACGTCCCGTCTATTGGGCGATGAAGGAGCTATTGCCGGGGGACCTGCGCGGGACGTCCCGGGTATACGTGCTGCGCCGGTCCGCGCGCGTGCCGCGCGTGTTGGGTGCCGAGGACGTAGCATGACTGGCCGCGCGCGGGATGGAATCGCGGCACTGGGTTGCTGAGTTACCGCGGGCGCTTCGTTGCCGTCGCACGACACTCTTCAGTAGGGGCATTATGATTGCCATGCACTGCGCGAGAACGGCATGGGCCAAATCTGTTTCGCCGCGGACTCCGCCTGCCGCAATCAATAGCTAAGTGTATTCTCGGGACCATCGGGCCGACCACGTTAGAATTCTTGCCGTTTGATAGAGTGTCTGATATTAGCTTGGCGCCCATCTCTTGAGCAGTTGCGCTGATGCGATAAAGTCCGCTGCAGTTCTGCCGGCAGCCGTTTCTGCATCTGTTGTCGGTGCGTATCTGCGCATGTTTCGAAATATCTCGAATGGAGGCCTTGCCGCTGTGAAAACTCCTCCGTTGTTCTCTATCGCGCGAGTCGTGCCATGGCGGTTCAGGTCACGGTCGAACTTCATGATGGCTCATGCCAATTACTTTTTTCGTGGAGTATTGCGTACACCGCCGATGAACAGCAATCCCGACTCGGACGCCGAGCTGCACGTACTCGTGTGTGCGCGCGACGTGAACATG
The DNA here is from genome assembly GCA_963751445.1 of uncultured Acidobacteriota bacterium. Lineage (GTDB taxonomy): Bacteria > Acidobacteriota > Vicinamibacteria > Vicinamibacterales > SCN-69-37 > DASUGC01. The sequence goes on along the minus strand of CAVVUL010000009.1, from coordinate 6,294 downwards.
TGCATTGTCGCAATCAAGACATTCTTGCGCTACGTAAGCGACGTAAAGGTCGTGATACACGACGATGGCTCGCTGAGCGGTTCGGACTTCAAATCAATGACCCGTAACATTGTCGGAGCAACAGTGATTTCGAGGGCACAGGCCGATCTCGCGATCGAGGGGTCCCTTTCCAGGGAAATGTGGACGAAACGAGAGCAACATGTGCTGCTCATGAAGGTCTTTGATTTCAATTTCTTCAACAATGCCAAGAAGACAATTCTGCTCGACTCGGACATTGTGTTTTGTGCCCGGCCGGATGAGGTTATCGGGTGGCTCCGAGAGCCGAATGGTCAGTCGTTCTACAACGCAGATCCGTTGGTGGATACATTTCGAGCGGTCAACTATCTCGATCGCGAGAAACTACCGCGACATTTCAATTCTGGTTTCATGGGGTATGAGGGGCGGATGACAATGCAGGAAATTGAAGATGCGATCCGCCAGATAGGGTACTGGCTCGAGGATCAGACCGTGTATGCGTACTTACTGGCACATCGAAGCGCGCACCCCCTTCCTGCGGTGCGGTACCAGATCTACGAGGGGGGAGAGTATTCGCCAGCTTCTGCGATGGTACACTTTATCAGCCCGGATCGTTTCACGGGCATGACTTACGTAAACCTAGCGCGGCCTTTGCCGAGATCTGCGCGTTCCTCGGGCCCGCTGAAGGCCAACATCGCGCCATGTTGCTGGACGCAGTCCACCTCTGCTCCGCGCCGGGAGCCGCATCGGCCGCCCGTGCCCCTTTGCGGCATTTTGCGTGGCGGTTTCCGACGGCGCGGGCCTGCCGTCCTAGCAAGGCAGCGAGTTCTCACGCATCATTTCGGCATACACAGCGATGCCGATTCAACGTGGGTGGTATGATTCCGCCGATCTCATTTCTCGTTTCGGTATGAAATGTCTGGGTTAGAGGCTTCTTCGGTCCAATCTGTCGTTCAGCAAATCAACGCTTTCGTACGGACTTCGCATTTGAGAAATGGACTTCGAAGGTCGTGGCCTGCCTACGAGACTTGACGCCTTGGCGGGGCGAGGCAACTATTTCGCGGGAACTCCGTTCTTTCGGGAGGCAGGCTGGCAATATGCGGCTACCCTCTGCAGTATCGCCGGCGACTCGCAAACGATGCCTTGGCGCGAATCGTCTTGATTCCCGCCATTGGGCAGAGCTGGCTGAGCTTGAAAGCCATCCAATTGGGTCTTTCGAACAGGATGACGTCGAAACCCTGATCGCTACGCAATTGGCGTGCCAGTCTGAGAAAGGGGAGCGAGTATCCTGCATGAGTGGAGTTGAAGTCCGTGACGACGATTTTCGACGCTACTCCCTGGCCGACCAGGTAATCGTGGATATGGAACCCCTGGAGGCGGCAACTAGCGACCTCCTGATTTCCGGAAATGACCCAGCCCACTTTCAGCGTGTCACTCATTCGGCGATTCCGGGCGAACGTGACCGACGAGAACATCGAGTGGGCGGTGTGGTGCGGTCTTGCCTTCGGCGGTCATGTTCAGTCAATCCTCTTCTTGCTAGCAAAGTCCACCAGCCCAAGCCGCCACTCGAATGCCAAGTGATGCACCGCAATCTTTCGGCTGAGTGGCGAAATGAACCGCCTCAGTTCACAGTAACTAGCGCGCGTAACGCAGAAGCAGCGCCTCGAATTCCCGCACCGGTCGGCTGGCGAACCCGTCCTCGACCCGCTGTCGGCCGGTGTTCCCCATGCGCCGGCGCAGGTCGGGGTCCTCGATCAGTCGCTGTACGCTCGCGGTCAACGCATCGACGTCCCCCGGCTCGACCAGCAGGCCATTCTCACCGTCCTGCACGATCTCGGGGATGCCGCCGACGCGCGTCGCGACGACCGGCTTGCCGCATGCCCCGGCCTCCAGAATGATGAGTCCCAGCGGCTCCTGCCAACGCGAAGGCGCGACGATGACGTCCGAGCTGCGATAGACGTCCTCGACCTTCGCTATGTAGCCGAGGTAGCGAATGCGCGGATCCCCGCCGATCATCCGTTGCAGGTCCTCGACGCTGTACGAGCCTGGGTATTTCTTGGGGTCGCGGCACTCTCCGGCGATCAGGAAACGCGCGAGGGGATGCGGCAGCCGGCGCGCCATCGCAATGAAATCCTGCACGCCTTTGATCTCGCGGATCTGCCCGAGGTAGCTTACGACTACGTGCTGCGCGTCGAGCCCCCACTCGGCGCGCCGGTCGGGGCCATCGGCAAAGCGCGCCAGGTCCACCGGGTTGTAGACGATATCCTTCGGCAGTTCCGCAGGCAGCGACTGCGCGGCCACGTAGCGCGACACACAAACCGCCGCGCGGCACCGGCTCATGAACGAGCCTTCCTCCTCGTTGACGACGTGGAAATGCACGAGCACCGGTATGCGCAGCAGGAACGCCGCGAGCACCTCGGCCGGACGCCAGAATCGATGGTTGACGTGCAGAACCGCGACGCGCTCGCGGCGCAGGAACACGAGCATCCGGAACAGCGCGCGGAGATAGGCGCGCTTGTTCACTGGCTCGGTCGGCGGTCCCCACGCGATGCAGCGGATGCCTCGCGCTTCGAGCTCCGCGCGGACCGGACCTTCGCCGGAGAGCAAAACCAGCGGCTCCACCCGGTCGAGGTCCATCGCCCGCAGTGTCGTGTACAGGACCCGGCTGCCGCCGCCCCAGTCGGCGGCGCTGCCGGTCAGAAAGCAGACACGGGGACGCGACATCGGTGGGGATGGACCTGCTGACCTATCGTTTGATCACGATGTACTGCCGGTGAAGCGTCAATTACGTCCGTGAGTTCTTGGGGCTGTCGCGGAAGATATTTTCAATGGCCCGCAGCCTTGGACACGCCTTCGAGCATTCGATATATTATCCGGAGTTCGTCCCATTTTCTGGCAGACGCGGCAATGGCATTCTGGGCCACGGCGTCTACGCCGCGGCTTGAGCCCTCGCCGCGCATCCTCGCGGCTTCCCCGGAATCTGTCCCTACGGGCACTACAATCGACGCGATGAACACAGCCAAGGCGCCATCTCGCACCTCCAAGCTCCTTACTGCGGTCGTCGATCTGGTGAAGGAGCGGCGGCTGCCATGGCGCGTGAGCCAGTGGCTCGCCAGACGCAATCTGATGCGCTTCGCCGGCACTATGACCGCACGGTCCTGTCCACGCGGCCTTATCAAACGGGCGAGGATTGTCCGCACTTCGAACTCCACATGCTGCTGGGGCGTCTCACGTCGGCATGTGCCTGTGGTCCGTCAAGAGCTTTCTCCACTATTCGGGCAGGAGGTACACGGTCGTCCTGCATGATGACGGAAGTCTCACCGATGCTGATATTGCGACGCTGCAAAAGCATCTGGTCGGTGCGAAGGTCATGCAGAAGGCGAGGCGGACAAAGTGATCCGAGACCGAATCGGCGATTTCCCGAACTGCTGCGAATACCGGTTCACCGCGAAGGAGACCTCCGATCACCGGGGACAGAAGTACAACATGCGCATCTTCGCGATCCGGCTCTTCGACTTCAACCTCATGTCGGATGCCCGCAAGACGCTGGTCCTTGATGCTGACGTCCTTTTCTTCCAAGCCCCGCGAAATCATCGAATGGGCCGAGGATCCCGCGGACGGGAACAGCCTGTACAGCTTGGAGCAATATGTACCGGTGAGAGACGCGCGAAACGAGTCGTCGACTACGAGTGCAAGACGCAGCCGCCAACCGACTTCAACGCAGGTCTGCTGTGCTTCGACAAGCGTGCCTTTGATCTCGCCGCGATCGATGCGTGGATTGGCGCGAAGAAAGAACTGATGGTCAAGTATGCGACGTTCGAGCAGGCGGCCTACAACCACCTGGTCAAGCGCAAAGGAGGAAGCGCACCGTTGCCGGACAGCTACTCGTTCAACTACACCGACGATCGCGTTGTGGCAACGCATTTCGCGATCAAGCTGCTGTTCTTCAAGAACCTGAAGCGGCTCGAGGCGGTGCTGAGCTAGGCGCCCGTGAGCCTTCGGGGCTCAGTACAGGCCGGGCAGCTTCGGTATGCCCTGAATGCCGATGAGTAGGAACGATACGGTTGCCAGTGCGAATGCGGCAACGACCGTCCACTGGAGAGTCCGGCTCTGCGCCGCGCCCTGCCCCGCCAAGACCAGCCCGCCGCCCAGGATAGGAAGGATTCCTAGAGGTAACGGCCTTGGGGTTGGAAGTCCTGGATCCAACTGAATCCGATCGACGCCGCGAGACAGTCGCCACCCCCGCCACCAGCGCGAGTTGAGCAGCCGCTCCCGTTCCCGTTGGGGCGTACCGGCCAACGAGCATGCCTATCGCTATCGCGACCAGCAGAATACGCCACCCAGCACGCATGCGAATGACTCGATGGCCCAATGTTCATGTAACCATACACACCCAGGAAGCTCCTGAATGACCGAGTCGAACCAGGCCTCGCGCGAGAACATCTGGCCGAGGCTCACCCCCTGATCGCGCAGCTTGTGGATCTTTGCCACCTCCTTTTTTCCCAGAGCGCTGGGCCTGAATGCGCTGCTTGCCGTGATTTCGGTCACCGCAAGCGAAGCGCTTCGGCCCTCTTCGCGGAAAACGGAAGCGGATTCTCGCGCAACTCATCGACCATCTTGAGTCCGACGACTGCGATCAGCCCGACTGTACCGACGCCCGCAACCTTGAGCCACGACCGTCGCGCCTGTGTCGTTGCACAGACTGCTTACGAGCGGCAACCCCCTGCCAGAGAAGCATCCCAGACCTGCTGCCAGCGGTAGGATTCGAATTGCAGGCGCCACACCACTCGCGCGATCAAGAACGATGAATCCACCCACAAGGCTTAGCATCCAACCCGAGCAAGAGCAGCGCGAATCTCGTCTGTGAGACGTACCTTGCGCGCGCAAGCAGACAGAAGGATGATTGCGCCTAGTACCGGCCAGTAGTTGGGCTTCGAGAGAAGGATCAATCCTGCAAGGCAGCCCGCCCACAAGCGGCCACCGCGAGCCGAGGTCAGGCGCTGAACTTGCGCGTCATCATGACTCCCCAAAGCAAGAATGCAACCATCGCGAGCACGACAGGAACAGCGGCAACGCGTCACCATTGAAATAGGAGAAGACGTACCAAGCCTGAGGCGTCGCCAGGAGAGGAACCATAGCGAGGCGAACATCGGTCCTGCGCAAGACCAGAAATGCAAGACGCCGAACAAGAGGCATTGAACATCCGGAGGGCGAATACGTCGTTCTGTACGACGGCCAGAACGCGATGGCGAACTTGCCGGCGAGCAGATAGACTGGGTCGATTCCTGTCAAGTAGGCATATCCGTAGCGGTTAGTCCGGTGGGCCTCGAGCGTTTCCGGTGCACCGATCATGGGTTTCGCCCAGTGATCGAAGTAGTAGCGCGCGCTCTCGACATGCGACATTCATCGGGATGCACCGACACGTCCGTCCGTGCAACCATTGCCATCGCGACGATGAGTGTCAGGACCGCCACGGTCATGAACGAGTACGGGCTGCCGATGCGGCGATGTCTCGTGGTTTTTCGGCTTCCTTGCAGCGAGGCTCCGGCCAGCCACCATGCCAGGGGCAGCAACAGGAACGGCAGCCATCGGGGCCACCGAGTCGAACCGCCGAAACATCGAGAGCTGCAGGATGCAGTACGAGCGGTGCGCTTAGGACCGCCGCCCCCGCACGATTCGGCCTCGTATCCCACGCAAAAATGCCTTCGCCCTCGAGCGCCCGCGGAGTGCCGAACAACCGCTCGATGACCATTCCGTAATAGGTGATTGTCGCCGCTGCGACTTCCTGGCGAAGCTCGCGGATATTGTTGCTGGACAGCTGATCGACGCCACCCGGCATCGGGGAAACGGAAGCCGGTATTCGAAAAACCCCGCTGTCACCACTTGCCGATGCCGCAGGGCAACCGCGTCCTGTCCGGCACATCGCGACTCGATCACGATGTGCCCCGTGTCACTCGAATACACCCATGCGGCAAGGCGATACGGATTGACGGCCCAGTGGGAACCGGCAAGCCCGGCGATGGCTAGCGACAGGCCGACGAAATAGAGCCAATGGAGCGGCTTGCTCCGAATCCAGTCGATCTCGGGTGTGTCCATTCAGGGTTCTGACAAGGCGCGGAATCTGCGGTGATCTTGGGCGCGGGGCAAGCGCAAGACTTCAACATTTGGCGGCCCGACCCAGCTGCCCTCATGGCACGGGACTTGCTGCGTCCGGTAGGGGTAAACTACTCTTTGTGCTTTCCACAAAATCGCCGCTGCGTACAGCCGCCCCCCGGTCCA
>CAVVUL010000008.1:0-311932 GCA_963751445.1 uncultured Acidobacteriota bacterium | reverse complement strand
AGATGCCCGGTGCGTGCTCAATCGCTTCAAGCTGATGTCGCTGGCCGAGAGCCTGGGCGGCGTCGAAACACTCGTCTGTCATCCGGCGACGATGACGATGGTGTCGGCGCCGCCGGAGCGCCGCGCGGCCATCGGCCTCAGCGACAGCCTGATCCGGCATCTCCGCCGGCGTCGACCCATCGAGGACCTGAAGGAAGACCTCGATCAGGCGCTGCGCGCGTAGTCAGGCACCGGACCCATGTCGCAATTCATCGATTTCCTGCTGCACAGCGACAAGCATCTGTCGAGTCCGCGGTGGGTTTACGCCCTGGTGTTCGGCATCGTCTTCGCGGAATCCGGCTTCGTCGTCACGCCGTTCCTGCCCGGCGACTCGCTCCTGTTCGCCGTCGGCACGCTCGCCGCGATTCGGCTCTCCGTGGCTGTCGATTTGCCTGCTGTTCGTCGCGGCCTTCACGGGTAACGCGGTGAACTACGGCTTGGCCGGCAGCTTGGCCCGCGGGTGTTTCGCGCCACGGACCGATCCAGCCGATGGCACCGGCTGCTCAACCAGGACCATCTCACCCAGGCGCACGCCTTTTTCGAGCAATACGGCGGCAAGGCCGTCATCCTTGGCCGCTTCGTCCCTATCGTCCGGACTTCGTGCCCTTCGTTGCCTTGCGGCCCAGATGACCCCGGCGTCGTTCGTCTTCTACAACTTCGTGGGCGCGGCGGCGTGGGTGGTGCTGTGCGTCGGCGCCGGGCTGCTGTTCGGCAACATTCCCATCGTCAAAGCCAACTTCTCGCTCGTCCCTCGGTATCGTGGCCGTTTCGCTGCTGCCGGTGGTCATCGGCTGGCTCAGGAGCCGCCGAACGTAGGCCGGGGCTTCAGCCCGGCAATTGCCGGGGCTGAAGCCCGGCCTACATTGGGATCTACGACTCCTTCTTGGGCCCGACGTTGTCCCCCATCCAGGCCAGGTAATCCTCGCTCCCGTCGACACGGGCAGGACGACGAACTCGGGAACGTCGTAGAGATGGCGGGCTTTGATGGCCCCCAGAGCGCCCCGGTCATGTGGGCGGTGGTTTCTGATGAGCTGCTGTTCGCGGTCCACCTGGGCACGCCTTTCCAGGTGTAGACGTCACGCCGGGCAGGATGTTCACGCAGGCGGCGAGGCCCGAGCCGACCAGCTCCTGAGCGAACGGCGTTGCATCGAAGTCCGCCGGCAGCGTGGTGAGGGCGATGACCGGTTGCTCATGCTCATTTTCTCCCTGTACAACTCGCCGAAAACCTGATAAAGAATGGTTCAATGGCCGGCCATCCGATGCCGCGCCTGGCACCGCGCCCACTCCGGCGCGGCGGCCGGCGTGCGGCGGCGGCCACGCACGCCGCAGGAAGCCCGACAGTGGCGGCGGCGCATGGTCGGCTACGCCCTCAGCGGCGCGGCGTTCATTCTGGTGGTGAACGCCCTCGTCGGCGAGAACGGGTATCTTGCCACGTTGCGCGCCCAGCGTGAGTCCGCCGCGATTGAAGCGGAACTGCAGCAGGTTCGTGAAGAGAACCAGCAGATGCGCGATCGGATCAGCGGCTCCACACCGATCCCACCGAAATCGAAGATTCCGCCCGCAAAGAACTGCGCATGATCAAGCCGGGCGAGACGATCGTGATTATCAAGGACGCCGACAAGAAGCCCAAGACGCCCAGGAGCCTGGGAAATAGGCCCAGTTCCGCCCCCTGTAGAGCTGGCCAGTGGCGCCCCTGAGGTCTCGGCGGCGCCGACCGTGACAAATCTCCCCCGCCCGTTCGTCTTCACATCAGGAGTGCCACGCGCGCGCGACGACCGGCGTGACCGGGAACTGTTCGGGACACTCGCATCGGGCGAGCCGACCGCACTTGGCGAACTGTATGACCGCCATGCGGCGTCGCTGTTCCGCCATGCCATCGTGCTCGCGCGGCAGCGGCCCGCTGCGGAGGACCTGGTGCAGGCCGTCTTCGTGAAACTGGCGACGACCGGTGCGGAACTGCTCGGCGTCAGGCAGCCCGCGAGCTATCTGCATCGGATGCTGCACACCACGTGGCTGGATGGGCAGAGACGGACGGCCACTGGCAATCGGGCTGTTGAGCACGTCACCACGCCGACGCACGTGCCGCAACCTGACATGGAGTCGTCGATGGATGTGGCGCGAGCGCTCGGTGACCTGCCAGCCGAACAACGTGAAGTCGTCGCCCTGCACCTTGTCGAAGGGTTTTCGTTTCGCGACATCGGCCGCCTGACGGGCGTTTCGCTGTTCACGGCCGCCGGCCGCTATCGACTGGCCGTCGCCCGTTTGCGCAAGTCGCTCGGAAAGGCCGCGGGAGGAGCCGCATGACGCTGACTGACCTCGAAGCGCGCGTGCGAGCGATCGCGTGGCCAGAGCCATCACCGGAATTGCGCGCGCGGGTCCTGGCCGCCGCGCCGGTCGCAGGACCGTCGATCACCTGGTCCGATCGCCTGTGGTTCTCCCGGACGTTTCGACTGTCCGTGGCGGCGACCATGATCGGGCTCCTCACGCTCGACCAGTTCTCGGGCACCCGCGAGACGGCCGGCTTCGTTCCAAGCCCGCGGGCAACCGCGGAGGCGCAGGCGATTGAAGACACGGGCCGGCAGATTGGTCTGCCGGCAGATGCGGCCGCGTCGCTCGCGCGCCGGGCGCTGGCCGAGCTGCGCCCGCGAACGGCGATCCAGCGAACTGACCCCACGGCGGAATGGCCGAACGAGGGAGGAGACAACCGATGACCGAGACCTCGGCGACATCCATGCGGCCCCGGAGGAACCGCCGGGTCTTCATCCTGCTCGGTCTCCTGCTGCTGCTCGTGGCCTACGTCGGCTGCGACGCCTGGGCCGGCCATCGCGTCAATACGGAAGTCGCGCGCCTCGAGCAGCGTTACGGCACATTGCGGGAGTGGTACCCGAGCCCGTGCCGGCCGCCGACAATCGCGCGCGCGTCGTCAGGGCTGCCGCCGCGCTCACCGCGTTCAGCGACGACAAGAACCCCTCGGACTTCTTCAAGGCCTTCTCGCAGTCACCAGTCTCGAGAGCCGGCACGTCCCGGCCGAACTCCGGGCGTTCGTGGAGGCCAACCAGGACGCGATCCGGCTGGCCGACTCCACCCGCACGCGCGGGCGCTCCGATTCGAAATCGACCATCCCTCCGGCAGCAACGAGCCGTCCTGGATGGACATCCGCACGCTGTCGTTCGCCATCTACCTGAATGCACTCATGGACCTCGACGCCGGGCACGCCGACGAAGCGGCGGCGAGATCACGACGGGCCTCGCGGTGTCCGCGTCGATCGGCCAGGAACCGGAACTGATCGCGCAGTTGATTCGCATCGGGGTGGCGATGCCGCAGTTCGAGGCGACCGAACGGCCGATCACCGAAGCGGAACCATCGAAAGCGGCGCTGGAGAACCTGGCGAGCTGGCTGGCGCAAGCCGGGTGCCGGATCCGATGTACACCGGCCTCTTTGGCGAGGTCCGGCACGTCAACGCGGCGTTCGCGCGAATGGAAGGCGGGCGACTCGACAGCATGTCGGCCACCTTCGGCGTCCCCTGGTTGCCGCTCGCCCGCCTCGGCCGGCCCTGGATGCGGCTCGCGCGCGCCCGCTACCTCGAACGCCGGGCGCCCGGCCCCACGGCGTTCGAGGTAGCGGGCGCGCGCGAGCCGCAACCAGGGCCGGCCCAGGCGCGCAAGGGGCCCGAACCAGGCGACGAGTGCCCCATCTTCGCCGGCCTCGGACAGCGCGACGTCGACGTGCCGCAGTTCACCCAGCAGTCCGATTCGCATCGGATCCGGCGTCCGGTCTTCGCCAGCCAGCGCGCGAGGTCGGCCAGCGCCGCCCCGATGGTTCGGCCTCCGTAATCAGGCGCTGCACGGCCTGGAATTGCGGCAGCGCCACCGCGATTCGAATCAGTTGCGCAATCAACTCCGGTTCCTGCCTGAGCGAGGCCGACACCGCCAGGCCTGACGTGATCTTCGTCGCGGCGTCGTCGGCTCGCCCGGCCTCGAGGTCCAGCAGCGCGGCCAGGTAGATGGCGACGACAACGTGCGCATGTCCAGCAAGGGCGGCTAGTTGTTGCCCGACGGATAGTCCACTTCGAAGTCGGACCGGCGCCGGTTGCGGATGCTGTCTGCCAGACGAATCGCTTCCTGATTGGCCTCGACGAACGCCCGGAGATCGGCTGGGACCGGAACCGGCGTCGTCGAGACTTGGCGAACCGCGAGAACGAAGCCGAGAACTCCGTGAAGGTCGTGCCGGCGCTGAACGCGGTCATGGCCGCGGCGGCTTTGACGACACGCGCACGGTTGTCGGCGGCTGGCACCGGGGCCGGGTACTCACTTCAACTGCCGTAGACCTTCTCGAGGCGCGCGACTTCTGTATTGACGCGATGGCCGGCCCAGGCGTCGAAGCCGACGTAGGCCACGAGCAGCAGCAGGATGCCGAGCAGGATGAAGACCCGGCGGTTGCGGCGGGGCCGGCATGGATGTCGCCGAGGTCTCGGTCATCGGTTGTCTCCTCCCTCGTTCGGCCACTCCGCCGTGGGGTCAATCCGCGGGACGGCCGTGCGCGGGCGCGGCTCGGCCAGCGCCCGGCGAGCGAGCGACGCGGCCGCTTCGGCCGGAAGACCAATCTGCAGACCCGTGTCTTCAATCGCCTGCGCCTCCGCGGTTGCCCGCGGGCCCGGAACGAAGCCGGCCGTCTCGCGGCTGCCCGAGACCTGATCGAGCGTGAGCAGCACCGAGCACGGCCGCGGCCACGGACAGTCGAAACGTCCGGGAGAACCACAGGCGATCGGACCAGGTGATCGACGGGACCGCGACGCGGAGCGGCGGTCAGGACCCGCGCGCGCAATTCCGGTGACGGCTCTGGCCACGCGATTGCTCGCACGCGCGCTTCGATGTCAGTCAGCTTCATGCGGCTCCTCCCGCGGCCTTTCCGAGTGACTTGCGCAAACGGGCGACGGCCAGTCGATAGCGGCCGGCGGCCGTGAACAGCGAAACGCCCGTCAGGCGGCCGATCTCGCGAAACGAAAACCCTTCGACGAGGTGCAGGACGACGACTTCTCGTTGTTCGGCTGGCAGGTCGTCGAGCGCCCGCGCCATGTCCATCGACGACTCCATGTCAGGCTGCGGCACGTGCGTCGGCGTGCGCGACGTGCTCAACAGCCCGATTCGCCAGTAGCCGTCCGCCTCTGCCCATCCAGCCACGTCGTGTGCAGCATCCGATGCAGATAGCTCGCGGGCTGCCTGACGCCGAGCAGTTCCGCACCGGTCGTCGCCAGTTTCACGAAGACCGCCTGCACGAGGTCCTCCGCATCGGGCCGCCGCCGCGTGAGCGCGATGGCGTGGCGGAACAACGACGCCGCATGCCGGTCATACAGCTCGCCAAGCGCGTTCGGCCCGCCCGCCGCGAGGTCGCCGAGCAGTTCCCGGTCGCGCCGGTCGTCGCGTGCGCGTGGCACTCCTGAGGTGAAGACGAACGAGCGGGGGAGAATTGTCACGGTCGGTGGCGCCGGGGCCGACAGGGCGCCTTTGGCATGCGCCAGGGGGGCGGCGCTGGACCTATTTCCCAGGCTCCTGGGGCGTCTTGGGCTTCTTGTCGGCGTCCTTGATGATCACGATCGTCTCGCCCGGCTTGATCATGCGCAGCTCTTTGCGGGCGGAATCTTCGATTTCGGTGGGATCGGTGTGGAGCCGCTTGATCCGATCGCGCATCTGCTGGTTCTCTTCACGAACCTGCTGCAGTTCCGCTTCGATCGCGGCGGACTCACGCTGGGCGCGCAACGTGGCAAGATACCCGTTCTCGCCGACGAGGGCGTTCACCACCAGAATGAACGCCGCGCCGCTGAGGGCGTAGCCGACCATGCGCCGCCGCCACTGTCGGGCTTCCTGCGGCGTGCGTGGCCGCCGCCGCACGCGCGGCCGCCGCGCCGGAGTGGGCGCGGTGCCAGGCGCGGCATCGGGATGGGCGGCCATTGAACCATTCTTTTATCAGGTTTTTGGCGCAGTTGTACAGGGAGAAAATGAAGCATGAGCGAACCGGTCATCGCCCTCACCACGCTGCCGGCGGACTTCGACGCCACGCCGTTCGCTCAGGAGCTGGTCGGCTCGGGCCTCGCCGCCTGCGTGAACATCCTGCCCGGCGTGACGTCGGTCTACACCTGGAAAGGCGTGCCCCAGGTGGACCGCGAACAGCAGCTCATCATCAAAACCACCGCCCACATGACCGGGGCGCTCTGGGAGGCCATCAAAGCCCGCCATCCCTACGACGTTCCCGAGTTCGTCGTCCTGCCCGTCGTCGACGGGAGCGAGGATTACCTGGCCTGGATGGGGGACAACGTCGGGCCCAAGAAGGAGTCGTAGATCCCAATGTAGGCCGGGGCTTCAGCCCCGGCGGATTTGCCGGGGCTGAAGCCCCGGCCTACGTTCGGCGGCTCCTGAGCCAGCCGATGACCACCGGCAGCAGCGAAACGGCCACGATACCGAGGGTCACGAGCGAGAAGTTGGCTTTGACGATGGGAATGTTGCCGAACAGCAGCCCGGCGCCGACGCACAGCACCACCCACGCCGCCGCGCCCACGAAGTTGTAGAAGACGAACGACGCCGGGGTCATCTGGGCCGCACCGGCGACGAAGGGCACGAACGTCCGGACGATAGGGACGAAGCGGCCAAGGATGACGGCCTTGCCGCCGTATTGCTCGAAAAAGGCGTGCGCCTGGGTGAGATGGTCCTGGTTGAGCAGCCGGTGCCATCGGCTGGATCGGTCCGTGGCGCGAAACACCCGCGGGCCAAGCTGCCGGCCAATCGCGTAGTTCACCGCGTTACCCGTGAAGGCCGCGACGAACAGCAGGCCAATCGACAGCCACGGATTGAGCACGCCAATCGCGGCGAGCGTGCCGACGGCGAACAGCAGCGAGTCGCCGGGCAGGAACGGCGTGACGACGAAGCCGGTTTCCGCGAAGACGATGCCGAACACCAGGGCGTAGACCCACCCGCGCCGTACGCCTGCACGAACTCGAGCAGATGCTTGTCGCTGTGCAGCAGGAAGTCGATGAATTGCGACATGGGTCCGGTGCCTGACTACGCGAGCCGCAGCGCCTGGGCGAGGTCTTCCTTCAGGTCCTCGATGTCCTCGACGCCGGCCGAGATGCGGATCGAGGCTGTCGCTGAGGCCGATCGCCGCGCGGCGCTCCGGCGGCACCGACGCGTGCGTCATCGTCGCCGGGATGGCAGATGAGCGTCTCGACGCCCCCGAGGCTCTCGGCCAGCGCCATCAGCTTGAACGCGATTGAGCACGTCGCCGCGCGTCCTCGAGCGTGCCGACCTCGAACGACGAGCATGCCGCCGAAGCCGCGCATCTGGCGCGCGCCAGCGCGTGCTGCGGGTGGCTCGGCAGCCCGGGGTAGATGACGCGCTGACCCTCGGGTGCGCCTCGAGGAACTCGCGCGAGCGCCAGGCCGTTCGGCGGTGTGCTGCGCCATGCGCAGCGGCAGCGTCTTGGTGCCGCGCAGCACCAGCCACGAGTCGAACGGGCCGAGGATCGCGCCGGCCGAGTTCTGGATGAACCGCAGCCACTCGATGTCCTCGTCGCGCTGCGCGACGACGACGCCGCCGACGCTAGTCGCTGTGGCCGTTCAGGTACTTCGTCGTGCTGTGCATCACGAGGTCGGCGCCGAGCGCGAGCGGGCGCTGCAGGCACGGGCTCGCGAACGTGTTGTCCACGACCAGCATCGCGCCGTGCCGCTGCGCGATGTCGGCCACCGCGGCGAGGTCGGTGAGCCGCATCACCGGGTTGGTCGGCGTCTCGACGAACACGCAGCTGCGTCGCCGGCGTCATCGCGCGCTCGATGGCGCCCGAGATCCGACGTGTCCACGTAGGTGAACGTCGAGGCCGTAGCGCGTCAGCACCTTGTCGAACAGCCGGAACGTGCCGCCGTAGGTGTTGTCGGTGACGACGACGTGGTCGCCGGACGGAGCAGCCGGCCGCGATGGCGTTGATGGCCGCCATGCCCGACGCGAACGCGAACGCCGGCGCGGCCGCCCTCGATCGCCGCGACATTCGCCTCGAGCGCCGTCGCGCGTCGGGTTCTGCGTGCGCGCGTATTCGTATCCCTTGTGCTTGCCGAGCTCCTCCTGCACGTAGGTGGACGTCTGGAAGATCGGCGTGATGATGGCGCCGGTCGACGGGTCGGGCTCCTGGCCGGCGTGGATGCAGACCGTTGAAAACCGGGCGTGTGGGGGCAGTTTCATGGCTAAGCGACCGTACCTTAGTCTGTTATCATGCGCATTGCAATTTGCCGAACGCCGTGACGACACCTGCCGCGCGCGCCCGTCAGGTACTTCCGCACGCTTCCGGGGCGGCTCTTCATCCTGTCGTCCGTCCTCGCTGCTGATCCTGCTGATCGTGCGCGCAGTTTGTCGAACTGCCGCTGTTCCTCGACCTGTTCCGCAGGGTCGTCCGCCTCGGCGCTGGTTCGTGTCGATTGGCTGGCTGGCCGTCGATGGGCATCGCGCCGGCACCGGCGGCCGCTGCTCTGGCGCGTGCGGCAGAAGCTGATTCTGTCCTACATCTTCCTGGGATTCGTGCCGGTGCTGCTCGTCGTCGCGCTCGGCCTGGTGGGCGGCGTGATGCTCTACATCGAACGTCGCCGGCTACATGTTCCACGAGGGCTTCGCCGACATCGGCGACGACATGGCGCAGGCGGCGCGAGACCACGGCCGCGTGAGCTCGGCCGCGCGCCCGGGGCCGGATCCGATGCGTCGCGCCGCCGCTACGACAGCCTGGCGCCGCCGGTATCCGCGGCGTCACTGGCCGTGATCCCGCTGTCTTCCACGCCCGCGAGCCGGAGTGGCCGGCCCGGCGACGGCGCCGGCCGCCGCCGGCCGGCAGCACGGCGACCGGGGGCCGTGGCGCCACGCACCGGCGCCGGTGACCGCGCCGGCCTGGCTGCCGGTGCGGCGGCCGGCTTCCGGGGCGTCGTCGCCGTGCCGTCACCGGAAGTCGCCGGGCGAGTGGACGCTCGTGATGCGCGCCGCCGTGCCGACCCGGGACCATCGCCCGTCGCCGTGGTCATCGATCTGCCCGTCGATGCCGCCATCGGTCGCGGACATTGAGGCGCGCAGTCGAGACGCGGATGGGCGCGATCACCGTGCCGGCGCAGTGCGGCGGTCCGCGGCGGCTCGAGGCCGCCGACGCCGCCGGCGCACGGCATGCTGACGCGGATTCGCCAGACGCGTGGCGTTCCTGGACTGCACGGACTGGCGGTCCGGGCTCAGCCGGCAGCCTCACGGTCAGCCTGGATGCGCCAATCGGCCGGTTGTACGCGCGCATGGCTCGCGCCGAGTCACGCGCAGCGGCTCGCGGTCTGCGCGGCGGGCATGCTTCCTGCTCGTGCTGGTCTGCGCTCGGCGTCGCTGTTCCTGATCATCCAGGGCGTCGGCGTTGCTCATCGGCGTCGCTGCTGGCGCGGTCGATCACCTATGCGGTGCACGAGCTGTTCGTCGGCACCGAACGGGTCCAGCGGGGCGACTTCGCGCATCGCATTCGCATCGACTCCGGCGATCAGCTGGGCGAACTGGCCGGCGTCCTTCAACCGCATGAGCGCGCAGCATCGAGCACCTGCTGCACGTGCAGCGGGAGAAGCAGCGGCTCGACGACGAACTGCGCATCGCCCGCGAAATCCAGAGGTCGCTGCTGCCGGCGGCACCGCCGGTCGTTCGCGGGCATGACGCGTCGCGGACCTCTGCGAGCCGGCGCGCGAAGTCGGGCGGCGACTACTACGACTTCTTCGACCTCGGCCCGCGCCGGCTGGGCGTGATGATGGCCGACGTGTCCGGCAAGGGCACGTCGGCGGCGCTCTACATGGCGGAGCTCAAGGGGCTGATGCTGTCGTTGAGCCGCCGCGAACAGTCGCCGCGGCACCTGCTCATCGAAGCGAACCGATCTGCTCGCGGCGCACCTGGACAATCGCAGCTTCATCACGATGACCTACGCCGTCATCGATCTCGAGACGCCGGCACGCTGACGTCCGCGCGGGCCGGACACACGCCGATGATTGTCGTGTCCGATGGGCAGAGCGACGTCATCACGCCCTCCGGCATGGTGCTGGGCCTTCGACTCGCCGGGCGCGGCCGCGACGTTCGACGAGGTCCTCGAGGAGCACTGCGCGCCCGATCAAGCCGGGCGACGTCGATCGTGCTCTACACCGATGGCATCACCGAGGCGATGAACGAGGCGGGCGATCTGTTCAGCGACGAAGCGCTCGCGACGGTCGTGCTGGCCCAGCACCATTTGCGACGCCGCCGGCATCCGCGAGCGCGTCGTGCGCGAAGTCCGCGATTTCGTCGGTGCGGCCGAGCCGCACGACGACATGACGATGATCGTGATGAAACTGGATGGGCCCGCGGGTGCGACGGCGTCGACCGATCCCGCAGGGAGGGCGATGTGAAGCATCTGCCGCCGGTCGAAGTGTTCCGCACGCATTCCTCGATCGAGGCGGAGGTGGTGCGCGGCGCTGCTCGACGCGCACGGCATTGTCACGCAGCCTCGGCATCGGCGATGTCCCGTTCGATCTTTCCGCTGCGGCTGGGCCAGGCGCAATTCAGCATCAGCGTGGCGCCGGAGGTCGCCGGGCGCGCCCGGGACCTGATCGCGAGTCATCTCGACGAAGCCGCGGCCGTCGAGGTGCGTCGCATCAGTGAGACGCTGGGGCCGCTCCAGGATCGCATCAACTACAAATTCCGCGACCTCGGCCTGCTCGAGCACGCGCTCACGCACCGGTCGCGCGCGCATGAGGACGCCTCCGGCGGCGTCATCGACAACGAGTCGCTGGAGTTCCTGGGCGATGCCGTGCTCGGCTTCGTGGTGGCCGACTTGCTGTTCAACCGGTTTCCGACGCACAGCGAGGGCTACAAGTCCAAAGTGAAGGCGGGGATCGTCTCCGCGGCGGCGCTGGCGCGCCTGGCCGAGGAGATTGGCCTCGGCGACTTCGTGCTGCTCGGCCGCGGGGAAGAGAAGACCGGCGGCCGGCGGAAGCACGCGATCCTGGCCGACAGCTTCGAAGCGCTCATCGCCTCGGTCTATCTGGACGGCGGCATCGACCCGGCGCGGGCGTTCATCATGTCGCTGTTTGCACCGCTCGTCGCCGGGGCCGGCGATCGCGCGGCCGAGGCGAGCTTCACGGAAGACTGGAAGTCGGCGTTCCAGGAGTGGTCGCAGGCCAACGGACGCGGGCTGCCGCGCTACCGCGTGGCGGCGGTGGAGGGGCCGGATCACCGGAAGCAGTTCGACGTCGAGTTGTCGGTGGGCGGCGAGGTCGTGGCGCGCGCGAGCGGCAAGTCGAAGAAGGAAGCCGAACAGCAGGCGGCGAAAGCCGCGCTCAGTCGATTTCAATGATGCCGGACGAGTCGGCGGCGCGATCCGCGGCGGCGGCGACCGGCACGGTGGCTGCGGGAGACGACGGCAGGCGGCCGCGCGCGTACGCGCGCACTTCGTTCACGATGTCCGAGTCGCCCGGCGGCACGGGCCTCGCATAGAGGCGCACGTAGAGCCGCAGCAGCGGATCGTCGTACGTGTAGCGTTTGCCGGCCATCGCGACCAGGTCCACGTCTTCCAGCCAGGACAGATAGTCCTTCGTCGAGCCCGGCGTGCGCCGGAGCTGCTGGGCGATCTCCGTCAGGTTGAGGGGTTCCTCGTCGGCGAGGATGCCGAGGATGGCCTTGAGCGCGCCGTACCCGCGCGCGCGGTGCAGCCGGAACTCGTAGCTCTCGCGGCACCGCGCCGTGAGGCGGCCGTCCGGCGCGAAGATCGCCGCCAGTCCCGCGATCGGATCGAGCGACGGTCCCTGCGAGGCGAGGGCCTCGAGGAGCAGGTGCGCGTAGGCCGCGCGGCCGGCGGCGAGCCCCGCAATCGCGGAGGCGTGGGCGCCGACATCGCGGCGGCCGCCGTCGACGCGGGCCGCCAGGGCCTGGACTTCGGCCGGCGCCAGCGCCGGCACGTGCACGACTTCGAAGCGCGCCGGCGCGTCCCGCAACAGGCGATGCACGCGCGCGGTGAAGCGGGACGCGAGGACGAACCGCGACGGGCTGGCCGCGAGCCGCGCGACGATTTCGCGCTGCACCTGCCGGAGGCCGGGGAAGTTCTCGAAGGTGCGGATGTCGAGGATCTCGTCAATCAGGAACGTCGCGGGCGCGCCGCCGGGCGCCGCCGCCCAGTCGAAGAAGGCGAGCATGGCGTCGAAAGCCGCGCGCGGCGACGCCGGCGCGTCAGGGGCCCGTTCCGCGGCGGGCCGGATGCGGCTCGCCGCCAGCACGCGCGGCCAGGCACCGTTCCGGCGTCGTCGCGGCCGCGGCGAAATCCAGGTACTGGCTGCGATCCTCGCCCAGCAGCCCCTGCAGCCTGAGCAGCAGGGACGTGCGGCCGGACCCGCAGCCGCCGAGCACGACCGGAATGCGCCCCGCGTCCAGCGACGCCAGCACGCGCCGTTCCAGCACGGGGCGCTCGACGATCATCGGTCGGGCTCCGATCCGAATTCCTTCATCGGGATGCGGATGCCGTGGCGCTCCGCGGCCGCCAGCGCTTCCGGGTATCCGGCATCGGCGTGCCGCATGATGCCGCTGCCGGGATCGGACGTCAGCACGCGCTGCAGTTTCTCGTCGGCCTCGCGCGATCCGTCGGCGACGACCACCATGCCGGCATGGATCGAGTAGCCGATACCGACGCCGCCGCCATGATGAACCGACACCCAGGTCGCGCCCGACGACGTGTTCAGCAGGGCGTTGAGAATCGGCCAGTCGGCGATCGCGTCGCTGCCGTCCAGCATGCCTTCGGTCTCGCGGTTGGGCGAGGCGACCGATCCCGTGTCGAGATGGTCGCGGCCGATCACGATCGGCGCGCTGACGACCCCGCGCCGGACCAGATCGTTCAGCGCCAGGCCGAAGCGCGCGCGCTCGCCCTGGCCGAGCCAGAAGATCCGCGCCGGCAGGCCCTGGAACGCGACGCGCTCGCTCGCCATCCGAATCCACCGGCAGAGCGGTGCATCGGCGGCGAACATCTCGAGCGCGAGCCGATCGGTGGCGTGGATGTCGGCGGGATCGCCGGACAGCGCGGCCCAGCGGAACGGGCCCTTGCCTTCACAGAACAGCGGGCGCACGTACTCGGGCACGAAGCCCGGAATCTGAAAGGCGTTCGCGACGCCCGCCTCGACGGCCTGCGCGCGGATGTTGTTGCCGTAGTCGAAGGTCACGGCGCCGCGCTGCTGCAGGTCGAGCATCGCCGCGACGTGCGTGCCCATGGCCTGCATCGATCGGCGGATGTAGTCGTCCGGCGAGGCGGCGCGCAGGCGGAGCGCCTCGGCCAGCGTCAGGCCGTTCGGCACGTAGCCGACGAGCGCGTCGTGCGCCGAGGTCTGATCGGTCAGGATGTCGGGCGTCACGCCGCGCGCGACGAGCGCCGGCAGCACGTCGGCCGCGTTCCCCTCGAGGCCGATCGATCGCGCGACGCCGCGGCGCTGGTAGTCGGCCGCGCGCGCCAGCGCCTCGTCGAGCGAGTCCACGGCCTCATCGAGATAGCGCGTGGCGAGTCGCCGCGCGATGCGCGTCGGATCGACTTCCACGACGAGCGCGACGCCCTCGTTCATCGTGACGGCCAGCGGCTGGGCGCCGCCCATGCCGCCAAGGCCGGCCGTCACCGTCAGGGTGCCGCGCAGCGAACCGGAAAAATGACGCCGCGCCACGGCGGCCAGCGTTTCGTACGTGCCCTGCAGGATGCCCTGCGAGCCGATGTAGATCCACGACCCGGCCGTCATCTGGCCGTACATCGTCAGGCCCCGGTCCTCGAGGTCGCGGAACGTCTTCCAGTTGGCCCACGCCGGCACGAGCATCGCGTTGGAGATGAGCACGCGCGGCGCCCACGGATGCGTGCGGAAGATGCCGACCGGCTTGCCGGACTGGACGAGCAGGGTTTCGTCGTGCTCGAGCGAGCGCAGCGCGCGCGTGATCGCGTCGAACGCCGGCCAGCTGCGCGCGGCGCGGCCGGACCCGCCGTACACGACGAGATCCTCCGGCCGTTCGGCGACGTCCGGATCGAGATTGTTCATCAGCATGCGCAGCGCGGCTTCCTGCGGCCAGGCCTTGCAGGACAGCGTCGTGCCCCGCGGAGCGCGAATCGGTACGAGTGGCGGTCGGCATCCTATGACTCTCGCAACTGATGAAGACGATGGGAAGTGGACACGTGTAACCTCAGTCGAGCGATCCGCCGCACGCGGCTTCGACCGATCCCGACGCAATCAGGCGCGCGAGGCGCGCGATGTCGGGCGCCGGGCTGCGGTCCGCGTCCAGGCGCGGCACGTCGGCGCGGACGAGCCGATGGACCTCCTGGAGCCGCGGCGACGTCTGCAGCGGCGCGAGCAGGTCGATGCCCTGGCAGGCCGCCAGCAACTCGATGGCCACGACCTCGGTCGCCAGTTCGACGACGCGCCACGCCTTGATCGCCGCCCACATGCTCATGCTGACGTGATCTTCGCGGCCGGCGGAGGTGGGGATCGAGTCCACGGCGGCCGGGTGCGCGAGCGTCTTCATTTCGGACGTCAGCGCCGCGGCGGTGACGTGCGCCATCATCAGGCCCGAGTGCAGGCCGGAGTCCGGCACGAGAAACGCCGGCAGGCCGCTCTCGTGGTGTCGTCATCAGGCGATCGGTGCGGCGCTCGCTGATCGAGGCCAGTTGCGTGAGGCCAATCGCGAGCGTGTCGGCGGCCAGGGCGACAGGCGCGCCGTGAAAATTGCCGCCGGACACGATGTCGCCCTGGTCGGCGAACACCATCGGATTGTCGGTGGCCGCGTTGGCTTCGATCTCCGCGAGGCGCCGGGCGAACGCGATCGCCTCGCGCGCCGATCCATGCACCTGCGGCGCGCAGCGCAGCGCGTACGCGTCCTGCACCTTGCCGCAGTGGGCATGCGACTGGTTGATGCCGCTGCCCGTCGCCGAGCGCGAGGAGATTGGCGCGCCGACGCGGCCTGGCCCGGCACCGGCCGGGCCGCGTGGATGCGCGCCTCGAACGCGTGGAACGAGCCGCGCAGGGCGTCCACGACATCAGCCGCGGCGACCGTCCGCGGCGCGCGCCAGGCGTGCGGCGGCGAGCACGGCCAGCGCGAGCACGGCCGTGCTCGCCTGGGTGCCGTTGATCAGGGCGAGGCCCTCCTTGGGCGCGAGCGTCAGCGGCGTCAGGCCGGCGCGCGCGAGCGCGTCGGCGCCGGACAGCTGCGCGCCCTCGTATTCCGCCTCGCCCTCGCCGACGAGCACGAGCGCAAGGTGCGCGAGCGGCGCCAGGTCGCCGCTCGCGCCGACCGACCCGCGCGAGGGCACGCGCGGGTGCACCCGCGCGTTGAGCAGGGCGATCAGCGCGTCGAGCGTCCCGGGCCGGATGCCGGAGAATCCCTTGGCCAGCACGTTCGCGCGCAGCGCCATCAGCGCGCGCACGATCGGCGTGGGCAGCGGATCGCCGACGCCGGCGGCATGGCTCCGCAGCAGATTCAGCTGCAAGGCCGCGCAGCTGGTCGGCGGGGATCGCGACGTCGGCGAGCGCGCCGAATCCGGTATTGACGCCATACACGGGCGTGCCGCGCGCGGCATGTGCATCGACGACGGCGCGCGACGCCGCCACGCGGCGCCGCGCGGCGTCGGCGAGGCCGACGCGCTCGCCGTCGTAGGCGACGCGCGCCAGCGCGTCGAGTGTCAGTGAGGAACCATCCAGAGCAATCATGCGCGCCTCGTGCGAGCGTCAGGGTATCATTCTACCGACATGAATCTCTGCGTGCTCGGCGCCCAGTGGGGCGATGAAGGCAAGGGCAAAATCGTGGACCTGCTCACCCCGCATTTTTCGATCGTGGCGCGGTATCAGGGTGGCCACAATGCGGGGCACACGGTCTACGTCAAGGGCCGGAAGTTCGTCCTGCACCTGATTCCCTCCGGCATTCTGCACCCGGGCATCGTGTGCATCATCGGCAACGGGGTGGTCGTCGACCCCCGCGCGCTGTTCGCGGAGCTGGACGAGCTGGCCGGGATGGGCATCGACGTCGCGGGCCGCCTGCTCGTGAGCGACAAGGCGCATCTCATCCTGCCGTACCACCGCGAGCTGGATATCCTCGCCGAAGCCCGTCGCGGGGAGCAGAAGATCGGCACGACGTCGCGCGGCATCGGGCCGGCGTACGAGGACAAGATCGCGCGGCGCGGCATCCGCGTCGGCGATCTGGCCGATCAGGCCGCCGACGGCGCGCTCGCGACGGCCGTCCGGGAAAACGTGGCCGCGCGCAACCGCGTGCTCGGCAACGCGGACATGAAATGGGAGGACGTGCTGGCCGATCTCCGCGCGCGCGTGGGCCGCGGCTGCAGCCGCTCGTCATCGACACCTCGCTCTACCTGCACCGCGCGCTCGGCGCCGGGAAGCGCGTGATGTTCGAGGGCGCGCAGGGCACGCTGCTCGACATCGATCACGGCACCTATCCCTACGTCACGTCGTCGAACTCGACCGCCGGCGGCGCGGCGACGGGGCTGGGCGTTGGCCCGGGCGCGATCGGGACCGTGCTGGGCGTGGCGAAGGCCTACACGACGCGCGTCGGCGGCGGCCCGCTGCCGACGGAACTGCTGGGCGCCGACGGCGACCGCCTGCGGGAAACGGGTCAGGAGTACGGCGCGTCCACCGGACGGCCGCGCCGGTGCGGCTGGTACGACGCCGTGGCGGTGCGCTATGCGGTACGCGTGAATGGCCTGAGCGCGCTCGCGATCACCAAGCTCGATGTGCTGGACGGGCTCGACCACGTGGAGATCTGCACGGCGTATCGCTGCGGGTCGGAGACGCTGACCGAAATGCCCAGCGACCTGGCGCAACTGGCCGCCTGCGTGCCCATCTACGAGACGATGCCCGGGTGGACACAGCCGACGCTCGGCATCACGGACTTCGCCAAGCTGCCCGACGCCGCGCGCAACTACATCCGCCGTCTCGAAGAAACCAGCGGCGTCTCAGCCGCCATCATTTCCACGGGGTCGGACAGAGAGCACACCATTGTGCGCGACTTGAAACTAACAACTAACAACTAACAACTAACAACGTCAGCCCGTGCACGCAGTAGCCGGCGGGCTTCAGCCCGCCGGACGCGCGGTGGGCTGAAGCCCACCGCCTACTGCGCGTCCGCTTGCAACCTATCTTCCCGGGTCCGCGACAATCTGTCCCAACTGCGCGTATTCGCGACCGCCGACGACGAGCACGACGCGATAGGTGCCCACAGGCGCCGCGCCGATGTTGACGAAGGTCTGACCGCCGGGCGCGGGCGCCGCTGCGGCCGCGCCGCCGCCCGCGCCGCCACCGCCGCCGCGTCCGCCACCCGCGCCGCCGCGGCCGCCGCCCGCGCCGCGTCCGGCTGGGGCGGCTTCACCGGCAATCTGCTCGCGCCGCATCTGCAGGTTCCACCGAACCGTGTTCACGCCGGCCGTCTTCGTGCCGTCCATCTCGGCGATCACGCGGGCTCCGCTGTAGACGCGGACCTTCACGTCGCCGGTCACGGCGCTCTTCAGGTAGTAGCTGACGCCCATGTCGGTGGGCCGGCTCACGCCCGAGAAATTCATGGCCGCCGTGATCGTGCGGACGCCGGTCTGCGCCCACTGGATGACCGGATCGATCTCGAACAGGTGCGCGTCCGACGCGATCACCTGCGGCGTGAGTTCCTCGATTTCGGAGATGTCGGCGATCCAGATCCCGCGGCCGTGCGTGCCCACGATCAGCTCGCGGTCGCGCGGATGGATCTTCAAGTCGTGCACCGGCACGGTCGCCAGCACGCCGCGCGGTGCGGCACCGGCGGCACCGCCGCGGCCACCGCCGCCGCCGCGCCCGCCACCGCCGGCCACCGCCAGCGGCGCGCCGCGCAGCCTCGTCCACGCCTTGCCGGCATCGATCGTCACGTACACGCCCACGTCGGTGCCCACGAAGAGCACATCGGCGTTGCGCGGGCTCTCCCGCACGACGTTGATCGACTCGGCCGGCAGGTTGCCTACGATCGACGTCCACGTCTGGCCGAAGTCGGTCGTCTTCCAGATGAACGCCTTGAAATCGTCGTTGCGCAGGCCGGTCATCGTCACGTACGCCGTGCCGGGCGACGCGTTCGAGGCCGCGACGCGGCTGACCCAATAGCCCGGATGGCCCGGGATCTTGTCGCGCACGTTCGTCCACGTCAGTCCGCCGTCCTTCGTCACCTGCACGTTGCCGTCGTCCGTGCCGACCCACAGCAGGCCGGGCACGATCGGCGATTCGTCGATCGTCGAGATCGTCGCCCAGGTCACGTTGCCGCCGCCGCCCTTCTTCGCGGGATCATTCACCGTGAAATCCGGGCTGATGATCTGCCACGACTCGCCGCGGAACGGCGAGCGGAGCAGGACCTGCGCGCCGTGATACACGACGTCGGGGTTGTGCGCCGACACGAGGATCGGGGCGCTCCAGTTGTAGCGGTAGGCTTCGGTGCCGGGGAGCGCGGGCTTCGGTCCGATGCCGCCGGTCTGGCCGGTGAACAGGTCCGTCCGCGAGATGCCGCCGAACTGGCTCTCGTTGTAGAGGAAGTGGCTGTCCTTGCCGACTTCGTTGTAGAAGCCGTCCGCGCAGCCGACGTTCGCCCACGCTTCGAGCGGAATCGGCACGCCGCCGGGCATCGAGCTCGGGCCCATGTGGCAGCCGTTGTCCTGCGCGCCGCCGAACACGTTGTACGGGACCTTGTAGTCGAATCCGACTGCGTAGTACTGCGCCGTCGGGAGGTTCTCGGGACGCAGCCAGGTCTGGCCCGCGTCAAAGGAGACGCCCAGCCCGTGGTCGTAGCCGAGCAGCATGTGCGTGCTGTCCTTCGGATTGATCCACAGCGCGTGGTTGTCGCCGCCGAAGCCCATGCCTTGCCACGTCTGCCCGCCGTCCTTGCTGCGCGACCAGCCGACGCTCAGCACGTAGCACGGTCTCCTTGTCGTTCGGATCGACGCGGACCTGCGAGTAGTAGTAGCCGGGATTGCCGCCGTCGAAGTTGCCGCCGCGACCGCCGCCGCCGGCCTGGGCCGCGCCCGCCGCACCCGCGCCGGCACCTGCCGCGCCCGCCCGGGCCCCTGCCGCGCCGGCCCCCGCCGCGCCCGCACCTGCTGCGCCCGCGCGCGCACCCGCCGCACCAGTCGCCGCCGGCGCTGCCGCCGCGGCCGGCGCCGCAGGGGCTGCCGCCGGCGCAACCTGCTTCCACGTCTTGCCCGCGTCGATCGATCGATATAACTGCGTCGGCGACCCGCCTTCCGCGCCGAAACCCGCGGCGTACTTCTTCCGTTGCTCGTCATTCAACAAGCCGACGTTCTCGATGATCGCGTAGACCGTGTTCGGATCCTGGCGCGACACCGACACGCCGATGCGGCCGATGTGGCCCAGCGGCAAGCCGACGCCGAGCTTGGTCCAGGTCTTGCCGGCGTCGGTCGTCTTGTAGATGCCGCTGCCCGGGCCGCCTTCCGCGAACGTCCACGGCTTGCGGACCTTGTCGTAGGTGGCCGCGTAGAGGACGAGCGGGTTCTTCGGATCCATCGCGAGGTCCACCGCGCCGATGTCCTTGCCCTCGACCTTCACCGCCAGCGACTTCGTCCAGCTCTTCCCGCCGTCCGTCGTCTTGTAGACGCCGCGCTCCTCGTTCTCGGAGTAGAGCCCGCCCAGCGCGGCGACGTAGACGGTGTTCGGATCGGTGGGGTGCACGACGATGCGGCCGACGTGCTGGGAGCCCTTGAGCCCGACATTCGTCCACGTCTTGCCGGCGTCGGTGGACTTGTAGACGCCATCGCCGCCAGTACGAACTGCGCGAGTTGTTCGCCTCAC
This sequence comes from uncultured Acidobacteriota bacterium, assembly GCA_963751445.1. Taxonomy (GTDB): domain Bacteria; phylum Acidobacteriota; class Vicinamibacteria; order Vicinamibacterales; family SCN-69-37; genus DASUGC01. The sequence continues at coordinate 292,050 of CAVVUL010000008.1, read as the reverse complement.
CGGCGCCGACGTACACGCGTGTCCGGCGCCGACGGCGCGACGGCGACGGCGCCGAGCGAGGCCGCGGTCGGGCTGTCGAACACCTGCGTGAAGCTGATGCCGCTGTTCTCGGTCTTCCATAGGCCGCCGGTGGCGTTCGCCGCGTAGAAGATGCGCGGCGTCGATTCCACCACGGCAAAGTCGACGAAACGGCCGCCGCGGTGCGTGGATCCGATCTCGCGGAACGAGATCGAGCGGAACAGATCGGGCGTCTGCTGCGCGATGAGCGACAGCCCCGAAAACGCGACGAGACAGGCGGCGACGATCAATCCGACGCGCATCGCGCGCGTGCGGCGGAATCCAGGCAGTGTCATGGGTCCAATCCTCCAGGCGTGAGCCTCCGGCAGGCTCTACGCAGGTATCTTATGCCGCGAGGTCGATGGAGGTCAGGAGGTCAGAAGCCGTTGGAGAGCAGTAGGCGGCGGCCTTCAGGCCGCCGCGCGTCCGGCGGGCTGAAGCCCGGCCGCGCGACTGTGGTCACGAAGACACTACGCCGTCGCGGTAAGCGGTCGCACAGTATTTGTCGAACGCCATCGTCAGCATGTCGGCGATGCTCTCGGCGGTCCGCTGCTCGATGTCGCGCCGTTCGATCATGTAGACCAGCTTGCCGTCCTGGAACAGGGCAATCGAGGGCGACGATGGCGCGAAGCCGGTGATGAGCTGGCGGGCGCGGTCGGTGGCCTCGATGTCGGCGCCGGCGAACACGGTCGCGACGGTCGACGGCCGGCTGGCGTGTTTGAGCGCCATGGCGATGCCCGGCCGCGCCTTGCCGGCCGCGCAGCCGCACACCGAATTGACGACCAGCATCACGACGCCGGGCGTCTGCAGGACCTCATCGACGGCCGCGGCCGTGCGGCATTCGCGCGCGCCGAGGACCGTCAATTCCTGGCGCATGGGAGCGACGAGATATTCAGGGTATGGCATAGCATGCATTATATGCCCGTTCGCGGTGTGCTGTTCGATCTGGACGACACGCTCTTCGATCATGACTACGCCACCATCAAGGCGCTGGCGGTCCTGCACGCGGACGAACCGGCGTTCGGGCAGTGGTCGCCGGAGGATTTCTTCGGACGCCACAGCGTGGTGCTCGAGGCGATGCACGCCGAGGTGTTGACCGGGCGGCGGTCGGTCGAAACCGCGCGCGAGGAACGCTTCCGGCGATTGCTGGAAGACGCACTGGGCACCGTCGCGCCCGTCGGCCGCGCCTCGGTGCTGGCGCGCGGATACCGCGCGGCGTACGAAGCCGCGTGGCGTCCGGTTCCGGGCGCCACGACCTTGCTGGAGGCGGTCCGGGCCGCGGGCCTCGGCATTGCGGTCGTCACGAACAACGTGGTCGCGGAGCAGGAACAGAAACTGCGGCAGTGCGGGCTGGACCCGCTGATCGACGCGCTCGTCACGTCCGAGGGCGTGGGCGTGGCGAAGCCGGACACGCGCATCTTCGAGGCCGCGCTGCATCGCCTGGGCGTTGACGCGGCGCAGGCCGTGATGGTCGGCGATGCCTGGGGCACGGACATCGTCGGCGCCCTCGCCTCCGGCATCCGGCCCATCTGGTACAACCGCCGCGGCGCCCCGAATCCGAATCCCGATGTGGCCGAACTGACCGCGCTGGAACCGGCGGCGCACGTCGTCAGCGTGATACGCCGGCTCCAGTAGCCGGCGGGCTTTAGCCCGCCGGACGCCCGGCGGCCTGAAGGCCGCCGGCTACTGCGGCACTCAGCTCAACGGTCCTGACCGGCAACCCCTCCAGCCCCGCCGGCCGGTGCGCGGCAACCACCAGGGTGATCGTCCGTTCGGCCGCGACGCGCGCGGCGAACGATCGCCACATGGCGAGGGCGGATTCGTCGAGGCCGCCCTCCGGCTCGTCGAGCAGCAGCACGGCCGGTCGCGACAGAATCGCGCGCGCGAGCGCGGCGCGTTGCCGCATGCCGTGCGACAACTCGTGGATGGGCTGATCCAGACGGTCCAACAGGCCGAACTCGTTCGCGACGGCGGCGACCTCGTCGGGGCCGCCGCCGGGAACCGACAGGTTGTGGCGCAGGGAGCCCCTGAACAGGACCGGTGTGGAATGGACGAAGACGCACGCGTCCGGGCCGCGGCGCGGCGCCGGCGTGATCGCGCCTGACACCGCCGGCAACAGCCCCGCCAGCGTCTTCAGCAGCGTCGTCTTGCCCGATGCGTTCGGCCCGGTGATGAGCCAGACCGTGCCCGGCGCGAGGTCGAGGTCGGGAATGGTCGCCACGAGATGGCGTCCGTATCCGACGCCGAGCGCCCGTGTCGCGAGGACGGGTGGCGGCATGCGCGTCATCGGCGGCCCTCCCGCACGGCGCGATGCGCCAGGGCGTTGACCGTCAGCGCGACGGTGACGAGCACAATGCCCAGGGCGATCGCGCGCGCGTTGTCGCCGCGATCGTACTCGAGGGCGATGACGGTGGTGAGCGTGCGCGTCGCGCCGCGAATGTTGCCGCCGAGGATGATCGCCGCGCCGAGTTCAGTGAACACGCGCGCGAAGGCGATCAGCACGCCCGAGAAAATCGCCGGGCGGACTTCGGTGAGCAGCAGCCGCATGGCGCGGAACCGTGGCACGCCGAGCGTCAGCAGGGTCTCGCGGTACTCCGGCCCGAGGCGGTTCAGCGCCACCAGGGACACCGCGGTCACGATCGGCAGCGCCAGCACGAACTGGCCGATCGTCATGGCGGTTCGGGTGTAGAGCAGATTCATCCAGCCCAGCGGGCCTGACTGCGAGAGCAGGAAATAGAACGTGAGCCCGACGACGACCGTGGGGAAGGCCGTGGCGGTGTGGATGAGCCACGTGGCGACGCCGGCCAGCCGGGAACGGGACGAACTGATGGCGTGACCCAGCGGCAGCGCGACGAGGGTCGCCAGAAACAGGGCCACCAGCGAGACCTGCAGCGACACGGCCGTGATCTGCCAGACCTCGCGGTCCACCGTTACGATGAGTTGCAGCGCGTGAAAGAGGTCAGCGAGCACGGGGCAGGTCTTCGGGCTGCGCACGCGGCCGATCGAGCGGCCAGACGGAGTACACACGCTGGCCCCGGATGGCGAATCCATCGATGAGTTCGCGGCCGCGGCCGTCGGCCAGCCACAGGAAGAAGCGACGGGCGCGGTCGAGTCGATCGCCCGTCAGGCCGTGACGGAACGTGACGGCGTAGGTGTTGAGCAGGGCCGGATCGCCTTCGCTGAGGATCGCGAGGCGAAGGGTCGGGCCAAGTTGGGTGAACGTCGCCCGATCGGTCAGGACGTAACTATTCCGTTCCGAGGCAATGCGCAGCGTTGGCGCCATGCCCTGGCCCGTTTCGATCAGGCGCTCGCCGGCGGGCGTGCGGCCCGCGGCGTTCCACAGCTGCAGTTCTCGCGAATGCGTGCCCGAGGAATCCGCGCGCGACGCAAACGTGCTGGAGGAAGCCGCGATGCGCCGCATCGCGTCGATGGCCGTCGTGGCGGCGCGCACCTCGGCCGGGTCGTCCGCGGGACCGGCGATCAGGAAGTCGTTGAACATGAGCTTGCGGTAGTCGCCGAACACGCCGCGATCGAGGTAGCGGCGCTCGGCGTCCGCATCGTGCGTGAGCGCGACGTCCGCATCGCGTCGATCGAGGATGTCGAGCGCGCGGCCGCTGCCCACGGCGACCGCCTGGACGGAGATGCCGGCGTCCTTCTCGAATGCCGGCAGCAGGACGGCGAGGAGCCCCGAACTCTCCACGCTCGTCGTCGTGGCCATGTGGACGACGCCCGCCTGGCGCGCGCACGCGGACGCGAGTACCGCCATGGCCGGCAACGCGAACAGGACAAGTCGGGCGAGCACCGCCGAGGGCGACCGGCGCATGACCGGGCTACGGGGCGGCGTGCGAGCGGGTGTGGAATCCGGCCGTCTCGAGCGCGTGCCGGACTTCCGAGAAGGCCCGGCTGCAGGTTGCGTCGGCTCGTTTGATCAACAGGCGGTCGACCGAGTACATGCGGAACCGGATGGCCTCCATGTGAAACGCGGCCACCGCGCGCCGGAGTGCCTCCGCGCTGGCGATCAGTTCGGCGGAATCGGGCCCCGTCGGGAGCGCCTTCAGGAGGGGCAGGAGTTCGTCCAACTTGGCCAGGGCCGGGGCCGTCTTCTCTGACATGCCTGACAAAGATAGCGCAGGACCGGCGCTCCGCGAAACCGAACCCTGGACCCGGACGAAAGGACCTTGGACCAGGACCCTGGACGAGGGACGATGGACGCTGGACTGACGATCACCGGGACCGGGGTCTCTGTTTCTGCAAACTCAGCCAGACGCCGGCGCCGACGAGGCCCCCGGCCACCATGAGGCGGGACGTGATGGATTCGCCCAGAAACAGGGCCGCGCCCAGGCCCGTGAGGACGGGCACGGGCAGTTGCACGAGCGCGGCCCGCCAGGCGCCCAGCGACGGCAGGACCGTGTACCACAGGGTGTAGCCCAATCCCGACGCGACGGCGCCCGACGCCGTGGCCAGCCAGACTCCCGGCATCGTGATTCGGTCAGGCGAGACGAGCAGGCCGAGCGCCAGGGCGGCCAGAATCATGGCGCGCCAGAAATTCCCGCCGGTCGCCGCCAGCGGATCGCGGCTTCGTCGTCCCGCGATGGAGTAGGCGCCCCAGCACGCGCCGGCCGAAATCATCAGCAGCGCGCCGATCGGGTCCGGAGCGGCTGCGCCCGGCAGGGTCAGCCATGCGAGACCGGCCATCGCCAGGGCGAGGCCAAGCCAGTCGCGGCGGAGCGGACGCTCGCCGCGCGCCACGCCTACGCCAATCATCGTGATCTGCACGGCGCCGAAGAGCAGCAGGGCGCCCACGCTTGCGCCGATGCGCACGTACGCGAGCGTGAACCCGACCGCGTAGCCGGCCAGCCACAGCGCCGATAACCAGGACCCGCTGTCGTCACCCCGGCCCATGGCGTCGGGCGCTCGAGCCGCCGCCCTGCGCGTCGCGCGAGCCAGCGCGGCGAGCATCGACGCGCCCGTCGCGAGCCGGATCAGCGTGAAGGTCGGGGCGTCGATCAGGCCGTGGCCCAGCGCGCCGCGCGTCAGCAGGCTGTTGGCCGCGAACGCGATCAGCGTGGTGGCGGTCAGGATGAACGTGCGCACGCGGACCCGGTCCCGTCCGCCTACTTGCCGATCGGCGGCGTCGACGCCGGCGCGCGCCGATGCTTCGTGGCCTGCTCGTACCCGTAACCCAGCCTGATGATGCGGGCTTCGTCCCACGCCCGGCCGAGGAACGTGACGCCGGCCGGCAATTGTCCGTCGCGCGTGTAGCCCATCGGGACGGTCAGGGCGGGGAAGCCAGAGGTCGGCGAGTACACCTGGCTGTTGTCGCCGTGCGGCGTCGTCAAATCGCCGATCGGTCGCGGCGGGAAGCTCCACGTCGGATAGACGAGCGCATCCAACTTCTGGTCATCCATCACTTTCACGAGCGCCGCACCGAACGCCTCGCGATAGGCCGCCTCGGCTTTGCAGGCCTCGCTTTCCGGGCCGTCCGGATTCGCGCGTTGGGCCTGCTGCAGCCGTGTCAGCACGGACGGATCGAACTTGCCCGACGCGATAATCTCCTCGAGCGAATGCACCGGCGCCTTCTTCCCGCGCGTGGCGAGGTAGTCGTTGATGTCGTACTTGAAGCCGCGGCAGGTCCCTGTGTTCTGCGGGCGCTGCACGCGCTCGACGGTGATCTGGTCGATCACCTCGGCGCCGGCCGCTTTCATGTCGTCGAGCGCCTTCGTGAACACTTTCACGACTTCCTCGTCTGGCGGCTGATTCGCGCGTTCGTACGCCTGGCGCAGGATGCCGACACGCGCGCCTTTGAGACCGTCGCGCACCAGCGACGCGCGGTAATCGGGGATCGCGCGGCCCTGGCTGCGCGCGGTCGCCGGATCCTCCGGGTCTTCGCCGACGATCGCCTGAAACACCGCGACGGCGTCTTCCATCGTGCGCGCCATCGGCCCCGCGACGTCCGCGAGGTAGCTCAGCGGAATCACGCCCGCCCGGCTCGTGCAGGCCCATCGTCGAGCGAATGCCGACGAGCGCGGTGTGCGCGGACGGTCCGCGAATCGAATTCCCCGTGTCGCTGCCGAGGCCGACTGTCGCGAAGCTCGCCGCCACCGACGCGGCCGTGCCGCCGCTCGATCCCGGCCGGCACGCGGTCCAGCGCGTACGGATTCTTCGTGTGGCCCTGCAGCGAGCTCAGCGTTTCGTACGGGCTGAACGCGAACTCCGCCATGTTCGTTTTGGCGATGACGATGGCACCGGCGGCTTTGATTCTGCGGACGAGGAAGGCGTCCTTGTCGGACACGAAGCCCTCCAGGGACTTCGATCCATCCGCGCTCTGCAGGCCGATCGTTTCGAAGTTGTCCTTCACGACCATCGGAATGCAGTGGAGCGGCCCGGTCAGGCCGCTCTGCGCGAACCGGCGGTCCATGTCGGCCGCTTGTGTCTTCGCGTCGGGATTGATGATGCACGACGGCATTCAGCGCGGGGCCCTGCTTGTCGTAGGCCGCGATGCGCGCCAGGTAGGCGTCCACCAGGGCGGTGCAGGTCGAGGGTCTTCGCGCGGAAGGCGGCGTGGATTTGGGGATCGAGGCCTCGACGACCTCGAAGCCCGAGGCCTGCGGGGGTGCGGCCTGGATCAGGGCAAAGGGCAGCAGGCACAGGGCAAAGGGAAGCAGCAGGGCCAAGGGCAGAGGAGGTGCAAAGCGTTGGCGCATGGCGCGTCATGTTATCTTTATCTGCTGCTGATCTGCTCTTGATCCGTCCCCATCGTCCAGCGGTCAGGACGCGGCCCTTTCAAGGCCGAGACCCGGGTTCGATTCCCGGTGGGGACGCCAGCCTTCGCTAGCGCTTGCAAATGACGAACGCTAGCTTCGGCTGGCAAGCCAGGCGAAGGCTGTCCGCCGTAGCTCGCGAGGCTCGAGCCAGCTGAGCGAGCGAAGGTCGACACCGTCCAGCCCAGCTGTGCGGGTGGCCCGCCGCCTGACCCTGACGGTTGCGCTGCCAACTCTTTGCCCCGCCTATGACGCCGGTCATACCGCTCCCACCGTCGTAGGCGTATTCATTCTCCGACACAACTGAGCCGAACCCGCTCGACTTCGCGCATTGGCCCGTGGAGGTCAGCATGACAGCGTACGCTTCGTGTCCCTACGGCGCATCGCGGCGCTCTCGGTCGCCATCACGCTATTCGCAGCGCCCGTCGCCTCGGCGCAAACACCAGAGGCCGCTCCGCCCAGCGCGGCCCCGGCCGAACACGGCGCTGCTCAGCCCCGCGGCATTCGCCCGCTTGGTCCAGCCGCCACCGGCAGACGTGGCCCCGGCGCCTGTTGTGGCAGACCCGCCCGGCCCAGCTCTGCTCCGTCAGGGCACGGCGGCGATGGCCCGTGAGGCGCGGGCGAAGGCCGCGAAGGCACCACAGCAGAAGAACTGGGCTTCGCGACACGTGGGCCTCCTGTACGTCATCGGCATTGTTGGCGGACTGTACTTGTGGGCGATCATAGCTGGGCAGGATTAACGCCGGTGATGCAACGGCGCGAACTGCGTGAACTGACTCGGTTCGATTTGGCGCACTTCAGCCAGAGGAAGTCATGACACTGAGATCCATCACCCTGCGGCGCATCGCGGCCCTATCAGTCGCCATCACGCTCTTCGCCGCGCCCATCGCCTCCGCGCAGTCACCCGAGGCCGCTACGTTTGTTGCGGCCCCGACGTAACCCGGCGCTGCTCAGCCCAGCGGCGTCTCGCCCGCCTGGTCCAGCCGCCACTCGCAGATGTTGTTCCGGCCCCTGTCGTGAAGACCCCGCCTCCGGCCTCAACCTGCTCCGTCCGCGGCGGCGGCGGTGGCCCGTCAAACGCCATCAGCACCCGCCAAGGCGCCGCAGCAGAAGAGCTGGGCCTCGCGACACAAGTGGCCCTTATCGTCTGGAGCGCCGTCGCCCTCAGCCCATTCATCATCTACGGTGCGATGCGCTATCAATGACGAGGGCGTCGGGGCCAGACCCAGGCGGGACAGGCTGGGCTGTTTGCGCAGCGCCGGTGAATCCTGTGCCCCTGAGAGCCTCAACTCGCCGATGGCGGTCAGCGATGGCCGCCATTGCTCTGCTGCGACACACATCTGACTACGGCGTGCACGGCACAATGCCGCTGATCGCGATGGTCGGCACCGTTACCGTGGCCCCTGCGTCGGGGTGGGGACGCCAAATTCCTCTCGGAAAGTCAGAAGTCAGAAGTCAGAAGTCAGAAATGCAACGCACCCAGCGACCGCCCGCCGGTGCATGACGGCCGTCATACCGCCCGGTCGTTTCAGCGGTAAACTCTGCCCCTAACTCTTCGCTTCGAGAATGCCCGTTCTCAGAGACATCTGAGCGGAACCCGATCGACTTCGCGCATTCGCCAGTGGAGGTCAGCATGACGCGCACGTTCGTGTCCCTGCGGCGCATCTCGGCTCTTTCGGTCGCGATCACCCTATTTGCAGTCCCCATCGCGGCGGCGCAATCACCCGAGGCCACACCGCCCAGCGCCGCCCCGACCAACACGGCGCTGCTCAGTCCTGCCGCATTTGCCCGCCTGGTGCAGCCGCCAGCGGCGGCCGTGGTCCCGGCGCCTGTTGATGCAGACTCGCCCCGTCCCGGCCTGCTCCGTCATGGCGCGGCGGCCGTGGCCCGTCAGGCGCAGGCAGCGCCCGCGAAGGCGCCACAGCAGAGGAGTTGGGTCTCGAGACACAAGTGGGTCATCATCGTCCCCGCAATCGTTGGTGGCGCCATCCTGGGCGCGTATGGCCTTCTGTATCTCATCTACGGTGAGGATTAGCACCCGTTCATTCTCTGTAGCTGCGCCATGCCGTCGCAAGACCGAGAGTGCCTTCCGCGCCCTCACTTTCGAGCAGGACGATGTCGGTCAGCGAATGCAACCAGTGGAGTCAGCATGATACAGACGTTCGTGTTCTTGCGGTGAGCGAAGGCTGTCAGCCGAAGCCTCCCATGACGCCGGTCATACCGTCGCCACCGGTGCAGGCGTATACGTTCTCAGACACATCAGAGCCGCATTCGATCGACTTCGCGCATTCGTCAGTGGAGGTCAGCATGACGAGCACGTTGGTGTCGCTACGGCGCATCTTGGCTCTCTCGGTCGCCATCACGCTCGTCGCAGCGCCCATCGCGTCGGCGCAGACACCCGAGGCCGCGCGGTCCAACTCGGTCCAGGCGAACACGGCGCTACTCAGTCCCGCGGCGTTCGCTCGCCTGGTGCAGCAGCCGCCAGCAGAAGTGGCTCCCGCCCCTGTCGTGGCAGACTCGCCACGGCCGGGCCTGCTCCGCCAGGGCGCGGCGATGGCGCGTCAGGCGCAGACAACGCCCGCGAAGGCAACACAGCAGAAGAGTTGGGCCTCGCGAAACAAGGTAGCCTTGATCTTCTTTGCCATAGTTGGCGCCATCATCTTGGGCGCGGTCGTGGACATCAGGGCCGAGGGTTAGGGCGATGACGGATCGCGATGGCCGCTATGGGTGTTTCACGCCGCGAGCCAGCGACTGATCAGCGTTTGCAGGCCGTCGATTCCCGGTGGGGACGCCGGATTCCTGCGGAAAGTCAGAAGTCAGAAGTCAAAGGTCAGAAGCGGGCGGCCCGAGCGGACATTCGCCCTCAGGCCAAATCCCTCAAACAGGCGTCCTTACGACTTGATGGTCGTACCATGGGCGTCAAGGCCCGGCTCGTCCATTGGAGGTCCCATGACCCGACGATTCACCGCTCGCGTTGTTCTCGCGCTCGGCCTGCTCGTGCCCATCGCCGTCACCGCGCAGACGTTCGACCAGAAGGACCGCGCGAAAGTACCCAGCAAGCTGACCATCACCGTGAATTCAGGCGTTACGGCGCCGGCCAGGCTGAAATATGCCGGCGGGAACCAGACCTTCGACGCGCAGGGCGACTCCCTGAACGTCACGTACGAAGCGACGGGCCTGACCATCGAAATGACCGGTGGGGAATACACCGCGTCGTCGTACACCAGCCCCTGGCGGTCCAGGAACAAAGACACATTCAAGACGCTGGTCCTGACGTTCGGGACGAACGGCGATCTCGTGTCGGTCAAGCCGTCGAAGGACTAGCCGCCAGAGCCCGGCCAGCCCGGCGCTACGCCGCCCACCGAACCACGCCGACAATCGCGATGGTCGGCAGCGTTACCGTGGCCCCGGCGTCGGGGTGTGGACGCCAAATCCTACGGAAAGTTAGCCCGAACTTCTCGCTTCGAGCATGCCCGGTCGGACTCACCAAACCAGGGGGAGAAGCCTGTATCGCACCTTCCGCCGGTACTCCTTGTAGCCCATCAGCTCCCGATCCAGCACTTCCTCCTCATTGCGGATCCGCAGGGCCAGGAGGGGAATTGAAGCGAGCGCCGGCAGAAGAGCCCACCATGACCCGAGGGCCACGGGAGTCGCCAGCCACAGGATGAGGGAGCCGGTATACATCGGGTGCCGTACGACCGCGTAAGGCCCGGTCGAGACAACATGCTGGCCATCCCAGGTTTCAATCGTCCGGCCGGCCCAGCGGTTTTCACTGAAAACCCTGAGAATCAGGAGGAACCCAGCCAGCGAGAGGACCAGGGCCGCGATCACCGCGGCCGTGGGGATCGCGGACCAGCCGAAACGACGGTCGAGACCGGGAAGGGCGAGCGCGGCCATGTGGAAGGGAAACCCGATGGCGGCGACACGCCGCTGCGTCTTTTCCTTCTCACGCATCTTCATGCGGCGGATGATGAAGTCAGGATCCTTCCTGACCATCCAAAACCCGAAGATCGTCATGGGCACAAGCACGACGGCGCACCATGCCCAGGCTCCCCACCAGTCAGGCGAACGCCCGGTGGTAAGGAAAAACACGGGCAACAGGATCCAACTGCCGATCAGCGTCACCAGCGCCTTCCTCGCGGCGCTCTTCTCATCAATCCCGCTGGTCTGGTCTTCGGCCATCGCGATCGTCTCCGTGCCGGAAGATACTAAGTCGGTGGCAGGGGTACATTCCAGGTGTATTTCAGGTGTCTCCCACGGAGTTACGATTCCCTGAACGTCACGTACGAAGCGACGGGTCTGACCATCGAAATGACCGGTGGGGAATACACCGCGTCGTCGTACACCAGCCCCTGGCGATCCAGGAACAAAGACACGTTCAAGACGCTGGTCCTGACGTTCGCGACGAACGGCGACCTGGTGTCGATCAGGCCGTCGAAGGACTAGCCGCGCCGTCCACTTCGACCGCATCGATGACCCAGACATCAGGCAGCCCGCCGGGCGTCGGCGGCGCGACGGCATCAAACACGAATCGCAGCCACACGATCTGGCCCGCGAATGCGCTGAGGTCCACGTCGATCAGCACCCCGTCACCAGCCGGCACCGCCGTGAGCGACTGCCACGTGACACCGTCCAGGCTGACCTGAACGGAGGCCGTCGACGCGCGGCTCGTCAGCGACGAGCGGAAGTGAAGCCGGGCGTCGGTGGCCTCGCGCAGGTCGATCGGGCGCGCCCAAAGCAACGTGTCGCGTCCGGTGGCGTGCGCTTCGGCCACCCACACCTGACCGGCGCCGCCCGTCACGGACGTCGCGGCCAGGGACCAGCCAACTGTCGGTTGCCAGCCCGTCGCCGCGGCGTCCATCGGACCGGACGCCGCGGGCACGTCCTGTTGGGCCGACGACGTGCCCGATGCCTCGATCGCGCCGGGTCCGGCCGCCGAAGGCTCCACGCAGTCCGCGCCCCCTATCGCCGCGCCGGGCGTCCGGCGCAGGCTCACGTTGTCGAGCCGCATCCACGTCTCGTTGCCCACCGTGGCTGCGTAGATCGAGATCGTGGTGTTCGTCCACGCCTTGGTGGTGAAAGCCCGCATGATGTAGCTCGACAACGGCTGTCCAGGCTCCAGCCAGAACGTACACGCGGACAGATCGGTGAAGTCCAGGTCATGCAACAGCACCGTCACGCGCTTGCGCACGCTGCTGCTGTTCCCCAGGTCGAACCGCGCGGTCAGCGGGACCCGGGCCGCCGTCGCCTTGCCCGTCGGCTGCAGAATGACGCCGGCGGGATCCGGAGTGGCCGCGGGCCGGTAGAACTCAAACGTGCCGCCGCTCACCTGCGACACGATCTGGCCAAACAGGCTCCAGCTGGCGGTCGTGCCGGTGCTGAACGTCCCGTTTGTCAGCAGTTCGGGCCCGTCGCCGGAGTTCGTCGGCGCCGGGGTCGTCGGATCCAGGCAGTCCGTGCGGTCCGTGGCCTGCGCGGGCGCATAGTGGACGTTCACATTGTCGAGTTGGTAGAAGCCGCCGTCGCTGCCGGTCGAGGCGGCGTAGAACGAGATGGTGGCGTTCGTCCACGGCTTCGTCGTGTGCGTCCGCATCCCGTAGGTTGTGAGCGGCGTGTTCGGCGCCAGCCAGAACGTGCACACGGACAGGTCGGAGAAATCGCCTTCGTGCACGAGCACGCTGATGCGCTTGCGCGCGCTGCTGCTGTTGCCGAGATCGAACAGCGCTTCTATCGCCTCGCCACTGCCGACCGCAAGCCCCGTATTCTGCAGGAAGACCGCTTGGCCCGATTCGCCAGGCTCCAGCGGCGGCAGACGATAAAACTCCAGCACACCGTTCGTCACCTGCCAGGCCATGTAGCTCAGGTCCGGCAGCGCGAATGGTTGCCAGCCCGACGTCCCGTTTAGGAACTGTCCATTCTGCACGAGCGTGGCTGGGGTGGCGGTGTACGTGAACCCGTGTGTGGCCACCGCCGCAGTCGCCGCCGGCTCGCCGCCGTCGTAGGCCGCCGGCGCGACGATGACGGTGACCGGTCCGACAAGGTGGGGCGGCGTCTTGACGATCAGTGTCGTGCTGGTCTTGGCGATCAGGCTCGCCGGATACCCGCCGAAGGTGACGTAGACGTACCCGGTCTGATTGAAGCCGGTGCCGGTGATGGTGACGGTCGTATTCCCCCCGGCCGGACCGGCGGACGGGTTGATGAGCGACACGGTCGGCGCCGCGAGGTCGCCGAACAGAAAGCCCGGATCGATGTCCTGGCTGTTGCCGTCGTCGTCGTACAGGTACACGTCACACCAGCCGGCAGTCCAGGCGGAGACCTTCGTCACGATCTGCGTCGAACTTTGACTCGTGATCACGGCGTCGTTTCCGCAGAAGCGGACTTTCGTGGACGGGCTGAATCCGACGCCGGTGATGGTCACCACGGTGTTGTAAGGTCCGTGATCGGGGGAGATCGTATCGATCGCGAACGTCGGGCCCCCGGGCGGATCCAGGAGGAACTGGCTCGCGTAATCCTCCTGGTTCTGCGCCGTCGTCAGTGTGATGTACGCCTTCCCCGGCACACGGGTGGGGGAGGCCGGAACGGTCACGAGGACCTGGGTCGGCGACACCACCGTGACCGGAACGCTTTCGGTTTCGGTGTAGGGGGGCACGGTCCGCATGATGTAGAGACTGGCTGAGGTCACGTTCTCGAAGCCGAAGCCCCTGACCGTGACTTGGTATCCGCCGCTGGCCGCGCCGTGGTACGGGCTGAAGCCGGTGACCGTCGGCTTCTGCAGGAAGGTGACCGATCTGGGAAGCGTTGCCGACTGGCCGTCCTCGTTGGTCACTGTGAGGTCGGTACGTCCCCATCTCCATTCCGGGCGCCCGGACCAACAAGGTCGTGCCGTCGATCCACGTCACGATTCGCGCGCTCGCTGGCCCGAACATGACGCGTGACGTTGCCTCCCCGGAATCCGGTTCCCGAAACGGTCAGGTACATCGAGGGATTGCTCTGGGAGCCGACGACGTTCGGCGTCACGCTCGGCGATGCTCGGCGCAACCCAGGCGCCGGTGCCGCCGTCGGTCGTGGCGACGAGCGTGTTCGACTCGCCGACCGCCCAGGCGTGGGTGGCGCTCACGGCGGTGATGCCCATCAGTGTGGCCGACGTGCCGGAGAGTTGTCGTGTCCACGTCGTACCACCGTCAGAGGTGTGAACGATGAGGCCGTTCGTGCCGACGGCCCAGGCGTGGTTCGCGTCGAACGCCGCGATTCGTCTTAGGTTCTCGACCGTGTTCGACGTCTGCGGCAACCACGTCGCGCCGCCGTCCGTCGTCTTCAGGATGGTGCCCGAGTCGCCCACGATCCAGGCGGTGTTCACATCGACGGCCACCACGTCGTTCAGCGAGGCCCCGGTGCCCGACGTCTGCGGTGCCCAGCCGCCGCCGTTCGCGGTCGCCCAGATGGCGCCCTGATAGCCAACGGCCCAGGCGACCTGGGTGTTCGCCGCCGCGATGCCGTACATGCCCTGGTAGTTCTGGGCCCATTCGAGCCACCACGGCACGTTGTAGTTCGGGCTCGCGGGAGGCGCCGGCTGCGGGCGTTCGGGGACCCGATGGTAGATGATGCCGGCGCCATAGCCGTCCCACCCGCACGTCCAGATGTGCGCGCCGTCGGCCACGGCCAAGCCATAGATGTGTCCGCCGGGACCGACGGCGTGCCAGTCGCCAGGAGGGACGGGGAGGTTGCCCATCTCCTGGTTCCAGGTCACGCCGCCGTCCGTCGTCGACTTGAACAGATCGAAATTCCCAGCGATGAACCCGCTTGTCGGGAACATCTTCATTCGGTTGATGCTTCCCAGAGCGGACCGGTGTACCACCTGCCAGATCGTGCCGCCGTCGCTGGTTCGGGCGATGAAGGCGTCACCGCTTGGCTGGATGTAGCCGGCCACCCACACGTCGTTTTGATTCACGGCGGAGACGGCCGTGAGGTAGTACGTGCTGCCGGCGGGCAGAGGCGGCAGGTTCTGGACCTGCCATCCGCCGCCCTGAGCGAGGGCCGGGCCAGGCGAGCCGAGCAACGCGACGGTCACGGCCAGCGCCGTCAGTGCCCAGGCGCACGAGGACCAGGGCCGGTTCACGGTGGGGACAGATGAGCGAGAGGCCATGGCAACCTCCGTGGCGCTGGGCGGCGAGAATGGCTGGCAGGGATGGCCGCGCCCAGCTGGGAATCACGAGGGTGGGTGCAATAGGAATGCCTGTGCGAGGCCTCGGGATTCCGGAACGTGTCTGCGAAGTTGTTGGGATTTCCCGCTCAGGCTGCTGAGTATTCAGCAGAGATGCGCCGCGCCGCGGCCATCAGGGCGTTCGCGGCATTTCACGCAGCGTAGGTTTCAGGGCGTGCGGATGGAATCTCCGCAGCGGCCCTGCCCGACGTCCGCCTTAGCCACGATTCCGCTGATTCTGCGCGCGCCGCGAACGGCAAGATCGTTGCTTCCAGTATTGAAGGGGCTGCGAGCAGAGGTGGGCGAGGTGACGGTCAATGGCACATCTCAATGCCGGAATCCGTGAAGGATTCGCCGCTGACCGAGATGAACTGCCAGCGGTAGCTGCCGGGCGACAGGTCGAACCGGATGATGCCCCAGTTCGTTCCCTGTACCTCGCTTCCGACTCTCATTCGGGCAGGCATGGACAGATTCGTGCCGCCCGTTCCCACCACGAACTCGCGCACGCCGCGCGCGGAATCCGGCCGGCCGCTCGGGTCGATCGGCGAAAACCGCTCGTACAGATGGTCGTGGCCGGCCACGACGAACTCCACACCCGCGTCGTAGAGGATCTGGAAGAGATCGCGCATGTCGGGGTTGTCGCCATGCGGGCCCGACGACACCAGCGGACGATGCCAGATCGCGGCTGTGCAGCCGCCGGTGCGGGCGGCGAGTTCGTTCTTGAGCCAGTTGGCCTGGATCGAGTCGGCCGAAACCTGGGCTTCGCTGTTCAGCACGATGATCCGCCAGGCGCCCAGCGTGTAGGCGTAGTAGCCGTCGTAACCGGAGCCCGCGCGCGATCCGAAGAAGCCGAAGTACGCGGCCGCGCCGGGCGTCTGGTACTCGTGGTTGCCGGGCGCCGGCCGCGTCCGCGACCGGAAGCGGCCCCACGTCGGGCCGTAGCAATCCCTGAAATCCTGTTCGCTGCCGTTGGGGTAGGCGTTGTCGCCGGCGGTGAACACCGTTCCGGGCTGGTTCGCGACCAGCGCGGCCGTCTCGGCCGCGCCGGTCAGACCGCAATTCCCGATATCACCGGCCCCGACGAGGACCTCGGTCGCGGCGGAAGACGTTCCGGGCGACACCGCGCCGGTTGTCGGAACCGTTGTCGGTTCCGTGGGCGTCTTCGAACACGCTGACGCGACAACTGCAACCAGGGCGACGGCGAACACATGTGTGCGCATCGTTCGATCCTGACGATCCTGAATGACGTGGACAGGAAGCCGCGCGCGCCGCGACTCGCGCTGGCGGCTGTTCCTTGGGCTTGACTCGATGATCATACGCTCGCGGAATGCGCGGCGCAACGCGCGATTGTCACCACGTGAGTGGATCGCGCTCATCGCCTTCATCGTCTGCACACTTGCACAGACGAGTGCGACAGCGCAGCAAGCCAGCGAGAAGTCAGGACCGGACAACACGCACGCGCACGACGTCACGTTCACGATGAAGGACCGGCCGTCATGGCGGTTCGGGAACGCCGGCCGCATCGATTTCCGCCTCGGCGTGCAGGCCGACGTTCGCGCGTCAGACGCGCCGCTCGCATCGGACGAATCCGCCCTGGATTGGTCGCGTAAACGAATCGGCGTGGAAGGCCAGTTCGGCGGCGTCGTGAGTTTTCAGGTCGAGCGCGAGTTCGCCCGCGGCGATCCGTGGCGCGACGTCTACGCCAACTACGAGCAGTTCGACGCCGTCCAGGTGCAGGCCGGCAAGTTCAAATTGCCCTTCTGCATGGACGAGAACACGTCCTACCGGAACCTGGATTTCGTGTATCGCTCCCAGGCGGCGATCGTGCTCGCGCCGGGGCGCGACCGCGGCGTCATGGTGCACGGACGGATCCTCGGCCGACGGCTGGAGTACCTCGCGGGGCTCTTCGATCACGACGGTGGCAACGCCAGGCGGAACGATCCGGGCTACGTCTACGGCGGTCGAACCGTCGCGGCGCGACTCGTCGCCCGGCTGTTCCGGTCGTCGCCGTCGGTGGCGCGCACGCTGGAATTTGGCGGCGCCCTGACGGACACGAACGTCCCGGAAGGCTACTGGTCGATGCGGGGCGAAACGGCGATCGGCCGCGAATTCTACGATGCCGATTTCCACGTGTCCGGGCCGCAGCGCCGCCAGGGTGTGGAAGTCCGCTGGCGGCCGGGCCCGTTCTCGGTCAAAGCCGAGTACATGCGGCTGACGACGGCCCGCCGCCGTCAGTCCGTGCAAGACGAGGACTTGCGGCCGCTCCTCGCGGAGGGCTGGTACGTGAGCGGCACATGGGCCGCCACCGGCGAACGCAAGGCCGACGGTCTGGACAACCCGCGCAAGCCGATTACGCAGGGCGGGCCCGGCGCGATTGAACTTGCCGTGCGCGTCGAGGCGCTCGGGTTCTCGAGTCCGGCCACCGGCAATCCGCCGTCCACCAGTCCCCGCGCGTACACGATCGCCGGCAATCGTCTCCACGGTGTGACCGCCGGCGTCAACTGGTACCCGGTGCGCTGGGTCAAAGTGCAAGTCGACGTCATTCGCGAAACGCTGGATGATCCCGGTCAGGGACCCGCGCCGGCGCAATCGACCCTCTGGAGCCGCGTGTTGCGGTTCCAATTCGCCTGGTGATGCCCCCATGACTCTTTCGCCATCGTCTGCCTGGACGGGCGTCATGCTCGCCCTGTCCCTCACCCTCGGCGCGGCGGCGTGCACGCAGCAGGACGACGACCTGATGCCCATCCAAATATCCAAGCCCGCGCCCACGCCCACGCCGTTGCCGCCGTCGGCCACGGCCGACGATCTGTTCGATCCGAGCAAGCTCCACGACATCTACCTGACCGTTCAGGCGTCGGACCTCGCCCAACTGCGGGAGCGCGTTCACGAGAATACGTTCTACGCGGCGGATCTCACCTGGGAGAGCACGGTCGTCCGTAACGTGGCCATCCGAGCCCGGGGCGCCAATAGCCGCGACCCCAACAAGCTCGGCATCTACATCGACGTGGATCGCCATACACGCGGGCAGCGGTTCCTCGGTCTCCGGACGCTCGTCCTGGACAACCTGGTTCAGGATCCGTCGATGATGCGCGAGGTGCTCGCCATGGCGATCTTCGCGAAGATGGGGCAGCCCGCGCCGCGCGCGGCCGCCTGCCGGGTGTACTTCAACCACGAGTACGAAGGGCTCTTCGCCGTCATCGAGAACCTCGATTCGGTCTTCATCGACTGGACGTTCGGGAGCGACGAGGGCTACCTGTTCGAGTACCAGATGCAGGAGCGGTTCGACGGCGACGACCTGGGCGGCGACCTGGCAATCTACAAGGCCATGTTCGAGGCGCGCACGAATGGCACCGAATCGGACGCCATCCTGTACGAACCGATCCGCGCGCTCTTTGAGGCCGTCAACGCGCCCGAAGACGTCAAGACGCGGGCCGACGTCGACGCACGCGTGAACCTGGAGCAGTTCGTGCGCCTGCTGGCGATCGAGAAGACGATGACCGAATTCGACGGACTCGCCGGCCTCTGGGGCATGAACAACTTCTACCTGTACCGGGACGCCGGTTCAGACCGGCATTCGTTCATCCCCTGGGACCGCGACCGGTCGCTCGTCCCCGAACTGCTGGGCGCGTCGATCTTCGATCGCGTCTACGAGAACGCCGTGGCGCGTCGGGCGCTGTCCTACGACGACCTCTTCACGCTCTACCTGGACGTGGCTGAAGACACCGCACGGGCGCTCGCCGACAACGAGTGGCTCTCATCCGAAGTCGAACGCGTCTGGAGCCTCATCCAGCCGGCGGCGTACGCCGACACGCGAAAGCCGTACCCGAATCTCGACGTCGACGACGCCATGTCGTGGCTGCGCCAGATTGCGGTCGAGCGCCCCTCACGGGTCCTGGCTGAGGTCGGCGCCCGCCGCGCCGCCGCTTGGGGCGTGCGCTGACTGGCGTCCCGCCCGCCCGCAGTGATGCCGGCCCAGGTGTAGGATCCACCCATGAGGTCCCTGACGCTTGGCGTCCTCGTGCTCGGTCTCGTCACCACGCTCTCCGCACAGACCCCCGCGCCGCCCCGTCAGGTGTACGACGACGCCGCGGATGTGAAGGCGGAGATCGCGAAGTCCGTGTCGCGCGCGCAGCGCGAACACAAGCGCCTCCTGCTCGTGTTCGGCGGGAACTGGTGCGGCGACTGCCTGGCCCTCGACAAGAGCTTTCATGCGCCGCCCGCAGCCGGCCTCATCGAGACGAGCTTCATCGTGGTGCACGTCTCGATTGGTCGCTTTGATCTGAACAAGGACGTGGCCGCGAATCCTGATCCCGCTCGAGAAGGGCGTGCCCGCGATCGCGGTGCTCGAGTCCGACGGCACGTTGCTCTACTCGCAACGCAATGGCGAGTTCGAGCCGGCCGGGCGGATGGAACCGCAGGTCTTCGTCGACTTCCTGAACAAGTGGAAACCCAAGAACCCTTCGGGACGTTAGAAGTCACAAGTCACAAGTCAGAAGTGTGGTCCACAGGACGCGGCGCGTTCGCCAGGCCGTGCTGCGGCGCCCGGTGCGTTCAGAACGCGAAGTGCAGCCCGGCGTAGCCCCCGAGGGCCTCGATGTCCGGGTTGCGGTCGCGCCCCATCAACGACGCATTGGAAAGATGCGCGAGCCGCGCGGCGGCGACGGCGTGTACCTGGCGGCCGAGCTGGTGCGTGACGCCGAGGCTCGTGACGAGCAGGTAATTGAAGCGCGTGCCGCGCGGCGGCACCGCTCGTGTCCGACCAGGACACGCCCGCGCCCAGTTCCCAGAACATCGTCGTCGCGCCGCGGTTCACGACGCGCCAGCGCATCACGGGCACGAGAGCGTTCAAGAACGCCGTCCGCGGCTTCGCCTGTGCGATGCCCGCGGCATGAAACTCGACGACCAGCGCCGCGCCCTCCTTGAAGGCCCACGACACCGCGAACACGCCTTCGCCGATCCACTCGTGCGTGCCGTTGGAATTCCAGGCCTCGGTGAAGAGCCCCCCGCCGGCCTCCACGCCGATCTCGTTCTTGGTGAAGGGACCGGGCGACGGCATCGTCGTGGCCGCGACCGCGGTCGTGGCCGTGGTCGAGGCCGCGGGCGGCGGCGCCTGCCTGGCCCACGCCGGGTTCGCGGCGGCGGCGAGGATCACGGCGACCAGGAAGACGGCCGTGGCCAGGGCCCGGGAGACGGGTGCCGACACCATGCGCTATCGTACCCGGCGGTATGCGCCGTGTCGCGTCCGCGATCCTTCTGCTGGCGATGGCCGCCGGGCCCGCGTCGGCGCAGGTCCCGAAGCTGACCCTCGACACGTCGCTCGTGTTCTACGGCGACGACACCGAATTCTCAAACCCGTTCCGGACCGGCGAAACCCTGGTCGGCACCTACGGCGTGGTCTTCCTCGAGGCCGCGCTGAGCGACCGGTTCTTCGTGCGGGGCGGCGCGTTCGGCAATTGGCGCCTGGGATTCGGACAAGGGCGTCGATCAGGCACGGCCGGTGCTGGGGCTCGTCGTGGGCGACGCGCGCTCGCGGTTTCTGCTCGGCACGTTGGATACCACGCGGCACCTGAAAGGCGAGGGGCCTGACCGCACGGGGCCGCACGGCCTGTTGCCGCCGATGCAGAAGGAGACGCTGTCGTTCGAACGGCCGTATGAATCCGGACTGCAGTGGATCGTGGACACGCCGCGCTTCTCGCACGATGCGTGGATCAACTGGCAGCGCATGAACACCCGCCTGCATCGCGAGATCTTCGATGTGGGGATGGCGACGACGACGCGACTGCGGCCGGAGCTGGCGATTCGCGGCGACGTCCACGCGGTGCATCGCGGCGGCCAGCAGGGCGGCGTCGAGCCGGTGGCCGACAGCGTGGCCGCCGCGGCGGGCGTCGAGGCCGGCGGGGCAGTCGGGCGCGTGAACCGCCTGTCGCTCGAACTGGTGGCGCTCGGATCGCGGACCGTGCCGGACCGCACGCAACCGGATCTCACACGGGGAGGCTTCGCGACGTTTCTTCGTCTCGGCATCGAGGAGGCGCCGTGGCGGGTGCACCTGATCCTCTGGCGTGCGAACGGCTTCGTGAAGATCGAGGGCGACCCGCTGTATCAGGCCGTGCGGAAGGACGGCACCCGCTACAACGGCTTGCGTGACTACGCGGAACTCGGCGTCACGCGCCGCTTCGCCCTGACGACGGATTCGTTCATCGAGGCATCATTTCGGCTGCATCGGACGGAGGACAATTACGAGGTCTCGTTCCGCGTGCTTGGCGTGGCCAAGCTCAGGGTGCCGATCCGCCCCTGAGCACCCTCGCCGGCAGCATGACCAGCGCCCGCAGGAACTCGAAGACTCCCTCCACGACGATCCCCACGAGCCGGAAGGGCAGGAGCAGCAACCAGGCGATGGGATAGAGCAGTAGAGCGAGCAGGGCCACCGGCCAGCAGAGGACGAAGAGAATCAGCCAGAGAAGCAACCGCATGATCTCAAATACGTCAGTGCGCCCGTTTGGGGTCCATCACCCCAGGCCCCCCTGTCAACCAATTGTCACAGCGCGGCGTCCAATGGTTTTGGTAGGCTTAGAAGACAAGGACGGCACCATGGCACCCAGGGCAGAACGTGGCTTCACGCTTATCGAACTGCTGATCGTCGTGGCGATCATCAGCATCATCGCGGCCTTCGCGATCCCAGGCCTGCTGCGCACCCGGATGACCGGGTATGAGACCTCCGCGGCGGTGTCGCTGAACACCATCGCCAAGGCCCAGATTGCCTATTCGACCGTGTGTGGCAATGGCGCGTACGCGTCGTCACTCCCGATCCTGTACGCGGCGCCCGGCGGAGCGGGCGAGGGCTTCATCGGCGCGGACCTCGGCATGTCCGCCACCCCGATTAAGTCTGGCTACAACTTCAACATGGTCGGCGGTGCCGGGGCCGGGGCCGGGGCCAACGATTGCAATGGCACCGCGACCGTAACCGGGTACTACGCCACCGGAATCCCCATGACGTTTGGCACGACCGGGACGCGTTCGTTCGCGGTGAACCAGTCGAACACGGTGTGGTTCATCACCGGCCCGGCAGCGCCCACGGAGCCGTTCGGCCCGCCCGCGGCGCCGATCCAGTAGCCGCTCCACGCGCAGGCCGCGCGGACGTCGGCTATGATCGAACGGTCGGCAGCCACGTCTGAGGAGAACGGCATGAGTGAATCGGTCGCCCGCGCGTCGCGCGTCGTCCTGCGGGCCCTGTTGGTCGTCATTGCGATGGGCGCGGTCTCGTGCACGAGCCCCACATCCCCCACGGTCAAGGCGCCGTTCACCACCACCGATCTGCGCGTCGGCGCGGGCGCCACGGCGGCGGTCGGCCAGACGCTGATGGTGAACTACACCGGCTGGCTCTACGACGACACGAAGCAAGACAAGAAGGGCGACCAGTTCGACGCGTCGAAGGCGGGCCAGCCGTTCGTCTTCAAGCTGGGCTACGGGCAGGTCATTGCCAGGGCTGGGACGAAGGCATCGTCGGCATGAAGGTCGGCGGCATTCGCCGGCTGATCATGCCGAGTCGAACTGGCGTACGGGCGCGTCGGGTGCCGGATCGAGGATTCCGCCGAACGCCATCACTGGTGTTCGAGATCGAACTGCTCAGCGTCGCCAGCGTGTGAAGATCGAACCCTTCCTGCTCGAACGCTGGATGACGCGTCACGAGACGCACGTCCGGTTCGACATCGCCGAGAGCGGCATCCTGCCGCTGTCGACAGCCGATCTCCTGGCCTTCGAGCCGCCGACCGCCGGCCGCGACGTACTGGACGATTGCTGCAGCTGCCGCTGGGCTACAGCGAGGCGCGCGGCACGGAAGCGTTGCGCGCGACCCTCGCGGCCACCTACACGCGCGGCGACGCCGACCACATCCTGGTCACGACCGGCGCCATCGAAGCCAATTTTCTGCTCTTCAATGAGCTGCTCGATGCTGGCGACCACGTGATCGCGCCGTACCCGGCCTACCAGCAGCTCTACAGCGTGCCGCGCGCGATTGGCTGCGACGTGTCGCTCTGGCACGTCGGACCGGACACCGGCTATCGCTACGACGTGGACGCGCTCGAGAGACTCCTCACCCCGAAGACGAAAGTCATCGTCGTCAACACGCCGCACAATCCGACGGGCGCGATGCTGTCGCCGGCGGATGCGCTGCGCGTGTATGCGCTGGCGCGATCCGGTCGGCGCGACGGTGATTGGCGACGAAGCCTATCGCTGGCTCGCGGTGCCGGACGGCGACCCGTTTGCGCCGCCGTTCTTCGACATGGGCCCGCGCGGCGTCAGCGTGGGCACGCTGTCGAAGCCCTTCGGCCTGCCGGGCTTGCGCATCGGATGGATCGCCGGGCCGCCGGACCTGATCCAGCGGTGCTGGGGTCTATCGCGACTATGTCACGCTCAGCCCCGGCAAACTCAACGACGCGCTGGCGCGGCTCGCCTTGACGCACCGCGACAAGATCGTCGCGCGCAACACCGCGATCATCAGCGCCAACCTCGGGAGACCGCGCGCCGTGGATGGCCGAGCGCGTCCGACTTCCTGTCGTGGACGCCGCCGCGCGGCGGCCTGCTCGCGCTGATCAAGTACGACCTGCCGATGGATTCACTGCCGCTGGCCGACAAACTCGCCACCGAGTTCAGCGTCATGCTCGCGCCCGGACTCGGCGTTCGGCTACGAACACCACCTGCGCCTCGGCATTGGCCAGCGATCCAGACATTTTCGCCGCAGGGCCTGGAAGATGGCGGGGCAGTGCTTCGAGAAACTGACAACTGACAACAAGAACAAAAGCGCTGCGTGCCCGTCGTCAGCGCGCCCGTGCCGACCGCAGATGCTGCGGCGATGGGCCCAGGCCTTGCTGAGTGACAACGAGCAGTCCGCTGTCCTCTCCCTGACGACGGTTGCCAAGGCTCAAGAGGCCTACCGCGCCTCCCTTGGCAGCAGAGTGGCCCCCCGAAGTCCGGCTACAACTTCGGTATGGGTGCAGGAGCTGGAGCTCGTATGGGCCCGACCGACTGCAACGGGACGGCCACGGTGACGACGTTCCACGCGGCCGCGATCCCGCTGACGCCCGGCACGACCGGGACGCGGTCCTTTGCGATCAACCAGTCTGGTTCGGTGTGGATGATGACCGGGCCGACCCCGCCGACTGAGCCATTCGGGGCTCCTGCGGTGGAGGTCAGAAAGTAGCAAGCGGAAGCTAACAACTAAGAAGTCTGCTGCGTGCACGCCGAACTTGTTAGTTGCTAGTTGTCACTTGTTAGTTGTAATTGGTGGGCCGCGCAGGAATCGAACCTGCGACCCTCTGGTTAAAAGCCAGGTGCTCTACCCCTGAGCTAGCGGCCCACTGAAGCTCCCGATTGTCCGCCAATTCGGTCGCTCACCAGTTCCCGTCGTTCTCGTCGTTCCCGTCGTTCCCTCTTCCCGTCGTTCTCGTCGTTTAGATAATTTCCTGCCCGAATGCCGAGCGCGCCAGTTCCACGCCGAGCATCGCGGTCTGGTTCTGGCTGTCCAGGATCGGGTTGACCTCGACGATGTCGAGGGCCATCAGGCGGCCGGAAGTCCGCCACCATCTCCATCACCATAGTGGGCCTCGCGATAGTCGAGGCCGCCTTTGACGGGGGTGCCGACGCCCGGCGCGATCGCGGATCGCACACGTCCAGATCGAACGACACATGAATCCCGGCGTGCCTCGCCGGCAATGGCCAGCGCGCTGCTCCATCACCTCCGCCATGCCGTCGCGGTCGATGTCCTTCATCGTGAACACGTGGAGCCGAGCTTCTCGGATGCGGTCGCCTTTTCGAGCGGGATCGAGGTTGCGGATCGCCGATGAGCACGGTCTTCTCGGCGCGGACCTTGGGAGACCGCGCGCCAATCTTCGACAGTTCCGCCGGCTCCGGTCCGATCAGCGCGGCGAGTGGCATGCCGTGGACGTTGCCCGCTCGTCGTGGACGCCGGCGTGTTCATGTCCCCGTGCGCGTCCACCCAGATCAGGCCCAGATCTCGCCGCCGTGCGCGGCCGCGAAGTCCGCTGAGGCGCCCACCGATCCCGCCGCGAGCGAATGGTCGCCGCCGATGCACCACCGGCAGCGCGCCGTCCTCGTGGCGACTGATAGACCTGTTGGTACAGCTTCTGGCAGACGCGGGCGATCTCGCGCACGTATTTCTTGCGCGGGTCGCGCTCGGCCTGCGTTTCGGGAATCGGCGCGCC
Organism: uncultured Acidobacteriota bacterium; assembly: GCA_963751445.1. Classification (GTDB taxonomy): domain Bacteria; phylum Acidobacteriota; class Vicinamibacteria; order Vicinamibacterales; family SCN-69-37; genus DASUGC01. The sequence continues at coordinate 266,815 of CAVVUL010000008.1, read as the reverse complement.
AGGTCGCCCTTGTCCACGACGATGCAGCCCGATGGCGGCGAGGCGTTCACCCATGCCGGCGATGCGCACGGCCGACGGCCCCATGTCCACGCCGCGACGTCCACCGCCGAGGTCGAGCGGCACGCCGATGACATGCATGAGTCGGGTCAGCATGGGCGTCACTCCGTTCGCGGATGCGGTTCCGGAGCGGCGCCCAGGAGGTGGTCCGCAGGGCCGCGAGGTCGTCCATGCCCATCGGCTTGTACCGGACCAGTGGCGCCGAGACGCTCCAGTTCCGTGAGCACGGCGTCGCCGAGAAAATAGTCGCCCGTGATGACGCCCACCGGCAGCGCCTCCCGCCCGGGGTGGCGCGCAGCCGCCGCAGGAACTCCAGGCCACCCATCTGGGGCATCTTCATGTCCAGGATCAGCGCATCGGGCGACGTCGTGATGGCGGCTTCGAGCCCCACGAGTGCCGACTCGAATCCGGGTGACTTGGCTGGCCCCAAAACTCCAGCATCCGGGCCAGCGTCAGGCTGACGGCCACGTCGTCGTCGATGAGGAGCAGCCGCGCCACCCGAGAATTATGGCATTCCGGGTGCGCGAAGCGGACAGGGGAAAGGTGCTAGGATAGCGGCCTCGGGAGGCTGAGTGTCGCCCATTTTTGTCCGGCCAGTTCGGGAACAGCTCGAGCATGACCGCCTGATTCGATTCTTCAGGGCAAATACAAGCGAAAGTTCGACGCCGCCGATCAATCCGGGGGATGAGCGCCTGGCGCCCGTCAAGATCGGCGTGGGGACGTTCTTTCCCGGACGTGGTCCTGACGGATGGAAAGAAACTGGCCGGTGTGGTGGAGGTCGAGACCGGAGAGTCGGTCAACAACCTCGAGGCGCTGGCCCAGTGGGCGCATTTCTCGCGCGCCAAGGTGCCGTTCCATCTGTATGTGCCGGTCTCGGGCTATGACACGGCGCGTCGCCTGTGCGAAGCCAATGATGCGCGCCCGGCGGAGATCTGGACCTACCGAGGCACGAACGAGGGGTTCGACCTGGTCCGGATCTTCCAGGATCCGAGTGCCGCCGCGTCGGTGAAGCTGCCATCCAAGCCCGCGGCTCCGGCGCGTCCGGCAGCCAAGACCAGCAAGCCCGCTCCGGCCGCCAAGGTCGCGAAGAAGCCTGCCGCTCGACCTGGCGGCGCGAAGGCCGCGAAGAAGGCTGCGAAGCCGGCCAAAGAAAGCCGCCGCTCCCGCCCGCAAGAAGAGGTAGACGCGCGTGCCCTTCATTCGCCAGGCCCGCGACAAGCGCGGGTTCGACCACACGTACGTCATGCACGTGGCCCGCGGTTCGGGGGGCCAGCAACAGACGCGTGTGCTCTACGTCTTCCGTTCTCCCGCAAACCTGCAGATCGGTCGGACGGCGCTCGATGCCGAGGTGCGCGAGGCACTCGAGCACACCCATCCGGATCTGAACTTCGACTGGGACGCGCTGACGCGCGATGCGGTCATTCCGGGAGCGCGATTGGAGCCGCTCAGCACCGAAGGCAGCCGCCGGGGCCACCGGACCGCAGGTGCGCCCGCCCCAGCCGGCGCCGGGGATCGCGCCGGCGGCAGCCCCGCCGGCGTACGTGGTTCCGGCCGAGGATCCGTCGACGCTTGGCCAGGTACCTGGGGGCGGCCGAGGCCGCACGACTCCGCACACGGTACAACGAGCTCGTGCAGCGGGTCGGCCGGCGCGCCAGGTCCCCTGAGGAGAGAGACCGGCTGCTGGACCGGGCCAAGCGTCTTAACCCCGACGGGTGGCCGGACGAGTCCACCATTCGCGCCCAGGTCGCTTCAATGGACGCGGCATGCGATGCGATAGTCGCGGAGCTTCCGTCCCGACGGCGAGGACGCCGCGGTGGGCGCCGGCGCGCCGAAGAGGGTGGTGCAGCCGCGTCTGGCATAATGGCTAGGGCGACCACGCCCAACCAGTCCCTGAACCACGTTATGAAGAAACCGCAGGCACGCGTGTGGATGCTGAGGGTGGCGCTGCCGGTTCTGGCGGCGACGGCGTGGTATCGGCCCAGCAGCCCCGCCAAGCCCCGCAAGCCGACCCCCACTTACGGGTCGGCGACTGACTTGTCACCACGGACGTCATCGTCCGCGACGCACAGCGGCCAGTTCATTCCTGACCTGACCATCAAGGACTTCGAAGTCTACGAAGACGGCGTTCTGCAGAACGTCACGAACTTCGCGGCCGTGATCGGCGGCCGTGCGATGACCGAAATCGCACCGGTCAGCCGCGCCACGGTCGGCGAAGGGCTGATCCTGCCGAAGACGCAGCCAGTCACGGCGGACCAGTCCGGGACGCATCTTCATCATCTTCATCGACGACATGCACTTGCAGGCGCTGGATTCGCCGAGGCGCGCCAGGTCCTGAAGCAGATCCGGGACACCTCGTGCACGAGGCGACCTCATCGGGACTGGTCTCCAGCGGGTACTCGTCGATCTCTTTCGACCTCAGCCCCGATCCCAAGCACCCGCGGTTCAACCAAGCGATTGGAAGACGATGGGCTCGGGGATGTCGCCGAGCGAAATCATCAACACCGCGCAGACCGATTGAAGGGCCGTCGGGGCTTCGGGACAACGCGTTTATGGCGTTCAGGGTGGCCTACGACATCCTGGACGCAGGCCGAGAAGGTGCGCGAACCGGCGCAAGGCGTTCATCTACGTGAGCAGCGGGTACGACTTCAACCCGTTCACGAATTCGCGGTATCAGGCGCTGCAGGACGTGTTCGGCAGCACGCCCATTCCGGTCGACCAGATGGCGGCCGGCGGCAGGCAACGGCGATCCGCTCAGCGGACCTGGGCAACGCGGCCAGCGTCAACCGCGTTCGAGGAATCCGTTCGAGATCGGCCATCAGGAATTCGCGGAAGCCGACCTGGTGGCGGCGCTGGGGGAACTCGTGCGGCGCGCGCGCCGGGCCAACACGTCGTTCTATACGGTCGATCCGCGCGGCCTGATTGCCGGGTCGCCGGCGGGCACCACGCTCTCGAACGACGAGTGGTTCAAGTTCGTGAATACCTCGCTCAGCTCGCTGGATGTCATCGCCAACGAAACCGGGGGCAAGTGCATCTGCCGGACGAACGATTTCAAGAAGGGGCTGCAGCTCGTCGACAACGAGATGAGCGACTACTACATGATCGGGTACGAGTCGAACAACCCCGATCCCGATGAAGGTCCGCCGCCGCATTGAAATCAAGGTGACGCGCCCGGGCGCGCAGAAGCCGATCTACAAGGACTGGTACACCATCAAGCGGTGACAGCCGCCTTCACGCGCGCGACCGCTTCCGCCAGGTAGTGCTCGTCCATTTCGATCCCGATGAAGTCCACGCCCAGCCGGGCGGCGGCGATCGCGCTGCGTCCCGAGTCCGAGAAACGGATCCAGCACCACGCCGCGCGCGGTCGAGGCCGTGCAGGCGCACGCACTGCTCCGGCACCTTGGGCGGAAACGACGCCGGATGCGGCCGGTCCCGATCGCGGCTCTGAATCGTTTCGTAGGGAATGAACCACGTGTTGCCCCGGCAGCGAAGACCGTCGCCGGACTTGGCCCAGCGCGCGATGTTCGACGGGTCCTGGTAGGGCACGCCCACGGCCCGGCGGTCCAGCTTGTTCCGGCCGCCGGGTGAGAAGTGGAAGATGTACTCGTGGCAGTCGTTCACGAACCGGTCGCTGTTGATGGGTTTGTAGTGGCCGACCGCGACGTCCCGATCGAGGCGGCTGCCGGAGCCGGTCGCCGCGCGGTCGATGGCAATCGACTTCACCCAGTGAATCGTGTTCTGCAGCTTGAAGTGCTTGCGGGCGACCTGCGCGACCTCCAGCGGAATCCAGGGGTCGGTCGGCTTGGCGCCGACGTTCAGGAACACGCGAGCCCTGAGGGCGCCAGCACGCCCTTGACCGCGCGGATCCACCGATCGGTCCAGGCCAGGTATTCGCCCCGCGGCATGTCGTCCCGATAACTGCGGTACTTGATCCCCAGGTTGTAGGGCGGGGACGTCACCACGACCCCGACGCTGGCCGGCTCCATCTCCTGGAGGACGGACAGGCAGTCCCCATGGAAGAACCGGAGGGTCGCCCGACCGATCTTCAGTTCATACCGCGGCCCGAGGGGCCGACGCGAGACAATCGCGAGCGCCATGCCCTTACGTTTCGGTCAATCGGGTCGGAAAGTACAGGTCCTGGGGGGATTCGGGGCCGTGCGCGATGGAGCCGGGGCCTTCAGACCCCGCGAACTTACGAAACCCGCGCGATGTCCTGGGCGACCGCGAAGCCGTGGGCCACGCGGTCGGCGCTCAGGGGCTGGTTGCGTTGGTGGCCGGCCTGCGGGCAGGTCGTGCCTTTCTCTTCGATGTAGGTGACCTCGCGGCTGGAGGCCACGTCGCGGTAGCGGCCGGACACACAGCCACAGGTGAGCGTCTTGAAGCCGAGCAGGCGGACTAGACTCATCGCAGCACCATTTCCCGGCATAGGGCAATGCAATCGTCGTACCTGACCGACAATTCGGGTAGGCTCGCCGATCAGTGTGAAATCCTGTGTAATTTCTACTGCGTTCAGCCGACAGACCATGTCAGTGTGTCCAATGAACCACTCTGCTGGATCGATGACGTCAGCCGTTTGGATGCCAGGACCGTCGGGAACGTAATCGCGATGACAACGGTGATCCGTCGCCGCGGGACTGGCGCCGGGGCGAGAGCCGGTTCGTTCTCTGACACGACTCTTGCACTCACCTCGCGCGAGGGACGACTGCCGGGCGCCCTCACGCGTCTGATCGGAGTGCCGATAACGGGAAGCGGCGGCGGGCAAATGTCCCGTACCCGTTGCCGGCCAAAGACTTGTGGTGTTACTATCCGACACCCTGACCGGGCGGCATGCAGGTCAGGGCGGGTTTCAGATCTGGAGTTCGGGTGCAGGAAAAGTCGCATCGCCCGTGTGAGTTTTGCCCTGATTGCCGCTGCCGCGCTCACGATTTCGTGGGGCGCGACGGGGTGGGCGCAGTCCGCCTCCAACGTCCCCAAGACGTCAGCACCCGCCAAGACCACCACTTCCACGACCGCGAAAGCGACGAGCACGGCGGCTCCGCAAACGCGCACGAGTCTGGCGGAGTCGCGGGCCGCCGCGGCCGAGCGCGCGCGCCGCGCGTCGGCCTCCCGCGCGCGCGCCGCCGAACTCGAGCGCCAGCGCATCGAGCGCGAGGCGATGACGCCGCACTACAAGCGGGACCTGCTCGGCAATCAGGTGCCCGACGTGCGCGCGGCCGCGGCGATCATTTTCGATCCGCAGACCAACGCGGTCCTGTGGGAGCAGAACGCGCACGACAGTCCGATCCGTCGCCAGCCTCACGAAGTTGATGACGGCGCTGACGTTCGTCGCCGACGAGCCGGACCTGAGCCAGGTCGTGGCGGTGACGTCTGCCGACATGCGGAGCGCGTCCACGACGCACCTCCGCGCGGGCGATCGGATCAGCTACGGGGACCTGCTGCATCTGACGCTCATCGCGTCCGACAACGCGGCGGCGCGTGTGCTGGCGCGCACCTCCGAAGGCGGCACGGCCGCGTTCGTGACGCGCATGAATGAGATGGCGGTGAACCTCGGGCTGACGAATTCGACGTACGCCGATCCGTCCGGCCTCGACGCGCGCAACCAGTCGTCGGCCTACGACATCTCGCACCTGATCGCGTTCGCCAGCGCCGATCCGGCGCTCGGGCCGATCATGCGCACGCAGGAGTTCACGGCGCGCACGAACGCCGCGCGTGATTGCCATTCACAGCACGAACCGCCTGCTGGGCGACAGTCTGCTCGCGAGCGGCATGGACGTCGTCGGCGGCAAGACGGGATTCATCGCCAAGGCGGGATACTGCCTGGCCACGCTGCTGCGGATGCCGCAGGGCCCGCAGGTCGCCGTGGTCGTGCTCGGCGCCGCCAACAGCACCATCCGCTTCTGGGAAGCGCGGCATCTGTTCAACTGGGCGGTCGGCCGATCGACCGGGCTCATTGGCGGCGATCGAGAGATCCAGTAAGACCTGAGTTCGAACTCGTCGACGTTCGAGACTTCGACGTCTCACGATGGCCTTGCCGCTTGCGCTCCTGCACGGCGCTCCGCGCCTTCGCATCCTGATGGTCGCGTCCGAGGCCACGCCGTGGGCCAAGACGGGTGGCCTCGGCTGACGTCGTGGCGGCGCTGCCGGTGGCGCTCGACGCACTGGGGCACGACGTCACGCTGGTGCTGCCGCGATACCGCGCACGTGGAGACGCCGGGCGCCGACGTCCGGACGGCATCGCCTGCGGCAGGGCAGCCGCACGCGCGATGTGGCGTGGCACGTCCTGTCGGCGTCGCCGCGCCGCCGCGTCGTGTTCGTGGACGCGCCGGAGTTCTACGACCGCGCCGCGCTGTACGGCGAAGGCGGGGCGGAGTATGCCGACAACGACGTCCGCTTCGATCTGCTGTCGCTGGCGGCGCTGGAGTTCGCGCGCGCCGACGGCGCGCGGGGTCGACGTCGTTCACGCGCACGACTGGCAGGCCGCGACGTCGCTCGCGCGGCTCAGGACCGAGCCGGCGTGCGGGCGCGCTTGGGCGGGCCGGCGCGGTGCTCACCATCCACAACCTCGCCTATCAGGGCGTCTTCCCGCGGGAGTCCGTGCCGCCGCTCGGGCTGCCGTGGGACGTGTTTCACGATGGACGCCGGCGAGTTCTGGGGTCAGTTCAGCTTTCTGAAAGCCGGCATCACCGCGGCGGACTACGTGACGACCGTCAGCCCGACGTACGCGAGAGAGACGCTGACCAGCGCCGTGCCGGCGCCGGACTCGAGGGCGTGTTGCGCGCGTGCGGCGACCGCTACGTCGGCATCCTCAACGGCATCGACACCCAGGCGTGGAACCCGGCGACGGACCCGCATGCTGCCGGCGCACTTCAGCGTGGACGATCTGGCCGGCAAGGCGGCGTGCAAGCGGGCGCTGCTCGCGCGAGTTCGGTTTCCCGCGCGGCGACGATGCGCTGGCGACGGCCGCTCGTGGGGATGGTGTCGCGGCTGGTGGCGCAGAAGGGGCTCGACCTGATCGATCGGTGCGGCGCGCAACTGGTCGAGCTCGATGCGACGTGGGTGTTCATGGGCCAGGGTGACGCGAAGTACGAGCACGCGCTGCGCGCGCTGGCCGCCAAGTATCCCGTCGCGCGTGGCCGTCCGCATCGGGTTCGACGAGGGCCTCGCGCATCGGGTGGAAGCGGGCGCCGATCTCTTCCTGATGCCGTCCGAGTTCGAGCCGTGCGGCCTGAACCAGATGTACAGCCTGCGCTACGGCACGGTGCCGATCGTGCGGGCGGTCGGCGGCCTGCGACGACACGATTCAGCCGTATACGGCGCGCGCCAAGCACGCCAACGGGTTCAAGTTCCGGGACGACTCGCCGGACGGGTTCCTGCGCGTGCGTGCAGCAGGCCGCTCCGGCTGTATCACAATCCGGCCGTGTGGCGGAAGCTGATCCTGAACGGGATGACAGCCGACCACTCATGGGACACATCGGCCCGGGAATATGGCAAAGTGTACAGACGAGCTCGCGCGGCGGGTGTGACGAGAACCCGCGCGGCGGCGGTGTCCTCGAGACGAAAGGGTGAACAGCGCGATGGCTTCCGAACACGTGCTCGACGTACACCGACGGCAACTTCGATGCCGATGTGCTCAAGGCCGCCACGCCCGTGCTGGTGGATTTCTGGGCGGAATGGTGCGGCCCCTGCCGCGCGATGGAGCCGGCCATCAACGCCGTCGCCGCCGACTATCAGGGCAAGGTGGCCGTGGGCAAGCTGAACGTGGACGACAACCCGAGCATCACGATGCGCTACATGGTGCGCGGGCATTCCGACCGTCATGTTGTTCAAGGGCGGGGAAATTGTCGACCAGGCCGTCGGACTGGTGGACAAGGGCGCGCTGAAGCAGATGCTCGACCGGCACCTCTGATCGCGCTGCCGGATCGGGTTCTCGCATGTCCCGCGCGCAATGTCGTCATCATCGGATCGGGCCCGGCCGGCCTGACGGCCGCGCTCTACACGGCGCGCGCCAACCTCGCCCCGCTCGTCATCGAAGGACTCGAGGCCGGCGGTCAGCTCATGATGACCACGGCAGTCGAGAACTTCCCCGGGTTCGCGGATGGCATCATGGGGCCGGATTTGATGGGCGCCATGCGCGCGCAGGCCGAGCGGTTCGGCGCCGAGTTGATCCGCGGGAACGTGAGCGCCGTGGACCTGTCGAACGCGCCTTTCACGATCACGACCGATGACGGCGCGATCCAGGCGCGCGCGCTGATTGTCGCGACCGGCGCCTCCGCCAAGTTGCTCGGCCTGCCGGCCGAACGACGCTTGATGGGGCGCGGCGTGTCCACCTGCGCGACGTGCGATGGGTTCTTCTTCCGGGGCAAGCCGATTGCCGTCATCGGCGGGGGAGACTCGGCGCTCGAAGAAGCGACGTTCCTCACGCGGTTCGCGTCGCAGGTCACGCTCATCCATCGGCGCGACTCGCTGCGCGGGTCGAAGATCATGCAGGACAAGGCCTTCGCCAATCCCAAGATCTCGTTCGAGTGGGACACCGAGGTCCTGGACGTTCAGGACAGCGGCGGCGTGGTCAGCGGCGTCGCGCTGCGGAATCTCAAGACCGGCGTCGAGAAGACGCTGCCGGTCGACGGCGTGTTCGTCGCCATCGGACATGAGCCGAACACGAGCTTGTTCAGCGGCCAGCTCGACATGGACGCGACCGGCTATCTGATCACGCAGGACGGCGCCAAGACCAACGTGCCCGGCGTCTTCGCCTGCGGCGATGTGCAGGACCACGTCTACCGCCAGGCCATCACCGCCGCCGGCTCAGGCTGCATGGCGGCGATCGACGCCGAACGGTATCTGGAACATCTGGGACACTGACAGGCAGAGGGCAGAGGGCAGAGGTCAAAGGGAACTCAAAGGAAGGAAGGGAAGAGGTCAGCGCCGTAGCGACGTGGCTCGGAAGTAGATGCCCCTTTGTTCCTTCTTACTTCTGACCTCCCTCTGCCCTCTGCCTTTTGCCCTCTGCCCTTAATCAATCCACCCGCCGCCCATCACATCCTCGCCGTCGTAGAACACCACCGCCTGGCCCGGCGTGATCGCCAGTCTGCGGCTCGTCGAACGTCACCGCCGGCGCGGTCGAGGCCGGCGGGCGTGACGATGGCCGGCGCGTCCTGGTGGCGGTGGCGGATGCGTGCGGTGAGATGACGCGGCGCGGCTGGCGGCGCGCCCGCGATCCAGTTGACGCGCGCGGCGGTGAGGTCCCGCTGCCGCCGAGTTCCTCGCGCGGCCCAACGACGACTCGTGACTCGGCCGGCTCGAGCTTCAGCACGTACATCGGCGTGCCGGTCGCGAGGCCCAGTCCCTTGCGCTGTCCCACGGTCAATCGGTGAATGCCTCGATGATGGCCGAGCACGGCGCCGCTGGAATCCACGATCTCGCCGCGTGCGGTCCTGCACGGGCAGCTGGCGCTCGACGAATCCGGCGGCGTCGCCGTCGGGAATGAAGCAGATCTCGTGGCTGTCCGGCTTGTCCGCGACGTCGAGCCCCAGCCGCGGCGGCATGCGCGCGCACCTCCGGCTTCGTCAGATGGCCGACAGGGAAGAGCGCATGCGCCAGCTGGTCCTGCGTGAGGGAGAACAGGAAATACGACTGGTCCTTCGCCGGGTCCACGCCGCGCAGCAGCCGGTACTGGCGGCGGTCCTCGTCGTAGGCCACGCGCGCGTAGTGGCCCGTCGCGACGGCCGCCGCATCGAATCCCTGCGGCGCGTTCGGCAAGCGTCGAGAACTTCAAATCCGCATTGCAGCTGCACGCACGGGAATCGGCGTTCGGCCGGCCGCGTACTCCGCGACGAAGCTGATCGATCGACCGTCTCGCGGAACTGCTGCTCGAAATTGACGATGTAGTGCGGGAACCCCAGCGCGGCGGCGCACGCGCCGGGCGTCGTGCAAGTCATCGAGGCTGCAGCACGATCCGAACGTGCTCCGGCGAGGCGCGCTGATCGTACAGCTGCATCGACAGGCCGATGACCTCGTGGCCCGCGTCGGCCAGCAAGGCCGCGGCGACCGAGGAATCGACCCCGCCGGACATGGCGACCACGACGCGCATGGCTACCTGAGGGCCTCGGCCGTGCGCCCGAGGCGGCGCAGCTTGGTCACGAGGCGCGGCATCACGCCGATGCACGGCGTCGATGTCTTCGCGCGGGTCGTCGACGATCCCAGGCTGAATCGCAGCGAGTTGCGCGCGAAGGCCTGCGGCAATCCCATCGCGCTTGAGCACGTGCGACGGCTCCAGCGTGCCCGACGAACAGGCGGACCCGGTGGAGACGGCGATGCCCTCGAGGTCGAGCGCGATCAGCAGCGACTCCGCTTCGATGCCGTCGAAGCTGATGTTCGCTCGTGTTCGGCACGCGCGGCGTCCGGGGCGCCGTTCACCGCGTGCCCGGACACCTGGCCGAGGATGCCGCGCTCCAGGCGATCGCGCAGGGCTGGCCATCTCGCCCGCCGTGGCCAGCGCCTGCGCGCGCGAGCCGCCGCCGCCACGCCCATCCCGACCATGCGCCGGCACGTTCTCCGTGCCGCGCGCGGCGGTTCCGTTCCTGGCGGCCGCCGGTCATCTGCGCCACCAGCCGCACGCCGCGTCGAATCCACAGCGCGCCGACGCCCTTGGGTCCGCCGAACTTGTGCGCCGACAGCGACAGCAGATCGACGCCCGAGCGATCGGACGGACGACCGGAACCTTGCCGACCGCCTGCACGGCATCGGTGTGGAGCAGTGCGCCCGCTCGCGCGGCTGACGCGGCGCCATCTCGGCGAGGGCTGCATGCGTGCCGATCTCGTTGTTGGCCAGCATCACCGAGACGAGCGCGGTGTCCGCGGTCACCTGCGCCGCCGACCGCCTCCGGATCAACGATGCCGTCCGCGCGCCGGCGGGAATCGCGACCACCTCGGCGCCCGTGTGCGGCCAGCGCCTTCGCGGTGTTGAGCACCGCCTCGTGCTCGATGCCGGTCGTGACGAGCGGTGGCGGCCGGTCGACGCGAGCGCTCCACGGCGCCCCGAAGGGCGAGGTTGTCCGCCTCCGTGCCGCCCGACGTGAACACGACCTCCGATCGGGTCCGCCCCAAGCAGGGCGGCCACCTCCGAGCGGGCCTGGTCCAGGGCGGCCTTGGCCCGCTGCCCGAAGGCGTGGATGGACGACGGGTTCCCAATCGTCACGCATGGCCCGGGCCACCGCCTCGACCACCTCAGGGGCACACGGGGCCGTGGCGTTGTAATCGAGGTAAATCCGCACGATTCTTCACATCCTAGCATGCGGGGTGCACAGCGAGGACTGCTGAAGCGAGACGATGGTAGCCGATACTAAAAGTGGCGACTCGTCCCCCCCTGGTGGACGGCGCCGAATTCCGATACTGGAGTTGCAGTGCACTATGTGGAAACGTGAAGAACCGGCGAGCCCGCCCCCGCCTCCGAGTCCGCCGCCGGCCCGCGCCGCGGCGCCTGTGCCACCCATTCCGCCCGCGAACCCCTCCGCCAGGAGATAGCCACCGTGAATATTGGAAAAAGCGTCGTTATCAAAGGTGAACTGAGCGGCAGCGAAGACCTGACGATCGAGGGACAGGTCGAAGGGAAGATTGAACTTCGGCAGAACCTCCTGACCATCGGGCCGAACGCGAAGATCAAGGCGCAGGTGTTCGCCAAGACCGTCGTGGTCGAAGGCCAGGTCCACGGCAACATCAGCGCGGGAGAACGCATCGATATTCGCGACAAAGGCGTGGTCGAAGGCAACCTCGTCGGCGCCGCGCGTCGCGATTGCGGACGGCGCGCACTTCCGCGGGCAGCATCGACATGCAGGGCGGCCAAGGCGGAGAGTCCGGCCGCCGAGGCCAAGCCTGTGGCGTCATCGTTGCCGCAGCCGGCGGGTGCCGCGCCGTCGGTCGCCGCGCGGTAGCGCCGCGACCACGGGCGGTTCCGGGGCGAAGGGTTCTTGTCTCGATTCTTTAGCTGGGGCGCGCGAGCAGGGGAGACGACTGCGCCGGAGACGCCATCGGTGTCACGCATCGTCGAAACCCTGTCGGCATCCCGCGCCCTGCCGAAGTTGCTGGCGGCGCTCGGCCCATGAACCCTCGCCGATCCTGCTCGACCTGGGCCCCGTCGTGGGCACCAACGTGTCGTTCTTTGGCGACCGCCTGTCCTGCAAGATGGTCGATCGCGGATCTGCGCGTGGACGTCGAGGCGGTGCTGAAGACCGGCAGCACCGAGGGATTGGCGGAGGCGCTCATCGAACGGGTGACCGTCGCGGTGTCGGAACCGGTCCATGGCGTCATCTGTGCTGGGACCTGTTTGATTGCCTGGACCGCCCGGCGGCCCGGGCGCTCGCCGATCCCTTGCGGAGCGCTTCGGCCCAAGGGCGTGCTGCACGGCCTGTTCGGGACGACGGCCGGCGACCTGGACTTCCGCACCAAGTTCATCGTGCAGTCGGACACGGCGGTGAAATGCCGCCGCGAGCCGGCCGCACGGCGCGTGCGGTACGCGCTGCAAACCGGCGAGATTGCGCGTCTCTTCGAAGGGTTGTCGACGGTCGAATCCGTGCTCCTCGCAGAACCACACGCGCGAAGTGCTGCTCCGCAAGCCGTGACGGACGGACCGGGGTAAACTACCCCGGCTGCCATGCCTCGGCCGATCATTGCGCTGCTGACCGACTTCGGAACCCGCGATCATTACTCGGGCGTCATGAAAGGCGTGATCCTGGGCATCTGCCCGGACGTGACGCTGGTCGACGTCACGCACGATCTGCCGCCCCACGACATTGCGTTTGCCGCCCACGAACTGGCCGCGACGTACCGGCATTTCCCGGCGGGCACGATCTTCCTGGTCGTGGTGGATCCCGGCGTCGGCACGGCGCGGCGCGGGATCGCCGCGGAGGCGGCGGACCGGAAGTTCATCGCGCCCGACAACGGCGTGCTGACCGCCGTCTTCCAGGAGGCGCCGCCCAAGCGGGTCGTGGAACTGAGCGAGCGCCGCTACGCGCAGGCCCACCGTGAGCCGCACGTTCGAAGGGCGCGATCGATTCGCGCCGGCGGCGGCGTTCATCGCCAAGGGCATTCATCTCGAAGCGTTCGGCCGGTCCGTGACGGACTACCAGCTGCTCAGCCTGCCGGTGCCGGAGGTGCGCGGCGACTGCGCTCTGCGGCTGCGTGGTCCGCGTCGATCGATTCGGCAACGTCGTCACCAATCTGGACCGGCGATCGTGCGAGAAGTTCGGCGCGGGAAGCGCCGGGTTCAGGGTGCGCGTGGCCGGCACGCCATTGGCCGGCTCGGTCTCGACGTACGCCGACCTCCAGCCGGGTGAAATCGGCGCGCTGTTCGGCAGCACGGATCATCTCGAGTGCTCGGTCCTGGCGGCGAGCGCGGCCCGGCGGCTGGGCGTGTCTGTTGGCGACCCGGTTGAGGTCCAGCGGTCCGCGTAAGCGGCACGGATGACGCCATCTCCCTCCGCTCCCGGGCCCGCCGCGCCGGACTGGCGGCGCAACCAGGCGGCCGTCACTGGCGCCACCTTCATCGGCTTCACCGGCTTCACGCTCGTGATGCCCTTCCTGCCGCTGTACTTCGAGCAGCTCGGCGTGCGCGATCCGGCGAGCGTGGCCGTGTGGTCGGGCTTCAGCCTCGGCGTGACGCCCGCCGTGACGGCGGCGATGGCGCCCGTCTGGGCGCGGCTGGCGCTGCGTTATGGCCGCAAGATGATGGTGGCGCGGTCGCTCGGGAGCTTCGTCATCATCATGTCGCTGATGGGGCTCGTGACCGCGCCGTGGCAGGTCTTCGCGCTCCGCGCGATTCAGGGCTTGTTTGCCGGCTACGGGCCCATTGCGATGACCATGGCGGCCGAGTCGGCGCCGCCGGATCAGATCGCGAACGCCATCGGCTGGGTGCAAACCGCGCAGCGGCTCGGGCCGGCGTTGGGGCCCGTCATCGGCGGGAGCCTCGCCCAGACGATCGGCATCCCGCACAGCGTTCCTCGTTTCGGCCGCGATGTACCTCTCGCGTTCCTGTTCGTGATCGTCGGCTACCGCGAAGTGCGCGCGCCGCTGTCCCCGCGGCACGAGGCGGAGGCCGAGCGCGTGAATCTGCGGACGCTGCGGCCGGTGCCGCATTTCGTGCTGCTGATGACCGTCGTGTTTGGCTTGCAGATGGTCGATCGGAGCCTTGGACCGATCCTGCCGCTGTACCTGCGGGAGATTGGGTTCGCGTCGGCGCGGGTGCCGCTGTCCTGTCGGGCATCTCTGTTCACGGTTACCGCCGGCGCGGCGGCGGTCGGGAACCAGACGAGCGCGTGGCTGCTCCGGCGCCGTCCGCCGCGGTCGTCGTGCCGGCGATGGCGGCGCTCGCGGCGCGGCGCGGCGCTGATCTTCAGCGCGTCGGCCGCCCGTGGCGGCGCTCCTGGTGATCGGCGGCGGTGTTTCGGCTTCGCGCTGGGCACGGCGACGACGTGCACGTCTACACCGCGGCCACGCACACGCTGCCGTCGTCGCTGGCGCGGCATCGCGTTCGGCTACCTGACGTCGGCGTACCTGATCGGGCCTGGCCGTCAGTCCGGTCGTCGCCGGGTTCATCGGCGCGCGCAGCATGCGGGCCGTGTTTCCTGGCCGATGCCGCCGGTCTGGCCGTGCTGGCGTGGTTGTGTCCACCGGGGGATGCGCCGTGATGCTGCGCGTTGACCCGCGACCTGCACGCCGGGCGATTCTGGCGCCCGCGGTCGAGTTCCTGCGGAAGGGCGGGATCGTCGCGTATCCGACCGACACGCTGTATGGTCTGGCCGTCGATCCGGCGTCGCCGCGCGCGGTCGGCCGCGCTGTTTGCGCTGAAGGGACGAGGCGCGTCGACGCCGCGTTGCCGTTCGTGGCGGCGTCGCGCGCGCAGGTTGCCGCGTGGTGCGGGCTGGCCCCATTCGGCGCGGCGCTGGCCGCGGCGTTCTGGCCGGGACCGCTGTCGCTGATTTGCGATGCGCCCGCTCGGTCGTGTCCCGCGGTGCATGCGCGGACGCGGCACCGTGGCCGATCCGCGTGCCGGCCCATCCGGTCGCGCGCGCGCTGGCCGAGGCGTGGGGCAGTCCGCTTCCCGGCGACGAGCGCCAACCGGAGCGGCGCACCGTCCGGCGGCGATTGAGGCCGCGGCTCTTTCGTCATCTCGCGGCGCCGACATCTGCTGGTGATTGACGGCGGCCGCGACGGCGGGCGGACGCCGTCGACGATCGTCGATGCGCGGCAGCGCCGCCGTGCTGATTCGCGCGGGCGCGATCCCGTGGGATCGCGTGCTACACTCGATTCAACGATGACATCACGCGGCGCGGTCTCCAACAAGCGCCCGCCGAACGCGCGGCGCTCGTGGGCCTGGTCACGCGGCGGATCTCGGTCAGCCGATCCCGAACTGCAACTCGAGGAACTCGCGGGGCTCGCGATGGCGGCCGGCGCGCGGGTCGTGCTGCGCGTGGTGCAGGAACGCGCCAGCGCCGATCCGGCGACGTTGATCGGCAGCGGCAAAGCGAGCAACTGGCGCGCGCGCCTGCGACGAAGATCGACGCGAACCTGATCATCGTGGACAACGACCTGACGCCCGCGCAGGCCCGCAATCTCGAAAAGGCGTGCGGCCGCCGCGTCATCGACCGCACCGAACTGATTCTGGACATCTTCGCCCGTCGCGCGCGAACGCACGAAGGACAACTGCAGGTGGAACTCGCGCAGCTGCAATACCGGCTGCCGCGGCTGGCGGGATCCAGTGACGCGTTGTCGCGACTGGGCGGCGGCATCGGCACGCGCGGCCCGGGCGAAACCAAGCTCGAGACCGACCGGCGCCGCATTCAGGCACCGGATTTCGGTGCTCAAGGGCGACATCGCGGAGGTCAGCCAGCGCCGGGGCTACCTGCGCGACGCGGCGGAAGCGCACCGACGTGCCCGACCGTGGCGCTCGTCGGCTACACGAACGCCGGGAAGACGACGCTCTTCAACCTGCTGACCGGTGCGGAGGCGGTGGCGTCGCACGCGTTGTTCGTCACGCTCGATCCGCTGGTGCGTCGGATGAAGCTGCCGACGCGCGGCAGATTCTGCTGTCCGACACGGTCGGTTTCATCGACCGGCTACCGCATCAGTTCGTGGCGGCGTTCCGTGCCACGCTCGAGGAAGTGGCTGGCGGCGGATCTGCTGGTCCACGTGATTGACGGTGCGGCGACGACCGCGATCGCCGCATCGAGGCCGTCGCGCCGTGCTGCTCGAGGTGGGCGCCGAGCGGGTGCCGTGTCCTCGAGGTCTACAACAAGATCGACCTGTCGGTCGCGACGAACTGGCGCGGCTGCACGCGCTGCATCCGGAGGCGCTGTTCATCTCCGCGACCCGACAGCGACCGGGCGCGCGCGTCATCGTGACGCCGATCGCCGGGCGGCTCGCCATGGACGCCGACCGCGTACGCTTCGATTTCGACGAGACGCGTGACGCGACCGACGCGTGCTCGCCGATCTGTATCGGCACGCGCGGGTCGTCAGCCATCGACCGAAGACGATCGCAGTATGGTCGAGGCGGACGTGCCGCGCCGGCTGCTGCCGCGATTCCGCCGCGCAGGAGGCCGATCATGACGCTGAAGACAAGCGCCAGTGTCGAGCGCGCCCGCGGCCGCCTGGCGTCTTGGCGCTCGCGACGGTCGCGGCGGTCGTGTTGCCCGCGTGCGGTCGACGCCGAAGGCGCCGGGCGGTGCCGGGCCCAAGCACCCTGAATTCCCGGCGTTGGACTCCAGGCGGCCCGAAGGCCGTGCCGGAACAGCGCGATCGGCGGCCCTCGCGTGGCAGCGGCTGCAGGCGGGCGATCTGCGCGGCGCCGCCGCGAGTTCAGCGCACTGCTGCAGCAGTCGCCGGCGTTCTATCCGGCCGAGGCCGGCCTCGGTCTTGTCTGCGCTGGCCGGTCGCAAGGATTTCACGGCCGCCGCGTCACGTTCATTCAACGCGTGCGTGCCCGCAACGAGCAGTACCTGCCGGCGTGGCACGGGCCTGGCTGGACGCCTATCTCGGGCCGGAAAGTTACGGACGCGGCCCTGACCGCCCTGGAGCGAATCGCTCGAGCTCGATTCTTCAGCGCGACGGCGGAGCGGACGCGGATGGAGATGCTGCGCCTCCGGCAGATGCAGTCGCTCATCGATGACGGCCGCCGCGCACGTCAGGCCGGGCAGCTCGACGAAGCCGATCGCGTTGCTGACGCAGCGCGCTGGCCGCGTATCCAGCCAGCACCATCGTCCTCGGGACTTGGCCGAGCGTGGAACTCCGGTCGGGCAGACTGGACGATGCGGAGGCCGCACGCGCAGCGCGCAGTGATGCTCGATCCGGGGGACGCTGCCGGCCCTGGGCCTCCTTGGCGCGATGTGCTCGAGGCGCGCGGACGATTGAGCGACTCGGCCGTCGCGCCTATGCGCGAGCCGCCGCCCTTGACCCCGCGTGGAAGGCGAACGGCCGATGCGAGCCGGGCGCGGGCGGACGTCGACGGCCATGCCGAACGAGATTGCGCGATCTGTCTCCATCGCGTCGTCCGTGACGCGCGCGCAGTTGGCTGCGTTCATTGGCACGCGGCTCGACCGGCCTGGTTGCCGCGGGCGCCGGCAAAGGTGGCCGCAGGTGGCGACCGATATTCGCGGGCACTGGGCGGCGCCCGTGGATTGCGAGGGTGACGCAGGCCGGCATGATGGAGGTCTTTGCCAACCACACGTTCCAGCCGGCCGGCCTCGTGAGGCGCGTGGATCTGGCGCAGGCCGTGTCGGCGCTGGTCGGCGCTGGCGATGGGGGCGCGTGCCGACGAATCGGCGCGTGGCGAGCGCTCGCGCCCGTCGTTCGCGGACGTCGCGCCGGGCAACGCGTTCTATGCGCCGTCGGCGCTGGCCGTCTCGGCCGGCGCCATGGCCGCCGATGCGACGGGCCGCTTCGAGCCGACGCGCCCCGCGACCGGCGCCGAGGTGCTCGCGGCGCTGGCCCGCATCGCAGCAGTTGGCGATACGCTGAGAACACCATGGACGTGCTGACCGCCGCCAATCAGCTGACGCTGCTGCGCCTGCTCCTGGTGCCGGTCTTTGCGCTGTGCATGCTGTACGGCCGGCCGGGCTGGGCGCTGGTCGTCTTCGCCGTCGCCGGCGCCACCGACGCGCTTCGACGGCTGCATCGCGCGCCACACGGGACCGACGACGCTGGGCGCCTGGCTGGATCCGATGGCGGACAAACTGCTGCTGGCCACGATGTTCGTGATGCTGACGCTGCCGGGGCTGGGCCTGACGCGCCCGACTGCCGCTCTGGCTGACGGTGCTGGTCCTCAGCCGCGACATCGCGATCGTGCTGACCGTGGCGATCTTCAATCTCGCCGTGGCGCGCCGCACGTTCAAGCCGTCGCTGCTGGGCAAGGTCGCGACCGCCGTCTTTCATGGTGACGGGCGTCGTGACGCTCTACGCCAACTACGATACGGCGGCCCTCGCCGCTCGTCACCTCGGTCGTGTACTCTGACGCTGGCCATCACGCTGCTGTCGGGCTTCGAATACCTGTACCGCATGACCCGCCGGCCGGCGGACGCGTAGAGGCCGTTGCGAATGTCGGCAAGGGCTATGTAGGCCGGGACTTCAGCCCCGGCGGGCCCGCCGGCCCTGAAGGGCCGGTCTACAGATCCCATCTTCTTCTTGAAGTACGTCGATCGTCGACGTCAGTCCCTCGTCGAGGCCGACCTTCGGCTCCCAGCCGAGCAGCGTGCGCGCGCGGGTGATGTCGGGCTGGCGCACCTTGGGGATCGTCGGTGGGCAGCGGCTGGAAGACGACCCGGCTCTTCGAGCCCGTCATCTTGATGATCAGCCGCGCCATGTCCTCGATGGACAGTTCGTGCGGGTTGCCGATGTTGACCGGATCGTTCACGTTCGATTCCATCAGCGCGCAGGATGCCGTTGACCAGATCGCTGATGTAGCAGAAGCTGCGCGTCTGCTGCCCGCTGCCGAAGATCGTCACGTCCTCGTTGCGCAGCGCCTGCGCGATGAAGTTCGGGCACGGCGCGCCCGTCGCGGATGCGCATGCGCGGCCCGTAGGTGTTGAAGATCCGGACGATCTTCGCGTCCAGCCCGTGGTAGCGGTGGTAGGCCATCGTGATGGCCTCCGCGAAGCGCTTGGCCTCGTCGTAGACGCCGCGCGGGCCGACCGGGTTGACGTTGCCCCAGTAGGTCTCCTTCTGCGGATGCTCGAGCGGATCGCCGTAGACCTCGGAGGTCGAGGCGATGACGAACCGCGCGCCCTTCGCCTTGGCCAGGCCGAGCGCGTTGTGGGTGCCGAGTGCGCCGACCTTCAGCGTCGGGATCGGCCACTCCAGGTAGTCGATCGGGCTCGCCGGGCTGGCCCAGTGGAAGACGCTGTCGACCGGGCCGTCCACGTTGATGTAGTTGGTGACGTCGTGGCGGACGAACACGAAGTCGCGGCCGGCCAGGTGCGCGATGTTGGCCGAGATCGCCGGTGATCAGGTTGTCGATGCCGACGACCGAATGGCCCTGGTCGAGCAGGCGTCTCGGAGAGGTGCGACCCGATGAAGCCCGGCGGCGCCCGTGATGACGATTCTCATGACGTGTGATGCGCCGCTAGGCAGCGCGATGCAGGCCCCGCAGGACCGTCAGCCACATGATCTTGAAGTCGAGCGACAGCGACCAGTTCTCGATGTAGTAGAGGTCGAACTCGATGCGCTTCTCGAGCGACGTGTTGCCGCGCCAGCCGTTGACCTGCGCCCAGCCCGTGATGCCGGCCTTCACCTTGTGGCGCAGCATGTACTGGGGAATGCGGTGCTTGAACTGCTCGACGAAGAACGGCCGCTCGGGCCGCGGGCCGACGATGGACATGTCGCCCCGCAGCACGTTCCAGAACTGCGGCAGTTCGTCGACGTCGATACCGGCGCAGCCAGCGGCCGATCGCTCGTCGCGCGCGGGTCGTCGTCGCGCGCCCAGATCGGGCCGCTGGCGTCCTCGGCGTCCACCGGCATCGATCGGAACTTGTAGACCGTGAACGCCTTGCCGTCCAGGCCCATGCGCTCCTGGGTGTAGAAGACCGGGCCGGGCGAACTGCGCTTGATGAGCGCGGCGATGATCAGCGCCGGGCATCGACGCCGACCACCACGACGCATCGAGCGACAGCGCGATGTCGACGAGGCGCTTGAGCACGCTGTTGAATGCCGCGCAGCGGCACGTCGTTGATGCTGATGATCGGCAGGCCGTCGAGGTCCTCGAGCCGGGCGCGCAGCGCGATGAACTGCAGCAGATCGGGCACGACGTGGACGTTGATGCATTCGCGGCTCGCGAACTCGACGACGCCGAGCATCTTGACGTGCTCCTCGATCGGCAGCGCGACGTAGATTTCGTCGACGCCTTCCGTGCGGCACACCTCGGCGCGTCCGTCGATCGTGCCGAGGAGCGGCAGGCCGCGGTAGCCGATGGCGTCGCTCGTGGCCGCCTGATCGTCGACGAAGCCGACGAGCCTGAACCCCAGTTCGCCGTGGTCGAGGATGCGGTCGGCGACCATGCGGCCGAGATCGCCCGACGCCGACAATCAGCACGCGCTTGCAGGCCGATGCCCGCACGCCAGCGGCGCCGAAGCAGATCGCGCACGACCTCGCGCGAGGTGTAGGTGAAGATCACGGTCAGCGCCAGGAACAGCAGCCCAGACGGCCCGCGAGATTCGAGGAACCCCTGGCCTCAGCTCGCCAGGTAGTACGCCTGCACGTAGAGCGAGACGGCCACGCCGGCCAGTCACGGCGAGCATGCTGCCGACGAGCACGGCGAAGAAGTCGTCGACGCGCGTCCGCCCGCGACGCAGCCGGTAGAGGCCCTGGACCTGGAACGCGATCGGGACGAGCAGCGCAATCACCGGCAGGCTGAGCAGGTACCTGCAAGTAGCGGCGGCTGGTTCTTCGTCACCGGCACGAGGGCCACGAACCAGCTGTCGAAGCGGACGAGGTAGGCCAGCGAGGAACGCCGCGGCCGCCGAGAGCAGGTCCGCGACGACGTAGATGGCGACGAGCAGGCGGTTGTGGCGCCTCAGCATCGGCGGCCTGCCGCGATGAGCATTCGGCGACGACCGCGCCGAATCCGGCCTCGAACCGGCCGTCCCGAAGCGCCTCGGCATGCGCGCCGGATGGCGCGACGCGTCGTACGCGTCGGCGCCGAACGGCCTGCATGGCGTCCGCGAAGCGCCTCGGGCGTCCGGCGTCGGCGACCAGCACGCCGCTGACGCCGGGCACGACCGTCTCGCGTCGCGCCGCCGCGGCCGAGCGCGATGACGGGCCGGCCGCACGCCATCGCCTCGACGGGCGCGATGCCAAAGTCCTCTTCAGCCGGCAGCACAGCGCCTGCGCGCGGCGGTACAGGTCGCGAAGGGCCTCGGCACTCCACGGCGACCGAGGAACTCCACGGTGGACCGGCGCGCGCGCGGAGCCGGGCCGAGATCCGGGCCGGCGCCGACCACTTTCAGGGGCACGCCCGAGGCGCGCTGGCGGCCTCGATCGCCACATCCAGGCGTTTGTACGGCACCAGGGCTGACACCACGAGAAAATACGGCAGGCGCGGTGCCGCCGTCCGGCGTGAAGAACGTCGTGTCGACCGGCGGATGCAGCACCGTCGCCTCGCCGATTATAGTACCGCGCAATCCGCCCGGCAACGTAACGTCGAGTTGGCGACGTACCGATCGACGCGATGCGCGGTGGCGCCGGTCCCATCGCGCCAGCCACGCCAGCACGGGCCGCGCGGCCGCGTTCGGGATCGGGCCGATGCCGGTCCGGGCCGAAGTAGGCGTCGAACTGATCCCACGCGTAGCGCATCGGCGAATGGCAGTAGCAGAGGTGCCGCGCGCGCCCGGTCGGCACGACCGACTTGGCCGCGCAGTGGCTCGTCGAGATCACCAGATCCACGTCGTCGAGGTCGAATTGCTCGATGGCGAACGGGAAGACCGGCAGGTAGTGCGCGGTAGCAGCGGGCGGCGCGCGGCAGCTCGCTGCACCAGCGACGTGCGAATCGCGCCGCGGCTTCGATGCGGGCGAGACCGATGCCGCGCTGGTGCACGAGCGTCAGCAGGTCCGCGTCCGGGAAGAGCCGGCACAGCGACTCCAGGACCTTCTCGCCGCCCCGCATGCCGGTCAGCCAGTCGTGCACCAGCGCGACGCGGCAGGCCGGCCCAGGCGCGGCGGCGCCGGTGCGGTCGCCGTCAGCCACGCGCGCGGCGTCCTGACGAGTCTCACCGTACACCTGCCGGACCCGCGCGACCGACCGCTCCCACGAGAACGCCTTGACCCGCTCGAGCCCGCGCCGGACGAGCTCGTCGCGCAGCCGCCGGGTCGCCGAGCACGCGGGCCATGGCGTCGGCGATCGCGCCGGCATCCATCGGATCGACCAGCATGGCGGCGTCGCCGACGACCTCGGGCAGCGACGACACGTTGGACGTGATGACCGGGCGCGCCGGCCGCCATCGCCTCGAGCGGCGGCAGCCCGAACCCTTCGTACAGCGACGGGAACACGAACACCGACGCCAGCCGGTACAGCACCGCCAGCGTCGCGTCGGGCACGAACCCGAGGAACCGCACGTGCTGGTGCAGCTGAAGCCGGTGCACGAGGCGGCGCAGGTTCGGGTACTTGGAGATCTCGTCGCCGATGATGAGGAGCTTGACGTCCTCGAGCCCTTCGCGCCGGAGGATCGAGAACGCCTCGATCAGCCGGTCCACGTTCTTGTGCGGCTTGATGTTCCCCGTATAGAGCATGAACGGCGAGGTCGAGCTGGAATCGCTCGCGCACGTGACCGATCGCCTCGGCCGTCGGTGTCGCCGCGAGCCGCTCGTCGAGCGCGTTGTAGATGACCTCGACCTTGTCGGCCGGCGCGCCTTCAGGTAGTGCAGGATGTCGTCCTTCGAGGCCTGCGACACCGTCAGCACGCGGCGCGACGCGACGCGCGGCGGACCGCATCATGGTCTCGCGCGTAGGCGAGCGCGCCGCGATTCGGCAGTACTGCGGGAACCGCAGGTGGATGCAGTCGTGGATCGTGACGACGATACGGCCGGGTGATAGCGGCGGCACGACGTAGTGCGGCGCGTGGAACAGGTCCACCCGGCGCGCGCGACGGCCAGGGAATGCCGATCTGCTCGCGCACGCGAGTAGTTGCCGGCGCGCTCCGACGACCGGCCGGAACCGCGGGCCGAGCGCCCTCGAGCGCATCGACGTCCGCCGGCGCGCACAGCAGCACGTACTCGGTGTCGTCGTCCTGCCGCGCCAGCTCGCGGACCAGATTGCGGACGTAGGTGCCGATGCCGTAGTCGTGAAGCTTGCGGGCGTCGATGGCTATGCGCACGATATTGGACCGCCTGGCGATCTTATCGAATGGCGCGCGGCCGCGCAGACGCAGCCAGAGCCGCAGCCAGCGGCGCCCAGCCCGGCGCGTGTTTCTCGTAGAACGCGAGGTGGCTGCGGTCATAGTGCGACGACCGGCCGGCCCGAGGTCGGCCGGCTGGCGCCGCGACCCGACCGGCCGCGCAGGTGGACGACCTCGGCCGCCGGCGTGAAAAGAATCCGCGCCGCCGCGCGCGCGCAGCGCGGCGCACAAGTCCACGTCCTCCTCGTACATGAAATAGCGTTCGTCGAAGCAGCCGGCAGCCTCGAGCGCCGTCGCGCGCGGAGCAGCAGGCACGCGCCGGTGACCCAGTCGACGAGCCGCTCGTCGGCGAGGTAGCCGGCGCGTCCACGCCGCGGGCGCAGCGGCTGACCGCGCTCCTGGCCCGGCGCATGCGCGTCCGCTGCTGGAACTCGCGACACGGCGTGAGCATCGGACCAAAGGAGATTTCGGGCACGCCCTCGGTCATCGACGAGTCGCGGCCCGGCCGCGACGACGCCGCGCGCGATCAGCCGAGCGTGCAGCGTGTCGATCGCGCCCGCCGGCACCACGGTGTCGCTGTTGAGGAGCAACACCCATGGCGCCTGGCAGACGCCGGATGCGCGACGTTGTTCGCCGCGCCGAACCCGACGTTGCGATCGAGCGCGATCACGCGTGCACGGATGGCCACGCGCGCCGCACCATTTCGACGCTGCCGTCGCGTCGAGGCGTTGTCGACCACGATGATGCGCGCCAGACGGCGTCCGGCCGGCGTCGTGCAGCGACCGCAGGCACGCCGTCGAGTTCCGTCGCGTGTGTTGTGGTTCACGATGATGATGTCGACGGACGCGTTCATCGTGACCGCCTCGTTCGAGCGCACGTGCGAGCAGCGACGGCGCGGCCGAGCGGGCCCAGGAGAAGGTCGCCGAGCGCGTGCGCCCGGCCCCCAGCGAGGCGCCGCATGGGCCGCGTCGATCGTCGAGCAGCGCGCAGATGGCGTCAGCGATGGCCGCCGGCATCGGGCGGCACGCGCACCGCGCCCCCGCCGTAGACCTCCCGGCGACCGGGGTGTCGAGCAGCACGGCGCGGCACGCCGTGCGCGATCGCCTCGAGCGGCGTCATCGCGAAGCCTTCGTAATCCGACAGGAACACGAACACGCGGGCCGCCGGTACAGCGCCTCGAGTTCGTCGTCGCTCGACGTACTCGCGCCATTCGACGCGATCGGCGACGCCGAACTCCGCGGCCATCGCCGCGCGGGTCGAGGCGGGGCGACGTGCGGTTGTCGCCGACGAGCACCAGCCGCGCGTCGGCGCACCCGCGCGGCGGCCAGCGCGAAGCCTTGCAGCAGCTCGGGAATGTGGCGGCGATTGAAGAGCGAGCCGACGAAGAGGACGAGGGGCTCGCCGGGCGCCGGGTTCAGTCCTGCGGCGCCTGTCGGCGACCGGCGCGACCCTGGCGGCGCCCCGGCGGCGCGATGACGATGCGCTCGGCGCACGCCGAGATGCCGCACGATTTCGGCGCTCGAAAACTCCGAGACGGTCACCACGCGTGCTGGCGCGGCGAGCGGCCGCGCGCGTCAGCCAGCGGCGGCGCACGCCCTCGCGCCACCCGAACCATTCCGGATGCGCGAAGTAGCGACACATCGTGGATCGACCACCACGAACGGGCAGGCGCGCCAGCAGCGGCGCCGTGTACCCGGCGGCAAAGAGGACGTCGGACGCTCGCGCCCGAAGGCGCGCGCGGCAATCGCATCTGCTCCCACCGCGTGCCGGCGACCGCGGCCGGCTCGACGCACCAGCGGACACGCGGCACCGAGCGCGAGGCGTCTCGGCGCTGGCTCCGCGGCACGACGACGGTGAAGTGGTGACCGCGCGGATCGCGACGCCCATCGCGCGCATGAGCTCCAACAGGTAGCGGCCCACGCCGGTGGGCCGGCCGACCAGTTCGCGCCCGTCGATGGCGATCGTGGAGGGCGCGATCAGCCATGCGCGCTCTTGCCGCGTGCGTCGAATCGCGCGAGCCCAGGCCTGTCGGAGTCGCTGTCGCCGACGCCCGCCAGTCGTACACTGCGCGACCGCTGCCAGCCCGCGCTCGCGCATGCGCCTGGCGCGCGGCGGGGTCCAGTGAATGGCCGCCAAGCATCGGCCAGCGCGTCGGCATCATCCGGCTCGAAGCAGCCGGCCGGCGTCGCCCGCCACTTCGGGCAGCGCGCCGCGATTGGCGACGATCACCGGCACGCCACCGTCATCGCTTCGAGGACCGGCATGCCGAAGCCTTCCGTGTGCGACGGCATGACGAAGACGAGCGCACGGCGGAAGAGCGCCTGCCGCTGCGTCGTCGTCCACGTAGCCGGTCAGCTCGACGCGCGCCGGCGAGTGGCGGCGCGGCTCGCGCGCGCCAGCAGCCCGGCGGCGTCAGGCGTCCGCCGGCGCCGGCCAGCACCAGCGCGGGGCGTGCGGGCGGCGGAGGCAACAGCCGCTCGTAGGCGTCGAGCAGCACGCCGAGATTCTTGCGCGGCTCGAGCGTGCCGAGGAACAGCATGACGCCGTCCGCCGGTTCCTGATGCGCGGCGCGCCAGGCGGCGCGCCCGGCGTGCAGACCGTGATGCGCGACTCAGCCGCACGCCCAGTCGCCGTTCCACATCGGCCGCGGTCGTGTGCGAGTTCACGACGACGTGGTCGGCCCGCCGGCATGGGGACCGCGCCAGCGACGGGTAGTCGCGCCGGATTTCGCCGCGCGTCCGCTCCGGGTGATCGAGGAAGTCGAGGTCGTGAATCGTGACGACCTGCGCCGCCGACGCGCTGGGAATCAGCAGGGGGTGGAAGGACTGCACCACGTCGAACCCTCGCGCCGGCGAGGCAGTTCGACGGGCGGCCATCCGAGGCGGTGCCAGGCGAAATTGAGCAGGCGGCACCGGGTCGCCCGGTCCAGCACCGCCGGGCCGGGCACGACCGCCGGATCGAGCCGGTCCTTCCAGGACGCCGAAAACAGGTCGAGTTCCTCTGTACCCGGACGCCGGCGCACCGTCGCCGTGACCACGAGCGCCCGTGCCAGCTCGTGGACGTATTCGCCGACGCCTGTCCGCTGGCGCAGCGCGGGCCGATAGTCGAGCAAAATCCGCACGGGCGAAACCCGCCGGATGCTATCACGCAGGCCGTTGGGCGCCTCCTCGCGGGCCAGGCGGACCCGCGTGTAGGCTGCAACTCCTTGATAATGAATCGGTTGACTAGCGTTTTCAGCGCGTGCTAGTGTGAGGAGTTTTCGCCGGGAGGCGGGAGAGGGCTATGAAGATCGCGGTCATCGGTACTGGCTATGTCGGGCTCGTCGTCGGGGCCTGTTTTGCGGAAACCGGCAATGAGGTCATCTGCGTCGACCGGGACGCCGCCAAGATCCGGCATGCTCAACCGCGGCCGGATTCCCATCTACGAGCCGGGCCTCGAGGAGTTGGTCCGGCGCAACCACCACGAAAAGCGCCTCGCCTTCACGACCACGCTCCGGGACTCGGTGAAGAAGGCCGAGGTCATCTTCATTGCCGTCGGCACGCCCACGGGCGAGGACGGTTCCGCCGACCTCCAGCACGTCCTGGCCGCGGCCCGCGAGATCGGCCGGGCCATGAACGGCTACAAGGTCATCGTCGACAAGAGCACCGTGCCGGCGGGCACGGCCGAACTGGTGCGCGAGACCATCCGGCCGCGAGACCACGCACCCGTTCAGCGTGGTCAGCAATCCGGAGTTCCTGAAGCAGGGCGCCGCGGTCGAAGACTTCCTGAAGCCCGATCGCGTGGTCATTGGCGCGAACGACGAGCGCGCGGCGGCCATCATGGTCGATCTGTACAGGCCGTTCACCCGGACGGGCGCGCCCATCATGGTGATGGACCGCACGAGCGCCGAGGTCTGCAAGTACGCGGCGAACGCCATGCTCGCGACGCGCATTTCCTTCATGAACGAAATCGCGAACGTCTGCGAGCGCTTCGGCGCCGACGCCGACAAGGTGCGGCAGGCGATCGCGTCGGATCGGCGCATCGGCCCGGCGTTCCTGTTTCCCGGCATCGGCTACGGCGGGAGCTGTTTCCCGAAGGACGTCAAGGCGATCGTCAAGTTCGCGCGCGGACAAGAAGTACCGCTTCCGCATCCTCGAGGCCGTCGAAGCGGTCAACGAGGCGCAGAAGCTGCGATTGCTGTCGCGGCTCGACGAGCACTTCGGCAAGTCGCTGAAGGGCAAGACCATCGCCGTCTGGGGCCTGGCGTTCAAGCCGCGGACGGACGACATGCGCGAGGCGCCCGCGATTCCGATCATCCAGGGCATCCTGGCGCGCGGCGGCAAGGTGCGCGCGTACGATCCGGAGGCGCGCGAGTCGGCGAAGGCGATCTTCGGCTCGAAGATCACCTACGCGCGCAATGCCTACGACGCGCTGCAAGGGCGCCGACGCGCTGCTGTCGTCACGGAGTGGAACGAGTTCCGCGAGCCCGACTTCACGAAGATCAAGCGGCTGATGAAGCAGCCGGTGATCTTCGACGGCCGCAATATCTACACGCCGCGCCAGATGCGGGGGCTGGGCTTCACCTACCAGTCGATCGGGCGCGCATGAGCACCGTCCTCGTCACCGGCGGCGCCGGCTATGTCGGCAGCCACGCGGTGAAGGCGCTGGCCGCGGCCGGCTACGACGTCGTGGTCTACGACGACCTGTCGGCGGGTCACGCCGAGGCGGTGGAGCGTCTCGCGGCGGCGTTTCCCGCACGGTCGATCTCGCTGGTGCGCGGCGACATCGCCGATATCGCCGCGCGTGCGCGACGCCCTGAAGAGCGTCGGGCGCGATCGGCCGTCATGCACTTCGCGGCGCGGCTGCTGGTGGCGCGAGTCCGTCCGCGAGCCACTCGGGTACTACCGCGACAACGTGGCCGGCACGCTTAGCGTGATGGAGGCGATGGCGGAGGCGGCGTGCAGGCGCTTCGTCTTCTCCTCCACGTGCGCGACGTTCGGCGAGCCGGTGACGGTGCCCATCGACGAAACGCACCCGCAGCGGCCGATCAACGCGTACGGCGAAACGAAACTGGCCGTCGAACGCGCGCTGCCGCACGTCGAGCGCGCCACCGGGCATTCGGTGCGATCGCGCTGCGGTATTTCAACGCCGCGGGTGCGGATCCCGACGGCCTGATTGGCGAGGATCACCGGCCCGGAAGAGCACCTGATTCCGCTGGCGATTGCGGCGGCGCGGGGCGGCAAGCCGCTGACGATCTTTGGCAGGACTACGACACGCCCGACGGCACCTGCGTGCGCGACTACGTGCACGTCTGCGACCTGGCGGACGCGCATCTGGCGTCGCTGGCCAGGCTCGAAGCCGGCGGGCCGTCGGGCTTCTACAATCTCGGGAGCGGCACCGGCATGTCCGTGAAGCAGGTCGTCGACTCGGTCGGCGCGGGTGTCCGGCCGGCCCGTCCCGCATTCGATTGGGCCCCGGCGCGCCGGCGATCCGGCGCGGCTCGTGGCGTCGAGCGCCGCGGCCCGCCGCGACCTGGGCTGGGCGCTGAAGCTGGGTGACCTCGATACGATTGTGCAGACCGCCTGGCGGTGGCACGAACGCATGCCGAACGGCTACGCGGACTAAGCTCCCAGATGTCACGCATCCAAGGCGCCCTGGCCGATCCCCTCCTGTCCGTCGTCATGCCCGTGTTCAACGAACGGGCGACGATCGAGGAGATCATCACGCGCGTGCTGGCCGTGCCGATGCGGACGGAACTGATCGTCGTCGATGACGGGTCCACCGACGGCACGCGCGAGATCCTGCAGCGATTGGCCGCGACACGGCCGATCAAACTGATTCTGCAGCCGCAGAACGGCGGAAGGGGTCCGCGCTGCGGCGCGGCTTCCAGGAGGTGACCGGCGACCTGGTCGCGATCCAGGATGCCGATCTGGAGTATCGCCGGAAGAACTGCCGGATCTGACGTCCTTGATTTGCCAGGGGCGCGCCGATGTCGTGTACGGGTCGCGCTTCCTGGGCCGGCACCGGGTGTTCCTGTTCTCCCACTACGCCGGAAACTGGGTGCTGACCCTGCTGACGAACGTGCTCTACAACACGATGCTGTCGGACATGGAAACGTGCTACAAAGCGATGCGGGTCGACGTCCTGCGGTCGTTCACGCTCCGGTCGAACGGGTTCGGCATCGAGCCGGAGATCACGGCCAAAGTGTTCAAGCGCGGCTACCGCGTGGTACGAAGTGCCCATTACCTACGACGGGCGCGGGTACGAGGACGGCAAGAAGATCACGTGGCGCGACGGGATCGTCGCCATCTGGGTGTTGCTAAGTACCGGTTCACGGAGTGAACGAGTTCAGACGCCTACTTACTACGCGCGCCCTTACCGCGGTCGGCATCCTCGTCGCGCTCGGCGCGATGGTGGTGTACGCCGCCGGCTCAGTCCGGCCTCGCGCTGCTCATCCAGCCGATCTTCGACAAGGTGCTGCCAAAGATCGAGGATGTCGGCCTGCTTGGCGGCGACTGATTCTGCTCGCGTACTTCGCGAAGGGCGTGGGCGGCTACGCCTCGGGCTTCCTGATGGCCGATGTCGGCCAGCGCGTGGTCCGCGACCTGCGGAACCGGCTGTTCCGGCACACCCTCGACCAGTCGGCCGCGTTCTTTGCGCGCCGCACCTCCGGTCAGTTCGTCTCCCGCATCACCAACGACGTCAACCAGGTCCAGGGCGTGGTCTCCGAGACGCGTGGCGGACCTGGTGCGGGAGTCGCTGTCGGTGGTCGGCTTCGCCGGCGCGCTGTTCTACCTCGACTGGAATCTGGCCCTGGTCTGCATGACGGCCGCGCCGCTCATGGTGTATCCGCTCGTGCGCCTGGGGCAGCGCGTGCGGCGGACGTCGCGGCGGGGGCAGGAGGAACTCGAGCATGTGACCCACATCGCGACCGAAGCGCTGGCGGGCCATCGCATCGTCAAGGCCTTCGGCGCGGAAGCGCGGGAAGGCGAGCGCTTCAACCGGGCGACGCAGCTGCTCTACCGCACGAACATGAAGATCACGAGCGCCCTGTCCGCCCTGCCGCCCACGATGGAGTTCATCGGCGGCCTGGCGGCGGTGGCCGCCATCTGGTACGGGTCCAAACGCATTAAGGCGGGGGAGCTGACGCCCGGGGCCTTCTCGGCGTTTCTGACGGCGGCGTTCATGATGTACGGGCCGATCAAGAAACTCAGCCGCGTCAACGCCTCGCTGCAGCAGGCGATCGCGGCGGCCCAGCGCATCTTCGAGATGCTCGACACGCATAGCGAGGTGCGGGACAAGCCCGGCGCGCCGGCCCTGGCGCCGGTGCGCGATCGCGTCGAATTCCGCGACGTGGGGTTTGCCTACGACGACGAACCCGATCGGTTCATCCTGCGCCATGTGTCGTTCAGCGTCCGCGCCGGGCAGGTCGTCGCGATCGTCGGGCTTAGCGGCGCCGGCAAGACGACGCTGGTCAACCTGATTCCGCGGTTCTATGACGTCACCGAAGGCGCGCTCCTGATTGACGGCGTGGACGTCCGGGAGGTGTCGCTGGCGTCGCTGCGGCGCCAAACCGCGCTGGTGACGCAGGAGACCGTGCTCTTCGACGACTCGATCGCTGCCAATATCGCGTATGGCGTGCCGGACGCCGCGCCGGCCAGCATCGAGGCCGCCGCCCGCGCGGCCCATGCCGAGGAGTTCGTGACGCAGCTGCCGGAGCGCTATGATGCCCGCATCGGTGAGCGCGGGCAGCGCCTGTCGGGCGGGCAGCGCCAGCGGCTGGCCATGGCGCGCGCGATCCTGAAGGACTCGCCGCTGCTCGTGCTGGATGAAGCCACGTCGGCGCTGGACGCGGAATCGGAGAAGCTCGTGCAGGAGGCCCTGTCGAACCTGATGCGGAACCGCACGACGTTCGTGATCGCGCATCGGCTGTCGACCGTGCGACGGGCGGACCTCATTGTGGCGCTCGAGAAGGGTCGCGTCGCGGAAATCGGCACGCACGATGAACTGGTGGGACGGCCTGACGGCGTGTACGCGCAGGCTGTATGCGCTGCAGGCGTTCGACGAGCGGGAACCGGCGCTGACGAGGAGGCACAATCGTGATTCGTTCCATGACCGGGTTCGCCGCCGTCAGCCGTGAGGAGGCCGGGGTGCGGGTGAGCGTGACCGCCAAGTCGGTGAATCACCGGTTCCTGGACATGCAGATCAAGGCGCCGCAGTCGCTGGCGTCGATGGAATCGGGCCTGAAAGGGCTCGTGCAGGCCAACGCTCACGCGCGGGCGCGTCGAGGTGTCGGTGGGCGTGGAACACACGGCGCCGCCGCCGCGCGAGGTCGTGCTGGACGAGGCGCTGTTGGAGCAGGTCTCGCGCGTCATCGAGACGGCGCGCGCCAAGGGCGTGCGTCAGCGGCACCCTGACGGCCTCCGACGTGCTGCGCATTCCGCAGGCGATCGAGATCAGGGCCAAGGCGGACGCGGGCGGAGCCGGCGTGGCGCCTGCCGTGGCGGCCCTCGTGACGACGGCGCTGGAGGACGCCATCCGCGCGCTGATCGTGATGCGCGAAACGGAGGGCCGGTTCCTCGAAGCCGATCTGGACATGCGCCTCACGACGATGGCCGGACTGGTGGACGAGCTGGAGGCGCTGGCGCACGCCGGGCAGCGCGCGCTCGTGGATCGGCTGCGGGAGCGCGTGGCCGAACTGCCGGTGGATCTGGCCGGCGACCCGGCCGCCCTGGCGCAGGAAATCGTGCGGTTCGCCGCCAGGTCAGACGTGGACGAGGAAATCGTCCGGATGCGCGGCCACGTGCAGCATTGGCAGGGGCTGGCGACGGGCCCGGAGCCCTGCGGCCGGAAGCTGGATTTCCTCCTGCAGGAGATGAATCGCGAGATCAACACGATTGGATCGAAGATCGAGGGATCGCGGGGCACCGAGACCGTGATCGCGGCCAAGGCCGAACTCGAGCGGCTGCGGGAGCAGGTGCAGAATGTCGAGTAGCGCGGCCGGCCGCGGCCTGCTGTTCGTGATTTCGGCGCCGTCCGGCACCGGCAAGACGACGGTGGTGGAGCGGCTCGTCGAGAAGTGCCCGGGTTTGGCGCGATCGCGGTCCTACACGTCCCGCAACGCCAGGCCTGGAGAGCGGGACGGGGTCGACTATAATTTCATAGCGCGTTCCGCCTTCGAGGCCATGGTCGCCGGAGACGGGTTCCTCGAGTGGGCGGACGTGTTCGGGAACCTGTACGGCACGGGCCGGCAGGAAACGGAGGCCCGGCTCGACGGCGGGACTCGACCTGGTGCTCGTAATCGACGTGCAGGGCGCGCGGCAGGTCCGGGCGCGGATGCCGCAGGCGGTCGCCATCTTCATGCTGCCGCCCTCGTTCGAGATACTGGAGTCGCCGGCTGCGGGGCCGCTGCCCGGATGAGGAGGCGGTCATCCGACGGCGCCTGAGGCCGCCCGGGCCGAGGTCGGCGTCGGTGAGCGAGTACGACTACGTCGTGGTGAACGACGAGCTCGCGCGGTGCGTAAACGAATTGTGCGCCATCGTGACCGCCGAACGCGCCCGCCTGGCGCGGCGGCAGCCGATGGTGCGATCCGATTGTGAGCGACGTTTCGACGACAAGGAGAGCAGTGATGACAGAGCGATCGAAGGCCACCGTCCGGCCCGAGAACTCGTTCGAGTTCGTGACGATTGCGGCGGCTCGGGCCCGCCAGTTGTTGCAGGGCTGCGTGCCCAAAGTGGAAGGGTCCCTCAAGCCGGCGCGCCGCGCGTTGCAGGAAGTCTCGCGCGGGCTGGTGACGCGCGCCGACACGCCGCCGGCCGAGTAGGTCTGGCCCATGGCGTTCGTCGGCCTCGGCGTGAGCGGCGGCATCGGCGCCTACAAGGCGGTCGAAGTCGCGCGCCTGCTCCAGCAGCGGGGCCATCGCGTGCAGGCCATCCTCACGCGCAACGCGCGCCGCTTCGTCGGGCCGCTGACCTTCGAGGCCATCACGCGCGAGCGCGTGCTGACGTCGCAGTTCACGCCCGGGATGAACGCGGACATCGAGCACATCGCGCTCGCGTCGAGCCTCGACGTCCTGCTCGTCGCGCCGGCGACGGCCAACATCATCGGCAAGTTCGCGACACGGCATCGCCGACGACTTCCTGTCGTCCCTCTATCTGGCCTGCAAGGCGCCCGTGCTGATGGCGCCGGCCATGAACACCAACATGTGGGAGCATCCCGCCGTGACCGCCAACGTGGCCACGCTCGCGGCGCGCGGCGTGCGCTTCGTGGAGCCCGGGATCCGGCTACCTGGCGTGCGGCTGGGTCGGCAAGGGCCGCCTGGCCGAACCGGACGCCATTGTCGAAGCGGTCGATCGGATGCTGCTCGCGCCGGCCACGTCGCTCGCCGGCCGCGCGCGATCGTCGTGACCGCCGGCCCGACGATGGAAGATCTCGATCCCGTGCGGTTTCTCGGGAATCGGTCGAGTGGGCGGATGGGGTTTGCCATCGCGCGCGAGGCCGCCCGGCGCGGCGCCAGCGTGACGCTCGTCGTCGGGCCGACGCCGGTCGATCCGCCCGAGGTCGGCGAACTCGTGCGCGTGCGCAGCGCGCGCGACATGCACGGCGCGGTCATGGCCGCGGCGCCGGGCGCCGACGCGATCATCATGGCCGCGGCCGTCGCGGATTTCACGCCGCGGGCGGGCGCCCTCGAGGCCAAGATCGGGAAGCGGAACGACCGGCGGACTCACGCTCGACCTGGAGCGGACGCGCGACATCCTCGCGGATCTCGGCGCCGCCAGGCGCGGCGGGCGCCGGCCGGTCCTCGTCGGATTCGCCGCGCAGACCGGCGACCCGGTGCCGGCGGCGCGGCAGAAATGCGTGACCAAGCGGTCGACCTGATCGTGGCGAACGACGTCACCGCGCCCGGGTCGGGCTTTGACGTCGAGACCAATCAGGTCACGCTCGTCACCGCGGACGCGGCCGACCCGCTGCCGCTGATGACCAAGGCCGAGGTGGCCACCGCGATTCTCGATCGCGTCGAAGCGCTGCTCCACGTCCCCGCCGCTCACGCCGGGGCCCGATGAGCCTCCCGCGCCAGATCGCCGACCATCTGAAATTCTACGAGGAACTCGGCGTGCGCGGCATCTCGCGCGATCCCGCGCTGGCGCGACGCGCGGCGCGGAGGCCACGGGGCCCGAGACATCCGCGGAGCCTGATGCGGCCCCGGAGACGGCGACTGAGGCCGCCGGCGCGTCCCAGGAAGCCCGTGCCGCGCTGGCGCCGGTGGAGGACCCCGGCGCCGCGCTGGATGCGCTGCGTGACCACATCGGCGTGTGCACGCGGTGCAAGCTGCACACGCTCGGGCGGTCGAAGGTCGTCTTCGGCACCGGCAATCCGCTCGCACGGCTGATGTTCGTGGGCGAGGCGCCTGGCGCCGACGAAGATCTGCAGGGCGAGCCGTTTGTCGGGCGCGCCGGCCAGTTGCTGACGAAGATCATCCAGTCGATTGGGCTCGAGCGCGCCGACGTCTACATCGCCAACGTGATCAAGTGCCGCCCGCCGAACAACCGCAATCCGGAGCCGGACGAGGTGGCGACGTGCCAGCCGTTCCTCTTCCAGCAGATCGACACGATCCAGCCGCGCGTGATCGTCGCGCTCGGGACCCACGCGGCGCACGCGCTGCTCGGCACCGATGCGCCGATCTCGCGCATCCGCGGCCACGTGCATCCGTACCGGCACGGCGCGAGTCTGATTCCGACGTTTCACCCCGCCTACCTGCTGCGCAGCCCCGACCGCAAGCGCGAGGTGTGGGACGACATGAAGAAAGTCCGTGACCTCCTCGCCTCCGCCGGCTGATCGGGTGATCAGCGTGGCGGTGCCCGTGCCCGGGCTCGGCCTGCTGAGCTACCGGGCGCCGGCCGACGCGCCGCTGCACAAGGGCGCGCGCGTGCGCGTGCCGCTCGGCGGCCGCGCGGTCGTCGGCTGCATCGTCGACGCACACGCCGCGCCGCCCGACGGCCAGGCGCTGCGCGACGTGCTCGACGTGATCGACGAGGAGTCGTTCGTCCCGCCTGACGTCGTGGACCTGGCGCTTTGGGTCGGCGAGTACTACGCGTGTGGTCCCGGTGCCGCGCTCGCGCTCGCGATGCCGCCGGTGGCGCGCGAAGGCGAGCGCGAGTCGTTTCGCACGACGCGGCGTGATCGAGGCGGCGGCCGAACCGCCGGCCGACCTGAGGACTCGGGCGCGAAGCAGCGCGCACGCGCTGGAGCTGCTGCGCGCAGACACCCGGACGGCGTTGGCCGACGGCCGAAGCGGCGAAGCAGGGAATCGGTGCCGCGACCGTGCGGTCGCTCGTCGACGCGCGGGCTGCGCGACGATCCGCGAGGACGTCGTCGCTGCGCGACCCGTTCGCCGCGACGGCCGATGGCGAAGGCGGCCGCTGGTCGGTTGATCGGCGCGGGCGCGGTGCCGCCCACGCTGACCGATGAACAGGCCGACGCGTTCCGGCGTCTCGAAGACGCGGCCGCGGCGCAGGCGTTCAAGACGCTGCTGCTGCACGGCGTCACCGGCAGCGGGAAGACCGAACTCTACCTCCGCCTGTCGCGCCAGGTCGTCGAATCGCGGCCGGCGCGTGCTGATTCTGGTGCCGGAAATCGGTCTCACGCCGTCGGTGGTCGGGCAGTTCCGCGCGCCGGTTCGGCGAGCGCGTCGCGATTCAGCACAGCGCGCTGTCCGACGGCGAGCGGCACGACCAGTGGCACCGCATCCGCCGCGGCGACGTGGACGTGGTCGTCGGCACGCGGTCCGCCGTGTTTGCGCCGATCGATCGCCTGGGCCTGATCATCGTCGACGAGGAGCACGACGGGTCGTACAAGCAGGACGAGGCGCCGCGGTACCACGGGCGCGACGTCGCGATCGTGCGCGGCCGCGCGCACGGCGCGCTGGTCGTGCTCGGCTCGGCGACGCCGTCGCTCGAGTCGTCCGCGAACGCCGCGCGCGGGCCGCTACGACCTGATCCGCCTGACGCGACGGATCCTCGATCGCCCGCTGGCCACCGTCCGCATCGTCAACATGCGCGAGCGAATACGCGCAGGCCGGCGCGGACGTGGCCCTGAGCCGGCCGCTGGTCGAGGCCATTCGAGGACCGGCTGAGCCGGGGCGAGCAGACGGTCGTGCTGCTGAACCGCCGGGGCTTCGCCATGGTGGTGTTCTGCCGGCAGTGCGGCGCGTCGATGGAGTGCCCGCATTGCAGCGTGTCGCTCACGTTCCACAAGCGCGCGCCGGCGGGTGCGGTGCCACTACTGCAACTACGCCGCCGCCGTGCCGCGCAAATGCGGCGCCTGCGGGGGCGAGTATCTCGAGCAGGCGGGGTTCGGCACCGAACGGCTCGAGGCCGATCTGCGCGCGCGGTTTCCCGGCGCGCGCGTGGCCCGCGTGGATCGGGACACGATCCGGCGGCGCGGCGCGATCGACGCGCGTGCTCCAGGCCGTCGGGCGCGGGCGACATCGACATCCTCGTCGGCACGCAGATGATCGCGAAGGGACACGATTTCCCGTCGGTCACGCTCGTGGGCGTCGTGTCAGCCGACGTCGGCCTGGGCCTCGCGGACTTCCGGGCGGCGGAGCGCACGTTCCAGTTGCTGACGCAGGTCGTGGGCCGGGCGGGCGCGGCGAAACGCCGGGCGAGGCCATCATCCAGACGCTCTATCCGGACCACTACGCCGTCCGGGCCGCGGCGGCGCAGGACTACGAGATGTTCTACGCGCGCGAAATGGAGTTCCGCGCCAGCCTGCGGTATCCGCCGACGGTCGCGCTCATCAACGTCGTGGTCAAGAGCAAGACGCTCGAGGGCGCGATGGCCGACGCGCACGACCTGGTGAAGCGGACGCGCCACCACCATCCCAACGGCCAGGTGATCGGCCCGGCGCCCGCGGCGCTGGCGAAGGTCAAGGACGCGTTCCGCGTGCAGTTCTTCATCAAGGGCCAGCAGCGCAAGCCGATGCGCCACGCGCTCACGCGCGGCGCTCGACGAGCGGCCCGAACTGAAGCGCCGCGTCATTGTCGACGTCGATCCCGTCAGCGTGCTGTAGGCCGGGCCTTCAGGCCCGGCGGGACATCCGTCAGTTCACACGGAGGCGCGGAGGGACGGAGACACGGAGTTTCTTTGGGGGGCTGCGGATCACGCGGTCACTCCCCCAGAAAGATCCTCGTGTCTCCGTGCCTCCGTCGCTCCGTGTGAACTGATCAGGCGGGGCTGAAGCCCCGCCCTACTTGCCGAAGAACGTCTCGATCGGCACGGGCGTGAAGCACAGTGACGAAGATGACGAGCGCGAGGACGCGCGATCGAGCTTGCGGCGGCCGTCGAGGGGCGTGCTCTCGTCGATGACGCGCGGATGGCGCAGGCCGAGGAAGAAGGCCATGGCCAGCATGATCAGGGCCATCGAAATCCAGCTCATCGACCGCAGCGTGAGCAGCATCGTGCGCGATCAGCGTCGCAAGCGAGACGAACCACGCGCGGCGGCCGAGCACGGCATACGACGATGTGCCCGCCGTCCAGCTGGCCGAACGGCAGCAGGTTCAGCGCCGTGGCCAGCATGCCGAACCAGGCCGCGAAGCCCATCGGGTGCAGCACGATGTCGAAGCCCTCGGGCAGCGTGCCGAAGTGCAACCAGGCCACCGCCTTGAAGAGCAGCGGCTCGCCGAAGTAGATCACGCTCGGTCGACTTCGGGGAACTTCGACGACCGCCGAGAGCGCGACGCCCCAGTAGAGGAACGGCAGCAGAACGCACGAAGCCGGCGATCGGCCCCGCCACGCCGATGTCGAACAGCGCGCGCGTCGAGGGGAACGGCTTCCTTGATTCGGATCACCGCGCCGAACGTGCCGGTGAGCAGCGCATCGGCGCCGGCAGAAAGTAGGGCAGCGTCGCATCCACGTTGTGGTTGCGGCAGTACCAGTAGTGGCCGAACTCGTGGGCGCCGAGGATCATGAGGAGCGGCACCGAGTACCACAGGCCGCGCGAACACGCCATCCACCAGGACCGAGACCGGTCGCGCCGGACTCGCCGGCGCCCTGCGATGAGTCGCGAAACGACCCGAGTAGTGCAGCCAGCCAATGAACGTGGTGCTGGCCAGCGTCAGCAGGAACAGCACGACGTGCCAGCGATAGCGATGCTGGAACTTCGGCGGCGGGATGTCGACGGCGAACGGGAAGTTGCTTCCAACGGACGGTCAGCCGCCGATGTTCTGGAGTTCTTTGCCGGGCTTGAACCGGATGGTCCGGCCGGGCGGGATGCGGACCTCCTTGCCGGTGCGCGGATTGCGGCCGATGCCGCGCTTGCGGGGCTTGACCTGAAACACGCCGAAGCCCCGCAGTTCGATCCGCTCGCCGCGGATCATCGACGCGCGCATGGCGTCGAAGACGGCGTCGACGGCCACTTCGGCCTTGACCTTGGTGATGTCCGCGAGCTTGCGACACCTCGTTGACGATGTCGACCTTAATCATGGACTGTGAAAGGGGCAAATGCCCGTAAGTGACAATAAACAAAAGCACTTACAGAGTCAAGTCGACGCTAAACGTTCCCGGGATGCTGCAGGTTTCCTCCGCGGGTTCGCGATACACTGAGGGGGCAATGAGTGGCGCGGGAAGGCCCCGCCGTGCGTCCTCGTGGGCCGGCCGAACGTCGGCAAATCCACCCTGTTCAACCGGATCACCGGCACCCGCCGGTCGATCGTGGCCCCGGTCGCCGGGACGACGCGCGACACGCTCATGGCGCCGGCGGAATGGCGGGACCGGACCTTTATGCTCGATCGACACGGGCGGGCTGTTCGGCGAGACGACCGACCCGCTGCATGAGCTGGTCGTGGAGCACGGCCTTCGGGCGCTGGCCTCCGCGGACCTCGTCGTCTTCGTGGTGGACGGCCGCGAGGGCATGGTGCCGGGCGACGAGCAGATCGCGCAACGCGTGCACGAACTCGGCGTGCCCGTGCTGGTCGCGGTCAACAAGACCGACGACCGCCGCTCGCGCAACCGCGCCATGGAGTTCTTCACCATGGGCTTCGAGCCCGTGATCGAGGTCGCGGCGGAGACACGGCGACGGCGTCGCCGATCTGCTCGACGAAATCGTCAGCGCGCCTGCCCGGCGGCGAAGGGCGCGCACGCCACTCCCGAACCGGAAACCTCCGTCGCGATTGTTGGACGGCCGAACGTGGGCAAGTCATCGCTGGTCAACCGCCTGCTGCGCGAGGAGCGCGTGATGGTCAGCGAAATGCCCGGCACGACGCGCGACACCGTGGACACCGTGCTGCAATGGCACAAGCGGCGCTTCCGCATCGTGGATACGGCAGGCATGCGCCGGCCGGGACAGGTCGCGACGGGCGGGCAGGTCGAAGGCGTCAGTGTCGTGCTCGCCAAGCGCGCGATGGCGCGCGCGGACGTCGTCGTGCTCGTGGTCGACGCGACCGAGGGCGCCGGCGACCGCGAAGGCGCGATTGCCGGCGAAGCCGAGAAGGCCGGCTGCGGCATCGTCATCGCCGTCAACAAGTGGGACCTGATGAAGGGCCGCGGTCAGGACTTCGCGAAGAAGTTCGATGAGGGGCTGCGCTTCCAGCTGAAGTTCCTGGAGTATGCGCCGATCGTGCGCATGTCGGCGCTGACCGGCGATCGGACGGGGAAGTTGCTGGAGGTGGTCGATCGCGTCGCCGCGGCCCGGCTGCGGCGCATTCCGACGCCGGAGTTGAACAAGTTCCTCGAGCGCGTGACGGCCGCCCACTCGCCGACGAGCAAGACGCGCCGCGAGGTGCGGATTCTCTATGGCGTGCAGACCGGCGTCGCGCCGCCGGAGTTCGTGCTGTTCACCAACGTCGCGTCCGAACTGCATTTCTCGTACGAGCGGTACCTCGCGAACCAGCTGCGCGAGGAATTCGGCTTCGAGGGCATGCCGATACGGCTGAAGATCAGACGAAGGGCACGGGCACAGGCAGGTCAGAGGTCAAAGGCAGGTCAGAAGTCAAAGGTCAGAGGTCAGAGGTCAGGACGAGGGACGATGGACTAGGGACGATGGACTATACTTCCCTGGTTCTGAGCCTTTTGTGACGACAGCCGCGATTCCGCATCGGTCCGTGTTTCGGGCGCAGGAGGTCTGCGAGCTCGCCGAAGTGCAGCCCTACGTGCTGCGGAGCTGGGAGGCGGAGTTTCCGGATCTGGGTGTGTCGAAGGGCGCCGACGGCCCGCGGTTGTATCGGCGCGCGGACGTCGAACTGGTGCTGAAGCTGAAGCACCTGCTGTTCGTCGACGGCCTGACGCTGTCGGGCGCGAGACGGCAGTTGATTGAGGAGGGCGCCGCATCGCCGCAGCCGGACGCGGATGTGGAGACGATCACGGATGCGGATGTGGCCGCGCTGGTGGACAAGCAGGCGCGGAAGGGTATTCATGAGGTGCGGCAGGGCTTGGGTTGGATCCTCGATTTGCTTGGCGGCGGAGCCAAGCCATCGCGTCCCGCCCGCCAGGCGGCCTCGGCTGGTGCGCGCGCGCGAAAGTCTGTCCCCAAGCGGTCCTCAAAACCGGTAAAATCAAAGAGCAAGCCCGCCCGGCCGGCCCGTTCCAAACGGACGGTCGGCCGCAAGAAGCGTTGATCGTCGCTCACGACATCGGGATGTAGCGCAGTCTGGTAGCGCACCTGACTGGGGGTCAGGGGGTCCCGGGTTCGAATCCCGGCATCCCGACCATTTCTGATCTGGGGGCTTCGCCCCCAGTCCCCCTACACACTCGCTCACGCAACTCGTCCCGCAGTGCCGGGACATGGACAAGTTGCGTTCCGCTCGCGTGGCTCACTCGCTGACCGCTCGTTCGCTGGCCCGGGGCTTTGCCCCCGCGCACCCGCACCCCCCCAACACCTTCGCTCGCTCCGGCGCGTTCGAACCATGCGCTCGCTCACACGAGTTCCCCCAGGCGACGACGCCTTTTCGAGGGAGGGCGGATTGCGAGCCCGACCAGATGGAGAAGGAGCACCAAGAAGAACCAGCCAACGGCAGACCGGCCTCGTTCCTCGGCCAGCGACGAGCCGGAAGCCGCCATCGCGAACAGAAGCAGAAATACGACTCCGCCTTCCATGCCTTCTAATGCGGCAGGCCGAGCCGAATCGGCTCACCGCTAGTCGCGCGGCCCTTTGACGATGAACGCCACGTAGGCTCCCCTCGTGATCTTCTGGTACGGGACGTGGCCTTGCACGAGCTCCAACTCCCGCTTCTGCGAAGAAAAGAGCTGCTCCCAATCGCGATGAAAGATCTCAGCCTTTGTCGCAGCTTCATCGACGCGTTTCCGGTAGGCGGGATGCCGGT
This sequence comes from uncultured Acidobacteriota bacterium, assembly GCA_963751445.1. GTDB lineage: Bacteria > Acidobacteriota > Vicinamibacteria > Vicinamibacterales > SCN-69-37 > DASUGC01. The sequence goes on along the minus strand of CAVVUL010000008.1, from coordinate 225,098 downwards.
CGGTCGTTGGATCAGTGGGGACGACAAGGGGATCCAGCCCCACCAGGAAGGTGAGCCGATAGGAAATCCAGAATGGCGCGGTCGCATGATGAACGTTCAACTGTCGTAACTGCTCGCCCAGTGCCCGCTCCTCTGTTCCCTGTCCCGCAGCCGTGCGCACGGGGACCAGATGCACGACTGCTGGATAGAAGCCGATCCAACCGCCCACCGCCATCAACGCCAGGCACGGTCCGTAGATCCAGGTGAACCGTCGAAAGGGTAGCCAGCAGACCAGCGGGAGCAGGGCGAAGGGAGCGGCCCAGATGATGGGCGTCAGGAAGCGGGAGGATTGCGCGTCCAGGACCTTGGGAAACCCGCTGAAGGCCAGAAGCGTGATGAAGGACACGAAGACCCCGAAGAGGCCGAGCTTCCTGACTGACGAGGGCACGGACGCGTGACGCCACGCGATCCACCCGCCGAGCCCCTGCATGACGAGCAGGCCGATGCCGAGCATCGTGAAGAGCGTCTTCGTCGGCCATGTCCCATCCAGGAAATGGGTGGAGTACCCCATCAGCGACGGCAGGGCCTGCGTGAACAGCATGTCGACGTTATGCCCCACGACTCTCGGCTTGAAGGCGATGGGCACGGTCCCTTCCGGATGCAGGAACAGCCGTGAACCAATCAGAAACAGAGACCCGACGGCCAGGCCAATGGCAGCTGACCACATTCGGCCCGCGCGCGCGCGGCTATCCGGTGTCTGATCGCGGCAGGAGGCAAAGAGAAGCCAGACCGACGGCAGGAAGAACTGAACCGGCCCGTAGTCGATGTACAGAGCCAGGCACATGAGGGCTCCGGACACGCCCAGCATGACTCGGGCGAAGGCCCGTCCGTGTGCCGCGCGATCGGCCAGGGCAATGGCCAGGAAGAACGCGGTGATACTCCACTGCCTGGGCGGCAGCGTGGTGATCAGCACCATGGGCTGGGACACGAACACCAGGAGAAGCGTGAGCACAAACGCGCGCGCCGCGCCGACCCTGGCCTGGAGCATGGAGAAACACAGGGACATCGCGAGCAGGGCGCCCAGAAAGTTCACGGCCATCAAGACGAGAGAACTCGTGCCGAAGGCGGCAAACGCCACCGCGGTCAGCAGCGGATCCAACGACGATTGGTATCCGGTTCCCCACAGAAACCACGACCAATCGGCGCCACGGAGAAGCTCGATGGCTTGAAGCCCCACGATGGCTGAATCAGAGTTGACGGTGTCCGAATTGATGAACTGGGGCATCCGGAAGAGGGTCGCCAGCGCCGCAAGTACCAGCAGCGATCCGCCGGTGAGCATCGCGGAACGACGCCCCGCTTTCCTGAGAACCGCGTCAATGGCCATGCTGGTGTCCAGTCCGAGGATGGACTATAGCCGGTCTCGGCGCGATACTCTTCTGGTAGCCAGCCTGCAGGAGCGCGTCAATGGTGTGTTCGGTTCGCCCGTTCGCCGCTGCCGCGGCCTGTGCCGCGGGCCTGACTCTTGTCCTTGGCGGCGCGGCGCCGTTCGCGCAGAGCGCCGGACAAGGAACCCAGCTCCCGCAGCAGACGCCGGTCTTCCGCGCCGCGACGAACCTCGTGCAGGTGGACGCGTATCCGACCAAAGACGGACAGATCATCGAGGGGCTGACGGCGAAGGATTTTCAGATTCTCGAGGACGGCAAACCGCAAGCGATTGAATCCATCGAATTCATCCGCATCGAGCCGAACACGCCGGAAGCGCTGCGGCGCGATCCGAACACGCAGGAAGAGGGAAACAAGCTCGCCGCGGACCCCCGCAATCGCGTGTTCGTCATCTTCCTGGACCACTTCCACAGCAGCCTGGCGGGCTCGGTACAGCGTGGCCCGGCCGATCGTCACGATGCTCAACCGCTTGCTGACGCCCACTGACTTGTTCGGCATCGCCACCGCGCTCATGCAGCCGCGCGAGCTGATCCTCGGCCGGTTGACGACCTCGATCGAAGACCAGCTGCAGAAGAACTGGACCTGGGGCAATCAGAAGGGCGTCGTCAGCCTCGAACCGGAGGAGCAGCGGCTCGTGGGGTGCTACGGCGAGCAAATCGCGCTGATCGTGACCGATCGTACCCGCGAAGAACGAACGCTGGAGAGTCTCAGCGGGTTCGTTCGCCACCTGGGATCGCTCCGCGAAGCGCGCAAGGCGCTCATCGTGATGAGCCGTGGGTGGACGCTGTATGAGCCAGACCAGGGCACGCTCCATCAGTTGCTGACGCCTGAGCGATCGGGCATACCGCAGATGGGCGTCACCACGGGGGGCAAGCTCTCCACGAACGTGCCGAACCAGCCGGGCATGGCCGATTGGAACTGGTGCAGCGCGGAAGTGGGCCGGGCGTTCAATCTCGACAACCGGAAGCGGTACCGTGAGCTGATTGATCAGGCGAATCGCGAAAACGTCTCGTTCTATCCGGTCAACACGGACGGACTGGCGTCCGGCGTGCGGGCGGAGACGCTGCTGTCGCTCGCGGAGAACACGGACGGCATCGCCAGCATGACGAACGACTTCAACGCCGGCCTGCGGCGGATTGCCGACGATGTGTCGGCGTACTACCTGCTGGGCTATTACCCGGCGAACACGAAGGCCGACGGCAGCTTCCGGCGGATTGAAGTGAAGGTGTCCGCCCCGGGGGCGCGCGTCAAGGCGCGCCGCGGGTACACGGCCGCCGGCGCCGAGCCGCGCGCACGTCCCGAGGGGGCCGCGCCCGCCAAGGCCGGTCCACCCGCGGGCATCACCGAAGCCCTGGATGTGCTCGCGCGGTTGCGGCCGTCGGCCGAGTTGTATACCTACGGCGTCGCGAGCGCCTCGGATCTCGCGGTGGTCGTTGAACTGCCGCAGGGCTCGACGACGAAGGTGGCGTGGGAGAAGGGGGCCGAAGTGCAGGCGACTGTGGCCGGTGCGGCCGGTGCCGCTCCGGCGGAGCCTCGGACCGCCAGAATCGAGCCCGGCACGAGAAGCGCGCTGCTGCGCTTGCCCCGCCCGGCTGGCGATGGCCCATTCCGGGTGAACGTGAAAGTGATCGGGACGGGTGCGGTCGTGACCGATCGGCTCGATGTCGCGGTCCGCGCGTCGACCGTACTGGGTGAGCCGATCGTCTACCGCGCCGCGCCGGCCGCGCAATCGCCGCTGCGGGCCGCGGCCGACTACCTGTTCTGGCGCACGGAGCGCGTCCACGTGGAGTGGCCTGCCGACGGTCCGCTCGATCGTCGCGAGGGCAAGGTGCTCGGCAAGGACGGGCAGGCCCTGCGCGTGCCGGTGCAGATCACGGAGCGTGAGCGCGACGGCCGTCCGGTCGTGGCCGCGGATCTCGGCCTCTCACCACTGGCGCCCGGCGACTATGTGATTGAGGTCACCGTCGCCCGCGGGGGAGCGGAGGTGCGGAGGGTACGTGCCCTTAAGGGTCGTGAGGTAACGGAGGGGACGGAGGGGCGGAGACGACTTCACACGGAGGCTCGGAGCGACGGAGGCACGGAGTGTTCTTTCTTGGGGGTTCGAAAAAAGAAAAACTCCGTTCCTCCGTCGCTCCGCGCCTCCGTGTGAACTGACTCCGCGTGCGAGGACTCCACGCCCTCCGTCCCCTCCGGCCCTTTGATATGATCACCGTCGCAGAGCGGGCTTAGCATAGTGGTAATGTCCTGGCTTCCCAAGCCAGTCAGACGGGTTCGATTCCCGTAGCCCGCTCCATTTTTGATCGGCGGGGACCCCTGCACCCCGCCTGGCTCACGGCGCTACGCTCGCGCTGCGACGCTCGCTCCGCTTGTTCGCATTTGGCTGATCGGCGGGGACCCCTGCACCCCGCCTGGCGCGCTTCACTCGCTCTCGCTCCGTTCCGCGCGCTCAGCCAAATCGGCAGCGTGCGCCCAAATAGATCAATAGATCAATATCCCGTTAGATCGATACAGTGTCGTTACGCCCGAATCACTGCCAGCACCTCGTCGCGTCGCTGCTCCATCAGTTCGGGCGTCTTGGCCTCGAGGTTCAGTCGCAGCAGGGGCTCGGTGTTGGAGCCGCGCACGTTGAAGTGCCAGTCGGGGAATTCGGCGGAGAAGCCGTCGAGTTCGTAGGTGTGGCCGTCCTTGTAGCGCTCGGCGAGCGAGCGGAGGCGGGCGCCGACCATCGAGATGTCGGCCACCTGGGTGTTGATCTCGCCCGAGATGAAGTACTTCGCGCGCAGCGGCGCGAGCAGATCGCGGAGCGTCATGTTCTTCTTCGACATCAGCTCCAGGATGAGCAGCGCCGGGATGAAGCCGTTGTCGGCGTAGTAGAAGTCGCGGAAGTAGTAGTGGCCCGTGACCTCGCCGCCGAACACGGCGTCTTCCTCGCGCATCCGGCGCTTGATGAAGGCGTGGCCGACGCGGTTCATGAGCGCGGTGCCGCCGTGGGCGGAGACGATGTCCTTGACGGCGTAGCTGGCGCGCACGTCGTAGACGATCTTCTGCCCCGGCGACTTGAGCAGGGCCGCTTCGGCGAGCAGCGCGGTGATGAAGTCGCCGGCGATGAACTCGCCGTTGCCGTCGATGAAGAAGCAGCGGTCGGCGTCGCCGTCCCACGCGATGCCGATATCGGCCTGCTCGGCGATGACGCGCTCGACGATGTCGCGGCGGTTCTCCTCGATGAGCGGATTGGCTTCGTGGTTCGGAAAGGTGCCGTCGATCTCGAAGCACAGCCGCGTCGTGCGGCAGGGCAGCCGGTCGAACAGCTTCGGCGCGACCAGGCCGCCCATGCCGCTGCCGGCGTCGAGCACGACGTTGAACGGCTTGATGATCGCCGGGTCGATGAATGACATGACCTTGTCGACGTAGGCGTCGAGCAGATCGCGCGTGTCGATGCCGCCCGGCGGGCGCGTGGGCGCCGGAATCGAGCCGGCGGCGATCATGTCGCGGATGTCGCCGATGCCGGCGTCGCCCGAGAGCGGGAACGCCTCGCGGCGCACCATCTTGATGCCGTTGTACGCCTTCGGATTGTGCGACGCCGTGATCTGCGCGCCGCCGTCCAGGCCGTCGCGGACGACCGCGAAGTACAGCATGTCGGTGCCGCAGAGGCCGTAGTCCACGACGTCGGCGCCCTGCGCGCGCGCGCCCTCGATGAACGCAGCCGCCAGCGTCGGCGACGACAGCGCGCATGTCGCGCGAGACGCCGATACGGGTCGCGCCCGAGATACGCGACGAAGGCGCGTCCGATGTCGCGCGCGGCCGCTTCGTTGATTTCGCCGGGGTACAGCCCGCGGACGTCGTACGCCTTGAAGATGGTGGGATTGATGGCCATGGCAGTCCTTCGCGGCCTCAGGGGCCTCAGGCGCGGGAGTAGTCGGTGATGACGGACTTGTCGCCGAACATCGCGGCGCCGCCGACGTCCATGTTGCGGCCGAAATGGCAATGCCGGCCCGCCAGCGCCGCGCCGATGCGCGCTTCGGTGTCCACCCACGTGTTCGGCCACAGAATCGCGCCGTCCACGGTCGCGTTCTCGCCGACGTGGCAGTGGCGGCCGATGACGCTGTAGCGGGCCGATCCGCGCGCCCTTCTTCACGACCGTGCCGGCGTCGATGAAGCACGGCGCCTCGATGACCGCGCCCTCCTCGATCCGCGCGTCGGGCGAGATATGGGCGAGGCCGGCGACGCCGGCGAACGGCGGCGCCGCAAACCGGCCGTCCATGATGTCGCGATGCGCCTGCCGGTACTTCTCCGGCGTGCCGATGTCGATCCAGTAGCCGCGGTAGACGTAGGCGACGAACGTCTCGCCGTTCTCGACCAGCGACGGGAAGTAGCCGCGCTCGATGGAATAGACGGCATCCTTCGGAATGCGGTCGAGCGTGTCCGGCTCGAGCACGTAGATGCCGGCGTTGATCGTGTCGCAGTGAATCTGGTCCGCGGACGGCTTCTCGAGGAAGCGCTGCACGTTGCCGTGCCGCATCGGTTTCGACCAGGCCGTACGCCGTCGGATTGTCGACCGGCGTCAGCACGATCGTCGCGCGCGCCTTGCGCTCGCGGTGCAGCGCGAGGACCGCCGGCAGGTCCACCGACGTGAAGCACGTCGCCGTTGAAGACGACGATGGGCTCGCCCCGCGTTTCGCCGGCCGCGAACTTGATGGCGCCGCCGGTGCCGAGCGGCGTCGGCTCGACGACGTAGCTGCAGGTGGATGCCCAGGTCCGAGCCGTCGCCGAACACCTCCTCGATGCGCCGGGGCTGGTAGTTCAGGCTCAGCACAATTTCGTCGATCTCCGGCACCTGCCGCAGCAGATCGATCTGGTACTGCAGAAACGGGCGGTCGAAGATGGGGACGATCGGCTTGGGGGTGTGCAGCGTGAGCGGCCGCAACCGCGTGCCCTTACCGCCGGCGAGCAGGATGGCTTTCATGACAAACGGGCATTTTACCATGCCCGGAAGGGTTTTCGCTCTAGAATGGCGCAGGCATCGCCGTGAATCTTCCGAATGCCATCACCATCGGCCGGATCTTCCTGGTCCCCCTGCTCGTCGTCGTCCTGCTGACAAATCCGAAAGATCTCCACCCGTTCGGCGTCAGCAAGGAGATCTGGGCGCGCTCATCTTCGCCGTGGCCTCGCTGACCGACTGGCTGGACGGCTATCTGGCGCGGCGCCGCAAGGAAGTCACCGGGTTCGGGCAGTGGATGGATCCGCTGGCCGACAAGTTGCTGGTCACCGCGGCGTTCGTCTCGCTCGTGTACCTGGATCTGGCCAGGCGTGGATGGTGGCGGTGATCCTCGGCCGCGAGTTCTACGTCACGGTGCTTCGCAGCATCGCGCACGCCAAGGGCGGCCCGATGCCGGCTTCACCGCTGGGGAAGGTCAAGATGGTCGCGCAGGTGGCCGCGATTCTGATCCTGATCCTGGGCCAGGGGCACCTGCAGGGGTTCTTCATTCTGGGGCAGGTGGCGCTGTGGGTGGCGACGGTCTCGGCCATCGTCTCGGCCGTGGACTACACGCGGCGCATCAATGGCATCATGGGCGCGTAGCTTGGGGCATCACGGGCGGTAGCCCGGCGATACGGCCGCTAGGCCGGGGCATCAGGGCCGCTTGGCAATGGGCTTCAGCACCTTCATCCGGAGTTGCGGCCTTCTTGACGTACTCGCTCTTCGGGTATTCGGAGATCACCTGCTCGAAATACGGGATCGCCTGGGGGCCGGCGCCGCCGCGAAACAGGGCCTCGCCAGTGTAGTACAGCACTTCGTCCTTTTGCGTGTACCGCGGGATCGGTCTTGAGCAATTCGCCCCACCGCGCCAGCGCGCCCGGCATCCACTTGCCCTGGAAGTACAGCTTCCCGACCAGGAACTCGTATTCGGACAGCCGATCGCGCGCCTCCCGGTTGAGTTTCTCGACCTCGGGGCGGTACTTGCTGTTCGGGTAGTTGTCGAGGAATCTCTGGGTCTCCGTCAGCGCGTCCAGCGTGTTGGTCTGGTCGCGCTGGGCGGTCAGCATCTGCCGGGTCTGCGCCAGCGCCAGGTGGTACTGCGCGTAGTCGGCCCTGGGGTTGAGCGGGTAGTAGGTCAGGAATTCGCGATATTCGTTGACCGCGAGGATGCGGGAGTCCACCCGGTTTTCACCGAGATACGAGTCGGCGATGCCGAGCTTCGCGTCGGCGCGCAGGGGACTCTGCGGATAGCTGTCCACGAGGCGGCGGAAGTGCTCGCGCGCCGTCAGCCAGTTCTTCTTGCCCAGGAGCTCCGTGCCCTTGTCGAACAGATACTTGTCGGCGCCCTGCGTCCCGACCGGCGGGGCTTTCTGCTTGGCGGCGCAACCGGTCAGCGCCCCCACGAGCAGCAGGGCGGTCACCAGCCGGGTCGACGAACGATACTGCAGCGGCACGAGAGTCCTTTCCTAACGGCGCCCCGCGCCAGTCAACTCGGCGAGCCAGGCGCACTCGGCTGCCAGTCCGCGCTCGAGGGTGAAACGGGGGTGGAATCCCAGGTCGGCCTGGGCCCTGGACGTGTCCGCGAAAGTATCACGCATGTCACCCTTTTGAGCCTCTTCGCGGCGGATCTGGACGGGTCGGCCCGTGAGGCGGCCGACCAGCTCCAGGACCTCGAGCACCGAGACCCGGCTCCCGCCGCCGATGTTATAGACGGCGCCGGGCGCGCCACGGTCGCCTGCGGCCAGGTTGGCGTCCACGATGTCGGACACGAACGTGAAATCGCGGGTCTGGCCGCCATCGCCGTAGAGGGTGATGGGCTGGCCTTCGAACCCGGCGCGAATGAACCGGTGAAACGCCATATCGGGCCGCTGCCGGGGGCCGTACACCGTGAAGAACCGCAGCGATACCGTGGGCACGCCGTAGTTCGCGTAATACAGGTGGCACAGGTGCTCGGCCGCCAGTTTGGTCACCCCATAGGGGGAGAGCGGCTGCAGGTAGGCGTCCTCGCGCATCGGGATCGCCGCGACGTCGCCGTAGACCGACGAACTCGAGGCGTAGACGAACCGGTGGAGGCGCAGGCCCTTGACGGCCTCGAGCAGCCGCTGCGTGGCGTCGATGTTATGCGACGTGTACGTCCGGAAGTCGTCGCCCCAGCTCTTGCGCACCCCGGCCTGGGCCGCGAGGTGGAACACATGCGTCACCCCGTCGAGCAGCGTCGCCAGCGGCGCGGTCTGGAGGGCGTCCTCGACGAACGTGAACCGGGACTGCCCGCGCAATCCTGCCAGGTTGCCGCTCCTTGATCTCGCGTGCGTAGTAATCGGTAAAGCAGTCGATGCCGACGACGTCGGCGCCTGTGGCGATCAGGGCTTCAGACAGATGGGACCCGATGAAACCCGCTGCGCCGGTGACGAGTGCCTTCACGCGAATACCTCCCGGACACGGGCCGGAAGCCGGCATGGCCGTCCGTCTGGCCCGGTTGCTGCGTGCGACGTGCGACCGACCGCGGCAATCTCGGTGCGGCCCTTGATGCTGAACCTCGTACTCGAAACTCATGCGCACCGGCGGAGACCACGGACCCCGTGGTGCGAATTTCCACGTCATCATCGTACCGCGCCGGGCGGCGGTACTCGCAGTGCGCTTCGATGACCGGCAGGTAGACGCCGGATTCCTCCATTTCGCGGTAGGTCCAGCCGAGGGTCCGCAGCAGATCGGCGCGCGCCACCTCGAACCACACCAGGTAGTTGGCGTAATAGACCACGCCCATGCGGTCCGTTTCGGCGTAGCGGACGCGCAGCGTGGTCGTCGAGGCCGGGGCCACGGGTTTATCGGCCATCACGGGCGGCTTCACGCAGGGCCCGGGTGGCGGCCGCCGGAATCCGGCGCGCCGAACACGGAGACGCCCGCGACCAGAATGGTCGCGCCGGCGCGCGCGAGCGCGCCGGCATTGGTCACGTCCACGCCGCCGTCGACTTCAATGTCCGCCTGGCTGCCGGCCTGCTGCAACAACGCGCGTGCGGCTTCGATTCTCGAGAACGTCCGGCGGATGAAGGTCTGCCCGCCGAAGCCCGGGTTCACGGACATCACGAGGAGCAGATCGAGTTCAGCCGCGACCTCGCGGACGTGATCGACCGGCGTCGCCGGATTGATCGCGACGCCGGCCTTCATGCCGAGCTCCCGGATCCGCGTCAGCGTCCGGTGCAAGTGCGTGGCGGCCTCGAGGTGCACGGTCAGGGTCGAGGCGCCGGCCGCGGCAAAGGCGTCGAGAAAGCGATCCGGCTGGCTGATCATCAAATGGACATCGAGCGGGAGCGTCGTCGCCTTCCGAAGCGCGGCGACGACCGGCACGCCGATCGTGATGTTCGGGACGAAGTGCCCGTCCATCACGTCCACGTGGACGACATCCGCCCCGCCGGCTTCCACGCGGGCGATCTCGTCCGCGAGACGCGCGAAATCGGCGGCCAGAATCGACGGCGCAATACGAACGGTCATCGGCTCACCTCGAGCGTAATGGTCTCACTGGCCTGGATCCGAAACCCCGGCTGCGGCGTCTGCCGGACCACGACGCCGGGCGGCAGGCCCGGGTAGGCCACCTCGGACGTGATCGGCGACACGGAAGCCCTGCCCGCGGAGCACGTCGGCCGCGCGGACGGCGAGGCTGCCAATCAGATCCGGCGTCACGTAGCTCGCCGACGCGTCCGCGCGATTGATCAGCAGGTTGACGGTGGCGGTCCGCTGACCGGCGCCCGGATCCTGCGCGACGATCACGTTCGGCCCGTAGCCCAGGGTGCGCACTTCGCCGCGGTAGCCGATCGCGATCTGATCGGAGGCCAGCGTCAGTTCGGCCGTCCGTTCGGGCAACTGCGTCACGACCGGGAGAACGGGCTCGCGTTGGCCGGCGCTGAGCCTGACCCGCACCGCGCGCTGCTTGCGGACGACCAGCCCGGCGCCGGGATCCTGCTCCAGCACACGGTCGACTGGCACGGCTTTGTCGGGTTTCCGGGCCTCATCGATCCGCATGACGAGGCCCTTTTCGCCCAGCAGGGTCTTCGCCTCGTTCGGCGTCTTGCCGCGCAGGTCCGGCACCTCGACTTCGCGCGCGCGGGCGGTGACGCGCAATCCCGCCAGGAAAAACACGCCGAACGTGGCGGCCAGCCCGGCCATCAGCACCAGGAAACGGCCGACATTCCAGACTCGTTTTCTGACGAGGGTTGTCCTGGACGAGGATGGCATCAAGCGTGCAAAAGTGTACTACGCGGAATCGCGCCGGACCAACAGCGCGGCAAAGAACGCATCGAGGCCGTGGGCGAACGGCTGGGTCCGCAGCCGGCCCTGCTCGTCGAGCACCGTCGAGGCGGCGGCGCACGCCGGCGCGACCCGGAAGGGCTCCAGCGCGAAGCCGCGGGTCGCTGCGAGGAACGCGTCGACGACGCGTTCGTTTTCGTCGGGCTCGCTCGAGCAGGTCGCGTAAATCAGGGCGCCGCCCGGGCGCACGGTCTCGGCCGCGCGCGCGAGCATCGTGGCCTGCGCAGCCGCGAATCGCGCCAGGTCTTCCGGCTGGCGGCTCCACTTGATGTCGGGATCCCGCCTGAGGGTGCCGAGACCCGAGCAGGGCGCGTCGAGCAGGACGCGGTCAAAGACCGGACCAAAGGGCAGTCCCGCCGCGGCATCGAGCGCCAGCACAAGCCCGTGCGCGCCGGCCCGGCCCAGCGTCTCGCGCAGGAGCGCCACGCGGGCGGGACGCACGTCGCCGGCGATGACCAGGCCGGTCGGCCCGGCGCCCTCGGTGAGCATGATCGTCTTGCCGCCGGGCGCCGCGCAGACGTCGAGCACGCGCTCGCCAGGCTTCGCGCCGGCCAGGCAGGCCACCACCTGGGAGCCTTCGTCTTGAATCAGCAGTCCGCGCCGGATTTCCGGGGAGATGCGTCCGAGCGCCCCGGCGGGCAACCGGATCGCGCCGAGCACGAAGCGGCCGGGGGCCGCCTCCACGCCCTCCTGTTGCAGACGATCAATCATCACGGCGGCGTCCCCGTCGATCGGGCGCGCGGTCAGTTCCGGCGGGGTGTTGTTGAAGACGCACCAGCGCTCGCACGCCTCGAATCCCACACGCGCGAGCCACCGCGCCACGAGCCAACGGGGATGCGAGAGCGTCACGGAGAGGTAGGACAGCGCCGCGTCCGTCTGGCTCGGATCGGTGGGGCGCACCGGAAGTCCGACGGGCCGGCGCCCCGCGCGCACCAGGCTGCGGAGCACGCCGTTGACGAATCCCGCCGCGCGATCCTGACGCAAGGCGCGGGCGGTCTCCACGGACTCGTGCACGATGGCGTGCGCCGGGACCCGATCGAGATGATGCAGTTGATAGGCCGCGAGCCGCAGGATGGCGCGCAGTTCCGGCGTCAGTTCCTCGAGCGGCCGGTGCAGGCGCACGCCGAGTCGGGCGTCGAGTTCCGCACGCCACCGCGTGGTGCCGGCCGCCAGTTCGAGAAACAGGCCCTGATCCCGCCGGTCGGCCAGCTCGGGCCGCTCGCGCTCGACTTCGGCGGAGAGGGTGGTGCGGCCGCGATCGAGGGCCACCAGCACGCGGGCGGCTGCCAGCCGCGCGGGCGTCATCGCGCTGCGGCTGGCACGGCTTCGAAGCGCTCGCCGGGCTGTGTGCGGTGGCCGTTCAGAAAATCGCGGATGGAAACGGCCGGGCGGCCTTCGACCTGTACGCGCCGGAGGCGGATGGCGCCCGAGCCGGTCGCCACGACCAGTCCGTCGGCCTCGACGCGGAGGATCGTGCCCGGCTCCGCCGTGCCGGCTTCATCCGGCAGCGCGTCGGCGGCGAGCAGCGCGAGACGCTTGCCATGCAGCATCGCGGACGCCAGCGGCCACGGCTGCAGTCCCCGGATGGCGTCGTGCACCTCGCGCGCCGATCGCGCGAAGTCGATCCGGCTATCGCTCCGTTCGAGCCGCGCCGCGTAGATGGCGCGGGCGTCATCCTGCGGCACCTCGGCGACCGGTCCGTGCGCCAGGGCGTCCACGATCGTCACCACAAGGTCGGCCCCGATGGTGGCGAGGCGCGCCTCCACCTCGGCGCTCGTCTCATCGGGTCCAATGGGGGATTCGACGCTGGCGAGCATCGGACCGGCGTCCAGCGCGGGGATGACGCGCATGATCGTGACGCCCGTGACGCGGTCGCCCGCGATGATGGCGCGGTGAATCGGCGCGGCGCCGCGCCAGCGCGGCAGCAAGGACGCGTGGACGTTGATCATCCCGAGGCGCGGCAGGTCGATCAGCATCGGCCGGCAGGATCTGGCCGTAGGCGGCGACGACCCCCAGATCCGGCGCGAGCGCGCGCAACTGCGCGCCGAACGCCGGATCCCGCAACCGTTCGGGCTGGAACGTCGGCACGCCCAGCCGAGCGGCGGCGTCCTTCACGGGCGAGGCGCTGACCTTGTGGCCGCGGCCGCGCGGGCGATCCGGCTGCGTGACCACGGCCACTACCGCGTGGCCGCTCGCGGCCAGCGCTTCGAGCGACGGCACCGCGAAACCGGGCGTCCCGAAGAAGACCAGCCTCAGCGGCATCACCACTTCCCGGTGCGCTGCAGTTTGCGAATGCGGCGCGCGATCATGTCGCGCTTGAGTCCGCGCAGCCGATCGAGGAACAACTTGCCGTCGAGGTGATCGAGTTCATGCTGAAAAGCGCGCGCGAGCAGGCCGGTGGCTTCGATGGTCCGCGACTGTCCCGTCCGGTCGAGCGCGCGCAGCACGGCGCGCGCGGGCCGCGCCACCGTGGCGTTGAACCCGGGCACGCTGAGACACCCTTCGTCTTCGAGCTGCATGCCGTCGCGCTCGACGAACTCCGGATTGATCAGGACCAGCAACTCTCCGCCCCGCTTCCCGACGCTCAAGTCGATGACGCAGAGGCGCTTGGCCACGCCGATCTGGGGCGCCGCGAGGCCGATGCCGGGCGCGGCGTACATCGTTTCGACCATGTCATCGATCAGGCGGTCCAATTCGGCGTCGAAGACGGTCACGGGTGTCGCCGGCTGATGCAGGATGTGCTCGCCGAACCGGACGATCGGGCGCAGCATCAGTGCGACTCCGGGGCGAGCCGCGCGGCGAGGGCCGCGTCGTAGCGCCGCCAGGCGGCGACGAGTTCATCGATCGTGTCGCCGCCGAACTTCTCGAGGAGCGCGTCCGCCAGCGTGATCGCCACCATCGCCTCGCCGACGACCGCGGCCGCGGGCACCGCGCACACGTCGCTGCGCTCGATCGCCGCCGCCGATGCCTCCATCGTCTGCAGATCGACCGACCGCAGGGGTTTCATCAGGGTGGAAATCGGCTTCATCCAGGCCGTCACGCGGACGTCTTCACCGTTGGTCACGCCGCCCTCGACGCCGCCGGCGCGATTGGTCGGCCGCGAGAGCCCAGGCACCGTGCCGGTGGGGGCCGCAGGGGCGAGCACGACTTCGTCATGGGCGAGCGAGCCGTGCACGCGCGCCACATCCGCGGCCAACCCGAAGCCGACGGCCTTGATGGCCGGAATCGACATCAGGGCCTGGGCCAGCCGGCCATCGATCTTGCGATCCCACTGCACGTGGCTGCCGAGGCCGGCGGGCACGCGGTGGGCAATCACCTCGAAGGCGCCGCCCACCGTGTCGCCGGCGTCGCGCGCCCGATCGATCGCCTGCGTCATGGTGGCTGCCGCGGCGGCGTCGGCACAGCGCACCTGATCGTCTTCCGCCAGCGCCGCCACGGTGGCGAACGGCACGTCATGGGGGGCCGGGACGCTGACGCCGCCGAGTTCGATGACGTGGGCGGCGATCTCGATACCGACGTGACGCAGCAGGACGCGGGCGATCGCGCCGGCGGCCACGCGCCCGGCGGTTTCACGCGCGCTGGCGCGCTCGAGCACGTCGCGGAGGTCCGTGCGGCCGTACTTCAGGCCCGCGGCGAGGTCCGCATGTCCGGGCCGGGGCCGGGTCACGGGCGCCCGGTGGGCGCCGCCCGCGTCAGCCGGCGGGTCAGCTTCGAGGCTCATGGTGTGCTGCCAGTTGACCCAATCACGATTCGGAATGAGCAGGGCAATCGGGCTGCCGAGCGTCACGCCCCGACGCACACCCGAGAGGATCTCCGCCCGGTCGCGTTCGATGGCCATGCGCTGGCCGCGGCCGTACCCGAGTTGGCGGCGCCGCAGATCGCGGTCGAGGTCGGCGGCCGCGAGCGGCATGCCCGCCGGCGCGCCTTCGACAATCACCACGAGTGCGCGTCCGTGCGATTCACCAGCTGTAAGAAAACGAAACACTCGGAGGGGATTCTATCGAAAATTTGCAACCTGCTCCGGCCCGTGTTGCGAATGCCGCGGAACTCCGCGGGGATCGGATCTTGCACAAAAGGGGAGGCGTGAGGGCCTCGTGAATGAAATAGCCGAGCCCGTTCGAACCGCCATGGAGCACCCGGACGGCGGCGTCGAGGTCGTGGCGCTGGCGGACGGCGATCCGCTGGCGCTCTTCCGGGAACTCGCGCTGGTGACATCGAGCAGCGGCTTCGTGCCGGCACTGGCCAGCGCGGAGGCGCCGGACGTCCTCCCGGAATCGCTGTGTCATCGGCACGTCGCGATCGTGTGCGAGGAGGACGCGGCCAGGCCGGTCGCCATCCACTGGGTGCGGCTGCTGGCCCAGTCCAGTCCCCGCCGGCACATCGTCATCACCTTCGGCGACGAGCACGCGCCGAAACCGACCCCGGGGGGCGGTTTCGGCGTGCCGCGACACGCGAGCGCGGAGCGGTCGTTGCGGCTGGCGAGAGCGGAACGCTGGCGGCGCCGCGGACGCATGGGAATGGCCGAGCGCTGGATGGTGGCGGCGGCCGAGTCGGCCAGGCGGCACGGCGATCCGGCGTCGGCGGCGCTCGTGGAGGTGCAGCTGCTCGAGGCCCTGCTGCAGGTCGACAGAACAGACGAGGCGGGCCGCCGCGCGGCTGATTTGCTTCGCCGCGGTCCCGATTGGCCGACCTATGCGAGTGCCGGCGCGTTGTTCGCGGACGTGCTGATCGCGCGGGAGGAGTTTGGCCGGGCCAGATCCTGGGTGTCGAGCCTTACGGCCGAGGCCACGTTGCGAGGGCTCGCGGCGCCGACGGCGGCGGTCGGCCGCCTGGCGGAACTGGACTTCTGGCAGGGGCGCGGCTCGGACCCGCTCGTGATGAGCGCGGCGCACGCGGATCCCGATGTCTACGGTTGGCGGGCGGCGCGGGCGTGGGGTGGCCACGACATGGCGCAGCTCGCGGCCCTCGCCATTCGACTGGGCCGCGCGGGAGACGACAGCCTCGCGCATCGCTACTGGCACGCGCTGGTGCGGGTGCTGCTGATCCGCGGTTCGCGCGCCGCCGATCTGTCGCCACGGGTCGACGATCTGATGCGACTGGTCCGGGGGCACGACGCGCTGGCGCGCCGACGCCAGCGACTGGCCGCGGTGGTCTCGGCCGGAGCCCTCCTGGCGCGCGAGGACACGGCTGACGCGCGCGCGCTGCTGAGCGCCGCACGGGGGCCTGGGCCGGAGGGCACGGCCAGCCGGCGGCTCGCGGCCCGACTGCAGGACGCCGATGACCGGGATCCGGCGTCGTGGACTCGCATGCGACGGGCCGTGGTGCCCGGCATCGAACTCTTAGCCTCGGGGAGACGGGATATGCACCTGGTTGACGGTTTGTCGGGCCTGATGTCGCTGATTGAGGAAGCCGAGGATGAGCTGGGTATCCTGGTCGGCGGATGCCGGTGGATCTGCCGGCAGGCCGGCGCGCTGCGCGCCGCGATCGTCTCCGCCGACCACGCCACGCTGGTCGCGGCTGAAGGCTGGCGCCGCGCAGACCTGACAGGCGAGATTGCCGAGATCCTCCGCGGCCCGTCGAGGGACATTCGTCTGCCGGATCACGACGCCGCTACCGGCGGGTTTGGTGTGTCCGTGCGGTACGGCGGCGTGACCACGGGCCATGTGGTGGTGTTCGGCCGTGCGTCGGATCGACCCGCGCTGCAGCAGGCGTCGCAGGCCGTGGCCGCGGTGTGCGGATCGGCGCTGCGCGCGCGCCTCGACACGCTCACGGCCGGTCAGCGGGCTCGCCACTCGATCCCCGAGATCGTGGGCGACAGTCCGCTGATGGAAGCCGTGCGCGAGGCGGTGGTTCGAGCGGCGTCGGCGCCATTTCCGGTGTTGATCGAAGGCGAGAGCGGCACGGGGAAGGAACTGGTGGCCCGCGCGTTGCATCGCCTCGGCCCGCGCCGTGACCATCGGCTGAGCGCCGTGAATTGCGCGGCGCTGACCGACGAGCTGGTGGAGGCCGAACTGTTCGGACATGCGCGCGGGGCGTTCACGGGCGCGGTCGGGCCGCGAGCGGGCCTGTTCGAAGAGGCGCACGGCGGCACGCTGTTTCTGGACGAGGTGACCGAACTGTCGCCGCGCGCCCAGGCCAAGCTCCTGCGCACGCTGCAGGAGCGGGAAATCCGCCGCGTCGGCGAGAACCAGCCGCGACCCATCGACGTGCGGATTGTTGCGGCCTGCAACGTGCCGCTGACGGAGGCGGTGGGGAGCGGCCGGTTCCGGGACGACCTCCGATTCCGCCTCGCCGTGATCCGGATTCGGCTGCCGTCGTTGCGAGAACGTCTCGAGGACGTGCCCTCGCTGGCGCAGGTGTTCTGGCGCCGGGCCGCGGCTGAGGCCGGCACGCGGGCACTGCTGGGGCCCGATGCCATCGCGCGCCTCACGAGGCACCCGTGGCCGGGCAACGTGCGAGAACTGCAGAATGTCGTGGCGGGCCTGGTCGTGGCGTCCCCGTTCCGCGGACGCGTCGGTGCGCGTCACGTGGAACAGGTGCTGTCGCACGTCGCCGTGGCAGGTGAGATGCCGGGTGTGCGACTCGAGATCGCACGGCGTACGTTCGAGCGCCGCGTAATCACCGCCGCGCTCGTGCGTCACGCCGGCCGGCGGAGCGCCGCCGCGATCGAACTCGGCCTGTCCCGGCAGGGACTCACGAAGGCCTTGCGCCGGCTGGGTCTGGCGCCGGAGGAGGACGCGGCTGGAGTGGCGTGAGGGAACTGGGGAACTGGGGAACGACGGGAACTGGGGAACGACGGGAACTGGAGAACTGGGGAACGACGGGAACGATCGGGCTTGCCCGCCGAAGCCCGCAGGGCGAAGGCGGGTCAGCGCACGAGTTTTGCCACGCGCTGCAAGCGAGGGTCGTTCGGACTGAGTGCGAGCGCCTTGGCCAGCACGTCCTTCGCACCGGCGGCGTCGCCCAGGCGCCAGCGGGCTTCCGCCAGCATGCCCAGCGTGGCCACGTCGTTCGGGCGGCCGTCCATCACCCGCGAGAGATACGGCGCCGCAATCTTGTAATCGCCCGCCCGCATGGACAGGTCGCCGATGCGGCTGGCGCGGTCTATCCGTGTCCCCGGGGGGGCCGTGTCGCCATCCAGCGCGTCGAGATTCATCAGCGCGTCGCGGGCGATGAGGCTGTGGCCCAGGTGTTCAGCGGCGTCCGCGAGAAACCCGAAGGCCTCGGTGGCGACGGGCGATGTGGCGACGGCGTCCGTGAGGATCCGTTCCGCTTCGATGTCGTGGCCCGACAACGAGAGCGCGCGCCCGTAGAGCGCGAGGCCTTCGCTGCGGCGGGCGGTGCCGCCCAGCGCGCGTTCGAGGGCCGCGATGGCGCGCGGGATGGCCTCGGCGCCGCGGCCGCGCTCGGCGCGGGCGATGTAGACGCGCCCGATGGCGAGCAGCACGCGCGAGTCGTTCTGATCCGCGTCGAGCGCGCCGGAGAGCGTGCCGAGCGCCGCGTCCAGCTGGCCCTGCCGCGCTTCCGCCAGCCCGATCGCCACCTTGCGAACGGTCTGGCCGTCCGCGGGCGAGGATCTGGAGTTGCGCCATCTCGTCCACCACCCGGCCTTCCGCGCGATAGAGATCGGCGAGCTCCTCGCGCGCGGGCGTCAGGTTCGGTTCGATCGCCAGTGCGGCTTCGGTCGACTGGATCGCGCGGCTCCGGTTGTTGATGTCGCGGTAGAGCAGTCCCAGCAGGTAGTGCCCTTCCGCGGACGCATCGTTCCGAGCCAGGGCGCGTTGGAGCGGATCGATGGCCGCCGCCGGCGCGCCAGCCCGATAGCGCGCCAGCGCGAGGCGGTAGAGCAGCGACGGGTCCTCGTCCTTCAGGCGCTCGACGGCACGCCCGTACCACTGCGCCGACTGGCTGAATTCACCGCGGGCGTCGAACAGATCACCGAGCGCCACCAGGGGCTGTGGCGCCTCGGGGGCGAGTTGCGTGGCCTCGCGCCAGTCCCGGATGGCCTCCTCGTCCCGATGCTGCGCCCGATAGGCCGCACCTCGTCTGAGATACGCGACCATCGACTTGGGGCGGAAGGCGAGGGCGCCGCTGAAGGCTTCGACGGCCCGGTAGGATTCCCCCGCGGCGAGCGCCTCCTCGCCGGCGGCCAGCAGGTGGCGGTACTGCCGGTCGGAATTGAACCGCTGGAAGAGGGCGGTGCCGCCGACGGCGGCGGCCAGCAGTGCCGCTGCCAGGGCGATTCGGGCCCGGATACCGCGCATGCGCCCCAGTGTACGCGGGAACTCCACGGCCCGATCGGGGTCTAACACTACACAGGCCGGCATGGTTCAGCCGGGTGCTACCATGGCCTTAGAGGGCGCTGTGAAGACGTTTCGAGTGCTGGCGTGGTCTGAAGCCGCCACCGCCGACTGGGCGTTGGTGCAGGAGTGCGCCTCCGGCAGCGAAGAGGCCTGCACCCGGCTGGTCACCGACCACCAGCGGATGGTCTACCAGCTCGCCCTGCATTTGCTGGGCGACCGGCAGGAAGCGCTCGACCTGTCGCAGGAAGTGTTCCTCCGGGTCTTCCGGACCCTGAAGCAGTTTCGCGGGCAGTCCACCCTGCGCACCTGGATCTACCGCATCGTCGTGACCCAGGCGTCGAACCGGCAGCGGTGGTGGCGCCGGCGCCATCGTTCGCAGCAGGTCCGGCTCGAGGATCTGGCGGCCACGGGCACGGAACTGCCCGAAGCGCGCCTCTCGAGCCAGCCCGATCGGGTGCTGCAGCAGCGGGAAACGAGCGACCGCGTGTGGCACGCGGTGAACGGTCTGCCGTTCGATCAGCGGGCCGTCATCGTGCTGCGGGAGATCGACGGCTTGAGTTACGAGGAAATCGCCACGTCGCTGGACGTCGCCGTGGGAACCGTGAAGTCGCGACTGGCGAGAGCGCGCGAGGGGTTACGCCTCGCGCTGGGTGCCCAATGATCACGGCTGATTGCGACCTGATTCGCGAAGAGATCGACGCGTTCGTGGACGGCGAATTGCGCGGAGTCGAATTGCGTCACGTGACGGAGCATCTCGACGCCTGCCGGGCGTGCGCCGACGAAGCGGAGATCCGGCGTCACCTGGGCCGCGTGATTCGAGACACCGTGGCCGGGGAATACCGACATCCGATTCCGGCCGGCCTCGCGGCCGGCGTCGTCGCGCGCGTGCGCGCCGAGTCGTATTTCTCCTGGCGGTCGGGCCTCGGCCGCGCGGTCGAGGACTGGCACTGGGTCATCGTCGGCGGTGGCGCGGTGACGTCGACGTTCCTGGCCATGCTGGTGTGTTCGGTCATGTTGGTGTTCAGCACGGCGACGCCGAACGCCGCCTCGCTCTCGTCACTGGGCTTCAGCTTGAGCGCCTCACCCGGCTCCCTCTACGCGGAGGTCTCGCAGAAGGGCGGCGACGTGATGCTGGTGCAATTGGACACCGGTGACGAGACGCTGTCGTCGCTGCCGCCAGTCCTTCGCCGCACCATTGGCGAGCGGCAGCTCGTGGACGCGCTGGGCCAGGCTCTCGGAGGGGGGGACGGGCTCGTCCAACTCGCGGCGATGCCGGAAGCCAAGCGCCGTCATACCGAGTGGCTGCTGGACAACATCGCGCGTGTGCGCGGCGCCGAGCAGTCCGTTGATCCTGTGAGTCCGCTGACCGTCCTGCGCCTGCACCTGGTGGCGAACACCGACGTGACGGCGAAGGGACTCGACTAGTCCTGCCTTACCGGCCGCCCGCAGCCGCCGACGAGACATTCTGCAACTGATCGGTCGCGCGCACGACGACGCGCGCAGCGTCCGTGCCGGCGGGCAGGGTGATCTCGTACCGCTCGTCGGGCGAGTCCGCGAGTCCGTCCACCGGAGCCACCAACTGCCACGGGCCACCGGCAAGCGCATACTCGACCTTCAGGATCGGGCTCTGCGCGTCGTGCACCTGGGCCGTCAGGCGCGTCGCGGTGCCCTGGCGGGTCGCGGACAGCGTGATTTGCGGCGGCGTGTTGTCGATGTCAATCGCATCGCTTTCACGATCGCCCGAGAGCGCCCGCTCGGCGGCGTTGCTGGAGGCGTCCGAGGCCAGCACGCGCACCAGGTAGCGGCCGTCCGGCACCGACGTGGTGTCCCACACGAACAGCGGATCGAGGAGTCCGCTCCGCAGATCCCGCCACGTCGTCTCGCCCTCGCGCCGGTACTGCAGCGCGTAGGTCAGGCGATCGCCGTCGGCGTCGTCGGCTTTCCACGCGAGCGTCTGCAATCCCTTCTGGAACATCCGCTTGCCGGATGCGGACGTCGGCAGATCGGGATCGCCGGGCGGGCGACGCGCGAGCGCCGTCGCATCGTCGAGTCCCGCAATCGCGCCGTCGTCGCTCGAAAACGGCCGCTGGAACACCACGCCGGGCGGATAGACGGTGATGGACGTCACGGACGGGCGCGAGTTCCGCGGGAGGTACGCGACGGTGACGGATGTCAGCTGCGCCGGCGCCGCATCGGCCGTGCGCGTCAACACGGCCCTCCACTGCACGAAGCGGGCCGGCGGGCTCTTGATGGGCTCGCCCAGTTTCGCCGCGTGCGGTCCGGTCCAGTCGCTCCAGGAGTCGTCTGGGATATCGGTATTGCCCGATCGGGTCCAGAGCGCGACGGCGCCCGTGGCTTCCCAGCGAATCAGGCCCCACGTCGCCAGACTCCTGGAATCCCGCACCGCCGACGTGAACGTGGCCGGCGACTGATCGGCCCCGGTCGGCGTGAGCACGCGGCCGGGATTCGCGGTCGCGAACGTCACGGCGCGGGCGTCCGCGCCCGGACGGCCCGCGAAGCGGGTGATCTGCTTCGCGTCTACGCCGGTCACGAGCACGACCGCGCGGCCACGTTCGAGCCGATACAAGCGTCCGTCCGGCCCGGTGGCGATGAGGACCGCTTCGTCCGCGCCGGCCGCCAGGTCATAGATCAGGTCTGTCGTTTCCCAGGCGGTTTCCCAACTGCCGGACGAGTCGATGCGATAGAGCACCGAGCGCCCGGTGCTTGACGCGCTCGCGGAGGCGCCGGTGGGGGCCGGCGTGGGCGATGTCGTCGCGGCGGGCGTCGCGCCAGCCGTGGACGTGGCCGGCGTGGTGGCGCTGCTCACGGCATCGTCGGCTCGCTGCATCGCGGCGGCGTAGATCGCGCCGTTACTCGCGACGGAGATCGCCCGCATTTCGGTGAGCCCCGAATCCAGCAGCGCGAACGGCCGGTCGTCCGACCCGAATCGATAGAGTCGTCCCGGGGATTCGGTGCCGGCCAGCATCCGGCCGTCGTTGTCGCGCGCGAGCGCGACGACGTGGCCGGCGGACGGTCGATAGATTGGCTTGCCCGTGCCGTCGGGATCGACGCGGTACACCACCGCCGGAGAGCCGGCGCCAATCCACAGCCGGCCTGAGGCGTCCACGGCGAGCGCCCAGATGTACTTCTCCGACGGATCGAAGAAGACGCGCGCGGGCGCGGCGCCGTCGATCACGTACACGCGGCCATCCGGCGAACTGGCGGCATAGATGCGGGTCCCGGAGATCGCGACGGCGAAGATGTTGGTCTCGTCGGCATCGAAGGCCGTTTCCTCGGGTTGGCCCGGTCTCAGCCGCAGCAGGCGGCCATCGCCGCCGGTGCCGGCCCAAATCGTGTTGTCCACCGCCTGGGCCACGCACCAGACCTGCGCCGGCGATCCGCTGAGCCGGTTCGTGAGCTGCGGTCCGGCTGTCAGCACGCCCTGGGCGCTGATCGACACGCCGTCCGACGTCCCCTTCAGGAAATCGGCGGTGGTCGCGATCGTCCAGAACGCCGGGCCCGACGCGAGCATCGTCGCGCCCGACAGGGCGGCAAGTGCCAGGAGCAGGAGCGATCGAACGCGCATCAGTCGCATATATGGTGGCAGTCCTATTTCCGAACGGTCACGACAAGAGAGAGCTCGCGTGAACCGCGAACCATGCGGGACAGGCGCTGTTCCCAGGCGCCGACGACCGTCTTCGCGACCGGCGCGGTCGAAACGGTCTTGTCCTCTTCATAGACGGAGCGCACGGATGCGGGGAGCGCGGGCAGCGCCGCGCCGCCTACGACAGTGCCGGTGCTCGAGGAGATCAGCCGGACGTACAGCCGGTTGTTGCGCCGCGCGCTGTTCAGGCGAGTGAGCAGGTCCGGCCATGACGTCGGCCGGCCGGGGCGGAGATCGCGATCTTCGAGCGCCGACAGCGTCGGCGCATCGGCGACGAGCAGCGTCACCGGCCCGGGCTGCGAGGGCATGGTGACCGGAATCGAGATCGTCTCTGTGCTGCCACGGTAATCGCGGAGGAGCACCTGGAGCGTGTGGGTGGCGCCGGCCTGCGGCTTCGTCGTATCGAGCCACGCGCGCTCGATGGTCGTCATCTCGATGCGCTCGGAGACGCGCACCGTGAGGTCGAGACTTTCGGCCAGCGCGGGCCGGAACTCATTCGCGGCGGCCGCGCCGATCGCGGCGGTGATAATCGTCGCGGCGGGCGCTGCGACGCCGTCGCCCGAGAACAGATCGTCAATGGCGACCGAGCCGGCGCTGCCGAACGACACGCGGCCCGTGGTTTCGAGCGTGAGCGCGCCGGTCTGGCGTTCGAACGCGGACAGCGCGTCGAGCACGGCGACGTACGCGAAGAGCGGCGTCAGGTTCTGATCGTGGAGCACTTTGAATTGCAGGCGGCGGTCCGGCTCGCCCGAGGCGGTGAGCGTCAGGTTGACCGTGAGTTCGGAAGGACCGGCGCCGAGGATGCCGCCGATGCCGGTGGCGCGATCCTGGGTGAGGGTGCCGATGACCGGCCCCAGCACCGAGATCTTCAGCGAGGCGTCGAGACTGGGAATCACCGCGAAGATGCGCGCGCGTGTCATCGGCAGCGACGACGGCCCGAGGCCGAGGAACGGATGGCCGAACGCCAGCACGCGCGACCCGTCGACGTGCGTCACGGTGCCCGTCGCGCCCATCTCGAGGTCGCCGCGAATCAGCGCGACGCCGATCGGATCGCCGGGTTGCAGCGGCCCGCCGGCTTTCGTCGTGGAGGATGACGCGGGCGACTGATCGCCGCCTGAGGCGTTCAGCGCGTGCCGAAGATCGCGATCGACATTCGGATCGAATCCACTGAAGACCATCGCCGCGCCGATCGGGCGGAGCGACGGTGCCAGGTCGGCCAGCGAGGATGGACCTTCGACCCGCAGGCTTTGGGCGAGTCCGCCGAGGGGCGATGCGGCGCGACTGACGAGGCGAGTGAGCGCGCCGTAGACGGCCGACGGCGTCGCGGGCCACATCAAGCTGAGGTCCGACGAGTTGCCGCGCGGCGCCGTGGACGACATCGCGGACGTCATCTCCGCGATCGGCGTGATGCCCGCGAGCGGCTCCTTCGGAAACGATCCCAGCGAGTAGGAGAGCGCGCCGACGAGCCGGCCGTCGATGTAGACCGGGCTGCCGCTCATGCCTTGAATCACGCCGGTGTTGGCGAGCGGCCCGCCCTCGAGCCGCGCCAGAATCAGGTCGCGCTTCGGCCCGCTGACGTTGCTGATGACGCCGAGGATATGGACCTGGAATTCCTCGATGCGATCGCCGGCGAACACCGTGCGGCCGATGCCGGTCATCCCGGGCCGCACGTCCTCGATGGGAAAGAACGCCGGCGCCTGCGGTGCCGATGCCAAGCGCACGCCCGCAAGCAGCGCAGCCAGCATCACCCCGATCGACACCTGACGCATGCCGCCATTATCCCCGACCTCCCGGTTTGCCGCTGAGCGGCCAATTCCCAGCCCCTCCGGTTTGCCGCTGAGGTGACGCGTGGCCGCCTCCAACGGACAGTGGCACGCGAAACCGCCAGCTCCACTCTGACCGTCGACGACCCTGCACCCCGCAAGACTCTAGTCGCTCACGGATCCCAAGCCCCGGTCCGCAGCGGCAGCGAGCGGTTTCGCGCAGCCACCGTCCGTCGGAGCTGTCGGGCGATACCTCAAGGGGCAAGCGAACTCTTCGAATTTGACGCGCTCGGGGCCGTCCTGTTAGTCTTTCGTTCCTCATGACCGTCATCCGTCTCCGCGCGTCCGTCTCCACGAACTGGTCGTGGTGGTGGTACGCCTGCGGCACTGGAGAGGTCGGCGCGCGCTAGTTCGGGACCAGACGCGCGAGGGTTCGATGGCCTCTTCAGCAGACGCTGAAGGGGCTTTTTGCATTTAGGGGCATGGCACGCATCTGTGAAACGGTGACGGCGTCCTCGATGACGGAACTGCGGCGGGCGCGCGATCGCGCGACGACCGCCGATCTGGTCGAGTTGCGCCTCGACGGGGTGGCCGACGTCTCGGTGGCCGGCGCCCTCGAAGGCCGGACGAAACCAGTCATCGTCACCTGCCGGCCGGCGTGGGAGGGCGGCGCGTTTCACGGGAGCGAGCAGGAACGCCTGCGGATCCTCGGCGAGGCCATTCAACTCGGCGCGGAGTTCGTCGATGTGGAATGGCGCGCCGATCACGGGACGTTGCCGGGCTTCGGACGCACGCGCCGGGTGCTGTCGCACCACGACTTCAACGGACTGCCGGCCGACTTGTCGGCCCGCGTGCAGGGCCATGCGCGCTGCCGCAGGAACGGGCATCATCAAGATCGCCATGGCGACGCCGGCGATCGCGGATTGCCTGCGACTGCGAGACGCCGTGGGCGCTGGCAGCGATCAGGTGGTGATTGGCATGGGCGCGGCGGGCGTGGTGACGCGTGTCTGCCCGTGGCTCTACGACTCGCAGTGGACGTACGGCGGAGATGCGGCGCCCGGGCAGACGTCGGTGGCCGACCTGATCGAGCTGTACCGCGTCCGTGAGACGACGGGCGCGACCGGCATCTACGCGCTCACGGGCGCGCCGCTGGTGCATTCGGCGTCGCCGGCCATGTTCAACGCCGCGTTCGTGGCGGCGGGCATCGATGCCGTCTACGTGCCGCTGGAGACCGCGCGACGCGTCCGCGTTCCTCGCGGTGGCTGACGCGTTTGGCATCGCCGGTGCGAGCGTGACCGCACCGCTGAAGACGGCGTGGGCGCCGCTGCGAGTCGCGATCGATGAGGCCGGCCGAGACGATTGGCGCCGTCAACACGCTGAAACGCGACGGTGGCGGATGGTACGGCCGCAACTTCGATGTCGATGGGTTCCTGGCGCCGCTCATTCGGCGCGGCCAAGCGCTGCGCGGCGGACGCGCGGTGGTGCTCGGCGCCGGCGGCGCGGCCAGAGCCGTAGCGTGGGCGCTGCGAAACGCGGGCATGCGCGTGGAGATTGCGGCGCGGCGGCCGGACGCGGCGCAGCGCCTGGCCGCCGACCTGGGCGTCGACGCCGTGCCGTGGCCGCCGAGTCCGGGATGGGATCTGCTCGTCAACGCCACGCCCGTGGGCACGTGGCCGGACGCCGACCGCGTCCACTCGATGCCGCTGCCGTGCGCGGCGGGATCGCGTATGACCTCGTCTACAACCCGCCCGACACGAAACTGCTCCAGCAGGCGCGGTTGGCCGGCGCCGGGACGATTGGCGGCCTCGAGATGCTGGTCGCGCAGGCGGAAGAGCAGTTCGACGTTCTGGACCGGCCGGCCGGCGCCGGCCGGCGTGATGGAACGCGCCGCGCGCGCATTCGTGAAGCGATGGTCGGCGTGAACGTATGAAGCAAACGACGTTTGAGGAATTCACGGACCTGGCCACGCGCGGCACCTTCGTGCCCGTCTGCCGCGAGATCATGGCGGACCTGCTGACGCCGGTGTCGGCGTTTCTGAAGGTCGCCGAACACTCCGACTACGCCTTCCTGCTCGAAAGCGTGGAAGGCGGCGAGCAGGTCGGCCGGTATTCGTTCCTGGGCAAGGATCCCTTCCTGATCCTGAAGGGACGAGACGACGGGACGTCGATTGAACAGCAGGGCGTGCGCACGGAGCGCCCGAGCCGTGCGTGGACGTGCTGCGCGCGTTGATGGCGGAATTCACGTCCCCGGTCGTGCCGGACCTGCCGCGCTTCACGGGCGGCGCCGTCGGGTACTTCGACTACGACGCCGCCGAATGGTTCGAGCCCTCCGTCCGTCTCGACAAGCCCGCCGGCGATCGCGATCGGGCCGGCTTCATGGTGTTCGACACCGTGCTCGCGTTCGACCACGTGAAGCACCGCATCCTGGCGATTGCCAATGCCCGGCTGCGGGAAGGGGAGGACCCGCGGGCCCTCTACGACTTCGCCTGCGCGAAGATCGATTTCCTCGAACGCGAACTCGAACGCCATCTGTCGCAGCAGCGCCCGCCCGCGCCGGCGGATCTGCGCGTCACGCCGAACCAGACGCGCGACGAGTTCGAAGCGGGCGTGCGGCGGATCCAGGAGGCCATCGCGGCCGGCGACGTGTATCAGGCCGTGCTGTCGCAGCGGTTCGACGCGGACGTCGCCGCGCAGCCATTCGACGTGTATCGCGCGCTCCGGCACATCAACCCGTCGCCGTACATGTTCTTCATCCGCATGGGGCGCGAGGCGATCATCGGCGCGTCGCCGGAGATGCTGGTGCGCGTCGAGGGCCGGCACGTCGAGACGCATCCCATCGCCGGCACGCGGCGGCGCGGCGCCACGGTGGAGGAGGACCAGCGGCTGGCGGACGAACTCCGGCGCAACGACAAGGAGAAGGCCGAGCACGTCATGCTCGTCGATCTCGGCCGCAACGACATCGGGCGCGTCGCGGAAACCGGATGCGTGCGCGTGCCGCAGTTCATGACGCTCGAACGGTTCTCGCATGTGATGCACCTGGTGTCCCGGGTCGAGGGCCGACTCGCCGACGGGCGCGATCGGCTCGATGCGCTGGTGGCGACGTTCCCGGCCGGCACGCTCACCGGCGCGCCGAAGATCCGCGCGATGCAAATCGTGGGCGACCTGGAGCCGACGCGGCGCGGCCTGTACGGCGGGGCCGTGGGCTACCTCGATTTCGCGGGCAACCTGGACTTCTGCATCGCGATCCGCACGATCACGATGCGTGACGGGCACGCGCAGCTCCAGGCGGGCGCGGGCATCGTGGCGGACTCGGACCCGGCCGCGGAATACCAGGAAACGCTCGACAAGGCCCGCGCGCTGATGCAGGCGCTCGAGATGGCCAGCCGGGGGATGTAGCCGCGTGGTGCTGCTGATCGACAACTACGACTCGTTCACCTGGAACCTCGCGCACCGGTTCGGCGAGCTGGGCGCCGAGGTGCGCGTGGTCCGCAACGACGCCATCACGCTGGACGGCATCGAGGCGATGGCGCCGGCGAGTCTCGTCATCTCGCCGGGGCCCGGTCGCCCGGAAACCGCCGGCGTGTCCGTCGAGGCGCTGCGCCGCTTCGCCGGGCGGATGCCCATCCTCGGCGTCTGTCTGGGCCACCAGGCGCTGGCGATTGCGTTCGGCGGCCGCGTGGAGCGCGCCTCGCGTGCCGATGCACGGCAAGACGTCGCTGGTCGCGCACGAGGGCACGCATCTGTTCGCCGGCCTGTCCGAGTCGATCGAGGTCGGCCGCTACCATTCGCTCGTCATCCCGCCCGAGCATCTGCCGCCGGCATTCGTCCGGACGGCGTGGGCGACGGATGATGGCGCGGTGATGGGGATCCGGCACGAGACGTGGCCGGTCTTCGGCGTGCAGTTTCATCCGGAGTCGGTGCTGACGCCGGCGGGGCACCGCATCCTGCGCAACTTCCTGGAGCGCCGCTGACATGCTCGTCGACTTGCTCGAGCGGCTGCAGCCGCCACGAGGACCTGACGAGCGACGAGGCGGCGGCCGCGATGGGCGCAGATGATGGACGGCGCACGCGCTGCCGTCGCAGATGGCGGCGCTGCTGATGGGGCTGGCGCTCAAAGGCGAGCGGCCGGCCGAGATCGTGGGCTTCGCGCGCGCGATGCGCGAACGAGCGGTGCCGCTGCCGCGCCCCGTGGGCGACGTCTTCGACACGTGCGGCACCGGCGGCGACGGCGCGCACACGTTCAATGTGTCCACTGCAGCGGCCATCGTCCTGGCTGGCGCCGGCGTGCGCGTCGCGAAGCACGGCAACCGCGCCGTGTCGAGCCGTGCCGGCAGCGCGGATGTCTTCGAGGCGCTGGGCGTGTCGCTCGACGCGCCGGCCGAGGCGGTGCTCGCCGCGCTGGAGCGCGCGAACCTGGCCTTCTTCTTCGCGCCGATGTGGCATCCGTCGATGCGCCACGCGGGACCCACGCGCCGCGAACTCGGCTTGCGCACCGCGTTCAACCTGCTCGGCCCGCTGACGAATCCGGCCGGCGCCCGAGCGCCAACTCGTGGGCGTCTCCCGGCCGGAACACACCGAACTTGTGGCGCGCGCCCTCGGCGCGCTTGGCGCCGTGCGCGCGTGGGTGGTGCATGGCGCCGGCGGCCTCGACGAGATTTCGACGCTGGGGCACACGAAGGTCTCGGAGCTGCGATCGCGGCACGGTCAACACGTTCTACGTGCACCCGGCAGACGCGGGGCTGCCGCTGGCGGAGCGCGCCGCATTGGCCGGTGGATCCGCTGCGGAGAACGCCGCGACGATCGAACGGATCCTGGACTGGCGAGACGGGCCCGCGGCGCGACGTCGTGGTGCTGAATGCCGGCGGCCGCGCTGCTGATTGCCGGCCGCGTCGTGGACCTGCAGGAGGGCGTGGCGCAGGCGGTGGAGAGCCTGGACGGCGGCCGGGCACGCGCCGCGCTCGACGCGCTGCGGGAGGCGTGCCCACGGTGACCGGGCGGCCTGCTGGACGCGGTCGTGGGCGCGGCTCGGCGATCGGCCGCCGAGCGCGCCCGCGCGCACGGTGCGGCGGTCGAGTGCGCGGCCAACGAGGCGCGCAGCCAGGCCGGGCGCGTTCGCCGCCGCGCTGGCCGGCCCGGGCCGTGCGCATCATCGCCGAGTGCAAGCGCCGGTCGCCGTCGCGGGGCGTGCTGTGCCGCGACTATCGGCCGGCGGACATCGCGGCGGGCTACGACGCCGCGCGGGCGCGGCCGCGATTTCCGTGCTGACCGAGCCGACGTTCTTCGACGGAAGCCTCGATCATCTGGCGGCCGGTGCGAGCGCGTGTCGGCCGTCCCGCTCCTGCGCAAGGACTTCATCGTCTCGGAGTTCCAGATTCTGGAAGCGCGCGCCGCGGGAGCCGACGCCGTGCTGCTGATCGTGGCGGCGCTCGACCGATCGTGAGATCGCGCAACTGATCGTCGCGACTGCCGCCGCAGGCCTGGCCGCACTGGTCGAGGCGCACACGGCCGAGGACGTGAAGCAGGCTGCCGGCGCCGGCGCGACCATCATCGGCATCAACAGCCGAAACCTGCGGACGCTCGAGGTCGACGCCGAGCGTGTTCGAGCAGGCCGCCGGCGCCGTGGCCGGCAGGGGTCACGGCGGTTGCGGAGAGCGGAATCACGACCGCCGAGGACGTGGCGCGCCTGTCGCGGCCTGGGCTATGGCGCGTTCCTGATCGGCGAGCGACTCATGGCGGCCGAGATCCGGGCGCGGCCTTGGCGGCGTTTCTCGCGGACGCAGCATCGGAGGTGGCGTCGATGAGAGACGCGCGTGAAGATGTGCGGCATCACCCGCGAGAAGGACGCCGCGCGCGGCCGCGGCCGCGGGCGCCGACGCGATCGGATTCGTGTTCTGGGAGGGCAGCCCTCGCGCGGTCGAAGTGGGCGTGGCGGCGGCCATCGGCCGGACGGTCCCCGCGCTCGTGACGCGCGTGGGCGTGTTCGTGAACGCGGCGCCGGCGGAGGTGCGTCGCGTCGTGCGCGCGGCGAGGCTCGACGCCGTCCAGTTGCACGGCGACGAGGATCCGAACGCCTACGCGAGTTGCGGCGCGGCGATCATCAAGGCCGTCTCGCTGGACGACGCGGCGGACCTGCGACGAGCGCGGGCCTGGCAGGCGGACGTGACCGTGCTCGTCGACGCCGGCGATGCCGCGCGCCGGGGCGGCACGGGCCAGCTCGCCAATTGGGCGATGGCTCGGTCGCTCGCGGCGGGTCGTCCGATCCTGCTCGCCGGCGGACTCGAACGCCGACCAATGTGCGCGACGCGATTCGGGCCGTGAGGCCGTGGGGGATTGATGTGTCGTCTGGCGTGGAACTGCGGCCGGGCCTGAAGAGCGACGCGAAGATCGCGGCGCTCATGGCGGCGGTGGCGCGCGCCGATCGGGAGAGCCGTCGTGACCGGGCGTGACCACGGGAGCGGGTCCGGTCTTCGGGCGCCGGGATCCGGATCGCCGCGGGCTACTTCGGCGAGTTCGGCGGCCGCTATGTGCCGGAGACGCTGATGGCGCCCGTCGACGCGCTCGAGGCCGGCGTACTTCGAGGCGCGCCAGGATCCGGCGTTCATCGCGCGGCTGCGCCACCTGCTGGCGACGTACGTCGGCCGGCCGACGCCGCTGCATGAGGCGCGCGGCGCGGCGGGCGAGCGTGGCGCGCGGCTGTTTCTCAAGCGCGAGGACCTCGCGCATACCGGCGCGCACAAGATCAACAACGCGCTCGGCCAGGCGCTGCTGGCGGCGCGGATGGGGAAGCAGCGCATCGTGGCCGAGACCGGCGCCGGCCAGCACGGCGTGGCGACGGCGACGGTCTGCGCGCTGCTCGGCCTGGAGTGCGTCGTCTACATGGGCGCCGAGGACATGGCGCGCCAGGCGCTGAATGTCTTTCGCATGCAGGTGCTCGGCGCGACGGTCGAGGCCGTGCACAGCGGCAGCCGCACGCTGAAAGACGCCATCAACGAAGCGTTGCGCGACTGGGTCGCGAACGCCGACACGACCTACTACCTCCTCGGGTCGGTCCTGGGGCCGCATCCGTATCCGCTCATGGTTCGCGAGTTCCAGTCCGTCATCGGACAGGAAGCCCGGCCGCAGATTCTCGAGGCCGCCGGCCGGCTGCCCGATCTGGTGGTCGCGTGCGTCGGCGGCGGCAGCAATGCGATGGGCATCTTCGACGCCTTCATCGATGATGCCGCGGTGCGGCTCGTCGGTGTGGAAGCCGGCGGGCGCGGCATCAGGCCGGGCGACCACGCGGCCCGCTTTGCCGGCGGCGCGACCGGCGTGCTGCACGGCACCCGCAGCCTCGTGCTGCAGGACGACTCCGGGAACATCCTGCCGACGCATTCGGTATCAGCCGGGCCTCGACTACGCGTCCGTGGGGCCGGAGCACGCCTGGCTCGCGTCTCGCGGTCGAACGGAATACGCGTGGATCGATGACGCCGCGGCGCTCGAGGGATTCGAGTGGCTGGCGAAGCATGAAGGCATCCTGCCCGCGCTGGAGTCGGCGCATGCGCTGGCGTGGGCGCGAGCGCGAACTGCCGCGCCTGCCGGGCGGAACGGTGATGCTCGTGAATGTCTCCGGCCGCGGCGACAAGGACGTGGACACGTGCGCGGCCTGCTCCAGGCGCGAGACGCCGGGCACGGCGGGGAGGCCGAGGGAGAGCATCGATGGGCGCATTGACGGCGCGCTTTGACGGCGATGCGTTCGCCGGGAGCGCGCGGGCTGGTGACCTACGTGACGGCCGGCGATCCGGACCTCGCGGCGTCCGAAGACATCCTGCGGCGCCTTGGAGCGCGGCGGCGCGGACCTCATTGAAGTCGGCGTGCCGTTCTCCGATCCGATCGCCGACGGCCCGGTCGATTCAGCGGGCGATCGGAGCGCGTCGCTCGCGGCGGGCGGCACACTGGACCGTTCGCTCGATTGATCGCGGACGTCGCGCGGCGACGTGTCCGCGCCGATCGTGCTCTTCACCTACGTCAATCCGGTGTTGCGGATGGGGCCGGAGGCGTTCGTCGCGCGACGCGCCGAGGCCGGCGTGGACGGCGTGCTCCTGCTCGACCTGCCGATTGAGGAATCGGCCGGGATGCGCGACGCGCTCGGCGCGCGCGGCCTCGATCAGATCTTCCTGGTCAGCCCCACGACGACGGACGGCGCGGCTGGCGGAGGCGGGCCGCGCTGGGCCGCGGATTCCTGTACGCCATCTCGCGACTGGGTGTGACCGGCGCGCGCCACGCCGTCGCGGCGACTGCGGCGCCGCTGGTCGCCCGCTCCGCCGGCACGCGGCGCTGCCCGTGGCGCTGGGGTTCGGCGTCAGTCAGCCCGAGCACGTCGCGGAGTTGGCGCGTACGCCGATGCGGCGGTGGTGGGCAGCGCCATCGTGGAGGTGATTGCGGCGATGCCGCGGCGGGACGGCCGCCGGCCGGCGGTGGAGCGGTTCGTGCGCTGGCTGAAGGTCGACGGGCGTTCCTGGTGCCACCGGTGCGCCGGGCTCGCTGTAGAATCGTTCTGGCGCGCCGAGCGCGCAGTCATCGAGGACTGCAGGAGCCGTATGGTCATTGTCATGAAGGAGCGGGCGACCGAGGCCCAGGTTGAGGCCGTCGTCGCCCAGCTCCTCGAGATGGGATTCGACGTGCACCGGTCGCGTGGCGCCAATCGCGACCGTGATCGGCGCCGTCGGTCACGGGGATGGCGACACGCAGTTGCTCGCCATTCAAGACGGCGTGCAGGAAGTCCTGCGGATCACCGAGCCCTACAAGTTGGCGAGTCGCACGTTCAAGCCGGAGAACACGGTCGTCGCGATTGGCGATGTCCGCATTGGCGGCGAGGAAGTGATCGTGATGGCCGGCCCGTGCTCGGCCGAATCCGAAGAGCAGGTGGAAGCCTCGGCGGCGGCCGTCAAACGCGCGGGCGCGAAGATCCTACGCGGCGGAGCCTTCAAACCGCGGAGCTCCCCGTACAGTTTTCAGGGGCTGGGTGAAGCCGGGCTGCGCATGCTGCGGGCCGCGGCGGATCGGCACGACCTCAAGCTCATCACCGAGGTGATGGAGGTCGAGCCAGATCGACGTTGATCGAGCAGTACGCGCGACATCCTGCAGGTGGGCGCGCGCAACATGCAGAACTTTTCGCTGCTGCGCGAGCTCGGGCACGCGCGCAAAAGCCCGTGCTGCTCAAGCGCGGGATTTCCGCGACGATTGAGGAATGGCTGCTGTCGGCGGAGTACGTGCTTGCCGGCGGCAACAAGAACGTCATCCTTTGCGAGCGGGGCATCCGGACGTTCGAGAGCTACACGCGCAACACGCTCGACATTTCCGCGATTCCCGTGGTGCAGCAGTTGAGTCACCTGCCCGTGGTCGTCGATCCCAGCCACGGGACGGGTCGCCGCGACAAGGTGGCGCCGATGGCGCGCGCGGCGGTGGCTGCCGGCGCCGACGGGCTGCTGATCGAGGTGCACTGGATCCGGATCGCGCCCGCTCCGACGGCGCCCAGTCGTTGTTCCCGGCGCAGTTCGATCGCCTGATGGCCGAGTTGCGCATCATCGCGCCCGCGATTGGGCGCAGTATCTGCGTGGAATCGGTTGCGCGCCGCGGCTGGAGCCGCTAGGCGCCCTCGTCGAACCGCGGACATGGCCCGGCCCCGACAGGCATCGATCCCGGCCGCCGTGCGGCGCGCCATGGTGGCGCACGCGCGCCGCGATGCCCCCGACGAGTGCTGCGGGTTGCTGATCGGCCGGAACACCCGTGTGCACTTCTCGCTGCCGATGACGAATGTCGATGCGCGTCCGCGCACCGGCTTCCGCGTCAGACCCGTCGGAGCACCTGGCGGCGCGCCGGGTGTTGCGCCAGATGGCGCCGCACGCTCGACATCGTCGGGGTGTATCACTCGCATCCGGCGAGCCCGGCGGTGCCGTCGGCGCGTGATGTCGCCGAAGCCCACTATCCGGAGTGGCTGTTCGTGATCGTGGGGTCCGCAGGCCGGTCCGTGCGCGCGTACAGAATCGTCACCGGACGGCCGATCGTCGCGTGCGCATCCGCTGGATGGCGTCCCGTTTCAGCACGCGCCGCCCGCGCGCACGGTGAGTTATCATCGGTGGTTTCCTGAAAGGGGATTCGACGCGTGGCTCAACAATCGACATCCGGGCAGCCGGACTATCAGGGCGTGGCGGCGGACGCGACGACGATCGCGGTGGACGTGCTGTTCGTGCCGGTGCCGGACCGGACGATGCGCTGGCGGACGTCGCGTGGATCGACGCAGTCACGCGTGGCGAGATCGCCCGCGCACGCGCGTCGGCCGAGTTTCGGGGGCGGTTGTTCGATGTGTTCGCCACGCCGGTGGTGAACGGGGTGCCAGGCGCGGCGCATCGCGCTCGTTGGCGCCGGCGACGCCGCCGAACGCACGCCGGAGCGCTGGCGGCGCGTCGCCTCGTCTGCGGCTACGCCGCGCGGCGGTTTGGCGCGGCGTCGTGTGGGTTTCTGATCCGCGGCGCGCCCGACGCCATCGCGGCGGCGCAGTCGATCGCCGATGGGTTGTCGGCTGCGGATTTCGACGGCGCCGTCTACCGGGCGCGCGAAGGCGCCCAGCCGTCGGCGCTGTCGCGCGTGGTCGTCATCGCGCCGGAAGGGACCGTGCAGCGCTCGCCGCCGCGGTCCGCCGCGGCCGCGTGATCGCCGAGTGCGCGAACTCACGCGCGGGCTGGCCAACGAGCCGGCCAACGTGCTCACGCCGGCGGAATTCGCGGATCGCGTGGCGGCGGCGGCGGGCGAGGTCGGCCTCGGCGTGGACGTCCTCGATGACGCGCGCATCGCGGAACTGGGCATGCGGCTGCTGCTCGGCGTCGGCGCAGGGCAGCGCGCTGCCGCCGCGCGTCATCGTGCTTCGCCACGAGCCGCCGAAGGCGCCGGCGACGCCCGTGCTCGGGCCTGGTGGGCAAAGGCATCACCTTCGACACGGGCGGCGTGTCGATCAAGCCGGCCGAAGGCATGGAGCGGATGAAGGACGACATGGCCGGGGGCGCGGCGGTGCGCGGGCGCGATGCTGGCGCTCGCGCGGCTGAAGGCGCCGCTACCGGGCCGTCGGCGTCATCGCCGACCGCGGAGAACATGGTGGGCGGTCGCGCGATGCGCCCGGGCGACGTCATCCGCGGCGCCAGCGGCAAGACGGTCGAGATCGATCAATACCGACGCCGAGGGCCGTCTGATCCTCGGCGATGCGCTGTGGTACGCGCAGCAACTCGGGTGTGACGCACCTGGTGGATGTCGCCACGCTGACCGGCGCCTGCATGATGGCGCTGGGCCGTCATCGTCTCCGGCGCTATTCGGCCAGCCGGAGTCCTGGGTGGACGACCGTCGCACGCCGCCGCCGAGCAGGCGGGCGATCGCGTGTGGCCGATGCCGATCTACGACGAAACGCGCGACCAACTGCGCAGCGAGATCGCGGACTTGATCAACTCGGCCGGTCGCGCCGGCGGCGCCGTGACGGCGGCCGCATTCCTCCGCGAGTTTGCGAGGACGTTGCCGTGGGCGCATCTCGACATCGCGGGCACGGCCTGGGCGGAGTCGAAGGAGCCTATCAGCCGAAGGGCGCCGACCGGCGTCGCGGTCCGGACGCTTATCGCACTTGGGATGACGGGGGGAGTCCGGCGTCCGGGAACGAGGGCTGACCGCCGGCATGATCGCCAGGCCGCCGGGCGAGACCGGTGCCAAATCACGCAGCAACCCGCCCGGCCACCACGCCAGCGCCAGGCCAGCACCAGCAGCGCGCCGGCCATGCCCAGCGAGCCGATGATCAGGTCGCGCGACGGTCGATCTCCGTCGCGGGCTCGCGGATGACGGTGACGATGAAGGCGTCCGGCGGCTTTTCCTGCACGACGATCCCAGTCTACCGTCGCAGCATCACGGGTCGCCACGGCAGTGAGTGCGACTTCGTTTCAGGGAATCCGGTAGCGTCACGATGGCGTCGCGCAGGGCCTGGGCGATGTGCTGCCGATAGGCGCCCTGCTTCAGCAGGCTGGCCTCGGATCGGTTCGTCAGGAAGGCAATCTCGCCAGCACGCTCGGCATCTGCGCGCCAATCAGCACGACGAACGGCGCCTGCTTGACGCCGAGATCCTTCACGCGCCGGTGCTGTCGCGCGCAGGCGTCGGGCGAGCTGGGTTTGAATCATGCCGGCGAACTCGCGGGATTCCGTCGAGCTTGTTGTTCAGCGCGATGGCCTTCACGATCGCCGGCAGCGTGCCCATCGTCTGACCGCTCGCGCATTCTCGCGCGCGGCCACGGCTTCGGCTTCTGGATTGCTGGCGAAATTCAGGAAGTAGGTTTCCACGCCGCTGACCGCCGATTGCCGATGGGCGTTGGCGTGGATCGAGAGGAAGAGGTCGGCGTTCTCGCGATTCGCGATGGCCGTGCGTTCCTCGAGCGGGATGAACTCGTTGGTGCGGCGGGTCAGCACGACCTCCATGCCCGGCTTGTCTTGAGCAGTTTCTCGCAATCGCAGCGCGACGTCGAGGACCAGTTCCGCCTCCGTGACGCCATTGGCATGCGCGCCGGGATCGTGCCCGCCATGGCCGGGATCGATGACGATCGGGCGACGCGCAAGCCCCAGTTGCCGCGCCAGCGAGTAGTCCGCCGCGCCCGGTGCTGGAGGGCGGCCGGAGCGGGCGACGAATCGGCGCGGCGTTGGCGCGATGTGGGCGGCGTCGGCGATCGCGGCGGCGCGGGTTGGCGTCGGCGTCGGCGTGGGCGGCGTGACGGCGACCGGTGTCGCTGGAGCCGAAGGGGTGGCGGTGGCCGGGGTGGCGACTGGCGGCGGCGATGGCGCTGACGCGGCCGGCGGCCGGCATCGCGGCCGCTGCCGTCGTTGCCGTCCGGGCGCCGGCGCCACCTCGTCTCGACGTCGACGACCGACACGGAACGGCCCGTACATCGGGAAGGAGCTGATAGCGCGGCGCGCCGATCACTCGATGCACGACCCGCGTCACGCCGCGGCTTGGCGAGCCGATGCGCACGGTCTTGATGAGACGGCTCTGGAGTGCGCGCACACTGTTCGGCCAGCGCCGACGGCGCTCGCAGCGTTCAAGAAATCGAGGAAGACGGCGTCGGGATTCGCGACGCGCTCGCGCAGGTAACCGTCACCTCGTCGGCTGAATTCGATGCGTGACGGCGGTCGCCGCGGGGCAGGGGCTGTGCGCGTCACATTGGATCGCCCCAGCGAGGCGCTTGCCGGCGCTGGGCGGCCGGAGCGGCGCCACGCGACGCCCGCGTCGGCGCGGTCGTTCGGCGCCATCCGTGGCGCGATCGGCGGCGCACGGGCGTCGCCGCGGCGGAGGTCTCGGGCTTGCCGGCGCGGGCGTCGCGGTCGTCGTGCCGGCCGCAGCGGCGTCGCGCGCGGCCGGGCTGTCGCCGATGGCTGCTGCCCGGCTATTCGCGGTTGGCCAGGCGCGTTCGAGCAGGTGGCGTCGGCCGCCTCAGCGCTCATCTCGAACGCCGCTGCATCAGCGAGCCGCGTCGCACGGGCGTTGTCGGTACGCCGCTGGCGGCGCGAAGCGCGACCGTCGGGCGTGCGCGCGGCGCCCAGTCGCGTGCGCGCCGTTCGGCATCGCGCGCACGGCCTGCGCCTGCGCGCGCTCGTACAACGTGGCGGCCGTGCGCCGTCGTCTGCGCCGCGGGATCGGGCGCGCGGCGCGAGCGCCGGCGATCACGCGGCGAAACACAGGATGACCAGCACGGGCCGGGTTGGCACGCGCGACGAATCACGCGACTGGGTCGATGGTCAGTGGCATAAGATCACTTCAGCTGGGCATCCACTTCGGCGAAATAATTCTGATCGACGAGGACCTCGCGCTTGCCGCCGGCGGCCGGCGAGACGACGCCGTCCATCTCCATCATGTCGATGAGGCGCGCGGCGCGGCTGAAGCCGATGCGCAGCCGGCGCTGCAGGTAGGAGATGGACGCCTGGCCGGTCGACACGACGATGCGCGCCGCTTCGTCGTAGAGGTCGTCCTTCTCGAATTCCATGCTTCTCGGCGGCCGTCTTCTCTTCGGCCGTGATCGTCCGGTCGTACACCGGCTTGCCCTGCTTTCGGAGGAAGCTGCACAGCCGGGCCGTTTCCTGCTCGGAGATGTACGGGCCGTGAATGCGCATAAAGCGCGATGAGGCCGGCGGCAGGTAGAGCATGTCGCCCTTGCCGAGCAGCTGCTCCGCGCCGTTGCCGTCGAGAATCGTCCGCGAGTCGACCTTCGAGGCGACGCGGAACGCGATGCGCGCCGGCAGGTTGGCCTTGATGAGGCCCGTGATGACGTCGACCGACGGGCGCTGCGTGGCCAGAATCAGATGGATGCCGACGGCGCGCGCCATCTGCGCGATGCGCGCGATCGACTCTTCGACTTCCTTGCTCGCCGCCATCATCAGGTCGGCCAGCTCGTCGATGATGACGACGATGTAGGGCATCGTCTTCGAGTTCCTGGCCGTCGTCGCTGCCGGCCGGGCTGCTCGGCCATCGCGGCGCGCACGTTGCGGTTGTACTGCTCGATGTTGCGCACGCCGGTGGCGGCGAGCGTCTTGTAGCGCTCTTCCATCTCGCGCACGCCCCAGCGCAGCGCGTTCGACGCCTGCTTGGGATCGACGACGACCGGCGTGAGCAGGTGCGGGATGTCCTCGTACATCCCGAGTTCGAGGCGCTTCGGGTCGATCATGATGAAGCGCACGTCATCCGGCGTGCAGCGGAAGAGCATGCTGCTGATCATCGCGTTGACGCTCACCGACTTGCCGGCGCCCGTCGATCCGGCGATGAGCAGGTGCGGCATCGTGGCCAGGTCGCTGACGAACGGCTCGCCGTGAATGGTCTTGCCGAGCGCCATGGTGAGCTTGCGACTGGGCGCGCGTGTAGGTGTCCGATTCGAGCAGCTCCCGCAGCGTGATCGGCTTCGCGATGCGGGTTGGGAATCTGGATGCCGACGGTCGACTTGCCGGGGATGCGATCGATCAGCACCGACTCGGCCTTCATCGCCAGGCAGAGGTCGTCGGCCAGGCCGGTGATGCGGCTGTACTTCACGCCGGCGTCCGGCTTGAACTCGTAGGTGGTGACGACCGGGCCCGGGTGGATCTGGACGACGGTGCCTTCGACGGAGAACTCGCGGCACTTCTCTTCGAGCAGCCGCGCGGCGTCCATCAACTCGCGCTCGTCGATCTTCTGCTGGTCCTTCGGCGCTGTCGAGGAGCGTGAGCGGCGGGAGCACGTAGGCGCCCTTGCGGCGCTCGGCCGGCGCCTCGGGTCCCGCGGCCTCGAGCGGCAGCGACGGGCGCGGCGGGCCCGGCGCGCTTGCGATCGCCGCGGACCGCCGCGCGCGCCGACGCCGCGCGCGGCTCGGCACTCGTCTTCGTCGTCCGCGTCATCGCGGCGCGGGCGCGCGCGGTCTTGAGTCTTGGCGGCCGCGTCGGCGGCCTTCGTCGCGATTTCGGGCGCGCTTGTCGCGGCCGGCCTTCTTCACGTGCTTCTCGACGATCTGCTGCCGCTCTCGATTGCGCTGGCGTTCGTCGCGCCACGCGCCGAAGCGTGTCGAGCAGGCGCGGCCGCGTCGCGCAGCCGCTCCGCACAGGCCGCAGAAGGCCTGCGCCGAACGAGAACTGCGTGGCGAGAATCGACGGAAAACGCCAGCAGCGTGAGCAGCAGGATCGCCGCGCCGGTGCCGTTGAGGTAGCCGAGCATCACGATCGGCGATCGCCGTGCCGATGCAGCCCGCCCGCGTGAAGTGCGGGACCGGGCTTTCGAACGCGCTGAACGCGAGCGAGAGCAGCGCGGCCGCGCTGACGAACAGCAGCGCCGCGCCCACGAGCTTGGTGTATCCCGCGTCGATCGTTCTGGCACCAGAAGTAGTGCCAGGCGAGGTAGCCGAAGAACACGGGAATCAGGAAGGCGGCATAGCCGACAGCTGGAGCGCCATCTCCGGCAGGAACGCGCCGATCGGGCCGGCGAAGTTGGCGGTGGTCCCGCGCGCCGCTGTTGAAGAACCACGCCGGGTCGCTTCGCGTTGTGCTGACGAGCGCGACGAGCCACAGCAGGGCGATCGCGAACAGCGCGACGCCGGCGAACTCGCTGACACGACGAGACAGGGCAGTTTGCGGCCACGCAGTGCTCCTCAGACTTCCATCACGACGGGCAGCACCAGCGGCCGGCGGCCCGCCCGCTTCCGGAACATCCGCTGCATTTCCTGACCCGGATCCGCTCCTTGAGCAGCCCGGATCCGACCGCTCCTCGCGCGGCGCCGACTCGATCGCTCGGGTCAGCGATCGCGGCGCCTCCCGCAGCATCGCCTCGTGCCGGGCGTCCGTCGCCAGCCCGCGCGTGATGATGACGGCACCTGCTCGACCGCGCCGGTCTGGGCGTTGATGGCCACGATCGGCCACGACCAGGCCGTCGCCGGCCAGGTGCCTCCGGTCGCGCAGGACCTCGTCGCCGA
Organism: uncultured Acidobacteriota bacterium; assembly: GCA_963751445.1. Lineage (GTDB taxonomy): Bacteria > Acidobacteriota > Vicinamibacteria > Vicinamibacterales > SCN-69-37 > DASUGC01. The sequence continues at coordinate 184,192 of CAVVUL010000008.1, read as the reverse complement.
TCTCCCCAGTCCGGGTGCCATCGATCAGCACGCGGCCGGCGGCCAGGCGGTCCGCACCCGGGCACCGTCGGCGTCGAAGCGGAGCACATCGCCGTCCTGCCCATCATGACGTTGCCTCGGGGCAGACGGTCTGGGCCATGCGGCCGTGCCGAGCCAGTTGCCGGTACTCCCCATGTATCGGCACGAACACGCGCGGCCTGACCAGGGACAGCACCAGCTTCAGTTCCTCGGCGCTGCCATGCCCGGACACGTGGATGTGCCGATCGGCGTCGGTCACCACCTCGGCGCCGCGGCGGGCGACGTGGTTCATGACCCGGCCGATGGCCTTCTCGTTGCCGGGGATGTTCCGGGCCGAAAAGGCCACGATGTCGCCGGGGCCGAGCCGGACGTGGCGGTGGTCGTCGATGGCGATGCGCGGCAGGGCCGCCAGGGCTTCCCCCTGCGACCCGGTGCAGAGGCACACCACGTCCTGGGCGGGGTAGTCCCGGACCTCGCTGTCGCGGATCTGGACGCCCGGCGGCACCTTGAGCGCGCCCAGCCGCTTGGCAATCTGCGAGTTCTGCTGCATCCCGCGACCGACGAACGCGACCTTGCGGTCGAACTGCTCGGCCAGGTCTGCCAGCAGTTGCAGCCGGTAGATGCTGACGTCGAGAACGTCGTCACGACGATCTTGCCGGGCGCGCTGCTGAAGATCTCCTCGAAGCCTTCAACGACGTCGCGTTCGGATCCCGTGTAGCCGCGACGATCCGCGTTGGTGCTGTCGGAGAGCAGCGCCAGCACGCCGGCGGACCCGAGTTCGGCCAGCCGGTGCAGGTCGCACGGCTCGCCGTCGAGCGGCGTCTGATCGATCTTGAAGTCGCCGGTGTGCACGATCACGCCGGCCGGCGTGTGGATGGCCACCGCCACGCAGTCCGGCATGCTGTGCGTCATGCGGAGGAATTCGAGCGTCGAGCGGGCCGATCGGGCACGCGCTGACGCGGCGTGACGGCCACCAGCCGGCCGCGGGCGTCGATGCCGTGCTCCTCGAGTTTGGGTTCGACCAGCGCGAGCGTGAACCGCGTCGCGAGCACCGGACCGTCGATCCGGTCGATGACGTGAGCGATGGCGCCGATGTGATCCTCGTGCCCGTGCGTCAGCACGAGCGCCTTGATGCGGCCCTTGTAGGCATCGAGCACCGAGAGATCGGGGATGACCAGATCGACGCCGAACAGTTCCGGCTCCGGAAACATCACGCCGGCATCGACGAGGACGGCGGTCTCCCCGCAGACGACGAGCAGCATGTTCATGCCGAACTCGCCGACCCCGCCAATCGGGATCACGTCAATCGCTTCCGCGGCTGCGGACGGATCGCTCTGCAACGCTCGACCTCAATTCACTCGAGTCTCAAGCCAACGGACACCCGGCCGGTGCGACGCCCACGGCGTCCGCCGACCGCAATCGTTGCGACCGTCCGCGCCGCGGGGCGCCGACACGGGAGGCCGGCAGTGCCCGGCGCGTGGGTCCCTGGGAAGACCCAAAAACAGGCGGGAAAACTGGCAAAACTATAGCACAGCCGGCCGCCGCGCCGCAGCCACGGCGTCGGCCAGCCCCGACAGCTCCGCGAGGTCCAGTGTCTCGGGCCGGCGCCTCGGATCGATGCCGGCCCCGACTGCAGGACGGCCTCGCGGCGCCGCCGGGACCAGTCCCTTGAGGGTATTCGCGAGCGTCTTGCGCCGCTGGCTGAAGATGCCGCTTGACCATGGTCTCGAACAGCGACCGGGTCGGCGATGCGGACGCGCGGCCGTGCGGAATTCCAGCCGGACGACCGCCGATCGGACCTTCGGCGGCGGCCGAAAGGCGCCCGGCGGAAGGTCGAGGAGCCGGGTGACGGAGGCATGCAGACCGAGCAGGACGGTCAGCGACGCCGTAGTCCTTGCGCCCGGGAGAGGCGACGAGCCGGTCAGCGACCTCGCGCTGCAGCATGATCGTCGCGTCGGCGAACACGCCGTGCTGTCGCTGCAGTTCGATCAGCCGAAACAGAATCGGCGTGGACAGGTTGTAGGGGAGATTGCCGACCACCCGGACCCGGCGCGCGGGCGCCGCGCTGGCCCCGGCGGGCCGCTGCGTTTCGAGGCCGCCCAGATAGGGCAGCGACGTCGGTCTCGAGAACGTCGCCCGAAATCACCGTGACGTTCGGCGGCAGCCGGGGCGCCAGGCCGGCGACCAGGTCGCGATCGATTTCCACGGCGAGAATTGGCGCGCCGCTCTCGGCGAGCGGGAACGTCAGCGCGCCCGAGCCCGGGCCGATCTCGAGGAAGACATCCCCCGGCTTCGGCGCGATGGCGGCGACGACCTTCCGCGCCCACGGCGCCGCTCGAGAAAATGCTGGCCGAACCGCTTCCGCGGCCGATGCGAAGAGGCCCGCGAGTCATCACGGCTTCTCGCCCCCCTCGTTGCCGTCGTCCTCGAGGCCGTCCTCATCTTCGTCGTTCGCCGTCTTCTTCGTCGCGTCGTCACCGTCGTGTCTTCGCCATACTGTCTTCGATCTCCTCGATCTCCTCTTCGGACAGGCCGAAGTAGTGGCCGATCTCGTGGATGAGTGTTTCGCCAATCGCGACGATCGTGTCCTCTCGTCGTCGGATGGCCTCTTCGATGCGGCCGCCTGGAACAGCGTGATCTTGTCGGGCAGGGCGTTGCCGTGCGCCCACTGCCGCTCGGTCAGCGGCGTGCCTTCGTACAGGCCGAGCAGCGTGTCGGGCGGTTCGAGGTCCACCTCCGCCAGCTGCGCGGGCGTCGGTTCGTCTTCGACGACGATCGCGATGTTCTGCATGCGCGTCACGGAAGTCATCGGGAATGGTGGCCAGCGCTTCGTCGACCAGCTGCTGGAATTCGTCGCGTGTCATCGGGCCTCTGTCGGTCGCATTCTGCGCTGCTTCGCCCGCCGGACGCGCGAGTCGGGTCGCTGTCGCCCGCGTCCACCGTCTGGCTGAGCCCGCCGGTCTTGAAATAAGGCGCAGTCCGCGCGCACCTGGCAGCGATCGCAGAGCGGCTTCGGCTTGCAGACGCGGCGGCCGTGCAGGATCAGCGTGTCCGACGCGCGGGTCCAGCGCGTCGGCCGGCAGCAGCGCGCCCAGCGCCGTCTCCGACCTTCTCCGGATCGTCGGACTGCGCCAGGCCGATGCGGTTGGCGACGCGGAGCACGTGGCGATCGACCGGCAGGCCGGGCAGGCCGAACGCGTGGCCGCGCACGACGTTCGCCGTCTTGCGTCCGACGCCGGGCAGCGCGACGAGCGCGTCCATGTCGCCGGCACGTCGCCGCCGTGCTTCGTCGACGACGGCCTGCGCCATGCCGATCAAGCTGCGGGCCTTACGCGGAAGAAGCCGGTCGGTTGAATCTGCGGCTCGAGTTCTTCCGGCGTCGGCGCTTCGCGAGCGCGCGCGGGCGTCGGGTAGCGAGCGAAGAGCGCGGGCGTCACCTGATTCACGCGCTGCGTCCGTGCACTGCGCGGACAGGATCGTGGCGACGAGCAGTTCGAAGGGCGTTGCGAGAAATGCAGTTCGGTCCACGGCGTTCGGGATGCTGGCTTCGAGCCGATCGAGGATGCGCGGCTGGCGTCGGCAGCGCGGGCGGCATCTGCGCGGCAGTGCGAGCGCGAGCCCTTGGGTCAGTGCAGCGGGCCCTTCGGCCAGCCGGCGTTCTGCGCTGGGCTTCCTGGACGCGCGCATCTGTTCCTGCAGCGCGGCGATCGAGCCCGGGCACGACGCCGAACGGCAGCGCGATGCTGCGCCACGACGGCGCCCTCACGACCTGGACTGCTCGGCGGTCTTGCAGATCGTCCGTTCCGACAGCGGCCGGACGTCGCAGAACGTCAGCGTCAGGTCGAACGGCGTGTGCGCGACGGCGCAGAAGTTCGCGTAGTCACTCGGCATCTGGCCGCGATTCCGACCGTCGTCCGGCACGATCGTGAAGTTGATCTGCTTGGACATGACGTCAGTATTTTCTCATGACGCCGACGACCACGCCCTGGATCTGCACTTGCGACGGGTCGAGAAGATCGGCTGCATGGCCGGGTTGGCGGGCTGCAGCGGATGCGGCCCGTGCTCGCGGTAGAACTTCTTGAGGGTGACGTCCGTGCCGCCGACCAGGGCGATCACCATCTCCCCGTTGTCGGCGGTGCTTGCGATCCTCGACGATGACGAAGTCGCCGTCGCGAATCTGCTCGTCGATCATCGAGTCGCCCCTGACGCGCAGGACGTAGGTGTCCTCTTGCCGACGAGATCTTGCGGCACGGCGATCGTCTCGTTCGGTGGCGATCGCCTCGATCGGGCGCGCCCGCCGCCACGTAGCCCAGCAGGGGCAATTCGATCGCGCGGTGGCCCGTGCGCGCCGAGAGCAGTTCCACCGACCGGCTGCGGTTCCAGGACGCGGCGGATGAAGCCCTTCTCTTCGAGATTGGTCAGGTGTTTGTGCACGGTCGCGAGCGACGACAGGCTGAACCGGCGCCCGATTTCCTCCAGGCTGGGCGCGTACCCGTGCTGCTGGATGAATTCTCGAAGGTAGTCCAGAATCTCGCGTTGGCGTTTGGTCAGTGGCTGCACTTGTCGCTCCGCAAGAAGTGGGCGAAACTGGGCCGCGACTATACGCAAAGAAAAGGCGAAAATCAACCAATGTCACGGAAACCCTGTGAAACTGGGATCCTGCGGTCCGGCGGCGGACGCCGGGCGGCGTGGATTTCATGGCCGCTGGGTGAGAACAGCCTCGACACGTGGCGCGCGGGCCGATTCGCTGGCGCGCCGGAACGAAGGATGCCCTGACGGCCCTCGTCGAATGCCCGGGGGCCAGGCGGCCACGGCGGCGGTCGCCTGTGCGAGGCTGGGTGGCGCAGCCGGTACGCGGGCGCCATGGGTGACGACGCGCGCGGCTCAGGAGGCTCGCGGGCCGCACTCAGCGCGCGACGGCGTGGACGCTCTGCGTGGTCACACGCGCGGCGTCCGCACGCGGCGCGCCGTGGTCATTGTCGACGAGGCGACGGGCGACCGGACCGTGCTCGAACACCGCGATCCGGCGCTGAATCTGCGTCCGGGCGAGCTGCCGGACGACGTGTTCACGAACACCCGCGTGCTCTTGGTCGATGGGAGCGACCCGGCACAGGCGCAGCACGCGGCGCGCGCGGCCGGGCAGCCGGCGTCCGGACGCCTGGTGGACGTGGACCGTGCCGGTCCGGAGATCGAGGAGCTCCTGCGGAGCATCGACGTGGTGGTGGTCCCGGAATCCCTGGCGACGGCGCTCGCGGGGGCCGGCGGACTCGGGGAGGCACTGGCGGGAATCGGGCGCGGCCTGCGGTGCCGCGGCGGTCATCGCGACCCTGGGCATCGAGGGCGCGCTGGCGTGGTGCCGGGGACATGGAGTTCCCGTGCCGGCCGCGGCGGTAGCGGTGGTCGATACGACCGGGGCCGGGGATGCTTTTCGGGCGGGATTCGCGAGCCAGTTGGCTCTCCGGCACGGCGGCCGGACCCAGATCTCGGAGGTACTTGATGGCGGATGCCAACCTGGTGGCGGGTCCTGAGTTGCCGCGCCCTCGGAGCCCAGGCGGCCCTGCCCGTTCCGGCCGAGGTGCCGGCGCGGCTTAGGGGCGGGGTGTAACGGTGGGGCGGTCGGCCGAGTCTAAGCAATCAGGACGGGTGGAAGCCGGGAAACCCCGCCCGGCGGGCTGGAGCGCAGGAGATGCGAGTCGGCGAAAACGCAATTCGGGTGGCGTGGCGGGTGCCCGCGTGGGATTCCAGGGATGACGCCGCCTAGACCCAGTGCCTCGGACGCCCCCGCGCCGGCGGCCGATCTGGCGGAGGCCGACGACCGCACGCTGGTGCAGGCCTTCCGCTCGGGCCGCCGCGAGGCGTTCGACGTGATCGTCGTGCGCCACCGTCGCCAGGTGTACCAACTCTGCTACCGGTTCGTGAACAATCACGAAGATGCGTCCGACCTGGCGCAGGACGTGTTCGTGCGCGCGTTCAAGGGGCTCGTGAACTTCAAGGGCGACGCCTCGCTGGCGACGTGGCTGTATCGCGTCGCCGTGAACGCGAGCTTGAATCGCGTCGCGGCGAAGAAGCCGGACGCCGCGCCGCTGGATGCGGCGGCCGATGTGGACACGCGGGCCAGCAGCCCGCTGGACGAGGTGCTCCGCGGCGAGCGCGCGGACGCGGTGCGCGCGCGCAATCGCGCAGTTGCCGCCGAAGCAACGCGCGACGCTGATGTTGCGCGTCTATCAGGAATGCTCGCACGAGGAGATCGCCGTCGCGCTCGGCAGCACGGTGGGCGCGGCGAAGGCCAACTTGTTTCATGCCTTGGGAAACCTGAGGCGGATCTTGAAGACGTTATGAGTGAGCATCTTCGGCACGAAGAGCTGATCGACGCGCTCGACGACACGCTGGCGTTGTCGCGGCTGGCGCACGTCACGTCGTGCGAGTCGTGCCGCGAGGAACTGGCGCGCGTGCGGTCGATGCTGCGGGAAGTCGAGCACCTGGAGATGCCAACGCCATCGCCGCTGTTCTGGGATCACTTCAGCGAGCGCGTGCGGCAGGCCACGGCCGGCGAAGCGGTACCCTCCGCGTCGGCGTGGTGGCACGCGTGGGTGCGTCCGCTGGGCATGCTGGCCGCGGCGGCAGGCGCGGTGGCGTTGGTGGCGGTGTGGCGCCCGGCGCCGCCCGCGGTCGTACCGTCGGATCGCCCGGCGGCGAGCGTGGCCGCGCTGGCGGACAACGGCGAGTGGGGACTGGTGATCGGCCTCGCGTCGGAACTGGACGCGGCCGACGTGCGCGAAGCGGCGAAGCCGGCCGAGGGGACCGCGGACGCCATGATCGAAGAGCTGACCGCGGCGCAGCGCGGTGCGCTCGTGCGTTGGCTCCAGGAAGACATAGGTGAGCGGTGATGACGATTCGTGCACAGCGCATGTGGTGTGTGAGCGTGGCCGTGGCCGCGATGGTGTCCGCCAGTGCGGCGGCGTTCGCCCAGACGCCGACCCCGCCGCCGGCCGGACAGCAGGCTCAAGTCGGGCGAGGGCCTCGCGGAGGCGGGCGGGCGGCGCTGCCGCCGATCACGCCGAACATGAACCAGCAGCAGCTGCAGGCGTACATGGACGCCTACGCGCTGGTTCAGGCCGAGAAAGAACTGGTGCTGACGGCGGAGCAGTATCCGAACTTCGTCGCGCGCCTGCGCCGGCTGCAGGAGGTGCGGCGCCGGCAGATGGGTGAGCGCCGGCGGATTCTGACCGAGTTGGGCGGACTGCTCCAGGGCACAGAGGCCGGCCGGGACGAGGCCATCACGGCGCGCGTCTCGGCGCTGGACGAGGGCGCGCTGCGAACGGCCAACGAGGTGCGCAAGGCCTACCAGGACCTGGATGCCGTGCTTACGCCGTGGCAGCGCGGGCGTTTCCGGACGTTCGAGGAGCAGCTCGAGCGACGCAAGGTCGAACTGCTCGCCAAGATCGGCAGCGGCAAGTAAAAGTCGAATCCGGGATTCTTTTTTCGACGGGCCTGAGGGACGAAAAAAAGAATCCCGGATTGGACTTTTACCCGCGCTACCATGGATCCATGCTTCCCCGGCTCTCCTGGACGACGGCGATCTGCGTGCTCGCTGTGGTCGCGCAGACCGGCGCCCAGCAGGCCTTGACGAAGCGTGACGCCGACACCCTCGAGCAGAAGCTGACTGCGCTGCTCGAGCGCGGCGCCGTGGAGGACGCGGCGGCGAAGCCGCTGCGCACCGTCGTCACGGATCGCGAAGTCAACGCGTACCTCAAGTTCCAGGGCGCCGCGCAACTGCCGGTCGGCGTCGTCAATCCCACCATCACGATCCCGGAGGCCGGCAGGGTGGCCGGCGTCGCCACGGTGGACCTCGATGCCGTGCGAAGTTCGAAGGAGCGCGGCTGGGCGGACCCGCTGGCCTATGTGAGCGGGTCGCTGGAACTGAAGGCCGCGGGCTGGCTTCGCGGCGCCAACGGCAGGGGCACCTTCGTGCTGGAGTCGGCGACACTCGGCGGTGTGCCCATCCCCAAGGCGCTGCTCCAGGAGATCGTGTACTTCTACTCAAGGACGCCGGATTCCCCCGGGGGATTCACGCTCGATCAGCCGTTCAATCTGCCGCAGAAGATTCGGCAGGTCGAGCTTCATCGCGGCTCTGCCGTCATCGTGCAGTGACCGCCGCGCGGCCGGGCTGGCTCGAGACGCCCCTGCAGTTCGTCAAGGGCGTGGGCCCGCGCCGGGCGAAGGACCTCGAGCGGGTGGGCCTGCGCACCATCGACGATCTGCTGTTTCGATTTCCGCTGCGGTACGAGAACCGCGCGGACCTCATCACGATCGCGCGGCTGAAGCCCGGCACGACCGCCACCGTCGCGGCGGAGGTGCTGTCGAGCGGCGTGCGCAGCACGAGACGCCCCGGCTTCCGGTTGTTTGAACTGATCCTCAAAGACGCGACCGGCCCGGTCCGGGCCGTGTTTCCCAATCAGGCGTTTCTGCGCGACGTGTTTCATCCCGGCCAACTGATCGTGCTGCACGGCCCGGTGGAATTCCGCGGCACCGGCGGCCTGCAGTTCTCGAACCCCGAGTACCGAGGTCGTCCGCGGCGAGGCCGAAGACGAGGACAGCACGATCCACACGGGGCGCATCGTGCCGGTGTACGAGAAGGCCGGATCGATGACGCCGCGCCTGCAGCGGACGCTGGTCCATCGCCTGTTGGCGGAGATGCCGGAGGCGATCCCCGATCCGGTGCCGGCGCCGATTCTCGCGCGGCACGGCTTGCCGGGCCGGCGCGAGGCGCTGGCGGACGTGCACTTCCCGGCGGCGGGCACGAACATGGACGCGCTCAACGCGCGCGACACGCCGGCGCAGCGCCGGCTGATCTTCGAAGAGTGCTTCCTGTTTCAGGCCGGGATGCTGCTGAGAAAGCGGCGGCACGCCGCGGACCGCAAGCCGCGTGCCGTGGTCGTGGACGACCGCATCCGCGACTCCGCCCGGCAGGTGCTGCCGTTCACGCTCACGGCCGGTCAGAAGCAGGCGCTGCGCGAGATCGTGATGGACATGCAGCGCCCGCAGCCCATGAACCGGCTGCTGCAGGGCGACGTGGGCGCCGGCAAAACCGTCGTCGCGCTGCTGGCCGCCGTCGTCGCGATGGAAAACGGCCTGCAGGTCGCGTTCATGGCGCCGACGGAAATCCTGGCGGACCAGCACTACCTGACGTTGCGTCGGTTGCTGGATCGATCGCGGTTCCGCGTGGCGTCGCTGACCGGCAGCGTGACGGCCGCGCGGCGGCGCGACGTGCTGGCGGAGGTCGCGAGCGGCGCCGCGAACCTGGTCGTCGGCACGCATGCGCTGGCGGAAGAGGCCGTCGCCTTCCGCGCGCTGGGGTTGGTCATCATCGATGAGCAGCACCGGTTTGGCGTGGAGCAGCGCGCGACGCTGCGCGCCAAGGGCGTGCGGCCGGACGTGCTGGTCATGACGGCCACGCCGATTCCGCGCACGCTGGGGCTGACGGCCTTTGGCGACCTGGACGTGTCGGTGATCCGGGACCTGCCGCCGGGGCGGCAGCCGATCACGACGGTGGCGAAATCGGAATCGCGCCGCGAAGAGGTCTATCGGATCGCGCGTCGCGCGCTCGAGGCGGGGCGCCAGGTCTACGTGATCTATCCGCTGGTCGAGGAATCGGAGAAAGTGGACCTGCGCGCCGCGACGGAGATGGCCGATCAGCTGAGCCAGGAAGTCTTTCCGGAATACACGGTCGCCTTGCTGCACGGCCGGCTGAAGGCGGACGAGAAGGACCGGGTGATGGCGTCGTTCGCGCGTGGCGACGTGCACGTGCTCGTATCGACCACGGTCGTGGAGGTCGGCGTCGATGTGCCCAACGCCACCGTCATGCTGGTGGAACACGCCGAACGATTCGGCCTCTCGCAGCTGCACCAACTGCGCGGGCGGGTCGGACGCGGCAGCCACGCGTCGACCTGTGTGCTGCTGTACCACGCGCCGCTCACCGAGGCGGGGCGCGCCCGGCTCGACGCGCTGGTGGAGACGACGGACGGGTTCGTGATTGCCGAGCGCGACCTCGCGCTGCGCGGGCCCGGCGACTTCTTCGGGACGCGGCAATCCGGATTGCCGATGCTGCGCGCCGGCGATCTGATGCGGGACCACGCTGTCATGGAGGAGGCGCGGCGGGAGGCCGCCGCATGGCTGGACCAGCCGACGTCGACGGCGCTCGTGACGTATCTGTCGGGCGCCTGGGCCGAACGGTTCGGCCTGGCCGGGGTCGGGTAGGCCGCATGCGCATCATCGCGGGCCGGCTGAAGGGCCGGCGGCTCACGGCTCCGGCGGGTCTCGACGTGCGGCCGACATCCGATCGGTTGCGGGAAACACTGTTCAACGTGCTGGCGGACTCCGTCGAGGGCGCGCGCGTGCTCGACGGATTCGCGGGCACGGGCGCGCTGGGACTCGAGGCCTGGTCGCGCGGCGCGGCCTCCGTCGTGTTCATCGAACGGGATCCGGGCGCCCTGCGCGCGCTGGAGTCGAACGTGCGTGCCTGCGGCGTCGACGAGGCGTGTGCGATCATCCGCGGCGATTTTCAGACGTCGCGCGTGGAGCCAGCCCGCTTCGATCTGGTGCTGCTCGATCCGCCATACGCCCTGGAAGACCTGCAGGCCACGGTGAACCGGGGTGCCGAATGGGCCGCGCCGGCCGGACGGCTGGTGCTCGAGCATGGCCGGCGGCGCGCGTCCCCTGAGCAGGCGGGGAGCCTCATGCGGTATCGTGTGCTGGTGGCGGGCGACAGCGCCCTGTCGTTCTACGGACCGCCCGCCTGATCCGTCCACGGAGTGCACCCATGGCCGCTTCGCCACGCATCGCGGTGTTTCCCGGGTCGTTCGACCCGCTGACCAACGGCCATCTGGATTTGATCGTGCGCGCGACGCGCCTGTTCGATCGCGTCATCGTCGCGGTCCTCCGCAATACGGGCAAGCAGCCGCTGTTCACGCTCGAGGATCGGCTCGCCATCCTGCGTGACGTGTTTGCGGGCCGTTCGGGGATTGAGGTCGATGCGTTCCAGGGCCTGCTCGCGGATTACGTGCGCGCGCGGAGCGCATCGGTCGTGGTGCGGGGCATTCGCAGCGCCGCCGACCTTGACTACGAGCGCCAGATGGCGCTGACCAATCGGCATCTCAACACGGACCTGGACACGGTGCTGCTGCTGCCGTCGGCGGAATTCGGCCACGTGAGTTCGTCCCTGGTTCGCGAAATCACCGCGCTCGGCGGATCGGTGCGGGGCCTCGTGCCGCCGGCCGTCGAAACCTGGATCGCCCGCCGCTCAACCCCAGCAAGGACCGCAGACCTATGACCACAGACGCGCTTCGACTCGCAGATCGGATGAGCCACATCGGCATGTCTCCGACGATGAAGGGGACCGTGGAGGCGGAGCGCTTGCGCCGCCAGGGTGTGGACGTGGTGGACCTCGGCGCCGGCGAGCCCGATTTCCCGACCCCCGAGCACGTCTCCGCCGCCGCGCGGCAGGCCATCGATCAACAGTTCACCAAGTACACCGCCAACGCCGGCATCGTCGAATTACGCGAGGCCGTCGGACGTCTGCTACCAGGCCCACTACGGCGTGACCTACAAACCGGACGAGGTCATCATCACCGCGGGCGGCAAGCAGGCGCTGTTCCATGCCGCGCTCGCGCTGTGCGGGCCCGGCGACGACGTCATCACGCACGCGCCGGGCTGGCCCACGATCGTCGAACAGATCAAGCTCGCGGGCGCGCGCCCGATCGTGGTGCGCACCAGCGCGGAGTCGGGCTTTGCGCTGACCGCCGACCTGTTCCTCGACGCGGTCACGCCGAACACCCGGGCGATCGTGCTTAATTCGCCGGGCAATCCGACGGGCGCGCTCCTGTCAGAGGCCGAAGCCGGGACGCTGGCCAGGGAAGCGGCGCGGCGGGGCCTGTGGGTGATCATCGATCTCTGCTACGAGTTCCTGATCTACGACGGCGTATCGCACAATCTGCCGAAGATTTTCGGCGACGAGATGCGCGACCGGCTCGTGATCGCCGGCTCGACGTCCAAGTCGTACGCCATGACCGGCTGGCGGTGCGGCTGGATGGCGGGGCCGAAAGCCGTGGTCGGGGCCGCCAATGCGCTGCAGAGCCACTCGACCTCCAACGTCAGTTCCATCACGCAGCGCGCGGCGGTCGCGGCGCTCACGGGATCGCAGACGTGCGTGGCCGACATGCTGGCCGAGTACAAGCGCCGCCGCGACCATGTGCTGCGCGGGCTGGCCGCGGAGCCGCGCATCCGCTGCGCCGTGCCCCAGGGCGCCTTCTACGTCTTTCCAGACATCTCCGCGTTCCTCTCGCCGAACGGGACACGCACCTCGCTGGACTTCGCTGACGGCCTGCTGAAGGACGAGTACGTCGTGACGACGGCCGGGGAGGCGTTCGACGCGCCGGGGTTCATCCGGCTGTCGTACGCCGCGTCGATGGAGCGACTCGACGAAGGCCTCATGCGACTGCTCCGATTCGCCCGCGGCCTGACCGTCTGATCATCTTCCGTGGGACTTGACCGCCTCGTGCTGGATCGTCTCCGCGCTGTCGTCGGCGCCGGAACACGTCCGGACCGATGCGGAGTCGTGCCTCGCCTACGGCACCGACGCGCTCAACCGCGGGACAGCCGGCGGACGTGGTCGTGTTCCCGGCCGACACGCGCGAGGTGTCCGGCATCGCGCGCGTGTGTTACGACACGCTCGACGCCACTCGTGCCGCGCGGCGGCGGCACGGGCTACACCGGCGGCGCCGTGCCCGTGCGCGGCGGCGTCGTGCTCAGCCTCGAGCGCCTCAACCGCATCCTTGAAATCGACGAGGGCAACCTGCTGGCCATCGTCGAGCCGAACGTGGTCACGGGCGATTTGCAGGACGCGGTGGAACGCGTCGGTCTGTTCTATCCGCCGGATCCCGCGAGCCTGCGGAAGTCGGTCGTCGGCGGCAACGTGGCGGAAAACGCCGGCGGCCCGCGCGCGTTCAAGTACGGCGTCACGCGGCAGTACGTCCTGGGTCTCGAGGCCGTGTTGGCCAACGGCGATGTGATCCGCACGGGCGGCAAGGTCGTGAAGAACGTGGTCGGATACGACCTCACGCAGCTGCTGGTGGGGTCGGAAGGGACCTTGGCCATTCTGACGAAGATCGTTCTGCGGCTGATTCCGAAGCCGCCGGCGCGCGCGACACTGCGCGCGACGTTCGCGGGCGTGCCGGAAGCGGTGCAGGCGGTGACGCGGCTGGTGGCCGCGCGCGTCGTACCTGCGGCGCTCGAGCTGATCGATGCCGAGAGCCTGCGCGCGGTGTCGGCGTACCTCGGCGGGCGGGCCCTGGCCCCGGCCGGCACCGGGGCGCTGCTCCTCATCGAGGTGGATGGGTTGCCGGAACAGGTCGAAGCCGAGGCCGCTCGGGTGGTGGCGGCGTGCCGGGAGGCCGGCGCCGGGGAAGTGCTGCGGGCCGCGGGCGAAGACGAACGAGAGGCGCTCTGGCAGGTGCGTCGCGAGATTTCGCCTTCGCTCAAGGTCATCACGCCCCTGAAGTTCAATCACGACATCGTGGTGCCGAAGGCCCGGGTGCCGGAGCTGTTCGACCTGGTGGAGGACATCCGGCGGACGCTGAGCCTGAGGATCCCGTGTTTCGGCCACGTGGGCGACGGGAACATCCACGTCAACATCATGGTCACGCCGGGCGACGAGGCGGAGATCCAGCGCGCGCACGCTGGCCGAGCGGCGGCTGTTCGAGGGGGTCCTGGCCCTCGAGGGCTCGATCAGCGGCGAGCATGGCATCGGGTTCGTGAAGGCGCCGTATCTGTCCATGGAGCTGTCGCCCGAGACCATCGCGATGATGCGGGCGGTCAAGCAGGCGTTCGACCCCACCGGGATCCTGAATCCCGGGAAGATTTTCTAAGAGCACGTTGCGAATGTGGGCCGGGGCTTCAGCCCCGGCGCGCCCGCCGGCCCTGAAGGGCCGGCCTCACAGACCTGTGGTATGCTTTTTGTGTTCGTCCGCCGGCGGTCGTGTTCAGGGCCGCCAGTTCCGTTACAACCTCGGTACATCAACACAGTCAGAACCCAACGTGCACCGCTCCAACCTCTATGGCCAATCAACAGAAACGCTCACTCAGGGCGTCAGCCTGCCGACCCGGCAGCCGCTGAGACGCCGTCGACCGAACACCCCAGCCCAGCCCGCCGAGAACGGCAACGCCAACGGCAACACCATGGCGGCCAGGCCGCGGCGCCCCGCGCACCGGCACGCCGGCTGCCGCACCCGACGCGTCCAAGCCGCAGCCCAAGCCCGCTCCCGCACTCAACATCAATGACCTGAAGGACATGAGCATCCAGAAGCTCACCCAGGTCGCCAAGGACCTGAGCGTGGCCGGCGCCACCGGCATGCGCAAGCAGGATCTGATCTTCCAGATTCTGAAGGCGCAGACCGAGATGAGCGGGTTCATGTTCTCCGAGGGCGTGCTGGAAGTGCTGCCCGACGGCTTCGGGTTCCTGCGCGCGCCCGACTACAACTACCTGCCGGGCCCGGACGACATCTATGTGTCGCCGTCGCAGATTCGCAAGTTCGACCTGCAGACCGGCGACACCGTGTCCGGCCAGGTGCGGCCGCCGAAGGACGGGGAGCGCTATTTCGCGCTGATCAAGGTCGAGGCGGTCAACTTCGAGTCGCCCGATCAGGCGCGCAACAAGCTGTTCTTCGAGAACCTGACGCCGCTGTACCCGCAGGAGCGGCTGCGGCTCGAAACGACGGCGGACGACCTCTCCGGGCGCGTCATGGACCTGATGACGCCGATCGGCAAGGGCCAGCGCGGCCTGATCGTCGCGCCGCCGCGCACCGGCAAGACGATGCTGCTGCAGAGCATCGCGCAGTCGATCACGACCAACCACCCCGAGGTCTACCTCATCGTGCTGCTCATCGACGAGCGGCCCGAGGAAGTCACGGACATGCAGCGCTCGGTGCGCGGCGAGGTCATCTCGTCCACGTTCGACGAGCCGGCGCAGCGCCACGTGCAGGTGGCCGAGATGGTCATCGAGAAGGCCAAGCGCCTGGTCGAGCACAAGAAGGACGTCGTCATTCTGCTCGACTCGATCACGCGCCTGGCCCGCGCCTACAACACCGTGGCGCCGCCGTCGGGCAAGGTCCTGTCCGGCGGTCTCGATTCCAACGCGCTGCAGAAGCCGAAGCGCTTCTTCGGCGCCGCGCGGAACATCGAGGAGGGCGGCTCCATCACGATCATGTCCACGGCGCTCATCGACACCGGCTCGCGCATGGACGACGTGATCTTCGAGGAGTTCAAGGGCACCGGCAACATGGAAATCCATCTGGACCGGAAGCTCGTGGACAAGCGCGTGTTTCCGGCCATCGACATCCTCAAGAGCGGCACCCGCAAGGAAGAGTTGCTGCTCCCGAAGGAGGACCTCAACCGCATCTGGGTGCTGCGCAAGGTGCTCGCGCCGCTCTCGCCGGTGGAAGCGATGGAACTGCTGCTCGACAAGCTCGGGAAGACGAAGACCAACGCCGACTTCCTCAACGCGATGCAGAAGATGGGCTAGATAGATGGGGACGGGTCCCGCTCGCGTAAGCGGACCCGTCCCCGTTCCGTATTCGGTGTAGGCCGGCCCTTCAGGGCCGGCGCGCCCGCCGGGGCTGAAGCCCCGGCCTACATGGCGGCCTGCCCGCCGGGGCTGAAGCCCCGGCCTACATGTGCCACGTACCTTTACACCGCTATCGGCTTGCAGTCGCTCGCCACCCGCAGCGTCGCCTCGGTCGAGGCGACGACCTTTTCAACCGTCAGGTCGGGTGCGTACTCGCGCAGGAGGAATCCCTCCGGCGTGACGTCGATCACGCCGAAGTCCGAGACGATGCGATTCACGCAGCGCCGGCCGGTCAGCGGTAAATCGCAGTTCTTCAGGAGCTTCGACTGTCCGTCCTTGTCGACGTGCTGCATCGCCACCACGATGCGCTTGGCGCCCGCGACCAGGTCCATGGCGCCGCCCATGCCTTTGACCATCTTGCCGGGAATCATCCAGTTGGCGATGTTGCCATGCTCGTCCACCTGCATGGCGCCCAGCACGGTCAGGTCCACATGACCGCCGCGAATCATCGCGAAACTGTCCGCCGACGAGAAGAAGCTCGCCCCCGCGACGGCGGTGATGGTCTGCTTGCCGGCGTTGATGAGATCGGGATCGACGTCCGGTTCCTTGGGGAAGGGCCCCATGCCGAGCAGGCCGTTCTCGCTCTGCATCATGATCTGCATCCCGGGCGGAATGAAGTTGGCCACGAGCGTCGGAATGCCGATGCCCAGGTTGACGACGAAGCCGTCCCGCAGCTCGAGGGAAATCCGCTTGGCGATTTGATCGCGATTGAGTGGCACTGGGCAGCTCCTACTTCGAGACCGTGCGGTTTTCGATGCGCTTCTGGTAGTTGCGGCCCTGGAAGATGCGCTGGACGTAGATCCCGGGCGTCATGACCTGATCGGGCTCGAGTTCGCCGACCGGCACCAGATGCTCGACCTCGGCCACGGTGATCTTCCCGGCCGTCGCCACCATCGGATTGAAGTTCCTCGCGGTCTTCCGGTAGATCAGGTTGCCGTAGGCGTCGCCCTTCCACGCCTTGACGAACGCGAAGTCGCCGACGATGCCGCGCTCGAGGATGTACTCGCGGCCGTCGAACACCTTGACCTCCTTGCCCTCGGCGATGGCGG
This sequence comes from uncultured Acidobacteriota bacterium, assembly GCA_963751445.1. GTDB lineage: Bacteria > Acidobacteriota > Vicinamibacteria > Vicinamibacterales > SCN-69-37 > DASUGC01. The sequence continues at coordinate 167,449 of CAVVUL010000008.1, read as the reverse complement.
TGCCCACGCCGGTCGGGGTGTAGAAGCCCGGGATGCCGGCGCCGCCCGCGCGCAGCCGTTCGGCCAGCGTGCCCTGCGGGGTCAGCTCCACCTGCAGTTCGCCGCTCAGCAGCAGCTTCTCGAACAGGGCGTTCTCGCCGACGTAGCTGGAGACCATGGCTTTGACCATCCGCTTCTCCAGCAGGATGCCGATGCCAAAGCCGTCCACGCCGGCGTTGTTGGACACGCACGTCAACCCGGTGACGTTCAATTCCGCCAGCGCGTCGATGCAGTTCTCAGGGATGCCGCACAGACCGAAGCCGCCGAGGATGAGCGTCATATTGCTCATCACGCCTTCGACGGCGGCTGTGGCGTCCGGATAGACCTTCTTCATGGGTCGACATTCTGACACGAACAGGTCAGTGGCGCGTTACTGCGGGCGGATGATCTGCGCGAACCCGGTCGCGTTCAGGTCGCGGAACATCGGCGTGCGTGGTGGCAACAGGCTGGGTGTCAGGAAATCGGTGTCGAAGTTGTACCCGCGGGTCGGCGGCGAGTACACCGTCGTGCAGCACTTGTAGGTGCCCGTGGCCTGCCGGCTCACGAAGAAGCTGACGATCGAGCCGCGGAAATTCAATGTGTCACCGCCCCAGTCCTCGATGTAGCGGAGGAAGTTGTGGGCGCCGCCGTCGGTGCCGAAGTCCTGCGGCGTGCCGCTCGGCTGCGGAAACGACAGGCCCTTGCCGGCGATCACCGCCAGCCGGTACCAGGTCGTCGTGGCGTTCCGGGCGCTGCTGCTGTCATGGCTGTGCGGATTGACGAAGCTGTTGCGGTCATTCCAGTTGTTCGACAGCAGCGTCACCGCGTCCGCCAGGACCGACGTCGCGACGTGCGGGTTGCCGAACCCCGAGCCGTTGGCGTTCCAGTTACCCTGGATGTAGACGGGATTCTCCGAAGCGATCGTGAGGCCCGGGGCGACCAGGTTGCCGAGGGCGCCATTGGTGAGCTTCAAGGCGCGGCGGAAGAAGACCGGCGGGTTGCGCCGGGCGATCTCCATCTGATTCGTCGTGCCGATCGTCGTCCACGGGCGGACGGAGGCGCCAAACGGCGCGGTCATGATTTCGGCGCAACCGGACCAGCAGTTGATGCCGTAGGGGAACCGCGGGGTCTCCCCGTAGGCGTCGAGCGCCCCGTTGCCGTTGAAGTCCTCGCCCGTATCGAGGAGGCCATTGGGCGTTCCGCTGCCGGAAAGCGGATTCACGAGATCTTCGAAACCGAACTCCCCGGTCTCCTGGCTGGAGCCATTGCGGTTGCCGCGGCGGTCGGAGAGTCCACGGTGTAGCCGTTGACGTTGAGCGCGTCGCCGCCCGTGCAGGTGATCGGGCAGCTGCCTAGCGGATCGTGCCCTGGAACCAGCGCGACAGGTTGCGCGCGTCCAGTTCGATGTAGTGCATGATGCCGCCGAGTTGCATGGACGAGGGCGCCGAGTCGCGCAGGAGCGCCTCGCGCGGGTCATAGAGCGTGTTATCCACGTAGAGGCGCGCGACGGTCGCATTCGCCGCGCCCGTCGTGATCTGCGAGAGGGTGTAGCACGTGCCGCCGTTGTCCCAGGGGCGCTGCAGGCGAAGGATCGCATTGGGCGTGAAGTCCGTGCAGGACGCGGCCCCCGTGTTGGCGCTGGGCAGTTGGGGACTGTTGATGCCGAGGTTCAGGATCTCGAGCGTCACGTCCACCCACGTGCCAGGCGCGGTCTGCTTCTCAATCTTGATGTAGCCGCCCAGGAGCGGCGTGGTGTCGGCCGTCTTGACCCCCGTCGTGCCGGTGCCGGGCGACTGCGCGAACGGCGGGCGCGGCGGCGCCGACGACACGACGTAGGGCTCGTTGATGCCCAGTTCGACCGGCGCCGTCGCCGTCACGCCCGGCAGCGCCATGATGTCCGCAGCCGAGTCGGAGAGCAGGATGCGCAGGCTGGCCATCGAGTAGAACCGTTCGGCCAGTACCTGCGGATTGGTCGCGTTCTCGTTCGCCACCGGCCGTCGAATCAGGTCGATGGGGGACGCTCCAAAGGCCGTAATCGGCAGGTCGAGCCGCTTGGCGCCGGTGCGGCCGTTCACGATGTTGTGGTTGTAGGTGCCCGTGGACAGGTTCGTCCACGTCGGCTCGTTGGTCGCGCTGCCCGAGCGTGCCGGTGAGGCTGCCCTCGGTCCGCGCCAGGCTGCGATACACGCCGGCGCGCGGATCACGTTGACCGTGCCCTGATAGTTCGTTGACGTGTTCCATCCGTTCGAGAGGTTGGTGCGGATGACTTCGCCGACGGCCGTCACACGGTCAGCCAGCGTCAGCGTGCTCCCGTCGCCGCTCGCGAAGTAGAGCGTGGAGTTGGAGTGCACGCGCCCGCCGAAATTGAAGTTCGGCCCGGCGAAGAAGCTGAGGTCGTTCTCGGAGAAATAGCCGAACTGGAACACCGGGATGGCGACCGTCTGCAGCGTGCGCGTCAGATTCACTTCGGATCCGTCCGCCAAACGGCCCGTCACGTTCACCTGATACGGGGTGGCCAGGCCAATCAAGCCCTGGAACGGCCCCGACATGACCGTCATCGTGCTCGCTTGCGGGTTGCCGGACGCGTCAGGAGGGAACGTATGCCGTAGCCGTTGTGCCGTCCGGCCGCTGCCAGGTGGCGCCGAGACTGGGTGGCGTCGTCGTGAGCGCGTTGACTTGCGCGCCCGTCGGTGCGAAATTCACGGAGAAGAGATCGCCCAGGTCGGCCGTCAGTTTCTCGAGCCCCGCGTGCGCCACGTAGAACGCCTGCGTGCGCGTGCCGTCCAGGCTCCGCACCTGGGTATCGACAATCACGAGCGAGATGATACCGGCCGTGAGGCCGGCCATCAGCACGACGACCATCATGGCGCTGATGAGTGCCGCGCCCGCTTCGCCGTCGCGGTGTGTGTGTGGATCCGGCATGGTTCGTCCCTCAGGCATCAACGGTAACGATCGACGAACGACAGGCTTCGCAGGCCCACGCTGCTGGCCATCGAGTTGCGCAGGTACTGGTTGCTGGGCAGGCTCTTGTCGAGCGACCGCGCGGCCAGGAACAGGTTGGCTTTGCGGATTTGATTCGGACTCAGCGGGCTCACCGGGGTCTCCACGTTGCTCGGGTTCGTGATCCCGTCGATCAGGTCGTAGGTAAATTGCAGGTTCTCCACGCCGAGTGCGATCGCCAGACGCGAGCCGGCGTTGACCTGCCGAATCAGGCGCGGCACCTGGGGGTCGGTGGTCGAGTCGATGTAGTAGCTCACCAGCCAGACCCGCATGGCCGTGGTCAGCGGGTAGACGCCCGCGCTCGACTGCAACTGCAGGATCGTGCCCTGCGGCGCGGTGCGCTGGTTGAAGCGCAGCGGATGCCCGCCCCGAACGTCGCCACCTGGCCACTGACCGCCGTGACGGCCTGGATCGCGCTGCCAAGCGCGTTGGTGAAGAGGACGAGGTCGCCGACCTTGAGGCCATCGGCGCCGCCGAGCGGGGTGCCGGCGTTGACCGTCATCGTCACACCGTTCGCGGCATCGCCGCCAGCGGAAACTGGTTCAGCGGCAGGGTCGCGTCCGCATAGAGCAGCGACACCATGTCGGTCCGCACCCCAAGCACCGAGGGCCCGAGGCTCCCGCCGGTCCAGACGGCCGGCAGCGTCACCGCGGTCGCATCGAGCGTGAGGCCCGCGCCCGCGGGGGCCGGGCGCACGATCAGAGTCGACGGCGTGCCCGACGGAATCGGGATACCGCCCTTCGGAATGCCCTGGCCCGTCTGCAGGAAGTCGCGCGTCATCATGCTCATGGCGGCCTGCATCGCGTGATTCGTGTCCCCGATCAACCGGGCCGTGTCCGCGATCTCCAGCGACCGCCGGAAGGCGTTCATGGCGGCCGTGAGGACGACGAGCGTCAGGGCCATGGCGATCAGCGCCTCGCCGAGCGTGAAGCCGGAATCATTTCTACGCATAGGTCGACAGATACGTGGTGAGGACGTATCGACCCAGTCCGCTGGCGGATCGGTACCGCACAATCACGCGAATCTGGCGGAGCGTCGTGCTGAGGCTCCGAATCTCGATCTCGCGGGTGAATCCGAAGAGCGCCTGCGCCTGGTCGTCCGCCGTGCCGAGGAGGCCGTCCGGCCCCGGCATGATGACCTGCGCCAGCGCCCCGTCGTCAGCCGTGTTGACGAGGCCGTCCGCGCCCGGATCGCGCACGTCGCGGGGGCCGTCAGAAACACCCCGCCGTCGCTGCCGGACGCGCCGTTGACGTTGCGAATCTGCGCCCAGGTCAGCACGCGATTGTCGCGGGCCTTGAAGACGCTCTCCACGGCTTCGGCCGCGCGCTGGCTGGCGATGAACTGGTCCTGCGACGCGATCAGCCGGCGCGCGGAGAGCGCGGTGGCCGTCATCAGCGGCAGGGTGGCGGCGATGATGAGCAACATGGCGACCAGCACCTCGACGAGGCCGAAACCGGCGTCACCGGGTGTCGTCAGCGGTTCGGCCGCGCGTCGCTGGTCCATCTCAATGGCTCCAACTCGAACCGTTCCACCGGTACGAACCGCAGCGTGGCGGTCGGCCCGAAGACCGTGAGCGCGCGCGCCGTCATGGGTGAGCCGGGCTGGCCCAGAAACACCGTGCCGTTCACGGACGTCCCGGCCTGGTCGGTCAGCGTGCCGTCGGCCGTAAACATGATTTGGGTGGCCGGTCCAAAATCGACCGCAGCCGTGCGCCCGAACGCATCGGGCGTATCCGGCAGGCCGGCGAAGAGCATGAAGCTCATGTTGTTCTCGAGGTAGCCTGACCCGACCAGCGTCGCGCCATTCGGCAGGTTGAGGCGCGTCAGGGTGACTTGATTCGGTGCCGCAAACGTCACGACCACCGCGCGTCGTTCGTTGATCGCCGTTTCTCTGGCCAGCTTGAGCAGCGCCTCGACTCTTCTGATATTGGCGTTCCCGGCCACCGACGCGCGGGCGTTGCGGAAGAATCCCGCCGCTATCGCGCTGACCGTAATCGTCAACGCGCAGACGAGGAGCAACTCCATCAACGAGAATCCGGCATCGGATTCGGCGCGCGCGCCTGGGTCGAGAGCCATACGGATAGACCTGGAGGCTGCAAGGCGGATGCCGTACTGACTGCGCGACGGTGGCTGAATAGAAGCCGGGCGAGAGGGCGCAGGGGCACCACAATCGGAAACGCTCTCACCAACGTGTCAGAGCGCCGCGGATTACGGTCTTGCCTGGCGCACTGCGATTACAGTCCTGGCCTGTCCGGCGGGCTGAAGCCCGCCGGCTACTGGCCGCTCTGGCGGGCTCGCTTCGCCTTCGGGCCGAGCATCTCGCGCAGCTGGTCGCCGTCGACGACTTCCTGCTCGAGCAGTTTGTCCGTCAGCTTCAGCAAGTTCTCGTGATGCGATTCGAGGATGCGGCGCGCGGAGGTCTTCCGCGTCGGTCACGATGCGTTTGACCTCGGCGTCGATGACGCGCGCGGTGTCCTCGGCGTACGCGCCGCGCTCAGGCATGAACGGCGTGTCGACGAACGTGCCGCGCCGCCGGCCCTCGTGATTGATCGGCCCGATCGCCGGGCTCATGCCGAATTCCGTCACCATCGCGCGCGCGATGTCGGTGGCCCGCAGCAGGTCGTTCTGCGCGCCGGTGGAGAATTCGTTGAACTCGAGCAACTCGGCCGTGCGGCCGGCCAGCAGCACCGCCAGCTGGTTCTCGAGCTCGCCGCGCGTGAGGAGATAGCGATCCTCGAGCGGCAACTGCATCGTGTAGCCGAGCGCGCCGAATCCGCGCTGCACGATCGACACCTTGTGCACCGGGTCGCCGCCGGGCAGCACCGTGGCGACGATCGCGTGTCCGGATTCGTGCACGGCGACGATGCGGCGCACGCGCGGGTTCATCGCGCGCTTCTTCTCGAGGCCGGCCACGACCCGGTCGATGGCCTCCTCGAATTCCGAGGCGCCCACCGCCGCCTTCTCGCGCCGGGCGGCCAGCAGCGCGGCTTCGTTCACGAGATTCGCCAGGTCCGCGCCCGCAAGCCCGCCGTCCGCGCGGCAATCACCGCGAGATCCAGGTCGCCGTCCAGCTTCACCGCTCGCGCATGGATGCGAAGAATGGCTTCGCGCCCCTTCACGTCGGGCTTGTCCACCAGCACCTGCCGATCGAAGCGGCCGGGCCGGAGCAGCGCCGGGTCGAGCACCTCGGGCCGGTTCGTGGCGGCCATGATGATGACGCCCTTTTTCGAGTCGAACCCGTCCATCTCCGACAGCAACTGATTGAGCGTCTGCTCCCGCTCCTCGTGTCCGCCCATCGGCGACTGCATGCGGACCTTGCCGAGCGCGTCGAGTTCGTCGATGAACACGATGCACGGCGCCTTGGTCTCCGCCTGCCGGAAGAGATCGCGCACGCGCGCCGCGCCGACGCCCACGAACATCTCGACGAAGTCCGATCCGCTCAGGCTGAAGAAGGGGACCTTGGCTTCGCCGGCGACGGCCCGCGCCAGCAGCGTCTTGCCGGTGCCGGGAGGCCCGACGAGCAGCACGCCCTTCGGGATGCGGCCGCCCAGCGTCGTGTATTTCTTCGGGTGTCTTCAGAAAGTCGACGATCTCGCGCAGTTCCTGCGCCGCTTCGTCGACCCCCGCCACATCCGCGAAACTCACCTTGACGTCGTCTTCCGCGAAAATCTTCGCGCGGCTGCGGCCGAACGACATGATGCCGCCCTCCGTGCCGCTCATGCGCCGGAAGAAAAACAGCCACACGCGCGACGATCAGCGCCACCGGCAGGACCCATGACAGCAGTTCCGCCACCCAGCGGCTCTCCACCCTCGCCTGATACGGACGTTCTTGGCTCCAGCAGCTCGAGCAGCTTCGGATCCGTCCACCGGGACGGTGTAGAACGGCACGATCGCCTTGGACGCGTTCTGGTACGTGCCGTCGATCCGATCGGGCGTGATGACGACATCGGAGATGCGCCCCTCGCCGATCAGCGACTTGAACTGCGAGTACCTGCAGCTCTTCGCCCGGACCGACGATGGCGCGGACGCCGTTGGCGAGCACCATCAGCAGCAGCAGGCCCGCGGCGAGCCAGAGCGGCGAGAACGAGCGGCCACCCGGCATGGTGGGGCGGCGAGGGCCGCCCGGGCGTTTGTCCTGATCGGTCGGTGTCATCGTGCCCCGCTTCCGCGCGGCAACCGCGCGCGTCAACATCAGTCCGTCCTTGCTGGCCTCAGCCGTCACCACGTCCCCTTCGCCAAACTGGCCCTGCAACACCCCGAGCGCCAGCGGATCGAGGAGGCGCCGCTGAATCATCCGCTTGAGCGGCCGGGCGCCATAGACCGGATCGTATCCTTCCTCGATGAGGATGTCGCGCGCTTTGTCGGTCAGCTCGAGGCGGATCTTCCGATCCTCCAGCCGGCGGAGCAGCGCCCGAGCTGAATATCGATGATCTGTCCGGATGTCCGCGCGGCCGAGCGCGTGGAAGAAGATCACGTCGTCGATGCGGTTCAGGAACTCCGGCTTGAAGTGCTGGCGCAGCGCGTCCAGCAACTGCCGGCGCGTGTCCTCGTCGAGCGTCGTGTCTCCGAGCATCGCCCGCTCCGCGATGAAGTGGCTGCCGACGTTCGACGTCATGATGATGACGCCGTTGCGGAAATCCACCGTCCGGCCCTGTCCGTCGGTCAGGCGGCCGTCGTCGAGCAGCTGCAGCATCACGTTCAGCACTTCCGGATGCGCCTTTTCGATTTCGTCGAACAGCACGACGGCGTACGGCCGGCGGCGGACGGCTTCGGTCAATTGTCCGGCCTCCTCGTAGCCGACGTATCCCGGGGGCGCGCCGATCAGCCGGGACACGGTGTGCTTCTCCTGGTACTCCGACATGTCGATCCGCACCATGGCCTGCTCGTCGTCGAACAGGAACTCCGCGAGCGCGCGGGCGAGTTCGGTCTTGCCGACGCCCGTGGGGCCCAGGAAGATGAAGCTGCCGAGCGGGCGGTTCGGATCCTGCAGGCCGGCGCGGGCGCGCCGGATCGCGTTGGCGACGGCGGTCGACCGCGTCGTCCTGTCCGACCACACGCTGGTGGAGCCGCTCCTCCATGTGAATCAGCTTCTGGACCTCGCCCTCCATCAGCTTGCGACACGGGAATGTGCGTCCAGCGCGCGACGACTTCGGCGATGTCCTCCTCGTCGACCTGTTCCTTCAGCATGCGCGGCGCGGCCCGGCGCCGGCCGCGGCGGCGCCTTGCTCGTGCGCGAGAATCTGGCGTTCGAGCTCCGGGATGCGGCCGTACTGCAGCTCGGAGGCCTTCGCGTAGTCGCCGGACCGCTGCGCGCGGTCGGCCTCCTGGCGGATGCGCTCCAGTTCTTCCTTCTGCTGTGCGCACGTCCTGAATCGCCTGCTTCTCGTGCTGCCACTGCGCGCTCAGGCGCGTCTGCGTCTCCTTGAGGTCGGCCAGTTCCTTCTCGAGCCTGCCGAGACGCTCGCGCGACGCCTTGTCGGATTCCTTCCGCAGCGCCTCCCGTTCGATCTCGAGCTGCATGATGCGACGCTGACCTCGTCCAGTTCCGCCGGCATCGAGTCGATCTCCATGCGCAGCCGTGACGCGGCTTCGTCGACCAGATCGATCGCCTTGTCGGGCAGGAACCGGTCCGCGATGTAGCGGTTCGACAGCACGGCCGCGGCGACGAGCGCCGCAGTCCTTGAACTTGACGCCGTGGTGGATCTCATAGCGCTCGCGCAGTCCGCGCAGGATGCTGATCGTGTCCTCGACGGTCGGCTCGCCGACCTGCACCGGCTGGAAGCGGCGTTCGAGCGCGGCATCCTTCTCGATGTGCTTGCGGTATTCGTCCAGCGTCGTGGCGCCAATCGTGTGCAGCTCGCCGCGCGCGAGCATCGGCTTGAGCAGGTTGGACGCGTCGATCGACCCTTCCGCCGCGCCGGCGCCGACGACGGTGTGCAGCTCGTCGATGAACAGCACGACCTGGCCCTGGGCGTCGGCCACTTCCTTGAGGACGGCCTTCAGCCGTTCCTCGAACTCGCCGCGATACTTGGCGCCGGCGACGAGCGCGCCCATGTCGAGCGCGACGATCCGCTTGTTGCTTCAGGCCTTCGGGCACGTCGCCGCGCACGATGCGCTGGGCGAGGCCTTCCACGATGGCGGTCTTGCCGACGCCCGGCTCGCCGATGAGCACCGGATTGTTCTTCGTCCGGCGCGCCAGCACCTGGATGACGCGGCGGATCTCGTCGTCGCGGCCGATGACCGGATCGAGCTTGCCCTTGCGGGCGATCTCGGTGAGGTCGCGGCCGTAGCGTTCGAGCGCCTGGTACTTGCCCTCGGGGTTCTGATCGGTGACGCGCTGCGAGCCGCGCACCGCGGTGAGCGCCTGCAGGATGGCGTCGCGCGTGACGCCGCGCTGCTTGAGCGGCCTGGGCGGCGGGGGAGCGGCCGGCCTCCGACGCGATCGCCAGGAACAGATGCTCGGTGCTGGTGAATTCGTCCTTGAGCGCTTCAGCCTCGGTCTCCGCCGTGCGTCAGGACCTGCCGCAGGCGGGCGGACAGGCCCGGCTGCGCGCCGCCGTGCACGCTTCGGCAGCCGGTTCGAGCGAGGCCCTGGACCTCAGGTCGCGAGCGCATCCGCGTCGATCTGCATCTTGCCGAGGACGGCCGGCACGACGCCGTCGCGCTGCGCGATCAGCGCGAGCAGCACATGTTCGGGCAGGACCTCAGGATTGCCGGCGCGCTCGGCGAGCTGCTGGGCGCCGATGACGGCTTCCTGCGCCTTTTCGGTGTAGCGATTCATGTTCACGACGAACCTTCCTTTCTGGCGCCGGCGAGGGCCTGCAGCGCTTCGTAGTGCGTGCGTTCCTCGGGTGACACCTGCGACGGAATCTCGATGTCCACCGCCACGTACAGGTCGCCGCGGTCTTCTGGTTTCCCCACGGTGGGCATGCCGTGACCGCGCAGGCGGAACACGCGGCCCGCGGTGGTCATTTCCGGAATCTTCAGGCGCAGCGTGGATCCGGACAGGGCCGGCACGGCAATCTCGCCGCCCAGCACGGCGGTCGTCACCGGCACGCGCGCCCGCGTATGCAGGTCCAGCCCGCGCCGTTCGAACCGCGGCGTGCGGCAGCACGCGCACGGACAGGAACAGATCCCCTGCGGACCCCTGGCCGCTGGCGCGGCCGCCCTCGCCAGCCGCCCGAATCCGCGCGGCGTCCTTGATGCCGGCCGGAATGCGCACCTCGACGGTGTGGTCCTTGCCGTTCCGGGCCAGTGCGACTTTCCGCGTCGTGCCGGCGAACGCTTCTTCGAGCGTCAGCTCCGCTTGCGCCTCGACGTCCTGACCGCGGCGGGCGCGCCCCGATCGGCCGCGGCGCCCCGGCGCGGCCGGCTCGCCACTGCCGCCGAAGAACGTCGAGAAGAAGTCGGAGAACGGCGACTGCTCGCCGCCGCCGCCGAACATCTGCTCCATCTCTTCCGGGCTCACCGTGCGATAGCCGCCCTGGCTGCCCGGTCCGAAACCGCCGCCCGGGAAGCCGCCGGGGCGGCCGGCGGCCGCCTGCTGCTCGTACTGGCGCCAGTTGGCCCCGAGTTCGTCGTACTTGCGGCGCTTCTCCGGATCGCCGAGCACCTCGTTGGCCTCGTTGATTTCCTTGAACTTCGTCTCCGCGGACTTGTCGCCCGGATTCAAATCGGGATGGTGCTTGCGCGCCAGCTTCCGGTACGCGCGTTTGATCTCTTCGTCGGTCGCCGTCTTGGCGACGCCGAGCACCGCGTAGTAGTCCTTGTAGTCCATGCGGGAGCCGCGCTAGCGCGCGTCCTCCAGGCCCAGCAGGCGGCACAACTCCTGGACCTCCCGGATCGAGCTGATCCTGGGCGTCCGATCGCCGCTTCGGCCGCCGCACGAGCGGCCGCATCCGTTCGGCGATGTCCACGATCGACAGCAGCCGCCGGACGCCCGCCAGATTGATCCCGGCGTCATCGACCAGCGATCTTGATCAGGCGCAGGCGGTCGAGTTCGTGGCGCGAATACACGCGCATGCTGCCGAGCGTGCGGGGCGGGCGCACGAGGCCGAGCCGCTCGTACTTCCGCAGCGTCTGCGGATGCATCTCCAGCAGTTCGGCGGCCATGCTGATCAAAACCCAGTCGGGCGTCCGTCGATCCATACGCTGATCCGAATATAGGCATTGATACGGAACGTGTCAAGGTCGTGTTCCGCGCGCCGGGCCGCGCATGACACGAGCGGGGCACTGCGCCCATACTTGGAGGCGCCGAACGTGTTCGACATTGCCCTGAGCGACCTCCCGACCATCGGCCTGCTGGTGCTGCTGGAAGGCCTCCTGAGCGCGGACAACGCGCTGGTCATGGCCATTCTGGTCATGGGCCTGCCCCGACCGCAGCAAAGCCGCGCGCTCCGCTACGGTCTCGTCGCCGCGTTCATTTTCCGATTCATCGCCGTCCTGCTCGCGGCGGTCCTCATTCAGGCCGCCTGGGTCAAACTCGCGGGCGGCGCCTACCTCTTGTATCTGGCCGTGCAGCACTTCCGGCATGGGGACGCCGGCGAGTCGGGAAGGCCCATCGCCGCGGCGAGGCCGATGTGGGGCCTCTCGGCGTTCTGGGCGACGATCGTCCGCGTCGAATTCATCAACATCGCCTTCTCGGTCGATTCGATCCTCGTGGCCGTCGCCCTGTCACCCAAGATCGCGGTCGTCGTGACCGGCGGCATCCTCGGCATCATCGCGATGCGCGTGGTGGCGGGGAAGTTGATCGCCTTGATTCGCCGGTATCCCGCGATCGTGGACGGCGCCTTCATCATCATTGCGTGGGTGGGCGCGAAACTGCTGCTCGAATACGCGCACGCGGAGCACTGGATCGGCTGGGAAATGCCGAGAAACGTCTCCCTTGTGGTGATCGGCGTGATCTTCCTGGCCTCCTATCTCTACGCCCGAAGCAAGGGGCCGCAACCGGATGACGAGCCAACCGGCCCCGGAGACGTCGTGTAAGGTCTCCTCGCCAAATTGTTGCGCGGCTGACAAATCTGACATGCCGTCCGGCTTTCGGTGTCAGGGCGAGCGCGCGGCCGAGACGAAACGGATACCGCCCCCCGTATCAAACACGTTACGACGCAAGTAGTTGGAGACACGGCAGCTCTGGCGGTCATGCCGCCCCGTTCTGGCACGTGGGTTGCCTCTCTCATCGATGGCCCACGATGGATACCAATTCCTTCGACCCGCACACGCCGGCCTCGACCGGCCTTTCACGGGGAGCCGCCAGCGAATCCCTGGACCAGACCGTCGGGTGGTTCGCGATTCGGACCAAGTCCCGCCACGAAGCGACGGTGCGGGACCAGTTGACGCGGAAGGGCCTCGAAGCCTTTTTGCCCACGATTCCGAGGTGGAGCCGGTGGAAGGACCGCCGCAAGCGGATCGACTGGCCGCTGTTTCAAGGCTATTGCTTCGCGCGGCTGCACGTCGAGCAGTTCCGGGCGGTGCTGAGCTGCGCGGGGGTGGCCAACGTCGTGTCGTTTGACGGCCGCGCCGCGACGATTCCAGAAGAAGAGATTGACGCCATTCGGACGCTGGTCATGAGCGACCTGCAGTTCGACCCGTGCCCGCTGCTCAATGAGGGCAGCCAGGTGGAAGTCGTGTCGGGCGTCCTGAAGGGCGTCGTCGGAAAGCTCGTGCGCAAAGGCGCCCACGCGCGGCTGGTGCTGAGCGTCGGATTGATTGGCCAGGGCGTCAGCGTGGAAGTCGACGCCGCCGACGTGCGGGCGTACTAGGATCTCGTGCCGCAGTAGCCGGCGGGCTTTAGCCCGCCGGAAGCAGTGCACGTAGTCGGCCGTCCGCCTTCGCGCGAGGCTTCGGCGGACGCGTCGCTCGCGCGACGCGCCCTGTAAGTGACGGGGCGAAGCCACATGCGGAATCCTCCGCGCCTGGTCAGGTAATCACATGTCCGTGACGAGTCTTCGGCGCATCGCAGACGTGGTGCTCACAGCCGCCGCGCTGGTTGCGGCGGCGGCGTGCGGATCCAGCCGCCCGGGCGACCAGTTGGCGGCCAACGGCATTTCGCCTGTCTACAACCAGCAAACAGGTTGGCTCGAACAGCTGCTGTCGGACCGCGATCACGACGGCCGCAACGAGACGCGGGCGTTCATGGATGGCGCAGTCATCAAATACATCGAAATCGACCGTAACGGCGATGGACGGCCGGACCGTTGGGAATACTACGGTTCGTCACCCGCCAGCGGCGCGGCTCCGGCCTCGAACCTCATCGATCACGCCGACGAGGCGAACGGCGCCGGCCAGACGATCACGCGGCGCGAATTCTACGTGGACGGCGCGATCCAGCGCGTCGTGGACGACACCGATGCGGATGGGCGTCCCGACAAGTGGGAAACCTACGAGCGAGGCGTGCTGGCCCAGGTGGACCTGGACCTGCTCGGTAAGGGCCGCCCGACGCAGCGGCTGCGGTACGACGCGGCCGGTCACGTGACGGCCGTGGAATCCGATCCAGACGGCGACGGCGTCTTCCAACCCGTGCCTACTCCGAAAGCAAAACGTTGATGGCAGCGAATCCCCAGCCCTTCTTGAGACGCGTCCGGCTACCCGGTCAGGACGCACCGTCCACCCATGCGGACGGACAGTCGCCGTTGGCGGTGCTCTATCTGCCGGCTCGTGTCCGCGATCGCGTCCTGGTTCGCGATCGCCTGACCAAGGCAGGCGCCCTCGTGACCGTGGCCGACGACGTGCCGGGTGCGCTGCAGGCGCTGGGCGCGCGGCGATTCGGCCTCGTCGTCGTGGACCTGGCGACCGAGCGCACCTCGATTGCCGCGGTCCGGCTCATCTGCGCGCAGTTCCCGGCCGTGCCGGTCATCGGCTTGATGGACACCACGCAGCCGCTGGTCGCGAGCGAAGCCATCTATGCCGGCGCGACCGACCTGTTGCCGTGGCCGTTCGACGAGCGGGACGTGGCCATCGTGTTTGCGGCGGCCCGGGATGCCGTCGCGGTTGACCCGTCGCCGGCGGCGCCGGGCGCGACGGAACGCCTGTTCGAGTATTCCGCGTCGATGCGGATGGTCTCCGCGGGACTGAAGTCCGCCGCATCGCGCCGGACCGCTGTCCTGATCAGCGGCGAAGACGGTTCCGGCCGGCAGCTCGTGGCCCGCACGCTGCACGAGCGCGATCATGATTACGTGACCCGGCCGCTCGCCATGGTGGACTGCGCCGCCGAAGGGCCGAATGAACTCGAACGGCGCCTGTTCGGCGCCGTCACCGACCACGATGCGGCGTCCGGGCTGGCCGTGCAGGCGACGCGAACGAGCGCCGTGATCGCGGCGCAGGGCGGTTCGCTGCTCCTTCTCAACGTCGTGGACGCCCCCGCGAGGATTCAGACGCGCCTGGCGCAACTGCTGCGCGACAGGGAAGTGTTCTCCGTCGACCTGCAGGAAACGATTCCGCTCGACTTCCGGCCGATTGCGGTCGCCGGGCCGGATGTGGACGAGGCGATGGCGGACGGGCGCCTGCGCCGCGACTTGTTCGAGCGGCTCGCCCAGGTGCGCGTCGACATGCCGCCGCTGCGGCGCCGGCGCGAGGACGTGCCGCTGCTGGCGGCGTACTTCCTCAAGCGCGCGTGCGACACGGAAGGCGGCGGATTCGAAACGCTTCAGCCGATTGGCGCTGGCCCTGCTGGCCGCGCTGCCGTGGCGGGGGAACGCGAGAGAGTTGCGCGACGCGGTCACCGCGGCCGTGAAGGCCACGTCACAGCCCGTCATCCAGCTCGAGAACGTGCTGGAGCACGTGAGCCTCGACGCCGGGCCCAGCGAGCCCGCCGGCGGCGCGATGACGCTGCGGGAAGCCCGCGCGCGCTTCGAGCGCGAGTGCATCAGCGCCACGCTCATCCGGCACAGCGGCCGCGTGGGTGATGCCGCCAAGGCGCTGGGGCTTCAGCGGACGAATCTCTATCGAAAGGTGCGGCAGCTGAACGTGTCGCGCGCGCTGCTGTCGCCTCGGAAGTAGCTGTATCGAAACGGGTACGCCGCTGTCGCTGAAACGATACAGGCGTGGTGGCGTGCTTGACACCCGCTCGGGCCGGCCGGAAGATGAAAGGGACGGCAGGGTCCGAGCAGAAGGCAGAAGGGAAGTCGTGAGGCAGACCGTCCCAACCCACCGCGTCAACCGGGTCGTGGCCGCCCTGCTTGTGGTGTGTCTTGCGGCCGGCGTCCAACCGGCGTTCGGCCAGGCCGCGCCGGGCACGATTGCCGGCAAGGCGACAGACGAGGCCAAGAAGCCGTACGCGGACTACGTGGTCCAGTTGCGCGACGTGGCCAGCGGCGTGGTCGCGAACACGCAGCCCCTCGACCCGCAGGGTCAATTCAGCTTCCTCAAATCGACGGTCCCCGGGACCTACCTGATCGAACTCGTGCAGGTCAAAGAGAAGAAGATCGTGTGCACCGAGGGGCCCTACGCCCTGACGACGGCCGTGCCCAGCAGGCTTGATGTGAACGTCAGTTGCGGCAAGGCCCCGCTCGCGCTCTGGCTGCTGGCGGCCGGCGCCGCGGCGGCGATCGTGATCGTCAAGCGGAGCAACAGCAAGTAGGTTTCGCGGCCCGCCAGATCGGCGGGCCATTCCCGGATAAAAGGTAGCGACCTGGTGGAGTGGAGACAACTCGGCCGCCGACTGATCCCGCTGGCCTGCGCCATGCTGGCGATGCCGGCGCTCGCGTGGGGCCAGGCGCTGGAAGCGTCGCAGAGCGCGATGTTCCATTTCGGCCCGCTGGCGGTGACGCCCCGGCTGGCGATCCAGAACCTCGGCGTGGACACGAACGTGTTCCTCGCGCCGCTGAATCCGATCCGCGACACGACGATGAGCGTGCTGCCCGGCGCGGACGTATGGCTGCAGGTCGGCCGCGCGCTCATCTCGAGCAAGACGACGACGGACTGGCTGTACTACAGACAGACGGCCACGCAACGATCGTTCAGCTACGGCGAAGACCTGCGCGTCGATATCGATCTGGCGCGCGTGACCCCGCGCGTGGCGGGCGTCTATTCCAACATGCGGCGCCGGCCGAACGCCGAAATCGATCTGCGGGTGCAGGAGCTGCGCACCGGCGCCGAGGTGGGCGCCATGCTGCACGTGGCCAGCCGGGTGGACGCCGATGTGGACGTGAGGCGCACGCGCTACGACTACCTGCAGGGCACCTATGGCGATGCGTTCGTGGCGAACGCCTTGAACCGGGACAGCGACGAGATCAATCTGACCGGCAAGTTCGAACTGACCCCGCTCACCAGCTTCGCAATTCGCACCGACTGGATTCGGGATCGATTCGTCTACACACCCGAACGGGACAGCGACAGCGTCCGGGTGATGCCTGGCGTGATCTTCAAGCCCTTCGCCCTGATCTCCGGGAGCGCCTACGTGGGCGTGCGGCGCTTCATGACGATCAGCCCCGACCAGCCGGACTACACGGGCTGGGTCGCGGACGTGGACCTGACCTACGTCGCCATGGATTGGTTCCGGCTGTCCGGCATCGTGAAGCGGGACGTGGACTACTCGCTGGATTCTGGCCGAGCCCTACTACGTCACCGCCACGGTGGGCGCGCAGGCGATGGAGGTCATCGGCCTCAGCTGGGACGTCGTGGGCCGCTTCAGCCATGGTTCCCTGACGTACCCGCCGGTGGGAGACCTGCGGCTGGGCCGGGTCGACTACGTCGACCTGATCGGCGCCGGCATCGGCCGCCGGATTGGTGACCAGATTCGCGTCGGCCTGGACGTAAACTACGTACGGCGGACGTCGCCGCTGCCGTTGCGCGAGTACGAGGGTCTTCGCATGGGAGGGTCGTTCGTCTATGGCCGGTAGGTTCCTGTCGCGCGTGGGCGCCCTGGTGGCGTGCCTGCTCGTGGGCGGAGCCCTGGTCGTGACCGGGCAGGCGAATCCGAAGATCGCGCCGCACGATCAGCTCGCCATCACGGTGGTCGGCGTCGCGCAGTTCACGGGCAAATATCCCGTTGGTATCGACGGGGCGATTGAGTTTCCGCAAGTGGGCCGGCTGAAAGTGTCCGGCCTGACGGCGCGCGAGGTCGGCGATTTGGTCGCCCGGCGCTTGAAGGAAGCGGACATCGTCCTCAACCCGCAGGTGACGGTCGAACTCGAACAGACGCCGACCAAGAGAGTGCTGGTGAACGGCGCCGTGCGCACGCAGGGCGCCGTGGCATTTGCGGGCGAGCTGACGCTGCTCGAAGCGCTTCTGCGCGCCGGCGGGCGCCTGCCGGAGGCGTCGGACGTCGTCGTGGTGGTCCGGGCCGCGTCGCTGCAGAGCGGCGACGCGGGCGCCGTGATTGAAGTGGACGTCCGCGAACTGGAAAGCGGCGCGCTCGCGAAGAACCTCGTGCTGCAGGACGGTGACACGGTGTTCGTGAAGAAGGCGCAGGCCGTGACGATCACCGGCCAGGTGCGCAACGTCGGCGTGTACAACGTCGAGTCCGGGTCCACCGTCGAGCAGGCGCTCGCGCTGGCCGGCGGGTTCACCGATCGCGGGTCGCCCAAGCGGATCGAGATCATCCGCAAGGTGGACGGCAAGACCGTGACGCTCAAGAACGTGAAGATGACGGACGTCGTGAAGCCCGGCGACATCATCAAGGTCGGAGCGAGGATCGTATGACCCATCCGCGCCATCTGACCGACTACCTGCGGGTGATCTACAAGCGGCGCTGGGTCGCCGGCTCGGCGTTCCTGCTGGTCTTCCTGACTGCGGCGACGACGAGCCTGCGCAAAACCCCGATTTACGAAGCGACCACCCAGCTCCTCATCGAGAAAGACGCGCACCGCACGCCCCTCAATTCGCTGCTGCAGGAGCAGGACGGGTGGTTCGACGACGACTTCTACCAGACGCAGTACCGGATGATGCAGAGCCGGGCGCTCGCATGGCGCACGATTGAGTCGCTCGGGATGGGGCAGCCGCCGTCCGAAGCGGAGCGGCAGGACATCGCGGAGGCCACCGCGCGCGCCAGCCAGGGCGGCTGGCTCGGACAGGTCGCCACGCTGCTCGGCGCGCCGAAAGCAATGGTGCCGCCCGCCGGCAACGAAACCGGCTGGCAGTCGGCGCGTCTCGACAGCTTCCTCAGCGGGCTGACGATCGAGCCGGTCCGGAACAGCCGCCTGGTGAAGATCCATTACCGGTCCGCCGATCCGGCGTTTGCCTCGCGCGCGGCGAACGCGGTCGCGCAGGCGTACATTGCGCAGGGCCTCAGCTTCCGCGCGCTGGTCTCCCAGGACGCCAACAACTTCCTCAGCGCGCAACTCGAAGAGCAGAAGCAGAAACTCGAGCAGAGCGAGCAGGCGCTGCAGGCCTTCAAGGTCCAGCACGGCGCGGTCGCGCTGACCGATCCCCGGAACAACATCATCGTCCAGCGGCTGGCGGACATCAGCGCGGAACTCACACGTGCGCGCAGTCAACGCCTGGAGAAAGAACAACTGTTCCGGACGTTGACCAGCCTTCGCGCCGACCCGGCCAAGCTGGCCACGTTCCCCGCCATCATGTCGAACGCGTCGATCCAGGCGCTCAGCAAGGAGATCGCCGAGCTCAGGAGCCAGGACGCCGTGCTGGCGGCCGATTTCGGGCCGGCCTACCAGAAGCGGCGTGACATCGCGCAGAGCCTCACGACGAAGCAGGCCGACCTCGAATCGCAGGTCAACAAGGTCGTCGAGTCGATCGGCAGCGAATACCAGATGGCCAAGGCGCGTGAAGACGCGCTGAACGACCAGCTCCGCGCCCAGAAGAACGAGTCGCTCAACCAGGACAGCGTTGCGATTGGCTACCTGGAGCTCGAGCGTGACGTCGTCAGCAACCGGCAGCTGTTCGACGACCTGATGCAGCGGGCGAAGGTCACGGGCGTGACGGGCGAGTACAAGGGCACGAACGTCCAGGTCATCGATGCCGCGGAGATCCCGCGCGTGCCGGTGCTGCCGAATCACGAACGCGACGTGCTCTTCGCCCTCATGACGGGGTTCCTGCTGGCGCTCGGTCTCGCGTTCGGTCTGGAGTACATCGACAGCCGCATCAAGACGCCCGATGACATCAAGACGCATCTGGGCCTGCCGTTCCTCGGCATGATTCCGGCCGTCAAGCCGAAGCAGATCAAGGGGCCCTCGCCGCTGCTGGAGCGCGGCGTGCCCGCCTCGTTCTCGGAAGCGATCCGCGGCCTGCGGACGGCGGTCATCTTCTCGACGGCGGCGGAAGGCGCGCGCAGCGTCATGATCACGAGCACGGCGCCGAGCGAGGGCAAGACGGTCGTGGCCAGCAATCTGGCCGAGGCCATGGCGCAGGCTGAGCAACGCACCTTGATCATCGACGGCGACCTGCGCCGGCCGCGCATCCACGAGACATTCGGGTTCTCGCAGGAGCCGGGCTTGTCGAACGTGCTGGTGGGGTCGGTGTCGTTGCAGACCGCGATCCGCAAGACCGGCAATCCGTTCCTCTCCGTGCTGCCGGCCGGACTCATTCCGCCGAACCCGGCCGAGTTGCTCGGCTCGAAGAAGTACCTGAACATGCTCGCCGAACTCGGCAAGGAGTACGACTGGATCATCGTGGACGCGCCGCCGGTGATGGCGGTGACGGACGCGGCGGTCGTCTCGAACGGCGTCGGCGGCGTCGTCTTCGTCGTGGGGGCCGAGATGACGCCCCGGCAGACGGCGCAGGTCGCGGTCGACCAGTTGATCGCGGCGCGCGCGAAGATCATCGGCGTCGTGCTCAACCGGGTCCACGTCGATCGGCACGCGTACTACTACGCGCAGTATTACCGCAAGGACTACACCCGGGCGTACGTTCGGACCCGGTGACCCGGGCCAGCGGAACGGCCCGAACGGACCCTGGGCGGTGATGGTGGACGTGCCAGATGCGGAGGTCGCCCAACGCGCCCGGCTCGCCGTGGCGTGGGGCGCCGGGTTCCAGTTCTTTCGTGACCTCGTCCAGTTCGGCCTGACGGTCACCCTCGCCCGGCTCCTGCCCGCGGATGCGTACGGCCAGTTCGGCTTCCTCACCACGATCCTCGGCTTCTTCACGCTGTATTCATTTCGCGAGTTCCTCGGCCACACCCTGCAGGTGCGGAACGGGGAGGCGGTGCACTACCAGGATCACTTCACCGCGGGCGCGGTGATCCAGGTCCTGATCGTCGCCGTCGTCAACGTCGTCGCGATCGGTTTTCGATTCGTGCCCGGCTACGCGCCGCTCAGTCCGGTGCTGCACGTGATGTCGGTGCTGTTCCTGATCGATCTGCCGTCCGAGTTCCGCGTGCGGATGCTGGAGCGCGACCTCGATTGGCGGCGGTTGCGCGCGTTGCAGGCCGTGGGCTTCGTCGCCGGCGGGCTGGTGTCGGTGGCGATGGCGCTGGCCGGGGCGAAGGTGTCGGCGCTGATTCTGCCGACGCTGCTGGTGCCGCTGCCATTCGTGTACGACCTGTTCGTGCGCGCGCGATGGCGGCCCACCTGGGCCTTCAGCTGGGACCGGTTCCGGCCGGCCTGGACGTTCGGCTGGGTGCGGATCGCCACGGTCAGCTTCGTCGCGCTGGCGACGGTGTCCGAGTCCACGTGGATGACGCGCGCGCTCGGGTTCGCCTCGTTCGGCATTTTCGGACGAGCGGTCGGCCTGTCGCAGTTGCTGTGCGGCCGCGTGGCCGGCTTGCTGTCGTTGTCCGTTTATCCGGTGCTCACGAAGCTGACGCCGGATACGGACTCGTTCAGGCGCGCCAGCGCGATGTTCCTGCGGACGATCGGCTGGACGGCCATTCCGCTGGCCGTGCTCACCGCGATGCTCGCCGGCCCCATCGTCACGCTGATCTACGGGCCGCACGTGGGTTGACGCAATCCCCCTCGTGCCGGCGGCGGTGGCCGCGGCCGCGCTGGGCGCGCTCGTGCACACGGGCTACACGTTGCTCCTCGCGTACGGACGCCAGAAGCAATGCCTGGTGGCCGACGCGTGGAAGCTGGCCGCGACGCTGCTGGCCCTCGCGCTGTTCCTGCCGGGCGGCGCGCGCACGTACCTGCAAGCCCTGTGCGGCATGCACGTCGTGTCGTTCGGCCTGGTGGCGACGATGTTGTGGCGAGGCCGTGGGGTGACCGCGGGAGCGATCGCGCAGGCGATTGGGCCGCCGGCGGCCGCGGCCGCGCTGGCGTCCGGAATCGCCCTGCTGCTGGGCGGGCCGTCTCTGGTCGCGCAAGGCACGATGTTCGGCGTCGTCTATGTGCTGACGCTGCGGGTCCTCTTTGCCCGTCCGCTGGCGGAACTGGTGAGGTACCTGCCGCAGTCGGCGCGACTCAGCCGATGGCTGCGGCTTTCCGCGGGGGCGGCGTCGACATGACGCCCCTCCGCATCCTCGTGACGGCGGACCCGGAACTGCCGGTCCCGCCGCGGCTGTACGGCGGCATCGAGCGCGTGATTGCGCTGCTGGTGGACGGCCTGGTGGCGCGCGGCCACGAGGTGACGCTCGTGGCGCATCGGGATTCCGTCACGGCCGGCCGGCTGGCGCCCTATGGGCGAGCAGACAGCCGGGCGATGTCGGTGGCGGCCAACGGCGCCGCGATCGCGCGCGCGGCGCGCCGCGCCCGTCCGCAGGTGATCCACAGCTTCGGCCGCCTGGCGTCGCTCGCCGGCGTCTTCCCGACGCGCACGCCGAAGATCATGTCGTATCAGCGCGCCATCACCCCGCGCAGCGTGACGTGGGGCCGGCGGCTCAGCTTCGGCCGGCTCTCCTTCACGGCGTGCAGCGACCGCATGCTCGAAGGTGTGCGCGATCTGGCGCCCTGGCGCGTGATTCCCAATGCCGTGGACACCGCGCGCTACCGATTCGCGCCAACCGTGGCGGCCGACGCGCCGCTCGTGTTTCTGGGGCGCGTCGAGCACATCAAGGGTCCCCATGTGGCGATCGACGTCGCCAGGCGAGCCGGCCGGAGATTGGTGATCGCCGGCAACGTGCCGGACGAACATCGCGCGTACTTCGATCGACACATCAAGCCGCACGTGAACGGCGATCGCGTGACGTACCTCGGCCCGGTGGACGATGCCGCGAAGAGTGAGTTGCTGGCAGGCGCGGCGGCCCTGTTGATGCCGATTCTCTGGGAGGAACCCTTCGGCATCGTCATGGCCGAGGCGCTCGCGTGCGGCACGCCGGTGATTGGCCTCACGCGCGGCGCCGTGCCGGAAGTCGTCGACGACGGCGTGACGGGCGCGGTGTGCGCAGACGAGGAGGGGCTGGTCCGGGCGGTGGAGCGGATCGTCCAGCTTCAATCGTGGCGCGTGCCGGCAAGTGGCCGAGGCGCGATTCAGCCAGCACGCGTTGGTCGACGCCTACGAGGCGCTCTATCGCGGAGTCTCCGCCGCGGGGGCCGGCCGATGAGCGCCCGCGTCTGCCTGGTGAGCACCGGTCAGCCGTCGACGAACCCGCGTCTGGTGAAGGAAGCCGACGCGCTGGCGGCGAACGGGTTCGACGTGCACGTCATCGGCGCGCACTGGGCCGACTGGGCGGACCGCGCCGACGTCGCGTTGCTGGCGGACCGTTCGTGGTCGGCGCAGGTGATCGACTGGCGGGAGGCGAGTGCGCCGTGGCTGTTCTGGAAGACGCGCGCCCGGCACTTCGGGGCGCGGGCCGCGTTCGCGAGTGGCATCACGGCGGCCGAGGTGCGCGATGCCGCTGTGGGGCGGCTGACGCCGGAACTCACCGCGGCCGCGGTGGCGTGGCCGGCCGATCTGTACATCGCGCACAATCTGGGCGCGCTGCCGGCGGCCGCGGCGGCGGCACGGCGCCACGGCGCGCGACTCGGATTCGATGCCGAGGACTATCACCGCGGCCAGGCGCCGAAGGGCGACACCGCGGCGCGTGCGCTGGCGGCCGCGTGTGAGGAGCGGTACCTGCCGGAGTGTGACTACGTGACGGCGGCATCGCCGGGCATTGCCGAGGCCTACGCCGGACTGTCTCGAACACGGCCGCTGGTCGTGCTGAACGTGTGTCCGCTGGCCGATTGGCCGGCCGCCCCCGTGCCGTCGCGCGGCGGGCCGCTCCGTCTGTACTGGTTCTCGCAGACGATTGGGCGCGACCGCGGCATCGAAGCGGTAATCCGCGCGATGGGGGTGCTCGCGCCGCTTCCGATCGAACTGCACCTGAGGGGCGTCTGGCCGCCGGGATTTGCGTCGACGCTGCAGGCGGTGGCGCACGTGGCCGGCGCGCCCTGGGAACGCGTGGTCCGTCACGACCCCGCGGCGCCGGGAGAGATGGTCCGGCTGGCGGCTGAGTTCGACGTGGGCCTCGCGACCGAACCCGGGCACACCGAGAATGCCGACCTCGCGTTGTCGAACAAGATCTTCACGTACCTGCTCGCGGGCGTGCCGGTCCTGGCCACGGCCACGACCGCGCAGGCGGAACTCGCGCCGGCGTTTGGCGACGCGGCGGCACTCGCGCCCGTGGGCGATGCGCAGGCGATCGCGTCGGCCTTGCGTGGATGGATCGAGCGGCCCGCCGAACTCGCGGCCGCGCGACAGGCGGCCTGGCAGTTGGGCAC
The DNA here is from genome assembly GCA_963751445.1 of uncultured Acidobacteriota bacterium. GTDB lineage: Bacteria > Acidobacteriota > Vicinamibacteria > Vicinamibacterales > SCN-69-37 > DASUGC01. The sequence goes on along the minus strand of CAVVUL010000008.1, from coordinate 143,904 downwards.
GACGCGGTACAACTGGGATCTCGAGCAGGTGAAGTTCCTCGATGCCGTGCGGACGACGGTGCGCGACGGGAGCCGGCCTGCGCGGGACCTGCGGGGGCTGGCGTCATGAAGCGGGTGCTGGTGGTGTCGCCCAGCTTTCCGCCGATCAGCAGCGCGGACATGCACCGCGTGCGCATGAGCCTGCCGTTCTATCGTGATTTCGGGTGGCAGCCGTTCGTGCTCGCCGTGGACCCGGATGCGCATGGCGGCCTGCGCGAGCCAGAGCTGCTCGCCACCGTGCCCGACGACGTCGAGGTGACCCGGTGTGGCGCGGTCCCCGCGGCCCTGACCAGGCTCGCGGGCATCAACGCGGTCGGCTTGCGGGCGCTGCCGCACCTCTATGCCGCCGGCGCATCGCTGATTCGTCGTCATGCGATCGACCTGGTGTACTTCTCGACCACGGCATTTCCGGTGTTGGTGCTGGGGCGGGTGTGGAAGGCGCGCTTCGGCACGCCCTACGTGATCGACATGCAGGATCCGTGGAAGACGGACTATCGCGGCGCCGGATTGCAGCGCGGCCCGAAGGCCGGCGCGGCGCGCGCGATGCACGCGCGGCTCGAGCCGTTCGCGATGCGCCACGTCGACGGACTGATCAGTGTGTCCACGGCCTACACCGACGTGCTGCAATCCAGATATCCGTGGATTCAGCCGGCGATGTGCGCGACGATCCCGTTCGGCACGAGCGCCGCGGATTTCGAGACGGCCGGGCGCCTGTCCTGGCGCAATGCCATGTTCGACCGTGAAGACGGTCACGTGCATGGCGTCTCGGTTGGCCGCGGCGGCGCCGATGTCGCCGGAGCCGCGGCGATCCTCTTCACGGCCGCCCGGCTGCGCGACGAGCGGGACGCCTCGCCGGATCGCATCCGGCTGACCTTCGTCGGCACCGATTACGCGCATGACGCGCCGCGCCGAACGATCGAGCCGGTCGCTGCCGCGGCCGGCATGGGGTCGATGGTCCAGGAATGGCCGGCGCGCGTGCCGTACCTGCAAGGACTTCGGCTGTTGTCAGACTCGCACTTCTGCGTGATTCTGGGTTCAGACGACCCGGCCTACAGCCCCTCGAAGGTCTATCCGTATCTCCGGACCGGCCGGCCGTTCGTGGCGGTGCTGCACGAAGCCAGCCCGGTCGTGCCGCTGTTGCGGCAGAGCGGCGCCGGCGTGGTGGCCACGTACGGAGACGCCGCCGACCGGGATGCGATCGCCGCCCGTCTCGCCGATGACCTGCGCTGGGTGCTCGAACGCGCGCACACGCCGGTGCCGGCGTCCGCCTCGGTGATCGCCTCGGTGGACGCGCGCGAGCAGACGCGGCGCCAGTGTGAGTCCTTCGACGCCGCCGTGCGCCATGCGGCCCCGCAGGGGGTGCCATGCATCGAGTAGCGGTGGTCACGAGTCACCCGATTCATGTACCAGGCGCCCTGGTTCCGAGCGCTGGCCCGCGTGTGCGACCTGACGGTGTTCTTCTGCCATCGGCAGGATGCCGACGGGCAGGCGCGCGCGGGGTTCGGGACGCCGTTCGACTGGGACGTGCCCCTGCTCGAGGGCTACACGCACGAGTGGCTGGACAACGTGGCGGCGCATCCGGGTGTGGAGCGATTCGGCGGGTGCGACACGCCCGGGATGGCCTCGCGGCTCGAGGCCGGCGCCTTTGACGCGTGCATCGTGAGCGGCTGGTACCTGAAGAGCTATCTGCAGGCGATGCGCGCGTGCCGCGCCCTTCGCGTGCCGGTGCTCGGTACGCGGCGACTCGACGCTGACAGGGCCGAAGCGCCGCTTCATCTCGATCGCCAAGCACGTGCCGTATCGCTGGTTCCTGCAGCAGATCGACGCGCACCTGTACGTCGGCGAGGCCAATCTCGCGTACCTGCGGCATTACGGCGTGCGGCCGGAGCGGCTGTTCTTCGCGCCGCACTTCGTGGACAACGACCGGTTCGCCGCCGACGCGGCACGCGCACGGCAGAACGGCGAGGCCGCTCGGCTTCGCCATGGCTGGGGCGCGGGCGAAGAGACCACCGTATTTCTGTTGGCGGGAAAGCTGATCCCGCTGAAGCGTGCCGGCGAACTCATCGACGCGGTCGCCGCGCTCGCGGCGGAAGGGGCGAACATTCGCGGTGTGATCGTGGGTTCGGGACCCGAGGAGAGCGCGCTGCGCGCGCGCGCGGTGGCGAACGGCGCGCCGGTCGCGTTCGACGGATTCCAGAACCAGACGCAGATGGCCGCGCGCTACGCCGCGGCGAATTGCCTGGTGGTGTCGTCCACACGGGAGACCTGGGGACTGGTCGTCAACGAAGCGATGGCCGCCGGTATTCCGGCGATCGTCAGCGACGGGGTGGGCTGCGCGCCGGACCTGATCGACGAGGGCTGCACGGGATTCACGTATCCGGCCGGCGAGGTCGCGCCACTGATCCAGGTGATGCGCGACGTGGCGTCGCGCCACTTCGATCGTCAGCCGGAGACGCGGCGAGCCGTGGTCGCGCGCGTGGCGCGGTATTCCTGCGACGGGGCCGTGTCCGGCACGCTGGCCGCGCTGGACGTCGTCTGCCAGCGCACCACGACCGGCGTCGAGGCTCGGATCACGGTGCCCGATGCGTAGTCATCTGGACGATACCCGCTGACCGTGCTCGGGCCCAGCGTGGCCCTGGTGCTGGGCACGCTCGCCGGCGTGATTGCGGACGACCTCAACACGGCGTACGCGGTGTTCGTGCTGATTGCGGGTACGGGCCTGCTGTGGCGAAAAGACGACCCGCCCGTCCTGCCGTTCATCATTGGCCTGCAGTGGCTGTCCGTGACCGCCGGCCACTGGTACGCCTCGTGGTTCGGTACCTTCCCGGGTTACTACGTGCCGGGCGACGTCGAGCGCACGATGACGATCGCGTTGACGGGATTGCTCGTGCTCGCGGTTGGCGCCCGCCTGACCTCGCAGTGGGCGGGGGGCCGCGGGCGCGCTGCCGAAGGGCCTGCCGTCGAAGGGCCCGACTCCCGCGTCTGGCCGCTCTTCGTCGTCGTGATGGCGTGCTATGCCGTGGATTACGTGTACACGCTGAACGCGCGCGAGTTCGGCGGCATCGCGTCGTTCGTGCAGCGGGTGCTCGAGTTCCGTCAGGTGCTCCTGGTCACGCTCTGGCTGGAAATCCTCCGGTCGCGTCGGCACGTGTTCCTGCTCTTTGTGTCGTTCGCCTGGGCGGTGATCCCGCGCCTGGGCACGTACTACTCGGACTTCAAGAGCCCGATCGTGCTCATGCTGCTGGTGCTCGCGGCGTCGTGGCGGCCGTGGGAGTCCAGGTGGTGGCCGCGCAGCATCGTGGCGCTGCTCAAGGGCGCGCCGTTTGCCGCGGCCCTGCTCATCCTGCTGCTGATCTGGCAGGGCGGCCTCAAGCGGAACACGCGCATGGCGCACGATGCCGGCGCCATCGGCGCCGACCCCTCGCAGCACATCAGTTTCTTCGTCGAGAATTTCCGCAGCGAACTGCCGGCGCTCCTCGAGCACCCCGAGCCGTACGTCCAGGCACTGGTGGAGCGCGTGTCCTACATTACGTTCTTCTCCCGCGTGCTCGAGCACGTGCCGGACCGGGAACCGTACGCGCATGGCGAACTGCTGCGGATGGCGATGCTGAATGCGTTCGTGCCGCGGCTGCTGAACCCCGACAAGCCGGAACTGCCGTCCGATTCGGTACTACACGCGCCGGTTCACCGGCATTCAGGTCGCGGAAGGACAGACGTCCATCAGCATCGGCTACATGGCCGAGTTCTATGCGGATTGGGGCCTGGCCGGGATGTTCGCGTCCGTGTTCGCGTACGGGTGCTGGATGGGGCTCATTGCGGGCGCCGTGCGCGCGTGGACGGCCGTACCGGCCCTGCGCTACGGGGCGATGGTCGTCGTCCTGCTGGCCGTGGCGGACTTCGAGCACCAGTTCATCAAGGGCTTCGCGGCGCTCAACCTGAACGCCATCGTGACGCTGGCGCTGCTGTTCATCCTCCGGCCGCAACTGGCCTGGCTGACGGGCACGGAGCCCGAGACACCCGCCAGACCTGCCGCCGCCGCGCCGATGGGAGCGCCGGCGCCATGAGCACGATGCCCGCGGCATCGACTCGCCGGCGTGTGCTGGCGGCGCCCATGCTGGGCGAGCGGGGCGGCGGCATCGGGCGCGTCTCGGAGCTGCTGTGGGACGCGATGCGCGACACGTGGCCGTCCAGCGTCGACCTGGTGACGCTGGTGGGCAACGGTCACGTGTTGCCGCACGTCGCGGACAAGATCCGGTTTGGCGCGGCGCTCGCACGGCGGCGCCTGGGCGCGCGGCCGGCCTGGACGCTGTTCTCACATTTGGGGCTGGCGCGGGTCGAGGGCTACCTGCCCGTCGGTTTGCGCGCGCCGTATGCCGTGTTCCTGCACGGCATCGAAGCCTGGAAGCCTCTGACGCGGGCAGAGATGGCAGCCGTGCGCGGGGCCTCCTTGCGCATCGCGAATTCCCGGTTCACCGCACGCGCGGTCGCGGCGGCGAATCCCGCCGTGGGCGACATCGTGATTTGCCCTCCCGCGTTGCCGAAGGGCATGGCGCTGCCGGCGCCCGAAGCCGCCCGTGCGCGAAACGGCCGAACCGTGCTCATGGTCGGACGCCTGTCCGCCAGCGAACGGTACAAGGGGCACGAACAGCTCATCCGCGCCTGGCCCGGCGTCGTGGCGCGCGTGCCCGACGCGCGATTGGTGATTGCCGGCGAGGGCGACGACGCCCCACGGCTGGCGCGACTCGCGGCGGACAGCCCAGCCGGCGGCTCGGTGCGGTTCACGGGATTCCTGCCGAAACGGGCGCTCGACGCGGAGTACGCGCAGGCGGCACTGTTCGCCCTGCCGAGCCGCGGCGAGGGATTCGGCCTGGTGTATCTCGAGGCGATGGCGCACGGCCTGGCGTGCGTGGGGTCGCCGCACGACGCCGCGTCCGAGGTCATCGAAGACGGCACGACCGGCGTGCTCGTCGATCCGGATGACGTCGCGACACTCGGCCGCCGCATTGCCGATCTGCTCGAGTCGCCCGACCGGCGGTGGGCGCTGGGCGAAGCGGGCCGCGCGCGCGTGGCGGAGGTGTATCAGTACGGCCGGTTCCGGCAGCAGATCGTGGATCTCCTGCGCGCCGGGTTTCCTGGGATGGGCGGAGCGTAGCGTGCGGGTGTTGCACGTCATTCCGTCGGTCGCCTCCCGCTACGGCGGGCCGAGCGAGGCCGTCGTCGGCATGTGCCGCGCGCTCGACGCGCGCGGCGTCCGGACCGTGATGGCCACGACCAACGCCGATGGCGACGGCGTGCTGTCTGTCCGGACCGGCGAAATGACGACGTTCGAGGGCGTGAACGCGATGCTGTTTCCGCGGCTGGGCGAGCGGTTCAAGTATTCCGGCGGGCTGGCCCGCTGGCTGCGCGACGCGGTTCGCGACTTCGACGCGGTCCACATCCATGCGGTGTTCTCGCACTCGAGCCTCGCGGCGGGCCGCGTGTGCCGGCGCGACCGCGTGCCCTACGTCGTACGCCCGCTGGGCTCGCTCGACCCGTTCGCGCTGTCGCAGGGCGCGTGGAAGAAGCGCGTGCTGCTCGGCACGGCGGTCAAACACCTGATCGCCGGCGCGGCGGCCCTGCATTTCGTGACGGAGGAGGAACAGCGGCTCGCGGCGCCGCTGACGGGATTGGTCGCGAGCGTCGTCATTCCCTCCGGCGTCGACGACCGGTATCTGTCGGAGCCCGTCGTGCCGGCCGGGCAGCGCGACCGCCTGGTGGTGGCGCTCACGCGCCTGCATCCCATCAAGCGGCTCGACGTGCTCATCCGCGCGTTCCACGCGACGGCGTCCGCGCCGGATTGTCGAGCATGGCGCCTCGCGATTGCCGGAGACGGCGACGCGGACCATCGCGCCGAACTCCAGCGCCTCGCGGCGTCCGGGCCGGCGGCCGATCGCATCGCCTTCGTGGGGTGGCTGGCCGGGGACCTGAAGCGCGAGTGGCTGAGCCGGGCCGCCGTCTTCGCCATGCCGTCCCACCAGGAGAACTTCGGACTGAGCCTGGTCGAAGCGCTCGCGCGCGGTGTGCCGGCGATCGTGTCGCGCGGCGTCAACCTCGCGCCGCTGGTGGCGTCGGCTCGTGCCGGCTGGGTCGTCGGACCAGATGAGGCTGAGCTGCGCGACGCCCTGCTGATGGCGATGCGCGACGCGGCCGATCGCGAGGCGCGATCGCAGGCCGCGCGCGCGCTGGCCGCGCGTTTCACCTGGGCCGAGACCGCCGCGCAACTCGAGCGCCTGTACCGGTCCCTCCGCGCAGTGCCGGTGGGAGGACGACCGTAGCCATGTGCGGCATCGCGGGCGTGCTGATGTTCGATTCGGCGGAGGACGCGCCGGCGCGGCGTGTCGTGGAGGCGATGCTGCCCGCGCTGAAGCATCGCGGTCCGGACGGCGAAGGGCAGTGGCACGCATCGACGGCCTCGGGCAGTGTCGTCGCGCTCGGCCACACCAGGCTCGCCATCATCGATCTGTCAGACGGCGGACGACAGCCGATGGCGCGCGATCGCACGGCGGTGTCGTACAACGGCGAGATCTACAACTACCGCGCGTTGCGAAGTCGGCTGCGCGAGCACGGCGCGGCGTTCACGTCCGAGTCGGACACCGAAGTGCTGCTCGCCGGCTACCAGCACTGGGGCCCATCGGTCGTCGATCACCTCGACGGAATGTTTGCGTTCGGCCTGTGGGACGCGGCGCAGGACCGGTTGCTGCTGGCGCGCGACCGGTTCGGCATCAAGCCGCTGTACTACCATCGCGGCCCGCAGCACTTCGTGTTTGCCTCTGAAGTGCGCGCGCTCCTCGCGTCCGGTCTCGTTCGGCCGGATCTGGACACGGGCAGCCTGTGGCACTACCTCGGCCATCAGACCGCGCCGACGCCAACGACGCTGCTGCGCGACGTCCGCATGCTCGAGCCCGGCCACGTGATGGACGTGAGCGCGCGCGGGCAGATGACGACGCGGCGATATTGGTCGCTGCTGGCGGGCGACACGCGCGAGTCGCGCGGCCCCAGCGAAATCCAAGAAAGTAAAGGCCCGGTGTCCGAGCCCGCGGCGCTGAGCCGCGTGGGCGACCTCCTGCGTGAGGCCGTCCAGTCGCACCTCGTGAGCGACGTGCCGGTCGGCGTGTTCCTGTCCGGCGGCATCGATTCCGGCGCGCTCGTGTCCACGCTGCGGTCGCTGGGCGTCACGCCTCGTACATTCACAGTCGGGCTCGACGAGGATGCGGCGGCCGACGAATCCGCGGCGGCGCGCGCGGTCGCCGAGGCGTTCGGCACCGACCACGCCGAGATCCGCCTGCGCGGATCGGACATCGTGGGCATGCTGCCCGGCGCGCTGTCGGCCGTCGATCATCCGAGCGGTGACGGCCTCAACACGTTCGTCGTGTCGAAGGCCGCGCACGACCGCGGCCTGAAGGTGGCGCTGTCCGGTCTGGGCGGCGACGAGATCTTCGGCGGGTATCCGTCCTTCCAGCGACTGAGCCGCCTGTGGCCGGCCGCGCGCCGCATGAGCCAGTCGCCGGTCGTCATGCGCCAGGCCGCCGCGAAGATGCTGCGAAGAGCCAGCCGGGGCGGCGTGGCCGCCGAGAAAGCCGCGGCGGTCCTCGAAACCGACGGCTCGCTCGCGGAAATCTGGCCGCTCACGCGGCAGGTGCTGTCCGCCGGCGATCGGCGCGATGTGCTGCTCGCGCGCGACGTGCCAGACGAGGCCGCGGCCAATACCTACGTGGCCATGCTCGCGCAGGCGTTCGAGGAATTCAGCGACGCCGGATTGTGGGCGCGCATTTCGTACGCCGAGTCGGCCGCCTACATGCACGACGTGCTGCTGCGGGACACGGATCAGATGAGCATGGCGCACGGCCTCGAGGTGCGTGTGCCGCTGCTGGACCATCGCCTGGCGTCGTACGTGGTGTCGCTGCCGGACGCACTCAAGTCGGGCGGGGTCACGCCGAAATCGCTGCTGGTGAAGAGTCTCGAACGGCCGCTGCCCGGGGCCATCGTCCACCAGCCGAAACGCGGCTTCGCGCTGCCGTTCGACACATGGATGCGCGGACCGTTGCGGACGTTCTGCGACGCGCAGCTGGGCGACCGCGGACTGGATGGCCGCGGCATCCTCAGGCCGGGCGCCGCGTCTGGGCTGTGGGCGCGATTCCTGCGCCGCGAGGCGGGCGTGACGTGGAGCCGGGTGTGGGTCCTGGTCGCGCTGAACGCGTGGCTCGATCGGCAGGGCGTGCGCGCGTCATGAACATCCTCGGCATCAACGCGTATCACGGTGACGTCTCCGCGGTGCTCGTGCGCGACGGCGAGCTGGTAGCCGCCGTCGAGGAAGAGCGCTTCCGGCGCATCAAGCACGTCGCGGGATTTCCGGAGCGGGCCATCCTCGAATGCCTGCGCGAGGGCGGCATATCAGGCCGCGATGTGCATCACGTCGGCGTCTCACGGAATCCGCGCGCGCATCTGTGGCGAAAGGTTCTCTTCGCCGCGACCCACCGGCCGGGCGCCGGGCTCGTGCGCGATCGCGCCGCGAACTATCGGCGCGTCGGCGAAATCCCGGACACGCTCGCCGGCGTGCTCGGCTTGTCCGGATCCGACCCGCGTCCGCACGTGCACTGGGTCGAGCACCACCCGGCGCATCTGGCGAGCGCCTTCTTCGTGTCGCCGTTCGAGGAGGCGGCGGTCTGCGCGATCGACGGCTTCGGCGACTTCGTGTCCACCTCGTGGGCGCACGGCCATGACCGGTCGCTCGACGTCGTGCACCGCACGTTCTATCCGCACTCGCTGGGCGTCCTGTATCTGGCGCTCACGCAGTACCTCGGCTTCACGAAGTTCGGCGACGAATTCAAGGTGATGGGCCTTGCGCCGTACGGCCGGCCGGAGTTCGCGCGCGAGATTCGGCCATCTGATTCGGCTGAAACCGGGCGGCCTGTTCGAGCTCGACCTCTCGTACTTCTCCGCACTGGTCCGGTGGCGCGGGCATGACGTGGGACGATGGGGAGCCGAAGCTCGAGCGCGTGTTCAGCGCCGAAGCTCGAGACGCATGCTCGGACCCGCGCGCGCCGGGGACGCGCCGCTGACGGCGCGCGCACGAGGCCATCGCCGCGTCGCTGCAGGCCGTGTTCGAGGACGCCGCGTTCCATGTCCTGAACGGCCTGCACGCGCGCATGCCGTCGCCGCGTCTCTGTCTGGCGGGCGGCTGCGCGATGAACAGCGTCGCCAACGGCAAGATCCGCGAGCGCACGCCGTTCCGGGAGGTCTACATCCAGCCGGCGGCCGGCGACAACGGCACGGCGCTCGGCGCGGCCTACTGGGTCTGGAATCAGGTGCTCGGGCAGCCGCGCGGCTTCGTCGATGCGCACGGCTACTGGGGGCCGGAGTTCTCGGCGGCCGACAGTCGATGCCGCCCTGAGGCGCGCGGCGACGACCTCTGCGCCGCGCGGTGCCAGACGTTGCCGTTCACCAGCGATGACGACCTGCGACCTGGACGGCTCGCTACATCGCGGAGGGCCAGGTCGTGGGCTGGTTCCAGGGCCGGCATGGAGTGGGGCGCGCGGGCGCTCGGGCAATCGCAGCATCCTGGCCGATCCCCGCCGCGCCGACATGCGCGAGATCATCAACACGAAGATCAAGTTCCGCGAGAAGTTCCGCCCGTTCGCGCCATCGGTGCGTCGAGGAGTCACGGGCCGACTACTTCGAGGGCGCGGTGCCGGACCCGTTCATGATGCAGGTCTATCCGGTGCGGGCCGACAAGCGGGCCGTCATTCCGGCGGTAACCCACGTGGATGGCATCGGACGCCTGCAGACGGTCGACAGAGACGGCAATCCGCCGCTACTGGGCGCTCATCCGCGCGTTCGAGCGGCGAAACGGGCGTCCCGTCGTCCTGAACACCTCGTTCAACGAGAACGAACCGATCGTCCTCCAGCCCGCCGAAGCGCTCGATTGCTTCCTGCGCACGCGGATGGACGTGCTGGTAATGGGGAATACGGCGATCGTGAAGGGCGTACCGCAGTAGCCGGCGGGCTTCAGCCCGCCGGAGAAGCGCTCGAGTCGGCGCCTGAAGGCCGCCGACTACTGCGGCACACTGGAGACATCGTGCATATCGCGTTCTTCAACCGGTCCTACTATCCGGACACGACGGCGACGGGCCAGTTGCTGACCGACCTCTGCGAGGATCTGGTCCGCGAGTACGGCTGCCGCGTGTCGGTGGTGGCCGGGCCTCCGCTCGTGCCGGTGGCCGGCGCGGAGCGGTTGCGCGTCAACGCCCGCCGGCGCGAGGACCACACACGGCGTCGAGATTCGCCGCGCGCGCGGCACGCGCTTCGACAAACGCCGCTTCGCCGGCCGCGCGACGAACTACGTGACGTATTTCCTGTCCGCCACGCTGGGCCGGCCTGCGCCTCGATCGCCCGGACGTCGTCGTGGCGCTGACCGATCCGCCGATCATCGGCCTGTCCGCGGGCTCGCCGGCAAACGCATTCCGGTGCGCCGCTGGTCATGGCGTTCAAGGATCTGTTTCCCGAAGTCGCGGTGCTGCTGCCGGACTTCCACAGCGAGACCATCAACGGCCTCCTGCAGCGGGTCAACCGCTTTCTCGTGCGCCGCGCGGCCATGAACGTCGCGATTGGCGACACGATGCGGCAGCGGCTGATCGAGAACAAGGGCGCGCCGCCGGAGAAGACGACGGTCATCTGCGGACTGGGCGGACACCACGGCCATCGCGCCAGGGCCGAAGCGCAATCCGTTCTCGGAAGCGCACGGACTCGCCGACGCGTTCGTCGTCATGCATTCCGGCAACATGGGCCTCTCCCAGAACCTCGAGACCATCGTCAGCGCCGCCGCACTGCTGAAGGACCTGCCGGATCTCAAAGTCGTGTTCGTCGGCGAGGGCGTGAAGAAAGCCGAACTTCAGGCACAGGTGCAGATGCTCGGCCTGACGAACGTGACTCTTCCTGCCGTTCACGCCGAAAGAGCGGCTCGGCGAGTCGTTTGCGTCGGCCGACGTGTTCGTCGTGTCGCTCCAGCGGGGCCTGGCGGGATACATCGTGCCCAGCAAGCTGTATGGCATTCTGGCCGCGGGTCGTCCGTACGTCGCGGCAGTAGAAGAGACGTGCGAAGTGGCGAGCCTGACGACGACGCGCCAGTGCGGCCTTGTGGCCGAACCGGGCGACGCCGCGGCGCTGGCGGAGCGCATTCGTACGTTCTACGCCGACCGGGACCTGAGGACGCGATTCGGCGCGAATGCGCGCGCCGCCGGCCTCGGCTTCGATCGGCGCGCCCAGGTGGCGAAGTACATGGATCTGTTCACGAAGGTCGCGCGGCAATGAGGCAGATGAAGCGCGCGCTCGACATCCTGCTCAGCGGCGTCGGCATCGTGGTGTCGGTGCCGCTTTGGGGGCTCATCGCGCTCGCGATCAAGATAGACGATGGCGGCCCGGTGTTCTTTGCGCAGGAGCGGGTGGGGAAGGGCGGTCGTGTCTTTCGTGTGCTGAAGTTCCGGTCGATGGTGCCGGATGCGGAGGCCGTGTCGGGCCCCCGGCAGGCGTCGGAGGGCGATCCGCGGACCACGCGCGTCGGCCGCTGGCTGCGGGCGACGGCGATGGACGAGCTGCCGCAACTCCTGAGCATCTTCCGCGGCGACATGAGCTTCGTCGGTCCGCGCGCGCTCCGGCCGGGCGAGATCGAAGTGAAGGGCAGCGGTGCACCCGAGGCACTCGAGGACGTGCCCGGCTTCGCGCGCCGCTGTTCCGTCACGCCGGGGCTCACGGGCGTCGCCCAGGTCTATGCGCCACGCGACATTCCCCGGCGCCAGAAGTTCCGCTACGACCTGCTCTACATCCGGAAACAGTCGTTCGGCCTCGATCTCCGTTTGATAATCCTGTCGTTCTGGATTACCTTCCGAGGGACTTGGGAAGCCAGGGGACGGAAGTTCTGACGGAGATCTCGTGCGCGACGTAGTCGTCATCGGCGCCGGGCCCGCGGGGTCCATCGCGGCGGCGCGGCTCGCGGAGATGGGCCACGATGTCGTCGTGCTCGAGGAGCACGCGGATGTCGGCCTGCCCGTGCACTGCACCGGCCTGCTCGGTGAGGACGCGTTCGACGAATTCGACCTGCCGCGATCGCTGGCCCACGGGCATGCGGGCGCCGCGCGGTTCTGGGGTGCCAGCGGGCGGTCGTTCAGCGTCTCGAGCGCGAGCCATGACGTGCGCGCCGCCATCATCGATCGCGCAGCGCTGGACCGGTTGCTGGCCGAGCGCGCGGCGGGGGCCGGCGCGGAGATCCGGCGGGGCAGTCGCGTCGAGGCGATCCAGATCGGTCAGCGCGGCGTCACGGTGACGACGCGCGGAGGTCCGGCAGTCCTCGCGCGCGCGTGCGTGCTCGCCGCCGGCGCCAATTACCGGTTCCACAAGTCGCTCGGCCTTGGCACGCCCGGACCTGTTCCTGCAGAGCGCGCAGCTCGACACGCCGTTCCCGGCCATGAACGAGATCGAAGTACAGTTCGGCCGCGACGTGGCGCCGGCAGGCTTCGCGTGGCTGGTGCCGTTCGTGCGCGACGGCGAGTCCCGCGCGCGCGTCGGCCTGATGAGCCAGTCGCGGGCGCGCGATCGCTTCGCGGCGTTCGTTCGGACACTATCAGCCCGCACGGGCTGGAATCCGCATCCGGCACCGGAGCCACGGTTGAAGATCCTGCCGCTGGGGCCCATCGATCGCACCTACGCGGACCGGGTGGTCGCCGTCGGCGATGCCGCGGGCCTGGTGAAGCCGACCACCGGCGGCGGCATCTACTACGGCATGCTGAGCGGACAGTTCGCCGCCGACGCGCTGGGCGAATGCCTGCAGCGCGACCGCCTGGCGAGCCCGGATCTGAAGAAATACGAGACCCGCTGGCGGCAACGGCTCGGTGCCGAGATCAGGATGGGCATCGCGTTTCGCCGCGTCGCCGAAACGCTCACCGATGAATCGATTGATGCGCTCGTTGAATTGGGCCGCGCCAACGGCGTCGTGCCGATCCTCCAGCGGACCGCGTCGTTCAACTGGCACCGCAAGGCCGCCATCGCGCTCCTCGGCCACGCATCGTTCCGCCGCATCGTGCTCGGGCCGGGGGCGAAGGTTGGCCGCGCGTAGCCGCCGGGACAGTCAGGTCACACGGAGGCACGGAGCGTCGGAGGCGCGGAGTGTTCTCTTCGGGTGCCCGCGTGATCCGCAACCCCAAAAAGAAGACTCCGCGCCTCCGCCGCTCCGTGCCTCCGTGCGGAGTGTTCTCTTCGGGTGCCCGCGTGATCCGCAACCCCAAGAAGAAGACTCCGTGCCTCCGCCGCTCCGTGCCTCCGTGTGGAAAGACTCCGATCGCCGGGCATTGAACCCATGATCCGGAACAGCGCAGCCCTCGTTGCCCTGCTCGTCTGGGGCGTCCTGTCGTTCGGCGCCGTGTACCCGTGGGGCTACTGGCCGTTGGCGGCCGGCGCCGCGGTGGTCGGCATCCGCGCCGCCGTGGACACGCGGGCCTGGCGTGAACCGAGGCCGCGCAGCATCGCGATCGCCCTGGGCGTCGTGTCCCTCGTCCTGCTGATCCAGCTGGTGCCGCTGCCGTACGACTGGTTCCGCGCCCTCTCGCCGGCGGGTGACCGGTTGTTCGGTCACTTGCGCGTCGGCTGGGCGCTCCATCCGCCGGCCTGGCAGAGCCTCTCGATCCAACCGGCGTCCACGCTCGTCGTGCTGGCGATGCTGCTGGCCCTGGGCACGTTGCTCGTCGGCCTGACGCGCGGGATCGCCTACATGCCGCTCGTGTGGATGGTCGAGCAGTTGACGACGTTCGGGGCGATCCTGGCGGTGCTGGGCGTGGCGCAGCGCGTCATCTACGGACCGGGAGACGTGCTGGTGTACGGGTTCTGGAGGCCGAGCGGCCCCTCGACGCCGTTTGGCCCCTTCATCAACCGGAACCACTTCGCCGGCTGGATGGTGCTGCTGCTGCCCTCGGCGATTGCGTACGCGACGGCGTGCGCGCAGGCGGCGCGCGGACCGTTCCTCAGGGACTGGCGCAGCTGGCTGCGGTGGCTGATCACGCCGGACGCGAACCGGTTCGTGTTCCTCGCGACCGCGATTCTCATCATGGCCACGTCGCTCGTGATGACCGGCTCCCGATCGGGGCTGGTGAGCCTCATCGTCGCGCTGGTCGTGCTGGTGTGGTTCGCGGCCCGCGGCGCGACGAGCCTGACGCGCCGGCTGCTGCCGGCGCTGTACGGGACCGTGCTGCTCGTGGCGGCGATCGGATGGGCCGGCGTGAGTCAAACGGCGGCGCGATTCGGCCAGGCCGGTACGGAACTCGCGGATCGGTTGGCGGCCTGGCGCGACACCGCCGTGATGATCAGGGACTTTCCGATCATCGGCGTCGGCTTCGGCGGCTACGGCACCGCGATGCTCGCATATCAGACGACCGGCCGGCATTCGATCTACGTGCAGGCGCACAACGACTACCTGCAGATTCTGGCCGAGGGCGGGTTGCTCGCTGCGGTGCCGGTGATCGTGCTGTTCGTGCTGATCGTCCGATCGATCCGCCATCGGATCGAGAATCACGACGATCCCGAAACGTACTGGCTGCGCGCCGGCGCGGTGGCCGGCCTCGTCGGCATCGCCGCCCAATCGCTGGTAGAGTTCAGTTTGCAGATGCCGGGCAACACCCTGATGTTCGTGTTCCTTCTGGCGGTCGCGCTCCATCGACCGTCCACCCACACCCATGCGCATCGCGTTTGACATGGACGGCGTGCTGGCCGATCTCCACGCGGCCTACGCGCAGGCCGCGGTGAAGCTGTTTCCGGAGCTGGATCGCTCGACGATCGATCGCGCGGACGTGGGCGCGTCGCCGCCGGAGCCCGCCGCTGAACTGCAGGACGGGGTGCCGGAGCCGGTCGCTCCCGTCGCGGTCAGCCGGCGCCAGTCGGAAGCGATCTGGGCGCGCCTCACGTCGACCGAGAACTTCTGGGAGACGCTCGACGAGATCGAGCCCGGTGTCATCGCACGGCTGGCGCACGTCGCGGACGAGAAGCGCTGGGACGTACTGTTCATCACGAGCCGGCCCTCGTCCGCGGGATCAACCGTGCAGCGGCAGAGCCAGCGCTGGCTGCAGGCGAAGGGATTCCCGCTGCCGAGCGTCTACGTCGTCCACGGCAATCGTGGCCGCGTCGCGGACGCGCTCGCCCTCGACGTGGTCATCGACGACCGGCCGTCGGCGTGCCTCGACGTGGCCGTCGAATCCAAGGCCGGCGCCGTGCTGCTGTGGCGCGGGCCCGAAGCGACCGTACCGGCATCGGCCCGACGGCTGGGCATCGCCGTCTCGCCGACCGTGCACGCGTGCCTGGACACGCTCATCGAGGCGCAGGCCGCGAACATGGACGAAGGGTTCCTGGACCGACTGCGAAAGGTCTTCGGCCTCCGCACCCGCAAAGCGCCCAACGTCCTGCGCCGTACGTAGCCGGCGGGCTTTGTGCTCGCGTGCCGCAGTAGCGTGGCGCGGTGGCGCGCTGCAGTAGCGTGCCGCAGTAGCCGGCGGGCTTTAGCCCGCCGGATCTTCGTCCGTATCAAAAATACAACTGGCCGTATCGATCCCGCCGCGCGTACGAAAGCGTGAGCGAGAGGTCCGGATTGTGTGCGTTGGCTGCGCCCCAGGGCCCGGCGCGCCTACAAAACGAGTGAAAACAGCCTGAAAACGTCGGATCGATTCCGTAATCACGTGGCATGTCGCTTGCCTTGAAGGCACGTGGCTGATCTGCCGTCGCGCATCTGGCGCGTCGTCTCGTGGGCAGCCGTGGAGGCCGGCTTCCCATGTCCCGTGCGCGCCTGGTTGCCCTCGTCATGTTCGTCGGCGGCTTCATCTCGCTCGGGGCGCCCACGCAGGCGCTGGCGCAAGAAGTCGTGCCCGAGCGCATCGAACTGCTGACCCAGAATTTCACGCCGGCGATGCTGAACGCGGCCGCCGCGTCCGCCATCCATCTCTCGATGCCGGAGGCGGAACCGGCGCCCGCGCCCGCGCAGGTGCCGATTTCACTGTTGCCGGTCGTGCCGAAGCGCCCGACCTTCAGCGGCAAGTCCGGCCAGTCCCTGCTGACCTCGCTCTACGCGACGACGGCGCTCATGCAGGCGCTCGACGTGCATTCCACCTACCGCGCGCTCCAGGCCGGTGCGGTCGAGGGCAATCCCGCGATGGGAGGGCTGACGAAGCACCCGGGGGCCTTTGTCGCGACGAAGGCCGCCGTGGCCGCCGTCTCGATCTGGGCGGCCAGCCGGATGGCCAAGAAGAACAAGGTCGCGGCCGTGATCACCCTCGTGGCGGTCAATAGCGCGTACGCGATGGTGGTGAGCAATAATTACCGCCTGGCTCGAGGCGGCTGGTAGGAGCGGCGCGGTGAGTCCCGTGCGCGCGGAGTCCTGGTCGCCCGAGCGGAATCAGGATCCCGTGCCGATGCCCAACAATCCGTCCGACCGCAGACGATCGGCGCGCATGGCCGTGCACGGCGAGGTCCAGGGCCGCGTAGCCGCCGCGCGACGAGGTCGTCACGATCCGCGAGATGAGCCTCGAAGGCATGAGCATCGAATCCGCCACCCGATTCGAGCCCGGGTCGACCACCGACATCGTGCTGACGCTCGGCGATGGCGCGAGCGTCGAAGTCGTCGGCACGGTCGATCTACTCGCGCCCGCTCGACGGCGCGGCGCCGCCCCTCTACGTCAGCGGCATCCAGTTCAACGATCCTGAGGAGTAACGGAGCGTTCTCCAACCGGAACTGACGGGCCTTTGTTCACACGGAGGCACCGAGGGACGGAGGCACGGAGAAGAGCTACTTCTTGGGTTTCTGCACGCGGGCACGCCACGCCGTTTCGGAAGAACCAAGAAGAATAGAACTCCGTGCCTCCGTCTCTCCGCGCCTCCGTGTGAACTGACTCTCGTGACCCGCGTGATCTAACTCCGTCCCCTCCGTGAGCTCCGAAGATCAGAACGCTGCCAGCACAAAGTACGTCACCGCGCTCGCGACCAATCCCAGGAAGTGCGGCGGCGCCCAGCCCCACGCCCGCGCCGCCCGTCGCGATCGACGTCGTCATCAGCGTCGCCACGCCCACCAGCATCGCCGCCAGCGCGCTCCAGCGGCCCGCGCGCGGCAGCAGCAGTCCGCCCAGAATCGGCGCGAACAGCGTCACGATCATCAACTGATAGAACATCGTGATCGACCGAGACGACGCTGTCCAGGTAGAACGTCAGCGCGAAGCCCGCCGGCGCCGCCCAGCGACGGCGAGCCAGCGCGCGACGCCCAGCACGTCGCGATCGCTCGCGTGGCGGCCGCAGAAATCCGCGATAGAAGTCGCGCGCGCCCGACGTCGCCAGCATGAACAGCACCGCGTCGGCGGAGCTCAGCTCCGCGGACAGCACCGCCGCCAGCGCGAGGCGCCCACCGCACCGGCACGTTCGCCGCCAGCACGGCGGGCAGCGCCTCTCCGCCGACGGCGAGATCGGGGTGCAGCTGGCGCGCCGCCATGCCGAGGAGCACCGGCAGCCACGCGAACGCCATCAGCGCGACGCCGCTCACGCCACGCCCCGCGTCAGGGCCTCGGGGCTCTCCGCGCTGTAGCGCTTTCTGCAGCAGGCCCGGCGACAGAAAGAACGCCGGCGCGAGCAGGAGCGAAGACTGCAGGCCGACGCCGGAGCCGAACCAGAAGCTGACCGGAGCTCAGCGCGGAGAAGCCGCCGGCCGCACGGATCGCGATACGGCGCCGCCACAGTGAAGCCCACGAGGATGACGACCAACTGCACGCGATTCACCCAGGCCGCGCTGACGATGCCGCCCATCACGAAATAGGCGACCGTGCCACCGTGGCGAGGAACGCGCCCCAGCCGAGCGGCAGGCCGGTCGCGCTCTGCAGCACCAGCGCCGCGCCCTTGAGTTGCGCGCACAGGATGAAGAAGCTGCCGAGCCAGATGAGGATCGCCGCCAGCCCGCGCACGTCGCGGCCGAAATGGTGCTCGAGGAAGTCGCCGACCGTGAGCAGCCCGTGGCGCTTCGCCTGGCGCCACATCTTGCGGGCCGAGCCAGAACGCGAGCACCAGCGTGCCGAGTCCCGCGGCTGCCGTTCCACCACCAGGCCGCGAGTCCGTCACGATACGCATGTCCCGTCGCGCCCACTGTGGAACTGGCGCCGATGTTGGCCGCGAGGAACGTCGCGAAGATCAACCCGGGCCCGAGCGCGCGGCCGCCGACAAAGAACGCCGCGCTCCTCCGCACGCGCGGCCCACCCACCAGCCCGAGGGCAATCAGCCCACAGAGTAGGGCCGGGCGGATGAGAAGGGCGCTGAGGAGAGTGTCACGATGTGGCGCGTCTACGTTGATGTCGCTCGCGGCGGGGAAGCCGCGGCAGGCCGCGCGCGGCACGCACGGCGCGCACGATGGCGTCCGTCACCGCTTCGGCCGCCAGCGCGCCGATCGTGCCGACGTTCGGGTCGCCGGCGCGATCGCCCGTGGCGAGCACGAACAGCGTGTCGCCGTCCGACGGTGTGTGCGACGGCACAATCGCGCGCGCCATGCCGTCGTGGGCCATCTCGCGCAATCTTGAGCGCCTGGGCCTTGGTCAGCCGCGCATTGGTCGCGATCACGCCGATCGTCGTCGCCTCACGCGCCGGGCCCTGCTGGACCACGCCGCGTCGCACCAGCGCGAACGGATCCTCGAGGCCCTTGCCGTCGGCCGTGCGCACGCCCGCGATGGCTTTGCCGGTGCGCGGATCGATGACCGATCCGACGGCATTCACGGCGACGATCGCGCCGACGATCAAGTCCGTCGGCTCGTGATCAGCGCCGTTGAACCGATGCCGCCTTTCATCGCGCGGCCCGGCGCCGAGCATTTTGCCCACGGTCGCGCCGGCTCCGGCGCCGACGTTGCCTTCCTCGACATCGCCCGATTTCGCGCTCTCGGCGGCCTTGTAGCCGCAGTCGGCGGTGGGGACGATCGTCGGGCCGGCCGCCGACGGTCAGGTCATAGAGGATCGCGGCCGGCACGATCGGCACGGGGCCGGCGATGTCGCGTAGCCGATCTTCCGCTCGCGCAGGAACTTCATGACGCCGCTGCGCGCGTCGAGGCCGAAGGCGCTGCCGCCGGACAGGACGATCGCGTTCACGCGGTCGACAGTATTCTGAGGCGAGAGCAGATCCGTTTCCGCCGTCCCCGGCGCGCCGCCGCGCACGTCCACCGCGCCCACCGCGCCGTTGCCGCGAGGATGACCGTGCAGCCCGTCGGCCGCTCCGGCAGCGTGAAATGTCCGACCGGATGCCCGGCACGGCCGTGATGCTGCGGGCCGGCGCCGGCGGCAGGGGCGTTTGCGTCGCCACTCCGGTCCCGGCCAGGAGAATCGCGGCGCCAAAGGCGTGCGTACATCAGTCGGCGGCCTGCGGTACGCAGGCGGCGGCCTGCGGTACGTCAGCCGGCGGGCTTTAGCCCGCCGGAACCATGCAGCGAAGCCCGCGGTCAGATGTGGCACGGCTCGATTATACCGGCGGATCCGGTCCGGCTAGACGACAATCAACCTGCTACAATTCGTCCATCAATGCGCACGATTCTGGTGACGAACGACGACGGCTATTTCTCTCCCGGCATTCAGGCGCTGGCCGCCGCCCTCGCGCCGCTTGGCGACGTCATCATCGTCGCGCCGCAGACCGAGGCGAGCGCCGTCGGTCACGCGCTGACGCTTCGCCGGCCGTTGCGCTGCGAGATGGTCGGGCCCAACATCTACGCGGTGGACGGCACGCCGACCGACTGCGTCAACATCGCTATCGACGAGGTGCTCGCGCAGAAGCCGTCGCTCGTCGTGTCCGGCATCAACCGCGGGCTCAATGTGGGCGACGACGTGACGTATTCGGGCACCGTGGCGGGCGCGTTCGAAGGCGCGCTGCTCGGGCTATCAGGCCATTGCCGTGTCGATGGAGGTCAATCGCGGGTCCTCGGTGATGGACTTCACGGCCGGCGGCGACCCTCGCGGCGACGCTCGCGGCGGCGTTGCTCGAGCGGCCGCTGCCGGCGCGGACGTTTCTCAACATCAACGTGCCGCACGCGGCGATGAAGGGCGTGCGCGCCACCGTGCAGGCCAAGCGCAACCACATCACGAAGGTCGATCAGCGCCTCGACCCGCGCCAGCGCCCCTACTTCTGGATTGAAGAGGCGCAGGACGACTGGGAGCCGGACGCCCGGTCCGACCGGCAGGCCATCGCGGACGGCTATGCTCCGTGACGCCGCTGCAGCCGGATTTGACCGACTTTGCGGCCCTGGCGCCTGATCGAGGAATTGACCCGGGGGGTTGGTGCGGTAAGATAGGTGGATTGTCGGGGCGTGGCTCAGCCTGGTAGAGCACTCGGTTCGGGACCGAGGGGTCGGTGGTTCGAATCCACTCGCCCCGACCAATTTTCGACTCACAATTTGCAGTCGGTAGACGGCGGGCCTCAGCCCGCCGTCGCCATGTACGACGCACGTTCTACCTTCGCAAGATGAATCGCGGCTGGGGCGGCCTCCCGGAGGGGCGCTGCCATCGCTGGCCACGGGACCGGTATAATCTCCCGATGCTTCGGGCTCGGCGGTTCATCCTGAGCGGCCGGGTCCAGGGTGTGGGCTTTCGGTGGTTCGTCCAGGACATCGCGTCGTTCGAGGGCCTCTCGGGCTGGGTGACGAACCTGCCTGACGGCCGCGTGGAGGTCTGGGCGGAAGGGGAGTCCGATGCGGTCGAGCGCCTCGAGCGGCAGATTCGCCGCGGGCCGGGCCAAGCGCGCGTGGAACGCGTCGAGGTGTCCGACGAGCCGACGTCCGGACGCGCCGGGACCTTTGTGATTCGATAGCAGGGGAACATCAATGGAAGACCTGAAGAAGCGAATTCGCCACGTGCCGGATTTTCCGAAGCCGGGCATCCTGTTCTATGACGTGACGACGCTGCTGGGCGATCGCGAGGGCTTCGAGATGGCCCTGGACGCGATGACGAAGGCCGTACAAGCCGGGGCAGATCGATCTGATCGTCGGCATCGAGAGCCGCGGCTTCATCTTCGGCGCGGCGATGGCCGACCGGCTGGAGACGGGCTTCGCGCCGGTGCGCAAGCCGGGCAAGCTGCCGTCGAAGACGCGCAGCGCATCGTATTCGCTGGAGTACGGCAAGGACTCGCTGGAGATGCACGAGGACGCGGCCGCGAAAGGGCAGCGCGTGCTGATCGTGGACGACCTGCTGGCCACCGGCGGCACCGCCGCGGCGACGGTCGGCCTGATCCGCGGCCTCGGCGCGGACGTCGTCGGCGTGCAGTTCCTGATCGAACTCGTCGGGCTTGAAGGGCGCAAGAAGCTCACCGGCGAGAAGGTCAGCGCGGTGTTGCAATACTGATCCGGCGGCTAAACCGGCCGCCGAAGAAGACCGGCGTGTTCGCGCCCGTAGCTCAGATGGATAGAGCAGCGGTTTCCTAAAGCGCAGGTCAGCCGTTCGAATCGGCTCGGGCGCGCCAGACGATTAGGTTGGGTTGGGACGAAGACCAAAGAGGACACGAGATGAAAGCGGAAGAACGACATCATCTGAAAGAGAACGAATTCGCGGTGCGCGCGGCCTGGGTCGCGGAGCAGGTCACGACCAACCGCTCCCGCATCCTGACGATTGCCGGCGCCGTCGTCGTCGTGGCCGCCATCATCGGCGGCTACTTCTACATCACGATCCAGGCGAAGGACCGCGCGAGCGCCGTGCTCGGCACGGCGGTCGCGATCCAGCAGGCGCCGATCGCCCCCGCGTCCACGGTGCCGGGCGCGGTGCAGGCCGCGGGCACGTTCCCGACCGAGGCGGCGCGCGCCGAAGCGGCGGCGGCCGCGCTCCAGAAGGTCATCGACGCCTATCCCCGGACGACACGGGCACCGGCGCGCGCTACTACCTCGGCGCCTGATGCTGTCGATGGGCAAGGGCGCGGACGCGCAGAAGGCCTTCGACGAGGCCATCGCCAAGGCCGGCACGTCGCTCTACGCCGAGATGGCGCAGATCGGGCGCGTGCAGGCGCTCGCCCAGCAGAACAAATACGACGACGCGATCAAGACCCTGACGGACCTGTCGGCCAAGCGCGACAGCAAGCTGCCGATGGACGGCGTGCTGATGGAACTGGCGCGCGTCTGCAAGAAGGCGGGCAAGACGCAGGAAGCCCGCGCGGCCTTCAAGCGCGTGGTCGACGAATTCCCGGAGTCGGGGTACGTGAACGAAGCCAGGCAGCAGCTGGCGACGATGGGCTGACGTACGTAGCCGGCGGGCTTCAGCCCGCCGGACGATCCGGCGGCCTGAAGGCCGCCGGCTACTGCGGTGAGCGGGTCAGGCCGAACTTGTAAGTGAGCAGCTTGTAGACCAGCCGCGCGGCGATGAAGTTGGGGGACGCGAGTCCCGGGAATCGGGCACAACTCGACCACGTCGCAGGCGACAACGCTCCGCGTTTCAAACGTGCTGCGGAGCAGCGTCGTCAGTTCCCGCCACGAGAACCCGCCCGGTTCCGGCGTGCCGACGGCGGGAATCAGACCGGGCTCGAGGCCGTCGAGATCGATCGTGATGTACACGTCGTCCGACAGCGCGGCCACGGCCTTGTCGATCCACTGCGGGTCCTTCCGCATGTTCCAGTCCTAGAAAATCGTCGTCTTCAGGCGGGCAGCGCCTTGACCTCGGCCTCCGAGATGTTGCGGATGCCGACCTGCACGGCCGGCGCGTGCTCGAGCGTGCGGCGCATCGCGCAGGCGTGGCTGTGGCGCTCGTCGAGATACCAGTCGCGCAAGTCTGCGTGCGCGTCGATCTGCAGCACGGACAGGCCCTTCCGCGCGCCGCGGCGGCGCCGACGATGGGCGAGGTGATGGAGTGTTCGCCGCCGAGCGCGATCACGAACTTGCCGGCGTCCATCAGGCGCCGGTCGTCGCGCCAATCGCCGCCATCGCGTCGTCGAGGGTCAGCGACGAGAGTCCATCTCCGGCACGTGACCATGCCGTGCGGATGGACGTCGCACGCCGACTTCCTCGTCCCACAACTCCACCTGCGCCGACGCCAGGAGCAGTTCCCGCGGGCCGTTGCGCGTGCCGGCGCCGTAGGAGACGGTGCGCTCGAACGGCACCGGCAGAATGACGGCCTTGGACTCCTCAAAGGTGCGCGGCTCCGGCAGCACGCCGCCGAACTGATGAGGTTGAGTGCGGTCGTAGTCGAAGGGGTTCATAAAACTCCTGGGCGGTATCTTAGGTTCGTCCGGCGGTCTCGGCGGGCTAAGCCCGCCGATTAGTGCAGCACGGGGTTCTCGGGTTCGTCGAGGCCCGCCGGCTACAGGTACGCGAGACTTCGCGAACTCGGACGGCCTGAGGCCGCCGAATACCTGCAGAACGCGATCGCAATTCATTCCTCCGCCTCGCGTCTTGAGTTCGGCGAGCAACTTCAGCGCCTCGAGCGGGGTGAGGCGGTCGACGTCGAGCTTGCGGAGCCGCTCGACCAGCGGGTGATCGGGCGCAGGCTGGAACAGTCCGAGTTGCCGCTGCTCGGGGTGCGGCGAGCCGCTGAGGCTGGGCCGGCCGCCGCGCTGCAGTTCGTCCTGTTCGAGCGACTTGCAGAATTTCCGACGCGCGCGTGACGACCGCCGGCGGCAAGCCGGCGAGCCGCGCGACCTGGATGCCGTAGCTGCGGTCGGATCGGCCCTGGAATGATCTTGTGCAGAAAGACGATGTCGTCCTTGAACTCGCGGGCGGCGACGTGGTAGTTGACGACGCTCGGGAGCGCGTCGGCCAGATCGGTGAGCTCGTGGTAGTGCGTCGCGAAGATCGTCTTGGGGCGCGCGACGCGGTTCGACGCCAGATGCTCGGCCACGGCCCAGGCGAGGCTGAGGCCGTCGAACGTCGCCGTGCCGCGCCCGATTTCGTCGAGGATGACGAGGCTGCGGCTCGTCGCCGCGTGCAGAATCGTCGCCGTCTCCTGCATCTCCACCATGAACGTGGACTGGCCGCGCGCGATGTTGTCGGACGCGCCGACGCGCGCGAAGATGCGATCGACGATCGGACAGCTTGGCGCTGCGCGCGGGCACGAACGATCCGGCCTGCGCCATCAAGCGCGAGCAGCGCGACCTGGCGCAGGATATGTCGACTTGCCGCCCATGTTCGGACCGGTGAGGATGATCAGCTGCGACGATCACGCGGTCCAGGCTGCACGTCGTTCGGCACGAACGCGTCGGCGACGTGCCGCTCGACGATCGGGTGGCGCGCGTCGGTGGCGGTGAACTCGTCGCCGTCGTGCACGTGCGGCTTCGTGAAGTTCGCGGCGGTCGCGACGTCCGCGAGCGCCGGCCAGCACGTCGAGGGCCGCCACGGCGCGCGCCGTGTCGAGCACGCGCGGCGCCTCCGCGGCGACGCGCGGCGCGCAGCGCCTCGAACAGCTCGAGCTCGCGCGCCGGCCATGCGCTCGTCGGCGTTGAGGACCTTGTCTTCGAACTCCTTGAGCGCCGGCGTGATGAAGCGCTCGCCGCCGGCGATGGTCTGCTTGCGGATGTAGTCGGCGGGCACGCTGCCCAGATTCGACTTGGAGATCTCGATGTAGTAGCCGAACACGCGGTTGTAGCGGATCTTCAGCGAGGAGATGCCGGTGCGCGCGCGCTCGGCTTCCTCCATCGCGGCGATGGCGGCCTTGCCGCCGCGGCTGATCGCGCGCAGTTCGTCGAGTTCGGGATCGACGCCGTCGCGAATCATGCCGCCGTCGCGCGCCAGCGCGGGCGGCTCGTCGACGAGCGTGGTTCGATGCGCTCTCGGACGTCCGACGAGGTCGTCGATTTCGGCGACAAGGCTCTTCGACCAGCGGCGCCTGCAGGCCAGACGCGACCAGCCCGGCGCGCGCGGCAGCGAGCGCGAGCGATTGGCCGAGCGCCGGCGAGATCGCGCGGGCCGGCCGTGCCGAGCGAAATGCGCGCGACCAGGCGCTCGAGATCGTGCACTGCCCTTCAGGAGCTCCACGCAGCTTGCCGCGCTCGGCCGTGCGGAACGCGAAGTCCTCGACGGCGTCGAGCCGGTCCTGAATGCGCGCGAGCGCCACGAGCGGGCGCACCAGCCACTGGCGCAGCAGCCGGCCGCCCATCGCCGTGGTCGTCCGGTCGAGCTCGTCGAGCAGCGATCCGGTCGCGTCCGCCGTCGACCCCTTCGACCACGTTCAGATGGCGGAGGGTGACCGGATCGATCAGCAGCGCATCGGCGGTGACGCGCAGCGCTGATGTCGCGGACGTGGGCAGATCTCGGCCTGCTGCGTGTCGCGCAGATAGGTGACGACGGCGCCCGCAGCGGCGGTGGCAGTTCGGCGCTGCTTCGAGTCCGTAGCCGGCGAGCGACGTGGTGCGGAGCTGCTGCGCAGAGCTCTTCCCGCGCGCGCGTCGGGTCGAAGCGTCCACCGGCTCACGCGCGTCACGCGCGGCGGCGCGAGCTGCGCCAGCAGCGGCGTCGACATCCGGCATCGTCGGCGACAAGCAGTTCGCTTCGGGCGGAGCGACGGCGAGTTCTGCGGCGAGCGTCTGCGGCGCTCGGCGCCGGCGTACTCGGCGGCGGCGAACTCGCCGGTCGACGACATCGAGGAAGGCGAGGCCCCAGGGCGCGCGCCGGCGTCAGGGGCGGCGAGACGGCCGCGAGAAACGCGGGCTCGCGCGCGTCGAGATACGACGCCTCGGTGAACGTGCCCGGCGACACGACGCGCGTGACCTCGCGCTTGACGATCCCTTGGCCTTGCGCGGGTCCTCGACCTGGTCGCAGATCGCGACGCGGTAGCCCTTGCGCACGAGCCGCGCCGAGTAGGTGTCGGCCGCGTGGAACGGCACGCCGCACATCGGGATCGCGCCGCCCGACGCGTCCTTCGCGCGGGACGTGAGCGTCAGTTCGAGCACGCGCGCGGCGGTCAGCGCGTCCTCGTAGAACATCTCGTAGAAGTCGCCCATGCGGAAGAACACGAGCGCGTCGCGATGCTGCGCGCTTGACGTCCAGGTACTGCCGCATGGCCGGCGTTGCCGATTGCGATGACGGTGGGGTGGACACGGGATGTTGGGACCGCCGCGCCAGCAGCGCGTGAACGCCGGAGTATAACATTGCGCCGATGGTGATCCTGGCCCTGGAGACCGTCACGCGCGCCGGAAGTCTCGCGTGTTCGAGGATGGCGTGCCCTGGCACGCCATGGCGGGCGATCCGTCGACGACGCACGGCGTGCGGCTGCCGGAGGAACTCGTCGCGTTTGTCCGGCGTCCCGCGGCCGTCGCTCGCGCGATGTCGATGTGTTCTCGGTGGTCACGGGGCCCGGCTCCTTCACCGGGCTGCGGGTGGGGCTCGCGACGGTCCAGGGACTCGCGCTGGCGCATCAGCACCAGGTCGTCGGCATTCCCACGCTGGAAGCGATGGCCAGCGGTTGGATCGACGCGCACGCGGGCGCCACGACCTGCTGGTGACGACCATGGACGGCGCGCGCGGCGATGTGTTCTACGCGGCGTGGGACATGGAGGGCGCGGAGCGGATCGAGTCGGCGCGCGTGGTGATCCCGGCGCGCGTCGCGACGCCGGCGATTGCGGCCGCCGAGATGGCGGCGGTGCGGCCGGGCGTTCGGTCACGCTGATCGGCGATGGCGTCGAGCGCTACGCGGAGGCCTTTCTGGCGGCCGTGCCGGACGCGATGATCGAATCGCCACCGCCGAATCTGGCCGCTGCGCCGCCCGGCTGGCCGCGCGCCGGCTGGATCAGGCCACGGCGCCGCATGCGCTGCGCCTGATCTACGTCCGCCGGCCCGACGCGGAACTGGCCCGGGAGCGCGCGGGACTTCAGTTCTCGGTCATCGAAGTGACGACCGCCGATGAGGTCGCGGAGGTGGCGGACCTGCAGGCGAGGGCCTTTCGCGACGCGTGGGGCGAGGAGGCGATGGGCGCCGAACTGGCCGACAACAGCGTCGCCCGGCTGTTCGCGGTGCGCCATCGGTCGGGCGAGTTGGTCGCCTACTGCTCGCGCCTGGCAGATCGTGGACGAGTTGCACATCAACAGCCTGGCGGTGGATCCGGCTATCGGCGTCAGGGCGTGGCGCGGAGGCTGATGCGCCGCGTGTTCGCGCGGGCGGCCGCCTCGGGCGTCACGGCCGCGACCCTCGAGGTGCGCGCGTCCAACCTGGCTGGCCGAGCGCTCTACGAAGGCTTCGGATTCACGGTCGAAGGCGTCCGCCGCGGCTACTACCAGCACCCGGCGAGGACGCGCTGGTGCTGTGGCGAAGAAACCTGACGCACGCAGAATAGACCCATTCAGTTCGCACGGAGGCACGGCGCTACGGAGGCCCGGAGGTGACTCCTTGGGGATTTGACCGCGGGCCCGCAGCCCCCGAAAGAGTTCCGCTTCTCCGGCCCTCCGCGCCTCCGTGTGAAGATGCCGCATTCGACCAACCGCCGGCTCCGTGCTTCGGATTGCATCCTTCGCCGCCGCGCCACTCGACAAGAATTGGTGCATATTCCGCATTCCCGCTTGGCGCGGCTTACCTGTAATGTAGCGCCATGTCCAACTAGCAGCGTTCCCAGAACTCCCTCCACCGGTTTCATACGTGGCGCTTTTCCCTGTCGCGGCACTCCGATGTCGGCTCCCGCCCCGGCCGAAGCGAGTCCGGTGAAGCTCACCCCTGCGCGGCTGCCGACTCCATTCCTGGTTCATCCTGGAGCCCCTGGCGTTCACGAACATCTACACGAAGACGACTGGCGACACCTCCGCAAGTTTCCACGCGGCCAGCGATGGACGGGGCCCGACTATTACGCTGATGGAAGTGACGTCCGCGATTACGTGGCACGCATGTGGTCGGAGGCTTCAATCCCCAGAACTCGTCTACCATCTGCTCCTACGGGTGATCGCCATGGCGCCCCACGGACCGGCTTCATCTTCAATCTCACCACCGGAGTGCAGCAACCCAGCGATTGACACCATCCCACATCCCACCGCTGGGAATACCAACCTACAACGCTCTGCGCATGCCCACGTTCGCGTGAAACATCTCAATGTATCCGTCCTGACCCATGGGTATACGCGCCATCTACGGCCCATCTCCCCTCTACGCCCTCGGGGGCGGCCCGCACGTCATGCGCCTTAGTGTTCTTCTACCTAACTGCGCTACTTCACGCCATCCTCGATTACTCCCTCCGCTCGCTCGAGGTCTACACCTTCCTGGCCGTGCCCGAGCGGCATCCCTCCCGCTGCTCGGCTCGGGGCTCGCCGCGCTCGCAGTGAGGGTGCGGAGGGGCCGGAGCAAGCAGACCACGCTGAACGCGGCGATCCGTTCACACGGAGACACGGGTGATCGAGGCGCCCTGGGGACTCCTTGGGGAGTCACCGCGTGCCCGCAGCCCCCTCAAAGAACTCTCCGCGCCTCCGTCCCTCCGCGCCTCCGTGTGAAAAGGATCCCGGTCACATGTTTGACGGTTGCCGCGTGCGGGGCCTTGTGGTAGTTTCGTCGCAGTCACTCCGCCGGCGCCGGTGGCGGCTGAGGGAAGGCGGGCGACCCCGCCGATTGACCTGGGGCGGGACATCCCGCTTTGGATAGCAGAGGAGGCGGAGCATGGCTGATGCGCAGCTCCGGCTGGAAGACGACGCAAAACCCGCGGCGCTCCGGAACACCGAGGATTTTCAGCAACTGGTCGCGGAGCACCACGAACTCGACGAACGAATTCGCCACCTGTCGACCCTCTCCTACCTCTCCGACCAGCAACAATTCGAAGAAACCCAGCTGAAGAAACGCAAGCTCGCACTGAAGGACCGCATCGAGAGCCTGCTTCGCGGCGGCCAGCCGCGCAGCGCGGCGCCGGGTCCGTCCCCTGATCGGCGCTGCCGGGGGCAGACGCCCGCGTTGGGCGCCTGCCCCCTGGCCCGATCCGACCCTGCCCGTGGAGGCCCATTCGTGAAGATCGATTCCGCCGGCTTTCCATTCGTCGCCACTTGCCGCGATTCCGCCGGCCGTGGTGGCCTGGTTCGGCGCGTCTGGCTCGCCGTCGCCCTGCGCTGCTGCCCGTCGGCCTCGCCCTCTTCTTTCGCGATCCCGAGCGGAATTGCCCGCCGACCGCGCGATCGGTGCTCGTCCCCGCCGACGGCACGCGTGATGTTCGCCGGCGCCCGCGCGCCCCGGCGAGGCGCCGCCGGGCGCGATGGCAGCAAGTCACCATCTTCCTGTCCGTGCTCGACGTGCACATCAATCGCACGCCGGTCGCGGGCCGCGTGACGCGCGTCGACTACGTGCCCGGGCACGTTCCTGCCGGCCTACCGACGCGAATCCCACCAGAACGAACGATCGGAGATCTGGCTCGACCACGCAGGGCGTCACCGTCGTCGCGCGGCAGGTCGTCGGCATGCTGGCCCGGCGCGTGGTCTGCCGCGTGAAGGCCGGGGACAGGCTGGCGGCCAGGTGACAGGATAGGCCTGATGAAGTTCGGGTCGCGCATGGATGTCTTCGTGCCGGTCACGGCTGCGGAGCCGCGTGCGCGCACGGGCGACGTCGGTGCGTGCGCGGCGAGCGCTCATGGCTCGCCTGCCGCCGGACGGAGAGCCGACAGTGATGGCAAGGCGGGAGGACGCCGCCGTGGGACGGAGGAACCGACGGTACCGGCGCGGCGTCTTCCTGCTGCCCAGCCTGTTCACCGTGGGCAACATGTTCTGCGGCTACGCGTGCATTGTGTACTCGATGCCGGGCGGCTGGTCGAGCCGGCGGCGCCCTTCATCGGCATCGCCATCGTGCTCGACATGCTCGACGGGCGCATCGCGCGGCTGACGAACACGACGAGCGCCTTCGGCGTCGAGTTCGATTCGCTCGCCGACGTCATCTCGTTCGGCGCCGCGCCGGCGGTGCTGGCGTTCGCGTGGGGCCTGAGCGGAGCTCGGGCGGCATCGGCTGGGCCGCGGGCTTCATCTTCTTGAGCGCGGCCGCGATGCGGCTGGCGCGCTTCAACATCCAGACGGCGACGCAGGCCGACAAGCGCTACTTCGTCGGCATGCCGTCGCCGGCCGCCGCCGGGCATCGTGGCCGCCACGGTCTTCGCGTTTGCCGCATCCTGCCGAAGGGCCCTGCGCGCGAGCGGCCGCCGTGGCGCTGATGCTCGTTCCCGCGCGCGCTCATGGTCAGCACGCTGCGGTTCCGCAGTTTCAAGACGATCAACTTCGGCTGGGGCGCCGTCGTATCTGCCGCTGATGCTGTTCGTCGTGCTGGTGGCGGTCATTGCGACGAGAGCCGGCATCGCGCTGCTCGCGCTGGCCTACGGCTATCTCTCGTCGGCGTTCGTCGAGTGGGGCATCAGCCGCTGCGGGCGCGGCGGGAGGAACGGCCGGCAGCGTCAGCGTAATCGTCGTGCCGCGACCCGGTGCGCTCGCGATCGACGATCGTGCCCGCCGCAGCGCTCCATCGTCCGTCGCGCGTTGGCCAAGCCCAATCCCGATCCGCTGGTCTTGGTGGAGAAATACGGCTCGAACGCCCGCCGCACCGCCAGCTCGTCCATGCCCACGCCGGTGTCGTCACCTCAGACGACGCGCCGTCCGTGGCCCGCGCGGCGACCGTCACTGCCCGCCGGATGGCATCGCTTGCAGCGCGTTCTCGATGAGATTGGTCAGCGCGCGCGCGAGCAGCGTGCGATCGACGCGCACGAACGGCAGGGGCGTCGGCGCGTCGACCTCGAGCGCGGTGGTGGCCGACAGCCCGGGCGGTAGGGCGCCACCACGTCGGCGATCAGGGCGCGACGCTCGACGTTCTCGAAGCCGCGGCGCGGGCTCGCCGGCAAACGTCGAGAACTCCGACGCGATGCGCCGCAGCAGGCGCACCTGCTTCAGGATCGTCGCAGGCACTGATCGAACACCGGCGCCCAGCGGCCGTCCCGGTCCTCATGGACGCGCGGCAGATGCTCGGCCGCGAGCTGGATGGGCGTCAGCGGGTTCTTCATTTCGTGCGCGACCTGGCGCGACATCTCGGCCCACGCCTTCAACTGGTTGGCGCGCGCGAGCTCGCCGCGCTGCGAGGAGCATCTCCGTCATGCGTGTTGAAGTCCTCCACGAGCCGGCCGAGTTCATCGGCCGTGTCGGCGATGATTCGCTCGTCCAACGGCCCGCGGCAATGAGCCGCGTGGCGCGCGTCAGGCGCGCGACCGGATCCGAACACGCGGCCCGCCACGGACGCGCCGAGCGCCGCGGCGAACAGCATGAGACCACCGCGCCGGCCAGCACCCCATGCGTCAGTTCATCGATCTCGCGCTCGATCTCGCGCTGCCGCGAGGCGAGCGGCACGATGAGCACCGCTTCTCGCCCGAGGCACGGCACCGGCGCCGCAGCCACCAGGTAGCTGAACGCGCCGATGCGATCTTCCCCGACAAAGACCGGCGCCGCTCGAGCGCGATCTGCGATACACCGCGGCCGGCGTGCGCGTCGGGCAGCAGGCCCGAGTCGAAGAGGTCGCGCTGGCTGGTCGCGAGCAGTTGCGGGCCCTCGAACAGGTTCACTTCCTGATCGACCACCTGCCGGATCCACACCATCACGTCGTCATTCGGGACCGGCCGGCTCTGGCCGGGTGGCGCCTGGGCCGCGCGAGTTCGTCGAACACGCGCCGGGCCGTGATGACCAGGCTGCTGGCCTCCGACTCCACGTCGGCGCGCAACCGCTCCGTCATGTAGGCGCCAAACGCGATGGCGAACAGCACGACGGGCGCGATCGCCGCGACCACGAAGAAGAGAAAGAGCTTGCGGTAGAAGCTCGCGCGAATCTCGGCGAACACGCGGTTGAGCGAGCCGATCGGCCGGCCCTCGACGGGAGGCCGCACGATCGTGGTGGCCAGGTAGCCGAGGAACAGCAGCAGGAGCAGCGCCGCGGATTCCGCGAGACGCGTGGCGTGTTGCAGCGGCGCTGGCGCCGGGTACCCGAGCACGTAGATGCCGCCGCGATCGCTCAGCACCCGCAGGTGATACGTCCGGCCCTCGATCGCGCGGTCCGCCCAGAAGGGCTCGCGCGAGCGGTACACGCGATCGGCCAGGTCCCGGTCGAGCGGCCACACGGTGCGGCCCGACACGAAGAGGGGCTGCAAGCTCCAGCCGTACACCACGACCTGCAACTCGGAGACGCGCGAGCCCGTGCCCGGCCGATCGCCGGCGCCCAGGGCGTCGTAGTACGGATTGGCCGACGTGACGAACGGCAGCGTGCGGTAGTCGGGCATGATGCGGACGACGACGGCGCCGAGAAACTCACCGCCGGCCCCGCACAGGGCCCGCTCCGCGTGCAGCATGCGGCGCTCGCCGGCGCCAAACCGGGCGACCTCCGCGAACGAATCCCACGCGCAGCCCGCGCCGGGCCACGTCCGTTCGCCCGACTGCAGCAGGGAGCCGAATTCGGGCACGTTCAGGGCGAACCGACTGACCAGGACGCGCGTCGGTCCGTACAATTCGATTTGGGAACTGACCCGCTCGCGCGAGAGCACCGTGCGGTTCCACACGCGGAAAGCGAGTTGGGTGCTGTTGACGGAGGTGCCGGCCTCGCGCAGCAGGTCGGGCAGGTCGGTGAACGCATCGATGTCCGCCCAGGCCGCCGTCAGGACGTTCATGACCCGGTCGGGTTGCTGCGCGGCCTGCGCGGCCGGCGCGTAGTCCCGTTCGATGACGTCGCGCATCGCGCGATCGGCCGAGGACACCGCCAGCGGATAGGCCGCCAGGACCGGCGCGAGCAGCGCGCAGAACTGCAGCACCAGGCGCCGCGCTTCGCTGCCGCGGCGATACCGGCGGCGGATGGCGTTGGCGGCGAGGCCGAACAGAACGGTGCTGCCCGCGATCGTGAGGGCGTCCGCGAACAACTCGGCGCGGCCGTTCGGCATCAGCCAGGGCACGACGGCGCACGGCGCGGCCCACAGGACCGCGGCCGCCCAGGCCCGCGGCGTCCGCCAGGAAATGCGCCACCGCGCCGCGAGCACGCCGAGCACCGTGGCGGTCACCCACGCGAGCGCGATCTGGGCGGCGAGCAGCGCGGCCAGTTCCGCGGTGGCCGGCACGCTGGACGGCAGCACCGGCAGATGCCACTGCTCGAGCGACGCCGCGTCGATGCGATCGCGCCAGAGCCAGGCCGCCACGAGGAAGCCGGCGGCCACGGCGACGCCGCCGGCCGCGTGCTCGAGGACGAACCGCGCCGGGTCCCGGCGGCCGGCGCGCAACGGCGCCGTTCGCCGCCAGGCATCGCCGGCGCCCATCGCGGCCAGCGCCAGCACCGTGATACCGGCCAGCACGTCGCTCCACACCGGGGGCATCTGCGCCTGATGGAGCAGCCACGTCGCGGCGATGGCGCCGGCGACGATGGCGAGTCCCATCGCGGCGGTCCAGGCGATCCAGGCCGCGAGCGTGTGTGACACGCGGCGGCGCAACGTGACGGTCATCAGCAGCGCGTAAAAGAGGCCCGCAAAGGGCAGCACGGCCACGCCCGCCAGACGCCAGCGGAACGTCCGGCGCGCGCCGGCCAGCTGATCGCCCGGCACGCCCACGCTGAACAGCGACACACCCGCGGGTGACGAGACGATGACGCGGTGGTCGGCCGCGGTGGCGGCCTGATCGACCACGGCTTCGATGGGCAGCGGTCCGGCCGACGTGGAAATCGAGTACTGCTGTCCGAACGTGCCGGCAGGCGCCGGGATCGACAGTTGGGTTTCGGCGGAGGCGACGCCGACGCGTGCGCCCCGGTCGTCGATCGGTTGCACGAACACGAGGCGCAGGCCGCTGGCGCCGTTCGCGACGAACAGATCCGGCGCCTGGTTGAGGCGCGGGGCCGCGATGTCTTCGGACGGCCCGTCGGTCCAGGCCAGGGCGCGATAGTCACCGCCACCGGGCCCGGCCGGGATCCACACCGTGGCCGACACGGCCTCCACGCTCGCGGCGGCCGGTTCACTCAAGCGGGCGAAGAGTGCCGGGAGCGCGTCGCGCGAGGCGCTCGCGGCCGCCACCAGGTCGCCGCTGCCGGCGACGCGCGCGCCGGTGGCCGACAGCGCCGCGATGCGCTCGGCCACGCGGCTCGTGAGTTCACGCTGCAGCCGGGCTTCGTGGTCACCCGCCTGCCAGCCGAAGCGCGCGAAATCCCACGCGAGTCCCGCGGAGGTCAGGAGGACGCTGGCGCCGACGGCGATGGCGAGGAGGCGTGCGCGCGACACGAGCACCACTACGCGAAATGGCCGGGCATGGCGTGAGAATACCAAAAACGCCGGATGCTATACTGCCCGTGGTAGCCGCGATCGCGCGGCCGTGATTCATGTCTTCTCCGCTGACGCTCCGGGCGGTCCTCGCACGCGGGGCGGTCGTCACCCTGGCCAACTGGCCCGTGGTGCTCGTCGATTTCGTCATCGAATCCGCCTACAAGTTCACGCTCGGCGTGCCGGTGGTCGGCGGCGCGTTCATGGTCGCCGTGCTGCTCGGCGTCGACATCCGCACGCTGCTGGGCGACGGCCTGCTGTCGGCGGCCGAGCAGATGCTGGTGCCGCTGACGCACGCGCCCGCGGCACTCGCCGGCTTCCTCGCGGCGCTGGTGGTCGTGGGCGTGGGCGGCGCGGTGCTGATGTTCATCGTGAAGGCCGGCACGCTCGCGATCCTCGTGGCGGGGGAGGGCACCGTGGGCGATCCGCACCGGAGCCCGTACACGTTCGAGGCCCTGCGCGGCGCGCGCGCGTATTCGCTGTCGGCGCTGTGGACGGCCACAAGGCGATTTCAACGCCGAGCCGCGCGGCTGGCGGCGGGTCTGGGGGTCGCGTACGTCGTGCTCGGCGGACTGTACCTGTTCGCCGTGGTGGACGGGTTCCGGTGGGTCGCCGATTCGGACTGGGCGCCGGCCTGGCCGCTGCTCGTCGCGTTGGCCACGTCGGCGGCGGCCGTGTCCGTGACCGCGGTCAACCTCTTCTTCGACCTGGCGCGCGTCGTGATGATCACCGACGACTGCGGCGTGCGCGTCGCGCTCGGGCGCGTCCGGGCGTTCCTGCTCGCGGACGCGCGGCACGTGCTCGGCGTGTTTGGCGTGATGGGCGGGATAGTGCTCCTGGCGACCGCGGCGTCGTTCGCGGCCACGGCGGCCCTGGCGCTGATCGCCTGGGTGCCGCTCGTGGGGCTGTTGTTCGTGCCGCTGCAGGTGGCGTTCTGGGCCGCGCGCGGGTTACTGTTTCAGTACATGAGTCTCACGACTCTGTCGGCCTATCAAAGTGAGTATCGCCGGTTCTCGGCGCCGGCCGAGGCGCCGGTTCGCCTGCGGGTGCACGAAGCATGACCAACTACGATCCCTTCTTTTCACAGGCGGCGTCGCAAATGCGCGAGTCCGCCATTCGGCAGATGGGCACGGTCCTCGCCGAGGCGAAGGACATGATTTCCTTCGCGCCCGGTTATCCCGCGGAAGACCAGTTTCCGTGGCAGTTGCTGACGGAGATTTCGCGCGAACTGCTCGACGGCCACGACGGCAGCGTGCTGCAGTACGGGCCGACGCAGGGCTACAAGCCGCTCCGCGAGGCCACGGTGGGCCTGATGCAGTCGCGGCACATCGCGAGCGCGGCTGAGAACGTGCTGATCACCAGTGGATCCCAGCAGGGCCTGGATCTGCTGGCGCGCGTGCTGCTCGATCCCGGGGATGTCGCGCTGATGGAGTTGCCGTCCTATACCGGCGCCATCACCGCGTTCCGGAACGTGGGCGCCTCGCTCGTGGGTGTCCGGCAGGAGGCCGACGGCATCGACCTCGATCATCTCGAGCACACGGTGGTGACGCTGCGGTCGGAAGGCCGCCGCGTGAAGCTGCTGTATCTCGTCCCCAACTTCCAGAACCCGACCGGCCTGCTGCTCGCGTTGCCGAAACGGCGCGCGCTGCTGGAGTGGGCCGAGCGGGCGGATGTGCTGATTGTCGAAGACGACCCGTACCGCGATCTCTATTTTCCGGATGTCGCGGGCGAAGCGGACACGCGCCCGATGGCCGCCGACGACCAGCACGGACGGGTGATCTATCTCAGCAGTTTCTCGAAGACGCTCGCGCCCGGTTTCCGTGTGGCGTGGGTCAACGCGCCGCGCGCCGTGGGCGGGAAGCTGGAGCTCGCGAAGCAAGCGGAGGATCTCTGCACCGGCGCGTTCGATCAGCGCGTGGTGTACGAGGCCTGCCGGCGCGGCCTGTTCGAGAAGCACTTGCCGAAGCTGCGCGCGCATTACCAGCACAAGCGCGACACGATGGTGGACGCGATCGAACGCCGGCTCCATGGCCAGGTGACGTGGCTCGCGCCGCGCGGCGGGTTCTTCCTCTGGGCCGCGCTCGCCGGCGGCCTGAAGGCCAGCGACGTGATGCCGCGCGCGCAAGCCCGGGGCGTGATCTACGTGGACGGCAGCGCGTTCTTCGTGGACCACACGGGCACGGAGTTCATGCGGTTGTCGTTCTCGGCCCCGAGTCCGTCGCGCATCGACGAGGGCGTCGCACGCCTCGCGGCCGCGATCGCCGAGACGGCCGCGGCGCGGCCTTTGGAGACAGCACGCAGCTAACGGGGATCAGTCCACACGGAGCCACGGAGGGACGGAGACACGGAGTGTTTTCTTGGGAGTGCCCGCGTGCGACGGCCGCGCATCCGCAGCCCCCCGAAGAAGCTCCGCGCCTCCGTTACTCCGTGTCTCCGTGCGAAGGGATTACCGCCCGCGAAGTCTGAAGACCCGGGGATCAGGTCACACGGAGCCACAGAGCGACGGGGACGCGGAGATGTCTTTGGGCGTGCCCGCGTGCGACGGCTCGCGCGATCCGCAGCCCCCCAAAGAAGCTCCGCGCCTCCGTTACTCCGTGCCTCCGTGCGAACGGATCACCGCACGACGCTCTTTACACCTTGCTTCAGCAGGGGCACGTTGAAGTTGATCAGCAGGCCCTTTCGCAACCCCGCAAGCCGCAGGTACGTGAGGAGCTGGGCATGATGCACGGGTTGCAGCCGTTCGATGCTCTTCAGCTCGACGAGTAGTTCATCCTCCACGATGAAGTCCACGCGGAAGGCCTGCGGAAAACGCACGCCATCGTAAACGAGCGGCAGCGACGTCTGACGCTGGAATCGCAAGCCTGCCTTGTCGAACTCGTGTGCCAGGCACGGCTCGTAGACGGACTCAAACAGGCCCGGCCCAAGAGCGCGATGCACGGCGATGGCACACCCAATCACTGCCTCAGCGGAGTCAACCGTCACCAATGCCATGCCGATGGATGTTGCAATCCCTGATCCAAGTTTGTGCGCGAGAACGCACGAGATCCAACCGTGAGGTACGCAAAGTTTGCGAAACGGAGGACCGGCGTTGGCAGAAATTGCCAAAGGAGGCCGCGGCGTCAGTTCACACGGAGCCACGGAGCGACGGAGGCGTGGAAACATTTCTAGGGAGGGCCCGCGTGCGACAGCCCGCGTGATCCGCAGCCCCCAAAGAGAGGCTCCGCGTCTCCGTGCCTCCGCGCCTCCGTGTGAACTGACTACTTCCGCCCCCACGCGGTCAGCGTGCGCGAGTAGTCCTTCGAAATCGTGATCGTGTAGAGGTATTTGCCGTCGGGCGAGACGGTCGCGGCCTGGAGCCGTGCCGGGGGTAGCGGCGTGGGCGTCGTCGTCTCGGCGGTCGCCGCAGCATCGGTGGCCGCCTTGGCGGCCTGTTCCCTGGTCTTGCCGTCGACCGGGTTCATCTCGATGACCTGCCCGGTCGTCAGCACCACCGCCAGGCCCGCGCCGACCGGCAGCGGGCCGGTGAACGGCCTCGACGGCAGGACCCGTGACCAGCGCTTGGTGCCGCCTTTCCGGTTGAAGGCGCCGACGGTGTTATCCAGCAAACTGAAGTAGACCAGCCGGTCGTCGGCGTACGGCTGGCCGACCGAATCGAAGCACGCGGAACTTCCACGCCGGATCGGCCTGGCCCGCTGTCGGGAACGTGTACAGCGTCTCGTTCGCGGCGCCGAGGTACAACTGGTCGCCCTTCACCGCCAGGGAGTCGGGCTTCGCCGGCAGCGGGTGCGTCCAGCGTAGCTTGCCGGTGGCGGCGTCGATCGCGACGAGAGAGAATGCCGGGGTCTGACCACCCCGGGCTCCGTCCGCCGGCGAGTCCAGCCCGGCATAGATGACTCCGTCACTCGACACGACTGGCGTCACAGGGACACCCCCCAGTTTCACGCGCCACGCCGGTGCGCCCTCCGCATCCCAGCTCCGCAACTCCTCCCCCGCGAGGGCCGCCAGCCGATCACCAAGGCTCACGAGGGCCGACGTTCCCGGGTCCACCTCCGAGAACCACGCGGGTTCGCCGGTGCGCTGATCGAGCACGTGCACCACGGCGTCTGTCACGATCGCAATGCGCGCGCCGGCCACCGCCGGCCGCAGCACCGAGGCGAACGGTTTCGACCAGACGATGCGTCCGTCCTGGGCGGGATCGTGGGCCGTCAGCGCGCCGCCGGGACTGGCCACGAACACGAACGCGTCGCCCGCCACGAGTCCGGGCGTTCGCGCGCTCTCATCGGTGACGGGCAGCCGCTGATGCCACAGGATTTCGAGCGGCGGCTCGGGCGGCGTCGGGGTTGGCTTGGCCTTCTGGTGGGCCGCCACGGCGACGGACACGACCACCAGCGCCGCGGTAAGGCCCGCGAGTCTCGTAGCCCTCGGAATGTGCACGCGCTTATAATAACGACTCCGAGTCCACAGAGGCGGCACGTCATCCTAAATTCGCAGTGACACATCAAACCATTGTCGTTCTTGATTTCGGGTCGCAGTACACGCAGCTGATCGCGCGCCGGCTGCGCGAACTGACGGTCTACTCGGAAATTGTGCCGCCCGGCACGCCGGCGTCGGCGATTGCGGCGCGGCGGCCGGCGGGCGTGATCCTGTCCGGCGGTCCCCGCAGCGTATCCGAACCCGGCGCGCCGCGCGTCGATCCGGAACTGTTCCTGCTCGACATGCCGACCCTCGGCATTTGTTACGGCATGCAGTTGATGACGCAGATGCTCGGCGGCGTCGTCAGCCCGGCGGAGAGCCGCGAGTACGGGCATGCGGTGGTCGATCTGACCGGTCGGCGCCCTGTTCAAGGACCTGCCGGGCTCGCTGAAGGTCTGGGCCAGCCACGGCGATTACGTCGCCGCCGCGCCGCCCGGATTCGCCGTCGTGGGCACGTCGGCGAACGCGCCCGTGGCCGCCATCGAGGACACGAACCGGCAACTGTACGGGCTGCTGTTCCACCCGGAAGTCGTGCACACCGAGCGCGGGGAGCTGATCCTCAAGAACTTTGCCTATCGGCGTCTGCGGCTGCACGCGGCGACTGGACGATGGAGTCGTTCGTCGAGGAGAGCATCGCGAAGATCCGGGCGCAGGTGGGGGAGCGGGGCCGGGTCGTGTGCGGCCTGTCGGGCGGCGTGGATTCCACCGTCGCGGCCATGCTGGTCCATCGCGCGATTGGCGACCGCCTGACGTGCATCTTCGTGGACAACGGCCTGCTGCGGCTGGACGAGGCGCACGCAGGTCCGGCGCCGGTTCGCGCGCCTGGCGCTGCCGCTGGACTTCGTGGACGCGTCGGCGCTGTTTCTCGATCGGCTGGCCGGCGTGGCCGACCCGGAAGCGGAAGCGCAAGATCATCGGCGCCGCGTTCATCGACGTGTTCGAGCGCCGCGCGGCCGAACTGGGCGGACTTCGACTTTCTGGCGCAGGGCACGCTGTATCCGGACGTCATCGAGAGCGTGTCCGTGGTCGGGCCGTCGGCGGCGATCAAGAGCCACCACAACGTGGGCGGCCTGCCGGAGCGGATGCACTTCGCGCTGGTCGAGCCGCTGCGGGAGCTGTTCAAGGACGAGGTCCGTGAGGTGGGCACGGCGCTGGGGCTCGACGACGAGTTCGTCTGGCGCCAGCCGTTCCCCGGGCCGGGCCTGGCCGTGCGGCTGCTGGGCCCCGTGACCGCGGCCCGGCTCGACCTGCTGCGCCGCGCCGATGCGATCGTGGCGGACGAGATCCGGCAGGCGGGCTGGTACCGGCGGCTGTGGCAGTCGTTCGCGGTGCTGCTGCCGGTGCAGAGCGTCGGCGTGATGGGCGACGAGCGCACCTACGAGCATCTCGTGGCCATCCGCGCGGTCGAGAGCCGCGACGGCATGACCGCGGACTGGGCGCGCCTGCCGCACGATCTGCTGGCGCAGATGTCGTCGCGCATCGTGAACGAAGTCCACGGCGTCAACCGCGTCGTCTACGACATCAGCTCGAAGCCGCCGGCGACGATCGAGTGGGAATAGATGAACGAGTTCGTCCACCTGCACCTGCACACCGAGTTCTCGCTGCTCGACGGCGCGTGCCGCATCGGCGAGATGCTGGATCGTGTCGCGGCGCTGAAGATGCCGGCCGTCGCCGTGACCGAGCACGGGAACCTGTTCTCGGCGGTCACGTTCCACGACGCGGCCCGGAAGCGCGGCGTCAAGCCGATTCTGGGCTGCGAGGTGTACGTCGCGCCCGGCGACCGCAAGGACAAGTCCGGCACGCCCGGCGAAACGGCGAACCACCTGGTGCTGCTGGCGGAGACGAACGAGGGCTTCCACAACCTCATCAAGCTCGTGTCGTCGGGCTACACCGAGGGCTTCTACTACAAGCCGCGCATCGACAAGGCGCTGCTGGCGCAGCACGCGAAGGGCCTGATCGCCCTGAGCAGCTGCCTCAAGGGCGAAGTCGCGTCCGGCATCCGCGCGGACCAGGCGCGCAAGGCGCTCGACGGCCGCCGCGACGTATCGCGACATTCTGGGCGCCGGGCAACTTCTTCCTGGAGATGCAGGACCAGGGCATCGAGGAGCAGCACCTGGTGAACACCGGTCTGCTGCCCATCGCGCGCGATCTCGGGCTGCCGCTCGTCTGCACGAACGACGTGCACTACCTGCAGCCGCACCGACCAGCACCCGCATGACATCCTGCTGTGCATCGGCACGGGCAAGAGCGTCAGCGATGAGAAGCGGCTGAAGTATCACGGCGATCAGTTCTTCCTGAAGACGGCCGAGGAGATGGCGGCGGTCTTCGGGGACTACCCGGAGGCGCTGCGCAACACGATGCGCATCGCGGAGCGGTGCAACGTGGTCCTGCCGAACGGGCGAGGCGCACCTGCCGGACTTCCCGGTGCCGCCCGGCTACACGGTGGATGCGTACTTCGAGGAAATGGTGCGCGCAGGGCTACGCGGACGCGCCTGCCGCGCTGCAGGCGCTGAGCCGACCGCGGCGAGCTGCGGCGTCCGCTCTCGGACTACGAGGCGCGGCTGGCGTACGAGATCGACATGATCCGGCGGATGAAGTACGCCGGCTACTTCCTGATCATCGTGGGACTTCATCCGCTACGCGCGGGAGCACGGCATCCCCGTCGGCCCGGGCCGCGGATCGGCCGCCGGCAGCATCGTCGCCTACTGCCTGCGCATCACGGACGTCGATCCGCTGCACTTCGACCTGTACTTCGAGCGCTTCCTGAATCCGGAGCGCGTGTCGCTGCCCGATATCGACATCGACTTCTGCGAGCGCCGGCGCGGCGAGGTCATCAACTACGTGACCGCGAAGTACGGCCGCGAGAACGTCGCGCAGATCATCACGTTCGGCACGATGAAGGCCCGGGCCGTCGTCCGCGACGTCGGCCGCGTGATGGAAATGCCCGTCTCCGAGGTCGATCGCGTCGCCAAGCTGATTCCGAACCAGCTCGACATGACGCTCGACGCATGGCGCTCGAAGACAATTCGCCGCTGGCCGCGGCCGAGAAGGCCGACGAACGGGTCAAGAACCTGCTCGTCGTCGCCCGGCGCCTCGAGGGCATGACGCGGCATGCGTCGGTCCACGCGGCCGGCGTCGTCATCACCCCACGGCCGCTGACCGAATTCGTCCCGCTCTACAAGAGCGCGAAGGACGAAATCACGACGCAGTGGGCGATGAAGGAAATCGAGCGGGTCGGCCTGCTGAAGATGGACTTCCTGGGGCTCAGCACCCTGACGCTGCTCGACGACGCCGTCAAGCACATCAAGGAGACGACGGGGCAGGAACTCAACCTCGACAGCCTGCCGCAGGACGACGCGAAGACGTATCAGCTGTTCCAGAACGGCCAGACGCACGGCGTGTTCCAGTTCGAGAGCTCCGGCATGCGCGACACGCTCCGGCGCGCCAAGCCGCAGTGCATCGAGGACCTGATCGCGCTGAACGCGCTCTATCGGCCCGGCCCGCTGCGCGGCGGCGTCGTGGACGACTA
This sequence comes from uncultured Acidobacteriota bacterium, assembly GCA_963751445.1. Lineage (GTDB taxonomy): Bacteria > Acidobacteriota > Vicinamibacteria > Vicinamibacterales > SCN-69-37 > DASUGC01. The sequence continues at coordinate 101,625 of CAVVUL010000008.1, read as the reverse complement.
CATCAACCGCAAGCACGGGCGCGTGGAGGTGTCCTACGAGGTGCCGCTGATGGAGCCGGCGCTCAAGGAGACCTACGGCGTCATCGCGTATCAGGAGCAGGTCATGCGCCTGGCGAGCGACCTCGCCGGCTTCACGATGGGGCAGGCCGACGAACTGCGGCGCGCGATGGGCAAGAAGGACGCCGGCGAAGATGCAGGCCATGCGCGAGGCGTTCATGGCCGGCAGCAAGGCCCGCGGCATCGCCGAGAAGAAGGCCAGCAAGATTTTTGAACTGATCGAGTACTTCGCGGGCTACGGCTTCAACAAGTCGCATTCGACGGCCTACGCGCTGCTCGCGTACCAGACGGCGTATCTGAAGGCGAACTTTCCGCGGCACTTCATGGCGGCCCTGCTGACGATCGAGTCGGAAGACACGGACAAGATCGCGCTGTACCTCGACGAATGCCGGGAGCTGGGCGTGCCCGTGCTGCCGCCCGACATCAATCGCAGCGAACTGCCGTTCGTCGTGCAGCCGGACGGCGTGCGGTTCGGCCTTGGCGCGATCAAGGGCGCGGGGCAGGGCGCGATTCGATCGATCCTCGAGACGCGCAAGACGCTCGGCGGCACGATCGCGTCGCTCTTGCGCTGGTCGAGCACGTCGACCTGCGGCTGGTGAACAAGAAGGTGCTGGACGCGATCATCAAGGCCGGCGCGTTCGACGAGCCTCTCGCCGAAGGGCCGCGAGGACTACCTCGGGTGGCGCGCGAGCCTGCTGGCCGGCCTCGATCGCATCCTCGACCACGGCAGCCGCCATCAGAAGGACGCAGCCAGGGCCAGGAACGCTGTTCGGCGGCGACGGATGCGCCGCACGCGACCGAGGCCGATGCCGGCATCCCGTCGTCCGGCCGCTGGACGGAGACCGAGGCGCTGCCGTTCGAGAAGGAGGCGCTCGGCCTCTACATGAGCGGGCATCCGCTGCAGCGCTATGCCGAAGCGCTCGCGTGCCGGCGGCGCGCGGCCGCTGGCCGCGCTGACGCAGTCGGAAGCTGACGTGGCCATTGGCGGCGGCGTCGACCGGCCTGCGGCTCGCTCAAGACCAAGCCGCGGCGATCGGATGGCCGTGTTCATGCTGGAAGCGGAGGACGGCAAGGTCGAGGCCGTGGTCTATCCCGGAAGCGTTCACGCGGTTCGGCGGGCTGATCAGCGCGCGGCGCCATGGTGCTCGTGCGCGGCAAGTACGAGCGCGACGAAGAAACGCAGCAAGCTGGTGGTGGCCGAGATCACGCCGCTCGAGGCGGTGCGCGAGCGCGCCGTGCGCGAGGTCGAAATCCGCTCACCGGCAAGGGCCCTGGAACGCGACCTGATGCGCCGGGTCGCCGGCGGTGCTCGAGCGGTACCCGGGCGACCGCCGCGTGTCGTTCGTGATGGACGTCAACGGCGCGGGGCCCGCGGCTCAAGGTGCGCGCGGCGACGGCCCGGCGCATCCGGCCGATCGAGCATTTCGTGCAGCGACGTCGAGGCGGTGTGCGGCGCCGGATCGGTCGCTGCTGAAGTGAGAGAATAGGCCGATGCCCGCCGATACCCTGGACTTCGAGGAACCCGTCGCCGTCCTGCTGAAGGAGATCGAGGCGCTGGGGATGCTGCCGCAGACGCCCGAGCGTGTGGCGTCGATCGCCCAGCTGGAATCGCGCGTCGCAGGAAGTCCGCGCCGACATCTTCAGCGGCTCGAGCCCTGGCAGGTCGTGCAGGTCGCGCGCCACGCCAGTCGGCCGTGCACGCTCGACTACGTCGGGCACCTGATCGAGGGATTCACGGAGTTGCACGGCGATCGCCGCTTTGCCGACGACAAGGCCATCGTCGCGGGGTTCGGCTTCTACCACGGCGAGCCCGTCATGGTGGTCGGCCACCAGAAGGGCAGCGACACCAAGCAGAAGATCTACCGGAATTTCGGGTATGCGAAGCCCGAGGGGTACCGGAAGGCGCTGCGGGTCATGAAGATGGCCGAGAAGTTCCAGCGGCCCGTCTCGTCGTTCATCGACACGCCCGCCGCGTATCCCGGCATCGAGTCCGAGGAGCGCGGCGTCGCCGAGGCCATCGCGCTGAACCTGCGCGAAATGTCGCAGCTCGACGTGCCCATTGTCGTCATCGTGTGCGGCGAGGGCGGGCAGCGGCGGCGCGCTCGGCATTGCGGTGGGCGATCGCGTGCTGATGCAGGAATTCGGGATCTACAGCGTCATTCCGCCGGAGGGCTGCGCGGCCATCCTCTGGCGCGACGCCGAGCGCAAGGTGGAGGCGGCGGAGGCGTTGAAGATCACCGCGCCGGACCTGCTGCGCGCTCGGCATCATCGACGAAATCGTCCGCGAGCCCGTGGGCGGCGCGCACCAGGATCACGCGCGCCGCCGCGGCGCTGCTGGACGAGGCAATCTTCGCGGCATCTCGAGGAACTCAAGGCGCTCGGCTCGGCGGAACGTCTCGATCGGCGCTACGCGAAATTCCGGGCGATGGGGGCGAACGCCATCGTGGAGGTGGGGCGCCGGCTCCCGAGCCGGCCGCGAAGGCCGAGGCGCCGGAGCGCGCGGGCTGATGGGCCGTCGCGTCTGGGAGGAAGTGCCGGCCGACGCGCGAGGTCGCCTGCGAACGGCCGCGGCCCTGCACCTGCCGCCGGTCATCGCCCGCCTGCTGTGCCAGCGCGGCCTCGCCGATCCGGAGCGGGCGCACGCGTTCCTGCATCCCGACGTCTCGCAGCTTCACGACCCGATGCGGATGACCGGGATGCGGGAGGCCGTCGAACGCATCCTGCGCGCCGTCGCGCAACCACGAGCGCATCGTCATTCACGGCGACTACGACGTGGATGGCATCACCTCAACCGTCATGCTCCGGCGCGGGATTGAGATGATCGACGGCGACGTCGGACACTTCGTTCCGGATCGCCATCGGGATGGCTACGGCCTGCAGGCGGCGACCATCGAGCGGCTGCACGCGGACGGCGCGCGGCTCATCATCTCGGTGGACTGCGGCATCCGGGCGACCGAAGCGGCGGTCCGCGCTCGGGACCTCGGCGTCGACCTCATCATCACCGATCACCACGAGCCGGAGGCCGACCTGCCGCCCGCGTTGGCGGTGCTGAATCCCAAGCGCGCCGACTGCGGGTATCCGGAAAAGGGCCTGTCGGGCGTCGGGCGTGGCGCTGAAGCTCGTCCAGGCGCTGATGGCCGCCACCGGGTCGCGGCGCCGAGTTCGCTGCCGCATTTCCTCAAGGTCGCCGCGATCGGCACGCTCGCGGACGTGGTGCCGCTCGTCGGCGAAAACCGCGTCATCGCGCGACTGCGGCCTGGCCGCGCTCTCGAAAGGGCCCGAACGCCGCCGGCCTCGACGCGCTGCTCCAGGAGTGCGGCATGGCCGCGCAAGCGCTGGACAGTTTCCACGTCAGCTTCATCATGGCGCCGCGGCTGAACGCGGCCGGGCCGCATGGGATCGGCCGACGCCGCGCTGGACCTGCTGCTGATGCGCGGGCGCGACGACGCCACGCGCGACGGCGCGCGGGCGCTGGCGCAGACAATTGAGCGACGAGAACACGCGGCGGCAGGCGGAAGAAGCCGCGATCGTCGCCGAAGCGCAGACGCATTGTGGAAGGCGACCCCGATGTCGGCGGCCACAACCTGCTGGTCGTCTCCGGCGACGGCTGGCATCGCGGCGTGATCGGCATCGTCGCGTCGAAGCTCGCGGAGTGCTACCACAAGCCGTCGCTGGTGCTGTCGATCGCCGACGGCATCGCGCATGGCTCGGGCCGCAGCATTCGCCCCGTTCAATTTGCTGGAGGCGCTGGAGTCCTGCAGGACGTGTTCCTGCAATTCGGCGGCCATCGACAGGCGGCCGGCGTCACGCTCGAGGCGGCCGGCTCGCCGAATGCGCCGGCGGCTCCTGGCGCGTAGGCGAACGAGGTCTCAGCCCGGACGATCTGGTGCCGCGCCTGCGTATCGATGCGCCATTGGGGCTGCGCGAGATTTCGTCGGACGGTCCTCGAGGGCCTGACGCGCCTCGGACCGTTCGGCTCCGGCAATGCCAAGCCCGTCTTCCGTGCGTCGCCGGTCGATCTGGTCAATCGCGCCGCAGCGCTCAAGGAACGGCACCTGTCGCTGCTGTTCCGCCAGGATGGCCGGTCGTTCCGCGCCGTCGCGTGGCGGGCCATCGACAAGCGAGCGCTATCTGAACGAACACCGCGCCGGGCTTGAACTCGCGTATTCGCTCGACCAGGGCGAGTATCGCGGGGAGAAGACGGCGGAGTTGACGGTGGCCGATGTGCGGCTGCCGGTAGTGGGAGCCGGCGTGTGAGGTGGCAGCGCGTCGCCCGGTGGATCGTGGCCGCCATCGGGATCGGCTGCGCCGTGGCCATCGTCGTCTACACGCGAAGCCGACCGGCGCCGCCCGCGCCGCCGGTCGAGTTGGCGAAGGTGGATCAAGGGCGCGACGCTGGAAACGGGCGAAGGGCAGACGATCACCTACCGCGCCGGCCGATCGCCCATCACGCTGACGTTCAAGGCGACGAAGCGGTACGACGACGGGCGCGGGCACTTTGACACCGTGCAGATCGACGGCCTGGAGAGTTCGCGGTTCACCGTGCGGGCCGGCGCGCTGGAAACCGGTGCGCCATCGAGGGTTCAGACCGGCCCAATCGCTACAACCTGTCCAGCTCGGTCGTGCTGACGACAGCCGACGGCCTCGAGCTTCGCAGCGACACGGCGACCTACGACGACGCGACGGGTGAACTGCAGATGCCCGGTCCGATGACATTCAAGAAGGGCCGGCTGTCGGGGACGGGGCTCGGCGCGAACTACGATCGGGTGCGCGACGCGTTCACGGTGCATGGATCGCGCGACCGCACGCGTCGACCCCGATGCCGAGGGCCACGGCGCCTCCGACCTCTCCTCGAAACGGATGATTCTCGTGCGCGACCAGAAGACCGTCCAGCTCGAAGAGAACGCCAGAATCGTGGGCGAGACCCAGACCCTGACGTCCCGGAATGCGACCGTGTCGTTCACGGAGGACGAACAGGCCATCAAATACCTCGAGATGAGGACCACGGCGCGCGTCACGCCGAATCCCGGCGGCCCGCCGGATCGACCCGGCATGAGCGCGGACAACATCACCATGTCGTTCTACGCGGATGGGCTGACGCTGCAGCACGCGTCGCTCACCGGGCGCGCGGTCCTGAATCTGAGCAGCGCCACGGCCAAGTCGGTCAAAGCCTCCTGGATCGATCTGTTCACGGCGCCCGATGGCCGCACGCTGACCCGCCTCCAGGCGAAGGACACGGTCGTCGTCACGCTGGCGCCGACGGCGACGACGCCCGGGAAGACGATCACCTCCAACACGCTGTCAGCCGCGGGCGACGACAAGAAGGGACTGACGTCCGCGCGCTTCGAGGGCAGTCCGCGATTCGAGGAAGTGCCGGCGGCGGGTGCCCGGCGCGGCGGAAGCGCGGGGGCGGGCGCACAGGGTACCGCACGCACCGGCACGGCGACCACACTCGTGCTGACGCTGGGCGGGCAGATCGACGCGATCGAGCGGGCGGAGTTCCAGCAGAAGGCCTGGTTCCAGGACGGAGACGCCACGTGCGAGGCCGACGTCGCGCAATACGAGGAAGCGAACGGTCTGCTGCACCTCATCCCCAACGCGAAAGAGCCGCGCCGGCTGTCCCGCGTGACGACGTCTGAAATGACCGTGGACGGCGCCACGATCGACGTCGACACGAACACCGACGACCTGCGGGCCCAGGGCACGGTGACGACGCGTCTCAAGCGCGCACCGGGCAGCGCCGCGGCGCCCAAGGGCGCGCTGTTCGCCGGCGACGAGCCCATCATCGGCGGCGCCGACGCCCTGCGCTACACGAAGAGCTCCGGCACGGCGCACTACACCGGTTCGACCCGCGGACAGGCCATGTTGAAGCAGGGCCAGTCGGTGGTCATCGCGGATCAAATCGAATTCGCCGACGCCTCGCGGAATCTGAGCGCGAGCGGCACGGTGGATTCGACCTGGCTGCTCGAATCGACGGCCCCCGCGGCCGGGCGACCGCGGCGTTGAAGCGTACCGCGTTCGGGCCGAGACCTTGCAGTATGACGAGACGGCTCGCACGGCGGTCTACCGGGGGAGCCCGGTGGTCATGAACACCACCGATAGTGACGTCGAGGCCGGCATGCTGACGTTCCGAATCGCGGCCGACACGCGCGCGATCGAGTCCGATGCGCGCCCAGAAGGCCGTCTGGACCAAAATGTCCGGGGGCTACGAGGCGATCGGAGACGTGCTCGTGTATCTGGCGGCCACTGACGTGTACACCCTGGAAGGGAAGGCCGGGCAGGAGACGGCCCAGGTCAAGTCGCCCCAAACCGAGAGCCAGTCGTCGAAGACGCCCATGTGCAAACTGAATGACGGTATGAAACTCGAACCCAACAGGCGGACGGGCGTCGTCCGGATCCCGGGCGAAGGCCAGGCGCCGCGGAATGTCACGGAGATCAGCTGCAGCGTGTCGCTGCGGCGCGCGAAGTAATGGCGTCGCTGCGCACGGAAGGCCTGACGAAGTCCTATGGCGGCCGCACCGTCGTTCGCGACGTGAACCTCGAAGTCCGTTCCGGCGAGGTCGTCGGCCTGCTCGGCCCCAACGGCGCCGGCAAGACGACGACCTTCGGCATGGTCGTCGGGCTCGCCGCGCCCGGATCGCGGCCGCGTCTGCCTGGACGACCAGGATCTGACGCATGACCCGATGTACGTCCGCGCGCGAAAAGGCATCGGCTACCTGCCGCAGGAAGCGTCCATTTTCCGCGGCCTCACCGTGGAGCAGAACATCCTGGCCATTCTGGAGACCCTGCCCATCAATGCGGACACCCGCCAGGCCCGGCTGTCAGAACTGCTGAACGAGTTGAACCTGACGCCGCTGGCGCGATCGAAGGCGTATACCTTGTCGGGCGGCGAACGGCGGCGCGTGGAGATCACGCGCGCCCTGGTCAACCAGCCGAAGTTCATGCTGCTGGACGAGCCCTTTGCCGGCATCGATCCCGATCGCCGTCTCCGACATCCAGAAGATCATCTTTCATCTGAAGGACCGGGGCATCGGCGTGCTCGTGACCGACCATAACGTGCGGGAAACGCTGCGGATTACCGACCGCGCGTACATCGTGCACGACGGCGTCGATCTTCCGCAGCGGCACGCCGGCCGGTCTGGCGGCCGACGCGGAGGTCAAGCGGATTTATCTCGGCGCCGAATTCCGGCTGGACTAGAGATTAGGAGGGCGCACAGCGTTAGACGAGATGGCGATTCAGCAGAAACTCCACGCGCGACTCGTCCAGAAGCTCATTCTGACGCCGTCGCTGCAGCAGGCCATCAAGCTGCTGCCGATGACGACGCTGGAACTGGCGGAGCTCTTGAACCAGGAAATGGTCGAGAATCCGCTGCTCGAGGAGGTGCCCGCCGAGGAGCAGACGCCGGAGCCAGGCCGCCGCGGTCGAGCCCGAGAAGAAGCCCGAGGAGGAGAAGGACGAGCCCTGGGACGACGCCGACTACGAGTACTTCTTCGGCGAGTATCTGGACGACGGCTACCGGCCGCGCCAGCCGCAGGAAGTCAAGGAACTGCCGCCCATCGAGAACACGCTGTCCTCGAAGAGTTCGCTGGCCGACCACCTGATGTGGCAGCTGAACCTGCAGGCCAGCGACGACCCGATCCGCGACATCGGCGCGGCCATCGTCGGCAACATCGACGACGACGGCTATCTCGGTGGCGTCGGTGGACGAGATCGCGAGCCTTGGCGCCTGGGAGATCGCCGACGTCGAGCGGGCGCTGGAGCACGTGCAGCGCTTCGACCCCATCGGCGTGGGCGCGCGCGACCTGCAGGAATGCCTGCTGCTGCAGATCCGGCACCTTGGGCTGGCCGGCACGCCCGCCGAGACGCTGGTCCGCGACCGCCTGCGGCAGCTGCAGAACCATCGCATTCCCGAACTCGCCAAGCAGCTCGGCATCGACCCGAGGACGTCAAAGCCCACATCGAGTTCATCAAGCACCTCGATCCCGAAACCCGGCTCGCGCTACACCCCGACCGAATCGCAGTACGTCATCCCGGACGTGTACATCATCAAGACCGACGAGGGCTACAGGCGGTGCTGAACGAGGAAGGGCTGCCGCAGCTGCGCATCAGTCCGGTCTACCGCCGGCTGCTCGACAAGGGCGGCGAGGCGTCGGACGAGACGCGCGCCTACGTGAAGGACAAGTTCCGGTCGGCGCTCTGGCTGCTGAAGTCGGTCGATCAGCGGCAGAAGACGATCATCAAGGTCGCGACGAGCATCATCAACTTCCAGCACGCGTTTCTCGACCAGGGCATCGAGCACCTGCGGCCGCTCGTGCTGCGCGACGTGGCGAACGACATCGGCATGCACGAATCGACCGTGTCCCGCGTCGTGAACAACAAGTACATGCATACCCCGCAGGGCGTGTACGAGATGAAGTACTTCTTCCACAGCGGGATCAGCAGTTCGTTCGGCGAGAGCGTGTCGTCGGTCACGATCAAGCAGCGCATCAAGAAGATCATCGAAGCCGAAGACGCGCGGCGCCCGCTGAGTGACTCGAAGATCATGAACATCCTGCAGAAGGAAGGCCTGGATCTCGCGCGGCGCACGATTGCCAAGTACCGCGAAGAGCTGAGGATTCCCACCTCGAACCAGCGCAAGGTGCTGTACTAACGTTCGGAGGCCACGTGTCGGCGGGTGTCACAGTCGGCGCACTGCTCGGCGCCCGCGGCGCCGCCGGGGGCCTCCATCTGGATTTGCTCGCCGGCGCGGCGGGGCTCGACCGGCGCATCACGCTGCCGTACGTGCAGAAGACCGGCCTGGCCCTCGCCGGCTATGACGAGTACCTGCGCGCCGGCCGGGTGCTGATCTTCGGCGAGAGCGAAATCCGCTTTCTGGAGCAACTCACGCTGGCGGAGCGGGCCCGGAACCTGCGGCGCATCTTCGCGCGCGATTTCCCCTGCGTGCTGATGACCATGGGCCTCGAGGGCCCGCCGGAGCTCGCGGCCGAGGCCGAACGCGCCGGCGTGCCGCTGCTGCGGACCGCGCTCACGACGCCCGTCGCGATCGCCCGGGTCACGACGGTGCTCGAGGACCAGATGGCGCCGCGCGAAATCCGCCACGGCGTGCTCATGGACATCCTGGGACTCGGCGTGCTCATGACGGGCGAGAGCGGCATCGGCAAGAGTGAGTGCGCGCTGGACCTCATTGGCCGCGGCCATCGCCTCGTGGCCGACGACACGGTCGAGATGCGCTGCCGCGGCGAAGCCATTCTGATTGGCACCTGTCCGGAGTTGACCCGGCACCACGTGGAGATCCGCGGCCTCGGGCTCATCAACGTGACGGAGCTGTTCGGCGTGTCGTCCACGCGGTCCTCCAAGCGCGTGGAACTCATCGTGCAACTCGAGCGATGGAACGAAGGGCGCGAATACGACCGGCTCGGCCTGGACGTGACGACCACCGAGATTCTCGGGATTGCCGTGCCGATGATCGTGATGCCCGTGGCGCCGGGCCGCAGCGTGGCGATGCTGGTCGAAGTCGCCGCGCGGAATCAGTTGCTGCGCGCGCGCGGACGGCATGCCGCGCGGGAACTCGCCGATCGCCTCGAGCGCCGGCTGGAAGCGCTCGCCGACCGCGATGCCGATGAACTGGAGGAGGAACTGTGAGCCCCGCGCGACGTCGCACCGGCGCGATCCGGCCGCCCGCCGCGGGCGCCGCGTCGCCCTGCCGCCCCGCTTCATCGTCGTGACCGGGCCTGTCCGGCGCGGGGAAGTCGCACGCGCTGCGAGCGCTCGAGGACCTCGGGTACTTCTGCGTGGACAACCTGCCGGTGGCGCTGATCCCGGCGTTCGCGGACCTGGTCGTCGGCCGGAAGCGCGAGATCCAGCGTCGCGGCGCGTCGTCGTCGATGTGCGCGAAGGCCACGAACTGTCGCGAGTTCCCGTCGCGTCTTCCGGCCGGTTGACGACGCACTACGGCCCGCCGCATCAAGCTGGTCTTCCTCGAGGCGACGGACGCCGCGATCCTGCGCCGGTTCAGTGAGACCCGGCGGCCCCATCCGCTGGGGATCGTGCAGCCGGTCGCGGACGGCATCAGCCGACGAGCGCCGATTGCTGCAGCCGCTCCGGCAGTTGGCGGACAGGTGGTCGACACGAGCCGGCTGACCGTGCATGAATTGCGGCGCGTGATCACGCAGGCCGTCGCGCGGCGCGCAGCGCACCACGCCGCTGCTGGTGCAACATCACGAGCTTTGGCTTCCGCCGGGGGACGCCGCCCGAAGCGGACCTGGTGTTCGACGTGCGCTTCCTGCCGAACCCGCATTTCGTCAGCGCGCTGCGCCCGTGGACGGGGCGGCACGCCAAGGTCGCGCGCTATGTGCTGCGGTCGCGCGCGGCCGCGCCGGTTCCTGTCGCTCACCACGCACGCTGTTGAGGTTTCTGATTCCTCAATACATTTCCGAAGGCAAGTCCTATCTCACGATCGGCATCGGCTGCACCGGCGGCCGGCATCGGTCGGTGGCGATTGGCGAGGCGTTCGGGCGCCGCGGCTGCGGGGCCTGAAGGGCATCGAGATGCAGCGTCCGCCATCGCGACGTCGCGGAGGACCTGAGGAGCCGCCATGCACGCAAAGAATCTCACCGGGGTCGTGGTCGTCACCCACGGCCAACTCGCCACGGAACTGCTGAATGCCGCCGAGATGATCGTCGGCGATCTGCCGGGATTCGAGGCCGTCTCGATCGGATGGCATGATGATGTGACCGTGGCGCACGCGGCGATCGCGTCGGCCATCGCCAAGGTGGACGCCGGCGCCGGCGTGCTGCTGCTCACCGACATGTTCGGCGGCACGCCGTCGAATCTGGGCCTGGCGTTCCTGGAAGCCGGCCGGGTCGAAGTCGTCACGGGCGTCAATCTCGCCATGCTGATCAAGCTGGCCCGCGCCACCGAGGAGGCCGACCTGCTGGCCCGCGCGCGCAAGCTCTGCGACCACGGTCGCGCGGCCATCCGCGTGGCGTCCGATTTGCTGCGGGCAGACGAGGCGGACTCGCGGAGCGGAGCCTGAGCCGATGGCGTCGCGCACGACGACGGTCGTGAACGCGCTCGGCCTGCACGCACGCGCCGCGGCCCGGTTCGTCCGCATCGCCTCCGGGCTTCAAGAGCCAGATCCAGCGTGACGCGCGGCACCGCGCACCATCGACGGCAAGAGCATTCTCGGCTTGCTGCTGCTCGCCGCCGCGCGCGGTGCCGCCCTGACCATTACCGCCGACGGCCCGGATGAGCAGGCCGCGGTCGAGGCGCTGTGCGCGCTCACCGCGCGCGGGTTCGAGGACGCATGACCCAGGCTGACCGGCCGGGGCGTCGCGCCGGGCCTGGCCATCGGCCGCGCGCTGGTCGCCGTGCAGGACGCGCGGCAGGTCCGGTACCGGCTGGCGTCGAGCGGCGTGGACCGCGAGCGCCAGCGCCTGCGCACCGCGCGCGAGCGGACGCGCCGCGAGCTCGAGGAGATCTCGGACGCGCGTCGCGCGCACCGCCGGATCCGCACAGGCGGCGATCTTCGCCGCGCAGTTGCTGATGCTCGACGACCCGCTGCTCACGCCGGCGGGCCGACGAATTGATCCGCGCCGAGCGCATCAACGCGGACTGGGCGCTCGAGCGCGCCATGACCAGGAACTGCACGACCTGTTTGCGCGCGAGGGCGACGCCTGGCTGCGCGAACGCGTGGGCGACCTGTCCGATGTCGGCGGCCGCCTGCAGCGCAATCATCCGGCCGGACCGCGACCCGCTCGTCGACCTCGTCCAGGAACTCGAGCCGCCGATCGTCCTCGTGGCCGACGAACTGCTCGCCGTCGGTGGCCGCGCAGCTCGACTGGACGCGCGTGCGAGGCCTGGTCTCGCGACGTCGGCGGGCCGACCCACCACACCGTGATCCTCGTGCGGTCGCTCGGCGTCCCGGCCGTGGTCGGCCTCGGCGTGGCGCCACCGGCCGATCGCGCCGGGCCAGTTGATGGCGCTCGACGGCACGACGGGCGAAGTCGTCATCGATCCGACGGAGGCGCGTCGTCCTTGGCTGGCGGCACGGGCCGCCGAGGCGGACGCCGCCAGCAGGGCGCTCGCATGACCTTCGCGACCGCCCGGCCGTGACCGCCGACGGCCGTCCGCATCACGCTCGAGGCCAATCTCGAGATTGCCGACGAAGTCCACGCGCGTGACGGACGCCGGCGCCGAAGGCATCGGCCTCTACCGGTCGGAGTTCCTGCTCGACGCGTCGATCACGGGGGCCTCGGCGAAGACGCGCAGGTGCACACCTACCGGGCGCTGCTCGACGCCATGCGGCCCGCGCCGGTGACCATTCGGACGTTCGACGCGGGCGAAGAACGGGGCGGCCCGGCCTCGCGCGGCGCGGGCCATCGCGACCGGTTCGGGCTGCGGGGCGTGCGCGCGGCGCGGCACCACGACGACCGCTTCCAGACGCAGATCCGGGCGTTGCTGCGCGCCAGCGCCCACGGGCCGCTGCGCATCCTGCTGCCGTTCGTGACCTCCGCGGAGGAACTCCGGCAACTGCGGGCGGTCATCGAGCAGACGAGCCGGGAACTCGGCGTGGGGCGGGACGTGCCCGTCGGCGCGATGATCGAGGTGCCAGCCGCGGCACTGACCGTCGACCTGCTGGCCCGCCACGCGGACTTCCTCAGCGTGGGCACGAACGACCTGATTCAGTACACGCTCGCGGTGGACCGCTCGGACGAGCGCATGGCCGGATACTACGAGCCGACGGCGCCGGCCGTGCTTCGACTGTTGCGCCGGGCGGCCGTGGCGGCCCGGACGCGCCGGTGTCCCGATTTCCGTCTGCGGCGAAATGGCGGGCGACCCCGTGCTCGTGGGATTGCTGGTGGGGCTGGGGTTCCGGTCCTTCAGCATGGCGCCGTCAGCCATTCCGGCGGTGAAGCGGGGATTGTCGCGGCTCGACAGCCAGGCGGCCGCGCGCACGGCACGGGCGGTGCTGCGGGCCTCGTCGCCGGAAGCCGTCAGACGCTCATCGAGCCGCTGGCGCCCGCCATGCGGCAGCGCGACCGCAACTGAGACTCGATACCCAGGAGAGCCGATGTCAGAAGTGACGAGAGTCGACAAGCCGTGGGGATACGAGCTGCACTGGGCCAAGACCGACCGGTACGTCGGGAAGCTGATTCACATCAACAAGGGCACGCGCTCAGCCTGCAATACCACAACCAGAAGGACGAGACGATCTTCCTCTGGCGCGGCTCGATGCTGTTCGAGATTGAAGAGGGCGGGAAGCTCGTGGGCCGCGAGATGAAGCCGGGCGAGGCCGTGCACGTGAAGCCCCCGACCGTCCACCGCATGACCGCGCTCGAAGACACCGACGTCTTCGAAGTCTCCACGCCGGAACTGCTGGATGTGGTGCGGCTGGAAGATTGGTACGGACGGACGGACAAGAAGTAAGAGCGGGCTGCGGATAGGTCGGCGGGCTTAAGCCCGACCGCGTCGTCCGCGTTCAAAGCCCTGACCGCTACGTGTCGCGCGCTTTCGTTAGAACGGAATATCGTCGTCGTTCGGCGCGTCGACGGGCATCATGTCGCCGCCGCCGGTGTCGACGCTCTCAGTCTGGCGCTCGCGGCTGCTGGAGCCACCGCGCGCGGCGCCGCCGCCTCCGCCGCCGAGCAGGACGATGCGGTCGGCACGGATTTCGGTCGTCGTGACCTCTTTGCCTTCCTTGTCCGTCCATTTGCGCGACTGGATCCGGCCTTCGACGTAGATCTGTTTCCCCTTCGTCAGGTACTCGTGCAGCGACTGGGCGGTCTTTCCCCAGATGACGATCCGGTGCCATTGCGTGTCTTCACGCTTCTGGCCCTCCTTGTCAGTGAACTTCTCGGTGGTCGCCAGACTGACCGTCGCCACCGCCGTGCCGCCGGACGTGAAGCGCATCTCGGCATCGCGGCCGAGATTGCCGACCAGAATCGCCTTGTTCACGCTGCCCATGTGCTGTCCTTCCGTTCGTTCGAAATGCCCGTGTCTGCCTCGTCGTGTAGGCCGGCCCTTCAGGGCCGGCGGGCACGCCGCCGGGGCTGAAGCCCCGGCCTACATTTCTCTAACTTGTTACTTTGATATATCCCAGTCTCTTCAACGCCGCCAGCGCAAAGATCGCGGCCGAGCTGTTCGGATAGTCCTTCCGGACCTCCTCGTAGCTCTTGCGGGCCGCCTCTTTTCGCCCGAGCCGTTCGTTGGCGTCGCCCTGTTTCAGGTACGCGTCGGGGAGCACATCGGGATCGGTATAGGTCTTGATGACCAGGGCGTAGGCGGCCAGCGCCTCGGCATCGTGCCCGCCCATCGATTGTAGGCGTCGCCGATCGTCATCTGCGCGCGGGCGGCCTCCGGCGACTCCGGGAACCGTTTGATCGCGTCGGCGAGCGACTCGATGGCGCTGTCGTACTGCCCGGCGAAGAAGTAGCCGAACGCGGTCTTGTAGTACTCGCCCGGCGAGGGCGGAATGCCCGTCTGCGCGCGCGCCGGGCGCCTGCGGCGCGCCGGTCGCCGGCGGCGCCGTTCGGATCGGCCGGGCGTGGCGCCCGGGCGGGGCAGCAGCGTCAGGATCTCATTGAGCAGCGTCTGCTGGATCGTGAGGCCCTCGCGGATGGCCTTCATTTCCTGGTTGAGCTGGAGCACGCGCATGGGACGTCTCGCTCTCGCGCTCGTTCAGCGTCCGCTGCGCGGACGCGAGCGCGTCGATCAGGCCCTTCTGATCCGCGAAGCCCTTGAGCAGCGCCGTCGCCTGGGCGTCGAGGACGCCGTCGGTCTTCTTGAGGTGCTCCGCGACGGTGTTCAGGGCGACGGTCAGCTGCTGGACCTGCGTCTGCAGCGTCCGAATCTCGAGGAAGAGTCTGCGTCTCGACCTTGTTCTGCGCCGCCGCCGGCGCGGCGGCCGCGCTGCACGCCGCGAACAGCAGGCCGATCAGATGCGTGCGGTGTCTCATGGACGTCTCTACTTGGCGGTCAGCATGAAGTGCGCGCGCCGGTTCTGCGACCAGGCCTGCTCGTCGTGCCCCGCGACGAGCGGGAACTCGCTGCCATAACTCACGGTCTTGAGGCGGTCGGCCGGAGATGCCCAGCGAGACCATGTAGTTCTTCGACGGCCAGCGCCCGCCGATCGCCCAGCGCCAGATTGTATTCGGCGGTGCCGCGTTCGTCACAGTGGCCTTCCACGGTGACGACCCAGGTGGAGTATTTCTTCAGGACGCTCGGCGTTGTGCGGCCATCACCGCCGCGCCGCGTCGTCGAGGGCATCGCTGTCGTAGGCGAAGAACACCGGCTTGAGCGGGGAGTCCTTGTTGATGGCTCGATGGCGGCGGCCGCCAGCGGGTCCGAGGTCACGCCGACCGGCGGATCCATCGGCACGGACGGCGGCGTCGGCGGCACCGTGCGCGACGTCGCGCCGGCGGCGGCGTCGTCCGGGACGTCGTCAGCGAGGGCGGCGGATGCCGGCGCCGGAACCGGCGGCAACGCGGGCGACTTCTTCACGCAGGAGGCGGACGCCGCCAGCGCACCACGAGACTGCGGCAAGATGGCCAGTCGTTTCATCAGGTCCTCAGTTCAGGCTCATCCGGCCGCCCGGCGTGGGCGACCAGTTGGGATACGTGTTGTTGCCGAGCGTCGTCAGCTGCCGGTATTTTTTGCCGTCGGGGTAGTCGATGATGGCCAGCTGCCGCCTGCCCCAGCGCGACGTGACGAACGCGATGTGGCGGCCGTTGGGCGCCACGGTCGGCTGTTTGTTCGACCCGAGGCCGTCGGTCAGGATCGCGCGGCTCCATGCGCGACAGGTCCGTGACCGCGATGTCCTTGCCGCCGGCGACGCTCCATCGTATACGCAATGAAGTTCAGCGCGGACCATGTGGGCCGGTCGCACTTCTCGGTCTGACGTCATGCGCCGGACGCCCGTGCCGTCGGCGTTCATCACGAAGATCTGGTTCGTGCCCGGTCCGATCGGACGTGAACGCCATTTGCGTCGCCGTTGGGCGACCACGTGGGCGCGCCCTCGCGCGACCGGTCCGTGCCCGGGCGTCAGGTTCTGCAGGCCCGAGCCGTCACGGTTCACGACCCAGATGTCGTAGTAGCCCGTTTGCCCGCCGCGACTCGACGTGAAGGCGATGCTTCGTGCCGTCGGGCGAAATCGCCGGACTGTGGTTGGCGACGTCGTCCGCTGCCGTGCGCCGGGCGCGTCAGCGGCCGGCCGTCGAGCAGCGTGACGAAGATGTCCGGCGTAGCCCGAGCGCGAACGACGCGTAGGCCAGCGTACGGCCGTCCGGGCCCCAGTTCGGGCCGATGTTGAGCGACGCGATTCATGGTGAGACGGCGCTGCGCGGCGCCGTCGTAGTCCATGAGATAGATCTCCTTGCCTTGTCCGGCGTCGGCAATCGGCCGCCCGACGGCGGACTCGGCGTCCCGGTCCGACGTGAACGCGAGGCGCGTCCGCGCGACGCCGTCCAGGTTGCGCAGGCGCTTGTGCATGTCGTCGGCGATCGAATGCGCGCAGAAGCGCGGGTTGGCCAGCGTGCAGCCGCCGTAGCGACTGGCCGAAGTCCTGCTTGCCGGCCACGGCGCTCTTGACGCTGATCAGCCGCACTCCACGTCGATCTTGCCGGCCGTTTCGCGCAGGCTGCCCATCAGGACGAAGTCGGCGCCCAGTTCCGCCCAGCGCGCGAAGGGGAGGGTCTGCGGCGTCGCGGCGACGGGCACCCCCAGCGACGCTTTTCGCGAAATCACGTAGAACTCGCGTTCGAAGTCGAGGTCGGCGGCCAGCACGTCCGCGATCGTCTCGGCCGCGGCGCGGACGTCCGGGTTCGTCACCGACACGGCAAACGCCTGGATGCCGATGCGCGGATGCGACCCGGGGTTGTCGAGCGTGATGCTCAGTTCGGTCGGGCGTTGCGGCGGTGGCGCGGGTTGCGGCGGCGGTGGAGCCTGCGCCAGCGCGACGATGGACGCCGCCGCGAGACCGAACGCCACAACAATCGAATCGGAACATCACTGACCTCACTTCACATACGGAAACGTCAAGTGTATCTTCAACGAGCTTTCCGGATACTCCCGCGGCAGCGGCGGCAGCATCGAGCTTGTCGAAGGCCGCCTTGGACGCGATGTCGAGCGGCGCCCATCCGCTGGATTTCTCCACGTCGGGCTTCGTGAACGTGCCGTCGCTGCCGGATCTCGAACACGACGGTCGTCTGTGCCGGCGCCCGGCTGCGCGCTGTTCCACTTCTCCCGGATCCGCCGCAGCATCTCCTCGATGTACTCCTTGCAGCAGAAGTCGGAGTCCAGCGTCACCGTGGCGCCGCCGCGCGCCGCCGCCGAACGTCGAGCCCCGTGCCCTGGCCCGTGGCGCCCGTGTCGGCCACGGCAGTGCCCCGGGTCACCTGCGCGCCGGTCGTCGGCGGTCGCGCGTCACGGTGGACGTCCCGGTGGTCGTGTCGGCCGGTTTCGGTGGCGCCTTCGCCGGGGTCTTCGCGGGGGCCTTGGACGGCACGGCGATGACGTCCGGCTTGGCCGGCGTCGCCGGCCGAATGGGCGCCGGGCGTTTCGGCGGGGGAGCGACCTGCTCGACCGGCCGCGCGCCGGCCGCCACCATGCCGCCGGACCGTTCGCCGAGCGACCCGCCGAGGCTGATCGTCATCAACAGCGGTTTCGTCTGCTCACGCACCAGCCACGACCTGGGCAGCGCGAACGCCACGAGCACGGTCGCGAGTGGATCGCCACCGACGCGGACATGATCCGGCCGAGTCCGTCCGGATCGACCCGGCGACGCGTGGATGACGTCGATCCACCGCTTCGTGCATGGCGCTCTATCGTCCCGTGGGCGGCTGCGTCTGAATCGCCACGTTCCGCACGCCGCCGGCCATCAGTTGGTCGAAGATCGATCGACAATTCCTGCAACGTGATGCTGGCCGTCGCCGGCCAGGATGACGCCCTGTTCCGATTGCCCGTAGAGCGCCTGCTTGATCCGCTCCGGGCAACACGCTCAGCCGCACGCGTTCGGTGCCCACGCGCACCATCCGATCCTTGCGGAAGCTGAGGTCCACGGTGACCGTCACCGGTTCGGCTGATCGCCTTCGCCTGCCGCGACTGCGGCAGCTGCACGGGAAACCCCTGCTGCATCATCGGCGCCGCGACCATGAAGATCACGAGCAGCACCAGCATCACGTCGACGAGCGGCACGACGTTGATTTCGGCGAGCGAAGTGGACACCCGCATCGCCGCGGGCGCGGCGCCCGCCGCGTTGCGGCTCGGCGGTTGCTGCATCGGTTCGAGCTTCGGCATGGCTCAGGTGAAGTTCCGCTCGGCGATCGTGAGGAACTCGAGCGAGAAGTCCTCCATCTCGTTCGCGAACGCTTTCACCTGGCTCGTGAGGTCGTTATAGAAGTAGACGGCCGGGAATGGCCGCGAACAGGCCCGGCGCGGTGGCCACGAGCGCCTCCGCAATCGGCGGCCCGACGACGCCGAGGCTCGTCGAGCCCGCGCCGGCGATGGCCTGAAACGCCGACATGATGCCCCACACGGTGCCGAACAGCCCGATGTACGGCGTGATCGACGCCGTCGTGGCCAGGAACGCGACCCGGTGCTCCAGTTTGGCGATCTCGGTGGTGGACGCGCGCAAGCAGCGCGCGGTCCACTGCCTCGAGGCTCCTCAAGGTTGGACGCGCGGTGCCTTCTCCCGGCCGGTTGCTCGGCCTGCGATCGCAGCTGCGCATTCAGTTCCGCGTAGCCGGACTGGAACAGGCCGACGAGCGGACTCGCGGGCAGGCCGGCGCAGCTCGCCTGGACTTCGGAGAAGCGGCTGCTCTTGCGGAACACCGTCCAGGAACGCGGCGTTCTGCCGCGCCGCGCGCCGCAGATGCCCGCTCTTGAAGACGATGATCGCCCAGGACGCCGCCGAGAAGAGCAGCAGCACCAGCATCACGAACTTGACCGTCAGACTCGCGTTGAGCGACGAGCGAGATGATGTCGACGGCGATGCCGGGCTCGGAGCGTAAGCCGGCGGTGGGATCCTGCAGCGCAAGAATCAGGATGCCAAGCAAGCGCAAAGACCCTCCACTGCCGTGGTGATGCGCCGCTGGGACAGCGCGAATGATTCACACTAGCACGCGGTCGGATCACTGTCAAAGGGTTTGATAGGATGGCGAGTTCCGGTTCCGACATGCTGCGCTTCCTCAGCGTCCGCCATCTGGCGGTCATCGACCGCCTCGAGGTGGAGTTCGGTCCCGGATTGAACGTCCTCACCGGCGAAACCGGCGCCGGCAAGTCGATGCTCGTCGAGGCCATCGACCTGCTGGTCGGCGGGCGCGCGAGCGCCGACCTCGTGCGCACCGGCGAAGACACAGGCCACCATTCAGGCCATCTTCGAAACGGCCGGACGGCCGCGAAGTCATCGTCCGACGCGAAATCTCCTCGCAGGGCCGCAGCCGCGCGTTCATCGATGACGCGCTCGCCACGGCCACGGCGCTGCGCGACCTCGGCGCGTGGCTCCTGAGCCTGCACGGCCAGCACGAACACCAGGCGCTTGCTGGATCCGGCGGAGCACGTCGATCTGGTCGATGCCTTTGCGGGCCACGCGGGCCTCGTGGCGCGCACGTGGCGGGCTTCGACGCGTGGCGCGCGGCCGCCGACGCGCTGCGAGCGCACGCCAGCTCGAGCGACCGCGAGAAGCGCGCGCGCATCGAGATGGCGTCGTTCCAGCTCCAGGACATCGACAAGGTCGGCGCCGCGCGCGGGCGAAGACGACGCCCTCGGCGCCGAACAGGTCGTGCTCGCCAACGCCGATCGGCTCAGCCGTCTCTCGGCGCGAGGCCTACGCGGCGCTCTACGACGGCGACGCCGCCGCGCTCACGCAGCTCGGCGGGCGTCTGGAAGCGCCTGGCCGACCTGGCGGCGCTCGACGCGCGATTCCGCCGTATCGTCGATCAACGTGACGAGATCAAGCCGCGCCTCGAGGACCTGGCGTTCTTCCTGCGCGGCTACCGCGACGGTCTCGACGCCTCGCCCGAGCGCCTCCAGGCCGTCGAGGATCGCCTCGCCGCGATCGAGCGCGCTCAAGCGGCGGTACGGGCCGGCGCTCGAGGACGTGCTGGCGACGCAGGCGAGCGCTGCGAGGCGGAACTCGCCGACGCTCGGCGCCAGCGACGAGCTCGCGCGCGCGCCTTGCCGATCGGCCGAACGCGGCACGCGCGAACAGTTCCGTGGCGCGCCGGGCGCGCGCTGGGCGCCTCCCGCGCCGCCGCGGCCGCCGACGCTCGCGCGCGCGCTGGAGCCGCGATCTCGCCGAGCTCGCCATGGCCGTCGTGCCGCATCGACGTCCGCGTGCAGGCCTTCGACGACGCCGGAGCGCTGGACCCGGCGCGGCACCGACGACGTCGAGTTCTATTCTCTCGCCCAATCCCGGCGAGGAAGTCCGCGCCCGCTCGCGCGCATCGCGTCAGGCGGCGAACTGTCCCGCTTCATGCTCGCGCTTGCGGCATGCTCGACGACACGGCGACGCCGCCGGCCAGACGCTCATCTTCGATGAGGTCGACGCCGGCATCGGCGGCGCCGCGGCGGACGCGGTCGGCGCACGGCTGCAGGCGCTGGGCCGCGGCCATCAGGTGCTCTGCGTCACGCACCTCGCGCAGATCGCGGCCCGCGCCGACACGCACTTCGAGATCGTCGAAGCACGTGCGGACGGCGGCCGCACGCACACCTCGCGCTCATGAAGCTCGAGAGGCCGGGCCGCGAGAGCGGAAGTGGGCGCGCATGATTGCCGGCGCGGCCGTCTCGACCACAGGTGCTCGCGTCCGCCCGCGAGTTACTCACGCGTGGCCGTCGGTCGGATAGCGAACAAATAGCGAAAGTCAACAGCGCCAGCTCGACTCGGCCAGAAGCCGAAAGGGCACCCGCCGTGGCGCGTAAGTACCTCGTCGAGACGCTCGGCTGCCAGATGAACTTCCACGACTCGGAGCGCATCGCGGGACTGCTCGAGTCCGGACGGCTACGGCCGGCCGCCGTCAGAGGCCGACGCCGACGTCGTCGTCATCAACACGTGCAGCGTGCGCGAGCGGCGCGGAGGACAAGCTCTACACGCGGCTCGGCGAATTCCGCGAGCAGGCGCGCGAAGCGCGGCGCCGCGCCGATCATCGCGGTCACGGGCTGCGTCGCGCAGCAGGAGGGGAGCCGCCTGCTCACCCGCGGGTCGCCGATCGACGTCGTGGTCGGCACGCAGAGCCTGAAGCGCTGCCGGCTCCTCGCCGGATCGCGCGCGAGCTCCGGCAAGCGCGCAGGTCGACGTCAATCCGCACGACGACGTCTCGTTCCCGCTGGGCGTCGCGCGCCACGCCGATCCCGTGCGCGCCAGCGTGACCATCATCGAAGGCTGCAACGAGTTCTGTGCCTTCTGCGTCGTGCCCTACACGCGCGGGCACGAACGGATGCGGCCGGCGGCAGACATCCTGGCGGAAGTGGGCGCGGCGGCCGAGGCCGGGCGGACCGGAAGTTCAACTCCTCGGCCAGATCGTCAATCACTACCAGGCGCCCGACGATCCCTCGTGCGACTTCGCCGGAGCTCCTGCGACGCGTCGTCAGCGCGTCGCCGGCGTCGAGCGCATTCGCTTTCGCGCAGCCCGCATCCGCGGCACGTGACCGACCGGCCTGATTGCGCGCCATCCGCGACCTGCCGAAGGTCTGCAAGCATCTGCACCTGCCGGTCCAGTCGCGGCTCCAATCGCATCCTCAGCCGCGATGCGGCGGCGGCTACACGCGCGAGGACTACCTCGCGCTCGTCGAGCCGCCTGCGCGATCGCGGTCCCGGGCATCGCGCTCTCCACGGACATGATCGTCGGGATTCCCCGGCGAGACCGACGAGGACTTCGACGCTCACGATGGACCTGGTGCGGCGCGCGCAGTTCACTCGATGTTCTCGTTCAAGTACTCGCCGCGTCCGAACACGCTGGCCGACAAGCGGATGCCCGACGACGTTCCCGAGCGCGACAAGACGTCGCGTATCGTCGCCCTGCAGCAACTGCAGCGCGGACATCCAGGTCGGCCTCTACGCCGCGATGGTGGGGCGACGGAGGCCGTCTTGGTCGACGCCTTTCGCGGCGTCGCGATTGGGAGATCAGCCGGCCGGACCAGCGGCAACACCATCGTGAATTTCCCGGGCACGCCGGACCGGATCGGGCGGATGATGCCGGTCAGGATCACGGGCCACGGCCCGAACAGCCTGCGCGGCGAGGCCCTCAATCCCGTCGGCCCGCCCGCGACCCAGGACGCGCGCCATGCTGATTGAAATGCAGATCAAGGGGCTCATGCTCGACCCCGTCACCAACGTGCCCGATCGTGATCCTGCGGGACGCGCGAGGGTCAGCGGGTGCTGCCGATCTGGGTCGGGGCCGTCGAGGCGAACGCCATCGCGCTGCAGATCGAGAACGTGGCCACGCCCGAGCCGATGACCCATGACCTGCTTCGGGATCGTCGTCGGAGCACTGGGCGTCACGGTGTCGCGGGTGGTCATCACGGCCCTGAAGGGCAGCACCTTCTACGCCTACCTGGAATTGCGGCAGGGCGCGGAGACGTATCCTCGTGGACGCGCGGCCCAGCGACGCCGTTGCCCTGGCGACCCGCACGCGCGCGCCCATCTAGTGCACACCATCGGTCCTCGAGCAGGCGCGGTCCGCTCGAAGTCATCGACCGACGAGGCCGACCAGGACCGGCTGCAGCGGTGGCTCGAAAGCCTCGATCCCGACGAGATGGGCTACAAGATGTAGCCTGCCGTTTCTTGACACGCATCACGACGCCGTCCCTAGAATGGCTCGGGCTCACCCGGCCCCACGCGCATGATCATCGCAATCGCCAACCAGAAGGGCGGCGTTGGCAAGACCACGACAGCCATCAATCTCGCGGCGGCGTTTGCGCTGCGCAAGAAGCGCACGCTGCTCGTGGACCTCGACCCGCAGGCCAACAGCACCATGTCGTACCTCGACGTCGACGACCATCGAGAACGGTCCATGTACGACGTCTTCGTGGACCCGGCGGTCACCCTTGCTGACGTCATCCGGCCGTCGAGCCAGCCCAACCTCTGGGTCGCGCCCTCGCGGATCGCCCTGGCCAAGCTCGAGGCCCGGCTGGTGGGGGAGTTGGACTCGCACTTCAAGCTGAAGGACCGGCTCGCGTGCGGTGGCCCCGGCTTACGACGTCGTGGTGATCGACTGCCCGCCGGCGCTGGGGCTGCTGACCGTCAATGCGCTGGTGGCGTCCACCCACCTGATGATTCCGATCCAGTCGTCGTACTTCGCCCTGGAAGGCACTGACGACCTGCTCGAGACCATCGAGAAGGTGCGCAGCCGGGCCAATCCGACGCTGCAGATCCTGGGCGTGCGTCATCACGATGCACGACAAGCGGACCTCGCTCGCCAAGGACATCCGCGAGCAGATCGACAAGGTATTCGGCAAGAAAGTGTTCCGGACCGTCATCACCAAGAGCGTCCGGCTGGAAGAGAGCCCGGCCTACAAGGAGTCCATCTTCCAGTTCGCGCCGGATTCGTCCGGGGCGGGCGAGTATTACCGGCTGTGCCAGGAGGTTATCGATCGTGTCTAAGCGCGGGCTCCCGGTCTCTCTGAAGATGCGCCACGACGCGCACTACGTCGATGCGCTGGCCAGTTCGGCAGGCAGTCCCATCGGGCGCATGGTGCCGATCGAACTGCTCGATCCGAACCCCGATCAGCCGCGGCAGGTCATGGGCGACCTGTCCGAGCTGATGGCGTCGATTGCCGAGAAGGGGATTATCGAGCCGCTTGATCGTCCGGCAGCGCGGCGGGCGGTACCAGATCGTCGCCGGCGAGCGGCGCTACCAGGCCGCGAGCCAGGTCGGCCTCCGGGAGCTGCCTGTCGTCATCCGAGATGTCGGACGACACCGAGGTCATTGAGGTGGCGCTGATCGAGAACATCCAGCGCAAGGACCTGAGCCCGTTCGAAGAGGCCGAGGCGATGCTGGCGCTGGCGCAGCCGCTGCGGCTACACCCATGAAGACCTTGCGAAGCGGCTCGGGAAATCCAGCACGTCGGTCACGGAGTCGCTGGCGATTGCGGAGATGCCCGAAGACGTCAGGAAGCTCTGTCGGCTGGCCGACATTTCCTCTAAGTCGTTGCTTCTACAGATCGTTAGGCAGCAGACGCCTCAGAAAATGATCGCGCTCATCGAGCAACTGACGCGCGACGGCCGCGGCGCGGTGACGCGCGAGCAGGCGCGCAAGGCGGCATCCAGCAAGGCCGCCAAGGCCGGCCGCCCGAAGGCGTTCGTGTTTCAATACAGGGCGCCGAGAAGACCTTCAATCTCCGTCTCCAGTTCCGCAAGAGCGATGTCGATCGCACCGAAGTGATCGCCGCGCTCGAGGGCATCATCGACGAACTCCGCAGACGCGGGTGACGGGAACTGACGGGAACGAGCGACCGAACGAACTGGGAAGCGCTGGCTGACGATAGTCGGCAAGCGAATAGCTCGCGAACGAGTAGCGAGCAACGGGGAACCTGGCGCGAACCCGCGTCAGCCAGTCGCCAGGGCCGCTGGCGCCGCTGGACTGATCCAGGTCATAGTTGACATAATATATGTTATCAGACGTTGATAAATACGCCAGCAATATGGCCCTGTGGATGGTTTGTGCGGCCCATATGGCCTCGCCACGCCCACGCCAGGCCCACGGCCGGCGGCCCGGCGCCCGTGCTATCGTCTGACTTCAGCCGTGCCGTCCACCCTGGATCGCTACCTGATTCGGCAGACGATTCCGCCGTTCCTGCTGGCACTCGGGATCTTCACGTTCGTGCTCGCCGTGAAGCCCGACGCTGGACTACGCCAAGCTCCTGCTGGCGAAGGGCGTGCCGCTGCCGACAGGTCGGCGTCCTGCTCCTCCTGCTCCTGCCCTCCGGCGCTTCAGCCTGACGATTCCGATGGCGTTCCTGACGGGCCTCCTGATGGCGCTCGGGCGCCTGTCCGGCGACCGGGAGTCGGTCGCCCTCCTGGCCTGCGGCGTCAGCCCGATGCGCCTCCTCCGGCCGGTGCTCCTGCTGGGCCTGGTCGTGGCCGGCGTGGACCTGTACATCCTGATGCGGGCGACCCGGACTCGAACCAGGCCTACCGCAACATCACGTTCCAGCTCCTCACACAACAGACCGCGGCCGACATCAAGCCACGAGTCTTCTTCACCCAGTTCCCGGGCAAGGTCCTGTACATCCGGGACGTCCAGCTCGGACGGCCGCTGGACCGGCGTGCTCCTGGCCGACACCACCGACCCGGGCCGCCCCTCGGTGACCCTGGCGGAAACGGGCTCCCTCGTCATCGACCGTGAGCAACGGCTTGTGCGGCTCGTCCTCGAGCAGGCCACCCAGTACACCCCGGGCAAGACGACCCCCGCCATACTCCCTGTCGCGGCAGAATCCGGCCCTGGTCATCCATCCCGCCGAGTCGGTCTTCGGCACCGGCCAGACCCTGCCGGGCATGCGGGAGATGTCCTACGCCCAGCTCGGCGCCGAGATCGACCGCAAGCGCGCCGAGGGCTCCCCCGCCCACGCCGAGATGATGCAGCAGCAACAGATGTTCTCGTTCCCGGTCGCCTGCCTGGTCTTTGCGGCGATTGCCCTCCCGCTCGGGTTGAACACGCGGAAGGAAGGCCGCCTCGCCGGCCTGACCCTGGGCCTCGCGGTCATCCTCGCCTACTACGTGGTCATGGCGGTGGCGGAGGCCTGGACGAAAGGCCTGGCCCGTGCGGGGCCGGCGGACCCTGAACTGGTTGCCGCTCTGGCGCGCTGGGTCCCGAACATCGTGCTTGGCGCCGTGGGCGCCTTCGCGGTGTGGCGCCGCGCGCCCGCCGAGCACGTGGACCTCACCCTGCGGTTGCCGGCCTGGGCCCGGCGTTCTCGGGTCAGTCCGCCACGGCCACGGCCCCGGCGACCCGGCCGCCCGGTGGTCGTCCTGCGGGTGCCGCGGCTCGACCTGCCGCTGCCCGGCGCCTTCTGGACCGCTACGTCAGCCTGCATTACCTGTGCATCGGTCGCCCTGGCCTTCCTCGGCCTGCTGGCGCTCTACTACATCGGCTCCTTCGTTGGACCTCGCCGACAAGCTCTTCAAGCGGCAGGCCGACGGCTGGATGTTCGCGAGCTTCCTGCTGCACTCGACGCCGCAGTTCATCGTCTTCGTCCTTCCCATCGTCGATGCTCATTGCGGTGCTCGGCACGATCGGCGCCCTGACCCGGTCCAGCGAGTTCATCGTGATGCGCGCGTGCGGCGTCAGCCTGTACCGCACCGCGCTGCCCCTGCTGGCTTTTGCGCTCGCCGGCAGCGCGATCCTGTTCGGCTCGAGGAGCGGGTGCTGGGCGAATCCAACCGGTCGGCGCAGGGCCTGCGCGACTCCCTTCGCGGACAAGAATGCCGCACCCGGCCTCAAGTGGCGCCCCAACCACCACTGGATCATCGCCGAAGCGATGGCCGGATCTACCCCTACGCGGTGTTCGACACGCCGAGCGCCTGAACGCGAACCAGCCGGTCATTCACGGCCTCTCGGTCTTCGAGACCGCCGAACGCCCTATCGGCTGCGCGGCATACCATGCACGCGGCCCGGGTCCATTCAACGGCTCGGTGGCACGCCAGAGAGGGCTGGAGCAGCAGTTCGCCAGGGACGAGACCGCCAACCGCGTCGACTTCGCGCAGATGGCGCTGGCCCGGACGCCCGTCCGGAGGATTTCGGCGCGCGAGATCGATGCGAGCCACGATGACCTTCGGGGAGTACGCGACTACGTCCGGCGCCTCGGCGCCAGCGGATTCAACGTGGCCGAGCAGGAGGTCAACCTCTACCGCAAATTGCGTTTCCGATCGTGACCCTCGTGATGACGCTGATTGCCGTGCCCTTTGGCGTGACGATCGGCCGGAAGGGCGCGCTCTACGGCATCGGACTCGCCACCATCCTCGCCGGCGGCTATTTCCTGCTGATGACGTTCTTCGTGGCGGCGGGATCCGCCGGCCTGCTGCCCCCGATGCTGGCCGCCTGGGGCGCCAACATCATCTTCGGGGCGGCCGCGGCCTACATGGGACTCGCGGTACGGACGTGAAGGTCAGAGGTGAGAGGTCAGAGGTCAGAGGTGTGGAACGAACTGACGCGGGCCAACGACGCTTTTTTGGAAGGGCGCGCACGCAGCCGCGCGGGTTGCGGTGGACGTACGACCGAAGGTCCGCGTTGCGGCGATCTTAAAAAATTAGAAGAGTAGGCCCGCGTCAGTTCGTTCCATACCTCTGACTTCTGACTCTCCTCTGACCTCTAACTTCCCCCTCGGCCGGGGATGAAGCCGAAGTCCTTCAGAACGAACTCGCCCGTGCCGCCAGGGAGTGTGTTCAGGGTATCGATCACGAGCAGCACCGATTGCACGCGGGCGGAGATCGGCCGCATTTGCGTGCGGCGATCGACGGGCTCCAGTTCGGACAGCGCCACGCTGAACGGGCGCGGCGTGTCGTCCACGTAGATGGACCGGCGCCAGCGCTGGCCGTTCACGCCCCCGGGCAGCCGGATCTGGACCGACACGCGCATCGGGCGGGTGCTCGAGGCGGTGAACTCCAGCCGCTCGATCGCCGCGCTGCCGCTGGCGCCCGTGGCGAGTGCCACGTACTGGCCGGCGGCCGGGCCACCGCCGAGCCGATACTGCAGGCGCAGGTCGCCGCGCTCAAGACCGATGGTGGCGGTCGACGTCGCGTTGGACTCGATCACCCACGAGTCGGCCGGAATGGCGACGACGCTGCCGGGCACCGGGTTCCGGGGCGCCTGAGCGGACGCCGGCGGTGCCGCCGGCACGGCCGCGACTTCCCCGCCGACCCTGATCGCATTCGACACGATCCAGGGCATGCGGTGCCCTGCCAGCCGCACTTCGACGCGATAGGTCCCGGGTTCCGCCGCCTGCACGTCGATCGCCGCGCCGCCCGATTGAACGTCCCGGCCGTCACGCACCAGGACCAGCGTCGCGCCGAGTCCCGCGGGCACGGCCGCGTGCAGCGCCACCGGACCGGCCGCGCCGATCGTTCCGCCCAGATCCACCCGCTCGGTACCAGACGACGCGTCGAACGCCAGGGCGCCCGGCGCGTCCATGAATCCGCGAATGACCGAATACGACTGGCCGTGTCCGATCGCCTCGAGCACGGCGGCGGCATCCGTCGCGGCCTCTCCCGACAGTCCGCGCGGCAGCCTCACGGTCTGCGCGACGGCGCGGAACATCGTCTCGTAGCCGGGGAATGCGAGGGCGAGCGAACTCGGTGGCCGGGCGCCGTCCTGGTCTTCACCCAGCCGCGCGTGCGCGTCCACGGCCGCGAGCGTGAACGTCGGCCGCGCGCGCGTGGCGGCGTCCCAGTGCTGCAGCCCCGCGGTGCCGGCCCCGAACAACGCCGCCACGCTTTCCGCCGGCCGGAACCACGACCGCGCCACCGCGGCGAGCAGCGTGCCGCTCGATGCCCCCCGCCACTCGGAGTCGGCGTTCATCCACTCGATGCCGTCCACCGCCGCGGCGCCGCCGCGCCAGCGCAAGCCCGGACGCGGTGAATCGGGATGCGCGGCCACCGCCCATCCGCCCAGCCGATGGATGTCTTCGACCACGTCGCGCGTCTCCCCCGCCAGCGGGTACGGAGCCGCGGACCGCAGATTGAGGGCGACGACGTGGCCGCCTTGGGAACTGACTTCGACGGCGTCAATGCAAAGCACGCCATGCCGATACGCCGGCGGATCCGGCGTCCGCGTGGCATCGCCATGGTCGGTGAGGATGATGAATCGCAGGCCGGCGCGCGCCGCGGCGGCCGCGATCGCGTCAACGGTCCCGCTGCCGTCCGATCGTGTGGAATGGATGTGATACGCGCCGGCGACCAGCGCGGCCGGTGGAGGCGGCGCCGGCACGTCCGGTCGCGCGGCCCTGGGCGGCAGCGTGGCCAGCACCCAGCCCAGGACGGCGGCCGTCACGGCCGCCGCGAGGCCGGTCAGTCGAAGCAGAACTCGTCGCACTTCGACACCTTTGGCGCGCTACCGCACCTCTGACCTCTGACCTCTAACCTCTGACCTGCCCTAGATCCCTGCCGCCGCGCGCAGCGCCGCGGCCTTGTCCGTGCGCTCCCACGTGAATTCGGGCTCCGTGCGGCCGAAGTGGCCGAACGCCGCCGTCTTGCGGTAGATCGGCCGGCGCAGGTCGAGCGACTCGATGATGCCGCGCGGCGTCAGCTGGAAGTGCGCGCGCACGAGCTCCACGATCTTCTCGTCCGCGACCCGGCCGTGCCGCAGGTGTCCACCAGCATCGACACCGGATCCGCCACGCCGATCGCGTACGCGAGCTGCACCAGCGCGTTGTCGGCCAGGCCCGCGGCCACCACGTTCTTGGCGATGTAGCGCGCCATGTAGCAGGCCGAACGGTCCACCTTCGTCGGATCCTTGCCCGAGAACGCGCCGCCGCCGTGCGGCGCCGCAGCCGCCGTAGGTGTCGACGATGATCTTGCGGCCGGTCACGCCCGCGTCGCCGTGCGGCCCGCCGGTCACGAAGCGTCCCGTCGGATTGACGTAGATCTTCGTGTTCTTGTCCATCATCTCGTCGGGGATCACCTTGTCGATGATGCGCTCGATCAGGTCTTCGCGAATCGTGTCGTGCGTGACCGTCGGGCTGTGCTGCGTCGACAGCACGACCGCGTCCACGCGCACGGGCCTGTCGCCGTCGTACTCGACCGTGACCTGCGACTTGCCGTCCGGGCCGCAGGTAGTCCAGCACGCCCTCGCGCCGCAGCGTCCGACAGCCCGCGCACGAGCTTGTGCGCGAGCATGATCGGCAGCGGCATGAGCTCCGGCGTTTCCGTGCAGGCGTACCCGAACATCAGGCCCTGGTCGCCGGCGCCGCCGGTGTCGACGCCCTGGCCGATGTCGCGCGACTGTTCGTGGATCGACGACAGCACCGCGCAGGTTTCGTAGTCGAAGCCGTATTTCGCGCGCGTGTAGCCGACGTCCTTGATGACCTGGCGGACGACCTTCTGGAAGTCGACGTAGCAGCTCGTCGTGATTTCGCCGGCGATGATGGCCAGCCCGGTGGTCACGAGCGTTTCGCACGCCACGCGCGCGACCGGATCCTGCGCCAGGATCGCGTCGAGGACGCCGTCCGAAATCTGATCGGCGATCTTGTCGGGGTGTCCTTCGGTGACGGATTCAGACGTGAACAGATGGCGGCCGCGCCCCATGGACTGTCTCCTTACGGACGGGCCAAACCCGGCCCGCCGAACGCTTACGGTACCAGACGCCCTCCCGCGGGGTCAATCAGGCTCGGGGACGGATTACGCCCGCGGATGGAAGCGTCGTACACCTGCCGCAGCCGCGCCTCGAGGACGTGCGTGTAGATCTGGGTCGTGGACAGATCGGCGTGGCCGAGCATCGCCTGGATGGCGCGCAGGTCCGCGCCCGCGCTCCAGCAGATGCGTGGCGAAGGAATGCCGCAGCACGTGGGGCTGACAGGTGGCTGCGCATGCCCGCCTTCGTCCGTAGACGCTTGAGCAGTCTTCCAGAAGCCGGCCCGCGTCAGCGGCCGCGGCCGCCCGGTGGATCGGGCCCGCCATCCGTTGACGAACAGTCCGGCGCCTCCCGGCCGCCCGTCAGCGCGGGGCGCGCCTCTCGCACGTAGCGGTCGAACCCAGTCGCGCGCGGTCTCGCCGAGCGGCACGATCCGCTCCTTGCGGCCCTTCCCCATGGACTGGAGATAGCCCTCGTCGCGCCGCACGTCGGTCAGCTCGCAGCTTCACGAGTTCGGAGACGCGCAGGCCCGTCGCGTACAGCACTTCGAGGAGCGCGCGGTCGCGCAGGCCCCGGGGCGTGTCCACCGCCGGCGCGGCCAGCAGCGCGTCCACTTCCTCGACGTCGACAGGAATCTCGGCAGCGCCGGCGAACGCGCGCGGGGCGCGCGAGTTCCGCCGGCCGGGTTCTGCCGCCATCGCGCCCGCTCACCCGCAGGAACCGGTAGAAGCCGCGCACGCCCGACGACCAGTCGGGCCGTCGACGCCGGCGACCAGTCCCTCGACCATCGTCGCCCGGACGAATGCCTCGAGATCCTGCGCGCGACAGCGCCGCGACCTGCTGTCTCTCCGGCCGCCGCGAACGCCGCCAGCCGCAGCAGGTCGCGCGCGTAGGCCTCGAGCGTATTGGTCGGCACCCGCCGCTCCACTTCGAGATGGCGGAGGTAGCCGGCCGCTTGGCGTCCGTGCAGCGGCGCGTGCGCGGCACCGCGCGACTGCGGGCAGTCGCCGTGGGCGATCATCGCCGCTCGACATGCCGCGCACCGTGCGACGATTGTAGCGTGGCGCGATTGCGACCGCGCTGCGGTCCCGGCGACGCTGACAGCGTTCGACGACCGCGCGCGAGGCACGTATGCATGCCGTATCACTCGAAGTGGCAAGACCTTCCGACTGAAGCCATCAACCCCGCGACGCTCGGCATCGACAAGATGCCGGTCGCTCGACATCATCGACCTCATCACCACCGAAGATCGGCGTGTCGTGTCCGCCGTGCACCGCGAACGCGAGCGCATCGCGCACGGCGTCGAAATCATCGTCGGCGCGCTCAAGAAGGGCGGCCGGCTTTTCCTGGTCGGCGCCGGCACGAGCGGCCGCCTCGGCATTCGTGGAAGCGGCGGAAATGCCGCCGACCTTCGGCACGCCGCCGAAGCTCGTGCAGGCCATCATGGCCGGCGGCCAGGATGCTGTGTTCCGGCGCCGCGAGGGCGTCGAGGACAACTTCGAGGAGGGCGCGCGCAGTATCGCCCGCGTCTGCGCGTCAACAAGCGCGACGTCATCATCGGCGTCTCGGCGAGCGGCATCACGCAGTTCGTGCGCGGCGCGCTGACCGGCGCGCGCAAGAAGGGCGCGCGCATCATCTTCGTCACCTGCTGGCCAGGCACCGAACTTCAGAACTACGTGGACCTCATCATTGCGCCCGCCGTCGGGCCGGAAGTGATCGCGGGCTCGACGCGGCTGAAGGCCGGCACCGCCACCAAGATGGTGCTGAACATGCTGACGACGATCGCGATGATTCGCGTCGGCAAGACCTACGGCAATCTCATGGTCGACGTGCAGACCGGGTCCGAGAAGCTCAAGGACCGCGCGCGCCGCATCGTCGCCATCGTCACCGGGCGTCGATCCGCCGAGGATGCCGGCGACCTGCTGCGCAAGGCGAAGTGGAACGTGAAGGCGGCGATCGTGATGAAGAAGGGCCACATGTCCCTGCCGCGTGCGCTCAAGAAGCTGAAGCGCGCCGACGATTCCATCCGCGAAGCCCTGGGCGAGGATCTGGAACCGACGCTGCGCAAGTTGCTGGCGGCGTCCGACGAAGTGACCTGATCCAGACGCCCGAGGATCAGTTCACACGGAGACACGGAGGGACGGAGGCGCGGAGTTTGTTTTCTGGGGTTCCGGATCACGCGGGCACCCCAAGAACGTGGCTCCGTAGCTCCGTGGCTCCGTGTGAACTGACGCGTCTGCGCGTGGGATCCAAACCCGGTTTGCCGTTGAGCTGACGCAGGTCGCTCACGGAAGCACGGTAGGGACGGAGGCGCGGAGTGTTCTGGGGCTGCGGGTCACGCGCCCACCCCAAGAACGTCGCTCCGTGGCTCCGTGGCTCCGTGTGAACTGACGCGTCTGCGCGTGGGATCCAAACCCGGTTTGCCGTTGAGCTCGACGCAGTTCACACGGAGGCACGGAGGGACGGAGGCGCGGAGTGTGTTTTCTGGGGTGGCGGATCACGCGGGCACCCCAAGAACGTCGCTCCGTCGCTCCGTGACTCCGTGTGAACTGACGCGTCTGCGCGTGGGATCCAAACCCGGTTTGCCGTTGAGCTGACGCATTCACACGGAGGCGCGGGAGTCGGACCGGCGCGGAGTGTTCTGAGCCGGCCGCGAGTTCACGCGCACCCCAACCGAACGGCGCCCACGGCGGGTTCGACGTCGAGCGCCGCGGCCGACATCCCCGACAAGCGCTGCGCGACTGCGATCCAAACCCGGTTTGCCGTTGAGCTGACGCAGTGTCACACGGAGGCACGGAGGGACGGAGGCGCGGAGTTTGTTTTCTGGGGTTGCGGATCACGCGGGCACCCCAAGAACGTGGCTCCGTGGCTCCGTGACTCCGTGTGAACTGACGCGTCTGCGCGTGGGATCCACACCCGGTTTGCCGTTGAGC
This sequence comes from uncultured Acidobacteriota bacterium, assembly GCA_963751445.1. Lineage (GTDB taxonomy): Bacteria > Acidobacteriota > Vicinamibacteria > Vicinamibacterales > SCN-69-37 > DASUGC01. The sequence goes on along the minus strand of CAVVUL010000008.1, from coordinate 68,356 downwards.
TGACGCATCGCTCCGTTGAACGCCGGGTCAGTCGACCGGCGCCGGCAGCACGAGCCGGCCGGCGAGTTCATCGCACGCCAACCGAACGGCGCCCACGGCGGGTTCGACGTCGAGCGCCGCGGCCGTCATCCCCGGCAAGCGCTGCGCGACTTCATCCTGCACGGCGCGGCGGAGCGCGTCCACCCCCAGCAACGTGCCGCCGGCCAGCCACAGCGGCGCGGCGCGCAAGCCCAGGCGCCGGACCACGGACTCGGCCGCGCTCGTCAGTTCATGCCCCGCCAGCGCGATCACCTGTCGGGCCACGGCATCACCCTCGGAGGCCGCCGCGCCGACCGCCCGCGCCAGTTGGGCGATCACGCTGGGCTTCGAACCCGATCCGGCGATCGCCCTCACCAGGTCCTGCGGACGTGCCGCGCCGTAGTGCGCCAGCACGTGCGCGGTCAGCGACGTCGGCTTGCCGCGGCCGTCAGCCGCACGCACGACCGCGCGCAGCGCATTGCGCCCCAGCCAGTAGCCGCTGCCCTCGTCGCCCAGGACATAGCCCCATCCCCCGGCGCGCGCGGACCGCCCCTCGTCATCCCGGCCGTAGGCGATCGATCCCGTGCCTGCGATCACGACCACCGCGGCGCCTCGCGGCGTGCCGGCTTCCAGCGCCACCAGCGCATCGCTCACGATCACGACCCGGACGCCGGGTCGAATGCGCTCGATCACACGACGCACGACCGCCACGTCCTCGGCGCGCGCGACACCCGCCATGCCGATCGCGATCGCGGCCGGTGGCGAGGTCTCACCCGCCACTCCGGCGATCACCTCTCGGAGCACCGCCTCCACGCCGCGCTCGCCTTCCGACTGCAGGTTGGCGCCCGGGCCCCTCCGCTCCGCTCGCACGCGCCCCTGTTCGTCGGCGAGCAGACACACCGTCCGCGTCCCGCCGGCATCGATACCAATGACGTCCATCGTTCGCCGAAGTCAGGGTATCGCATTGACAGTGTTTTCCGTCGATTGGTACGCTCCCCAGGCAGTGACGGACCCTCAGTTCACGGCGGCCCGCTCGGTGATCGAGCGCGGACTCGCCGACCGCGCGTTTCCCGCGGCCGTCGTCAACGTGGGCGGCCGTGACGGCGTCCGCTGGCACCAGGCGTTCGGGCGGCTGTCCTACGCCGATCCGGCGCCGCCCAGCCAGTTCGGCACGCTGTTCGACCTGGCCTCGTTGACGAAAGTCATCGTGACCTCGTCTCTGGCGATGCACCAGATCGCCGCTGGGCGCCTCGCGCTCGACACGCGCGTGGCTGAGGTGATGGCCGGTTGGGATGTTGACGAACGGCGCGATGTGACGATCCGCCACCTCTTGGATCATTCGTCCGGCCTGCCGGCGCGGATTCTCGCCTGGCGGCAGGCCAGCGGGCGCGCGGCCTATGAGCAGGTGATCGCCGCCACGCCGATCGAGCGTCAGCCCGGCACGGCGGCGGTGTACTCGGACGTGGGTTTCATGCTGCTCGGGTTGCTGCTCGAGAAGACCGGCGGCGCGACGCTGGACCAGCAATTCACGAAGATGTTCGGACGCACGTTGGATCCGATTCAGTACCGGCCGCTGGCGCACCTCTACGAACGCATCGCGCCCACGGAACTCGATCCGTGGCGCGGGCGCGTACTCTGCGGAGAGGTGCATGATGAAAACGCCGCCGCCCTCGGCGGCGTCGCCGGCCACGCGGGACTCTTCGGCACCGCCGATGCCGTCGGCGCGTTCGCGCAACTGGTGCTGCGCACGTTCGACTCCCCGACGGTCCTGGGCACGCCGGATTTGATGCGAACATTCGCGGCGCGCTCGTCCGTGCCCGGCAGTTCCCGCGCGCTCGGATGGGACACGGCCCTCCCCACCTCGTCGTGCGGACACCTCATGAGTCCCGACCGCGATCGGACACACCGGTTTCACCGGCACCTCGCTGTGGATTGACTGGGAACGGGATCTCTACGCGGTCTTACTCACGAATCGCGTACATCCGACGCGAACGAACGAGAAGCTGATTCCGCTTCGCGCGGAGTTTCACGAGGCGCTCGCGGAAGGTTAGAGGTCAGAGGTCAGAAGTCAGAGGTGTGGAGCGAACTGACGCGGGTCTACTTTTCTTTTGGACGAAGGGCGGACACGGAAGCCCCGGCTACTGCGGCACGCTTTGCAGCGGTTCAGCGTCCGGCTCTTCAAGAAGAATGGTGGGCCAGCGTCAGTTCGTTCCTCACCTCTGACTTCTGACCTCTCACCTCTGACCTGCCTCTGACCTGCCTCTGACCTTTCGTCAGATTCCGCCACGTCCCCGTCCGACACCCGTGGCGGGCGGTGTCGTTGGCGGCGTCGTGCCGCCGCGACCGGCTCCACCCGGGCCCGTCGCCCCACCGCGGCCGCCCTGGCCAGCGCCGCCGATGCCACCCGCGCCGCCGCGGGCTCCGCCCGGCTGCTGGCCCTGACCGCCCTGCCGGCCGCCTTGGCCCTGCTGCGCGCGTCAGACTGACGCCCATCTTGCCGGCGATGAGCGCCGCGTCGAATTGCCACAGGTTGTACTGCTGTTGCTGCTGATAGACCTTGATCGACGTCGCGGTGCTCTTGCTGCGCACGCCGGTGATCCCGGGCTGGCCGCCCCCGCCGCCAACCGCGCCGGCCTGGCCTCCGCGCCCGCCGCCGGCCGGCGAGGATCCGGCAGTAACAGGGGTCGTGCCCCCCAACCGGCGTGGACTGGCCCGCGCCGGGCAGGTTGATGATGCCGGTGCCGACGAGGGCGAAGTCGTCGTTCGTGACGGGGTCCTTCCACTTCTTACGGAGGTAGTGCTGGGAGACCAGCACGTCGATGCTCGGCGGATACGTGCGGTTGTTCTTGACCCAGAACAACACGATGGCGCGCGCGTACTGCTCGCCGCGGAAGATGAGCTCTTCCTCGCGCGTGCGCTGGACCTGCTGGTGCCATTTCGGCAGCGCCGCCGTCATCATGATCGCGGCCACGGCCATGCCGATCAGGATCGCGACCATCATGAAACCGCGGTCACTGGCGGCGCCGGCGCTCGGTCGCCGCGAGTCGTGCGTCGCGCCTCGTGTCAGGTCGCTGGCCATACGTCCTCCCGGATCCTACCAGTCGGCGTAGCGGCTGCCGTCCGCGATCGACACGCCGTCAAACCCGCTCTTCACGTCGAAAATGCCTGTGGCCGCCGTCACGGCGCCGGGCTCGGCCTCGGCGGCCACGGTCTGCCAGGTATCCGACTTCCCCGTGAAGGGATCGAGGGGCACCGATCGCAAGTACTGCTCCGACACCAGCGCCTGGAGGGACTCGGGATACTTCCCCTTGTCGGCGTAGTACCTGGTCGATGGCTTCCCGCATGATCCACAGCTGCGTCCGCAGCGTGGCCTCTTTGGCGTGGACGATGGAGTTGCGGTACTGGACCAGCGACACCGACGCCAGCAGCATGATCAGCGTCACCACCACCAGCAGTTCGATGAGCGTAAAGCCGGCGTCGCGGCGCCGCGCCAGGGACAGACGATGTGTCAAGTGTGAAGCCATGTCGTCACCAGTCCCGATACTTCGAGCCATCGAGGGCCTTGCCGTCGACCTTCGTGTAGACGTCGTACACGCACTGCCCGCCCCACACTTTCGAGTCGGGCGCGTCCTGATAGGAGCGCTTGCCCCAGTCGGTGGTGCCGGTCATGGGTCCACCGGAATCCGCCGCAGGAACTTCTTGCGCTTGCCGGTCGCGTCGTTGGCCAGCAGCGCGCCCTCGACGAGCAGGTCCAGTGTGGCCGGATAGTTCTCGCAGCCCACCGTCAGCTCGCTCTGCGCGATGCGCCCGGCGTTCCGCCCAGTCACTGGAAGGAATCCATGGCCGTCCGCATTTCGCGCAGGTTGCGCCGCAGCTCGGTCTCGCGCTGCCGCTTCATGGAGACGCGCGCCAGCGGCAGCGCCGCCGACGCGAGCACCATCATGATGGCCGTCACGACGACGAGTTCGATGAACGTGAACCCGTCGCGACGACCGGCGAAACCAGCGCATGGGCGTGTGCCCTCCTTGGGCGCGACCCTACTTGACCGTCACCGACTGGCGGCGGGCAGTTGCAACGTAATCGGCTGGCCGGCCGGCGTGAACGCCGTGCCGGTCACCGTGATCTTCGCGGAGCCGGGCGCCACGGCCTGGAACACGAGGCCGGCGAGCAACCCGGTGCCTGCCGCGCCGGGCGCGTTGGCGCCGCGGCTGATGGCGATGTCGATGCGTCCGGCCACCTCATCGATCTTCGGCGCGAACGTCGGCGACACCCGTCCCTGCTGCATGAAGACGTCCCCGGCGACACGGAGGTCGCCTTCAGCACCTTCGGGTCGTAGGTGATGGTGATCGTCGCCGCCCCCAATGTCCGACACGCCGGTGATGCTGACCGGCACGGTGTACGGCGGCCCGCCCACCTGCAGTTCCGTCGACGGCACGTCAGCAGAATCTGGGCGGCCGGCACGGCGGCGGTCGGCGCCGACGTCACCGGCTGCACGGCACCACGCCGGGCGCGCGGGTCGGCGGTGGTGCCGCGCGCGGTGACCGGCGGCGGCGCACCAGTTGCGGGCGGAGGCACGGCTCCAGTTGCCGGCGGAGGCGCCGCGCCCGTCACAGGCGGCGTGGCGCCGCGCCGGCGGCGTCGCGCCAACGCCCGTCACCGCTCCGGCCGCGGTCCCGCCTACCGGCGTCGTCGACACGCCCGTCTGCGGCGGCACCTGCGACACCAGCGCCGGTGCGTTGGCGGCGCCGAGGTTGTTGGCGGTGCCGACGTAGAACGGCTTCAGGTCTTCCGCCGTGATCTCGCGCGACCGGATGATGTGCGGCGTGACGATCATGACGATGTCGCTTTGCGTCGATCGTGCCGGTCACGTTGCCGAACATCGCGCGGAGCACCGGGATCCAGTTGATGCCCGGGAGGCTCTTCGCCAGTTCCTTGTCTTCCTGTCCGACCAGGCCGGCGAGCAGATTGGATTCGCCGTCGCGCAGGCGCATGGAGACCTGGGCGCCGCGCTTGACGAACGTCGGCAGCGCCTGGCCGGCCACGATGATGTCCGTGCCCAAGCGCGCTCTTGTCGACCATGATCGGGTCCAGAATGATTTCGTCCTGATACGTCACGCGCGCGCGTGATCGACAGGTTGACGCCGACCGACTGGTAGGCGTAGCTGACCTGCGGCTGCGTCGCGACGCCGCCCGTCGCGACCGGCAAGAACGTCGTCTGCGGCACCGGGACCGAGTCGCCCAGGTTCAGCGTCAGCTGGGATCCCTCGCGGCCGCGCAACTGCGGCTTCGCCAGCAGTTTCGTCTTCTGATCCGATTCCATCAGGTTGATCACGGCGCTGGGGAGCGTCAGATACATGTTGGTCGCACCGGACCCCGCGCGGACGTTCCCGGCCTGAATCGGCGGCGCCGGCATCGGCGGGATGACCGCGCCGCCCGCCGGCCGGCCCTCGGGCGAGAACGTCAGGCCGATCGCGTACGTCGACTCAGGTCGAGGCCGAGGTCCTTCATCGCGCTGGCGATCCACTTCGAGAATCGTGACTTCGATCAGGACCTCGGCGCGCGGCTTGTCGGCCGTCTCGATCATGTTCTGCGCAATCATCCCCAGCATCGGCGCGGAGGCGCGCACCACGATCGTGTTGGCCGACTTGTTCTGCGTAACCACGGGACGGTTGCCGCCGGGTCGTGGACAGTCATCTGGTTGAGGATCTGCGCGACTTCCGTGCACTTCACCGTGCGAGAGGTAGAACGTCTGCTGATAAAGCTCCTCGTACTTCGCGCGCTGCTGCTGGTTGTCCTGGTAGATGAAGATGGTGTGCGAGTCCAGGATCTTGTACGTCAGCCTGTTCTGCGGACATCACCATGTTGAAGGCGCTCTCGAGCGAATGGCCCGCCAGTCCATCGATGAAAGGCTGGCTCAGGGTGCCATCCAGTCCCTTGTCGTACTGCATGCTGATGCCGGTGGACGTGCCGATCGTCTTCAGCACGTCGCGGATGTTGCTGTTCTGCATCTTCACGGCCGGCAGCGGCGTGCGCGGATCGAGGCGCGGAATGGGCGACGACTGCGCCGCCTGCTGGCGCATGTCGTCCATGCGGGAGCGCGGGCGGGACGGCTTCGGCCTGGTCGCGGAGCCTGCGTTCCACCTCGAGCGCCTTGGCGCAGCGCGAGCGAGTTGCTGGGATCGAACTCGACGGCGAGCCGGTACTCCGCCGAGGCGCCGGCGAGTTGATCCTCCTTCTCGAGCGCTTTGGCGCGCGCGACGTGCTGCATCGACGCCGTCGCGGGTCGCCCGCTCCAGCTCGATCTGGATCTCCACCTGTCTTCGGGTCCTGGGCCAGCGCCTCGCGGTAGTACGCGACGGCCGCGTCCCACTCGCCGCGCTTGGCGGCTTCAAAGCCCTTTTTGGTGGCGCTGCCGCCCGTCGCGCATCCCGCCAGCGAGAGCCGCCATCAGTGCGACTGCAACCCAACGAAGTGTCGATGCGCCTGTTTTCATGTTCATCTCTGCTCGAGTCCTGCCGCGCGCCGCGCGGCGACTCTACCCACCGAGGTTGATCGTCCGCTGCCCGGTCCCATCCAGGTACGACATCACGACGGACGACGTGCCCCACCTTGATCAATCTGTATCGGCCATCGACGATTTGGCCTTCGACCGCCTCGAACACCGCGCCGCTCTTGTCTACCAGGTACGCGCGGCTGCGCCCGGCCACGTACGGATCCGCCACAGATCAGCGTCAGCTTCAGCGGAATCGGCGGCGGCCCCAGCGGCGCCGGCGGCGGCGGTGGCGGCGCGGGCGGCGGCGCGACTGTACGGCGGCGGCGGAGGCGGCGGCTTCACGCCGTAGCGGAACAGATTGCGGCCCGTTTGCGGCTCTTCCGGCACCTGCTTCCATCTCCGCGAGCTTCAGCGGCACGGGCGTCGCCGGCGCGGTCTTGCTGGAGACTCCCGGGACCGCTTCGCCGCCCCCGCGCGCGGGGGCGCCTGCATGCGCGGGGTCAGCGGCGCGGCCGGGCCGGTAGACGTCGGGAATCACGAGCTCCGGCCCGCGGCCCCACTTGTAATAGGCGGCCGCCATCAGGACGAGCGCCGCGATCATCAGCAGCAGACGGCGCCGTTCCGGACCGGGCGGTGGCAGCAGTTTCATCGCTACACCTCTCCCGGTCCGTGCCCGGCAGGAAATACGTCACGACCGAGAGCGCCAGCTCCAGTTGGGCGCCGCCCTGCACCGCGCCCGGCTGCGAGAGCGCCACGCGCTCGATGATGACGAACTCCTGCGACGTCTCGACCTCGTACAGGAACTTGCGGATGTCGGCGTAGTCGCCGACGAGCGTGACCTCGCCCTTGAAGCCCAGAGGTTGCTGTCCCGGATTTCCTTGCCCTCGTATTGCCCCGCCCGATACGTCAGGCGTGACTGCTCGGCGAGACGGCCGAGCCAGAAGTTCGTCAGGTTCCTCGCGCTCGGAAATCCTTCGGCAGGATCTGCGTGTAGAACTTCTTGAGCTCGATGTCCGCGCGCTCCTTGCCGGCCTTCTGGTCGACCGCGGGCTTCTGCTGCTTCCTGGCATTCTCCAGGCTCAGCGTCGCCTGCACGCGCGCGCTCTCCGCGCTCGCCACGCTCTGCTGCAGCGGAAACACGACCAGCACCAGCACCGCGATGTTGGCGATCAGGAACACCAGGAGCGGCAGGACCACGCGGCGCCGCTCGACGAAGATCCGGCGTGCGAGGCTCATGGCCGCTTCGCGCCTCCCGCCGCGGCCGGCGCCTTCGCCGACGTCAGGGCGGGCGCCACATAGCTGCCCGACACCGTCGCGTCGTAGGTGCCGTCCTCGTTGCGCTGCTGCTCGGCCGCCAGCATGTCGTAGAACGCGCCGGTCGCCTGGCAGGGCGTCCAGGAAGGCGGAGAGATCCTCGGGCCGCTTGGCGTTCACGGTCATGGCGATGCGAAACTCGCCGCGCTCGGTCGTGGGCGCCACCGCGACCAGGCGCGCGTCGAGCGGCAGCGTCTTTTCCACCAGGCCGAAGAACACCGTCCACGAGAACAGGCGCTTGTCGATCAGGTCGTTGGCCTGCTGCGTTTCGGCGCCCAGCCGCTGCATCGCGGGCTTGTCCACCTTCTGCTGCTCGCGGTCGGCCGACGTCCGGACGTCCCGGGCCGCCGTCTCGGCGGCGGTCTGCGCGGCCGTGCGCTGCGCGCGCTCGCCCGAGTACTCGAGGACCCGCGTCGCGTTGAAGGCCGCGAGCGCCAGGCCCGCAACCGCGGCGGCCGCCAGGATCACGTTGACCGCCCCCTCGTTGTAGAACGGCCGCGTGGAGAGGTTGCCCTTCAGCATCACGCCGCCTTCCGATCCCGCAGCAGGACGCCGACCGGCGCCGCCAGCGCGTCCAGTACGTCCGTCGAGGCGTTGATGCGGCCGCCCAGGTCGCGCCACCGATCGGATGTCGACCGGCTCCACCGGAACGCCCAGCCGTTTCTGGATCTCCAGTCTCGCCTGCTCCGCCTCCTTCGCCCACGCCGCCGCCGCACAGCCAGACGCGGCTGAAACGCGTCCCGCCCAGCCGGTCCTCGTGATACATCGCGGTCTGGTGCACGAGCGCGCTCAGCGGTTCATCTTCCACCGATCGGCGCGGTGCCGGTAGAACATCAAGTCCGATGCCGCGGCCAATCGCCAGCGAGGTGGCCTCCGGCGCCATCGTGATCAGCAGCCAGTCCGCGGCTCGACGCGGCGTCCGCGGCCGATGACGGCGTTCATCACGTTCAAGCTGGCGAGGTCGACGAGCGCCGGCGTGGACGCCGACCGCGCCGGCCACGGCCTCGTACTCCGCGATCACGTCGCGGCGCGCGGCCATCGCGGCGAGCACGGCGCCGCTCGCCGATCGGTGCGCCGGCGAACCAGCTCACCTGCGCCTCTTCGATCGGAAACGGTGTCGCCTTCTTCAACTGCCAGCGCACCAGCTGCTCCACGTCGGCGGGCTTCGCCGGCAATTGCTCGAAGGTGAGCAGCGAGACGCGCGCCACGCTGTCGGGCACGATCAGCGCCGCGCGGCGGGTGGCCGGACGCCTGCGCGTTCGAGCGCGCGGCGCAGCGCGTCGGCGACGACGCCGACGTTGGGAATGTTGACGCCGCCGGGGGCCGGCATGATGGCGTCGGCAGGCAGCGCCTCGCTGGCGTAGCCGACCACCGACGCCCCCTTGGCGCCGCGGCCGCACTTCGACCACCGTGATCGCGACGGCTCGCGAGTTCGATGGCGACGGTGGGCGGCGGCGGTGCGAACCAGGAGACAGTGTGCAGACACGCCGTGATTACTCCACGAACGTCACCTTGTTGATCTCACGCAGCGTCGTCGTGCCGTCGAGCACCCGGCCGACGGCACACTCGCGCAGGAACGTCATGCCTTCCGCCCGCGCGGCTTTCTTGATTTCCGACGTCGGCCGCCGCTCGAGAATCATGTCGCGAATGCGGTCGGACGAGATCCATCAGCTCGCAGATCGCGGTGCGGCCCTTGAAGCCCGTGCCGCCGCACTCGATGCAGCCCGGCGCCCTCGTAGAACGGCGTGCGTGTCGGCCAGCGTCCGGATCGAGCGCCGACTCGACCAGGTACTCGCGAGTCATCGTGGCCGGCGCTTGCAGTCCGGGCAGATCCGGCGCACGAGACGCTGCGCCAGCACGCAGTTCAGCGCGGACACGAACTGGTAGGCCTCGACGCCCATGTTCAGGAACCGGCCCAGCACGTCGATGACGTTGTTGGCGTGGACGGTGGTGAAGACCAGATGGCCCGTCAGCGCCGACTGGATGGCGATTTGCGCGGTTTCGGGATCGCGGATTTCGCCGACCATGATCTTGTCGGGGTCGTGCCGCAGGATCGACCGCAGGCCGCGCGCGAACGTCAGGCCCTTCTTCTCGTTGATCGGAATCTGCGTGATGCCCGCCAGCTGGTATTCGACCGGGTCCTCGATCGTGATGATCTTGTCTTCGATCGTCTTGATCTCCGACAACGCCGCGTACAGCGTCGTCGTCTTGCCGCTGCCGGTGGGCCCGGTCACGAGCACCATGCCGTACGGTTCCCGGATGAACTTGCGGAAGCGCGTCATCTCGTGTTCGGGCCAGCCGAGGATGTCCAGGCGCAGTTCGGTGAACTGCTCGCTCATCGACTCCTTGTCGAGGATGCGGATGACGGCGTCCTCGCCGTGCACGCTCGGCATGATCGACACGCGGAAGTCGATCGTCTTGCCGCGCAGCGCGCAGCTTGAAGCGGCCGTCCTGCGGCACGCGCTTCTCGGCGATGTCCAGTTCGGCCATGACCTTGATGCGCGAGATGATCGTGCTGTGGTGCCGCTTGTCGATCGGGTTCATCGCCGGCTGCAGCACGCCGTCGATGCGGTACTTCACGTGCACCGCGTCGTCCTGCGTCTCGATATGGATGTCCGACGCGCGCCGCTGCAGCGCGGTGAACACGCGTCGAGTCCACCAGCCGGATGACCGGGCTCGCGTCCGACGTCAGCTTCTCGACGGTCAGGTTCTCGTCGCCGCGCCTCGTCCTCCCGCAGGATCTGCATCTGGAAGCCCTCGGTGGCTTCCTCGAGCACCCGCTGCGAACTCTCGCTCTTCTTCAGGATCGACTGAATCGCCGACGGCGTGCCGACGCACACGCGAATCGGCGTCTTGAGCTGCACGCCGACTTCGTCGATCGTCTGCAGATGTCGCTCGGATCCGACACGACGATCGAGCAGCGTCTGGCCCGTCGCGCCGGTACGGCACGAAGCCGTAGCCGCAGCATGACGTCGGCGGGGATGCTCCGGAACAGCTCGTGGTCGGGGTGGAAGTGCTCGAGATCGACGAACTCGAGCTGGTAGCGCGACGCCAGGAAGCGCGCGCGCACCTCCTCGGCGGCATGATCGACCGGCGCGTGCTCGGGTTCGATGTACAGCGCCTCCGGCGGCGGCGGTGTCGAGGTCTGGTTCGCCATGGTCAGCTCCTCAGCGATCGACAGGTTGAACAGCGGCATGTAGAGCGACAGCAGCAGGAACGCGATGACGACGCCCATGACGATGAGCAGCACCGGCTGAATCAGGTTCGAGAAGCGCGCCAGCGTCGTCGTCGTTCTCTTCGTCATAGAAATCGGCCACGCTGTTGAGCATGTCCGCCAGCGCGCCGGTGGACTCGCCGACCTCGACCATCTCGACGGCCACGTGCGGGAAGATGTCCTGCTTGCGTCAGCGTCCCGCCGAGGCTGCCGCCCTCGCGCACCTCGCGTGCCACCACCGCCAGGCCGTCGGCGATCGACCGGTTCGCGACCGACTTGGCCGCGATGTCGAGCGCGTTCACCAGCGGGATGCCGCCGGCCAGCAGCGTCGCCAGCGTGCGCGACACCTGCGCCGTCGCGAGCTTGCGCGCCAGCGGGCCGAAGAACGGCAGGCGCAGCGATCGCGGCGTGCAGGCGCCGGCGCTGCCGCCGGCCGCCGGAAGATCAGCATCGCCGCCGACGACCACCGCCGCCAGGCCGCGCCAGGATCAGCGGCCCGCAAACTCACGAGCTTCGTCGAGATCGCCACGACGATCCGCGTCGAGGTCGGCAGCTCCGCGCCTTCGCCATACTGCTTGTAGAACTCCGCGAACTGCGGCACGACCTTGAACACGATCATGCCGACGACGCCGACCGAGAGCAGCGACGAGGACGGCCGGATAGATCAGCGCCGAGATCACCTGCGACCGCACGCCGAGCATGACCTTGATGTGTGGCCACGTACCGCCGCAGCACCTGCTCCAGGCTGCCGCTCTTCTCGCCCGCCATCAGCGACGCCGTGTAGACGCCGGAAAACAGCCCCTGGGCCTCGAACGCGTCCGACAGCGACGTGCCCGACCGCACCTTGCTCGTAGATGTCGTCGAGCGCCATCTTGAACACGGGGTTCGGCACGCGCCGGCGGAGAATATCCAGTGACTGCACCAGCGGCAGGCCGGCCTTCAGCAGCGTCGCCAGTTCCTGGTTGAAGACCAGGAACTCCGCCATCGGGATCTTGCGGCGGCGCCGGCAGCGCGAGCTGGAATCGGCCGACCTTGAGGCCGCCCCCGCTCCCCTGCACCGACAGGAGGTAGAGTCCCTTTTCCTCGAGCTCCGCCCGCAGGCGAGCCTCGCTCTCGGCGACGTAGGTCGCCTCGGCGATCTGGCCGGTGGCCGTAGCCACCCGACAACGGAACTCCACGCGGTCTAGGCCTCCTCAGTCGCTAACGCTGGTGCCTGTCTTGCCGGACTTCATTCATTAGACCCCTCTGGAGCAAGAAACGCCGGGTTGCCACAGATATTTAACAAGTTCGCCGACCCCGTTGCGGGCCGATCCCGTGAAGTTATCGACCGAGCGGCCACCCCGACGTTACCGGGGGGCAGGCCGGGCTAGCGCGGCTCGACGTGGACGTGGAAGACCCGGATGCCGAGGTCTCGGGTGTCGCTGCCGGCATTGGTGAGTTTCGCCGGAATGAAGGTGCGGTCGAGCTCGATCCGCAGCTCGGTCATCTCCCCCGAACCGAGTTGAGCCGCCGTGGCCGGGATCCGCACCGGGGTCGGGATCCTGGCGTCGGCGACAAACGTCGCCAGCTTCACGTCACCGCAGAACACCGACACCTGCTGGGGGGCGCCGGGCAGATCCACGAAGGCGTCGTATTCCAGGAACAAGGTCACGTCGCGCTTCGGGTTCTTGAAGCTGACAGTCGCCACCTTCTGCGTCCACTGCCACTCGACCGCCGGGTCGTCCGGCGCGAACTCCGGCGCGAACCACCCGCTCAGGCGATTCACCTGGATCGTTCCGACCGCGGCAGCAACTCGAGTGTCGCCACGCGGTAGGCGCGGGCCGCGGTGTCGCGGTCGGCGGCGTTCGGCCCGGAGAGCGGCAGCCGCTCGTCGTCCCGATACAGCCCCACTTCGACGGTGGCCGGGACCGATGTACGAGAAGGCCGGAATGAACCGCGTGCGCGTGTACTCGACGACCTGGCCCGGCTTCCACTGCGACGTGCGAAGCCCTTCGGCGGAGCAGGTGGTCATCGTTCCAGACCATGGTGCCGTCCTCCCGATTCAGGTGGACGAACACCAGGTAGTCGCCCGAGATCTTCGCATCCGCCGCGACCTGAAACCGGTAGGTCAGATCGAGCACGCCCGCCCAGGGCGACGGACGCCCTGCTGAGCGACAGCGACACCGCCGCCACAGGCGGCGCCGAATCGCCCTTGCTGCAGCCCATTCCGGCGGCAGCTCCGAGCACCGCGAGGACGCCCACCGCCCGGCGAAGTGCCGTGTTTGTCATCAGCCTCGCATGGTAGCCGTATTGCCGCATGATGTTCAATATGTTAGCCTTGCGGCGATTTCCGAACTGGCCCGCCCATGACAACAGACGCCCTCGGCATGATCGAAACTCGCGGACTCATCGGGGCTATCGAGGCCGCCGATGCGATGGTCAAGGCCGCCAACGTGGTCCTGATTGGCAAGGAGTACATCGGCGCGGGCTACGTGACCGTGCTGGCGCGCGGTGACGTCGGCGCCGTCAAAGCCGCGACCGATGCCGGCGCGGCCGCCGCGCGGCGCGTGGGCGAACTGGTGTCCGTGCACGTCATTCCCCGACCGCACGCGGACGTGGACCGCGTCCTGCCGCGCGCGGCCGCGCCCTGCCAAAGGCTAGCTCCGTCGGGTAGGCCATGGTCGAACAGGCCCTCACCGACCGGGATCTGGCGTCCGTGCAGGAAGCGCGGCGTCTGGCCCAGCGGGCCAAACAGGCGGCCCCGCATCTCGCCGAACTCACCCAGGCCCAAATCGATGCGCATCGTCGACGCCATGGCGGCGGCCGTCCGGCCGAACGTCGAAGCGCTGGCGCGCCTGGCCGTCGAAGAAACCGGCTTCGGCGTGCGTGGCCGACAAGATCCAGAAGAACCTGTTTGCCTGCGAGCGCGTGTATCGAGTTCATCAAGCCCGATGCGCACGGTGGGCGTGGTCGCGCGCGACGACGCGCGCAAGGTCATCGAGATCGCGGAACCGTTCGGCGTCGTGGCCGGCGATCGTGCCCTCGACCAATCCGACGTCGACGGCGATCTACAAGATTCTCATTGCGCTGAAGGCGCGCTGCCCCATCGTGATCAGTCCGCACCCGTCAGCGGCCAGATGCATCACGCGCGTGGCGGAGATCATGGCGGCGGCCGCGTCGGCCGCCGGCGCGCCGGACGGCGCGATCAACTGGATGACCGACCGTGTCGCTCGAAGGCACGCAGGAGCTGATGAAGCATCGTGACGTCGCGGTGATTCTGGCGACCGGCGGCATGGGCCTCGTGCGGGCGGCGTACTCGGCGGGCAAGCCGGCCTACGGCGTCGGCCCGGGCAATGCGCCGTGCTACATCGAACAGTCTGCCGATCTCGCCAAGGCCGCCGCCGACATCGTCACCGGCAAGACCTTCGACAACGGCGTGCTGTGTTCGTCGCCCAACTCCGTCGTGGTCGATCGGGCGGTGGCCGACGACGTGCGGCGCGAGTTCGTCAAGCAGCGGCGCGCATTTCCTGTCGCCCGGCCGAGACGCGATCGGCTGGCCGCCGCCCTCGTCACCCCACAGCGGCTGCCCAACCCGGCGTTCGTCGGCAAGAGCGCGCTGTTCATCGCGGAGCAGGCCGGCCTGCGCGTGCCGCCGGACACCCGCGTGCTCATTGCAGAACTGAAAGGCGTCGGCCGCGATTTCCCCCTGTCGATCGAGAAACTCTGCCCGGTCCTGTCGTATTACGAGGTCGCGGACTGGCACGAGGGTTGCGAACGCTGCATCCAGATTCTCCGGTACGGCGGCATGGGACACACGATGTCGATCCACTCGCGCAAGGAGGACGTGATCCTCCAGTTCGGGCTTGAAGAAGCCGGCGTTCCGCATCGTGGTCAACACGCCGACCACGCACGGATCCATCGGACTGACGACCGGGCTCGATCCGGCGATGACGCTGGGCTGCGGCGGATGGGGCGGCAACATCACTTCGGACAACATCACGCCGCCGCCATCTGCTGAACGTGAAGCGCCTGGCGTACGAACTGCGGCCGGCGGGAGACCGGCCGCGGCGGACGCCGGCCGCGTCGACCACGGCGCGGCCGGCCGCTCGCGCCGCCGATCGCATCTGCCCGCGCGTGCCGGCCGCTCCGGCGCCGGCTGGTGTCGACGCGCAGAGCATGGCGCGGCAGATGGAGTCGATGCTGACGAAGTCGGCCGGCCCGGCCGGCGGGCCAGCGACCGCGTCCGAACCGTCACAGGCCATCGTGGACTTCGTGTGCGAAGAGGATGTTCGGCAGGCGATTCGACTGGGCCGGACCATCGCCGTCGGCGAGCGCACGATCATCACGCCGTCCGCCCGGGACCTGGCCGCGACCCACCGGGTGCTCGTGAGCGCGGCGTGGCCGCGGGTGTGAGGATGGTGCTACCGTATTCGAACGCCATGTCCGTGATGCCGGCACAGCCCTAGATGACGATGCCCGGGCCCCGATCTCGCGTCCTCGTGGTGATTCTCGCCGCTGCGCTGTCCGGGTGTGCGACAGCCCGGACGCCCGTGGCGGCGCCCACCCCGCGCCCCACTCCGCCGCCCGCACCCCTTTCCGTCGCCGTCCACGCGGCCGCACCAGCCGCCGCGGCGCCGGCCGTCGATTCCGTGGGCCTGGTGATCGGCCGCGTGGAAGCGGAGTTCGAGGCCGGCCGCGAGGACTTCGATCGCGCGCGCCTGGTGGCCGCCCGCGAGCACTTCGACCGCGCCGTCGAGATCCTGCTGCAGCAACCTGGCGGAGCGCGGTCGGACGCGCGCCTGCAGGCCGCGTTTGAACATCTGATCGACCGCATTGCCGCACTCGACGTGCTGGCGCTGCGCGAGGCCGACGGCATCACCGAGGCGCGCGCCGCGCCGGCGGCGATTGACGAAGTCCTGAACGCCGCCATGTTCGAAGGGCCGACGCCCAAAGCCACCACGGCCGAAACCGTCGCGGCAGACCTGGCACGTCTGCCGCGCGACGTGCCGATGCCCGTCAACCCGAAGGTGCTGTCGTACATCGAGCTGTATCAGGGCCGGCTGCACGACTTCATGCAGCAGGCCCTCGATCGCGGCCAGCGCTATTTGCCGATGATCCAGGCCGTGTTCCGCGAGGCGGGGCTGCCGCTCGATCTGGCCTACATCCCGCTCGTCGAGAGCGCCTTCGTCCCCAACGCCGTGTCGCGCGCCAGCGCGCGCGGCATGTGGCAGTTCATGCTCGACACGGGCAAGGAGCACGGATTGCGGCAGGACTGGTTCCTGGACGAGCGATCCGATCCGGAAAAGGCGACGCGGGCCGCCGCGCAGTACTTGAAGACCCTCGGCGGCATGTTCGACAACGACTGGCCTTTCGCCCTGGCCAGCTACAACGCGGGACCCGGCCGGCTGCAGCGCGCGTCGCAGCTGCTCGAAGTCATCCGACTTCTGGAAAATTTCCGCCAGCACCCGGTATCTGCCGCGCGAGACGCGCGAATACGTGCCGATGATTCTGGCGGCCATGATCATCGGGAGGAATCCCGAACTGTACGGGTTTCAGGTGACGGCCACGGCGCCGCGCGCCTATGAAACCGTCGAGATCCCCGGCGCCCTCGACCTGAAGGTGATCGCCGAGTGGGCCAACGTGACGGTCGAACAACTGCAGGACCTCAATCCAGAGTTGCGCCGGACGACCACGCCGATGACCCCGCACGATCTGAAGGTGCCCATCGGCACCGCCGCCATGATCCAGGCCAGTCTCGACGACCGCCGACTCGCTCTACCGCACGTTCAGTTTCCACACCGTCCGGAAGGGCGACACGCTGGCCACCATCGCGCGGAAGTACGGCGTGAACACGAGCCGCGTTGCGGGAAGCCAACGGCCTCTCGGCCAACGCGCGCCTCTCCGTCAGGCAGACCCTCGCGATCCCGTCGCCGTCCACCACGGGCCTGCCCGCGGCCGCGGTCTCCAAGCCAGCCGCCACCGTCGGTGACGGATCGAGGGGGACGGGCTCCTGGAGCGTCTACCGCGTCCGCTCGGGAGACACGCTCTTCAGTATCGCCAGGCAGTTCTCCACGACCGTGCCGCTGCTGAAACAGTGGAACGGCCTCACCGGCGATCAGATCAAAGTCGGCGATCAACTCCGCATCCGCGGCTAGATTGCGTTTTCTCCAATCTCCGCCATTCGGATCTTGCAGATTCTGCAAGGTCGCCGGCGGGCATGCGCCTGGGAAGGCCTGCGCCCGCTGGCGCGCTCCTTGCTGCAGGCGTCGTCCATGCTCTCGCGCGTGGCCACCGCCGCCCTCATCGGCATTGACGCGGTCCCGGTTGTCGTTGAAGTCGACGTGTCGTCCGGGGGGCTGCCCGGCCTGACGCTGGTCGGCTTGCCGGACACGACCGTCCGAGAAAGCCGCGAGCGCGTGCGATCGGCGATTCGCAATGCCGGTTTCCCGTTTCCCACGACTCGCATCACCGTAAGCCTCGCGCCCGCCGACCTGCGCAAGATCGGCGCGGCGTTCGACCTGCCGATCGCGCTGGGCGTGCTGGCGGCATCCGGCGCCCTCCCGCACCGGGACGGGCCTCGACTGCTGACGGTCGGCGGCGTCTCGCTGGACGGGGGCGTGCCCGCGATGCGGGGCCTGCTGCCGATTGCCGCCGCCGCGCGCCGTCTGGGCGCCGGCTTGCTGTTTCCGGAAGGCAATTTCGCCGGAGGCCGCGATCCTCGAAGGCGTGCCGCTGTTTCCCGTGCGGTCGCTGCCGGAGGCGGCGCGCGTGTTCCTCTCGTCCAACCCAAAACCCGCCGTGCGCCTGCCGGCGCCGGCCGAGACGCCCCAACACGGCCGCGCCGATCTGGCGGACGTGCGGGGCCAGTTGGTCGGCCGGCGCGCGATCGAGATTGCCGCGGCGGGCGCGCACCACGTGCTGTTCAGCGGGCCGCCCGGCGCCGGCAAGACCATGCTCGCTCGGCGACTGCCCGGCGCTGCTGCCGCCCCTGCCATTCGATGAGGCCCTGGCGGTCACGACCATCCATTCCGTCGCCGGACGCTCCCGCAGGGCGCCGGGCTGATCGTGGACCGTCCGTTTCGCGCGCCGCACCACACGTGCTCGGAGGTCGCGCTGATCGGCGGCGGTTCCCAGCCGCGCCCGGGCGAGCTGAGCCTGGCCCACCACGGCGTGCTGTTTCTCGACGAACTCCCGGAGTTCTCCCGCCGCGCGCTCGACACGCTGCGGCAGCCGCTCGAGCAGCGCGTGGTGCACATCGCCCGCGCCGCGCGGTCGGCGACCTTCCCCGCCGCCGTCATGCTCGTCGCGGCCATGAACCCGTGTCCGTGCGGATTCGCCGGCAGCCCCGGCCGCGCGTGCCGCTGCGCCCGATCCAGTATCGAGGGATACCGAAGGCGCCTCTCGGGCCGCTGCTGGACCGGTTCGACTCTGCGGACTCGATCTGCCGGCGGTTCCCTGGTCCGAACTGGAGAGCGAGGCGCCTCCCGGCTGAGACCAGCGCCGACGTCCGCGCACGCGTCTGCTGACGCTCGCGGGCGCCAGCTTCGGCGGCAGGGGGTGCTGAACGGCGAGTTGGATGCGACCGTCCTCCGGACCCTGACCCCGGCCGATGCGGAGAGCCGAGCTGCTTCGACAGCGCCGTCGGGACCCTCGCACCTAAGCGTCCGGGGCGTCTCGCGCGTATTGAAGGTCGCGCGGACGGTCGCCGATCTGGCCGGCGGCCGACCGCATTGGCCCGGCCCACCTGGCAGAGGCCTTGCAGTTCCGATCCATGGACCCGGGTAGCCCCGGGGCCACGGGCGGCGAAATTGGGTGACAGGCCCTGGGGCCTGTGGTAAATTCCTAAGGTTTTCTCTGGCCTTTTGGGCCCCTCGCAGGGGGACCCAGGGAGTGTGATGCGTTCACCTCGTTACACAATTTTGATCGCGAACCGAAAAACGGGGGCCGTCCGGCGGCTGACCCTGTCGCGGCGCCTCGCGGGCATTGTGTTGGCTGGGGCCTGGTCACCGCACCGTTGCTGGTGGGCCTCGGGTCCCGGAACGCGGACACCGCCCAACTGGACGCGCTGCGCACCGCGAACGACAGCCTCCTGCAGAAGAACCAGAGCTACCGCGACGCGACCGGTGAACTGACCGAGCAGATTGGCTCCCTGCAGACGCGCGCATGACGCAACTCGGCGAGCAGGCGCAGCTCGATCCGGCGACCAGGCAGGCCCTCGACAAGCTGCCGGCCGTGATCCGGCCGCTGTCGGTCGGCGGACCGACGGGCGCGGATCTCGCCCCGGTGGCGCTGCCGATGTCCCCCACGCCCGAACGGACGTTCGGGATCCTGCGGGACCTCCTGGGCACGCTGGAGACGCGGCTCGCATCCGTCAAGTCGCAGATCGAAGACGCGGCAGGCGCAGGCGCGCGCCACGCCGTCGATCTGGCCGCTCACCGGCCGGTTCAGTACCGTCGCCGTTCGGCAATCGCAAGGATCCGTTCACGGGCTTGACCGAGTTCCACCCGGGCCTCGACATCGCCGCCGAACAGGGCGTGCCGGTGCACGCGACGGCGGACGGCACGGTCGAATCCGCGAACTTACAACGGCAACTACGGCTACGCGCTCGTCGCTCGGCCCACGGCTTCGGCATCAGCACGCGCTTCGGCCATCTGTCGCGATTCGCCGTCCGGCAGGGCCACGTGGTCAAGCGCGGCGACGTCATCGGCTACGTCGGCGCCACGGGCCGCGTGACCAGCGCCCACCTGCACTACGAGATTCTCTTCGGCGGCAACCGCATCAACCCGATCACGTCTGCTATCCGGACGCTAAAGTCCGCGCCGGCCCCGGCCCGTCTGTTCAATCCCACTCGATTCGCGCTAGAATCGTTGGAATCACCGTCCGTCGGCACGGCCCTAGGTGGCGCGTCGGCGCCGATCGCGCGGGAGCGGCATGATCAACACCCTCCTCGCCAAAGTCATCGGCACCCAGAACGAACGCGAGTTGAAGCGACTGCGCCCGACTCGTGGCGCGCATCAACGAACTCGAGTCGGGCGTTCGGACCTCTCCGACGCCGATCTGAAGGCCAGGACCGCCGGCGCTGCGAACGCGGGCGACCACGGCGAGTCACTCGACGACCTGCTGCCGGAAGCGTTTGCCGTCGTCCGCGAGGCCGGCCGACGCGTGCTGAACATGCGGCACTTCGATGTGCAGCTCATCGGCGGCATGGTGCTCCACAGCGGCCGCATCGCCGAGATGAAGACCGGCGAAGGCAAGACGCTCGTCGCCACGCTGCCGGCCTACCTGAACGCCCTCGGCGGGCAAGGGCGTGCACGTGGTCACCGTCAACGACTATCTCGCGCGGCGCGACTCGGAGTGGATGGGCCGCATCTACCGCTTCCTCGGCATGTCGGTCGGGCGTCATCCAGCACGAACTGAACGATGCCGAACGCCAGGTCGCCTACGGCTCCGACATCACCTACGGCACCAACAACGAATTCGGCTTCGACTACCTCCGCGACAACATGAAGTTCGACCTCTCGCACTTCGTCCAGCGCGGGCATCAACTTCGCCATCGTCGACGAAGTCGACAGCATCCTCATCGACGAGGCCCGCACGCCGCTGATCATCTCCGGACCGGCCGAGGAATCGACCGACCTGTACTACGAGGTCGATCGCATCATTCCGAAGCTGACGCCCGGCGCGGTCACGCAGGGCAACGTCAAGGCCGAGGATCGCGAGCGCTCGAAACCACCGGCGACTACCTCGTCGACGAGAAGCACAAGACGGCGCAGCTCACCGAAAGCGGGCATGGCCAAGGCCGAGAAGCTGCTGGCGCACCGGCTCGTGGCCGGGCTCGAGCGGGATGTACGACCCGGCGAACATGCCGCTGCTCCACCACATCCACCAGGCGCTGCGGGCGCACACCCTGTTCAAGGTCGACGTGGACTACATGATCAAGGACGGCCAGGTCGTCATCGTCGACGAGTTCACCGGCCGACTGATGCCGGGCCGCCGCTGGAGCGATGGGCTGCACCAGGCCGTCGAAGCCAAGGAGAAGGTCAAGATCGAGCGCGAGAACCAGACGCTCGCCACCATCACCTTCCAGAACTACTTCCGCAAGTACAAGAAGCTCTCCGGCATGACCGGCACCGCCGAGACCGAGGCCGAGGAATTCGCCAAGATCTACAACCTCGACGTCATCGTCGTCGCCGCCGAACCGGCCGCTGGCGCCGCAAGGAAGAGCCCGACAGCGTCTACCGACCGAGCGCGAGAAATACGACGCGATCATCAACGACGTCGTCGAGAAGCAGGCCACCGGCCGGCCGTCGCTCGTCGGCACGGTCTCGATCGAGAAGTCCGAGAACGGCTGTCGGGCATGCTCAAGCGGCGCGGCGTCAAGCACGTCGTGCTGAACGCGAAGTATCCACGCGCAGGAGGCGGAAATCGTCGCCCAGGCCGGCCGCCGCGACGCGGTCACCATCGCCACGAACATGGCCGGCCGCGGCACCGACATCCTGCTCGGCGGCAACGCCGAGTTCATGGCGCGCCAGCAGACGCTGGCCGATCAGATCGCCGAGCGGCTGCCGAAGGGCCAGGAGAAGTTCGTCGACGACGACGAGTTCGTCTATTTCTTCCACCTCGACGCCTTCTACCGCGTGCCGCAGCACGGAATACGAAGCGCGATTCTACGCGGCGCTGAAGCAGCAGACGGACGCCGAGCACGAAGACGTCGTGCAGGCTCGGCGGCCTGCACATCATCGGCACGGAGCGCCACGAGGCGCGGCGCATCGACAACCAGT
Organism: uncultured Acidobacteriota bacterium; assembly: GCA_963751445.1. Classification (GTDB taxonomy): domain Bacteria; phylum Acidobacteriota; class Vicinamibacteria; order Vicinamibacterales; family SCN-69-37; genus DASUGC01. The sequence goes on along the minus strand of CAVVUL010000008.1, from coordinate 46,557 downwards.
TGCGCGGCCGCGCCGGCCGTCAGGGCGATCCGGGGTCGTCACGCTTCTACCTGTCGCTCGAAGACGACCTGATGCGCATCTTCGGCACGGGTCGGATCGCCGGGCTGATGGAACGACTCGGGATGGAAGAAGGCGTGCCGATCGAGCACGGCATGGGTCACCAAGGCCATCGAGCGCGCCCAGAAGCAGGTCGAAGCCCAGAACTTCGCCACCCGCAAGCATCTGCTCGAGTACGACGACGTCATGAACAAGCAGCGCGAGAACGTCTACGCGCTGCGCCGGGAACTGCTCGAAGGCAAGATCCGGCTCGGCGAAGAGATACCGACGTCGTCGATTCGCGCGGCTACATCGTGTCCATCGCCGAGGAAATCGTCGAAGCGCTCGTGGACACGCACGCCAGCAAGGACGTCGATCCCGCGGAGTGGGACCTCGGCGGCCTCGTGCGGGCCGTGACCGACCTGTTCGGCATCGAACCGGACGCCGTCGAGGCGCTGGACCTGCCGCACACGCCGCTCGACAGCATGGCGGACAAGATCTACGAGCTGGCCGTGGGCCGGTACGACGACAAGGAGCAGGTCGCTCGGCATCGACCCCGCGATCCTGCGCCGGATCGAGCGCGACATCATGCTGCAGATCGTCGACGCGCAGTGGAAGGACCATCTCTACAGCCTCGACCACCTGAAGGAAGGCATCGGACTGCGCGGCTACGGCCAGCGCGATCCGCTGGTCGAGTACAAGAAAGAAAGCTTCGCGCTGTTCCAGGCCATGAAGGAGCGGATCGACGAAGAGATGGTCCGCTACCTGTGGCGGGTGCGGCCGGTCGTCTCGGACAGCGGCGAACCCGCGGTTCCCGTGCGGCAGCCGGCGCGCCGGCCCCCGCCGATGACCCTGTCTGCGGCGCCCGTCAGCCGCCGGCGGCGCGGCCGTTCGGCGCCGCGGCGCCGCAGCCGGCGCGCACGGGTGGCGACGACGCGGCCGTGACGACGGTGCGGCGCGACGAACCGAAGATCGGCCGCAACGATCCCTGCTACTGCGGCAGCGGCAAGAAGTACAAGAAGTGCCACGGCGCTAGGTCAGGGCCGAGAAGCGGTGCAGCGAGCGAGCGGAAGCGAGTGAGCCACACGAGCGGAGCGGGGCAATGGGGTCCCCGCGAGCGAGCGTGTCAGGGGGGTTCGGCGGGGACGACCGCCTGCGCCAAGGCTACGGCGGTCCGCCGAAGCCGGAGGCGAAGGCGGAAGTCCCCGAGGACACATGACTGAACGATTCGGCGCGGCGGCCCAGGTCGCCAGCGGACTGCCGAGGCCCTCACGTTCGACGACGTCCTGCTGCTGCCCTGCCACTCGCAGGTGCTGCCCAGCCAGGTGGACATCTCGCTCGCAGTTCACGCGGGGCATCCGCCTGAACGTGCCGATCCTCAGCGCGGCGATGGACACCGTCACCGAGAGCCGGCTCGCGATCGCGATGGCCCAGCAGGGCGGCATGGGCATCATCCACAAGAACCTGACCGTCGAGCAGCAGGCCTCCGAGGTCGATCAGGTGAAGCGCTCGGAGAGCGGCATGATCGTCAACCCGATCACGCTCTCGCCCACGCACAAGATCTTCGAGGCGCTCGAGCTGATGAAGCGGTATCGCATCAGCGGCGTGCCGATCACCGAGGACGGCGGCAAGGAAGGCCGCCTCGTCGGCATCCTGACGAACCGCGACCTGCGCTTCGAGACGCGCGTCGATCGACCCATTGCCGACGTCATGACGAAGGACAACCTGGTCACGGTGCCGGTCGGCACGACGCTCGACCAGGCGCGCGAGCAGTTCCATCGCCACAAGATCGAGAAGCTGCTCGTCGTGGACGCCGACTACCGGCTGAAGGGCCTGATCACCGTCAAGGACATCCAGAAGCTGGTCAAGTACCCGAACGCCTGCAAGGACGCGCTGGGCCGGCTGCGCGTGGGCGCCGCCGTTGGCGTGAGCAAGGACACGCTGGACGCGCGCCGACGCCCTCGTGGCGGCGCACGTGGACGTGCTCGTCATCGACACGGCGCACGGCCACTCCCAGGGCGTGCTCGACATGGTGCACACGCTGCGCCAGCGGTATCCGGACGTGCAGTTGGTCGCCGGCAACGTCGCCACCGCCGAGGCGACGACGGCGCTGATCGAGCGCGGCGTGGACGCGGTCAAGGTCGGCATCGGCGCGGGCTCGATCTGCACCACGCGCGTCGTCGCCGGCATCGGCGTCCCGATGATCACCGCGGTCGCCGCGTGCGCGCGTGCCGCCGCGGAGCGCGACGTGCCGATCGTCGCCGATGGCGGCATCCGCTACTCCGGCGACATCACGAAGGCGCTCGCGGTCGGCGCGAGCTGCACGATGATCGGCAGCCTGTTCGCCGGCACCGACGAAAGCCCGGGCGAGATCATCCTGTTCCAGGGCCGGAGCTTCAAGGAATACCGCGGCATGGGATCGCTCGGCGCCATGCGCCGCGGCAGCCGCGACCGCTACTTCCAGGACGAGTTCGATCTCGAGGCGGCCGGACGGCACCGACAAGCTCGTGCCCGAGGGCATCGAGGGCCGCGTGGCCCACAAGGGCAGCGTCGCCGCGATGATCCACCAGCTCGTCGGCGGCATTCGCGCCGGCATGGGCTACACCGGATGCGGCATCCATCCCGACGCTGCAGCGTGACGCCAAGCTCCTGCGGACCACGGCGGCCGGCGTCCGCGAGGGCCACGTGCACGACGTCATCATCACCAAGGAAGCGCCGAACTACCGCGTGGAATAGCGATCCGTTCACACGGAGACACGGAGCGGCGGAGGCGCGGAGAAGGCTTCTTTTGGGGGCTGCACGCGGGCACGCGAACTGCGCGCAACCCGTTCTGGCACACGCGGGCATTCACCCCCAAAGCAGTTCCCCATGCCTCCGTCGCTCCGTGTCTCCGTGTGAACGGATCGTAATTCTCCGTTGGTCCCCGCTCCGCAGCGTCGCCGCGATGATCCACCAGCTCGTCGGCGGCATTCGCGCCGGCATGGGCTACACCGGATGCGGATCCATCCCGACGCTGCAGCGTGACGCCAAGCTCCTGCGGACCACGGCGGCCGGCGTCCGCGAGGGCCACGTGCACGACGTCATCATCACCAAGGAAGCGCCGAACTACCGCGTGGAATAGCAATCCGTTCACACGGAGACACGGAGCGACGGAGGCGCGGAGCAGGCTTCTTTTGGGGGCTGCACGCGGGCACGCGAACTGCGCGCAACCCGTTCTGGCACACGCCGGCATTCACCCCCAAGCAGTTCCCCGTGCCTCCGTCACTCCGTGTCTCCGTGTGAACGGATCGTAATTCTCCGTTGGTCCCCGCTCCGCAGCGTCGCCGCGATGATCCACCAGCTCGTCGGCGGCATTCGCGCCGGCATGGGCTACACCGGATGCGGATCCATCCCGACGCTGCAGCGTGACGCCAAGCTCCTGCGGACCACGGCGGCCGGCGTCCGCGAGGGCCACGTGCACGACGTCATCATCACCAAGGAAGCGCCGAACTACCGCGTGGAATAACGTATCCGTTCACACGGAGACACGGAGCGGCGGAGGCGCGGAGCAGGCTTCTTTTGGGGGCTGCACGCGGGCACGCGAACTGCGCGCAACCCGTTCTGGCACACGCGCGGCATTCACCCCCAAGACAGTTCCCCGTGCCTCCGTCACTCCGTGTCTCCGTGTGAACGGATCGTGATTCTCCGTTGGTCCGCGCCCAGCGGTTCCAGTGTGACCATCGTGGCGCCGGGCGGCGTGCGGCGCCAGCGATCCGGCCACTCCACCGCGAGGACGCTCCCCGCCGACAGTCCTCCAGTCCGAGATCCTCGACCTCGATGGGCGTCAGCCGGTACAGATCCACGTGCTGCACGGTCGTCGGGCCCGCGTACTCCTGCACGATCGTGAAGGTCGGGCTCGAGACCGCGTCCGGATCGCACCCGAGTCCTTCAGCCAGGCCGCGGACGAACGCCGTCTTGCCAGCGCCCAGCGGCCCCTCGAGCAGCACGACGTCGCCGGAACGCAACGTCCGGCCGACGTCCCGGCCAATCGCCGTGGTGTCCGCTTCCGACGTCGATGTGCGGGTCCGGCTCACGGCGTGGGCGGGCTCTTCTTGCGGCGCCCGGTCAATTCCAGGACGGCATCGCCCAGGCACGCCACGATGTCGCCCGCGATCAAGGCGACCTCGCCTTCATCGGCTTCCGCCAGATCGCCCGCGAGTCCGTGCAGGTAGACGCCGAGCTGGCACGCCGCTTCGGCGTCCATCAACTGGCCGGTCCATGCGGCCACGGCGCCCAGCAGCACGTCGCCCGAACCCGCGGTCGCCATCCCCGGATTACCGGTGAGATTGATGAAGGTCTGCCCCTCCGGTGTGGCGACCACGGTCCGGTGCCCCTTGAGAATCACATGCGCGCGATGGGTGGACGCGAAATCGCGCGCGACCGCCAGGCGGTTCGCCTGGACCTCGTCGACGGACAGGCCGATCAGCGCCGCCATCTCACCGGGATGCGGCGTCAGGATGAGTTCCACGCCATCCCGCGCCAGCAGCCGATCCGGCTCCCCGGAGAAGGCGACGATCGCGTCGGCGTCCAGCACGAGCGGCGCCGGACACTGCTCCACGAGCGCCCGCACGAATTCCCGCACGCCCTCCGATCGACCCAGCCCCGGTCCCACCGCAATGACGTCCGCGTCGAACGCCAGGACCTGCTCCACCGCGGAGGGATGGACCAGCCCCGCCTCGTCCTCGGCGAGCGCCAGCGTCATGAACTCCGGGCCGTGCGGCACGATCAGCGGCACGCAGCCCGCCGGAGCCGCCACGGTGACGCGTCCCGCGCCGGACCGGAGCGCCGCCAGGGCCGCCAGCACCGCGGCGCCGGTCTTGCCCGGCGACCCCGCGACGATCAGGACGTGCCCGTAGTCGCCCTTGTGCGATTGCTGCGCCCGCGGCGGCACGAGCGAGCGCATCGATTCCTTCGTCAGCAATTCGACCCACGGACCGTCGATGCCGTTGACCACGGACGCGGGAATGCCGATGTCGGCAATGACCAGCGTGCCCGCGAGCAATTCGCCGGGCGGCAGCACCAGCGACAACTTCGGCGCCGCCAGCGTCACGGTGAGCGTGGCATCCACCGCCGGCCCGATGGCCTCCGGCGTGTCCGCGGACAGCCCGCTCGGCAGGTCGATCGACACCACCGGCGCCGCCGTGGCATTGATGTCCTCGACCACCGTCTGATACAGCCCCGACAGCGGCGCGGTCAGGCCCGTGCCGACGAGCGCGTCGATGATGAGGTCCACGTCGAGGAGGTCCGCGCCGTGCAGTTCCCACGTGCCGGCGTCCGCGATCTCGATGACGTCGACCTCCAACGCGCGCAGGATCTCGAAGTTCGCGCGGGCGTCGCCCTTGAGGGCGGCCGACTCGCCGATCAAGGCGACGCGGGCGGACAGCCCCCGATCGAGCAGCGCGCGCGCGACCACGAACCCGTCGCCGCCGTTGTTGCCGCGCCCGCACACTACCGCGATCCGCATCGTCGGCAGCGCCTCGAACGCCGATTCCATGGCCGCCACGACCTGCCGCCCGGCGTTCTCCATCAGCACGATCGACGGCAGTCCGATGTCCTCGATGGTCTGGCGATCGGCTTCCCGCATCTGCTGCGTGTTCAGGACCCGCATCGTGAATCGAGCGTATCGCTTGTCATGGAGCCGCCGCAAGCCGTGGACGGCTCACGCCGCGGCGGAAACAAGTACAATGCCCGGCGCCGAGGTCTGTGCATGACTATGTCCCTTGCCGTGAAGCGTCTGACGTTGGGTGTGCTGCTGGCCGCGCTGCCGGCGGCGACTGGTGGCGGCGCAGGGCCCGAAAGCCCCGAACGCGAAGCCAGGTCCATCCAAGCCGTTGACCGAGCAGGAACTGGCGATGGCCAGGCCGGGGCCGGACCCGAACCAGCCGATCGACGAGGAGTACACGAAGAAGATCAAGGAGTACACCACCGAGACGTACTTCCTGTCGCCCATCGTCGACTACATGCCCGCGTCGAAGACCGTGCCGACGCCCAAGGCGGTGCTCGGCGACATCGCCGGCGCCCCGGGCAAGCTGCCCTACTCCAAGGAGGTCTACGAGTACATGCGGCTGCTGGCCAAGTCGACGCCGCGCGTGAAGGTGTTCACGATGGGCACGACCGAAGAGGGCCGCGAGATGATCGCCGTGGCCGTCGCGTCCGAGGCCCTCATGGCGAAGCTCGACGCGAACAAGGCCGACCTGGCGAAGCTGGCGGACCCGCGCTCGATCCAGATGAACGACGCGTTGGCCGACGAGATTGCGCGGCGCGCGGCCCCCGTCTACTACATCACCGGCACGATTCACTCGACCGAGGCGGGCGCCCCGACCGCGCTGATGGAAATGGCCTACCGCCTCGCCGTCGATGACAGCCCGTACATCCGCAACATCCGCGAGCACGTGATCACGCTCATCACCCCGATCGTCGAGGTGGACGGCCGGGATCGCGTCGTCGACATGTACGATACCGCAAGAAGCATCCGAACGAGCCGTGCCCGACGCGATCTACTGGGGCCACTACGTGCGGCACGACAACAACCGCGACGCCATGGGGCTGACGCTGAAGCTGTCCCAGAACGTGCTGGACACCTACCTCGGCTGGAAGGCGCAGGTGCTGCACGACCTGCACGAATCGGTCGCGCTGCTCTACGACAACACGATCGGCGACGGCCCGTACAACGCCTGGCTCGATCCGATCCTGACCAACGAATGGCAGATGCTCGGCTGGAACAACGTCAACGAGATGACGCGCTGGGGCATGCCCGGCGTCTTCGCGTTTGGCTCGTTCGATACCTGGTCGCCCGGCTACCTGATGTTCATGGCCGCCACGCACAACGGCATCAGCCGTCTGTACGAGACCTACGGCAACGGCGGATCGGCGGACACCGCAGGACCGCACGCTCTCGGCCAACGATACGGTCGCGGACGTGGTACCAGCAGAACCCGGCGCCGCCGCGCGTGCGCTGGTCGCTGCGCAACAACAACAACTACGAGATGACCGGCATTCTCCTGTCGGAGAACTACTTCGCCAACAACCGCGTGTACTTCCTGCGCAACTTCTACGAGAAGAGCAAGCGCTCGATCCTGAAGGCGAAGACCGAGGGGCCGGCCGCCTACGTGTTGCCGGCCAGCGATCCGCGTCTCGGGTCGCAGGCCGAACTGCTGCGGGTGCTGCAGAAACAGGGCGTCGAGATCTCGCGCGCGACGGCGCCGTTCACGGCAAACCTCCCGGTGCGGCAGCCGGCGGCCGCGGCGGCGGCCGCGGCGGCGGCGCGGGCGCCGGTGGCGGACGCGGCGGCGGCGGCGGCGACGGCCCCGCCGGCGCAGCCCCGACGCCCGGCACCGACGCCCACCCCGACCCTGCCCGTCCAGCGCGAGTTCCCCGCGGGCAGCTACATCGTCCGCATGGACCAGCCGTACTCGCGCATCGCGGACGCGCTGCTCGACTATCAGTACCTGGGCGCCCAACGATCCGCAGAAGAACCCGTACGACGACACCGGCTGGACGTTCCCGGAGGCCTTTGGCGTGCAGGCCGTGCGGATCACCGACGTGAAGGTGCTCGAGGCGCCGATGACGCCGGTCACCGGACCGGTCGCGGCACCGGCCGGCGTGACCGGCTCGGGCACGATCTTCGCCATCAACCACAACGCCGACAATGCCCTCATCACCTTGCGGTATCGCCTGAAGAACGCGGACATGCAGGCGGCGGAGGAACCCTTCGAGGCGGCCGGGCAGAAGTTCAACCGCGGCACGTTCGTCATCAAGGGCGTCGCGCAAGCCGACCTGGACCAGGCCACGACCGCGCTCGGACTCAAAGCCTATGCCCTCGAGGCCGAGCCGACCGTGAAGATGCACCCGGTGCGCGCGGCGCGGGTGGCGATTCTGCACGCCTGGACCAGCACCCAAAGTGAGGGCTGGTGGCGGCAGGCCTTCGACGTGTACGGCATCCCGTACGACTACATCGACCCAGACACGATCGGCAAGGTCGCCGATCTGCGATCCCGGTGGGACGTGATCGTCGCGGGCCCGGGCTTGAGCCAGGCGATCATCGACGGGCAGCCGATGTGGAACCCTGCGCCGACGCCATTCAAGAACTCACCCGAGATGCCCAACGTCGGGACGTGGGCGCAGACCGACGACATCCGTCCCGGCATGCAACTCGAAGGCGTCCTGCATCTGCGCGACTTCGTCCGGGGCGGGGGCGCGATCGTGGCCGCCACGTCGAGCGCTGACACGATCCTGAACGCGGGCATCGTTCGCGGCGTGACGCTGCAGCGCCTGGCGGCGCCCTCACGCATCTCGGGGTCGCTCCTGAGGACCGCTCAGCCCGATGACACGAGCCCGGTGATGTACGGCATCCCCGCCAACCTGGCGGTCTACAGCGACCGCGGTGACAGCCTCAGCGCCGGCGGCGGGGCGGGCGGCGGCCGTGGGGGTGGGGCGCCTGGCGGCGGAGCGGCCGCTGGCAGGAGCGGCCGGCGCAGCGGGTGCGGCGGCGCCTGCCGGGGGCGGAGCGGCGACCGGGGGCGGCCGAGGCGGCGGTCCTGGCGGCACGCGTCCGACCGGCCGCGGCACGCCTGACGACCCCGACGTCGTGCAGGGGCGCCCCGCGGGCCTTGGCACCCAGCCTCCCGCGACCCCGCTGCCGAACGCCGGTGCCGGCGGCCGCGGCGGCGGCGCGAACGCCAATCAGGCCCCACTCGAGGCGCGGCCACGCATCCTCCTGCGGTTCGCCGCGCAGGACAAACTCCTGGTTTCGGGATTGCTCGATGGCGGCGCGGACCTCGCGAATCAGGCCGTCGCGGTCGACATGCCGCTCCAGAAGGGCCATATCGTCGTGTTCGCCAACAATCCGATCTATCGCGGCGAGACCATCGGCAGCTACTTCATGGTCTTCAACACGATTCTGAACTTCGACAACCTGGGTGCGGGACGGAAATAGCCGGGGAACGGAGCAGGCGTTGAGCGCAACAGTTTTTGTCAACGGGCGAATCGGCGACGAGACGACGGCGTCGATTCCTGTCTTCGACCACGGATTCCTGTACGGCGAGGGCATCTACGAAACCCTGCGCACGTATCACGGCGTGCCGTTCCTGTACGAACGGCACTGCCGCCGCCTGCGCCAGTCCGCCGCGCTCATGGCGCTGCCCGTGCCGTTCGACGATGGGACGCTGCTCGCGGACATTCAGCGGACCATGGCGGCGCACACAGGCCTGACGGAGGCGTACATCCGCGTGCTCCTGACGCGCGGCGTGGGCGAGTTGAGCTACAACCCGGCGGCCTGCCCCACCCCGACGCTGGTCATCATCATCAAGCCCTTCACGGAGCCGCCCGCGCGCAGTTTCACGGAGGGCCTCCGCTTGTCGCTCGTGAGCGTGCGCCGCAACCATCCGCGGGCGCTCAACCCGATGATCAAGTCCAACAACCTCCTGAACAACGCGCTGGCGATGCAGGAGGCCCTGCGCGCCGGCGCGGACGAGGCCCTGATGCGCAACCAGGACGGCGACCTGGTGGAGTGCTCGCAATCGAATATCTTCCTGGTCCGGGACGGCGCGCTGATGACACCGCCGCTCACCGCCGGGCTGCTGCCGGGGATTACGCGCGAATTCGTGGTGGAGATGGCGGCTGAACTTGGCGTGCCGGCCCGAGAGCAGCGCCTGACGCCCGACGACCTCCGCACGGCCGACGAAGCCTTCATCACGGGCACGACGCGGGAGGTCACGCCTGTCGTGCGGGTCGATGACCTGACGATCGGCGGCGGCGTCCCTGGCGCGATCACCAAGCGCCTGCTGGCGCATTTCCGCACGCGGGCCGACGAGATCCCACGGGCGCGCGGGTAGTCAGTTCACACGGAGGCGCGGAGGGACGGAGGCGCGGAGCCTCTTCTTCGGCTGCGGATCACGCGGTCGCCCAAGAAGAATCTCTCCGTGCCTCCGTCCCTCCGCGCCTCCGTGTGAACTGACCCGCTGTGGGCGCCGGGGTCCTCAGACCCCGGTGCCCACAGCTTCATAGGCCTCGATCGGCGGACACGCGCACATCAGGTTGCGGTCGCCGTACGGGTTGTCGATGCGCGACACCGTCGGCCAGAACTTCCGCGCCCGCAGGCCCGGCACCGGATAGGCGGCCTGCTCGCGCGTGTAGGGGTGCGGCCACTCGGTGGCCGACACGTCCTCCGCGGTATGCGGCGCATTCTTCAGCACGTTGTTCTTGGCGTCGGCCTTCCCGCTGGCCACGGCCTCGATCTCGCCGTCGAATCGCGATCATGGCCTCGCAGAACCGATCCAGTTCCTCGAGCGGCTCGCTCTCCGTCGGCTCGACCATCAGCGTGCCCGCGACCGGAAACGAGACCGTCGGCGCATGGAACCCGTAGTCCATCAACCGCTTCGCCACGTCCAGTTCGTCGATGCCCGTGCGCTGCTTGCCCGGCCGCAGGTCGAAGATCAGTTCGTGCGCGACGCGGCCGCTCTTGCCCGCGTACAGCACCGGGTAGGACTGCTCGAGCCGGGCCTTGAGGTAGTTCGCGTTCAGCATCGCGTATTTGGTCGCCGACGTCATGCCCTTCGCGCCGAGCATGCGGACGTAGCCGTAGGAGATCAGCAGGATGTTCGCGCTGCCCTAGGGCGCCGCCGACACCGCCGGAATGGCCTTCGCGCCGCCGGTCTTCACCACGGTGTGCCCCGGCAGGAACGGCGCCAGGTGCGCCGCCACGCCAATCGGTCCCATCCCCGGTCCGCCGCCGCCGTGAGGAATGGCGAACGTCTTGTGCAGGTTCAAATGGCACACGTCCGCGCCGATCGCCGCCGGGCTGGTCAGGCCGACCTGCGCGTTCATGTTCGCGCCATCCATGTAGACCTGGCCGCCCTGCTCGTGCACGATCGCGCAGATCTCGCGAATGCGATCCTCGAACACGCCGTGCGTGCTCGGGATACGTGACCATCAGGCAGGACAGCTGTTCGCGATGCGCCAGCGCCTTCGCGCGCAGGTCGTCCACGTCGATGTTGCCCTTGTCATCGCAGGCGACGATCACGACCGTGCATGCCCGCCAGCGCCGCGCTCGCCGGATTGGTGCCATGCGCCGACTGCGGGATCAGCGCGACGGTGCGATGGCCGTGGCCCATCGCCTCGTGGTAGGCCTGGATCACCAGCAGGCCGGCGAACTCGCCCTGCGCGCCGGAGTTGGGCTGCAGCGACACCGCCGCGAATCCCGTGATCTCGGCCAGCGCGCTCTCCAGTTCCCGGAAGATCTGGTGATAGCCCTCCGCCTGGTCGACCGGCACGAACGGGTGCATCCGCGAGAACTCCGGCCACCCGACCGGCATCATCTCGGCCGCGGCATTCAGCTTCATCGTGCAGGAACCCAGCGGAATCATCGCGCTGTCGAGCCCGATGTCCTTGCGCTCGAGGCTGCGGATGTACCGCATCATCTCGGTCTCGGAGTGGTGCGTGTTGAACACCGGGTGGGTCAGGTAGGCGGACTGACGCCGCAGCCGCCGCCGGCAACGTCGCATCGGCGCCCGCGCGGCACGCTCAGGTTCCGGTCGCGCCCGCCGCTTCGCCGAACGCCGCGGCGAGATCGTGCAGGTCCGCGTCCGTCACGGTCTCGTTCAGGGACACCTGCACGACGCCGGCCGCGGGATAGCGCAGGTTGATGCCGCGTTTCTCCGTCGCCGTGCGCACACGGGCCACGACCGCCGCCTCCGCCTTCCAGCCGCAGCGTGTCGAAGTAGGCCGCGTTGGTCTGCCGCCAGCCGAGGTCTGCCAGCGCCGCTGGCCAGCCGCGCCGTCTGCACGTGCACGCGCTCGCCGATCGCCTTGAGGCCGTCCGGGCCGTGATACACCGCGTAGAACGCCGCCATGTTGGCGAGCAGCGCCTGCGCCGTGCAGATATTCGACGTCGCCTTCTCGCGCCGGATGTGCTGCTCGCGCGTCTGCAGCGCCATGCGGTACGCGCGGCGCTTCTTGCGTGTCGACCGAGACCCCGATGATGCGACCGGGCGCCTGCCGCACGAACGCCTCACGCACGGCGAAGAACGCCGCGTGCGGGCCGCCGTAGCCGAGCGGCACGCCGAACCGCTGCGCGTTGCCGACCACCACGTCCGCGCCCGCTTCGCCGGGCGGCGTCATCAAGGTCAGCGCCAGCAGGTCGGTGCCGACCGCGACCAGCGCGCCCGCGGCGTGCGCGCGCTCGATCAGCGCCCCGCACGTCACGGATCTCTCCCTGGTCATCCGGCGACTGCACGTACACGCCGAACACATCCGCGCCGAATTTCGGCCGACCACGTCCATCGACCAGGCGCACCGTGATGCCCATGGGCTTCGCGCGCGCCATCGATGACGTCCGTGACCTGGGGAAACGTCGCGATCGGACACCAGGAACGTCGCGGCGCCAGGCCGCTTGCTGACACGCAGCATCAGCGCCATCGCCTCGGCCGCGGCCGTCGCTTCGTCGAGCAGCGACGCGTTCGCCACATCCATCGACGTCAGGTCCCTGACCATCGTCTGGAAATTCAGGAGCGACTCCAGGCGGCCCTGCGCGATCTCGGCCTGATAGGGCGTGTACGGCGTGTACCAGCCGGGATTCTCGAACACGTTACGCGCGATCACGGCCGGCGTGATGGTGTCGTGATAGCCCATGCCGATGTAGCTGCGGCAGACCCTGTTCCTCGCCGGCAATGCCCCGCAGGCGCTGGTGATAGCCGAACTCGCTCTCGGCGTCAGGCAGCGTGAGGGGCGCGGCGCGCCGGATGTCCGCCGGCACGATCTCGTCCATCAGCGCGTCGAGCGTCGGAGCCTGACGGCCCGCAGCATCGGCTCCAGGTCGGCCTCGCGAGGCCCCAGGTGTCTTCCTTCAAACGTGTCTCACGGTGCGACCCTTCTTCCGTCAGGCGAGCTACTTGACCAATTCAGTGTAGGCGGCCGAATCCAGCAGGCGGCGACTTCGGCGGCGTCTGCTCGGACGCAGACGGATCATCCACGCCTCGTGCGGCTTGCCGTTGACCGACTTCCGGATGGGACCCCAGGTCCGCATTGACGGCCGTGACCTCGCCCGACACGGGCGCGAACAACTCCGACACGGCCTTGACCGACTCGACCGTGCCGAAGGCTTCGCCCTGCTTGAGCTGGCGCCCGACCTCGGGCAGTTCAACGAACACGATGTCGCCCAGCTGTTTCTGCGCGAAGTCCGTGATGCCGACCGCCGCATCGCTGCCGTCGACGCTTGAGCCATTCGTGATCTTTCGTGTACTTCAGGTTGCTCGGATACATCAGTCTCTCCGTCCGGTTCTGGGCGCAACTCGGCCCGTGTGGCGACCGCCTGTCGCCTGTCAGGCCTTGCCGGGGCGCGTGTAGAACGGCTCCGTCACGACTTCCGCGGGCACCACGCGCCCGCGAATGCCGATCTCGAGTGTCGTGCCGACCGTCGTCGTCCCGACCGGCACCATCGCCATGCCGATCGCCTTCCTGAGAAATGGCGTCTGCGTGCCGCTCGTCACGACGCCCACCTGCCGCCCGTCCCGCATCACGGGATAGCCGTGACGCGCGATGGCCCGGTCGCGCATCTCGAACCCCACCAGCCGCCGCTTCAACCCGCCCGCCTTCTGCTGGCGCAGCACCTCGGCGCCCTGGAACTCGCCCTTCTTCCAGGCCACGATCCAACCGAGCCCGGCCTCGAGCACGGTCGTGTCCGCGTCCATGTCGCTGCCGCACAGGCGCATGGCCGCCTCGAGCCGCAGGGTATCGCGCGCGGCCAGACCGCACGGCCTGATGCCCATCGGCTTCCCCGCCTGGAGCAACGCGTCCCACAGGCGTTCGGCTTGGGCGGGCGGCACGAATACCTCGAACCCGTCTTCGCCGGTGTAGCCCGTCCGCGACACCGTCGCCCGGATGCCGGCCACCTCACCGGTCGCGAACCAGTAGGTACTGGATGGCCGGAAGTTCGATCTCGGTGAGCGTCTGCAGGATCGCTTGCGCCTCGGGCCCCTGGATGGCGATCAGCGCATAGCGTGAACTGGCGTTCACAATCGCGACGTCACCGCCCGCGCGCGCGCGCCTGGGACACGATCCATTCGTGATCCTTGATGATGTTGGCGGCGTTCACCACCAGCATGAAGTGGTCCGCCCCGACCCGATACACCAGCACGTCGTCGATGAACGTCCCGGCCGGCGAGGTCAGGGCGGAATATTGCACCTGCCCGACGCTGAGGCGCGAGGCGTCATTGCAGGTGAGCCATTGCACCGTGTCGAGCGCGTCGGGCCCGGCCACTTCAATCTGGCCCATGTGGCTCACGTCAAACAGACCCGCGCCGGTGCGAACGGCCATGTGCTCGTCGGTGACGCCCGAGTACTCCACGGGCATGTCCCACCCGGCAAATTCCACCATGCGAGCGCCGGCGCCGCGATGCCGGGCATTGAGCGGCGTCTTCTTCGCGGGCGACGCTGGCGAGGGGGCCGACATGAGTCTGTGGGAGCCGGCCACCAGCCACGCGTCTGGCGCCCGGCAAATCCCATACAAAGTACTATCGCGCCTCCCGACGGTCAAGGCGCGCGCGAGGCCAGCCCGCGCGACCGCGGGCTGGCCTCCCTCGCTACCGGCGGCGCCGCCACGGCAAGACGAACACCCCCAGCATCACCAGTGCCGCGAAGACGCCCGTCATCACGCCGACCCCGAGTTGGGCGTCATTGCGCACCGCGGGCAGGCTGACCAGGACGAGAGGCACGACGCTCGCGGTCAGTACCCGCGCTACCCACCACCAGGACGATTCCCATCACGATCCCGCGCATCGCTCCTCCTGCCTGCCCACGTGGGGCGTCTCGCCGGTGCTGATCGGTCATCCTTCATCCGCCTTCATCCGCCGATCAGGCCGAGCAGCTTGACGCAGTCCGCATACCACGCGAACGCGCCGATGATTCGAACCTCGTACACCACCTCGCAGCGCTGAATGGGAAACAACGGATCCCACCACTTGATGTGGTTGATGCAGTCCAGGAAGTCGTCGTATGCGGCCAGGACTTCGTTCCCGTATTCCTTCCAGCACTCCGAGGGGGTCTTCTGGCCGCCGCCCGTGTTGATCACCTGCGTCCGCATGCGGGCCTTGCGGACCCATGCCTTCAACTCCAGCGTCCCGGACTCGTCGTCTGCCGCCGCGAGCAGGAAGGCGCGTGTCGTGAGGAGCAGCGGCTGCAGCGCCGCGGCGTCGCCAAAACCCATCCGCGCGATGAGCGCGGCCGCGCGAGTCGAGAGCGGCGACTGCGCGACGAGGCGTTTCGCGCGTTCCAGGCCGGCCCGGTCCTCGCCGGAGACGACGACGTGGCCCCGAGTCCCGGTCACGGTCAGGGTCGAGCCATCCGCTTCGATCACGAGCGACTCACGCCCGCCGGTCAGCGTCGTGATCACCGTGCCGCCCGACAGTTCCTTGCGCAAGGTGACCGCCGGCGTCTCGACGACGACGCGCGGACCGGTTTTCGTTTCGTAGAGTCGAACGAGCGCGCCCGTGACCGGGTCCTTGGCTTGCTGAGTCACCCGGTCCTGCGCCAACGCCAACGCCGGCGCCGCCGTCGCGACGAGCGCCGTCGCCGCCAGTATCATGAGGGTCTTTCTTCTTCTCATCGCCACACTTCTCCATCCGGACCGTGCCGGTCTGCCGCGGGCGCGAATCCTGGAGCGACCTGCTCCCCGCCCCTTGCCTGCGGTTGAACAACACCAGAGGCCTGGCTGAGTCCTCAGCCCGCATGCCGAAGGCACGGGGCATCGTCTTGCGGCGCACCCACGTCACAGTCCGCTGGAAGCGGGCGGGCGCACACAGGGTCGTCTCCGCGATAGTCGATATGCGTCATCAGGGTGTGATAGGTGATGTCGAGAATGCGGCACGCCCGGCTCTTGTTCCCGTTGCAACGGTCCAGCACGAGCCGCGCGTACCGGCTGCAGCACGCCCGCAGCGTATGGTCGGGCTCGGAGTGCCGGCCGGGTCTCTCGATATCGGTCCCGGCGATCTCGCGCGGCAGGTCGTCCAGCGTGACGGTTGGCCCCGGCGCGAGCGCCAGGGCGCGCTCCACCACCCGCGCGAGCTGCCGGATGTTGCCGGGCCAGTCGTAGGCGATCAACGCGTCGATCACGGCTGGGTCGAACGGCATCTGCCGGAGCCGCCGATGGCGCCCGGCGAAGTAGTCCACCAGAAGCGGCACATCGGGGCGGCGATCGCGCAGCGGCGGAACGGTGACCTCGACGCCGGAGATCCGGTAATACAGGTCCGCCCTGAACCGGCCCGCTTCGGCCATGGCGCGGAGGTCGCGGTTGGTCGCCGCCACGATGCGTGTATCCACGCGCCGGCTGGCATACCCGCCGACACGCTCGACACAGAAATCCTGGAGCACCCTCAGCAGTTTGGCCTGCGCGGCCGGCGAGAGGTCGGCGACCTCGTCGAGAAACAGCGTGCCATGGTCGGCCAGCTCAAACTTGCCGCGACGTCCCCGAACGCCCGTAGCGGCGCGGTCCTCGATCCCGAACAGCTCGGCCTCGAGCAGGCTTTCGACGAGCGCCGCGCAATTGACCGGGATGAACGGCCCGGTCCTGCGGGGACTGTTCTGATGAATCTCGCGGGCGACAAGTTCCTTGCCGGCGCCGCTTTCGCCCTCGATCAAGACGGTGAAGTGGGTGCCGGCCACGCGGTCAATGCGCGCGCGCAGGTCCCGCATCATCGGGCTCTGTCCGATCATCATGCAGCCTCTCTTTCCTGCCACCTGGCGTAGTCAAGACCAATGCCAAGCCCCGGAGTCAGGTCTCCCGGCAAATTCCTTACGCGTGCGCATCAGGTGCGGGTAGTCCGTTACCCGACGGTCGATGCCAGCGGCACTCGCCTCGGAAGATCGGCCCGCGGCTACCCACCGACCGGATGCGCCAGGACCACACGAAGGCGGGTCCGCCCGGCCACGCTCGACCACCCGCGACGGGCACGACGTCGATCACGAATCCCGGTCGGAGGCGAATGCGCCCGTCCAGCAGAAGACCGTTCTTCGTCTCCCGCACCACCTCGGCATCGCGCCCGAGAAAGACCCTGACGGCCATCAGCGGTCCTTCCAGGCGGACGACGCCGGCTCGTACCAGAGGACGCGGATCCGTCCGGTGGCCCCACCGACGCGAACCACGTACTGCGCACCCGCGCGCGAGCGCAGGAAGAGCGAGCCGGCCGTGCACGAGCCCATCGGGGAGAACGACACGATGTTGGCGGAGCCGAAGCGGACGGGATTCTGGACTACCGGCTTCCCCGCCGGGCCCGCGCAGCGCCGCGTCCACGGCCACGTCGACGGCCGAGAACAACTCGGCGATGTCGTGCGGGCCGTCGATGCAGGGGTCTACGCCGCTTTGAATGTCCGCTCGCCGCAGACCATTGCCCGATCCATCCCGGCAGACGCGGACCTGCCAATGCCCGTTCGTCTGATCGAAGACCACTCCGACGTTGGCGCCGAGCCCGACCGCCTGCTGCCGCGCGAGTCGGAAGCGCGCGCTCAGGAAGCTGGCGGCGTGCCGGACACGGCTGGCGTCGATCACGCTGGCGGTCACCGGCGCGGACAGGGCCGCAAGTCCGGCGACCACCAGCGAGACCACCAGCAATTCGACAACCGTCGCACCACGGTCGGACATGAATCCGCGCATGATCGTGGCCGGCGACGATGGTTACCGATCGGCCGTCTTGGGCGGCGTCACGGTCACCAGGGTTCTCAGTTTCAGGAACGCCTTCTCGCCGATGCCCTGGACGTTCATGAGTTCTTCCGTCTTCTTGAAGCCGCCGTTCTTCTGCCGGTAATCGAGAATGCGCTGCGCCATGGCTGGCCCGATGCCGGGCAACTTCTCCAGGTCGGCCTTGCTGGCCGTGTTGAGGTTGAGCGGAGCCTGCGGTGTCTGCGGCTGGGCGCTCTGCACGTTCGGGGACGCCGGCGATGGCATCTCCTGAGCCCGTGCCGATGACGGACCGGCCAGTAACGCGGCGGCCATGGCGGTCGCGGTAATGCGGTAGATCATGCGTGTACTCCCTGATGGTGGCGCGTCCTGCGCGGCGGCTCACCCGTTGAGGTCAGTGAGCCGGTTCGAGGCCGACGCAGGATCGGACGCCAGTGACCCGTTCCGGTTCTCACTGACCGTCCACACAAAGAGCAAAGGCCACGCCAGCGCACACCGCGAGCGGCGGTGTACGGCGCAACGTCTTGCGGAATTGACGGTTGAGGTCGGCGCGGATCGGCGGCGGCTGGCGCGTGCGCCGCCGGCAGGAAGAAAAATGGAGACTCCGGTTGTCGGGCCGCGCGCCGGGCCGACGTGCGTTCGTGACGCCGGGCGTCACTCCAGCCGATGGTCGTCTACTGCCGGTTGCGCTGGGACAACGCCCACTCGACCGTCTGTCTCAGGCCATCCTCGAACGCGACGGCCGGGCTGAAGTTGAGGATCCGGCGCGCCTTTTCGATGTCCGCCTGGGAGTCGCGCACGTCACCCTCGCGTGTGGGCCCGTGCACCGGTGCGGCGGTCTTGCCAAGAATCTCCTGCAGCGTGTTGATCAGATCCAGCAGGGAGATCCGGCCGCCGGCCGCCACGTTGATGACCTCGCCGGCCGCGCGCGGCGCGTCGAAACAGCTCAGCACGCCCGTCACGACGTCGCCGACGAAGGTGAAGTCCCTGGTCTGATGGCCATCGCCGTGGACCGTCGGGGCGCGACCGGCGGCCAGCGCTTCGATGAACAGCGAAATGACGCCGGAGTACGGCGAGCCCGGCTGCTGTCTCGGCCCGAACACGTTGAAGAAGCGCGTCGTGACCGTCTCGAGGCCGTAGAGCCTCGTGAAGAGCTGGCAGGTACCTGCTCGCCGATCAGCTTGTGCAGCGCGTACGGCGAGAGCGGACTCGGCTTCATGTCCTCGCGCTTGGGGAGGACCGCCGCATCGCCGTACACGGACGACGATCCGGCGAACACCAGGCGCTTCACGCCCGCATCGCGCGCGGCCAGCAGCACGTTCAGCGTGCCGTCGACGTTCGCCCGATGCGTCCGCACGGGCTCTTTGACGGATCGCGGCACGGACGGAATCGCCGCCAGGTGGATCACGCGCTCGCATCCCGCCACGGCCCGGCGGGCCACATCCGGGTCGGCCAGGTCGCCTTCCAGCAACTCCACGTCCGGCCGAACGGGCACGTTCTCGCGGCGTCCGCTCGAGAAATCGTCCGCGATGCGGACCCGATCGCCGCGCGCCACCAGGCGCTCGACCATGTGGGACCCGATGAACCCGGCGCCGCCGGTGACGAGATATTTAGCCATTGATCTATTGCTCTACTGATCTACTGATCTACTGATCTACTTATCTTTTGCTATCGGGCTGTCTCGCTACTGGGGCCAGCCGGTCTTGGGCAGGCCGGGCGTGATCTTGAGCGCGTTCTGATAGTACAGCTTCTTCAGTACCGGATCGGGCAGACCCATACCGTAGAGCTTCCAGAAGGCATGGTAGTTGCGGTAGTAGTCGAAGTACTCGTCCTTCGTCTCGAACACGCGCCAGTAGTAGGGGTACTCGCTCGGCTCGAACGCGTCCTTGCCGAACAGAATGCGATCCTGGTACTTCACGAAGAAATCGTGGGCCGCGCGGGGCTGTCGGCCCAAGTCGTACAGGATCGCGCCCACTTCGGTCATGACGTTCGGAAACGTATCCAACATCTTGGCCGCGCGGCCGAGGTCATTGGCGTGCCAGCCGAGATGCGCCGCGATGAACCGCGTCTTCGGGTGCTTGCGGAAGACATTGGTCGCGTTCGGTCAGCAACTCCTCGAACGTGACCTGGCCCGGCTGGTAGTTCCGGCGGTCGGCGAACAGCGCGAGTTCGAGCCAGCGCTCGTTGTTCAGGTCCGGCTGCTGGAAGAACTCCTGCGGCTCCGCCGTGTGGATGAACACCGGGATGTTCAGACGCGCACACGCGTCCCAAATCGGGTCGAGTTCCGGGTCGTCCACCTTCAGCCGGCTGCCGTCCGGCTTCCGGGTGCGCAACCCGAGGCTCTTCGAGATCTCCCCAACGCCGACGGCGCCCGCCTTCAAGTCCGCTTCCAACTGCGCCACCGCCTTCTCGGCCCAGCCCGGCCCGACGTTGCTGAAGTTGATGCCCGTGAAGATGCGAAGGCGATCCTTGTACGGACTCTGCTCGATCAACGCGAGCGCGTTCTTGAGGCGGTCACCGGACAGGTTGTCCGCGCTCACCATCACGCGCACGTTCAGCGCATCGAGCGACCCCATGAGGCTGGCCAGTCCCTGGCCGGATCCCATCAATCCCGTCTGGCCTGGGTGTCCGTGGATATCGATCACGGGGAATCTCGCCTTCGGCACCAGATGGATGTCGCTCACCAACGTGGACTTCGGCCGGTAGTCGACGATGCTTGGCGGTGGGAATTCAGGGGCCTGGCACCGGCCCGGGCGCACTTCGGTCTGGCCGGGCGGGCACGGGCCTGGTTTGACGGTTTGCTGCGCGACCAACACCCCGGTCGCCACCGCGCACAGAAGAAGAACGGACCATTGCCGAGACATGAATCGCATGGAGATCCAATTGTAAGGTTCCGACGCAGCGGGCCGTAAGCCGAATTCTGTTCCACCTTCGCTGGCCTTGCGGCCAGCTATCGGCGGAGACGATCATTCCTCTAGGCCCGGCATTGCTGGCGGGCTCAAGCGACCTACCCGGAGGCTTCGGACGGGCCGTCCTCTTCAGCCACGCACGCGGCACGTGCCGCGCCGGTGCTGGGCGCCTCCCTATTTGGCCTTGCTCCGTGCGGGGTTTTGCCTGCCATCGACCTTACGGCCGACGCGGTGCGCTCTTACCGCACCTTTTCACCCTTACCTCTCGACCCGGCCCTTGCGGGCCTCGCTTCAAGGCGGTATATTTTCTGTGCCACTGTCCTTCGGGTTGCCCCGACCGGGTATTACCCGGCGCACTGCCCTGCGGAGTTCGGACTTTCCTCCCTCGGCCTTCGCCGACGGCGATCGTCAGTCCCGCTGCGGCGGAAGGCTCAATCGTAGCACCTTGGGGGACGGGTCTGTTTTCCACAGATCCGGCTGATTTGGGGACAGGTCTCGACAGATCACCGACAGATCACGCCGGGTTTCGTTTTTGGGCTGCGGCAGTTAGAAGAACGAAGCCCGGCGTGATCTGTCGAGACCTGTCCCCAAATCAGCCGGATCTGTGGAAAACAGACCCGTCCCCCACTAACCGTCGGATTCCTGGGTGATGGCGTATTGCTCGAGCTTCTTGTAGAGATTGCTGCGCGGCGTGTCGATCACGTCGGCCGTCTTCGAGATGTTCCAGTCGTGCTCCCGCAGTTTCTCCACGAGGAACGCGCGTTCCGACCATTCCTTGAACTCCCGCAGCGTTAGCGGTTGCGCTGCCAGCGGCCGGGCGGCTGCCCGATGACGCGCCGATCGTCCCCGCGGACGACCCGGCGCACGTCCTCGGCCTCCACCACGTCGCGTTCGACCATGATCAGCAGGCGCTCGACGACGTTGCGGAGTTCGCGGATGTTGCCGCGCCACCGGGCCTGGCGCAGCGTCTCCAGGGCCGTGGGCGAAAACCGCGCGGGGCGCCGGTTGTTCTCCTGCAGAACTGAGCGACACGAAGTGCTGCACGAGCGCCGGGATGTCATCGAGCCGCTCCCGCAGCGGACGTGCACGTGGATCGGAATCACGCTCAGCCGGAAGAACAGATCTTCCCGGAACCGGCCCTGCGCGATCTCCGCCTCGAGGTCCTTGTTCGTCGCCGCGATGACGCGCACGTCGACTTTGGTGGTCCGCGACGAGCCGAGCCGTTCCACTTCCCCTTCCTGAAGCACGCGCAGCACCTTCGCCTGCGTCTTGGGGCTCATGTCGCCCACTTCGTCCAGGAAGATGGTGCCGCTTGTCGGCCAGCTCGAACTTGCCGATCTGCTTGTCGGTCGCCCCGGTGAAGGCGCCCCGCTCGTGACCGAACAGTTCGGACTCAATCAGTTCTTCCGGAATCGCGGCGCAGTTCACCTGCACGAATCGCTCCCGCGCCCGCAGGCTGCCCCGATGGATCGCCCGCGCCACCAGCTCCTTGCCGACGCCGCTCTCGCCCAGAATCAGCACGGTGGCGTTCGTGGGCGCGGCGCGTGCGGACCTGATCGAGCACCTGCGCCAGCGCCGCACTGCCGCCCACCAGCTGATAGCGCGTTCTCGAGCGCCGACCGCATCTGCCGGTTCTCGCGCCGGAGCGTGCCGAGTTCGAGGCCCTTCGCGGACGGCGTCGAGCACGTAGTCCTTCGAGAGCGGCTTCTCGATGAATCGGAACGCACCCAGCCGCCCCGCTTCGAGCGCCGTCGGCGGCCGTGCCGTGCGCGAGACACATCACGACCGGCAGCGCGTCGTTCTGCGCGCGCAGCCGGCTCAGGGTCTCCAGTCCGTCCATGCCCGGCATCTTGATGTCGAGGAACACCAGATCGGGCGACTCCCGCTCGGCGACGGCCAGCCCCTCGGCGCCGGACGACGGCCGTCAGGCATTCGTAGCCGCTCGTACTCGAGCGTCATCCGCATCGTGTCGCGGATGGCCGGTTCGTCGTCGATGACCAGGATGCGGGCCGTCATGTCGTCGCGGTCCGGCACGATCGCCACGAGCGCGCGCTGGTTGGTGATGGGGTCGTAGACCAACGCGGCGACGACGTCGCCGCGCGCCCCAGCGCCGCAATGCCGCCTCGAAGCTCTCGGCCGATTCGACGTGGCGCCGCGATTGACCTCGAGCACGACTGCCCGGTCCTGATGCGCGCCAGACGCGCCGGGCCGGCCGGGATCCACGTCCACGACGACCACGCCCTGAATCGTGTCCGGCAGCACCTTGCGCAGTCGCCGTCGCGGGGCCAGATCCCGCACGGTCAGGCCGAGCGGTCCCTGCTCTGGGCGCGCCGGCCGGTTGTGCATCGGTGGCCTGTCGGCGCGCCGCTGCGCGGACGCCGGCATGGGCCGCTCGCGCCAGCTTACGTTCACCTCGTGCGCTCCCGCCCGATCCGCACAAGATCCGAGCGTCGCCACCGTGCCAGGCGCCCGATCGGCCATGTAGCCGAATAAGTCTTCATCGGACCGGATCGCCACACCGTCGGCCGCGACACGATCACGTCGTACGGGCGCAGGCCCGCCCGGCTCGGCCGGCGTGTCGGTGGCCACGTCCTGCACCAGCGCACCGCGATCCGCCGACGAGCGCAGCGCCGCCGCAGACGCAGGCGTCACGCTGCGTCACGCCCGACGCCGATGTACCCTCGCGCGACGCGGCCGTCGCTCCCGCAACTGCGGCAGGATCGGCGATCGACCTGGCTGATGGGAATCGCAAAGCCGATGTTGGCCGCCTGCGAGCTCACGGCGGTCGTGATGCCGACCACGCGGCCCGCGGCCGTCGATGAGCGGCCCGCCGCTGTTGCCGAGGCTGATCGCCGCGTCGGTCTGGATATAGGCATCCAGCGTCTGGTCGAAGAGCTTGCGCCCGAGGAAGCTCACGACGCCGACGGTCACCGAGTGGACGTAGCCGAGCGGATTGCCGATGGCGCACACCCACTGGCCGACCTTGCAGTTCGATCCGGATTCACCCAGCGTCGCGACCGGCAGCGGATCCGGGACTTTCGATCTTGAGCAGCGCGATGTCGAGCGCCGGGTCGACTCCCGCCGATCTCGCGCCTTGAAGGCCGGCCGTCGCTGAGCGTCACGGTCAGCCGGTCCGCGCCGTCCACGACGTGGAAGTTGGTCAGGAGTAGCCGCGAGCGATCGATGATGAATCCGCTGCCGGACCCTTCGCGCGGGGCATCGGCGGATCGTCCGACAAGTCGCGACGCGGCCGCGCGGGTTCGACCGGCGCAGCCCGTCGCCCCGGACGGCGGCATCCACATTGACGACCGCGGCGTTCACGCTGCGCGGCCACCGCGGCGAAATCCACGCCCCGGCCCGCCGGCCCGGCACCGCGCCGGCTGGCCAGCTCGGTACCAGCGGCTGGTCCTGGCTGTCCGCTGACGGCGACACGCATCGACTTCGCGCGAGGGCTGGGCTCCCGTGCTGCACCGCGACCAGGCCGAGCAGGAACCCGACGATCCGTGCCAGCGCGGCCAGGTCCAGGTGAAGCGATTCATGCGTCTGACGTTTTCATTATAAGGGCCAGAAACGCCGGCCTCATCGAGCACGGGCACGCCCGCGGCTCGCGCCTTCTCCAGCTTGCTGCCCGGTTCGCGCGCCGACGACGACGCCGTTCGTCTTCTTGCTGACCGACGCCGAACCTTGGCGCCGAGCGCCTGCAGGGCCTCGCTTGGCCGCCTCGCGGCTCATCGACGTCGAGCGTGCCGGTGATGACGAATGTCTGCCCCGCCAGCGGGCCCGGCGCCATCCGGCCGCCCGCCGGCGCGTCGTCTTCCATGCGCACGCCTGCGACCGCGAGGCGATCGATCAGCGCGCGCGTTGCGCGGCTCGTCGAAGAAGCGCCGCACGGAGCGCGCGACCACCGGGCCGACGTCGGGCACCGCCTCCAGGGCTTCGACCGGCGCGCTGCCGGATGGCGTCCATGCGGCCGAACGCACGTCGCCAGCGCCCGCGCGCCTCCCTCGCCGACATGGCGAATGCCGATGCCGTGAACAGCCGCCAGAGCTCCGCGCGCCGGCTCTTGTCGATTTCCTCGAGCAGATTCGCCGCCGACTTCTCCCCATCCGTTCGAGCGCCGGCGAGCGGGCCAGCCTCGGTCAGACCATAGAGGTCGGCATAGTCGTGCACCAGGCCGCTGCGTGACGAGTTGGTCGACGAGCGCCTCGCCCAGTCCCTCGATGTTCATGGCGCGGCGCGAGGCGAAGTGCAGCAGGCCGCGCCGGATGCGCGCCGGGCAGGACGACGTTCTCGCAGCGCCACACGACCTCTTCCTCCGGCTTCACCAGCGTGCTGCCGCAGGACGGGCACGTCGCTCGGCATCCGCCACGGCTCGGCGCCCTCCGGCCTCGCCGACAGCACCGGCCCGAGCACCTTCGGGATGATGTCGCCGCCCTTCTCGACGATGACCATGTCACCCGGCCGGATGTCGCGGCGTGCGATTTCCTGCTCGTTGTGGAGCGTGGCCATCTGCACCGTCGTGCCGCCGAGCCGGACGGGCTCGAGCACGGCGAACGGCGTGACCGCGCCGGTGCGGCCGACGTTGACCTCAATGCGCAGTAGTCGCGTGGTCGCCTGCTCGGCCGGAAACTTGAACGCCGTCGCCCAGCGCGGGAACTTCGCCGTCGCCCCGACCGCTCGCGCAAGCGCCAGATCATCCATCTTGATCACGACGCCGTCGGTCTCGAAGGGCAGCGCGTGCCGCGCCTCACGCCAGTGTCGCAGAACGGCAATGACGCGATCGATCCCGTCGCAGCGCGTGCCAGTGCCGCTCGACGGGACAGCCCCACGCCGCCAATTGTTCGAGCACCGCGGCGTGCCTCGGCGCGACCGGAGCGCTTCCTGCCGGCTGGACGACCTGGTAGATGAAGGCGCGCAGCCCGCGCTTGGCGACCGCCGCAGAATCCAGCGTGCGGACGGCGCCGGCGGCAGCGTTCCGCGGATTCGCGAAGAGCGGCTCGCCGGCCAGTTCCCGCTCCTCGTTCATCCGGCGCGAACGCGGCGCGCGGCAAGAAGACCTCGCCGCGGACCTCCATCATCGGCGGCGACTCGCCGCGCAGCCTCAGCGGAATCGCGCGAATCACGCGGATGTTCGGGGTCACGTCCTCGCCTCGCACGCCGTCGCCGCGGGTCACGCCCGCACCAGCCGCCCGCCCTCGTAGGTCAGCGCGATGCTGAGGCCGTCAATCTTCAGCTCGGCAACGTAGGCCACCGGCGTCTCGTCGGGCACCTCCAAGCCGCGGCACACGCGGCCGTGAAACTCCCGCAGGTCGTCTTCGCTGTAGGCGTTGTCCAGGCTGAGCATTGGCGCGAGGTGCGCTGCGGTGTCGAACCCCTCGGCCGGACGTCCGCCCACGCGGCTCGTCGGCGATGCCGCGTCCTGCATTTCCGGGTGCGCGGCCTCCAACTCGGCAAGCTCGCGCATCAGCGCGTCGAACTCGGCGTCGCGAGATCTCGGGCGCGTCGTGGACGTAGTACCGCTCTTCGTGATGTCGGATCAGGGCGCGGAGCGCGGCGACGCGTTCGGCGGGGGTCATACGCTTGGCTCGCCCGACCATGCCCGTCCGTGGCGGCCGCCGGCGGCCTAGCGGTCGCGGCTGACGACGTAGTCGGCGAGCGCGATCAGGCCGTCGCGCTCGGGCGAGGGCGGAAACGCCGCCGATCAGATGCTGCTTCGCCCGCTTGGCATACGTGACGGCCCGCTCGAACGCGGCATCGATGGCGCCCTCTCGTCTCAGCATGTCCTGGATCGGCCGCCAGGTGCTCCGGGTCGACTTCACCGTCCGCGATGACGCTTGCTGAATCATGCGCCGCGACCTCCGGGCCGGTCCGCTGCAGCAGCAGAATGATGGGCAGCGTCACCTTGCCCTCGCGCAGGTCGCCGCCGAGCGGCTTGCCCAGCGCCGTCTGGTCCGCCATGTAATCCAGCACGTCATCGACGATCTGGAACGCGATGCCCAGGTCGAAGCCGTATTCGCGCAGCGCGGCGCGCTGCTCCGGCGTGGCCGTGCCGAGCGGCCGCGCCGATCTCGGCGCAGCCGAGAACAGGAAGCGCCGTCTTGCGCCGGATGATCTCGAGGTGCTCGTCCTCGGTGATGGCCGCGTCGCCGGTCTTGGTGAGCTGGTAGAGCTCGCCTTCGATCATCCGCAGCGTGACGTCGCACAGCAGGCGGACCACCTCGAGGCTGTCCTGCGTGAGCGCCATCGCCATCGACCGGATGTACAGGTAGTCGCCCAGCAGGACCGTGACGTCGCTGCCCCACCGCGAGTGTGCCGTCAGCCGGCCGCGGCGCGTTTCGGCCCCGTCGATGATGTCGTCGTGGACCAGCGTCGCCGTGTGGATGAACTCGACGACCGCCGCGTTGAGCACCGCGCGGTCGCCGGTGTAGCCGCAGAGCCGCGCGGCCATCAGCAGCACGGCCGGACGCACGCGCTTGCCGCCGCTCATCTGGACGTACTTGCCCATCTGCGGGAATCAGCTCGACACGCGATTCCAGGTGGCGGGCGAACTCGCGCTCGACACGCACCAGTTCCTCGCGAACGGGCTCGAAGATCTCAGCGAGTCCCGGGCACGGACGTCGGGGATGGAATTCACGGAATGCGGTCGTGCCTGAAGACTCACTGGTGAAAAACCTGCGGAAATCAGACCATAGGTCTCGCCGGGGTGTCAACGCGCACCGGTCTGTCGCGCTCACGCGGACGCCCCGCACAACCCCGGTCAGCACCGCAGAAGTTGTGCCGAACGCCGCTCCGCCAGGTCCTCCCGGCGTCGTCTGCCGGGCCGCGGCAACGTCGCGAGCGTCTGCGACGACCCATGCGGGTTCGTTGCGCTTCCCACGGTGCGGCACCGGCGCCAGAAACGGCGCATCGGTCTCGATCAGCAGCCGGTCGGCCGGGACCGATCCGCGCAATGTCACGCAAGGCGCCTGCCTTCGGGAACGTCACGATGCCGGAGAGCGAGATGAAGAAGCCGAGGTCCAGCGCCCGCCGTCGCCTCCTCCATCGTCCCGCTGAAACAGTGCATGACGCCGCGCGACGCGGCCGGCCCCGGCGTTCCGCAGGACGGCCATCGTGTCGTCGGTCGCCTCTCGCGTGTGAATCACGACCGGCACGACCGATCGCGACCGCCAGCGCCACCTGCGCGGCGAAGACGTCCTGCTGGACGTCCGCGGGGTGCGAAGTCGTAGTGATAGTCGAGTCCGATCTCGCCGATGGCGACCGCGGCGACCGCGCGCCGCCGCGGCCCGGGTGACGCGCGGCCGCCTCCGCACGGCCGGCCGGCGTACGCAGCCGGCCCGGTGCGGATGAATCGCCGCCGCAAAACGCACGGCGGGCCAGGCGCGGCGCACCACGCTGGCGCGCTCGACCTCTTCCGGCTCGTCCGCGGACAGAATGCAGAGCGCGGTGCCGACGCCCCGCCGACTGGGCTCGGGCCACGACCGCCTCCGCAGATCCGCCGTGAAGGCGTCGTCGGCCAGATGGCAGTGCGAGTCGATCATCACGCGCTCAACGGACCCTGGTGCCCGGCGCTGGCGGCGTGTCAAACGCCACCAGCATCGGCTTGCCGCCGTCCGGGCTGGCCGCCAGGACCATGCCGTTCGACTCGATGCCCATGAGCTTGGCCGGCTTGAGATTGGCGACGATGCCGACGTGCCGGCCGACCAGCGCATCGGCCTCGTAGGCCTCCGCGATACCGGCGACGACCGTCCGCTGCTCGGTGCCGACGTCGATCGACAGCTTCACCAGCTTCTTCGAGTTCGGCACGCGTTCGGCCGTGATCACCCGCGCGACACGCAGATCGATCTTCATGAAGTCGTCGATCGAAATCCGCGTGTCGGCCGCCACTGGCGCCGGCCGCAACGGCGGGCGCGGTGGCGCGGGCGGCGCGGGCTGTGGGCCGCAGGCGCCGCGGGCGCCGGCGGGCCACGGGCGCTTCCGTCTGGTCTGATCTGTTCGCTCACACGTGCTCCTTGGTCGGAAAGGTCCGTCGCCGAGCCTTCGGCTCGAGGCGTGGCCACAGCGCATCCTTGCGCAGCGTCGCGGCTCCCCCGCCGTCTGCGAGCACCGCGTCACGCGGTCGATCCGCAGGTCTCCCGCGTCGGCGGCACGGGCGCGCCCAGCCGCGCGAGAATCTCCTCGGCAGGACGCCGGCATCACGGGCGCGAGCAGCACGGCCGCGACGCGCAGGACCTCGACTGGCGGTCCAGAGCACTTGGTCGAGCGTCCGCTCGTCCTCGGCGCTGCTTCGCCAGCGCCCACGGCTCGCTCGCGGCGATGAACTCGTTCGCGGCATCCACCAGCTTGAACGCCGTCGTGGCAGCCGGCATCCAGCGCGAGCTGATCCATGGCCGTCGCGATAGCTGCCGAACCACGGCGCCTGCAGTCAGGTCAGCCAGCCGCGGCACCGGGCGCCGTCGCCGCCAGGTGCCCCGCGCCGGTAGCGCTCCGCCATCGACGTCACGCGATTGACCAGGTTGCCGAGGTTGTTCGCGAGGTCGACGTTGTATTTCTCCTCGAACCGATCCCACGTGAAGTCGCCGTCCGATCCGAACACGATTTCCTTGCTCAGGTACAGGCGCAACGGGTCCGGGCCGAAGCGCTCCGCCGCGTCGAGCGGGATCGAGCGACCGTGCCCAGCGACTTGCTCATCTTCTCGCCCTTGGTCAGCACCCAGCCGTGGCCGAAGACCTGGCCGGGCAGCGCCAGGCCCGCGCTCATCAGCATGGCGGGCCACACGACGCAGTGGAAGCGCGTGATGTCCTTGCCGACCAGATGCAGGCCGGCCGGCCACCACGTGCCGAACATCGCATCGTCCGTGCCATAGCCGACGGCCGCGGCATAGTTCGATCAGCGCGTCGTACCAGACGTACGACGACGCTCGCCGGCGCGAACGGCAGCGGAATGCCCCAGGCCTGCCCGGCGCGGCTGACGGAGATGTCCTCGAGCCCCGCCTCGAGCAGCCGCAGCATCTCGTTGCGCCGCGACTCCGGCACGACGAACTCCGGGGCGATCGCGGTAGTGCGCCAGCAGCCGGTCGCGGTAGGCCGAGAGCCGGAAGAAGTAGTTGCGCTCCTTGATCCAGTCCGGCTTGGCGCGATGGATCGGGCACAGCCCCTCGACCAGGTCCTTCTCCTGCTTGAACGCCTCGCAGGATACGCAGTACCAGCCCTCGTACTCGCCCTCGTAGATGTCGCCGGCCGTCGAACGCCCGCTGCACGAGCGTCTCGACCGCGCGGCTTGTGACGCGGCTCGGTCGTCCGGATGAAGTCGTCGAACGAGATGTTGAGCTGCTGCCACACGGCGCGAAACTCCTGTTCCATCCGGTTGCAGTATTCGAGCGGCTCGAGGTCCAGTTCCCGGGCACGGCGGAACACGTTCTGGGAATGCTCGTCGTTGCCCATGACGAAGCGCACGTCGTGCGCCCGTCATACGCCGGTATCGCGCGATGACATCGGCGGCAATCTTCTCGTAGGCCGTGCCGAGGTGCGGCCGGTTATTGACGTAGTCGATCGCCGTGGTGAGATAGAAGCGCGCCATGTGTCGGGACCTATTTTAGTGGGGATGGGGGTTTGTGCGTAGGTTCCGGGGTTGAGGTTCCGGGGTTCCGGGGTTCCGGTTCCGGGGTTCAGAGGTTCGGGTTCTGGGTTCTGGGTTCTGGGTTCCCGATCCCAAAGCCGCGAACCCCGAACCCAAAGCCGCGAACCCCGAACCCCGAACCCGAACCCCGGAACGTCGGAACCGGAACCTCGGAACCCCGGAACCCCGGAACCCTACAACAACTTGGCCTCGCGCAGCGAGTAGTACCGGCAGTCAGCCAGGATCATGTGGTCGACGAGAATCGATGCCGACGATGCGCCCGGCGTCCGCCAGCCGGCGCGTCAGGGCCACGTCGTGTCGCGTCGGGGCGGGGTCGCCCGACGGGTGGTTGTGGAACAGCACGACGCCGGCGGCGCCGCTGATCGTGGCCTCCCGGAACACGTCGCGCGGGAGGGCGACCGCGGCATCGACGGTCCCCTCCGACACGAGGTGCGTCCGGATGAAGCGGTGCCGGCCGTCGAGCATCACCACGCCAATCCGCTCCACGGGATGCGATCCGAACATCGGCAGGAGGAACTGCGCCAGCGCGGCCGGTGTGTGCAGGGGCAGGCGGGCCTGGGGTGAGATGCACAACGTGCGGCGCCCGAGTTCGATGGCCGCGAGGACCCGGCTCGCCTGCGCGGTCCCGACGCCCGGCGACATCGCCAGCCGCCCGGTGCTGAGGCGCGCGAGGGCGTGGATCCCGCCGGCCTGCTGCAGCAGCGTGGCCGCGATCTCGCGCGCCGAACGTCCGGCGGCACCATGGCCCAGGACGAGCGCCAGCAACTCCCGGTCCGCCAGACCGCGGACGCCCAACCGGGCGAGTTTCTCCCGCGGCAGGTCTTCGGGTGGGTCGGTCCTGTCGGTCATGGCGGCGCTGTGGCCGGATCCCTTCAAAGTCCGCGCCAGCGCCACCGGTGAGTAAGGTCCGGCAAGATGCGTGATGTAATCGAGGCCGAACACCAGGAGTATGCAGAAACTGCCAGATCGGGCGGTCGCGAATTGCAGTAATTATCGGATCAACGCGCCGAACCCCAGGACGGCCGACACGATGACCACGAACCCTGCGATGTCGAGCGCCAGCCCGTGCCGAATCATCGTACCGATCGGCACGTAGCCGCTGCTGTAGACGATGGCATTCGGTGGCGTCGAGATGGGCATCATGAAGCCCATGCTGGCGCCCAGTGTGGCGCCCAGGGCCGGCTCGAACACCGACACGCCGGCCGCGGCCGACACGGCGATCGACATCGGCACGATGATGTTCGCTGCCGCCGTGTTGGACGCCGCTTCCGAAATCACGATCGCGAGGCCCGTGAACACGACCGTGAGGCCCACGATGCCAATGCCCGGGTACTGGCCGGTCACCCAATGGCCCAAGGCGGCCGACAGGCCGGTGGAATCGGCCAGGCGACCCATCGCCAGGCCACCCCCGAACAGCAGGACGATGCCCCAGTCGATCCGGACCGCCTGCTCCCAGGTAATCGTGAACTGCCGCGCGCGCCAGTTCACGGGCAGCAGAAACAGCATCAGGGCGCCCGACCAGCGCGGCGATCGACTCCGGAAACAGCGCGTTCAGCCGCTGGGCCACGGGATGGCCGATCCCGAGGACGGCCTGGGTCAGGCCGGGAACGACCCACAGCAGCGCCGTCACCGCGAATGCGGCCAGCACGTTGCGCTCGCCACGCCCGAAAGGGCCGAGCTTCGTCAGTTCCTCGCGCACGGCCCGGCGGGCGGTCTCGTCGATCTGAATGGCCTTGCTGGCGGGCCGCACCATCCAGACGATCACGAACAGCATGAGGATCGCCACGATGGGAACGCACAGGGCCATCCAGCTCGCGAACGAGACGTTGATGCCCGCCTGCTGCAGGTAGCCCTTGCCGATGAGGTTGGGGGGCGTGCCGACGGGCGTGCCCATGCCCCCGATTGAAGACGAGAACGACGTCATCAGCATCATCGCCATCGCGAATCGCGCGAACGCTTTGTCGTGCTTGCGCCCGCGGCCGATTTCCGCCAGCACCGCGAGCCCCAGGGGGAACATCATCGCGGTGGTGGCCGTGTTGCTCATCCACATGGAGATCACGCAGGTGACCGACGAGTACACGACGACCAGGCGAAAGCCGCTGCGGCCGATCCACGGGGACGCCAGCGCGGTGAACGCCATGCGCCGATCGAGGCGGTGCACGAACATCGCCTCTGCGAGAATGAAGCTGCCGATGAACAGGAAGATGATCGGGTCCGCGAAGGGCGCGAAGACCGTGGCCGCCGGCGCCACGCCAAGCAACACCGCCAGCGTCGGCCCGACCAGCGCCGTGACCGGCAGCGGCAGCGCTTCGGTCATCCAGAGCACGATCATCAGCGACAGCGTGGCGGCCAGGCGCTGCGCCGGCACGGGCATGGCCGATGGCGCCGCCAGCACCGCGAGGAACACCAGCGGCCCGGCGATGAGGCCCGTCACGGCGCGCACGCGATTGAACTGATCTTCGGCGGGCGCGTACGGCGGAGGCGCGCCTCGACCGGCGCCGTGCTCCGTCATGCGAGCCACCAGTTCATTTCACCGATGACCTCCGCCCAGCCCGTCAGCCGTATGCCGGCGTCCGTCCATTCGACATGCTGCCGGCCGCCCGGCGACACCACATCCACGGCGCGACTGGCCCCGCCAAACGCCGCCGCCGCCACCGCGGCCGCGCAGGCGCCCGTGCCAGACGACTCGGTCGGCCCCACGCCCCGCTCCCAGATGAGAATCCGCACTTCCGCTGGCGCTGCTGACCTCGGCCAGTTCCACGTTCGTGCCCGCGGGAAAGAACGGATGCACGGCCAGCGCCGACGCGAGCGTCCTGAGCCGCTCGGCGGTCGCGGGCCCCAGCACCACGCACTGCGGATTGCCGACACGCAGCACGACCGCGCGCACAGACGGTTCCCGCCGACATCCAGGTCCACTTCGCGCAGGTCCGCCGGCGGCCCCATCTCCGCGACGAACGTCAGGCGCGAATCGTCGCGGCCGACCAGGCGCAGCATCTTCGTGCCGGCATCGGTATCGATGGCGAAGCTCGCGCCCGGCGCATGGTCCCCGAGGCCCGCGAGCCACGCGGCCACGCATCGCACGCCGTTCCCGGAGACCTCGGAGGCACTGCCGTCGGCGTTCAGGAGCCTCATGCGCGCCCGGTCCCCGCCGGCTCCACCAGCATCAGCCCATCCGCGCCGATTCCACGATGGCGATCGCACACCCGGGCGCGCGAATGCGGCGAGGTCCGCCCCGGACGCCAGGTCCCGCTCCCGCACGATCAGAAAGTCATTGCCGTAGGCGTGCGCCTTGACGAGCGTCGTCGACCTGCGCAACCCTGGCGCGCTCACATGCACAGGCGGAGAATACTTCAGAATACCCGGCGGCTATCGAGCAGCACGGTCACCGGGCCGTCGTTGACCAGTTCGACCTGCATGTCCGCCTGGAAGACACCGGTTTCGACCGTCAGTCCGGAGGCCTTGAGTTCCGTCACCAGCGCGTCGTACAGTTCGCGCGCGCGGCCGGGCGCTTCCGCAGCATCGAACGCGGGCCGGCGTCCCTTGCGGGCATCGCCCATCAGCGTGAACTGCGACACGACGAGCAGCGCGCCGCCCGCCTCCTGCACGGATCGGTTCATGCGGCCGTTCGCGTCGGGGAACACACGGACCTCGATGACCTTCGAGGCCAGGTACGCGACAGATCCGCGGGGCCATCACCCGCGGCGACCGCGACCAGGACGACGAGCCCGCGTTCGATCCGGCCGACGATGCGACCTTCCGCACTGACCGACGCCCGGCTGACGCGTTGCAGAACGGCTCGCATCGGCTGGGACGGCCCCTACACGTCGGCGAGCGCCGACGCGATCTCCTCGATCGGCTGCAACCGGCGATCGAGCAGATGGCTGGGGCGGACGTTGCCCAGCGCGACAATCATGGAATTCTTGATGTCGGGATGTTCGACCTCCAGATCGGCAATCAAGCGCTTGATGCGCTGCCGCTTGAGGCTGAGGTCGCCGCACGCCGGACAGCAGCAGCCGATGACCGGGAGGCCGGCTTCTTCCGTGTAAGCCCGGGCCTCCGCCTCCGTGATCCACACGAGCGGGCGGATCACCACGTGCTTCTTCGAATCCGACACGAGCCGCGCCGGCATGGCCTTCAGCGAACCCTGGAAGAACAGGTTCAGGAGCGCGGTCTCGATGAAGTCGTCCATGTGATGACCGAGGGCGATCTTCGTGGCGCCGACCTCGGAGGCGATCCGGTACAGCACCCCGCGCCGCAGCCGGGCGCACAGCGAGCAGGGCGTCTCGCCGTCATCCAGCACGTCGTCCATGATCGCGCCGATCGTCGTGTGCTCGACGCGGCATTCCCAGCCGCGTGCGGCGCACGCCTCCGAGACCAGGTCGTGCCGGAACCGCTCGTAGCCCGAATTCACGTTGACGCCGATGAGTGAGAACGTGATGGAGCCCGCTGGCGCAGCACGTCCAGGATCTGGAAGAGCGCCCAGCTGTCCTTGCCGCCCGAGAGGCCGATCATCACGCGATCGCCGTCCTCGATCAGGCCGTATTCAACGATCGCGCGCGTGACCTTCTTGGCCATTCGCGTTTCCAGCGGAGTGGCGTAGCTCACGAATCCCCTTCAGTTCAGCTTCGAAGGCTACACAATAACAAGTTTCTTGACCGCGTTGGCCCAGGTCAAGCCGCTGATGTCGCGCTGTCCCTGGCGGCCCAGGCGTTCGGCCACACCGGGCCCGTCCATGGCCTCGCCGATCGCGGTCGCCACGCCGACGGCCGTCGGCGCGGCAATCCAGCCGTTTTGCCCGGCACGGACGAGCTCGAGCGGTCCTCCGCTGTCCTGGCAGGTGATGACGGCCTTCCCTGCGGCAAAGGCCTCGCCGGTGACGAACCCGTAGTCCTCGTCGTGCGGCACGAAGACCACCGCGCGGCAGCGCGCGAGATGAGTCACCAGATCCGGCTCGGTCAGCCGGCCCGTGAACGTGACGCGTCCTTCCAATCCGAGGGCACGGCTCAGCTCCGCAAGCCGCGCCGCTTCTTCACCTTCGCCGCCGATGACGCAGCGCGTCTGTCCCGCCTCCGGTTGCGCGAGCGCCTGCAGGATCAGATCCACGCGCTTCAGGGCGGTGAGACGCGACGCGACGAACACGTAGTCGCCGTAGCCGTCGCATCGATAGTCGCGCTGCGGTGGCGGCGGGTGCAGCACCTCGGCCGCGACGCCGTTCCATCGCGTCAACCGGTCGCGCACGGCGCCGGAGATCGCGAGCATCTTCGTGACGTGGTGCGTGAAGCAGTAGGTGTCGGCGGCGCGGACCAGGCTCCGCCGCGCGCGCTCCTTCAGCCGGCCCTGCGGCGACAGCCCCGCGGAAAATCGATCCCACAGGTCGTAGTACTCGCGCATCGTGTGCACCAGCCAGCACACGTGCTTCGGATGCCGGACGGCATAGCTCGGAAACCGCATCGACACGATCTGATCCACGCGCTCGCCCGTGCCGGTCACCCCCACGTCGGTCAGCCAGTTCGCGAAATACGCCGGGCCTTGCCGGCCAAAGCGATTCGATGGCGTGGTGACGATGCCGGCGCGATGACCCGCGTCGGTGAGCGCGCGCTCCAGCGACCGTGCGAGGACCAGATGGCCACCTTCGGTGAGCGGCGGCGCGGACGTGACAATGGTGATGACAGCCATCGGGCCGCGGCGGCCGTCCGGTCGCACCGGGTTGCCGCCGCACCCGCATGGTACACTACCGGCCCATTGCGCCGGCTGCAGCCGGCGCGCCGTTATGGTTCATCCCAACCGCGCCTCATCCGCAGGCTCCGCCAGTCGTCAGGCGATCATGTGGATCCTCAAGATCGGTGTCAGCGCAGGACTCCTCTACATCCTGTTCGCGCGCATCGACCTCGCGAAGTTGTGGGAACTGATGCGGGGCGCCTCGCTCGGCTGGATTGCGGTCGCGCTGGCGATCTATTTCGTGATGCTGCTCGTGGCCACCTGGCGCTGGCGGATCCTGCTTCAGGCCCAGCACGTCCAGGTTCGGTTCGGCACGCTGCTCAACTCCTATCTGGCCGCCACGTTCGCCAATAATTTCCTGCCGTCGAACATCGGCGGCGACGTCATCCGGATCCGGGACACCGCGCGGCCGGCCGGATCGAAGACACTCGCGGCGGCGGTCGTGCTCGCCGATCGGTTCGTCGGCGTCCTCGGGCTCGCGTTCGTGGCGGCCTCCGGCTCCGCACTGGCGGCGCAGCACAGCGACGCCATCGGCGGCCTGTTCTGGGGCGGCCTGCTCCTGGCGCTCGTCGCCAGCGTCCTGGCGCTCGCCCGTCCGGACTTCATCGCCACGCTCGCCCGCCCGCTCCGCGTCTTCCACGCCGAATGGGTCGATTGGCGCATCGAGACGATCACGGGCGCGCTGCATCGCTTCCGCCGCGCGCCAGCCTCGCTCGGCATCGGATTCCTCGCGTCCATTGGCGTGCAGGGCCTGCTGGTCCTCTTCTACGCCGCGGTCGCGACCGCGCTCCATCTCGCGGTGCCCATCGGCCACATGGCCGTGCTCGTGCCCCTGTCGTCGCTGGTGCAGATGGCGCCGGTGTCGCTGAACGGCCACGGCGTGCGGGAGACGACGTTCGTGGGTTATCTCACCCGCATCGGCGTCCAGCGGGAATCCGCGTTCGCCTTGTCGATCATCGGCGGCGGGCTCATCGTGCTGTTTTCGATGAGCGGCGCGGCGGCGTATCTCGCGCGGCGACAGGGTGGGGAGACGACGGCTTAGAGTCCAGAGTCCATCGTCCAGGGTCCAGAGTCCGCGGTGGTCCTCGGGTCCAGAGTCCACGGTGGTCCTCGGGTCCAGAGTCCGCGGCAGTCCTCAGGTCCAAAGTCCACGGTGGTCCTCGGGTCCAGAGTCCGCGGCAGTCTCGGGTAAATCCACGGTGGTCCAGTGTCCGGCGCCCGGGACGCTGTAAAACTCCAAAGTCGCCGTTGCGGGCTCTGCGGATTTTGCAGACGTCGGAAACGAGTGGCGGGATCTCTGCGCAGCAGGGGCGGGCCCAAGTTGGCTCATTCCTTGCCACTGTCTGTCGCATGGGATTCAAGACGCTCTCCGAAGTCAAAGCCTACCTGGCCGCGCGGGCGTTCAAGTTGGAGATCTATCGCCTGGTCAAGTCGGAGCCGGCCGCGTACAACGACCTGCGGTACCGGGGACAGATCTTCGACGCGGCCGGGAGCACGGAGATGAACGTGGCGGAGGGCTACCGGCGGTATCGGGCCGGCGAGTTTGCGCACTTCCTGCGTATCGCGCGGGGCTCGCTCGGCGAGGCAATTGGTTGGGTTCAGGACGGCATCGATCGCGGGTACTTCACGGACACGGCGTGCCAACCAGCTCGCGATCTCGGGGATGAGGCCGGTCGCCTGATCACGGGCCTCATCACCAGCCTGGAGCCCTTCACGCGGAAGCGCGACCGGAAGCCCCGCCGACCAACACTCGGCTAACCCGTCCGCCGGACCCTGGACCACTGCGGACCCGGATACCGAGGACTACCGCGGACCCTGACTACCGCGGACTCTGGACCACCGCGGACCCTGGACTACCGCGGACCCTGGACCACCGCGGACCCTGGACGATGGACGATGGACTCTGGACTCCCGTCAGTCCTTCGTCTCAATCACCTGTCGAATGACATACGTGGGCTTGCCCTGTGACTCGTGCAGCGCGCGCGCCTGCAGCTCGGCGAGCAATCCCAGCGTGACGAGCTGCACACCGGTGAACAGCAGCAGGATGCCGAAGAGCGTAATCGGCAGCCGCCGCATGATCTCCTCCACGTGGAACAGGCGCAGGAGGCCGAGGTAGCCAAGCAGGATCGTGCCGGCCAGCGCCATGACGCCGCCGATGAGGCCGAAGATCTGCAGCGGCCGCGTGGAGTAGCTCAGCAGGAACTTCACGGTGAGCAGATCCAGCATCACGCGGACGGTGCGCGACAGGCCGTATTTCGACACGCCGTGCTGGCGCGCCCGGTGCCCGACCGGCACCTCGACGATGCGCACGCCAAATTCGCTGGCGAGCGCCGGCAGGAACCGGTGCATCTCGCCGCGCAGACGCAGCGGCTTGATCACTTCGGCGCGGAAGATCTTCAACGAGCAGCCGTAATCACTGAGCCGCACGCCGGTGGCCCACGAAATCAATCGATTGGCGATCATCGACGGCAGCCGCCGCGTCAGGAACGGGTCCTTGCGATCCTTCCGCCAGCCGCAGACGATATCCGCGCCGTCCCGAATGTGCTCCAGCATCATCGGGATGTCGCGAGGGTCGTTCTGCAGATCGGCATCCGCCGTGATGATGAGCGCGCCGCGCGCCGCCGCGAACCCCGCCGCGAACGCCGCCGTCTGCCCGAAGTTGCGCCGGAATTGGATGACCCGGACGTGAGGATCCCCGCCCTGAATCCGCTTCAGCGCCTCGAACGACCCGTCCGTGCTCCCGTCGTCCACGAGCAGCAGTTCGTACGGGCGGCCGACGCTCCCCAGGACCTGCGTGAACTCCTGATGGAGCGCCTCGAGGTTCGCCGCCTCGTTGAACACCGGAATGACCACCGACAGGTCGGGCTGCACGTTGCCGCCTATTCTATGTCCGCTCGGCGGTCGAACCCGGAGGCGACGGTGGCCGCCCCGCCGGACGCCGCCGCGACCACAACCACCACCCAGCCACAGCCAGCAGCCCGACGACCGCCAGCGGCCACACGAGCCGCAACGCGTCGCGCTGAATGAACCGGACCGCGTCCATGCCGTAGTGCCGGGCCAGCCAGGCCTCCGCGCCGTACCGGGCCCCGCGGCCGACGGCGATCGACACGATGAACGGGATGGGCCGGATCCCCGCCGCGCCGGCCATCAGCACGAAGATCTTGAAGGGCATCGGCGGCGGCAGGAGGGCGGGGACGAGGAGCACGAGCGCGCCGTGGCGCCGGCACCACGCGAGTGCCCAATCGACGTGACGCTCGTGGAAGCCGCGCCGGACCATCGCCTGGCCGCCAAGTCGAGCCACCCGTACAGCGCGTAGCAGCCGGCGACCGATCCGATGGTGGTCATCGCAGCGAAATACAGCCACTGCTCCGGCTCACGGATGGTGAACACAACCACGAGCAGGTCGGCGACTTCGGGCAGCGTCAGGAACGATGAATCGAGGAAGGCGATGGCCACGAGACCGGGGCCGCCCAGTTGCTCGGCGAAGTGCTGTGCGCTTTCGGCCAGATGCCGGATGAATTCGCTGAACCGATGCATTCGGACACTAGAATGGTGGCCAACGCCGACAGATGCCGGACAACAATGCCCCGAGTATAGCCGACCGATCCCGCCCGGCGCCCGGCGCACGCGTGTTTTGGGGCGTGTTCATCGCGGCCCTGATCGCCGGCGCGCTCGGCGCCTGGCACACGGCGGCCGCCGGCCTGACCTTGAGCCACTACGATGCGCGGGCGCATCTGGTGGTGGCCCGGCGGGTGATGGACAGCCTGACGCCCGGGTGGCGCCAGTTTGGCGCCGTGTGGCTGCCGCTGCCCCACCTGCTCAACCTGGTCCCGTCCCAGTGGGACTGGGCGTACCGGACGGGAGCCATCGGAGTCGCCATCTCCATCGCGGCCCTCGGCTATGGCCTGGCGGCGGTCGCGCGCCGGCTGCTCGCCCGGACCGGTTCCCTGGTCGCGGGCCTGACACCGGCGGCGCTGATCCTCGCGAATCCGAACGTGCTCTATCTGCAGAGCACGCCCATGACCGAGCCGCTGCTGTTTGGCCTCTCGCTGGCCTGCCTCGCCGCGCTGGACGACTGGATCGAGCGACCGCACTCCGCCACGCGACGCCGGGCAGGATGGCTGCTTGCCGCGCTGATCATGACGCGATACGAAGGCTGGCTGATCGGCGCGGGACTTGTCGCCGTCGCGTCGCTGACCACCTGGCGCCGCGGGCTGCCGGAACTGGCGCGGCTCGTGGCGCCCGCGACAGCGGCGCTCGCCGCGTTCCTCGTCCTGAGTTACGCCAGCACGGGCCAGTGGTGGCTATCGACCGACTTCTTCGTGCCTGAAGGCGAAGCGCGGCATCAGCCGTTGAAGGCGGCGGGACTGATCGTCACCGGGTTGCGCCAACTGAGCAGCCTGCCGGTCCTCGCGGCCGCGGCCCTCGGCGCCCTGGCGTGCCTGGCGCGCGCCCGGCGCGGCGTCTCCGCCCTCTTGCCGATCGCGTTGCTCTTCAGCGGCGTGTTGCCGCTCGTCGCCTTCTCCGAGGGCCATCCCTTTCGCATTCGCTACATGGTGCCGCTCGTCATCGCATGCGCGGTGCTGGCGGCCGAGGCGATCGCCCGGCTCCCTCGGCGTCTGCAGGTGACCGCGGCGGCGGCCCTGGTCGCGGCCGCAGTCTGGATCCACCCGCCAACCGATTCGTCCGCGCCGATGGTGGTGGAAGCGCAATGGGAAACGCCGTTCCGCTTGGAGCGACAGCACGTGACCGACGCGCTGCGGCAGGTCTACGACGGGACGCCCATCCTCGCCAGCATGGGATCGCTCGCGCACTACATGCACGAGACGTCAGCCATCGGATTACCGCTGCGCAGCTTCCTGCACGAGGGCAATGGCGACCTGTGGGCGGAAGCGATTCGCAGTCCGCGGCTTTCCGTGCGCTGGGTGCTGATCGAGGCGCGCGCAGAGGGCGGCGACGTACTCGCCGCGAGGGCACGGACAGATCCGGAGTTCCTGAGTGGGTTCAAGTCGAGTGGCGGAAGGCGGTGGGTTGGAGCTGTATCGGACGGATTGAGTGAGGTTCCGGGGTTCCGGGTTCCGGGGTTCCGGTTCCGGGGTTCAGGGGTTCGGGTTCGAGGTTCTGGGTTCGAGGTTCTGGGTTCAAGGTTCTGGGTTCGAGGTTCTGGGTGTTCCACCGTCGGAAGCTGAGAGCCTGTCAGGAATTTCGTGTGTGGGGTTTAGCATGAGGAGTTCCTATGCCCCGCACGACGAAACGCGAGAAGCGCCCGACCGAGCGCCTGGCGCCCGTTCCTGACGAGATCCTGGACCATTTCGCGCCGGATCGGCCGATGACGGCGACCGAGATCGACGCCGCCGGCCGGCGGCTGAAGAAGGCCCTAATGGAGCGGATGCTCGGCGGCGAGCTGAGCTACCACCTGGGGTATCCGCCCGGCGGGACCAAGCCGGAGGACACCACCAATCACCGCAACGGCACGAGTGAGAAGCGCGTGCTGACCGACGACGGCCCGATGGCCGTCGAGATTCCGCGCGACCGGGACGGGACGTTCGAGCCGCAGTTGATTCCGAAGCACGCCCGCCGACTGGCGGGCTTTGACGACAAAGTGCTGGCCCTCTACGCGCGGGGCCTGACGGTCCGCGAAATCCAGAAGTTTGTGGCCGAAATCTACAGCATCGAGGTCTCGCCCGATCTGATCAGCGAGGTCACCGACGCGGTCGTCGCCGAGGTCACCGCGTGGCAGGCGCGGCCGCTCGAGCCGATGTATCCGGTCGTGTTCTTCGACGCGCTGCGCGTGAAGATTCGCGACGAGAGCGTCGTCCGCAGCAAAGCGGTGTATCTCGCGCTCGCCGTGCTGCCGGATGGCACACGCGACATCCTGGGCATTTGGATTGAGCAGACCGAAGGCGCGAAGTTCTGGCTGAGAGTCTTCAACGACCTCAAGACGCGTGGGTGCCAGGACATCCTCATCGCGGTCACGGACGGCCTGAAAGGCATGCCCGACGCGCTGGCCGCGGTCTATCCGGCCACGACGCTCCAGACCTGCCTCGTGCATCTGATTCGACAGCAGTTTGGATCTGGTGGGCTGGCGCGAACGGAAGACGGTCGCGGCGGCTCTGCGGACGATCTACACGGCGGCCTCGGCGGCGGCCGCTGCCGCCGCGTTGGACGCCTTCGCGCAGGGCCCGTGGGGCCGCCGATTCCCGACGATCGTCAAAAGCTGGCGCCAGGCGTGGGAGCACGTGATCCCGTTCTTCGGCTTTCCGCCCGAGGTGCGGCGCGTCATCTACACGACCAACGCGCTCGAAAGCGTGCACGCGCGCATCCGCAAGATCATCAAAACGCGCGGGCACTTTCCGACCGACGAAGCCGCGACGAAGCTCATTTGGCTCGCGCTGCGCAACATCACCGCCGAGTGGATTCGCCCCGCCACCCATTGGCACGCCGCGCTCAATCAATTCGCGATTGCCTACGAAGACCGCTTTCTGAAGGGACCGGCGTAAGATGACGATGGCTGCGGGTCCGGCGGCCGGCACAAATCAGCCGGCCACCAGCCCCGCGAAGATCAAAACCGCCTCACACACAAAGTTTCTGACACGCCCGAAGCTGAACCTCGGAACCCGAACCCGAACCTAGAACCCGAACCTCGGAACCCCTGAACCGGAACCTCGGAACCCCGGAACCCCGGAACCACCGCTAGAATCGAATGAGGAAACTACTCCCCAGAAACCAGCCGCCCAAATCGAGCTTGTCGCCGAGGAACCCAGCATCGAACCCGCCGGTCTTGCCGACCGCCCACAGATAGCGGCCCTCGAAGTTCAGCGCGTATACGTCGCCGCCGAGCGGCACCCGGGCGCCGCCCAGGATGACCGCACCCAACGCCGTGCCGTTGGCCGTGAATTTGTCGCTGAACACCGTGAAGTCCGACGTGTCCACGAACTCGCCGGTCTCGCTGTACTTGAACACGACCGCGGTGAAGCCCACGCCGGCGTACGGCTGGAAGTGGCCCGGCCGGCCCGCGAGGAATCGCACCACCCCGCTGATCGGAATCGTCTGCAGGCGGAGGTCCTGCGCAATCTCGGTGTCGTCAGAGGTGTCGATGGTGCCGTGCCCGTTCACCATGTCGCGATACACGCTGTGGACGGTCTGGTTCGTGAATCCCACGCCCACCCCGACTTCCACGTGCTTGCCGAACGCGATGTGCCATTCCCCGGACACGGGCCACGACCGGAAGTCCTTGATGTCGAACGCCAGCGATCCGGTGATCGCGGGATTGGTCCCCGGAATCACGGGCTGCGTCAGGTCCGCCACCCAGACATCGCCGTCCGCCCGGTTGTCGATGCTCTTCGGGGTGAACATGCCCACACCAAACGAGATCGAATGCACGACCTGCGCCGATGCGGGAACGGCCGCAACCGTCAAACTGGCCAACACTCCGCCCGCCAGGATCAGCGTGCGTCCGATTCTCATCAGCTTCTGATGACGTCTCCACGGACCGGTAAACTCCCCGGCCAGGTTGCTGAGGAGCAGATTCGATGCCAACCGTCCCGGCTCCGAATCCTTCGGCTTATCGGTGGTGGGCCACGAGAACTTCAGAGAGGCGATCGTGTAATCGCCCGTTGGAGGCCACAGTTTGGCCCCGAAAGAGGTCGATCGGACTGCCGTCGTAGGCCGTCACCTTGCCGCCCGCTTCCTCGACCATCAGGCTGCCAGCGGCAATATCCCACGGGCGCAGGCGCACTTCCCAGAACCCGTCGAACCGGCCGGCCGCCACGTAACACAGGTCGAGAGCCGCCGATCCCAGCCGCCGGACCGCCTGGGCCCGCTCCAGGAAGGCGTCAAACACCTCCACCTGGGAGCCGCGGCTCTCCCGAATCGTGTACGGAAACCCCGTGCACAAGAGACTGTCCACGAGAGTCTCGCATCCGGACACCCGAATCGGCTTCCCGTTCAGCCGTGCCCCCAGTCCCCGCTCGGCCGTGAACAACTCCTCAGCCATCGGGTCGTAGACCACGCCCAGCTCCACTCGCCCGTCAACCTCGAGGGCGATCGACACGCAGAACAGCGCTAACCCATGGGCGAAGTTGGTCGTGCCGTCGAGCGGATCGATGATCCAGCGGCACCGGGCGCCCGCCAGCTGCGGCGCGGCCGCGTGCTCCTCACCGAGCACCGCGTGCGTGGGCCACTCGGACGCCATCATCCGCCGGAACTCGCGCTCCACCTCGAGGTCGGCTTCGGTGACGAGATCGATCGGGCCTTTCTTGTGAATCTCGGGGCGTTGACGGAAATATCGGCGGTGTATCCGGCCGGCGGCCAGGGCGGCGCGAATGGCTGTGGAGAGGTAGGCGGGATTGAGCGGCAACTATTCCAGCTTCTTCCGCATCAGCACGGACATGCCGCCCTGCGGCCTTCGCGACATCCGGACGTCGTCCATGAAGCTCCGCATGAAGAAAATGCCACGCCCGCTCGACTTGAGCACGTTCTCGGCGTCCAGCGGATTGGCCACTTCGTCGGGGTCGAATCCCTCGCCTTCGTCCAGCACCTCGACGACGAATTCGTCGGGTTTGTCGCGGGGACTCAGCCCGAACTCCACCGTGACCTGCTTGGCCCGGTCTTCCTTGTTGCCGTGTTTGATGGCATTGATGACGGACTCGCGGACGGCCACGCTCACCCAGTGCATCGCGTCCTCGCCGAGGCCGGCGAGG
The DNA here is from genome assembly GCA_963751445.1 of uncultured Acidobacteriota bacterium. Taxonomy (GTDB): domain Bacteria; phylum Acidobacteriota; class Vicinamibacteria; order Vicinamibacterales; family SCN-69-37; genus DASUGC01. Next base: position 1,852 of record CAVVUL010000008.1, on the reverse strand, counting down.
GTCGTCATGCGATCGCTCACGATTTGGACCAGGTCGAGCAGCTCGAACGAGCTCGGCAATTCCATTCGCACGACGTGACGGTCATGTATCATGCCGCGGACTAAGTAACATATAAGCCGACGTGGTTCAAGCGCACACCCTCCTCGTCCGGCCGACACCTCACGTCAGGGGCACCCTGACCGTGCCCGGCGACAAGTCCATCTCGCATCGCTATGTGATGCTGGGGGCCGTCTCCCGAGGCGTGGTTTTGGTCGCTGGCCTGGCGCCAGGCGCCGACGTCGCGGCCACGATTCACTGCTTTCTGGGCCTCGGCGCGTCCATTTCGCGAACCGGAGGGGCGAGCATCCGTATCGAAGGACGCGGCTGGGCAAGCCTGAGTCAGCCCTCAGACGTTCTCGACGCGGACAATTCTGGTACGACGCTGCGCCTCACGACCGGCCTGGTCGCGGGCCGCCCGTTCCGGACGACCCTGACAGGCGACGCGTCGCTCCGCCGGAGGCCCATGGCGCGCGTCATCACGCCGCTCGAGGCCATGGGCGCTCGCATCAGCTCCACGGGCGGCCGCGCACCGCTGACCATCGATGGCGGCCCCCTGACCGGCGTCCGATGGCAGCCAGCGGTCCCCAGCGCCCAGGTCAAGAGCGCGCTGATGCTGGCGGCCCTATCCGCGGCGGGCGAAACGACCATCGTCGAGGCGATGTCGACGCGTGACCATACCGAGCTGGCGTTCCCCGCATTTGGGTTGGCGGTGCGGGTGCACGGGCGTGAGATTCACGTGCCCGGAGCCCAAGAGCCCGTGGCGCCCCCGCAGCCGCTGACCGTTCCCGGCGATCCGTCGTCGGCCGCGGTGTGGGCCGCGGCCGCCGCCGCGCGGCCCGGGTCGGCGGTTCGCATCGACGGCGTGCTGCTCAATCCGAGACGACTCGGATTCGTGCGCGCGCTGCGCGCCGATGGGCGCGGACATCACGATCACCGAAACGGATTTCGTCGCCGGGGAACGCGTCGGCTGGATCGAGGTCCGCCATGGCGCGCACGCCCCGGCCGTCATTGCCGCGGCCGAGGTGCCGGACCTGATCGATGAACTGCCCGTGCTCGCTGCGCGCGCGGCGCTGGGCGGCGGCCTCGAGGTGAGCGGTGCCGGCGAGTTGCGCGTCAAGGAAAGCGACCGCATCACGGCGCTGGTGCGCGGCCTGACCGCGCTGGGCGTCGATGCGCACGAACGGCCCGACGGCTTCGTGATCGACGGATGCGCCGCCCGTGCGGCGGCGCCGTTGACGCCGCCGGCGACCATCGGCTGGTGATGGCGTTCGCGATTGTCGGCCTCGGCGCCAGCGCGCCCACGACGATTCACGGCGCCGACGCGGTCGCGGTGTCCTATCCCGACTTCGCGCGCGACCTGGCGGCGCTCACCGCATGACACCGGACAAGATCTACCTCGTCGGCTTCATGGCCAGCGGCAAGAGCACCATCGCCCGCGCGCTCGCCGCCCGCCTGCGCTGGCAGGCCGACGACATCGACGAACTCATCGAGCGCCGCGAGCGCCGCACGATCGCGGACATCTTCGCGCAACAGGGCGAGCCGTATTTCCGCACCGTCGAGCGGAAGATCCTGCGCATGCTGCAGCCGCTCCGGCACGTGGTGATCGCGACCGGCGGCGGCACGTTCGCGGACCCCGAGAACCGGGCGTTCATCAACTTCGACGGCGTCTCGGTCTGGATTGACGTGCCGCTCGTCGAGTTGATTCCGCGGATACCCATCGATGGACGCCGGCCGCTGGCCGCCACGCGCGGGGACCTCGAGCGCCTGTATGCGGCGCGCGTGGACGCCTACCGGCTCGCCCATGTGCGCGTGG
>CAVVUL010000007.1:0-11703 GCA_963751445.1 uncultured Acidobacteriota bacterium | reverse complement strand
GTGATCGAATAAGGAGCCATCCATGAGTGAAACCGTCATCGTCAGCGCCGTTCGCACCCCCACCGGCAAGTTCCTGGGCGGCTGAAGGACTTCAAGGCCCCCGAGCTCGGCGCGCTGGTCGTGCGCGAAGCGGTCCGGCGCGCCGGCATCGACCCGGCGTCGTCGACGAGTGCATCATGGGCAACGTCGTGTCGGCGCGGGCTCGGGCCAGAACCCGGCGCGCCAGGCGCGCTTGGCGGCGGGCTCCGCCGATCGCGTCGCCGCGCTGACCATCAACAAGGTCTGCGGTTCGGGACTCAAGGCCGTGATGCTCGCCGCGCAGGGCATCGCGACCGGCGACATCGACATCGCCGTCGCGGGCGGCATGGAGTCGATGAGCAACTGCCCGTACCTGATGCCGAGGTCGCGCGACGGCCTGCGCATGGGCAACGGCACCGTCGTCGACTCGATGATCAACGACGGCCTCTGGTGCGCGTTCGAGAACGTGCCACATGGGCCACGCCGGCGAGCTCGTCGCCGAGCAGTACCACGTCGGCCGCGAGGCAGCAGGACGAGTTCGCCGTGCGCAGCCACCAGAAGGCGGCGCAGGCCACGACAGCCGGGCTGGTTCACGGACGAGATCCTTCCGATCTCGCATGCCGCAGACAGAAAGGCGCACCCGATGTCTCGATCGCGACGAGTCGATTCGCGCGGACACGACAGTGGAGGCGCTGCGCGAGCTGAAGCCGGCGTTCAAGAAGGACGGCACCGTCACTGCCGGCAACGCGCCTGGCGTGAACGACGGCGCGTCGGCGCTCGTGGTGATGGCCGCCGACCGCGCGCGAACGCTCGGACCTCACGCCGCATCGCGCGCATCGTCGGCCAGGCGACCAGCGGCCTCGCGCCGAAGCTCGTGCTGATGACGCCCGTCGAAGCCGTGCGGAGCTCGACAAGAAGACCGGCTGGAGACTGGACGACGTCGATCTGTTCGAACTGAATGAAGCATTCGCCGTGCAGGCGCGTGGCCGTGATGCAGGAGCTGGGCTCGACCCGGCGAAGGTCAACGTGCAAGGCGGCGCGGTGGCGCTCGGCCATCCCGATCGGCTCGAGCGGCGCGCGCATGCTGACGACGCTGCTCTACGCGCTGAAGCACCGCGGCAAGAAGCGCGGCATCGCGACGCTGTGCCTCGGCGGCGGCAATGGCGTCGCGCTGGCGGTCGGAGACTGGCTCTGTAGCACGAAGACTGCGAACTTCGAAGTCTCTGGAGAAGACTTCGTGTTCAGTCTCGGGCAGGACTCATGATCAAGACGTCGGCGTCATCGGCGCGGGCACGATGGGCAACGGGATTGCCCAGGTGTTCGCGCAGGCGGGATTCGACGTCAGCTGCCTGTCGACGTCGCGCAGCCGGCGATCGACCAGGCGCGCGGCGACGATCGACAAGAGCCTCGGCGAAGTTCGTCGAGAAGGGCAAGCTGCGCGGCAGCGGACCGCGACGCGGCGACTGGCGCGCCTCGACGCACGCGCCGTCGATGGATGACCTCGGCGACGCTCGACTACGTCGTCGAGGCCATCTTCGAGAACGCCGACGCGAAGCGAGAGCGTGCTGCGGCGCCTGGACGCGATCACCCGGCCCGAGGTCATCCTCGGCACCGAACACGTCGTCGATCTCCATCACGCTGCTCGGCGCCGCGACGAAGCGGCCCGACAAGGTGCTCGGGCATGCACTTCATGAATCCCGTGCCGCTGATGACGCTCGTCGAGTTGATCCGCGGCCAGGCCACGTCGGACGCCTCGATGCAGACCGCGACGGATCTGTGCAAGGCGCTCGGCAAGACGCCGGTCGAAGCCGCCGACTACCCCGGCTTCATCTCCAACCGCATCCTGATGCCGATGATCAATGAGGCGATCTTCGCCGTCATGGAAGGCGTCGGCACGCCCGAGGCGATCGACACGGTCATGAAGCTCGGCATGAATCACCCGATGGGCCCGCTGACGCTCGCGGACTTCATCGGCCTGGACGTCTGCCTCGCGATCCTCAATGTCCTGCACGAGGGCCTGGGCGACCCGAAGTACCGGCCGTGTCCGCTGCTGAAGCGGATGGTCGCGGCCGGACAGCTCGGCCGGAAGAGCGGACAGGGTTTCTACCGGTACTAACTGTCGCGCAGCGCCTCGAGGGGATCGATCGACGCGGCGCGAAGGGCGGGGACGAGCGAAGCGGCGAGGCCGGTGACGAGCAGGACCCCGATCGTCACGCCGAAGACGAGCGGGTCGCGCGGCGTGACGTTGAAGAACAGCGCCGCCATCAGCGGGCTCACCAGGCCGCCGATCGTCACGCCCAGCCCGAGGCTGATACCCACGACCGTCATCCCCTGCCGCACGATCATGCGCGCGATCCGGCCGGCGTCGGCGCCCAGTGCCATCCGGACCCCGATCTCCGCCGTGCGCATCCGCACGCTGAATGCCAGCACGCCGAACAGTCCCGCGGCCGCCATCACGAGCGCCGAGATCCCGAACGCCAGGAACAGCGACCCGAACACGCGGAACGGCCAGCCCTGCTGGTAGAACCGGCCCGCCAGGGAGTCCACCGCAAACGTCGGCAGGTCCTGGTCGACATCGCGGAGCGCCCGGCGGAAGCCGGGCGCGGCGATGAGCGGATCCCCGGCCGTCGCGCCGAACAGCGTCAGCCCGCGATCCGGCGCTTGCGCGAGCGGGACGAACGCCGTCGCCTCGTCCAATTCGTCCGCATTCGACGCCTCCACGAGTTGCGGCACCACGCCCACAATGGTCCACCAGGGCAGCGCCGGGTCCTTGCCGAGGTGGATGCGCTGCCCGACCGCCCGGCCGCCCGCGAAATACTTCGCCGCCATGTCCGCGGTGATCACCACCACCGGCGGCGCGCCCGTCCGGTCCGACTCCGCCAGCACGCGTCCCTCGATTGGCGCCAACTTCAACACGTCGAAGAACGACGCGGTGGCGGCGATGCGGCGAACCGTCGGCGCGTCCTCCGGCTTCGCGAACGTCTGCCCTTCCTTGGTCAGGTAGAAACGGCCGCCACCGAGCGGTTCGGCCGTCGCCACCGCCACCTGCCGCACGCCCGGCACGCCACGCAGGCGCGCGGTGAGCCGATCGACCAAATCCAGAACGGCGGCGTCGCCGGGATAGGCCTGGTCGTCGATCATCGTGCGCGCCATCAGGACGTCGGTCGTCCTGAACGCATAGCGCGCGTAGCCGACCTCCACGACGCTCTTGATCATCAGGCCCGACACGATAAGCAGCGCGCTCGACAACACGACGGAAAGGCCCACGAGCACGCGGGTCAGGATGCCCGCGCGCAGGCTCGTCGTGCCGCGCGCCTGATCCTTCAGCACATCGTTCGCCCGGTTTCGCGTGACGCGGAACGCGGGCAGCAGGCTCGACAGCACGGCCGCGGCCATGGTCATCGCCATCACGAACACCAGGACGCGACCGTCAATCCGGACGTCAATCCAGAACGGCGGATTGGTCCCGGCGATGCCCGCATTGAACAAGGCGATGCCGACCTGCGCGATGCCGAGACCCAGCAGCGCCCCGAGCGCCGACAGCAGCAGGCCTTCAACGAGCAACTGCCGCACGATGCGCCGGCGGTCGCCGCCCAGCGCGGATCGAATCGCGATTTCGCGCGTCCGATCGAGCGCCCGCGCCAGCTGCAGATTGGTCACGTTCGCGCAGGCGATGAGCAACACGCCGAACACCGCGCCCAGCATCGTGAACAGCGTGGTGATGACCTCGCGGCCGATGAACTGCTCGACGAACGGTTTGACGGTGACCGTGAAGTCCTTGTTCTCGATATGTTCGGCCGCCAGCTGCCCGGCGATCGTCTGCATCGCCGTCGTGGCTTCCGCCGGAGACACCCCGCCCTTGAGCCGCCCGACCACCTCGGATGCGGACCCCGTTCCGCGCATGGACGCCCGCGACGGCACGAGCGGCATCCACACGTCCTCCGTCCCGGAAACGCGAATCGCGGCGGCATCACGCCAATGATTTCCGTCGGCGCGGCCGTTGACGCGCAGCGTCCGGCCCGACCGACCGCCGGATCCGACCGGAATTGCGTTTCCCAGACCCGCTGGCTGATCAGCATCACCGCCGGCGCCGCACCAGGCCGCCCGTCCTCGGCCACAAAATCGCGGCCCCGCGCCGGCGTGACGCGCAGCAACCGCAAGGAGATTCACCGTGACTTTCGCCGAGCCGGTACCGCTCGCGCGCCATCGGGCCGGAGACGACGGCTGGCGCCTTCTGCACGGCCGCCAGGTCGGTGAAGACCTGCTGGCGATCCCGCCAGTCCAGGTAGTCGTCGGGCGGCACGTCGAGGTTGTTGTCGCACGTGGCCCTGCCGCACCCGCGCGATGCCCACGAGCCGGTCGGACTCGTCGAACGGCAGTCCACGCAGGATGGCGCCGTCGACGATGCTGAACATCGTCGTCGTCAGCCCGATGCCCAGCGCCAGCGCGACGATGGCGAGCGCGCTGGTGCCGGGGCGTTTCGCGAGCATACGCGCGCCGTAGCGGAGGTCCGTCGCCAGTCCGTGCATGCCTGTTAATACCCAGGGCACGCGGAAAAGTTGCATCGGCGTGACCGCGCCTGTCACAGGCACTCGGCAGAATCTGCAAATGCGCGCCACGCGATCTGGCAATTTCTGCAATGGCCGTCCCAGAGGGGCGAAAGTCCACTAGCCACTAAGCCATTCGTGATGATGGAGATACGAGGATATGACGGACGTTTTCGCTTGACACACGGCTGGCACGAACCTAGAATCGCTTTCGGTCCAGCGCGCATCGCCCCATTTTCAGTGGCGCCGCGCCGAGGAGTCCCATGGCAGCACTCAGAACGCACGGAACGTAACGAGCACGACGACCGCACGGACAAGGAACGCGGCAAGGCCGTCGAAGTTGGCGGTCGGCCAGATCGAGAAACAGTTCGGCAAGGGCTCGATCATGCGGCTCGGCGGCAAGGACGCCATCGCGCCCATCCCGGCGATCTCCACGGGCTCGATCAGCTCGACTGGGCGCTCGGCGTCGGCGGCCTGCCCCGCGGCCGCGTGATCGAGATCTTCGGGCCCGGAGTCGTCCGGCAAGACGACCCTGGCGCTGCAGACGATCGCCCAGGCGCAGAAGCTGGGCGGCGTGGCGGCGTTCATCGACGCCGAGCACGCGCTCGACGCGCAGTACTGCGCAGAAGCTCGGCGTGGACCTCGACAACCTGCTCGTGTCGCAGCCGGACAACGGCGAGCAGGCGCTCGAGATCGCCGAGGTGCTCATCCGCTCGAACGGCGTGGACGTCGTCGTCGTCGACTCGGTGGCCGCGCTCGTGCCGCGCGCGGAAATCGAGGGCGAGATGGGCGATGCGCAGATGGGCCTGCAGGCCCGCCTGATGTCGCAGGCGCTGCGCAAGCTCACGGGCGTCGTCTCCAAGTCGAAGACGTGCCTGATCTTCATCAACCAGATGCGCGAGAAGATCGGCGTCATGTTCGGCAACCCCGAGACGACCACGGGCGGCCGCGCGCTGAAGTTCTACTCGTCGGTGCGCGTGGACATCCGCCGCATCGGCGCCATCAAGGACGGCGAGACGATCGTCGGCGGCCGCACGCGCGCCAAGGTGGTCAAGAACAAGGTGGCGCCGCCGTTCCGCGAGGCCGAGTTCGACATGATGTACGGCGAGGGCATCTCGCGCGAGGGCGACCTGCTCGACCAGGGCGTCGAGCGCAACATCATCGAGAAGAGCGGCACGTGGTTCTCCTACGGCGGCGAACGGCTCGGCCAGGGCCGCGAGAACGCCAAGACGTTCCTGAAGCAGAACAAGGACATGGCCGCCGCCATCGAAATCCGACTGCGGAAGGAAATGGGACTGCCGACGGGAGAATAAACAGGTCCTGCAGGTTCTACAGGTTCTACAGGTCCTGCGGGTGCTGCGGGTGCTGCAGGGTCGATGAACGCGCTTACGCTCGCTCTCTTGTTTTGATTAAGATGGCGAACGCGGGAACGTTCCGTGGACCCGTGAACCTGCAGACCCGAGAACCCGTGCCTTTACCCGTCAACGTTTCGGAATTCGAAGCCATCGCGCGCGAGCGGATGACGCCGTCGGCGTACGACTACTACGCGGGCGGGGCTGAAGACGAAGTGACGCTGGCCGAGAATCGCGAAGCGTTCCGGCGTCTCGCACTGCGGCCGCGCGTGTTGACGGGCACCGAGACGGTTTCGACGCGAACGACGGTGCTGGGGCTCGTCCCGGCCTCCCCGTCGCGCTGGCCCCGACGGCGTTCAACAAGCTCGGGCATCCCGACGGCGAACTGGCCGCCGCGCGTGCGGCGGGCGCCGCCGGCACGCTGATGTGCTGCAGCACGATTGGGTCCGTGGTGCTCGAGGACATCGCGGCAGTGGCCACGGGCCCCCTGTGGTTTCAGCTCTACGTCTACCGCGACCGCGACGTCACGCGCGATCTCGTCCGTCGCGCCGAAGCCGCCGGCTGCCGCGCGATCGTCCTGACCGTCGACACCCCGCATCTGGGCCGTCGCGAGCGGGACATGCGAGGCGGCTTTACGCTGCCGCCGGACGTCGGCATCCGGAACCTGGAGCGGTACGGCACACCGGACGCGCTCCGCTGGGCGCAGACCTCGAGCTTCACCGCCTACGTCCACGCCCTGTTGGATGCGTCGCTGACGTGGGAATCGGTGGATTGGCTGCGGTCGATCACCACGCTGCCGGTCCTGCTCAAAGGCATCCTCACGGCGGAAGACGCCGCGCTGGCGATTGAGCACGGCGCGGCCGGCATCATCGTCTCCAATCACGGCGGCAGGCAACTCGATGGCGCTGTCGCGACCATCGATGCCCTGCCGGCCATTGCCGCGCGCGTCGCAGGACGGATCCCCGTGCTGCTCGACGGCGGCATCCGGCGCGGCACGGATGTCTTCAAGGCTCTCGCGCTTGGCGCGCGCGCGGTGCTCATCGGTCGCGCCTACCTGTGGGGATTGGCTGCGGACGGCGAGGCGGGTGTCGCGCGTGTGCTGGAAATGCTGCGGGCGGAACTGGACATGACGATGGCGCTGGCGGGCTGTCCGACCGTATCGACGATCACGCCGGCGCACGTGGCCCTGTAGGGCGGGCTTCAGCCCCGCCGATCCGCAAGTGTAGGCCGGGCCTTCAGGCCCGGCTATCGCGCGTACGGCCTGAAGGCTGGGTGCTGTCGGGCTTCGGCAGGCCCGGGGCCGCGTGTTATGATTTTGGCTTCTACCGCTCGACCTGCGCCCTGCCGTGCCGAGGTAGCTCAGTTGGTAGAGCACGTGACTGAAAATCACGGTGTCGGCAGTTCAATTCTGCCCCTCGGCACCACTCATTAGCTGAGGGACTTCGTCCCTCAAACTCCCTACACGCTCCCTCGCGCAATTCGCCTCCTGGCAAGATTGCATAGGCAAATTGCGGCTCGGGTCGCGTGGCGCACTTCGCTCGCGCTCGTGCGCTTCCTCGAAGCAAGGACCTCTCAGCATCGTCCGCGCGGTGTGCGCCGTCGCCGTGCTAAACTGACCCCGGGTTCAAGCACTTGAAATGGCACGTTCACCCGCAGGCCGTGGGCCTCGCGGGCGGCGCAGCGCGTTTCGACTCCGCCGCGGCCATCCACCGCGGCTTTGTCTGAATCGAGGAGATGACGATGGCAACTCCAGTGGCAGTCACGAAGCTCCAGTGAAGTCGCACAATTCGCCCGACTAGGCGCGCACGCCGGACAAGACGCGCGTCGAGGTCGTGCACCTCGAGGGGTTCACGATCGGGCGTTTCATCTTCCAGCCCGGATGGCGCTGGTCGGAATGCATCAAACCGGTGGTCAAGACCGACCATTGCCAGGCGTCCCATGTCGGTTACGCGATCTCCGGCCAACTGAAAGGTACGCCTGAAGGACGGAACCCAGAAAGCCATCAGCGCGGGCGACTCGTACACGATCCCGCCGGGGTACGACGCCTGGGTGGAAGGCAACCAGCCCTTCGTGGGGATCGAAGTGATGAGCGCCGACGCCTACGCGAAGCCCTAGCCGGGCACGGCGCCGGCGAGAACCCTGCACACAAGGCAATGGCGGCCACGATTGGCCGCCATTGCCGAAAGTCGCCGTGCAACCGCGCGCGCCGGTTACTGTCGGTCGTAGACCGACACGTTGTTGATCGTCTGTCCCTGGGCGTTCTTGCCCGTTGCGGTGATGGTCCGCGTCTTGCCGTCTGCCGAGACCACGACCCGCGACGTCGTCGTCACCTTCCCAGCGACTGATTGCACATACTCGTAGGTCCGGCTGTCGATGCGCTTGTACACCCGGGTGGTGTTCGCATCCGTCGCGCCGACGACGTCGCACGGCTTGCCGTCGAACTTCACCGTGACTTCGGTATGGACTGTCTTGCCCGCTGAATCCACGCCGTCCGCGATGGCCTTCATGCTGCCGCCCGGCAACGCCTCCTGCTTGACCGTCTGACTCTTCGGCGCCAGGCTGGCCGGCTCGAACTTGGACTTGGCCACGTTGAGCTTCCAGGTTCCGATCCACGGATCCCGCGCTTGCGCCGCGACCGAAACGGAAATTGTCAACGCCGCCGCGAGTGAAAGGAATCCCAGCAGGAAACGTCTACGCATCGCATACCTCATCGTGACTACGGATGTCGAAGGGCTACCCGGATTGGCAGCGCGCTAGATACTACACCCTCGGCAGTCCCGGCACCCGGACGACGATGAACTCGTTGTCGTCGGCGAGGCCCGGGTTGCGGCCCGTGGCGGGCAGGTTGTTGTCGCATCCCAGCAGCAGCCGCTCGCCGTCGATCACGTGGATGGCTTCGATTGACTCGCACGTCACCCGGAACGGATTCCCCAGGCCGACATCGCCCGCGTGGGTCGCGGGCAGAGACACGAGGTCCGGATCCGGGATGGCGGCGAGGTCAACCGCCACGTCTTTCCGGACCCACTTCTCCGGTCCGACCAGGCCGAGGTCGACGATGTACACGCGGCGGAACAGCGCCCTCAGTCCCAGATCCCGCGTCGCGCTCGATGAGCACCATTCGATGGTCGTCCACGGCCGACATATCGGCGACCATGTGCCCCGGCGCCTCAGTCTGGTACCACCAGGTGCGGCCCGTGAACGCCTTCTTGGCAATGCTGAACTCGAGCATGACCCGGCGCGATTGGTTGGAGTCGGCGACCGTCGGCCCCTCGAGCGACGCGATGAGGCGGGTTCCGTCGGGAGTCATCGCCATGGCTTCGAAGCCCCGGCTGTTCGGCTGTGTGGCGGCGCCCGAGCCGAGACGCGGGTTGTTCGGGGACCTCAAGTCGCCGCGGATCTTGGCGGCCAGCAACTTGCCCGGCACGGGGTACGGCGCGTCGAGCAGCACACCGGTCTTGTCGAAATGAAGAATCCACGGGCCGAACTCGTCGCCCACCCAGTAGTCGCCATTCCTCGCCCGCTGTATCGACTCCGGGTCGATGTCGCTGCCGGTCAGCAATCCATTCGGCGTCGCCTCGTTGACGATGGGGAAACCGATTTGCGCCTGGGATCGCGGAATGAGATGAAGTCCTTCACCAGCACGCGGCCGGTGCCGCCCTTCGCCCGTCTTGAAGTCAGGCTCGATATAGTAGGCGGGGTTCAGGATGTCCTCCAGTTGTCCTTGGCGCCGAATCCGTTGTCCAACAGGCCGAGGTACTCGCCGCGCTGCCGGCCCGCTATGAGCGCGGAGAAGCCCTCCACCGGCTGGGATGGCGTTGGGAAGGCGATGCCGTTTGCGGCTCCGGTGCGGAACGCGCCGGATGGCGGGCCAGGGTGTACGTGTTGACGGGCAGGACCCGCGCGCCCATCCAGCACCGCGGCCGGGGCGCGGGACAACGCCGCCCCGCCCCACGCGGTGACCGCCGCGAGCGCCATCGCGGCCGCGGGGATGCCTCGTGTCATCGCGGTCGCCAGGACGTCGTGAGGTCGACCTGGTCGATCGACCACACATCCGGCGGAACGACGTTCGTTGCCCGCGCGATCGCGTCGAACAGGAACCGGATCCAGACAATCCGGCCCGCGAGCGGGCTGAGGTCGATGTCGACCACCATCCACTCGTCGGTGGCCGGCATCGCCGCGACCGTCTGCCACGTCACGCCGTCCGTGCTGACCTGAACCGCCGCCGTCGATGCGCGACTGATCAACCACGAGCGGAACTGCAGTCGCGCGTCGGCCGCGTCGCGCAGATCGATCGGCTGCGCCCACGACAGCACGTCCCCGTCGCGTCTCCGACGCGACCGCCGCCCAGGCGAGGCCGGCGCCACCGACCGCGGCGTTGGCACTCAACGCAAACCCGGATGTTGCCCGCCAGTCAGACGCCGTGGCGATCAGGCGTGAAAGCCCGCCGGGCGCCACGAGCGCAGTCGACGCGGTCGAGCCGCCGCTCGCGGCAGCCGACCCGAGCGCGGCCGCACTCAGCGCGCCTCCCGGTTCCACGCAGTCCGTCCCGATCGTCGCCGCGCCAGGGGTCTTGCGCAGGCTCACGTTGTCGAGTTGGATCCACGTCTCGTCGCCCACCGTCGCCACGTAGATCGAAATCGTCGCATTCGCCCACGACTTGGTCGCGAACGATCGCATCGCGTAGGTCGAGAGCGACGGGCCCGGCGCGATCCAGAACGTGCACGCCGACAGATCGCTGAAGTCCAGGGCATGCAGCAGCACCGTGACGCGCTTGCGCACCGGACTGCTATTACCCAAATCGAAATGCGCCGTCAGGATCTCACCTGCCGCCAGGGTCGTGCCCGTCGGCTGCAGGATCACGCCCGCCGGATCGGGGCGCTGCCGCCGGCCGGTAGAACTCGAACACGCCGCCAGTCACCTGCTGCAGGATCTGGCCAAACAGGCTCCACCCGGCGATCGTGCCCGTTCCGAAGCCGCCGTTCACCAGCCACTCCGAGACCGTCGGCGCCGCCCGGCGGTACGGGCACCGTCGGGTCGACGCAATCGGTACGGTCCGTCACCTGCGCCGGTGCGTGCAACACCGTGACGTTGTCGAGCCGGTAGAACCCCCCGTCGCTGCCGGCCGTGGCGGCGTAGAACGAGACCGTCGCGTTCGCCCACGTCTTGGTGGTGTGCGTCCGCATGCCATACGTCGTCAACGGCGTATTCGGCGCGAGCCAGAACGTGCACACCGACAAGTCCGAAAAATCACCATCGTGAATCAGCACGCTGATGCGCTTCCGCACGCTGCTGCTGTTGCCCAGATCAAACTGCGCCTCAACCCCTTCGCCGGAGGCCAGCGCCAGACCCGTGCCCTGCAACACCACCGCCTGGTTCGACTGTCCCGGCGGCGGCGGCACGCGATAAAACTCGAGGACACGCCGTCGGTCACGTTGGCGACCAGGTAGCTCACGTTCGGCGTCGCGAATTGCTGCCATTCACTCAGCCCATTGGTGAACGAACCGTTTCGCGCGACACTGCCGGTCACCGTCGTGGACAACGTCAGCGCGGTCGAGCCGATCTGCTGGATCACGGCCAATGGGGCCGGAAGGGACGAGCTGAGGCTCTCGAAGCTCCCGATTCGAGACGCGTAGGACAAGACGATGAACGTGTGGCCAGGAATGGGGACAAACCCACCGTAGGGCGCGACGCTGAGTGTCCCGGCAAGTGTCGCCTCACCGTTGACAATCAGCCGGTCGTATCCGGTGTCGGGCACCAGCCCGCCCAGTTCGACGTGCAGAGCGCCG
>CAVVUL010000006.1:0-82587 GCA_963751445.1 uncultured Acidobacteriota bacterium | reverse complement strand
AATGTATTGCTAGTTCGACCCTGAAGGGCCAGGCGCCTCCTCGGATTTCGACCTTGTGGTTCGGCATGTCCGAGATCCCGGGCCCGCGGACCCCTGCCGTGGCTACAACCCGAACCAGGTCGTCCGCGCGACGCTGCCCAGGCTGATTGAGGTGCACTCGCAACCTATCTGGTCGTGGACCCAGTGGTTGAAGGTGTGTCACTTCCCAAGCCAATTCGGCAGCTCGACGGAGTGCTGGAGTGCGACTGTGTCGGCAATACGCCGATTCCTGCCGCGACGCTCCGGATCACCCCTGCCCGACATGGTGCGGCGCCTGTCGAGTGGGAGCGCACCGTTCGCACGGACGGCGACGGTCGCTTTCGGGCTGGCGGCCTCAGTCCAGGCGCATATGACGTGGAAGTGCGCGCGCGCGATTTCTACCTTCGCTCCTTTCGCGTCGTGATCGCTCCGGACGGCTCCGTGCCGGTACACCTAGGTCTTCGCCCGACGGGAGCGGTGCGCGTGTTCCCCGGGTCCGAAACGTTCGTCACCGGGGGATCGATTCCCCTCTATCCAGCAGAATCGCGCCGAAGGGGCAACCAAGGTGAGGTAACCCTCCGACTGTCAATGGATGGTGACGAAGCCGTGGACATTGATGTTGAGGCCGGGGAGGCGAGCCTCGGAGAGGCCGCGCGTGCGGCGATCAGCACTTGGCGCTTCAGGGCCACTACGGCATCGGTCTTGGCGATCCGTTTTGTCTATCGCCTCCGCGAGGGTGGTTGCCGGGCGGACCCAGGGACTGTCGTGACGATGCGTCTCCCAAACGACATCACAGTGGAGGCTAATCGCGGACCTTGCTAGTGCCCGCGGGTGATACGCAGGCGTGCCGTCTAACAGGCGGCTGCAGCCGGCGGCTTCGGCGGTATCCTCTCAGTGAATATCGAGGGCCGCGGCTGAGCCGCGGTCGTTAGACAGAGCGTCGGAAAGTTCTTTGGTTGGGGGGGCGGGTGGCTTCACCGCCGGCGCGGCGCGAATTGCGGGCTCTGTTTCAGTGAAGTCAATCGGGCGCGCCGCGCTTCGGGTTTCGGTGGGCATCAGAGCGCCGGAGCGCGTCGGCCTGAACGGGCGGGCTGGCTATTCCATCAGCGCCGCGCGCGTCGGCATCGCGGTGTGCTCGCGGGGTTCGGTGCGTCAACTGCTGGGTGACCAGGGGCACGGCTGGTCGCTCAATCCAGGTGTGCGCCTGTCTAACAACCGCTTGCAGTTGACGGCGCCGCGCGAGACCCTTGTTTGTTCCGCCCACGCCGAACCGGTGCATGCTTCAGTCACCGCTTCGGTGAAAGTCGTCGGTGGTGGGGAGTTCGGCGCGTGCGGCAAGGAGTCGCGCGGCGCCGCAACTGAAGCGGCAGCGTTAGCCCGACGAGAGGAACATGGCGGAATCGAACTCTCTGACCTTCACCGGAAGACTGCGGAGCATCAAGTTCGCGGTCAGGGGCATCGGCACCATGATTCGGACTCAGCACAACGCTTGGATTCATGCGGCGGCGACGGTCGTGGTCATCATCGCAGGGGTGCTGCTGCGCCTCTCGACAGCGGAATGGTGTTGGGTTGTACTCGCCATCATGTCCGTGTGGACGGCTGAGGCGCTCAATACCGCGTTCGAGTTCCTGACTGACGTCGCCTCCCCGGGTTTCCATCCAATTGCCGAGAAGGCCAAGGATGTGGCGGCGGGCGCGGTTCTATTGGCGGCGTGCGGGGCGGCGGTTATTGGCGCGCTCGTGCTGGGACCGCACGTTGTGAATCTGCTTCAGTGAACGGCGGGCTAACAGCGCGCTGGAGCCGACAGCGCATTTGGAAGAGAGCATGACTGCGCCGCGGCTCAGCGCGAGTCGTTAGGCAGAGCAGAGGAAGACTGATCTGGTTTGCGTTGGCGGCTGGCTTCATCTGGCGCCGCGTTAACCGCGACTCCATCAGAGCGCCGGGACATCGGGGCCCGCACCGCGCGGCTCGGTCGGATTCGCGGATGGCGCGAATCAGCGCCGGGGCGAATCGGGTGACGGCTCGGTCGGTCATTGTGGCGCACCCAAGACCTGGCTTCTTTAATCGCGGGTGGGCGATTCGGCGCGTGGTCATCGGGGATACCATCGGCGTGGCGGTCGGCTCCTAGTCGAGCAGCCTGCCTAACCGCGCGCTGGAGCCGACAGCGCATTTGGAAGAGAGCATGAGTGCGCTGCGGCTCAGCGCGAGTCGTTAGACAGCGCATCCTGGTCGATGAATCGGAAGGGCTGAACCTGATGGGGAACGCGGCATACCTGCTCCTAACGATGTCGTTGTTGGTCATGCAATCCCCGCCTCCGGGAGTGACGCAACTCGATATCAAAGGAGACTTCACCGAGCCGTTGTCGCGACTCAAGTTTCCGGTCCAGCTCCTCGGCTGGGATCGAGGCGCGATTCAGAAGTACCCGGACGGGCATTCCGTGACATACGAGTTCAGGCAGGAAGGTGTCACGCAAGCCAGGGCGACGATATACCTTTATCCAGATGCTCCGCCGTTTCCCTCCGACGTGCAGGAGCACTATGCGGCAACTCTGAGGGAACTTCGTGCCCTGCGTCCCGATCTGGAGCTGATGACGGAAGATGAGTTCGCGGTCACAAAGGGCAAGAACACGATTCAAATGCGGATGGCAAGCATGCTGTACCGATCTGGCTTTCCTCCGTACGCCGAACCGACGATCGGCTTCTTTATGCTCTCGAAAGTCGACACGTATTGGCTCAAGTGGAGAATCACCGTGCCGGCCTCAGCGCCGAAGGCTGTAGGTACTGAGAGAGTCACTAGCCTGACGTCTGCCTTCGTACCTAAGAAGCAGAAACGACTTGGAGGACTTGGTTCGGCGCTGTCTAACCGCGCGCTGGAGCCGACAGCGCATTTGGAAGAGAGCAGGACTGCGCTGCGGCTCAGCGCGAGTCGTTAGGCCGACTGACAGCGAATCGACAGGCGGAGGGAACATGCGAAGAGCACTCGTCCTGATAGTGGCGCTTGGTACCGGTGCCGTCGCGGCGGCCCAGCAGGCAGATACCCAGTACCTGATCACCGCGCGGCTGCTGACCGGCAATCCACAAGACACGGCGTCAATGGAGCTGGTCGCATCTCCGACCTTCAGGGTCAACGCCGACCACAGCGCCTCGGCTTACCTTGGCAATGGTGTGGGCGATGTCCGGCTCGTCGTTACGCCGTCAGAACTGGGCGAAGGCCGCACGACGCTTCACGTTGTGGTTGAGAGTCGGGCTGGCGAGCGAGTCCAGCGCTCGACGTTTGATGTCGTCACCGGCATGGGCTTGGCGATTCCGACGGTCGCGCCGCGCGATGCGGCCGGGGGCTTTCTTCTTGGTAAGGCGGGTCAGCCCCTCTTCATTGAACTGAACGCACTTGCGCCGAAGCACCGCGTGAGGTAGCGGTCTAACAGGCGGCTGCAGCCGGCGGCTTCGGCGTTATCCTCTCAGTGAACATCACGCGCCGCGGCTGAGCCGCGAGTCGTTAGACCGAGCCGGAAGATCTTGGTTTGGGTTGGCGTGTAGCTTCACCGTACTGGTGGCCGCGTTGGCCATCAGAGCGCCGGAGCATCCGGGCTTGAACGGGCGAATCGTCCAGGCCGGCGCTGAGCGAATCAACATCGGTGGCGAGCGGGCGGCGGTGGTGAGCGGCGCGGGCGCTTGGCGGGTTGTGCACCACGTCGGGTGGCGTGGCGGCGGGGAGCGTGGCGCGCTGGGGTTGGCATCGGCGTGGCCCCCGCTCAGTCGAGCCGGGGTGGCCGGTCTAACAGCCGCTTGCAGCTGACGGTCGCCGCGCGAGCCATTGTTTTGTTCCGCCCGCGCCGAACCGGAGCATGCTGAGTCAGCGCTTCGGTGGAAGTCGTCGGCGGTCGTGAGTTCGGCACGTGCGGCAAGGTGTCGCGCGGCGCCGCAGCTGAAGCGGAGTGCGTTAGACAGAGCGTCGGAAAGTTCTTTGGTTGGGGGGCGGGTGGCTTCACCGCCGGCGCGGCGCGAATTGCGGGCTCCGTTTCAGTGAAGTCAATCGGGCGCGCCGCGCTTCGGGTTTCGGTTGGGCATCAGAGCGCCGGAGCGCGTCGGCCTGAACGGGCGGGCCGGTTATTCATCAGCGCTGCGCGCGTCGGCATCGCGGTGTGCTCGCGGGGTTCGGTGCGTCAACTGCCGGGCTGACCAGGGGCCGGCTGGTCGCTCAATCCAGGTGTGCGCCTGTCTAACAACCGCTTGCAGTTGACGGCGCCGCGCGAGACCCTTGTTTGTTCCGCCCACGCCGAACCGGTGCATGCTTCAGTCACCGCTTCGGTGGAAGTCGTCGGTAGTGGGGAGTTCGGCGCGTGCGGCAAGGAGTCGCGCGGCGCCGCAACTGAAGCGGCAGCGTTAGACAGCGCATCCTGGTCGATGAATCGGAAGGGCTGAACCTGATGGGGAACGCGGCATACCTGCTCCTAACGATGTCGTTGTTGGTCATGCAATCCCCGCCTCCGGGAGTGACGCAACTCGATATCAAAAAAGACTTCACCGAGCCGTTGTCGCGACTCAAGTTTCCGGTCCAGCTCCTCGGCTGGGATCGAGGCGCGATTCAGAGTACCGGACGGGCATTCCGTGACATACGAGTTCAGGCAGGAAGGTGTCACGCAAGCCAGGGCGACGATATACCTTTATCCAGATGCTCCGCCGTTTCCCTCCGACGTGCAGGAGCACTATGCGGCAACTCTGAGGGAACTTCGTGCCCTGCGTCCCGATCTGGAGCTGATGACGGAAGATGAGTTCGCGGTCACAAAGGGCAAGAACACGATTCAAATGCGGATGGCAAGCATGCTGTACCGATCTGGCTTTCCTCCGTACGCCGAACCGACGCTCGGCTTCTTTATGCTCTCGAAAGTCGACACGTATTGGCTCAAGTGGAGAATCACCGTGCCGGCCTCAGCGCCGAAGGCTGTAGGGTCCTGGGAGAGTCACTGAGCCTGACGTCTGCCTTCGTACCTAAGAAGCAGAAACGACTTGGAGGACTTGGTTCGGCGCTGTCTAACCGCGCGCTGGAGCCGACAGCGCATTTGGAAGAGAGCATGAGTGCGCTGCGGCTCAGCGCGAGTCGTTAGGCAGACACCATGGCAGCAGGGTCTCGCGCTCGGTTCACAACGGTCTGCGTTGCGATCCTGTACCTCACCCTTGCGGGTTGCGACGTCGACCTCTTCGGCACTGACGCCCACCCGGTCATCGGACCGTACAAGCTTCTAGTCTGGGAAGGCGGTAAGTACTCTCTCATTACGGATGTTCGAGACGGTTGTGGCGTTCTCGGTGGCACGGTCACTCGGATCGGTTGGAACGACCGCGTGATTCTCGCCGAGCAAGAAACTTGCGGAGCCTGGGGCGCCCGCTCGGGTTGGATGGTCGTCGATGTGAAGACTCGTGCCATCGAAGGCCCCATCGACCCGGCTACGATTGCGAAGCGGCCGGACTTACCCGCCGCTGGAATCAAAGTCATCTCTGCAGAGGTCGCGTGGAAGAAACGTCCGTGAACCCGCCGCTGCCTAACACGCCGCTGCAGCCGACGAGCGGCGGGCAAGTCGATGTAGAGTGAGCATCGAGTACGCCGCTCGCGGCTCAGCGGCAGTCGTTAGGCTGCGGAGGGTGGCTTGCGGTGAAGATCGGCGGAGTCGCAAGGTTGCTGGCTATCGTCGCAGTCGGTGTTCGAGTCGTTGCGGCACAGTCGCAAGGGGCTCGGCCGCCATGCGACGACCCGATCCCAGCCGGCTTCGTCGATCAAGCTAGGGTGAGTTGGAGTGGGCCTTGGGTCTTTCGGCCGCGCAGCCAGAGCCAGGACGCTCTCCCGTGGGTCGGTGAACGTCCAGCAGATCGTTCAGGCGCGCGACCCAAGAGCGCGACAGTGGCGATCCATTTTGACGACGGGCGAGCGGGTCTGTTGCGAATCGAGCAGCGGGATTGCATGTCCGGCGAGCCATGCGCATCGGATGATTGCTGCTCGGCCTCCCTTAATCCGTACGACAGTCATTGGCTCATTGCGAGCGACGAGTCCGGTAAGCAGGTCTTTCGGGAGCACTTCTGGGCACCGTACGAGCTCGTCGAGGTGGTGCCCGTCGATCTCGTCGATGGGCCTGGTGACGAGGTCATCATCGTCCGAACCTGGGCGCATGCCTCGCCTTCCGTCGGATTCGCATTGGAAGTGTGGAAGGTTGGGGGCGCGCGGCCGATCGATTTGAGCGGAAGAGTCATCGTCGGTACTTGGATCACTTTTCCGTTCACTAACTGGCGCGCAAATCTCGTCATCGACACGGCACAAGTGAAGCCGCGGTCGATCGAGATGTCACGTCAGCTGGGTATCGTTCCGTGTGGAACGCTCACCAGCGTGGATCGCACTGAAGCGGCGCGGTTGGGGCGCCCTGCGAAGTTGATGTTCGACACCGCAGCCCGGAAGTATCTGGTTCGGTGAAGCGGCCGCAGCCTAACACGCCGCTGCAGCCGACGAGCGGCGGGCAGATCGGGGTAAAGTGAGCATCGAGTTCGCCGCTCGCGGCTGAGCGGCAGGTCGTTAGCCGGACGGACGAACGGGGACTCGTGGCTGCACGGGGTCTCGTCCATTTGTGTGCACGCCTCGGCGCGTCGATCGCGCTGATGTTGTCGAGCGCGGCGGTGTTGCGTTCGCAGTGGGCGGTCACACCGCCGGATGTCCCGGCGAGCGAAGGGGAGCGCGCGGGTGTCTAAACTGAGTCGCTGGGGCTGTCGATTTACGTTCGGCACGGCGCTGATAGCTGGCTGTCTGTTGGCAGAGCAGAATCCGTTGCGCGGCCAAATCCCTTCGGCGCAGCGATTGCCGATGGTCGTGTCAGCGGTCGCCCCCCCCTATCCAGGGATCGCCAAGGCCGCGCGAATAGAGGGCTCCGTTGAGCTGAATGTCACGACGGATGGTGAGCGCGTTACACAAGTCGACATCATCAAGCCGGTCCCATTGCTCGATCAGGCAGCGCGTCGAGGTGTCGCGACATGGGTGTTTGCGCCGCATCAGCCGACGTCCTTTCACCTGACGGTGGCTTACAACTTGCGAAACTTGGAAGAGGTGGCTCCCGGCAGCTGCGTGACCAAAGACGAACCTCGGATTACAACTCATGATCTGCCGGGACGGGTGCAGGTCATCGGCGTGATGGACAGGATTTGCGAACCAGAAATCCGGATCGTGGGTAAACGGAGGACGGTTTCCGCATTGACGGGAATCATGGTGTGTGACTGTCCAGGATCGGCTCCTCTCGCTGACATCTGGGTGTCGGTCAGGCGTCAACCGACCGACGCCGAGGAAAAGAAGGGAATTGGTCGGTATGAACGAACCGGTGTTACCGGCCGGGATGGTCGATTTCGCTTTGACGACGCGCCGCCCGGCGACTACGCCGTAACCGTGTCTGCGCTCACATACAGTTCGGGAACATATCTAGTTCAACTTAGGGCCGATAATCACACTCGCCCAGAATTGTCGATCGCTCTCATTCCCTATCTGGCGGTCATGCAGTACCTCAAGGACCATCCGCGGGACCGGAATTGGGTGGGCGTCGACGAACGCATTCCGACGTATCCACTCGAAGCGTGGAAGGCCAACATCGAAGGGGTTGTCATGCTCAGGATGACTCCCGGTTCCGTGCCATCCGTCGTGGCCGGGAACCCAGTGCTGGCCGTGTCGGCGATGGACTACGCCAAGAACTGGATGTGCTCTTCGCCAAACAGCCAGCCATTCGACGTGCGGATCGTCTACAAACTCGTCGAATCTGACGACGTGGGCGGCGGCCCGAAGGTCGTGATGGACTTACCACGTGGAGTCGAGATTACAGCTAAGCGCGCGCAGCCGGCTAACAAGCGGCTGCAGCCGGCGGCTTCGGCGGTATTTTCTCGGTGATCATCGAATGCCGCGGCTGAGCCGCGGTCGTTAGGCAGACTCTTGGAGACAGTGGATGTGGCTTCCCGGCACGGGCATCTCGGCCTAATCCTGACGGCCGTGCTCGGCGCCGCTCTTGGCGGCTCTCGAATCGCGCCGACCTCGCAGTCGAAAGCCGTCACGCTGCGCGGGTACCCTCACGTAGGCGCGCCGGCGGCGGTGACGCTCCTCAAGGCCGGCACTGCCCCCCAACGTCGACTGCGATACAAGGTGACTCCCGGCTCCAGGATCCGCATCAGCACGACAGTTGATTACACTGGTTCCACGTTCACCGTGGCGGGACAGACCGACCCTACTCCAGTCGTGGAGGAAATCGTCGCGGAGGTGTTAGTGACCGGCGTCGCGGCCAACGGCGACATCGCGCATGACGTGACGCTGGTTGACTACAAAGTTGAGCCAAATCGAGACACACCCGCTCGCAACGAGCTGCTGCTGGCGGCCAAGGGCCTTGCTGTCACCTCGGAACGCGGCATCATGAAGTCGATGGAGTGGAAGCCGACGAACGAACAGGTTTCGTTCTTTACGTCTGCGCTTCAGGACCTCTCCGTTCCGTTTCCGGAGGAGGCAGTCGGCGTGGTGCGCCGCTGGGAAGTCCGGCAGGGTCTCCTCACCAGAGTTTGTTGTATTTTGGGGCCCCGACACTCTTTCAGCGGACCGAATACGAGCTGGTTGCTGAGGAGGCGGACAGAGTGTCAGTGAAGTTCTGGATCGAGCAAACCGCTCCGCCCCAAACGGTCATTCAATGGGCAACGGGCCGCTCCGGGACACGAAGCTGTCCGGAGCCGGTGCGGGCACCGCAATCGTCCACCTGAACTCGCACTTGCCCCAACGAGATCAGATCGGCACGACGTCGATCAAGGGACGGGAGTTGATAGGTGCAGAAGGTTCTCTCGAGATAGTCGTCACCAGCCACTGGAAGACGCGGCTGTCGGTAGCAGGCGCATCGGGTGGCGGGCCATGATTAGACATGTCTATCAATCCGCTTGAACCGTTGCGGCACCGTCGCGCGCCTCAGCGCGGCTTCAACCCCGCGTTGCCCTCTGAGGCTGACTGCTTATCTGCCTAACACGCCGCTGCAGCCGACGAGCGGCGGGCAGGTGGGGTAGAGTGAGCATCGAGTTCGCCGCTCGCGGCTGAGCGGCAGGTCGTTAGGCCTCAGGCGCGCGCAAAGTCCCCCGCCGATTCAAAGGAGCAGGAACAATGGCCCCACTCAGGGTTGTCGGCACACTTCTCGCTGTCGCGGCTTCAGTCACTGGCGCTGGTTGCGCGCTGACTGGCGGCATCGCCAGTAACGACCTACTCGGTTCTGGCCGAGGCATCGATCAC
Source organism: uncultured Acidobacteriota bacterium (assembly GCA_963751445.1). Classification (GTDB taxonomy): domain Bacteria; phylum Acidobacteriota; class Vicinamibacteria; order Vicinamibacterales; family SCN-69-37; genus DASUGC01. The sequence goes on along the minus strand of CAVVUL010000006.1, from coordinate 73,298 downwards.
GCCACTGTGCTGACTCAGCGTCTCGCGACGACATCGGCTGTCTTCGCGGATCAACTGGGATTTACAGTCACCCCGCGGGGCGACCAAGGTAACGGCTTCGAAAGCTCGACCATTTATTTCGGCGACAGAACCTACCTTGAGTTGTATGGCATTCGGGATCGCGAACTGATCGCGAAGGGTGAGCAAGCCCACGTGCTCGAAGCGCCCGACGGCATCACGTGGCTGAACCTCAACGTGTCATCCGCTGATAGCGCCATCGCGCATCTCAAGGCGCAGGGGTTCCAACCGTTTGGGCCGTTCCGCTTTCCGGAGCCCGAAGGAGGGAACACCGAGCTGACACCTTGGTACTTCAAGCTCGGCGGCATCGCGGATTCAGCAGTGCCGGGTCGGGACGTCTACTTTATCGAGTACAACGAGCCGCTCATCGAGGAATCGCGACGGAAGGACCCTCCCGCGACTGCCCGCCGCCAGACTCATGCCAACAGTGCGGAGGGCATCCACTCCGTGTGGGTCGGTGTCAAGGACTTGGACGAGGCCATGAAGACGTACCAGCGAATGGGCTTCCAGAGTGGCCGCGTGCTCGAACTCGCCACACTTGATGCAACGGCACGAGAACTTCCGGCCGGTCGCGGCACCGTTTTGCTGGTGCAGCCCGCGAACACCGGCAGCCCTGTCAACGCCTGGCTCGGAAGGCGCCCTCACGGGTTAATGGGAGTCAGCATCAAGGTCAAGAATCTGGCGAGTACCGGAGACCTGCTCGCGGCGAAGAACCGCCTCTCGACTCAGCCATATCAGGGGCTCTATGGGAAGAGCATTCTCGTTTCACCGACTGCAGCCGGAGGTCTTTGGATCGAGTTCTTCGAATGACGATGCCGGAATGCGCATGAGGCCCAACCATGCGTTGCACCCGACGACCGCTGGTGCGAACATGACGCGGTCGCGGGTGAACGCGAAACGGTTAGACCGCAATGGGACACAAGCATTTCCTCGCTCTGGCGCTTCTCCTGGCTGTGGTGAATGCAGGCCCTGCGCAAGTGGTGCCCTTGGCGGCTCAGGACTGGCAACAGGCCGATGCTGCGACGGTGCGGCTCAAGCCCGCTGCGTTCGCTGATCTGTCGGCCCAAATCCGTCAGGCCCTGGAGCGGCGGGGTTGCACTGTCCCGCAGAGCTATGGCCGTCCGGCGCCGCACAATGTCGTTCGAGGGCATTTCACCTCGGCCGCTCAAGTGGACGTCGCGGTGCTGTGCTCGAAGGCGAGGGTCTCGTCAATTCTTGTGTTTCGCGGCGGTTCGACCACTGACGTCGCGGAACTAGCCTCTTCACCAGATGCAGGCTTCCTCCAAGGACTCGGGCCAGGCGTTATTGGCTTCTCTCGATCCTTGGCGGCGGTAGATCCGAAATACATTCAGGATCACTACGTTCGTTACGGAGGACCGAAGCCGCCGCCAATGGATCATGACGGCATTGACGATGGCTTCGACGGAAAGGCGTCGGTCGTCCGCTATTGGTATGGCGGGCGGTGGTTGCAGCTTCAAGGTGCTGACTGAGGATTGCGGTCTAACCAGCGGCTGCAGCCGGCGGCATCGGCGTTATCCTCTCAGTGAACATCAAGCGCCGCGGCTGAGCCGCGGGCGTTAGGCGGACCAAGGCGCGAGGTGCGATTGCCCAAGGTCACACTCCAGCCGTTCGATCTGATCCGCGACTCCGACAAGCTCCTCTGGTGGCTCGCGCAGCCACACGTGGCGAAGTGGTGGGGCGACGCAGCTCGCGCGATCCAGCACGCCCGCGAGTGCGCACCCGAGTCGCATGCACTGATCGTTGCGGAGGGCACGCCGGTTGGGTATCTGTGTTGGCAACCGCCGCCCAAGGAGGAGCTGGAGGCGGCGGACCTGTCCGACCTTCCGAGCAGTCTCGTGGACATCGACATCCTAATCGGTGATCCAGGCCAGCTTGGCCAGGGCCTTGGGTCGCGGGCCTTGGAGTTGCTGCTGGCACGGTTGCGCTACGAGCCGTCCGTCGCGTTCGCGGGGTTGGGTACATCCGTGTCAAACACGAACGCCATCCGCTGCTTCGAGAAGGCGGGGTTTCGTCTGCATCGGGAGTTCCAGGACCCAGAGTGGGGACCATGCAAATACCTGATAGCGGGGTGCCGTGTAACCGCGCGCTGGAGCCGGCAGCGCATGTGGAAGAGAGCGTGACTGCGCTGAAGCGGATCGCGAGTGGCGGGCCGCATACAATACACTCTCCCTCACCGCCCGACCTCGGAGGTTCTATGAAGCGAGTCACTGGCATTGGCGGCATCTTCTTTAAAGCGAAAGACGCTCCGGGACTACAGGCCTGGTACAAGCGGCACCTCGGAATCGATGTCCAAGAATGGGGTGGTGCGGCTTTCACCTGGACCGACGGTGAAGGTCACCCGTTTGCCGGAACAACGGTCTGGTCTATTGGTTCGGCGCACGGTGACCAGTTCGCGCCCAGCACGGCGACGTTCATGGTCAACTACCGGGTCGAGGATCTCCACGCCCTGGTCGGAGTCCTGCGCCAAGAAGGCTGCAACGTTCTCGAGAAGATCGACGATTCCGAGTACGGGAAGTTCGCGTGGGTCATCGATCCAGAAGGAAACAAGGTAGAACTGTGGCAGCCGCCTGTCGGCCAATGAGCGGCAGGTCGTGGCAAAGCCGGGTCTGGTCTGGAAGAAACACACGCTAAGGGTGACCATTTGCACGGCCACGGTGGTTGTGAGAGCGGCCTGGTCCGCTTGCGGCCGACGGCGGCCGGGGCAATACTGGGCCCGTGGATAGCCCTCAAGACGCGGCGCTTCGTGATCTCCTTCGGGGCCAGCAGGTCGCGGCTCTCGGTACGCTGCACGACGGCCGGCCATTTGTGTCGATGGTGCCCATCGCCCCACTTCCGGACGGCACTGGTTTCGTCCTTCATGTGAGTGGACTCGCCACGCACACGAGGGATATGACATCGAATCCCAATGTCAGCCTCCTGGTCATGGCACCGCCGGCTCCTCAGGTCCTGCCGCAGGCCATCGCGCGGGTCACGATTCAAGGCCAGGCCGTGCCGTGCGCGGAACCGAGCCAGACTCACGCCCAGGCGAAGACCGCGTACCTGGCGCGGTTTCCGCAGAGCGCGGCGATGTTCGAGTTACCTGACTTCTCGTTGTTCGTCATCCACCCGGAATCGGCTCGGTTCGTCGGTGGGTTCGCGCAGGCCACCTCCTTGTCGGCGGCAGCGCTCGCGCGGATCCTGTCCGGGGGCTAGGCGGGGCTAGGCGTGCGATGGTGTCGCCGGATCAGGGCCAACACGGTCGTGACCAATACCTGCTGATTGGGGCCCTTCTGGGCTTCGGCCTGTGGCTCGGTTCGATCGGGCCCCTGCGAGCATGGGCTTCCGGGGTCAGTGAACGCAGTTCCTGGGTCCTTGGCGTGGCGCCCAGTTTTTTCGCGGCGTGGACCTTTGCCTTCTGGCAGGCATTCGCCGTCAGGGCCAAGCCGCTGACGGCAGCGGCGTATGCCACGGCGCTGGTCGCCGTGACCGAGGCGGTCCAGTTCGTGTGGCCTCGCTACGTTGAGCGTGTGTTGCACCGCTACACTGCGGACGCCTGGGATGTCGCGGCGGGCGTGGTCGGTGCGGGGGCGGCTCTGTTGGTGCTGATATGGCGAGAGGGCCAACGATCCTCCGCTGCCTCCCGAAGACCACGACCGTGAATGTCCCGCCGGAACTGGAGACCAGGTCATGAAGACAGCCCTGCTCGCCGCGTTCGCCGTCACGCTGTCGCTCACCGCCTCCGCGCCGGCGATGCAGACCGCGGCCGCCACGATGGCAGGTGTCGCGGAATGCACCGCGTTCCTCATCGACATGGCCGACTCCGCGGCGATGAACGGTGTGTACATCAAGGGTGCGCAGCCGCGCGGGCCGGTCTACCCGAGCTACGCACGGGCGCTGTTACTCGAGTCCACGTCGGAAACCTCCGCGAACATCAGTTTCGGCGACGTGGATGGCGACGGCACAGTTGATGTCGTGCTCGCCAAGGGACGGCACTGGCCCCTCGTTGACCGCGTCCTGCTCGGCGACGGCCGCGGCGGTATCCGGACCGCATACGACCTCGGCACGGCATCGGACCGCTCGTATTCCGCCCGCCTCATCGACTTGAATGGGGATGGTTCCCTGGATGTGGTCATCAGCAACGATTCACCCGATCCGAAGCTCGTGTACCTGAATGACGGCCAGGGCCATTTCCGCGTGGGATCCACCTACGGCCACCCGGAGTGGGATACGCGCAACGCCAGCGTCGCGGATGTCAACGGCGACGGCCTCCCGGACATCATCGTCGCCAACCGGAGTGCCAAGCCCGAGAACTACATCTGTCTGAATCGAGGGGGAGGCCGTTTCGACGCCGACTGCCTTGGCTTCGCCCGCTACTCCGCGACGACGATCACGCCCGCTGACGTGAATCACGACGGCCTGATTGATTTCGTCGTACCGAACCGGGATGGCGGCCAGAGCTATGTCTATCTGGCGGAAAAGGGCGGCCGTTTCTCCGATTCCCGCCGAGTGGCATTCGGCCCGAGCGACGCCACGATTCGGATGACCGAGGTGGGGGACTTCAACGGGGACGGCCTTCTGGATATCGCGGCCATTGACGAGCGGACCGGCGTGTCCCTGTACTTCGGGCAGCGAGACGGCGCCTTCTCGCCCGCGGTGTCCGTTGCGGGAGGCAAGGTCGTGCCGTACGCGCTTGCCGTGGGCGATCTCAATCAGGATGGCGCCGCCGATCTGGTCGTGGGCCACGTGGAAGCGCCCTCTACGATCTACTTCAACGACGGGACAGGCCGGCACTATGCGCCGGTCAGCGTCGGCGACGGCAAGGGCACCGTGTACGGGTTCGCGGTCGGCGATCTGGATCACGACGGAGTCCTGGACCTGGGCGTTGCGAGGTCTGAAGCGCCAAACGTCGTCTATTTTGGGCTGCGGGCCAAGAAGTGAATCCGAATGACAGAGGGACATCATGCCCACGGCCGGCTACTCGGGAACGCCGCTCGCGACGAAGCTCGGTATCAAGCCGGGCAGCCGCGTGCATTTGATCGACGCCCCCAGGGGATTTCGCGCGCGCCTGGCTCCGCTGCCGGCTGGCGTGGTGTTCGTGACGCGCCTGTCGAAGACGACCGACGTCGTCCATGTCTTCACCATGCGGAAGGCGCGGCTCGCGTTGCTGCTGGAGACCCTGCGCCACGAGATTCCGGCCCGATGCGTCGGTCTGGGTGTCCTGGCCGAAGAAGGCCTCGCGTGTCGCGACGGACGTCACCGAGGACGTCGTGCGCGACCTGGCGCTGCCGACGGGGCTGGTCGATGTGAAGGTGTGCGCGGTTGACGAGGTGTGGTCGGGCCTGAAGCTCGTCGTGCGAAAAGAATTGCGCGGCGCCTAGTCCGCGTCGTTCTGCCGCTTGATGCGGCGCGCCCGCTCGAGCGCCTCTTTGATGCGCGCCTCGACGCCGCGGTCGGTCGGCCGGTAGTACGTGCGGCCTGCCAAGTGCTCTGGCAGGCAGGACATCGCCGCGACACCCTCCGCTTCGTCGTGCGCGTACTGATAGCCCTCGCCGTAGCCGAGGTCTTTCATCAGGCGAGTGGGGGCGTTGCGCAGGTGCAGCGGCACGGGTGACGCGACGTCGCGCGTCGCGTCCGCGGCGGCGCGGCCGTAGGCGACATACACGGCATTGCTCTTGGGCGCGGCGGACAGGTAGACGACCGCCTGCGCCAGTGCGGTGTTGGCCTCGGGCATGCCCGAGGAAGTGGACGGCTTCCTTCACCGCGATCGTCGAGGTCGAGCGCGCGCGGATCGGCGTTGCCCACATCCTCCGACGCGAACCGCACGAGCCGGCGGGCGACATAGAGCGGATCCTCGCCCGCCTCGAGCATGCGCGCGAGCCAGTAGATCGCCGCGTCCGCGTCGCTATTGCGCATGGATTTGTGCAGCGCGGAAATGATGTTGTAGTGCTCTTCGCCGGCCTTTGTCGTAGAGCAACGCCCGCCGCTCGATCAGGCCGGCCAGCGCGGCCGAGTCCAGCGCGCCGGTGTCCGCTGTGCATCCTGTCCGATGGCGATCGCCGCCTGCTCCAGCAGATTGAGCGCCACGCGCGCGTCGCCGTTCGCGTGCACCGCCAGCGCGGTCAGCGCCGCTTCGTCGGCGTCGACGCTTCATCGCACCCAGCCCGCGCTCCGTGTCGTCCAGCGCGCGGCCGAGGATATTGACGATGTCGGCGACCTCGAGCGGCTGGAGGACGTAGACCTTGGTGCGGGAGAGCAGGGCGGAGTTCACTTCGAACGACGGATTCTCGGTCGTCGCGCCAATCAGGATGATCGTGCCGCCCTCGACGTGAGGCAGGAAGGCGTCCTGCTGGGCTTTGTTGAAGCGATGGATTTCGTCGACGAACAGTACCGTCCGCACGCCGCGGTGGCTGCGCAGGCGCGTTCGGCGGCGCGATGATCTCCTTGACCTCCTTGATCCCCGTCGTCACGGCGCTCACGGGCACGAACTCGGCGCCGGCCACGGCGGCCAGCAAACGCGCGAGCGTCGTCTTGCCGGTGCCCGGCGGACCCCAGAAGATCAGCGAATGCAGTGCGGCGTGGTCGAGCGCCTGGCGCAGCGGGCGGCCGGGCCCGAGCAGATGCGCCTGGCCGATGAACTCGTCGAGCGTCCGTGGGCGCATGCGCTCGGCGAGCGGCGTGCCGGGCAGCGTCGCGCGAGGCTCGTCGGGAAAGAGCGGGCGGCTCATGACCTGCGCGGGCTTTGTCGCGGCCGCGTGGCGTTGGCGGCGCGCTTCGAACAGGATGATCGCGGCAGTGACCGCCACGTTGAGCGAGTCCACGCCGGTGCGCATCGGGATGGTGATGCGGCGATCGGCCAGCGCCGCGAGGTCTGGCGGCAGTCCGGCGCCCTCGCTGCCGACGAGGATCAGTGACGGGGCGCTCAGATCGGTCTGATCGATGGCGGTGCCGCCGGTCGCCACGCTGGCGATGACCGAGAGACGGCGAGCCCTGGCCTCCGCGATCGCGTCCGACGCCGTGGCTCGAGCGACGGGCACGCGAAACGTGCTGCCCATCGCGCCGCGCAGGGTCTTCCATCCTCGCGGATCGGCGGTGCCTTCGAGGGCGAGGACGCCCGTGGCCTCGAGCGCGTCGGCGGCGCGAATCGCGCTCCCCACGTTGCCGGGGTCCTGCACGCCGACGAGACCGAGGCAGCATTGCGGCCGCCGTTCGAGGACGTCACGCAGGTCCGCCGTGCGCCAGCGGGCGAGCGCGACCACGCCGCTCGGCGTCCGGACCGGGCTGGCGGCCTCGAGCACGCCGGCGGTGCCTTCGTAGACGGACGCGCCGGCGGCGCGGGCGCGTCCGGCGAGCGCCGCCGCGCGGCCATCGGTCAGGACCACTTCGATGGGAATGCCCGCGTCGAGCGCGTCGGCCAGCAGATGCTCGCCGTCGATCAGGACGAGTTCGGGATCGCCGCCCCGCGCGACGTCCCGGCACCGGCGAACGACGGCGTGCTGGCGGCTGCTGAGGCGTGCGGCGGAGGGCACAGACACGATGATTCTATGCTAGCCTCACTGACTGACGATGAAAGCCGCGTTGATCAAGCGATTCGAAACCGAGATCGCGGCGCTCGATCGCGAGCTGACGCAGGATCTGCCCAAGGAGATCCAGCGCGCGCGCGAGCACGGGGACCTGCGCGAGAACGCGGAGTACCACGCGGCCAAGGAGCGGCAGCGCTTCGTGGAGACGCGGGTGTCCATGCTGCGGCAGCGCGTCTCCGAGATCCAGATGATGGACATGAGCCGCATTCCCGCGGATCGGGCGGGCTTCGGCTCGAAGTTGACCATTATTGAGAACGGCGTGACGTTCACCTACGAGCTGGTCATGCCCGAGGACTCCGACCCGGACCGCGGGCTGATCTCGGTGGCGTCGCCGATCGGGCGCGCCTTTGTGGGCAAGGAAGCGGGCGACGAGGTCAAGGCGCCGACGCCGGCCGGGGTGCGCCGGTTCGAGATCGTCAAGCTCGTCACCATCCACGACGAAGAGTAACCGTGACTGAATCGGCCTATTCTCCGAGACTCCGCACGGCCGTGCTGCTGTGCGGCACCGGGACGGCCGGCCTGTATCAAGCCGGCGTGCTGCGCGCGTTGTCGGAAGCCGGCGTCAAGATCGATGTGCTCGCCGGGCACGGTCCCGGCGTCGCCAACGCGCTCTGCGCGGCGATCGATGGCGACCAGCGCCTGTGGGACGAGTCCGGCCCGTGGACCCGCGCGGGCCTGCGCCGGGCGTACCGGTGGCGGAGCGCGCTCCGGACGACGACGATCGGCCTGGCGCTGGCGCTCGTGCTCCTGCTGTCACCGCTGCTCATCCTGGCCGTGGCAGCGGTCTTCTTTGCCGCCAGCCAAGTGGCCGCGCTGCTCAGCATGCCGAACGCGCCCGCGTGGCTGATGGGGATCTACGAACGGCTGTTCGCGTTCCTGTTCAGTCCGCCGATTTTGCCGACGATCATGCCGCGCGCCGTGGTGTTGGCGCTGCTGGTGGTGGCGGCCGTCCTCAGCGCCGCGGCGGTGCGGGCGGCGGCAGGGGAGCGCAGTGGGCGTGGATTCCGCGGGGCATTCTGGTGGCGGCTGATCGGCGCGCCGCTGTCGGCGGACGAGCCGGGGACGACGCTGACGTCCGCGCTCTGGAAGCTGGTGCGCGGCGCATCAGGCGCGCAGATGCCGGACCGCGCCGAGGTGGGCCGGCGGTATGCCGACGTGCTCGCCGAGAATCTCGGTCAGCCCGGCTTCCGCGAGGTGTTGGTCGCCGTGCACGACGTGGATGCGCGCCGCGATCTGGTCGGCGCCTTGATTGGCACCGCGCGGCGCGGCCGCTTCGACGAGCGGCGGCCTGGCGCCGGCGCGCGCGAGGCCGAGGTGGTCGACTTCACCGGTCCGCAGGGCGAATTGGTCGTGGATTTCCTCGAGGGCGCGCTCCGCTTGCCCGTCGCCACCGAGCCCTGGCCGCTCCGATTTGCCACCGAGGGATATTGGCGGGGGGAATTGCACCACGTGTGCGATCGCCCGGAACTGGTCGTCCGCCTGCTGGGTGAAGTGGCGGCCATCGGAGTGGAGCAGGTGATCCTCGTGACGGCCGCGCCGCCGGCGGGCGGGCCGCACAGCCTGGGCCGGCGGCCGGGCCACCTGCGCGGCCGCATTGGCGAGCAGGTGCGATCGGTCGAGACCGCCGCCGTGGACGACGCGTGCGCCCAGGCGGCGCGCGATTTCAGTGGCGTGTTCGTGGTCAGGCCCGCGCACAATCCCATTGGTCCGTTCGACTTCGACAGCGTCTACGACGAAGCCTCCGACCGCCGCCGCAACGCGACCGAGCTCCTGCATCAGGGCCACGAAGACGCCTACGCGCAGTTCATCGATCCGTTTGTGGCTGCGGGGGAGCGAGACATCGTCCATCGTCCATCGTCCATCGTCCGCGTAGTTCGTAGATTCGCAGTTCGTAGTAGTCCCTAGTCCCGGGTCGCATATGTCTCTTCATCCCGAAACCGATGTCATCCACATCGCCGAAGGCGCCAGCCCGGACGCGACGCCGCTGACGACGCCGATCTATGCCACCAGCACGTTTGTGTTCGCCAACGCGGCGGAGCTGGAGGCGTATCAACAGGGGCGCGGCGGGAAGTACATCTATTCGCGGTACGCCAACCCGACCGTCCAAGCGGTGGAGGAGAAGCTGGCCGCGCTCGAAGGCGGCGGCGGGGCGATCCTGACCTCGTCGGGCATGGCGGCGACGGCGACGGCGCTCTTCGGGTTGCTGAGCGCGGGCGATGAAGTGGTGTGCAGCGCGGCGATCTACGGCGGCACGCTGCAGCTGATCGCGTCGTTTCTGTCGCGCTTCGGCGTCACGGCGCGGTTCGCCTCGCTGGACGACCTGGCGCATCCGGCGCGCGCGATCGGTCCGAAGACGAAGGTCGTCTGGTTCGAGTCGCCGATCAATCCGACGCTGCGCTGCGTGGACATCCGGCGTGTCGCCGAGGCGTGCCGCGCGTGCGGCGTGCTGTCCGTGGTCGACAACACGTTCGCCAGCCCCGTCAACCAGCAACCGCTGGCGCTGGGCGCGGATCTCGTCATGCATTCGGCCACCAAGTACCTGAATGGCCACAGCGACGTGACGGCCGGCGCGCTCGTCGGATCGGCCGAGATGATCGCACGCTTGCATTCCGGCCCGGAAGCTGTTCGGCGGCGTGCTCGAGCCGGCCTCGGCGTACGCGCTCGGGCGCGGGCTGAAGACCCTGCACGTGCGCGTGACGCGGCAGAACGAGAGCGCGGGGCGCGTCGCCGCGTGGCTGGCGGCGGACCGCCGCGTGACGCGCGGTGTTCTATCCCGGGCCTGCCGTCGGATCCGGATCACGCGATCGCGCGCAGGCAGATGTCGGGTTTCGGCGGCATGGTGACGTTCGAGGTGGCCAGCTACGCCGCGGCGTGCGGGGTGTTCGACCGTCTCCGGGTCGTTCAGCGGGCCGCCAGCCTCGGCGGGGTGGAGAGCCTGTGCTCGCTGCCGGTGCTGACGTCGCAGTACGGCTTCAGCGACGAGCAACTCGCGGCTGCTGGGGTGACACGGGGCATGATCCGGCTATCGATCGGGCTCGAACATCCGGACGATCTGATCGCGGATCTGGATCAGTCGCTGCAGTAGTCCAGGGTCCAGGGTCCCTCGTCCAGGGATCCGACCATCGTCAGTCCAGGACCGGTCTCTGGACGGATCGAGATGCTCTGGACTCTGGACGACAGTCACTCAGCCGTCTTTGCCGCCGTCAGTTTCTTGTCCGCGGCGGGTTCCTTCAGGAACTGCTCGGCCAGTTCGCCGATGCGGGCGGCGATGCCGACGCCGGACAGGTCGCCGAACTTGTCGCGGAAGCGCTCGATCGGCACGACGGCCTTGGCCATCGCGCGGTGGCCGCCGGCGCTGCCGATGTCGCCGAACGTCGCCTTCACGAATTCACCGGCGTTCCGCGAATAGCCCGAGATTGCGCACGCTCACGATGAGCTGGCCGCCGACGATGCCGGAGACGATCGTCCACTTGACGTCTTCGACCTGCAGCAGGAAGTCCGCCGTGTAGGGGATGAAGTCCTCGCGCGTGGTCTCGCCGAGGAACGCCGAGAAGCACCCGGTTGCGCAGCCGGCTCGACGCGAGCGCGCGCGTGACGTGCTCGAGCCGCTCGATCGTGATTTCCGCGCCTTCCATCTTGCGGATCAGCGCGGGGTCGGCGAGCGGATAAAGGAACGAGAACGCTTCGAGGTCCACGCGGTTGGTCTGGCGCGCGAAGAAGAGCGTGTCGGACTTGATGGCGTAGAGCATCGCCGTCGCGGTGCGTTCCGAGATGTTGACGTCCACCGCGCGCAGATGCTCGGTGAGGATCGTGCACGTCGATCCGTAGTCGGCGCGGATGTCCTTGAACACCGCCGTGTAGCCCGGCTGCTCGGGGTGGTGGTCGACCACGAGGTCCGACGCGTGGGCAGCAGGCCGCCGAAGTAGTGCGGCTGCACGTCCACGGTCGCGATCCGATCGAAGCCCGCGAACTCCTCCGGCTGTGATCGTCTCGACCTGGATGTCGAGCAGGTCGGCCATGCGCAGGTTCTCGGGCCGGGTGATGCCCTGCATGGCGCCGATGATGGCCGTCGTGCGCGTCCGGCGCAGCACGTTGCGCAGCGCGAGGCCGGCGGCCAGCGCGTCGGGATCCGGCTCGTTGTGCAGCAGGATCAGGACCCGGTCCGCGTCGGCGAAGTAGCGCTGGTACTGCTGCACCCGGGCGCGGGTCAGCGATCGGCCCAATTCGGTCGTCAGGGTCGGCGCGAGCAGTTCGGCCAGATCGAGATGGGTGATTTCGGGCACGACGGCCCGCAGCTCGTCGTGGCCCGCGCGCCGTTGGGCACGCCGTTGACGTGGAGCACGTAGAGCAGGCTGCCGCCGGCGTCGCGGATGGCGGTGACGACCTTCTTCAGGCCGCGGCGGCCGTTGTCCTCGACGATGACGCAGGTGTTGGGGGTGAGGTCGGCGCGGAGGTAGGAGTCGACCCGCTTGGGGTCGGCGACGGTCGCCGGCACTCCGTCGTCGACGAGACGTCGGCGAGCGGGCGGCTCTCGACCAGGAACTCGATGTCGAATGTCCCCGAGAGGACCCGGTGCAGGGTCCGGATGACCAGCTCGTCCTGTGCAGACGGCCAGCGCACGCACAACAGCCCATTATACGTTACGGGCCCGGTGCTGGCAGATACCATGGCGGCATGCGAGGTCCGGCGGCATCGGTGTGGCCGGCGCCTGCGTCGGCGCTGCTCGGTGCTGCGCCGTGGCACGGCGGGTCCGGCGGCCGTTCCGCAGCAATTCCGCAGCGGCATCGACCTCGTGCGCCTGCCGGTCGTCGTCACGGGCAAGGACGGGCTGCTGGTCCGCGGCCTGGCGGCGACCGATTTCCAAATTGTCGAGGACGGCGTGCCGCAAACGGTCGTCGCGTTTGCGGAAGGCGCGCCGGGCGACGCGCTGCCGCTGCACCTGGGCCTCTTGCTGGACGGCAGCGAGAGCATGGAGTTCGACTTGCACCGCGGCCGCCAACGCGGCGGTCCAGTTCGTGACCGCGCTGGACGAGGCCGCGGACGTGACGTTCGTCGACTTCGATCGATCGGTGCGCATGTCGCCGCTTCACGCGCGACAGCTATCCGCGCCTGTTCGAGCGCATCCGCGACCGGAAGGCCGCCGGCTTCACGTCGCTGTACGACGCGATCGGCGCGCTACCTCGAGACCGTGCCCGCGCGTGGCGGGCAGCATCGTGCTGCTCGTCTATACCGACGGCGGCGACAACGGCAGCCACCTGACCTATCCGCAGCTGGTCGACGCGCTGCGGTTCAGCCACGTGATGCTCTACGCGCTCGGCTATCTCGACAACCAGGCGACGTCGGTCCGGACGGTCCAGCAGTCGCGACTCACGATGCTGGCGCGCGAGACCGGCGGCGACGCCTTCTTCCCCTCGTCGGCGCGCGAGCTGCAGGCCAATCTACGCGCGCATCCTGGACGAGATGGGATCGCGCTACACCCTCGGCTACGAGTCCACCAACGCGAAGGCGGACGGGCGGTTCCGCAAGGTGCAGGTGCGCCTGACCGCGCCCGGACGCGAAGTCGGCGCCGCATCCGCACGCGTTCGGGTATCTGGCGTCCGGCTCACGCGGTCAGGATCGAACTGCGATGTCCGGACCGCGTCGTTCGACTCGAGAGCTCGATTCGAGCTGCGCGGGGATCAGCCCCGGGCCATCGCACAGCTCTCCGAAGGGCTGTCGCGCGGCGACCGCGCGCAGGTGCTGCTCGGCGTCACCGGCTCCGGCAAGACGTTCACGATGGCGCAGGTGCTCGCCGCGCTGAACCGGCCGGCTCTGGTGATGGTGCACAACAAGACGCTGGCGGCGCAGCTCTACCAGGAGTTCCGCCGCTTCTTTCCCGCAGAACGCGGTCGAGTTCTTCGTCAGCTACTACGATTACTACCAGCCCGAAGCCTACATGCCGGCGACCGACTCGTACATCGAGAAGGAAGCCATCATCAACGAGGAGATCGACCGGATGCGGCTGTCGGCCACCCGGTCGCTCTTCGAACGCCGCGACGTCATCATCGTCGCGAGCGTCTCCTGCATCTACGGCCTCGGGTCGCCCGAGGCGTACTACGGCCTGATGGTGCCGCTGGAGCGCGGCCAGGCGCTCGACCGCGACGAGTTGCTGCGCAAGCTGGTGGAGATCCAGTACGAGCGGAACGACGTGGACTTCGCGCGCGGCGCGTTCCGGGTGCGCGGCGACATCGTCGAGCTCTATCCGACGTACGACGACGTCGGGCTGCGCGTCAGCTTCTTCGGCGACGAGATCGACGAGCTCGTGTCGTTCGATCACGCTGACCGGCCAGATCGTGCGGCGGCACGAACGCATCTCGATCTTTCCGAAGTCGCACTTCGTCGCGCCGCGCGCGCGCACGAAGCAGGCGATGGAGAGCATCAAGGCGGAGCTCGACGGAGCGGCTGGCCGACCTCGAGGGCGCGGGGCGCGTGCTGGAAGCGCAGCGCCTGCACCAGCGCACGATGTTCGACCTCGAGATGATCCGCGAGATCGGCTACTGCCACGGCATCGAGAACTACTCGCGGCACCTCTCCGGGCGGACGGCCGGCGAGCCGCCGCCGACGCTGCTGGACTACCTGCCTGAGGACGCCATCCTGATCGTCGATGAAAGCCACCAGACGGTGCCGCAGGTCCGCGGCATGTACGCGGGCGACCGGTCCCGCAAGGAAGTGCTGGTCGAGCACGGCTTCCGCTTGCCGTCGGCGCTCGACAACCGGCCGCTGACGTTTGCGGAGTGGGAGGGTCGGATCAAGCAGGTCGTGTTCGTCAGCGCGACGCCAGGGCCCTACGAGCTGAAGGAAGCGGGCGGCGTGATCGTCGAGCAGATCATCCGGCCGACGGGACTGGTCGATCCGGTGATCGAGGTGCGCCCGGTCAAGGGGCAGATCGACGACCTGCTGGGCGAGGCGCGCGACCGTGGCGGCGAACGGGGAGCGCGTGCTCGTGACCACGCTGACGAAGCGCATGGCCGAAGATCTCGACGCAGTACTACCAGGAGCTCGGCGTGCGCGTGCGCTATCTGCACTCCGACATCGACACGCTGGAGCGCACGCAGATCCTGCGCGACCTGCGGCTCGGCGCGTTCGACGTGCTGGTCGGCATCAACCTGCTCCGCGAAGGACTCGACCTGCCCGAGGTCTCGCTCGTCGCCGTGCTCGACGCCGACAAGGAGGGTTTCCTGCGCTCGGCCGGCGCGCTGATCCAGACGATGGGCCGGGCGGCGCGGAACGTGCACGGGCGGGCGATTCTCTACGCGGACCGGATGACCGATTCGATGCGCGCCGCGATCGGCGAGACCGAGCGGCGCCGGCGCGTGCAGGAGGCCTACAACGCCGAGCACGGCATCACGCCGGCGTCGATCATCAAGAACATCGACGAGGTGCTGGGCAGCGTGTACGAGCACGATTACGTCACGGTGCCGGTGGCGCCGGACGAACGCGACCAGTTCACGAGCGAAGCGGCGCTCGAGGCGCACGTGTCCGGGCTCGAGAAGGAGATGCGCGCGGCGGCGGCCAATCTCGAATTCGAGCGCGCGGCGGCGCTGCGCGATCGCGTGAAGCGCCTGCGCAGCCCCGCGAGGGCCGCGGCGCCGGGCGGCGCGTCCGATGCCGCCTAGGCGGCTTTGTGAGAACATGATCTGAGCGGTCCGGTATCTTCCGGCCGGAAAGGCGGCGCGTGATGTCAACCAATCAGAACTCAACAGGATCGGTGCTGCTGGCGTTTGCCGTCGGGGCCCTGGCGGGCGCGGCGGTGGCGTTGCTGTATGCTCCTGCCGCGGGCGAGGAGACCCGGCGCAAGCTGGCTCAAAAGGCCCGGGATGGCCGCGAGAACCTGGCGGCGGCGGTGGAACACGGGCGCGAGGTGTACGAGCAGGTGCGCAAGGAGATGGCGTGAGCGACTGGCAACTGGTCTTTCTCGGCGTGATGGCGCTGGCGCTGGTCCTGATGGCGGTGGCGCAGTTCCTCGTGGCGATGGCCATGATGCGCGCCGTGCAGCGCGTGACGGAGACCATCGGCCAGATGCAGCGCGACGTGCAGCCGCTGGTCGAGAAGGCGACGCGCCTGGCCGACGACGCCAGCCGCGTGACCGCCCTGGCCGTGGTGCAGGCGGAGCGGATCGATGAACTCGTGAAGGCCACGGCGGCGCGAGTCGACGAGACCTTTGCGCTCGTGCAGAATGCGGTCGTGGAGCCGATTCGGCAGGGCACGGCGATTCTGGCCGCGATGAAGGCGGTGTTCGCCGCGGTGCGCGCGTTCCAGCGCCAGCCGTCGGCGGAGATTCGGGAAGATGAAGATCCGTTGTTCGTCGGATAGTCGACGGTCTGGAGGACGGCGATGAGGGGTTCAGTTCGGACATGCGTGCGAGTGGCGATCGCGGGCCTTCTGGCGGCGGTCGTGGGGCACGGCCTCGCGGCGGCGCAGGCCGCGCCGGCGGCATCGGTCGCGCGGGCCAAGGAACTGGCCGGCCTGATGGCGAGCAGGAAGCTCGACGCGTTCGCCGTGCGCGAGTCGGCGATCAGCGATCGGTTCATCGCCGTCATGATGGTGCCCGACGTCCAGATGCTGGTGGTGAGCGCGAACTATGGCCGGCCGACGGACATGGAGTATTTCATCTACCAGAAGGACTACGTCAGCGCCTACCGCGATCTCCAGGGCAGCGCGCTGGCGAAGGATCGCCTGTTCGTTGACGACGTGCTCTGCGACGGGCTGGTCGCCGTGCCAGCGAAGAACAGCCTGCCGGACGCCGTGACGATCGACGCCGCCAAGCAGTTGTTCAGCGGACCGGCGGACCCGAAGAAGCGCAACGACACGCGCACGCCCGCGGACGCGTACGGGAAGGCCTTTGCCGACGCCGACCAGCGCTACGTCAGGATGCTCGATAACCTGATTGCGGAGTTGAAGAAGCCCGGCATCTTGGTGCCGGCCGGCCTCCTGCGATAAGCTGACGCAACAGCTCGGTTGGGCGCTTGGCTCAGTTGGTAGAGCACCGCCTTCACACGGCGGGGGTCAGTGGTTCGAGTCCACTAGCGCCCACCAACCTTTTTCGGCTGTTCTCTCGTCTAACGAAACATCCCAGGGGTGCATTAGGGGTGCAACGTGAAGACGCTGATCTCGGAGGGCCTCCTCCGGAAACTGCCCGCCACTGATACCGACGTTTACGACACACGGACACGCGGCCTCGTGCTGCGATGCCGTGCCTCGGGGCGTCATACCTACCGCCTTCAGGTCCGTCGGGGCCGTTGGCTGACCATCGGCGCCGTCGATGACTTCAGCCCGGTCGAGGCGCGCGCGGAGGCGGATCGGCTCCGTGGCGACCTTGCTCGCGGCAAGGACCCGGAAGCAGAGCGCCGGCTGCTTCGCGCGGCGACGTTCAAGCAGTACCTCGCTCACGAGTACGGCCCGTGGGTCCTCGCCCACCGGCGGACCGGCGCCGAGACGTTGAGGCGTCTGCGCCAGGCGTTCGCCGAGTTCCTGCCGTTGTCCATGGGGGACATCACTCAGGCCCGCGTCGAGCGGTGGCGGACGGGCCGCCTGGCGGCGAAAGCGGCGCCCGCGACCGTCAACCGGGACTTGGCGGCGCTGCGCGCGGCGCTCAGCCATGCCGTCGAAACCGACCTGCTGCCGACTCATCCGCTCGCGCGTCTCAAGGCGGCGCACGTCGATAGCCGGGGCATCGTTCGCTACCTGTCCGCCGATGAGGAGAAGCGATTGCGGGCAGCGCTGGCCGCGCGCGACGCGCAACGCCGCCAAGCCCGCGAGGCCGCGAACCTCTGGCGACGTGAGCGGTCGTATGACGAGCTCCCAGCCTACGGCACCTACACGGATCACCTGACGCCCATCACACTGCTGGCGTTGAACACCGGTTGCCGACGCGGTGAGTTGTTCGGGCTGACGTGGGCGGATGTTGAAGGGGCGGTCCTCACGATTCACGGCGCGAGCGCCAAGAGCGGGCAGACGAGGCACATCCCGCTGAACGGCGAAGCGCGCGAAGTGCTCAAGGCGTGGCGACCGCCCGAGGCCAAGGCGAGCGCGCACTTGTTCGCCGGCGGCGAGAAGCCGGCGCTCACGACGATCAAGACAGCCTGGGCACAGCTGCTGAAGCGGGCGGCGATCGAGACGTTTCGATTTCATGACCTCAGGCATACGTTTGCCTCGAAGCTCGTGATGGCCGGCGTGGATCTCAACACCGTGCGCGAACTGCTTGGACATGCGGATCTGAAGATGACCCTGAGGTATGCGCATCTCGCGCCGGCGATTAAGGCGGCGGCTGTCGAGAAGCTCGTTCCTGCCTAGGTTCGATCACGTTTGCCTCGATGAAGCAGTTGAGATCGGAGACCAGGTAACGGACCGCGCGGCCAAATCGCACGAACCGAGGCCCGCGCCGATGCAGCCGCCATGCCCGCAGCGTGGCCACCGACAGACCGAGGAGCTTAGCCGCATCGCGGTCCGTTAACGCTTCTGCCCGACGTTCATTCATGTCACGTCCTCCGATGGTGGGCCATCACGCAAGTGCCCAATTCCGGGCTGCCCGCAGGATCGGTCAAGGCCGCAGCCGCGGAGCGGGCGGCGCCTGGCGCCGAGCCTGGACCGATCCGAGGACAGCCCCAAAATCGATCACGTGATGGCCCGCGTCGAGCACGACGCAGATCCCCGTGACGATCACGCACGGTGCTCACCTCGCATCACCGGACAGGGCCCGGACGAAGGGGGGAGCGACCCCACGGAGTCGACGCGCTGGGCGCAGCCTGGGCGCGGCGCACCCGCGACAACGGGGGTCGCTCCCCCCTTCGTCCGGGCTCGCCGGACTGCGCATCCGGCGGCACCGTGCGCCGCCGGTCTGGTGGTCCTACCTCGGCTCGCGTCCGCGGTAAGTACCGCAGCGCTGGACGGTTGCCCGGTGATTCCCTGACCGCAGCCGAGTGGCTCGGTCGGGCTGGCCGGCGCCACCGCGATAGCCACCGTGCCCGCCAGCGTCTGCCGTGCACGGTAGCCCCTCAACAGACGCCCGCCCGGGTGCCAAACCGGTCGTAGCGAAGCGGCAAACGGTGCGTGACGAGCTCGCCTCGGCCGTCCCGGAGCGCCGCGAGGAACGGCTCTCCGCCGCGGTGCTCGAGCGCCGGGGGGCCCTCCGTCTTCCACTGGTCGTAGAGGTCCTGGTACTCGCCCGTGGCGAAGCGCTGCCGGTAGGCGTGCCACTCCTTGATGACCTTGTTGTGATCGGGCGCTGTGAACGAGCAGTCGTCTCGCTCAAACATCTCGCGCCAGGTGAAGTAGATCTGGAGCGCGCCGACCTCTTCGGCCGCTCGAGGCCGTTGCAACGCGATACAGAACCGCTGCAGGGCCGCCGCGCAGCCGGGCAGTCCGGGGAGGTGCCTGGGCGCGACCGCGATGAGGCGCCACGTGGGGAGGCGGTTCAGCAGCCGGAGATGGTCCTGGAGAAACTGCCCGAACGCCTCGCCGGTCGAGTCCGTGACCAAGAACACGAACGAGACCGCGCTCGGATTGGCCGTCACGAGAATCGGCAGTTTCTGGATGAAGTACCGGGTGGTATGCGCGTCACCGCGGCGCCGCGCCAGGTAGACGCGTTGCGGCAACTCCGCCGGCCGGACGCCGAACCGGGTCGTGAAGAGCGCGACCTTGTCCTGCTCGGTGGCGTACCAGTCGCCAGGCGGCTGCCCAAGGACGTAGTCGAGCAGCATCAGTTTCCGGGCGATCAACGCCGGGCTGCTGTGCCGGCGATTGCGGTTGTCGTCCTGCGCGATGGTGTGGTAGATCGCCGAGTTGGAGAGGTGGTACACGTGCCCGCGGTCGGGCCGGAATGCCAGGCGCTTGGCCAGGCGTCGGGTGACCAGGCGATCGAGGAAGTCACGGACGCCCTGGCCGTACCGCAGGCCTGTGAAGGCGGTGTACTGCCGTCGCAAGCAGAAGCCGCCGTGGAGCGCGACGGTCACCAGGAAGCGAGTTTGTTTCTCACTGAAGCCGAGGGGTTCCAGAGCCTGGACGCGCTCTTCGAAGGTCATCCCATTCGCTCCAGATGGCGTGGATTGAACGGCGTGCCGCCCTTCCGGCCGCCGCCGGAGGACGCGCGGTAGCAGGCGAAGCCGGCCGTGGTCTTCCCGGACAGCTGCCCGCGGGAGTAATGCTCGGTGACGAGTTCCACGTCGCGGTAGGCGATTCGTCCGTCCTCGGTCTCGTACTCGATCCGGAGGTCCGGGAGCTCGAGGTGCCCGTCGATGACGGGCAGGTCGTGAGCCTTGGCAAAGGCCAGCCGGTCCTGATCGAGGTCGTCATCGCGGTCGTCGCGATTGAGAAATTCCTGGTAGTCGCGCTTCAGTTCGTAGTCGAGCACGAGGCGCGTGATGCGGCCGCCCTCGGCTTCGATCGCGGCGGCCTCTTCCCGGTAGAGCCGATAGATCTGGCTGTCATGGTTCAACTCGCGCGGCTTCACGATGTCGGCGTAGTACTCCTGCCGGCTGCCGTCAGGCCGGTCCCGGGCGTGGGCGTCGAGCAAATCCTTGCCCTCGGGGGTCAGCGCCACAACGTGGCGCGAGCCGTGCTCGTCGGTGATGGTGTCTCGGGTCAGCAAGCCCTGTTCCGTCAAGTGCCGCCAGTCGCCGTGCCGCGCGTCCTCACCGTGCGCCCCGTCGCCGACATCGCCGGGTGACACCACACGAAACGCACCGACCGTCGCCAGGGCACGGGTTTCGGAGCCGTTCAGGGCATACTCCCGCCCCCGGAACTGGACGACTTCACGCGCTTCGCCGCGCGGAAGCGCGAAATCGCGCGCCGCCACGTCCTCGGCGCGGCTGCGGGGCTGATCGCGGGCTTGGCGCTCCGGTGCGCGGTCGGTCGGTTCGGTGCGGTCGTCATCGCGCGAGCCTCTCGACATGTGCACACACCCCGTCGACACCACCCTACAAGCGCCTGGCCGCCTGGGTCTGCCACCTTGGTGACAGTGTCGGAACACCGACAGAACGAGACGTGCTGAGGCACGCGCGCGGATGGCATCACAGCCCCTACTCAATTGAACGCCGTTTCCTGACAGAAACTGACGCGGTGTTCGACAACGAGTGACACGTCGAACGGAGTTGAGGCCTCGGGGTGGTTCCAAGCGGATAGACTATGGCCGCCTCGACGACGAGGGCACTTCCATGGAAGCTCGACGTGGGCTGGTTCGCGGATCGGCACGGCGTCTTGAATGGTCGGCGCGGGCGGGGCGGCCAGTGTAGCGACGGGGACGAGCAGGCTCAGTCTCTTGACGGGATAGGAATTAGGGGCCGCGAAAGTTGCACCCCCTCGGTGCCTGGCGTGGCGCTCAGGCTGTTGCGCCACGGGAGTTCCGCTTCCGCTCGGGGAGCGAAAAGTAGCGCGCGAATATGCTTCAGAAGGATGCCGTTCTCAAATACTCAAGGCTCTGACTCGGTCGTCGGGACTAGCGATTGAATTGAGTGGCTGTTGGGCTGCGGGATTTGGATGCGTTCGACAGCGCTTACCGGACTTCGTAAGGCTAGTTCGAACCCCGTGCCTTGGTGAAAGCCGAACCGAACTCTTCAACTGGCCTAGCTCCACTCAAAATTGCGATAACCTTCATTTTGCCGCCAGGAAGTAATCGACCGACGAAGAATGTTGGTGTTGCTCGAATTCCAAGCGCGACGGCCGCTTGACGGTCATTAGCGGTCTTTTCACTTCCCCTAGACAAACACCGTTCGAATGAAGCTCCGTCCAAACCGAGCGAGGTCGCGGCCGCGACCAACTGTTCCGGACGCAACCGACTCTGATCTTTGAAGAGTAGATCATGCATTTCCCAGAACTTCGTCTGCTCCCCCGCACACTCTGCAGCGGCGGCAGCGCCAGCAGCGAACTGATGATTTGGCAGTGCAAGATGTCGAAACGCTGCCATCACCTGTCCCGTCTTGACATATTTCTCCTGAAGGATTGGCCACGTTTCAGTGGCGAATTTGGCACAAAACGGACACTGGAAATCCGAATAAATCACAAGAACCAACGGGGCGTCTGGTTTACCCATGATGGAGGCCCCGTCGATCGAGATGGGCTCGGTCGGAATCCTGGTACCTGGCGCCGTAGCCTTCGGCTTGAAGTAAGCCCAACCGACAACTACAACGGTTACAAGTACGGCCACCGTGGACAGCCGTTCAAGATATGTCCACAGTCCAACCTTCATGCGCGTCTCAGAATGATCTGGCACCACGAGGCCTCTTCGGTTGCATTGCCCTCGGCGAACTATCGGCGAGTCAAGGCCGCAAAGTCAATTCCGCGCGGCTCGAATCGTCGACCTCAGCTACTTGACGGTCGCCACTTTGAGGTTCGCTGCTAGTGACTGACCGGTAGTCAGAGTCACCAACATCGACGTCCTTGACAGGGCGTCCAACTTGTCCTGCAACCGCCAATCACGCTTTGATTCCTTTACGGCGGAGACGTAGTAGCTGCCCGGGGGGACAACGAATCTAAAGGAACCAGCCGTTGTTGTGCGAACGACTTGAAACCTATTCGAATCTGTTGAGACACTCTTCCAAGCCTTCTTATCCGCCGGAAAAACGTAAATCGTCGCACCGATCTCGGGTCGGCCATCGGTGCCCACCACCAAGCCTTGAACAACCGATGGGCGGTCTATGTAAGTGACAACTAAATCTGAGATCTCATGCTCGCCCAGTTCAAAGGAACCGTCGGCAAGCTGACGGCCGGATTGACTGATGCCAGCCAATGTCCAACCGGGAAACCTCGCAATCACGTTCAGTTCATAGGTGCCGGGAGGAAGTTGGGCCGTGCGAAATACCGCATCTGCTGTTATCCCTGACCCCTGAAGTGGAATTTGGCGCCCTGATACTGCCAGCGGCAGGACGACAGCGGCTGCCAACGACTCGGCACTCGGTCTAGGCCCGGCGCCGTCGAAAACTACTTTGCCGCCGATAGCTGCTCCTTCTCTTAGAGTTAACGTAACTGCTTGGACATTCCTATCAACGACAGAAATCGGCGTCTGCGCCCACCACATTCGCGCCGGAGAAGTTTGGACCTCTGGTAGCGTCGGCGGCGCGGCTGAACTCGACGAACCAGACGATCCTGAGATCCCCGCTATTGCCATCATTTCGGACAGGCGATCCGGGTCCCAAGAAGCCGCAGCGGGAAACATGAACACATCGCGAGCCCCGGACTCCTGAGCCGGCGCGTCGATCACCTCAGCGACGTAGTCTCCCGGGACCACCTGCTGAAACAGGAAGCGACCTTGGCCATCAATCGACGCCGATAGCGAGTTCGAATCCGACAGACCCAGTGCGTCTCGCGGCCACAACTTGACTACAAGCTGCCGCCCTTGGACTCCCGATCGACCAGCGAGGGTACCGGAAACAGAAAAGCCGGGATAATCGGTGACGGAAAAATCAACGCCGCCGCGTTCAGTAGCCCTTGAGAGATCAAGAAGCTCGGCGGCCGACAGACTGGGCGTACCAGGGAAATAGAGTGTCGGAAAATTGATGACGCCGACCTGCCCGGTTCGGGAATTGGAAGCTCGAAGTGCAATCGCATACCTCGCCGGTTCCAGGTTCACCAGCCGATAGATGCCCCGGTCATCCGTTGTCGCGAACCGATTGCTGCCCGATAGGCTCGTCCGGCCGCCGCGAACCACAAATTTCTGAGCCATCACTTGAAGCCCAGCCATTGGCTCGCCAGTCTCGTCCCTGACGACCCCAGTGACGACGGCGTACTTCCAAAGGCGAATCGTAACGCCGGACGTAATTTGGCCAACTGCAACTTCTATTGGACGCGAAATCGAGGATCCTTCGTCAGTATCAAACCCAGACGGTGCATATCCCTCGCTGTAGGCACTCACTGAATACAGCCCGGTCGGTAGCCTGTCAAACGAGAACTTGCCCTCCCGGTCCGTCGACACGATCGCAATTCTTCGATTTCCAATGAAAAGAGACACCGTCGCTTTTGGAAGGCCTACTGAGCGACTCCCGTCAACGACTGTGCCGGAAACAGCACCAGTCGCGGCTGGTAACTGCTCAGCTGAAGAGGACGCGCAAAGAAAAGCCCAAATAACCAAGGCGACTACTCGAAACGCAAGTACTGCGCCTGGACGAGTTCGCAAGACGGCTGGTCTAGTCATTGAAAAGACCTCGAATATCGGGAACTCTTAAACATCATACTTGACAAATTGCCACCAATGCGATAAATCGTCAGCGTTCTGACCTTCCTTGTTGGCCGTGACGGATCGCAAGACTGGTGGCGGATATGCGTTTGGTTCGGAACGTAGTATTTCTGATTCTGCTGGCGACATTCTGGGCGGCCCGTACTGACGGAGTAAGGGCCTACCAGTGTCTGGGAACCGAGACAGTCGACGGTTGTAGCTGGGCTCGTTTTACCTATGGCTCACAGGCCGAATGCTGGTCCGACATGTACGACCCAGCGGACTGCTGCTCGGACTGGTGCTACGAGGTTCTCGGTGCGGATATCTTGCTTACGGCATGCATCAATCGTGGCAGTTACTGGGAGGGGAACTGCCTCTGTGACTACCTCTGCCCCGGCGGCTAAGAAAATTAGAGGGACGAGTGAATATTGCGATTGAATAGCTCCCTTTCTTCTGGAAATGGAAAGCCGAGCCACTCTTCAATTTTGAACACGCGAATCCTGTGACCCTCCACATAGTTCGTGTGGTGGCCGATGAACGTTATCTGGTCTTCCCAGTCCTTCCGCAGCCTCTTCGGCGGAATGGTCAGAAACTCTTTGCCGGGCATCGGAGCAAGATTCCTTTCAAGTATTCGCAGGCTACCGATTCTCAGGCTTGACCCCATTCGGGTTTGAGCATGCCGACATGCGAGTACGCGGCGTAGGCCGAGAATCGCGCACAAAAGTCTCCCGCGAGATTGGGAATTGGCTGCCGTTCAAAGTGGAACCGGGTTCCGCCAAACCTCGAAAACACAGGCAATTTCTTGCCGGCCCTGTCGAACCACTTCACGTAATAGGCACAACTCGCGAGAATCAAGACACCCAGCGCGCGTTCGATTTGCATCCCTTTCAAGCGTCGAATGCGCTCCCTTGATTGCGTCCGCCAATTTAGGTCCCAAGTTCTCATCTTCGTAGGAACCGGAATAGTCCTGTGCGACACGAGCTGCGAAGCGGGCGATATCGTCGTCTGTCTTGCAGACACCCGCGCCTGAAGCCGCCGCGAAATCAAAAAGTTCGTGCTGGTGACCTGCCGGCTTTCTTCGGACCAATCATTCCTGGAGAACAGCGCCCTCGGGGTTCTCTCCTAAACAGCCGCTCGTGATCTGGATCTGCTCCTTGAATTCCCTCGGTGTCCGATAGTCGAGGCTCGAATGCGGTCGAACCTCGTTGAAGAACTGCCGCCACTGCTCGATGGCGACCGTGGCTTCGACGCGGTGTCGATACCACTGCAGGCTCAGGTGCTCGTTGCGAAACTTGCCGTTGAACGATTCGTCGGCGCCATTCTGCCACGGCTTGCCCGGATCGATGAACGCCGTCTCGATGTCGGCGCCGTGCAACCAGCGCACGATCGCCCTGGCGATGAACTCCGACCCGTTGTCGGATCGCAGGTACCGGGGCGCCCCATGCACGCTCACGAGCTTGGTCAGGACCTCGATGACGCGTCCGGAGCGGATGCTCCCGGCGACATCGATGGCGAGGCACTCGCGCGTGAACTCGTCAATCACCGTCAAACACTTCAACGTCTGGCCGTTTGCACAGCTATCGAAGATGAAGTCGTAGGCCGACACGTGATTGATGCCGGTCGCCGGCAGGGGTCGCGGCCGACTGGTGGCCACGCGCCGGCGCGGCCGGCGTTTCGGCACCTGCAGCCCCGCTTGGCGCCACAGCCGATAGGCCCGGTCAGCGCTCATCACGTGGTGCTGGCGCGCCAGGAACGGCATGACCATCCGATAGCCGAACCGCGGATACTGGCCGGCCAGCGTGCGCATCGCCTGGAGCACCGGCGCGTCCTTCATGGCCAGTCGGGACTGATACCCGACGCCGGATCGGGCGACCGACAGTAACGCGCACGCGCGGCGGCGAGACAAGCCGCGCGTCTGGACATACGCGACCTGCTCCCGGCGCACGCGTGCGCTCACCATTGTTTTCGGGCCACCTCTTTCAAGACGTCGATGTCGAGCGTGAGATCGGCCACGAGCTTCTTCAGCCGGCCATTCTCCTGCTCGAGCTGCCGGAGCCGTTTCAAATCGGCGGGCTCCAACGTGCCGAAATGCTTCCGCCAGGCGTACAGGGTCTGGGCACTGACGCCGTGCTTCTTGGCGACCTCCGGGAGCGGCTTCTGATCCGCCTCCCGCAAGATCCCGACCATCTGCTCTTCTGTGAATCGACCTTTTCTCATGGCTCTCTCCTGGTAAGGAGAGCGCCATTCTCTCAAGCTTCAGCTGGTCCGAAAAACGCCAGGCAGGTCACTGGATAAAACGAGCCATTTTGCCGAGAAAGCGCGAAATCGTAGCACGCGCGTCTATGAGCCCTCGAAAACGCAAACAGGGCCTGAATGCTGCGTATTGTCCTAGCGCCTTTCAGAAAAAGAATTCGCCAAAAACAGGCCAAACAATCGCTCAAGTTCGCACCGACAGCACCGCGCTCCTTGCTCGGACTGCGAAATTACCCCGTAGATGTTCGAAATCGGCCGCGCGCCGTGCGAAATCGGAGAGGCTGCCGCGGACGCAACGAGGGCGGCGCTAGGAGGCCCGCGAAGCCGAGGGGGTGCAACTTTCGCGGCCCCTAATCCCTATCCCCTCAGTCTCTTGAAGGGGGTTATAGCGGCACCCCCATCTAAGGACCCCACCCCGTGCGCGATCGAGGGCGCGGACGTGCGCGCGGTAGTCGGCGTACGACGTTCGCGCGGCCCTAGCAGCCTTCTTCGTTTACTCGGCTGACGATTCAATCTCGAAGCACGCGCAGCACGTCGATCTGGCCTGCCCGTCGAACAGGTATCACCGCCGCCGCGCTGGCTGCCAGCCATAGCACGCCAACCACCGATGGGAGGACCCACAAAGACGATGACGCTCCAACCGCGGTCTTCTGTACGACTAGAGAAGCCGCATAGCCGAGCGGTATTCCAAATGCCGACCCCAATCCAACGACTGTGCCCAGCTCACGTGAAAGCAGACGACGGATGTCGCCAGGCGCCGCGCCGAGCGCGATGCGAACGGCAGTGTCTTGGCGGCGAACCGTGACTAGGTACGTGGTCAAGACGAAAACGCCCAGTCCGGCCAGCCCCAGCGCCACGCCGGCAAACAGAATCGACATGAACGCGCTGAAGCGCTCATCAGCCATCGATTGTGCCATTAGGTCGGATACGACAGCGGTCATGCTCACATGAAAAGAGGGGTCCTGAGTCTCAATGATCTGCTTCATCGGACCCAGAAAACCTGTGGTGTCGCCGGTGATTCGCGCGACAAAGTAGTTGATGTGCTCGACGCGCGAATTCAGCAAGTACATTGTGGGGGGCTCATCCTGCGTCATCTGCTGACGCGTTTCGCCAACGACTCCAAGAATCTCAAGCGGCAAGCTGCCCCAGATTAGGCGCCTTCCCACTACAGTCCCTCCGCCCAGCCTCTGCGCGAATTCGCTAGAGACTACGACCGAATTACCCGCGGCGCGGTCGGAAGCACTAAACGTCCTTCCGGCAACAACCGGAATGCCGAGCGTCCGGAAGTACGTCTCAGTGACATCCCTTCGCTGAGCCAGGTGTTCGGCACCGGTGACCTCGTCAATGACCGTCGTGGTCGGAACGGCAATTGTAAAGGGCGCCACACTCACGCCAGCCGCATCTTTCACCGCGGGTGAATTCGTCAGGGCTTCAATCATCCGGCTCGTGTGGATCCAGTCGTAGCCGCCAATTCGTGATTGCCCCGACGCAGCGAGCGAGGGCGAGGAACCGGAGGTATCGTTAGGGACAACGGCCGGGGCACGCGTCGGTGTCACGCGTGCAACCGCAAGGCCGTCGACGGCAAAACCGACTGGCTTCGACTGTACGTGTACGAGCAGTCCTCCGTAGATAGCCGCGGCTACAGCGATTGCGTGGGTGAATGCCAGTTGCCCGACGATGATCCACCGGTGTGTGTTCAACCGCCGCGAGTGAGAAATCGTGCTTCGCGCTGGCGTTGCTGACAAAGAAACGGCTGGTCCAATCCCGAACAGCAAAACCGTCACAACGCCGGTCCCGACGGCCCACAACAGAATTCTGGCGTCGAAAGGCACGGTGTCTACACCGCGAATGACGACCGGACCAATCCTGATGAGTAATGGACTGATCCAAGTGGCAAGGAGGCCGCCGATGAAGCCAGCCACAAGAGCAATTAACCAGTACCTCGGAGAACAGCTGTGCGAATATTTGAGGCCGCGTCGCGCCGAGCGAAACTCGAATGGCGATTTCGGTCCGCCTCGCCGAACCGTCGGCGAGCAGCAGTCCTGCGACGCACGAACACGAGATTGCCAGCAATGACATCGCCGCTGCGGCGAGGAGCCACAACGGCATGGCGACGGCGCCGAATTGATCTTCAGTGAGCGGGACGAGCCGCACGGAGCGTAGGTCAGGTGCAGCTAGACGGCGCACCAGAGGTTCTGCTACCGCAGTTGCCTTCGGAAGCGTCACACCGGAAGCCAACCGACCGACGGCCCTCAGGAACTCGTTCTGTTCAAAGCTCCCATTAAACGACATTAGTCCGATCGGCAGCATGACTTCAGGCCGCTGTCCTTGAAAGGCGAAACCCGCTGGCAATATGCCGACAATAACCTTGCGCTCGGTTCCGCTCCGCAGCGTGGAAGTCATTGAAATTGTCGATCCGAGAGTGTCCGGTCTTCCTCCGAAGCGTCGGAGCCACATTTCATAGGAAATCAGGGCCGAATCTGGCATGCCCTGGTCTTCGCTGGACCCAAACAGACGCCCGGCGTACGGCCGCACGCCAAGCACGTGGAAGAAAGACGATGACGTGTAAAACACGCTGACGAACTCGGCGCGGTCATCGCCGATGATCTGCTGCGTGGGCATCCAGACGCCCACGTCACCAAAGGCCTGAGAGCCTTGCAAATCCCGCCAGGACGACCAGGATATCGGCGCCCGGTTCCAGGTTCTCGCCGCCCCAGGGTTCCTGCGGGCGGAGAAATCCACCGCGTGAATCATGACCAAACGATCAGCGTCCGGCCATGGCGGATCTTGCAGGAGAACGGCCTGCACCACTGAGAGCAGTGCAGTCGTGATCGCAATTCCGGCCGACAGAACGAGAATTGCCGTGGTCGCGACTGGACGTTGCCGTAATCGCCAGTTCGGCAACAACGTGGACATCATTTGCCTTGCGGAGGGTTCAGCACGCGCGGGACGAAGCTCAGTTCGTGCAACTTCGTCCCGTGCGCGCGTGCTCAGGGCTCAATCAGTGAGATGTCGATGGAAGCGCCGAGTGAACGGCCTGGGCCAGAGCCTTAGGCAAGGGCAAGTGCATCACTGTTCTCCCCTTGCAATTCTCAATCTGAAGCGCCGAGCGCTGCAGATTAACTTTGATTTCCGGCCGTTCGATAATCAATCTGGCCAGAAGGTTCGCATTTGTGGCCACGACTGCCGTTCGAAGCTGTTCGAGGTAATCGCTCGTCAGAGGCTCGCCGCCAGGATAAGGGCAATACGGACCGTGACGCACGTCGCATTCGTACTCTCGGCAGTCCCCGGGATATTGGTGGACACCACCATTTCGCGTCCAGAAGTAGAAATTCGGCACCGTATCCCACGCGTCGTGAGTCCCTGCATCGCATCCACAGGTCCCCTCATTGCCGCTGCAACAATCGATGTCGCAGTAGGGCCTACCGCCCGCGGCATCTGCTGGGAACGGCGTCATGACAGCAGCGGAGACAACAACTGGTTCCGACGAAAGGCCGAAGTTCGCCGCTATGAAAACGGCGAAAACCGCGACAAAGACCATCGCGCCGATTCTGGGATCTTTCAGCGATACTTTCATGGGGTCTTCTCCTTTCGGGTTAGCACGGGAGTCCAGAGATCCAAGCCATCTGGTGGGCTAGTAGAGTACCAGATAACAAAGGTCTGCGGCGGACGACCGCTGATGTCTGAACCCGATCGCATACTGGCCAGCACGGCGCCTGACGAAGGATCAACAACCTCGATTACCCAGTCATAGATTTCATTCATCGTCGAGGGGGTCAAACGTCTCTCGGGTTCTGGACTCGGCTTCCAATTGGCGTCCGCATCGCGAATCAGGATCCAGAGCAAGCCTTCTCGTTCCCACAACGCCTCAACAATAGGGTGCGGCCGATCCTTGGGCCCCGCGGGATACCTGGGAGATTCCACGAACCACGAAGAATGCACCTGGACACGCGACAGCCTCGCTCCTGTGGCGGGATCCCATTTCTCGATGACGTAGCGCCCCAGAGCGGAAGCCCAAATCGCGCCGTCCGCGGCAGGTGCAGCAACCCGTTCCATGAACAAGCGTAGGTCCGCTCGATATTCAGGGGGATCTGCGCCGAAGGACTTGGTGATCCGACCATCAGGTGAAACTATGTGCAGAGGATATCCGAGCAGGCTCGGCTCTTGAATCTGTTGCGCGACTACTACCGCACCGTCAGACCTGACGAAACTCGGCCGGTACGGGAACCTAGCCGAGGATTGCGAAGCGACTAGATCCTTGATTGCGAAGGTCTGCTCCGGAGAAACCCAAGCCAACAATCCCGTTTGCGTTGGAAGCAGGACCATCGTCGACCGGGCGGCTGTTGGGGTCACTCCCACGGTGTCCAGAAAGCGCCCTGACGCGTCAAAGACTGCGATTTTGGAGCGGTCTGAAGTAGCCGCAAAGAACCGACCCTTGTTATCTTGCGCGACGTAGGGAACTGGAATCTGAAGCGAATAGCCCTTCGGAGACAAGGTGGCCAGTTTCTTGAGCGTTATCTGACACGGTTGTTTCGCGCAGTTGAGAGATTGCGAAACCTGACTTGAATCTCCAAGGACCGAGCCGGCGCTCCAAGCCCCCACTGAAAGCACTGCGGGGCTGGCCGCCACGAGCGCAAGGACGGCTGCAACTAGAGTGCGCTGAGTACTCCCTGTGGCAAGCTGTCCGCGCTGGACCATGGTGGCCTCCGTTCATATCGGACTGCTAGCAGTTAGCACATGCGAACGGTTCTTGTCAATCAGTGGTTCTGGTCAATCAGTTGAATACCCAACGCACACCGCCGATGGTCCTCTTCTCAAAGGAGTGTGTCTCGTCTCAGGCGGACTAGTTCCCCTAGGCCGACCCAGTGGCGTGGGAGCTTTTCCGGTTTCCAACTACGAACGGCCTCCGCGTTGCGGCGTTGGTTTCTACGCGCTTCGCCTGTGCAGCGGGCTCATTCGCATTCCCTCGGGCCTTCACCAGCATCGCCGGGTAGCGTTTGGACGCGGGCGAGATCGGCCCGGCGCGTCCGGCTCGGCGGCAAAGAGGCCACCAGCGCTCATGCGGCCGTCCACCACGTCGCCAAGTCACGGCGGTTGCAGGCCCCCGCAACAAAGTCATTGGCCACGGCGTCGCCCGGGGTGCAATAGGCCCGCATGGTCGTGGGATTCGACGCGGTGGCCTTCATCCTCGGTCTCGGTTACGTGATGGGCCTGCGCTCCTCGATGGTGCTCGTGGCCGGCGGCGTGCTCTCGACCTTCGTGCTGGTGCCGCTCGTCTGGATGATTGGCGAGCACCTGCCGGACGCCGTCTATCCCGCGACGGTGCCGATTGCGAGCATGACCTCGTCGCAAACCTTCCGCGGCTACGTGCGCTTCATCGGCGTCGGCGCCATCGCCACCGCCGGCATCTTCGGCATCATCAAGTGCTCCGCATCGTCGGCGCCTCGTTCGCGATTGCCGCGCGCGTGTTCCGCCATGGAGAAGCGACGGGGGAGCGCACCGACGGGGATCTCCCGGTGATGGCGCAGCTCGTCGGCGTGATTGGGGCGGTGCTGGCGGTGCGCCGGGTCGCCCGCGCGCTTCGGGGGCGCCTCACTACGCGCATGCGATAAAGCCGGTTTCCTATCGATCCGCGCGCTGCAGCTGAAGGGACCGCTGCAACTGCTGCCTGTCGGCCAAGTCCGCGCGGACAGCGTGGGCCCTGACGCGACGAAGAAAGTCGGGATCGTACCACTGAGACATTTCAACGGACGGCAACGCTATGACTAGGTAGGGGCCAGGGACGACTCCGGAGATGACATAGCGCCCGGCCGAATCGGCCGCGGCAGTCCTCACGAATCGTGAAGGGAATCCCCAGTTCTTCTCGTCCACCGAGAAGACAACCACCGCAGCGCCCGCAACAGCGTGACCGGCGTTCTCGACCGTACCGGTAATTCGAGCCATGCGATCAGTGAGGATCAACTTCACCCCATCCACCTCGGCGCCTCGCACTTCGATAGGAATGTCGGTAATGACCTGGCCAGCCGCTTCAACTCGCTCTAGGCCCCATGGGTGAGGGGCTTCGAGCCGAAACAAGCCGTCGGAGACCACGTCCCTGATTTCAAACGCGCCACCAGATAGCTCCGTCGTTGTGAGCAGGGGGCGCGGCAGAAAGACATAGTTGGTTTGGACATAACTGACAGAGATGTCAGCGTCCTTCGGTCGCGCGGCCGAGCCGACCAGCTCAACACGGCCATGAATCGAGACCCCAGGCCTAACCTGAACAACCAACCGGCTATCGATTCCTGGACCCGCGGAGCCAGGCGCCGCACGCCGCGCCAGCACCTCGGAACTGCCGAAGACAGTTCGCCCCTGAACCGGCACCGTCGCTTGAACTAGGTACCGCCCGGCAGCGACGTTACGAAATGCGAATCTGCCATCGGGCCCCGACACTGTTCGCCCGGGCGCAGCGGCGTTCACCAGACCACCAGTCGCCTCAACGAGAACGACAAGCGCCTGCCCAAGTGGGTTCCCCGCGTCATCGACAGTAACGCCGAACACGTCCGCAGGTTCTCGAACCGGGAGTGTCATCCGAAGACCGCGCAGGTCGCTTCCGGGCCTGATCGCCAGAGGCTGGGGGCCGCTTGCAAGGGTCCCAGTTGGGTAGAAGCCTGCAGGATACGCTGGCTCATCAGGTCTGCCCGCAAACGCTCCGGACGTCGCTACCATGTAGTGCTCGCCCGGACGGATATTGCCGATGTGGAAGTTGCCCCGATCATCCGACATGCCTGCCCTTTGATTCGGCAGAGGCAACAATATGTACTTTCCGCTGATGAACAGCGCGGCTACCATCTGGATCCTCACGTTTGGAATCCCAGCACCCATTGAATCAACGATGGTGCCCTCGATGGTAGAGGTCTTGACAAGCTTGAAATCAGCCGAGCTAAATTTCTCTCCATCTGACAGCAGAACGACAGTACTCGGGCCTGTTTGACTCGATGGCACAAAACCCTCGGCTGTCGCGCGGAGTTCGTATCTGCCCGGCAGGAGACCCTTGGCCTGGAAGACGCCTCGCTCATCGGTCACGACTCGAGTAAGCACCGCTCGCTGCGCTTCGATCCTGACGACCTCGACTGACGCCTTCGCGATCGGTTCCCCGGTAGCATCCGCCAGCACACGGCCGCCAATGATCGCGGCCCCAGAATCCTGACGTGGTGCCGCGGTGAAGTACGTGCCACTCCACGCGCTGAGCAGGAGAATCAACACCAGCAGCCGAGAATTCGTTTGAGCCTTCATCTGGCGACCTCGACAATCAAGTTAAACGTGACCAACCGAGCCAGGGCTGACACCGACAAAGCGGGACAGTGGGACTGCACGGCTCAGGACGGTTGCGCTGCTTGCCTGTGTCTCGTCCACATCACCGAGCGCGGCGGCCAGGTACTCGCCCGGCAACAGGCCCTCCACCATGAAGCGCCCTCTGTCGTCAGGGTAGGTGATCTTCACAAAGCGCGAGAATGTACCCCACCGTCTCGGATCTCGAGCAAACACGACGACGGTGGCGAAAACCACGGGATCTCCAGAGGCCGTTGTCACTACTCCAGCAACCCCGCCAGAGTCGGCCGTCACAGTCACTTCAAGAAGGCCGCCGCGATCTCGCCCGTCGAGCTGCGCCAAGTCGGCAAGGTCATCAGTGATCGTGGCCCCTCCAAACGACACGGATTGAACCGCGAGTCCAGGGTCCGTCAGGCGGAACAGCGACGGGCCCGACACCATGTTCCATTCTCCCGGGTTGGCCTCTTCCGACTGCATGGGAACGACGTAAGGCGAAAGAAGTCCCTGCTGTGCGAGTTGTAGGGCCAGTGCGCGCGGGCCATAGCGGAGAATGCCGAGCGGGCGCTGGGCACCAGAGCGCGTCGGACCCGTGACACGGATAACTCCGCGTACCTGCACCGGTCGGCTCAAGCTCACCGTCAGAGTGCGCTGGCCCGGACCTACCGAGATGCTCGCAAGTCCCTCCTCCTCGTGGTCGGTTGTCGAACCAGATGCGCTCAGGACATAACCACCTGGCTGAATGCCGATGAACCTCACCCGGTTCCCATCGCCGGTTGGTACGCTCCGCGTACGCGGAACTAGCCCGGACGCCTCCGATAGCAGTACGTCTGGCCGCAGAGCTGGTCGGCCGTCGCTGGTGACGACCTCGCAATCCAGATCTGACAGGGGACCAACGGCCGCCGCGAACGGAGGCAACGTCACGAGCTCTCCCGGGCCAACTGTGACTTTCGCAGCGTGTTCTCCGGCCTCGTTGACACCTGGCGCGTATGTTACAAGCATACCGGTCCGCGACTGGCCGGACTTGACCCACCGCCCCGAGGTGCTGCTGTAATAGTCAGGCACGACGCGGACGACGTAAGTCCCTGGCGAAAGCGAGTGGATCCGGAACTTGCCGGCATCGTCGGTCGAACTCTCTCGCGAGCCCGCCGAGGGCATCACCTGGCCGAAACTGGAAATGCGAAGGGCGCTGACTGCAGCGCCGACAACAGGGCGCCCCTCATATGAAGTCACGGATCCTTCTATGGCGCCACCAACCAGCATCGTCAGGTTAGCTCTTGCTGGCGTTCCGTTGGGGACGGCCACGAACCGCCACCTCCACATTCGAGCGGCAACAGTCGCCGGCGGGGCGAATCCTGCCTTCTCGGCTGACACCCAGTACCAACTTCCCGACCGGCACCTCGACTTTGTACGTCCCGTCAACCTCGGTCAGCACTGTCCATCGTTCCCGTCCGTCGTCGGATGTGGCCACCACCACCGCAGGCGACAGAGGCAGCGTGTGACCATCCGGCCCCTGCGCTTCGACAGTGCCCTCAATCAGTGCGATCTGGCGGTGAACGGCGACGACCGGTGCCGCGCCCAATGCGCACAGCACCGGCACCAGGGACAGCCAGGGCCAGCCGGTGCGCCTGGGATCGGGCATCCCACGCCTCAGCCCACTGCGCGGCCGCACTATCCTCCTGGTTCGTAGGCCACGCACCAGCCGTTGCAGTACGTCGCAGTAAGACAGTAATTCTCCTCGTCCACACACCCGCCGAATCTACTTTGGCACCCTTCGGTTGCCGGGATGCAGACATGCAAGAATATCGGTTGGCACCAGTCGCAGTAGTTCGGTCGGCAATCACATTCGGGCACCTCGGCGGAGGCGCTGAACGCCGAGCGAAGGCCCTCGCCGACACTGACACGTAACGACCGAAGGGTGACCCTCTTTGGTGAGCCTCGACCGATGCTGGACACAGCCAGTAAGCCGGATGCCTCGCTCTTAGCGAAAAGGAACGCCATCATGTCGCAGGCGAAGCCGGCCACGTTCGGAATGGACCTTGGCTTCTCCAGGAATTCCGGCGTGGCTGCCAACATCGCAGTCATCACATAGGCGCGCTGCTGGTCGTTCAGGTCCGGACGCTCGCTGACAACCTTCAAGTGTTCCAGCCATAAACGGGCCTTTTCTTGTGGCGTGAGCTGGTCGATGATTACCTTGCGGTACACGTCGGGAAATGCCGCCAGTTCCCCGAGAGATCGAGGCAAGTCGGTCTTGTGCGCCTCCACCCAGGCTCGCGCCCGTGATTCCGGCATGCTGGGTCCTGCGGTCAGTGCAGCCGACCCACCAAACAGACCGGCTGCCAGCACGAGCATTGTCACCACGATCCTCGCCCCAGGCTTCTTAACAGGCATCGTCATCCCTCCACCCCTGTGCGCGTCCTGTCGCCGGCGAGAAGCGCGGGCGACGCCCATCGTATACACCGCGGGCCTGATGTTGTCCAGCGATGCGTGGCCATCGCTGGTTGTGTCTTGGCGGAGGAGACGTGAGCACCTCCGGGAAGTGCCACTGGGTGGCAGGTTGCGGATCCATCGGGGGATGGCCGGTATCGCCCGTTGTGAGTCCCGGAATTATGGACTGGCGGCATGTCTCCATCTGTGTGACGGGCCCGTCCAATAGCGCCCGGGGTGCAATAGGGGTGCACGAGACGTCGTTTCCAGTCTCGCTCGGTCGCACGACATAGCAGTGCGCCCGGTCCGGTCTGCGCAGAAACAAGCCTGTTCTTGCTATAGTGTGATCTCACGCGCCACGGGGTGCGACGCGACGGCAGCCTTCACACGGCGGGGGTCACTGGTTCGAGTCCAGTAGCGCCCACCAACCTTCTGCTGCATTCCTGCAATAACGACGGCGAAACGACGACAACGACGGGAACGACGGGAACGACGGGAACGACGGGAACGACGGGAACTGCGAACGTTCGGGCCCGCTACTTCCTGCCCGCTGGGCAGCCGCCGTTCGCGCGGGGCCGTCGTAGCGTGTGGTCTGACGGATCGATGGCGCGCATCGGCGATTCGCGCCGCTGTTCCTCGAGCACGTGCGCGGCAATGCCCGGCACGCGCGAGATGATCAGCAAGGCGTCGGCCACGTCCGGGGCGAGCCCGAGGTTGCCGCACACGGCCGCAATGGCACCATCGATGTTGGCGGCAACGGCTGGCCCTGCAGCGCCGGATGGCCCGCGACACGCCTGCTCGAGCGCGCGCAGCATCTGCGTATACGCATGATCGTCCTCGAGCTCGTGGGCCACCTGCAGCAGCCGCGTGGCGCGCGGGTCGATCGTGTGGAAGCGGTGCCCAAACCCGGGCGGCGGCAACGTGCCCGTCTCGCACGAGCTGCGCGACCAGGTCGGCCGCGGCCTCGGCCATCGACGTCCCGCCGCGAGCCAGCGCCAGTCCCTCGTCGAGCAGCGTCGCGGCAGGCCAGCGCGTCGTGCCGCCGTGATGCGGCTGAAGCCGAGCACGCCCGCGGCGACGGCCCCGCGAATCGAGGACGCCCGTGGTCGCGGTGTTGAGCGCCGCCAGCGTGGACGGCGGCGTCGCGCCGTGATCGATGAACGACACCAGCATCGCGTCCATGAGTCGGCTGACCGAAGAGCGGCAGCTCGCCGGTCGAGCAGCAGGTAGATCGCGTCCCCAAATGACACGCGACCCATCAGGTCGTCGATGCGGATAGCCGCGCACCAGGATGCGGTTCGGGCTGATCGACGTCAGGTTCGTCGTCCAGGCGGTGGATCCGCCGGGCGCGTCGCGACGCGGCCGTTTAGGTGGTGCCATACAGGCGGTCTCCAAAATCACCGAGGCCGGGCAGGATGAACTTGTGCGCGTCGAGTTGCCGGTCGATGGCGGCCGTGTAGATGGGGAGCGTCGGATGCGACGGCTTCCACGGCGGCGATCCCTTCGGGCGCCGCGACGACGCAGAGCAGGCGGATGTCGCGGGTGCCGGCCTGGCGCAGAGATTCGATCGCGGCCAGGGCGCTGCCGCCCGTGGCGAGCATCGGATCGACGATCAGCGCGGTGCTGCCCGCCAGGTTGGCGGGCAGTTTCGCGTAGTAGCGAGACGCGAGCGCGGTCTGCTCGTCGCGCTGCAAGCCGATATGGCCGACCCGCGCGTGCGGCAGCAACTCGAGGACGGCGTCCACCATGCCGAGTCCCGCGCGCAGCACGGGCACGACGACGACATCGCCGTCGAGCACTTCGCCCTGGGCCGGTTCCGAGCGGGGTTTCCACCCGCGCGAGCGTCATGGGCAGCTTGCGGGTGGCGTCCATCGCCAGACCGCCAGGCTCAGCCGATGCGTCAGCCGGCGAAAGTGACTCGGCGTGGTGGACTTGTCGCGCAAAGACGTCAGGGCATCCTGCACGATGGGGTGTTGCACAAGATGCACGGCCACGGAAGAACTATACATGACCGGACGCGGGCATCCACGGCGGGCGCATAGAATCTGGCCGATGCGGGGAATGCGATTCGGCATGGTGGCCGTGGCGCTCGGCGCCATGGCGGCGCTCCTGGCCATCCTCGGCGTGGACCGGCGGGTCCGGCGAGCGGGTCAGCGCTGCTCGTCACCGGCGGAGTCGTCGTCACGATGGACGCGAACGCGGACCGTGATTCGACGGACGGGGCGGTCGCGGTGAACGGCACGGACGATCGTGGCGGTCGGTCCGCGGCGCGACCTCGAGCGGCCGCTACGTGCCGCCGGACCACCGTGGACGCCCGCGGGCAAGTGATCATGCCCGGCCTGATCAACACGCACACGCACGCGCCGATGGTGCTCTATCGCGGCCTGGCCGACGACCTGGCGCTGATGGACTGGCTGAACAAGTACATCTTCCCGGCGGAGAAGGCGACCGTGTCGCCGGAGTTCGTGCGCGTGGGCACGCGGCTGGCGGCGCTCGAGATGATCGAGTCCGGCACGACGACGTTCGCCGACATGTATTACTTCGAGGATGACATCGCGGAGGTGACGAAGGACCGCGGGCCTGCGCGGGGTGCTCGGACAGTCGCGTGATTGCATTTCCCGTCGCCGATGCCGCCACGCCGCAACTGGCGCTCGTTCGCGGCCGAGGCGTTTCTCGGCGAAGTGGAAGAACGACCCGCTGATCACGCCGGCGGTCGCCCCGCACGCGCCCTATACGCTCGACGGCCCGACGCTGCAGGCGGCGCAGCGCGCGCTCGCGAACAAATACGGCAAGCCGCTGCTGATCCATCTGGCGGAGACGAAGGACGAGGTCGCGATCGTCTCAGGACGCGCATCACACGATCGCCGGCGCGGCCTATCTGGATGTCCTGGGC
This sequence comes from uncultured Acidobacteriota bacterium, assembly GCA_963751445.1. Lineage (GTDB taxonomy): Bacteria > Acidobacteriota > Vicinamibacteria > Vicinamibacterales > SCN-69-37 > DASUGC01. Next base: position 34,597 of record CAVVUL010000006.1, on the reverse strand, counting down.
GTGTGGAACGGCCGGTCGCTTGCGGCGCACGCGCGTCTGGCTCGACGCGGCCGACATGCACGCTGCTCAGCCGACGCGGCAGGTGGGTCTGGCGCATAATCCGGAAAGCAACATGAAACTGGCCAGCGGCGTCGCGGCGGTGCCGGCATGGCTGTCGCGCGGCTTGCGAGCCGGGCTTGGGACGGATGGCGCGGCCAGCAACAACGATCTCGACATGTTCGAAGCGATGCGCGCAGCCGCGCTGCTGCAGAAGGTGCGTCCGGCAATCCCGACGCGCTGCCCGCGCGCCAGGCGCTCGAGCTGGCGACGCGGCGCGGCGCCGAGCGCTGTCGGCCTGGGCGACCGGATTGGCAGCCTGGAAGCTGGGCAAGCAGGCGGACCTGATCACCGTCACGGTGGACGGCGCGCGGCAGACGCCGATGTTCAATCCGATGTCGCATCTGGTATATGTGTCGCGCGGCGACGACGTGCGGACGACCGATGGTCGCCGGACGCGTGCTGATGAGCCGGCGGGCGCGTCGCGATTCGCTGCGGGCCGATGGGTGTTGCAGCGACGCGCGCGCGATGGCAACGGGCGCGTGCGCGCCGCCGTCGGGATGGGAGCGAACAACAGTGGCCGGTAAGATCATGATCAGTCAGGCGCAGATTCAGTAGCGGGTCGCCGAACTCGCGGCGCGAGATCCGGCGCGACCACGGGGCGGAGGCGTCGATCCATTTCGTGGCGGTGCTCAAGGGCGCGTTCATGTTCCTGGGCGACCTGATGCGGCAGATGGATGGCGACGTGACCTGCGATTTCATCGCGCTGTCCAGCTACGGCGCGGGCACGCAGACGTCGGGCGAAGTCCGCCTGCTCAAGGACCTCGATCGCGGCCTCGAAGGCCGGCATGTCGTCATCGTCGAGGACATCGTCGACACGGGCCTGACGCTGTCGTACCTGCAGGACATTCTGCGGGCGCGCGAACCGAAGTCGCTGCGGACGGCGTGCCTGCTGAGCAAGCCGTCGCGCCGCAAGATCGACGTGACGGTGGACTACATCGGCTTCACGATCGAGGACCGGTTCGTCGTCGGCTACGGGCTCGACGTGGATGAGCGGTACCGGCAGTGGCCGGACATCCGGGTCATCGAAGGAGACGTCTAGTGGCGGTGCGGACGTTCGCGCTGATCAGCGAGGCCGAGGCCCGGACGATCGAGCCCGGCTCGACGGTGGAACTGGAACGCGGCGGGCACGTGACGCCATTGGCGCAGGACACGCTGCGGGAGCGCCGCGTGACGGTGGTGCCCAAGGGCACCGTCGACGCCACGCTGCCGGCCGACCTGGCGCCGGCCGCCAACCCCACGCGCATCGCGATCGGGTCCGACCATACGGGCCTCAAGCTCAAGGCGGCGCTCATCGATCACTTGCGCAAGCAGGGTCGCGCCGTGACCGACATGGGCACGCTGACGCGGACCCGGTGGATTACCCGGACATCGCGGGCGCCGTGGCGCGAAGGCCGTGGCCCGCGAGGAAGCCGACGCCGGCATCGTCATCGATGGCGCGGGCCTGGGCTCGGCGATCGCCGCGAACAAGGTGCGCGGCGTGCGCGCGGCGATGTGCTCGACGCCGACGCTGGCGCGCTACGCGCGTGAGCACAACGGCGCGAACGTGCTCTCGCTGGGGTCGAGCTTGGTGGATGCCGGCGGCCGCAAGGAAATCGTCGATCTGTGGTTGTCCACGCCGATGCGCGAGGCGCGCTACATCCGGCGGCTGCTGAAGATTCGCCGGCTCGAGGACAGACTTCTGATGGACACGCGCCCGGTCGATCTCGCCCGGCTCATCGCCATCGTCGCCGAAGAAGTGATGGCGGCGTCGCGGCGCGCCGGCCTCGGCGCGTGCGCCTGCCACGCGGTGCGCGGACGACTGCTGTCCGACGCGGCTCCAGACCGTCATTGACGCCGGCGCCGCCGCGGCTGGGCTTTCATGCGGCGCAAGGCGCGGCGTCGGGCGGCGTCGCCGGCCTGATCGATCACACGCTGCTGAAGCCGGACGCGACGCGGCAGGAGATCGAGCGGCTCTGCCGAGAGGCGGCGGAGTATCAGCTTCGCGACCGTGTGCGTCAATCCGGCGTGGGTGGCGACGTGCGCGTCGCTACTGCGCGGCACGCCGGTTGGCGTGTGCTCGGTCGTCGGATTCCCGCTCGGCGCGACCCCGGCCGACGTCAAGCACTTCGAAACGCACCGCGTCATCTTCGACGGCGCGCGCGAGGTGGACATGGTCATCAACATCGGCGCGCTCAAGTCCGGGGATTTGCGGACGGTCGAGCGCGACATCGAGGCCGTCACCGGGCCGTGCCGGTCCGCCGGCGCGTCTCAGCAAGGTGATCATCGAGGCGGCGTATCTGACCGAGGACGAGAAGATCGCGGCCTGCTCGCTGGCGAAAGCGGCCGGCGCGGATTTCGTGAAAACGTCCACCGGCTTCGGCCCAGGCGGCGCGACCGTCGCCGACGTCGCGCTGATGCGACGCATCGTCGGCGAGGACATGGGCGTGAAGGCGGCGGGCGGCGTGCGCGATCTCGACGGTCTGAAGGCCATGGTCGCGGCCGGCGCCTCCCGCGTCGGGGCGAGCGCCGGCGTCAAGATTCTGCAAGAGACCAAGGGGCAACGACCCGACACTGTTTCGCCAGTCAAGACCGGTATCTATCCCGCCTACTCCACGGCGTCCCAGCCCCACGCTTGTGATGAAGGGCTCCGGCGCACATTTCAAACTATCGAGAATCGCGTCATTCCGAGTCGGCCTGAATCCGCTGACTCAATCGCCTCCCGGGACGAGACGCAGCGCCAGGTCTGTCCCGAGTCGTTCGCGGCCAATGCGCAAGTCTTGCCGTTTCTTCTCTCCTGGCGCGAGCGTGATGCGAAACGCCGCGGGCACCAACTGCGACAGGAAGGCCGCATCGCCCAGTTGCGTCGCCTCGACGTCGGTGACCGCACACACGAGAGTACTCGCCGGGGGGAGGTTCTGGATCACGAAGAGCCCGTCGCTACCCGGTCGCGACTGCACCACGCGACGCGATGGTGAACGCCAGTGCGCAGGGTCGGTCGAAAAGACGACGAGCGCATATTCGGTGATCGGCCGCGATGCGGAGTCGAGAATCTGCGCGCTAAATTCCGTCGGCCGATCCGTCATGGCAATGACGAGGCCATCGACGTCCTGAGTCTGCGGTACGTCAAGGCCGTCGTCGAGCACATCGCGTCCTGACAGCATCGCCCCCTGGGGCGCCCATCGCGTGGCATCGGCTGCGGTGCCAATCGCCGCCACATCGAGGCGGTATCTTCCCGGAATCACGTTCGCAATCTCGAACCGGCCCTCGGCATCCGTTTCGACAGCCGGAACCGAAGCCGCCCAGAGCGTCGTCGACCATGGCGTCAGCGAGACTCGCACGCGCGGCGGGCTCTGAACGGAGGCGCCGGGCGCCACGGCCACGCGACCCGTGATCGTTTTCCCGGGCTGAAGTCGCAGCACGATGTTCGAGAGGTCGTCACCGTTGATGGTCACCCTCTCCATGGCCCACAGGGGTGCGTCGCCGACCGGACCGGTGGAGTGACCTGGCGACGCTGGAGGAGCCGCGACTACCGCCTGTGTGCCCGTGCGCGCGGCGCGCGCCACAAGCAGGTACCAGCCGGGCGTCACGCCGACGGTCGAGAACTGGCCGTCGCGTTCCGCGCGCGGCTGTAACGATAGACGAGGTACCGGCAATCCTTCATCCACGAGCCAGACCTGGAACGCCAGAGGTGGCTGACCGCTCGATCCGTCCACCACCTGCCCGCCCACGCGTGCGGACGGCACGAGCGGAAGGGCAAATGTCACCTGGCGCTCCTGGCCGGCTTCGACAGTAATCGACCCGGCCTCCGCGGCACGCGGGGTTCCGGGAAAGAACACGGGTGAAAACGTCACGGTCCGAAACGCCGGCGGTGCGGTCGCCATGACGCTTCCCGCCGCGGTCTGTGCTGCCCATTGAATGGATTCCGGCGTCGTGGGCTGCATTTCCACCAGCCCGCCAGACGCGCTCACGAAGAGCTGATACTCGCCAGGCATGAGACGTGGAATGCGAAAGTTGCCATCACTGTCGACGACGGACGCGCTGCCGGCCGACACGAGTCGCCGCTCGCCGTCCACGGTCGTCGCGCGCAGCAGTTGTACGCGCAGAAACGTCGACGGTACGCCTGGCGGCAGGAGGACGGAGCCTGCGATGACGCCCGAACGGGTCATGGTCATCGCAATGTCGGCACGCTGACCATTGCCCACCACGACCGGGATGCCGGCGGTCACGCCGGGACGTGTGGCTCCGTAATACTGGCGGACGTACCCGCCCTTCGCCGCGCTGATCGTGAAGCGCCCAGCCGGTAATCCCCAAAACACAAAACGGCCTTCGTCGTCCGTCGCGCTCAATTGAACGTGCCGCACTTCGAGTCCGGACAGTGTCACCAGCGCGCGCCGAACCGGCGTGGCGGCTTCGTCATTGGTCACGATGCGGCCGGCAATCGCGGCCGTGCCGGTCTGGGGGCCGGCGGTCGCCGGGCGCGCGCGAGGCTGCTGTCGAGGCGCGGCCATGGTCGCCGCCACGCCGACTGCCGTGAACACCAGCGCTGCGGCGAAGCGCGTGACCGTCATGGCTGCTCCCGGCGGATGGCGGATGTTCGCAAGTCGAGCGTGGCCATTCCCGAAGCCGGGATGGTCACGCGAAGTACCAAGCCGAACCGCGTCAGGCAGCAGTGTGATCTCTTCCCAGTCCGCCGCGAGGCGATCATCAATCGCGATCATGATGTACTCGCCGGCGGGCAGCCCGTTGATCGAGTACGCGCCCTTCGGATCCACGCGCGCGAACTGGCGCCGCCGCACGCTGACTCTGGCCGGATCGACGGGAAATGCCAACACGGCCGCGTCCGCATCCGGGCGCCCATCTGTCCGGATCACGACGCCGGACACGCCGCTGGCGCGATCGGTCAGCGTCACGACGACGCCTGTGACATCTGAAGCCGGACTGAACGGCTCATCCGAGATGTCCTTCCCGGCGCTCATGGCGGCCTTCACTGTCCATCCGGGCAGGCCAGTTGCCCGCAGCACGTACGAACCGGTCGTGATCCCGGTCGTCTTGAATTGCCCATCGGCGGCTACCATCCCGCGCGGAACCGGCGGCGCCAGTCCAATGCTGACATCGACGCTCTGCGCCTCGATGGCCAGGCGAGCCAGTTGTGCGGCCGCCGGTACGGCCGAACCGTCGAATTCCACCCGGCCGCTCACGCGAGGAGCTTCGCTAAGAGGGACGATGATGTCGCGAAGGTCCGAGTCGCCGACCGAAATGGGAACGGCTGCCACCAGCAGGGGACCCGCACTTGCGCCAGGGGCCTCTGGCGCCTGAGTCAGCCGCGAGCGAACCAGGTACGATCCGCGTGGCACACCGAGGATCGTGAATCGTCCCTGGGCGTCGGTGACTGTGACGCCCGCTTCGAAAGGCATGAACGTCCCGAGGTGGCCCAGACTCGTGAGAGCCAGCCTCACATCGAGGAGGGACGCGGGACTGCCATCCGGCCGGGTGACCACTCCCGAAACGGATACCGCTGGCGCCATTCGCAAGCGCAAATCAATTCCATCGCGTGCCTCGCCGGCTGACAACGTCAGGACTGTCCGCTTCGCTCGGCGAGGTCGCGGCGGATAAAAGTTCCCGTCCACGACAGCAAACCGGCCTTTCGCATCGGGCGCGGAGATCAATCCGGCGACGCCGCCGGGGGCACGACGAAGAGGTCGCCGATGCGATAGCCAGGCTCGCCGAACAATGGCGGCAGGTTTGACGCCAGTATCTTTCGCTCGAACGCCGCACGGTCTGCGTTGCTGCCCGCGATGGCGTCCTCCGCCATGTCCATGATCGAGGCCGGCATCGTCGAGCGACTCGCCGCGATCACCATGATGTAGTTGCCGGGCGCCAGCGGTGAAGACTTGTACCTGCCGCGATCATCGGACCCTGCTGCCCCCGCCGTGACGTACCGCACGCGGCCAGAGGCCAACTCGCGCTTCATGATGCCGACGCTGACGCCATCGACTGGGTCGCCGGCTTCATCGAGAATCCGACCGCTGATCGTCGCGGCCTTCCACATTCGGATGACGATGTTCGAGACCTTCTCGCCTGGAGCGAGTTCGAGCGGTTGTCCAGATCCACCGGGGCGCAGCGATCCGTACGGCTGATTCAGGTAGCCGCGCGCCAGGGCACTCAGATTGACCCTTCCTGCTGGCGACACAGTCAGAACGAAACGACCGTCGCTATCCGTGAGGATCGAGGGCCGCGGACGCGGTGGTCCGGTCGGCTGTCCGCCAGGTTGACCGGCGCTTGCCGTCACCGCTGCGGTCACAGCCGCGCCCGCGATGCCCGCGCCAGATCCTGCGTCGATGACGCGGCCGACTATCAGACTGGGTTGCACCTGCGACGTGGATTGGGCTGGAGGCAGCCCCTGTCCCAGGAGTGGGGTCGCGAGAATCGTGACTGCAAGCAGCGAAACGACGCGGGCCATCATGACCGCAGGTTTAGACGCAGGCGGCGTCACGATGGACGGAGGATATCGCAGATTCCCGTCGTGTCCCCGCGGAGGCCGGAATCCGCTGACTCGAGGACCTCCCGGGACGACGGGTCGTCCGTGTCCGTGTCAGTGCCCGATGTGGAATCCGCTCTCTTCCATCTCGCGCGTCGCGTCCGCGTTCGCGCTTTCCTCGACGATGCGGCCGTCGAAGAGGTGGATGGAGCGCTCGGCGTGCCGCGCGTAGCGCGGGTCGTGGGTGACCATGCAGATCGTCGCGCCTTCCCGATGCAGTTCCTGCAGCAGGGTCATCACCGATTCGCCGTTCTTCGAGTCGAGGTTGCCGGTCGGCTCGTCGGCCAGCAGGATCGACGGCGAGCCGCAGACCGCGCGGGCGACGGCGACGCGCTGCTGCTGACCGCCGGAGAGCTGGCTCGGCAGGTGCTTCGACGCGGTGCGACATCTCGACCTTTTCGAGCGCGGCCATGACGCGTTCCTTGCGTTCGGTGGCCTTCATGCCGCGGTAGGTGAGCGGCAGTTCGACGTTCTCGTAGACCGTGAGGTCGCCGATGAGGTTGAAGCTCTGGAAGATGAACCCGATCTCGCGATTGCGGACGCGCGCGCGCTCGGCGAGCGGGAGATCCGCCACCGACCGGCCGTTCAGCACGTAGCCGCCGTCGCTGGGCGTGTCGAGCAAGCCGAGAATCGAGAGCAGCGTCGACTTGCCGCAGCCGGACGGCCCGGCAATCGAGATGTACTGCCCGCGCGGAATCTCGAGGTGGATGCCGGCGAGGGCGTGCGTCTCGACTTCGTCGGTGTAGAAGACCTTGGTGACGCCGGTTAGGGTGATGACGGACTGGCCGTTCGTGCTCATGAGGTCTCCTTGGACACCGGCGGCCTAGTTCAGCCGCACGCGATTGTTGATTGTCGTACTGCCGACATGTCGGAGAGGATGACGCGGTCGCCTTCGCTTGCAGGCCCTCCAGCACCTCGACGATACTGGACCGACCGCCGGCCGAGCTTCACGGGCGTCCGGATCGGCTTCGTTGTTCGCCTGCATCTTGAACAACGAAATCGTGCTGTTCTCCTGGCCGAACGTCGGGCTTTCCACGAACAAGACGTTCTCCAGGCGCTCGAGTTCAATGACGCCGTCCACGCTCTGGTCCGGCCGGGCGCCCGGCGGCAGCGGCTCGTCGAGAATCACGTCCACCCCGACCGTGCCGCCCTGGGACGCGGGGTCGATGTTGCTCACATGGCCGCGCACGACGCCGTTGCGCGTGTCCACCTTGGCCTTCTGCCCGATCGCGAGGTCGCGCGTCTGGGTTTCAGAAATGCGAATCTGCGCCTTGAGCCGCGAGGGATCCGACACGCGCGCGAGGTTGGTGCCCGGTCCCACCTGCTGACCGACTTCGACGCTCACGACCTGCAGACGGCCGGACATGTCCGACGTCACGGAGAGTCCATCGAGCTGCCGGTTGAGCTGGTCGTAGCGCGCGCGGGCCTGGCTGACGGCCGCTTCCTGCGGGGCCAACTGGGACTTCTCCGTTTCGACCGCGCTTTCGAGTTGCTTCTTCGCCAGGTCCATGCTGTTCTTCTGGACCTTGACCGCGGCTTCCTTCTGTTTGAACAGGAACTCGGCGACCAGGCCATCCTTGAACAGCTGCCGGTTGGCTTCCAGGTCGGCCACGGCCAGATTGTAGGCGCCCTGCGCGTTGGCCACGGCGATTTCCTGGGACATGCGTGTCGTCTTCAGGCCCGACCGCGCGTTCTCGAGCTGCGCGACGGCGGCCTTCACGGCGAAATCCGCGTCGCTGACCTGCTGCTTCAGGTCGGGGTTGCTCAATCTCAGGATGACCGTGCCCGGCTTCACGTTCGCGCCCGGGTCGAGGACCCGCGCTTCGACCCGGCCCGTGGCGGTGGTGGTGATCCAGCGAATTTCCTCGGGAACCAGGGTGCCCGCGCCGCGCACCTCGCGGACCATCGGCCCGCGCTTGACGACCCCGAAGTAGACCGCGCTCGAGGCCACGGTCGGCGAGGCGGGCTTCAGCCGGGACACCCAGAACGAGGCGGCGATCAGGACGACGATGGCTACGGCGGCAAGGACGAAGCGGACCGCCTTCTTGCGTTTGAGGATAGCCGGGTCGCGTTGAACATCCATAATGTCTGTGGCCGGAGCGCCAACGGCGTCGCTAGTTTACAGCCGACCGGGTCCGGTGGCCCCGAATGAGGACTTTGACGGAAAACGCCTCCAAGTTGTTTACTGGACGCCGATGCCCTCGTTAGCCAGTCTGGGGTGGGACCCCGCGCGTGATGTGGAATTCGAGCCATTCCACGCAAAAGGCTTCGTGCCCGGCCGGGTCAGTCTCGAACACAACCAAATCTACCGCGTGCTCACGGCCGACGACGAAGTGCTCGCGGAGGCGACCGGACGCATCAAGCACCTGGCCACGGGGCGCAAGGAACTGCCGACGGTGGGGGATTGGGTGGCGGTTCGCGTCGGGGTGGCGGGCGCGCGCTCTACCATTGCCGCCATCCTGAAGCGGCGGAGCTGCTTTTCCCGGAAGGCCGCGGGAAGGGGCACCGAGGAGCAGGTGATTGCCGCGAACGTCGATGTCGTGCTGCTGGTCTTCGCACTCGACAAGCCGGTCAATGCCCGCGCCATCGAGCGCTACCTCCTGGTGGCCAGCCGCAGCGGCGCGCAGTCGGTCGTGGTGCTGAACAAATGCGACCTGAGCGATGAGATCGCCGCGGCGGTGGCGGAAGCCGCGGCCGTGTCCGGGGACGCTCCGGTGCATCCGGTGAGCACCAAGACCCCGGATGGCGTGGCGGTCCTCGAGCGCTATCTCGTGCCCGGCAAGACGCTGGCGCTCCTGGGGCCCTCCGGCGTCGGCAAATCGACCATCGTCAATCACCTCGTGGGCGAGGAGGTGCTCAAGACGGCCGAGGTTCGCGACTGGGACCAGCGCGGCCGGCACACGAGCGTGCATCGGCAGCTGGTCGTGCGGCCGGCCGGCGGACTGATCGTGGATACGCCGGGCATGCGCGAGTTGCAGCTGTGGGACAACGACGACGAGCCCTCTGAGACGTTCGCGGAAATCGAGGCGCTCGCGGGCGGCTGCCGGTTTCGCGATTGCCAGCACGATTCAGAGCCCGGGTGCGCGGTGAAGGCCGCGGTCGAGGCGGGGAGTCTCCCCGCGGACCGCTACGACAGCTACCTCAAGCTGCATCACGAGCAGATCGCGATGGAGAAGCTGCGTGACGAGCGCGCGCTGCTCGAGGAGAAGCGGCAGGCCAAGACCCAAACCAAAGCCCTGAAGTCCATGCAGAAGGACCGGGGCCGGTGATGCGTCGTGACGCCCGCGTCTGCGCGATCGGCATCCTCGTCCTGCTCGCCGCCGTTTCCTGCGGCGACGGTCGGCCCAACGTCACCGTCGAGCGGATGGACGTCGCGCTCACGGTCCTTGTCGACGGCTCGATCCAGATCGATGAACGCCTGACGGTCCGGTTCGGCGAGGCGCCCGTGTCGGCGTTCCGCCGGCAGACGCCGGTCTGGCGGCACGACGGCGTGTTTGACGTGTCGGCCGCGATGGACGGCAGGAGTTTCGCGAAGGGGCCCGGCCCCGGCCAGTTGCAGGTGGGGAAGGGGCCAGGCCTTGACGTGCGGTGGACCTTCCCGCCGGCAGCCGCCAGCGTTCACACGTTCGCATTGACCTACCGCGCCGCGAATGCCGTCAGCCTGTCAGGCATTCGGGGCACCGTGTCGTGGCGGGCCGTCCCCGCGCGCCGGGACTTCGACGTGTCGGCCGCCAGCATGACGCTGACGCTGCCCGACTCGGCGGTCCTGCTTCAGGACCCGTGGATGGAAGAGCCGGGCTGGACCGTCGCGCGCCAGCCCCACGGCATGACGGCCACGCGAGCGAGCGTTCCGCGCGGCGACGCCGCGACGATCGGCATCGAGTTCACCGTGGATGGGATGGCGGCGTCCACGCCGCAGTGGCAGTTGGACGAGGATCTGCTGGCGGAGTACATTCCCGCGTTCATCGCTGCCGGTCTGTTCATTCTCGTGATCGGCGCCGGCGTGTGGTGGATGCTGCGGTTCAAATATCCGCCGTTGCCGGCGACGGGCGGCGAGGCGACGACGGGTGACGGGTCAACGACGGACGTCGATCGGCTGGGCATCACGCCGGCCATGCGGCTCGCGATCATGCGCGGGCGCAGCCAGGGGAATCGCGCCGAGTGCCGCGCGGCGATTGACGGGCTGGTGGCCAGCGGCGCGGTCACGACGGATGGCGATCGGATCCGTCTCGCCCACGCGGAGATGGCGCGGACGACACACGAGCAGGTCATTACGCACGAGTTGTGGCTGCGGAAGGGTGAGGGCCTGTCGAGGTCCGCGATCGAATCGGCGCGCATCCGCCGGCACGTCAGGCGCGCGCTAACGGCGGATCTGGTGTCGGCCGGCCTGGCGGATGCGGAGCGCGTGCTGGCCGCGCGGGATCTGCGTCGCACCGGCGTCGCGGTGGCGGTGTTCGGTTTCGCGGCGTGGGCGGCCGTGTCGATCGCGATGCGGCAGTTTGGTGCATGGCCACTTATTGTGCCGTGGAGTATTTTGCTAATTGGTGTATTCTTCACAATCGGCGCGGCTCGGTTCCATGTGTTAAGTGACGCCGGCGCCAAGGTTCGCGTGCTATACTTCGCGCGCGTTTTGGACGGACGAAATTAAGCGTGACCGGTTACCTGCCCGTCGCCATCTTCCTCGCCCTCATCGTCGCCTTTGGAGTCGTTTCGCTATTGGCGGCGAAGTTTGTGCGCCCCCGGCGGCCCTACGCCGTGAAATCAGCCACCTATGAATGCGGCGCCGAGGCCGATTGGCGAAGCCTGGGTCGCAGTTCCCGGTCGGGTTCTATCTCGTCGCGCTCGTCTTCATCGTGTTCGACGCGCTGGCCGTGTTCCTCTTCCCGTGGGCGCTGGTCCTGCGTGAACTCGGCATCGACGGCACTGACGGGCATGGGCGTGTTCCTCGGCATCGTCGGCCCTGGGCTGGCTGTACGCGTACCGGGAAGGGATTCTGGAGTGGAAATAAAGCGCCCCGTCCCCGTGATCCCCGCGCCGGTCTGGAAGACGTTCAAGGACCTGCAGGAGTGGGAAGCGCTCCACAAGCAGCGGCCAGATCGGCGACAAGTACTCGTCGCCGTTCGAAGCGCTCACCGAGGGCATCCACGCGTTCCCGGGCGGCTTCCTGGTCACGAGCGCCGGCCGACGCCTTCCTCAACTGGGCGCGCAAGTCGTCGGTCTGGCCCGTGACGTTCGGCCTGGCGTGCTGCGCGATCGAGATGATGGCGACGTTCGCCTCGCGCTTCGACGTCGAGCGGCTGGGCATGGTGCCGTGGGCCTCGCCCCGGCATTCCGACCTGATGATCGTCTCCGGCACGGTGACCATCAAGATGGCGCCGATGCTGCTGCGCATCTACGAGCAGATGCCGGATCCGAAGTGGGCGCTCTCGATGGGGTCGTGCGCGAACTCCGGCGGCCCGTTCCGTCACGGCTATCACGTGGTCAAAGGCGTGGATCGCGTGATCCCGGTGGACGTGTATGTGCCCGGGCTGCCCGCCGCCGCCCGAGTCGCTGCTGAACGGCCTGCTGCTGCTGCAGGATCAGATCTCGCATTTCCGGCGCACCGGCAAGAAGCCCGCGCCGGGACCCGAAGGTGGACTAGGCCGTGACTGACGCCGACGTCCGCGCGCGCATCCCGCCGACTTTCCCGGGGCCGTGATCGGTCCCGGCGGCGTCGCCGATCGCCGTGACGGTGCCGGCCGGACCAGTGGCTGGCGTTCGCGACGTTCGCCAAGCAGACGCTCGGACTGCCGGTTCTTCGCGTTCCTGAGCGCGGTCGACTGGAAGGACGACGGCCTCGAAGTGGTGGCCTGGGTCGACCACCGTCGAAGGGCCGCGTCCAGTTGCTGATGAAGACGCGGCTGGGCGCCGGGCGTGACGACGTGCGCCTCGCTCGTGCCGGTCTATCGCGGCGCGGAGTGGATGGAGCGCGAGTGCTTCGACATGTTCGGCATCCAGTTCGAGGGCCATCCCGATCTGCGCCGCATGCTGCTGCCGGACGACTGGGTGGGGCATCCGCTGCTGAAGTCGTACGCGGTCGATACGCCGTATCCGCCGTACCGGTAGAGCGTCGTGTAGGTCTCCACTGGCCCATGAGTCTGACACCAGCGACCGCGCACGTCACGACGCTCGACTACACGGGCAGCGAGCGGCTGACCATGAACATGGGGCCGCAGCACCCGTCGGCCCATGGCGTCTTCCGCGCGATCCTCACGCTGGAAGGCGAGACGGTCGTCGGCGTGGACGCGGTGATCGGCTACCTGCACCGCTGCCACGAGAAGCTGGCGGAGACGCTGGCCTACGTGCAGTACCCGTCGATCGCGTCGAAGACCGACTACGTCGCGGCGATGACGAGCGAACTCGCCTACGTGATGGCCGCCGAAGCGGCTCGCCAAGATCGAGGTCCCCAAGCGCGCGCAGTACCTGCGCGTGCTCGTCGCCGAGCTGCAGCGCATCGCGTCGCACTGCCTCTGGCTCGGCACCTGGTGCATGGACATGGGCGGCGCGCTCGGCGGCGGCGCGACGATCTTCCTCTACTGCATCCGCGAACGCGAGCTGGTGCTCGATCTGTTCGAATCGCTGACGGGCGCGCGGCTGCTCTACGGCTTCCACCAGATGGGCGGCGTGCGCTACGACCTGCCCGGCGGGCTGGGCGGCGGACTGCCGCGCAGACCCTCGACCTCATCGAGCAGCGGCTCGACGAGTACGAGGCCATGCTCGAGCGACAACGCCGTCTTCCACATGCGCACCCAGGGCGTCGGCGTGATCTCGCGCGAGCTGGCCGAGGACGTGGGCATCTGCGGTCCGCTGCTGCGCGCCTCCGGCGTGGACTACGACCTGCGCCGCGACGCAGCCCTACTCGTCCTACGAGGACTTCCACGTTCAAGGTGCCGGTGGAGACCGCGGGCGACTGCCACGCGCGCTATCGGTGCGGATGGTCGAGTTCCGCGAGTCCATCAAGATCGTCGCGCCAGGTGCTCGACGGCCTGCCGGAAGGCCCGATCTCGTCGCGGCCGGGCGTCAAGTCCGTCGGCCAGGTGCGCGTGCCCGAAGGGCGAGGCCTACGCGCGCGTCGAAGGCCCGCGCGGCGAAGTGGGCTGCTACCTGGTCGGCGACGGCGGACCGAAGCCGTACCGCATGAAGTGGCGCGGCGCGTCGTTCTCGAACCTGGCCGTGCTGCCGCACATCATTCCGGGCGCACACCGTGGCCGACGTCGTGGCGATCATGGGCTCGGTCGACCCGGTCTTCGGCGAGGTCGACCGATGACGCCGCCTGCCCCCGTCGCCCTGACGCCTCGATCATGGGCGCCAGTCGTGCTCGGCGTCCTGCTGCGGCGTCGTGGCGTACGTCACGCTGCTCGAGCGGAAGTTCGCCGCGCGCATGCAGTCGCGCATCGGCCCCTATCGCGTGGGCCCGCACGGCCTGCTCCAGCCGATCGCCGACGCGCGTGAAGCTGTTGCTGAAAGAAGACCTGGTGCCGGCCGCGGCCGATCGCCGCATCTTCAACCTGGCGCCGATCGTGTTCCTGGTGCCCTGCCTGCTGATCTTCGCGACGATCCCGTTCGCGCCCGGCCTCGGCGTCGCGGACCTCAACATCGGCGTGCTGTTCTTCCTCGCGGTGTCGTCGATGGAAATCGTCGGGCTGTTCATGGCCGGCTGGAGCTCGAACAACAAGTACGCGCTGATGTCGGCCATGCGCGCGGTGAACCAGATCATTTCCTACGACCTGCCGTTCATCATGGCGGCGCTGGTGCCCGTGATGCTCGCGGGGTCGCTGAAGATGTCGGACATCGCCGAGGCGCAGCAGGGGCTGCTGGTTCGTCTTCTATCCGGTGCTCGGCCAGCTCGGCGTTCCTCGCCTTCATCATCGCCGGCGTCGCCGCGGAGAACCGCACGCCGTTCGACATCCTCGAAGCCGAGTCGGAGCTGGTCGCGGGCTTCCGCGTGGAGTACTCGGGCATGAAGTTCGGCCTCATCCAGGTCGGCGAGTACGCGCACGTGGTCGGCACGTCGTTCCTGGGCGCGCTGCTGTTCCTCGGCGCCTGGGCCGGGCCCGGGCCCGGCGTGGCTCGGCGCCGGGCTGGTTCCTGCTCAAGGCGATGCTCGTGTTCCTGCTGATCACCTGGGTGCGCTGGAGCTTCATCCGCATTCGCGTCGACCAGATTCTCGCAGATTTCGTGGAAGCTGCTGCTGCCCGCTGACGCTGCTGCTCGTGATGGCGACGGCGATCACGATCGTCCTGAGGGGGCCGTATGGTGGCTGACGCGCGCCCGAAGGGCTTCCTGGCCGAGACGCTGGCAGCTGGCCGACGCCGTGGTGCGCGCGATGCGCATCACGGCGACGTCGTTCGTCCGCAAGCCGGTCACCGTGCACTACCCGGACAAGCCGCGCGCGTATCCGGATCGCTATCGCGGCCTGCTGGCCCTGACCTACGACCCCGACGACGGGCGAGGAGAACTGCATCGGCTGCCGGCTGTGCGAGTTCGTCTGCCCGCCGGCCGTCATCAAAGTCGAGATGCTCAAGGCCGAGGCGCGCAACTACGCCAAGACGTTCACGCTGGAGCTCTACGCCTGCGAGTTCTGCGAGCTGTGCGTGCAGGTGTGCCCGACCGACGCCATCGTGATGACGAAGTCGTTCGACCTGGCGACCGCCGATCGGCGCGACGCTGCTGCTCGACAAGGACCGGCTGCACGCGCTCGGCGAGCAGTTCCACGCCGTCGTGGGCGACCGGGCAACCGGCTGCGCGACATGCAGGCGCCGCCGAAGAAGGTCGAGGCCGAGGCGACGCCAAGCCCGGGGGAGGCGAGGCATGACCCTCGAAGTCGTCGCGTTCTGGGCGCTGGCCATCGTCCTGGTCGGCTCGGCGCTGGGCGTCGTGCTCAGCAAGAACCTGTTCCACTCGGTGCTGTGGCTGGCGCTGGCGCTGACGGCACGGCCGGGATCTTCCTGCTGCTCGACGCGGAGTTCCTCGCGGCCGTGCAGGTCCTGCTCTACGCCGGCGGCGTCATCACCGTCGTGGTCTTCGCCATCGTCGTGACCGAGCGGCTGGTCGGCGAGCGGCTCTCGCACACCAGCCGCAGCGTCGTGCGTCGGCGCGGTCGCGGCCATCGCGTTCCGGCTCGTCATGGTCGCGTGGATCGTGCGGCATCCGCTGCCGCCGGCGCGACGCGCCGGCCACGGGCGACGTCGACGAAAGCGCATTGGCAGCCGCTGCTGACGCGGTTCGTGCTGCCGTTCGAATTGCTCGCGCGTGCTGCTGCTCGCCGGCGCTGCATCGGCGCGAGCTACTTCGCGAGGCCGGAGGACTAGGCGCATGGGACTCTCCGCCTATCTGATCGCTCGCCGCGGTCGTGTTCTCCATCGGCCTGTTCGGCGTGCATCACGCGCCGGAACACGGTCGGCATCCTGCTCGGCATCGAGCTGATGCTGAACGCCGTGAACATCAACCTGGTCGCGTTCAGCCGCTTCCACGCGGACGCGGTCGGCATGGTGCTTCACGCGTCTTCGCCATCTGCATCACGGTCGCGGAAGTCGCGCTCGGCCTGGCGCTCGTCATCCTGCTGTTCCGGACGCGCCGGACGGCGCTGGCCGACCATATTGACTGGCTCAAGGGATGATGACCGACCCGACGCTTCTCGTCGCTGACCGCGCTGCTGCTGCCGGCGGCGTCGTTTCTGCTGCTGGCGCTGCTCGTGCCGCTCCGGCGGTCCGGCCGCCTCGCGGCGTACGTGTCGATCGCGCGGCGCGCTGGCGCGCGCTCGTGGCGGCGATCACGGCGCTGGCAGCGTCGGCGGTGGCGCTCGGAGAGCCGGTGCGCGCGGTGTGGAACTGGCTGCCGCGCGCAGGCGGGCCCGCTGGCCGCCATCGGCGTGCTCGTCGACGACGAGTCGACGCTGATGCTGCTGCTCGTCGACCCTCGTGGCGCTCGCTGGTGCAGATCTACTCGCTCGGGTACCTGGACGACGAGCCGAAGCCCGCGCTCGGCCGCTACTACGCCTACCAGTCGCTGTTCGCGTTCTCGATGATGGGCCTGGTGCTGGCGCCGAACCTCCTGCAGCTCTTCATCTGCTGGGAACTCGTCGGCCTCTGCTCGTACCTGCTGATCGGCTTCTGGTATCGGAAGCCTCGAGCCGCGCGCGCCGCGGTCAAGGCGTTCTGGACGACGAAGGCCGGCGACGTCGGCCTGCTGATCGGCATCGTCCTGCTGTGGCGGCTGACGGGCACGTTCGATTTCGTCGAGCTGCAGCGCGATGGTCGAGGCCGGCACGCTGCCGCGCTGCCGGGCTCGGCGTCATCACGTTCTGCCTCTACCTCGGCGCGATGGGCAAGTCGGCGCAGTTCCCGCTGCACATCTGGCTGCCGGACGCGATGGAGGGCCCGACGCCGGTCTCCGCGCTGATCCACGCGGCCACCATGGTCACGGCCGGCGTCTACCTGCTCGTCGCGCACGGCGTTCCTGTTCGCGCTGACGCCGGACGTGCTGCACATCGTCGCGTGGATCGGCGCGCTCACGGCGCTGATGGCCGCGATCCTCGCGTGCGTGCAGACCGACATCAAGCGCGTGCTCGCGTATTCGACGGTGTCGCAGCTCGGCTACATGATGACGGCGATCGGCGCCGGCTTCGCGTCGGCCGGCTTCTTCCACCTGCTCACGCACGGCGTCTTCAAGGCCCTGCTGTTCCTCGGCGCCGGCGCCGTGATCCACGCCGTCGGCAGCAACGACCTCTCGCACATGGGCGGCCTCGGCAAGCAGATGCCGCAGACGGCGATCGTGTTCATCATCGGCACGCTGTCGCTGGCGGGCATCCCGCTCTTCGGCGGGTTCGCCTCCAAGGAAGAAGTGCTCGGCGCGGTGCTGGGCCGGCGGGCTGCACGGGCCCGTTCGTCATGCTGCTGATCGGGCGCGTTCCTGACCGCCTTCTACATGTTCCGCGTGGTCTTCCTGGCGTTCTTCGGCACCGCGCCGGCGCACGCGCCCGCGGCGCACGGCGCGGCGAGACGCGCACGGTCACGGACCCGCGCACGACGCGCCGGCCGTCATGTCGCTGCCCGCTGTGGATCCTGGCGCTCGCTGGCGCTGGCCATCGGCGTCTACTTCACGCTCCACCACCTCGAGCCCGAGTTCGAGAGCCCCGGCGTGGCTGACGCCGGCGGCGGTCGGCGGTCGCCGCTGGGCGGCATCCTGCTGGCCTGGCTGACCTATCAGCGCCAGGCCATCAGCGCCGACGCGCTGGCCAGCGCCTTCGGCCCGATCCGGCGCGCCGCGCATCGCGAAGCTTCTGGGTCGACGACGCGTTTCTGCTGGCGTCTATCGCGGCGGCCTGCTGGCGTTCGCGCGCGTCGTCGGCTGGACCGACCGCTACATCGTCGACGGCGTGTGAACGTCATCAGCGCCTGGACGCGTGATGGCCGGCGGCGCAGCTGCGGCGGATCCAGACCGGCCGCGTGCAGGACTACGTCTTCGGCGTCGCCGTGGGCGTGCTCGCGCTGATGCTGTGGATGGGAGGGGCTGCTGATGAGCGGCCTCCCGATTCTCTCGATCATCACCTGGGCGCCGTTCGTCGCGGCGCTCGATCATCATGGCGTTCGCGCCGCCACCGCCCGCTGCTGCGTGCGGATGCGCCGGCGCCATCGGCGCCGGCATCTCGCTCGGTCGGTGTCGCTCTGGATCTACTGTCGCCTACGACCAGGGCGGCGGCCGGCTTCCAGTTCGGCGAGCAGCTCCCGCTCGTGCCGTCGCTCGGCATCACCTACGAACTCGCGCGTCGACGGCATGAGCCTGCGTGCTCGTGCTGCTCACGGCGATCATCATCTTCGCCGGCGTCGTTCGCGTCCTGGACGGTCAAGACGCGCGGCCAGGAGTTCTACGCGCTGCTGCTCCTGCTCGTGACGGGCGTGTTCGGCGTGTTCGTCTCGCTGGACCTGTTCGTCTTCTTCCTGTTCTACGAGATCGCCGTGCTGCCGATGTACCTGCTCATCGGCATCTGGGGATCGAGCGAGCGAGGTGCCGCCGCAGGGCATCTTCGGCTGGGCGTTCAAGCGCACGGGCGTGGGCACGAAGGAATACGCGGCGATGAAGCTGACGCTGTACCTGCTCCTCGGCTCGGCGTTCATCCTCGTCGGGATCTTCGCGCTGTACATCGCGGCCGGGCTCCACGTCGTTCTCGTTCCTCGACGCTCGCAGCAGGTGAAGTTCGATCCCGACGCTGCAGTCGTGGGTGTTCCTCGTCTTCTACGTCGGCTTCGGCATGCTGGCCGGCATCTTCCCGTTCCACACCTGGTCGCCCGACGGCCACGCCTCGGCGCCGACCGCCGTGTCGATGCTGCACGCCGGCGTGCTGATGAAGCTCGGCGCCTACGGCGTCGTGCGCCTCGGCATGGGCCTGCTGCCCGACGGCGCGCATGCAGTGGGCGTGGCTCGTCGGCAGCGATCGCCTGCATCAACATCGTCTACGGCGCGCTCTGCGCGATGTCGCAGAAGGACCTCAAGTACGTCGTCGCCTACTCGTCGGTCTCGCACATGGGCATCGTCATGCTCGGCGCGGCGACGCTGACGGAGAGCGGGCTCAACGGCGCCGTGTTCCAGATGTTCGCGCACGGCATCATGACCGGCCTCTTCTTCGCGCTCGTCGGCCTCGTCTACGAGAAGGCGCACTCGCGCGAGATCTTCAAGATGGGCGGCTTCGCCACGATGATGCCGGGCATCGCCGCGGCGTTCACGATCGGCGGCCTCTCGTCGCTCGGCCTGCCGGCGACCGCCGGGCTTCGTCGCCGAGTTCCTGGCGTTCCTCGGCGCGTGGCAGTCGGCGCACTCGTGGTGGCTGTTCCCGGGCGTGATCGGCGCGTTCCTCACGTCGCATCTACGTGCTGCGCGTCGTGCGCAAGCCGATCTTCTGGGGACCGAAGAGCGAGGACCCGCACTTCCAGAACCTGCCTGACGCGCAGGGCACCGAGTGGGTCGGCGATCGTGCTCCTGGTCTTCGTCATCGTGCTCTTCGGCGTCGCTGCCGGGCCTGGCGATTGGCGCCGATTGACACCGCGACCGTGCCGCTCCTGCATCGCGACTGGGGGTGCTGTGATGAGCGCGCTGGTCCTAGGCACTCGTCGGCGCCGATCGGCGCTCGAAGGCGGCGTCTTCGGCCTGCTGCTCGTCGTGCTGCTGATCGGCTTGTTCCGGCACGGGCCGCCCGAGCCGGCGTGGCCGGCTGGGTGGCGCTTGTCGGGCCTGGCCGCGCTTGTCGGCGCCGTCGTTCACCGTCGATGCCGGGCGGCGCCGCGCTCGGCGGCGCGTTCGTGGTCGACGACCTGGCGCTGTTCGCGAAGCGGCTGTTCCTCGTCTCGGCGGCGCTCAGCGTGCTCGCGGCGCTCGGCGCTGCCGGCGGCCGCGCTGTCGCGCCGATCGACGCCGAGTATCACTTCGCGCTGCTCGCCTCGCTGCTCGGGCATGCTCGTGCTCGCGTCGGCGCGCGAACTGGTGCTGCTGTTCGTCGCCGTTCGAGCTGATGTCGATTCCGCTCTACTTCCTGACCGGCTTCCAGAAGCGGGACCAGACGCGGCGCCCGAAGGCGCACTGAAGTTCTTCCTCGTCGGCAGCGTCTCGTCGGCCGTCGTGCTCTACGGCATCTCGTTCGTGTACGGCGCGACCGGCAGCACGGCCATGTGCGGCGATTCGCGCCGCCGCTCGTGGCCGGCAATCCGCTGGCTGATGCTCGGGCCTCGGCCTGACGCTGGCCGGCCTCGGCTTCAAGATCGCCGCCGTGCCGTTCCACATGTGGGTGCCGGACACCTACGAAGCCGCGAGCACGCCGTTCGTCGCGTGGTTGTCGGTGGCGCCCAAGGCCGCGGGCTTCGTCGCCATCTTCCGCCTCTATGTCGAAGGCGTCGGGCCCGGCCGCGCTGATCTGGGTGCCGCCTCTCGGCGCGGTCGGCGGGCATCACGATCGTCGCCGGCAACCTGATGGCGATCCCGCAGCAGCAACATCAAGCGCCTGCTGGCCTATTCCGGCATCGCGCACATCGGCTACCTGCTGATGGGACTGGCCGCGATGTCCGTCGCCGGCGTGCGGATGATGCTGTTCTACCTGGTCGCGTACCTGTTCGGGAACATGGGCGCGTTCTTCGTCGTGCAGGCGGTGGCCGAGTCCGAAGGCAGTCCGACACCATCGAACGCCTACAGCGGCCTGGCGCGGCGCTCGCCGGCGCTCGCGCTGAGCCTGCTGGTCTTCCTGCTGTCGCTCGGCGGCATCCCGTTCGTGGCGGGCTTCTGGGCGAAGCTCTTCATCTTCCGGGCGGTCGTCGAGCAGCAGCATGTACGGGCTGGCGTTTCTCGGCGCGGTCGCTGACCGTCGTCGCGCTGTACTACTACCTCGTCGTCGCGCGCCGGATGTACATCGACGCGCCCGATCGAACCGGAACCCGTGCGGGTGCCCGGGGTGCTGCTCGCCGCCATCCTGGTCTGCGTGATCGGCGTCGTCGCTGATGGGCGCGTATCCCGAGCCCTGGGTGCAGGCGGCGCTCAAGGCCGCGCGTCGTCGCTGTTCTAATCCCGATGTAGGCCGGGCCTTCAGGCCCGGCGCGGCCTGGCGGCCCTGAAGGGCCGCCCTACGGTTCTCACAATGGCGGGCCGTCCGGGCGCCGATCCACGAACATCCGGTGCCAGAGTTCGAACATCAGCAGCGTCCACAACTGGTGATGCCACTGGCGCACCCCGCGCACGTGCTCCTGAATCAGACGCTCGACGACCGGCGGCTGGAAGTAGCCGCGAGCCCGGCAGGTGTCGCCGAGGAGCACGTCGGACACGAACTCGCGCAACTCGGCGCGGAACCAGCGGTCGAGCGGCACGCCGAATCCGCGCTTCGGCCGGTCGGCGATCCCGGCCGGCAGCAGGGGCCGGGCCACGCGCTTGAGCAGGTGCTTCTGCGTCACGCCCCGCAGCTTGAATGACGACGGCAGCGACGCGGCGAATTCCATCAGCGTGTGATCCAGGAACGGGCTGCGCGCCTCGAGACCGTGCGCCATCGTCGCGATGTCGACTTTGACGAGGAGGTCGTCGGGCAGGTAGCTGTTGACGTCCACGTCAAGCGCGGCGTCGATGGCGTCCGGGGCGTCGGAGGCGTCGTACCGGCGCGTGAGTTCGTCGAATCGGCGCGTCACCGGCGGCGGCACGCACGAAGTCCGGCGAGCACAGCGCGGCGGCGGCCTCAGGGTCAAAGGGCATCAGGAGGCGGGCGTAGCGGCTCGCAGGCGGGTGCGGCAGCACGTCGAAGAAGCGCTTGGCGCGGCTCCAGGCCCGGACGCGCGGCGCATCGGGCAGGGCCCGTACGGCCCAGCCAAGCGGCGCACCCAGGACGGCCGGAATCCGATCGTACCAGCCGGCGAGGCGCATCGCGGCGTGCCGGTCGTAGCCCGGCGAAGTTCTCGTCTCCGCCGTCGCCCGTCAGCGCCACGGTGACCGATCTGCCGCGTCAGCTCCGACAGATACCACGTGGGAATCGCCGACGAGTCCGCGTAGGGCTCGTTGTAGTGCCAGACCAGCTTCGGCAGAATCGAGACGGCGTCTGGCGTGACGATGAACTGCTGGTGGTCCGTGCCGCAGTGACGGGCGACGCGGCTCGCGTGCTCGAGTTCGTTGTACTCGCGGGCCTCGAAGCCGATGGAGAACGTCTTGACGCGGCCGGCGCCCGCGCGCGCCATCAGCGCGACGATCAGGCTCGAGTCGATCCCGCCGCTGAGGAAGGCGCCGAGCGGCACGTCGCTGATGAGACGCATCCGGACGGCGTCCGTCAGGCGGGCGAGCAGCTCGTCGGCGGCGTCGGCCTCGCTGATCTGGCGCTTGGCGCCGTACGCAGGCGCCAGTAGCGCTCGACCGTGACGCCCGCGCTGGTGGCGGTCAGGCAGTGTCCCGGGGCCAGTCGCGTAACGCCGGCGAAGGCCGACTGCGGCGCCGGGACGCAGAGGCGCGACAGGTAGCTGAAGAGCGCGTGGGGATCCGGGCGGACGGTGAAGCCGGGTTCCGCGAGGAACGCCTTCGGCTCCGAGGCAAACGCCAGGCCGTCGCGGTCGATCCGGTAGTAGAGGGGTTTCTTGCCGGCCCGGTCTCGCGCGGCGAACAGCGTGCGCGTCGCGCGCATCCCAGATCGCAAACGCGAACATGCCGTTGAGGCGCGGCACGCAGCCGGCGCCCCACTGCCGGTACGCCGCCAGGATGACTTCGGTGTCCGTGTGCGAGCGGAAGCGATGGCCGAGCGCCTCCAGTTCCGAGCGGAGGGCGGGAAGTTGTACACCTCGCCGTTGTAGGTGATCCAGAGGTCGCCGCCGTACTCGAGCGGCTGGCGCCCCAGGTCGCTGAGGTCGATGACGGCCAGACGCCGGTGCGCGAGCCCCACGGCGCCGTCCGTCATGGACGCCGGACCCGTCCGGGCCGCGATGCGCGAGCAAATCCGCCATCGCGCCGAGCACGCGCGCATCCACCGGCGCGCCGGTCAGGAAGTTGAAGCGTCCGGCGATGCCGCACATGAAGCGCGCCCGACGGCGCGCGGTCATTATAGGACGGGCGACTCGCCCCGGACGAAACGCGGCCGGGGCGCGTGTCGTATCTCTGGTAAGCTTTTGTCGTCTTTTTGGAGGGTCCGAACACATGAAACGCCTCTCGATCGTCTGCCTCGCGCTTATCGCCTTCGCGCTCCCCCTCGCCGGGCAGCCGAAATTCGGCGTCACCTCGACCGCCGACAAGGGAACCGACTTCGCCAAGATCAAGACCTACACCTGGAAGGGCGGCTGGGAAGCCAACGACAAGACCGTCCACGCCGCCATCATTAGCGCGGTGGACAAGGAACTGAAGGCGCTGGGATTCGAGAAGAAGGACGCCGGGCCGACCGACGTGACCCTCAAGTACGCGACGCTTCGGCGCATCGACGTGCAGCCCAATACCAGCGCGACGAAGGCTGAAATGCCGCGCACGCAGATCGACGTGGGTTCGCTGCTGCTGGTGATGATGAACCCGGCCGGCGACAAGGAACTGTGGCGCGCCCGCATCGACCAGCCGATTGAGATCGACATGACGAAGATGCCCGAGACCGTCACCGGCGCGGTCACGGCGATCTTCGCGCAGTACCCGACGCGCCTGAAGAAGTAGTAGTAGGATCGGCGGCGCCATGATGCGCCGCAGCCTTCCCGTCCTCGCCGTTCTCGCGCTGGCTTCGAGTCTGGGCGTCACCGCCCAGACCAAGCCGGCGCTCACGCACGAAACCCTGTATTCCTTCAAGCGCGTGGGCGCTCCCGTGCCGTCGCCCGATGGCCGCTGGGTGGTCTTTCCCGTCGCCGAAGTCGGCTATGACCCGGCGCAGGACGTGAGCGATCTCTGGATCGCTCCGGCCGATGGCAGCGCCCCGCCGCGACGCCTCACGTCGAACAAGGGCGGCGAAAGCGCGCCCACGTGGAGCCCGGACGGCACGAGGCTGGCGTTCACGGCCAGGCGCGACGCCGACGAGGCCGGTCAGGTCTACGTGCTCGACATGGTGCGCGGAGGGGACGCGCAGCGCATCACGAACGCACCGACCTCCGCGTCGGCTCCACGCTGGAGCCCGGACGGCAGACAGGTGCTGTTCCAGGCCGCGATGTGGCCGGGCGCGACCGACGAGGACACGAACCGACGCATCGCGGCCGAGCGGCGCGCCGCCAAGTCGAAGGTCCGCATCTACGAGACGTTTCCCATCCGCAATTTCGATGTCTGGAACGACGACTCGACGTCGCACTTATGGGTCGTGGATGTCGACGGCAACAAGCGTGCGCGCAGTCTGCTGGTCGGCACGAAACTCGCGGCGCTCCGCGGATTCGCCCTGACCTCCGGCGCGGCGTGGACGCCAGACGGCCAGGCCGTGCTTGTGGCGGCCACCGAGCACCGGGACGACACGGCGCGCGCCGCCGTGACGTCGCATCTCTACCAGGTGGCCATCGCGGGCGGGGAGCCGACCCGGCTGACCGCCGACGCGATCGACGCCGGTGCGCCCGACTTCAGCCCCGACGGCCGGACGGTGTGCTTTCCAGCGAGCGATGCGGCGCCCGCGATCTACCACCTGAGCCGGCTCGCCTGCGCGCCGTGGTCGTCCGGCGCGCCGCTCTCGGTCACCAGCCTCACAAAGGCCTTCGACCGATCGGTGGGCACGTGGGCGTTTGCCGCCGACGGGAAGACGGTCTATTTCACCGCGGAGGACCGCGGCCATGAGCGGATCTATGCCGTGCCGACAGCCGGCGGACCGGAGCGGCTGGCCGCGGACGCCCCGGAGGGTGTCTACACGAATCTCTCGAGCGCGCGGCGCGCGCCCGGCGTGTTTGCCAACTGGGGCAGCGCCACCAGCCCGCCTGAAGTCGTGCGGGTCGATCCGGCGGTGGGCACGAAGTCGTTCGTCTCGAAGTTCAACACGGACCTGGCGGCCTCGCTCGATTGGGCGCCGCTACGCGACTTCACCTTCACGAATCGCGCGGGCCGGCAGATCCACAGCTTCGTCGCGCTGCCGCCCAATTTCGATCCGGAGAAGAAATACCCGCTCTTTGTGCTGATTCACGGCGGCCACGCGAGCATGTGGCGCGACGACATCACCTATCGCTGGAACTACCACCTGCTCGCGCAGCCGAACTTCGTCGTCGTGATGACCGACTACCGCGGATCGACCGGCTATGGCGAGAAGTTCACGCTCGACATCCTGGGCGATCCGCTGGCCGGACCGGCCGACGACATCAACGACGCGGCCGATGAGGCGATCAAGCGGTTCCCATTCATCGATGGCGCGCGGCAGTGCGCGGGTGGCGCGAGCTACGGCGGTCACCTGGCCAACTGGCTCGAAGGCACGACCACGCGCTACAAGTGCCTGATTAGCCACGCGGGGCTGGCGACGCTCGACATGCAGTGGGGCACGAGCGACGAGATCTATCATCGCGAACTGATGATGGGCGGACCGTTCTGGGCCGATCCGGCGAAGTGGAACGCGCAGAGTCCGCTCGCGAAGGCCGGCAGCTTCAAGACGCCGATGCTGCTGTCGGTAGGGGAGTTGGACTATCGCGTCCCGCACGGCAACGCGCTGACGATGTATGCCGCGCTGCAGCGCATGAACGTGCCGGCGCGGCTGCTCGTGTGGCCCGACGAAAACCACTGGATCCTGAAGGCCGAAAACAGCCGCGTGTTCTACCGCGAGGTGCGCGCCTGGCTGGAGAAATACCTGAAATAGCCTGGCTCGCCGGGCCTGAAGGCCCGGCCTACATGTAGGGCGGGGCTTTAGCCCCGCCTTCGTGTGTTATCCTGCGCCCGAAGGAGGGACGCTTATGGTCCTTCAGATGCTGCCGGTCCTGATCGCGATGGCCGGGCAGACGGCCCCGCCGCCCCCGCCGCCGCCGGTTCGGACCGTTCCCGCGCAGACGATCGCCGCTCCGGCACAGACGCCGCGGCCGGCGCCGAAACTCTACAACGAAGCCGCCGACGCCAAAGCCGCGATCGAGACCGCGGTCAAGGCCGCCGACACCGACGACATTCGCGTGCTGATCAAGTGGGGCGCCAACGACAACGCCCGCTGCACAGCGTACGCGACGACCCGACCCCTCGCGACGTTCTCCTGGTTCTCGGACGAGTACAAGCTCGTGCGCGTGGACGTGGGCAAGGCCGACAAGAACCTGGACCTCGCGAGAGCCTACGGCGCGAAACTCGACCCTGACGCGCTGCCGGCGCTGACCGTGCTGGACCAGAAGGGCAAGGTCGTCGCCAACATCAGCAGCCGCGATCTGGCCGCGGCCGGAGAGACGGGTTTCGATCCGAAGAAGATCACCGCGTTCCTAACGCAGTACAAGGCCCCGGCGCCCGATGCCATTGCGCCGTTCGAAGCCGCCGTGAAGCAGGCGAAGCAGGAGGGCAAGACCCTCTTCGTCTGGTTCTCGGCACCGTGGTGAGGGTGGTGCCATAGGCTGGGCGCCTGGATGGCGCTCAAGGACGTCGCACCCGTGCTCGACAAGGAATTCGTCATCCTCAAGCTCGACTTTGACCGCGCCATCGGCGCGAAGGACATCGAGAAGCGCTACATCGAGAAGGAACAGGGGCTGCCGTGGTTCGTGTTCATTGATGGTGACGGCAAGGCCGTGATCAGCAGCACGCCGGCCGGCGGCAGCAACGTCGGGCATCCGGCGCAGCCGAACGAGGTGGCGCACTTCAAGACGATGCTGCAGGCGGCGAAGAAGCACCTGACCGACGCGGAGATTGACGCGCTGATCGCGTCGCTCGTGGCGGCGAACAAGGCCGGCTGGCATCGGCGGCCTGCAGGAGCAGTACGTAACCGGCGGCCGCCAGGCCGCCGGTTCCGCGTTCGGGCGGGGAGGCTCGCGTGAAGCTCGTGTTCGTCAACATCATGCAGGAGCTGCACCGCTTCGATTCGACGTCCTACATCACCCAGCCGCCGGTGCCGCTGGCCGTTCTGAACGGCGTCACGCCGCAAGCCATTCAGACGGACCTGGTGGACGAGCAGACGGACCAGGTCCGCTTTGACGGGGACGTCTTCGCCTTCACGCTGTCGACGCAGTACGCCAGGAAGGTCTACCGCTATGCGGACGAACTGCGCGCAGCCGGGAAGAAGGTCATCATCGGCGGCATCCACGTCACCGTCTGCCCGGAGGAGGCCATGCGCCACGCGGACGCCATTGTGACCGGCGAGGCCGAGCTGCTCTGGCCGACGGTCTGCGAGGACCTGCTGGCGGGACACCTGCAGGAGCGATACGACGGTTCGCCCACGCCCCCCGCGCGGATGCGGCCGGTCGACTATCGCTTCTTCGGCCGGCGCTCCTACCTCACGCCGGCCTCGCTCTTCGCCACCCGCGGCTGCAATCACCGGTGCTCGTTCTGCGTGAGTTCGCGCTACATGGGGCCGTTCCGCGACCAAGCCGCTGGACGTGCTCGAACAAGAGATCGACCAACTGCAGGCGCTCTACCCGGCCCCTTCCTGCAGTTCACCGACGACAATCTCCTGGCGGATCGGAAGTACGCCGCGGAGGCTGCTGGCCCTGCTCCGGCGCAAGCAGGCGCGGTTCGTGACGATGGTGACGCTCGATCAGTTCTGCGACGCCGCGCTCATGGAGGAGATGGCGTCCGCCGGCTGCCTGGGCGTCGCGGTGGGGCGTCGAGTCCGTGGACGACGACAACTGCATCGCGGTGCGGCAAGTTCCAGAACGTGGGGCGGCCGTTCCCGAGGCCGCGTCCGCTCCGGGCCAACGACTGCGGAATCCAGGTGTGCGGCCTCATCATGTTGGGTCTTCCGCACGACACCCCGGAACGGCTGATGGGCACGCGTCGAGCGGCTGAGAGCGATCCCGTGCACGATGTACGACATCCGGATCCTGCGGATCTATCCGAGCACGGCGCTATACCGGGACATGCTGGCGGCCGGCGACGTGACCGAGGCGTGGTGGCTCAAGCCGGGGTCGGCCGACAACTGCAACCATCTGCTGCCGAGTTGTTTCAGCATGGATTTCCGGCATCCGCATTTCACGCCGATGGAGCTCCAGCAGGCGGCGTTGAGGCTGCTGGTGGATCTTAATCCGATGGACTATCAGGCCGTGTCGCACATCCTCCGGGTGGGCGCGCGCGCCCGCGCGCGCGATTTGCCGCGACGGTGCTGGCTGCGCGTTGGCGATCAGCTCAGCAGGCGAAGACGTTGCTGGCCCAGGTGGAAGCCGCCATGGCGGGATGTGCTGCCGAGTCCGGCGGGAACCCGCCAGCTCGGACCCGCGTCAATGATGATCGCCACCGGGAGGGCGCATGGGTCTGATCAACTGGATCTTCGATTTCTACCAGCAGTCACGGATTGAGGATTTGCGCGCGGACGCCGAACGCGCGCGCGCGGAGGCGATGCAGGTGCGCAGCGGTGCGGGCGGCGTCGACGCGGCGAAGCTCGAGCAGGCGCTCGGCGAGATCGCGCTGGCCGTCAAGGCCGTGCAGCGCACGCTCATCGACAAGGGCGTGTGCACGCCCGAAGAACTGCGCCAGAAGGTGACGGCTATCGACCTGGAGGATGGCAAGCCCGACGGCCGGTCGCCGATCTGATCCTGCCGATGGTGCAACGGCAGGGCACTAGACGGCTCGCGTGAGCGGGCGGAGAATCGAAGAGGTAGTTTGTCGTAGGAGGCCCCATGGCTCGATTCCTCATGGCGGCGCTCACCTCCGGCCTGCTCGTCACGAGCATCGCCGCGCGAACGCCCCAACCACCGCAAGACCCCGCCACATACGTCGGCGCAGATACCTGCAAGGACTGCCACGCGGCGCAGCATACGGCCTGGTCCAAGACCAAGCACGCCAGGGCCTCGGTCGCCTTGTCGGCGGACGAGTTGAAGAAGGAGGCGTGCATCAAGTGTCACGCGACCGGACCGCTGGCCACGATTGCGGCTGAGGGCTCGCTGCCCGAGCGGCAGCACGTGCAATGCGAGGCGTGTCACGGGCCGGCCAGCGCGCATGTGGCGGCCGCCAAGGCCGGTAACGCGAAGCAGGCGAGGACGGCGGGCATCGAGGAGAAGACCTGTACGCGGTGCCATTGCGCGGAGAGCCCGCATTTCAGGTACTTCTTCTACGACGGCATGAAGAGCTTCGTGCATCCCAAGGGGTAGGAAGGGGATCCGTGACTCGTGGGCCGGGCTCATCGACGGCATGTTCTTGCTGCTAGTAGGGTCGGCACGATGTAAATGGGCAGCAGTGCGCTGTTCCTGACGTCGCACTCCTTTGGCGAGTTCTCGGCAAGCCTGTGCTCACCGCGCGCGCAACATGATGGCGGATGTTCACCTCGATCCACCAGGATCGTAAGTCGATCGGCAAACCTGAGACGCACGAGAAAGAAGATGCGCCGTCGGACGCTTCGACGAGCGCATACTGAGCCCGCGCGCGCTGGCCTCGCCTCGCCGCGTTGCGCCGAAAGGTCACACGTGGCCCACGCATCCGTCCATCACGCAACCGACGAGCGGCTCCAGCATCACCATCGCACGGCCAACAGCGCGCGACTGATCGTCATCACAGCAGCGCTATGGTCTGCGTCGGCGCGGGCTCAACGCGCGCCTTGCCGACACGGCCGCAACGCTGACGTGGACGAATGCGAGCGGAGACGGGGACTGGTTCAATCCCGCGAACTGGAGTTCGCTGACCGTCCCGACGGCGAGTGACGTGGTTGAAGTGACCGCGGGGGGTCTTGCCGTGCCGGCGGGCGCGGCGTTCGGAGTGTTGAACTTCAGCGGCGGCACGCTGTCGGGCGCGTTCACGGTGACGGGGACGCTGACGTGGACGGGCGGGACGCTGGCGGGGCAGATAACGGTGGCGTCGGGGAGCGTGCTGAACCTGCCGGGCGCGGAGCAGAAGTCGCTGGCGTACCCCGCGGAGATCCACAACCACGGGACGGTGAATTGGTCGGGCGCAGGCACGGTCCAGAACGTCACGGGCAACGGGGTGTTGGTGCGCAACTACAGCGACGGCGTCGTGACGATCACGGCGGATGCCGGGCTGGGCGGCGCCGGGCAGTTCATCAACGAGGGCCTGCTGACGAAGAGCGGGACGGCCGGCACGACAACGCTGGCCCTGGGGCCCTTCACAAATACGGGCGTGGTCCATGTGACCGTGGGACCCTGACCATCACGCCGTTCAACAACAACGGCCGGGCCGAAGTCGATGCGGGCGCGGTGCTGCAGGCGACCGGCGGCACGAGCGCGGGCACGTTTGCGACGCCCAGCGGGGCGCGCCTGAATCTGTCGGGCATGGCGATGCCGACCGGAACGACGTTCGAGGGCAGCGGCCCCGTGTATCTGGATGGCAGCATCACCGGACTGGTGACGGGCACGACGTGTCTGCTCGAGGCCGGCACGCTGTCGGGCGCGTTCACGGTGACGGGGACGCTGACGTGGACGGGCGGGCGCTGGCGGGGCAGATGACGGTGGCGTCGGGGAGCGTGCTGAACCTGCCGGGCGCGGAGCAGAAGTCGCTCGCGTACCCCGCGGAGATCCACAACCACGGGACGGTGAATTGGTCGGGCGCGGGCACGGTCCAGAACGTCACGGGCAACGGGGTGTTGGTGCGCAACTACAGCGACGGCGTCGTGACCATCACGGCAAATGCCGGGCTGGGCGGCGCCGGGCAGTTCATCAACGAGGGCCTGGTGACGAAGAGCGGGGCGGCGGGCACGACAACGCTGGCCCTGGGGCCCTTCACAAATACGGGCGTGGTCCACGTGACCGTGGGGACCTTGACCATCACGCCGTTCAACAACAACGGCCGGGCCGAAGTGGACGCGGGCGCGGTGCTGCAGGCGACCGGCGGCACGAGCGCGGGCACGTTTGCGACGCCCAGCGGGGCGCGCCTGAATCTGTCGGGCATGGCGATGCCGACCGGAACGACGTTCGAGGGCAGCGGCCCCGTGTATCTGGATGGCAGCATCACCGGACTGGTGACGGGCACGACGTGTCTGCTCGAGGCCGGTTCGCTGTCGGGCGCGTTCACGGTGACGGGGACGCTGACGTGGACGGGGGGTTGCTGGCGGGGCAGATGACGGTGGCGTCGGGGAGCGTGCTGAACCTGCCGGGCGCGGAGCAGAAGTCGCTGGCGTACCCCGCGGAGATTCACAACCACGGGACGGTGAATTGGTCGGGCGCGGGCACGGTCCAGAACGTCACGGGCAACGGGGTGTTGGTGCGCAACTACAGCGACGGCGTGGTGACCATCACGGCAGATGCCGGGCTGGGCGGCGCCGGGCAGTTCATCAACGAGGGCCTGGTGACGAAGAGCGGGGCGGCCGGCACGACAACGCTGGCCCTGGGGCCCTTCACAAATACGGGCGTGGTCCATGTGACGGTGGGGACACTGAGCATCACGCCGTTCAACAACAACGGCCGAGCCGAAGTCGATGCGGGCGCGGAGCTGCAGGCGACGGGCGGCACGAGCGCCGGCACGTTTGCGACGCCCAGCGGGGCGCGCCTGAATCTGTCGGACATGGCGATGCCGACCGGGACGACGTTCGAGGGCAGCGGCCCCGTGTATCTGGATGGCACGATCACCGGGCTGGTGACCGGCACGACGTGCCTGCTCGAGGCCGGTTCGCTGTCGGGCGCGTTCACGGTGACGGGGACGCTGACGTGGACGGGAGGGTTACTGGCGGGGCAGATGACCGTGGCGTCGGGGAGCGTGCTGAACCTGCCCGGCGCGGAGCAGAAGTCGCTGGCGTACCCCGCGGAGATCCACAACCACGGGACGGTGAATTGGTCGGGCGCGGGCACGGTCCAGAACGTTACGGGCAACGGGGTGTTGGTGCGCAACTACAGCGACGGCGTGGTGACGATCACGGCGGATGCCGGGTTGGTCGGCGCCGGGCAGTTCATCAACGAGGGCCTGCTGAAGAAGACCGGCGGGACGGGCACGACGTACGTGACTCTGGGCGTCCTGACCAATACGGGCGTGATCGAAACCCACAGCGGAACAATCTACGTGGGCACGTTCGACCAGTCCGCCGGGCATACTCGGCTGATCGGGGGCTCGCTCGGCGGCGGCCCGTTCAATTTCACCGGCGGTACGCTGGCGGGCAGCGGCACCGTCGACGCGTCAGTCGTCAATGGCGGCACCGTCAGTCCAGGCGCGTCGCCAGGCACGTTGACGATCACCGGAAACTACACGCAAACCAGCGCAGGCGTGCTGGAGATCGACCTGGGCGGCCTGGCGCCGGGCACCTTTGACCGGCTTGTGGTGAACGGCGATGCGACGCTCGCAGGGGCGATCAGTGTCCGTCTCCACGGCGGTTTCGCGCCCGTTCCCGGCAGCACGTTCGGCGTCGTGTCCTACGCATCGAAGACGGGGAGTTTCGACACCCTGAGTTCCACGATTCCCGCCCCAGTGACCATGACCCGACAGGAGGGCGCAACCACGGTGACGCTCTCCGCGACGGTCAGTGGCAATGTCGCGCGCAACGGATCGTTCACCAATGGGCTGAGTGAATGGCAGCAATTCGCGACGCCGAACGTGAGCTACCTGGTCGCCAACGTGACCGACGGCGTGCTCGAGTTCTACCGCGTGCCGCCGCCGCCGGGACAGTCGAAGCAGGCGGTGGTGTTGCAAGACACGGGGCTGCCGATGGGCGACGGCGGGGCGCTCGAGGCCCACTTCGACCTGGGCAACAGCAGCAGCGTCCGCAAACGCATCAGCGTGCTAGTCCACGACGGCAACTTCTGCAATCTGTCGGTGTGCACGTTCTGGCTCGCGCCGAATATGCCGCTGACGACGTATAGCATGCGGACGCACACCACCAAGACGTGGGCGAACGCGACGATTTCGTTCTACGCCGCCACGGCCGGTAGCGACGGGGGGTTCTACCGGCTTGATAACGTCACGGTGAACTACGCGCCGACCCAGGCCGTCGACCGCACCGATTGCGTTGACCCGACGGTGCCGTACCGCCGGGCGGCGCCGACGGCCCGGAGTTGCTGGTGAACGGCGGCTTCGGGACGGGCACGATTGCCGGGTGGAGCCTGTTTGGCCAGATCCTCCAGCAGGTGAATGGCGGCGTGTTCGAGTTCTACCGGCCGGCGGCGGCGCCCGATCCGGCGGGCGTGATCCTGCAGCCGACGGGCACGACCCTGGCGGCGGGTGACATCCTGACGGCGCATTTCGATCTCGGCAACAGCAGTCCGGTGCGCAAGCGCGTGACGGTGCTGCTGCATGCCCTGGACTTCAGCGATCTGTCGGCGTGCACGTTCTGGATCGCGCCGGGCCAGTCGCTCTCGACCTACGCGATGCGATCGTTCGCGACCAAGTCGTGGGCGAATGCGACGATTTCGATCTACGTGGCGACGGTGGGCGACGAGACGTGGATCCAGCTCGACAACGTGAGCCTGCGCAAGACACCGGCGCGGCGACGATCGGGACGGACTGCGTGGAACCGGGAGGCGCGCTGAGCGCCGCGGCGGCCGGGTCGGCCGCCGCGAGCGGCGGCTCGACCGCGTCGACTGCGCTCGTGGCGCCGGCGGGTATTCACGCCTAACGCCACGGCGTCTGACTGGCGGGCCCATCCGGGTTTGCGTTGAGTGCCAACGCCGGCGTCGGAAGCCCGGGGCTCGCCTGGCGGCGGTCGCGTCCGACACGCGACGGGACGCGCTCGTCGTGGGCGCGGCCGATCGATTTGCGCGACGCGACCGACGCGCGATCCTGCAAGTTCCGCTCGTGGTTGATCAGTCCGCGCATCCACGGCGGCGGTTCAGGTCAGCACGGACGGCGTGACGTGGCAGACGATCGCGGCGGTGCCCGGCGACCGGCGAGTGGATGTCGATCGACGTCGATCTCGCGCCAATTTCAGGGTCAGGTATTTGGGTCGGTTCGTGTTCGACGCGATCGCGCCGGCAACGAACGTCGTTCCGCCGGATGTGTGGTGGATTCCAACGGTGACCTCGCGACGTCCCAGCGACCTCGATGACACGAGGCATCTCCGCGGCCGCGAGCGCGTTGGCGGCGGCCGCCGCCTTGGACCGGGGCAGCGCTGAGCCGCGCCGCGTGCGGAACCGGTGCTTGAGGGCCGGGCGGTCCGTCCGTCAACACCGAGGACCCGGCCCGCCCTCGGGCGCATTCCGCACCGAGGACACCAACGGCATCACATTTCCAACCTCGTCGCAGCCCGTGGAGGGATTCTCCGCGCTCGACCGCACCCGGCACATGCGTCGGCGCTGATCCCTGCAAAGACTGCCACGCGGCGAGCATCGGCCTGGTCCAAGACCAGACGGCGAGGGCCGAGGTCGCCTTGTCTGCGGACGAGCTGAAGAAGGAGGCGTGCATCAAGTGTCACCGGCGGGCTGTTCTCACTCGCGCGCGGCGTGTCGGCGGATAAGTGCAACATGATGCCGCAGGCTTCAGGCGCATACTGAGTCCGGCGCACGCTGGCCTCGCCTCGCCGCGTTGCGC
>CAVVUL010000005.1:0-51935 GCA_963751445.1 uncultured Acidobacteriota bacterium | reverse complement strand
TCGCAACGCGGAGGTCGCGAGTTCGAGCCTCGCGCCGTCCACCAAATCATCTACCTATCGATTCATTGCCGATTGGTCTATCTACAGGCCTGCCGGGCTGGGCGACCGAGCCGTCGTGTGCTCGTTTTGGGCTTATGGGAGGCCGCCGAGGGTGGCTGGCCGGTCATCGCCCGGATTGCTTGCAGATTAGAAATGTGTCTCGATATTGCAAACGATCCCGCGGCTCGCGCGCGCGCTCGTCCGCCAGCGGCTGCGTCAGAGCCCGGCCGTCGCCCTGGTCGGTCCTCGGCAGGCTGTAGACGACCCTCGCGCGAGCCTTGTCGTCGGCCTACTTCGACCTCGAACAGCCCGAGGACCGGCTCCGCCTGGATGTGGAGTGGGACGCCCGCGTCACCGCCGGGCGCTCCCCGTCCTGGACCAGGCCCAGGCGGCGCCGGATTCGTTTCCCCGCTTGCGTGGCGCCATCGATGCCAATCGCCGACGCAACGGACGGTTCCTCTTGCTCGGGGTCTGTTTCGCCGGCGCTGGTCACTCAGGTCTCTGAGTCACTGGCCGGCCGGCTGGCCGTCGTGGAGTTGTCCCCACTCCTGCTGCCAGAACGGCCGGCTGACCAGATGGACCGCCTGTGCCTCACAGGCGGATTCCCCGATGGCGGCCTTCTCCGCCCCGGACGCTTCCCCACCTGGCAGACCTGGACGATCTGACGCTGCTGGCCCAGGCGACCTCCCGATTGGGCTTGCCGGCCAAAGCGCCGATGACGATGCGACTGCTGAAGATGCTGGCGGCGCTGCAGGGGCAGGTCTGGAACGCCAGCCAGGTCGGACAGGGGCTGGGCCTCAGTTATCACACCGTCAACACCTACGTGGACGTGCTCGAAGGCGCATTCCGATTAGACGGCTGCCGCCGTGGCTCCCGCACTCCGGAAGCGTCTCGTGCGCGCGCCTCGGCTGCACTGGAGGGATGCCGGCCTCCTGCACGCACTCGCCGGCTTCCGATTGTCGAGCAGCTCCTGCACCAGCCGTGGGTCGGCCGAGCCGGGAAGGCTTTGTGATTCAGCAGGTGACTGGCGTCCTGGCGGCTCTCGGCCTGCCGGTTGATGCCCATCTTCCGGACGTCCGATGGACACGAAATCGATTTGATCTTCACGGTCGGGACACGCGTGTGGGCCATCGAAGCCAAACTGTCCTCCCGCCCCTCCCCAGTCGATCTGGATCGACTTAATCGCGCGGCTGACATGGCCAAGGCCGATCGCCGGTATCTCGTCGCCCGCGTCAGCACATCGGCCCTGCGGACCGACGCCGGCGTGGTCAGCCTGCCGGATTCCCTCGCGCTCATCAAGCGGGAAGCCGGTTGAGCAGGCCTGTGGTGTATCTTGCCGCCATGATCACCGGGCGCGCGCGGGCATATCCGCTGATATGTCTCGCGACCGCGATGATGGCCATCGTCGGGCCCCTCGCTCTGGAGCCTTCACGGCAGGCGCCGACCGGCGCCCAGCAGTTTCTCGAATCCTATGGGCGTGGCGTCCTCCCGCAGTCTCAACTAGCGAACTACCTCAGCTGATTGCAGACCTCGGGCGGGTCGCGCCTATCTGGGTCAACGCGGATCCGGCGAAAGCGCGCCACCGGCGACAGCTTGTCGCCTTGGCGCCGCTCGAACTCGCCGCGCAATTGCCGCCGTACTACCGGCCGGACGTTCTGGAGTGGGCGTGCGACTTTCTCCGAAGGGCGCGCCTGACGACTTCGAGCGCGCGTGGATGCTGGCGGCCTCCGGGTTGCTTGGAGAATTGCAGGAGGAGCGGCCACAGCTCCGCCCCAGCGGACACATGCGAAGCACGCCCGCGCTCGGTTTCCTTCCGATCCAGGTCTGCGGCTGGCAGAACTCCTGACGCGGCCGGAGGCCGTCACGGTCGCCACTACGCCGAACATCGACGAACGACGGTTGGCGAGCGCCGAGGGATATGGGGAAACGACCGCCATTCCAACCCGGATGGACATTCGGCAGACGACGGAATGGCTCCAGGCACTCAGCGCCGACCCGCACGTCGGAGCCGAAGCCACGGTGCGCCTCGGCATCATCGAGTTCCTGCGTGGACAGACGGGTCCGAGCCTTGCGCACCTGCAGTCAGCCCTCCCGCGTACGGACGATCCGTATCTGCTCAATCTCGATTGGCTCATGCAAGGCCTGATTTCAGAGGCGCTGAGGCGATCGGCCTGGCGCGTTGCCGCCTATCGATCTGCCGTGAAGGCTCGGCCGACCACCACCGCCGCGACGGCGCTTGCGGCCGCGTTGTTCCTGTCAGGCGCGCCGCGCGGATGCAGCGCCCGCCCTGGACGCTGTGTACAGCTCGCCCTCCCCACCGCTTGATCCCTGGCGGCATCCGGTCGGTTCCGAACGGCACCGTGACCCGCGACATCGATGGGTTACGCACCATGGCAGGGCTGCCGCCGAGACCGTCAGCGCGCGTGGACGACACGTCGGTTTGTGGTGGCCCCGCGCCCAGCCAGGCGGCGCGACGCGCGATCCGGTCCAACGCCCGTCGGCGCCTCGATTCCAGTCCTGCGCGGACCGCCCCAGTTCCGACCAGGACGTCGTCGGTCATGGTGGATGTCGCCGTCCTCGATCGCAAGGTGCCCGTCAATGGCCTCACGATCGATGATTTTGAGGTCTTCGACAACGGCGTGCGGCAGACCATCGACGCCCGGAGCGCCGGCCAGGTGCCGCTCGACGTGTCGATCGTGCTGGAAATGAACCATCCGGGACCGGCGACCTCCTATGGCGACACCGCGCCCCGGCCCTGGCAGCCGGTTCAGGCGCTCAAGGATGTCGTCAGCGTCGCCGGCCTCCTGAAGTCCGGCGATCGCCTTCGCCTGATCGTCGCGGCGCTCGACGGGACCGTGGAGGCGCTCGCGCTGCAGCCTGCGGCGATGGCGGTCGAGCGAGGCGCGCACCTGTCGCCGCCGGCGGTCTCCCCGCGATATACCTCGACGCTGTTCGATGGGACGGCCGCCGCGCTCATCGCGGCGGTTCCGCCGGATCGGCGCGGGCTGGTGCTGATCTTCACCGACGGCATCGACGGGGCCAGTGTGCTGACACCCGACCAGGTGATTGCCGGTGGCTCGCCAGTCCGACGCGGTCGTCTATCTCGCGCGCCGCTACACCAGCTACGAACAATGGATGCAATCTGCATCCCAAGTCGATGATTCCGGACACCGTCCAGGCGCACATGCTGCACCCGGTTCCGCCAGACGGCGATAGAGGGCGTGGTTGCACGCCACGGGCGGCCTCGTTCGACATCCGGCGGCCACGGAGTCGATGGTCACGTTCTTCCAGCAGGTCCTCGACGACTTCCGCCAGCGGTATCTGTTCCACTACACGCCAACCGGCGTATCAGACACAGGCTGGCACACGATCACGGTGCGCTTGAAGTCGCCGCGCCATACCGTCATCTCGCGTCGCGGATATTTCGCCGGGTAGACCAGGCGACTCAGTCAACGAGTGAAGAAGACTCTGCGCCCGAGATCACCGTCGTTCTTGCTTTCTTTGTAGGTCGCGGGCACGGTGAACAAGTCAGCCGGGAGTGCGTCGGTCGTGACGCGCACGAACTCGGATGTGTTTCGCTCGCCCTTCGTAATCTCCGTCGACCGCAGCGCCACGCGGCCAGATTTGAACGGCGCCATTTGCTCGGCCACCTGCGGCGACATGAACTTGGCGATTCTTGGGCCACATCCTGGCCAAGCGACATCGCCTCCGTCAACGTGTCGCGGTCAGTGGTTGTCAGGTTGAGCGCCGCGATATCGCCGAAGCAGCTCTCATTGATGACAACATCCTTGACCGTCGCGCGGTAGACACGGCACGGTTTGCCGGCCACGGCGCTCTCGCCCGTCTCAACGAGCTTGAAGTCGCCTGCCGCCGTTAGAAGGCCTTTTAGTGCCGACTCCATGTCGCCGCGTTCGTCTGGCGGCATCGAGGCGAGCAACTCTTTCATCGCGTCGACGCCCTCCTTCCAGGCTTTCGCCATTTCCTCGAGTTCCGCATCGCCAAGACGTCTAAATTCCTTCTTCTCATGATCGAGCGCGGTCATGATCTTGGCCTTGGGATCGATAATGACGCTGATGGCTTTGCCACGATCGATCCGCACTTTGCCGTGGCCAATAAGGATCGTCTCCACAACCGCGGCCGTTCCTTCGGACGCCTTGAATTCAAGACGGCTGTCCGCGGCCAAGGCTGTCGTGAAGAGAACAACTGCTACAGCTGCGGCGACCAGGCGACGCGTGGGGCGGAGTGGACTAGCCATCACGGGGCAGTATAGACCGTCAGGTGCGATATTGGTCATCGACCTACCGAACGCTGAATCGCACGTCGCGGCGCGCCGTCACCGCGCCCGCTTTCGCATCGAACGTCAGCAGGTACTCGCCAGGCGGCAAAGTGGCGAGCGGCAGGACAAAGCGGTGCTGCGCCCTGTGGGAGGCGTCGAACCGCCCGATCCCCATGGCGTCGGTCTGCGTGAAGACGACTCGATTGCCGCCATTGCGAACCGTGACCGTCATCACGACCGGCTGCAGCGTGAGCTTCGGCGCTCTGATAGATCTCCAGGAAGCTCGTCACGCGCGCCGATGAGGGGACGCTCCGCGTCGTGACCGGCATCACGGGAAACGGAAGCCCACTCGTGACCGCCGAGATGAGTCGCGCCGATTCCGTCGGCGTGGCGCGGACCGCTCGCGGATCATCCAGCAACACACCCGAGAGCGAGAGTGGAGCCGCCCCGAAGTCCGGCACGTCCAGGTCCGCATACACGCTGCCGGAGGTCTGGTGCAACGCGCTGGTGACGGCCGCGCGCAACTGATAGCGGCCGGGCGCCAGGTCCAGCCGGTCCACGAGCTGAACTGTATTGTCCGACCCGGCCGCCGGTGATCGAGCCGCCACGTGCGCCCGGACGCTCCTGGTCTGCTTGAGGTTGCCGTCAAACGTAAAGGCCTTGATCAGGACATCGAAATCCTCTGCACCATCGGCCGGCGCCGGCAGCCCCAGGGTGACCGCAACAGCCGGCATGCCGCCTGTCGCGAAGGGAACCGCCGCGATTTGCAGCGGCACGGACGATAAGAAGCATTAGCGAGGTCGCTCGTTGACATCAGACTCGCGCTCGGCCCCGCTCAGACCCGCCCTGAGACAGCTCGGACCCGCCCTGGACAGTCCCTCGAAGAGGCCGCTCGCGCCTTGAGTCCCGATCCGAGAGCCATGGCAGTCATTCATAGACTCCAGGACGGCGACGTACTACCTGAGAAGGTCTTGGCCCGCCAGCACGCCGTCGATGCCGGACACCTCGGCCGCCTCATTCGCAAGAGCGGCTTGAGCTATCGCGAGTGGTGCTGGGGCGTCACGTTCCGTCGGGCCGTTGTGCCGATCGCGTTCGGAACTAAACCCATGAAGGCGATCGCCTTCGCCGTGGGTTTGGGCAGTACGACCGAACTTGAGCGCTCTGGGCGACTACGTGATCGGCATGCCGCCAAGTCGGTTCCGCCAAGCGGTCAGGCGTCGGATGAACACAGGCCGGAAGGTGGTGGTCTGAATGTCGGTGCGGAAGGTCATCCCCGATGAGCCAGGCACGCTCCCTCATCCACCCCAGTACCCTTTTCTCGCCTGAATGTCATACGTTCCCCTTGCGCAGGATACGGACCTCGATCCGATGCCACCCACCCGGCGCCACACCAGTCGGTTGATATCGGAGCAGGTAGCTGTGCCGAAGCCGATCGATGATCTGTCGGAGGTCCTCGTATTTCGAACCACCGAGACTGTTGATCAGTGTGCCGCCGGTCAGGCGCGCGGCCTCACCGATCACCCAGGGCTCCTGCGGCCACAGGAGGTTGCTGTAGATCCACGTCGACACCGGCCGACCCGCCACGCCCTTCTCCTGTGCGATCTCGAGCGCAGTCTTTCGCTTCGAAAGGTGCATAACGGCGTCCGCGCGGGACGCGATTTCCAACAACCGCTCCTTGGTGAGCACGCTGGCATCATCGACACCCTCGCTGAACGTAAGCACCAGGTGCCGACGCCCCATCGGGGTGAACTTCATTAGGGCAATACCGATTGCGTCGTAGATCGCGCTGCCGCGGCCTGTACGAGAGTCTGGGAATGACCTTGTCTGGCGGCTCCTCGGGAAGCGCGACGCCCCTGGCAGCACTCAGGTGGACAACCTCTGCGGGCTCATTTTCGACCGTGATGACGCGGACACGATCAACCGGTCGAAGCAGCGCCAGAGTGTTCAGCGCATCAGCACGCAGGTGGCCTTTCTGTTCCTTCCAATACGACAGCGGATTGAGCGTGGCCCCCCATGTGCCGGCGTCGTAGTAGTCCAGGACCATGGAAAGATCGATCGGCAGCGACTCAACCGAAACGTCCTCCACCCGTTGTCTCACACCGTTGTCCAGGATCTCAAACTCGCTGTCGGTGAGGCCCTCGACGGAAGCGTTGCCGGTGCGGACCGAGATGTCGACGAGTACAGCCGTGACCACCGAGCGGAAGGCCGGCCGCGCCTGATCGCCTGTGGCCGGCGGAGCCGTGAACGCACCAGCGGCCGCCGTGACGGCCGCGTCGGCGGGAGCGACGGGGTCTTCGAAACGCAGGGGCGAGGCTCTTAGGATGACGGCCGTGCCGTGCCCCACCGCCTGATGAAGTTCGGCCATCCACGCTGGCACGAAGCGCAGCATGTCCGCGACGTGCTGCCACGGATCGAGCATCGGAGGCTTCACGGCGAGTGCATCGTCAAGCAACGCCGACGCTTCTTCACGCCGGCCCGCCAGGAACCACTGCGCTGCGAGCCGGGTCGCGGACGCCTTGGCGGCCGGAATGGCGGAAACAGCCCGCTCGTAGGCGCTGGCCGCCAACGAGCCTTGTCTTTGGGCGTCGTAGGCCAAACCAGCGATGAGCCACGCGAGGTTGCGGACGAACGGGTCGGTCGCGGTGTTTCCCGCAATCGTCAGTTCCGCCAGGGCTTCATGCAGTTCATTGCGGTGAAACCGGATCAGGCCGACGTGCGCGCGCGCCTCGGGGCCGACAACCGGGTCAGCAGCCAAGGTGCTCAGGGCTTCCAGAGTCGGCTTGAGCGGCCACGGCGCAACAGGACCGGGCGCGAGCCTCGCCATCGGTGATCGAATGAGGGACGATTCCCTGGCGCCCGGACGACTCGAGAGGCCCCAGGCGACCGGCCGCGTCAATAGTTCGGCAAGTCGCAATCGTCCATCGTCTGGGAATCGCGACAGACCATGACTGAGGTGCGCGTTCGCCTGTCGTGACCCGTCTCCGAATGCCGCGCCCGCAGGCTGCAGCACGGCGTAGGACGCCTGCATCCAGAGCCGGTGGAACTCGTTCCGAGGCGTCGGCTTCAGAACATCGCAACCCCACTCGATCATCGCGATCCGATCGAGCGAACCGTATTGGCCTGCGCGATAGTCTGCAAGCGCCAGGTCGAGCACGAACAGCGCGGCCACTTCGCGACGACGACCCCGATCCGCCTCTGGCGCCGCCCTCTCCCACTGAGCGAGGGCGGCAGTCAAGGCCGATGTCAAAGTGGTGACGTTCTTGAACGTCAGCGTCTCGACATTGCTTCCCTGGTCGTAGAGCTCAAGGGCTGCACGAGTCCGAAGCTCATCGACTTGCTGCCCAGGTGCCGCAGCCCGCACCGCCAGCGTGGCCGCGCCCGCAACGACGACGGTCCTGCCCACGACCATGAGCCGTCCATGCCAGCTGCGGTTCATTCGGCGGCTCCGCTCAAGCAAGGCCGGATCTCAAGGCCTCTCCGCGGCAAGCCAGACGGTTCGTACCCAGATCTTGGGTGGTGACTGGGCTAATACATGCACAGGCACTCGCAAGAGGTAATACACTGCCCCTGGCCCCAGTCGAAGATGTAGGAATCATCGCGCCAGCACGAGTAGTTGTTCACCGACCAATCGTCACAATAGTCCTCACAGGCTGCGACGGTCATTTCCTCGAAGTAGTTTCGCCAACCCATGTCGCTTTCGTCGCATGGCGCATCGCACACGACCCAAACCACCCGCTCGTGCCATCATCATCCGCTGGGCAGGAGAAATTCTAGCCACAGATTATAGGTGTAGCCCATCGAGCTGGCTTGTGTCGAGACGCGACCGGTAAAGGCCAATGTAGTCCCGCTTGAGCGCGGGTATCACAACCCGACTGAACCGGGCACAGACGGGACATTCGAAATCAGAGAACTCAACGAGCACTACAGGGGCGTCCGGCCGGCCTAGGATCGGCGCGCCCCCGATCGCAATTGTCTCCTCGGGGCCCGGCCGCACCGGGGTGTTGCCGCCTCGTGCTATCGCCCGGAGCAGCACGACACCCACAGCGATCATGATGATGGCAGCAATGAGCATCAGAATTCCGGAGCTTACGTCAATGGCAGAACGCCACGGTGCTGACCTCGGTACCAACTGAACCTGTCCCTGCGCCTTCATCTCGACCCCTTTTGGGTTCGACGTTCACTGCCG
Organism: uncultured Acidobacteriota bacterium; assembly: GCA_963751445.1. Taxonomy (GTDB): domain Bacteria; phylum Acidobacteriota; class Vicinamibacteria; order Vicinamibacterales; family SCN-69-37; genus DASUGC01. The sequence continues at coordinate 43,434 of CAVVUL010000005.1, read as the reverse complement.
TCGGCGCGGCCAGCGCCTCCAAACAGTTCCCCGCTCTTGGGACAGATCCTGACGAGGGCCGGCCTCAGCTGCAAGGGAATTCGGTCAACACTTCTTGCTTCTGCTCAACAGTTCTTGCGGTCTCTAGATACGGCCTCGTCCACCAGGTCGTGAACCTGCCACGGATTCACGGCTACCATGGAAAGAACGCAAAGCTCGCGGACGCGACGATTGAGATTCGGTCTCCCAAGGAGCTGCTGGTCGATGAGGTACTCGCCCGCGAAGTCGTTCGATGCGGTTCAAATGGTCCGGACCGTTCGGGGCCAGGCGCAGTTCCTGCTTGACCCGTACCGGCGTAGAATCAGGGAGAAGAAAGCTCTGGGCCGAGGAGGCACAGCGTCGAGCGGCGGCGTGGGACAAGGACCCCGGCTCCGGCCGTGCGGCTGATGCCGTGTTTCGGGACGCGAAGTCCCGGCTCTCGTGAATGATCGTAAGGTAGAGGCGGGCATGCCACAGACTGCGGCGGTTGTTCATAGCGATCCGGACATTCTGGGCGGCACACCGGTATTCGTCGGGACGCGTGTACCGTTCCGTAACCTGATTGACTACCTCGAACGGAACCACAGCCTCGACGAGTTCCTCGACTCCTTTCCGACAGTCTCTCGAGAGCAGGCGGTTGCCGCACTGGAAACCGCCCACGAAGCGGTGAGTGCTCGTGCGCATTCTGCTCGATGAGCAGTTGCCGCGGCAGTTCGCGCCCTACCTGGTCGGCCACGACGTTCGCACGGTCCAACAACAGGCCTGGGCCGGCTTCAAGAACGGCGCGTTGCTCACGCACGCCGAGGCCGCTGGCTTTGCGGTGTTCTTGACCAGCGATCAGAACCCAGTACCAACAGCGCCTCTCGGATCGACGCCTGGGCGTCGTCGTGCTTTGCGCCTTGAGCAACGCCCTCGAGGACCTGCTCCCCCTCATTCCAGCGGCGCTGATCGCGATTGAGGCCGTCCAACCCGGACAAGTAGTGCGTGTTGAGGCTGAAGGTCTCGTGTGACGCATTATGTGCTCAGCGGCCGTGCACGACCTTGCAGAACATTGAGGTTTCTTGCAGGTTCGCGCGCCGAGCATTCTCAGCGACAATCGGCGCGAAATGCCGTCGCCACCAGGGCATCGACTTAATCCTTCTTGCCCTTCGCAACGCGGAGGTCGCGAGTTCGAGCCTCGCGCCGTCCACCAACTTTCAACTACCTATTGATCTAGTGATCTTTTTGTCTATGGGGCTACTGGCTCCCGCTGCCCTGCGCGCGGTGTGGTCGAATCGCCAGACCGCGCGTCAGCGGGTCACCGCGGCTGAACGAGCGGCAGCACCGGCAAGCCGAGCGTGCGGGCGTTCGTCGCCACCCGTTCATCGAAGGTCAGCACCGCCAGGCCCGGATACGCCTCGAGTGCGAGCAGCGCACTGGCGAGGTGAAGGGCATCCAGCGTTCTCACCGGCTCGATGGGAAAGGCCCGTTCGGCGCGCTCGCAGGCGGCGTCCGTGATCGACAGACGAAACCACGCCGCCGCCGCAGCCGCAAGCATCCCCGCCAGCGTGTGCCGATCGGCGGCTGTGATTCGACGCTCGTGCTCCGCACGAAGGAGGCCGCGCGCCGCCTCCACCAGCGTCAGCCGGGAGGTCAGGACCGCCGGCGCGGCGTCGAGGATCTCCCGGACGACGTCCCCGTCAGGCTCGCCGAGCAGCCACGACAGCAGGGCGGACGATTCCAGGTATACGGCGCCGGTCACCGCCGCGTCTCGTCGCGCAGCGCATCGATGAGGGCCCGCGCGGTCCCCGCCGGCAGCGAGATCGGCGACTTGGGCAGCGGCACCTTGGCGCGCGACGGCGGCGTCAGCGCGCCCGCGTCGATCCACTCCGCCACGCGGGGATGACGCTCATCGGCCAGCGGGTCCGTCCCTGGCTGCCTGACTTCGGCCACGACCTCGCTGCGGTCCGTGACCAGGACGCGGGTGCCGCGGCGCACGTCCCGCAGATACTCGCTGAGGCGGTTCTTGAGTTCCTTCACGCCGACCGTCTTTACCGTGCCCATGTCGTCATGGTAGCTACGAGTAGCTACTACGTCAACTTCCCGTCGCCCCCCGCCTGCCGGGTGGCCTCGGCTCAGCGTCCAGGCTGGAGAACCCGCAACTTCAGCCCCTGAGCGGCCGCCGCGAGCCGGTCGTCGTAGGTGATAAACGCCTCCGGGTCGTCCCCCATCGAAAGCGCGGTCGCCAGATGGATCGCGTCAAGCGTGCGCAACACCTGCGGACCGAGGCGGCTGGCCAGGCCCAGCACCGGCTCGTCCACCCTGATCAGCGTCATCCGATTCAGTCACCGCGTCGGCTCGCCGCCCGACGCTCGCCGGCACGCGCACGCGCTTCAGGGCCCGGCGGCATTCCGCGCCCGCAATCGTGCTGGAGACCCAGTCCGGCCAGCGCTCAAGGGCCTGCTCGAGGGCCCCGCTCTCGCGCTCCGGAACGATGAGTTTAAGGAGCGCCGAGGAATCCAGATAGACCGGCAGGAAGTTCACACCGCGTCCTCGCGCGACTCCTGCAGCGCCTTCTGGACGCGCGCGCCCAGGCCGCGCGGCGTCTGGCCCAGACGCGCGATCGGCACGAGGCCGGTTGCGGCCGCCGGTGTGGCCCGGCCGGAGGCCACGAGCTTCTGAACCAGCGTCGCCGCCGGCGGCAACGGCGCCAGCACGGCGACGGCCCGCCCGCGGTCGGTCACTTCCAGGGTCTCCCCGGCAGCGATCCGCACCAGATAGACGCTGAGGTTCTGCCGCAGCTCACGAACGCCCACCTGCCCTCTCGGAGAATGACGCGACTGCAGTGCGGCAAGGCTGCCCATGTAGCACATGGTAGCACATGCACCATTGATCTATTTGGATATTGATCTATTGATCTATTGAGCTATTTGAGGACCTTCATGACCGCAGCCACAGCCATCACCGGTGCCGCTAGATGAAATCCCTGAGATTCGCGAGCAGCGCGGGCCAGCTGAGCAGCGGCCGGCGGGCGATCCAGACGGGCACGCCGTTCTCCATCGCCCAGGGGCTCATCAGAGTGCCGGCCTGCGTGACTTCGCCGAATGACTTCCGCACGCCGTCTTCGCGCCAGCCCACGACGATGACCGTGTCGAGCGGAAGGTCGGCGGGGGCCCAGAAGAAGTAGTTGTTGTGCCCGCTCACGACGACCGGCAGCTGGTAGCGACCGCGCCAGTACTCGAGCGCACCCGCCTCGCCGTAGTTGCGCGCGATGATGACGACGCGCGCGCGCTCGTCCGGTGGCAGCGTACTGATCACCCGCGCGACCTCGCCGGCCAGGTCTTCCCAGCCGAAGCGGTCCGAGTAATGCTGTGGAAGCTGGCTGGTATGCCCCACTTCCTGGGCTGCGGGCGCAATGCCCGTCCATTGCTGCCAGCGCGCGTAGGTCTCCACCGGCAGAACGGGGACGCCAAGCGGCGCGAAGAACACGCCACTGGCGACCAGCAGTACCGAGGAGCGCCGGCCGGAAGATGCGGCGCCACCCGGACACCGTGAATCCCTCCCACGCGCAGGCGCCGGCGGCGAAGAGGACCGGGAACAGGCCAGCGGCGTAGTAGGGCTTCGCGCGCTGCAGCATGAGCAGCGCCAGAGCGATTGCCACCGTGAAGCCCAGCAGCCGATGGGTCCGCGCCCGGGCGCTGAAGATCAGCCAGGCCAGGCCGGCCACCCACACGAGCAGATTGGCGGGATGCTGTTCGAGCGTGACCTCGCTGAGAAACGCGAGCGGCGCCATCGCGACGATCTTCTCGCGCTGCGCGTTGGCGATGAACTCGAGCGTCGGCCAGCCATGCGTCATTTGCCACCGCGAGGTGCGGGAGGAAGATCAGCAGCGCGAGACCGCCGGCCAGATACGGCGCCGGTGTGCGCAGCGTCCGCCGCAGCGGGGTGAGCACGAGCGCCACGGCCAGGGCCGCGCCCAGCACGAGCAACCCGACCTTGTTCATCAGCCCGAAACCGAGCAGGACGCCGAGCCACATGAGCCACCGCGGCGATGGCGCGGCCGTCCATCTGCGCCAGCAGCGCCCACGCGCCGGCCCAGAAGACGAGGTCGAGCGCGTTCATCGAGTAGAAGCCGGTGATGACGAGCACGACACCGGCGATCGACATCGCCACCGCCGCCAGAATCTGCGCAAAGCGTTCGCCGCCCAGCCGCGCCGCAATGTCCGCCGCCAGCACCACGAGCGCGCCCGCGCACAAAGCCGGCACCAGCCGCAGCGCCAGGATTCCCTCCCCCAGCAGGCGGACCATCACGGCCAGCACGGCAATCGACAGCGGCGGATGATCGACGTAGCCCCAGGCGAGCCGCCGCGCGCACGCAAGGTAGTAGGTACTCGTCACGGAAGATGCCGTAGTGGCCCGCCGTCGCGACGTGGAGCACCACGGGGATTGCGGCGATGGCCAGAACGGGAACCCGGGCTGACCTCATCCTCAGGCCCGCAGCGTCATCACGCGGACGGACGGATAGCGCCCGTGCACGCCCCGATCAAAGGTCACCAGTTCAAGATCGGCGGCCTGGGCGAACGCCGCCAGGTAATCGTCAGTCCACAACAGATGGCTGCGGTCGTCGCGCTTGGAGAAGGCGATCCACAGCGGTGCGAGGCCCCTGGGCTCCGCGAGGAACCGCACGCGCGGGTCGGCCTGAAATCGCAGAACGAGATCCCAGGCCTCCCGGCGTGTACGCGCGTCCGGCCCCGTGACCGCCGGGTTCGAGACCAGTCGAAGCAGCCCCATCTCCGTCACCCGGCAGAACGCTAGTTCGTCGTCCTCGCCGTCCACGAAGCGCTTGGCGACCGGATGCTGCGCGTGGCGGCCCCAGGCGGCCGCCAGCCAGACGTTGACATCAAGCAGTTTCACGGCGGGTCACCGCGCCCGGCGACGGCGCCGCGGGGACCGCGCCGCGGGGACTAGCGCGGCGTCGGCGTCGGCGAGCGCCCGTTCGAGGTCGGCGTTCGAGGGGTTGGCGCGGGGACCGGCCCCGGCGCCGAAGAGCGGCAGAACCACGCGCGGCCCGCCTGCGGCCGGGGCGGCGTCGCGTCCCAATTCAGCGGCCACGGCCCTCGCCAGCAGCGCCTTCAGCGTCTCGCCGGATTCCGCGGAGCGGGCCTTGGCCGCGCGCATGAGCGACGGAGGCAATTCGACCGTTGTGCGCATAAATACATATAAACATAGAGCCGAGAGCCGGTCAAGGTCCCGCGCCGACGCGACCGGCGCGTCCCCCGGCCGTGGGAACCGCTGTAGTATCGCGGCATGTCCAGGCGCTTTGGTGTCGTCGTCATCGCGGGAACGTTGGCGGTGCTGTCCCTTTCGGCCGGCGCGACTTCCCCGCCCGCGCCCCGCGCCGCTCCCGATCACGTCCTGTTCATGGTCTTCGACCAGATGCGGCCGGACTACATCGACCGGTTCAACCTCGAACACTTCAAGCGCTTGCGCGCCTCATCGCGCAACTATCCCGACGCCTACGTCGGACACATGACGTCCGAGACGGTCGTCGCCCACCTTGTGATGCCCACCGGCTTGCCGCCGCGCGACCTGCCGTGGGGAGACGACGTGCTCGTGGACGTGGACGGCACGCTGGGGAAGCCGGGCCTGGCCTACAGCACCGGCAAGCTCACCCGGGCGCAGATGTGGCAGTTACTGAAGAAGATCCCGCGCGAACAGTTTCTGCCGGCGCGAATCCTCGACAAGTTCCCTGACTCCAAGGTGTTCGCGGTCGGCGAGAAGGACTATGCGGCCGACTTCCTTGGCGGGCCCCACGCGTCGGCGATCGTCACGCTGTTGAAGCCGCCCAAAGAGGCTCCATGCACGCCGGATGGCGTCAATGTGCCCGACTACATCACGTCGAATCCTCGCTTCACCCTCGACTGCAAGGAGACGTACGGAACCGGCCTCAAGACCATCTACAAACTCGACGGAAGCCGTTACGTGCCTGGGAAGGATCCCGAGCACATGGGCGGCGACGTCTGGACTGGAGATGTGGCGCTCGAAATCATGCAACGTGAGTCCTGGTCAGGCCTCTTTCTCACGTTCGGTGGCATCGACAAGATCGGGCACATGCTCGGCGAGCAGGACGGGAATGGTCTGCAGAGCGTGCCCAGCGAATATCACCTCGCCGACGTGCTTCGTATCGCCGATGAACAACTCGGCCGGATGCTGGATGCGCTCGAGGCCCATGGACTCGCGGACCGGACGCTCGTCGTCGTCACGGCCGACCACGGTGGCCAGAAGAATGAGATCTACCTGGGTAACAACGGATCCCAGTCCTGCTGCCCGTTCGCAAACGCGACGGACACGCGCCACGCCGCCCTACTGGCTCGAACACCTGCACGCGCTCCGCACCCTGCGAACCGCGTATGCCGCTACAGCGCTGACCCTGTGGCTGGACACCCGTTCGATCGAGAACGAACAGGCGGTCACGCGCGGTCTGAAAGACGTCTCCGGCATCACCGAGATCTACGCGCTTCGCCAGAACGGCGCGACCTACCGTTACGAACAGGTCTACTCGCACCTCGATGCGCAGCCCGCGAAGTTCCAGGCCTGGGCGAAACGCCACAGCGCGGAGCTGATGGCGACGATGGCGGGCCCGGGCGCGCCTGACCTGGTGGGACTGCTGGCGGACGGCGTCGGATTCGGCCGCATCGGCGACCACGGCGGCGCGCAGGAACTGGTCCAGCGCATTCCGATGATCATCCATGTGCCAGGCGAGAAGCCGGCGTCTCTGGCGACGCCGCTCCGGCTGATGGACCTCGCGCCGGAGATCTCCAAGATCCTGGGGCTCAAGCCAGCGCCGATCCCGACGCCCCCGGCGCGGTGAACGCGGGCAGCAGTAGTCGGCGGGCTTCAGCCCGCCGAGAACCTCGCCGATCCGGCGGGCGCGTCTTCCGGAAGCGCTAGCCCTTCTTCACCAGCGGGAACAGCTCCGACTCCGTGCGGCCCGTCGTGAAGATCTCCTCCGCCCGGCGCACGATGGATGGATTCGCGGCGGCTACGTTGGTCTGCTCCGCCGGGTCCGTAGCGAGGTTGTAGAGTTCCGTCGCATTCGTCGGCTTGAGGCGCACGGCCTTCCAGTTGCCGAGGCGCACGGCCTGGCGGCCTTCGAATTCCCAGTACAGATAATCGCGCGTCTGTGGCTGGTCCGGCTTGCCCAGGAGCGTCGGCACGAGCGACAGGCCATCCGTGTCCCTGGGCACCGGCGCGCCCGCGAGTTCCGCGAACGTCGGCAGCATGTCCCAGAACGCCGACGGCCGCGCGGATGTCTCCCCTGCCGGCACGTGACCCGGCCACCGCGCCACGAGCGGCACGCGGATGCCGCCTTCGTAGACGTCCTGCTTCAAGCCGCGCAGGCCGGCCGCGCTCTCGAAGAACGCTGAGTCGGTGCCGCCGTTGAACGTCGGCCCGTTGTCGCTCGAGAAGAACACGATGCTGTCGTTGTCGAGGTTCAGTTCCTTGAGCAGCGCCATGACGCGCCCGATGTGGCGGTCCATGCGCGTGATCATCGCCGCATAGGCGGCGCGCGGCGCGCGATGCGGCAGATAACCCTTCGCGCCGGTATAGGGCGTCTCCGGGAACTGGCCCAGGTACTCCGCCAGCGAATCCTCCGGCACCTGCAACGCGGCGTGCGGAATCGGTGAACGCCAGGTACAGGAAGAACGGGCGATCGCGATTCTCGCGGATGAACCCGAGCGCTTCGTCAGCCATCAGGTCGGCGGCGTACTGGGTGCCGATGTACTTCGCGTACGACTTCGGATCGTCGGGATCCGCGCCGGCCGGCAGCTTCTCGTGCGGATACACGTACGGATTGGCCAGCGGCACCTTCTCGCGGTTGCGCCACAGGTACGACGGGTAGTGATTGTGCGCGACGCGCTGGCACAGGTAGCCGAAGAAGTGATCGAAGCCCATGCGGTTGGGCTCGCCCGTACTGCCGGGCCCGCCAAGGCCCCACTTGCCGATCGCCGCCGTCCGATAGCCCGCGGCCTGCAGCGTCGTCCCGATCGTGACCGTGCCGGCCTCGAGCGGGCGCTGCCCCTCGAGGCTGAGGTCGTGCCACACGTCGCCGCGGAAGCCCATCTCGTCGTTGTCGCGGATGTAGGCGTGGCCGGTGTGCTTGCCCGTCAGCAGCGAACACCGCGCGGGCGCACACACGGGACTGCCGGAATAGTGCGCGGTGAAGCGCATGCCCTCGGCGGCGAGCCGGTCGATGTTCGGCGTGCGGATCTTCTTCTGCCCGTAGCAGCCCACCTCACCCATGCCGAGGTCATCGGCCAGGATGTAGATGATGTTCGGCTTGCGGCTGCGGGTGGCGGTCTGCCCCAGCGGCAGCGCGAGCGCCGCCGCCCCCAGGCCCGCGGTCTTGACGAATTCGCGACGGCTGATTGTTGCGCGGTGAGACATTCCGAGCCGGAGTATACGCAGGACCACGGCCCGCGGCTACTCCCGCGCGGCGCGGCGTGCGGATTGCGCGCGACGACCGCGTTGGCTACTATGGCGCGGGAGTCCCCGAAGATGTCGAAATTGCGGATTGTGTGCGCATCAGTCGCCGTGCTCTTGTCCGCGGGCCTGGGCGCGCAGGCGCTCTGGCAGGGCCCGAACGACGCCGCGCGCGCCGCCGCCGCCCAGGCCGCGGCGATCCAGAAGAGTGACCCGGAGCGCGCGGCCGCGCTGTTCAGGCAGGCGATCGAGGCCGCACCGGACTTCTTCCCCGCGCACGAGGGCTACGTCACCGCGATGAAGGCCTGGCGCATGGGCCCCGAGCCGCCCGTGCCCCCGCCCACCGGCCCCGTGCCGAAGAACAGCAAGGGCGTGCCGATCGTCTTCCCGCCCAAGACGCGCGCGATCCCGCTCGGCGGCGGCCCGGCCTCCGCCGAACTGACGGCGACCTACGGCCAATGGGCCGCGCAGTACCCGGCCAAGGCCGTGATGCAGTGGGGCCTCGGCTACGTACAGCTGAACACGGACCGCGTCGCGTCGGAATCGGCGTTCAAGCGCGCGCTCGCGATCGATCCGCGCTTCTCGCCGGCCTACAGCGGCCTGGCGCTCCTCGCGCTGCTCGGCCGGGACAGCGCGGCGCGCGCCGCCTATCTGAAACAGGCGGCGGCCGCCGATCCCAATGACCCGCAAGCGGCCGTCGACGTCATCGAGGCGCTCCCGGAACCCGACCGCGCCCCGGCGCTGTGGGCGGTCGTGAACCGGTTCCCGGGCACGGACACGGCCTATCGCGCGCTGATCGGCCTCGTCAACCCCGCCGCCACGCCCGCCGAGAAGCTGCCGGCGTTTCGCCGCATGTGGGAGATGTTCCCGGACAACCGGTCGTTCTCCCACTGCTGGACGATGAAGCAGTTCTTCGGGCTGACGACGGGCGACGATCCGGCGACGGCCTGGCGCTCGCGCGGGCGATGGACGAAGGATGCGTCGGCGACCCCGACTGGCCCGACTTCCTGACCTATCAGCTGAAGTTCAACGAGGCGCGCACGCTCGTGGGAAAGAAGCAATTCGCCGCGGCCCTGAAGCTGCTCGACGCGATGACGCCGCCGCGCGGTGGTGGCGATGGCGTGCCCTTCTACCTGCTGCGGGCCGACGCGCAGGGCGCCGGCAATCCGAGCGCCGCCTACAACGGGCTGGTCGCGGCCGCGGCGAGGGAACCGAAGGCCGCACTCAACCGCGCGGCGGCGGTCTACGGCGCGCGCGTGGGCCGGACCGACACGCAGGTCAAGGACGATGTGTGGCAGGCGTTGGAGGCGTCGGCGACCCCCTTCAAGGACTTCACCTTGAAGCGCTTCGATACCGGCGAGACCGTGTCGCTCGCGGACTACCGCGGCCGGGTCGTGCTGGTGAATTTCTGGTTTCCGGGATGCGGGCCGTGCATGAACGAATTCGGCTATGTCGAGCCGACGCTGCAGAAGTTCCGCTCCCGCGGCTTCGAGGTGCTCGGCATCAACATCGTCACCGACGAAGACCCGCTGGTGTTGTCGCTGCAGAAGGAGCGCCAGTTCAGTTTCGTGGCCTTGCGGATGCCGGACAAGACGTTCGCGTCACGCGTCTATCAGGTGACCGGCGCGCCGACGAACTTCCTGGTCGATGCACAGGGGCGCGTGATGTATCGCCCGGCGATTCATGATCGCGAGACCTCGCTGACATTCGAAGCGGAGATCGAGTTGCTGCTCGGGCGCGCCGGCAGGTAGCGCCCGGCTACTCCCGCGGGCGGCCAACCGCTTTCCATCCGGCAACCCGCATCGCCTCCAGTTCGGCTCGTGCGCGGGCGTACTCGGGCGCATCGGCGACGTTCACGTTCTCGTCCGGATCCGACGCGTGATTGTACAGTTCCCACGCGACGAACGCCTTCGAGATCCAGTTCATCCAGGCCGTGTAGCGGTAGCGATCGGTGCGTACGCTGTAGCCCATGTAGGGGATGCCGTCCGGGGCGACCCAGATGCCATCGCGCAGGAACTGGCTGAACACCGCCTTCTTCCACGGCCGGTCCGGCGCCGCGAGCAGCGGCACCGCGCTCGCGCCTTCGAGTCCACGGGGTACGGGCAACCCGGCCAGTTCGGTGATGGTCGGAAAGACGTCCACGAACTCGACCATCTGATTGCAGCCGCGTGCCCGGCCTCCAGCGGCCCGGCGCCCGCAGCAGCAGCGGCGCCCGGGTGTCGATGTCGAAGTTGGTCATCTTACGTCCAACGCGTTGTGCTCGCCGAGTTTCCACCCGTGGTCGCCCCAGAGCACGACCATCGTGTTGTCGGCGATGCCAAGGGCCTCGAGCCAATCCAGCAGCCGGCCAATCTGGGCGTCCACGTAGCTGACCGAGGCATAGTAGCCGTGCTTCAGGAGGCGGGACTCGGCCTCGTTGTCAGGCTCCCCTGCGTCGGATGCACGGCGTTCTTGAAGTCCGTGTAGCCGCTCAGTTCCCGCATGTTGCTGATGGCCATCAGCGGCGATCCCTGGGCACGAACGGGTTCGTGGCCAGGGGAATGGCGCTCCGGGTCGTAGAGGTCCCAGTATTTCTTCGGCGCATTGAACGGCAGGTGCGGCCGGTAGTAGCCGATGCCGAAGAAGAACGGTGCGTTGCCTTTGGCCAGCTCGCCAATCGTTGGCCAGCGCCGCCGTTCAGTCTGGGCGCCATCGTAGTAGGCGTCGTCGGGTACATCGGCGCTTTCCGTGGCCTGCGCCTTCAGGTAGCTCTGCCGAACCGGTCGCGATTCTGGTAGGGGCTGCCTGGACGCAAGGATGCCGGCCCGGCGTTTCGCTTGCGTCACCAGTCCTTCCTCGCCCGCATAGGACCGCGTCGGCGTCGAACGGAAACCCGTCCACGTACATCTCTCGGGATAGACCAGGAGCGATCGTCCGGGAAGATGTTGTGCTCGATCTTGCCGATCGCGGTCGTGGCGTAACCGTGCTGCGCTGAAATACTGGGGCAACGTCACGACGTCGGGCACGTGCGTGCGCATCTCGGTCTGCAGGTCCCAGACCTGCAGCGAATCCGGCCGCAGGCCGGTGAGCAGGCTGGCCCTCGACGGATTGCACACCGCCTGCTGCACGTAGGCCTGCAGGAACGTGACGCCGCTCGCCGCGAGCCGGTCGATGTTCGGGCGTCTTGATCACGGTGTTGCCGTAGCAGCCGAGTTCCGGCCGCAGGTCGTCCACGGCGATGAACAGCACGTTGGGCCGCCGGGCCTGGTGCGCGGACGCCGAATATCCGGCGGCGAGCAGCGCTACCGTGACTGCGAGTGGTGGGCGTCTCATAGTTCCGGTCCTCGGGAGCGATGGCCAGGCCACCGGGCCGTGCCTCAGTGCCGTTCGCGGGCCTCCGGCAGCAGGTCCAGCAGATGGGGCGACGGCGGCACGCCGTTGACCAGCGTCTCGGCCCGCGAGTGACACCACCACCCGCTCTCCAGGTAGTCGCGCGTGCCTTGCAGGAGATTGTCGATGACGGCCCGCGCCTTGTCCGCGGGCTTGCCGGTCGCCGCGGCAAAGTGCGCGGCGCCTTCGTCAATCAGCCGGTCCAGCGCTTCGCCTGAGTTCCCCAACGCCGCGATTCGAGCTTCGCTGATGCCGGTGACCCGCGCGACGTTCGCCACCAGCATCCGGCGGGCGTCCGGCGCGATGCGCAGCACCTGCTCCTTGAAGACCCGGCCGACGCCGAGCAGTTTCGTGACGTCGATCCCCGTCCGGATGCCCATCGCTTCCGCCATCACGACGAAGTCCTCGGTGGACACGATGCCGTTCGCCAGATGCGACGCGTGATAGTACGCGCCCGTGCCGCCGGTGGGCACCCCGTCCATCACGTTGGACGGCTGGCCGCCCGTGGCGCTCATCGTCGTCTCGAACCGCACGACGCCGGCCTGGAGCGCGGCCAGATAGTTGGCCAGCCCCATGCCCCGGCCGGTATGGAAATGCGCCAGGTGATAGCGCGGATGCGCCCAAGAACCCATGCGGGCGGGATCGAGCACCATCGAGAAGTACTCGAAGACGCGAAGCGGGTCGGCCAATCCATCGTGGTCCGCCTGTTCGATGTAGGCGGCGCCCAGTTCGAGGTAGCGCTTCGAGAACTCCACGGCGGTCTCGAGCGTCGTCTGCCGGTGGCCGCGGATCGGCGAGCCCCAGAATCGTGCTCACCGTGCCGCACATGTCCATGCCCGCCTGCCTGGCCTTGGCGGTGCACCGCTCGGTCATCACCCAGGTACTCGTCGAGCGTCATGCCGGAGTTGACCTTGTGGTGATGCGGGTCGGTGGACACCATCTGCAGCAGGCAGTCTGGCCCGCGGCCCCTGGCCGCCCGGTTATCGAGGGCACGATCGACGGCCCGCTCGTTGATCGTCACGGCCGTGACCGTGACGTCGCCGCCGTTCTGACGGAGCCGGCCGCCGGCCCGCGGTGAATCGAACAGCCGGTCCAGCAGTTCATCGCAGTCCTTGAACTGCGGCAGGAACGTCGGATTGCCGAAGTTGGTCACCTCGATGTGGCGGAACCCCGCGAGCACGAGATCCTCGGCCAGACGCAGCTTCACGTCCACCGGCACGTAGTGCTCGAGCGTCTGCAGTCCGTCGCGAACGGTGATGTCTCCAAGATCGATCTGGGCCGGGAGTTTCATAGGCGGTGCGTTCCTCGGGCGGTATTTTCTCACGAAGGCGCTGGCGCGTTCGTAACCGCCGCCATCGTGGACGTCGGCGCCCGGTCGAGCGTAGGATCCTGGCGCGATGCAGCGACGCGACTTCCTGAAACTCGCCACGCTCGGCGCGGCGGCGGCGGTCCCGATGCCCTGGATCGGCGGGGATGCGCTCCGGTTCCTGCAGGGCACCGGCACCGTCCGGCCCAACTTCGTCTTCATCCTGATTGACGACCTGGGCTGGGCCGACGTCGGCTGCTACGGCAGCCGTTCCACGACACGCCCCATATCGACCGCCTGGCTGCGCAGGGCGATGCGGTTCACCGACGCCTACGCCGCGTGCCCGGTCTGCTCGCCCACGCGCGCCAGCATCCTGACGGGCAAGTATCCGGCGCGTCTGCACCTGACCGACTGGATCCCCGGCGAAGGCGACCGGCCGTCGCAGCCGCTGTGATCCCCGACCTGGCAGCAGTCGCTGCCGCTGGAGGAGATGACGATCGCGCGAGGCGTTGAAGACGGCCGGCTACGCCACGGCCAGCATCGGCAAGTGGCACCTGGGCGGACCCGCCGATCTGCCCGGAGCGCCAGGGTTCGACGTGAACGTCGCCGGCTCGCACTTCGGCCAGCCGGCGTCGCTACTTCTCGCCGTACGAGAACGAGCTACACGTGCCCGACCTCCGGTCCGGCGGCGCCGAGGGCGAGTACCTGACCGACCGGCTCACCAGCGAGGCCGAGCAGCTTCATCGCCGCGAACAAGGACCGGCCGTTCTTCCTCTACTTCCCGCATTTCGCCGTCCACACGCCGCTCATGGCGAAGCCCGACGTGCTCGCGAAGTACAAAGCGAAACCGCCCGCGGGTGACCAGAAGAACCCCACCTACGCGGCCATGGTCGAGAGCGTGGACGACAGCGTCGGCCGCATCCTGCGGCAAGCTGGATGCGCAGGGCCTGGCCGACGCACGGTGGTCGTGTTCATGTCGCGACAACGGCGGGCTCTGGCCGCAGGCGACGTCCAACGCGCCGCTGCGCGCGGGCAAGGGCTTTCCGTACGAGGGCGGCATCCGCGAGCCGCTGATCATCGCTGGCCCGGCGTCACGAAGCCCGGCGCAACCAGCGCGACGCCGGTCAGCAGCATCGACTTCCTCCCGACGCTGCTGGAAATCGCCGGCGTGGCGGCGCCCGGCGGCAGTCGACGGCGTCAGCCTGGTGCCGCTGCTGCGGCAGAGGGGCGGCCTCGCGCGCGAGGCGCTCTTCTGGCACTACCCGCACTACTGGGGCGGCGAGCCTCCGCGCGTCCGCCCGTTCGGCGCGGTCCGGGCCGGCGACTGGAAACTGATCGAGTTCTACGAGGACATGCGCGTCGAGCTCTTCAACCTGAAGGACGACATCGGCGAAACGCGCGATCTTGCCGGCGCCTTACCTGACCGGGCCGCCGAACTGCGGCGCAGGCTTCACGACTGGCGCGCCGCGGTCGGCGCGCAGATGCCGACGAAGCGCTAGTCCTGCGGCGGGTGCGTTCGCAGGTCCTCAATCAATCCCCGCAAGGCGTTCGTCGCGAGGGCCTGCGCCAGCGCGGCCTTGTGGTACGCCTCGAGGTCAATCGTGTGCACGTCGGTCTCTTCGGGCAGCGCCGCCAGGGACGGCGCCATTTCCCGAAGCCGGTCCGACGCCACGAGGGCGCCGTTCCAGGCGTTCTTCAAAGCCAGCAGGGCGTTCGTCTCGTTGCTCAACACAGCCTCCGAAGTAGAATGGACCGACGAGCGGGTCACCCGCCAACCAGCCATGCCTATCTTTGAGTACATCTGCCGCGACTGTCACCATCAGTTCGAGACGATCGTATCCGCGGCCCGGCAGCCCTCGTGCCCGCACTGCGAGGGCCGGGCGCTCGACAAGCAGTTGTCGGTTTTTGCGGTGTCCACCAAGTCTGGGGCCTCGTCGGCCACCCCGATGTCCGGCCCCTGCGGGTCGTGCGGCGATCCGCGCGGTCCGGGCGGCTGCCGCCTGAACTGAGTCTGGCTCCCGCAGGGTCGCTGTGGGGCGGCCCTTCAGGGCCGCCGCTGCTCGCCGGGCCTGAAGGCCCGGCCTACGTGTAACAATAGGCTGTCCATGCGATTCTTCTTGCCGGCATTGGCCCTGGCGGCCATTGGTGTCGCGGCGCCGCTGCCGCTGGCGGCCCAGGCGGCCCCGCCCGCCGCGGAGCTCGCGGCCCGGCTCCAGAAGCGTTACGAATCCATTCGCGACTTCACGGCGGATTTCACGCAGACCTATCGCGGCGTCCTGCTGCGTCAGGCCGCCACGGAGCGCGGCAAGGTCCTCCTGAAGAAGCCCGGACGCATCCGGTTCACCTACGAGTCGCCCGACCGCAAGGTCTTCGTCTCCGACGGCACGGTGTTCAAGACGTATTTCGCGGAAGAACGCGCGGGCTCGATCTCGCCCCTGCCGAAAGACGACGAGGCCTCCACGGCGCTGCTCTTCCTCGCCGGCCGCGGCAACCTGGCGCGTGACTTCACCCCGTCGCTCGCCACCGGCGCGCCGGCTGGTGAATGGCGCCTCGGACTAGTGCCGAAATCGAAACAGGCCGACTTCGACACGCTGACGCTCTTCATCGACGCCCGCACGCTCGCGCTGCTCGGCTTCGTCACGACCGACGACCAGGGGACGAACACGATTCGCTTTTCGAACCTGAAGGAAAACACCGGACTGGGCGATGGCGCCTTCGCGTTCGAATTCCCCAAGGGCACGGAGATTAGCCGCTAGGCACGCATGCCCATCCTGATGACGATCCGGATCGCCCTCAAGGCGCTGAACCGCAACAAGCTGCGCACGACGCTGACCATGCTCGGCATGATCATCGGCGTGGCCGCCGTCATCACGATGGTGGCGCTCGGCACCGGCGCGCAGGCCGCCATCGAGGATCAGATCCGCGGCGCCGGCACGAACATGGTCATGGTGTTTCCGGGCTCCATGATGACCGGCGGCGCCCGCCAAGCGGCCGGCACGTTCAGCCGGCTGAGCCTGGCCGACGCCGCGGCACTCCGCGCCCTCCCCGACGTCGAGTACGTCAGCGAAATCGTCTCCAGCCAGCAGCAGGTCATTTCCTCCACGTCCAACTGGCGCACGTCGATCGTCGGCGTCAACGTGGACTACCAGTCGATCAAGTCGTGGCCCCTGAAGGCCGGCGAGTTCTTCACCGAGCAGGACGTGGTGGCGACGTCCAAAGTGTGCGTCCTCGGCAGCAACGTGGCCGAGACGCTCTTCGGCGACGAGGACCCGACCGGGCAGGAACTCCGGGTCCGGAATCACGTGTTCAAGGTGATCGGCGTGCTTTCGGCCAAGGGCGCGTCGACCATGGGCCAGAACCAGGACGATCAAATCCTGGCGCCGTACACGACCGTCATGAAGAAACTGCAGGGCACCGAGTACCTGTCCTACATCCTGGCCTCGGCGCGCACGGCCGCGGACATGGCCAGCACGGCCGCGTCGATCGGCGATGCGATGCGGACCGCGCACAACCTGGAGACGGGCGCGGCGGAGGATTTCATGGTGCTGACGCAGGACGACCTGATCAAGACGCGCACGCAGGCCACGCAGACGATGACGTCGCTCCTGGCGGGCATCGCGGCCGTGTCGCTGCTCGTCGGCGGCATCGGCATCATGAACATCATGCTGGTCTCAGTCACCGAGCGCACCCGCGAGATCGGGCTGCGCCTCGCGATTGGCGCGAGCGGCGCCGACGTGCTCCTGCAGTTTCTGGTCGAGGCGGTCGCCATCAGCGTCGCCGGCGGCGCCGTCGGCATCGGCCTCGGCTACGGCATCTCGGGGTTCCTCAGCGCCTATCAGGGCATGACGACGCTGGTGCCGGCCAACGCGGCGTTCACGGCCGTCGCCTTCTCGGCGAGCGTGGGCATCTTCTTCGGGTTCTATCCCGCTCGCAAAGCCTCGGCGCTCGATCCCATCGAGGCGCTGAGGTTCGAGTAGAAGATGGGCCTGTAGGCCGGGCCTTCAGGCCCGGCGTGCCGGCCGGCCCTGAAGGACCGGCCTACACCGCCCTGCGTCAGTCCCTTCGTTCGACCTGCGCCCCAAGCGAGCGCAGGCGATCGACCAGGCTCGGCGTAACCGCGTTCGACCGTCTCGATTTCGAGCACCGTGCTCTCCCCTTCCGCGCAGAGCGCGGCGGCGACGAGCGCCATTCCCGAATCGGATGTCGCGGCTGTCCAGCACCCGGCCGCGCAACTTGGTGGGACCGGTGACGATGATGCGGTGCGGATCGCACAGAAACAGATCGGCGCGCATCGAGCTGAGCTGCTCGAGCGCGAACAGGCGCAGTTCGTACATCCAGTCGTGCAGCAGTGTGCGGCCCCGCGCCTGCGTCGCCAGCACGGTGATCGAGGCTCACGATGTCGCTGGGGAACCCGGGCCACAAGCCCGTCGTGATGCGGCGCGCGGCCGACGAGCGTGGACGGCCGGACGACTGAACGCGTCCTGGTCGAGGCGCATGCTCACCCCCATCATCGCGAGGACCGCGGCCATGGGCTCGAGATCCTGCGGTTGCGCGCCGACCACGTCGATTTCGCCGCCCGTGACCGCGCCCACGACGGCCCACGACCCCGCCTCGATGTAGTCGCCGCGCAGCGTATGCACCGCCCCGCGCGGCCGCCGCCGCCGGCTCGATGCTGATCGTGGAGGTGCCGATGCCCGCGACGTCGCGCGCCCATCGCCGCGAGGAACTGGCACAGACTCCGCGACGTGCGGCTCGCACGCCGCGTGCCGGATCTCCGTGCGCCCCCGCGCCTGCGCAGCCGCCAGCAGCGCCGTCTCGGTGCCTGTCACCGACGCCTCGACCAGGTACATCGACGCGCCGCGCAGGCCATCCGGCGCCTCGAGGCGATGGCCGCGCGGGTCTTCCACGATGCGCCCGCCCATTGCGACAAGCGCGTGCAGGTGCGTCGTGATCGTCCGCCGCGCGGGAAAGTCGCCGCCCGGCGGCGCGAGTTCCGCCCGCCCGACGCGCCCGAGCAACGCGCCGAGCAGCAGCACGGATCCCCGCAGGCGGCCCACCAGCGCCGGGTCCGGCTGCGACGCGCTGGATGTCGCGGCACGTGACGCGCACGGTCGTCGCCATCCACCTCCTCGACCTCGGCGCCGAGCGACCGCAGCAGATCGATCATCACCGCGACGTCACGGATGCGCGGCACGTTGCGGATTTCGCACGTCTCCGGCGTCAGCAGGCACGCGGCCAGCAGCGGGCAACGCGGCGTTCTTGTTGCCTCCCACAGCGATGCGGCCCGACAGTCGGCGTCCGCCTTCAATCACGAGTTGAGCCATGTCAGAAGTGTCCCAGAAAAACGACTTCAGTCGCGCAGATCCACGCCGAATTGTTCGCGCACCGCCGCGCGAGCCGTTTCGACCAGCGTGCCAGATGTCCCGAGCGGTGGCGCCGCCCGTCGTTGACGAAGAAGTTCGCGTGCACGCGCGAGATTTCGCGCGCCGCCAATCCGATGTCCCTTGAGCCCGGCGCGATCGATCAGCGCGCCGGCCGACGCCGGCACGCCCGGCGGCATCACGTCGCGGCCGGGCACCGGATTCTGGAACATGCAGCCCGCGCTGGGCATCGCCAGCGGCTGGGTCCGCTTACGGTGCGCCAGCGACTGCGCGCGCGATCGCGCGCAGGTCATCAGGCCGCCCCGGTGACACGCGCGAGATCGGCCCACACGAGAATCTCGCCGGTCCGCTGCAACCGGCTCGTGTCGTACCCGAATCCCATGCCCGCGCCGGGGCACCGTCGCCAGCGTGCCTTCGCGACTGACCAGCCACGCACCTCGATCACGCGCTCGCCGATGTTACGCCCGGCATAGTGCGCGTTGCCGTAGATCGCGCCGCCGACCGTGCCTGGCGTCCCGGCCCACGCCTCGAGCCCGGCCAGGCCGCGGCCGATCGTCCACCGCACCAGCCCGTTCATCGTCACGCCGGCTTCCGCGCGGACGCGCGTCGGGGCTGACGGCCGTGATGGCCGTGAGATGCAGCCGCAGCACGATGCCGCGCACGCCGTCGTCGGCCACCACGACGTTCGATCCGCCGCCGAGCATCGGTCACCGGCATCGCCGCGTCGCGCGCGGCCGCGAGCACACCCACCAGCTCGATCGCGGCGATCGGATCTCCACCAGCCAGTCGGCCGGGCCGCCAACGTGGAATGTCGTGAGCGGCGCGAGCGGTTCGTGCTCGCGGACGGCCTGCCGCCGGCACGCACGCCAGCAGCCGGTCGCCGAAACGCGAAGGCGCTCATCGGCCGGCCCCGGCCAGCGCGGCCAGCAGCTTGTCGTGGATGCCGTCGAACCCGCCGTTCGACATGATGACGACGAGGTCGCCGTCGCGGGCCTCCGCCGACGACCGCCGCGACGATCTCGGCCACCGTGGCGATGTGCCGCGCGTGGCGTCCGGCCTGGCGCAGCCGCTCCACGAGCGCGTCCACCGACAGGCGCTCGTCTTCCGGCAGCGACTGCCGGAACACCGACGCCAGGACCACTTCGTCGGCGCCGGACTCCTCGAACGCGCGCGCGAAGTCGTCCTGGAAGATCCGGCGGCACGAGGTCGCCGACCGCGGCTCGAAGACGGCCCAGATCCGCCGGTCCGGATACGACCATCGGACGGCCCGCAGCGTCTCGAGGATGGCCGTCGGATGGTGCGCGAAGTCGTCGAACACCGAGACGCCGCGCGCGACGCCGCGCAGTTCGAGCCGACGCCGCACGCCGCGGAACTCCTGCGAGCGCCTGCCGCATGTCGTCGATGGCCAACCCGGCCGCCTCGCCCCGCCGCCATCGCCGCCAGCGCGTTCCAGACGTTGTGCTCGCCCCACAGCGGCAGCGACACGGGCCCCAGGCGCTCGTTCCGGACCGTCAGGTCGAAGCGGATGCGGTCGCCGTCCGGCGTGATGCTCGAGGCGCGCCAGTCGGCGTCCGCGCGTCGTGCCGAACGTCTCGACCTGGCACCGCGCCAGCGAGGCCAGCCGCATCGCTTCAGGACTGTCGGCGCCGAGCACCAGCCGGCCGTTGCGCGGCATCAACCCGACGAACCGGCGAAACGCCGTGCGGAGCGCCTCCATGTCGGCGTAGATGTCCGCGTGGTCGTACTCGAGGTTCCCCACCACCGCGATGTCCGGCAGGTACTTGAGGAACTTCGCCGTCTTGTCGAAGAAGGCGCTGTCGTACTCGTCGCCCTCGATGACGAAGTCGCGGCCGGACCCGAGCCGATAGCTGCCGTCGAAGTTCACCGCGATGCCGCCGACGAGCACGCTGGGATCGCGGCCCGCCGCCGTCAGCAGCCAGCCGGTCAGCGCGGTCGTCGTCGTCTTGCCGTGCGTGCCCGCGATGACGATCGACCGCGACCTCCAGAGGAACTCGTCGCGAATCGCCTCCGGCATCGACGTGAACCGCACCTTGCGGTCGAGCACGGTCCTCGAGTTCGGGGTTCCCGCGCGAAATGGCGTTGCCGACGATCACGCGAGTCGATGTCCGGTGTGATGTGCTCAGGGCGATAGCCCTCGAATGTGGGGATGCCCTCGCGCGCCAGGAAGTCGCTCATCGGCGGATAGACGCCCATGGTCCGAGCCCTGCACGTCGTGCCCGCGCGCCTTCAGCATCGCCGCCAGCGTGGCCATCGCGGTACCGCAGATGCCGATGAAGTGAATACGCGCCATCGTGGTTCTCCGCCGCCGATCAGGCGGCCGCCGCCTCGTCAATCACCAGGGCGGGCGCGCCCCGGCCCACCACGCGCGCCGCCACGCCGAACGGCACGCTCACGAGCGGCGTCGTCGTGTGGCCGGTCGGGAATCCCAAGAGCGACCGGGCCCGGGAAACCCTCGAAGCACTCCGCGCATCACCGCACGCGCCGGTCACGCCGCCCGTCCGGCTCGTCGCAGCGCGGCAACTGCCCGAAGACCACGGCGGCCGCGCGCGCGAGCACGCCGCATTGTCCCAGCTGCGTCAGCAGGCGGCGAATCCGGTAGGGCCGCTCGCCGACCTCGTCCAGCACCAGCACGTGGCCCGTTCGGCGGATCGAACGGTAGGGCGTGCCGAGCGACGCCGCCAGCTGCGTCAGCGTGCCTCCATACAGCGGTCCCGTCGCTTCGCCGGGTCGGAGGATCTCGAGGCCTTCCGGCGCGAGCCGCCCAAGCGGTCGCGCGGACAGCACTGCGAGCAACGACCGTCGTCGTAGGCGCCGACTCGCCGGCCGCCAGTCGGCCTTCGATCATCGCGCCGTGGACGCTGACCATGCCCACGTGACCGTTCAGAATGCGTGCATCGACGTGACGTCGCTGTAGCCGATGAACGCCGTGCGGGCCGCCCGCATGCTCGGCCGCATCGAGCCGCGGCAGCGTCTCCGCGCTGCCGTAGCCGCCGCGCACCGCGAGCACCGCGTCGACGTCCGGCCGCGTCAGATACTCGCGCAGCATGGCGGCCCGCGTGGCCGCGGACCCGGCCACGATGGCCTGCGCGCTCGAACACGCGATCGTCGAACACCGGCACGAGACCGAGCCGCTGCAGCTCCGCCAGTCCGGCCTCGAAGTCGGCGCGGCTGAACGGGCTGGCCGGCGCCACCAGGCCGATCGCGGCTGCCGGGGCCCACCGGCCGGACATCGCGCCAGCCCGCCTGCCGTGCGTGCTCATCACTGCCACCCGGCCATCTCGCGCGCGATCGCCAGATGCTCCGCGCGCCCGACATCATCCATCGACGGTGCCGGCAGCGGAGCCAGCATGACGAAGCGTTCCTTCATGCGCCGCTGGCGGGCCATCGCGTCGTCGATGCGGGACAGCGTGATGTCGCCCGCGCTCGGCGGCGCGGATCACGGCTTCGATCGCCTGCCACTGCTCGTCGGCGGTCGAGTTGCAGAGCAGGCCGACGTCGCAGCCGGCCTGGATCGCCGCGACCGTGGCCTCCGGCAGCGGCGTCTCCGCGCTGACCGCCTTCATGCCCAGGTCATCGCTGATCACGACGCCGCGTGAAGCCGAGGTCCTGCTTGAGCAGCGCTGGTGACGATCGCGGGCGAGAACGTCGCGACGCGATCGGGATCGATCTGCAGCGCCCGCACGTGTGCCGTCATGATCGCCGCGACGCCTTCGGCGATGGCGCGCCGGAACGGCACGAACTCAACGGCGTCGAGCCGGCGCCGGTCGTGGTCCACGACGGGCAGCGCCCTCATGCGAGTCGACGTCCGTGTCGCCGTGGCCGGGAAAGTGCTTGCCGCACGCGGCGATGCCGTTCTCCTGGAGCCCGTGGATGATCGCCGCACCCATGGCCGCGGCCGTCTGCGGATTGTCCGACAGGGCGCGGTCGCCAATGGCGGGATTGGCGGGGTTCGAGTGCACGTCGAGGACCGGCGCGAAATCCAGCGTGATGCCGACCGCGCGGAGCTCGGCGGCCAGCGCGGTGGCAAATCGCTCTGCCAGGGCCGGATCGCCGCTCCGGCCGAGCGTGATCGCCGGGGGCCACTCCGTGAACGGCCGCTTCAGCCTGGCCACGCGGCCGCCCTCCTGATCGACGCTGATCCACAGCGGCCACTCGCGCGGACAGCGCGGACACCTCGCGGCAGAGCTCGGCCACCTGCCGGGGCTCCGTGACGTTGCGGGCGAACAGAATGACGCCGGCGAGATCGAACTCGGCGATCAGGCGGCGGAGGTCGTCGGGCGCGCTCTGGCCGGCGAATCCGGCGATCACAAGTCGCCCGGCCTGGCGTCGAAGATCCCGAAGCGACATTCGTCCGCCATTATAATGCGCGGGTGGACATCGACTCCTCCGCGCCGACACGGATCGACCTCGCCGGCGGCACCTTCGACATCTGGCCGCTCTACCTGTTTCATGAAGGCGCGCAGACGATCAACGCCGCCATCAGCCTGCGCGCGCACTGCCGGCTGACGTCGAGGCGCGACCACCGTGTGCGCATCGAGTCCCAGGACACGGGCGAGCAGGTCGAGGCCGCCGACCCGGCCGAGCTCGACCTCACACAGCTGCCGCTCCTGACCCGACTCGCCCGGCACTTCGGGGCGCGGGGCCTCGATATTCGCACCCGATCGGAATCGCCGGTCGGCGCCGGCATTGCCGGGTCGTCCGCGATGGCAGTGGCCGTGTCGGCCGCGCTCGCCTCCTGGGCCGGGCGCTCGCATGGATCCCGAGGATCTGCTGACGACCGCGATGAACATCGAGACGCAGGTGCTCGGCGTGCCGACCGGCGTGCAGGACTACCGGCCGGCGATGTACGGCGGCGTAGCGGCGATCGAACTCGGCGTGTCGGGCATCCGACGCGTGGAACTGTCCGTCGATCGGCGCGAGCTCGAGCGGCGCGTCGTCCTGGCCTACACGGGGGCGTCCCGGCATTCCGGCATCAACAACTGGACGGTCATGACGCGCCGCATCGATGGCGACCCTCTGGTCGCGACGGCGTTCGACGGCATTCGCGACGCGGCCATCGGCGTCCGCCAGGCGCTCGAACGCCACAACTGGCGCGACCTCGCGACCCATCTCGCCGCCGAGTGGCAGCATCGCAAGCGCCTGGCCCCGGGCGTGACGACGCCGGAGATTGATGCGATGCTGGCGCGCGCGCAGGAAGCCGGCGCGCTGGGCGGGAAGGTCTGCGGGGCGGGCGGCGGCGGCTGCCTCTTCTGCCTGGTCGAGCCCGATCGGCGCACGGCGGTCGCGTCCGCCCTCTCGTCGATGGGCGCCACGATTCTGCCGATTGCCATCGAGTCACAAGGGTTGACGCTCACGCGGGCGTAAGGGGGCGGCCATGGACCCGTTGTCGGAAATCAAGCAGATCTACTACAACGCCACGAAAGTCACGATCAAGAAGGACCTGGCGCGCGCCGTCGCCTTGCTGAAATCGATCTCGTCGGAGGACGAGCGCGAACGCGCGGCCGTCTACATGGATGGCCTGTCGCAGATGCGGTCTGAGTGGGGGATGGGAAACAAGCCGCGTAACTAACAACTAACAAGTTACAACTAACCCCGGCGCCCACTTGAGTTGACGCCCCATCGTCCGCACGTAGGCCGGGCCTTCAGGCCCGGCGTGCATGGCGGCCCTGAAGGGCCGCCCTGCGTACGCCAACGCAAGTGAGCACCGGGGTTAACAAGCAGCCGCGCCGCGTCAGCGCCGCGGCAACCAGATCCACCCGACATAGGCCAGCGCGCCGAGCGTGGCCAGGGCGGCGACGATCAGCAGCGTCCGGAACACGCGCAGCGCCTGATTCTGTCGATCGAGGAACTCACGGTCGTCCGGCGTGATGTCCGGCCGTTTGATCGCGCGTTCTCTCTCCCGCTCGTAGCGCGTGAATTCCGCCAGGAACTCGTTGACGGCCCCTTCCGGCTCGACACCGACGGCGATCGCATACGCGCGCACGAAGGCGCGGCTGAAGATGCCGCCGGGCAGGCGCGCGTAGTCGTGGCGTTCCAGCGCTTCCAGCGTGACCACCGAGATTTTCGTGGCGGTCGCGATGTCGCGCAGGGCCACGCCCTTCGCCTCCCGCGCCTGTTTCAGCCGAGTCCCCAGATCGCTCATGTCGTCGGCGGTAACTGTAGCAGGCGGCTGCATGTACTCACGACTCCCGTGCCTCGCGCCAGGCGCGTCGCAGCGCGCGGACGGCTTCGGCCGGGCCCAGCGCGTCCGCGGCGCAGCCCGGCGGCAGGAAGACGCCAATGGCCGCCACCCCGGCCGCGCCCGCGGCCCGGCAGGCGCTCACGCGCGCCGGCGTGATGCCGCCGATGGCGAGGACGCCCACGGCGGACGCCGCGACGGCCGCCCGCAGCGCCGGCAGACCGGCGACCGGCGCGTCAGGCCCTTTGGACCGACTCGCGAAGACGGTGCCGAAAATCAGGTAGTCCGCGTCAGCCGCCCGCCGCACCTCCTCGAGCGAATGCACCGACCGGCCAATCAGCCACTCCGGCGGACCCAGCGACCGCACCACGGCCGCCGGCGGGCCGTCCGCCCGCAGATGGACGCCGCCGGCGCCGGCCGCGTGCGCCACGTCCGCACGATCGTTCACGAGGACGCGTGATGTCGCCAGGGCGCGGCCCGCCGCGCGCGCGGCCACCGCGCGCAGCGTCGCCGCGGGCAGGTCCGGTTCGCGTAGTTGCACCAGGTCCACACCGGCGCCCAGCGCTTCGTCGAGTTGACGTTCCAGGCCCCGCACCTCGTCTGCCGTGGTGCGCGCGTCGGGCGCGACGGCCCGACGGTTGGTGACCAGGCAAATGAGCGGGTCGCGTGGCGCACTCACGGCTGTGGGCCGCTGCCGGGCTGGCCGGGCGAGTCCGAGGCCGGTGTCCGGGTGAACATGGAGCCGGCCAGATCGCGCAGGCCGGCGATGACGGTGACGACGCCGACGCCCGTGACGGCGCCGCGTACATACGGGCTGTCCATCATCGCGCCCACCCAGGGCCACGCCTGGGCGAAGTAGTTCCGCTCCCAGAACACCGTCCATGGACTGATGGTCAGCAGCAGGCCCGCTTCAAGCAGATAGGCCGCGAAGAGCAGACGAGTCACAGTTCGGATGGAAATCTCCCGGCGCCAGACATGCGTCAGTCCGGAATGTTATCAAACAGGGATGACGGCCTGAACGTGCGGCGATGGCGGGCGGAATACCCATGCGCGGCCACGGCATCGAGATGCGCCTGCGTGGCGTAGCCCTTGTGCCGGTCGAATCCGTAGCGCGGATCCGCCGCGTGCAGCTCGAGCATGATGCGATCGCGCGTCACCTTCGCCAGAATCGAGGCCGCGGCAATGGCGGTCGATCGGCGGTCGCCGCCGATGATGGGGCGCTGCGGCATGGGCAGATCGGGGATGCGGAATCCGTCGACGAGGACGAATCCCGGCAGCGGCACCAGCGCCATGACGGCCTGCCACATCGCCTTCAGTGACGCGCGATGGATGTTGAGCCGATCGATCTCGTCCGCCTCGATGACCGTGACGCGCCACGCGACGGCCGCGTCGGTGATGTCCCTGAAGAGCCGCTCGCGACTGGCGGCGGTGAGCACCTTGGAGTCCGCGACGCCGGGCACGTGCCGATCCGGCCTGAGCACCACGGCGCCGGCCACGACCGGTCCGGCCAGGCATCCGCGGCCGACCTCGTCCACGCCCGCGACGTGCACGTAGCCCAGGCGGCGGATCTCGTTCTCGACAGTCCGTGAGGCCCGCGGGCGGGACGACGCGGCTCCCTAGGCCGTGCGCTTCTGTTCCTTCATGCGGGCGGCCTTGCCGCGCAGGTCGCGGAGGAAGGTCAGCTTGGCGCGCCGGACGCTGGGCGCCGCGCACGACTTCGATCTTGTCGACCGTCGGCGAGTGCAGCGGGAAGATGCGCTCGACGCCCTGGCCGAACGACACCTTGCGCACGGTGAACGACGCGCGCGATCCGCCGCGGTGCATCGCGATGACCATCCCCTCGAAGATCTGGATGCGCTCCTTGTCGCCCTCGCGCACCTTCACGTGGACGCGCACGGTGTCGCCGGACCGCATCTCCGGCCGCTTCGACCAGGTGGGCTTGCTCGATCATCTCAATCGCCTTCATCACCGTTCTCCTTTGAACCCTTCGGACTCCGCGCGCCAGCGCTCCAGTTCGCGCCGCTCGTCGGCGTCCAGCTCGGCGTGCTCGATCAACTCCGGCCGCCGTTCCGCCGTCCGGCGCACGCGTTCCCGCCGGCGCCACTGCTCGATCTCCGCATGGTGCCCGGACAGCAGCACGTCCGGCACCGCGCAGCCCGTGAAACACGGCCGGCCGCGTATAGTGCGGGCAGTCCAGCAAGCCGCGCACGAACGAATCCTCGGCGACCGATGCCGCGTCGCCCACCACACCCGGCACGAGCCTGACCACCGCGTCGATCACGACCAACGCGGGCAATTCGCCGCCCGTCAGCACGTAGTCGCCGATCGACAGCTCATCGGTGACGAGCGCCTCCGCGACCCGCTCGTCCACGCCTTCGTACCGGCCGCAGATCACCACGAGGCGATCCAGCCGGCTCAGCCGCTCCGCCTCGGCGTGCGTGAAGCGCCGGCCCTGCGGCGTCATGAGCACGACCGCCGACGGCGCGCCCCGATCGCGCGTGATCGCGTCCACCGCCGCGAAAATCGGCGCGGGCTTCATCACCATGCCCGGCCCGCCGCCGTACGCCACATCGTCCACCGTGCGATGCCGGTCGTCGGTGAAGTTCCGCAGGTCTCCGCACCTGCACATCCACCAGGCCGGCCTCGCGCGCCCGGCCCACCACGCCTTCCGACAACGCGGCCTCGACCATGCGCGGGAAGATCGTGATGATGTCGGCCTTCATGCTCTTCGTCGCTCGATCGCTCCCCGGCCCTAGTCGGTGGATCGCGTCTTTCGGCGATTCACCTCGATCAACCCCGCCGGCGGATCGATCACGATCCGCTTGCCGGCCGGGTCCACCAGCCGGCAGATCGCGTCGATGAGCGGCACCAGCACTTCGCCGCCCTGGCCGTCCGCGACCTCGAGCAGCGGCGCGGCCGGTCGCGAACTGGACCCCGGTCACGCGCCCGATCGCCTCGCCCGCCACCGTGACCACCAGGCACCCGCCAGGTCGTGCACGTAGTGCGTGCGCCCGTCCAGCGGATGCAGCGCATCGGCCGGCACCCTGAACTCCAGGCCGCGCAGCGTCTCGGCCTCGTCCATCGTCGTGACGCCCTCGAGCATCACGACATCAGCGGCCCCTGAACTCCCGGCTCTCGGCCACACGAACCGGCGCCACCGCGTCGTGCCGCCGCCACTGGAGTTCGGCGCCGGCCTGAAAACGCTCGTGCGCGAAATCCGACTCCGGCACGACCAGCACCGCGCCCGCGGTGTCCATGCGGCCGCGTGATGCGGCCCACGGTCACCATCGAGTCCCAGTCGGCATCTGTCATCGCACCTCGGGCGGACGTAGGGCGGGGCTTCAGCCCCGCCGCGACGCCGGGCCTGAAGGCCCGGCCTACATCCGGCTACTCATCCACGAACTCGACGGACACGCGCGCGCCGTCCAGTTCCGCCGCGGCCGCCGCGAGCGTCCGGATGGCCGCCGCCGTGCGCCCCTGACGGCCGATCACCCGGCCCAGTTCGCCCGGCGCCATGAACAACTCGACGATGGTCATGCCGCGGCTCTCCACTTGCGTCGCGCGCACTTCCTCCGGGCGCGATGCCAGCGCGCGCGCGACGACCTCGACGACGTCGCGGGCACGGCTCACGACGCGACCGGCGCCTCCGCGGCCGCCGCCACCGGCACCGGCATCCGGTCGATCAGCGTCCGCACCGTGTCGGACGGCTGCGCGCCGGCCTTCATCCAATGCGCCACGCGCTCCTGATCGAGCACGAGCGTCTCCGGCTTGGTACGCGGGTTGTAGTGCCCGAGCACTTCGACGAACCGGCCATCGCGCGCCGACCGGCCTTCCGTCACCACCACGCGGAAGAACGGGCGATTTTTCGAACCCGCCCGCCGCAAACGAATTACGAGCATATCCCCTCCAAACGATCTAACGACCCTTCAACATTCCCATCATGCGCCGCTGGCCCTTCAGCCCGCCGCCCGCCATGCCGCCCATGGTCTTGAGCATCTTGCGCATCTCGACGAACTGCTTCAGCACGCGATTCACGTCCTCGACCGACGTGCCGCTGCCCTTCGCGATCCGCTTCCGCCGGCTGCCGTTGATGAGCGCATGGTTGCGCCGCTCGCGCGATCGTCATCGAGTTGATGATCGCTTCGACGCGGCCCACCTGCTTCTCGTCCACCTGCGCCCGCTGCTCGTTCAACTGCTTGAGCGCGCCCATGCCCGGAATCATGCCGAGCACCTGCTCCAGCGGTCCCATCTTCCGGATCGTCCGCAGCTGGTCGCGGAAATCCTCGAGCGTGAAGTCGTCCAGCCGCGTCTGCTCGAGCTTCGCGCGGCTCTCGTCGTCGATCGCCTCCTCGGCGCGCTCGATGAGCGAGAGCACGTCGCCCATGCCGAGCATGCGCGACACGAGCCGGTCGGCCTGAAACGCCTCCAGGTCCTGCACGCGCTCGCCCATCCCGACGAAGGCGATCGGCACGCCCACGACGCCGACGACCGAGAGCGCCGCGCCGCCGCGCGCGTCGCCGTCCATCTTCGTGAGCACCACCCCGGACACGCCCATCCGGTGATGGAACTCGCCGGCGCTCTTCACCGCGTCCTGCCCCGTCATCGCGTCGGCGACGTAGAGCAGGTCGTTCGGATCGACCGCGGCGCGGATGGCGACGAGTTCCGCCATCAGGTCATCGTCGATATGCAGCCGGCCTGCGGTGTCGACGATCAGCGTGTCGAACCCCAGCGTCTTCGCCGCCGCCAGCGCGCCCGCGGCGCGCGCGACCGGATCCATCTCATCGGCCGGATCGTGCACGCGCACGCCCACCTGTTCGGCCAGCAGGGACAACTGCTGGATCGCCGCCGGCCGCCTGACGTCGGTCGAGACCAGCATCGGGTGGCGGCCCTGTTTCTGCAGCCACCGCGCCAGCTTCGCCGAGGTCGTCGTCTTGCCCGACCCCTGAAGGCCCAGCATGAGCACGACGCGCGGCACGCGCGTCGTCGCGGACAGCCCGCCCGGCGCGTCGCCAAACAGCGCCAGCATCTCGTCGCGCACGATGCGCACGACCTGCTGGTCCGGCGTGAGGCTCCGCAGCACCTCCTCGCCGACGGCCTTCGCACGCACCCGATCGACGAACGCCTTGACGACGCG
Organism: uncultured Acidobacteriota bacterium; assembly: GCA_963751445.1. Lineage (GTDB taxonomy): Bacteria > Acidobacteriota > Vicinamibacteria > Vicinamibacterales > SCN-69-37 > DASUGC01. The sequence goes on along the minus strand of CAVVUL010000005.1, from coordinate 13,564 downwards.
GAAGTTGACGTCCGCTTCGAGCAAGGCCAGCCGGATCTCGCGCAGCGCCACGTCGACCGACGCTTCGGTCAGCCGCGCTTCGCCGCGGAGTGACTTGAAGACGTCCTGGAGGCGGGTGCTGAGCGATTCGAACATACCTGTCGTGACACCCCGCCCCGAACCAGGTGCCCAAACGGCACTAACCGGTTCTAGCGCAAACGCTTATGGTAACCGAAGCGGTGACGGACCCACAAGGGTCCCTGTGGCCAAACGCCCGCGGTGCGCAACATGGTGCGCAACTGGCGGGCGGCACGGCGCTTGCTGGTAAACCAGCGGTTTCCGTTCGCAGGCCAGTCTGAGTCGGCAGCCACGGAGGGGTAGCATGAGTAGATACGTCCGGAAGATCGGCCCGAAAACATGGCTGATTTGCGGGTTGGCGATAGTGCTAATCGCGCTGGTCAGCGTCAGGGCAAATACATCACCAGCGTCGGTGACTGCGGCACCAACTGCGGAAAATTCAGCAGCAGTGTCGGATTCTCCACAGTCCGCACCGCCGCGCCTCAAGCCGGGAGCTGGAACGTCGCTGATTGTCAGACTTGCCACGACAAGGCCACCGGGCCTGAATTCCAGCACAGCTCGCACGCCAAGGTGGACCAGAACTGCGCGAAGTGCCACTCGGGCGTCGCCGAGCACTCCAAGGCGCATGCTGGCCGGCCAGACGGGCGGGCCAACGCCGACGCTGAAGAAGCTGTCGGCCAACGACCTGAACCAGGTCTGCCTCACCTGCCACGAGAAGAACAACCAGGCGAACTACGAGACGAGCATGCACAGCCGCCGGAACGTCGCCTGCACCTCGTGCCACAGCATCCACAGCTACAAGTCGAGCCAAGGCGCTGCTCAAGACGACGACGGACCCCGAGACCTGCTACAGCTGCCACCCGGCGATGCGGGCCAAGATGCAGCGGACGTCGCACCACCCGGTGCGCGAAGGCAAGATGACGTGCGCCAGCTGCCACAACCCGCACGACGGCTCGCGGCCGAAGCTCCTCAAGGCCGACTCGATCAACGAGCTCTGCTACAAGTGCCACACCGAGAAGCGCGGCCCGTTCCTGTATGAGCACGGCCCCGTCCGCGAGGACTGCGCCACGTGCCACGAACCGCACGGCTCGAATCAGGACCGCCTGCTCGTCGCGAAGTCGCCGTTCCTGTGCCAGCGCTGCCACTCCTCCGGCCATGGGCTCACGGGTGACAACAACAACACGCTGTATGGCCCGCCAGTCGCGGCGGCGACGCCGCCCGGGGGCACGACGCAGACCACCCGCAGCTCACGCCAGATGGAACGGTCCTGCAAGCATTGCCACTTTGCCCTGCACGGCTCGAACTCGCCTTCGGGCTGGGCGTTTGTGAGGTAAGCCATGAAGCGAATTACACTTATCGCCGTGTCGTTTGCTTGTGGCCTGCTCGCCACCGAGCGCCCCCGTCTCGCCCAGGACCGCGACACGTCGTCAAGCTGGTTCATGGGCAACGTGAACCTGCTCCTGCTCGGCCGCGACGACGTCGCGTCGTCGAAGTTCGAGGAATACCGCGACGATCCCGAAGGGCATCTCGATGCCCGATCTTCCCTCGCGGGCAGCCAGAAAGGCATCGACTTCGCCCTGTACGGCCAGAAGGTCGGCCTGGCCGACCAGCGTTACTCCGGCTGGATGAAGACGACTGGTTTGGCTTCGTAGTTCGACTACAACCAGATCCTGCACAACATGGGCAACGACGGCCATATCGATCTGAGGCCGAGACGGCGCCCGGGGTGTGGAGCATGAGCGCGACGCGCGCGATGCACTCGCAGAGCGCGTCGATGCGCAGCTGCCGTCCTCCACGGCCCGCACCTACCCGTTCTACGCCAACCTGTTTGCGCCGACGATCGCGGCGGCCAGCCTGCGTGGACCTCAACGGCCAGCGGCATCGCGGCACCTACGAATTCGATCTCGGCAAGAAGCTGCCGTTCGACTGACGGCAGACCTACATGCGCGAGGCGAAGACGGGCTACCGCGGCGCCGGCGGCGGCGTCATCTACCAGCTTCGTTCAGACAACATCGTCAGAAGTCGCCGTAGGCGCTGAACGAAGTCACCCAGGACGTCGGCTTCCGCGCGGCGCTGAACAAGAAGTGGGGCAACGTCTACGGCGCGCTTCAACCACAACTGGTACAACAACCTGGCAGGAGACGACCATCGTTGACAACCCGCTCGCGGCTCGACGACCTGCTCTACACCGCGTGGGCCGACGCCGGCCGGGTGGACCGGCGCAGGGCTGCCTCGTCGGGCCGCCGGACAACTCGGCGGACAACGGGTCGTTCGGCGTCATGCTGAAATTCGCGAAGCAGACGCGCCTGTCGGCGCCGACTTGGCGTTCGGCCAGTGGATCCAGAACGCGCAGCTGTATCCCTACACGCTCAACTCGACGATCCTGAACGCCTCCGGCGTGCCGGCCAACACGCTAGCCGCGCTCGACGTGCAGTCGGCCAACGGGAAGATCAACACGACGATGATGAACTTCGCGTTCTCGTCCCGGCCGGTCACGGGGCTCGGGTTGCGGGTGCGATACCGCAGCTACGACATGAGCAACAAGACGGCGACCTTCGTGCGCACCGGTGCCGCCGGCAACGCTCCGGATCGCAGCTGGGCCGCCGCCGACGCCCCGTCACCGAAGCCCCATACGGGTGGAACACCGCGAACCCGTACGGCTCCACGACGGCGCGGTTCGATGCGCAGGCCAGCTACGACATCAAGAGCCTGACCATCGAAGGCACGTACCACGACACGCAATTCGATCGGACGTACCGCGAAGCGACGAAGGGCGCGGAGAACGGCTGGACCGCGTCGGCCATTCTCCACCACAACAACTGGCTGCTCTTCCGCGGCACCTACGACAGCAACCACCGCACGGCGAGCGGGTACGATCCCGCCCTCAGCATCGGTCTCCAGGCCGACGAGTCCGAGCGCAATTCCACGCGCGCGGGCCTCGACGTCGAACTGACGCCCGCCAACGGCAAGGTGACGTTCATGGTGGCCTACTTCCACCACAACGACGACTACCCGAACCGGCCGAATCGCACCGCCGGAGTGGAAGGGACGACAAACGGCCTCCTCAACGCCCAGTACGACACGTACACCGTTGAGGCGGATTGGAACCCGATCGCGCGAGCCGGACTGGGCTTCTACTACACGTACGAGAAGGATCTTCTCGACGACCCAGACCGGCGGAACGACGACGACGGGGGCGGGGCCGCTCGCGTCCATGCTGACGTTCGACGGATCGAACAGAGGCGACACGTTCGGCTTCAACACGCGGTTTGCGTTGTCGCCCGACAAGTGGACGTTCTACTTCGACGCCCGGCAGCCAGAAGATCGACGGCCTGATGGCCGTCACCGGTGACCCGCTGGGTTCCTTCGCCCTGGCCCGCGTGGCCTACGGCGGGATCGCGAACATCGCCGACTACAACGACACCGATCAGACGACCATCATGGCGACCTCGACTACGCCATCGTGAAGTCGCTGGTCGTCAAGTTCGGATATGCGTATGAGAAATACACCTTCTCGGACGCGTATTCGACCGTCAACAGCGAGGTGTTCCCCGCGACCGGCGGGTTCTACCTGAAGGCCAACGACGGCGACTACAAGGTCAACGTCGTCTACGTGAGAATGAACTACCGCTGGTAAGTTCGCACTGACACAAACGGCGCGGGCGCATCGGCATCCGCGCCGTTTGCTTTTAAGGCACAGCCTGCTGTGGGGCGGGGCTTCAGCCCCGCCAGGCTGCCGGGCCTGAAGGCCCGGCCTACGTCCCCGTCAGACGCCCTTGAGCGTGTGCCCCAGCTTGTCCTTCTTGGTCTTCATGTAGCGGCGGGTGAAGTCCGTGGCGGGCACGACTTCCAGCGGCACGGACTCGACGACCGACAGGCCGTAGCCATCGAGGCCGACGAACTTCCGGGGATTATTCGTCATGAGGCGCATGGTCCGGACGCCCAGATCCCGGAGGATCTGCGCGCCGATGCCGTAGTCCCGCTGGTCGGGCTTGAAGCCGAGCTTCTCGTTGGCCTCGACCGTGTCGAGCCCCCCGTCCTGCAGTTCGTAGGCCCGGATCTTGTTGACGAGGCCGATCCCGCGCCCTTCCTGATTCAGATAGAGCAGCACGCCCCTGCCCTCCTTGGCGACGCGCTCGAGCGCCGCGTCGAGCTGGGGCCCGCAGTCACAGCGGGTGGAGTGGAACACGTCGCCCGTCAGGCACCGGGAGTGCACCCGCACGAGCACGTCCTGGCCCGCGCCCACCTCGCCCCGCACCAACGCGACGTGGACCATCCGGTCGATCACGCTCTCGTACGCGAAGATGTGGAACATCCCCTGCGCCGTCGGCAGCGACGACTGTGGCCACCTGCCGCACCAGCGTCTCGGTCCGCATCCGATACCGGATCAGGTCGGCGATCGTGATCATGAGCAGGCCGTGCTTGCGCGCGAACTTCGTCAGCTCCGGCACGCGCGCCATGGAGCCGTCCTCGTTCATGATTTCGCAAATCACGCCGGCGTCCGCCAGGCCCGCGATGCGCGACAGATCCACGGCCGCTTCGGTATGGCCCGCCCGCACCATCACGCCGCCCGGGCGCGCGCGCAGCGGAAACACGTGCCCGGGCCGCGCGAGATCGCGCGGCCCGGTCGCCGGATCGATGGCCGCGCGAATCGTGCGCGCGCGGTCGGTCGCCGAAATGCCCGTCGTCGTGCCGGCCTTGACGTCGATCGACACGCACATGGCCGTCTCGCCCCGCGACGAGTTGTCGGACACCTCCAGGGGAATCTCGAGGCGATCGAGACGTTCCGGCGTCATCGCGAGACAGACGAGCCCGCGGCCGTGGCGCGCCATGAAGTTGACCGCTTCGGGCGTCACCTTCGACGGCCGCCATCGTCAAATCGCCCTCATTCTCCCGATTCTCATCGTCGACGACGATGATCATCTGGCCGGCGCGAATGGCGGCGACGGCGTCGTCGATCGGCGCGAACGGTGTCCGGGCCTTCGCCCCCGTCGCCAACTTCAACTTGCGACTGCTCATGCTGTCCCCGCCGATCCTGTCCCCGCGTGGCCGGCCGCCGTCTGCGCGTCCATCAAGCGCGCGACATATTTGCCGAGCACGTCGGCCTCGAGATTCACCTCGTCGCCCGGCCGCGCCTGGGACAGCGCGGTATGGGCCCAGGTGAACGGAATGATTTGCACGCCCATCGACGCCCCCTGCAACCGGGCGATCGTCAGGCTGATGCCGTCAATGGCGACCGAGCCCTTGCTGATCAGGTAGCGCGCGAGTTCGGGCGGCGCATCCACCTCGAGCCAGTAGCAGTCGCCGTCGCCTGTGAACGCCGTGATGCGGCCCACGCCGTCCACGTGGCCGAGCACGAAATGCCCGCCCAGCCTCGCATCGGCGCGAAGGGGCCGTTCGAGGTTCACGGTCCGGCCGGTCGCGAACTGCCCGAGCGTCGTGACGCGCAGCGTCTCGGGCGAGACCTCGACCTCGAAGCCCTGGTCATGGCGTGACGTGACGGTGAGACACACGCCGTTCACGGCGATGCTGTCGCCCGCGCCCAGTTCGCGGCCGAGCGGCGTCGCGACGCTGAGCACGCGCACCGCGCCGCTCGGTCGTACCGCGTCAATCGTGCCCGTCGCCTCAATCAGCCCCGTGAACATCGACTCTCCACCAGGACGTCCTCACCCAGGACCGTCTCATGCACCGTCACGGCCGGCAACCGGCCGTCGCGCGGGATGCCATACGCCGGCACACCGGCCCCGAGGCGGGCCGGCGTGCGCACCCACTGCACGCGATCGATCAGGTCCGCCTCCGCAAACGCCGCGTGCAGCGTGGGCCCGGCCTCCACCAGCAGCGACAACACGTCGCGATCGGCGAGACGCCGGAGCGCGGCCCCCAGGTCGCGGGCGTCGAGCGGCTCCAGATCGGCGCCCGCGGCGCGCAGGCGCTCCGCGTCGCTCGCCCGGCGTTCCACCTCGCGGCGCGACACCACCATTATGACCGGCCCCTCCGGCCGGGTCGAGAAGACGCGCGCCGACGCGGTCACGCGCATGCGCCAGTCGAAGATCACGCGCATGAGCGGACGCGCGCGGTACACGAGCCGGGCGGTGAGCTGCGGATCGTCCACGAGCACCGTATTGGCGCCCACCGCGATGGCGTCCACCTCCGCGCGTTGGCGGTGGAAGTAGCGATCGGCCGCCGGGCCCGTCAGCTGGACTCGCCCGTCCATGCGACCGACGAACCCATCGGCGGACACGGCGGTCTTTGACCGTGACGAACGGGCCGATGCCGCGTGATCCACGTGATGAACGGCGCGTTCAGTCGCCGCGCCTGCCGCGCGCCCTCGCCCTCCGCCACGTCGACGCCGTGCGCGCGCAGGTAGTCGAATCCCGCCGCCCGAGACCGCCGGATTCGGATCGCGCATCGCCGCCACCACGCGCGTGATGCCCGACGGCACGATGCGCTCGACGCACGGTCCGGTGCGCCCGACGTGGCAGCACGGCTCGAGCGTGCAATAGAGCGTCGCGCCGGACGCGCGACTCCCGGCCGCGTCCAGCGCGACGACTTCGGCGTGCGCGCCCCCGGCCTCGCAGTGATGGCCCTGGCCGACGACGACACCCGACGGCGACACGACGACCGCGCCCACCAGGGGATTCGGTGAGGTGCGGCCGCGTCCGCGTTCGGCGAGGAAGAGCGCGCGTTCCATGAAGCCGGCGTCGCGCGCGTCGGCGGCCGGGCTCGTCACCATTTGTCCACGAAGAGCGCGTCGACGTAGGTGGCCGCGTCGAAGGGCACGAGATCGTCGAGGCCCTCGCCGACGCCCACGTAGCGAATCGGCAGCTTTGAGGTCGTGCGCGATCGCCACGGCCACGCCGCCCTTGGCCGTGCCGTCGAGCTTGGTCAGCACGATGCCGTTGGCGCCGCTGGCCGCCATGAACTCGCGCGCCTGCACGAGGCCGTTCTGGCCCACCGTCGCATCCAGCACCAGCAGCACCTCGTGCGGCGCGCCAGGGACGTCGCGCCCGACGACCCGGCGAATCTTGTCGAGTTCGGCTCATCAGATTCGCGCGCGTGTGCAGCCGGCCGGCGGTGTCCACAATCACCACGTCTCGGCCCGCGCGCCTTCGCGGCGGTGATCGCGTCGAACGTGACGGCCGCCGGATCCGCGCCCGACTGCGCGCGCACCAGGTCCACGCCCGCGCGCTCGGTCCACACGGCCAGCTGCTCCACCGCCGCCGCGCGAAACGTGTCGGCCGCGCACACCAGCACGGAGCGGCCGGCGGCGCGGTACACGTTGGCCAGCTTGCCGACGGTGGTCGTCTTGCCGGTGCCGTTCACGCCGACGACGAGAATGACGTGCGGCAGCGTCGTGATTTCAGGCGCCGGACGCACCTCGCGCAGGATGCCGAGCACGACGCCGCGCCACCCGCGCCCCGAGCGGGCCCTCGCGATCGGCTTTGACGGCGTCGAGATCCGATGCGTGGCCGGCAGGCCGACGTCCGCGGCGATCAGCGCGTCTTCCACGGCCTCGAGCGTGTCGATGGACGATGCGCTCGGCCGGGACGCACCCGGCGCCGCCGGAGCCGCCGCGGGTTCGGCGCCCAGGCGCTGCGCGAATCTGCTGCGCGGTCTTCGCGAGTCCCGCGCGAATGCGATCGAAGACGGACGCCATCGGTCAGCGCCCGCCGTCGTGCTCGCCGCGCTGCGGCCGAAGCATGAGATTGCCCACCGCTTCGGCCGGCGTCACGCGCCCCGCGAGCACCTCGGCCATCTGGCTCGCGATCGGCAGTTCCACGCCGTGCCGTTGCCCGAGCGCGAGCGCGGCGGTCGTCGTGCGCACGCCCTCGGCCACCATGCGCATGCCGGCCAGGATCTCGTCGAGCCGCCGCCCGCGCCCGAGTTCGATGCCCACATGCCGGTTGCGGCTGAGACTGCCGGTGCACGTCAGCACCGAGATCGCCGAGTCCGCTCAAGCCCGCCAGCGACTCGCGGCGGCCGCCCATCGCGCAGGCCAGCGCGCGAAATTTCCGCCAGGCCGCGCGTAATCAGCGCGGCCATCGCGTTGTGGCCCAGGTCCATCGACTCCGTCACGCCGGCCGCGATCGCAATGATGTTCTTCAGTGACGCGCCGATTTCGACGCCGACCATGTCGTCGGACCCATACAACCTGAACGTGGGTCCGCGAAATGCCTCCTGAACGGACGCGACCGCCGTGGCGTCGTCCGATGCCGCGACGAGCGCGGTCGGCAAATGCCGGGCGACCTCCGCCGCGAAACTCGGCCCCGACAGCACGACCACCGGATGCCGTCCGCCGGTTTCCTCGCGAATCACGTCCGACATCCGATCCAGCGAATCCGTCTCGAGCCCCTTCGTCGCGCTCACGAACACGGCGCCGTCGGCGCCACGAACGGCGCGGCGGCCCGGACCACGCTCCTCAGTCCGTGCGAGGGCACGGCGACGATGATGTGCCGGGCGCCGGCCACGGCGTCCGCGAGCGACACGCTCGGCGCCACACCAGTCGGGAAACGTGATGTCGGGCAGATAGGTGGGATTGGCCCGGCGCGCCGCCATTTCCGCGATCAACACCTGGTCTCGCCCCCACAGCGCCACATCATGGCCGACGCTGCCGAGGTGAATGGCCAGCGCCGTGCCCCAGCTGCCCGCACCCAGGACCGCAGCCTTCCGGTCGTTTCCCGAACTCATGCACCCTAATTCTAAGCTGGGCGACCTGTCAGCAGCGCCCGGCGATACCTGCTCGAGGGCGGCGTTCACCGCATGCAGGCGCACGACCGCGCGATCGCCGCCGAAGCTCAGGGTGCGGGCCGACGAGGTGCCGCCAGATCGCGACGGCAATGACCACCGTCCCGACCGGCTTGTCGGCGGTACCGCCCGTCGGTCCCGCAATCCCGGTAATGCCCACGCCCACGTCGGCGTGCAGGCGCTGACACGCCCCTTCGGCCATCGCGCGGGCCACGGGCTCGCTGACGGCGCCGTGGGTGTCGATCAGGGCGGACGCCACACCCAGCGTCTCGATCTTGACGGCATTGGCGTAGGCCACCACCCCGCCGACGAACCACTCCGAGCTGCCGGCCACGTCGGTGAGCCGGCCGCCGAGCAGTCCCCCCGTGCACGATTCCGCGACGGCGATGCGCAGGCCGCTCCCGCGCCAGCAGTCCATCCGACGACGGCCTCCAGGGCCCGGCCATCCACGCTGAACACGGCCGGCGCAAGGGCCGAGGCCAGCGTCTGCACGCCGCGGTCGAGCGCGGCCTCCATCGCCGCTCGATCGTCGCCGCGAGCCGACAGGTGCAGTTCGATCACTCCAGGCGACGCGAGAATCGTCGTCTCGATCGGCGACGGCGCCGGTGCTGAGCGCGGCGTAGATCGGATGCGCCATTTCCTCGACGTGCGACTCGGGGCGACCCGCGATCTTCATCACGCGGCGCCAGCACCCGTCGGCCGGACGTGCGCGCCGCCAGTTCCGGCCGCACCGCCTGCTCGAACATCGGCTGCATTTCACGCGGCGGTCCGGGCAGCAGCACGATCACGCGATCGCCGCGTGTCAATCCACAGCCCGGGCGCCGTGCCGTTCGGATTCGGCAAGGCGCGTGCGCCGGCAGGCACGGCCGCCTGCCGGCGATTGCCGTCCGGCATCCGCATCCCGCGCCGTTCGAACCGGCGCCGAATCGCGTCGAGCAGCGCGGCGTCCTCGACCAGCGGCAAGCCCAGCACGTCCGCGACGACCTCGCGCGTCAGGTCGTCGGCCGTCGGGCCGAGCCCTCCCGTCGTGATCACGAGGTCGGCGCGGGCGAGCGCGTCGCGCACATGTCCGGCCAGTTCGGCGGCCTCATCGCCCACGACCGATTTCGATCGGACGTCGATGCCGAGATCGTTCAGTTGGCCGGTGAGATACAGGGAATTCGTGTCGATGCGGTGCGGCGTCAGCAGTTCGGAACCGACGGCGAGGATTTCCGCCGTGCGGAGCGTCGCCATCAGCGCATTCCCGGCACCAGCCAGAAGAAGACCTGCAGCAGGGCGCACCCGTACGCGGCCGCCATCACGTCGTCGGCCATGATGCCCACGCCGCCGTGCAGCGCTTCGAGGCGGTTGGCCGGCCAGGGCTTGATGATGTCGAGCACGCGGAACAGCAGGAACCCGATGATGGCGCCGGTCCATCCGGCGCCGGTGCCCAGCAGCGTCACCAACTGCCCGGCCACTTCGTCAATCACGACCTGAGACGGATCGGATCGGTCAAAGTGTCCCGTGGCAATCGTGGACGCCCACACGCCGACGGCTGTCACCCCTGCGGCCAGCCCGCATTGGGCGAGCAGCGACCAGTGCGACGTCAGCAGGTAGATCGCGAGCCCCGCAGCCGAGCCGACCGTGCCCGGGGCCACCGGCGCATACCCGAGAGGGCCGACGGTAGCCAGCCAGACCGCCAGCCTCTTCATACGCGCACGACACGCGTGTGGGAGAACCGATCGTGCAGCGTGAGGCCTCGGCCGAACAGCGCCGGCAGCCAGCCCACCCCAAGCCCGACGACGGTCAGGCCGGCCCGCCAGGCCGCCTGCCGCAGCGACAAGGGTTCGCCAGACTCCGGCTCGTCACCGATCACGCGAATGCCCATCAGCATCTTGCCCACCGTCTGGCCGCCCGCGGCCGTGAACAGCAGCAGGTAGGCCACATCCATGGCCACGATGAACCCGACCAGGGGCACGAGCGCCGCCAGTTCGAGTTGGGACAGGCTGATTCCGCACAACCGAAGGGTCGCCCAGAACACGAACGCGGCCAGGCCGCCAAGCACGGCCACGTCCAGTGCCGCCGCGCCGGCGCGCCGGAAAGGCTCCACGCGATCGTCGGCGGCCGCCGCCAACACACTTGCCAGGCGCGCCTCCTCTCTCCCGCGCGCGGCCTCTTCGCGTTCCACGCGTTTCAGATCCTCGAGCAGATCGCGATCCAGCGGTCCCAGCTTTCGCTCAGTCACGCGGGGTCGCGCGCCGACCGGCTCGGTGGCACGCCGGACCGACAGGGGCGGGCGCGGCGGCGGCAGCGGCGCGGCGGGGGTGTCGTCAGCGTCCCCAATCGGCTCGTGTGCGGCGATGCCTTTGACGAACAACGGCAGGTCCGTGGTGGTGACATGCCTCGACCGGAACGGCACGCGTGCCGGTTCGCGCGGCGGCTCCGCGACCCGCTCGGGGGTCATCGACTCTGCGACGACCGCCGCCCCAGACACCGACTCGGCGATCACCGGTTCGGCCACGACGGGTTGGGTGATCGCCAGTTGGGCGACGGCCGGCTCCACGGGATCGATCGCGATGTTCGCGCCGACGTCTTCGACCAGCGTGAGGCGCGCCTCATGCAGCCCGGCCGCTCGCCTGGCGACCACTGCGACGTGCCGCCCTTCGGCTTCGCTGACGGCGGCGACGTCTGTGTCGTCGTCACCCTCGACGTCGTCCACTTCGGCAGGTGCCGGGGATCGACGACGTCGACGTAGTTGACCTCGTCGTGGACGTAGTCCCTGTCGTCGTGGACGACCGGCGCCGAATGCACCAGCTCGAGCGCCGGCGCGCGGCGCCGACGGCCGATCGCGCAACTCGAGGTCCAGCATGGGCACGTCGGCCGGCTCGGCGTTCCTGAGCGCGAGGTCATCGTCGTTGACCTCCAGGTCGTACCCGCAATTCCGACACCGTGGTTCCGGATCAAAGCTGAGGTAGTGACATTTGGGACATCTCATCGGCGCACAGGCTCCGTCAGCGTGGTGACCGAAGAACTACGCACACTTGCCATCAGTAGTTGCTGAATTTCGATGCGAAGCTGATCGGCGGCCGGCCGATCAGCGCTGTCCAATCCGACCCGGTCGAGTTCGCGCAAGGCTTCCGACAACCGGCCGCGCGCCACCGCATTGCGCGCGCGCACCAAGGCCACTTCCGAACCGGACAGGACCGGCAGTCGGCCTGCGGCGGGCGTCGCGACCGACACCCGGCTCGGCACGGCCTGCGAATCGCCGCTGCCCGCGACGAACACGGCCGCGACGCCGAACACGGCGACCAATGCGGCGCCGAGGCCGATCGCGCGCCACGGCGCCCGCCGGGCCCACCCCACCGCGGGATCGGTCACGCCAATCTCGGCGGTCCCGGCATCGCTCAGTGCCTGCGCACGTTCCAGCCGCTCGAGCCGCACGCGCAACGCCGCCGCCTGGAGTTCGTCCGCGTTCGTCGAGAGTGCCTCGCTCAGCAATTGGCGGGCCGCCTCGGTTTCTCCCCGCTCGAGCAGGTCGCGGCTGGTCTGGAGCAGCTCATCCGAATGGCGCTGCAGCTCGGCCATCGCCTTGCGGGCGCGGTCGATGTAGGCGCGGGCCCGCTCGTGGGTCCGGTCGAGGAACAGCACGCGCGTCCACAAATGGATCGCGTCCTCATATCGCGCCGCAAAATAGCGGTCGAGGCCTTCGTCGAGCAGGGTGTTGATTTGGCGGTCGCGGAGCGCAGCCTCATCCGGATGTGTCAGCGGGAGGCGTTTGGACTCGGCCATTGACGGACTTCCTGGATTATAGCGACCCGCAGGCGGCAGTACAAGGGGGCCCTCTGGCGAGTGTGGTAGAACTCTGGCCATGGCGATCATCGAATGCGTCCCCAACATCAGCGAAGGCCGGCGTCCGGAGGTTCTGGAGGCCTGCGCGAACGCGGTCCGGCGGGGCGGCGCCCGGCTGCTCGACGTCAAGCCCGACGCGTCGCACAACCGCACGGTCTACACGTTCGCCGGCGAGGCGGCGCAGGTCCGCGCGGCGGTCCTGGATCTGTTTCACGCGGCGCTCCCCCTCATCGACCTCCGTCAGCACACGGGCGAGCATCCGCGACTGGGCGCGGTGGATGTGGTGCCGTTCATCCCCATCGAAGGCGCGACGATGAACGACTGCGTGGCGCTCGCCACAGAGGTCGCGGGCGAGGTCTCCCGCCGGCACGGTCTGCCGGTCTTCTTGTATGAGGAGGCCGCGCGGACGCCCGCGCGCCGGAATCTCGAGGACATCCGCCGAGGCGAGTTCGAAGGGCTGGCCGCCAAACTCCGGTTGCCCGAGTGGAAGCCGGATTTCGGGCCGGCCGAGCCGCACCCCAGTGCCGGGGCCAGCGTGTTCGGCGCACGCATGCCGCTGATCGCCTACAACATCAACCTCGCGACGGATCGGATCGAGGTGGCCCGCCGCGTTGCGGCGGCCGTGCGTCACAGCTCCGGCGGCCTGCGGTACGTGAAGGCGATGGGCGTCGTCCTGGCGGATCGCGGCATCGTGCAGGTCTCGATGAACCTCACCAACTACGAGAAGACCCCGATGTTCCGCGTCTACGAACTGGTGAAGCGGGAGGCCGCCCGGGACGGCGTCTCGGTGCTCGAGAGCGAAATCATCGGACTCGTGCCGTCGGCCGCGCTGACCGCTTCAGCCGCGTGGTACCTGCAAATCAACGGCCTCGGCCCGGATCAGATCCTCGAACAGCGGCTGCAGAAAGCGGACTGACGCGGTCCGTTCGCACGG
>CAVVUL010000004.1:0-111866 GCA_963751445.1 uncultured Acidobacteriota bacterium | reverse complement strand
AGGCGTATTCGATGCGCAACCCAACGTTCAAGACGATTAGGCCCAACTACCGGAAGAACGTACTCGAGGTCACGCTCCAGGAGGGACGAAAAGTGACCCAGTTACACTTTGCCGTTCGCGGCGCTCAAGGCGACACGGGCCAGTGCCAGGAACCGCTTCGTGTCGATCGACATCGATGAGGAACTCGGGCGCCAAGGGGCGACGTTCGTGACGGCTGACGGCACCCGCGAGGATCTGCCGGCAGATTTCGTGCTGGACTACTGCGACCCAACGTATGACTGGTCCCCAGTGAACCAGCTCAAACGCGCGCTCCGGGAAAGAACTCTACGCCGCGAAACTATCCGTCCGCGTAATTGCGGATGCGTTAGAGACCTCTCCCTCGCAGGTTGTTCGTCTGCTGGAAGAGAACCGAGGGTCAAAGCAACTCCTTCAGCTGCTCAAACTTGCGGAACTGGCCGGCTATCAAGTCACCTTTACGCTGAAGCGCAAGCGCGCGGCGTAGGCACCTCGGCTGCGACGGGACGGGGGCCGCTGTACCTAGGGCAGTGAGCGCAAATGAGATCGATCTCAATTGAATGATACGATTCTCGTACCCATGTCGGTCGGCCCTCCCAGCCCTGTCGCTCTGAGCACGCTGCGCGCGGGTCTCACTGGCCGTCTGCATGAAGCGCGCCTGGATGACCAGTCGGTCGGCCTGCTGAGGGCGCTCGGCCTGTCGGACGCCGAGGCGTTCCGGCTCTGCAAGGCCGGTGACCCGTGCATTCTGCAGGTGGGCACGACCCGGATCGGCGTCTCGCGGGCCGTCGCGGCCCAGATCTTCGTCATTCCTGATTCTCCGGCCGCCTGAGTTCGATGGCCGCGCGATCCACCGTCGATTCCGACGTCGCATCACCGTCCAGCGGGGGCGCGCGCGCCCGCCGGCGCGTCGTCCTGGTCGGCAACCCCAACACCGGCAAGACCACGCTGTTCAACCGTCTGTGCGGCGCGCGGGCCAAGACCTCCAACTTCCCCGGCACGACGACGGCGGTGCGCACCGGTTCGCTTCCGCTGGCCCACGGACCCGTCGAGGTGCTGGACCTGCCGGGCGTCTACGACCTGACGCTCGACATGCCGGAAGCCGCGCATCGTGCGCGAGGCGATGGATGGGGCGCGGCGGCGCGACGACGTGGTCGTCGTCATCGTGGACGCCGCGAACCTCTCGCGCAATCTGGTGCTGGTCGGCGAATTGATCGCCGCGCACGCGCGGGCCATCGTCTGCTCTGAACATGATGGACGTGGCGGCGCGACGCGGCGTGAGCGTGCAAATCGGCGCGCTGGCCGCGCGGCTCGGCGTGCCGGTCGTGAAGATGGTGGCGGCGCGCGGCATCGGGCGTGGACGACCTGCGCCACGCCGTCGGACGAGGCGCTGACACAGGAACGCGCCATCGGCAGGCGCGCCGCGCGAGCTGCCGGCCGGCGGGGTCGCCGCATGCCGACGTGAGTGCCTGGGCGCGCGCGCTCGCCGCGGCGGTCGTGTCGACCGCGCCCGACGCCGGGACGGGCGCGCCGCGAATTCACCGAGCGGCTCGACCGGCTGCTCACGCATCCGGTGCTCGGCTTCGCCGTGTTCATGGCCGTGATGGGCGGCCTGTTCTGGACGCTGTTCGCGCTGGCCGCGGTGCCGATGGACCTCATCGAGGCGACGTTCGCCGAGCTGGGCGCGCTCGCGCACCAGTACCTGCCGGCCGGCGCCGTCCGCGATCTGGTGGCCGACGGCATGATCGGCGGCATCGCCGGCACGGTCGTCTTCCTGCCGCAGATCTGCCTGCTGTTCTTCCTGATCAGCCTGCTCGAGGACACGGGTTACCTGGCGCGCGCGGCGTTCGTGATGGACCGGTTCCTGCACCGCTTCGGCCTGCCCGGCCATGCGTTCGTGCCGCTGCTGACGGCGCACGCCTGCGCGCTGCCGGGCATCATGTCCACGCGGCTGATCCCGGACCGCCGCGATCGGCTCGTCACGATCCTGGTCGCGCCGTTCATGAGTTGCTCGGCGCGCCTGCCGGTGTACGTCCTGCTGACGAGCCTGCTGTTCGCGAGCCGTCCGTCGCTGGCGCCGATCGGCGTTCGCCGGCTGCTTCATGCTGGGCGCGGGCGCGGCGTTTCTCAGCGCGCTGCTGTTCGGCCGCACGGTCCTCAAAGGCCGAGCGCGGCCGATGATCTGGAACTGCCCGCGTACAAGTGCCGTCGCTGCGCAACGCGCTGCTGGCGGCCCGGGACCAGGGCCTGTCGTTCCTCAAGACGGCCGGCACGGTCATCATGGCGATCTGCATCGTGATGTGGTGGCTGAGCGCGTATCCGAAGGTCGCGCCGCCGGCCGAGGCGCGCGCGCTTGCGGGCGCAGGCCGCCGGCGGCCGCGGCTGGCGCCGGCGCAGGCCGCCGCCGTGCTCGCGCGAGGCCGAGCGGCTCGAGGCGCGCGCGCAGCAGGCGGGCAGTTTCGCGGGCTGGCTCGGCCACACCATCCAGCCGGTGTTCGCGCCGCTGGGGTTCGACTGGCAGCTGACCGTGGGCATCCTGACGAGCTTCCTCGCGCGCGAGGTGTTCGTCTCGACGATGGCGGTGCTGGCGGGTGCCGGGCAGCGACCAGGCCGGCGTGATGACCGGCGTGCGCACCATGACGCGCGAGGACGGCCGGCCCGTGTTCACGCCGGCGACCGCCGGCGAGCGCGCTGGTGTTCTTCGTGCTCGCGATGCAGTGCCTGCCGACGCTGGCCGTGACGCGCCGGGAAACCGGCGCCACGAAGTACGCGCTGGTGCAGTTGGTGTATATGACGGGTGTGGCGTACGCGGCCGCGTTCGCGGTCTATCAGCTGCTCAGGGCGGCGGGGGTGTCATAGCCATGTGGCAGGACGTGCTCGTGACACTGGTGGCGGCAGGCGCGGTGGCGGTGCTCGGGCGCCGCTGGCTGCGGGCGCGCACGGCGGCGCCAGGCGCCTGTGAATCGTGCGCTTCCAGTCCGGATCGTGCCAAACGGGTCATCGCGCGACCACAGGCGGAGGAAGAGGTGGGCCGAGAGCGCGTCGGCCCGGGGGGTAATTACCGGTTCTAGAACGAGGTACGAGGTCGGTGCGGACGCTCGCCTCCGGGACATTGGACGCCCGGAGATACCGCTCGACGCAGGAGTTCAAGCCGCTCACCCGTTCTCACCACCGGTTACGCCGTAGACGTCGGACCCGGGGGGTGCCCGCGGTTTGAATCGACTTCACTAATTGCAAATCGGACGCCAGCCCGGAAGCTCGCGCAATCAGGCGCAATAGGCCCGTCCGCCGAGCGCGCACTGGGGGATTGTTCCCAGCCCTCAGAGATTTCGCGGACTCCCCCAGTTCCGCCCAGTTCCCGCCTTCCGCTCTTCGAGCTTCGGCGGGCAAGCCCGTCGTTCCCGCCTTCGCCCTTCGGGCTTTGGCGGGCAAGCCCGTCGCTTGCCCGCTCGTCCTTCCCATCGTTCCCGTCGTTCGGCCGCCTCCGCTCTTGAGCTTCGGCGGACAAGCCCGTCGTTTCGGTAAAATGCCCCCCATGCGGGCCTACATCTCCGGTGCGTTGCTGAATGCCGCCCAGCTTGACCAGTCGCGGGCGCTCTACGAGCGGCTAGCTGAGGCTTGCCGGGCGGCAGGGTGGGAGGCGTACGTGCCGCACCAGCATGCCGACCCGGTCCGCGATGCGGACTCTGTCAAACCTCGACGTGGCCGAGCGCGACCTGGACAACGTGACCGCGTCCGATGTGATCGTCGCCTACGTGGGCGAACCCTCGCTCGGCGTCGGCGCCGAAGTGGCCATCGCCCTTCGCGCGGGCAAGACGGTGCTGGTCGTGGCCGAAGCGGACCGGCGGGTGTCGCGGTTTCTGCTCGGGCTTGTCGAACTCCATCCCGTCCCAGGCGGAGGTGTTGCGCTATGAGGCCGTCGATGAAGCCGCGGCCTGGATCACGGCGCGGCTCGCCGGGCTTGGCGACCCGGCGGTCTAGCGCCGCCGGCTACGGGCGCCAGTTGAATGCGACGCTTCTCGCGGTCAGGCCGTCGCGGTTGAAGCCGGCGTCGCGGTCGAGCGCCGCGAGCGGGGCCGGCAGGGCGATCGGGAATCGCCATTCGCCGGCCATCGCCCCCGCTGCGGCCGCGCGCGCCGCCCAATCCTCCCACCACGGCACGAGCGTCCGCGCGATGGGTTCGATGGCCAGGATGCGCGCGCCGCGATCGGCCAGCGCGGCCAGCGCGCGTTCGCGCGCGGAGACGGGCCGGCTTCGTCCAGTTCGTTCAGGCTCCAGCCCAGCATGATCGCCGTCTGACGGGCCGACGGCTGGCCGGCGTGAGCCGGCGGAGAGGCGTTCGAGTTCTCGCCACGAAGTCGCCGCGGAGGGCACGGCCACGCAGGCCCAGGTCGCGCCAGGTCAGGCGCGCCTCGTCGAGCGACCCAGCCGCTGAGATCGATGCCCGTGATGGCCGGCGGCGCCGCGCACGCCAGCGCCCAGGCCGCGCCGGCCACGCCCGTGCCGCAGCCGGCATCCACGATCGATGTGATTCCCGGCGGCGGGCCGCCCAGGGCTCGCAACGACCGCCCGCACGGTGAGGAAATGCAGCGGCGCATAGAAGCCGGCGAACGCCGCGCGCTTGCCGGCCGAGTCGATCGGGCTGCGATCGGCGAGCACGCCGCGGCGCTCCACGTACCGGGCCGACAGCGCGCGGATCGCCTTCAGGAACTCCGATCGCGTCATCGATCCCGCGTGACGCGCCGGCAGGCCTTCGAGCCAGGCAGTCAGGCGACACGAGCGCCCTCAAGAGCATCAACCATGACGTGATCGCGTCGCTGACCGTGCGCGGTAGTAGCGCGAGGGCAGCGGGTGGCCGACGAACGGCTCGATGCGCGGCCGAGGCCGGCGATGCACCGGTCGATCGACACGCCCGTGTCGTAGCCGAGGCCGTGCAGCATGTAGAGCGAGATCCTCCGTCGCGAGATTGCCCGGTCGCGCCCGGCGCGTACGGGCAGCCGCCGAGTCCGCCGGCTGACGCGTCGAACGTCGTGATGCCGAACTCGAGCGAGGCCAGCACGTTGGCGAGCGCCGTGCCGCGCGTGTCGTGAAAGTGCAGCGCCAGCGATGCCGGCGGAATGGCCCGGGTCAGCGCCGTCAGCAGGTGCCTGACCTGGCCGGGATGCGCGATGCCGATCGTGTCGCTGACGGCCACCTCGTACACGCCGAAGTCCAGCAGCGTCTGGGTCAGGCGCTCCACGCGATCCGACCGGCACGTCGCCCTCGAACGGGCAGCCGAACGCCGTGGACAGGTAGCCGCGCACGCGGAGACCGGCCGCGCTGCGCCCGTCGTATGACCTCGCGGTACCGCGCGAACGACTCGTCGATCGACTGGTTGATGTTGCGGCGGCTGAACGTCTCCGACGCCGCCGCGAACACCGCGATGTCCGTGACCCCGGCCGCGAGCGCGCGGTCGAGGCCCTTGAGGTTCGGCACGAGCGCGGCGTAGCGGGTGCCGGGGCGCCGCGTGAGGCCGGCGAAGACCTCGGCCGCATCGGCCATCTGCGGCACCCAGCGCGGGCTCACGAAGGCCGACACTTCGATCACGGGCAGACCGGCGGCGGCGAGGACATCGACGAACGCGATCTTGGCGGCCGTCGCGACGATCGCGGGCTCGTTCTGCAGTCCATCGCGGGGCCCGACTTCGTACACGGTAATGGGAGGCATGGCCGTGTGGGGCTCAGTCCAGATCCAGCAGCACCTGGCCGGGTTGCACCATGTCGCCGGGCTGGCAGTGCACGGCGCGGACGACACCGTCGCGCGGCGCGCGGATCGGCAGTTCCATCTTCATCGCCTCCAGCGCGATGAGCACGTCGCCGTCGCGCACCGCGTCGCCGGGTTTCACGGCGATGCGGACGACCGTCGCGGACATCGGCGGCGTGAACGCGTCGTGATCCTGCGTGGCCGACCGCACGCGCTTCGCGCCATGCGTGACGGTGAACGTGAACACCTCGCCGCCCACGGTGACCCACACGTCGTCGCCGGCGGCGACGGCGTCACCGACCAGCGGCGCGTCACATCCTTCGACCAGCAGGCGATCATCCACGCGCGTGACCGACAGCGTCCCCTCGCCGGGGACCAGCGTGATCCGGTGGCCCGACACTTCCGCCGTCCAGTCCAGGGCGCCGCCGGTAATCTGCAGTCGCTTGGGCATGATGCCTACCAGGCCACCGGGCCGATGCGATCCCACGGATCGACGGACGGGCCGGCGGATCCGTCAGGCGGCGACCGGCTCGGCGTCGCGGGACACGAGAAACGCGGCCATCGCCGCGGCCGCCTGCACCAGATCCGGAGCGGGCGGCGCGGAGAGCTCCGCGAACTGTGCCTCGATGAACCGCGTGTGCGCCGTGGACTCCCGGAACTCGGGCCGTTCGAGCAGGCGCCGGAGGAACGCCATGTTGTGACTCAGCCCGAGGATGTCGTACGCGCCGAGCGCGGCGATCAGCCGATGGCGGGCCTCTTCCCGGGTCGCGCCGTGCGCGATCAGCTTCGCGAGCAGCGGGTCGTAATGCACCGTCACCGTCTGGCCTTCGATGACGCCGGCGTCCACCCGGATGCCAAGGCCGGTCGGCTCGCGGTAACGCAAGAGCCGGCCGGCCTGCGGGAGCAGGCGGCGGGAATCCTCCGCGTAGATGCGGCATTCGATCGCATGGCCCTGCGCCTGCACGTCGGCCTGCGTGAAGGGCAGGGGCTCGCCCCCGGCCACCAGCAGTTGCGCGCGCACCAAATCCAGGCCGGTAATCGCCTCCGTCACCGGATGCTCGACCTGGAGGCGCGTGTTCATCTCCAGAAAATAGAAGCGCGCGTCGTCGCCGTCACCCTCGAGCAGGAATTCCACGGTGCCGGCGTTGACGTAGCCGACGGCGCGGCCGGCCGCCAGGGCCGCCTCCGTCATGCGCGCCCGCGTGACCGGCGCCAGCCGTGGCGCCGGCGCTTCCTCGATCACTTTCTGATGGCGCCGCTGCATCGTGCAGTCGCGCTCGAACAGATGCACGAGATGCCCATGCGTATCGCCGATGATCTGGACTTCGATATGGCGGCCGCGATCGACGAGCCGCTCGACGTACATCGATCCGTCGCCGAAGGCGCGCTCGGCCTCGCTTCGCGCCGCGGCGAATCGACTCCTCCAGCGCGCCGGCGTCTCGGACGATGCGCATGCCCTTGCCGCCGCCGCCGGCAGCTGCCTTGAGCACGATGGGCAGCCCCAGCGTCTTCGCGGCCGCGGCGATCGTCGCGACATCCTGAGACGCGGGCGTCACGCCCGGCACCACCGGCACGCCGGCCTCGGACACCGCGGCCCGCGCGGCCGTCTTCGATCCCATCTGGCGGATCACGCCGGCCGGGCGGCCCGACGAAGATCAGGCCGGCGCGCGCGCACGCGTCGGCGAACTCCGCGTTCTCGGACAGGAAGCCGTAGCCGGGATGCACCGCGTCGGCGCCCGATCGCCGCGCCGCCTCGATCACGTTCGCGATCTTGAGATAGCTCTCGGCCGCCGCGGCGGGGCCGATGAATTCGGCGGCGTCCGCCTCGCGGACGTGCGGCGCGCCGGCGTCGGCCTCGGAGTACACCGCGACCGTCTGGATGCCCATCTCACGGCAGGTGCGGATGACTCGTCTGGCGATTTCGCCCCGATTGGCGATGAGGACTCGTCGAATCATGAGCCGGCAGGCGTCTTCTTCGTTTCGGGCGTCGCCGGCTCCGTCCCGGCCCAGGACGCCGGCCGCTTCTCCAGGAAGGCGCGCAGCCCCTCCTGGCCTTCCGGAGACACGCGCTGGTTCGCAATGTGATCGACGGTGAGGCCGATGACGTCGGCCGGGCGCCGCCCGTGGACGTCGGTGAGCAGGCGCTTCGTCCGCGCGATGGCGGACGGCGCGGCTTTGTGGAACAGGGCCAGGTGCTCCTCCACCGCGCGATCGAGATCGGCGGCGGGCACGACCGTGTGCGCCAGTCCAATCGCCTTCGCGCGGGTCGCCGTGAATCGCGCGCCGGACAGGCACAGTTCGCGCGCGGCCGACAGGCCGATCTTGCGGACGACGTAGGGCGAGATCATCGCGGGCAGGATGCCCAGCGCCACCTCGGTGAAGCCGAACCAGGCGTCGTCGGCCGCGACGACGACGTCGCAGATGGCGGCGAGGCCGGAGCCCCCGCCGAGCGCCGCGCCGTGGATGCGGCCGATGACCGGCACGGGGATGCGATCGAGCGCGAGGAACATCGCCGCGGCGGTGCGGGCGTCCGCGAGGTTCTCCTCGCGCGTGAAGCCGATCATGCGCGACATCCACTGCACGTCGGCGCCGGCGGAGAACACCGGACCCGCGCCGCGCAGGACGACGGCGCGGACGGAGCCGTCTGCCGGCACCGCGTCCGCAAACGCGGTCAGCTCCGCGATCATCGCTTCGTTGAACGCGTTGCGCACGTCAGGCCGGTTGAGCGTGACGACGGTGACCGGGCCGTGGGCGATGGTCAGCGTGGACACCGGCTACATCCTGAAGACGCCGAACTTCGCGTCGGGAATCGGCGCGTTGTAGGCGGCCGAGAGGCCGAGCGCGAGCGCTTCGCGCGTCCGCGCCGGGTCGAGGATGCCGTCGTCCCACAGCCGGGCGGTGGAGTAGTAGGGCGACCCCTCGCGTTCGTACTTCTCGAGGATCGGCGCTTTCAGCGCGGCTTCGTCCGCGGCCGAGAACGGGGTGCCCTCGCGCGCGAGCTGGTCGCTTCTTGACGGTCGCCAGCACCGAGGCGGCCTGCTCGCCGCCCATGACGGAGATGCGCGCGTTCGGCCACATCCAGAGCAGGCGCGGCTCGTAGGCGCGGCCGCACATGCCGTAGTTGCCGGCGCCGAACGATCCGCCGATGATGACGGTGAACTTCGGCACGACGGAGTTCGCGACCGCGTGCACCATCTTCGCGCCGTCCTTCGCGATGCCGCCGCGTTCGTACTGCCGGCCGACCATGAAGCCGGTGATGTTCTGCAGGAAGATGAGCGGAATGCCGCGCAGGTTGCAGAGCTCGATGAAGTGCGTGGCCTTGAGCGCCGACTCGGAGAAGAGCACGCCGTTGTTGGCGACGAAGCCGACCAGGAAGCCGTGCAGCCGCGCGAAACCGGTGACGAGCGTCGTGCCGTAGCGCTGCTTGAACTCGTCGAACCGCGATCCGTCCACCATCCGCGCGAGCACCTCGCGCACGTCGTACGGGCTTGCGCGGATCGACGTTGACGAGGCCGTAGAGCTCCTCCGGATCGTACTTGGGCGGCTCGGTGTGCATCATGTCGCCCGGGCAGCCGCTTGGTCGTGTGGAGCGTGGAGACGATCGTGCGCGCCAGCTGCAGCGCGTGCTCGTCGTCTTCGGCGAAGTAATCCGCGACGCCCGAGAGGCGCGTGTGCACGTCGGCGCCGCCCAGTTCTTCGGCGGTGACTTCCTCGCCGGTCGCCGCCTTCACGAGCGGCGGGCCGCCGAGGAAGATGGTGCCCGTGCCCTTGACGATGATCGTCTTCGTCCGACATCGCGGGCACGTAGGCGCCGCCGGCGGTGCAGGAACCCATCACCACCGCCACCTGCGGAATGCGCTCGGCGGACATGCGGGCCTGGTTGTAGAAGATGCGGCCGAAATGCTCGCGGTCCGGGAAGACTTCGTCCTGGAGCGGCAGGAACGCGCCGCCGGAGTCGACCAGATAGACGCAGGGCAGGCGGTTGTCGAGCGCGATCTGCTGCGCGCGGACGTGCTTCTTGACCGTCATCGGCAGATACGAGCCGCCCTTGACCGTCGCGTCGTTGGCGACGATCATCACCTCGCGTCCGGAGACGCGGCCGATGCCGGTGACGACGCCCGGCCGACGGCGCTTCGTTGTCGTAGAGGTCCCAGGCCGCCAGCGGCGACAGCTCGAGGAACGGCGTGTCGGCATCGAGCAGCTGGCGATGCGCTCGCGCACCGGCAGCTTGCCCTGCTGGCGATGGCGCTCCAGGTAGCGCGGGCCGCCGCCTTCCTGGACGCGGGCGTGACGCTCGCGCAATTCGGCGACGAGCGCCGTCATGCGCGCGCGGTTGGCGGCGAACTCGGGCGTGTCGGTCTTCAAATGGCTGGCGAGGACATCCATGGCGTCAGGGTCGATTATACGGGCGTCCGGTAGAATGGAAGCGATTTGGCGACCGATGGCACCACGGTCATCGAGGAGACGCGGCGTCAGGCCGAGCGCGGCCTGACGCTGGCATGGCGCGCCGCCGGCCGCGGCATCGTCGAGTTCTACCACAGCCAGAATCTCACCTTCGCGTCGTCCATTGCCTACTACGCGCTGCTGTCGTTCTTCCCGTTCGTCCTGATGGTCCTGTCGGTGCTCAGCCGCCTGGCGATCGGGACGCGCGGGCGACGAGCATGCGCTCGTCGAACTGGTCGAGCGGGCGCTGCCGAGCGACTTCGATTTCCTCAGCAGCCAGGTCGTCCAGTTGCAGCGCGCGCCGGTGCCGCTGACCATCGCGGGCGCCATCGTCACGGTGTGGGCGGCGATGGGCGTGTTTGGCGCGATCACGTCGGCCGTCAACCATGCGTGGGGCACCGAGCAGCCGTACAGCTACCTCAAGCACAAGCTGATCGCGTTCGTGATGATGCTGGCCGCGGCGCTGGTCTTCGCGGCGTCGCTGCTGGTGACGGGCGCCGTGCAGGTGTCGCAGCATCCGGGTTCGTGTCGGCGGAGGCGCTGGCTGCCCTGGCTGCCCGCGCTGACGGGATTCGTCGCCCGGTTCTTCGCTCGCGCCGGCCGTGATCCTCGCGTTCGGCCTGATCTACTACTTCGCGCCGAACACGCGCGTGCGCCTGCGCGACGTCTGGTTCGGCGCCATCCTGGCCGGCGTCCTGTGGCGCCTCGCGCTGGCCGGATTCTCCTGGTACCTGCGCCGGCTCGCGCGCTTCAGCGTCCACGGATCGGTCGGCACGGTCGTGGCCTTCCTCGTGTGGGTCTATCTCTCCGCGGTCATTCTTCTCTATGGCGTGGAAGTGACCGCGTGCTATGCGAAAGCCGACGAGCGGCAGAACCGATGTCAGATCGAACCTCCCCTCTGACTTCTGACCTCTGACCTCCGACCTATATAAGTTGTACCTACCCATGTCTAATCGTCTCGTCACCGAGCGCAGCCCCTACCTCGCTCCAGCACGCCGACAATCCCGTGGACTGGTATCCCTGGGGCGACGAGGCGTTCGAGGCGCGCGCGGCGCGAGGACAAGCCGATCTTCCTGTCGATCGGGTACTCGACCTGCCACTGGTGCCATGTCATGGAGCACGAGTCGTTCGAGGACCCGGCGATGGCCGACGTGCTGAACCGGTCGTTCATCTCCATCAAGGTCGATCGCGAAGAGCGGCCGGACGTCGATCGCGTCTACATGGCGTTCGTGCAGGCGACGACGGGCGCGGGCGGATGGCCGATGAGCGTGTGGCTGACGCCGGACCTGAAACCGTTCTTCGGCGGGACGTATTTTCCGCCGGCGGCGCAGTGGGGCCGGCCGGGGTTCATCGACATCCTGAGCGAGATCGCGCGCGCGTGGCGCGACGAACGGCCGCGCGTGCTGCAGTCGGCGGACGCGATCCTCGACGCGGCTGAAGGCCGCCACGACCGCCGGCGGCCCCGCGCCGGACCGCGCGCCCGTCGCGGACCTCGGCGCGTGCACGCCGGCGTCGAGGCGTTCGCGCAGGCGTTCGACGCCCGCAACGGCGGCTTCGGCGGTGCGCCCAAGTTCCCGCGCCCGGCTGAACTGCTGTTCCTGCTGAACGCCCATGCCCTCGTGGGCGACGAGCGCGCCAAGGCGATGGCGCTCGAGACGTTGCGCGCGATGGCCATGGGCGGCATGCGCGACCACATCGGCGGCGGCTTCCATCGCTACTCGGTGGACGCCGAGTGGCGCGTGCCGCACTTCGAGAAGATGCTCTACGACCAGGCCCAACTCGTGCTGGCGTATCTCGAGGCCGCGCAAGCCAGCCGGGATCCCCTCTACGCGGCGGTGGCGGAGGATACGCTGACCTACGTGCTGCGGGACCTCGACGGGAACCGACGGGGGATTCCTCTCGGCGGAAGACGCAGACTCGGTTAGTCCAGAGTCCATCGTCCAGGGTCCAGAGTCCTCAGGTCCAGGGTCCGGTCGTCCAGAGTCCGAAGTTCACTCCAAAGAGGGTGCCTTCTACGTCTGGTCGGCGGCGGAAATCGATGCGTTGATGGGGGAGGATGCGCCGGTCGTCCGCAAGCGCTTCGGCATCGAGGAGGAGGGCAACGCGCTGGCGGATCCGCACGGTGAATTCACCGGGATGAACCTGCTGTACATCGCGCAGCCGATCGAGGCGGTGGCGGCGCGGACGGGGCGGGACGCCGAAGCCGTGATGCGCGCGCTGCTCCGGGCCCGCGCGGTGCTGTACGAGGCGCGAGAGGCCCGGCCGCGGCCGCACCGCGATGACAAAGTCATCACGGCCTGGAACGGGCTGATGATTGCCGCGATGGCGCGCGCGGCCCGGCAGCTCGTGGACAGTCCCCGGCGCGCGGACTGGCGGCAGGCCGCGATTCGGGCCGCCGAGTTCGTGCACGCGCACCTGTGGCGGCCGGACGAGCGTCGGCTGCTGCGGCGCTACCGCGACGGCGACGCGGCGATCGACGGGTTCTGCGAGGACTACGCGTGTCTGACCTGGGCGGCCCTCGAGCTGTTCCAGACGACCGGCGAGGCGCGGTGGCTCGACTGGGCCGAGCAGCTCACGGCGCGTCAGACGGACCTGTTCTACGACGCCGCCGACGGCGGCTGGTTCAGCACGACCGGCGACGACCCATCGGTGCTGTTGCGGCTGAAGGAAGATTATGATGGCGCCGAGCCGTCGGCATCGTCCGTCACCGTCCGCAATCTGATCCGGCTGGCGCAGCTGACCGGTGATGCCGGCTATCTGGCGCGGGCCGAACGGACGCTCGAACGCTACGGCTCCGGGCTCGGCCAGGTCGTCCGTGTGATGCCGATGATGATGGCCAACGTCGCGCTGTGGCGCGGGCGCCGGTCTGAAATCGTGCTGGTCGGCACGCCGGGCACGGACGATCTGGCCGCGTTGGAGCGTGTGGTCGCCGAGCACTACGCGCCATGGGCCGTGACGGTGACCGTGAATCCCGCGGCGGCGACGCCCGCGCGCGCACCGTGGCTCGCGGCCATGACCATGCACGGCGGCCGCGCGACCGCCTACGTGTGCCACGACTTTTCGTGCCAGGCGCCGACGACCGATCCCGGCGTACTGGCACGGCAGATCGAAGACGCCGCCGCACCGCGGCGAATTATTCTCGAAGGGTGAAGGGGACATGACGACAGTCAACGTAGAAGTGGTGCTGAAGGACAGCAATGCCGTGAAGGTCGAAGCCGCGACCCTGCCGCACGGCGAGCCGGATACGTGGAATGAAGCCGCCGTCCGCGACCTGCTGGTCGAAATGCTGCGCGCGATCGACCGCGTCCAGAATCCCGCACGCCCCGCGCGATCGAGCCGTCGTCGCTCACCGGATTCAGCTGGATCGTCGAACCGGTCTCCGGACGGGTGATGCTGGCGCTTCGAGATTCCCGATGGGCGTCGCGGCCGCCGGTCCGCTTGCCATGCCGCACGAGCGGCTCGACGCGCTGGTCGGCACCGTGCTCCGCGCCGATCGAGCGGACCTCGCCGTCGGTCGTCACTAGCGTCGGTGTCCCTGCCCATGTCCGGCGGCGTTACACTTCCTCGCGGAGCACGCCTTCATATCGCACAGGCTTGGCGCTGGTGGCGATCCTCACCCTGTCGTCTCGCGTCGACCGCCGGTTCCAGCGACGCCGTCCAGGCGGCTCGCCCACGTTCATCGATCTCGCCGGCGATACTGCCAGACAGATCCATCGTCGATCGCGAAACGGGCCAGTACCTGGGGCATCCCACGACGGTGCTCCTCGAGGATGGCCGGACGATGATCGCGGTGTTTCCGCGCGGACACGGCAGCGGCGCCATCGTCATGAAGCGATCCGTCGATGGCGGCCGCACGTGGTCGGCGCGGCTGCCGATGCCGGCGTCGTGGGCCACGTCGAAGGAAGTCCCGACGATTCATCGCGTGATCGATCGCGCGGGCAAGAAACGCCTGGTCGCTGTTCTCCGGCCTGTTCCCGATTCGGTCGAGCATCTCGGAGGACGACGGCGCCACGTGGAGCGAGTTGCGGCCCATCGGCGGCATTCGGCGGCATCGTCGCGATGGGCAGCGTCGAGCGGCTCAAGAACGGCGACTACATGGCGCTGTTTCATGACGATGGCCGGTTCATCCGCGACGGCGGGACGGCGGAGAAGCCGGCCGGTGTTCCGGGTCTACAAGACGCATCTCCGCGGACGGCGGCCTCGACCTGGAGCGCGCCGGACGTGATTGCGACGCATGCCGAGGCCCAGCTGTGCGAGCCGGGCCTCGTGCGGTCGCCGGACGGGCAGCCAGATCGCCGTGCTCCTGCGCGAGAACAGCCGGAAGTTCCGTTCGTTCGTCATCTTCTCGAACGACGAGGGCCGGACGTGGACCGCGCCGCGCGAGTTGCCGGCGACGCTGACCGGCGATCGGCACACGGCGAAGTACGCGCCGGATGGTCGGCTGCTCGTTTCGTTCCGCGACATGGGGTCGGAGAGCGCGACGAAAGGCGATTGGATGGCATGGGTCGGCCGGTACGAGGATTTGGTGCGGGGCCGCACGGACAATATCGGGTGCGGCTGATGGACAACCGGATGCCTGGGACTGCTGCTATCCGGGCGTCGAAGTCCTGCCCGATGGCACGTTCGTGCTCACCACCTACGGCCATTGGGCGGACAGTGAGCAGCCGTACGTCGTGAGCGTGCGCCTGAGACTCGGGGAACTGGATGGAAAAGGCCCGTCGCGCTAGGTCCCGTGCCTGCCGTATGATTTGAGGATGGCCTCCACCAGTCGTGTTCGCACCGTCCTGTTGTCAGCCGGCATCGCCGCGTGGCTGGCGTCCGCCCCCGTGTCATCCCTCGCGCAGCAGGCCGGCCCGACGCCGGCCGAACGCGTGGCCGCGCTGAAGCAGTCGCTGGCGCAGAGCCAGAAGCAGATCCGCCAGTACGAGTGGGTGGAGACGACGATCATCAGCCTGAAGGGCGAAGAGAAGGCGCGGACGCAGAAGCGCTGTTACTACGGCGCTGACGGCAAGATGCAGAAGACGCCGATCGGTGAGCCCGCGGCGGCGCCGCAGGACACCTCGCGCGGCGGCCGCGGCGGCCGGGTGGCCGCGCGCGTGGTCGAGAACAAGAAAGACGACATGAAGGACTACATGGAGCAGGCCTCGGCGCTGATCCACCAGTACGTCCCGCCCGATTCGGAAGACATTCAGCGCGCCAAGGACAAGGTCAAGGTCGAGACGCCGGCCGCGGGCCGCGCGCGCCTGACGTTCGCGGACTATCTGCTGCCCGGAGACAAGCTGGTGGTTGACGTGGACGCGGCGGCCAACAAGCTGGTGGGCCTGTCGGTCGCGTCGTATCTCGACAAGAAGGAAGATACCGTCACGCTGGACGTGAAGATGGGCGCGCTCGCCGACGGCACCAGCTATACCTCGGAGACCACGCTCGACGCGAAGGCCAAGAACATCCGCGTGGTGATCCAGAACACGGGCTACCGACCGCTGGTCAAATAGCGCCGGCTTTCCAGCGTTTCTCTCGTCCCGTATGATGCGTCGAGCCGGGGTGGCGAAACTGGCAGACGCACAGGACTTAAAATCCTGAGGGCCCACAAGGCCCGTGTGGGTTCGACTCCCACCCCCGGCACTTATTCCTAGGAAAAACACCAACGCGAGAAACGGTTCATCGTGGCAACGCGACCAGACCGACGCCACTTGCCCCACACTTGCCCCGTTTCGCTGGTAGCCAGCCTTTCGAGCAAATTCGGGCCGACGGGAGCTTAGGTTGAGCTTATAGTCGAGAATCACGCGAAGCAATTACCCATGACTGCTGCCTCCCTCGAGCAAATCAAGAAGGCCACCGTAGCCTTGGCAGTGCT
This sequence comes from uncultured Acidobacteriota bacterium, assembly GCA_963751445.1. Taxonomy (GTDB): domain Bacteria; phylum Acidobacteriota; class Vicinamibacteria; order Vicinamibacterales; family SCN-69-37; genus DASUGC01. The sequence continues at coordinate 95,812 of CAVVUL010000004.1, read as the reverse complement.
GCATAAGAGCGACGGGAAGACACCAACACGCGAACAGCCGTTTACGATCCTCGGCTCGGGCTTCTGCGTGCATGAGGCGGGCCTTGTCGTGACGTGTCGGCACGTGGTCGATGCGTTCATGCAAGCCACGACCAAGGCACAGATCGAGAACATGCCGGAGGAGGAGAAGAGGAAGCAAGGGCCGCAAGGACTGCGCCCCATCGACGTCCTTCCTCCTTCAGCGCTGTTCTACTTCCCGCGGGGAGATGTAGGCCAAATCCAGGTTGCCTGTGTGGGGGTCGATTTCCTGACGGCAAAGACCGATATGGACCTTGGCCTCATGCGAGTGGTGCCCCACCCAGCGTTCCCGAACGGTTTTCCGAGGGTTCCTATCGAAGAATTTGAACACCTGCACGAGGGAATGTCGGTCGGGATTTGTGGCTTCCCCCTCGGCAATCGGTTGTTCGATGAACTGGGCACGGTGACCAGTTCCCTTTCGCAGGGGGTCGTGAGCGCGTTCATTCCGTCTGCCGGTCTCCAGCAGAAAGACGTCAGGGCTTTCCAGCTGGACGCGCGGGCGACGCACGGCAACAGCGGCGGACCCGTATTCTCCTGGGAGACCGGGCGCGTGTTTGGCGTTCTGCAGGGAGGTATTCCTGGTCTCGTCGTCGTTCAGCACCTTGAGCAGCCGCGCGACCGGTTTCGAGAAGGCGAGTTTTTCGACTTGTCGGCGAGCCCGTCCCGGCATCACTGCCTCCGGTGCGCCGAAATGGCGGCAAGCGGCGCAGAGGATCACTTTTCTAGTGTCCGCAGCCGCCAGCCGCATTATACTCGCGGCGGCATTCATGGAATGCAACGCCACAGCCATCCCCGAGGTCAACGAGTGAATCTCGATGCGTAGCGAACTCGACGTCCTGCTGGACAAAGTGACCGACCCCGCATTGAGGGCCGACATCCGTTCGCAGGTCGAACGGCTTCAAGCTAGGCGCACGTTTGGCCTCGTGTTCGAGTCGCACCTGCCCGAACGGGTCCGACTGCCTGAGCATGAGATTCGCGTTGGCGTGAAGGTGGCGCAGAGGGACAACCCGGCGAGTCCAGCGTTCGAGGTCCTGGCTATCGAAGGCAAGAAGGCGACCCTGCGGAAGGTGCGGAACGCCGACGGCAGCGTCCTGTCTCCACAGCAAACGGCTGAGGCCACTGAGGAAGCGTCGCCGCTTGACTCGCTCGTTGTTGTTGCCGACTTTGGTGAACCGGTCTTTCCGGGGTTGCGTCATCTCGGTTCGGTCGCGCGTGGCGGTGATAAGCCCTCGCACGTCGTCATCAAGGGCGAGAACCACCATGTCCTCGAAGCTCTTCAGTTTACGCACGCCGGCAAGGTCGACTGCATTTACATCGACCCGCCCTACAACTCTGGCGCGCGAGACTGGAGGTACGACAACAACTATGTGGACGACGCCGACACCTACCGGCACAGCAAGTGGCTAGCGATGATGGAGCGCCGCCTGCTATTGGCGAAGAACCTGCTGAACCCGGACGATTCCGTGCTGATTGTGACGATTGACGAGAAGGAATACCTGCGACTGGGACTCTTGTTAGAACAAGTGTTCGCAGAGGCACGCATACAGATGATCAGCAGCGTAATCAGTCAGAAAGGATCGGCCCGGACAGGCGAATTCTCAAGATGCAACGAATTCATCTATTTCGTGCAGTTCGGGAACGCGGCGCCGGTGCCCCAAAAGACGGATCTGCTACATGAACGTCAGACCGGCCCTGGTGATGATGTCGAATGGGGGCGTCTGACACGAATGGGGCCAATGGCAGACGGACCGCCCGACCCAACCTGTTTTATCCAATATTCTTCGCGAGGAACGGATCCTTCCACTCCGTTGGCAAGTCGCTTTCTCCAACAGATGACAAATCGCGCGTAAAGGCGCCGCCAGGAACGATCGCCGTGTTTCCGACAGCGACAGACGGGACAGAGATGACTTGGGCACTTACCCCTGAGCGTCTTGCGAACTACGTGGGTCAAGGCTTTGTCAAATTCGGAAAGCTCCGGCCGGACGCACCTCAGCCAGTGCGGATCTACTACTTGACGGATGGCTACATCAAAGCCGCCCGCGACGGTCGAATCGTCCGCGCGCCGGGGACTGAAATTCGCTGGGTCCACGAAGAGTCTAAGGGGATGAAGCCCTTGACCGTTTGGAACATGGCATCCCATAACGCGGCGGAGGGTGGGACCAATCTCCTGAAAAAGTTTCTTCCGGACCGCCGATTTCCGTTTCCGAAGTCCCTGTACGCCGTGGAAGATGCGCTCCGTTTCTTCGTGGCCGACAAGCCAAATGCGGTCATCCTCGATTTCTTTGGCGGCTCGGGAACAACTGCCCAAGCCGTATTTCGCTTGAACCAACAGGACAACGGTCGTCGTCAGTCGATTGTCGTGACGAACAACGAGGTGTCTTCGGACGAAGGCGATGCATTCCGAAAAAAGGGTCTGCGCCCCGGCGATCCCGAGTGGGAGGCACTTGGAATTTTCGAGCACATCACCCGTCCGCGAATAACCGCGGCAATCACCGGGCTGTACCCAGATGGAAAAACGGTCGAGGGTGACTACAAGTTTACCGACGAGTTCCCCATGGCAGAGGGCTTCGAGGAGAACGTCGAGTTCTTCGAGCTCACCTACCTCGATCCGGAAGAAGTTGAGCTAAACGGGGCTTTCAACGCCGTTGCTCCACTCCTATGGCTCCGCGCAGGGCTCGGGGCCGATCATCGACGAGAGTCTTGATGCAGGTGGGCGTCGAAAGCCCTACGCCTGGACTGAACGGTACGGCGTGCTCTTCAACCCTGACCGCTGGCGGCGCTTCGTCGGAAAGCGCCAAGAATCTGTCTCGGCGGTATATGTCGTGACTGACTCCCAAACGACTGTTTGCGGGCGTCGCGTCCGAGTTGCCCGGCAATCTAGACATCGTTCGCCTATATCAAAACTACCTGACGACCTTTGCCATCAACCGCGGGCATCTCTAATGCGTTACGAATTGAAGGACTACCAGCGGGAAGCGGCGATCACCGTGGTCGAGCGCCTTCGCCTGAGCTCCGAACTGTGGACGAACAGCAAGATCACATCCTCGTTTGCCCTCTCTGCTATTACCGGAGCGGGAAAGACAGTGATTGCTGCAGCGGTCATCGAGGCGCTGATTTACGGTTCGTCCGACCTCGGCGCGGACGCCGATCCGAGGGCACGTTTCTCTGGATAACAGATGACCCTGCACTTAACCGCCAGACCCGCGGTAAGATGCTTGACTCTTCGGATCTCCTCCTGCCAGAACCTCATGGTAGTCGATAATGGTTTCTTGGAATCAGAGTTGCTGCCACGTCGGGTCTACTTCCTCAACACACAGAAGCTCTCCAAGACCAGTCGCCTGGTACAGAGCGGTACCAACCAGCGGCAGTTATCGTTCTGGCAGGTCCTCGCCAATACAATCCGCAGCGGGCGGGTCCATGCTCTACTTGATCTTGGACGAAGCGCACCAGGGGATGAAACGCCCTGCAGATCGGGCGACCATTGTGCAGCGACTCATCCACGGCGAGAAAGGCTCCAACCCTGCCGTGCCAGTTGTCTGGGGCATCTCGGCCACGATTGACCGCTTCACCAAGGCAATGGGCGAGACGAAGGATCGCACGGTGTATCCGCACGTCGTCGTCGACATCGAAAAGGTCAGAGCTTCGGGCTCGTGAAGGATACGATCGGCCTCGATCAGCCTGACGAGAACGGCACGCTTTTCGACGACTCTGCTGCGTGATGCCATCAAGGCAACACGTGAGTTCGAGTCACGGTGGAAGGCATACTGCGAGGCACAGGCGGAGCCGGCTGTCCTGCCGGTCATGGTCATACAGGTGCCAGACAGGTCTGATGCGGCTAAGATCGCCGAAGTCGTTCAGGTCGTCGAGTCGGAATGGCCGGGTCTTGGTCCGAATGCGATCGCAAATGTCTTTGGAGAGCATGAGCCCATCGTTGCTTGGTTCCAGAACGATTGGGTATGTGCAACCGGAGTCCATCCAGGCCGACAGCGACATTGGGTCGTGCTTGCGAAGGAGGCGATCTCCACGGGTTGGGACTGTCCGCGGGCGGAGGTCCTTTACTCTGAGCGACCTGCGAAAGATGCTACTCACATCGCTCAATGATTGGCCGAATGGTTCGCCAACCCTTGGCGCACCGGATTGCTACCGACGATGCCTTGAACTCCGTCACCTGCTATCTGCCCTTGTTCGACCGCAAGGCGCTGGCGTCCATCAAGGATGAACTGGAAGGCAAGGGTGCAAGCAACGGCGACAGCAAGGTGGGACCAGAAGTAATGCGCGTTCCCAAGCTGTTCGACCGGAACCCGAATATTGGAGCCGAGGTATTCACCTTCATCGAGACGTTGCCGAGTATTCCAACTCCAGACACATCGGCGAGTCCCCTGCGTAGGGCGAAGACACTCGTCCGGCTGTTAGCAGACGATGTTACTGGACGTGCACTCTTGGCCGACGCAGACGCCCTGCTCACGCGGACACTGAACGCACGATTGGACGGACTTGCTGCGGAGCATGCTGAGGCTGTGGCCAAGAACATCATGGACCTGAAGACCGCTGAGGTTCACAGGACGAAGGTGACAACCACTGGCCAGGATACAGGCGGCAACTCTCGTCGCTTCGAGACCCACGCGAAAGACCTCGACCGCGACACGCGCAGAATCATCAACAGCGTGAAGGATGGCGCGGGCGCGGCCTACTATGCCTATCGGGTCAAGCAATCGGACGCCACGATGGACAGGCTCGAGATCCGCGTCCAGGTCGCCGCTCTCCTGCGTAATCCACGGCGTGGTAGCTGACATAGAAGCCACGGCGACCAAGTTCGTTCGAGAACAGCTGGCGACGTTTGCGGTCGAATCAAGAACACGACGGGCGCGACGCGGGACGCCTACCGCAGAGTGCAGGAACAAACTACGTCGGCCGGAAGCGCGCCCTGACCATCGAGTTGCGAGCGAACGAGAAGGCAGCCACCAAGAACGGTGACGGTGAAGATCTGGCGACCTTCGGAGGCCACCTCTACTCCAACGCAGAAGGTAGGTTCCCGGTCCAGCTCAACGACTGGGAGGAGCAGGTCGTCACGAGGGAAATCGCTCGCCCGTCGTTCGTTGCTTGGTACCGCAATCCGCAACGGGCTACGCCGAATTCGCTGCGGATCACCAGGATGAAGTCAGAAAGTGGTTGTCGCTCCAGGTCGACTTCCTGATCGTTTCCAGACGCGACGACGGTTCGCTGGCGGCATCGATTGTGGACCCTCACGGCGACCACCTCGCTGACGCGAAGGCCAAGCTGAGGGCGCTGGCCGATTTTGCTGAATCCTACGGTGATCACTTTCTGAGGATTGAGTCCGTGGCCAAAGCCACAGACGGGACCCTTCGCTCTTGACTTGCAGAACGCCAGTGTTCGGATGGCCGTTAGAGACTTCGAGGGCGGCAAGGTCTCGGCGTTGTCCAGCTTCAGAGCCCTCAACGGTCTACAAGTAGGGACGACGCGAGCGATGGTGGTCTCGGCGGATGGCAAGAAGCGCTGTCGTGCGCACACTCAGTCGGGAACGCAGTGCCTCAATAAGCATCTGCCTTTCAGTAGTTGTGTCCTGTCCATACCGACACGGGAGTGTGGCTAGGCATCCTAGCTACGCTCATCGTCGCTGTTCTCGGCGTCACCTATCAGGAGAAATCGCGCCGTCTTTGCCAGTTGTCAGCTGGACGACGTAGGAGACCCGGCAGCGGTCAACTGTCTTGTGACTAACAGCGGTAGGGGAGAGGCACGCGAGGTCTTCGTGTCGTTCACGGGGCTTCTACCCGTTGGAACGACCGTGAGGAGCGAGGCCAAGGACGGCGTTGCTCTTGTCGAATCTGAAGAGCCGGTAAACCGCCTCCGACCGCCCAGCCACCGCTGCGGTTGCGAAAGCTTTTGCGGTAAGGGTGACGCGGGTCGCTGCCAAGGGCCATGTCCCATTCACCGTCTACACGAACGACCCCGATAACCGCCGCGCCGCGCGTCAGTTGATGATGCTCCGGCATATTCGCGAGGCGAAATTCGGTGAATTTCTGGACGCCCTCGCTAAGAAAGCTCCCGAAGCCCGCGCATTCAAAATCGGCAGCGCGTGCTCAGCGGAAGGACGACTCATTCTACTCGCCTGGCGTTGTCCGTTCGGGACAGGACGAACGTCCAGTTCAGTTCTTGGCTCCTGATGAAACCCAGGCCAAGGCTGAGTTCCAAGACCTGTATTCAAGATACAAGGGCCAGTTAATATGGCTCTTTCAAGACAGCGCCGAATACGTGGCACCTTCATTCGGATTCAGACCTCCACAGGTATTGCTGCGTACATCAAGATGCCCGCGTATCCCCTCACGTCCTGGAGGGCAGCGTGCCGTTCAATGAGATCCTGAAGCAGGAATCCGTTCACCTTCCATTTGCCGTGCCGAAGTCCTCGAGGCCGACGTTCTTGGTCAGCGTCCGACGGAAGCGGAGTTCACGCAGGTCGCAGCTGCCGCTGGCCGGAGAATTCCGCGGGTGGCGAGCGGCGTCGTGAGAGTCGATGGCAGGCTCGACGAGAAAGAGTGGTCAACTGCGCTCATTTTTACTGGAACGAAGAGGCCTCAAGACGGAGGTCTTTCGGGTTATGCTCATGCACGATGGGGCGTTCTTGTATGTAGGTGCGGAACTTCCTGGTGACTTGGCCGAAGGCCGTCCCAAGGATGACGCGCCTGGGGCGATTCGTTCACGGTCGTGTTCGATCGCACTCGTGACGGCGTGAGATCGGACGGCGATCTCGTGTGCGCGATTACGCAGCAGAGCCGAGGGCTGGTCTGCAGACGATCAAGGACTACAAGCCAGACGGGAGAGGCGTTAGAACGCGGTCAACCGGTTGGACAGGTCTCTCCCCGTCCTTTTAATCTCGCAACTCCACACAGGGTGTTTGAAGCGGCTTTTCGATTTGACGAGTTCGGGCTTACAACGGGCGGATACACCCAGTTGGGATTCAGTTTTCATTCGGCTGGATCAGGCACGCTGGCGGTGGTGCCGAAGGCCCCCGCGCTTCCGTTGATTACGAGTTCGTCTCGGCGACAAATAAGGAAGCTGCGTCAGCCTTCCTCAATGTACTGTCGCCGGAGGTCCTCCAGATCCTGGCCACACTGCCTTCGATATTCCTCGATACTCGCCTCCGCGTCTCCGGCGGCGGCATCAGCGATAATCTCAATCTCGTCATCAGGAGAACCCGTTTTGAGTGCGAGTTCCTCGGCAACAGCGACGATTTCAGGCCAGTGCTGAGTGACCAGTTCCAACGACCGCGACCTCATTTCTTGTTCGCGGCTGACCCAATTCATCCGCGCGAGATGTTCGGCGGCATCCTCGTCATCCCAATCACAACCGTCTCGCAATCCGGTGGCTGGATCATAAGTCCGCTGTGCATGTCCCCCAGCATAGAGGCTCAAGATGGTCGCTTCGACGTCGCCGGCGTCCATGGAGTCGCTGATGCCGTCGAATGATTGACCAAGCATGTGATTCGACGCTTGGATGGTAACGAAGTCGCCGGCATGCCCGGCCTTGCGGTAAAGCACGACCGCATGAGCGGCTTCGTGATACGCAGTCTGGCGGTTGGAGCATTCATCGGCGTGCCTCCTTGTACCACGTTTGTTCGTGGGCTACGTTGGCCGCCGGTCTGCGGGGGCCAGTTTAGCCAGGCGGCTCTTGCGCCGTCTATCCTGCGGGTTGTGTCGGAATCCAACAGCAGAACATGTCTTGGCTAGAAGGTGAATGATGAAGAGGATTGCCGCCCACCGAGAGGGCATACCGCAGAATGGGACTAAGGACGGTCTCCGCTGCCTGCATCGCGCGCTCAACGCTCGGTGCTCGGTTCGGAATAACGTACCGGAGTCCCGCCGCTCCCAAGAGAACGACCCAGCCGAGCGCCCGGCATCCGAAAATAGTCAGAAGGACCAAGTCAAACAGTCGGTCCCCGAGTGGCATGGTCAGTCCCTTTCAGGCTGAATCGCCGGCGCAGTTTGTTCCACGCCCCTGCACTTGTCCCGCACTTGCCCTGTCGCCAGAGAATCTAGCGCATTTCTCGTAATCGTCGTAACGGCGAGAGAGTGCGAGTTCTCGAACGAATGCCGTAAGTTGTTAGGCCTCGTTGGACCGGTGCCGGAGGCTTGAATCGGACTTAAAGTCGCGGGCCCACAAGGCCCGTGTGGGTTCGACTCCCACCCCCGGCACTTTGAATCAGCCACTTACAGCCACGAGGCGAAAGTGACTGCTGCACCGAAATGGTGCAAAGTGTCCCTTTTCTGTCCCTGTGCTGTTCCGGCCTTGTAGCGGTTTGACCCTGACGCGCGTCCGGTGAGCCAGCCTGACAGCGGCACGTTCCACTGCGGCAACCAGCCGCCGTAAACGGTTGGAAACAAGAATAGGGCCTTCGGCGTTATCCCTTCACGGTGGTGATCAGACCGTGGCCATGAAGCTCGCATCGCTGCTCTTCTTTGCACTGCTGATTCACGTGCATCAAGTGTGCAGCCCGTATGAAGCGCTTGACTGGCCGCTCAGTGCGTTCCGAGAGGGCGAGTGTGAGCCGTTGGGTTACGCGCTGTTCGGTGCGATCGGGTTGGTTGCCGCCGTTTACAGCGTCGACCTCAGGCGATTCAGAGACCCGATCGAGGCCATCGACACCATCGGCTTCGGGGTGCTCCTGGTTTTTGTAGCCGTCTCCCCGAACAGATGGATGTTCCATAGGGCCAGCGCCTTCACCCTACTCGGGTGTGCGTATGTATTCTTTGCCATTCAGCTTCGAAACAATCGACCGCTGATGCTCATTCACCTCTGCGCGCCAATCGTGCTCGCGGTCCTGACGGGCTTCGAGAGTTATGGGGTCTGGCAGAAGGCGCTGATTAGCTATTTCGTCATCGTGGGCACGATTCATCACCATGTAGCAACGCGCGACATGCGGCGCCATGCCGCCCGGGTTACGGTTGAAAACGCGGACTAGGTTGCTGTTTCGACGGTATTCGCGCGTGTGCCCTCGGACCGACTTGAAGTCGTCATGCCAGGTCCGAAGGAAATCGTTGCGCTGTGTGGTGGACGGTGAGGATGTGAATCTGGTCTACACCCACGAGCCGATAGATGATTCGGTACGGGCGATGAACGACCTCGCGAACGGCGGGATTGTGGAATTCCGGTACAGCCCGACCAGACTCGGGAAAGGCGATCAGTCGATCGGTTGCCGCGATGACATGGGCGACAAGAACTGCTTCTTGACCTCGTCATGAGACACCAACTGACCAGCCTCGGACTGCCGTAGGCCCTCTTCGATCTTCGCGATAAGGCACAACCGTTCGATGGCGTCCTCAATCGTGGCCCGCTCGGGCAGGGTCTTAAGAGCCTCGATGGCTCGCTCCTTTTCCGTGGTTGGCATATTCAGCATTCTACCATCGTCGATTACACCCGCACCGGCCCGTCCAATTCTCGCCCTGTGCTCGTCGACGTCCAGGCTGCTCGCTTCGCTCGCACCCCGCGGGCGCGGGGCTGCGGCCTTGACCTCGACTGCGCGCAGGGCGGTGTGGCTTATGCGCCGGTGCATCGACTGTCGCCAACCAGACATTGTCGGCTGAGGTCTGCCGGGTCGCTCGATTGACGTAGATGGAATGCCTTCCGCCTTCGCGGAGCAATTCGCAGCCGTGGTGTTCCAGATGTTGGATGAGCGAACGCCGCTTCACGCACCGACCTTAATCGGTTCACGAATAACCTCGCCGCCGCCAGTCGTGTCCTCGATCAGTTGGCGGTTGGCCTCCAGGACCATGGCGATGGCTTCCTGGAGATTGTCGCGGGTTTCTTGCAGGGTGGCGCCCTGGGTATTGGCGCCCGGCAGTTCCTCGACGAACCCGATGTACCCCTCGGGCACCTTGCGGAACACGGCCGTCAGTTGCAGACCCATAGCGCTATCATACGGGCGATCTGAGCAGCCGCCCAACCCGCTGCAGCCGACGAGCGGCGCGTGAGCCGGGGTAGCGTGAGCATCGAATGATCCCCGGCGGTACAATAGAGAAATTAGGCTTTCCTTAGGATTTCCTGAAGTGTCGAGGCGGAAATGGGCCCACAATAGGGCAACTGGTCTTTCAGGGAGCCGTCCATGCTGCAGAGTCTGAAGCGTTGTGTTCGTGTGTGCGCCGCTGTCGCCGCGCTGCTGTGCGGGGTGCAGGGCGTCGCGTTCGCCCAGACGCCGCATCAACTGGTCTCGATTCTGACCGACCAGAGCTTCCTGGAGGCTTCGAATAAGTTTGGCGTTCCGGCCACGATCGCGGCGAACGATGCGGGTGACCTCGCGTTCATCGGTCTGCGAGGCACCGGGCTCTTCTACCGCAAGGCGAACGCCTCGTCGATCAGCCGCGCGATTCAGTTCGGCGATGAAGTGCCGGGATTGACCGGTTCGCGTCTCGCCCAGGTGTTCAACCCCCTCCTGATGAACGCCAACGGGCTTGTGGCCGTGCGGGCCGACGTGTACATCACGTCCCGGGTCACCCACGTGATCCTGACGTTCGACGGGACGACGCTGCGCACGATCGCCACCGGCCTGGACACGGCGCCCGGCACCGGCGGCCAGAAATACGAGCGCGCGATGTCGCTCTATGGCCTCAATAACAACGGAGACGTGTTGTTCGGGTCCAGTCTCGTGCCGATCGGCACGAGCAACACGGCCCAGCCGACGTTGTTCCTGTCCCTCGGCGGCGGCGCGCCCGCGCGCATCGCAGGCTACGGGGATGCGGCGCCCGGCACGGGCGGCACGTTCACGACGGCGAGCGGCCAGTCTGTGAACGATGCAGGCCAGGTGCTCTTCAACGCGTCGATTGCGGGCGGGTCTGGCGCGACCGGTCTGTTCGTGTGGCAGAACGGGACGCTGCGCAAGGTCGCGGCCGCCGGCGACACCAACCCCGTCGGCGGTGACGTTCAGCCAGGACTTCACGACCACCGGCAACTTCATCAATGCGTCGGGGCTGGTGATGTTCGTGGCCAACAATTCCCTGTTCATGAACACGCAGGCGGACGGCACGACCGTGGCGGTGGCCGCCGGCAGCACGGTGCCGGCCCCCATGGGCGGCACGTTTGGCTCGTTCAACCAGTTCCCAGGGCTGAGCGCCGGCGGCGACGCCGTCTTCGTCGCCAGCGTCACGGGTGGATCCGGTTCCGTGGGCCTGTTCCGATTCAGGTCCGGCACCGGCGTGGAAGTGGTCGCACGCGGCACCGAAGCCGTGCCGGGCGCGGCTGGCAAGACCTTCCAGGGCTTCACGGCCGCGTCCGTCAATGCGTCCGGAACCGTCTCGTTCCAGGGCAACTACGCCAACGGCGGCCCAGGCCTGTTCCAGAAGCCAGCGGGCGGTGCGCTGGCGGCCGTCGCCCTGTCGGGGGAGGCGACGCCGATCGGCGGCAACTACGTCCTCAACAGTTTCGGAAGCCTCACCCTTTCGAACAACGCGATTATCCTGCGGACGTTCATCGACCGCGGGTTCAATTTCAATTCGGCAGAGGCCCATCATGCGGCGTTCAGGTTCCTCAATGGCGCCACGGTGCTGATGTCCACGGGCGACGATCTGCCCTCCGGCGCGAAGTCGATTGTGCGCCCCTTCTTCCTGACCGCGGCCGGCGGGTGGGTGGGCGCGGAGTTCCAGAAGGCCGGCGGCCGCGAAACCATCGGGTCCTACAATCCGTCCACGCAGCAAGGCGCCGACTTCGGAACGGACGGCGATTCGGTCGGCGGCGCGCTGCAGTTCGGCGCCGTCAATACCGTCATGGTGAACTCGGTCGGCATGGTCGCGGCGCAGGTCGCAGTCTGGGGAGGACCGGGACCATTCGTGCGCAACGGCATCTTCGTGTGGGGCTCGAACACGCCCGGGTTCGTCGCGCAAGACGGCGTCTCCGACAACGGCGCGCGCCAGTTGTTCAGTATTCAGCTCGCCAGCGCCGGCGTGCGGCCGGTGGCGATCAACACGGCGGGCACCGTGGTGTTCACGGCGACCTACAACGGCAATCGCGGCGTATGGGTCGGCACGTCGGGTGGCACGCCGACGAAGGTGGCCATTAACGGCGACCTGACCTCCACGGGCGCGGCGATCACGTCGATCAATGCCGTGCACGGTGGCATCAACGACGCTGGCAACGTGCTGTTCACCGCGAATACGGCGGCCGGGCAGGGCCTGTGGTTGGCGACGCCAGGTTCGACCCCGCTCAAGGTCGCGCAGGTCGGCGACGCGGCGCCAGGCGGCGGCACGTTTTCAGGATTCGGTTCAACGCCGATGCCAGGTTTCAATAATCTCGGTGAGGTCGCGTTCGTCGCGACCGTGTCGGGCGGCCCGGGCGCCGGCGTGTATCTCGCCTCGCCGGCCGGCGGCGGCACGTCCTACACGGTGGAGGCCGTCGCGCTGAACGGCGGGGCCTCACCGGCGGGCGGCACGTTCAGTATCACGACCGCGCGGCCTGACGTTGTCATCAACGAGATCGGGCATGTGGCATTCCTGGCGGATCTGTCGGGTGGGTCTGCGAATTCCGGTATGTTCGTGCGCCGCGGCGCCCTGGCGTCGATCCAGACCGTGGTCGTGCAAGGGCAAGCGGCGCCGGGCACCACGGGCACGTTTGGCACCTTCAACCACGGTATCAACGGCTTCGTCGGTGAATCGCTGACGATCAGCGCCACGGGTCAGATCGCGTTCAATGGAACCGTCACGCCGGCGTCCGGCACCGTCATCGCCGGCTACTGGCATGTGGAGACCGACGGCAGCATGCAGTCGATCATCATGGCGCCGTCCACAGCCGCGGCCTTCAATGGCGGCACGGCCTCTTCGGTGCCGTCCATCTCCAACTGGATGAGCGGCGACCGGTTCCCGGTCTGGACCCACCTGGCGAACGGACCGAATTCGGGCGGCTTGTACCTGTACGTGCCGGTGGCCGGCACCTCGACCGCTGCGGGATCGAATGTGGTGGTGACGCCGACCGATAGTGGCACCGGGGGCACGGCCCAGGTCACGTTCGCCAACGTCAGCGCGCCCGGCGTGACGACGTTGACGCGGTCGTCGTCGGGTCTCCCGATTCCGCGCGGGTGGTACCTCACCAATGGCTCCACCTATTACGACATCACCACCACGGCGACCTATACCGGCCCGGTCACGGTGTGCATCGATCTCGCGGGCTTCCAGCCGCCGACGAACTCAGTCGTCCATTTGCTGCACTACGAGAACGGCGGCTGGGTCAACGTGACGTCGAGCCTGAACGTCACAACGCTGTGCGGCACGTCATCGTCGCTCTCGCCGTTCGTCGTGGCGGTCGCGCTGAACGAGCCGGTGACGAACATCATTCAGAACGGGACGTTCGCGAGCGGATCGACCGGTTGGGAGGTGTTCGCGACCGACGGGACCGTGCAGAACAACAACTACATTTCCTATGCGGTCAATAACGGCGTGTTCGAGTACTACCGCGTGCCGCCGCCCAGCGGATCGAATTCGGCGGTCGTGCTGCAGAATACCGGGGTCACGACGTTGCCGGCCGATCAGCCCATCGTGGCGCACTTCGACATCGGCAACACCACCAGCGTGCGGAAACGCATCAGCGTGCTGATTCACGCGTCGGACTTCAGCGACCTGGCGGTGTGCACGTTCTTCCTGCCGGCCAATACACCCATGCGGCACTATGCGATGCGCACCCACACGACGAAGGACTGGGCCGCGGGGGCGTCGATCTCGTTCTACGCCGCGTCGGCCGGTAGCGATGGCGGCGTCTACCAATTGGACAACGTCGTCATGGGGATCGGCTCCGACCTCGGCTTCGGACGCACCGACTGTGTGGACCCCGGCCAGCCGGGCGTGCTCGGCGCGGCTGACGGGGCGTCGATGGTGACTAACGGCAACTTCAGCACCGGAGACCTGACGGGCTGGACCGCGTTCGGGACGATTACCGCGCAGGTGACCAACGGCGTGGCCCAGTTCATTCGTCCGTCGAGCGCGGCGCCGAGCGGCGTCCTGCTGCAGCGGACCGGCGTGCCGGTGGCGGCGGGACAGGTCGTGACGGCGACGTTCAGGCTCGGCAACAGCAGCTCGGCGCGAAAGCGCGTGACGGTGCTGCTGCACGACTTCACCTTCGGCGACCTGGCCGCGTGCACGTTCTGGCTGCCGGCCGGACAGCCGCTTTCCAACTACATGATGCGCACCTACACGACGCAAGCGTGGGGCGAGGCGACGATTCCGTTCTATCCGGCGACGACGGACCTGCTGCAGTGGTTCGAGTTGGACGACGTCACGCTGAAGGCGACGCCGTCGGCGCCCACGTACGGCTCCGACTGCGTCGAGCCGGATGGCGACTTGATTCTGTCCGGTGCGCCCGCGGCGGCACCGGTCCCGGCGGCCACGCCCGCGATTGAGCCAGCCGTGTTCCTGCTGTCCGCGCCCCCGCCGGCCGACGTGCCGGCGTGGGCCGGCTTCGTCGCCATCGACCGCCGACGCGTGATGTAACGCATTGAAAACCTCCGGCCGGAATCGACGCCGTGGCGCGTCCGATACAGGTGTGTCCAGCGGCAATCGCGCCCGGTTCCTCGGGGCGTGCCTGGTGCTGGCGTCGGGATGCATGCTGGCGTCGGCCCCGCCCGCATCCGCCCAGACGTCATCGGTATTTGTTTCTGATTGGTCAACTGCCGGCCGGCTAAGTTGGCCCACGAACCGGTCTGACGTCTTCACGCGAGCTGGGAGCAATGCGATCTGCTCGGCTCCGCTTGCGGTGAATGGCTACAACCAAGCCATCGTGGACGCGGCCCAGAATACGGCGACGGGATTGGTTTTCCGAGTTAACGGAAAGGACGTCCCGCCCTGGGACTGGGAAACGTGGTCTGTGTATCACAGGCTTTCGGGTTATGTGGGGCCGTTCCTGTTTCCGGTGGAGAAGCGTTCCGGGAAGTGGATCGCCCAGAGCCGTACGACGGCTGTCAACCAGCCCCAGGGGCACACCCTCACCCAGGAACTCTTCCCATGGGGCGTATTCACGGAGCACTGGCGGTACCAGTCGGTGGGTATCACAAACGGGGTTCCTGAAATCAACACCCTTGAACACACCATTACAATCGATTTGGAGTCGGGCTTCGGGACCGCCAGCTATCTTGAGACCCGTGTCTACCGCGATCAAACAGTACTCGACCGACGGCCATCTGGCGTACTGCGACAAAGTCTCGAACTGGTTCGGCGATGGGGACGGGTTCTTCCAGGTCTCCTACACGACCACGCCGCCGACGCCGCCGACGCCGGGCGGCCGGCTCACCACCGTCAACCCGCTCACGCTCAACGGCGCAGTCCCAGCCGTGCTCAATGCGTACACGATGGAAGATGCGCCGGTCATGGACTAGATGTCCGCGGACGGACTGACGGCCCTTGTGGTGGTCCTGCGCACCTCGTCGGACCAGCCCGTCACGTTCTCCGTCACGGGCGATGCCGCGGCGCCACAAGGCGCGACGCTCGGACCCTGGGATCGCTTGTACCTGTCCGATCCTCAACCAGTCCGGCAGGCCCAGGTTACGGTCAACAGTCCCACGATTGCCTGCCGGCACTACATCGAGAATGGCTGCACGTTCATTGTGTTGCTCTGGGCGCCGGACAAGATGATCCCGGACGCCGCGGGGTTTGGGAGCGCCGCTCAATTTACGGTCACGGCGTCGCAACTGAACAGCACCTCGAACGTTGATGCGAAGGTGTATGTGGTGCCGCCGCCGGTCGTCCTGATTCACGGCATCTGGTCGAGCGCCGCCGAAAGCTGGCGCCCGTTCAAGATCTGGCTGGAGGCGCGGTTTCCGCATCAGATCATCGTCGAAGCGGACTACGGCGGCGTGTCCTACAGAACGTTCAAAGAACCGTTGACCCAACGGGTGTTTGGCCGGGCCATCGCGGTTGCGCTCAAGAAGGCGAATGCCGCCGGCATCGCCGCGCGACGGGTGGATGTGGTGGCGCACAGTATGGGGGGCCTGGTCGCGCGCTACTTCCTCGACTGCGGCCCGATTCACTGCGCTGACCAACCCCCGTGGCCCGCGTATTTTGTGTATCGCCCTGTGCACACCCTGATCTTCGTGGGCACGCCGCACTCCGGATCGCCGCTCGCCGTGGCGCTGTGGCAAAACCGCACGGCGTACCCTGCCTTACTACGGTCGTCGGCCATGCTCGCGTACTGCGTGTTTTCCCCCTGCCGGTTCGACGAGCTCTTCCGGAAGCTCGGCAAGGAAATCGGCACCGGCGTCGAGAAACTTCAAACGGGTATCGGGCCTGCGAGCGCGCCCCTGGCCGACTATCGCTACATCGTAGGCGTGGCGCCATCGGCATTAGGCCTGCCATCGTCGATCAGCGAGAACCTGCTGAACGCCGTAATCAAAGCGTATTTGCCGACCGAGACCATTTCGAGCCTCATGGGTGGGCTGCCGAACGACACGATCGTGCCGGCATGGAGCCAGGCCGACGGCGTCGGCCCGAAGGTGCAAATCCAGGGCCTCATTCATGCCGTGCTTCCGCTGACGACGAGAGCCTGAGCGAAACGCGCAACCCGGCGGTCTGGGACCGCGTCTATCGCTGGCTGATGGAATTGCCGGACGCGGCCGGCGCCGCGGCCGGAGCCGGCGCGGCAACGCAGGTCAGCGGGACCCGATCCGATCCTCGACCTGACTGGGTACACGGAGGTGGACGCCAGCCATGTGTCGATCACGCCCGCCTCCGGCACGACCCTGCTGGCCCAGGCGGCCACGACCTTCGCAGCGAGTTCGGCCACCAAGACCTTGTCGCAGTTTCTCCTCTTTCAAGTCGTCGCGGGCGCGGGGGACGCGCCGCTGCAGTTCGCCACGCAGGCCCCCTTCTCGATCCCGTTCACGCCACGCCGCCTCGGCACCATCGAATGCACGGCCATCGCGATCTTCACCGACAACACCTACGCCGTCGTCCCGCTGACGTTCACGGCTGCGGCGACCACCCCAGCCAGCCCGTTTCCGCCATTCGCGTTGAACCTCATCGACACCCTCACCGCGCCGCTCGATCTCGGCGAGACCGCCATCGTCCGGAGTGAAGCGGTGCTCTACGAGGGCCAGGCCGTGGACGTGACCGCGGCCGCCACCTATCACGCGCGTGGCGGCAGTTCCGCCGTGTTCAACGTCGCGCCCGGGGGCATCGTGACGGCGATCGGCAACGGCATGGATTGGCTGGACGTGTCGTACGGCGCCCTCACGGCATCGACCATGGTGACGGTCGGATCGTGCAGCTACACCGTGTCGTCGATGCGTGCGGCTGTCCCTGCCGCGGGCGGAAACACGACGATTCAACTGACGACGAATCCCGGGTGTTCGTGGCGCACGGAATCACAGGATGGCTGGCTGGCGGTGTCTCCCAGCGCCGGCACCGGCAGCGCGGTGTTGACGGTGTCCGGGACCGCGAATGCTGGCGGGGCACGTGCCGGCTGATCCTGCTCGCAGCGCTGAGGCTCCTGGTTGCGCAGGGCAACCCCAACTGCCAAGTCGTGCTGACGTCGTTGCCCGTCATGGACTCGGCCGGTGGAGTTGCCAACTCTCGTGGCGCAGTTGCAGGGCGCCGGGTCCTGCTCGGGCGTGCCGTCGACGACCGGCGCCGCATGGGCCGGCATCTATCAGGACGCGAGCCAGCCCGCCAATTACTACTACATCGCGGAGCCCAACCTGTGGGCTGGAAGCCGCACGACGACGATTCAGATCGGGGATGCGGTGGTCACGCTGACGCAGCGCGGCATGACACCGGCGGGCGTGTCGAACGAGATCCTCAACGGCGACTTCTCCGGCGACTTGACCGGCTGGCAGCCCTACGCCACGCCGGGCTTGAACTACATCGTCACGCAGGTGACCAACGGTATGCTCGAGTTCTACCGCGTGCCGCCGCCACCGGGCCAGTCGAATCAGGCCGTGGTGCTGCAGGGCACCGGATTGTCGCCCGGCGCCAGCGAGGGCATAGAGGCCCAGTTCGATCTGGGCAACAGCAGCAGCGTGCGCAAACGCATCAGCGTGCTGATGCACGACGGAGATTTCTCCGACCTTTCGGTCTGCACATTCTGGCTTGCGCCGAACGCGCCGCTCGCGACCTACGCGATGCGCACGCACACGACGAAGGCATGGACGAATGCGACGGTCTCGTTCTACGCGGCGACGGCGGGCAGCGACGGCGGGTTCTACCAGCTCGACAACGTCATCGTGCAATCGGCGCCGGCGCTCGCTCCGGACCACACCGAATGCGTCGATCCCACCACGCCGGGGGCGATCGGCACGGGCGATGGCCCGGAACTGCTGGTCAACGGCGGCTTCGAGTCCGGCACCATGACCGGCTGGAGTCTGTACGGCCAACTGCTCTCGCAGGTGAGCGGCGGCGTGTTCGAGTTCTACCGGCCGTCGGCATCGCCCGATCCCGCCGGTGTCATTCTGCAGCCGACCGGTGTGCCATGGCCGCCGGGGAGATCCTGACGGCGCATCTCGATCTCGGGAACAGCAGCGGCGTGCGCAAGCGCGTGACCGTGCTGTTGCACGACCTGGACTTCGGCGACCTGTCGGCGTGCACGTTCTGGCTCGCGCCCGGCCAGCCCCTGTCCAGCTACGCGATGCGGACGTTCGCCACGCAAGCCGTGGACGAACGCCACCATCTCGATCTACGCCGCGACGGTGGGTGACGACGCTTGGATGCGGCTCGACAACCTGAGTCTGAAGAAGACGCCCGCCGCGGTCATTGGTGGAACCGACTGCCTGGAACCCGGGGCGGCCGGGGCGGCAGCTGTGGCGACGTTCACGACGGGCGGCCCAGCCGGCCCGCCGACACCGACGGCCGCACTTGTCACGGGCGGCTCCACGGCGGCACCCGCCGCCTCCGTTTCGACACCGGCATGGGGCGGCAGCGCCGTGGACGCGGGCTGGATCGCCATGGCCGCGGGGCCCAGAGGCGAGTTAGCCGCGTGGATGCCCGTCATCGACCTGCGCGAGGTGACTGACGCCAGGCTGTCTCTCGGGAGTTGGCTGACTGCCTTCGGCTCGGCGGCTTCCGTGCAGGTGAGCACGGACGGCGTCACGTGGCAGGTCGTCAAGGCGCTCGGTGCCGCCGACGGCTCGATGGACGTGGACCTCAGTCCGTTCGCCGGCCAGGTGGTGTGGGTGCGCGTCGTGTTCGAAGCGGTCGGCGCACCACCTCGTCCGTTCGCGGTACAGTAAGCCGCGAACCGGAGCTGCTGATACGAATCGCACATCACGCCCTGATCGCCGCCGCGCTGCTCGTCGTCGCGGTCGCGATCCGTCTGCCGCTGATCGGGGCGCCGCCGCTCGAATTCGCGGCGATGCGCCAGCACCACTCGGCGCTGATCGCCCGCGCGCTGTTTCTCGAACAGCATCCTGATGCGGCGCCGACCTGGCAGCGCGAGACGGCGGATGCCTACGTCGCCCAGGCGACGATTCCCGAGCCGCTCACCGTCGAACGTATCGCGGCCGCGGCCTACGCGCTGACCGGCGCCGAGCGGCTGTGGCTCGCGCGCGCGCTGTCGCTGGTCTACTGGTGCGCTGGCGCCCTGTTCCTGTTCGGTGCCGGCCGCAGGCTGGCAGGTGGCGCGGGCGGCTTGACGGCACTGGCCGTGATTCTCTTCCTGCCGTACCTGATCGACGCCAGTGTCAGCTTTCAGCCGGACGCACTCGCCGTGATGTTCATGTGCGGCGCGCTCTGGGCGCTCGCGCGAGCCGAAGGCGACCGGTCTCGCGGCTCGGACTTGGGGCTCGCGATCGGGCTGGCGATGGCGGCGACGTGCGCGCGCGCCATGACGGCGTGCTTCCTTTTGCCGGTGGTCGCGGTGGTGCTGTGGCGGCAGCCCGGCCTGGGTGCGCGCATCCGGGCCATGCGCATCATCGCCGCCGCCGCGTTCATCGTCGGCCCCGTCGTCGTGTATGCGGCGTATCGCTGGGCCGCGGATCCGCTGTTCGCAACCCGCGTCGGCGCCACCTTCGTGCCGCGCTTGCTGATCACGCCGTCGTTCTGGCGCGGGTGGGCGGGACTGGCGTGGCGGGCGTTCGGATGGGCGATGCCCATTGGGGCCGTTGGCGCCGTCGCGGCCGCGAATGGCCGGACGCGCGTGTGGCTCTTGAGCCTGTGGGCGGGCTACGCGCTCTACGGTGTCGCCTTCAACCTGCACATCTCGACCCACCCGTACTACCAGACGCTGGCCGTGCCGATGGTCGCGCTGTCCCTCGCGCCGGTGGCCGCGCGTTTCGCGGGCGGGAGAGCGCGGTGGCGGGGCGTCGCGATTCCGGTGGCGGTGGCGGCACTGCTGCTGATGACGGCCGTCCTTCAGGGCCGGCTGCCTCCGGACGCGCAACGGGCAGCCGCCCGCGAAGCGACCATTCGGGAGTTTCAGTCAATCGGCAACACGGTCGGTCATAGCCGCCGCACGATCGTCCTCGCGTCGGACTGGGGCGTGCCGCTCAGGTACTACGCGGGCGTCGCTGGCCGGTACTGGCCCGCGAGGTTCGAGATCGACATGTATCGTCCGCTCGGCGCAGGCGGCATTCCGAACGTCGGTGCGGCGGTGCGCCTGCAGCGCCTCAGCGATGAACTGGGCGGCGCCGAATTCTTCATCGTGACGGACCCTGAGGAACTGGCGCGACAGCAGGATTTGAAGGCGTTGCTGGATGACCGTCCCCTTGTGGCGCAGACGCCGATGGTCCGCATCTACGACCTGAGGTCTCCGAAACCCCGCCCCGTACTATGATGGGCGCGTGCCCGTCTCGGTCCTGATCGTCAATTTCAAGGTCTACGAGGATCTGGACCGATCGCTGGGGGCACTGCGGCCGTTCCTGGCGGACGACGACGAAGTGGTCGTGGTGGACAACGACTGGGACCGCGCCAAGCGGGCCTGGCTGACCGGGCGGCATCCCGGGATTCGCGTCGTGCCGACCGGCGAGAACATCGGATTTGCGGCGGCGGTGAATCTCGCCGTGCGCCACAGCCATCGGTCGTCGCTCCTGGTGCTCAATCCCGACGCGATCGTGCGCGGCCCGGTCGTGCGGACGCTCGAAGCGTGGCTGCTCGATCATCCGGACACGGGCGTGGTCGGCCCGCGTGTGTTGAATCCGGACGGCACGGTTCAGCCGTCCGCGCGGCGGTTTCCAGGCCTCACGGCCGCGATTGGCGGGCGATCGAGCTGGCTCACGGAGCGCTTTCCCAATAACTGGCTGTCGCGCCGGAACCTGCTCGGCCTGACGGGCACGGCGCCCATCGACGTCGATTGGATTGCGGGATCGTGCTTCATGACGACGCGCGCCGCCTTCGACCGGGTCGGTGGCCTCGATGAGCAGTTCTTCCTGTATTGGGAAGACGCGGACTATTGCCGGCGTCTGGCGAGCGTCGGGCTGAAGAGCACGTACCTGCCGTCGGTCAGCGTGCAGCACACGGGCGGAAGATCGTCGGAGCTCGTCCCCATTCTGGCCATTCGATCGTTCCACCAGAGCGCGATGCGGCTGCGAGTGAAGCACGGCGGCCCGCTGGCGCGGCTGTCCGCGCCGATCGCAGCCGTCGCGATGCGCGTGCGCATGGAATGGCGCGTCCGCCGCGCCGCCCGCTGACCGCAGTCGCGTGCTGCAGGAGCCGGCGGGCTTCAGCCCGCCGGACGCGCGGCGGGCTGAAGCCCGCCGCCTACTGCAGTCCAGAATCCCTCGAACCGCGCGTGCCAATCGTGATCCGCGCGCACGCGCGCGATGCCCTCGGCGCTCGGCTGATACGCGGCCGCGTCGGCGACGGCGGCTTCAATGCCCGCGTCGGCGTCGAGAAAGAACACGCCGTCGGCCCGGCCCCGCAGGGCCATCTCGCCGAAGCGCGTCGTGAGCACCGGAAGCCCCGCGCCGCGATACTGGTAGTACTTGATCGGATCGACGCCGGCGGTGAGCGGACTGATCGCGAAGGGAATCAGGCCGGCGGAGAAGGTCTCGAGCCGTGAGACGCCCTCGGCCTGCGAGCACGGCGGGAGCAGGCGCACGTTGGCCGGCAGCGCGCGCGGCGGCCGCGTGGCGAGCGGTCCCGCGAGCGTCATCGGCACGGGCGCGACAACGTCTGCCACGCGCAGAGCCATGTGCCAATCGAACCACGATCCCAGACACCCGATGAATCCCAGATGCGCGTCCGCACGCCTCTGCGGACTGAACGGCGGCAGCAGGGCCATCTCGTAGGCGTTCGGCAGGAGCATCACCGGGCGCCCCGCCGCCTGAAACTTGCTCGCCAGATGCGTAGACGAGACGACGAGGCGATCGACGAGCTGAACGATGTCGCGCTCGACCGTCGCGGTCGCCAGGCGTGATCGGCCGCGATAGAACTCCGGAAAGTCGTCCATCGCGTCGTAGAAGCGCCATCGCGCCGGCAGGGCGGCCAGCGCCTCGCGGGCCAGCGCCGTCGGCCGGCCGATCCCGATGATCGTCTGTTCGCGGGTCGCTGATTGGCCGAGCCGCTCGAGCAGGGCACGCCAGAACAGACGGGCGTTGATCCGCGCGCCGGCCGGCAGCGGATCGATCGGCAGCCCGCGGGCGCTGTGCACCGTCAGTCCGGAGGGTCGCGCCAGCCGCAGGGGTTCGGTGCGCAAATCGACCCGGCCGATGTCTCGCCAGTGCGGCAATCGCGCCGGATACGGATCGATCCAGTCCACGCGGTCCCCGCCGGCGGCGAAGAAGCTCCGGACGAAGTAATGGGGCCGCTGTTCGTAGCTGTCCCAGGCGACGGGCGAGAAGTAGAGGAGGTTCATCGATCCTCCCGCTCGGGCCCGCGCCACCTGCGGCGGAGATCCTCGAGGTCGGCCGCCAGGGCGCGCCACTGCGCGGCTTTGCGGAACGCGACGTCGCGAGCCGTGTGCGGCCACGATCGCACGCGCGGATCCACATGATGCAGCAGCAGGCGCGCCAGCGATCGCGGCACGCCCGGCGGATGCGGCGCCAGTTGGTCGCGCGCGGCCGCCTGCGCGACCAGATGCCGAGCCCGTTGCGTGTCGCGCACGTGCGCGTCCGTGAATCGCGTGGGATCCACATGATGATGCACGATGGCGCCCGGTTCGATGCCGATGCGATGGCCCAGGCGTTGCGCGAGTGCGGCGGCCACCAGTTCCTCTCCACCAAGATAGTCGTTGCCGCGGCGGCCGAAGGCCAGGCGGAATCCGCCGATCTGATAGAGCACCGAGCGGCGCGCGGCCCAGTTCGCGCCCCACGGAAACGCCGGCCAGTCGTCGACGTCCGTGAAGCTCCCGTACGCGGGCGCGAAGTGGCTCCAGTACGACTCCCAGCCGGGCACCAGCGCGGCCGGCGCCGGTGACGGCGGCGTCAGCAGGATCGGGCCGCCGATGACGCCGGTGTGCGGGTGCGCGTCGAACGCGCCGCACAGGCGCGCGAGCCACTGCGGCTCGGCCACCGCATCATCGTCGAGATAGCACACGTAGCGTCCGCGCGCGGCTCCCAGGCCCGCGTTGCGCGCGGCCGAGATGCCGGGAATGGGACACGGCACGATGCGTACGGACGCGGGCAATCGCCGCATGGCCGCGTCGAGCCCAGCATCGCCAGGCCGGTTGTTCACGACCAGGACCTCGAATGCGCCGGCCGGGAAGTCCTGCTGCACGGCTGCCGTCACGGCGGCGTCGAGCGTCGCCACCGTCCGGTTCGCGCAGATCACGACCGAGGCCGTGAGCGTGGGGTCCGGCGGCGATTCCGCGAGGGCTTCGACCTGCGCGGCGATCAAGGATCTGGTCCGAATGTCGATCGCGTGGAAGAGGTGATCGACATCGGGAGCCACCAGCCAGCCTTGATCGGTCCTTGCCAGTGGCGTCGGCGTCGCGGACCCGGTCGCGACGCAGAGATCCCACGCGCCGCTGACCTCGGAGGGGAGGGTCTCCGCGTCCGACCACAGCACCCGCAGCACCGCGGCCGGTACGCGGCTGGCGCCAGCCTCCGGCTGAGAATCCGTGGACACGTAGACGACGGGCACCCAGGGGTCAGGCCGCGCATCGAGGGGATAGGCGCCGTCGTGGATCACGTGGCCGGCCTCGCGGATGCGCCGTTCGAGCGCGCGGCTGCGCGCGGACGCCCGTCCGTCGATCACCCATACGAGCGGCCACAAGGCCGCGTCACGCCGGAAGTGGTCGAACACCATCAGGCGCGTCCGGGCCGCCGGCAGGCCCAGTTCGGCCGATCGTGAAGTCAGGGAGCCCTCATGGAAGCGGTACTCGACCACCGGCTCGTCGAAATCGGCGTGGCGAAGCGTGAGCAGCGCGTTCGCGCGCATCCAGAAGTCGTAGTCTTCGAGACCGAAGCGGAATCGCGAATAGTCGCCAAGCAGGAGCGCGACCCGTCTCCGATAGAGAAACCCGGCGCCGATGAAGTTGTTCTCGCGGACGTTGAGTTCGTCCGTCGAGAGCGGCAGGTGCACATGCTCGCTGCCGTGGGGTCGTTGATACGAGCGGAAATGCGGCGAGCCGCGCAGCGGCCGCCCGTCTTCGCCAATCAGATCGAGATTGGCGTACACGACGTCCCAATGCGGATGCCGGCGCAGGCAGGCGGCCAGGCGTTCCAGGGCATCGGGCTTCAGACGGTTGTCGGCGCTGGCCCACGTGAGGAACTCGCCGCGGGCTTCGCGGAATCCGGCGGCGAGCGCGGCGGGCAGGCGCTCGTGGGGGCGATGGAGCACGCGCACGCGGGCGTCGCGCCTGGCGTAGTCGTCGGCCGTGACCGCCGATCGATCGGCCGATCCATCGTCCACCACGATCAGCTCGAAGGATCGGCAGGTCTGCGCCAGGATGCTGTCGATCGCCTCGCGCAGCAGCGGCTCGCCGTTGTACACGGGCAGGATGATCGACACGAGGCCCGTGACGCCAGGCGCGCGCAGGCCACCGACATCGGCTCCGCAGATCTGCCGGCGCGCCCGCCTGAAATGATCGAACGCCAACGCCGCGCGGCTCATGAACCGCCCGCGCCAAGCCTCCCGCAGCGGGCGGCGCCAGGGTGCTGGCACGAGCGCCCGGCCGGCGGCGGCCATGAGTTGGGACGCGGGGCGACGCGGCCGGCTGGACGCCAGTGCGGCGGAGGCGAGCGCGGCGCGCGCGCGGTCCAGCAGGGCGCGCCACTCATCGGACGCCGGCAGCGGCTCGGATCTCGGCCGGGCGATCGCGTCGAGGGCCAGCGGAACGCACTGCCGTGCCGCGTCGCGAAGGCCCGGCAGCGTGGCGCTGAATGCCGCACGGAACCGGGCGGGCTCGTCGATCGCCGCCGCGAGTCGCGCGGCGAGCCTCTCGGCCGAGACTCCAGGCAGGTCGAGGCCCTCGTCGGGCAGTCCGAGCCGGCGCAGGGTGTGGCCCACCTTCTCGTCGTACCGCAGTGCCACGAACGGCGTCCCGGCGTTCGCGGCCAGGATCACGGCGTGCAGACGCATGGCGAGCACGGCTTGGCTGCATCCGAACAGCGCCTGCATCACGGACGGGCTGAGGGCCGACTCCGCGATCGCCGCACGATCGCCGCCTGTCATGAGCCGGCGGATTCGCTCTGCGACCGCCGCGTCATCATCAGCGATGGCGAGGTTCGCTTGAAACGGCACGAAGACCACCGAGACGTCGCGCTCGACGATGAGGCGATCGAGCGCGGCCGCGACCGCGGGTTCCCAACGTGCGGGATCGGCCCCGATATCCCAGTGGCGCACGGCGACGCAGACGAGGCCGCCGGCGCCGGAGACGCCCATCGCCCGGAGCAAGTGCCTGGCCTCGTCGGTCGTCGCGGAGGGCAGCAGAAACGCCGGGTCGGCCGTGACGACGGTCCGATCGGTGACGGCGCCAACCGCATCGAGGCATGCGCGCGAGTCGTCGTCCCTGACTGAGGCGGCCACCGCCTGTTCGAAGACGACGCGCGTGAGGCGGCGGCCGGTGTCGGAGTCGAGCGGCCCGACGCCGGCGCCGAGCACGACGAGCGGCTTGCCGCACAGACGCGCCAGCGCGGCATAGCCGGCGCATTGGGGCAGGCCCCCATGCTTCGACGTCATGAAGGTGGATTCGTCGGCGCCGTGCGTGTCGTGGAACAGGCCCCCGCCGCCGAGGACCACCGCCTCGCATTCGCCGACGGCGCGCGCGAGCGCGGCGACGTTCCGCTCGTCGATGGCGCTGACATCGTGCCGCCGGGTCGTGTCCGCGGGGTCGGCGGAGGCGACGATCGGCAGGAGATCCGCCCGCGCCGACTGCAACTGCGCGAGCGCGACCGACAGAATCGCCTCGTCGCCGAGGTTGCCGTAGCCGTAGTAGCCGCCGATCAGCACGCGCGTCGGTTCAGGCACCCCGAGGCGATCCGGCAGCGGCGACAGGGGGTACACGGACGGGAAATACGCGCCGTCACTGGTGCGATGGCGTCCGTCCGGCAGATCGATCGTGGGGCCGGCGGCCGCGGTCTGGTCTGGCGCGCGGAGCGTCTGCCGCCAATGCGCGGTCCACGTGCGCGCGGCCAGTTCCCAACTCCACGGAGTCGCCATCGCGCGCTGGCGAATCCGGCCGCGGCGCAACGGGTCCGCGGCTAGCTGTCGAATCAGATCGGCGGCGGCGTGTTCGGCGGTCGGCGACCCGGCCGGCGGAGGCACGAGGTACCCATCCGCGCCATGCCGAATCAGCTCACCGAAGGCCCCGACCGACGACGCGATCACCACCGCTCCGGCGCGTTTGGCCTCCTGCACGGCCATCCCGAAGCCCTCGGCGATGTCCTGGATCGCAAGCGCGTACTCGTAGTGGAACAGGGCGTGCGCCAGTTGCCGCTGACCCCGCAGCCCCTTGAACGTGACGCCCGGCGCGGTCGGCGCCGGCCCGGTGGACCCGCCCCAGAGTTCAGCCCCGCCAAAGACGTCGAGATGAAAGCGGTCGTCGTGCTGCCGGAGCCGCTGCAACACGCGCGTGCACGCGTCGAGCCCTTTCTCCGGTGGGCCGATGAACGCCATCGCGAACGGATCGCGGACCGGCGCGTCGCGTTCGGCCTCGCGGAAGTACTCCTGGTGAATGCCGTTGTAGCAGACGAAGAGCTTTTGCGGCGGCACACGCCAGCGCGTCTGACACACGCCGCGCAGGAAGTCGCTGGCCACGTACACGTGGTCCGCGGCCACGGCCTCGATGTCGGCGGGTTGAGGCACGCCTTGCACCCACAGGATGCGGAGCGCCGCTCGGACGCTCACGCCGCGCAGCGGCGCGAACGTCAGCGCGCCCCCGGTGCTGATGGCGATGAAGATGTCGCAGTCGATCGAGGACGCCGCATCGAGCGGCACGTAGGACACGCCCCGGTGGGTGAGCGGCGCCGCGCAATGCACGTAGGCCGTGACCGCGTGCCCGAGGGCCGCGAGCGCCTCGACGAGCGACAGCCGCGCGGTGATTCCGCCGCCCACGCCGTCCGCTTCGCGGATCCGCCCGTCGTACACCCGCGCGCGGTCCGGCGAATACAGCGCGACGCGAAAGCGCGGCGCGCCGGTGTCCGTGCTCATGCCTGGCGCACGACCGGCGCGGGCGTCGCCCTCAGCTCGTCGTAGAACGCGAGGCCGCCGGTCGCGTCGCCATCGAATCGCAGCCGGCCCTCGTCGAGGACGCAGACGCGGTCGCACACCGCGCGGACCGCATCCGGCGAATGCGACACGAACACGATGGTGGTGCCGCGCGCGCGCAGACCCTGAATGGTCTGCAGACACTTCTGCTGGAACTCCGCATCGCCGACGGCGAAGATCTCGTCGAGCAGCAGGATGTCCGGTTCGATTTGCGCCGCCACGGCGAATCCAAGACGCAGCTGCATGCCCGAAGAGTAGTTCTTCAGCGGCTGATCGATGAAGTGGGCCAGCCCGGAGTACTCAACGATGCCCGGCAGCATGGCCTCAATTTCTGGCCGGGTGAAGCCGTAGATCGACGCGTTCAGCCGGGCGTTGTCGAGGCCGGACAGCTCGGAGTGGAACCCCACGCCCAGTTCGACCATCGTGCCGACGCGCGCGGCGCGGGCCACGAGCAGCTGGCCCGACGTCGGCCGCTGCAGGCCGGCGATGAGCCGCAGGAACGTGCTCTTGCCGGATCCGTTGCGGCCCATCAGGCCCACGGCTTCGCCGCGCCGGATCGTCAGCGACACGTCCCGCAGCGCCCAGAACTCCTCAGACCGCTCCCGATGCTTGGGGTGCACCATCGACAGCACGCGCACCTTCAGCTCGGGCGACCGGTTGTGCCGGAGCCGGAACTGCTTGGAGAGCCCGCGGGCGTCGATCATCACGGCGCCGCTCATAACTGCTCTCCGATCTGGTCCTCGCGGGCCACGAAGACCGCGCCGCCGATGATCAGGCTGAGCGCCGCGTACGCGGCGGCGAGCAGCCACAGGGAGGGCTCCGGCCATCGGGCCTCGAACAGGATGCGCTGGTAGGACACGACGA
This sequence comes from uncultured Acidobacteriota bacterium, assembly GCA_963751445.1. Classification (GTDB taxonomy): domain Bacteria; phylum Acidobacteriota; class Vicinamibacteria; order Vicinamibacterales; family SCN-69-37; genus DASUGC01. Next base: position 67,337 of record CAVVUL010000004.1, on the reverse strand, counting down.
AGGGCGAAAGCGGACTGAGCCGAATCCAGGGCCGCAGCCGCTCGCTGGCCTGCTCCAGGGGATACAGCACCGGCGTGACCCAGAACAACACCGAGAGCGACACTTCGACCAGATGGCGGACGTCGCGGAAATACACGGTCGTCACCGATAGCAGCAGCGCCACCCCAATCGTGAACGCGACCTGCAGCAGCAGGATCAGCGGGAACGCCAGCATCGGCCACGAAGGCCAGACACCGTAGACCGCGAGCATCAGCGGCAGATACACGGCCATCGCGAGGCCGTACTGCGCCAGATTGAACAGCACGGTGGCGACCGGGAGCGTCGCCCGCGGAAATCGCACGCTCTTCAGCAGTCCCGCGCCGTCGATCATCGACCGCGTGGACATGTTGGCGGAGTTCGTGAAGAACGACCACGCCAGGACGCCGATGAGGACAAAGAACGGGTACCGCGCCGGCCCGACCCGCAGGATGTACTTGAACGCCATCGTCGAGGCCCCGACCAGCACGATCGGGTTCATGAGCGACCACGCCAGGCCCAGCAGCGATCCCCGGTACTTCAACTGAAGGTCCCGCAGGACCAGATTCCGGATGAGTTCGCGGTACTGGAACACGCCGCGCGCCAGGCTCGCGAACGAGGTCCGCTCAGCGGTGCGGTCGATGAAGGCGGGGTTGGGCTCGGTCACGCGCGCGTCCTCGTCGCCGGATCGCCCGGCGGCGCGCCCAACAGATCAACGATGCGCTCGGCGGCATGGCCGTCGCCGTAGGGGCTGACCCTCCGCGCCATGCGGGCGTAGGCGGCCTGGTCTTCGATCAGGCGCATCGCGGCCGCCACGATGCGGGCCGGGTCGCGGCCCACCAGTTCCGCGATGCCGGCGTCAATGCCCTCGGGGCGCTCGGTGGCGTCCCGGAGCACGAGCACCGGCTTGCCCAGCGCCGGTGCCTCTTCCTGCAGACCGCCGGAGTCGGTCATCACGATGTCGCAGTCTCGCAGCAGGGCCACGGCGTCAGGGTAGGGCAGCGGGGCGATCAGATGCACGTTGGGCAGGCCGGCGAGCGCGGACCGCACGGGGCCCGAGACGTTGGGGTTCGGATGTACGGGCCACACGATGCGCGCACGATCGCCGGCGGTGCGCGCGAGTTGGGCGATCGCACCGCACATGAGCGCCAGCGGCGCCCCGAACGTCTCGCGCCGGTGCAGCGTCACGAGAATCGTCCGCGTCGTCCGGCCGCCCGATGCCGGCGCCCCCGGCCCGGCCGGCAGCCGCTGCAGGGTCCACTGCAAAGCGTCAATGCCGGTGTTGCCGGTCACGGCGATGCGCGCGTCAGACAGGCCCTCGCGCAGCAAGTTCGCACGCGCGCCTTCCGTCGGGGCGCAGTGCAGGCTGGCGACCCTGGCGATGACGCTTCTGTTCATCTCCTCGGGAAACGGATCGTCGAGCCGGCCGGTGCGAAGCCCGGCCTCGACGTGCGCGACGCGCACGCCGGCCTGAAATCCGGCGAGGGCGGCGACCAGGGCGGAGGTGGTGTCGCCTTGCACGACGACCCAGTCGGGTTGCTCGCGCGCCACGAGCGGGCCCAGGCCGGCAAACAGTGCCGACGTCAGAATCGGCCAGCGACTGATCGGGCCTCATCACGTCAGAGATCGACGTCCGCACGCAGTTCGAAATGCCGGAGGACGTCGCCAAGCAGATCGCGATGCTGGGCGGTGAGGCAGAGCCGGACGTCAAAGCGACGGGCATCGGTGCGGAGCGCGCGGATCACCGGAGCCAGTTTGATGGCTTCAGGCCGGGTGCCGATGACGCAGAGGACCTTCACGTCGTCACTCAGCGCCCGGCCAGGAGCCGCTGCCGGGCCTTGTCGACGTCCTGGTGGAACAGGTAGAGCCGGTTCACGTTGCCTTCCGGATCGGCGAAGGTGTAGGCCTTGCCGCCCTTGATCTTCACGCGGAGATTCTTCTCAAGATAGTCCATCGTGAAGGTCTCGAGGTCGGTCAGGGCGGCCGTGAAGGCGTCGTTCTTGTTGGTCGTGCCGTAGGTCAGCCCTTGCGGTGTCGCGCGCAGCGTGCCGGCGCAGGATCCGATGCCGTGTTTATGGACCACGGCCAGGGCGGCGTCGAGGCGGATCTCCTTGAATCTGGCTGAAATCGTCCGCGTCCCAGGCGCCACGTCAATCGTTTCGTCGTAGCGGTCGTAGCCGGTCGCGGACAGGTTGATCGTGTGCTGGCCGGGGGCGACGTTGGGCACCGTGATGGGCGCGGTACCGACGAACGCGCGGTCCAGGAACACACCGGTGTCGGGCACGTCGCTTTCGATGATCAGCGTGCCCGTCGTCGGCACCGGTTCAGGCGTTGGAGACAATGCGGCCGGTTTGGGCGATGCGGGTGTGGCCGCGGGCGCTGGCGCTGGCGACGAGGCCGGTGCCGGGGTGGCGGCCGGCGCGGTGGCCCGTGCGGCGACGGGAGGGGCGGGCGCCGGCGCTCCGGCGGGCGGCCGCGAGAAATAGAGGAGCGCTGCCGCGCCGCCCAGCACGACGACCCCAGCAGCGATGATGATCAGCAGGCGGTTCTGCACCACGACTCCCGCGCCCGCAGGTTCAGGCGCACCGGTATTTTAGCCGCAGACGCCTGTACGAGCTGCGCGGCGCCGTGTATACTCGATCGAAATGACATTCGGCCTGCGACGACGGCAGGCGAAGGGGCCACAGTGAGATACACGATCCTTGCAGCAGTTGTCGCGGCGGGTGTGGCGGCAGCCACGCCGGCGTACGCGCAGAACGCCACGACGACGAGCCCGACGCCGACATTCGCACCCCCACCCGCGCCCGCGCAGGCCGCGCTGCCGCCCAAGACGCCGTTGACCGTGCAGGACTGGGTGAAGCGGCCGGAGCTGCTGGGCGACTGGGGCGGCGCGCGGACCACCGCCGCGGAAAAGGGCTTCCAGCTCGGCGCGTCCTGGACGCAGTTCTTTCAGTGGGCCCCGATGGGGGCGCCCAATGGAGACCAGCGCGATTATCTCTACGGCGGCAAGGCCGACTTCCGCGCGACCGGCGACTTCAGCAAGATGAACGACAGCTGGGAAGGCCTGTCGGCGGCCGCGCATGTCGAGTTCCGGTATGGCGAAGTGCCGCTGCTCGCGGGCGGCACCCTGGTGCCCGTCAATAGCGCGCTGCTGATGCCCGATCGCGAGGACTTCGCCATCGACATCACCAGCATCTACATCACCAAGATGTTTGGCGACACCATGATGCTGCAAGCCGGCCGGTTCAACATGATGGACAACTATGAGCGTCCGTTCACCGGGGGCGGGGGCACGGAGAAGTTTCAGAATCTCGCGTTCGTGCTGCCGCCGCTGCTCGCGCGCACGACGCCGATGGTGGCCGAAGGCGTCTTTTTCTCGACCCTCGAGGACGGCGATCCGCGCCTGACCATCGGTCTGTATGAGTCCACGCGGGACGGGTTCTTCAAGAACGGCGCCACCGTGTTCGGCGCGTACAACCATCCCGTGAGGATCTGGGAGGCGCCGGGCCACTACACAGTCACCGGCACGTTCAGTTCGGTGGAGGCGACGTCGCTCGACCAGACCGACTACACGCTGCTGCCGCTGCCGGGCATCACGCCGGTGCTGGCGACGAAGACGAGCGCGTGGACGCTGGACGTGAAGTTCGATCAGTACCTGCTCTGGGATCCGGCGACGAAGACCGGGTTCGGGATCTTTGGGATGTTTGGCGCGTCGGACGCCAATCCGAGCGTCGTGGACATCTTCGGCCACGTCGGGATCGGCGGCACGAGCCCGATCCCGCACCGGATCCAGGACACCTTCGGCGCCGGTTACTACTTCAACGGCGTCAGCAACACCCTGATTGACACGCTCACCCCCGGGCTCCGCTTGCGCGATGAGAACGGGTTTGAAGGGTATTACAACGTCGCGATCACCGGCTGGAGCAAAGTCCAGGGCGACGTGCAGTTCGTCGACCCGTTTGCCGTGGGTTCCAAGACGCGGTGGTTCTTTTCCATTCGCTGGAAACTCAACTTCTAAGGCGCCCGGCTCATGAGTGCTCCCGCTGAAGTCTGGCTGCGCGGTCCCGTGCCCGGGATCGCGCCCGTTCTGCAACCGGCCGCGCACGCGCTCGTGCAGGCGCGCGAGGACGTCCTGGCGCTCGGCGCCCGGTCTCTCGACCGAGGCGTTGTGGACGAAGCGCGGCTCCGCGGCGTCCGCGGGCTTTCACCTGCTGCACATGGCCGGCGCGCTCGATCGGCTGTGCACCTACGCGCGCGGCGAGGCGTTGACCGACCCGCAGAAGGCCGCCGCGCGGGCGGAAGGCCAGGAGCATCCGGAACTCGACGGGCACGCGCTCGCCGCGCTCGTGACGGCCCAGGTGGAACGGGCCCTGGCGCAACTGGCGGCCACCGATCCGGCCAGCGTGCTCGACGAACGCCGCATCGGGCGGGCCGGGCTGCCGACCACCGTGCTTGGCGCGCTGTTCCACGCCGCGGAACACACCGCTCGCCACGCCGGGCAGTTCGTGACCACCGCCAAAATGCTCGGCTAATACCGGGAGGGGACGGGTCTCACTTGTGGAAAACTCCGGGGACTCGGGTCACTCGGGTCCCCGGAGTTTTCCCACAATTGAGACCCGTCCCCTGTTGCGTGCCGACCACCACAGGCCCATAATCCCAGCGGACGTGCGTATGGACATCCTCTGGTGGCACTGGCTCCTGCTTGGTCTCGTTCTCGTGGTCGCGGAAATGGCGACCGCCGGCGGCTTCTACATCGTCTTCTTCGGCATTGGCGCGATCGTGGTCGGCTCGCTCGCCGGTCTCGGGCTGGCCGGGCCCGGCTGGGTGCAGCTCCTGCTGTTTTCCGTCATTTCGGTCGGCAGCCTGGTGCTCTTCCGAGGCCGCCTGCTGAAGAGCTTCCAGCCCGAGCCCCAGGCGCCGACCGTTGACGCCCTGGTCGGCGAAGTCGCGACCGCGGATGATGACATTCCCGCGGGCAGCGTCGGACGGGTTGAACTGCGCGGCACGGTCTGGTCCGCGCGCAACGAGACTGGCGTGTCGGTCGCCCGCGGCGCGCGATGCCGCGTGTCCCGCGTGGACGGTCTGATGCTGTACATCGTGCCCGAAGGAGTCCGGTAATGGCCATCGATCCATTTGCAGTCGTCCTGCTCTTCCTTGCGTTCGTCGCGATCATCATCGTCGCCAAGACCGCGGTCGTCGTGCCGCAGCAGAGCGCGTACGTCGTCGAGCGTCTCGGCCGGTTCTCCGGCGTGCTGCAGGCGGGCTTTCACATCCTGATTCCATTCCTGGACGTGATTCGCTACCGGCACTCGCTGAAAGAAGTGGCTATCGACATCGCGGCGCAGGTCTGCATCACGCGCGACAACGTGCAGGTGGGCGTGGACGGCATCCTCTATCTGAAGGTGCTGAACCCGGAGCGGGCCTCGTACGGCATCGCCGACTACATCTTCGCGATCACGCAGCTCGCGCAGACGAACCTGCGCAGCGAGATCGGCAAGATCGATCTGGACAAGACGTTCGAAGAGCGCATCCACATCAATATGCAGGTCGTCCAGGAACTCGACAAGGCGTCCGAGGCCTGGGGCGTGAAGGTGCTGCGCTACGAGATCAAGAACATCACGCCGCCGCACGACGTGCTGGCCGCGATGGAAAAGCAGATGCGCGCCGAGCGGGAAAAGCGCGCGGTGATTCTGACGTCGGAAGGCGAGCGCGACGCGGCCATCAACAAGGCCGAGGGCGAGAAGCAGCAGGTCATCAAGGCGTCCGAAGCGAGCCGGCAGCAGCAGATCAACGAAGCGGAAGGCCAGGCCTCGGCGATTCTCGCGGTCGCCAAGGCGACCGGCGAGGGCATTCGGCAGGTCGCCGACGCGATCGAGCAGCCGGGCGGCATGGAAGCCACGCAGTTGCGTGTGGCCGAGAACTACATCATCCAGTTCGGCGAACTGGCGAAGAAGACCAATACGCTGATCTTGCCGGCGAACGTCGCGGATACGGCATCCATGGTCGCGACGGCGATGCGGGTGTTTCAGCAGGCGACACCGGCGAAGACATAGGTTTAGGGTTCCGGGGTTCCGGGGTTCCGAGGTTCCGGGGTTCCGGTTCCGAGGTTCCAGGGTTCGGGTTCTGGGTTCCAGGTTCGAACCTCGAACCTCGAACCTCGAACCCGAACCTCGAACCCGAACCTCTGAACCCCGGAACCGGAACCCCGGAACCTCGGAACCCCGGAACCCCGGAACCTACACGCAGCCGTGCCCAACTATCTCCAATAGATCGCCCCGCCCAGTGCCAGCGCCATGAGCGCAAGCCCTGGCGCCGCCCAAAGCCGAAACCGTCCCCGGCCCAGGGAGAGCGCCAGGCCGAGCTTCACCAGCGTGTTCGCGAGGATGCCGATCGTGAGCGCCGTAGCCGCGGTGGCCGCCGGCGTCGTGCCGGCAGACGTCATTCGGGCCATGGACAGGATCAGCGGGTCGACGTCCGTGAGCCCGATCAGCGCCGCCGATCCCATCAGGCCCTGCTGACCGAAGTGCGCATGGGCGAACGCGACGCCATACAACACCCCCTGGAAGATCACCGCGAGATAGAGCGCCGCGCGAATCTGCAGCGGGTTGCGGTCGGCGTCCGTTTCGGGCGCGTCGCTGGCGGTGTCGCGCCAGCCCGTCCAGAGCATCACGAGGCCGATCAGGCCCGGGGCCACGAGCGACGGCCAGAGCGCCAGGCCCAGCGCCGGTTCGAGGACGCTGGTGGCAATGAGCAGGCGCACGACCATCGCGAAGTTGGCGCCCATGACGCCGGCGGCCAGCGATCGGCCGAAGGCCGGCTGACCCTGGCTCAGGCGGGAAAACGTCAGCGTCACGGACGTGGATGACACGATGCCGCCGAGCGCGCCGGCCAGCGAGTAGCCGCGCCCACGGCCGACCGCGCGGCGCGCCAGATAGCCGACGAAGCTGAGGCCGGAGAAGAAGAGCACGAGCGCCCACAGTTGGCGCGGCTTGACGCCGCCGAGCGGTCCGAACGGCCCTTCCGGCAGCAAGGGGAGAATGACCGCGGCCATGATCGCGAACCGCGCGGCCGCGCGAATCTCGATGACGTCGATGCGCTTGACGAAGCTGTGGAGTTGCCGCTTCTCCACGAGCAGCAGCAGCGTGACGGCGATGATGCTCGAGGCCATGCGCTCGTGGCCGGCCCCCGCCAGCACACCAGCGGCCAGCACGACGAATGCCGACACTTCCGTCGTGCCGTCGATGTCCGTGCGGCTCGCGGCTTGGTACGCCAGGACCACCAGGGCGCCGAGGCCGGCCAGGAAGATGATGGCGGGACCCGTCAGTCCGGCCGTCCAGAGCCAGCCGGACAGCCCGGCCACGAGCCCGAGCATCGTGAACGTCCGCAGGCCGGCGAACCGGGCCGCCGGGCCCTCGGCATGGCCGCTCCACTGCCGTTCGATGCCGACGGCGAGGCCGCCGAGCACGGCGATGACCAGGTCCTGAATCGCGGCGAGATCGAACGTCGAATTCACGCGGGCGTCCTGTCCTCAGTCTTGCGCGACCGCGGCCGTCAGCCGGGCCAGACCGGCTTCGAGCGCCTCGGTCCGGCCGGCCAGGCTGATCCGGAAATGCGCCGGCGCTTCGAAGAACCGGCCGGGCGCCAGCGCGACGCCATGCCGTTCGAGCATGCGCTGCACGAACACCTCGGCATCCGAGAGACCGGCCACGCGCGGGAACACGACGGAGCACGACGGCGGCTCGGGCAATTCGAACTGCGGGTGCGCCGCGAAGAACTCGCGCGCCCGCGCGATGTTCTCGCGCAGGAGCGATCGGGTGCGCGCCGCCAGTTCGGGCTGCAGCGACCAGGCGAGCGCCGCCAGCCGGTCCGCCGGCGCGCTGTTCGCGTTGTCCACCACGTCGCGGGTGCGCCGAAGCCGCTCGGCCGTCTTCTCCGGAGCAATCGCCCATCCCGAGCGCAGTCCCGCGAGGCCGTACGATTTCGTCAGGCTCGACGTCACCACGACGGGGCCGTCCACCTGGACCGCCGATCGGGACGCCGCACCCTCGCCGGCGGCCAGACAGGCGCCGTCAAGGTAGACCTCATCAACCAGCACGTGCGCGTCGTGCGAGGCCGCGAGGGCCGCGAGTCCCTCGAGTGTTGGCCGATCGATCTTCACGCCGGACGGATTATTGGGCGACGTGACGATGATGAGCCGAGTGCGGGGCGTGATCGCGCGGCGCACGTCGTCCAGGTCGATGCGGAAGCCAAGGCTCGCGCGCCGTTCGAATCGCACGAGGTTGGCGCCCATCAGGCGCGCCGCGCCCATCAGTGGGTCGTAGGTCGGCCGCTCGACCAGCACGTCGTCGCCCGCGCCGACCAGCGCGGCGATCGCAATGAAGTTGGCGCCCGAACATCCTCCCGCCTGCGCCACCCGCGCGGGAGCGACGCCGTAGTGCTTCGCGATCGCGGTAACGACGGGCGGGTAGCCGTTGTCGTTCGGCACGCTCAACTCGACGGCCTCGCGCGCGCCAGGCAAATCGTCGAGCGTGCAGTGGAGCAGGTTGCTGCCGGCCAGGTCGATCGGCGCGGGATGGCGGGTCTTGGCCCAGAGCAGATACGGCGCGAGCGGGCTGTGCAACATGGTGACTACGGCCGCGAACCGCGGCGATTCGACGAGGCCTTGAACAAGTAGAACACGGGAATGCCCGCCAGCAGGAGGCCCGCGCCGACCGCGGATCGCAGCGGCGCTTCGCGGACCGCCGAATAGACCACGACGGCCGCCACGGCCACGAAGAGCGCGGGCAGCCACGGATAGCCCGGCATCGGGCGGCCGGCTGCGGCGCCGAGGCGCTGACGCAGGATGAAGAGGCCGCCGACCGTCAACCCGAAGAAGATCCAGTCCGCGAACACGACCGTGTCGAGCAGCGTGCCGTATTCGCCGGTCATCGCGAGGATTACGGCCCAGGTGGACTGCAGGATGATGGCCGCGCCCGGCGTGCCGTAGCGCGGATGGAGCCTGGCCAGCGACGGCAGGAACGCGCCATCGGCCGCCATCGCGTAATAGACGCGCGTCGGCGCGAGCACCGCGAGGTTCAGAAACCCGAACGTCGAAATCGCGATGGCCGCTGCGATAAAGCGCGCGCCGCCCGGGCCCATCCACCGGCCTGCGGCTTCGGCCGCCGGCGTCATCGTGGCCGCGAGCCCCTCCAGGCCGAGCGTGCGCAGATAGGCGACGTTCACCAGCAGGTAGATGACGACGACGGTCAGCGTGCCGATGATCAGGCTGCGGGGCAGATGACGCTCGGGATCGCGCATTTCCTCCGCGACGTAATTCGCCACCTGCCACCCGCCGTACGCAAACAGGATCGGAATGAGCGCCGCGCCGAACGACAGCGCGGTCGACGGCGTGTCGTCCACCCGCACGGCGCTGAACCAGCCTGGCGCCGCTGGCTGGAACCACGCGAACAGGATCAGCACGGCCAGCGCGGCGACCTTGAGCACGACGAGCACATTGAGCACGCGGCTGCCGGGCTTCACGCCGAGGTAATTCACGACGGACAGCAGCACGATGGCGGCAATCGCGACCGGCTGCGGCGCGGCGCCGCCGGCGCCGGCCAGCCGCAGCGCGTACTGCGCGAACGTGATGGCCACCGCGGCCATGGCGCCCGTCTCGATCAGGAAGAGCAGCGCCCACCCGTACAGGAATCCCACGACCGGATGCCAGGCTTCGCGGAGGTACACGTACTGGCCGCCCGCGCGCGGCATCATCCGCCCGAGTTCGGCATAGGCGAGCGCGCCGGCAATCGCCACGCCGCCGCCGACGGCCCAGGCCGCGAGCACGAGCGCCGGTGAGTCCAGTCCGCGCGCGACCAGGTACGGATTGATGAAGATGCCCGACCCGATGATGCCGCCGATCACGACCATCGTCGCGTCGAACGGACCCAGCTCGCGGCGGAAATTCACGGGCAGATACTAACAGGACTCCTGTCGTCCTACGGTCCTACGGTCCTCAGGGTCCTAGGGTCCTGTGGTCCTAGGGTGCGAGGGTGCGATGGTCCGGACCACGGACCACGGACCACGGACCACGGACCATGGACCATGGACCACGGACCATGGACCAGGACCCTAGGACCGTAGGACCGTAGGACCGTGGGACGACGTAGACTGTCCCTGTCCGATGTCGAGAGGCTGGGAGTCCAAGTCGGTGGAGTCGCAGCAGGCGGACCGCGACCGGCGCCCCGAGGCGGCGGGACCGGCGTCAGCGGAGGATGCCGCGCGCCTGGCCCGGCGCCGCACGCTGGAACTGACCCGCGCCAGGGCCCTCGCCGATCTGGCCACGGCGCGGTCGGCGGCCCACCGCCAGATGCTCGAAACCGCCATCCGCGCGCTGGACGAACAACTGAGAGACCCGCAGTAGCCGGCGGGCTCCAGCCCGCCGGACGCGCGGTGGGCTGAAGCCCACCGCCGACTGCAGCACCCGGACCTTGGGACGGATAAGATCAGGTTTATGAAGCGATTGTTGTCGCTGGCGTTGCTGGTGTTGGCGTCGGCCTGTTCAGTGAAGGAAGCCGCGTGTGGAAACGTCGAGGCGCCTCCGCCGGGCCAGGCGGGACCGGCGGCGCTCACCGGTGACGTCACCGATCCGAACGCCCCGCCGCACTTCACGATCGCCTTCCTGGGGGACAGCCTGACGGCCGGCCTGGGCTTGCTGTCGAGCCAGACGTTCTCCGAGAAGATCGAAGAGATGTTCAAGGCGGAAGGATTCAGCACGGTGGACACGATCAACGGCGGCGTGTCCGGCGACACCAGCGCGGGTGGCGTGCGCCGCGTGGAGCAGCTGCTGGAGCCGTCCGTCAGGATCCTGGTCGTCGCGCTGGGCGGGAACGACGCGCTGCGCGGACTCACCGTGGCGGAAACGAAAGAGAACCTCCGGCAGATCATCGAGATCGCGCAGGGGCGTGGCGTGGCCGTGATGCTGTGCGCCATGGAGGCGCCGACGAACCTCGGCGAGGATTATCGGACCGCGTTCAAGGATCTCTATTTCGACCTGCTGCGCTCCTACCAACGCCAAATCGAGTACGTGCCATTCCTGCTGGAAGGCGTCGCCGGCAAGCCCGAGCTGAACCAGCCGGACGGCATTCACCCGACCGAGGAGGGCGCGACGATCATTGCGAAGACCCTGTTCCCACAGCTCCGAAGCATGGTGGAACGGGCGGGCGGGGGCTAGGACAGGTCGGAGGTCGGGAGGTCAGAGGTCAGAGGTCAGAAGTCAGAGGTCAGAAGTCAGAGGTTACAAGCACAGCACATGATCCAATTGACCGATGTCTCCCGCACCGTGCGCAGCGGCGCGGGTTCGTTGACCATTCTGCATCCCACGTCGTTTTCGGTGGCGCGCGGGCGCGTCGTGGCGATTACCGGGCCGTCGGGCAGCGGCAAGTCCACGATCCTCGGCCTGATCGCCGGCCTCGACACGCCCTCGTCCGGCCGGATCCTGATCGACGGCGCGGACATCACCGCGCTCGGCGAGGAGCCGCTCGCGCGCCTGCGCGGCGAGAAGATCGGGATTGTGTTCCAGTTCTTCCATCTGCTGCCGTCGCTCACCGCCTACGAGAACGTGCTCGTGCCGATGGAGATTGCCGGCGCCCCGGACGCGCGGGTCCGTGCGACGGCCCTCCTCGCGGATGTCGGCCTGTCGGATCGCGGGCATCACTATCCGTCGCAATTGTCGGGCGGCGAGCAGCAGCGCGTGGCCATCGCGCGCGCGCTGGCCAACGACCCGCCGGTGCTGCTGGCCGACGAGCCGACCGGCAACCTGGACACGGCGACGGGCCGGCACGTCATCGAGTTGCTCGTCAACGTCAATCGCGCGCACGGCCGTACGCTGGTGCTCGTGACGCACGATCCCGAGCTGGCGGCGCTGGCGGATGAAGTGATCGCGCTGCGCGACGGCCGAATCGTCGAGCGCCGGAGGTCGTCGGCGTGAGGTTCGTCCTCCGCATGGCCTGGCGCGAGACGCGCGCCGCGTGGATCCGCCTCGTGTTCTTCTTCGTGTGTGTCGCCATCGGCGTCGCCGCCATCGTGGTGCTGCGCAGCGTCGTCCAGAATGTCCGGCTGACCCTCACGCGAGAGGCGCGCCAGATTGTGGGCGCGGACGTCGTCGTGCAGTCGCCACGGCCGTTGTCGCCCGAGGCGCGCGGAATCCTGGAGGAGGAACTGCGCGGCGTGCGGGCGACGCGCACCGAGGTCGTCGAAACGAGAACGATGGCCGCGCCGGAGGCAGGGAAGGGCAGCGGCAAGGTCAGGCTCGTCGAGATCCGGGGCGTCGAAGCGGGGTTTCCGTTCTACGGTGACATCGAGATGGAGGGTGGCGCGCGCTATGCACGCGCGCTGCTGTCGGAATTTGGCGCGCTCGTGCCTCCGGAGTTTCTGCTGGAGATGGGCCTGTCGGTGGGCGATGCCGTGCGGCTGGGCGGCCGGCCGTTCACGATTCGGGGCGTGGTCACGCGGGATCGTGTGCAGCGCGGCGGCATGAACTTCGCGTTCGGCCCGCGCATCTACGTGGCGCTCGAGGATCTGCGCGGGCTGGGCCTCCTGGGATTCGGCAGCAGCGCCACCTACCAGACATTCCTCAAGGTCGACGAGGCGGCCATCGACGGATTGACCGCCAGCCTGCGCCGACGGTACGCGACCACCACGACCAGCGTGCGGTCGTGGCGGACATTCGAAGATCGGCTGGGCCAGAACCTGGTGACGGCCGAGAACTACCTGAGCCTGGTCGGCTTTGCGATGGTCGTGCTCGGCGGTATCGGCGTGTGGAGCGTCACGCGCGTGCTGGTGCAACAGAAGATCAAGAGCGTCGCGATCCTGAAGTGTCTCGGCGCGTCCTCGCGTCAGGTGCTGGCGGTGTACGTCAGCGAGGTGTTGTGGCTGGCGCTCGCAGGCAGCGTGCTCGGCGTGGGCGTGGCGGCCGCCGCGGCGACCGCGATCCCGTCGTCGGTGCTGTCGCCGCTCGGCATTACGCACGTGTCCATCACGGCGTCGGCGGCGGCGCAGGGCCTGGCCGTCGGCCTGCTGGTCTCGCTGTTCTTCGCGCTCGTGCCGTTGCTCGAAATGCGCCGCGTGAAGCCGCTGTTGCTGCTGCGCGCCGACACCGCGTCGTCTGCGCGCCGGCCCGACGCCGTCAGCCGGCTCGCCACCCTCCTCACCGGTGCGGCGCTGGTGCTGGTGGCGGCGTGGCAGTCCGGTTCGCTGCGCGCCGGGCTGTTCGTCTCCGCCGGCCTCGCGGCCGTGGCGCTGCTGCTCTTCGGTGCGGGCTGGCTGCTGCTGCGCCTGACGCGGCCGTTCACGACGTCGCGGCGGTTCGCCGTTCGCCATGCGCTCATCAGCCTCGGACGTCCCGGCAACCAGACCCGCGTGATTCTGACCGCGGTCGGCCTGGGCTGCTTCTTCGTCCTGTCGATCCGGGCCATCCAGACGAACCTCGTCGAGGAGTTCACGGCGCAGATCGGCGCGACGTCACCGGACCTGGTGCTGATCGACGTCCAACGCGACCAGGTCGATGCCGTGCAGGCGGCCGCCGCGCCGTACGCCCAGGCGCCGGCGCGCCTGATGCCCCTGATGCGCGCCAGGGTCGTCGGCGTCGAAGGCCGGCGCGTCCATCTGCCGACGCCGGACGCCGTCCGCCAGCAGGGCAGGCTGACCCGCGAATTCGGCGTGACCTATCGCGATGCGCTGCAACCCAACGAGCGCGTCACGGCCGGGACGTTCTGGACCGCGGCGGCCACGGCGGCGCCGGATCGCGAGACCGATGCCGAGGTGTCGATTTCCGAGGAAGTGCGGCGCGACGCTGACGTGGGCGTCGGCGACCTCGTGCGGCTCGACGTGGCGGGGCAGGTAGTCCGGGCGCGCGTGACCAGCATCCGGCGCGTGGCCTGGGACGAGACGCAGAATGGCGGCTTCTTCTTCGTGCTCCGGCCGGGCCCGTTCCTGGCGCGCGTGCCGCATACCTTCGTCGGATTCCTGCAGGTGGGCGATGATCCGGCGGCCCGCGCGGCGCTCCAGCGCGATCTGGTCCGGCTCTTCCCGAACGTGTCGTCCATTGACGTGCGCGCGGTCGTGGGCGCGGTGCGGACCGTGCTCGACAAGATCACACAGGGCGTGACGGTCGTCGGCGCCATCACGCTGGGGGCCGGCGTCCTGATCCTGGTCGGCGCCGTCGCGATGACGAAGTTCCAGCGGCTCTATGAAGCCGCCATCTACCGCACGCTGGGCGCCAGTCACGCGCGTGCTGACGTCGATGGTGGCGATCGAATACGGCGTGCTGGGGCTGCTCGCCGGCGGCCTGGGCGCGGCGGGCGCGTTCGGCCTGTCGTGGGCGCTGGCGCGCTATTTGTTCGACATGACCTGGCGGCCCGTGCCGGGGCTGCTCGCGGCCGGCGCACTCGTCACGGCCGTGGTCGTGTGCGCCGTGGGTCTGACCGCCAGCCTCGACGTGCTGGTCAAGAAGCCGCTGGGCACGCTGCGCGGGGAGTAGGCCTGCGCCGGCCGGGGGCTGTCTTGATATGATGTTGCGGATAGGGCGGCCCCGTGGGGCGCCCCAGTGGCTATGACGGAAAACCAGCTTGACGCTTCCACCCTCGCGGCGCTCAAAGAAGTGCTGCTGCGGAAGCGGGGCGAAATCTTGGCGACCTCGACGGGCACCAGACCGCTGCCAGCCTCGGCGGACGTGAACAGTCGCCAGGGCGACCTCGCCGACCAGGCCAGCGGCAACAACGAAGTCCACATTCAGCTGAAGCTGAAGCAGACCGACGCCAAAATCCTGCAGGCGATCGAGGAAGCCCTCGTCCGCCTGGAAAAGGGCACCTATGGCATCTGCCGCGACTGCGGCGAGATGATTGCCCGTGCCCGGCTCGAGGCGATTCCCTGGACGCGCGTCTGCATCAGTTGCAAGCAGAAGCAGAACCCGTGAAACCTGCCGACCTTCTCGCCATCCTCCGCGAGTTCCACCGCGATAAACTGACGATGCGCCAGCGGCATGTGGCGGTGGCGAAACGGGTCTCGCAGTACGACGCCAACAACACCTATCAGTACGTCATCAACCGCGAGGATCTGCACCTGTCGTGGCTCGATGCGGCCATCGCGGAACTCGACGGGACGGCGGACACGGTTCCCGAGCCCGCGCTGGCGCCGCTCGGCCGCAAGGAGAGCTTCCTGCCGCTGGTCGCGCAGGACGCCACCGACGCCGGCGCCTTCGTCGGCCGGCCTGGCGGCCTCGCCTCGCCGACATCACGAACGCCAGGCATCGCAACATGCTGAGCCTGATCCTCGGCGAGACGCTCGAGCAGAAGCGGTTCTTCGATCAGATCGCGGCCGGACGCACCGACCAACTGGGCCGCCGCTCGAACGGCCCGGGGTCGCCAGGCACCGGCGACGGCGTGCATCGATAGTCGCTGGCTCGAATAGGGATAGTGTCCCTACCCCACGATGCCCAGGTAGTCGCGATTGCGCTCGGTTCGAATCTCGGCGATCGGCGCGCGCATCTGGATTGGGCTGTCGATCAGTTGCGCGGTCTCTCGGCAGTGTCCGGGTCTCCACCATCATTGAAACGGATCCGGTTGGCGTGACGGACGATCAACCGGCCTACCTGAACGCCGTCGTCGTGGGGGAGTCCGAGCTCGAGCCCCCGTGCTGCTCGCGGCCCTGCTGGCCTCGAACAGGACCGCGGCCGCGAGCGCCGCTCATTCCGCGCCGCGCGCACGCTCGACCTCGACCTGATCCTCTACGGCGATCGCGTCATCCATACCGCTGATCTTGATGTCCCGCATCCGCGCTTCCGAGAGCGAGACTTCGTCCTCTCACCGCTCGCGAATTGGTTCCCGGCTGGATCGATCCTGTCTCCGGACTTGACGATGGAGCAATTGAGCAGGGCAAAGGGCAAGGGATAGAGAGGGACTTAGAGGGCGATGTTCTTAGCAGAACAACGAGGCCCTCGCGTGCTGCGGACGATGAAACACCGGGGCTCGCCGGATCCTTGGTCCCTGGTCTTCGTTCCGGCCCTTGGTCCCTTGGACCATGGACCTCTGGACGCGTCTATTTCTTCTTGTACGTCACCTTCGTCGTCGTCGGGTCCCGCCCGCCCTGGCGTGGTGTGTTCTCGACGACCAGGTGCCATCAGCCGGCGATTGACACGACCTGCTTGCTCTGCATCGGCATCGGATTGCCCTGCATGCCCATCGTCTGGTCGTGATCGTTGATGACGAGGTGTCGCCTTCCCACACGGCTTTGTCGACGGATCTCCGTGCCGCGCTCCGCCCTGACGGCCCGGCCGTCTCGTTCTTGCCCTCGATCCGCCGAGCTTGTAGGTCATCGTGTAGGCCGTGTTCTCACCCTGGTGCGTTCGACCTTCAAGCGTCGTGGCGTCCTGGGTCATCGTTCACTTCCGGTCCGCTCACGGCGCCACCACGCCCGCCGCCGCGTCCGCCGCCCGCACGCCCGCCACCACCGCCACCGCCGGGGGTGCTGGGGCCGGGGCGTTCGGGTCAGGCACGAGCGTCCATTTGCCCGAGAAATTCGGCTTGCTCTGCGCGGACGCCGTGCCGGCGACCAGAAGCAGGGCAGCCACCGTATCGCGAGGACGCCATTCTGCGCATCTGAGGCTCCTTTGAATACCGCCGGATTGCTGGCTGACTGATCATGCGACCGGCGCTCGAGGCCGGACGCCCTTCGATTATGCCGTGAACCACGGATCGGGTGGCAAATGTGACAAGAATAACGCTCAAAAGAAAAACCCCTGTGTCCGCGCTTGAACACCGGGGCTTGAGTCCGTGGGGTTTGCCCCCGGGCGAGCTACTTCTTGGAGTAGGTCGCCGTCGTCGGCGTCGCGCCTTCACGAGTCGAGCGTCGTCACGACCGTCAGCTTCGCCGCTTCGATCGAGATCGTCTGCGTTGTCGTCACGGTCGTCCCGTCCTGCCCCGTCGTCGCCCGGGTGAGCACCCACTTGGCGCCGTCCACCTTGGCATTGACTTCGTACGGGTCGGGGCTGCGCCACCACGGCCCGGCTGCTCGAGCTTGGTCACGCCCGTCACGTTCAGGACGATGTCCGCCGGACCGTGCCCGTCTGCGCGTTGGCCGGACGCTTGATCGTCACCGTCTTGGCGTCCATCACGATCGTGCACTCGGCGCCGCAGGTGAACGCACCGCCGCCACCACCCATGCCGCCGCCGCGCGCTCCGCCGCCGCCGCCACCCGCCGCGCCACCACCCGCCGCGGCCGCGCCGCCGGCCGGTGCTCTCTCGTCCACGTTCCGCCGAAGTTCGGTCCCTGAGCGAACGCGGTTGCCATCCAAAGCACCACCGCGGCCGCGCTCACCATTGCTGTGACACGTCGCATATAAATCACTCCCTCGCAATATCGACGCGGTCCACGTCCGCGCCGAATCGTTATGGATGTAGGCCGGGCCTTCCGGCCCCGGCACTTTCGGCGGGCCTAAGGCCCGCCCTACATCCGTTATTCAAACCGCAGCGCTTCGATCGGGTCCAGGCCCGCCGCCTTGCGGGCGGGGTAAAAGCCGAAGAAGATCCCGACGAAGGCCGAGAACGCCACGGCTTCGAAGACGGCTCGGGCGGAATCTGCGTCGGCCACTGCTGGTACATCCTGGACGAGCCAGGCCACGCAGGTAGCCGAGGCCGATGCCCACCGCGCCGCCGACGAGGCTGATGACGACCGCCTCGATCAGGAACTGGAACAGCACGTCCGAGCCGCGCGCGCCGATGGCGAGGCGCAAGCCGATTTCGCGCGTGCGCTCGGTCACCGACACCAGCATGATGTTCATGATGCCGATGCCGCCGACGACGAGCGAGACGAACGCGACGCCGGCCAGCAGGGAGGTCATCGTCTGCGTCGTCTGCGTGCGCAGGGCGACCATGTCGTCCAGCGTCTGCACCATGAAGTCATCCGTGTCGCCGGTCTCGATGCCGTGCTGGACGCGCAGGGTCGTCTCGACTGCCGCCGTGGCATCGGCGACGTCGTCGGCCGATCGCGGCGGACACGTAGATGCGGTTCAGGTTCGTGCTGACCCGACAGCTTCTTCATGACCGTCGTGTAGGGCGACGAAGCACCTGGTCGTCCTGGTTCTGGCCGCCTGAGGCACGCGCCCTTGCGCGCCATCACGCCGAGCACCTTGAACACGTGGTTGCGGACGCGAATGATCGTGTCCGTCGGGTCCACGCCTTCGCCGAAGAGATTGTCCGAGACGTTGGCGCCCAGGACGATCACTTTGGCGGCGGACTTGACGTCCTCCGGCGTGAAGAAGCTGCCGTACATCATCTGCCACGAGCGAATCGCCGGCAGATCGACGTTCGTGCCTTCGATGCTCGTGTTCCAGTTCATGGCTGCCGTAGATGAGCTGCTGGCCGGTACTGGCCGACTCTCGGCGACGTACGCGACCTCCGGCAGGTCGCGAAGCGCCTCGGCGTCGGCTTCCGTCAACTCGCGTGGACGTGCCGCGCGCCGCCCGCGGGCGCCGCCGGCGCTGAAGCTGCCCGGCGAGATGGTGATCAGGTTCGTGCCCGGCGGTCTTGACCTGCTCCTCGATCATGTCCGCGGCGCCGGAGCCGAGCGCGACCATCGCGATGACGGCGGCGACGCCGATGATCATGCCCGAGCATGGTCAGGATCGTCCGCAGCTTGTTGCGGCTCAGCGCCTTGAAGGCGATGCGAATCGTCATTAACAGTGACATAGCGATCCTCTGTCCTCGAGAACTCTAGTGTGCCGCCGGCGCGTGCGCCGCCGGTGCGTCGGATCGGAATGACGTCCGGCTCGGGCGGCGGCAGCGCGGCCAATTCGTCGGCGGCGTTCCGCCGGTGCAGCATCGGCTGGTCGGCCACGACCCGGCCGTCGCGGAACCGGATCAGGCGCGTCCCGTACTCGGCGATGTCCGATTTCGTGCGTGATCAGCAGCACCGTGATGCCGCGCTCCCTGTTCAGGCGCTGGAAGATGCCCATCACCTCGATGCTCGTCCGCGTGTCGAGGTTGCCCGTGGGCTCGTCGGCGAGGATGATCGACGGCTCGTTGATCAGCGCGCGCGCAATGGCGACGCGCTGCTGCTGGCCGCCCGACAACTGGTTGGGCATGTGGTGGTACCGCTCGCCCAGGCCCACCGAGTCGAGCGCCGCGAGCGCGCGCTTGTGGCGCTCGGCGGTCTTGAAGCCGTTCGCGCGACCGGTAGAGCAGCGGCAGTTCGACGTTGTCGAGCGCCGTCGTCCGCGTCAGCAGGTTGAAGCCCTGGAACACGAAGCCGATCTTCTGGTTCCGCACCCGCGCGAGTTCGTCCTTCGACAGCTTCGAGACGTCCTTGCCGTCGAGCTTGTACTTGCCGCTCGTCGGCCGGTCGAGGCAGCCGGCGATGTGCATGAACGTCGACTTGCCGGATCCTGAGGGGCCCGTCACGGCGACGAACTCGTCCGGGTTCGATGTCGAGCGACACGCCGCGCAACGCGCGCACTTCGTGGTCGCCCATCTTGTAGACCTTGGTGAGGTCCCTCACCGAGATGACCGGCACGTTGTGAGGCTCCGTTCGATAACTCGGCTGACGATTGCGCGGGTCCGCCGGTGTGCCGGCGGGCCCGCCAGTCTCACGCAGGCTAGCGGCCGCCACCGCCGCCACCGGCCGCCGCCGCCGCCACCAGTCGGCGCGCCGCCGCCGCCACCCTGCACGCCGCCCATGCCCGGCTGCCGCCGCAGCTGCCGCGGTCTGGTTGCCGAAGAGCGGATTCGCCGGCTGGCCGTCGCCGCGCGAGCCGCGGCCGGCAGCACGACGCCCGTGACCACGCGGTCTGCCGACTTTCACGTCACCGGACGATGAGCTCGCTGAACGTGCCGTCGGACACGCCGAGGCGTCAGCTGGATCTGCTTCAGTTCCTTCTTCGCTTCGTCCCAGGTCCAGACACTGACGCGCGTAGACTCCGCGCGCTGCAGCGGGGCCCAGAGTTCGTCAATCTTGCTCGGCGTCCGGATGCACGTCGACGGCAGGCGGTTGCGCGCCTCGGCCGCCAGCACCCTGGCCACGGCCGCCCTGCCCAGTCGCCTGACTGCCACCGCGGCCGCCGCCCTGACCGCCGCGGCCGCCGCCCGTTCGCCGCAAAGCGCTCCATCAGCGCCTGACGCTGTTCCGGCGTCATGTTGGCGAAGTCACTGCCGCCAAAGCCGCGACCTTCCACCTGGTCCGGCCACTCTGGCCGCCCTGTCGCCTGCCCTGACCGGGCTGCCCCTGCGCCTGCTGTCCCTGTCCGCGCGTCGGCCGCTCGCCGGCTGCTTGCGCTGTCTGGCTTCTTCCCGCCGCGCCTGTGCGGCTGCGTCCCGGTGCCCGGCTGCGACCCGTCCGAGCGCCCGCATCGCCGGCTGGCCGGCTGCGCGCCCTGACGTCCGCCGTTGCGGCCGTGTCTCGTCGCTTCGCCCCTGTCGCACCGCCGGGACCCGCCGGGGCGTCCCTGGTCCGGCGGCCGGCGGCGTCAGCCCCAGCGCGGTGTAGATCTCCGCGTTGGGACGGAACCGCAGCGCCTGATTCGGCACACGCACCACGTTGTCTGCCGTCGAGATGATGATGCGCAGATTCGCCGTCATGCTCGGCCGGAGCTTCAGGTCGAGGATTCGCCACGTTGATCCACACCGGATAGGTCACGACGTTGTTGTCCGTGGAGGCGTTGAGGCGCACGGCATCGACGACGTCCCTGTGAACGCTGCTGGCCGTACGCGTCGACCGTGAAGCGGACTGCCATGCCGGGCCGGATCTTGCCGATCTCGGCCTCGTCCACGCCTGGCGGTCAGCTTGAGCGTCTGCAGCGGCGTGGCCAGGATGAAGAACGACGGCGCACTCATGCTCGCCTGCACCGTCTGTCCGACGATCCACCCGTCGATCGACGACGACGCCGTCGATCGGGGAGTAGATCTTCGTGTAGCTCAGGTTCAGCTTGGCGGATCCAGGTTGGCTTCAGCGGACACCAGCTGCTTCTCTGCGGACGAGGATTTGCGCCTCGCGGGTCTTGATCGCCAGTTCGGCGGCCTCGAGCTGCTGCTGATTCTGCAGGCCTTTCTCGAACAGGCTGCTGCGTGCGCTCGAACTGCTTCTTCTGGTCCTCGAGCTGGACCTTCTGGCTGGCGATGTCGCTCTTCTGGCGCTCGATGTTCGCGTTCTGGATATCCGACCTGCACCTGCAGCAGCGACGGATCAATCTCCGCCAGCAGCTGGCCGGCCTTCACGATGGAGTTGAAGTCCGACGTACAGCTCCTTGACAACGCCTGAAACCTGCGAGCCAACGTCCACACGCCGCAGCGGTTCCAGCGTGCCCGTCGACCTCACGGCTTCCACGATGTCGCCTTGCGAGATTGTGGCGAAGTTGACCTGCGGCTTTCTCGGGCGGCTTGCCGTACTTGACGTAGTACCACCAGCCGCCGCCGGCCGCGGCGAGAAGAATGAAGAAGGCCACTAGTTTTTTCATAATCGTTAGGCTCGCTCCGGATGCGACTGCGCCGCCCCGCGGCGAAGTCCGGTCAACCCTTCTTCGAACAACGTGTAGACGGCCGGCACGAGCACCAGCGTTACCATCGTGGACGCCGCCAGCCCGCCGATCACCACCCGCGCCAGCGGGGCCTGCAACTCCGACCCCTTCGCCAATGGCCAACGCCATCGGGCACCAGGCCCAGAATCGTCGTCAGCGTCGTCATCAGAATCGGCCGCAGCCGGGTCCGGCCCGCCAGCTTCCACGGCCTCCCGCAAGCGGCTTGCCGTCCCGTCCGCCGGAGGATATTGGTGTAATCCACCAGCAGAATGGCGTTACTGACGACGATCCCGCCCAGCATGATCACTCCGATATACGCCTGAAGACTGAAGGACGTTGACGTCAACTTCAGGGCGGCGACCACGCCGATGGCGGCCACAGGGACCGAGAACATGACAATGAAGGGGTCCCGCAGCGACTCGTACTGGGAGGCCATGACCGCGTAGACCAGCAGAACCCCCAGCAAGAGCAGCACCCGGAGCTGGCCGAATGCCTGCGCCTGCTGTTCGACCTCCGCGCCGAAGCCCACCTGGAAGTCCTGCGGCACGTTCGAGTTGCGGCAGCCGGGCCTGCACCGCTCTTCACGCCATCGCCCAGGACGGTGCCCGCTTCAAGTTCGGCATTCACCCGGAGGATGCGCTGCTGGTTCTTGCGCTCGATCTGGGTGGGACCCTTCTGAGCGGTCAGGTCGAGCAGGTTCCTGGCCTGCAGCACCAGCCCTGGTCGGCGTGGAAATCAGGACGTCGTTCACCGAATCCACGCGGTCGCGGTCCTCTTCGCGCAGCCGGACGATGATCGGGAACTCCTTGCCGCGTTCGCGGTACATCGCGGCCTGGGTCCCGCTGATGTTCGTGCGAATCGTGCTGGCCACGCCCGACACGCGTGAGCCCGAGCAGGGCCGCCTTCGGGCGGTCCACGCGGATGGCCAGTTCCGGCCGGCCTTCCTCGCGGCCGATCTGCGGATTGGCGATGCCCGGGACTTCCTTGAGCAACTCGACGATGTCGCCGCCGATGCGGCTGCGCCTGATCGAGGTCTTCACCGCGAATCTCGACGGCGAGGCGGCTGTCGGTATTGCCGCCGCCGAGCGCGCGCGTCAGCTGCTGATTGCCGCCGGAGGCGCGCGTGGTGATGATCGTGCCGGGAATGCCGACGATGACGCGCCGGAGGTCGGTGGCAATCTGATCGTTCGAGCGCGTCCGCTCGTCGCTTGGCGCACGAGCTTGACGGTCACGTTGACGCTCGACGCCGACCCGCCCATGAACCCGCCGCCGCCGGCCGAACTGATGATGCGTGGTCGCCTCCGGCACGTTGGCGCGGACCAGCTCTTCGAGGCGCTGCGCGATCTGCTCGCTGCGCTCGATGCGCGTGCCGTTGGCCAGGCGCGCGGAAACCGTCACCTCGCCCTCGTCGGTCTGCGGCACGAGTTCCGAGGGAATCGTCGGCAGGATCAGGAACGCCGCGACCGTCAGCGCCGTCGCGCACGCCGATGACGGCCAGCCGATGGCCCAGCGCCGCGTGTGAGCAGAGCGCGATACGTGTCGTCCATGCCGTCGAGCGCCTGCTCGCTAATCGTGAAGAGCCGGCCGGTCAGGCCGCGGCGCTGCGTCGACCGGGCACTGGCAGCTTGAGCAGCCGCGAGCACAGCACCGGCACGACGGTCACCGCGACGAACAGTGACATCGACAGCGAGAACATGACGACGATCGACAGCTGGACGAACAGGATGCTCGAGACGCCGGTCAGGAACAACAGCGGGACGAACACCGCGACGTGCGTGAGCGGTCGAGGCGAGGATCGCCGACCAGACCTCCTCGCTGCCCTCGATCGCCGCCTGCATCCGCGACTTGCCCATCTCCATGTGCCGGAACGTGTTCTCCAGCACGACGATGGACGCATCGACAATCATGCCGACGCCGAGCGCCAGGCCGCCGAAGGTCATCGTGTTCAGCGTGAAGCCGGCGAAGTAGAGCAGGGCGAACGTGCCGACGATCGAAATCGGAATCGACAGTGCAGATGATGAACGTCGACCGCACGTTGCGGAGGAAGATGAAGATGATGGCGATGACGAGGAACGCGCCGAGGTAGACGGCTTCCTTGACCGACGTCAATCGACCGGACGATGAACTTGGACTGATCGTCGAGCAGCGTCAGCCGGACGTTCCGCATGTCGCGGTTGATGCGATCGATTTCCGCACGCACGCCCTCGGCGATGGCGACGGTGTTCTTGCCCGACTGCTTGGAGACCTGCAGCCGGACGCCGGGCTTGCCGTTGATGCGCGTGAACGACCGCAGGTCTTCCGTCGTGTCCTTGATTTCGGCGATGTCGCGCAGGTAGACCGGGACGCCGCCCTTGGTCTGGACCACCAGGTCCCGGATCTGCTCGAGGCTCTGGAACTGGCCCTGGCTGCGGAGGAGGTAGCTCGTGTCGCCTTCCAGCAGCTTCGCCGAGCGGCACGTTCTGGTTCTCGGAGCGGATCGTGCTGACGACGCGGTCGACGGCGAGGTCGAGGGCGGTGATCTTCTCCTTCGACAGCTCGATGCGGATCTGCCGGCGCAGGCCGCCACTAGACCGTCACGGCCGCCACGCCCTCCACGCGCTCGAGTCGCGGCGCGATGTCCGTCTCGGCCATCTCGCGCAGCGTGACGCGGTCGAAGTCGCCCTCGACGCCGATGCTCGATGATGGGGGAGGCCGACGCGTCGAACTTGGAAATGTTCGGCGGGTCCGATTCCACCGGCAGGCGTCCGCGGACGCGGTCGATGCGCGTCCGGATTTCGTCGGCCGCTTCGTTCAGGTTGGTGCCCCAGGCGAAGTTCAGCCGGACCGTGCCCGATCCTTCGGACGCGGTGGAGTTGATCTGCTCGAGCCCCGGCACCGCCGCCAGCGTCTGCTCGAGCGGGCGGACGATGAGCTGTTCGATCTCGGCCGGGCCGACGCCGCCGTAGCCGACGCGCACGGTGATCGTCGGGTAGGTGACGTCCGGCATGAGGTCGACCGGCAGCCGCACCAGGGAAATCGAGCCGAGCAACACCACGACCGCCGAGAGCATGAACATCGAGACGGGGCGTTGAATCGCGGTGCGGGGGACGGACACTAGCGTCGCTCCGTTCGAACTTCGAACTCCGAACTTCGCAGTTCGGCCGTCATTTGCCCCGCCCCGCGGCGTCCGCGCCGGGCGGCGTCGGCGCCCTTGGCGCCGCCACGGCCGCCGCGCCCGCCGCGGCCGCCGCCTCGCCCGCGACCGCGACGCTTGTCGCCGTCGCGCAGCGCCATGGCCCCGGTGGTGATCACGCGCTGGCCGTCCTTGAGGCCGTCCAGAATCTCGATGCGTTCGCCGTCGGACAGGCCCGCCTGGACCTCGACGAACCGCGCGGTCGCTCGCTGACCAGGAACACGCCGCGCTTGCCGTCCATGTCCACCACCGCGTTGCGCGGCACCGTCAGGGCGTCGGGCCGGCGCTCCACCGTGAGGCGCACGCGCGCGTACATGCCGGGCTTCAGCCGGAAGCCGGGGTTCGGGACTTCGATTTCCATCTGCGCCGTTCGCGTCGCGGGATCGAACACCGGCGCGACGCGGCTCACTTGGCCGGTGAATTCCTCGCCCGGGAACGCGTCGACCGTCACCTCGGCTGCGACGCCGGTGTCACTTTGCGGAAGCCCTTTTCGACGAGATTCGCCACCATGCGCACCGGCCGATGTCGACGACGGACAGAATGACGGTGTTGCCGCCGGCGAACGCGCCCGGATCCAGAGTTGCGCCGGCTCACGAACCCGTCGGTCGGGGAGTTCAAGATCGGTGTTCGACAATGTGATCTTCAGTTCGTCGATGCGGAACTGCGTCTGGGCCAACTGCGCCTTGGCGACGTTGAGCTGCGAGACGGCGGCAGTTGAAGCGCGCCTCGGCATCCTCGATCAGTTGCTTCGCCACCAGCCCGCGCTCGAAGCTGGCCTTCGTCCGATCCAGCGCGTTCTGCTGGACCTGTCACGTCGTTCTCGCGCTGCGTGACGTTGGCCCTGTTGACGTCGAGCGTGGCCTGCGCCTGGTTGATCTGCTCGCGGATCTCGCGGTCTTCGATCTTGGCGACGACCTGGCCCTTGGTCACGCGGTCGCCGAGCTTGACCAGCACGTGTCGAGGCGTCCCGGCGACGCGGTGACACGACGTCGACCGTCGCCTCCGCGATCAGATTGCCGACGACCGTGATGTGCGTCGACCACTTCCTGCCGCGTGACGGCGGCCGTGTCCACCGTCATCGGCGCGCGGCCGGCGACCGCGCCGCCGCTTCGCCCCGCGGTGCCGCCGCGGCCGCCGGCCGTGGCCGCCGCCGCGCGGCCTCCGGCGCGCTGGCGCGGTAGCCCCACACCCCGCCAGTCAGGAGGACCGCAGCCGCGAGAACTACGAGGACAGTGCGCATGGGGTCACAACAGGGCAGGAGCCCGCGATCAGGTCAGTGACCGTGGGCTCCCGCGGTATGCCGCAAAAAGGACTACTAGCCGCCAATTTGCTGGATGCGTTCGAAGTCGGCGACCGCATTCATGTAGTAATCAGGCGCGTCAGTTCGCTCAGGCGGGCGCTCGTCATCGTGTTCTGCGCCGTGACCACTTCGATGTTGGTGAGCAACCCGTTGTCGAATCGCACCTGTGCGGCGTCCGCATTACGCTCGGCCGCTTCCCGTGACTTCACGGCCGCCAGATAGAGCTTGTACGCGTTTGACACGTTCAGGCCGGCGTTGACGACCGCCGTCGACGTCGTCAACTCCTGCGCCTTCAACTGCGCCACCGCCTGGTCGATGCGGATCTGGGCCGTCGCGTAGTTGGCCTTCTGGCTGAGCTGGCCGATGGGGTAGCTGATGTTGAAGCCCATGTTCCAGCGCGGGTTGTTGAAGCTGCTCAGGGCGGTCTGCGAATCCAGCCAGCCGCCCGGGATGATCGTGCCGTCCGAGAGACGCTGCGTGCCGGCCTGTCCGCTGCCGCTGTAGCCCGCGCTCATGCTGAGGTTGGGCAGCAGGGCGCTCTTGGTGACTTCCAGGTTCAGATTGCTCACTTGCAGGTTCTTGCGGGAAACGATCAGGTTCGTGGCTTCCGCCAGCGTCTTCGTCACCGCCGCCTGGATGTCCACGTTCTGGACGCTGAGCGTCGGGCGATCCGTGGGATTGATCGTCCTCATGTACGAGCGGGTCGTCCGTGCCGCTCACCAGCAGGCGCTTGAACGTCAGCTCCGCGGTGGTCCAGCTGTTCTGCGCGGCCAGATAGGACTGCTCGGCCTGGGCGACCTGCGTTTCGAAGGTCACCGTGTCAATGGCGGCGGCCGTGCCGATCTCAACCTTGATCAAGCTGTCGGACCACGACTTCTGCGCCAGCTCCAGCGCCCGGCGCGCGATCTCGATTTGCTCAATCGACGAACGCAGGCTCCAGTAGGCATTGCGCACGCTCGACTTGGTGGTCTCGATCGTGTTCAGCAGCGTGATGTCCGCAATTTCCCGCGTGATCGGGAACGTGCGCCACTGGTTCCGGTTGTTGTCGATCTTGAACCCGTTCAGCAACTGCATGTTCACGCTGAAACTCAGGCCCGTGTTGTAGGCGGGATTCAGCTTCGTCGTGATCACGTTGGACGTGGCACGGCTGTTCGTCCACGACACCGACGCGCTCGGACCGCCGAAGTACCGGAAGGACTGGCTCATGCCGAAGTTGTAGCCCTGGTTGACGCTGACAACGTTGGACACCCCGTCCAGGAAGTTGTTCGACGGCGTGGTGCTGTTGCTGTAGCTGTAGGAACCCGTCAGGTTCGGCCGGTAGGTCGCCAGCATCGTCTGCTTGGTGTAGTCCGTAATCACCGGGTTCATCCGGGCGACCTTCAGGTCGAGGTTCTTTTCGAGCGCGAGGGCGTACGCCTGATCCAGCGTCAATTCGATCAGGTCGCGGCCTTCGGTCACCGGCGGCCGGGCCTGGCCGACGACGTAGCGCTCCACGAGGATGGGCGTCTGTCCCGGCGCGCCGGCCGGCGGGGTCTGCTGTTGCTGCCCGGTGGTCTGCTGCGCGGCCGCCGGCGAAGCCGCCAAGCCGCCGAGTACCAAAGCCAGAGTCAATAGGTTGAAGGTCCGCCACGCTCTCGTCATTGCCTGTCCGCTCCCGTCATAACGATTCGGGCCGTCGGGTCCCGAACCGGGCAAAGTTACCACGTCCTGGGGCTCGGGGCCCCGCCACCTCGGCCACCACGGCGCCGGTCCCTGATCTCGCGCAGTTTTTGGTACTGCGCCGGGTCCAGCCGCCGGTAAATCGCTGTACAACATTACGGCGCGCGTCTCATTCAGTTTCGAGCGCAGGGCTTCCACCCGGCTGACCTGGACCGCGAAGGCCGCCTCGTCCACGGTCCGCTCCCGGGTCATCCGCTCGAGCTCGTCAAGCTGCTTGCGGTACTCCTCGTAGAACGGCGTGACTTCCCGGACCCGCCGATTCGAAGATTTGCGCGATCGATCCGGGCCTGGGCGTCGGTCAGCTTCATTTCCTTGACGACGCTCTCGTCCTTCCACCACAGGTCCCATCCGAGGAACTGCTCGGCGTTTGGCGTCGGTCTGGGGCTGCCTTGTGCCTGGCCCTTGCCGGCCGGCCGGGAGTGGGGGTTCCCTGGGCCGTCTGGGACGCGCCTCGACCGGCCGTTTGGCCCTGGGACTGGACAGACCCGCCGACGCGGGGCTCGGACCCCGCCGCTGGAACGACCAGGATGGCGGCTACCAGGGCAGCCGCCGGAGCGAACCGGGGGCACAGGACGCGGAGTGCGGCGCACGCTGAATTTACGCCCCGCCCTGACGACCTGTTTACGGGCGGCCATCCCCCCCGGCGGCGAAACGCTCCAGGCGCTCGATGACCTCGCCGACGAGGTTGTTGGGGGTTGACGCGCCCGCCGTCAGCCCGACCGTGACCGGGCCGGCCGGCAACCAGTCCATCGTGACCTGCTCGGGCGACGTAGGTGGTCGACGGTGCGCCGATCGGGCGGTGCCGGATCTCCCGGGCCGCATGCAGACACGCCGGATCGGCGATGTGGAACGTCGGCACGCGCTCGGCGCACAGGCGCGCCAGGTTGCCGGTGTTGCTGCTGTTGTAGCCGCCAATGACGACCACCAGGTCGAGGGGCTCGGAGTCGAGCAGCGCCAGCGACGGCATCCTGCCGTTCCTGTGTCGCGCTGCAGATGGTGTCGAACGTCCGGAACCGACCGCCCAACGCCGCGTCTCGCCATAGCGGTCCGCCATCGCGCTGCCGGAACATTTCCCCGATCGCCAGCGACTCGGCTCATCAGCATCGTCGTCTGGTTGGCGCATCCGATCCGCTGCAGGTCGCGAGCGGGGTCGAAGCCGGACCGAGACGGCCGTCGCCGAATCGTCGCGACGAACGCCGCCGGAATCGCCTCCGTGCCGGATGAAATCGGCACGCGACCTGCGCTTCGTCCGTGATCGCGCACGATCAGGTAGTGCCCGTCGGGATATGCCGTGGCCTGTGAGGCCGTCGCCCGCGTCTCCTCGTGACTGACCTTGCCGTGAATGACCGACGTGAACCCGTCCTGCGCGTAGCGCCGCACGTTCTTCCACACGTTCAGGACGGAGCCGCACGTGGTGTCGACCAGCGTGCAGCCCTGCCGTTCGAGTTCGGCGAGTTCCTGGACCGAGACGCCAAAGGCCGGCAGGATCACGACGTCGTCCGGGCCCGAGCGTCCGTCGGTTCTCGCCGGGATCGGTCAGGATGCGGATGTCCTGGCTGCGGAGCTGGTCGTTCACATGGCGGTTGTGGATGATCTCGCCGGTCAGGAACACCCGGCGGTCCGGGAAGCGCTTGCGCGTCTGATAGGCGTAGTCCACGGCGCGGTCGACGCCGTAGCAGAAGCCGAACTCGCTTCGCGAGATGCAGCGTCAGCCGGCCCGTCCGCCGCACGAACGCCGTCGGCCTTGACTGCTCTCGACGATGGCGGAGTGGTACGTCGGCCGCGAGTTCGGCGGCGACGGCCTCTTTCATGTCCAGGCCCTTGCGGAAGATGATCGGGGGCACGTCCCGCTATTGTACGCGCGCCGCAGTCACGCGCTAGCGCGGAGCGCGCCGAGGCCTCAGTCAGCGTGGGCGTCATGTCGTCAGGGCCTCCAACGCGCTGATGTCGAGCGTCTCGAACGGTTCGAGCGAGCACGGCGTTATTGACCGGGCCCGTGGCGGCGTCGGACGTGGCCAACGCGCCGGCATCGGCGGTGGTCGCCGAAGCGGGGCGGACGGCTTGGCCAATCGCGCGCCGAGCTTGCCCGCCCACCAGCCCGATGACCAGGCCGGCCGCCGCCGCGACCCCGACCCATGACACGGCCACTCGGCGGCCGCCGAGCCCGTGCGGTTCCGGCCGGGAGGCCGCGGGGAAGCTGATGACGCGCGCCGGCTGATCCAACTGTTCGAGACGACGCAGAATCTGTGTCTGCTGCGCGGCCAGCCGCTCCGGCGTGAAGACGCCATCGGCCGGTCGGCCGCCATCGGCCTGCAGGCCATCCATCCACCGCGCGAGACTGCACGGCGCGCTCGGCGCAGAGGTCGCACCGATCCAGATGAAGCGGACGCGTCCCGCTCACGATGGCCTCGATCGAGCGCGCGTTCGGAAAGATGTCCCTGACGAAATACGGTATCAATGAGCCGCACGACTGGATCCTCCTGCCTCCGGTCGCGGCGTTCGGGGGCTCCCGGCGTCAGGAGCCCCCGCAGCCGACGGATGGCTCGGAACAAATGCACACGAACGGTCGATTCGTTCAGTCCTGTGACGTCACTGACCTCACGAGACGACCGGCCTTCAAAATGAGTCAGCGCGAACACCAGTCGCTGCCGCTCGGGGAGTTGCCCGAGCGCGGCGTGCAACTGGCGCCGACGCTCTTGCTCGCAGCACCTGCTCCTCGGGGCTCGGGCCCCGGGAAGCCAGATACTCGGCCGGGTTCCGCTCCACGCCTGACGGGTCGACCGACGGCGGCGCGAACCACTTCTCCCGGCGCTTCCGCGCCTTCAGCCGGTCCAGGCATCCGTTGATCAGGATGCGCGTGAACCACACTTCAAACGGCAGTTCCTCGCGGAACGTGCCGATGTGGGAGTAGGCCTTGACGAAGGCATCCTGCACCGCCTCGTCGGCGTCGGCCGCATCCCGGACGTAGTGGAAGGCAATCCGCAGCGCACGGCGCTGGTGGCGGGTCACGAGCTCCGTAAAGCGCGCGCGCGCCCGGTCCAACTCCCCGGCCGCCTGCAGGGCTTTGACCTCGACGGCCGCCCGGGTGTCTGCTTCCCTGCCGGTTCCCGTCAAACCTTCTCCTGTCACTGGATACGTCCGTCCTCGGACAGTGTTTACGGCTGGGGCCTGGCGGGTCAAGGGAAACGACGAGAACGAGCGGGAACGACGGGAACGACGGGAACGACGGGAACGACGCCCCTGCCAGCCGTCCTATCTTAGCGTTGCGCCCGGGAAATAGGTCCCGCAGATATCTCGGTCGTGGACTCGCCGGAGCGCGCCCGGGTCGCGGCCCCCCGCTGGCAGAGTCCGACGCCGTGGCCGAAACCCGTGCCGTTGAAGACGTAGCGGTCCTTGGTGCGGGTAAGGGTGAAGCGGGTGCTCTGCAGGGCGCGCACGCCGAGCGTCTGGTTGATGACGGCGCGCAGCAGGTCGCCGCGGACGGTGTAGGCGTGTTCCCCGCGCACGCCCAGGCCGGCGGCGCGTCCGCTGGTATCCCGCGAGAGCACCTCGATCGCATCGAGCCGTGCGGCCGACGGCCGTTCGCGTGTCGGCATTGAGCGCGGTGCGAAGTTGATCATTCGTGGCCGACAGCTGCCAGGCGCGATGCGTGGCGGGCGGCAGGTCATCGAGAATCGTGCTGAGGTAGGGCACGCTGCGTCCGCCCCACACCGCGTCAGCGGCGGCGGTCTGGCCCGCCGCAGTCCGCGTGAAACAGCGCGTCGGCCGCGTGAGCGCCGTAGACGAGAATGTGGCCCCTGGTGCGCGCGATGGCGGCGCGCGCCGCGGCCGCGAAGCGCGACGTCGCCACGCGCGCGGGATCGTAGAGCTGGCAGTGCGTCGTGTCGCAGAGGTCGAAGCCTTCGGCGCGGTGCCGTCCGATCTGCGACACGGCATACGTGCGCGCCACGATCGCCTGGACTTCGAAGATCCGGGCGACGACCGCATCGGGTTCCTCGACCGGCGAGACTTCGGCGAGGACCGAGGCGAGCACGTAGTCGTCGATCGGCACCGGCGACGACGCGTCCCGCGGCGCGGACCAGCACCTGCTCGGGGACCGCGACCTCCGCAGCCGGGGCCGACGGGGCGCGGCGCGTGGATGGCGCGCAGGCGGCCAGGCCCGCCGCCAGCGCCGCGGCGCCGACGAGTGCCACGGCACGCGCGAATACCCGGGTGGAGAGGCGAGGGGCCATCAGCAGGAGTATCGGTCTGGCATCGTCCATCGTCCATCGTCCATCGTCCAGAGTGCCCTGCCGGACCCTGGACTCGGGACTGTCCGCGGACTCTGGACGATGGACCCTGGACCCTGGACCCTGGACTAACATTGTCCCGTGTCCTTCGAGCCGGTCATCGGTCTTGAGTTTCACGCGCAGCTCCGCACCGACACCAAGATCTTCTGCGGCTGCCGGAACGCGTTCGGCGCGCCGCCGAACACGGACGTGTGTCCGGTGTGCCTCGGCTTGCCGGGTGCGCTGCCGGTCCTGAACGGGCGCGCGGTCGAGTTCGCGGTGCGCGCGGCCGTCGCGCTCAACTGCGTGGTGCACGAGCGGTCCATCTTCGCCCGCAAGAACTACTTCTATCCCGACCTGCCCAAGGGGTATCAGATTTCGCAGTACGACCAGCCGCTCGCGACGGGCGGCTGGCTCGATCTGGGTCGGGCGGGGCACGGACGCGTCGGCATCACGCGGCTGCACCTGGAAGAGGACGCCGGCAAGTCGCTGCACCACGGCTTCGCCGATTCGGACCGCGCGGCCTATCTGGATTTCAATCGGGCCGGCGTGCCGCTGATGGAGATCGTGACGGAGCCGGACCTGCGATCGGCCGAGGACGCGGCGCACTGCTTCGCGCGCGTGCGCGATCTCGTCGTGGCGCTCGGCGTCAACGACGGCAACATGGAAGAGGGCAGCCTGCGCTGTGACGCCAATATCTCGATGCGTCCGGCCGGGGCGCGGGAGTTCGGCACGAAGACCGAGGTCAAGAACGTCAACTCGTTCCGCTACCTGCAGAAGGCGCTCGAGTTCGAGATCGCTCGGCAGACGGCGATCCTCGCCGGCGGCGGGCGCGTGCGGCAGGAAACACGGACCTGGGACGCCGCGCGCGGAGAGACACTCGCGATGCGGAGCAAAGAAGAGGCGCGCGACTATCGCTATTTCCCCGAGCCGGACCTGCCGCCGCTGGTCGTGAGCGCGTCGGCGGTGCAGGCGATTCGGGCCGCGCTGCCGGAGTTGCCCGCCGCGCGCGAGGCGCGGCTCGCCGATCGCTACGGCCTGAGCGAGTACGACGCGGACGTGCTCGTGCGGTTGGCCGGCGGCGCCGCGGACTACTTCGAAGCCACCGTCGCCGCCGGTGCGTCGCCGAAGGCCGCGAGCAATTGGATCCAGGGCGAGGTCCGCCGCAAATTGAAGGACGCGGGCGCCGAGGATCTCGAGCGCCGTGCCCCTCTCGCCCCAGCGGCTCGCGGGGCTCATCGTCCTCGTCGAGCGAGGCACGATCAGCAGTTCGGTGGCCAAGCAGGTGTTCGAGACGATGTGGGGGAGCGATCGATCGGCCGAGTCCATTGTGGAGGCGGAGGGGCTCGCCCAACTGGACGATGCCGACGCCCTGGCGCGGCTGGTCGCCGAGGTCGTCGCCGCTCATCCCGATGAGGTCGCGCAGATTCGGAGCGGCCGGAACAACGTGCTGGGCTTCCTGGTGGGGCTCGTGATGAAAACGACCGGAGGCACGGCCAACCCGAAGACGGTGACCGACCTGCTGCGACGGGTCATCAATGTGGACTGAATTGGTCTGGTTTGACAGTCCACTTCGTACCTGCCTACACTCGAATTCGTCCAGCACGAATGGCTTTGAAGGTCTACCTGACACCCGCGGACGCCGAGCCGGCCCGGCCGCTGTACGGTCCGACCTGCCAGTGTCTTGCGGAGTTCTTCCGCGAGGAATTTCAGAAGCACCATCGCTGCCTGGAGCAGCATCGCGAGTACTACTCCGAGGCGGCGATCGCGCAGGCGGAGGCGGCGCTCGGCAAGATCCTCCAGCAGATGGAGCAACTGTGCCGCCGCGAGGACGCCTGCGAAGTGGTGGGCCACCTGCTCAAGCAGTTCGAAGCCGTGACGAAGCTCTCCGCCTTTTCTGAACATCAAATCTTTCACTAAACCGCATTCGGAGACCCGATGACCCTCAAACTGGTGGGCTGGTCGGCGCTGGCTCTGGCCGTGGTGTTTGGCGCGGGCTGGCTGGTGGGCGCCTCCGGGCGCGCGGAGTTCGAGCAGGGCCGCCGTGAAGCCGACGCGCGCGCCGAGTTTGCGGTTGCGCGCGCGTACGCGCTCGAGGGACGGGTCAGCCTGTTCCAGTCGAACTTCGGGCAGGCCAGCCGGGCGTTCGAGGCCGCCCGTGCGGCGACTGCCAGCGCGCAGACGCGTTTGCGGCAACTCGGCGATGCGGGGCGAGCCGGTCAGCTCGAGGTCGCGCTCGTGCAATTGGGGGAGGCGCAGCGGTTGGCGTTGGCGCTGGATGGCGCGGCACAGGTCGCCGCCGAACAGGCGGTGCGGGTGATTGATGCGGTCTCGGCGGCTCCCGCCGGCTCCACGGCGTCGTCAGCGGGGTCACGCTGACGACACCGGGTCGCTGGCAGGAATGCCCGCTACTTGATGACCTGGGCGATGACTTCGATCGACACCTTGCGATCGCTGCGGGGATCGGCCGACTGCGACGCCATCACCGGCTTTCCGTCGGCGACCAGCAATGACAGCGACTCGCTGAACAGCGCGGTTCGCCCTCCGGTCTGCTGCAACTGCTGCTGCGTCAGTTCGGGCCGGTATTCGATGATCAACTGCACGTAGATGCGCCCATCCGGCCGAATCGTCGGCCGCGCGTCGATGTTGATCAGTCCCTCGCCGGCGCTCGACCGGACCTGGCCTGAGAGGCCATCGAGGATCAGCATGCTGACCGATTTCTTGTTCTGCACGTCAGCCATCAGCGAGTCCGAAATCACCACGTCCAGCTTGATGTTCTGCCACGACGCGGGGCTGATTCTGGCGAATGCGTTGAGCGTGCTCCGCTCGGCGGTGACAACGGCTGGCGCCTGACCCGTGGCGGCCGCAGGCGTTGGGGCTATTACCCCTATCCGCGGCGATGGTGTCGGTGCGGTGACGGTCCCACGCGGCGCGATCGGCGCGGTCGGCGCGGGCGGGGCGGCCGGCGGTGTCGGCGGCGGTGGCGGCGTCTGCGACTGCGCGAGAGCCGGCGAGGCAGACAGCAGCGTGATGAACAGGGCGAGTGCAATTCGGCGCATGGGGTTCCTCATTGCGGGACCCGATCCCAGATGATCGGGTCCACGGTGATTGGAGTGATCGTCGGCAGGATCGGTTGGATCGGCGCGATCACGATCGGCTCAAAGACGGCGGGTTCGCATCAGGTCGACCGGCGAGCGCGGCCCGCGCAGGCCTCTGTGCCGACCGGGTGCCGCGCCGGCGCGGTCCGGCCCGCGTCGACTCGATCGGCCGCCGACCGTCGCCGAACCCGTCGCACCCGTCGTACCCGTCGTACCCGTCGCACCGGTCGCACCCGTCGTACCCGTCGTACCTGTCATGACCCATGCCAATCCGAGCGCCGCGATGGTTCCGGCCGGGATGGCGATTCGCAACCAGGAGCCGTGTCGCCCGTGCGGCAACCGGCCGAGTACGCGCGCGCGGAAATCAGCCGCGGGTTCGCCCTCCGTCATGTCCCGCGCCACGCGGTCGATCAGCGCATCGTCTTTCATGATTCCATCCTCAACGAAATGATGCGGCGCGCTTCGGACACGCGCCATTTGACGGTGCCCAGGGGCGCGCCGAGCATCGCGGCAATCTCCTCGTACGTGTGTTCGCCCGACGCGGCCAGGAGCAGCGTGTCGCGCAGCTTCGGCGAGAGCTTCGCGATCTCGCGCTGGACGCGCCGTGCCGCGTCGCGCCCGAGCGCGGCGCGTTCCGGGCCCGGTTCGCCCACCGCCACGCCGGCCAACGAATCCTGTTCGCCGGCTGGTGGCGCGAGGCGCTTCCACCAGAGCAGACGCGCGCGCCGGCGGTCGAGCGCTTTTCGCCACGCGATGGTGAGCAGCCAGGTGCGAAACTGCGCGTCGCCACGGAAGCCCGGGAGGTGGCGCCAGGCCTGGAGGAAGGCCTCCTGCGCCGCATCCTCCGCGTCCTCGGGCCGGCCCAGCGCGGCCAGGGCCGTGCGATACACGACGCGCTGGTGCAGGTCGATGAGGCGGCCGAACGCGGCCTGGTCGCCCGCCTTGGCCCGGTCGAGCAGACCGCGCACCTCGGCCGACTCGCGGTCGCCGGCGCATTCGGCGTCCATTCCGGGTCCGTGCGTGGCTCGGCAGCGTCAAGATGTCGGCGACGGAGTCCGTCACTACCGCCATAGACGTTCCAGACCCCCTTCGGGTTGGCCGCCACGAACCCGACGAACCCGACGAACCCGACGAACCCGAGAACCTGACGAACCCGAGAACCTGACGAACCTGAAATATGCTACCCCCTATGTTGTCTGACGACGAGATTCTGCGGCTGATGCGGGAACGGGTGAATCACCCGGCGACCTCCAAGGAACTCGTCCAGTTGTTGAAGATCGGCCCCGACGACCGCACGGCGTTCAAACGGCGGGTCCGTACGCTCGTCGCCTCCGGCGCGCTCGTCGAAATCCGCGGCCAGCGCTACGGCCTGCCCGACCTGATGAACCTCGTCGTCGGACGCGTGTCCACGAATCCGCGCGGCTTCGCGTTCGTCGATCCCGAAGTGCCGTCGCCCGACCTGCCGTCGAGCATCTACATCAATGGCAGCAATCTCAATCAGGCCATGCACGGCGACCGCGTGGTGGTCCGCCTCGAACACCAGTTGGCCGATCGGGCCGAGGGCCGCATCGTCCGCATCCTCGAGCGGGCGGCGAAGCAGATTGTCGGCCGCTACGAGCAGGACGACCGCGGGCAAGGGTTCGTGGTGCCGTTCGATCGACGCCTGACGATGGACGTGCAGGTGCCCAAGGGCGAGACGCGCCGCGCCGCGCCCGGCGAAATGGTCACGGTGGAAATCACGCGGTTCCCGACGCCCACGCGGCCGGCCTTGGGCCGCATCGTCGAGGTGCTCGGCGCCCTGGACGCGCCGGGCGTCGACACCGCCGTCATCATCCGCAAGTTCAACCTGGAGGACGCGCATTCCGAGGCGGCGATTGCCGAAGCCAAGCGGCTTGGCGCCGCGATACGCGAGAAGGATCTCAAGGGGCGCACGGACTTCCGCCAGTGGCCGACGGTCACGATCGACGGCGAAACGGCGCGCGACTTCGATGACGCGATTTCCATCGATCGGCTGCCCAACGGGAACTTCTGGCTCGGCGTGCACATCGCGGACGTGTCGCATTACGTGACGGAAGGCAGCGCGCTCGACGCGGAGGCCTACGAACGCGCGACGTCGGTGTATTTCCCGGAGCGCGCGGTCCACATGTTTCCGTCGGAGCTGTCCACCGGCCTGTGCAGCCTCAACCCGCACGTGGACCGGCTGGTGCAGTCGTGCCTCATGGAGGTCGATCGCCAGACCGGCGCCGTCGTCCGCTACGAGACGCACGACGGCGTGATCCACAGCGATGAGCGGATGACCTACACCGCGGTCAACGCGGATCCTGACCGACCGCGATCCGGACGGCGATGGCGCGGTACGCGCCGCTCTTGCCGCTGTTCGATCGGATGCACGAGCTGTTCGGCATCCTCCACGAGCGGCGGCGCCGGCGCGGGTCGATCGATTTCGACCTCAAGGAATCGCAGATCGTGCTGGACGACAGCGGGATGGTGGAAGCCATCATCGCCTCGGAACGGAACGTGGCGCATCGGCTGATCGAGGAGTTCATGCTCCTCGCCAACGAAACCGTGGCGGCGCACCTCGACACGCACGGGGTCCCGGCGCTGTACCGGGTGCATGAGGAGCCGGATCCGGCGAAGATCGAGGTGTTCGAGGAGTTCATTTCGACGCTCGGCTATTCGCTGTCGAGTTCCGGCGACGCCGTGGCGCCGCGCGACTTCCAGAAGCTCGTGGAGAAGATTGCCGGCAAGCCCGAGGAGAAGCCGATCGCGTTCCTCATGCTGCGCACGATGCAGAAGGCGCGCTACGACGCGCAGAACCTGGGGCACTTCGGCCTGGCAGCCTCGAGCTACACGCACTTCACGTCGCCCATCCGGCGGTACCCGGACCTCGTCGTGCACCGGGCGCTGCGCGAATCGCGGCACGGCATGGATGCGGAACGCCGCGCGGAG
This sequence comes from uncultured Acidobacteriota bacterium, assembly GCA_963751445.1. GTDB lineage: Bacteria > Acidobacteriota > Vicinamibacteria > Vicinamibacterales > SCN-69-37 > DASUGC01. The sequence goes on along the minus strand of CAVVUL010000004.1, from coordinate 29,277 downwards.
CTGACCGAAGACCTGCCGGAAGCCGCGCGGCACACGTCCGAGCGGGAGCGGCGGGCGAACGACGCGGAGCGCGAGCTGGTGCAGTGGAAGAAAGTCCGCTTCATGGCCGACAAGGTCGGCGACGAATTCCAGGGCTACGTCACGGGCGTCAGCGCGTTCGGCCTCTTCATCGAGCTCGTCGAGCACTTCGTGGAAGGCATGGTCCACGTGTCGACGATGGCCGACGACTACTACCGGTTCGTCGAGCGCGCGCACGTGCTCCGCGGCGAGAAGAACGGGCGGGTGTACCGGCTGGGCGACCGCGTGGACGTGCAGGTCATCCGCGTCGATCTCGAGCGACGGCAGATCGATCTCGGCTTGACGGAAATCCTCGACACGGTGCGGCGATCCGAACGGAACCGCGGCCCGCGCACGTCCCAGGCCCGGCCCGGGTCGGATCGGAAGCGGCCGGAACGCCGCCGCGGCCGCCCCGGCCGCAAGGAACGGCAGGCGAAGCGCGGCCGTCGCTAGGCGCGCCCACCCATGAAGACCGTCGTCGTCGGCACCGCCGGGCACATCGATCATGGCAAGAGCGCGCTCGTCCGCGCGCTGACCGGGATTGATCCCGATCGGCTGAAGGAAGAGCAGGCGAGAGGCATCACGATCGATCTGGGGTTCGCCCACCTGGCCATCGGGGACGTCCAGCTGGCGTTCGTGGACGTGCCCGGCCACGAGCGGTTCGTGCGCAACATGCTGGCGGGCGCGGGCGGCATCGACGCCGTGGTGCTCGTGATTGCCGCGAACGAGTCGGTGAAGCCGCAGACCCGGGAGCATTTCGAGATTTGCCGGCTGCTGGGCATCGACCGCGGTCTCATCGCGTTGACGAAGGCGGATCTGGTGGACGCCGACCGGCTGGCGCTCACGACGGCCGAAGCCCGCGAGTTGGTGGCCGGGTCATTTCTCGAGGCCGCGCCGATCATGCCGGTCTCGGCGCTGACCGGACACGGCCTGGATGATCTGCGGCCCGCCTTGGCGGCGCTGGCCGGCCATCCGCCGCGCCTGCACCGGGCCGGTGTCGTGCGGCTGCCGGTCGACCGCGTCTTCACCATCAAGGGGTTCGGCGCGGTCGTGACCGGCACGCTCGTGTCCGGCAGCCTCGCGGTCGGCGACGAACTCGTGGTCATGCCGGGGGGCGAAGGCGTCCGGGTGCGAGGGCTGCAGATCCACGGACGGGCGGCGACGAGCGTGGCGGCGCCTCAACGGGTCGCGGTCAACCTCGCCGGCGTGGATGCGGGGCCATTGCTGCGCGGCGTGACGATCGCCACGCCGGGCGCGCTGGCGGCCACGTCGCGCGCCGACGTCCACGTGCACCTGTTGCGGACGGCGCGGCCCCTGGCGCACGGCACGCGCGTGCGCGTGCACCACGGCACGATGGAGCGGTTCGCGCGGGTCTCGCTGGCGGCGACGCGTGCGGGCGCCACGGGCGCGTGGCAACCCGCGCGCGCCGGCGATGCCAAGCGTGGAGGTGCCGCCTGGCGGAGAGGCTCTCGTGCGCCTGCGTTTCGCGGCGCCCGTCGTCCTCACCCGCGGAGACCGGCTGATCGTGCGCGCCGCCTCGCCGGTGTCCACGATTGGCGGGGCGCGGGTGCTCGATCCCGAACCGCCCGCCACCGGCGTGCGGCGGGACGGGGCCCTGGATCGGTTTCGGCAGCTGGACGCGGATGGGGCGCTTCGAATCGTGGACCTGCTGCTTCCCGAGTCGGCCGTTCGAGGTTTGGATGCCGGCGTGCTGGTCCGTCGTGCCGGCCTGGACCCTGGCCAGGCGCGCGCCGAACTGGATCGGCGCGTGGGCGCCGGCGAGGCGGTGGCGGTCGGTGCCCGTGTCTTTGCGGCCTCAGTCGTCCTGGATCTGCGCAAACGAGTGGAGGCCGAGGTCGCCCGCTTCCACCGCGATCATCCGGGCGAGCCGGGCATCCCCCGGGAAACGCTCCGCACTCGCGTCGCGGTTCGGGCGGCGGCCGATCTGTTCAGCTTCGTCCTGTCCGGGCTGACGGCCAGTGGCGTGACGCGGGGCACCGAGCGCGTGGCGCTCGTCAGCCATCAGCCTGAGCACGTCGCCGGCGATGCACGGGCACGGGGAGGGGTGGAAGCGCGCTTCCGAGCGGCCGGGCTCGCGCCGCCCGACCCGGGCGCGGCCGGCGCCGAACTCGGGCTGTCGGAGGACCAGGCCCAACGGGTCATTCGGGCGCTGGCGCAGGAGGGGAGATTGGTGAAGGTCGGCACCCTCGTGTTTCATGCGGAGCCGCTGGCGGCCCTGAAGAGCCCAGGTGAGCGCCCTTCGCGACGGCCACGCCCCTGGCGCCAAGGTCACGCTGGACGTGTCCGCGTTCAAGGCGCGGCACGGCCTGTCGCGGAAGTTCGCAATACCCCTGCTGGAATGGCTGGATCGGGAACGGGTGACGCGGCGCGTCGGCGACGCGCGAATCGTGCTCTAGTTCAGGCTCCGGGCTTCTTCTCGTCGCCCTCTTTGACCGCGTCCTTGAAGTTCTTGATGCTCTTGCCGACGCCCTTGGCCAGATCAGGCAGCCGGTTCGCGCCGAAAATCAGCAGCACGATAAAGAGAACGACGAGCATCTCCGGGAGGCCTAAACGCATGCGCTACTCCTGTCCAACCGAGATCCGGCCGAGAAGTTCATTGTACACCTGCCGCTCGTCGCACGGCGCTCGGGAGGCCTGAGGCCAATCAGGGACACCCGGCGTCCTATTGAACGCCGGACTGCTGTGGACGGGTTCGGTTACCCCCGGTGGCTGAACCGCCACCCAAGGCACTCGTCTTGCAGGAACGACGGTAAGCGGGGAAATGGCCCCGTGGGTATACTGTGATGAGTATCCCAACTCCGATGACGGCAAACGAGACGAATGTGTCGGCTTCCCTCGGGCCCAACCCTGATGGCCGCGCCATCGTGGCGGCTGGGTGGTTGGGCGCGCAGTCGATCTTTGACCATCCCGACGAGCGCAAGATGGGCCGGGCGATGATGACGTCCATGCTGCTGCATGGCGCGTTCTTCGCCGCGTTGATTTTCGCGGTCGCCGTCGTGCCGCAGCAGGTGCTCGAGAAGATCGATCCGCTGGAGTTCAAGGCCGTCTTCCTGCCCGAGCCCGGCCGCGGCGGCGGTGGCGGCGGCAGTCCGGCGCCGGCGCCGAAGAGGCAGGTCGAAATCCCGAAGCATCAGGCGCCGACGGCGGTGCCGATTCCGACGATCGCTCCAGTGGATCCGCCGCCGACGCTGCTGGCGCCGATCCAGACGAACACCTCCGCATTGCTGCAGGCGTCCGGCAACAGTTCGATTTCGCTCGCGGCCTGGGGCGGCGGCGGCTCGGGCGGCGGCCTGGGGTCCGGCACCGGCAACGGCGTGGGCCCCGGCACCGGCGGCGGGTTCGGCGGAGGCGCCTACGCCCCTGGCAACGGGGTGAGCTGGCCTGACGTGTTACGAGAGGTCAAGCCGAAGTACACGCCCGATGCGATGCGCGCCAAGTTGCAAGGCGCGGTCGAACTGGAAATCGTGGTGCTCGAGAACGGCACGGTCGGCGACGTGCGCGTTACCAAGTCGCTCGACCGGGCATCCGGCCTGGACGATGCGGCCATCGAAGCCGCCAAGAAGTGGCTGTTCAAGCCCGGCATGAAGGACGGCAAGCCCGTCTCCACGCGCGTCGGCCTCGTCCTCGAATTCCGCTTGCACTAACATCGGCAACTTCGAACCTCGCAGTTCGAACTGCCTCTCGCGGCTGAGGGAGCTCGCGGCCATCTGGTGCAGGTCGGCATGGACGCCCGCCACCAGCTCGTCCAGCGCGCGGGCGTCACCCTGGTTCCAGCGCTGCAGCAGCACGGTCAACTCACCCGGCGAACGGTCGTCTGTCATGCACCCGCCATGGTATCCTCCGCCTTCTAAATGGACAGTGAACGTCTTCGCCGCATCTCGGATGTGGTCAACGAGGTCGTGGAGATCCCGCCCGGCCCCGGCCGCGACCAGCGTCTGTTGGAGCTCGGCGCGGACGACCCAGCGCTCGGCAGCGAGGTCTGCTCCTTGCTGGCGGTCGAGGCCGGGCTCACCGCACCCGACACGCAGGCCGATCGCCATGCCGGCCTTCGCCTGGGCAGCTACGAGATCGGGCCGCTGGTCGCCCGCGGCGGTATGGCGTCTCGGCGGCGCGCATCCGCTGACGAGGGCCGCCACGGCGCGGCTCAACTCGGGCACCTGATCATGGAGCGTCACTCCAGCCGCGGAATTCAGATGTTCACCAAAGGGAGAGGGGAACCGTCCGTCATGACGTCACGCCGCTGCATCCGCACACTCACGGCCGCGATTCCGGCATTCGCCGCGCTGCTTCATCTTGGCGCGCCGCTCGCGCGCGCGCAGGCGCCCTACCAACTTGTTCCTGCGCTGACGGACCAGTCGCCGGTCACCGTGTCTGATCTGCAGGGCGTGCCCGCGGCGCACGTCGCGAACGATGCGGGCGATGTCGCCTGGCTCGGGCAGCGGTTTTCCGCCGTGTTCTACCGCCGCGCGGGGACGCCCCAGGCGATTCGCGTGCTGCAACTGGGCGACGAGGTGGCCGGGCTCCCAGGTTCGCGCGTGTTGAACGTGTTCACGCCGCTGCTGATGAACAGCGCCGGCCTGATCGCGTTCCGCGCCGACGTGCTGACCACCAGCCGTATCACCAACGCAATCTTCACATTCGACGGCACCACCCTGCAGGTCATCGCCACGGGCGCGGATACCGCCCCCGGGACCGGCGGCAAGAAGTTCGAGCGGGCGATGACGCTGTTCGACCTGAACAGCAGCGGGGACCTCTTGTTCGGTTCCACCCTGGTGCCCAACGGATCCAGCGTCGCGGCCGAACCCACGGTCTTCCTGAAAACGGCCGGCGGCGGCATCAGCCGGATCGCCGGCCCGGGCACCGCGGCGCCGAGCACGGGCGGCACGTTCACGGCCGCGAATGGCTCCGCGCTCAGTGACACGGGACAGGCCCTGTTCAGCGCCTCCATCTCCGGCGGCTCCAGCGCCACCGCGATCTTCGCGTGGAAGGGCGGAACCATCCGGAAGATCGTGGCGCAGGGCGACACGAATCCGCTCGGCGGCACGTTCACCGACGACATGACGACGCGCGTGATGCGCCAGAGCGCGGACGGCACGGTGTTCTTCTTTGCGGCAAACTCGCTCTGGTACAACACCGAGGCGAACGGCACCTCGGTCGGCGTCGCCGTTGGGAGCGCCGCACCGGCGCCGGTCAACGGCACGTTCAATGGCACCCAGGTAATCCAGGCGTTCAGCCCCGCCGGCGATGTCGTCTACCAGGCGAACGTCTCCGGAGGCGCCAGCGCCTCCGCTATCTTCCGGTTCCGCCCAGGCGTGCCCGTGGAAGCCGTCGTCCGGCTGAACCAGTCGGCGCCCGGGCTGGCCAATTCGTTCACTGGCTACGGGTCGTTTTCGGTCAACAGCGCGGGGACGGTGACGTTCGAGGGCAATCAGAGTGGCGCGATCCTTGGCCTGTTCCAGAAGCCCGCGGGCGGCGCCCTGAGCCTGTTCGTCCCGAATGCCGTCGCCACGCCGGTCGGCGGGACCCTCTTTCTGTTCAGCCACCCGACGCAGACCCTGGTGGACGGATCGGTGATCATCCGGGCCGCGATCTACAACAGCGCCACGTACTACGCGATGTTCCGCTGGTCAGGATCACCCACTACGTTGATGTCGACGTCGGACTACCTGCCGTTCGGAGGCCGGGTGGTGGTGAGGCCGACGTTCGTCAGCGCCAGCGGCGACTGGGTGGGCGTGTCCACGCAGCGCGCCGGCGGGCGGGAGAGCGTGGGCGTGTTCAATGTGGCGACGCAGCAACTGCAGTTCGTCGCCACCGAGGGTGACGTCGTGCCGAACACCGGCGGCGGCCTGGTGAACTTCTCCAACCTCACCTCGGTGCAGGTCAACAGCGTTGGGGATGTGCTCGCGCCCGTGAACATCTGGGGCGGCACCTCCTCCCTGCGCTTCGGACTCTATGCCGGCGGCGTGGGCCACACAGCGGGCAAGCTCGTGGCTGGAGGGGATGTGGACACGCAGGGACGCGTCCTCGGCCAGCCCCAGTCCCACGGCGGCGCGCGGCCGTTTCTGATCAATTCGTCGGGCACGGCGGCGTTCTCGGCGCTGGTCAACGGCGGCGCGCGCGGCATGTTCGCCGGATCCGTGGGATCGACCCCCGTCAAAGTGGCAATCGTCGGCGATGTCGTCTCCACGGGTCAGGCGATCACGTCCATCAACGCGACCCCCGGCGGCATCAACGAACTCGGGCAGGTGCTGTTCACGGCAAATACGGCGTCCGGAGCGGGCCTGTACGTGGCGACGCCCGGTCAGGTGCCGCAGAAGATTGCGGCCGTCGGCGACGTGGCCCCCGGCGGCGGCACCTTCGCCGCATTTGGCACGCCGCATCTGAACAACGTCGGACAGGTGGCCTTCATGGCGACGACCACTGGAGGCCCTGGCGGCGGCGTCTATCTCGGATCGACCGGAGGCGCGCCCGTCGCGATCGCGCTGAACGGCGCCGTCTCGCCGGCCGGCAGCACGTTCCTGCTGACGGTGCTCCGCCCGGACGCCCTGGTGAATGACCTTGGGGATGTCGCGTTCCGCGGGGACCTGGGCGCCAGCCCGTTCAGCGCGATCTTCATCAAGCGCGCCGCCTCGGCGCTCACCGCGCTCGCCATTTCTGGACAACCCGCGCCAGGAACGAGCGGCATCTTCATGTACTTCCGTGGAGCGCCCAACGGCCAGCAGCACGAGACGCACGACATCAGCAACACCGGCGCCGTCGTGTTCTTCGGACAGGTGGTCACCCCGAGCAACGAGTTCATCGTCGGGTGGTGGCACGTCGATCCGCTGGGCGCGATTCAGCCGGTGCAGTACGCCGCCTCCACGGATCCGGCGTTCGATGGCGGGACGGCCTCGAGCACGGCGTCGATGTTGAACTGGTTGTCCGGCGATCGCCTCGTCACGAACGTGCCCATGGCCAACGCACCGTATGCGACGTCGCTCTTCCTGTATGCGCCGCGCACGAGTTCGTCCACGAATGTGGGCGCCAACGTGCAGGTGACGCCGACCGACAGCGCGACCGGCGCCACGGCCACGGTGACGTTCTCGACGGTCACCAGCCCGGGCACCACGACACTCTCGCGAGCCGCGGGTGGCCCGGCGCTGCCGCGCGGTTGGTACCGCGCCACCGGCCTGTCGAGCTACTACAACATCGCGACGACCGCGACGTTCACGGGATCGATCACGGTGTGCCTCGATTTCAGCGATCACGACATCCCAGCCGGCGCGGTGCTCCGCCTGCTGCACTTCGAGAACAGCGCGTGGGTGGATGTGACATCAGGCCCGCCCGTCGGATCGACGATTTGCGGCGTGGCCACGTCGCTGTCGCCGTTCGTCGTCGCGCAGGCGCTGAATACGCCGACCAGCAACCTCGTGCAGAACGGCGACTTCAGCAATGGCGCCACCAGCTGGTCCGCCTTCGACGGCACCATGGTCTGGACCGTGAACGGTGGCGTGTTCGAGTACCTCGCGTCCCGGCAGCAACGCGGTCGTCCTGCAACCCACGGGCGTGGCGGTGGGCGCCGGCGAACCGCTCGTGGCGACCTGGGAGATGGGCAACTCGAGCAGCGAACGGAAGCGGTTCAGCGTCCTGATCCACAACGACTTCGCGTTCGCCGGCACGCACCCCGACCTGTCCGTCTGCACGTTCTACCTGCCGCCGAACTCCCCGCGGCGCACGTACACGATGCGGCACGCACACCAACATCTCGTGGCAGAGCGCCACCATCTCGATCTATGCCGCGAGCGGCAACGGCGGCGGCGGGGCGTTACCAGCTCGACAACGTGGTGATGGGACCGGGGCATGAACTGACCGCTCATCGGACGGACTGCCTCGATCCCCTGGCCCCGGCGGCGGACGACGTGCCCGATGGCCAGCCGTTGCTCGCCAACGGCGGCTTCGCCACGAACGACCTGACGAGCTGGGGGACGGCCAACACCATCACGACGCAGGTCACGACCGGTGTGGCGCAGTTCATTCGGCCGTCGGTGCTGCCGAGCGGCGCGAGCGGCGTGTTGTTTCAGGTCACCGGCGTGCCGGTCGCGGCAAACCAGATCGTGTCCGCGCGATTCCGCATGGGCAACAGCAGCAACGTGAGGAAGCGCGTCACCATACTGCTGCATGCGCTGGCCTTCAACGACCTGGCCGCCTGCACCTTCTGGCTGGAGCCGAACCAGGCGTTGTCCACCTACACCATGCGTACGTGGGTCTCGCAGGCCTGGGCCAACGCGATGATCTCCTTCTATCCGGCGACGACAGACTCGTTGCAGTGGTACGAGCTGGACGACGTGTCCATGTCCGTGACACCGGGCGCGCCGACCTATGGCACCGATTGCGTGGAGCCGACCGATGAATCGGGTCTGTCGGGTGGTCTGCCGTTCGCGGCGCCCGTGCCCGCGGCGTTGCCGCTCGACCGGCAGATCCCCCCGGCAGGCGCGGCCGCCGGCCCCTTCCGGCCACGCCCGCGCTATGTGACCGTGCAGAGGCGCCGTCGCGCGGCATCCTCCTAAACGGCACACCGCCCGCCGGGGCGCCGGCGCCAAAGAGCCGCTTGCACTGAAGACAAACGGCCCTACTTCACGGTCACCGTCGTCCTGGCGGTCTGCCCGCGCGCGTCGCGGGCCTCGATGACGTGATCGCCGGCGGCGAGCGGCCAGCGGACGCTGTCCGACCCGGAGGCCGTGCCGACGACGATGCCGTCCACGCGCCATTCGAGCGCGCCGTCGGATCCGCGCGCGCGAAGCGCCAGCGTCTGGAACTCCGGGCGCAGCGTCGGGTCCCGCAGGAACGTCGCGCCCCGCGAGCGGCGCCACGATTTCGAGCGCGGCCTCCCGTGACGCGGAGCGGGCGCCGGCGGTGGCTGGCCCCCGCGGCGGCGCGATCAGCGCAGCGACGTCCGGGCCCGCCGCAAGCTCTGACGAACGGCTCCACGCGCGATACGCCTCAGGCCAGATTGTGACGACACCGGCCGGCGTCGTGGCGTGCCAGTCGCAGTCCGGCAGCGCCGTGTCGGCGGGCAGCCATTCCGTCGTGCGACGCAGGCAGGCCGCGGTGGGCGCGAGGCCCGACAGCGCGCAGACCGCGCCGCGGCGGACATCGGTGGTCGGGTCGAGGATCGGCGAGCGGTCGCCGATCGGCAGTTCGCCGCGCACGCGTTCGACCGCGGCCAGCATCACGTCGTGGAAGATCGGGCCGGCGCCCGTGACACCGGTGGATCCGACGAGCGTCGTGCGATCGAAGTTGCCGACCCACACGCCTACCGTCACGTCGCGCGTGTAGCCCACCGCCCAGTTGTCGTGGTACGCCTGCGATGTTCCGGTTTTCGCCGCCACCGTGAACGGGAATTCGAGGCTGCCGCCGCGCCCGAAGATGAAGGCGCGCGCTTCGTCGTCGGCCAGGATGTCCGTGACCCAGAAAGCCGTGCGCTCGGCGAGGATGCGCTCGGCCGCGGGCGCGTCGCCCGGCGGAGCGGCGGCTGGCCGTGTCATCGCCGGCTGCACGCTCAGGCCGCCGCGCGCCAACGCGGCGTAGGCCGTGACCAGATCCGCGAGGCGCACCTCCGCGTTGCCGAGCGTGAGGCCCAGGCCGTAGTGCGCCGCGGTGTCGGTGAGCGTGGTGAATCCCGCCTGGCGGAGGATCCGCAGGACGGCGGGTACGCCAATGTCCGAGGCGAGGCCGACGGCGGGCACGTTTTCGGATCCGGCCAGCGCCGCGCGCGCGAGCAGCGGGCCGCGGAACTGGTTGTCGTAGTTGCGCGGGCTGTACAGAATGCCCGGCTCCGCCGTGGGGAATTGCGCGGGCACGTCCGCCAGTACGCGGGCCGGATGCATGCCGCGCTCGAATGCCGCGGCGTACGTGAACGGCTTCAGCGCCGAGCCGGGCTGGCGCGGCGTGATCACGCCGTCGATCGCGCCGCCGTGCGCGGCGTCGAAGTAGTTGCCCGATCCTTCCCAGGCCAGCCAGTCGCCGGTGTGGTTGTCGAGCACGGCCACCGCGACGTTGGCGGCATGGTGCCCGGTGAGTTCCTGGCGCCGCGCCGCGATGATGCCCTGGATGGCGCGCTGCAGGCTGGCGTCGAGCGTGGTGTCGATTCGGCCTGGCGCCGAGGTGCCCGCGGCCGCCAGGACCCGTTCCACGAAGTGGGGCGCGACGGCCGACCCGGCTTCGCGGCGGAGTGACAGGCGCTCGGTTCTTGCGACCGTGGCATCCCGGGCGGAGAGCCAGCCCAGCGCGCGCATGCGGTCGAGAATCCGCAACTGCCGCGCGCGCGCAGCCGACGCATCGCGCCACGGGTTGTAGCGCGTCGGCTGCTGCGGCAGCGCGGCGAGAAACGCGGCCTCGGCCGGCGTCAGCGTGGCGGATCGGCGGCCGAAGTAGGCTTGCGCCGCGCGTTCGGCGCCCGCGATCTGGTTGCCGTAGGGCGCCAGATTCACGTAGAGCGCCAGGATCTCGCGCTTGGAGAGGCGGTGCTCCAGGCGCAGCGCGACCACCGCCTCGCGGATCTTCTCCGCCCACCCGCGACGGCCGCGTAGTGCGTCGTTCCGGGCCAGCAGCAGCTTCGCGACTTGCTGCGTGATGGTCGACCCGCCCTCCACGATGCGGCCCGCGCGGAGATCGCGCCAGAGCGCGCGCGCGATGGCAATCGGATCGATGCCGAGGTGCGACGCGAATCGCGCATCCTCGGCGGCCAGCGTCGCGTGCTCGAGCGACGGCGGCACGCCATCCGGCGGGAGCCGCTCGCCGCGCAGGCCCTCGGCCGACCGGGCTTCGAACAGCACTTCACCGTGGCGGTCGAGGACCGACGTGGACACACTCGCGTGTTCGTCGAGGAGACCGGCGGGCAGCGGGCCGCACCGCAGCCACGCAGCCGCGGCGGCGACCGCCAGCGCCGCCCAGAACCGGCGCCGACGAACCAGGCGGCCGAAGAAACCCTTCATTTGATCGTCACCGTGGCCGGCGCGCTGCGTCCGTTCACTTCGGGCGCGTACATCTCCTCGGCCCATGCGCCTGCGGCGGCGAACACCCCGGCCGTGGTCGCGCGCACCACGTACGAGAATTCGTGACGGCCTTCACTCAGACGCGTCGCGAACAGGACCACGCGATCGTCGTACTTGTCCACGAAGTCGAAGCCGCCCTTCCGCCAGCGCGCCAGCCACGAGTCGTCGCCGGACTGCGCGGACGCGTCCTTGGCCAGATCCGCGGCCGTCGTCTTGAACCAGCCATCCACCGCCTCGAAGCCCGCCGCCAGCGGGTCGGTCACCGCGACGTAGCGGCGTTCCTTCGGGAGCGTGAACGCGAGCGTGACCCGCACGAGATCGCCCGCGGCGAAGGTCGTGGACGCCGGGCTGGCGTCCGCGCCTTCCACGACGCGTTCGTACCGCCGCTCGAGACGGATGCCCTGATCCGTCACCGGCAGCGGCGTCGAGGGCTGGTACTGCAGCCGCGCCGTGTAGTAGGCGCGTCCCGTGCCGGCGCGACTGATCGCGAGTTCGGCTTCGGTGCCCGCCGCGACCTGCTTCAGCAGGTCCGGCATGTCGATGTGCACGCGCTGGGAGGCGGACGACCGGCCGCGGAACGCGGCGGTGCCGGTCGGCCGGCCGCCCACGGAGACCGTCGCCATGAAGTCCGGCGCTTCGGCCTCGAACTTGCGGTAGTAGCCGACGAGCGCCTCGAGCGCCGTGGCGTTCTCCTGCGTATTGCGCCAGCGGCCGTTCTGGCGCGCGAGCAGCAGACCGCGCACGAGGCCAGGCACGACGCGAGGATCGTCGCCGCGCCGCACGAGCCCTTCGAGCACGAGGGCCGACGAGCGCACGTTGGAGTTCCACAGCCAGATCAGCGCGTCGCTGTCGAGCTCCTGGACGTGCGCGCGATCGCCTTCCACGCTGATGGCATTGGCCAGCCGCCGCACGACGTCCGCATAGCGCGGATGCCGCGCGGGCGTGGCGGCCATCGCGTCGGCCAGGTATGACAGGGCGAATACCGGCATCCGATCCACCCGGTCCAGCAACCGCGTGATGTTGGCGTCCTGCACGACGCCGTACTCGGCGAGCACCTTGACCGCGAACGCTTCAGCCGCGCTCCAGGCGGGCAGCCAGTCCACCTGCGCCGGCGGCGCGGCGCGCAACTGCGCCTGCAGGAAGTCCAGCGCCGGGGCGGTCGGTACGTCCGCGTCGACGCCCACGGCCTTCGTCACGCGCAGGACGTGCAACACGTAGCTGGTGAGGTAGTAGTCACCCAGCCGGCAGTTGCCCGGCCAGTAGCCGAATCCGCCGTCCGCGCACTGGTAGCGGGGAAGTTCGCGCAGCAGCGACTGCGCCCGCGCGCGATAGTCGGCCGGCGCGATCCGGCCCATGGAGAACGCCGAGCCCAGGTCCGCCGCGAGTGCCAGCGCCAGGGCGGCCGAGGCCTTTTGCTCGGCGCACCCGAACGGGTAGTCCGCCAGGTACCGCGCGCCCTCGCCCAGGCCGACGAGCGCCGATGACGCGAGGTCGATGGTGAGGCCCCCGGCGGAGGGCAGGACGCCGGCCGGAATCGTGAGGCGTTCGACCGCGCGATTCGACGGTGTCGCCGAACGCCGCCGTCGTTTCGAGCCGCGCCGGCGCGCCGACCGGGACCGTTGTTTCAAAGGCGTCCGTGTTCGAGCCGGCCGTCACGTCCACGCGCACCCGCGCACGGCCAACGCCGCGCGCGATCGTGTCGAATCGGACCGTGGTCGTGCCGCCGGCCGGCAGGTGCAGCGACACGGACGCCGCGCCCTGCACCTCGAGCAGCGAGGGATCGAGGCTGCGGATCGTCACGACCGCATCGACGTCGGTCTTCTGCGTGTTGCCGACGAGCGCGCCGAACGACGCGCGATCGGACAGCGTGAGGAATCGCGGGAACGCCGGCAGGAGCGTGAGCGGCTTCGTGACGCGGAGGCTGGAGACGGCCGATCCGAAGCGTGAGGCCGCGTCGCCGGCCACCGCCATGATGCGATAGGTCGTGAGCGAATCCGGGAGCGTGACCGTGCGCGTGGCGCGGCCACTGCGATCGGTTTCGACCGAACCCAGCCAGAACGCGAGCGGCCGGAAGTCGGTGCGTGCGCCGCCTTCCGCGCCGCCCCCGCCACCCTGATCTCCGCCCTTGGGCGTGAGGACCCGGCGGCTGATCAGCCGCTCGCGACTGTCTTCGTTCATCACCTGCAGCGCCTTCTGCACGTAGATCGCTCGCGCCACGTCCGGTGCGTTGTATTCGGTCAGCGCCAGCACGCCCTGGTCCACCGCCCACAACGTCACCTCGCTCGCCGCGCCCTTGCCGGCCGCATCGGTCACGGCCACGGACACTTTGGCGGTGTTCGCCGGCCGGTATTCCTCGCGATCGGCAGAGACCTTGAGGGCGAGCCGCTTCAAGTCGTCCACGACGGTCAGTTCGGTGTATCCCAGGCGGAACGCGGGCTTGCCGGGGTCGCCGCCATCGGCGCCGGGATCGTCCGACGTCCGGCCGCGGACGAGCAGTACCGACACGTAAATGTTCGGAATGTCCGCCGCGGTGACCGGCACCTCCACCGTCTGTTGCGTGGACGTGAGCGCGAATCGCCGGTGCTGGCGGATGCCTTCGCGCTCGACCGTGAGGAGCGCGGTCGCGCGTTCCCACGGCGACTTGACCATGATGCGCGCCGTCTCGCCAGGCCTCCAGGACTTCTTCTCGGGTTCGAGCGTGATGCGGTTGTCGTCGTACCGTTCCCACGCCGTATAGCCGGCGCCCATCGCGTAGAGGTTGAGGTCGGTGCGCGCGCGCCGGCCGTCGCGGTCGCGGGCGGTGATGCGCACGACGTAGGACCCGCCTTCGGGAATGGGCATTGCCAGGGGCACGGGCGTCGCGGCGCTCGTGACCGGCCATTCGCCGATCGGGATCTCGATCCGCTCGCTGTCCCAGGTGTAGAAGCCGCCGCCTTCCGCGCGCCGCACGGAGTTCCACTGCACCCGCACCAGCGCGACGGTCGCATCGATGCCGGCCACCGGGCGGCCGTCCAGATCGACCGCGACGATTTCCGTCGCCGCGCCCTTGGCGACGCTGGCAAACTCGTCGCTCCGCCGCAGGCCGAGATACACGCTCGCGGGATGCAGGACGAGACTCGTGCGGTTCGCGATGTGCTGGCGGGACAGGTCCTCGACGTCGGCCTCGAACGTGTAGCGGTACGGCAGGTCCACGCTGCGTTCCGTGGGCAGGGCCACCGAAACGCCGCCGGCGGCGTTCAGCACGGCGTCCTCGCCGGCCACGCGCGAATCCTCCGACTCGCGGCGCTCAGGCATGTAGGCGAACGTCCAGGCGTCCCGGGGAAACCGTTCGGTGATCGCCGCGGGCACGTCACCGATGGCGGCCGTCCGCGACAGCGTCCACTTCACCGGTCGCTTCGCCATCGTCCCGCCGAACAGGTACGCCGCGGTGGCCGATCCGGAGAGTGTCGCGCCCGCGAGCGGTTCGGGCGCGTTCAGCTTCACGTCAACCTGAAAATCCGGCCGGCGGTAGGCGGCGACGAGGAAGTCGCCGGAAACAGCTTTCAGCCAGTCGCCCGTGGGCTCACGATCCACCGCGTCATTCGAGGCCGGCGTCTCGGTGCCCGGAATCCGCGCTTCGATCTGATAGCGGCCGAGCGTGGCGTCGGACGGGACGGTCCACGCCCACTCGGCGCTGCTCCAGCGGTTGATCGTCACCGTCCGCTGGTCCACGTCCTTGTTGCGCGAGTCCCGCACGCGAACCGTGATCCGCGATCCGGCGGCGAGCAGCCGGACACCCGCCGGCGTGTCGAAGCGCAGGATGGCCTTCACCTGCACGGGCTCGCCGGGCTTGTACACGCCGCGGTCCGTGAAGACCGATCCGCGCAGGATGTCGGCAGACTCCCACAGGCTGTAGTTCTGATCGAAGTTCCACGGCTGGATGCCCTCGTTCCAGTTGGACGCGACGTAGGCGACGTCGCCGCCCTTCTCCGCGGTCACCAGGAACCGCAGGTCGTCGCCATACCCCTCGCTCGCCTTGCGCAGCCGCAGCGCGGGTGCGAGCGCGATGCCGTCGCGGTTGGTCCGGCCGCGCCACAGCGCCGGTTCGCCGTGCTGATGATCGCGACCGTCGCGCCGTCCACGGGTGCGCCCGTGTCGAGGGCCGTCACGAAGACCAGCGTGGACTGCGGGCTGTCCTTCACGGTGATGCCGAGATTCGTGACCTGCACGATCGCCGATGACGTCAGGCGCGGGACGGTCTTGGCGCGCTCAATCGGATCGGCGGGTTGCAGTCCGGCCCAGTCCAGGCCCGTGCGGCTCTTGCCCATGGCCGGGCGCAGATCGAATCCGAACGACTGAATCTGGTTCGGACGGACCGCCAGCGGGCGCCGCGTGCCGTCGCCCGGCGGGTGCATCTCGAAGCGCTGCTTCTCCAACTCGACAGCCGCGGCATCAGGTCGCCCGGCGCGATGCGCACGGCCCACTCGTTGGCGGCGCGGTAGTTGCGCGAGTAGAAGGGCAGCTGCGATCCGCCGCCCGTCTCCCACACGCCGTGGCCATCGCCGAAGCTCGTGAACGCCAGGTCGTTCCAGTTCTCGACGATGCCAAGCCAGGGATAGCCGAGGGTCTGGCCGTCGTCGGCCGTGAGCGACGGATTGAGGCGGAGGGCCCACGTGCGCGCGGGCGGCTGCCGGGTGAATCCCGCGTCCTCCACGCTGTGCGCGACCGAGACGTCTCTCGCCGATGGCCGGCCCGCGGCGTTCTTCGGGACCGATACTTCGCGGGCCGCGTCGGTGATGTCGGTGGCCGACAAGGCCGCCGCGAAGCCCGCGGCGGCAACCTTGCCGGTGAAGCCGATCGGGTTGTACTGCGACGGCGTGCATTCCGCCCGGCAGTCCACGCCGATGGCGAAGAACGCGTCGGCGAGCGGCGCCTGCGAGGTCTGCGGGATGCCCGGGACTTCGCGCCCCTGTGCGGCGGTGACGCGCGCGTCGAGCGTCAGTCCCAGCGTCGTGCCAGGCGGAGGCACGTCGGCCGTTTCGAGCATGACCGTCGTCTCGTTCGTCTGGCGGAACAGCGTCCGATCCCAGTCGGTGGCGAGGCGGACGGCCACCGCGTCGGTGCGCGCGGCGTTGCGGCGGGCGAGCGCGACCTTCTCGTCGAAGCGGCGGAGGCCGTCGGGGTCGGTGGCCGCGAGTCGCGCCCGTTCGCGGCTGGTGAACGTCGGGACCCCGAGGTCATGCGCGCGGTAGTCGATCGTCAGGTGCGCCAGCACGTCGGCGGGCACGACCGGCTGGTTGAAGCTGACGGCCAGCGTCACCGGATCGTTGAATCGGCCGTTCTTCCGCGCCCAGCGCACCGACGTGAGGCGAACGGTCGGCGTGGTGAAGGTGAACTCGAACGGCGCGCGGAGCTGGCGCCCGGCCGCGCTCGTCGCGGACCGGTCCACGGTGACGCGATAGCGCGTGGCGAACGGCGGCGGTGACGCCGGGGTGAAGAGGAGGGTCGTCGTGCCCGACCAGCGGAACGCCCCGGCGAGCGCGGGCGCGATGCGGATCCAGGGCAGCGCCGGGTTCGCCGGAATGCGCCCGAGCGGCACCATCGGCTCGGAGAACACGATGCGGATTTCGCCGGCCTGCTGGAGCTGCTGAATCTCGCCCGTGGGCGCCGCGTTGACGACCGTCAGTTCGGCGGTTTGCGAAAGGAGCGAGGCAGCAGAGGCGACGAAGATGGCGGCAATCGAGAGCAGTCGACGGCGCATGGACCATCGTAGTCCAGGGAGCCGAGGGCCTCGGCATCCCGGTCGGCGGCCAAAGAAAAGCCCGGCTGGCTTTCGCCAACCGGGCCGTGTGTTTCGTGCGAGTGGTTCGAGGTCCGGACGTCCGAACTTACCTCTAACTTCTGACTTCTGACTTCTGACCTGCCAGCGTCAGTACATCCCGCCCATGCCGCCCGGGCCGCCGCCGGCCGGAGCTTCCTTCTTCTCTTCCGGGAATCTCCGCGACCATGGCTTCGGTGGTGAGCAGCAGCGACGCGATCGACGCGGCGTTCTGCAGCGCCGAGCGCACGACCTTGGTCGGGTCGATGACGCCGGCCTTGACCAGGTCCTCGTACGTGTCGGTCGCCGCGTTGTAGCCGTAGTACGCGTCCTTCGATTCCTTGACGCGTCTGCACGACGATGGAGCCTTCGACGCCGGCGTTGGTCGCGATCCAGCGCAGCGGCTCTTCGATCGCGCGGCGGACGATGTCGACGCCGACCTGCTGGTCGTCGTTCGAGCTTCAGGCCGTCGAGCGCCTTGACGCAGCGGAGCAGCGCCACGCCGCCGCCGGGGACGATGCCCTCTTCGACGGCCGCCTTGGTCGCGTGCATCGCGTCCTCGACGCGCGCCTTCTTCTCCTTCATCTCGGTTTCGGTGGCCGCACCGACCTTGATGACGGCGACGCCGCCGACGAGCTTCGCGAGCCGCTCCTGGAGCTTCTCGCGGTCGTAGTCCGAGGTGGTGTCCTCGACCTGCGTCCGGAGCTGCTTCACGCGGCCCTCGATCGCCGACTGCGCGCCCGCGCCTTCGACGATCGTCGTGTTGTCCTTGTCGATCGTGATCTTCTTGGCCTTGCCGAGGTCCTCGAGCTTGATGTTCTCGAGCTTGATGCCGAGGTCCTCGGTGATGGCCTGGCCGCCGGTGAGGATCGCGATGTCCTCGAGCATGGCCTTGCGGCGATCGCCGAAGCCCGGGGCCTTGACGGCCGCGACCTGCAGCGTGCCGCGCAGCTTGTTGACCACGAGGGTCGCCAGCGCTTCGCCTTCGACGTCCTCGGCGATGATCAGGAGCGGACGCCCGCCGCGCGCCACCTGTTCGAGCAGCGGCAGCAGGTCCTTCATCGAGCTGATCTTCTTCTCGTGGATCAGGATGACGGGGTTCTCGAGCACCGCTTCCATGCGCTCGGGATCGGTCACGAAGTACGGCGAGAGGTAGCCGCGGTCGAACTGCATGCCCTCGACGACGTCGAGCGAGGTCTCCATGCTCTTGGCTTCTTCGACGGTGATGACGCCGTCCTTGCCGACCTTCTCCATCGCTTCGGCGATGATCTTGCCGATGGTCTCGTCGCTGTTGGCGGAGATCGTGCCGACCTGGGCGATCATGTGGCCGCTCACCGGCTTGCGACAGCTTCTTGAGCTGCTCGACGATGGCCTCGACGGCCTTCTCGATGCCGCGCTTGAGCTCCATCGGGTTGGCGCCGGCGGCGACGTTCTTGATGCCTTCGCGGTAGATCGCCTGCGCCAGCACCGTGGCGGTCGTCGTGCCGTCGCCGGCCATGTCCGAGGTCTTGCTCGCGACTTCGCGCACCATCTGCGCGCCCATGTTCTCGAGCGGTTCTTGCAGTTCGATTTCCTTGGCCACCGTCACGCCGTCCTTGGTGATGGTGGGGGAGCCGAACTTCTTGTCGATGACGACGTTGCGGCCCTTGGGGCCGAGCGTGACCTTCACCGCGTCGGCCAGCGCATTCACTCCGCGGAGGATCGCCTGGCGCGACTCCTCACCGTACACAATCTGCTTTGCCATGCTATCTCCTTAAGAAATAGCTTCGAAGTTCGAACTTCGACGCTCGAGTTACTTCTCGATCACGCCGAGGACCTCTTCCTCGCGGATGATGAGGTACTCGTTGCCGTCCAGCTTGATTTCCTGCCCGGCGTACTTGCCGAACAGCACGGTGTCGCCGGCCTTCACGTCGAGCGGCGTGACCTTGCCGTCCTTCTCGATGCGGCCCTTGCCCACCGCGATGACCTTGCCCTGCTGGGGCTTTTCCTTCGCGGTGTCCGGGATGATGATGCCGCCGATCTTCTGTTCGCCTTCGTCGATGCGCTCGACGATGATGCGGTCGTGCAGTGGTCTCATCTTCATGACTGTCCTTCTCCATTGGGCGGCCCACGCGGGGCCCGAGCGATGCCTGCGAATGTCGTCATGGGTCCCTGGCTTGGCAGTCCACTTGTAGGACTGTTAGCACTCGGTATGGACGACTGCTAAGTCTAGTGGAGGGCGCGACGACTGTCAATTACAGGTTCCTTGGTTCCAAGTTCCTTGGTTCCGGGTGCGTCTGTCCGGTTCCGGCTGTTCGGTGTACGCAGCGGCACCTAGAACCGGTTAACCCCGGAACCCGACGCGCGAACCCAGGAACCCAGGAACCCCCGGAACCCAGGAACCGGCCCTACGCCGTCTTCTTTGATCTGGTACGCCGCCATCTTCCGGCTCAGCGTGTTGCGATGGAGGCCGGTCATCTTGGCGGCCTTGCAGACGTTGTAGTTGGTCTTGGTGAGCGCCCGGGAGATGAACGTGCGCTCGAACTCGCGCTGCGCGTCGTCGAAGCGGATGCCGCGATCGATCATCTGTTGCACGAGGTGGGCCAGGTCGTCACGCATCATGACGGTGGACTCGGAGCGGGGTTAGTCCCAAGTTCGCCGCCGGTGAGGCGGCGGTAGGCCTCGAGATATTTCTGTCGCGTGCCTTGCGACGACGTCGTCCGGCAGCGTCGGCACCGGCGGCTGCTTGTTCCAGCCGATCGCCTCGAGATAGTCGCGCACGAACTGCTTGTCGAAACTCGGCTGGCTGCGGCCCGGCTGGTACTCCGCCTTGCGGCCAGAAGCGCGACGAATCGGGCGTCGAGCACTTCGTCGATCAGCGATGCAGCGTCGCCCGCGATCCAGGCCGAACTCGAACTTCGTGTCCGCGATGATGATGCCGCAGCGTCTCGGCGTGGGCGACGCCGCGGCCGTAGATGCCGAGCGTCAGATCGCGCAGGCGCCCGATCAGGTCGCTGGCCGACGATCGCGCCGGCTTCGGCCTCGCTGATGTTCTCGTCGTGGCCGCGACTCGGCCTTGGTCGCGGGCGTGAAGATGGGCGCGGGCAGCCGGTCCGACTCGCGCAGGCCGGCCGGCAGGCTGATGCCGCAGACGGCGCCGCGTCCGCTGGTAGTCCTTCCAGCCCGATCCCGACAGGATAGCCCGCGCGCCACGCATTCCACCGGCAGCGGGTCGGTCTTTCGCACCAGCATCGACCGGCCGCGCAGCACGTCGCGATGCGCGCGCGCGTCACGCCGGGAACTCGTCGACGTCGATCGACAGATCAGATGATGCGGCACGAGGTCGCCAATCCGCCCGAACCAGAACGCCGACAGCTGCGTGAGGACGCTTGCCCTTGTCGGGAATGCCCGATCCGAGGATGTAGTCGAACGCGGAGATCCGATCGGTGGCGACGATCAGCAACTGCTCGCCGAGATCGTAGACGTCGCGCACCTTGCCGCGTCGCGCGAGCGTGAGGCCGGAGAGATTGCGTTTCGAGGACGATCGATTTAGGCATCGCAGGCCGCAAAGACGCGACAGGCTATCACTTGAGCAAGCGCGATCACAATATCCGCGCGGCTGTTGCGCAGCACGAGTCGCGGGCCGCCGCCGGCGATGGGCGCGGCGAGCCTGGATTCGCGGTCCTGCCGTGTGGCGTCGAGGCCGAAGTCGGTGGCCCGAATGGCGCCGCTCGGTGACCACCGCATCCAGATTGATCCTGGGCGGCCCGGCCAGCGTCAGGCGCAAGGGCTCCTCGCTCGTCATGATCGTGGCCGCCAGCGGTGCGGCGAGCGTGACCTCCACCAGCATCCGTTTGACGTCCACGGCGAGGTCGGCGGACGGGCGGGCCACCCGCAACGCGCCGCCATCTCCCGAGACCTTGATGGCGCCGGTGTGTTCGGTGATCGTCAGTTCGAGGTTGGTCAGGGAGGCGTCGATTGGCCCGCGCGACTGCGTGATCGTGCACTCCCCGTTCCGCCCGTTCAACGCGATGGTCCCGCCGATCCCCGTCAATTTCGCCCGTGACGACACCAGCATCAGGTCGATGACTGCCGGCGCCGGTCACGCTGAGGTCGGACGACCGGTGGCTGCCGGTCACCGGGCCGGACACGTCCGGAGATCGTGGCTTCGCCAGTCAGGTTGCGCAGGTCCACGGCGCGCGACGCCGGACACGGTCACACGTCCCGAGCTTTCCAGGCGGACGAGAATTCGGCTGGGGACATGCAGCGTGAGCCGCCCGGACTGCGTGCCCTCGGTCGGGAAGGCGACCGACAACGCCTGCGCCATCCCCAGGTCATCGTCCACGATCCGCGTCTTCTCGGCGGTGGCCTTTGCGCCGGCCTCGTCTGGCCCGTTGGATTCCACCCACAGCTCGTAGCTGATGTCGTCGCGGGGTTCTCCCGTCACGATGAGCGGCAGGGCTCGCAGCCCGGTGAGCCGCAACTCGGTCACCCCTGGCCTCAGGGCCACGTTGCCGGTCCGGGTGATGGTGGCCGAGGCGGCATTGGCCTGCACCTGGCGCCTGACGCCCGACAGGAGGGTCGGACAGCGAGAACCGACGTTCGCCCGTCTTTGGGTGGCGGCGCCGTCAGCTGGTAGGCGATGGCGCCGATCACCACGAACGCCGCGACGATGATTAACTCTCGCTTTCCCATCGACTTGCCGCCAATCTTATAGTAGAACCTGTAGCGCGGCTCTATTCCAGCCGTCCCCGCCGGCCCGTCAGAACGACTTATGGACCAACGCCACCAGAACACGCGCCGCCACTGGCAACCGCTGGTCATTGCGGTATTGACGGCCGGACTCCTGTGGATGTTCTTCCGCAACGTCGATTTGATCCAGGCCGTGGCACGCGGTCACGCGGGCCCACCTTGGGTTGATCGCCCTGCCGTTCCGGGACGCTTCAGACCTATACGCTTGCGGGCTCAGCGGTGGCGGTCCTGCTGCGGCCGCTTGGGCCGGCCCGATTCCGCACGGCCTTCCGCACGACGGTCATCGGGTTTGCCGCGCTGTTCCTGCTGCCGGGCGGGTGGGCGAGATCCTGCGGCCGTATCTGCTGGCCCGCCAAGAAGGGATCAAAGCCACCTCGGCGTTTGCCACGGTCATTGTCGAGCGGCTGCTGGACATGGCGACGGTGCTGTTGCTGTTTGCCTGCGCGCTGCCCCTTGGCCGGCGTGGATGTGGGCCGGAGGTGCGAAGTGGCGGGCGTGATCGTGGCCCGGTCGGCGCCGTGCGGCGCTCGGCGCTGCTGTTCCTGTTCGCCGGCCATCCGGAGCGGCTGGGCCGGCTGGCCGGCCGGCTCGGCCGGCGGCTGCCGCGCAAGCTGCTCCGAGGCGTGGCGCAAACTCGTCCAGACGTTCGCCGAGGGTCTGGCGGTCATGCGCAGCCCCGGCGCATCTGGCCGCCGCCGCCGTCTGGTCCGTCGCCGTCTGGCTGTCGATCGCCCTCGGGATCTGGCTGGTCTCACGCGTTTGATTTGACGTCTCCGTTTGTCGGCTCGTTCATCGTCGTGGGCTACCTGGCGGTGGGGGTGTCGGTGCCGACGCCGGGCGGGGCGGGCGGGTTCCACTACTTCTATCTGGCCGCGCTGACGAGCTTCTTCGGGGCCAATCCCGACGTGGCGGCCGCGGCGGCCATCGTCCTGCACCTGGTGTCGTTCGTGCCGGTGACCATCGCCGGGCTGGTCTTCATGTGGCAGGATGGTCTGACGCTCGGGCGGCTGCAAGGAGCATGCGCGCCGAGGCCCAGGCGGCGGAGACGCCGAGGGGAGTAGCCATCATGAAATGCCCCTACTGCGGCCATCTCGGCGACAAGGTCGTGGATTCGCGCGAAAGCAAGGAAGGCGAGGCCATCCGCCGCCGCCGCGAATGCCTGGAGTGCGGCCGGCGGTTCACCAGCTACGAGCGGATCGACGAGATTCCGTACATGGTCGTGAAGAAGGACGGCCGCCGGGAGCGGTTCGAGCGGCAGAAGCTGGTCGCGGGGTCTGCTGAAGGCGTGCGAGAAGCGGCCGGTGTCGGTCCCGGCGCTGGAGGCGATTGCGGACAGGATCGAGGCGCGTCTGCAGGATTCGCCGGAGCGCGAGATCACGACCGAGGAGATCGGCGCGACGGTGATGGCGGCCTTGAAGCAACTCGACAAGGTGGCGTTCGTGCGCTTCGCCTCGGTGTACCGGAACTTCCGCGACCTGGACGAGTTCAAGGACGAGTTGAACGCGCTGCTGAGGACCCGCGAATGACGCGCCGCCTGTTTGCCGCGATCGTGATGATGGCGGCGGCCGGCGTCGTGGTGTCGGCGGGCGAAGAGGTGGGCATACAGCCCATCGTCTCCGACGGGCGGGTGCTCGTGAATCTGTGCCGTGCGCGAGGCGTGGACGCTCGGCACACGCGAAGTCCTGCAATCGGGTCTCACCCTGATGTTCGAGTGGGAAGTGGAGCTGCGGCGCCCGGCGCCGCTCTGGTTCTTCGATCGCCGTGCTCGCGCGCGTCCGCGTCAATTCGCTCGCCAACTACGACACGTTGACTCGCAACTACAAGGTCACGCGCATGCGGGACGGCCGCGTGGTGCGCTCCGAGCGGCGCGATCAGGAGGGCGACGTGCGGGACTGGCTCACCACGGTCGATCAGGTCGCGCTCGATCCCATTTCGCCCCTGGAACCGAACGCCGAATACTACGTGCACGTCCGCCTGACCACGAGTCCGCGGCGCAGCGTGTCGCTGTGGTCCATCCTGCCGTTTGGCCGCGACGAGATCACCGGGCGCAAGTCGTTCCCCTACATCAAGTGACGCCGCCATGTTCGGGACTTCGCCGGTAAGCCCGCCGACGCTGCCCACTCCCGCGCCCCGGCGCCGGCTGCTCGACAATCCGCGCGTCCTCACGGCGCTGGCCGCGCTGCTGGTCGCGATCATGGCCGGCTTGTTCTGGCTGTCGAGCCGGACGGCGGAGATCGAGCCGCAGCTGATCAACGACGTCCTGCTGACGGCGCTGCTCTCGGTCGAACCTGGCGCTGCTCGTCGCCCTCGTCTTCGTGCTGGCGCGCAACCTGCTCAAGCTCTGGGTGGAGCAGCGGCGCGCCGCGCCGTTCGCGAGATTCCGCACCAAGCTGGTCGGCGCGCTGCTGGCCATGAGCATCATCCCGGCCGTGCTGGTGCTCATCAGCGGCAGCGAGATTCTCCGCACCAGCGTGTCGCAATGGTTCACCGGCGCGGGCCAGGAGGTCGTCACCGGCGCGCTGACGATTGCCCAGCGCTTCTTCCAGGAGCAAAAGGAGGCGATGGCGCTGCGGGCGCAGCATCTGGCGGCCCGGCTGGTGCCGGGCGCCGTGGCGCAGGCCGACGAAACCGTGCTGGACCCGGAACTGCGGGCCGAGCTCCTCACCATGCGCGACAGCATGATCGAGGTTTACCGGGCGGTGCCGGGCGCGGCCGGGCGCCACGGATGTGCAGTTCGTCACCGCAGCCGAGTCGTCCAGCCTGCCCGGCGACCGCGTTCGCGCCTCCGCCGATCGATTGGCGCTCCGGACCGTCGAGTCCGGGCACGATCAGGACGCCGCGGAGGAATTGGTGGCCAGCGGCGGCGTGCTCTTCCGGGCGGCCTCGCCCATCGTCGGCGCCGATCGCAAGGTCGTCGGTGCGGTCGTCGTGTCGCGGCATCTGGACGCCAATCTGGTCAGCGATGCGCATCGCGCGCGGGCGGCCTACGACCGGTTCATGGGGCTGTCCGTCCTGCGCGGCCCGATCCTCGGCAGCTATCTCTCGATCTTCCTCGACGGTGACGCTGCTGATTCTTGATCGCCGCGACCTGGCTCGGGCTGTATCTGGCGAAGCGGATCACGCGGCCGGTGCAGCAACTGGCGGAGGGCGCGCGGGCGATCGGCGCGGGCCGCCTCGACGTGCGGCTGGAGCCCGAGACGGGCGACGAACTGGGCGCGCTGGTCGAGGCCTTCAACATGATGGCGGCCGAACTCCAGTCCAACCGCGCCAAGCTCGATCAGTCGCGCCTCGACCTCGAGCGCAAGAACGCCGAGGTCGACGGACGCCGCCGGTACATCGAGACGGTGCTCGAGCGTGTCGCCACGGGTGTCATCTCGCTGGATGCGGCGGGCCGCATCTCGACGATGAACGGCGCGGCGATGCGTCTGCTCGGGGTCGGACGCCGCGGCCCTCGGCCTGCCGGCGCGCGACGTGCTCGCGCGCGAGGACCTGCGGCCGCTGCTGCCGCTGGTCGAGGCGGTGGAGCGGCGCGCCGAGCGCGGCATCGTGCAGGAAGATGACGCTCGCGCGCGAGGGGCGCGAGATCAATCTCGCCACCGCGGCCACCGTCCTGGCCGGCGTCGGACGGCATCCGAGGGCGCCGTGCTGGTGCTGGATGACGTGACGCCCCTCATTCGCGCGCAGCGCGTGGCGGCGTGGCGCGACGTGGCGCGGCGCCTCGCGCACGAAATCAAGAACCCGCTCACGCCGATTCAGCTGAGCGCCGAACGTCTCCGCCGCCACTTCACGGGCGCCCCGCCGCCGACGCTGGCGCTCGTCGGCGAATGCACCGACGCCATCATCGCCGAGGTCGAGGCGCTGAAGGGCCTCGTCGACGAGTTCGCGCAGTTCGCCCGGCTGCGCGGCCCGCGCATGGTGCCGGTCGATCTGAACCAGCTCGTGGACGACACGCTGAAGCTCTACGCCGGCGTCCTGCAGCAGGGCTGCCTGCAGATCGAGCGCCAGCTGGCCGCCGCGCTGCCGCCCGTCCGGCTCGACGCCGAGCAGATCCGCCAGGTCATCATCAATCTGGTCGACAACGCCATGGAAGCGCTGGGCGGCCCGGCGGCGCCACCGCGCCCCAACGGGGACCGTCCGCTCATCGTCGTGCTGACGATGCCCGATCCCCGGAACAGCCTGGTGCGGCTGATGGTCAGCGACAATGGGCCCGGCGTGCCGGACGCGGATCGTGACAAACTCTTCATGCCGTACTACTCGACCAAGGGCCGCGGCAGCGGGCTCGGCCTGGCGATCGTGAGGCGGATCATCGTGGAACACGGCGGCGCGATCGAAGTCAGCGCCGCCCACCCGACCGGCACCACGTTTACGGTCGAGCTGCCGGCAGCCTGAACCATGACCAGGATTCTGATCGTTGACGATGAAGCCGGCGTCAGGTCCTCGCTCGGGGCCGTGCTGCGCGACGAAGGCTACGACGTGGAGACGGCTGACAGCGGGGAAGCGGGCCTCGACGCGGTCGCGCAGCGGATGCCGGATCTGATCCTGCTGGACATCTGGCTGCCCGGCATGGACGGCATCGCCGCGCTGGAGCGGCTGCGGGAGCGCCGGGTGGACGCGCCGGTCATCATGATCTCCGGCCACGCGAGCGTCGAGGTCGCGGTGCGCGCGACGAAACTCGGCGCATTCGATTTCATCGAGAAGCCGCTCTCCATCGAGAAGATCGTGCTGGCGGTGAGGAACGCGCTGCGGCAGCGCCGGCTGGAAGTCGAGAACCGGCAGCTGCGCGCGAAGATGGACCGGCCGCTGGTCATCGTCGGCGTGAGTCCGGTGATGGAGCAGCTGCGGGCGCAGGTCGCCATGGCCGCGCCGTCCAACGGGCGCGTGTTGATCTCGGGCGAGAACGGCACGGGCAAGGAACTGGTCGCGCGGCAGATTCACGCGTTGAGCCATCGCAGCGCGGCGCCGTTCATCGAGGTGAACTGCGCGGCCATTCCGGAGGAGCTGATCGAGTCCGAGCTGTTCGGCCACGTCAAGGGCGCGTTCACCGGGGCGGTCGCGGACCGGCGCGGCAAGTTCGAGATTGCCTCCGGCGGCACCCTGTTCCTCGACGAAGTCGGTGACATGAGCCTGAAGACCCAGGCGAAGGTGCTGCGCGCGCTGCAGGAGCAAATCGTGGAGCCGGTCGGCGGGCAGGCGAGCGTGCGCGTGGACGTGCGCGTGATCGCCGCGACGAACAAGGACCTGTCGGCCGAGATTCGCCAGGGGCGATTCAGGGAAGACTTGTACTTCCGGTTGAACGTGATTCCGATCGCCGTGCCCCCGCTGCGGGAGCGCCGGGGCGACGTCATCCGCCTCGCGGAGCACTTCGCGGCGGAGTTCGCCCGCGAGTACGGGCGGCGCCCCAAGGCGTTGTCACCCGAGGCGCGCGATCTGCTCGAGGCCTACCATTGGCCCGGCAACGTGCGGGAACTCCGCAACACGATCGAGCGGCTGATGATCATGGCGCCGGGCGACGTGGTGCGGCCGCAGGATCTCGCGTTCCTCGAACTGGCCGCCGCGCCGGCCGTCCGCCCCGCGCCCCAGGCGATCGGGCCGCTGTTCGAGGCGCGCGACGCCTGGGAGCGCGAGTACATCCAGTCCGCGCTCGCGGCGCACGACGGCAATATCTCCCGCACCGCCGACGCCCTCGGCCTCGAGCGCAGCAATCTCTACAAGAAGATGCGGGCCCTCTCCATCGCCCCCGCCCGCGGACACGAAGAACTGTAGGGATCCGCTCACACGGAGGCACGGAGCGGCGGAGGCACGGAGAGTTCTTTTCTTCTTGGGGCTGCGGATCACGCGGTCACTCCCCAAAAAGAGAAGAACTCCGTGCCTCCGTAAGAAGATGCGGGCCCTCTCCATCGCCCCCGCCCGCGGACACGAAGAACTGTAGGGATCCGTTCACACGGAGGCACGGAGCGGACGGAGGCACGGAGAGTTCTTTTCTTCTTGGGGCTGCGGATCACGCGGTCACTCCCCAAAAAGAGAAGAACTCCGTGCCTCCGTAAGAAGATGCGGGCCCTCTCCATCGCCCCCGCCCGCGGACACGAAGAACTGTAGGGATCCGCTCACACGGAGGCACGGAGCGACGGAGGCACGGAGAGTTCTTTTCTTCTTGGGGCTGCGGATCACGCGGTCACTCCCCAAAAAGAGAAGAACTCCGTGCCTCCGTCGCTCCGTGTCTCCGTGTGAACGGACCGCGTGAGCCTGTCAGGAATTTTGTGTGTGGGGTTTAGCATGAGGAGTTCCTATGCCCCGCACGACGAAACGCGAGAAGCGCCGACCGAGCGCCTGGCGCCCGTCCCTGACGAGATCCTGGACCAGTTTGCGCCGGATCGGCCGATGACGGCGGCCGAAATCGAGGCCGCCGGCCGGCGGCTGAAGAAGGCGCTGATGGAGCGGATGCTCGGCGGCGAGCTGAGCTACCACCTCGGGTATCCGCCCGGCGGGACCAAGCCGGACGACACCACCAATCACCGCAACGGCACGAGCGCGAAGCGGTGCTGACCGACGACGGCCCCATCGACGTCGAGGTGCCGCGCGACCGGGCGGGACGTTCGAGCCCGTGTTGATTCCGAAGCATGCCCGCCGCTTGGCGGGCTTCGACGACAAATGCTGGCCCTCTACGCGCGGGCCTGACGGTCCGCGAAATCCAGAACTTTCTGGCCGAAATCTACAGCGATCGAGGTCTCGCCCGATCTGATCAGCGGGTCACCGACGCGGTCGTCGCCGAGGTCACCGCGTGGCAGGCGCGGCCGCTCGAGCCGATCTATCCGGTCGTGTTCTTCGACGCGCTGCGCGTGAAGATTCGCGACGAGGGCGTGGTCGGAGCAAAGCGGTGTATCTCGCGCTCGCCGTGCTGCCGGATGGCCGCGCGACATCCTCGGCATTTGGATTGAGCAGACCGAAGGCGCGAAATTCTGGCTGAAAGTCTTCACGGACCTACAGACGCGTGGGTGCGAGGACATCCTGATTGCGGTCACCGACGGCCTGAAAGGCATGCCCGAGGCGCTGGCGGCCGTCTTCCCGCAGACGACGCTCCAGACCTGCATCGTGCATCTGATCCGAAGCAGTTTGGACTGTGGGCTGGCGCGAACGGAAGCGGTCGCGGCGGCTCTGCGGACGATCTATACCGCGCCTCGGCGGCGGCCGCTGCCGCCGCGTTGGACGCCTTCGCGGCCGGGCCCGTGGGGCCAGCGGTTTCCGACGATCGTCAAAAGCTGGCGCCGCGCGTGGGTGCACGTCATCCCGTTTTTTGGCTTTCCGCCGACGTTCGGCGGGTCCTGTACACGACCAACGCGCTCGAGAGCGTCCACGCGCGCATGCGGAAGATCATCAAAACGCGCGGGCACTTTCCGACCGACGAAGCGGCGACCAAGCTGATTTGGCTCGCGCTGCGCAATATCACCGCCGAGTGGATTCGCCCCGCCACCCATTGGCACGCCGGCGCTCAATCAATTCGCGATTGCCTACGAAGACCGCTTTCTGAAGGGACCGGCGTAAGATGACGATGGCTGCGGGTCCGGCGGCCGGCACGAATCAGCCGGCCACCAGCCCCGCGAAGATCGAAACCGCCTCACACACAAAGTTTCTGACACGCCC
>CAVVUL010000003.1:0-62445 GCA_963751445.1 uncultured Acidobacteriota bacterium | reverse complement strand
ACGGCGACATCCACCATGACCGACGACGTCCTGGTGCGGAACTGTGGCGGTCCTCCGCCGGCTGGTGTCGAGACGCCGCCGGACAGTTGATATCGGATCGCGCGTCGCTCCGCCTGGCTTGGACGCGAGGCCGCCAAGAAGCCCCGTGTCGATCTCCACCGGCGACGGCCTCGGCGGCAGGCCTGCCATGGTGCGTAAGTTCGTCGATATCGCGAGCCACGTGCCGTTGGGAACCGACCGGATGGCGCCAGGAATAGAGCGGCGGCGCGGGTGAGCTGTACCCGGCGTCCAGCAGGGGACGCCGCCTCGGCGCGCTCACCAGACAGGAACAACGCGGCCGCAAGCGCCGTGGCCGCCGTGGTGGTCGGCCGTGCCTTCACGGCAGAGCGGTAGGCCGGCGAGCGCGGAAGGCCAATCGCCTCGAGCGTCTGCAATCAGGCCTTGCATCAGCCAATCGAGATTCTGCAGATACGGGTCGTCCGTCCGCTGAAGGGCCGACTGCAGGTGCGCGAGGCTTGGCGCGGTCTGTCCACGCAGGAACTCGATGACGCCGAGGCGCACCGTGGCTTCGGCTCCGACCGGCGGGATCGGCGCAGAGTGACTGGAGCCATTCCATCGTCTGTCGAATGTCCATCCGCGTTGGAACGGCGGTCGTCCCTCCGTCCCCTCGGCGCTCGCCAACCGGCGTTCGTCGATGTTCGGCGTGGTGGCGACCGTCACGGCCCCGGCCGCGTAGGAGTTCTTCCGGCGCAGGCCTGGATCGGAAGGGAACCGCGCTCGGGCGTGCTTCGCGTGCGTCCCCTGGGGAGGAGGTGTGGCCCTGCATCTCCTCCTGCAGTTCTCCAAGCAGCGCGGACGCCGCCAGCATCCACGCGCGTTCGAAGTCGTCCGGCTCGTCTCTTCCGGAGGAACTCGCACGCCCACTCCAGAAGGTCCGGCCGGTAGTACGGCGGCAATGGCGCGGCCAGTTCGAGCGGCGCCGGGGCGACCAGTTGTCGCCGATGGCGCGCGTCGGCGGATCCGCATTGACCCAGAGAGGCGCCACCTGCCGGAGGTCGGCAATCAGTGCAGGCAGTTTGACCAGTTGCGACGGCCGGGAAGGACGCCACGCCCATAGGATTCGAGAAACTGCTGAGCGCCGGTCGGCGCCTGCTGTGAAGGCTCGAGCGCGAGGGGGCCGACGATGGCCACCATTGCGGTCGCGATACCTATCAGCGGATATGCCCGCGCGCGCCCGGTGATCATGGCGGCAAGATACACCACAGGCCTGCTCAACCGGCTTCCCGCTTGATGAGCGCGAGGAGATCCGGCAGGCTGACCACGCCGGCGTCGGTCCGCAGGGCCGATGTGCTGACGCGGGCGACGAGATACCGGCGATCGGCCTTGGCCATGTCAGCCGCGCGATTAATCGATCCAGATCGACTGGGGAGGGGCGGGAGGACAGTTTGGCTTCGATGGCCCACACGCGTGTCCCGACCGTGAAGATCAGATCGATTTCGTGTCCATCGGACGTCCGGAAGAAGTGGGCATCAACCGGCAGGCCGAGAGCCGCCAGGACGCCAGTCACCTGCTGAATCACAAAGCCTTCCCAGCTCGCGCCGACCCACGGCTGGTGCAGGAGCTGCTCGAACAATCGGACGCCGGCGAGTGCGTGCAGGAGGCCGGCATCCCTCCAGTGCAGCCGAGGCGCGCGCACGAGACGCTTCCGGATGTTCGGGAGCCACGGCGGCAGCCGTCTGATCAGGAACGCGCCTTCGAGCACGTCCACGTAGGTGTTGACGGTGTGATAACTGAGGCCCAGCCCCTGTCCGACCTGGCTGGCGTTCCAGACCTGCCCCTGCAGCGCCGCCAGCATCTTCAGCAGTCGCATCGTCATCGGCGCTTTGGCCGGCAAGCCCCAGATCGGGAGGTCGCGCTGGGCCAGCAGCGTCAGATAGTCCATCTGCCAGGTGGGGAAGCGTCCGGGGCGGAGAAGGCCGCCATCGGGGAATCCGCCTGTGAGCCACAGGCGGTCCATCTGGTCAGCCGGCCGTTCTGGCAGCAGGAGTGGGGACAACTCCACGACGGCCAGCCGGCCGGCCAGTGACTCAGAGACCTGCGTGACCAGCGCCGGCGAAACAGACCCGAGCAAGAGGAACCGTCCGTTGCGTCGGCGATTGGCATCGATGGCGCCACGCAAGCGGGGAAACAGATCCGGCGCCGCCTGGGCCTCGTCCAGGACGAGGAGCGCCCGGGCGGCGACGCGGGCGTCCCACTCCACATCCAGGCGGAGCCGGTCCTCGGGCTGTTCGAGGTCGAAGTAGGCCGACGACAAGGCTCGCGCGAGGGTCGTCTTTCCAGCCTGCCGAGGACCGACCAGGGCGACGGCCGGGTTCTGACGCAGCCGCTGGCGGACGAGCGCGCGCGCGAGCCGCGGGATCATTTGCAATATAGAAACACATTTCTAATCTGCAAGCAATCCGGCCGTTGACACGGGCCGGCCACCCTCGGCGGCGCCCCATAAGCCCAAAACGAGCACACGACGGCTCGGTCGCCCAGCCGGCAGGCCTGTAGATAGACCAATAGGCAATAGATCGATAGGTAGATGATTTGGTGGACGGCGCGAGGCTCAGACTCGCGACCTCCGCGTTGCGAATGTAAAATTAGGCGGCCACTAAGTCATTTCGATTCATGTAGATACTTGCGTGAATCGTGTTTCTTGGTCATTTGCAGGAGAGCGAGCAATTACGCATGGTTCTGCAAGGCCGCGCGAGACCGATGGGCAGAAAAGCGGGCAGAAAAAAATCCCGGTCAGGAGTCCGATCGCCGAGGTCGGCGGCGCGTCAACGGACCCTGTAGTCCTGCACCTTTCGTTCGCCCTCGCCCAGCACGACTTTCATGGCGGCAGGGAGGAGCGACTCGAGGAAAGTCGGATCGTCCAGGTCGCCTGGGCTGGAATCGGTAATCACGGCCAGGTAGTCCCTCGCCCGGCGGCAATCCGCTAATGCGATATCGCCCGTCCGACGAAAGGCGCGCCGCGCTGCTGACGCGGCGCGGCGCTGTGGTGCCAGTGCATGCGATCCGCGGAGAAAGCCAGCACGGCGTAGGCCGACGTGGGTTGGCCCGCAGCGTCAAGAACTCTGCCCGTGAGTTCCGTCGGCTGGTCAGTCATCGTGATCGTCAGCCCCGAGATCGGCTGCCCAGGCCGCACCTCGAACGGCATATCGAGCGTGTCCCGCCCGTCGAGCACGGCCGACCGGAGACTCCAGCCAACCGGCAACGACGCACCGTTCACTCGCCATTTACCTGGGCCGACTCCGTCGAATACGAACGTGCCATTCGCCCGCGTTGTCGCGATGACCCGCGCCGGCACCAGAGATGCGTACAAATTGACCGGCGTCGCACCCAGGCGAACGTTCGCCAGCTCGCCGGCGGCTGCTCCCCCGGGCGGCACGATTCGGCCACTGACCGTAACGCCCCGCTCGAACTGCAGTACAGACGCCGGAGATGTTCTTAATCTGTGAGGACGAACTCCGTCTCAGCGTAGTAGGGCATCTCGTTGGTCTCGCCCGCAGTGTTCTCAGCCGCCCGGCCCATCAGCGTGTACCGACCCGGAGGTAGAGCCGACAGGGTAAACCGGCCGTCGGTCTCCGGCATGATCACCCCGCCGCTGCCAATGCGGGTGCCCGTCGTAGAGTTGACGACGGCGACCATGATGTTCCGCATCGGCGCGCCACCTGGTCCGACGGATGTGCCGGATACGCTGAGCGCGCGCAACGGACCAATCAGGATGTCCGCGCCCGTGCGTTCTTCTCCAACGCCAAGCGCGATCATCTGCGCTCTCTCGGCGTTCGGAACGCCAGGCAGATATCCGCCAGACAGCGAGACCTGAAGAGGTGCAACCGTACTCGCGGCGGCCGCACTTCGGCCGGCGCGGAGCTCGCGAAGGACTGCTTCGACGTCGGCACTGTTCGTTTCCACCACTCCGTTGTAGTTGTTCGCAGGGATCGAGCAGAAAACAGCGTACCTCGCCCGGCGGAAGTCCGTAGATGCGGTACCGGCCCATATCATCCGTCGTGACCGCCGGCGCGCGAAGGTTCGGCACATCCGCCAGCTGGCGGCGGCCGCTGACGATGACGGCCTGCTTCACGGTGACCTGTGCGGTGCTGACGGGCAGGCCAAACTGATCGCGGACGGTTCCGGCGATGACCGCGCCGCGAGGGACGCGAATGGTGATGCTCGGTGCAGGCTCACCGGCGAGGACGGCGACGGGCGTTCCGACGGTGGCGCCGGGGCCCTTGTTGCCGTAGAAGGTCTTCACATATTCCGGGCTTCTCCGCCACGAACGAGTAACGACCAGGCGGCAAATCCGCAAACGCAAACCGGCCCTCGTCATCCGTCACGGACTGACGCGCACCGCGCATTTCGGCAGCGGTCGCACTGACGATGGCATGACGCAACGGCCGTGCCGGCGTTTCATCGGTGGTTACGACACCGGTTATCCCGACAGTGACTGTCCGCGATTGCGCGCCGAACGCATCCGCCGGCTCCTCGACAAAAGGACCGTGATGTCCGAACTCTTCATTAGGCAAGCGCACCGGCGCGGCGCCGGGTAGAGTCCTCGAAACCGGCGCGTCCACGGTTGTCAACGTCACGGTCGGTGTCTCGCTTACGCCAACGCGAACGGTGGTCGCCACGGCCGACAGCGCCTCCAGGAACTTCGGCTCAGGAAACTCGGCCGTCGCATCGTCAGCGATCGCGGCCATGAAATACTCGCCCGGGAGCACCGGGCGGAAGCTGAACTGTCCGGCCTTCGACGACCGCACGCTGCGGAACATCCGCGCACCGGGTCGGACGTCGGGCCATCGGGTGCGATCCGTCAGGGAACAGCACCACGCCGGCATTCGGATCTGGCAAACCACCGCGGGTTCGCACGGTCCCCGAGACTTCTGCGGCGCGATCGGTCAGCTCGATCGCCACATCGGTCAGATTCGTGGTCTCGATCAGGATCGGGCGTTCGGTCACGGATTTGCCGTTGATCGACACACTCAACAGCGACACCGCGGCGTTGTCGTTAACGGTCAACACATATCGCCCGGGTGCGTTGTAGGGAATGACAAAACCATCCTTCGCGTCAACACCGTCGGAGAATGGACGAACAGGGAAACTGCGCGAAGGCGATTGGAACGGTGACACGAACACCAGCAACTGGCGAATCACGTCTGGAGGCGGCCGTCTGCCGCTGCCGCGAAACTCGACGCGCCCGGAAACCTCGACCCCAGGTCGGAGGCGCAGCGCGACTTCAGTCACATCTTGGTCGCCCACCAAGATTTCTTGCGAAGCCGCAGCGCCGACGCGATCGGATGCGCGCGGTGGTCCCGGTGGCGGCAGCACGACGTCCGGACCGAACTGCGTGGTGGCGAAGCGCTGCGCCGCGATGCGGTAGTGACCAGCTGGGACTAAGGGAAATGTGAACCGGCCGCTAGCGTCGGTGGATGTGTACCCGACGTCGAAGGCGATGGCGCCGGTGTCGCCCTCGCGCGTGAAGAGCCGCACGCCGAAGTTCGGCACAGGTCCGAGATCGTCCTCGAGGGTTCCCGACACCGCGACTGCCCGCACGGGACGCATCGACACGTCGACGCCCGTCAAGGCCTCGCCGGGTCCGACCGTTACCGGCATCGCTGATGTGAGAGACGTCGTCGATGGCGCGAACGTCGTTTGGTAGATGTGCAGCGCGTCACCCTGGGGGACAGGAAACAGGGTGTTGCTGCCCGCCCTATCGGTTGCGCCGATCAATGAACTGCCGACCGCAACCCCCCCGGCAAACGTCGGCGCCAGCGAATTCGCGAGCTTTGCACTCAGTGGTCTGTTCGTCGTGGTCGCGAGCGTGTCACTCGTGGCGGACGGCATCGCCGCCTGCATCTGCGGGACGACGATGACGTAGTCGCCCGGGACGAGCGTGCTGAGGCGGTAGGCGCCCCGAATCGTCAGTTACCGGACCGAGGGCCCGTTGAGCAGCCGGCCGTCCGAGCTTCGTCGCGCTGCTGCGACAAAGACGTCGACGAGTGGCTCGCCGGCTTCATCGCGGACGGTCCCCTCGATTGAGCCGCCCTGCCAGAGTGTGATGACGACATCGGCGATTTGTTCGCCTTCGGCGAGATCAAGCGGATGAAACAAACCGCCCGGCCGCCGCTGGCCGTATCCGCCTGCGAGATATGGACCGACCTGCGGTCCAATCCCCGTGTACGTGAACCCTGTGTTCTGAACGTTGCCGCCGATCGTCGCGCGCAAAGAAAAGGAGCCGGCCGGCACACTGCGAAAGAGGAACTGTCCCTTGCCGTCGGTCATCACTCTGATACTGCTCGCGAGCGGCGCGCCGGCGAGTGAAACGATCACGCTGGAGATCGGCGCATTCGATGCCGCGTCCACGACACGGCCAACGATCAAACCCTTGGATGGCGTCGGGCTCCGCCCGGCTGTGCCCTGGCCTGCCGACTGCAGTGCCGCCACCGTGGGAACTGCCAGCGCGCAAGCCAGCACGATCACCGGAACCAGCAAGGGGATTCGCAGTCTTGTGGTTGTCATTGAACCCTCGGCCGGAGGTTACCACCTTCAGATATCTACCCACGATTCTCTTGTTGAGCGGCACACGCACCCGACCGACATGCGGAATCTGGATGCGCTCGGGACTTCTACCGCCCTCGATGGGCAGAAATTGGGCAGAACGGATTCACCTGCGGCCGGCGCCGCGACTGAACCCGCTGAATTGCGGAATGATTTGGTGGACGGCGCGAGGCTCGAACTCGCGACCTCCGCGTTGCGAACGCGGCGCTCTCCCAGCTGAGCTAGCCGCCCACTTCAGGGAACGGACAGTTTACCACGGAGACCCGGCATTTATCTATTTGCCTAAGGATTTATTGATTAATTGAAGAGAACCTGCCCGCAGCCAGCCACCCTGCTGGTACACTGTCCGGCTGATGGCTCAACGGATCAAGCGTATTGGAATTCTGACGGGCGGCGGGGACGCGCCGGGCCTAAACGCGGTCATTCGCGCGGTCGTGAAGTCAGCCTAGTTCGCCGGCGTCGAGTGCATCGGCCTCGAGGACAGCTTCGACGGCCTCATCTACCCGGAACGGTCGCGCGTCCTCACATTGAAAGACGTCACCGGGATCCTCCGCATCGGCGGCACGATCCTGGGCACCACCAACCGCGGCAACCCCTTCATCTATCCCATCGAGACCGTCGACGGGCCGGTGGACTACTCCGACCGCTGCATCGAGAACTTCAAGAAGATGGGCCTCGACGCCCTGGTCGTGATCGGCGGCGACGGCACGCTCTCCATCGCCTACGACTTCTACAAGCGCGGCATCCCCGTTGTCGGCGTGCCCAAGACCATCGATAACGACATCGCCGAAACGACGATGACGTTCGGCTTCGACACGGCAGTCGAGTTCGCGACCGACGCGCTCGATCGCCTGCACACGACCGCGGAATCGCATCACCGCATCATGGTGGCGGAAGTCATGGGCCGCTATGCCGGCTGGATTGCGCTCTATGCCGGCATCGGCGGCGGCGCCGACGTCGTGCTGATCCCTGAGATTCCATTCAGCTTCGAGAAGGTCGCCGCGAGGCTGCTCGAGCGCGAGAAGTTCGGCGCCCGTTTCAGCATCGTCGTCGTCGCCGAAG
This sequence comes from uncultured Acidobacteriota bacterium, assembly GCA_963751445.1. Taxonomy (GTDB): domain Bacteria; phylum Acidobacteriota; class Vicinamibacteria; order Vicinamibacterales; family SCN-69-37; genus DASUGC01. The sequence continues at coordinate 54,780 of CAVVUL010000003.1, read as the reverse complement.
GCGCGGTCGAGGTCAACGGCAAGCGGGCGATCGTGGAGGCCGGGACGCCGGACAAGGTCGAGCGGCTCGGCGGCATGGGCGAACACGTGTCGCGCGAACTCGAGCGGCTGACCGGCAAGGAATCGCGGCACGTCGTGCTCGGCCATCTGCAGCGCGGCGGCGCGCCGCTGGCGTATGACCGCGTGCTGGCGACTCGGTTCGGCAGCTACGCCGTCGAACTGCTCCTGCGCGGCGACTTCGGCATGATGACCGCCCTGCACTCGCCCGACATCGTCGCCGTGCCCCTCGACATGGTCGTCGGCCACACGCGCAACGTGCCGGTCAAAGGCGACGTGGTCAGGACGGCCAGGAACGTGGGGATCTGCTTCGGGGACTAAAGACTGTCCAGCGTCCATCGTCCATCGTCCCGAGTCCAGAGTTCCCGGTCAGTCCAGAGTTCCATGGTCCGAGAGTCCGAACCCAAGACGATCGGACGATCGGACTGTCTGGGAACTCTGGACTCTGGACCCTGGACTCTGGACCGATCCGATCTACGCAGTCATCGTCGCTATCAGCGCCCGTGCTTCTTTCGGGTCGGGCGCAAATCCAAGTGCCACCATCTGTAACAGCCTGGCCTTGGCGCCCGAGAGATCGCCGGCAAGGATGGCGCCCATGCGCTGCAGCTGCAGGCCGCCGCCGTCGTAGCCGTAGCGCGGACTGACGCGGCCGGCGATGCACCGGGATGACACCGTGACGACGACGCCGGCGTCGAGCGCGCGCTGCAGCGCCGGCAGAATCGTCGGCGGCACGTTGCCGCGGCCGAACGCGATGACGGCGAGTCCGCGCGGGCCTCGACTGCAGACGTAGTCGAGCACGCCGCAGTCCATGCCGGTCTGGGCCTGCACCATTTCAACCCGCGTCTCCAGGCGCGATACGCGCAGCCCTGGTTCGGCCGCCGGATCGCGCCACGTCGCCCGCGGCATCGGCTGCCGCCGGAAGATCACCGCGCCCGCATCCACCTGGCCCAGCGGCCCGAACTCCGGCGTCGCAAATGACGACGAGGACTCGGTGTGCACCTTCCGCACTTCGCGCGCCGGGAGAATGTGATCATCCATCACGACGAGCACGCCCTGGCCGCGGGCGGCAGGGGAGGCGGCCACGCGGACGGCCGCAAGCAGATTCGCGGGCCCGTCCCAGCCGACGTCCGAGACGGTGCGCATCGCGCCGACCAGCACGACGGGCTTGTCCGAGAGCAGCACCAGATCGAGCAGGTAGGCGGTCTCCTCGATCGTGTCCGTGCCGTGCGTGATGACGAGGCCGTCTACGTCGGGCCGATCGAGCCACGCGGCCGCGCGGCCGGCGAGGCGCCACATCTGTTCCGGCGTCACGTGGGGACCGGGCAGGCGCGAAAAATCCTCGATCTCGATGTCCGCGATGGCGCCCAGGCCCGGCACCAGCCCGAAGATCTCCTCCGCGCTCAACGCCGGCACCGCGCCGCCCGTCGCGGGGTCGAGTTTCATCGAGATCGTGCCGCCGGTGAACAGAATACCAATCATCAAGGTTCTCGTAGTCGGCGGGCTTCAGCCCGCCGAGGCGATCCGGCGGGCTAAAGCCCGCCGGCTACGTACGTCGAACGAGCGGCACTTAGGCCAGCACGTCGAGATACTTCAGCGCGCCGCCGGTGTTGAAGAGGACGACGCGGTGGTGGGGGAGGATGCGGCCCTGGGCGATGAGGACGCGGATGGCGTGGAGCGCGGCGCCGCCTTCGGGGGCCGCGCTGATGCCTTCCAGCGAGCCGAGTTCGCGCATGCCCGTGACCATGTCGGCGTCGTCGACGGCGACCGCCGCGCCGCCGCTCTCGCGCACGGCGCGCAGCACCAGAAAGTCGCCGACCGCCTTCGGCACGCGCAGGCCGTCAGCGATCGTGTGCGCGTTCTCCCAGGGCGCCGCCTTCTCGGTGCCGTCTTGAAACGCGCGGATGATCGGCGCGCATCCGGCGGCCTGCACCGTCACCATATGCGGGCGCTTCACGGGATCGATCCAGCCAAGCGCCGACATCTCCTCGAAGGCCTTCCACATGCCGACCATGCCCGTGCCGCCGCCGGTCGGATAGACGATCCAGTCGGGCAGCATCCAGTCCATCTGCTCGGCGACCTCGTAGCCCATCGTCTTCTTGCCTTCGATGCGGTAGGGCTCCTTGAGCGTGGAGACGTCGTACCAGCCTCGGGTCTTGCCCTCCTCGGCCGCGATGCGGCCGGCATCCGTGATGAGGCCGTCCACCAGTGTGACTTTGGCGTCGTAGAGCTCGCATTCGCGGATGAACGGCGTTTTCACGTCGCGGGGCATGAAGACGTGCGCGGCGAGCCCGGCGCGCGAGGCGTAGGCGGCCATCGCGTTGCCGGCGTTGCCGGCCGTCGGAATCGAGAGCGACTTCGCGCCGAGGTGAAAGGCGCGCGTCACCGCCGCCGACAGCCCGCGGGCCTTGAAGGAGTTGGTGGGATTGAGCGATTCGTCCTTGACGAAGAGCGCCTGCAGCCCGAGCGCGGCGCCGAGGCGCGGCGCGGGCAGGAGCGGCGTCCAGCCTTCGCCGAGCGTCACCGGCGCTTCGCCGTCGAACAGCGGCATCAGCTCGCGGTAGCGCCACATGGAGCGCTCGCGGGTAGCCAGCGAATCGCGCGACCAGGTCCGGCGTGCCGCATCGAGGTCGTAGCGCGCCAGCAGCGGTGCGCCGCAACTGCAGAGGTGATGGACCTGGCGTGGATCGCGCGGCTCGGCACCGCAGGGAACGGAGCACTCGAGTCGAGTGAAGAGACTCATTTGCCGAGCAGTTCCTGATCCTTCTTCTTCTGCAGGTCGTCAATCATCACGACGTGCGCGTCCGTGATCTTCTGCACGTCGTCCAAGGACCGCCGCTCGTCGTCTTCCGAGATCTTGTGCTCCTTGAGCAGCTTCTTGAGGCGGTCGTTGGCGTCGCGGCGGACCTGGCGCACGGCGTTGCGGCCTTCCTCGGCGTATTTGTGCACCAGGCGCGACATCTCCTTGCGGCGTTCGTCGGTCAGCGAGGGAATCGGGATGCGCAGGACCTTGCCGTCCGACGCCGGATTCAGGCCGAGGTTCGCCTTGTTGATGCCGCGCTCGATCGCGCTCATGATCGAGGGGTCGAACGGTTGCGCCACGATGAGGTTGGCTTCGGGCACCGACAGCGACGCCACCTGGTTCAAGGGCATCATCGTGCCGTACGCCTCCACCTGGACCGGATCGAGCAGCGACACCGTGGCCCGGCCGCTGCGCAGGCCAGACAACTCTTTGCGCACATGCTCGATGGCGCTGTCCATCCGCTTCTTGACTTCCGCGTTCAGGCCTTTGATGTCATTTACGTCCATGCCAAATCCTCTGACTTTTGACCTCTGACCTCTGACCTACCAGCGTCAGTTCCTAGGCTCGTACCGTCGTCCCGACCGGCTCGCCCATGATGACGCGCCGCAGGTTGCCAGCCTGCCTGAGCCGGAACACCACAATCGGCAGCTTGTTGTCCATGCAGAGCGAGATGGCGGTCGCGTCCATGACGGCGAGGCGCCGTTCCAGCACTTGCAGATACGAGATGGAGTCGTACCGCTCCGCGGTGCGATCCATCAGCGGGTCGGCGGAGTAGATGCCGTCGACCTTCGTGCCCTTGAGGATCACTTCCGACCGCATCTCCATGGCGCGGAGGGCCGCGGCCGTGTCGGTCGTGAAATACGGATTGCCGGTGCCGGCCGCAAAGATGACCACGCGGCCCTTTTCCAGGTGCCGGAGCGCGCGGCGCCGGATGAACGGCTCCGCCACGGCGCGCATCTCGATCGCGCTGACCACGCGGGTGGTGACGCCCACCTGCTCGAGCGCATCCTGAAGCGCCAGGGCGTTGATCACCGTGGCGAGCATGCCCATGTGATCGGCGGTGGATCGTTCCATGCCTTTGGCGCTGGCCGCCAGGCCGCGGAACAGGTTGCCGCCGCCGATGACGACGGCGGTCTGGACACCGAGGGATTGGATTTCACCGATTTCGGCGGCGATCTGGGTGGCGACGGCCGGGTCGATCCCGAAGGCCTGGTCGCCCATCAGGGCTTCACCGGAGAGCTTCAGCAGGATGCGTGAGTAGGCGGGCGTAGACACCGAAGAGAGATTATACCCGCAGCGAGCCTCTCGTGGGGTGTCCGTTCACACGGAGGCGCGGAGGAACGGAGGCACGGAGAAGAGCTTCTCTATCTTGGGGACGGCACGCGGGCAGAAAACCCCGCGAAGCTCTTCACCGTCGCTCCGTGCCTCCGTGTGAACGGACGGCTCGGTGTGAACGGACGGTGTTACAGGCTTTCGCCGACCTTGAAGCGGATGAAGCGGGCGACGCCGATGTTCTCGCCGAGCTTGGCGATGACGGCCTGGAGCATGGCGTTGACGGTCAGTTTCGGATCGCGGATGGACGGCTGGTCGAGCAGGCAGACCTGCTCGTAGAAGCTGCCCAGCTTGCCCTCGATGATCTTCTCGATGACGGCCGGCGGCTTGCCGGAGTTCTCCATCTGGGCGCGGTAGACGCCGCGCTCGCGCTCGAGCACGTCGGCCGGCACGTCCTCGCGGCGGACGTACTGCGGGCTGGCGGCCGCGACCTGCAGGGCGATCTCGCGGAGGAGCGTCTGGAAGTCGTCCGTGCGGGCCACGAAGTCCGACTCGCAGTTCAGTTCCACGAGGACGCCGATCTTGCCGCCCATGTGGATGTAGGAGCCGATCAGGCCCTCGCCGGGTCGCGCGGCCGACCTTCTTGCCGGCCTGGGCCAGGCCGCGCTTGCGGAGGATGAGCTTGGCCTCTTCGAGGTCGCCGTTGGCTTCCTTGAGCGCGGCCTTGCATTCCATCATGCCCGCGCCGGTGATGTCGCGCAGGGACTTCACGAGTGTGGCGGAAATTTCGGACATGGCTAACCTGAGACCTGTAGGAACCTGAGGACCTGAGAACGGCCGAGAACCCGAGGACCCGACGACCCGACGGACCCGAGAACCCGAGAACCGCGACGTTACGCCGTCGCCGGCGCGGCTTGGCGCGCGCGACTTCGGTTCGACCGGTTCGGCGGCCGCTTCGGCCAGGCCCCGCCCCGACGAGCACCGCGTCGGCGATGCCGGCCGCGAACAGGCGGATCGAGCGCAGGGCGTCGTCGTTGCCCGGAATCACGTAATCGACTTCATCGGGGTCGCAATTCGTGTCCACGACGCCGATGACCGGAATCTTGAGCTTGCGGGCCTCGTCCACGGCAATCTGTTCGTGCTTGCGTGTCGACGATGAAGACCGCGTCGGGCAGGCGGTTCATGCCGCGGATGCCGTCGAGGTTCTTGGCGAGCTTGCGGCGTTCCTTGTCGAGCCGCGCGATCTCCTTCTTGGAGAGTGTGTCGTAGCGGCCGTCGGTCGTCATCGCCTCGAGCTCGCGGAGCCGGGCGAGACTGCGCTGGATCGTCGAGAAGTTCGTCAGCAGGCCGCCGAGCCAGCGCTGATTGACGAAGAACATCCCGCAGCGCTGCGCCTCTTCGGAGATCGCATCCTGCGCCTGGCGCTTGGTGCCGACGTAAGAGCACGGTGCCGCCCTGCGCGGCAATGGTGCTGATGAACTCCGCCGCCTCGCGGTAGAGCCTCGCGGTGCGGCCGAGGTCGAGGATGTAGATGCCGTTCCGTTCGCCGAAGATGTAGGGCTTCATCTTCGGGTTCCAGCGTTTTGTCTGGTGTCCGAAGTGGACGCCGGCCTCGAGCAAGTCCTTCATCGCGATCGCGTTCAAGCTGCTGCGTCTCCTTACCGCTTGCTGAACTGGAAGCGCTTGCGCGCTCCGGCCATGCCGTACTTCTTGCGTTCCTTCGCGCGCGGGTCGCGCGTGAGCAGCCCGGCCTTGCGGAGCGTCGAGCGCAACTCGGCGTTGTACTCCACCAGCGCGCGCGCGATGCCGAGGCGCAGCGCGCCGGCCTGGCCGGACGACGCCGCCGCCGGCCGTGGTCGCCAGCACGTCGAACCGCTCCGCCGTCTCGGTCACCACCAGCGGTTGGCGAATCACGAGCCGGAGCGACTCGGCGGGGAAGTTGGACTTCCAGCGTGCGATCGTTGACGGTGATTTTGCCCGTGCCGGGCCGGAGGAACACGCGGGCGGTGGACGTCTTGCGTCGGCCGGTGCCGTAATGCTGAGTGGTAGCCAAAGTTATGCGACCTCGAGCGTCTTCGGTTTCTGCGCGGCATGCGGATGATCGCCCGCCGCGTAGACCTTCAACTTCTTGTACATCGCCTGGCCGAGCTTGGTCTTCGGCAGCATGCCGTGCACGGCTTCTTCCACCAGACGCACCGGATTCTTCTCGCGCACGATCTTCGCGCGCTCCTCGCGCAGGCCGCCTTCGTAGCCGCTGTGCGTGCGGTAGATCTTCTGTTCTTCTTTGCGGCCGGTGAGACGCACGCGCGCCGCGTTGATCACGACGACATGGTCGCCGTGATCGAGAAAGGGCGCCCACGAGGGCTTGTGCTTGCCCTGCAGGAGACGCGAGGCGCGGCTGGCTATGCGGCCCAGCACCTGTCCGTTCGCATCGATAATGTGCCACTGCCGGTCTTGCAACACGGCGGCGGGCGTTCGCGTGCCCATCGTTGCTTTTTCCTTTGGGGGTCGGCCTTTGCGGGCCGCTCCCAGACAATTCCAGCCGTCTTCGCGGGCAAAACCCCGGAACGGCAAACCAAAATCATAGGCGCGGGTGGCAGAAATGTCAATCCTCCTCTGCGAATCCCGTGCGATTCCTGCAATGTCCGCCCGCCTCTCTGGCCACCAGTTCCATGATTACAGTTCCGTAAGACTCTTCCACAACCGTGGCAAACCCGCAGTTTCACGACGCCGGTCGCGGGCGGAAATCCACCGTCCCAAAGGAGCGGGACCGAGGCCAGGACTGGCATCAGGCTTGCCCTACATCCCGCCGTCATGGTGTTTGGTTCGCTCTTCCGTCCTCCCACCGTCGGCCTCGACATCGGATCCAGCGCGGTGCGCGCCGTCAGCCTGCGCCGGGGGCGCAGCGGCTGGTCCCTTCTGGCCGCCGGCGAGGCCCCGATGCCCGAAGGCTCCATTGAAGATGGCGGGATGGCCGACCCGACGCTGGTCAGCCAGACCGTGCAGCGGCTCCTCGATTCGCTCGGGTTGCGCCGGGCGACCGTGACGAGCGCGCTGTCGGGGCATTCCGTCATCGTGAAGCGGTTGTCCCTCCCGGCCATGAGCGACGCGGAGTTGACCGAAGCGATTCCCTGGGAAGCGGAGCAGTACATCCCGTTCGACCTCGCGGACGTCCAGCTCGACTACCAGGTGCTGAATGGCCGGGAATCGGACAAGCCGGCCGCGGACGGCGCGAAGTCTGGCCTCGAAGTGCTCCTCGTCGCCGCCCGCAAGGAGCGCATCGACGATCGCGCCGGCGTCATCGCCCAGACCGGCCGGCGGCCGGTCGTGGTGGACGTCGAGGCGTTCGCGATTGCCAACGCCTATCAGATGAACTATCCGGAGCGGACCGACGCGCTGTCGGCGCTCATTCATGTCGGACGCACGATGACGGTGGTCTGCCTCCTCGAGCGCGGCGAGCCGATCTTCACCCGCGACATTTCGATGGGCGGCCAGGCCCATCTGAACGCCCTGCTCAAGGAACTCGGGCCGGCCGGCATCGACGAACTGGCCGCCAAGCGGATGCTGCACGGCCAGTACCCGGCCGAGATCAGCCCGGATCAGGTGGCCGGCGTGCTGCGCGAAGCCAGCGCGCAACTGGTCCTCGAGATTCGGAAGACCGTGGACTTCTATCGCGCGACCTCGCCCATCGACCGGCTGAGCCGCGTGGTGCTGTCCGGCGGCGCCTGGGAGGCCGTCGGGCTCGTGGACTTGCTGGCGAGCGAATTTGGCGCGCCGGTGGACGTGTTCGATCCATTCCGGCGCGTGCAGCGGCCGGGCCGGGCGGTGGGCGCCGACGCGGTCGGTCCGGCCTTCGCCGTGGCGGTTGGTCTCGCCATGCGGAAGGAAGGCGACCGATGATTCGCGTCAATCTGCTGGCGGGCGGTCCCGGCGTCGTCCAGCCGAAGGTCTGGGTGCCCGTCGAGCAGCGCTCGGCCTTCATGGGGCTCGGCATGCTGCTGCTCACCGGCGTGGTGGTGGGGGGCTGGTGGGCCTACCTGAGTCACGAGCGCACCGTCGCCGAGGCCGGCATTGCGACGGCCGAAGGGCGCATCGAACAACTCAAGGACGCGATGAAGGTGCTCGAAGCGGCCCGGACGCAAAAGGCCGAGCTCGAGGAACGCCTGGCCGTCATCGATCGGCTGCGCGCCGCGAAACACGCGCCCGTCCGGATGCTGAACCTGCTCAACGGCGTGTTGCCCGACGGCCTGTGGTTGCTCGAAGTGAAGCAGGGTCCCACGTCCGTGCAGATCGAAGGTCGCGCGATGTCGCAGACCGCGGTCTCGGATTTCGCCAAGGCGCTGCAGAACTCCGGCTTCTTCAAGATGCCGGTCGAAATTGTCACGACCCTCATGGAATCGGTGGAAGAAACGAATGTCGTTCCGTTTCGTGCTGAAGGCCGAACCCGTCGCGGGCGAATCCGACCGAGGCGCCGAAGAAAACGGCCGTCACGGCGCCGGCCGCCGCGGGCCGGCCGGGAGCGTAGAGCATGGCGAAGAGTTTTCACGAACTGTCGTCGCGCACCCAGATGATCGTGTTCGGGTGTGTGTGCGTCCTGGCCCTCGCTGGCGCGTGGCAGGTGTCGATCGGGCCGGATTCGGCCGAACTCGAGACCCGCCGCGCGAAGCTCGCCAAGCTCGAGAGCGAAATCGTCCGCGTGCAGGCCATCGCCGACAAGCTGCCGGAACTGCAGCGCGAGGTCAAGACGCTCGCCGTGGCGCTGCGCGAAACCACCGCGGCGCTGCCCGAAGAGAAGGACCCGCAGGACGTGCTGCGCAACTTCCACGACATCGCCGCCGAGTCGGCGCTCGACATCTCCAGTTCAAGCCCAGCGCCATCGTCCAGAAGTCGCAGTACTCGGAGTGGCCCATCCAGTTGGGATTCGAGGGCAGCTATCACGACCTCGGCCGGTTCTTCGACCGGCTGGCGGCCATGGCCCGGCTGGTGTCCATCAGCGACCTCGACATCAAGACCAAGATCAAGCCGGATGGCCGCGGCACCGTCGTGGTGACGTGTCTGGCCACGACGTTCGTGTTCCGCCAGGATAGCGCCACGCCGCCGGCCACACCCGCGCCGCCCGCGCACGGAGGCCGTCCATGACCGCGACGAAATCGCACTGGCAGAACCTGCCGCACCCGAAGGCCGCGCACTATCTGACGTTCGTCCTGTTCTTGCTGCTCACCGGTCCTCGCGGCGCCAGCCGCCGCGCAGATTACGGTCGGGTCCAAGGTCGGAGAGGCCCCGCTCTCCGCCGGGTCGTACGAGAGCCTGGGCCGGCGCGACCCGTTTGTCAGCCTCGTCGCGCGTCGGACGACGCACGGCCGGGATACCGCGGATGGGGTCGGGATTGGGCTCGTTCGCCATTGCGGACGTCGCGGTCACCGGCATCGTGCGGGTTGGGGCCGGCGACACGCGCGTGGCGATCATCCAGAACGTCGACAAGCAGTCCTATGTGGCCAAGGTGGGCAGCCGGCTTGCGGACGGTGTCGTGAAGAGTATCGACGCCGCCGGCGTGGTGTTCGTTGAAGGTGGCGAGCCCGGCGTCTCGAAGGCGCGGGAAATTCGCAAGTTGCTGCATCCGACAGATGAGGTCAAGCGATGACGAACATACGTCTCTTGTTGGTGTCGATCACGCTGGCCTTGTCGGCCACGCTCGTGACGGTCGGCGCGCAGAGCGGCGGACAGTCGCCGGCGCCGGCCGGCCAGTCGGCCGAGCAGCAGGCGCTGCGCCGGTTCAGCGGCACGCCGATCGACGTGGACTACCAGAACGCGAACCTGCGCACCGTGCTGCGCAACCTCGCGGAGATCGGGGGCCTCAACCTGGTCATCGATCCGAGCGTGCCTCCGGTGGCGCCCGTGGACCTCAAGCTCACGCAGGTGCCGTGGGATCAGGTCATGGACGTCGTGCTCCGCAGCGCGCAGCTGACGTATCGAGCTCGAAGGGCCCGGTGCTGCGCGTGCTGACCCGCGACGCGATGACGAGGGAGAAGCAGGCCGAGGCCGACCAGAAGAAGGCGACCCGTCACGCGGCCGATCTCGAGCACGCTGCGGATTCGGCTGAATTACGCGGCGGCGGCTGACGTGAAGAAGCTGCTCGGAAACCGCGCGCGTCGATCTCCGCCGAAGGCACGGCGGACGTCGATGTGCGGACGAACATGCTCATTCTCAGGGACACGGCCAAGGACCTCGCCGACGCGCAGGAAGTCATCACGGAACTCGACCGTCCCGAGCCGCAGGTCGAGATCGAAGCCAAGATCATGCAGACGCAACCGCGACACGGCCCGGGCGCTGGGCGTGCAGTGGGGCTTCAACGGCAAGATGACGCCGGAACTGGGCAACACGACCGGCGCGGCGTTCCCGAATCAGGGCACGCGTCGGCGGCCGCGTGCAACCAGGGCAAGGCCACGCAGGGCCCCGAGCGGCATCAGACACGCGCCATCGGCCTGCCGGTGGTCGGCGCGACGAGCGCGCTGGGTCTCTCCATGGGGGCCATCAACGGCGCGTTCGGCATCGACGTGGCCATCACCGCGCTCGAGCGCGAAGGCAAGGTCAAGATTCTCTCGACGCCGCGCGTGACCACCCAGAACAACAAGCAGGCCGAAGTCACGCAGGGTTTCCAGGTGCCGATCCAGACCGTGCAGAACAACACGGTGTCCGTCACCGTTCAAGGACGCCGCGCTCAAACTGCTCGTCACGCCGCAGATCACGGGCGCCAACACCGTCATCATGAAGCATCATCGCTCGAGAACGGCACGCCGGACTTCTGCGCAACGTCAACGGCAATCCCTCGATCCAACACCAGCGCGCCGAGACGCAGGTCCAGGTCGCCGACGGCGTGATGACCGTCATCGGCGGCATCCTCCAGAGCACGCAGACCGACACGGTGGACAAGACGCCGGGCATCGCCAACATTCCGCTGCTGGGCTGGTTGTTCAAACGCACCGACAACCGCAACGAGAGCCAGGAACTGCTGATCTTCATTACGCCGCGCATCATCCGGGGCTAAGTCATGAGAGCTGACGCCATGCATACTTCTGTTGTGTCTCACTCCAGCCGATTGGGCGCCGTCCGGCGCGCTGCCGCAGCCGCCGCCCTGCTGGTCGCCGTGACCGGCTGCAGCACGCCGGCCAACAAGAGCGACACCTCGTCCTATCTGGTCCTGCTGTCGTTGACGGCGGCGTCCGGGGCGGACTCGGGCAGCACCTTCAGCTCGACCCTGGCGTCCGACGTGCTGACCTTCGGTGCGGCCTACTCGGACCCGGCGGTCGCCACGTTCCAGTTGTCGTTCAAAGACCCCGGCACCGCGCCGACGCCGATCAACTTCATCACGATCAAGAAGTACTCCGTCCGCTACCTCCGCAACGGTGGCGGCCCGGTGCCGGACCCGTTTGAAGGTGCGGCGACGTTCACCGTCACGGACGCCATTACCTCGTCGGGACCCATCACGCTGGTGCGCGCGCAGGCGAAGACGGCCAGCCCGCTCTCGCAGCTGGCCGGGCAAGGCGGCACGGCGCTGCCCGTGACGGCCGAAGTGACGTTCTCCGGCACCGATCAGACGGGCAAGGACATCAGCGTCACCGGCTCCGTGGGCATCAACTTCGCCGATTGGCTCGATCCGGGCGTGGATCCGACGACGCCTGCGGCGAGCTTCACCATCTTGCCAGCCTCGGGCGTCAAGGTGAATGTGGCCGCGAACTTCGACGCCTCCGCGTCCGTGGTGGCGGCCGGGCGCACGATCGTCTCGTATGCCTGGTCGTTCGGTGACGGCGGGAGCATGTCCGGAGTCGGCGCGCAGACGACGCATGTCTTCGGCAGCACCGGGGTCTTCACGATCAGGCTCACGGTGACCGACTCGGCGGGACAGACCTACGTCACCGAGCGCACGATCACGGTCTCGCCGTAGCGAGGACGGCATGGCTCCAAGTCTGATCCTCGAACCGTCGGCCGCAGGTTCCCGCGGAGGAGTCCACGGCATTCGGCCCCATCGCCGAGCGCTTCCGGCGCGCGGGCGATCTGGACCGGGCCGTGAGCCTCTGCCGCGACGGACTCCAGAGGTTCCCGCACCACATCTCGGCCCGCGTCACGCTGGGCTGGGCGCTGCTGGATCTCGGCAAGTACGACGACGCGCGCACCGAACTCGAACTGGTGCTGCGGCGCGCGCCGGACAATCTCGCCGCGATTCGAGGGCTCGCCGAGCTGCACGATCGATCCGAGCACACGTTGCACCTGCCGATGGACGGGCCCGGTCAATGGCCCCCGGACGAAGCAGCCGTCAACCTGGCCGCTGCCGACGACCCGATCCTCATCAGTGTCGATGACGCTCCCGTGGGCGAAGTGGAACTGGTCCCCGTTGAGCACGACGAGCCAACGGTGTTCACACCCACCGACCTCAGCGTGGAGCTGTGGTCGTCCGCGCCGCCCGACGAGCCGGTGATGTCGGCAGACGCTTCGGCGGAACCCCTCGCGGTTCTTGCCGTGACGACCGAACCCGCCGTCGCACTGGCGGCTCAGGCCGATCAGGCGGACGGGGCGGACGTGGTCGGACCTGGCGGACGTGTCGGGCTTGATCGAGACGCCGGAGCCGTGGACCGACGCCGTGGCGGTGGCTCAGGCTTCGATCGAACTGCTCGCCGAGTCGCCAGCGGCGCAGTGGGACGTCGCGCCGGACCCCATCGCGGTGATGGAGACGCCAGTCGTATCGGAGGCCGACATCGCGGCGCTGATCGCGGAGGCCGACCGGCTCGAGGCCGCCGAGGAATCCGAGGCCGCCGAGGCCGCGTTGGTGCTCGAAGCCGAACCGGAATCCGGCCACGTGGACGACGAGGCGCTGGAATTGGCGCTGCCTGGACTCCATCTCGTCGAGACCGCGCCTCGGGTCGGAGCTCGCAGAAGACGAATCGGCCGGAGTCGCCGAAGAAATGGTGACTGAGGCCCTTGAACCTGAAGAACACGCGCCCCAGGTTGCGGCGGCGGCCATCGACGTGCAGATCGAGGAGGTGGCCGAGGCGATCCACGCCGTGGCGCATGCCCACATCGCCGAAGTCATCTCGATGACCCGCGTCGCCCATGCCGAGCCGGCCCGGTCGCCCGTGGCGGCGCTCGAGCGGTTCCTGCGCAAAGTGCAGGCGCGCCGCACCCAAGTGATGGCACAATCAGTGGCCTGACGAACGACTTCCTTCGGCCGGACTGGTCCGGACGACTCGAGCGCGCCTGGCGCGCCGCCGAGGCGGCCGGCCGGGCCGCGTTCGTGATCTCCACTCCCGCCAATCTGACCTACTTGTCCGGCTTCGACGGATCCCAGGGCCTCCTGGTGTTGTCGGCGTCCGGCCGCTGGCTGTTGCTCGACGGTCGCTATGAGCGGGCCGTGCGCGAAGCGGTGGCCGCCGGTGCCGCCGGGCCGGTGCGGGTCCGGGGCGTGCCGGGGCGCATCGACCACGCGCTGGCGGAGTTGCTCGGCGACCTGGCCGCTGGTGACGTCGGCTTCGAAGCCGAACGCGTAACCGTGGCGACCCTGCAGGCCTGGCAGGCGGCGGTCCCGGACCGTGTGTTCGCGCCGACGGCCGGGGTCATCGAGGCTTTGAGGGCCGTGAAGGACGGTCATGAACTGCAGGCCATCCGCGGCGCGTGTGCCCGAATCTCAGAAGTCGCCCGTCACCTCTCGAACTGGGTGGCAGCCGGCAGGACCGAGCGGCAGGTGGCGGGCGACATCGACGCCGCGCTGATCCGATCGGGACTCGACCGCGTGGCGTTTCCGACGATCGTCGCATCGGGCCCCAACAGTGCCCATCCGCATGCGCGCCCGACTGATCGGATGCTCCGAAAGGGCGATTTGGTCGTGCTGGACTTTGGCGGCGTGTTAGACGGATACTGCGGCGACCTGACCAGAATGGCGGCAGTTGGTCAGGTGACCGTAAGTGCGCAGAGGCTGGTCGATGCCGTGCAGGCCGCACAGGACGCGGCGCTCAGCGTGGTTCGCGACGGCGCGGCGGCCTCTGACGTGGATGGCGCTGCCAGGGAAGTCCTGACATCGCAAGGACTTGGCGACGCGTTTCTCCACGCGACGGGACATGGTTTGGGGCTCGACGTGCATGAAGCGCCCCGAATCGGCCGCGCGGACGCGGATCGGGCCGACCGGCTCGAAGCCGGGATGGTCTGCACGATTGAGCCGGGTGCCTATGTTGAGGGGCTCGGTGGGGCACGGATAGAGGACGATGTGTTGGTGACGGCCGACGGGTGCGAGGTGCTGACCGATGCGCCACGCGAACTCCTGGTCGTCTGAACCTCTTATGAATCTTGATGACATTCGACAGATTCTTGACCTCGTTCGCGAGCACGAGCTTGCGGAGTTCGAAATCGAGCGCGACGGACTGAAGGTCAGAATCCGCAAGGCCGGCCGCGAAGTCACCCTGGTGGCGCCGGCGGCGCCCGTGGCGATGCCCTGCCACGGTGCCTGCGGTGGCGGCGCCAGCTGCCCTCCGCACCCGAACCGGCTGATGCCGTCAACCTCGCCATCATCAAGTCGCCAATTGTCGGCACGTTCTACCGCGCGCCCGAGCCGGGCGCCGCGAACTTCGTTGAAGTCGGGGACCGGGTCCGCAAGGGCCAGGTGCTGTGCATCATCGAAGCCATGAAGCTCATGAACGAAATCGAGTGCGACACCGAGGGTGAGATCACGGCCGTCTATCTGGAGAACGGCCGGCCGGTGCAGTTCGGGGAGCGGCTCTTCGCCGTCAGGCTGCCGGAGCGCTGATGTTCAACAAGATTCTGATCGCCAATCGCGGCGAGATCGCGTTGCGCGTGATCTGCGCCTGCCGTGAGCTGGGCATCAAGACCGTGGCGGTGTATTCGGAGGCCGACGAGCACTCGCTGCACGTCCGCTTCGCCGACGAGGACGTGTGCATCGGCCCGGCGCGCAGCCTGGACAGCTACCTGAGCGTGCCGGCGATCATCAGCGCCGCGGAAATCACGGGCGCCGATGCGATTCATCCCGGCTACGGGTTCCTGTCCGAGAGCGCCTATCTCGCCGAAGTGTGCGAGGCCTGCCACATCAAGTTCATCGGGCCGTATCCCAACGTGATCCGCCTGATGGGCGACAAGGCCCGGGCGCGGCGGGCGATGAAGAAAGCCGGCGTGCCGGTGCTGCCGGGCAGCGACGGGCCGGTGCAGGGCGAGGACCAGGCGATCAAGGTCGCCAAGGAACTGGGGTATCCCGTCATCATCAAGGCGGTGGCCGGCGGCGGCGGGCGCGGGATGCGCATCGTGCGGGCGGCCGACGAGCTGCCCGAAGTCCCTCAAGACCGCGACGCGCGAGGCCGAGGCCGCGTTCGGCGTCGGCGACGTGTATCTGGAGAAGTACGTCGAGGCGCCGCGCCACATCGAAGTGCAGGTGCTCGGCGACCACCATGGCAACGTCATCCACCTGGGCGAGCGGGAGTGCTCCATCCAGCGGCGCCACCAGAAGCTGATTGAGGAGGCGCCCTCGGTGGCGCTCACCGACAAGCAGCGCCGCAAGCTGGGCGCGACGGTCGTCGAGGCCGCGCGTGCGGTGCAGTACACGAACGCCGGCACGTTCGAGTTCCTGCTGGACCCGACGGGCCACCTGTACTTCCTCGAGGCCAACACGCGGCTGCAGGTCGAGCACCCGGTCACGGAGTTCGTGACGGGCGTCGATATCGTGAAAGAGCAGATTCGAATTGCCGCGGGCCAGCGGCTGTCGGTGCGGCAGCACGATGTCGAGATTCGCGGCCATTCGATCGAGTGCCGCATCAACGCGGAGGATCCGGTCACGTTCACCCCGAGCCCGGGCGTGATCCATGCGTTCAGCGTGCCCGGCGGCCCTGGCGTGCGGGTGGACACGTTCGTCCATTCGGAGTGCACGGTGTCCCCGTACTACGACTCGCTGATCGCCAAGATCATCACGTACGGCCACGACCGGGCCGAGGCCATCGCCCGGATGCGCCGCACGCTCGAGATGACGGTCGTCGACGGCATCAAGACCTCCATTCCGCTGCATCTCAAGGTGCTGGCCGACCCCGACTTCATTGCGGGGCGGTTCAACACCAGTTTCATGGAGCGGTACATGCCGGACAACGCGAAGAAGACCGCCAGCGGGTCCCTCGCCGAATCCGCCTAGCCCGCGAGGCCGGCCTACGCCATCCCCTCCACTGCGGCTGCCGCGTCTCTACGCCATCCTCGATGTGGATGTGGCGCGCGCGCGCGGCTGGCAGCCGGACGACGTGCTGCGTGCCTGGCTGGATGCGGGCGTCCGTCTGATCCAGCTTCGAGCCAAGTCCCTCACGTTCGGGCCGTTCCTCGATCTCGCCGGTCCCATGGCCATCGCGTGCCGGCAGGCCGGGGCCCTGTTCATCGTGAACGATCGGGTGGACGTCGCCCGGTTGGCCGGGGCGGACGGCGTACACGTGGGACAGGACGACCTGACACCCGCTGAGGCGCGCGTCCTGCTGCCGGACGCGCCCTGGATCGGCCTGTCCACGCACCGCGACGAGGAGCTGCTCTCCGGACTCGCGTCGGCCGCGACGTACCTGGCGACCGGACCCGTCTACGCGACCGGCACCAAGGTGCATCCCGACCCGGTCATCGGGCTGGAAGGCGTGCGGCGAGCCGCAGCGCTGGTGGGCGCGAAGGGGCGGCCGCTCGTGGCCATCGGGGGAATTGGACTGGCGGAGGCCCCGGCGGTGGTCGCCGCGGGCGCCGACGCGGTCGCGGTCATTTCAGACTTGCTGGACGGGGGTGACGTGGCCGGCCGCGCGCGCGCGTTCCTGCGCGCCCTGGCGTGAACGCGAACGTCCATGCGGGAAACGATACCCGGCATGACTTTTCGCCCCGCATGGACTTTCGCACTGTATAATCGCGCCGTCTTTACTCGAAACCTGATCGCACTGCAGAACTGAGAGGGAGCATAGTGGCGAGCTCATTGTTTCGGACCAAGTCGATCGACCGCCTGCTCGTCGAGGGCGCGGCCACCGGAGAGGGAACCCTGAAGCGCACCCTGGGGCCCGTCGCCCTCGTGGCGTTGGGCATCGGCGCCATCATCGGCGCCGGCTTGTTCGTCCGGACGGCGGCGGCCATCGCGGACCGAGCCGGCCCGTCGGTGACGCTGGCGTTCCTGGTCGCGGGCCTCGGCTGCGCCTTCGCGGGACTCTGCTACGCGGAGTTCGCGTCCATGATCCCGATCGCGGGGAGCGCCTACACGTATTCGTACGCGACCATGGGCGAGTTCGTGGCGTGGATCATCGGCTGGGACCTCGTGCTCGAGTACGCGGTCGGCGCGTCCACCGTGGCCATCGCCTGGAGCGAGTACTTCAACAAGCGTGCTCGGGTTCTTCGGCATGGCAGTTACCCTACGCAATGGTTCCATTCGCCATTCCAAACGATGCCGGGCACGGGGTCGGCGACGTCGCCGCGATGCACGGCATCATGAACGTGCCGGCGGTCGGGATCCTGTTCCTGCTGTCCATGCTGCTGATCCGCGGCACGCAGGAGTCGGCGTTCGTCAACGGCCTGATCGTCGTCGTCAAGGTCGCGATCGTGCTGATGGTGATTTCGATTGGCTGGGGGTTCATCAACCCGGCGAATCACACGCCGTTCATCCCGGAGCCGCCAGGCCTACACGACACCGGGAAGGCATCACGCACGCCTACGGCGGCATCATGGGCATCCTCGGCGCGGCCGGCGTCGTGTTCTTCGCCTACATCGGCTTCGACGCGGTGTCGACGGCGGCGCAGGAAGCCAAGAACCCGAAGCGGGACATGCCGATCGGCATCCTCGGGTCGCTCGTGATCTGCACGGTGCTCTACATCCTGTTCTCGCACGTGCTGAGCGGCCTCGCGCACGGTGGACTACTTCCGCGATCGCAGCCGGGGCGCGGAGGCATCGGTGGCGTGCGCGATCACGACCTACATGCCGGGGTACGGCTGGCTGTCGAACCTGGTGACGGTGGCGATTCTGGCGGGCTTCTCGTCGGTCATCCTGGTCATGCTGCTCGGCCAGTCCCGCGTGTTCTACTCGATGAGCCACGACGGGCTGGTGCCGAAGATCTTCTCGGACGTGCATCAGAAGTTCAGGACGCCGTACAAGTCGAACATGCTGTTCTTCGTGTTCACCGTCGGTGTTTGCCGCCTTCGTGCCTGGCGACATCGTCGGGCGAGATGACCAGCATCGGCACGCTCTTCGCGTTCATGCTGGTCTGCGCGGGCGTCTGGATCATGCGCGTGCGTCGGCCGGACATCCCGCGAGGCTTCACCGTGCCGTTCCTGCCCGTCGTGGCCGTCGCTCGGCATCGTCGTCTGCGGCGCCATGATCTACGGGCTGGGCTGGACCAACTGGCTGCGCCTGGGCGTGTGGCTGCTGATCGGGTTCGTGCTGTATTTCGGGTACGGACGCAGGCACAGCATTCTCGCGGGCAAGCAGTAAAGGGCACTGTCAGTTCACACGGAGACGCGGAGGGACGGAGACACGGAGCTTCTTTTGGCGGACGGGTCTCACGCGGGCCGAAAACCACAGGGACCCTTGGCGGACGGCTCTTACGCGGGCCGAAAACCAAAAAGACCCTCCGTGTCTCCGTCCCTCCGTGTCTCCGTGTGAACTCGATCCGAATACACTGTACGAGTGACCGCGAAACGACTTGACGGCGTCGCGACGGCCGCAGCGATCCGTGCCGAACTCATCCCTCAGATTGCTGAATTCCGGACGCGCATCGGCCGCGCGCCGGCGCTCCACATTCTGCTCGTCGGCGACGACCCCGGATCGCAGGTGTACGTCCGCAACAAAGAAACGGCGGGCAGCGACGCCGGCCTGACCGTGGCCGTGCATCGGTTGCCGGCGGCGGCGTCCGCGGAATCGGTCCTCGGACTCGTCCGGCAGTTGAACGCGGATCCGGCGTGCGACGGCATTCTCGTCCAGTCGCCCTTGCCGCACGCGCTCGGCAAGGTGACCGAGCAGTTGGTGTTCGACACCATCGATCCCGCGAAGGACGTGGACTGTTTCCATGCCGCGAACGTCGGCCGGCTGGTCCAGGGCCGCGCGATGCTGGCCCCGTGCACGCCGTCCGGCGTGATCGAGTTGCTCGTACGCGAGCAGATTCCGATGGCGGGGAAGCGGGCCGTGATCATCGGCCGCAGCGACATCGTCGGCAAGCCGATGGCGCTCCTGCTGTTACAGCGCGATGCGACGGTGACGATTTGCCATTCGAAGACGGCGGATCTGGCGGCGCGCTCGGCGGAAGCGGACATCCTGGTCGCCGCAATCGGCCGCCCGGCGTTCGTGACGCCCGCGTTCGTGAAGCCGGGCGCCGTCGTGATTGATGTGGGCATCAATCCGCTGAAGAGCCGCGATCAGGTCGTCGGGATCTTCGGAGCCGGCAGCCCGCGGCTCGCGACGTTCGACGCGAAGGGATCCACGATCGTGGGCGACGTCCATCCTGGCGTGGCCGAGGTCGCCAGCGCGATGACGCCCGTGCCCGGCGGCGTCGGCCCGCTCACGATCGCCATGCTGCTCAAGAACACACTGCTGGCCGCGAACGCGCGCCAGCGCTGAGGAGGCCCCATGCGAGAGGCGGCGGACGTGCGCGCGCAACGGCGCTCGTGGCGAGTCGCATGGGCACTCGGCAGTGGCGCGGCGGCCTTCGTGGTTTACCTCGTCAGTTCGCACTGGGTACTGCCGGGCAACAACTCATCCACCGTCTATGCCAGCGGGCCAGGCCTGTCTGATGTCGCCCGCACATGGTTGATCGTCGCCGGCTGCGGCCTGGCGATGAGCGCGGGCAGTTACCTGGCGCTGCTGAGGTCATCCTGGGACGCACGTGCCCGGGCGTGGCACGCCATCGTGTGGGGCGTGGTGGGCGCCGCCGCGGCCGGTGGGAACGTCTACTGGGTGCTGCATCCGATCCAGGGCTGGCAGAATCCGATCTGGATCCAGCTGATCATCACGTTTCCGATCGCGGGGAGCGTTGGGGGATTCGCGTCGAGTCTCGTGCTGCCGCCGGTGTCGGCCTGGCGGTCGCTCGTGATGGCCGCGCGATGGGGTCTCGCGTGTCTGGTGGGCGCGGTCTTGACGCCGTATGCGTTCTACTTCTCCGCGGCGTTCGTCGACCTGTCGGAAATGGCGCAGCTCGGCGCCGCCGCGGGCGCTGTTGTCGGCAGCTTCGCGATGGGAGGCGTCCTGGGATGGGTCGCCGCCGTGATCAGTCCACAGCCCGTTGACTCGCGTCCGGCGGGCTGAAGCCCGCCGGCTACGTACGCCCGCGTGCCGCAGTAGTCCGCGGCTTAGCCGCCGGCCCAACGCCGGCGGCGCGTTCGGCGGGCTTCAGCCCGCCGAGAACCCAACGTCCGGCGGGCTGATCGCCTTCGCCAAAGCCACGGCCTGCAACTGACGCCAGACCTCCCGCACGTGCGAATCCGTCTCAGCCGGCGTGCCTGACGTGTCGATCACGTAGTCCGCCCGGCGGGCCTTCTCAGCGATTGGCCCCTGCGCCGCGACGCGGCGGGTGGCATCCTCGCGTGACAATCCTGAGCGTGCGGTCAGCCGCGCGATCTGCTGGTCCGGTGTGCAGGACGCGACGATCACCTTGTCGAAGTCGCCCTCATGGCCGGTTTCATACAGCAGCGGGATGTCGGCGATGCCCAACGGCGGGTGAGTGCCGCGGGGCAGCGTGTCGAACCAGCGTCGAATCGCCGCATAGACGGCTGGATGGACGATGGCTTCGATCGCGCGGCGGGCGTCCGGATCGGAGAAGACGATGCGGCCCAGCGCGTCGCGGTCGAGCGAGCCGTCGGTCGTGAGGACCGCAGAGCCGAACCGCGATCGAATCGCGTCGAACCCGGCCGTGCCTGGCGCCACCGCCTGGCGGGCCAGCACGTCCGCGTCGATCGTCGGCGCACCCAGGGCCTTGAACCGCGCGAGGCAGTACGACTTGCCGGTGGCGATGCCGCCGGTGAGCGCGACGCGCAGGGGGCCGGGAGTCTCGGTCACGACTGTACGGCGGACATGTCCGCCTCTTGATCATCCGTCGCCGGCGCGATGCGCTCTTCGACGAAGGTGTTCCATTCGTGGCAGTGCGGGCACTGCCACAGCAGTTCCGTGCTGCGGTAGCGGCACCGCGTGCACACGTGCGGATCCAGGTAAAACACGGACTCGCCGCGTGACCTCGATGTAGCGCGCGACCAGCAGGCGCGGCAGGTCGAGCGCCGACAGCGTGTTCCAGATGGCCTGATGGATGGCCAGGGCATGCGGGTTGTGTTCGAGCGCTTCGAGCAGCAGTTCGAGCGCGTCGTGCGGCCGGCCCTGCGTCTCCAGATGCCGGGCCAGCGCGAGGCGGGCCCGCCATTCCCGGGGTGACGCCTCCGTCAGCTTCCGGCAGAGCTCGGCGAATCGCGTCGGGAGGTTCGCCTGCGCGTAGGCGCGTTCGAGCTGCGCGAACGCCAGATAGGCGCGGTCCGGCGCGACCTCGATCGCCCGCTCCCACGTCGCGATGGCCGCGGGCAGGTCGCCTTGCCGCATCTGGACTTCGCCCAGGTGAATGAACGCCGTCACGACCGTGCCGTCGCGTCGATGGCCGCCTCGAAGCGGCGCGCGGCCTCATCCAGCTTGCCTTCCTTGAGCGCCTGGAGCCCGATCTCGTTCTCGAGAAAGGCGAGGATGGACTGCGACTTCGGCTGATCCGGCGAGCCGGCCAGCTGCGCCAGGCGCTTGCGCGTGACGTAGGCATCCTGCCACTGATGCTGGTCTTCCTGGAGCTTCTCCAGGTTGGCCAGCGCCGCTTCGCTGTCGGGATCGAGTTTCAGGACCTCCGTGAACGCCGCGGCCGCGCGGTCCACGAATCCGCCGCGCCGGTAGTCGAGACCGAGGCAAAGCTGGATGTTTGCGTGCTCGAGCCGGCTCAGCCGCGGGCGCTGCAGCAGCGACTGGTGCTCATGGATGGCGCGGCCGACCTGGCCTTTCTCGCGATAGAGATTGCCGAGGACGAGGCGCAGTTCGAGCGCCTCGGGGTCGAGCGTGGCGGCCTTCTCGAGCTGCTCGATGGCCAGGTCCACCTGACCGAGGACCAGGTGATTCAGCCCCAGGATGAAATGCGGTGACTGCCGGATCTTCCGGCGATCGACCCAGCGGCCTTCCCGGAGCTTGTACCGTTCCCACGCCTTGCCGCCGGCCAGCCCGGCGAGCAGGGCGATCAAAATGCCGAAAAGAAAGAGCGAGTCCTGCACGGCGCCCCAGGCTAGTCCCGATGCCGCGCGACGAGCGCGTCCCACTCGCCTCGTGCGCGCAGGATGAATTCGATGAACTCGCGCACGGCGCCGCGGCCCCCGGGATGCGCGGACACCCAGTGTGCGCGCGCGGCCACATCGGGCGCGGCGTCCGCGGGCGCCGCGGTCAGGCCCGCCCGCGCCATCACCGGCAGGTCCGCGCAGATCGTCGCCCATGTAGGCCACCTCCTCGGCGGCCAGCCCGCGTTCGGCCAGCAAATTCAGGAAGGGCTCCCGCTTGCCGCCGCCGGTCTGAATGACGATCTCGATCCCCAGTTCCTCGGCGCGACGTTCGGTGGCCGGCGAGGGACGTCCGCTCAGCAACCCGACGTCGAGGCCGCATTGCCGGGCCCACACGATCGCCGCGCCGTCTCGAATCGAGAAGGTCTTCGTCTCGTCCAGGTTCCCCATGGTCACCGAGCAGTCGGTCAGCACGCCGTCCACGTCGAGCAGGAGCAGGCGCACGCGCCTGGCGCGGGCGGTCAGGTCGGGCAGGGGCAGGGGCATCGGCTCAGAATCATCTCCGTGCGCCACAGATCGTGCAGGTGCACGACGCCCGCAATCGCGCCGGAGTCGTCCGCCACGACCAGCGACGTGATCTTGCGCTCCTCCATGATGCGAATCGCTTCGGCTGCGAGGGCGGTGCGAGTAATCGTCATCGGGTTCCGCGTCATGACGTCGCCCGCGCGGCAGTCGAGCAGATTCGACCGCGTCGCCATGTGCCGCCGCAAGTCGCCGTCGGTCACGATGCCCGCCAGCCGGCCGGCCTGTCCACCACGCAGGTCATGCCGAGCCGCTTGCTCGACATCTCATGGATGACGTCGGGCATCGGCGTGCTCGCGACCACCCGCGGCACGGCCGTCCCCGACTGCATCAACGCCTCGACGCGCATCAGGCGGCGTCCGAGCCGGCCGCCCGGATGCAGCTCCGCGAAGTGCTCCTGCCGGAAGCCTTTGCGCGTGGACAGCGCCATCGCCAGCGCGTCGCCCAGGGCCAGCGTCGCCGTCGTGCTGGCGGTCGGCGCCAGGTTCATGGGGCACGCTTCCTCCGCGACGTGGCAACTGAGCGTCACGTCCGAGGCCTGGCCGAGCGTCGACTGCGGATTGCCGGTCATCGAGATCAGCCGCGCGCCGATGCGGCGGATGGCTTCCAGCAGCCGGACCAGTTCTTCGGTCTCGCCGCTCGACGACAACGCGATGACCACGTCGCCGGACTGGACGATGCCAAGGTCGCCGTGGAGCGCTTCGGCGGGATGCAGAAACGTGGCGGCCGTGCCCGTGCTCGACATCGTCGCGGCGATCTTCCGCGCGATGATGCCGGACTTGCCCATGCCGGTGACGATGACGTGGCCCGCGCAGGCCTGCAGGAGCATCCAGGGCGGCCGGGAACGCGGCGCCGAGCTGCGGGATCAATCCGAGAATCGCCTGGGCCTCCGTCTCGAGGACGCGGCGCGCCAGATCCGATCGAGTCGCCGCTGGGCAAGGCATCACGCATGGACATTGTCAGGGGGATCCGACCTTGGCGATGAGCGTTGATGGCGACGAGCTGGTCGAGCAACGGCGCGAGCTTGCGCCAGCGCGCAGCGCGTTCTGCGCGTCGCTCTTGGCGCGCGCGGGCTCTTCGTGCACTTCGAGAAACACGCCGTCCACGCCGGCGCCGACGCCGGCGCGGGCCAGCGGATTCGATGTACTCGGCCAGGCCGGCGGTCACGCCGTCGCCGCCGCCCGGCAACTGCAGGCTGTGCGTGACGTCGAACACCACCGGCACCCCGAGGCCGCGCATCATCGGGAACGCCCGCATGTCCACGACCAGGTTGTTGTAGCCGAACGAGAATCCCCGTTCGGTCACGAACACGCGTTCGTTGCCGGAGGCGCGGACCTTCTCGATGGCGTGACGCATGTCGAGCGGCGCCAGAAACTGGCCCTTCTTCAGGTTGACGACCTTCCCGGTCTTCGCGGCCGCGACGACGAGGTCGGTCTGGCGCGACAGGAACGCGGGAATCTGCAGGACGTCCGCGACTTCCGCCGCCTGCGCCGCCTGCCAGGGCTCATGGATGTCCGTCAGGATCGGCACCCCGACCTCGCGGCGCACCCGATCGAGCGCCGCAAGCCCGGCCTCGATGCCCAGGCCGCGATAGGAGGACGAGCGACGTGCGGTTGGCCTTGTCGAAGGAGGCCTTGAACACGTACGGCACGCCGGCCCGCTTGGCGATGGCCGCGATGGCCGCGCCGAGCTCCACGGCGTGATGGTCGCTCTCGATGACGCACGGCCCGGCGATCAGGACCAGATCCGGCCCGCCCAGCACGACGCCCTCGGCGATCGGGACCGGTCGAACGCCTGGCGAAACGGGTTCGTCACAGGGACAATATATCCCTAACCCCTGCGCCGATCCCCAATCGCCGTGACGTTGGTCGCGACGCCTTGAACCGCCTGTTGCGCTTGTAGGCGGCTTCGACGAAGCCCGCGAACAGCGGGTGCGGCCGCAGCGGCTTGGACTTGAATTCCGGATGGAACTGCACCGCCAGGAACCACGGGTGCGCCCGGCAGCTCCACGATCTCCACGAACTTGCCGTCCAGCGACCGGCCGACGATGCGCAGCCCCGCGTCGGTCAGCGTCTTCTCGTACTGGCAGTTGAACTCGTAGCGATGGCGATGCCGCTCGTGGATGATTTCGTCGCCGTAGAGCCTGAAGGCCAGTGAATCGGGCGCCAGCCGGCACGCGTAGCTGCCCAGGCGCATCGTGCCGCCCATGTCGTCGATGCCGAGCAGGTCGCGCAGCTTGTAGATGATCTTGTGCGGCGCATCCTCGGTGACCTCGGTCGAGTCCGCGTCCTGGAGGCCGACGACGTTGCGCGCGAACTCCACGACGGCCCACTGGAAGCCGTAGCAGATCCCGAAGTAGGGAATGCGCCGCGCGCGCGCGTACTCGGCGGCGGCCATCATGCCCCGGCTGCCCCGATTGCCGAAGCCGGGCGCCACCAGAATGCCGACCGCGTCATCGAGCAGGCGCATGCCGTCCGGCTGCTCGAGCGCCTCGGCCTCGACGTACTTGAGCTTGACCTTGAGCTGATGGTGGAAGCCGCCGTGGAAGAGGGCTTCGTTGATGCTCTTGTAGGAGTCCTCGTACTCCGTGTACTTGCCGACGAAGTGCAGCGTGACCTCGTCCTTCGGGTGCCGGACGCGCTCGACGAGGTCCTTCCAGTCGTCCATGCACGCTTCCGTCTGCGGGAGCGAGAGGCGCTGCAGGAGGATGCGGTCGAGGCCCTGTTCGGACAGATTGAGCGGCACCTCGTAGATGCTCGCCACGTCCTGGGCCGTGATGACGGCTTCCTCGTCGACGTCGCAGAAGAGCGCGATCTTCCGCTTCATGTCCTGGTCGAGCGGGCGGTCCGTGCGGCAGAGCAGCACGTCGGGCTGGATGCCGATCGAGCGCAGGTCGCGGACGCTGTGCTGCGTCGGCTTCGTCTTCAGTTCGCCGGCGGACGCGATGTACGGCACGAGCGTCAGGTGGATGTAGAGCGTGTTCTCGCGCCCGAGGTCCTGCCGCAACTGGCGGATGGCTTCGAGGAAGGGCAGGCTCTCGATGTCGCCGACCGTGCCGCCGATCTCGACGAGCAGCACGTCCACGTCCTCGGCGGCGAGCCGGACGGCGTCCTTGATTTCGTTCGTGATGTGCGGAATGACCTGGACGGTGCGGCCCAGGTAGTCGCCGCGCCGTTCCTTCTGGATCACCGACAGGTAGATCTTGCCGGTGGTCCAGTTCGCGTCGCGCGACGCGACCATGTTCGTGAAGCGTTCGTAATGGCCCAGGTCGAGGTCCGTCTCCGCGCCGTCGTCCGTGACGTAGACCTCGCCGTGCTGGTACGGGCTCATCGTGCCCGGGTCCACATTGATGTAGGGGTCGAACTTCTTCAGTCCGACCTTGTAGCCGTGGCGCTTCGAGCACGCACCCGATGGAGGCGGCCGCCAGGCCCTTGCCGAGCGAGGAGACCACGCCGCCGGTCACGAAGATGAATTTGACGGGTCGCTTGCGGTCGCTATGTGCCATGAGTCGCGTCAGGATCGGGCGCCGGCAGACACGAGCTGCCGGACCCGTTCCAGATCCTCCGGGGTGTCCACGCCAATGGTATCCGCCGATGTTTCGGCCGTGCTGATGCGGTAGCCGTGCTCGAGCGCCCGCAGTTGTTCGAGGCCCTCGGCCTGTTCGAGCGGAGTGGGCGAGAGCCCCGCCAACGTCGCCAGGAACGGGCGCCGGTAGGCGTACAAGCCCAGGTGCCGCCAGAACACGGGCGCCGGATGGCCCGGCCGCACGAACGGGACGCCGGCTCCGCGTGAAATACAGGGCATACCCGGCCGCGTCCACCACCAATTTCACGACGCTGGGATTGTCGAGGTCCGCCTCGTCTTCCGTCCGGCGCCGCAGCGTCGCCATCTGCGTCTTGCGGCCGCGACAAAAGCAACTCGGCCACAGCGTCGATGGCGTCGGCCGTCATGAGCGGCTCGTCGCCCTGCACGTTCACGATGATCTCGCCCTCGAGCGCCCGCGCGACCTCGGCGAGCCGGTCCGTGCCCGTCGCGTGATCGGCGGCTCGTCATCACGGCCGTGCCGCCGAACGCCGCCACCGCGTCCGCGACGCGCGCGTCATCGGTCGCCACCAGAACCGCGTCGACTTTCGCGGCGGCGGCGGCCCGGCGATACACGTGCTCGACCATCGGCCGGCCGGCGATCAGCGCGAGAGGTTTGCCGGGGAGACGCGTCGACTGGTAGCGGGAGGGAATGACGGCGACAACTCGAGCGGACCGAACCGCAGACGGGAGCCCAGCGGGCAGAACGACGGGCACGGTGAATCTTACACCAGTTTCGAGGGCGCCAAGAACACCCATCGCGTCACGTCTTCATGGTGACGTGTGGTCGTGTGGCGGAAATAAACCGCAGGCAGACGAGCGATGGCGATGGCGTTTATAATGTGCCGATCGGTCGGGCGCCGCAGCCGCACCAGATTGGTGCAAATCGCAGGTCGGCCAGAAAGCTGGGCGAAAAACGCCGCGCGCGGGAGTTTTCCACAACGTTTTCCACAGATTCTGTTGATCATGTCCACCAACGCCGAAGCGATTCAACGACGGGACGAGGTCTTTCACGTCCCCGCCCATCCCATCATCCCGTTCATCGAAGGCGACGGCACCGGACCGGACATCTGGCGCGCCAGCGTCCGCGTGTTCGACGCCGCGGTCGCAAAGCCTACGGCGGCGAGCGCCAGATCGAGTGGCTCGAGGTCCTCGCCGGTGAGAAGGCCTTCAACGCAGACGGGGAACTGGCTTCCCGAGGACACGCTCGCGGCGTTTCGGAAATACCTCGTGGGTATCAAAGGGCCCCTCACGACGCCGGTCGGCGGGGGCATCCGGTCGCTGAACGTCGCCCTGCGCCAGGAACTCGACCTGTACGTCTGCCTGCGGCCGGTCCGCTACTTCGCGCGGCATGGAAACGCCGGTGAAGCGGCCGGACCTGGTGGACATGGTCATCTTCCGCGAGAACACCGAGGACATTTACGCCGGCATCGAGTTCCACGAGGGCACGCCAGAGGTCGGCGGAGTTCAAGAAGCTGTTCGCGGCCGTCGTTCCCGAAGCTCTACAAGAAGATCCGGTTCCCGGACGACCTCGGGCATCGGCATCAAGCCGATTTCGCGGGAGGGCACCGAGCGGCTCGTCCGGGCCGCGATCGACTACGCCATCGCGCACAAGCGCAAGAGCCTGACGCTGGTGCACAAGGGCAACATCATGAAGTTCACGGAAGGCGCCTTCCGTGACTGGGGCTACGAGCTGGCCAAGCAGGAATTCGGCGCGATCGAGGTCGACGGCGGGCCCGTGGTGCCGGCTGCCCGGGCGGGCTGGTCGTCAAGGACGTGATTGCCGACGCGTTCCTGCAGCAGATCCTGACCCGGCCCGCCGAGTACGACGTCATCGCGACGCCCAACCTCAACGGCGACTACATTTCCGACGCGCTGGCCGCGCAGGTCGGCGGCATCGGCATCGCGCCCGGCGGCAACATTAACTACGTGACCGGCCACGCCATCTTCGAGGCCACCCACGGCACCGCGCCCGAAGTACGCAAACCTCGACAAGGTCAATCCCGGGTTCGGTCATCCTGTCCGGCGAGATGATGCTGCGGTTCCTCGGCTGGCACCGAGGCGGCCGACCTCGTCATCACCTCGCTCGAGAAGGCCATCGCCGCCAAGACGGTGACCTACGACCTGGCCCGGCTGATCGCCGGCGCAACGGAACTGAAGACGTCCGAGTTCGCCGACGCGATGATTGCGTAGATGTAGCCGAGTGTAGGGGTCTGTCCCTGCCGGCGTAAGCCGGGACTGACCCCTGAGGGTTTGGGAGCGAAGCCCCCAAAGGAAACGAAGAGGAGGACGCATGAATCGCAAAGTGACCGTCGTCGGCGGCGCCGGCAACGTCGGCGCCACAGTGGCCCGGGCCATTGCCGTCAAGGAACTGGCCGATGTCGTGATCGTCGACATCGCGGCGGAGAAGGCGCAGGGCGTCGCGCTCGACATCTATCAGGCCTGCCCGATTGATGGGTCGGACACCCGGCTGATCGGCACCGGTGACTACGCGGCCACGGCCGGCTCCGATGTCGTCGTCGTGACCTCGGGCGTGCCGCGCAAGCCGGGCATGAGCCGCGACGACCTGCTGCAGGTCAACTACAAGATCATGCAGGCGGTGACCGAGCAGGTCGTCAAGTACTCGCCCAACTGCATCATCGTGCCGGTGGCCAACCCGCTCGACGCGATGTGCCAGGCCGTCTACCGGCTGAGCGGTTTCCCGCGCGAGCGCGTGGTCGGCATGGCCGGCGTCCTCGACTCCGCCCGCATGCGGACCTTCATCGCGATGGAGCTGAATGTGTCGGTCGAGAACATCCACGCCTTCGTGCTCGGCGGCCATGGCGACACGATGGTGCCGCTGCCGCGCTACTCGACGGTGGCCGGCATCCCGCTGACCGAACTCGTCAACATGGGCATGCTGAGCCAGGCCAAGCTCGACGAGATCTGCACGCGCACGGCCAACGGCGGCGCGGAGATCACGAAGCTCGTCGGCACCAGCGCCTGGTACGCGCCCGGGGCGGCCGCGGCCGAGATGGTCGAAGCCATCCTCAAGGACAAGAAGGCCATCCTGCCGTGTTCCGTGTTCCTGCAGGGCGAGTACGGGGTCCACGACCAGTTCCTCGGCGTGCCGGTCAAGCTGGGCAAGGGCGGCGCCGAGCAGATCATCGAGATCAAGCTGACGGCCGACGAGAACGCGGCGCTCGATGAAGTCGGCCGCGGCCGTCAAGGAACTGACGACGGTTATCGGGGTGTAGGACCGGAGCCCGGGGCCCGTTCGAGAGCGGCGGGCGGCGCACGAACGGAAGCTCGAAGCCGGATTCAATCCTGTCGGCTGCACCGAGGAGACGACGCACGGCCAAGGGCCGGGCGCGCCCTCTGTTTCACACAGGCACGATTCCAGCGCGCACCGGGCATGCCGCTTTGCACTCGCTGTGTTCCGGAGGAACGCTGGCATGGACGACGGTCGACGACGCCTCGTCGGATGCGCGCTGATTGCGGCGGGCCTGTGGGGCTCGATCAGCACGCTCTGGAATCGGAAGCCGTTACGGCTTAAGGCTTACGGGACGCCGGGCTTGGCCGGACAACCGCCCCAAAGCCTCCTCAAGCCCTAAGCCCCAGCCCACCAGAGCCTTCCTGTACTCCCGTTCATCGTCCCGATGTTCCGGAGCGAGATGCCTTTCGGGCAAACCGCCTCGCACTCGCCTTCGTTCGAGCACGATCCAAACCCTCCTCGTCCATCCGCTGCACCATCGCCACGACGCGCGCGCTGCGTTCCACCTGGCCCTGCGGCAGGTGCGCCAGATGGGAGACCTTGGCCGACGTGAACAGCGCGGCTGAGGCGTTCTTGCAGGCCGCCACGCAGGCGCCGCAGCCGATGCACTGCGGCGCGTCCATGGCCAGCGTCGGCCGCCGGCTTCGGCACCAGAATCGCGTTGCCGTCCGGGGCGCCCGCCGACGTTGACCGACGTGTAGCCGCCGGCCTGGATGATCCGGTCGAAGGCGCCGCGGTCGACGACCAGGTCCTTGATAATCGGAAACGCCTTCGCCCGCCACGGCTCGAGCGTGATGGTGTCGCCGTCCTTGTAGTGGCGCATGTGCAGCTGGCACACGGTCGTGCTGCGGTTCAGGCCCGTGCGGGAATGCCGTCGACCATGATGCCGCACGTGCCGCAGATCCCTTCGCGGCAGTCGGAGTCGAACGCGATGGGCTCCTGGCCCTTCTTGATGAGCTGCTCGTTGACGACGTCGAGCATTTCAAGGAACGACATGTCGGGCGACACGGTTCCGCCGTGTACTGCTCCAGTCGTCCCGGGGCGCTGGGGCCGCCTGCCGCCAGACTCGTAGGTGGATGCGCATGGCCTACTTGTAGCTCCGCTGGGACGGCTTGGCGTATTCGAACGTCAGGGTTCCTGGTGCAGGGTCGGGGCGCTTCCCGACGCCGGTGAATTCCCACGCTGCCACGTAGGTGAACGTGTCATCGTCGCGCTGGGCCTCGCCTTCGGGCGTCTGGCTCTCCTCGCGGAAGTGGCCGCCGCATGATTCGGTGCGTTCGAGGGCGTCGAGGGCCAGCAGTTCGGCGAACTCCAGGTAGTCGGCCACGCGCCCGGCGTACTCGAGGTTCTTGTTGAGGTTGTTGGCCTCGCCGGGCACGGACACGTTCTGCCAGAACTCGTCGCGGATTTGCGGAATCCTGGCCAGGGCCCTCCGCAGGCCGGCGTCGTTGCGGGCCATGCCGACGTCGTCCCACAGCAGGCGGCCGAGCTCGCGATGCAGCTCGCGCGGCGACTTCGAGCCCTTCACGTTCAGGATGCGGCTGATACGCCCCTGGACGTTGGCCTCGGCCTCGGCGAACGCGTCGTGGTCAGTCGTGACTTTCGGCAGCGGCGTGCCGGCGAGGTAGTGGGCGAGCGTGTAGGGAATGACGAAGTAGCCGTCGGCCAGTCCCTGCATCAACGCGCTGGCGCCCAGGCGATTCGCGCCGTGGTCCGAGAAGTTGGCCTCGCCGAGCACGTGCAGCCCCGGCACGTTGCTCATGAGGTTGTAGTCCACCCAGAGCCCGCCCATCGTGTAGTGGATGGCGGGGTAGATCCGCATCGGCTCCTGGTACGGATTCTCGTCGGTAATCTTCTGGTACATCTCGAAGAGGTTGCCGTAGCGCTCTGCGATCACGTCGCGGCCGAGCCGCTCGATGGCGTCCTGGAAGTCGAGGTAGACCGCCAGGCCGCTGCCGCCCGACGCCGCGCCCTTCGTCGCACACCATCTTGGCGTTGCGCGACGCGACGTCACGCGGGCACCAGGTTGCCGAAGCTCGGGTAGCGGCGCTCGAGGTAATAGTCGCGCTCGCCTCCGGGATGTCCTTCGGATGCGCGCGTGTCGCCCTGGTTCTTCGGGACCCACACGCGTCCGTCGTTGCGCAGCGACTCGGACATCAGCGTGAGTTTCGACTGGTCCTCGCCCGACACGGGGATGCACGTCGGATGAATCTGCGTGAAACACGGATTGGCGAACAGCGCGCCGCGCTTGTGGGCGCGCCACGCCGCCGTGACGTTCGAGTTCACGGCGTTGGTCGAGAGGTAGTACGCCGTGCCGTACCCGCCGGTGGCCAGGCAGACGGCATCCGCGACGTAGCGTTCGAGCTGGCCGGTGACCAGGTTGCGGCAGATGATGCCGCGGGCGTGTCCGTCGACCACGACCAGATCGAGCATTTCGCGGTTGGCGAAGAGCGTGACGTCCCTGCGCTCGACTTGCCGCATCATCGACTGGTAGGCGCCGAGCAGGAGTTGCTGGCCCGTCTGGCCGCGCGCGTAGAACGTGCGGGAGACCTGCGCGCCGCCGAACGACCGGTTGTCGAGCTGGCCGCCGTATTCCCGGGCGAACGGCACGCCCTGCGCCACGCACTGGTCGATGATGTTCACGCTCAGCTGCGCGAGCCGGTAGACGTTGGCCTCGCGCGCGCGATAGTCGCCGCCCTTGATCGTGTCGTAGAACAGCCGCTGGATGCTGTCGCCGTCGTTCTGGTAGTTCTTCGCGGCGTTGATGCCGCCCTGCGCGGCGATGCTGTGCGCCCGCCGCGCGCTGTCATGGATGCAGAAGCTGAGGACGTTGTAGCCGAGTTCCCCGAGCGACGACGCCGCCGACGCGCCCGCCAGGCCGGTGCCCACGACGATGACCGAGTAGCGGCGCCGGTTCGCCGGATTGACGAGTTTCGACTCGAAGCGGTGGCGATCCCACTTGTCGGCCAGCGGCCCCGACGGGACTTTCGACTCGAGCGTCATGGTTACTGGACCCGACAGGTAGATGTAAATCGGCGTCAGCACGAATCCGGCGCCAATGGCCAGCGCCACCACGTAACACGTCACCAGGAACGCGCGCGTCCAGCGGCCGGAATCACGCCGAGCGACTGCAGGCTGCTCGACACGCCATGGCGCAGGTGCATCCCGACGATCACCATCGCGATGACAGTAGAAGACGACGTACGCCGGCGACTGGAAGACTTCGATCAGCAGCCGGTACAGGTCGCGCACGCCGGGTTCGGCCGCCGCGTAGTTCGCGCCGTACTTGAACGTCACCAGGTGCAGGGGCACGAAGACGAAGATCGTGATCCCCGACAGGATCATCGTCGTGGACCCCCACGACTTGCGGCTGGGGCCGCCCGCCCACTTCTTCACCTCGTAGCCCCGTTCTCGCGCGGCGCCGTTGTCGAAGTAGTTCGTCACGGCCTTGAAGACGTGCAGCAGGAAGATCGCAATCAGGCCGAACTCGGCCGGGACGATCAGCGGATTGGAAATCAGCGCGTGGCGTGCTCGTTGTATGCCAGGCCGCCGAAGAACAGCAGGAGGTTGCCGTAAGTGGAACGCGAGGAAGCCCACGAGGCACAGTCCCGTGGGCGATAAGCAGTTTGGTGCCCACCGACGTGCTGAATGCCTGCAGCGCTCGCAGTCCCATATCCAATCGCGCATTGTATTCCTCGCGGCGTGGTGTCGGGCGCACCGTCAATGCCCCGCGTGTTTGGTAGACTGACCATCCATCATGAAGATTCACGAATATCAAGGCAAACAGATCCTCGAAGACCTACGGCGTTCCGGTGCCCCGGGGCGAAGTCGTGTTCACCGCCGACGAAGCGCGCGACCGTCGCGAAACGCCTCGGCGGCGGCGTCGTGGTCGTCAAGGCGCAGATTCACGCGGGCGGCCGCGGCAAGGGCGGCGGCGTCAAGGTCGTGAAGAGCGCCGACGACGCCCGTGACGAGGCCGCGAAGATGCTCGGCATGACGCTGGTCACGTACCAGACCGGCCCCGACGGCAGCATCGTCGGACGCGTGCTGGTCGAGGAGGGCCTGCAGATCGCGCGCGAGCTGTACCTCGGCATCGTGATCGATCGGTCCACCGAGCGGCCGGTCGTCATGGTGAGCCAGGACGGCGGCGTGGAAATCGAGAAGGTCGCGCACGGAAACGCCGGAGCGCATCTTCAAGGCGTTCGTCGATCCCGACGCTCGGCCTGCAGGCCGTATCAGGCGCGGCAACTCGCGTTTCCGCCTGGGCCTCACGCCCGACCAGGTCGGCAAGGCGCGTCAAGCACGATGCTGGCGCTCTATCAGGCGTTCATCTCGGCGGACGCCTCGCTGCTCGAAATCAATCCGCTTGATCGTGACCGCGGCCGGGGACCTGGTCGCGCTCGACGCCAAGATGAACTTCGACGACAACGCGCTCTACCGGCATCCGGACATTCGCGACCTGCGCGACCTGCAGGAAGAGGCGCCGCTCGAGGTGGAAGCGTCGAAGTACGCGCTGAACTACATCAAGCTCGACGGCACGATCGGCTGCATGGTCAACGGCGCGGGACTCGCCATGGCGACGATGGACATCATCAAGCTGGCCGGTGGAGAGCCCGCGAACTTCCTGGACGTCGGCGGCGGCGCCAGCGCGGAACAGATCAAGAACGCGTTCCGCATCCTGATGTCGGACAAGAGCGTCAAGGCCGTGCTCATCAACATCTTTGGCGGCATCCTGCGCTGCGACATCCTGGCGGAGGGCGTGATCGCCGCGGTGAAGGACCTCGGCGTGCCGGTGCCGATCGTGATTCGGATGGAAGGCACCAACGTCGAGGTCGGCAAACAACTGCTGCGCGAGAGCGGCCTGAACTTCACGACCGCGGATTCGATGGGCGACGCCGCCGAGAAGGTCGTGCAAGCTAGGAAAGGCGTAACGGTGTAGGCCGGGCCTTCAGGCCCGGCACACGCGGCGGGGCTGAAGCCCCGCCCTACATCCTGAGGGTTCCGGCATGTCCATTCTGATTGATCGCCACACCCGTCTTCTCGTGCAGGGCCTGACCGGCCGCGAGGGGACGTTCCATGCCAAGGCAGGCGCAGGCCTACGGCACCAACGTCGTCGGCGGTGTGACGCCGGGCAAGGGCGGCACCACGCACGAGGGCTGGCCCGTGTTCGATACCGTGGCGGACGCCGTGCAGGCCACGGGCGCGAATGCCACGGTGATCTTCGTCCCGCCGGCGGGCGGCGCCGACGCGGTCATGGAGGCGGCCGACGCGGGCCTGCCCCTGGCCGTGTGCATTACCGAAGGCATTCCGACGCTCGACATGATGCGCGCGATGACGTTGGTGCGCGCGAAGCAGATGCGGCTGATCGGGCCGAACTGTCCGGGCCTGATCACCGCGGGGCAGGCCAAGGCCGGGATCATTCCCGGCAACATCTGCCAGGCCGGCCGTGTGGGCGTCGTGTCGAAGAGCGGCACGCTGACCTATGAAGCAATCCATCAGCTGACGCAACTGGAGCTGGGGCAGACCACGTGCGTCGGCATCGGGGGCGATCCCGCTGATCGGGACGTCGTTCATCGACGTGCTGACGCAGTTCGCCGCCGATCCGGAAACCGAGGCGGTCGTGCTGATTGGCGAGATCGGCGGCAGCGCCGAGGAAGAGGCCGCGGCGTACATCAAGGCGCACTTCAAGAAGCCGGTGGTGGGGTTTATTGCCGGTCAAACGGCGCCTCCGGGGCGCCGCATGGGACACGCCGGCGCGATCATCGCCGGCGGGAAAGGCACGGCGGCCGAGAAGATGGCGGCGCTCACCGCCGCCGGCGTGCACGTCGTGAAGAGCCCCGCCGACATCGGGCGGGCCGTCGTGGATGCGCTTCGCAGCCGCTGACGCGTTATACTTGAAAGATTGCGGCTGACCGCCCCTGGTCGGCCCGGACTGCAAGGGAAGGTCGGATGAGTCCAGTATCCCCCAGCGTCGAGCCCGCAGCCGCGGGCCAGCGGACGCCCGTCATCAACGATTTCACCATTCAGATCGCCACCGTCAACGGATCGGGCAGCCAGACCGCGAACATGGTCGTCATGCGCGCGATCTTTCAGATGGGCGTGCCCGTCGGCGGCAAGAACTTCTTCCCGTCGAACATCGCGGGCTGCCCACGTGGTTCACGATCCGGGCGAACCACCGGGGCTACGTCGGCCAATGCGCAAGGCGATTGACTTCTGCGTGGTGATGAACCCCGAGACGGCCAAGGAAGACGTGCTGGGGCTGCGCCCGGGCACCGTCGTGCGTGTACGACGAACCGCTCAAGCCAGGGCCTATCGGGACGACCTCGTCTTCTATCCGGTGCCGTTCGACAAGATCGTGGCCGAGGTGACCAAGGAAGTGAAGTTGCGGCGCCTGGTCCGCAACATGCTCTATTGCGGCGTCCTGTCGCATCTGCTGTCGATCGACATGAAGGAACTCGAGAACGCGATCGACAAACAGCTCGGCCACAAGATGAAGGCGGTGCAGCTGAACACGGCCGCGCTCGAGGTCGGGCGGAAGTACGCGGCCGACAACTTCCAGATTCAGCACCCGTACAAGATCGAGCGGATGAACAAGACCGCCGGCATGATCCTCGTGGACGGCAACGACGCCGCGGCGATGGGCTGCTCTTCGCCGGCGTCACGGTGCGTCGCGTGGTATCCGATTACGCCGTCGTCGGGCCTGCCCGAGGCGCTGACCGAGCTACCTGCAGCACTACCGCATCGACAAGACGACGGGGAAGGCGACGTTCGCGATCGTGCAGGCCGAGGATGAAATCGCCGCGATTGGCATGGTCATCGGCGCCGGCTGGGCCGGCGCGCGGTCCATGACGGCCACGTCGGGGCCCGGGCATCTCGCTGATGTCCGAGTTCGCCGGGCTGGCCTATTACACCGAAGTGCCGGCCGTCATCTTCAACATCCAGCGCATCGGGCCCGTCCACCGGGCTGCCGACGCGCACCGCGCAGGGCGACGTGCTGTTCAGCGCGTTCAACTCGCACGGCGACACCGAGCATCCGATCCTGCTCGCGGGATCGGTGAGGAGTGCTTCTCGATGGCCGTCGAGGCCTTTGACCTGGCCGAGCGCCTGCAGACGCTGGTCTACGTGATGATGGACCTCGACCTGGGCATGAACGCCTGGATGTCTCCGGAGTTCCCGTATCCGGACAAGCCGATCGATCGCGGCAAGGTGCTCGACGCCGCGAAGGTCGCGGAGCTGGGCGCGACTTGGGGCCGCTACAAGGACGTCGACGGCGACGGCATTCCGTGGCGGTCGATTCCCGGCACGGCAGGGCCGGCGTACTTCACGCGCGGGTCCGGCCACAACGCCATGGCCGTGTACAGCGAGCGGCCCGAAGACTACGCGGCAACATGGACCGGCTGCACCGCAAGTTCGAGACCGCCAAGACGCTGGTCCCGGCTCCGGTGGTCGACCTCAAGGCCGGCGCCAAGGTCGGCATCATCGCCTTCGGCTCGAGCGACTGCGCCGTGGCGGAAACGCGCGACCAGCTCCGCGAGGAGGCGAGCCTCGACACGTCGTATCTGCGGCTGCGGGCGTATCCGTTCCCGCCCGAGGTCGAGGACTTCGTCCGCCGGCACGACCGCGTGTATGTCGTCGATCAGAACCGCGACGGCCAGATGTGCAAGTTGCTGACCATCGAGTGCGACCCGGCGCTGGCGTCGCGGCTGCGCAGCGTGCGGCACTACAACGGACTGCCGATCGACGCGCGCACGATCACGGACGCCGTGCTGGCGCAAGAACGCACGAAGTAGCCCAGGAACCCGACGAACCCGAGAACGCGAGAACCTGAGAACCCGATAATGAGTGACGCCACCACCACCGAAACCGTTCCGCCGAAGAAGGTCAACCGCATCGGCCTCGAGCTCGCGACGTATCGCGGCAGCAAGACGACGCTGTGCGCCGGATGCGGGCACAACGCCATCACCGAGCGCATCATCGACGCGTTCTACGAGATGGGCGTCGATCCGAAGCGCGTCATGAAGTTCTCCGGCATCGGCTGCTCGAGCAAGAGCCCGGCGTACTTCCTGAACCAGTCCTTCGGGTTCAACGGCTGTGCACGGGCGCATGCCGTCGGTGGCCACCGGCGCGCATCCTGGCGAACGCCACGCTGAGGGCATCGGCGTCAGCGGCGACGGCGACACCGGCGCCATCGGCATCGGCCAGTTCGTCCACACGATGCGGCGCAACCTGCCGCTCATCTACATCATCGAGGACAACGGCTGCTACGGCCTGACCAAGGGCCAGATTCTCGCCGACCGCGGACCTCGGCACGAAGATGAAGAACGGCGTCGTCAATGGACTGCCGCCGCTGGATTTGTGCGCGCTGGCCGATCGAGCTCGGCGCCTCGTTCGTCGCGCGGTCGTTCTCCGGCGACAAGAAGCAGTTGCTGTCGATCCTGAAGGCCGCCATCGCGCACCGCGGCACGTGCATGATCGACGTGATTTCGCCCTGCGTCACCTTCAACGACCACGAGGGCTCGACGAAGAGCTACGCCTACGTGAAGGATCACGACGAGGCGCTCGGCGAAGTCTCGTTCGTCCCGTTCTTCGAGGACATCACGGTGGAATACGAGCCGGGATCGACCACCGACGTGAAGATGCACGACGGTTCGCACCTGTATCTGCGCAAGGTGGCCGAGGACTACAACCCCGCCGACAAGATGGCCGCCACGCGGCTGCTGCACGAAACCGCCGCGCGCGGCGAGTTCGCGACAGGCATGATCTACATCGAGCCCGACCAGGAGAACTTCGTCGACGCGCTGAACCTCGTCGACACGCCGCTGGCCCAGCTCAGCCAGGAGATGACCCGGCCGCCCAAGGCCGTGCTCGACGAACTGATGAAGGAACTGCGATAAGGACGGGTACGACGGGTACGTACGACAGGTACGACAGGTACGGCGCCGGCGGGCCAGACGGCCCGCCGGACGCGTTTTGGGCCAAGCCTTCCAGCCGGATCGTCGGTCGCGTCGTCTGAGTAATGGAGCGCCGGGTCTTCAGACCCGGCCGGGAGGAACCCCATGACCCACGTTCGCTTCGGACTCGCGTTGCTTGCCGTCGTCGGGTTCGTTGCCGCCCTGGGCGCCCAGGCGCCTTCGCAATCAAAGCCGGCCCAGGAGGATGATTTTCTCAAAGGCGCCTACGCCGCGGACACGCAGGGCCTGGTCAAGCCCAAGGCCATCCATTCGGTCATGCCCAGGTACACGGCCGATGCCATGCGAGCCAAGATCCAGGGCCGCGTGAAGGTGCAAGTGGTCGTCGGCACGGATGGCACAGGTTGATCGCGCCCGTGTCCTCGAGTCGTTGGACAAGGACCTCGGCCTCGACGAGGCCGCCTTGACCGCCGCCAAAGCGTGGACCTTCGAGCCCGGCAAACTGGGGGGCACGGCCGTGCCCGTCGCCATGGACCTGGTCCTCGACTTCCGTCTGCACTAAGGCATCGGGACCCCGGGGTCGCCAAATAGCCAGATAGATCAATAGACCAATAGATTAATCCGGGTGCTTTCTGTACAATCGGCCGGATATGACCATCGAACGAACGTTTGCCATCATCAAGCCGGACGCCGTGAAGGCCAAGGCCGCGGGCCGCATCCTGGCCCGTATCGAAGCCGCGGGATTCACCGTCCGGGCCATGCGCCTCACCCATCTCAGCAAGACTGAAGCGGAGGGGTTCTACGCCGTCCACCGCGAACGGCCGTTCTTCGCGAGCCTGACGACGTTCATGTCCTCCGGGCCCTGCGTCGTCATGTGCCTCGAGGCGCCGGACGCCATCAAGAAGTGGCGGACGCTGATGGGCGCGACGGACCCGGCCAAGGCGGACGCGGGCACCCTCCGGAAGGACTTCGGCACCTCGATCGAATTCAACGCCACCCACGGATCCGACGCGCCGGAGACCGCGGCGTTCGAGCTGGGGTATTTCTTTCGCGGCATGGAGCTGTAGAAACTAACAACTAACAACTAACAACTAACAAGTAGCAAGTTCGGCACGCGGGCTCAGTTGTTACTTGTAACTTGTTAGTTGTTAGTTACAGCAGCAGGCAATGGGAAGGCTGTTCATCGTCGCTGGCCTGCTGCTGGTCGCGGCCGGGGTGCTGATTCAGCTGGGGCTTCCGCTCGGACGGCTGCCTGGGGATATCATCATCCGCCGGGGCAGCGGCACGTTCTATTTTCCGATTGTGACCTGCGTGCTCGTCAGCATCGTGCTGACGATCGTGGCCGCGGTCTTGCGGCGTTAGCGGGACAGGTTGGGGCGAACTGAAGGACTCTGGACCAGAGAGGGGACTCTGGACCCTGGACTCTGGACTCTGGACGACGAGGATCTCTGAACAATGTCAATCAAGTCCGATCGCTGGATCCGTAAGATGTCACTCGAGCACGGCATGATCGAGCCGTTCGTGGACGACCAGGTACGTGACGGCGTCGTCTCGTACGGCCTGTCGTCGTACGGCTACGACATCCGGGTCGCCGACGAGTTCAAGATCTTCACGAACATCAACAGCACCGTCATCGATCCCAAGCAGTTCGACCCGCGGTCCTTCGTGGACGTCAAGGCCGACGTCTGCATCGTGCCGCCGAATTCGTTCGCGCTGGCGCGGACGGTCGAGTACTTCCGGATTCCGCGCGACGTGCTGACGATCTGCCTCGGCAAGTCCACCTACGCGCGCTGCGGCATCATCGTGAACGTGACGCCGTTCGAGCCGGAGTGGGAAGGGTTCGTCACGCTCGAGATCTCCAACACGACGCCGCTGCCGGCGAAGATCTACGCCAACGAAGGCCTCGCGCAGGTCCTGTTCTTCCAGAGCGACGAACCCTGCGAACGGTCCTACGCGGACAAGAAGGGCAAGTACCAGAAGCAGCGGGGCGTGACATTACCCGAAGATCTGACGACACCACGTTACAAGTCAAAAGTCAGAAGTCAGAAGTCAGAAGTATGGAGCGCGCTAGCGCGTGCCTGCTTTCTCAACTTTCCTTTCTAACCTACTTCTGACTTCTGACCTCTGACTTGTAACTTTCTCGTCGATCTCTGCGAGTAGCTCCTCCGCCCGGCCAGTGATCACCACGTCCACGCTCCCCGATGCGCCCGTCGTGTCGGTGTTGATTTCCACCGTCATCGCCCCGCGCCGCTTGGCCTGGTGCATGAGGCCGGCGGCGGGGTAGACGACGGCTGACGTGCCGACGGTCAGGAAGACGTCGCAGGTGGTCGCGCGATCGGCCGCCGCGAGGATGTCCGGATCGAGGCCTTCGCCGAACCAGACGACGGCCGGTCGCGCCAGACCGCCGCAATGCGGGCATCGTGGCGGCAGGGTCGGCAGGGGAGCCGTCTCGTCCAGCCAGTCGGTGGCGCCGGCCGCACACGCGCTCCAGCAGCGCAGGCGCCAGATGGACCCGTGAAGTCGGATCAGTCGCTCCGACCCCGCGCGTTCGTGCAGCCCGTCCACGTTCTGCGTGATCAAAGTGACGCCCGGCCGTTCCCGCGTCCAGCGCGCCAGCACCTGATGCGCGGCGTTGGGCTCGGCCGTGCGGATCATCTGCCGCCGCCAGTCGTACCATTCCCAGACCAGCCTGGGATCGTTCTCGAAGGCCTCGGCGGTGGCGAGCGTTTCGGCGCGGACCTTCTTCCACAAACCGTCCGCTCCGCGGAACGTGGGGATGCCCGACGCGGCGGACACCCCGGCGCCGGTGAGAATCGTGACACAGGCCGCGCGACTGATCGCGTCGGCGACCCGTGTCACGCTGGACGGGTTCACTTCGCCTTGGTTTGAACGCGGCGACGAACGCCACCGACGTCACGGTGTCCGTGTCGGTGTAACCCGGAGGCGGAAAGTTCATGCGGCGGACCGTGTTCGAGAACTTGAGCGAGAACATTGTCGTGAGCTTCGCCGTGACGGCAAGGGATGTTGGATACTCGCCAGTCGTCCGCCAGTTGTCGAACGTGCCGAGCAGGCGTAGTTCGTCGGTCAGTTCAGCGTTCTCGGAGAGCTTGAGCTTGTAGGCCGCGCCGCCCGAATAGGTGCCGCTCGACACGTCGTCTCCGGTGAGCCGCTGCTCGTTCAGGTAGCCGAGGCCGGCATCGGCGCTCAGCGTCTGCCTGTCGGACTTGATGACCGTGAACATCAGGCCCCCGGTCACGCCGTTCCGGGAGTCGACGCCGGCGAACTGATCGCGGAAGTAGGCGTATTCGCCGAATGCCGAAATCCGGTCGTTGAGCTTCCGTTCCGCGCGGAATCCGTAGAGCCAGGATTCGGTCGTGAGGACGCTGTCGGTGTCCCCCCGGACGACGTTGAACCGGTTCTTGATGACCCAGCTGGTCGGACGGGCGATGTACTCGGCGCCGGCACTCAGGGTGGTCTCCTTGGAGTTGCCGGTGGTGCCGACGAAGGCGAGTTCGGCGGTGCCTTCCTGCTTGGGCGGCGGTGGAGGCGGCGTCTGGGCGCGGGCGGACGCGGGAACCGACAGGAGACCGGACAGGGCGACGAACAGGGCAGCAGCGCAACGGACGATGGAGATTCGCATGGCAAGCATCGTAGTCCGTTCCGGCGGCCCGAGTCACCGGGCCCTTACGTTGACGCGTCGGCGGGATCGGGCTACGATGGGAGTTCAATTGTCGCGGGGTGGAGCAGTCCGGTAGCTCGTTGGGCTCATAACCCAAAGGTCGGGGGTTCAAATCCCCCCCCCGCAACCATCTTGACTTGGCGCTGCAAGTCTGCGGAATCTGATCGCGGACTTGCAGCAGCCAGCATCGCCGCCAAGTCCCCCTTCAGCAGGATCGCCAGCGTCTCGCCTTCGGGCGTGAGGACGATTTCTTCGACCATCGCTCGAAGGGCAGTGGTCGCGCCAGCACGGCGATCAACGTCGTTCAGTCCGTCGCGTGCCTCAATCACCCAATCGCGGTACAGCTTGCCCATCTCTGGATGGAGCAGGGGCCTGGCACGTTGTGCGCGCTGCGCCGCTTCGACGACCGCTGCGAGTTCGCCCTTCCGGCGCTCGAGCGTCGCTAACTCCTGCCGGACGGCGGCGGCCATCGTGTCCTTCTCGCCGCTCCACTCGTGCGTGATCCAATGAACCGCTTTCGCGATTTCCCGCCCGATGGCAGCCTGTTCCTTCACCGCGGCCGACGCTGCGGCCGTAGCTTCGCCATGAAGACGGTTCCGCTCCCGTGTGAACTCCTGGCAGAACTCGACGAACAGTTCCTGGTTCCACAGGCGTTCGGCCATCGCCTTGATAACGCGCCTCTCAACCTCCTCGCGCCGGATCGTGGCCGTGTTCGTGCAGATGCCGCGGTCACGCGCGCCCGCGCAGGCCAAGCGGTCCTTCGAGAACATCGTGAAACCGCTGCCGCAGACGCCGCATTTCGTGAGGCCGGAGAACAGGTACACGGGCCGCCTTGCGCGAACGAGGCTGGCTCCGGAACTGAGTGTCTGCCGAGTCTGGCTCTGTCGCGCTTTAGCCGCCTGCCAGAGATCGTCTGGGACGATGCGGAGCGTGGGCACCGACGTGATGGTCCACGTGGATGCCGGATTCTGGCGTGAAACACGGCGACCGGAGTCAGGATCCTTCACGTACCGCAGGCGGTTCCAAACGAGACGCCCGATATACAGTTCGTTGTTGAGGACGCCCGTGCCGCGGCCGGCGTGTCCGTAAATCGTGCTCGGCCCCCACGGGCCGCCGCTTGGCCCAGCCACGTGTTCGGCGTTGAGCTGCTTCGCGATAGCCTTGGGCGACGTACCGTTGACGAACTCTCGGAAGATCCGCACGACAATCCCGGCTTGCACGGGGTCGATCTCGCGCTCGCCGGTCGTGACGCCGTGCTCGCCGAGGGCGCGCACGACGCGGTACCCGTAACAGAGCCCCCCGCCGGACTTTCCGGCCTCAACACGTCCGCGGAGGCCGCGTCGGGTCTTGTCCGCCAAATCCTTCAGGAAGATGGCGCCCATCGTGCCCTTAAAGCCGATCTGCAGGGGGCCAATTTCGCCTTCCGCGAGTGTGACGATTCGAACACCGACGAATGACAGGACTTTGAACAGGTTTGCCGTGTCTTCCTGGTCACGACTGAGGCGGTCGAGGGACTCCGCGACTACGATGTCGAATTCGCGGCGGCGCGCCTCGCGCATAAGCGCTTGAAAGCCTGGGCGGTGTCGCGAGGCGCCAGACATTGCGGCGTCGGTGTGCTCCCGCGCGACAGTCCATTGCTCGCGCGCGACGAAGTGCCGGCAGTCGCGGAGCTGGTCGGCGATCGAGGCGTCGCGCTGTTGGTCGGAGCTGTACCGCGCGTAAAGGGCTACTCGCATGTGGCCTCTTCCTCAGGAGCGGCCGTGCCGCGTCGCTGCTCCTCGTCGAACATCGTCTTCGCCGCCTGCCGCGCCCTGGCGCGGACGTAGGTGCGCTCGGCCTCGGTGGGCCGCCGACTCCTTGCGTTGCGCACGATGCCGGCGATCGGCATCGTCGGTCGGGAGGCGAAAATCGATTTCTTGAACCTCATGATACGACTGGTGTCAACGCGCGTGTCCTAGCAGTGGCGACATGGTTCCGATTGAGCGCAGTGATTCGCGATGGCTGTACGACCCGACGCCGGCTCTCAACTCTGTTCGTTCCTCGACTACTGCGTGATCGCCGACATTGCACGGACGGATCCAGTGGGCCATCACGCAAGTGCCCAACTCCGGGTTGCCCGGAGGATCGGTCAAGGCCGCAGCCGCGGAGCGGGCGGCGCCTGGCGCCGAGCCTGGACCGATCCGAGGACAGCCCGAGAATGGGGCGCGTGATGGCCCGCGTCGAGCACGACGCAGATCCCCGTGACGATCACGC
The DNA here is from genome assembly GCA_963751445.1 of uncultured Acidobacteriota bacterium. Lineage (GTDB taxonomy): Bacteria > Acidobacteriota > Vicinamibacteria > Vicinamibacterales > SCN-69-37 > DASUGC01. The sequence continues at coordinate 10,134 of CAVVUL010000003.1, read as the reverse complement.
ACGGTGCTCACCTCGCATCACCGGACAGGGCCCGGACGAAGGGGGGAGCGACCCCACGGAGTCGACGCGCTGGGCGCAGCCTGGGCGCGGCAGGCCCCTGAAAAGGGGGGTCGCTCCCCCCTTCGTCCGGGCTCGCCGGACTGCGCATCCGGCGGCACGGTGCGCCGCCGGTGTGGTGGGCCCGCCTCGGCTCGCGCCCGCGGTAAGTACCACATCGCTGGACGGTTGCCCGTTGATTCCCTGACCGCAGCCGAGTGGCTCGGTCGGTTTGGCCGGCGCCACCGCGATAGCCACCGTACCCGCCAGCGTCTGCCGCGCACGGTAGCCCCTCAACAGACGCCCGCCCGCGTGCCAAACCGGTCGTAGCGAAGCGGCAAACGGTGTGTGACCAGCTCGCCGCGGCCGTCCCGGAGGGCTGCAAGAAACGGCTCCCCGCCGCGGTGCTCGAGCGCCGGGGGGCCTTCCGTCTTCCACTGGTCGTAGAGGTCCTGGTACTCGCCCGTGGCGAAGCGCTGCCGGTAGGCGTGCCACTCCTTGATGACCTTGTTGTGATCGGGCGCTGTGAACGAGCAGTCGTCTCGCTCAAACATCTCGCGCCACGTGAAGTAGATCTGGAGCGCGCCGACCTCTTCGGCCGCTCGAGGCCGTTGCAACGCGATACAGAACCGCTGCAGGGCCGCCGCGCAGCCGGGAAGTCCGGGGAGGTGCATGGGCGCGACCGCGATGAGGCGCCACGTGGGAAGGCGGTTCAGCAGCCGCAGATGGTCCTGGAGAAACTGCCCGAACGCCTCGCCGGTCGTGTCCGTGATCAAGAACACGAACGAGACCGCGCTCGGATCGGCCGTCACGAGAATCGGCAGTTTCTGGATGAAGTACCGGGTGGTATGCGCGTCACCGCGGCGCCGCGCCAGGTAGACGCGTTGCGGCAACTCCGCCGGCCGGACGCCGAACCGGGTCGTGAAGAGCGCGACCTTGTCCTGTTCGGTGGCGTACCAGTCGCCAGGCGGCTGCCCGAGGACGTAGTCGAGCAGCATCAGTTTCCGGGCGATCAACGCCGGGCTGCTGTGCCGGCGATTGCGGTTGTCGTCCTGCGCGATGGCGTTGTAGATCGCCGAGTTGGAGAGGTGGTACACGTGCCCGCGGTCGGGCCGGAATGCCAGCGCTTGGCCAGGCGTCGGGTGACCAGGCGATCGAGGAAGTCACGGACGCCCTGGCCGTTCCGCAGGCCTGTGAAGGCGGTGTACTGCCGTCGCAAGCAGAAGCCGCCGTGGAGCGCGATGGTTACGAGGAAGCGGGTTTGTTCGCTGAAGCCGAGGGGTTCCAGCGCCTGAACGCGGTCTTCAAAGGTCATCCCATTCGCTCCAAATGGCGCGGATTGAACGGGTACCGCCCTTCCGGCCGCCGCCGGAGGACGCCCGGTAGCAGGCAAAGCCGGCCGTGGCCTTCCCGGACAGCTGCCCGCGGGAGTAATGCTCGGTGACGAGTTCCACGTCGCGATGGGCGGTTCGTCCGTCCTCGGTCTCGTACTCGATCCGGAGGTCCGGGAGCTCGAGGTGCCCGTCGATGACGGGCAGGTCGTGGGCCGTGGCAAACGCCAGGCGGTCCCGATCGAGGTCGTCCTCGCGGTCGTCGCGATTGAGGAATTCCTGGTAGTCGCGCTTCAGTTCGTAGTCGAGCACGAGGCGCGTGATCGCGGCCGCCCTCGGCTTCAATCGCGGCGGCCTCTTCCCGGTAGAGCCGATAGATCTGGCTGTCATGGTTCAGCTCGCGCGGCTTCACGATGTCGGCGTAGTACGCCTGCCGGCTGCCGTCGGGCCGGTCCCGGGCGTGGGCGTCGAGCAGATCCTTGCCCTCGCGGGTCAGCGCCACGACGTGGCGCGCGCCGTGCTCGTCGGTGATGGTGTCTCGGGTCAGCAAGCCCTGTTCGGTCAGGTGCCGCCAGTCGCCGTGCCGCGCGTCCTCGCCGTGCGCCCCGTCGCCGACATCACCGGGTGAGACGACCCGGAAGGCGCCGACCGTCGCGAGGGCCCGGGTCTCGGATCCGTTCAGGGCATACTCCCGTCCGCGGAACTGGACGACTTCACGCGCCTCGCCGCGCGGAAGCGCGAGATCGCGCGCCGCCACGTCCTCGGCGCGGCTGCGGGGCTAATCGCGGGCTTGGCGCTCCGGTGCGCGGTCGGTCGGTTCGGTGCGGTCGTCATCGCGCGAGCCTCTCGACATGTGCACACCCCCCGTCGAGACCACCCTACAAGCGCCTGGCCGCCTGGGTCTGCCACCTTGGTGACAGTGTCGGAACACCGACAGAACGAGACGTGCTGAGGCCCGCGCGCGGATGGAATCGAAGCCCCTACCAAGTGAACGCCGTTTCCTCCCAGAAACTGACGCGGCGTCAGACCACCAGGAATACGGAAGTGGATCAGGCGGGGGGAGTCGCCGCGCGGCGCGAAATCGTCCCCACGACAGGCGGAATTTCGCTATAGCAGCAGCAGCAGCAGCAGCAGCAGGGGACGGCCCAAAAGCTGTCGCTTGCCCCTGGTCTGAGTTTTGCTCACAGCCCAAGCGCCGTCCGTCGTCGCGGTGCGCGAGGGTCCACCGGCTACGGGCGCTTTCTGCGGAGCCGCCCATGCGTCGTCGTCACGCCTCTCTCGTCCTCCTGCTGGTTTCCCTGGTCACCCAATCGGCGCGGTCGGCGGCGCCGCAATCGCCGCCGGCGTCGGCGTTCGATCCGGTCGGGCTCCAACCCGGCCGAGGGTATTTCTCGCAGCTGCCCTTCGAGGCGGTGGACATGGTCAACGGGCATCTCACCCTCCGCTATACCGACCTGGCGCTGCCCGGCAACGCCGGACTGGATCTGCGCCTGACGCGGACCTACAACCGGAATGCCTGGGGCGGCAGTTGGTATTTTGGATTCGCCGACGTGCCGGTGCGGGTCGGCTCGCCCGTGGCGCCGCCGACACCGGGGCCGGGCGAAACGCAGGACCCGTGGCAGCCGATTTTCTTCATGGGCGATGGTTCTACCAAGCTGCCGCGCTCCAACGTCCTGCCGGGCCTGTTCGTCACGGCGGACTTCTGGCAGTACGACCCGGTGGCACGCACGGTGTCCCTGCCGAACGGCTGGGTGGCGACCTACGAGCAGACAGGCAATCCCGTGGGCGGCATCATGCTGGTTGAAGTGCACGATCCGTTCGGCAACTCGATCACGCCGCACTGGATTGCGGACGGCTATCGGCCCTTTCTGCTCGACGACGTGGTCCAGACCGTCGCCGATGCGGGCGCGACCCGCACGCGGACCGTGTCGTTCGCGTATACGGGCAGTAACCCGCGCCTGCCGTCGTCGATGACCTACGAGGGCCGGACGTGGACCTACACGTACGCGTGGCTGGTGCCGGGCACGGCGACGTACAACCTGACGGAGGCGCAGCCGCCGGCCGGGCCGGCGTGGATCTTCGCCTACACCCAGCAGGGATTCAATGGGACGGTGCAGGTGACGCTGCCCACCGGCGGCACCGTCGCCTACACGTTCGTCGAAAACGATCTGGGCGGGGCCGCGCCGAAACTGACCACGATCACGACCGGCGGCCGCGCGATTTCCGGCGGCACCTGGACCTTCGCGTACACGGGCGCGGGGGTACCGTCACGATGCCGAGCGGACGGCAGGTGCGCTACGCGCACGGCTGGCATGGCAATTGGAGCGTGACCGACTGGACCCTCGACGAGAAAGCGCTGCTGAGCGACGGGACGGCGGTCGCCACCGTGGCCACGACGTACACCGGTGTGCCGTTTCCGGTCTTCACGGGTTGGACGATCCAGGTGCCCGCGCACCAGGTCATCACGCAGGGCGGCCAAACGTTCACGACGGACTATCTCTACAGTGCCGATCAGTTCGGCGATTACCTGCGGCCGTATCGCGTCACGGAATCCTCGAGCACGACCGGTGCGACGCGCGTGACAGAGCGGACGTTCGATTACGGGTTCACGCCGTACCTCACCGGCAAGCCGGCGTCCGAAACGGTCACGGTGGCGGGGGAGTCGTTCGCGACGAGCTACGCCTACGACCACGCGACGGGCTTCCTCCAATCGACGACCCAGGCGGGCGTGACCACGACGTTCAGTCCGGACGCCGCCGGCAACACGGCCGCGATCACCGACGCTGGTGGTCACCAGACCAGCATCGGCTTCCAGTGGGCGGTGCCGCAGACTGTGACGGCGCCGCAGTCGGCGATCGTGCGAACGCTCCACCCGGACGGCACCGTGGCGAGCGAAAGCCGCGGCGGCGCGACGACCGAGTTCCAGTACGACGGCCTGGGGCGGGTCACGGAGGTGATCCCGCCCGAGGGCGCGGCGACCACGACCAACTACGCCGCCGACGGCACGAGCGTCACCGTGTCCCGCGACGGTGCGTGGACCACGACCACGGTGGACGGCTTCGGCCGACCGATCGCGACCGAGAATGCCGCGGGGGTGAAGACCGTCACCACGTACGACGTGGAAGGGCTGAAGACGTTCCAGAGCTACCCGTTCACGAGCGGCGCCACCGGCGATGCGTTCACCTACGACGCGCTCGGCCGGGTCACGAGCGTGACGCATGCGGATCAATCGGCGGTGCACTACACCTACGCCGGTACCGACGTCGCGATCGAGGACGAGAATCATCACACGACCACGCAGCACTGGGTGGCGTTCGGCGATCCCGGTGACGGACGGCTGGCGGGCCTGACGGATGCCAACGGCGCCAACTGGGTCTACGCCTACAACGCGCTCGGCAGCCTGACGCGGGTGCAGGGGCCTGAAGGCCCCGACCGCGTCTGGGCGTGCGACAAGCACGCCAATCACCTCGCCTCGGACACGCAGCCCGAGTCCGGCACGACGACCTACACGTACACGGCCGATGGCCTCTTGCACACGAAGACTGACGCGGCCGGCCTGACGACCACCTACACCTTTGACGGCAACCACCGGCTCGCGCAGATCGATGCGCCCGGCACGGCCGATGACGCGGTCTTCTCCTACGACGCGCGCGACAATCGCGTCCAGGCGACGGTGGGCGGCGTGGAGACCGTGCTCACGTACGATGCGGCCAACCGGCTGACCGGACGTGAGGACCGCGTGCAGGGGCAGGTCTTCCTCACGCAGTTCGCGTACGACAGCCGCGACAACCTGCAGACGATCACGTATCCCAGCGGCCGGGTCGTGAGCTACAGCTACGATGCGGCCAGCCGGATCAGCCAGGTCCAGACGGGGAGTCAGGTACTGGCGGACCAGTTCGACTATCACGCGTCGGGGGCTGTGCAGGGGTTCACGCGCGGCAGCGGGATGCGGGACACGACCACGTTCGACGGGCGGTACCGGCCCGCGCACCTGACCAGCGGCACGGTGCTCGACTTGACCTATGGGTATGACGACGTGGGCAATGTCAGCAACGTCACCGATACCCGGCCGGGGTTCAGCGCCGGCTACACGTACAATCCGCTCGATCGGCTGACCGGCGTGACCGGATTCGGCGCGACGAGCTTCACCTATGACGCGCAAGGGAATCGGCTGACCAAGGGCACGGGCTCGAGTCTGGTCACGTACATGTATGCGGCGGCCACCAACCGGTTGACGAGCGCCACCAGCCCGCTGGGCGTGCCCGAGACCGGCACCTTCACGTACGACTTCGTGGGCAACCTGGCCACGCACACGGCGGGCGCCGACACATTCACCTACACGTACACCGCGCGCAACCAGATGGCGACCGCGCGGCTGAACGAGGGGCCGACGACGAGCTACACGTATGACGCCGACGGCCTGCGGACGGTCGATCGTCCGCCGCCAGCCAGCAGTATTACGTGCACGGGCTGGGCGGGCAGTTGCTGGCCGAGTATGACGCGACAGTGGGCGCGCCGGCCGTGGCGCGGGAGTACCGTGTATCTGGGGTCGAAGCTGTTGGCGTCGTTCGCGCCCGACGCCACTCCCGACGCGACCGCGCGCGAGTGACCGGCGTCACGACGTCGGCGGGTTCGATCGTGGCCGGGAATTCGGTCACGGTTACGGTGAGCGGCCTGACGCTGCCGTGCCATCAGGTCCAGATCGCCTATGGCGACGGCACGGTGACCAGCTACCCGCTCAGCGCCCCCTACAGCCTGCCGCTGGTCCAGTCACATACCTACAGCACGGCCGGCCTCTACACGATCGTCGCCGAAGGCGAAACCGTCTCCGGGTATCTCCTGCGGGGGGAAAGTCTCGGTATCCTTGGAGGTGAGGACGGCCAACGTCGTGACCAACGGTGATTTCTCCGGCGGCGCCGAGCGGCAGCGGGCCCACGGGCTGGTCGCTGTTTTCGAGTGGCTCGGCCCTTGGTCTGGGACGTGACGGCCGGTTTCAACTTCTACCGGCCGAGTGGCTCGAACCAGGGTGTGATCGAGCAGGGCACGGGCCTGTCGATTCCGGCGGGGGCGCCCGTGGAGGCGACCTTCACGCTTGGGCAACACGGACACGGTGACCAAGCGCGTAACGGTGATCGTGCGGAGCGCGGGCTGGGACGACCTGGCGATTTGCAATTTCTATCTGCCGGCCTCGCAGTCGCCCGCCAGCTACACGATGCGGACACACACGACGACGAGCTGGGCGAACGCGACGATCGACTTCTACGCGGCCGACGTGAATGGGGGGAGTTCCACGGGAGCGTATCAGCTCGATAACGTCGTGCTGAGCTACCGGCCGGGGAGCTCGTCCGCGGCGACCGAGTGCGTCAACCCGCACGCGCCGACGTCGGGCGGGACGACGAGCGGCAATCTCATCGCGAACGGCGACTTTGGCAGCGGCACGGACGGGTGGTCGCTCGCCGGGTCGTCGAATCGCGCGTCGCCAGCCAGGTGCTCGAGTATTACCGGACGACGGGGAGCACGGCGCCGTCTGTGGCGCGGACGAATCGGGGCGGTGGCGGCCAGTCAACGTCTCGCGGCGGTCTTCGAGATGGGCAACACGAGCAGTAGTCGCCAGCGGGTGATGGTGTCGCTGCAAGCGGCGGATGCCCGTAAGTTCATGAGTTGCGTGTTCTGGCTGCCGGCGGGGACGCCGCGGCGGGCGTATGCGATGACAACGGCGGCGCCGGTCAGTTGGAGTCCGGCGGCGTTCACGGTGGCGCCGAGCAACGGCGGGACCGAGTCGAGCCACGGGTGGCTGCAGCTCGACACCGTGTCGGTCAACCAGATCACGACCAGCATCGTCGGCACCGGCTGTTACGAGCCGGGGTCGTTCACGGTGGACGAAGAGGGCGCGCCCGCGCCGGTCCCGGCGCCGGTGGCGCTCAATACGCCGGCGTCAGTGACGGCAGCCATCGCCTTGACCCGCAGTGCGCTGGTGGCGCCTGCGCCCGTGCTGTCGCCGGCCGCCGCGGTCGCTGCTGTCGAAAGGCCCGATGGCGGCGCGCCGCCGCCGATGCCCGCCGTCACCTGGACCGCGAGCATTGTCGGCACCGGCAGTGGGACGATTGCATCGAGTCCGGGCGGCATCAACTGCGCCGGGTATGACGTGAGCTGCGCGGGGCTGTTCCCTGAAGGCTCGACGGTCACGTTCACGGCCACGCCGGCCACCGGGCACACGTTTGGCGGCTGGGGCGGCGCGTGCGCGGGGGTCGAGGGCCCGTCGTGCGAGGTCTTCATCGCCGGCGCGCAGAGCGTGATTGCGACGTTCAACGGGCCGACCACGCTCCGGTACTACCACACGGACGTGCTGGGCTCGGTGCGGGCGGTGACGAGCGCGACGGGCGCACCGATTCGCAACTCGACTACGGCCCCTTCGGCGAGAGCATCGCGCCGCTGACCGGCGACCCGCGGAAGTTCACGGGGAAGGAGCGGGACCCGGAGACGGCGTTCGATTACTTCGAGGCACGGTATACCGGAATGTGTGGGGGCGGTTCACGACGGTGGATCCGCTGATGGAGAAGCAAGTGAATGTCCTCTTGCCGCAGCAGTGGAACCGGTACGCGTATGTCAGCGGTAATCCGCTTCGCCGCGTGGATCCGGATGGTCAGTATGAGCGAGACGTTCACTACGACCTGACGCGCGTCTTGGCGTTGGCTGCGGGCTTCTCGAGAGTCGAAGCTGAAGCAATCGCCGGGAGCGATCAAGCAATCGACGACAACTCGGCTACCTCGCCATATGCCGGTGTCGAAAGCCGCAGAAACTTCCACTTCGCCGATGACACCCAGCGCAACGAACTGTGGGACAGTGCGCTCAAGTCCAAGTCGTTGCCAGGCGTTGGCGGCGCGTTGCACGCCGTTCAGGATTCCTACTCCCATGATCGCTATGAACCTGTAATCGGTCACGCGCTGGGCGGAACCGCTCCAGACAAGACCTACTATGACCCAGCAAAAGCCGGCGCGATGGCGCTGGACACATATAACCGTCTCGTCGCGGCGATGCTGAAGATCAAGGGCAGTGGCATGGTAGTGCCATGGGAGAAGATGAAGCCCTACGTCGATCGCTTTAACGCCGAGCGGGTCCCAAGCGGAAGGCCGAGATTCTCGAAGATCTTGCTGCCTTTATCAAGGGCGCTTCATGAGCACCCACTGGCCTCGACTCGCATTGTGCATGGCGCTCACCGCCAGTTTGGCCTGCTCGGTAAGAACAGACCAAGTACCCGTGGACAGCGGGGCGATCGCATTTGTCGATGCAGCGTCTGGTTTTCCGATTGGCCAAGTCTTGATTCTGCCCAGTACCCTAGAATCCGTTGGAGTAGCAACTGCGGGAGGCCACGGTCCCGGGTATATGAAATACCGGCCTTTTCTCGCTAACCCCTTCATCTACAACAAAGGTAATCGATTCGAGCCGATCCAACCTAGTTCGAAGGGCATTCTAGTCCCGTATGCTTTGTTCGCTGGTACGGGCGTCTCACTTGCCGGCTGTGTTGTCCTAGCGCAAGGGTACCACGCCGAGTGGTTGTGGCAACTCGCGAATCGGCGCAGCGGTGAGGTGCGGCTCAAGCCACTGGCTGGGTCAGAAGCCTCAGCGAATGCCCGGCGATGGGCTCGGCTGCTATTGCAGTCCCGTATCCAAAGCAGAGAGTTGACGTCCGAGGAGCAATTCATGCTTTCGGCAACCGCGGACTCAGACATTGGGATCCGCTTCACCGACGAAGAACGCCAGGCTGTGAGCAGGTGCCTGGCATTCGCGTCTAGGTAGAGATCCGCAGTCGACAGGCCGAGGGGAAGGGCATGCGCGCAACCGTCCTGTTTAAGGAGTCTGACACAGTCAACTGAAATCGACCGCCGCCGGCCAGCAGTATTACGTGCATGGGCTAGGCGGGCAGTTGCTGGCCGAGTATGACGCGACAGTGGGCGCGCCGGCCGTGGCGCGGGAGTACGTCTCTATCTGGGGGCGACGCTGCTGGCGTCGTTCACGCCCGACGCCACTCCCGACGCGACCGCGCGCGTGACGGGCGTCACGACGTCGGCGGGGTCGATCGTGGCCGGGCATTCGGTCACGGTTACGGTGAGCGGCCTGAATCTGCCGTGCCACCAGGTCAAGATCGCCTACGGCGATGGCACGGTGACCAGCTACCCGTTGAGCGCGCCGTACAGCCTGCCGCTGGCCCAGTCCCACACCTACAGCACGGCTGGCCTGTACACGATCGTCGCCGAAGGCGAAACCGTGTCCGGATACGCCTGCGCGGGCAAAGTCTCGGTATCCTTAGAGGTGAGGACGGCCAACGTCGTGACCAACGGTGATTTTTCGGGCGGCACGAGCGGCAGCGGGCCCACCGGCTGGTCGCTGTTTTCGAGTGGCTGGCGCTGGTCGGGACGTCACCGCCGGCTTCAACTCTTACCGCCCGAGCGGCTCGAACCAGGGTGTGATTGAGCAGGGCACGGGCCTCTCGATTCCGGCGGGGGCGCCCGTCAAAGCCACGTTCACCTTGGGCAACACGGACACGGTGACCAAGCGGGTCAGCGTCATTATTCGTAGCGCGGGCTGGGACGACCTGGCGATCTAGCAATTTCTATCTGCCGGCCTCGCAGTCGCCCGCCAGCTACACGATGCGCACGCACACGACCGTGAGCTGGTCGAACGCGACGATCAATTTCTACGCGGCCGACGTGAATGGGGGGAGTTCCACCAGGAGACGTATCAGCTCGATAACGTCGTGCTGACCTAC
>CAVVUL010000002.1:0-22418 GCA_963751445.1 uncultured Acidobacteriota bacterium | reverse complement strand
TGGTGCTGCGTCGGCGCGGGCTCAACCCGCGCCTTGCCGTGACCACCGCTACGTGGAATGCGAGCGCAGACGGGACTGGTTCGATCCTGCGAACTGGAGTTCGCTGACCGTCCCGACGGCGAGTGACGTGGTTGAAGTGACCGCGGGGGGTCTTGCCGTGCCGGCGGGCGCGGCGTTCGGAGTGTTGAACTTCAGCGGCGGCACGCTGTCGGGCGCGTTCACGGTGACGGGACGCTGACGTGATGGGCGGGTCGCTGGCGGGGCAGATAACGGTGGCGTCGGGGAGCGTGCTGAACCTGCCGGGCGCGGAGCAGAAGTTGCTGCGTACCCGCGGAGATCCACAACCACGGGACGGTGAATTGGTCGGGCGCGGGCACGGTCCAGAACGTTACGGGCAACGGGGTGTTGGTGCGCAACTACAGCGACGGCGTGGTGACCATCACGGCAAATGCCGGGCTGGGCGGCGCCGGGGAGTTCATCAACGAGGGCCTGGTGACCAAGAGCGGGGCGGCGGGCACGACGACGCTGGCTCTGGGGCCCTTCGACGAATACCGGCGTGGTCCACGTGACGCGTGGGGACCTTGACCATCACGCCGTTCAACAACAACGGCCGGGCCGAAGTGGACGCGGGCGCGGTGCTGCAGGCGACCGGCGGCACGAGCGCGGGCACGTTTGCGACGCCCAGCGGGGCGCGCCTGAATCTGTCGGGCATGGCGATGCCGACCGGAACGACGTTCGAGGGCAGCGGCCCCGTGTATCTGGATGGCAGCATCACCGGGACTGGTGACGGGCACGACGTGTCTGTTCGAGGCCGGCACGCTGTCGGGCGCGTTCACGGTGACGGGGACGTTGACGTGGACGGGCGGGCTGCTGGCGGGGCAGATGACGGTGGCGTCGGGGAGCGTGCTGAACCTGCCGGGCGCGGAGCAGAAGTTGCTCTGCGTACCCGCGGAAGATCCACAACCACGGGACGGTGAATTGGTCGGGCGCGGGCACGGTCCAGAACGTTACGGGCAACGGGGTGTTGGTGCGCAACTACAGCGACGGCGTCGTGACGATCACGGCGGATGCCGGGCTGGGCGGCGCCGGGCAGTTCATCAACGAGGGCCTGCTGACCAAGAGCGGGGCGGCCGGGCACGACAACGCTGGCCCTTGGGCCCTTCACAAATACGGGCGTGGTCCACGTGACCGTGGGGACCTTGACCATCACGCCGTTCAACAACAACGGCCGGGCCGAAGTGGACGCGGGCGCGGTGCTGCAGGCGACCGGCGGCACGAGCGCGGGCACGTTTGCGACGCCCAGCGGGGCGCGCCTGAATCTGTCGGGCATGGCGATGCCGACCGGAACGACGTTCGAGGGCAGCGGCCCCGTGTATCTGGATGGCAGCATCACCGGACTGGTGACGGGCACGACGTGTCTGCTCGAGGCCGGCACGCTGTCGGGTGCGTTCACGGTGACGGGGACGTTGACGTGGACGGGCGGGCTGCTGGCGGGGCAGATGACGGTGGCGTCGGGGAGCGCGCTGAACCTGCCCGGGCGCGGAGCAGAAGTTGCTCGGCGTACCCCGCGGAGATTCACAACCACGGGACGGTGAATTGGTCGGGCGCGGGCACGGTCCAGAACGTCACGGGCAACGGGGTGTTGGTGCGCAACTACAGCGACGGCGTGCGTGACCATCACGGCGAATGCCGGGCTGGGCGGCGCCGGGTAGTTCATCAACGAGGGCCTGGTGACCAAGAGCGGGGCGGCCGGCACGACAACGCTGGCCCTGGGGCCCTTCACAAATACGGGCGTGGTCCACGTGACCGTGGGGACACTGAGCATCACGCCGTTCAACAACAACGGCCGAGCCGAAGTCGATGCGGGCGCGGAGCTGCAGGCGACGGGCGGCACGAGCGCGGGCACGTTTGCGACGCCCAGCGGGGCGCGTCTGAATCTGTCGGGCATGGCGATGCCGACCGGAACGACGTTTGAGGGCAGCGGCCCCGTGTATCTGGATCGGCAGCATCACCGGACTGGTGACGGGCACGACGTGTCAAGTGCTCGAGGTGCGGCACGCTGTCGGGCGCGTTCACGGTGACGGGGGACGCTGACGTGGACGGGCGGGTTGCTGGCGGGGCAGATAACGGTGGCGTCGGGGAGCGTGCTGAACCTGTCGGGCGCGGCAGAGAAGTTGCTCTTGTACCCCGCGGAGATTCACAACCACGGGACGGTGAATTGGTCGGGCGCGGGCACGGTCCAGAACGTCACCGGCAACGGGGTGTCGGTGCGCAACTACAGCGACGGCGTCGTGACGATCACGGCGGATGCCGGGTTGTATGTGTCGCTGGCAGTTCATCAACGAGGGCCTGCTGAAGAAGACCGGCGGGACGGGCACGCATGTACGTGACTCTGGGCGTCCTGACCAATACGGGCGTGATCGAAACCCACAGCGGAACGATCTACGTGGGCACGTTCGACCAGTCCGCCGGGCATACGGCTGATCGGGCCCGCTCGGCGGCGGCCCGTTCAATTTCACCGGCGAGACGCTGGCGGGCAGCGGCACCGTCGACGCGTCAGTCGTCAATGGCGGCACCGTCAGTCAGGCGCGTCGCCAGGCACGTTGACGATCACCGGGAACTACACCCAAACCAGCGCAGGCGTGCTGGAGATCGACCTGGGCGGACTGGCGCCTGGTACCTTTGACCGGCTGGTCGTGAACGGCGACGCGACGCTTGCGGGGGCGATCAGCGTCCGTCTCCACGGCGGGTTCGCGCCCGTTCCCGGCAGCACGTTCGGCGTCGTGTCCTACGCCTCGAAGACGGGGAGTTTCGACACCCTGAGTTCCACGATTCCCGCCCCAGTGACCATGACCCGACAGGAGGGCGCAACCACGGTGACGCTGTCCGCGACGGTCAGTGGCAATGTCGCGCGCAACGGATTCGTCGACCAATGGGCTGAGTGAATGGCAGCAATTCGCCACGCCGGACCTGAGCTACATCGTCTCGAACGTCACCAATGGCGTCCTCAACTACTATCGCGTGCCACAGCCGACCGGCCCGACCAACCAGGCCGTCGCGTTTCAAGAGACCGGTGTGGCGCTGGCGACAGCTCGCCGCTCATGGCGCAGTTCGATCTCGCCAACAGCAGCACCGTCCGGAAGCGCATCAGCGTTCTGGTCATCGACAGCAATTTCAGTGACATCACCGTGTGCACGTTCTGGCTGGCGCCGAATGCGCCGATGCGGACGTACAGATGAAGACGCACACGACCAAGGCGTGGGCGAATGCGGCGCTGTCCTTCTATGCCGCGAGCGCCAACAGCAACGGTGGGTACTATCAAGTGGACAACGTCTCGTTGCAGCACATGCCGAACCAGTCCACCGTTCGCACCGATTGCGTCGATCCGACGGCGCCTGCGCCGCCGGGCGGCGCGGAAAGCGCCGAGCTGCTGGTGAACGGCAGCTTCGGTACCGGCTCCTTGGCGCCTGGTTCACCGTTCGGCACGATCATCGCAACAGTCACTGGCGGCGTGTTCGAGTTCTTCCGGCCTGCCGGTGTGCAACCGGCGGGTGTGATCCTGCAGCCCACAGGCAAGACCCGGCGGCGGGCGACATCCTGACGGCGCATTTCGAGCTTGGCAACAGCAGCCCGGTCCGCAAGCGCGTGACCGTGCTGCTGCATGCCATGGACTTCAGCGATCTGTCGGCGTGCACGTTCTGGATCGCGCCGGGTCAACCGCTCACGGGCTATGCCATGCGATGTTCGCGACGAAGGCCTGGGCGAACGCGACGATTTCGGTCTATCTGGCCACGGTGGGCGACGAGCCGTGGATCCGGCTCGACAACGTGAGCCTGCGCAAGACACCCGGCGCGGCGACGATCGGGACGGACTGCGTGGAACCGGGAGGCGCGCTGAGCGCGGCGCCGCCCGGGTCGGCTGCCGCGAGCGGCGGCTCGACCGCGTCGACTGCGCTCGTGGCGGCAGGCGGGCCTTCACGCCTAAGCGCCACGGCGTCTGACTGGCGGGCCACATCCGGGTTTGCGTTGAGTGCCAACGCCGGCGTCGGAAGCCCGGGCTCGCCTGGGCGGCGGTCGCGTCCGACACGCGACGGGACGTGCTGTCGTGGGCGCGGCCGATCGATCTGCGCGACGCGACCGACGCGCGACTGCAGTTCCGCTCGTGGCTGATCAGTCGCGCCTCGACGGCGGCGGTTCAGGTCAGCACGGACGGCGTGACGTGGCAGACGATCGCGGCGTTCCGGCGACCGACGAGTGGATGTTGATCGACGTCGATCTCGCGCCGTTCACGGGTCAGGTGATCTGGGTCCGGTTCGTGTTCGACGCGATCGCGCCGGCAACGGACGTCGTTCCGCCGGATGTGTGGTGGATCGACCAGGTCGACCTCGCGACGTCCCAGCGACCTCGATGACACGGGGCATCTCCGCGTCCGCGATCGCGTTGGCGGCGGCCGCCGCGTGGGGCGGGGCGGCGTTGAGCCGCGCCGCGGAACCGGTACTTGATGGCCGGGCGGTCCTTCCCGTCAACACCCACGCACCCGGCCCGCCCTCGGGCGCATTCCGCACCGCGGACACCAACAGCATCACATTCCCAACGCCGTCGCAGCCCGTGGAGGGATTCTCCGCGCTCACCGCAAGACCCCGCCACATACGTCGGCGCAGATACCTGCAAGGACTGCCACGCGGCGCAGCATACAGCCTGGTCCAAGCCAAGCACACCAGGGCCTCGGCCGCCTTGTCGGCGGACCAGTTGAAGAAGGAGGCGTGCATCAAGTGTCACTCGGCAGGGCTGTTCTCACTCGCGCGCCGGCGTGTCGGCGGATAAGTGCAACATGATGCCGCAGGCTTCAGGCGCATACTGAGTCCGCGCACGCTGGCCTCGCCTGGCCGCGTTGCGCCGAAAGGTCACACGTGGCCAACGCATCCGTCCATCACGCAACCGACGAGCGGCTCCAGCATCACCATCGCACGGCCAACAGCGCGCGACTGATCGTCATCGGAGCGATGTTGTGCGCCTGCGTCGGCGAGGGATCCGCGCGCGCGCAATCAGTTGATGGAATCGGCGTGGATGCGAATGGCGCGCGCGATCGCATCGTGACGATGAGCGGAGGTGGTTCGGCGCCCGGCCGTTCGGGGGAGGGTCGCGCGAGCGTTGCCGCAACGCTGACGTGGACGAACGCGAGCGGAGACGGGGACTGGTTCAATCTCGCGAACTGGAATCCGCAAAGCGTCCCCACGGCGAGCGACGTCGTTGAACTGAACGCGGGGACGCTCATCGTGCCGGCGACCGCGGCCTTCGGAGCGATGAACTTCAGCGGCGGCACGCTGTGGGGCGTGTTCACGGTGGTGGGGACGTTGACGTGGACGGGCGGGACGCTCAAGGCACAGGTGACGGTGGCGTCGGGGGCCGTGCTGAACCTGTCGGGCGACGAGCAGAAGTCGTTCGATTGGTTCCCGGAGATCCACAACCACGGGACGGTGAATTGGTCGGGCGCGGGCGCGATCGTTACCGGGGGCAACGCGGTGCCGCTGCGCAACTACAGCGACGGCGTGGTGTACATCACGGGGGATTCCTGGCTGGCCGGCGAGGGGTACGTCATCAACGATGGCCTGGTACAGAAGACCGGGGGGGCCGGCACGACGTCGCTCAGTCTGGGGACCTTCACGAATACGACGACGGGCGTGGTCCAGGTGAGGGTGGGGACGTTGAGCATTGCGCGGTTCTACAACAACGGCCGAGCCGAAGTGGAGGCGGGTGCGGTGCTGCGGGCCACGGGCGGCACGAGCGCGGGCACGTTTGCCACGCCCGCCGGGGCCCGCCTGTATCTGTCGGACGTCTACATGCCGACCGGGGTGACGTTTGAGGGCAGCGGCCCGGTGTATCTCGACGGCAGCGTGAGCGGGCTGGTGACCGGCACGACCTGTGTGTTCGAAGCCGGCTCGCTGTTGGCCGGGTTCACGGTGACGGGGACACTGACGTGGACGGGCGGGAAGCTGTTTGGGCAGGTGACGGTGGCGCCGGGGGCCGTGCTGGACCTGTCAGGCGACGCGCAGAAGTCGGTCCATGCCTGGACGGAGATCCACAACCACGGGACGGTGAATTGGTCGGGCACGGGCGCGATCGTCAACACCATGGGCAGCCCGGCGCTGGTGAGCAACTACGCCGGCGGCGTGGTGCACATCACGGGGGATGCGACCCTGGACGGCGTCGGCGACTTCTTCAACGAGGGCCTGGTGACCAAGACCGGCGGGACGGGCACGACGACGCTGAGTCTGGGGCCCTTGACGAATACCGGCGTGGTCCATGTGAGCGTGGGGACCTTGACCATCACGTCGTTCAACAACAACGGCCGGGCCGAGGTGGACGCGGGCGCGGTGCTGCAGGCGACGGGCGGCACGAGCGCGGGCACGTTTGCGACGCCCAGCGGGGCCCGCCTGAATCTGTCGGGCATGGCGATGCCGACCGGGACGACGTTTGAGGGCAGCGGTCCCGTGTATCTGGATGGCGTCATCACCGGGCTGGTGACGGGCACGACGTGCGTGGTTGCCCCCGGCGCCGGGGTGTCGGGCGCCTTCACGGCGGTCGGGACGCTGACGTGGACGGGTGGGATGCTGGTGGGGCAGGTGACGGTGGCGTCGGGGGCCGTGCTGAGCATCGCGGGCGACGAGGGGAAGACGCTCTGGTCCGCCGCGGAGATCCGCAACCACGGGACGGTGAATTGGTCGGGCGCGGGCGCGATCTACAACGTCACGGGCGGCGCCGCGGATGTGCGCAACTACAGCGACGGCGTGATGAACATCACGGGGGATACGACCCTGGGCGGCGTCGGGAACTTCATCAACGAAGGCCTGCTAAAGAAGACCGGCGGGACGGGCACGACGTACCTGACTTTCGGCGTCGTGGCCAATACGGGCGTGATCGAGGCCCGGAGCGGCACGATCACGCTGAATGGTCTCGAGCAGTCCGCCGGTGAGACTCGGCTGCTCGGGGGCACGATCGGCGGCGGCACGTTCAATGTCACCGGCGGCACGTTGTCGGGCAGCGGCACCGTCGACGCCTCGCTCGTCAATGGCGGCACCGTCAGTCCAGGCGCGTCGCCAGGCACGTTGACGATCACCGGGAACTACACCCAAACCAGCACAGGCGTGCTGGAGATCGACCTGGGCGGCTTGGCGCCGGGCACCGGGTATGACCGGCTTGTGGTGAACGGCGACGCGACGCTTGCGGGGGCGATCAGTGTCCGTCCCCACGGCGGTTTCGTGCCCATCGCCGGCAGCACGTTCGGCGTGTTGTCTGTACGCCTCGAAGACGGGGAGTTTCGACGCCCTGAGTTCCACGATCCCAGCCCCGATCACCATGACGCGGCAGGAGGGCGCCACCGGGGTCACGTTGTCCACGACGGTGACCGGCAGTGTCGCGCGCAACGGGTCGTTCACCAATGGGCTGAGTGAATGGCAGCAGTTCGCGACGCCAAACTCGAGCTACCTGGTCGCCAACGTGACCGACGGCGTGCTCGAGTTTTATCGTGTGCCGCCGCCGCCGGGACAGTCGAACCAGGCGGTCGTGTTGCAGGGCACGGGTCTGGCGCTGGCCTCCGGCGAAGGGGTTGAGGCGCAGTTTGATCTGGGCAACAGCAGCAGCGTGCGGAAGCGCATCAGCGTGTTGATTCACGACGGTGATTTTTCGGACTTGTCGGTGTGCACGTTCTGGCTCGCGCCGAATACGCCGTTGACGACGTATGGCATGCGGACCCACACCACCAAGACGTGGGCGAACGCGACGATTTCGTTCTACGCCGCCACGGCCGGCAGCGACGGGGGGTTCTACCGGCTCGACAACGTCACGGTGTTGCACGCACCGGCGCAGGTGACGGACCGTACGGATTGCGTCGACCCGACGGTGCCCGTACCGCCGGGCGGCGTCGACGGCCCGGAGTGGCTGGTGAACGGCGGCTTCGGGACGGGCACGATCGCCGGGTGGAGCCTGTTTGGCCAGATCCTTCAGCAGGTGAATGGCGGCGTGTTCGAGTTCTACCGGCCGGCGGCGGCGCCCGATCCGGCGGGCGTGATCCTGCAGCCGACGGGCACGACCCTGGCGGCGGGTGACATCCTGACGGCGCATTTCGATCTCGGCAACAGCAGTCCGGTGCGCAAGCGCGTGACGGTGCTGCTGCATGCCCTGGACTTCAGTGATCTGTCGGCGTGCACGTTCTGGATCGCGCCGGGCCAGTCGCTCTCGACCTACGCGATGCGATCGTTCGCGACCAAGTCGTGGGCGAATGCGACGATTTCGATCTACGTGGCGACGGTGGGCGACGAGACGTGGATCCAGCTCGACAACGTGAGCCTGCGCAAGACACCCGGCGCGGCGACGCTCGGGACGGACTGCGTGGAACCGGGAGGCGCGCTGAGCGCCGCGGCGGCTGGGTCGGCCGCCCTCAGCAGCCTGCCGACATCCTCGGCCACGAGTGTCGCGCCCATCGGGTCCCTCATGATGGACGCCACGGCGCCAGACTGGCGGGCGACAACCGGATTCGCGGTGAGCGCCAAGGCTGA
Organism: uncultured Acidobacteriota bacterium; assembly: GCA_963751445.1. Classification (GTDB taxonomy): domain Bacteria; phylum Acidobacteriota; class Vicinamibacteria; order Vicinamibacterales; family SCN-69-37; genus DASUGC01. Next base: position 13,864 of record CAVVUL010000002.1, on the reverse strand, counting down.
GGCCGGAAGCGCGGGCCTCGCCTGGGCGGCAGTCGCGTCCGACACGCGACGGGACGTGCTGTCGTGGGCGCGGTCGATCGATTTGCGCGACGCGACCGACGCGCGACTGCAGTTCCGCTCGTGGTTGATCAGTCGCGCATCGACGGCGGCGGTTCAGGTCAGCACGGACGGCGTGACGTGGCAGACGATCGCGGCGGTGCCGGCGACCGGCGAGTGGATGTCGATCGACGTCGATCTCGCGCCGTTCACGGGTCAGGTGATCTGGGTCCGGTTCGTGTTCGACGCGATCGCGCCGGCAACGAACGTCGTTCCGCCGGATGTGTGGTGGATCGACCAGGTCGACCTCACGACGTCCTGGCGACCGCGATGACACGAGGCATCCCCGCGGCCGCGATGGCGCTCGCGGCGGTCACCGCGTGGGGCGGGGCAGCGCTGACGCAGGCCCCGGCAACCGTCCTGGAGGGGCGTGCGGTCCTGCCCGTCAACACGTACGCCCCTGGTCCGCCATCCGGCGCGTTCCGCACGGGGGCCGCAAACGGCATCACCTTTCCGACGCCGTCTCAGCCCGTGGAGGGTTTTTCGGCAGTGATCGCCGGGCGGCGCCCGGCGAGTACCTCGGCCTGCTCGACAACGGATTCGGCGCGAAGGACAACTCGAAGGACTTCCTGATCCGCGCCTACTACATCGAACCTGATTTCAAGACGGCCAAGGGCGGCACCGGCCGCGTGCTGGTGAAGGACTTCATCTCATTCCGCGATCCCAAGCGCAAGATCGGTTTCCCCATCGTCAACGAGGCGACGCCGGATCGGTGGCTGACCGGCAGCGACATCGACCCGGAGTCGATCCAGCGGGCGAAGAATGGCGACTATTGGGTGGGCGATGAGTTCGGCCCGTGGATTCTTCATTTCGACAAGACCGGTGTGCTGCTCGACGCGCCGTTCCCCGTGCCGGGCAAGTTGCTGGCCGCCAAGATCCGCGGCGACTTGAGGTCTCCGAACAATCCGCGCCTCGGTTCGGGCACCGCCACGCAGCCGAACAGCCGGGGTTTCGAAGCCATGGCGATGACTCCCGACGGGACCCGCCTCTTCGCGTCCTCGAGGGACCGACGGTCGCCGACCCCAACCAGTCGCGCCGTGTGGTGCTCGAGTTCAGCATCGCCACGAAAGCGTTCACCGGCCGGACCTGGTGGTATCAGACGGAGGCGCCGGGAACATGGTCGCCGACATGTCGGCGCTGGACGACCACAGGGTGGTGCTGATCGAGCGCGACGCGGGATCTGGACTGAAGGCGCTGTTCCGACGCGTGTACGTTGTCGATCTCGGCCAGGTCGGACCGGAGAAGTGGGTCCGGAAAGACGTGGCGGTTGACCTCGCCGCCATCCCGGATCCGGACCTCGTGTCTCTGCCCGCGACCCACGCGGGCGACGTCGGCCTGGGGAACCCGTTCCGGGTGACGTGCGAGTCGATCGAGGCCATCCACGTGATCGACGGCGAGCGGCTGCTGCTGGGATGCGACAACAACCTGCCCGCCACGGGCCGCAACCCGGGCCTCGCCGACGACAACGAGTTCATCGTCGTCCGGGTGCCGGGGCTGCCGAGGGTGTAGTCTAACCCAATCCGTACCCTACATCCTCATCACATATATCATCTAGGGATTCCTTTCACTCGCGGCGGCGTTGACAATTTCCGTTTCGGTCGCGGCGCAAGCGCAGGATCCGTGGATCGGAACCTGGAAGCTCAACGTGGCCAAGTCATCACCCTGCCCAAATCAACTCAAGCAGAGCGTTGCCGCGCGCATGAAGCCATCGCGACGCGTGGATTCAGCGCAAATATACCGGTGAAGTTCGACGGCAAGCCATGCGACGTCGGCGGCGCGACGGATGCGAACACCACCCGGGTGTACAAGCGCATCGACAGCCGGACCTACGAGTATGTGCAGTCGGTCGCCGGAAAGGTGACGACGACGTCGCGGGTCGTGGTCTCGGCAGACGGCAAGACGCGGACCATCACCGCAACGGGCAAGAACGCCCAGGGACAGACGATCAACAACGTGTCGGTGTACGACCGACAGTAACCGGCGCGCGCGGTTGCACGGCGACTCTCGGCAATGGCGGCCAATCGTGGCCGCCATTGCCTTGTGTGCAGGGTTCGCGCCGGCGCCGTGCCCGGCTAGGGCTTCGCGTAGGCGTCGGCGCTCATCACTTCGATTCCGACGAAGGGCTGGTTGCCCTCCACCCAGGCATCGTGCCCCGGCGGGATCGTGTACGAGTCGCCTGCGCTGATGGCCTTCTCGGTGCCGTCCTTCAGGCGGACCTTGAGTTGGCCGGAGATCGCGTAACCGACATGGGACGCCTGGCAATGGTCGGTCTTGACCACCGGTTTGATGCATTCCGACCAGCGCCATCCGGGCTGGAAGATGAAACGCCCGATCGTGAACCCCTCGAGGTGCACGACCTCGACGCGCGTCTTGTCCGGCGTGCGCGCCTCGTCGGGCGAATTGTGCGACTTCACTTGGAGCTTCGTGACTGCCACTGGAGTTGCCATCGTCATCTCCTCGATTCAGACAAAGCCGCGGTGGATGGCCGCGGCGGAGTTGAAACGCGCTGCGCCTCCCGCGGGCCCACGGCCTGCGGGTGAACGTGCGATGTCAAGTGCTTGAACCCGGGGTCAGTCTAGCACGGCGACGGCGCACACCGCGCGGACGATGCTGAGAGGTCCTTGCTTCGGAAGCGCACGAGCGCCAGCGAAGTGCGGCACGCGACCCGAGCCGCAATTTGCCTATGCGATCTTGCCAGGAGGCGAATTGCGCGAGGGAGCGTGTCAGGGAGTCTGAGGGACGAAGTCCCTCAGCTAATGAGTGGTGCCGAGGGGCAGAATTGAACTGCCGACACCGTGATTTTCAGCGGCAGCCTGGTGATCGGGCAGAGTCGCGACCTGTCGGTTTTCCTGGGATTCTGTGCGTGACCTTCGGCCGAGTTCCGGCTGAAGGGGCGGGTTTCGTGCGCAGAGTTTCAAGTTTCTTTCAAGTGGGGAAGGCGGGGTAGCGAAGGCTGATGATCAGGCGCGAAGCAGTGCGCGCCGCCCCGTTGCTGGCCCCGCCTCCTCGCGAAGGTGCGCCTGGCGGGGATGTATGGATTCTTGCGGTGGCAAGCGGGGATCGAGGCGACCGTTCTGCCGCCGTCCGAAGACATCCTGCAGCGCGCCGGTTGGCGCCCATTGGCCAGCCGTCTCTTTCGGCGTGGGTTCATACGCAGCGTCCTGCTCGCCAGACCGGGAGAGGGCGCGAAACTGACGCGTCCGTCAGTTGCTGACGATTCCGCTTTGCCGTCGACGTCGACGTCCGATAAGGTGGCAGAGTGCCATCTGCCTCAGACCTTGCGGCCTCGATCCCTCGCGCGCTAACCAGCTACCCTGATCTGGATCACGCGTCCATTGTTCAGTTGCTGCTGGAGCGGATCCGCATTGAACCGTTCAATGCCGTCGCGACCGCGATCTTCCTGCTGGCGATTGTTCACACGTTTGCCGCCGCCCGTTTCACGAGGATGGCGCACCGCATTCAGCACGCACACGACGATCGCGCTCGCAGCGAAGGGAGGCCCGCTAGGCCCAGCGTCGCGGCCGAAGCGCTGCATTTCCTGGGCGAGGTCGAAGTCGTCTTCGGCCTGTGGGCGGTCGTGCTCCTCGTCGTCATGGTCAGCTACGCCGGCTGGGAGGTCGCGACGCACTATTTCAACGGCACGGTGAACTACACGGAACCGCTCTTCGTTGTCGTGGTCATGGCGCTGGCCTCCAGCCGCCCGGTCGTCGGCTTCGCGGAGGCCGCCCTGCGGCGGATCGCGAACGTCGGCCGCGCCACGCCGGCGGCGTGGTGGGTGTCGATTCTGATCGTCGGGCCGCTCCTGGGTTCGTTCATTACCGAGCCGGCGGCGATGACGATCTGCGCCCTGCTGCTGGCGAGGCAGTTCTACGATCTTCAGCCGAGTACGCGACTGAAATACGCCACCCTTGGGCTGCTGTTCGTGAATGTGTCCATCGGCGGCACCTTGACCCACTTTGCCGCTCCCCCCGTTCTCATGGTGTCGCGGGCGTGGACCTGGGACCTGGTCTTCATGCTCGGGCACTTCGGTTGGAGGGCGGTCGTCGCTGTCACCGTGTCCACGTTGACCTACTTCGTGATCTTCAGGCGCGAGCTGCGGGATCTGGCGAAGCACCAGGCCACGCTCGAAGTGGAGGAGCCCGAAGACGGTGACGGAACGGCGTTTGTGCTCTTGCCGGTCCCGGCCTGGATCACCGCGACCCACCTGGGCTTCATGGCCTGGACCGTGATCACGGCGCACTATCCGGCGCTGTTCATGGGCGGCTTCTTCATCTTCCTGGGATTCGTGAAGGCCACGTCGGCCTTCCAAAGCCGAATCGAGCTCAAGGCCCCGTTGCTCGTCGGATTCTTCCTCGCGGGGTTGGTTATCCACGGGGGGCTCCAGGGCTGGTGGATCGCTCCGATCCTGGCCAGGCTGTCCGAGACGCCGCTGTTCCTGAGTGCGACCGTCCTGACGGCGTTCAATGACAACGCGTTGATCACGTATCTGGCCACGCTGGTGCCGAACCTCGGCGATGGACTGAAGATCGCCGTGGTCGCAGGCGCGGTCACCGGCGGGGGCTTGACGGTGATTGCGAACGCACCGAATCCAGCCGGGCAGTCTCTGCTGGGTCGATTCTTCGACGGAGGCGCGATTCTTCCGATCGGGCTCCTGCTTGGAGCCTTGGTGCCCACCGTCATCGCGGCCTTGGCCTTCCGGCTACTGTGAGACCGGATCCCGCATCAGCGCGGGACGGACGGCACGGGCGTGCCGTCTCCGCCACCCGGCTGATCGACGCGATAGATGACGGTCTCCGGAACCTCGCCAAACCAGGGATAGATGTAGCGGTTGCCGGGAAACCGTCGGAAGTGGACGTTCGGGCGGTTCTCCCAGAGCGTCTCTGGAATTGTGGCGACGAGTGTGACGGGGACCTGGGCCGCCTCGAGTTGCGCCAGGACCTTTTCGAGTGCCTGGCCCCGGTAGGCACCCCACGCCTTCCGCCACACGATCCATCGCGCCCCATCCGCACGAAAGACGTAGTCGGGCAAGCCGTGAGCTTTGGCCGCGCCATAGATTGGGTAGGACGAGAGCACCGTCAGGCCCTGCCGCAATCCGGTATGGAAGTAGAGCGGTTCCCATCCGTAGTTGGTCACCACGATGTCCTGGCGAGTCGCGTGCGCGTTCAGGTACTCGACGATCCGTCCCGTGGTGCCGAGGTTCTCCTGGAACAGTGACTGGACGAAGCCAACTTGTCCGGTACGGAACACGCGATCGACCCATCGCTCCGGGTTGTGAAACGTGACCGCAGCGGTCGGATCGCGTTTCGGGCGGCGTCTCCCAGAAGACCCACGGCGTCAGCCTGCCGAGCCTGGTGAAGCCCAACACGAGCAGCAACGCCACCCACGGCCGCCAGTTGCCGCGGCTCGCCTTGGCGACCAGGAGCGCGGTGATCATCGCCATGAACGGCAGGACCGCCGGTGTGTATCGGAGGCCCAGGGCAAAGAGCTCGTCGGGGGCCTGCGTGAGGGCCATCACGACGGCATAGGCCGCCATGATCGCGACGACGGCCACAACCAGTCGGCGTTCGTCAAGCGTGAACATGCCCGTGCGGCGGCGCGTCGGCTGGTCCGCCCGCGTGTGGCAGCGGGCGCTCGGTGCCGTCGGCGTGCGATCGCGAACAGGACGGCGGCGCCAACCATGGATGTGACCGACGCACACTCGACCGCGTATTGCCCGAGGCGAGGAACAACGCGCCGATACTCTTGAGCATGCCCGTGTTCTCGGCATAACCGCTCCTGGCGATGACCAGCCACGGGAGCGTGAAGGCGGCGATGATCGGGGCGGCCCGCCAGAACCCGCGCCGATGTTCGCGCAACGGCGCGTAGACCAGGGTGAGCAGGCCCAGCGCGCCGATGGGCGCCAGGGCGATGGGATGGCTGTGGAAGAGCAGGATGCCAAGGATGGCGAACAGCACGCTGCTGGTCCAGGACGTGAGGCGGAGGAACTGCAGCACGAGCAGGCATGTCAGCGCGGCGTTCAGAGCGTAGTGACGACTCTCGCGCGCGTAGAGCAGGAATTGCACCGACAGGGTGAGCAGCAGTGCCGCCGAGACCGCCGTCCACCGATTGCCGGTGACGCGGATCACCATCAGATACGTCAGGGCGATCGTCGCAAGGCCCAGAAGGGCGAACGGCAGGCGGGCCGCGAGGGCCGTCTCGCCGAACACGGCGAACGACGCTGCCGTCACGTAGTACCGCAGCCACGGGTGGCTCACCATGACGAGGTCGTCGTTCAGGCGCGCGCCGAAGTCAGAATCGATGAATGTCGCGCCATCCCAGGCGGTCGGCACGCCGAACTTCACGATGCTCTTCGCGAGCACAGCGGTATCGCCCTCGTCCGCCCACAAGTAGTCGCGGCCCAGCCCCGTGAAGAGCAGGAGGGCGGCCAGACACAGGACCGGGCCCACCAGCCAGTAGTCGCGCCAGCGGCGCGCCCCGGTGCTCAGGGGCGGCTCCGCCCCGCCGCCAGGCGCCAGGTCAACCTGTCCGCGCATGGCGCTCATTCTAGATCGGAGAGCCCCCGGTTCGCCGCACGCGGCCCGGACTCCGCGTCAGAATGCCTGGTCCCACGGGATGGACAGGCGGAGCGCGCAGCGGATGATCCCGACCATGCTGTAGGTCTGGACGAAGTTGCCCCACTGCTCGCCGGTCGTGCGGGTCGATATGCTCCGCCAGCAGGCCGTGGCGGTTGCGGCAGCGCCAGCACGCGTCTCGAAGAGATCGCGCGCCTCGTCGCGGCGGCCGAGGGCGGCCAGCGCGTCGATGTACCAGAACGTGCACGACGAGGAACGCATTCTCCGGCGCGCCGAAGTCGTCCGGCTCGACGTAGCGGAACACGAATCGACTCGCGGCGCAGGCTCCCGCTCGACCGCCGCCACCGTGCCGCGAATCGCGGATCGTCGGCCGGCAGGAAGCCGACGTCGATTGCAGGCGCAGCAGGCTCGCATCGAGCCCGTCGCCGTCGATCGTGGACACGAAGCTTCCGAGCGTGGCATTCCACGCGCGCTCGCAAATCAACGTGGTGGATGCGCGTCGGCCTGCCGCGCGCCAGTAGGCCGCGCGATCGGCCAGGCCCAGACGCGCCGCGATTCTGGCCAGCCGTCGCAGCCCGCCCAGCACATCACGCTGGAAAATGTATGCACCGCGTCTCGGCCCCGCAGTTCCCAGATGCCCGCATCCGGCTGGTCGAACACGCTGCGGCCGCCTGCTCGCCGAGCGGCTCGAGGCGCTGGAACAGCGCCTCGTCGCCGCCGCGGATCAGACGGCGGTCGAAGAACACATGGGTTGCCGCCAGGATGGCCGATCCGTACACGTCGTGCTGCACCTGGCGGTACGCCTGATTGCCGACGCGCACCGGGCCCATGCCGCGATATCCCGGCAGCGAGTCCACCGTCGCGCTCGTCGAGCGCCGCGCGGCCGCTGATGCCGTAGACGGGCTGCAGCGCGCGCCCCTCGGCCGGCCGGCGACGACGTTGAGGATGTAGCCGAGATAGCGCTCCATCGTGCGCGTCGCGCCGAGGCTGTTGAGCGCATTCACGACGAAATAGGCGTCGCGCAGCCAGCAGTATCGGTAGTCCCAGTTGCGGCCGCTGTCCGGCCGCCTCGGGAATCGACGTCGTCATGGCCGCCACGATCGCGCCCGTGTCTTCGAAGGCGTTGAGCTTCAGCGTGATCGCGGCGCGGATCACCGCGTCCTGCCACTCGAACGGGATGCCGAGGTAGCGCACCCACTCGCGCCAGTACGTCGCGGTCTCCTCGAGGAAGTGGCGGCCGACCTCGCCGACCGCGCCATGCACGGTTTCGTCGGGGCCCAGCATCAGCGTGACGGTGTCGTCGAGGAGAACACGCGTCTCCTCGAGGACCGCGGTCATCGGAGGCGTCGGTCGTGAGCCGCAGCACCGAGTCCGCGCGATGGTAGCGGATGTGGTTGCTGCCCGTGGGTCGTCGGCGCCACGTGCCGCCCGTACTCGCTCGGCGGGGCGCAGCCGGATGCGCACGCGCGGGCTGCCGGCAATCCGGCGAATCTGCCGGACCAACATCATCGGGCAGAACATGCGCCCGTACTGACGAAAGCGCGGCATGAAGTCCGTGATCTCGATCGACGCCCCGTCGCGATCGATACAGGCGCGTGACCAGAATCGGCGTGTTGACGATATACTCCTGCTCGGACCGGACCATGTCCGAGAGCTCGATGGCGAAGTGGCCCACCGTCGTCGTCTCGGATCGGGTCCCGCAGCAGAGCGCAAAAGACCGGATCGCCGTCGAATCGCGGCACGCAGGCCCACACGATGTCGCCGTCCGGATTGACCAGCGCGCCGGTCGTGCCGTTGCCGATCAGGGCGAGTTCGAGCGAGGTCATCGCGTCACGTCTTTCTCCTGTGGCCGGACCGTCGGGCGCGGGCTTCCCGCGGTCGAGCCAGGCGAGCACGGCCCGGACGTTCGCGCAGACGCCAGCGCGCGGAGGTGCGGCCGGGGCCGACCTTGATGGCATATCCACCGAGGCGGTTCACCATCGCAAACCCGTACTCATCGGTGACGTCGTCGCCGATGAACACGGGCGTACGCCCGCGAAACGGCGCTTCGCGCATGAACGCGCCGATGGCCGCGCCCTTGTCCCGCCCGGCGGGCGCCAGTTCGACGACCCGCTTGCCCCGGTGCACGCAGTACCCGGTCGCCAAGCGTTCGCCTGGAGCGAGCGCATCACCCGGTGCGCGAGACCGGCCAGTCGCGGGGCGCGACGGTAGTGCAGGGCCAGCGACAGTCCCTTGTCCTCGAGCAGGAGTCCGGGATGGCGCCGGCACGAGATCAGCCAGGAGTGGTCGCGCACCGTCGAGTCGTGCGCGAATCGCCGGCCCGCACGCGTCACTCGGCCGTCCGCGGACCGTCGTTCGAGACCGTGTTGCCCGGCGGCCGGCAGGCGGCGAGCCGGAAACAGCCGATCGACGTCCGCCAGGGCACGGCCCGTGATCAGCGCCACGGCGCCGCCCGACGACCGATGACAGCGCTTCGACCAACCGGGTAGCGCGCGGTCGAGCTCGACGCGCGCGGCGGGCTGTCGGCGAAATCGATCAGCGTGCCGTCGATGTCGAGGAAATACGCGAAACCACGGACCGGCGGCCTCATCGGTCGCGATCGACCGGCAGCGGCATGATCCCGAGGAGCACCCCGGTGGCGACCAGTCGGTCCAACGAGGCGGCTGCGGTTGCGCATGCCCGCGGCATCGATCAGCATGCGGCCAGCCCAGCGATAGACGTTGAATTCCCGGATCAGGCTCCGCATGAGCCGCATGCGGGCCCGCTGCTCCCGGTCGGCATGGTCAGCGCGGGCTGCAACGCCGCCGCGCACATTGCTCCGTGTCATAGGGATTGACGATGATCGCTTCCGGCAGTTCGCGGGCGGCGCCCGTGAACTGGCTGAGCACGAGCACGCCGCGCTCGTCGTCGCGCGCGGCCACGAACTCCTTGGCCACCAGATTCATGCCGTCGTGCAGGCTGCTGACGACGCACACGTCGGCAGCGCGGAGATACTCGTACACCTCGCCCGGCTGGTGGTGGTCCGCCGGAGCATGATCGGCGGGTGACGCCGGCATCGGCGAACCGGCCGTTGATGCGCGCGGCGAGGGCGCCCACGCGCACCTGGTAGTGCGTCGATACTCCTCGATGCTCGCGCGCGTCGGCGCGGCGATTTGCACGAACGTGAACCGGCCGACCCATTCCGGATCGCTGCTCGAGCAAGCGCTCGACGGCGCGCAGCCGCTCCTCGATGCCCTTGGTGTAGTCGAAGCGGTCGACGCCGATGCCGATCGCATGGTCTCGCGGCAGGTCGTGCCGGCGCCGCACCTCGGCGCGGCACTCCGCGACAGACTTGTCACCAGTTCAGCGGGCCGGCGGCCACTCGATCGAGATCGGATAGCGCCTCACGGCCGTGAGCGCGCCCCGATAGGACACCGTGAACGTCTCGCGATCCACGCGCGCCTCGAGCTGCCGATCGACGGTGTCGACGAAGTTGTTGCAATGGAACTGGGTGTGGAAGCCGAGGATGCTGCTCCCGAGCATGCCGTCGAGCAGTTCCTCCCGCCACGGACAAATCGCGAACGCCTCGGGGTTCGGCCACGGAATGTGCCAGAAGGTGATGATCGTGGCGCCCGGCAGCGCCTCCCGGATCATGCGCGGCAGCAGGGCGAAATGGTAGTCCTGCACCAGCACGATCGGGTCGCTCGTGTTCGCCTCCTCGACGACCGCATCCGCGAACCGGCGATTGACGCGGACGTACTGCTCCCAGTCCGCCGCGCGAAACGTCGGACGGACGTGGGCGATGTGGCACAGCGGCCACAGCCCCTCATTGGCGAACCCGTAGTAGTAGCCGGCCTCCTCCTCCTCGGTGAGCCAGACGCGGCGAAGGTTGTAGGCTCGGTCCGTCGGGGGGCACGGCACTGCGATCGTCGCGATCCACCACGTCGCGATCGGCCGAGCCGCTGCCGTGCGCGATCCACGTCCCCGAACAGGCGCGCATGATCGGTTCGAGCGCCGTGACCAGCCCGCTGGCGGGACGCCGCACCTCGATCGCGTCGCCGCGCGCGAACGTGGATATACGGCTCGCGGTTGGACACGACGATGACCTCCTGTCCCCGAAGCTCGTCATGCAGGACCGTCCGCACCGCATTCGGCGACCACACGAACCGCTCCTCGTCGCGCGGCTGCGCTCCGCTTCGATGTCGCGGATCAGTTCGCGCAGGTCGCTGGCGATCGGCCGCAATTCAGGCGAGTCGGCTCTCTCCGACGGGCGCAGGAGTCCTTCGCCCCGCAGCAACGCGCGCATGCCCTGCACCCAGCCGCGCCAGCTCAATTGCGCGATGACGACGGTCAGGAGCGAGACGATCACGCCAAGCCCAGGAACAGGTAGAAGCACGTACCGTCTCGTCTCCTCGCTGCGGCGGGTCACGAAGCTCATGTCGTGCACGAGGACCAGACTTCCGCCGGCGACGTCCTGGTTCTCGAGTGGACGAACGGACACGAGCAGCGGTCCCTGGGGACTCGCGAGGATATGTCCCGATAGGCCCGAGAACGACTCGAGGTTCGCGCACCGAACGGCGGGTGGCAGCGTGCCCGCCGCGATCGGTGCCGCCTCCGGAGACGGGCAGAACGCGGCGGCGTACACGCGTTCGTCCTCGGCCACGCGCCTGAGGATCTGCCGGACCCGATCCTGGTCTCCGGATAGGGTCGAGTCCTGCACGGAATCATGGACAGTATTGGCGATGAGGCTCGCGCGGATGTCGAGGTCTCTCACAAACCAGCGCACCGTCAGGTCGTCCACGAGCGGCAATACGGCGTACGCGAATGCCGCGAGGACGATCAGCAGTGGGATGATGAATCTCAGGGACAGGCGCATGGCGCTCGATTCCTAGCATGGCAGATCGGCGTGCTGATGCCTAGGCGATCACGGCTTGGCCCGTGCTAGTCTTTTGGTATGCGCGTCGGCGCGGGCAACCATGCCCGGTGCTCAGGAGCAGTGCTGTGATCGAGTTCAAACACGTCCTGTGCCCGATCGATTTCTCTGAGACGTCGGGCCGCGCCCTGACCTACGCGGCGGCGTTCGCCACGCGGTACCAGGCACAGCTGACCGTTCTCCATGTGGCACCGACGCTCGACCCCACCGTCGAATCGGTGCCCGGCGTTGACTTCGGCCGCCCGCTCAGGCAGGAAACCCGCGACGCCATCGTCGCCAGGATACGTCGGTCAATCGAGCAGGCCGGCGCCACGGCGGCCGTGGCGCAGCCGTTGGCCGAGGCAGGCCGCGCCACAGAGTCCATCGTCAGGACCGCGGCGGCCCTGAAGGCGGACTTGCTCGTCATGGGCACTCACGGCCTTGGCGGATTTCATCGGCTGCTCCTGGGCTCGGTCACGGAGAAGGTGGTGCGCATCGCGACCTGCCCGGTGCTCACTGTTCCGCGGTCGGCGCCCTCGACGCTGCCCGGGCCGATCATGTTCAAGAAGATCCTCTGCCCGATCGATTACTCGCCGTCGGCGCTGAAGGCCCTCCAGTACGCGCTGGAGCTGGGGAGGCAGGCCGACGGCTGCGTGACCGTGCTGTCTGCGCTGGAGTACCCTGGATCCTGAAGACCCGTGTGAGCACGTGGACGCCGACATCCGCATGCGGCGCCAATCGATCATTGCACACGCTCGCGAACGGCTGCGCGGCCAACTCGCCGGCGAGCCGCGGACATGGTGCGCGATTGAGGAGGTCGTGGCCATCAACCGTGCCTACAAGGAAATCCTGCAGCGGGCCGCCGCCTCGGACATGGACCTCATCGTAATGGGCGCTCAGGGGAGCAGCGGCCTCGAATTGATGCTGTATGGATTGAACACGCAGCATGTCGTGCGCGCCGCCACGTGCCCGGTGCTCGCCGTCCGCGCGTGACGCCGGCCGGGATTGAACCCGATGATCTGGATCCAGTTTCTGGCGGCGGCGCTCGTCATCGTCTTCGCCGGCGTTCGCCTCGCCCGGTACGGTGACGTGATTGGCGAGAAGACTGGCTTGGGCCGCAGCTGGATTGGTGTCGTCCTGCTGGCGGCGACGACGAGCTTGCCCGAGTTGTTCACGGGTTTCGGGGCGACGGCCCTGGCGGCCCTTCCCGACATTGCCGTCGGTGACGTCCTGGGCAGCTGCATGTTCAACCTGTTGATCCTGTCGTTCATGGACGCCATCCAGCCCGAGCCGCTCAGCACGCGCGCCCACCAGAGCCACGCCCTGTCCATCGGGTTCGGCCTCGTGCTCCTGGGTATCGCCGGCCTCGGTCTGCTGGGCGGCGATCGACTTCCGGTGATCGGATGGATTGGCCTGTCTACGCCCGCGCTCATCGTGGTCTACGTGCTGAGCATGCGCGTCATCTTCCGGCACGAACAGCGTCGGCGGGCGCGAGAGGTACACGAGGTGGCGGAGGAGTTGCGGTATGCCGACATCCCGTTGCGGAAGGCGGCACTGCACTACATGGGGGCCGCCTTGCTCGTCGTCGGTGCGTCGCTCTGGTTGCCGCGCCTTGGCGCAGAGCTCGCGCGTCAGACCGGACTGGGGGAGGCGTTTGTCGGAAGCCTCTTCATCGCCATCACGACGTCGTTGCCGGAGATCGTGGTCTCGCTGGCCGCCGTGCGAATCGGCGCCATCGATCTGGGGATCGGCAACATCCTGGGCAGCAACCTGTTCAACCTGCTCATCCTGGGGCTGGACGACGTGTTCTATCGGCACGGCCCGCTGTTGGTCGCGGCCGACGCCAGCCACGGCGTCGCCATCTTCGCCGTCGTGACCATGAACGCGCTGTTCCTCATCGGCCTGACATATCGGGTGCTGACCAAGCGATTCATGGTCGCCTGGGACACGAGCGCGATCGCGGCCGTGTATGTCACGGCCGTCGGCTTGCTGTACCTCCTGAGAGGCTGAGAAGACCCCGTCCCGATGGCCCCGAGAACGACCCGAGGGTCGTGCACTGGACGGCGGGTGGCAGCGTGCCCGCCGCGATCGGCGCCGCCTCGGCAGACGGGCAGAACGCGGCGTCATAGACGCGTTCGTCCTCGGCCACGCGCCTGAGGATCTGCCGGACCCGGTCCTGGTCTCCGGATTGGCTCGAGTCCTGCACGGAATCGTGGACGGTGTTGGCGATCAGGCTGGCGCGGATGTCGAGGTCTCTCACAAACCAGCGCACCGTCAGGTTGAATCGGCCCGGGATTGCGAGAGG
>CAVVUL010000001.1:0-39023 GCA_963751445.1 uncultured Acidobacteriota bacterium | reverse complement strand
CGACGTAACGTACCCGGGCTCAAACGAAGGTGGCACGCGAAATCGCGCGCTCCGTCCGCTCGCGTGCGACCTTTCGCCGAACGCGCTGGCTGCCGCCAACGCGTGCACGCCACGCTCCCTCCGCCGCGATTTCGAGCGTTCTGTTGGCGTGCCACTTCGATTCGCCCTCGGCACGTTACGTCAACTGCAAACCGGCACCAGCGGTGGCGTCAGCACGAGGCGCAGGCGACTATGCCTCGGGCTTTCGGAGCAGTCGCCGGAGCAAGGCGGCTGTGGGCCCCCAATTGCCGCCCATCGCAGCGGCGGCCAAGCGGGCATAACCGGCGTCAGGCCGAGGACGCAGGCGGAGGACCGGCGGAAGACCGTACCGCATGAGCAGCACGTTGGCCCAGATGCGGGCGGTGCGGCCATTTGAGTTGGCGAACGGATGGACACGGATCCACGTGGAGTGCGCCCATGCGCACAAGTCAATCACGGCGGCCAAGCCGTCCTCGTCTAGTCCCTGCCCAGGAGGGTATCGCTCGTCGAGAGCAGCCACGGCTGCTTGCAAGGTCCGCTGGAACGTCTTGAGTTCTCCGGCGACATTGCCGGGCGAGACGCCTTCGCGAGACCCGACCCACACACGCAGGGTCTCGAGTCCGGCATCACCCCGGAATCGCCCGACCAAATCAGTGTCGGGCACATCGAGACCCGCCATCATGTCGCGGTGCCAGCCGCGCGCGTCTTCAACGGTCGGAAGGTCTCTACGAACAGCGGCGTCGCGCGCACGGCGCAGAACGTAGATGGGTTGGAGCGCAGGCGCGGACTGCTGGTATCCCAGTCAGCCACGAATCAGTGCCCGCACCAGCCGCTGAGCGGGCCCCGTCGCGGGAGTCGAATGGCCTTCCGCGGGATGCGTCTGCCGCCAGAGTCGCCTCAGCCTCGGCGAACTTCGCAATGGCTGATTCGAAGTTCGGATCCGTGTCGCGATAGGCGCTGACGCGGCGGAGGGTCTCCTTCAGTTCCGCCTCAACAGCCGCTGTCTGAGACCTGAGATATTCGCCGACGGCCTCATTCACCATTCGATTCGCCGGCACGTGGCGCAGCTCCCCGAGCAAGGCCAACCCTTGCTGGCGGTGGGGACTGAGACGGTAGGTCGTCGCCCTGGCGGCGGCCCTTGGCCGACCAGCCGGTTTGCGAGCGGGGCGCCGACTCGGCGCGGGATGCTTCGCCTTCATGTCGCAATGGTATCAAAATCGTGTAATGACGTCACAATAGACTATTGGCGTATGTGTCGAATCGGCCGCGAGATGAAAAGCTGGGATCGCGCGTACGTCTGCCCCGCCGCGCCGAAGCCCAAAGGGCGAAGGCGCGGCTTGTCCGCCGAAGCCCGAAGGGCGAAGGCGAGAATCGAGAAGCCGCCAGTCCGGGTTGGCAGTTGAAGTGACGTGCCGAGGCCGAATCGAAGGGGCCCGCCAGAGAACTCGAAATCGCGGCGCAGGGAGCGAAGCGTGCACGTGCTGGCGGCAGCCAGCACGTTAGGCGAAAGGTCACACGCGAGCGAACGGAGCGCGCGATTTCGCGGGCCATCTTCGTTTGAGGCCGCGGTACGTCACTTCAGCTGCCAACCCGGACTAGCGGATCGTCCGAAAGAACTCGGCGGGCTAAAGCCCGCCGACTACGTACTGCGGGGCTTAGCGGATTGTCTGGAGTCCTAATGCCGCAGGTGTCGCAGCCCCGAAGCAGTCCGTGCCCGATGTCGCCTGGCTGGGGGTCTTGCGCAGGCTGACGTTGTCGAGGCGCATCCATTGATCGGCACCCACCGTCGCCGGATAGACCGAGAGCGTCGCGTTGGCCCATGCCTGCGTCGCGAAGGTGCGATACGTGTAGGTCGAGAGCGGCTGGCCCGGCGCCAGCCAGAACGTGCACGCCGACAGGTCCCTGAAGTTGTTGTCGTGCAGGATCACCGTGACGCGTTTGCGCACGCCGCTGCTGTTGCCGAGCTGGAACGTGCGCCGTCAGGATCTGGTTGGCCGTCATCGTCTGCGCCGGTCGGCTGCAGCAGGACGCCCGCGGGTCGTCGCGCCCGTCAGCTTGTATGAACTCGAAGACGCCGCTGGTCACCGCGCCGTTGATGTTGCCGAACGTGCTCCACCGGGCGCGACGTGCCGCGAGCCGAAGTCGCCGTTGACGAGCAGCTCGGCTCCGGCCGCGCCGCCGGGCGGCGTCGGCGCCGTCGCGTCCACGCAGACGGTCGTCGGTCGTCGAGCCCGTCGGCGTCGTACTGCACCAGCACGTTGTCGAGCTGGTAGAAGCCGGTGCCGGCGCTGCCCACGCGTGGCCGCATAGAACGAGATGTTCAGCGTTCACCCACGCCTTCGTCGTGTGCGTCCGCATCGCGTACGTCGTCAACGGCGCGTTCGGCGGGCAGCCAGAACGTGCAGACCGACAGATCGCTGAAGTCGTCCGTCGTGCATGAGGACGCTGATGCGCTTCCTCACGCTGCTGCTGTTGCCGAGGTCGAACTGCGCGCCGCCAGCGGCTGCGCCGCGCAATCGCCACGCCCGTGTCTGCTGGAACACGAACGGCCTGATTGGACGTGCCCGGCGGCGGCTGCATGCGATAGAACTGGAAGACGCCGTTGACGATATTGGAGGCGATGTTGGTGGAATCCGGGGAGCGCGCCGGCCGCCCACGGCGCGAGCCCGGCGCTGAAGTTGCCGTTGCTGACGAACTCCGGCGCCGCCTGGCTCACCGCGTACGTCTGACCGCCGGCCGTGATCGCGCCGTTGCGGGCCACGCCGGTGTTCGCGTCAATCGTGTAGGTCACCGTCCCGCTGCCCGAACCGCTGCTCGTCGTGTGAATCCAGCTTTGAGCCGTTGTCGCTGACCACGCGCAGCCCGCTCCGGTCGTCATCGTCACGCTGCCGCCCGTGGCGCCCGCGGCGCCAGCGTGCCGCTCGACGCCGGGCTCAGCGCGTAACTGCACGTCGTTCCCGCGGCGCCCTGGGAGACCGTGTACGTCTGCCCGCCGGCCCTGATTGTGCCGCTGCGGGCCTGGCCGCTGTTCGCGTCAACCGTGTACGAGAGCGTGCCGCTGCCGCTCCCCGTGCTCGACGTATGAATCCAGCTCTTCGTGGTCGTCGCCGACCATGCGCACCCGCTGCCGGCCGTCACCGTCGTCGTGCCGCCCGTCGCCGCCGAGGCAAAGTGCCGCTCGCGGTCGGGTTCAGCGAATAGGTGCATGGGGGCGCGGCCTGCGACACCGTGAACGTCTGTCCGCCGACGGTGATTGATCCGGATCGCGTGGCGCCCGTATTCGCGTCCACCGTGTAGCTCACCGTCCCGCTGCCGGTCCCGCTGCTCGACGTGTGAATCCAGCTTTGCGCGGTGGCCGTCGTCCAATTGCAGTCGCCGCCGGACGTGACCGTAGAAACTGGCGCCCTGTGCGGTCGACGTCAACGTGCCGCTGGTCGTCGGACTCAGCGAGTAGGTACACGGGGCGTCCGGCATCTGGACCGTCACCCACGCGCCGGCGGCGTCCGCTGAGACCGTCGTAATCGTCAGCCCAATCGCGCTGTCGGTGAACGACTGCCCTGGATTGAGAATCGAGTCGAACGACGTCGACACCGGGTCAAGATCGATCTGCTGGCTGCTGTTGCCGTTCGCGTCGTTGCCCGTATGCAGCAGGACGCCGGGTGCGTACCCCGCGTCAAATCCCGTCTGCGTGCGGACTTCGACGTAGTAATACGTGTTGCCGGAAGACGACGACTGCAAGATCTTCAGCGCCTTCGTGCCGCCCGTCGTCTGCAGGCTGTCAATCCAATAGGTGCCGGCCGAACGTCACGCGCTGAATCGCCGGCGACGAGCCGTAATTCAGCCAGCCGAGACGTTCTTTCTGGAACGCATTCAGATGGCCGGTGCCGGACTGGCCCATCATGTCGCGGTCGTCGCCGTATTCGATGAGCGAGCAGCCGCTGGTGTCGCAGGGCTGCGATTTCGAGTGGTAGTCGCCGAAGTTATGGCCGAGTTCGTGCGCGACGACCTTGAGCGAATACGTGCCCTTGATCCACGCGCGCGACGGATTGCCGCCGACCGTGCCCAGGCCCCACCACGTGCACGCGTTCGAGGGAAAGGAGTAGACGATGCGGGTGTAGGCGGAGAGGTTGACGCCATGCGACGTGGCCTGCTGATCCGCCAGCGAGGCGAGCGTGTTCGTGTCGCACACCGTCGAGCTCATCGCGACCGTGTACCAGCCGTAGACGTCGCCGGTCAGCCACGTCTGGCCGTACGAGTTCTCGAGGTAGAAGTTGCTGACCGATCCGAAGGTGACGTTGCTGGCGTCCGTCCAGGTTTGCGTCGTGGATTGGTTGTCCTGGAAGTTCACCATGATCACGGCGACGCGCTGCTGGCCGAACGTGTTCGCCGCGGCCAGCGCCAGCGTGGTGACGCTGCCGCCTGAGCTCAATTCGAGCGTGTTCGCCGACAGCGCCTTGCCGTGAATCGCGCACGCGGCTGCCGGACGTGAGTCCATGCAGGCCCGGCCCGCCTGGTTGCACGCGCACGTCCCATCGGCCGCCGCCGTTCGTCTCAATCGCGTACCGAATCACTTCACTCGTCTGGATAGTCCTCGACGCGGACGTCGAGTGTGCCTTCCACGTCCACCATCGCGCTGAGCTGCGGGCGGCAGCGCGTCGCCCGCTCCGCCGGCGATCAACAAGTCCGGCCGGCGAGGCTCTGGATCCTGCCGGTGCCTGAATGACCGAGGCGCCGTGCAGGCCTGCGGCGAGCGCGACTGCGACCAACAAGCGTACGCAGAGCGGGCGCTGCGGGACGGCGCACACGAGTCGCGACACGGGGCACGGACGGGGAAAGGGGCAATGAATGTGCCAAACAGGGAAACGCTGTTTGGAGGGTGCGTCTAGCGTACGGAACGCGGATCCGGCGCCGGGCTATTTCGACTTTGTGGTTCGGCGCTCGGTGCGGAGGGACGCCGGTTCCGGCGCGCAGGCCTGCCCATATGGGCTACGGCCGTCAGGTCGTTCACTTCGTTTTCTTGATCTCGTCGTAGAAGATCGCCGACGCGACGATCCCGTTGTGGAAATTGCCGAGATCCAGCCGTTCGTTCGGCGCGTGGGCGTTCTCGTCGGGAAGGCCGATGCCGAACAGCACGGCCGGCACGCCCAGCTCTTCCTGGAACGTGGACACGACCGGAATCGAGCCGCCCTCGCGGCAGAACACCGGCGTCTTGCCGAAGCCCTGCTCGATCGCGCGGCTGGCGGCCTGCACGTAGGGGTTGTTGTACTCGGTAATCCACGGCTTGCCGCCGTGCATCCGCGTCACTTTGCATTCGACCGTCTTCGGCGCCACCTTCTTCACGTACGCCTCGAACAGCTCCGCGATCTTGTCCGGATCCTGATTCGGCACGAGCCGCATGCTGACCTTGGCCATCGCGACGGCCGGAATCACCGTCTTCGCGCCGTCGCCCGTGAATCCGCTGAGGATGCCGTTCACCTCGAACGTCGGCCGCCCCCACACGCGCTCGAGCACTGAGTATTCGCGCTCTCCGGCCAGCCTCGGCGCGCCCAGGTCCTTCTTGTACTTTCTTCTCACTGAACGGCAGTTCCCGCCACGCCGCCCGCTCCTCTTCCGACAGCGGCCTCACGGCATCGTAGAAACCCGGAATCTTGATGCGGCCGCCCCGGTCCTTCATCTGCGCGAGCATCGTCGCCAGGACCATCGCGGGATTCGCCACCGCGCCGCCGAACACGCCGGAGTGCAGGTCGCTCTTCGATCCGCGCAGGTCGATCTGGAAATACACGAGGCCGCGCAGCGAATAGCAGATCGACGGCACGCCGTGATCGAACATCGCCGAATCGGAAATCACGACGACGTCGGCCTTGAGGAGTTCCTTGTTGGCGCGGATGAAGTCGTCGAGATTCTTCGAGCCGACTTCCTCCTCGCCCTCGATGACGACCTTGATGTTGACCGGCAGCCGGCCGCCCTTTTTCAGGTGCGCCTCGATGGCCTTGAAGTGCATGAACACCTGGCCCTTGTCGTCGGCGGCGCCGCGCGCGTAGATCTCGCCGTCGCGCACGGTGGCCTCGAACGGCGGCGACTCCCACAGGTCCAGCGGATCGACCGGCTGCACGTCGTAGTGGCCGTAGAGAAGCATCGTCGGCGCCGCCGGCCCTGCCAGCAGCCACTCGCCGTAGACGACCGGATTCCCCGGCGTCTCGACCAGGCGCACGTTCTCGAGCCCGATGCGCCGCATTTCCTCGGCGGTCCATTGCGCGCACTTCTTGACGTCCTCGACGCGCTCCGGCAGCGCGCTAATCGACGGAATCGCAAGATATTGCTTCAGTTCGCTGATGTACCGGTCGCGGCTGGTGTGGATGAAATCGATGACAGACAGCATGGGGGGAGGATAGCACAGAAACGACGGGAACGGGGAACGACGGGAACGACGAGAACTGCGGCACGCGGGAGCCAGTTCCCTCAGTTCCCGTCAGTTCCCGCGTTCCCGTCGTTCCCCAGTTCCCGTCGTTCCCGTCGTTTCGTCTATGTCCAGTAAATGCTTTCCATCCGCAGTATCCGTCATAGAGGAGGCAAGGCGCGTGCCGGAAAGTGCGCGTCGGAAAGCCGTGTAAATAGGCGGCTCGCAGGTGTATTTTCTGCCCTCGGCGTGACTTCACTCTGCCAGTCCCTGAGTTCCTGGATATGTCACTTTTCCGGACAAGTCCTGGCGTCTAGTCAGCCGTTCGGGCATGACAAAGGCTGCCGATTTGACACAGTTCTCGGGGAATCATGCGTTTTGTCTAGGAGATTCGCTGGCCCGGGTTTTGCGATGAAATCGCTCGTGCCCGTGCTTCACGCACCGCTCGCGCTCTGCGACGCCGGCCCGACCGACGGGCCGCCAGAGGCCGTCTTCCAGGCGCTGGACGGCCAGGAGTGCGAAATCGACGGCACGCCCTGCCACGTCGAGGTCTACGGCGTGTGGGACGATGGCGGGCACCGGTGGGTGCAACTGGCGGTGGACGGCACGCAGATGCTCACCATGCGCCTCCGCGACGCCCTCGACCCCGAGTGCGCGCTGGTCTCCAACGCGGTCAAGGCTGCGTAGACCAGGTTCTCAGGTCCTCGGGTTCTCAGGTTCTCAGGTTCTCTTCCGGTTCCCCAGTTCCCAGTTCTCCAGTTCTCCAGTTCCCCAGTTCGTTCAGTTCCGCGTCGCCGTTGGGTTCGGCGACAAGCC
Organism: uncultured Acidobacteriota bacterium; assembly: GCA_963751445.1. GTDB lineage: Bacteria > Acidobacteriota > Vicinamibacteria > Vicinamibacterales > SCN-69-37 > DASUGC01. The sequence goes on along the minus strand of CAVVUL010000001.1, from coordinate 31,792 downwards.
GTTGCAAGCGAAGACGCCCCGGATGCCCGCTTGGGACCCGAGGCGTGATCGAGTTGTCCAGCCCGGTTACGCAGTCTTAGCTCTTCTGCTGCCTTGCGCAGCTTCGCCGCCGCGAACACCAGGCCGCTGCCGAGCAGCAGCAGCGACGCAGGCTCGGGAACCGGCTGGGTCTCGGGCGGGAAGTTGCGGGCGGCGGATGTGCCACTACGCCAGGACACCATCTTCCGAAATGAGCGAACCGCCCTTGTCTCCGTCCGAATCCGTGAACTGCGCTTTCAGCGACATCGTTAGCGTGTTGCTAAGCAGCACGTTCCCGGGCACGTCGAAGTTGAACTCCCAGATGTCCTGGCTGCCATGTACCGCTGCGCGTCGCGCCGCGGTTGGTTGAATTGAAGCAGTAGAACCCTGCCCCGCTGCCGTTGCAGCCCGAGGACGCGATGCCGCCGGCATCAGCGTCCAAGCATCTTCGGCGGGGCCGGAGACGAAGGACGGAGTGGAGTTCTCCTACGTTCACGCCGTTGAGCTTGAACGCCACTGCGTTCAAGTACCAGCGAACTCCGGGTTGCCCGCTCCGGCCGGTTTTAGGTGGCGGTGATGCCATTTGGTAAGTGTTCAGACCCGCATTCAGCAGCGAGTAGGACACGTCAAACGACGTGTTTGGCTGCCGCACGTCCCGCAATTGAAGTTGATGGACGAAGCCTCGGCCGCCTTCGGCGCCATCAGCGCCAGCGCCACCGCCGCTCATAATCAGAAACCGCTTCATCAAAACACTCTCCCCAAGTTGTGCTCTGACATCTCTGTCATCAGAGCCGCTTCGGCCCTATAGGGAGCAACTGTCATGCCGGGGGCCAATCGCGAAACAGCCCAATGAAAATGGGCCTGTATCAATTGGGAGAATTCCTGCGGAATGACGACAAAGGCAGAGAAGTCCGGAAATAGAAAGCGGGCGGCCGGACATCTGCCGGCGCGCCCGCCTCGATCGAGCGACGATTGATCGAGCTCTGACTACTGCTTCTTCACGCGCGCGGCGACGCAGCGCCGCGGCGCCAACCAGGCCTGTGCCGAGAAGCACGAGCGACGCCGGCTCAGGCACCTGAGAAATGTTCAGCGGGCCACCGGGCCCTTCCGGCTGCAGCGCGCCCGACCTTCGTATTAGTCGTGCTGCCATGTTCGTCGCAGCCACCGATTGGTGTCGCACCGGATGTACGCGGCGGCCAGGACGGCCGTGACCGCGTGGTTCGTATCGTTCGACAGCACGTTGAACATGCTGACGAACAGGTCCTGCGTGAGCTCCCGTTGCGGCCGAACTTCAGGCTGAACGACGTGTCGCTGCCGGACGGGTCGAGCGAGAGATCCAGCCACCCGTAGCCGCTCGGGCCCTGGCCGTTGGCGGTGTAATCGACGCTCGAGAGCCCGTTGCTCCCGAAGATCGTAGTAGTGGCCGCTCACCGTTCCGGGCACGGGACCGGGCTGTAGTTCAGGTACAGCTTGCCGCCGTCGAAGTCCAGCGTGCAGTCGCGGTTCAGGGCCACAACGATGTCGATGTAATCGTTGTTGCTGCCAGCGACGGCGTGGTCCGTCAGCGTGACGGTGCCGAACGAAGACGAGGGACTGCACGTGCCGCGGATGTGCTGCCCGAGAACGTGCAGTTCAGATTGAAGCTTACGGTCGATGCCCCGGCGCTGGTCGCGCCGTACAGCACGAACGCGCCGGCGACGGCGAGTAGTTTCAGGCATTTCATCTTGCTCATACGATCTCTCTCCTGACGAAATTGTCTGCGTCGCTCCCCCATCGTCGCGACGCGATGCGATTACGCTTCGCGCACTCACAAGGCAACGCAGGTGCCAAGACGAGGCGGGGCACTCACCTTTCAGATTCCGTGGGATTTCGAACGATCACGAATGCGAAATGCGCGCAAGTCTGCCGCACGGGCGGCTTTCCTCAACTTATTCCCTTGGCACACGGCTTGCCATCTCTTCTTCCAGACGTCGGCGTCAAGTTCTGTAATCAGGGAGAAGCAAGGCATGTCATCGAACGCTGCGAAGTTCACGGCTCTGGCAATCGCGCTGGGTCTGGCCGTCACCGGTTCGAGCTTGCGCGCGCAGGGTCAGGGGCAAGGTCAGGGCCAGCCGCCGCAGGTGCAGGCCGGGCAGTCCGGCGACGTCGAGATCGAGGGCGTGCTCGAAGTCCAGATCGAGGACGCGACGACCGGCGCCACCGTCCATCATTTCCTCGACACGAACAACGGCCGCGTCCGCCTGAAGGAGAAGCTCGGCAAGTCCGAACTCCTCGGTCTCGAGACCGGCAGCCAGATCAAAGTCCGCGGCAGGAAGAACGCGACCGGCAACGAACTCGAACTTGCGGGCGGAACGACCAATAGCGTCACCACCCTGGCGCTCGCCGCATCCAACACGTTCGGCCAGCAGAAGGTCGCCGTGATCATGGTCAACTTTCAGGACGACACCTCGCAGCCGTACAGCTGGTCCGATGCGGCCAACGTGACGTTTGGCCAGGTCAACGATTTCTATCTGGCGAACTCCTACGGCCAGACCTCGCTCACGGGCGACGTGTTCGGCTGGTTCACGATCGCGATGAGCTCGACGGTATGCGACACGAACACGCTCGCGTCGCTCGCCGATCAGGCGGCGACGAACGCCGGCGTCGAATCTGAACAACTACACGCGTCGCGTGTACGGCTTTCCGCGCAATGCCTGCACGTGGTGGGGCCTGGGCACCGTCGGCGGGAATCCGTCGCGCGCGTGGATCAAGGGCACGTATTCGCTGAAGGTCGTCGGGCACGAGCTCGGCCATAACTTCGGCGACTATCACTCCAACTCGATGCCCTGCGCCGGCGGAGCCTGCACGGCCACCGAGTACGGCGACGACCGCGACATGATGGGTGGCACCGCCACCGGCGAATTCCACGCGTATCAGAAGGAACGGCTTGGATGGCTCAACTACGGCAGTTCGCCGACCATCCAGACCGTCGGCGGCTCCGGTACGTACTGGATCGCGAACCTGGAAGGCGGCGGTTCGCCGAGCGCACTGAAGGTCCTCAAGTCCAAGACGTCGTCGGATCAGACCTACTACTACATCGAGGCGCGCGCGCAGGTCAGTTACGACGCGCCCTACGCGCCCGGCGTGATGCTGCACACGGGCAATTCGGCCAACGGCAACAGCGCCTACGAAGTGGATTTGGATCCGGACTCTTCGGGTTTCGATTCGCTGCTCGATGCGGGCCAGACGTTCACGGACGCCGCCGCTGGATTCACGGTGACGACGGTTTCGGCGGATGCCGCTGGCGCGTGGGTTGTCCATCACCTATGCCGGCGCGCCGTGCACGACGTCCGCGCCGACGGTCACGCTGTCGCCGGGCTCGACGCTCACGCAGCCATCGGTGACGGCGAGTTACACGATGACCGTGAAGAACAATGACGATGTGGCGTGCGCGCCGGCGGGATTTGGTGTGGGCATGGGCGTGCCGTCCGGGTGGGCGTGGTCGGCGGCGCAGTCGTCGATCACGGTGGCGCCGGGCAGCACGGCTGGCACGACCGTCTACGTGACGCCGCCCGATGCGGCCAGCGGGTCGTCTTCGGTGAGTGCGCAGGCTTCGCGGACGGGAACGGGTCCGAGCGGGTCGGGAGCCGCGACGCTGACGGTGGCGTCGGGCCTGACGGTGAGTCTCAAGACCGTCGGCGGAAGTCAGTATCAGGTGACGGCGACGGTCCTGGCGGGGACGGCTCCGCTGGCTGGCACGACGGTGACTTTCACCATCACAAGCCCCAAGGGCGGCGTGACGCGCGTCTCGGCCACGACCAGCTCGAGCGGCGTCGCGACGGTGAAAGGCCGGTTCAAGGGCAAGGACCCGCACGGGACCTACTCGGTGACGGCGTCAGTGACGTCTGGCGCTCTCAGCGGCACTGCAAGCGGCACGTTCGTCTACTGAGTGCTGTCGGACTGATAGCCGGCGGGTCTTCCGCCTTCGCGCGAGGCTTCGGCGGACAGGTTAGCCCGCCGGATCAAAACAAAAAGGCCCGCATGTCCGGTCAGGACATGCGGGCCTTTTGATTTCTTGAGTTGCGACTGAGACCTAGGACCTTCGCCGGCGCCGACGCAGCCTGAACGCCGCCACCGCGAGGCCCGTGCCGAGCAGGGCGAGCGTTGCCGGCTCGGGAACGTCCGGGAGCGGTCAGTAGTTGGCATCGTTGGGATTGCGTCGTGCACCGGTCGCATTCCCGGCGATCAGGAAGAAACGGTCCCCGCCGTCGTTGTTGGACCACTGGGCGCGGAACTGAACGTTCGTCGTGCTCGCGCGGAATCACAAAGCCGCTCAGCAGGAAGTCCGAGTAGCCGTGTTCCATGGTTCGTGCGCAGCTGAGGCAGCCAACGCTCGGAGCGAACGTCTGCGCACCGTTCGAAGTAATCCCATTGAAAGTAAGAGCGCTGAAGAGTTTAAGCGTCTGGTCGAGACTCGTCTGGTTCCAGTCAACGCCGAGATAAAGGTACTGCCGCCGGTCACTCCAGTGATCTGGGCAAGGGTGTAGACGGGCGACAGGTTGTCAAAGAGACGCTCGCCGCCGCTGCCGGCGTTAGTAGAGCCGAATCTCGACCGGGTTATGGCAGTTGGGGGCGCCAATGACGCAGGGATTGATGGCTGTCTGTTGGTAATGGTGCCGCCTGGATAGGTAGCGTAATACCACCGTCCGTATCGGGTGCTGGACGCCGAGCCGACGTCGCGACCGGCGACAAGCCAAGGCCGGCAGAGACCGCCTTTCAGAAGTCTAGACATCTTCGTGACTCCCCCAAAGCAAAACCGTGTCCACAGAAATTCCCGCTTCTGCACAAGCGATATGCGTGCCACAGTTCTGTATTCGAATCTAGAGGTATTTTACCCATGTCGGCCGTGAAAATCTGCCTCCAGGCGTATAATGTCTGCAAGGCATGCCCAGGCGAGCGGGGTCACAGACCATTGCCAGAAGTATTGTCTTTCACTGATTTCCGCCGGCATTCTCGGGTGAGAGCGCCTGAAATACCGAGAAAAATTGGGAAATCAGAGGCGGCGTTGATTTTGCACTATCCGGGGGTGATGAAGTCTAGAACGGCAAGGCTGGTGCTGACGACGATGGGGCGGTTGCCGCGACCCTGGTCCTAGCGGCCGGGGCCAGCGCGGCCTCGCTCAATTGCACGGCAGGGTGCAACTCGCTGTTCGCGGGAGCGTTGTGGGTCACGACCACCGAGCAGTCCACGGGCACCGGGGTCATCGACTCGTTCGTCAGAATCAATCCGGGCGGCAGCGTGTTGGTGGAAGACGGCGTCAACACGAGCGCCAGGCCCCTCTTGAGCGACGAGAACTCCTCGCCGAGTTACACCCACGACTTGCAGTTGAAGGACGTGCCGGTCCTCAATGTCGGCGGCGTCACCTATTACGAGTTCCTGCTGGACATCAATCAGAGTGGATCGGACCCGTTGCTCGCCTTGAATCGCGTGCAAATCTGCACCGCGGCCGCAGGCGGCCTGAACGCATCGAACGCATGTCCCGGCACCTCCAAGTACAGCTTCGGCGCGTATAACAGCGGCGCCGATTACGTCCTCATGAACTACAACCTGAACAGCGGCAGCGGCACCGGCGACCTGTTCATGTATGTCCGCCACGCCACGATCGGGACCAATGGTACCGACTACGTCTATCTCTATTCGCAGTTCGGGCTCGCCACGAATCCAGCGACGCATGCCGACCTGGGTTACGGCGCCAACGCCGGATTCGAGGAGTGGGCCGTGCGGACCTGCGGCGACAGCTATGGGCCGAAGCACAGCGCATCGGTCTTGAACTGCGACACGCCGATTCCGCTGTCGCAGGTTCCGGAGCCCGGCTCGATGCTGCTGCTCGGAACGGGCCTCCTCGGACTCGCAGCAGCGATTCGCCGGCGACAGAATCGCTAGGACGTCCCGCCAGAAGAACCCAACAGCCCGGCGCAAACAGGGCCATTGGAGCCAAAAGTCTGCCTCCCTGCTGACTTGGGCCCTGGTTTCGCACAAAATAGGCGCGATTGACGGCGTTTCTCCGAACCGCGCCGACGGCGCCGATTTTGCAACCTTGTGCAGTTTGATGAAGGCAATATCCCTAAGATGGGTCCTGACGACCATTGGAGCAGCTGTCGCGAGCCTGGTCCTGGCGACCGGGGCCAGCGCCGGCATACTCGACTGTTCCGGCGGGTGTAGCCTGCTATTCGACGGCGCTTTGTGGGTGACCACCACCGAGGCATCGACGGGAACCGGAGTTATCGACTCGTTTGTCAGGCTCAACGATGGCAATGGTCTGGTCGAAGACGGCCACAACACGAGCGGCAGGCCGCTCCTGAACCAGGAGAACAGTTCGCCGAGTTTCACTCGCGATATCCAATTGAAGAACATCCCGCTTCTTACGATCGACGGAGCGCAGTATTACGAGTTCTTGCTGGACATCAACCAGCAAAAAAGCGATTCGCTCCTGGCGCTGAATCGCGTCGAAATCTGCACGGCCGCGACAGGCGGCCAGACCGAGGCAGGCGGCTGCCCAGGGACAATGAAATACAGCTTTGGCGCGGTACGGGAGCGGAGCCAGCTACGTCCTGCTGGACTACAGCTTGAACAACGGTAGCGGCAGCGGCGATCTCTTCATGTACATTCCCGTGGCAACGCTTGGGACCAACGGTGACGACTACGTCTACTTGTATTCGCAGTTTGGCATGCCCTCGCCGTACGGCAACAATGACGGCTTCGAGGAATGGTCAGTGCGGATCTGTGGGGAGAGCTACGGCAAGAAGAATCCAAGGATGCGGTTCTGTTGGACTGCGACGCCACGCCGCTTCCACAAGTTCCGGAGCCCGGATCGATGCTGCTGCTCGGAACCGGCCTGCTCGGGCTCGCGGCAGTCGTCCGCCGCCGGCACGCGCTGTAAAGCGCCGTTCCTATTTCCCCTTCATCGACTCGAGCATCTTCCGCGCGTCGTCTGCCCCCTCGAAGTTCGGATTGAGCTTGAGCGCCTGCTCGAGTTCCGCTTTGGCCTTGGGCAGATCCTTCGCCTTGAGGTACGCGGCGCCCAGGTGATAGCGAAACCCGGGGTCCTGCGGACTCCTGTTCACGCTTTCCTGGAGATACGTCAGCGCGAGCGACGGCAGGTCCTTCCGGTAGTACACCCAGCCCAGGGTGTCCGCCACGCTCGGCTCATCGGGTAGCGCGCGCTTCGCCGCGTGCGCGAGCACGAGGGCATCATCCAGATTGGTCTTCTTCTCGGCGTAGATCCACGCCAGATTGTTGGCGGCAATGCCAGCCTGCGGCTCGACCTTCAGCAACTGCTTGTACTGGGCGACCGCCTCGTCGTCTCCCCCTGCCGGTTGAGAATGATGCCGAGCATCGTCTGTGCGCCGACGTTCTTGGGCTGCTGCTGCGCGAGCTTGGCGAACTCGCGGCGGCCGTCCTCGAGCCTCCCTTGCTGGTAGTACAACTGTCCGAGCATGGCGTATCCGTTGAAGCTCGACGGATCGATGGAAATGGCCTGCTTGAGCGCAGACTCAGCCTTGACCAAATCCCCGATGCCCCGTAGGTGCGAGCCGCGAGCAGCAGCAGGTCCGATCGCCGCGGAGCTTTCTTGACCTCGGCCTCGACGCGCGCACGCGCCGCCGCAGGGTTGCCGGCCACCAGATCGAGGGCGACGAGCCCGGACAACGTGTCGATGGAACTCGGATCCCGCTTGTAGGCCTCGTCGAACGCGACCCGTGCCGCTGCATAGTCACGCTTCCGCAGATTGAGATTCCCGGTCAGCGACAGCACCGGCGCCGCATCCGGATAGTCCCTGCGCAACTGGAACAACTCGACCTCGGCGCGCTTCAGGTCGCCGGACTCCAGCAGCGCGCGAACGAGCGCCAGATGGATTGCCGGGTCGCCGGCGGCATTAGCCGCAGCAGCATCAGCAAACGAGACGGCGGCCGCCGCGTCGCCCCCGGAGAGGCTCAGGCGCGACAACTGGTACTGTGCGGCCGCCGCCCGCGGATTCAACTGCAGCACGGTCTTGAACGGCCGTCGTGGCCTGCTGCACATCGCCCCGGTCCTGATACAGCCGGCCCAGGAAATACTGCGCGGCCGCCAGGCCAGGGTCGGCCTGCACGGCCTGCCGGGCCCGCGCCAGCGCCTCATCCGGCTTGTTCTCGAGAGACAGGAAGCGAGCCGACAGCAGGAGCGCGCGTGCGTCGTTCGCATTGCGTTTCAGCACCTCGTCGAGCAGGCGATGGGCCTCCTGCACCTGGCCCCCAGAGTAGGCTGCCGCAGCCAGGCGCGTGGTCGCCCCGCTGGACGCGTCCTTCCCGGTCGCCAGCGCCTTGAGAATCGCGGTCCCGTCGTCTCGGCGCTCATGCAGCAAGTAGAAGTCGGCAAGCCTGAGGCGGTCGTCCACATCGCCGGACAGTTCGGCGACGGCCTTGAGGTACTTCTCCGCGTCGAGCGGCCGCCCGCTCGCGAGATAGAACGTCGCGAGGATCCGGTTGGACAACACGTCCGACGGTTCCAGTTCGACCGCCTTGAGAAAGGCCTTTTCCGCGTCCTTCGGGCCGTCTTGATGGACCAATAGAAATTCCCGAGCGCGGCCTGGGCCTTGGCAGACTTGGGCTCGATTGCGACCGCCTTCTGGAACGCCGCCTCGGCTTCCTGGACCTTGCCGCTTCCGGCCTGGATCGATCCGAGGTTGGCATAGAGTTCGGCCCGGCCCGGCTCGAGTTGAATGGCGTCCTGGATTTCCTTGATGGCCTCATCGACCTGCATCAGGCCCGCGAGCGCGTTCGCGCGCAGGATCATCGCCAGCATGTTCTTGGGTTCTCGCGCCAGTAGCTTGTCCGCCAGGCTCTGCGCGTCCACGTACTGGCGTGCGAACAGCCGCATGGTGCCGGCCTTGAGCTGCACATCGGCGTTGTTCGGCAGGAGGTCGGCGGCGCGCACGTACGACCGCAGCGCGCTCTCGCTTGTCTCCGAGTTGCTGGTACGCCTCGCCGAGGGCAATCTCCGCTTCGGCGAACTTCGGGTCGATCTTCAAGGCGCCCTGGAATTCGACGATGGCCTCCGGGTACTTCTTGTCCTGGGCGTAGGCGTTGCCGCGCTTCAGGTGTTCCTGCTTGGCGACGGCCGGGTACTGCCCGCAGCCGGCCACCAGCAGGGCGGCCGCAAGCAGGGCGCCAGCAGTCCCACGGCTCGCCCTTCGTCAACATCAGCCGGTCTTCTCCCCGTCAGGGAATACGAGTACACCTTGGACATTGGCCGTTGATTGTTGACACTTCGCCCAATATTCGAACATGGCCAGTTATTGGGGCCTGGGCTGACCATAGTCAACCTTAGAGGCGACAATCGACCGATTTGCTGTGTAACAAGTGATACATGCGTAGGAACGCAGATTGCTTAGGGAGGCACTGTGCGTATCGAGTTGACCTCGACCCTCACGCAGGAAGACGAAGATCGCCGGCCCCGGCGCTGCTCAAAGCGCTGTCCGGGCTGCTCGATATGCTCCCGATCGCCTACATGATCCGCGTCGAGACCACCGACGAGCACGTGCTCCAGCACGTGAGTCCCAAGATCGCCGCCTGGGACCAGGCCGGCAGCATCGGCCCCACCGATGCGGCGCGGCCGGTCATCGAATCCTGACCAGCCGCGCCGCCTGAGAGATTTCAGAATGTAGGCCGGCCCTTTAGGGCCGGCGGTTTGTCGGGGCTGAAGCCCCGCCCTAACATCTTCCGGACGGCGCGCCGGCGCGCCGCTGCCGCCGCACCAACCAGCCCGATGCCAAGCAGACTCAGCGTCGCCGGTTCGGAAACCGGCTGCACCTCGAGCGGCGTCCCGTAGAGTCTCCGTGTAGTCCACCTTCAGCATCTTGAGCTTGAACGCGTCGTTGCTGCTGCCAATCTGCGCGCCAAATAGGTAGCCAGTTGTAGGTCGTCGTCACATTGTCCAGATTGAACAGTCGAATCGTTGTTGACGTCGGTCCGGGACCCGAATCCGGCAGGCATGTTGTTCAGGGCCTTTGAGGTCAGCGTCGTCACGCCATTGCCGCGCCAGAACGACACGTCGTTGTCATACCCGAACGTGTACAGGTCCATTTCCTTCAGTATCAACGCTGGCTCGTAGACACGAGAAGCACCAAGAATCCAGACGTTGTCACGTTATCCACCGCGTGCTCGGGTGAGCCGCAGCTGCCGTTCCAGTCGCTCCTTCTGCGCTATTGCACACGCCGAGACCATAGCTGGCATAGCGGTTCAACGTAGCCGATCGCGGAAGTTGTTGTCGTTCTTGTAACCAGGCCGTGGCCGTCACGGTCACGCCGCCGACCGTCCACTTCAACGATGATCCGCTCACCGTCGGGCTGGTGCCCGCGAAGTCGAACGTCAGCGACGCCGCGTTCGCCGACGCCGCCACGCCAAGAACCAGCGCGGCAAGTCACTACCGCCCCGCCAATCCATCGAGAGATGCCCATCTTCTTCTTCATGTCGTTCCTCCTCATATCCGAGTTTCAAAAGCGTTACGCGCAAACTGTTGCCGGCTCCAGAAAAGAGCAAAGGCATTGCCATCGCGCATTTACCAGGAAACACTCGGGAAACCACGCGATCACAAAGTTGCGGCATGCAGCATGTTCGGCGGATTCAGGAATTCCGGGAACGTTTGTGGCGCGTCTTCTTGCGCTAACCTGGACGCAGGCCGCGTCAGAGGCGCTTTGCGCTCTGCCCTGATATTCGCAATGGGTATCGCGTGACTGCGGGTGTGCCGAAAATGATACGTGAACGGAATTGCTCGCCACTGCGCGCTGCTGCACTCGCGGCCGCGGCGGTCACGATCTTCTTTGCCTTCGCTGCGCCCGCCCGCGCGGCGGCTCAATCAGCCGCCAACGTCCTGCTCGTCATCAACGACAACAGCCAGTCCTCGATCGAGATCGGCAACTACTACGCGAAGGTCCGCCAGGTGCCGGACCGCAACATCGCGCGGATCAAGACCGTCGAGACCGACGCCATCTCGCGCGCCGAATTCGAGCGCACGATCGAAGCGCCCATCGGCGCCTGGATCGGACGCCAGTTGCTGCAGGACCAGATCCTCTACATCGTCCTCACCAAGGGCGTCCCGCTGCGCGTGGACGGCACCGGCGGCCAGACCGGCACGATCGCCAGCGTCGATTCCGAACTCACGCTGCTCTACCGCAAGATGACCGGCGCGCCCGTCTCCGTCGGTGGGCGGCTCGACAATCCGTACTATCTCGGCGCCAAGCCAATCGCCGAGGCCAAGCACTTCACGCGCGAATCCTCCGATCTCTACCTCGTCACGCGCCTCGATGGCTTTGCGTTCGACGATGTGATGGGGTTGATCGACCGTGGTCTGAAGCCGTCGCGCGACGGGACGCATCGTGCTCGATCAGAAAGCCATCGCGGCGGATCGCGGAGGCGACTTCTGGCTCGCCGAAACCGCCGACCGCCTGCGCGCCGCCGGCGAGGCCCCGCGCGTGCTGCTCGAAACCACGCGCGCCATCGCGGCCACCACCGACCCGGTGCTGGGCTACTTCTCCTGGGGATCGAACGACCCGGCCAATCAGCTCCGCGACATGGGCCTCAAATTCTCGCCCGGCGCCATCGGCGGCCTGATGGTCAGCACGGACGGCCGGACATTTCGCGAGCCCAACCCATCCTGGCGCCCTGCGATCGCCGGCAGCACTAGCGGCGGGCAATCACTCGTAGGCGACCTGATCCGCGAAGGCATCACCGGCGTGTCCGGCCACGTCGCCGAGCCGTACCTCGATGCCATCATCCGCCCGCAGATTCTCTTCCCGGCCTACCTCGCCGGCTTCAACCTCGCCGAGTCGTTCTACCTCGCGATGCCGTTTCTCAGCTGGCAGGATTTGGTGATTGGCGACCCACTCTGCGCACCGTTCTCAGGTTCGTCGGGTTCGTCAGGTTCGTCGGGCTTGCCCGCCGAAGCCCGAGGGCGAAGGCGGGTTCGTCAGGTTCGATCGATGCTGAAACCGCGCTGCCGGCGCTGTTTTCCGAGCGGCGGCTCGCGGCGCTCAAGACCTCGGGCCTGAAGATCGACGCGCTGAAGATCAACATGAAGGCGCTCAGCCTGCAGGCGCAGCAGCGGCCGGAAGCCGAGGTGCGGGCGCTCTTCGAGCAGGCCACGGCGCTCGAGCCGAAGCTCGCGGGCGCGCAGATGCAGCTCGCGCTCGCCGCCGAAACGCGAAACGACACGGACGAGGCCATCACGCGCTATCGCGCCGTGCTCGCGGTCGAACCGGACAACGTTGTCGTGTTGAACAACCTGGCGTATTCGCTCACGGACAAGAAAGGCGCCGCGAAGGAAGCGCTGCCGTTCGCCGAGCGCGCCTACCGTCTTGCCCCAACGCCGACAATCGCCGACACGCTCGGCTGGGTCCACTTCAAGCTGGGCAACGCCGCCGAGGCCCTGCCCTACCTCGACCGCGCGGCCAAACTCGAGCCGACGAACGTGGACATCCTCATCCACGCCGCCACCGTGCACGCCGCCCTCAACAACTTCCCCCAGGCGCGCACCTACCTCGACGCCGCCGTGAAGGCCGACCCCAAGGCGGCGGAGCGGGACGACGTGAAGGCGGTGAGGGAGAAAATCAAGTAAACGACGCGAACTGGGGAACTGGGGAACGGGGAACTGAAGACCCGCGGCCCGCGTGCCCCAGTTCTCCAGTTCTTCAGTTCCCCAGTTCCCCAGTTTTCCCAGTTCCCCTCACGCTGTCTTGCGTGCCTTGCGCGCGTGCCACAGGTCCCACTTGCTCTGGAGATTCATCCACACGTCGGGGCCGGTACCGAGCCAATCGCCGAGCCGCCACGCCGTGTCGGCCGTGATACCGCGCTTTCCACGAATGATCTCATTCAGCCGGGTGGTCGAAATCTGCAGGTGTCCCGCCGCCTCGACCTGCGTGACGCGCCGGGGCCGCAGAAACTCCTCCAGCAGCATCTCGCCCGGGTGCGTCGGGGGTTCGCGCAACAGGTCTACAGACGGTGCCTTAATGGTAGTCTTCGCAGCCGACCTCATACGCATTTCCTTCTTCAAAACGGAATCCCTGCATCCGCGTAACGCGTGATGCTCTGACCCGCATCGCTGTTCGAGCGCCGACGCGAACGCAAAGTGCCCTCGTCGGCAAACGTCTGAATCACGCTCGTTTCCTCATTATACACGGCTTACGGTAATCCGTGAAGAAATTGGAGAACTGGGGAACTGGAGAACCGCGACCTCGCGTGGCGCCCAGTCTGCGGCCGGAGGCGCTCTCCGAGCCAGAAGCTCGCTCTCGTCGGCCTCCTCGATCACGACCGACACACGCGCAACGCTCGTAGAAACCACAGGGCGATGGCGCCCCCTCCATGGTCAACTCATCGGCCCTTCGGGATGACACAGCCACGCGATCCCTTCGCGCGCCGCTTCGTGGGCGTTGTGCGCGCGACAGCGGAGTTGCAGGTTGTCGATCGTGCTCGGTCCACCCGCCGCGAACGGGACGACATGATGGAACTCGAGGAAGCCGGTCTCGCCGCATCGGCCATCGGCGCCGATGAACGCGCACCGGCCTTCGTCGCGCGCCCACACGGCGCGACGCACGCCGGCCGGAATGCGGCGCGAGCGCCTGGGACTCCCGCGCGACTGACTCCGCTGCGACTGAACCTGAGCCCCGCCGTTCACCGGCCGTGAGGCGCCGGTCGGCTTCGGCCGCGCGGTGGCCGCGAACTTGGTCCGCTCGGCCTGCTCGAGAAACACCGTCAGCGCCCGATCGACAATCGCGGCCGGATCGCCGTCCGGAATCTGATGCCGCAGCAAATCGCGAGCGCGCTCCAGTTTGCGATGCGTCGCTTCGCTCACGGTGATCCGGACGAGGTAGCGCGTCGGCGCGATCGGCGCCACCAGGGACCGGCGCGCGGACGCGGCGGCCACGCATGTCGTCGCCGGCTGGATCGGCATCACCGGGGCAAGCGTCGGCGGCGGCCCCGGCGCTGACGGCCTGGCCGACACCAATGGCGTCGGGAGCGTCGCCGGCAACGCCCGAATCGAAGACGGAATATCAGGCTGAGGCTGCATCGCGGCGACGAGCCGTTCGACGTCGCGTTTGCTCTGATGACGCGCGGCGTCAAGAACCGCCTCGTGGTTGTCGTCGGTGAGGTGCGGCGCCAACAGCCCCACCGTCGTCAGTGAGATCGCGCCTTCGCCGAGCCGCGCCAGAATGGTCGGAAACCGCCGTGCCGCCCGGGCGGCCGTGATGCGGCCGTAGGCCGCCTGCTCGGACAAGTGCAGCGCGCGCGTGCAGAACGCGAACAGCGAGCTGTAGCCCTCGCCCAGATAGAGCCGGCGCGCGTCCACTTCCGCCAGCAGCGCCACGAGTGCGGCCGTCGTCTGGCGTTCAGTCCCAACGACCCGCCGGGTTTCGGTCAGCAACTCGCGATCCGACAGCGACGAGACACTCGCATGCATCATCGTTCCGTCTTATCACGGCAATTTCTGAGCCTTCAGGACCCCATCACGCGCGCGATCGCCGCTCGGATCCTCGCCGCCGCTATCGGCGTCCGCGCGATGACGACGGCGGCGGTCCAGGCGCGCGCACGAGGCCACGCTCAAGCGATCGGGGCGATGGCGCGATGGGCGTCCAGAAACCTGTCAAGAAGAATCGTCGCGCCGGAGCGAAATAACTTCGCGCACATTCTCAACTCGGTCCGGACCGAGTTGACGCGATGCCTTCAGCGGCAGCGCGCGCGGTCGACGGTGAAGTGGATCCAAAGGCGGCCGAACGGGCGGACGTGGACGCGCTGAGGGAGAAGATTAAGTAACGACGCCAACCCTGACAAGTTGGCCAACTGCCACTCGCGCCAACCCATCCAGAATCTCCGGCATGCACGCGCGAAGTTCCTTCAAGCGATTCGCGCGGGTGAGGACGACCACGACGCCGATGCCGGACGCCAAGACGTTCTGCTGAAACTCAATACCGCGGTCGACGGTGAGCAGCGTGTCGAACTGCGCCCCGACCATAAGGCGGATGAGCGCACCGTTCCGCTTGCCGGCCCATCCGGCGTCGGTCACGTGCGTGGCATCGAACCCGACCAGATCGCGCAGCAGCGGCCTCGGCACGCACTCATCGAGCAAGAGCCGCATGGGCCTCGGTCATCGAGCGGGCCAACTCGAGCGTCGCGACGGCCTGTTGGCGGGTGACCGAAGGAAAACTCTCAAGAAACTCGTCGAGCGAGTCCCCTGCTTCCAGGTAGTCGTAGAGCGATTTGACCGGCACGCGCGTTCCGACAAACACGAGCGTCCCCCCGAGGATCTCGGGATCACTGTGGACCAGGGCCGAGTTGGTGGGCATGGTTGACCGTCCTGCATTTTCGAGTATACCGCCGGCCCAGCGCGCCGCGAAGCACAACCCAGACCAAGAAGGACTGCCCCCTACGCCGTCACGTTGTCGTGCAGAAACTCGGGGGCGAAGTCCGCCCCGGTGGGCCAGACGAGCGTGCAGAAATCCGGATGGACCGTGAAGGACCGAAACACGTCCAGGTCCTTTAGCGGCTCGAAGACCTCGCCCCACAGCTCCGGCGCAAGGTCGATCTCGCCAGACGTGCCATCGCGGAAGCGGAGCCAAAGGACGTAGTCGCGCAAATAGCGGGCCTCGAGGACGTCGTATTCCATGGGCTACTCCATCGGGTCCACCGGCCGAAGCGGCTTGCGGCTTCGCGCCACACCCAGTTGTCCAGCAATTCTCGCCTGTGGGCCGAGAGCCATTCAAGCACCAGGCGTCGAGCCGCCGGTGGGAGATCTCCACGGACGGCGCCGGTCCGGATATCGATTGACGTACGTTGCCCCGCGTACACGGCGTGGAAGTGTGGGGCGCCGTGCTCGTTGTGGTACATCGTGATGACGATTCCGTAGAAGCGCGATATTTCCGGCATCTCGTCGGCTCTCGCAGCAGACGACGCAAGACTGATGCCTTCGGGCAAATTCGGAAACGCCCCGGCCTCGCAAAACCGCATCGCAAATTCTGCGTACCGCGCAATGGCCCGCGTTGCAGAAAACACAACACGACGATGCCATCGTCGGTCGACGACGATCAAGGGAGAAGATCGGGCCAGGGAACTGGGGAACGACGGAAACTGGAGAACTGCGGAACTGAAGGGCTTCGTTCCCCAGTTCTCGTCGTTCCCGTCGTTCTCCCGTCGTTCCCGTCGTTCCCGTCGTTTCTACCATTCCGTCCTGACCTGCCCGTACCTTCGAATCCGTTCGTCCTTCGTGACGATGACGGCGTTGCGGTCCCGCGCGGTGGCGACGATGAGCTGATCGGCGGGATCGCCATGAAAGGGAGGCGGCAGGCGGCAACTCTCGACGAGGATCGGCCGGGTCAGTTCCGCGAGTTGAAGGCCCGGCTGCGTGGTCGCCTGATCGAGCCATTCGTCGACCGGCCGGTCGAGGACCAGTTGGCCTTTCTCGACCTTCTTCGCGACTTCCCAGACCGAGATCAGCGACAGCCAGAGCGTCCCGTCGGCCTGGGCTTGTTCCACAGCCCGGCTCGCCGGTTTGGAGAGGCGCTCATCGGCCGTGACCCACCAGACCCACGCGTGCGTATCAAGAAGCGTCGTCGGCATGCCACGACTCACCGGTGCTGAACGGATCGCCGGCTTCCTTGAGCACGCTGCCGGCCAACCCCCGCTCCGCCGGCAGGGGCGTGCACGGCACGAGCTTGGCCACCGGCCGGCCGCGTTTGGTGATGATGACCGCGGACTTCGTTCTCGCCACCTCGTCCAGCGTCTTCAGGCACAAATCCTTGAACTTCCCCGCCGGCATCGTCTTCATAGGACCAATTATAGCCATGGCTATGTGGCTATGGCAAAAACAGCGACTCTTGGAACTGGAGAACTGGGGAACTGGTGAACTGGTGACCCGGCGGCCGCACGTCCCCCAGTCTCCCGTCGTTCCCGTTCCCGTCGTTCCCGTCGTTCCCCAGTTCACCAGTTCCCGTCCTTCATCCCTTCCCCCACTCTCCTGATTTCCGGGGCGCTGACGTTGGCCTGCCGGGCGAAGTCGGGCCAGGCCTGCACGGCCTCGCCGACCTGCTTCAGCACCTGCGGCGCGGTGCCGATACCGAAGCGATCGGCGACGACCAGCAAGTCGTCGCGCGAAATCGCGGCGAACTTCCCATTCACCGACATCAAGTGCTGGTAGGTCCACTCGCCCGTGGGATTGTGGGCGTAGGTCACGTCATACGCCGGCGCCAGTTCCCAGGCTCCACCTTCGCGAAGGAGGAACGACACGTTCTTCGTGTGGTCGTCGCAATTGGCCGCCATCACGTTGAAGGCGATGCGCCGGAACGCCTCCTCCAGCGCCGGATATCCCAACCGAAGCCGGTCAATGGCGAGGAAGAGCTGGCTGGCGTCGTGGGTCGCTTTTTGCCGGTAGTCGAGGTGCGCGAGGCCGCAGAGCGTCTGCAGGTGATGCCGGGTGTTGCCGTCGCGATCGAAGCGTTTCGTCATGAAATGCGCGCGCCCGCTTTCTTCCAGGAGCCGGCACGGCGACATCGTGATGCCCGCGGCGCGCGCCATCAGATGGTAGGCGTACTCGATGCGGCCGTAGTCCTGGGGAACTGGACGCCGAGCTCGGCTCGTCACGCCCGACGCCGTCGAATTTGATCAGCCAGTGTTCGAATCCCGGTGCCACGTCGAACTGCCCGGCCCGAATCTCATCGGTCGCGGGATTCCACGCGATGGCGGCCTTCGCGCGCGCGCCGCCGGCGGAGGTGCCGACCTGGATGATCTGGGCGAGCGCCGCCTCGGCGTGCGCGTCGGTGCCAATGTCACCCTGCACGGCGCGCCGTGCGCTTTCCACCAGCGCGGCCAGGCGAATCGCCGTACTCGGCTTGGCGGTCTTCGGGCCGCGCACCGGCTTGAACTCCAGCGCGCCCACGCCCCGCTTCCCCATGTACGCGAGCCGATCGAGCGACGTGATCTCCGTCGTGTTGACACCCGCCCGCGCCATCCAGGCATCGATCAGGGCGTTGCCGAATTCGTCAGGCAGCGCGTCGGCGAGCATCCCGGGCAGCCGCCGGTATGTGAGTTCGGGGAGATCCGCGAACACGAATGGTTCGTGCGCGGCCGCGAGCGGCATCATCAGCGGCGCGAGTTCAATCCCGGAGCGCACGAAGGCGGGTTGGTATTCGAACGCGTAGTAGCCCAGCTTCGGATCCCGCGCGACGGCGCCGACGGCCTTTCGCCAGATGCGGACTTCGACGACGGAAACCGGGGTGTACATGGGAGACTCGCGTGCCTACGAGGGTTTCATCGTGCGCGGTTTGCGCGGGGCGCGCAGACGAGGGGCCTTGGCTTTGAGCATCTGGACGGGACTGATGGACACCGGCGGCGCGAGCGTGCGCAGCCATTCGACGCGGCCCAGGATCCGCAGCGCCTGCACCAGCGAGCGCAGGGTCGTGCCCTTGCCGCCCTCGAGGTTTTTGACCGCGTTCAAGGCGATGCCCGCGCGGTCAGCCAGTTGCTGTTGGTCGATGTTCTGACGCAGCCTGAGCGCTCGGACTTGCTTGCCAAGCTCAGCTTCCCACTCTCGAGAAACTACCATTACACTTGTAATAGACTATTATAGGTCTATTGTCAATATAATTATCTTTAACGTACTTTTTAAAGTCTTTTATATCAGACTTCTTCCACAGTTCCCCCGTTCCCCGTTCCCAGTTCCCGTCGTTCCCGTCGTTCCCGTCGTTCCCCAGTTCCTACTGCGGTCCCTATCGGCGCACCCGGAATCCAATCTCTTGCCGCGGCTTCGAAGGCGGACTCATGAGCGCCCGGATGGCTGTGAACACCGCCCCGAACTGGCCGTCATACTTCTTCTCGAGTTCCTGGACCTTCTTCCGGACAGCATCGCCACACCCTGTTCGGTGAAAGCGTAGGGACGGTGTCGACGGCCGCCTCGCCGGTTTGAGATCACAAATTGTGATCTCAAACCCTCCGCCTCTTCCTTGGACAGGTGGAGGACGAAGTCCGGAGGGAACCGGTCGCGGTTGCGCTGAACCGCCTGATTAAGCACGCGAGTGCTGACGCCATACAGAGCTGCCAAGTCCGCATCGAGCATGACGTTCTGGCCGCGCAGCCTGACGATCGCGCGCTCGATCTGCGCGGTCATGTCGGCCCCACTCTTCCCCACCTTCGGGTCCTTGCTGTCCATCGACATCCTGGCCAAACTGATTGCAAGCCTGGTGCCGGCGGGCACTTGAGCCAAATCCTGCCCGACCTGCGGCGCGATCGCAGATTCTGCAATGCACGTGGAGAATGCCGATGTGGCTGTGGCCGACTGGAGAAGGGAACGGGGGAACTGGGGAACTGTGCGGGGCGCCCCCGTTCCCCCGTTCCCGTCGTTCCCCAGTTCTCGTCGTTCCCGCTCGTTCCCGTCGTTCCCGTCGTTCCCGTCGTTCCCGTCGTTCCCCAGTTCCCTGTATACTCAATGTAGATACTGAGGCCACGATGACCACACAGATTTCAAAATGGGGCAACAGCCTGGGCCTGCGTCTTCCGAAGTCGGTCGCCCAGGAGGCGAAAATCGACGAAGGCGACAAGGTCGAGGTATCGGTCAAGAACGGGGCGATCGTCATTCGTCCCAGTTGCCGGACGTACTCACTCCATGAACTGGTGTCGAAGATCACGCCGGCAAATCGTCACAACGAAGACCCGTGGGGCCCACCGGTCGGCCGGGAAGCATGGTAGCCCGCGCGTACGTGCCGGACGCCGGCGACCTCGTCTGGCTCACGTTCGACCCGCAAGCGGGGCACGAGCAGCGCGGCCGGCGGCCGGCGCTCATCCTGTCGCCGCGCGCCTACAACGCCAAGGCGCAACTCGCGATTGCATGCCCGGTCACGAGCCATGCGAAGGGGTATCCGTTCGAAGTGCCGTTGCCAGGCGGAGGCACGATCGCCGGGGTGGTCCTGGCGGACCACGTCAAGAACGTCGATTGGCAAGCTCGGCACGCGGTCTTCGAGGCCAAGGCTGACCGCGCTGTCGTCACCGATGTGCGCGAGCGCTTGCGGGTGCTCCTGGGCCTGTAGGAACTGGAGAGCTGGTGAACGACGGAAACTGGTGAACTGCGTGGGGCGCCCCCCAAGTTCCCGTCGTTCACCAGTTCTCCAGTTCCCCAGTTCTCGTTCACTTTTGTCGCTCAATCGGCTGACATTAGGACGTCCTGAGGAAGACGATCGAATCGTAAATGGACAGCTAACTGGTCTATAATCAGTCACTTGTCTGCTTTCTTGCCGCGCACGTCAAAACTGCCATGAGCCTTGCAGTGGTGACCTTCGGATGAGTGTGAACCCAGTTCCCCAGTTCTCCAGTTCCCCAGTTCGCCAGTTCTCCAGTTCCTCAGTTCTCCAGTTCGTGTTGGTTCTCGCCGCCCTGTGCCTTGTCTTCTGGCAGGTCTTCGTCCGCCTCGTGGACGCGTGGATCGTGGACGGCAACTACTCCCACGGCTTCCTGATCATTCCCATCGCGCTCTACTTCGTGTGGGAGCGGCGGGAGAAGCTGGCGGCCGCGCCGATGCAGTCGTCGTGGTTCGGGCTCGTGGTGCTGGCCGGCGGCATCGCGATGCTGCTCGCCGGCCTGTGGGGCTCGGAGCTGTTCCTGAGCCGCATCGCGCTGCTGCCCGTGCTCGCGGGCATCGTGCTGTTCCTGTTCGGCTGGGCCCACCTGCGCATTCTCGCGTTCCCGATCGCGTTCCTGTTCCTGATGATTCCGATCCCGGCGATCATCTTCAACCAGATCGCGTTTCCGCTGCAGTTGCTCGCGTCGCAAGCTGGGCGAGTGGGCCATCTCGATCGTCGGCATTCCGGTGCTGCGCGAAGGCAACGTGCTGATCCTCGCGCACACGTCGCTCGAAGTCGCCGAGGCGTGCAGCGGCATCCGCTCGCTCGTCTCGCTCATCACGCTCGGCCTCGTCTACGGCTACTTCATGGATCCGCGCCGTGGGTGCGCACGCTCATCGTGCTCTCCGCGATCCCGGTCGCCATCGTCGCCAACGGCGCGCGCGTGGCGGGCACGGGCATGGCCGCCCAGTGGATCGGCCCCGAAGCCGCGCAGGGTTTCTTCCACGAGTTCTCCGGCTGGATCGTCTTCATCTTCGCGTTCATCATGATCCTGGTCATCCAGCGGATCATCTTGAAGTTTGCGCCGACGCCGAAGGCGCCTGACCAGTTTGCGCCGCGCCCATCGTTCCGGCCAGTTCCCCAGTCGTTCCAGTTCCCCATGTTCCCGTCGTTCGCGTCGTCGTCGTCCTCGTCCTCCTGCTGGCGAGCTTCGTCCCAGTCGCGCGCGCCGATCGCGCGGAAGACACGCCGCTGCGGATGTCGTTCTCGCTGTTCCCGATGGAACTCGGCGGATGGCAGGGCATCGCAGCGCCCGCCGTTCACGGAACAAGTGCTGAAGGTCCTGGGCCTCGACGACTACCTGACGCGCCTGTACCGGAGCAGCGACGGCACCTACGCGGATCTCTACGTCGGCTACTGGAAGAGCCAGCGGCAGGGCGACACGATGCACTCGCCGCAGAATTGCCTGCCCGGCGCCGGCTGGGAGCCGGTCTCGCAGACGCTGCTGACCTTCCCCGATCCGCGCAACCCGACCGGCGCGCCGCTGAGCGTGAATCGGTTCATGATCCAGAAGGGCCTCGAGCGGCAGTTGGTGCTCTACTGGTACCAGGGCCGCGGACGCGTGGTCGGCAGCGAGTACTGGAGCAAGATCTACCTGGTCCTGGACGCCGCCCGCTACAACCGCACCGACGCCGCCCTCGTCCGCATCGTCGTGCCCGTCGGCGGCACGTCGAAAGAAGCCGAAGACGCGGCACAGAAGAGCGCCCTGGACTTCGTGAACCAGCTGATGCCGGCGCTAAGCAAGTTTTTGCCTGACTGAGGGACGGCGTGACGTTGAAACTGGAGAACCGCAGAACTGGGGAGCTGGTGAAGTGGTGAACGATGCTCTTCAGTTCCCCAGTCCCCCAGTTCCCCAGTTCTCCAGTTACTAGATTGGAGCCCATGTGAGGAAACTCTTCGTCTTCGCCGTTGTCCTGCTTTTGTCGAGCGCCTGCTCGAAGCCAAATGCCGATGCCCTGCTTCGCCAAGGGCAACGACTACATGGACAAGAAACTGGTCGCCGAAGCCATCGTGCAGTACAAGGCGGCGGTGCAGGCGGACCCGAAGCGCGGCGACGTGCGGGCCAAGCTGTCGGAGGCGCTACCTGCTGCAAGCGCGACGGCCGCTTCGGCGCTGCGGGAGGCCGTGAGCGCGGCGGACCTGCTGCCCAACGACGTCAAGGCGCAGGTTCGGGCCGGCAACCTGCTGCTCATGGCGCGCGCGTTCGAGGATGCCAACAGCCGGGCCGACAAGGCGCTCGCGCTCGACGCGAAGAACGTGGACGCCCTGGTCCTGAAAGGCAACGCGCAGGCCGGCCTGAAGGAACTGGACAATGCCCTCGACGAATACCAGGAGGCGCTGGCGCTCAACCCGACCGGCGACCAGATCTACGCCAACATCGGCACCATTCAGGCCGCGCAAGGCAAACTCGCAGAGGCGGAGGCCACGTTCCGCAAGGCCGTGGAGATGGCGCCCAAGGCCGTGTCCGCGCGCATGGCGCTGGCCAGCTTCCTCTGGGCGAGCCGCCGCCTGCCCGAGGCCGAAACGGAATTCAAGGCCGCCCTCGCGCTCGACCCCGCGAATCTCGAGGCCAACCGCGCGCTGGGCGGCTTCTACATGGCCACCGGCCGCGGCGCCGACGCGGAGCCCTATTTCAAGGCCATTGCGGCGGCCCCAAGACCGACCAGGCGCAGATCGCCCTCGCCGACTACTACCTCGCCCTGAAGCGCATCAGACGACGCCAAGGCGATTCTGACGCCGCTCAGCCAGAAGCCTGAATCGACCGGGCCGGCGTCACTGCGGCTGGCCGCGATTGAGGTCAGCAACAACAACCGCGGCGTCGCCGCCACCATCGTGCGCGGCGTGCTCGACAAGACGCCGAAGTACACCCCCGCGCGCGTGTTCGAACTGCGCCTGCTCGTGATGGAGAACAAGCTGGACGAGGCCATGACGGCCGCCACGGCGCTCATCAAGGACGAGCCCAACAGCGGTGCCGCGGCCGAAGCGAACTTCGTGATCGGCGGCATCGAAGCCAGCCGCGATCGGACGGACGAGGCGGCCAAGGCGTACGAGGAAGCGCTGCGGATCCAGCCGCAATCGATCCCCATCCTGCTGTCGTTGGCACAGCAGAGCCTGCGCGTGGGCAATGCCGACAAGGCGGAGACCTACGCGCGGCAGGTGCTGGCCGTGCAGTCCGGCCAACCCCGCTGCGCGTTCGCTCATCGTCCGCGCCTACCTGATGCGCGGTGATGCGACGAAGGCGGCTGCGGAACTCGCGAGCTTGCAGAAGGAGTATCCGAACGCCGCGCCCGTGCAGAATCTCCTGGCCGCGCAGAGTCTGGCGGCCGGCAATCTGGCGGCCGCGCGAGCCACGTACACCAAGGTCGCGGCGGCGTCACCGAACGATCTCGAAGCGCTGCAGGGCCTCGTCATGATCGATTTGCAGGCCGGCCAGAAGAAGGCCGCGGCCGATCGAGTGGACGACGCGCTCAAGCGCATGCCGCCCAGTGCGGAGCTGTACGTGATTGCCGCCCGGGCGCACGGCGGGGCCGGCAACCTGGCGCGGAGCGAGGAACTGCTGAAGCAGGCCATCGAGCGCGAGCCGGCACGGCTGGCCGCCTACGGGTTGCTCGGTCAGCTGTACATCAGCCAGAAGCGGCTCGGCGACGCGCGCGATCAATACCAGGAACTCGTCAAGCGGAATCCGAAGTCCGTGCCGGCCAACACCATGCTCGGCATGATCCTCGAGGCGCAGAAGGACCTGCCGGCCGCCGAGGCCCAGTACGAGAAGACGCTCGCGGTCGATCCGACAGCGGCCGTCGCGGCCAACAACCTCGCCTGGATCTACGTGGCGTCCAACCGGAATCTCGACCAGGCGCTGCAGTTGGCCCAGACGGCGCTCAAGGCCCTGCCCGAGGAGCCGCATGTCAATGACACCGCCGGCTGGGCCTACTACCGGAAGGGCCTCTACAGCCAGGCCGTCAGGTGCCTGGAGTTGAGCATCAAACGGGACGCCACCGACCCCAGCGTGCATTACCACCTGGGGATGGCCTACGTGCAGACCGGCGAGATCGAAAAGGCCAAGGCGGCCCTGAAGAAGGCCCTGTCCATGAACCAGCCGTTCGAGGGCGCCGACGAGGCGCAGGAAGACCCTGGCGGATCTAGGTCGGTGAAGATTAGAGCCTAAAGTACTGCCAAAGGCAGACTTTCAGGCTATATGACGGTACCGTAATTAAGATGTAAGTCACTGTTATAATAATGACTTATCAGCCTAATTCAGATTGGCACAAATCAGGGCATTGTTCTTGCTAAGTAAGAGACCGGAATTGCCGCAGGTATCGAGGTTCGAGGCTGCGGTGGGTAGATTAACCAGTTGGGGCCTCGGGCCTCGGAGGATGAATATGAAGCGTTTGATTTTCGTAGGAATGGTGGCGGCGGCGCTCGCGCTGTCGCGCGCCGAAGGCTGAAGCGGCGTTAGATTGCCGGCCCTGATGTCGGATGGGTACTACTGACCAATCTGCGGTAGCGGTAACTCGATCGGTCACGCCGGTTCCGATGATTCTCGCTCCATGGACCATCGGCCCACGCGGGCAGGTGAACGGCGCCCGGTACACCCGGGACAACCGCCGTGCTGGCTCCGGGCACGGCTGGTGCGTTCAACTACCCTGGCCAGCGGCGATTTCGGACGACCGGTGGCTTGAACCTGGTCTACGCTTCCGTCGACTCTGACTCTTCTCGGCCGTGGGTTCGGCGTACTTCCACGACGTCACCGGTGGACGGTCCGAAGTTGTGACTTCGGCCGGGTCTCGACGCAAGAGCCAGCCGGCTGCTCCATCGCCGTCTGGGGACAGGACGAATCGCCTGGATTTCGACGGCTTCGTGCGTCCCTCGTGGCACTTCAGTTCAGCGCCGGGTGTTCGTGTTGCACGGCACTTCAGCACCGCATTCTCGGCCAGAGACGCGCGGTTCCGGAACCGGGCTTCGATGGTGCTTCTCGGCTCCGGCCTCCTCGGCCTGGCGGCGATCGCGCGTCGGATGCGCAAGGTCTAGTGTCGTTCGGTTCGTAGTCGGCGGGCTTTGCCGCCGAGTAAGAAACACCAAGGCTCCCGGCGGGAACCCGCCGGGAGCCTTGTGCTATTCTGGGCCCAAAATGCGGCAAAAACAGCTGTAATCATCCATCGTCGCCTGGCCTGTCGGCGTTGGCGGCCTGCGGCGGAGCTCCGGCAAGCCGCGACGAGCACACTGAAGCGCGGCGACCAGTACCTGGCCGACAAGAAGCTCCCGGAAGCCATCGTCGAATACCAGGGGGCGGTGCAGGCCGACCCGCGGTCCGGCGTGGCCCGCGCAGAAGCTCGGCGAAGCCTACTCTGCAGACCAAAGACGTCCCCCGGGCTTTCGGCGAGATTCGTCACGGGCGGCCGACCTGATGCCGAACGACATCCCGGCCCAGCTCCGGGCCGGCCAGGTGCTCCTTCTCGTCAGCCATTTCGACGATGCCAGGGGACGAGCGCAAGAAGATCCTGGCGATCGACCCCAAGAATATCGAGGCCCATATCCTCAAAGGCAACGCCCTGGCTGGCCTCAAGGATTTCAAGGGGGCTCTGAGCGAAATCCAGCAGGCCATCCAGACCGACCCCGACCAAGAGCGCGAGCTACGCCCACCTGGGCGCCCTGCAGTACGCGCAGGGCGACCTGGCGCAGGCGGAAGCCGCATTCAAGCGGGCCGATCGCAGCCGACCCGAAGTCGGCGGACCGCCAGGCTCGCGCTGGCGAACCTGTACTGGTCAACCAATCGCCGCCGCGAGGCGGAGGAGGCATTCAAGGAAGCCGCGACGCTCGACCCGGCGAACGTCCTGCCGAACCAGGCGCTGGCGATGCTGTATCTCGGCACGGGCCGAATGGCCGAAGCTGAAGCGCCGCTCAAGTCGGTGGCGGAACACTCGAAGGGCTTCGAAGGCAAGATCATGCTCGCCGACTACTACGCCAACGTGCGGCGGCTTCCGGAAGCCAAGGCCATCTATGAAGCAGGTCGCGGCAGGCGGCGAAGGCGTCCAACCGCCAAACTCCGACTGGCCTCGCTCGGACTGATGGAGGGCGACCGCGCCGGCGCCTACCGCCTTATTGACGAGATCCTGGCGAAGGACCCAGAACACGTCGAGGCGCTTGGTCGGCGCGCGCCCAACTCCAGTTCGACGACGGAAAGGCGCCGAGGCGCTTGGCGAGCGCGCGAAGCTGCCGTCGCGGCCGACCCGAACGTCGCCGCTCGCGCAGTACGTGCTTGGTCGGATTCTGAAGGCCCAGTACCAACTCGAGGATGCGGAGGCGGCGTTCAAGGAAGCCGTCCGCGCATCGCCAGGGTTCGCGCCGGCGAACGTCGAACTGGCCCGCCTCGCGATCGCTGGCCGGCAATACGCCGATGCCGCCAGCTACGCGCAGGCGGCGATCGATCAGCGTGCCCGGGATACGGCGAGGCGTATCTGCTGCTGGCCCGGGCCCAGATCGCCAACGGCAACCCCGCCGGCGCCGAGACGCCATGAAGATCCTGGTGGCCAATTTCCCGGACTCGCCGGCCGTTCAGGCTGAACTTGGGCGGCTGCTGTTGGCAAAGTCCGATACGGCCGGCGCGGCCGCGGCGTTTCGAACGGCCTCTGGCCAAGGACCCGCTTCAGGTCACCGCGCTCGAAGGGCATGGTCGCCCTGGACGTCCAGCAGAAGCGCCAGCCGGCCGCCCGCAAACGTCTGGACGCCGCCGTCGCCGCGCGCCCAAGAACGGCGAGCTGCAGTTGATGGCGGCGCGGCTGTACGCGACGTCCTTTGGCGATTCGGCGGCCGCAGAGGCCGCCGTCAAGCGGGCCCTCGATGCCGACGCCAACAACCTGGCGGCCTTCGATTTGCTCGCGCGGTGTACGTGCAGGCCAACAACCTGCCGGCAGCGACCGCCGAATTCGAGAAGCTGGCCCAGCGGCAACCGAAGTCCGTGGCCAATCAGACCGCGGTTGGCCTGCTCTACCATCTGCAGAACAAGCTCGACCAGGCCAAGGCCGCCTACGAGCGGGCGCTGGCGCTGGATCCGCGCGCGCCGGTCGCCGCCAACAATCTCGCGCAGCTCTACGTCGATCGCAACGAGAACCTCGACGTCGCGCTGCAGCTCGCGCAGACGGCAAAGGCCGGCCTGCCCAACGCGCACGAAGTGGACGACACGCTCGGCTGGATCTACTACAAGAAGGGCATGGCCGGCCCGGCGGTCACGTCGCTGAAGCAGGCCGTGGCCGCGCAGCCGGAGAACGCCGTCTACCTGTACCACCTCGGCGCAGCCTACGCGCTGAACAAGGACAAGGCCAACGCGCGCCAGACGCTCGAGAAGGCGCTCAAACTCCAGCCGGACTTCCCGGGCGCCGACGACGCGCGCAAGATCCTGGACTCGCTGAAGTGAAGACCGACCCGGGAGTCGGTTTCCTGGCGCCCCGGAAACCGACCCGGGTCGGTCTTCACGCTCTGGCTGCTCTTCGCCGCCTTCATCGTCTACGGCGGCACGATCCCGTTTCATTTCGCCGGCGACACGGCGCGCCGTTCTCGACAAGCTGCGCGCATGTGCCGCTGAATCCGCTCGTGTCGCCGGACACCGGCCGGCGGCTGTCGATTCCGGACGTCGTCCAGAACGTCCTGCTGTTCCTGCCCTTCGGCGCGCTGGGCTTTCTGGCCGTTCGGACGAGGGTCCGGACTAGCGGCGGGTCGTCGCATCGCGTTCGTCACGCTGCTGGGCGCCGGCCTGTCCGCGGCTGTCGAGGGCCTGCAGCTCCTGACCAGCGACCGGGTGTCGTCACTCGGCGACGTCATGGCCAACACCGGCGGCGCGTTTGTTGGCGCGCGTGCTGGCTTGGCAATCTCGCGGCATCGTTCGCTGCTGGGCTTGCGCCGCCTTCGGGCCGAGGGCCTGGCCGACGTGGCCGAACTCCGGCCGTTCGCCATCGCCTCGCTCGTGCTGCTCATCGCCTTCTGGCAGCCGTTCGACGTGACGCTGGAAGTCGGCACCGTCGTCGGCAAGGTGCGCAGCCTGCAGGCCGACCTGTGGCAGTTCACGGGCCTTCGCGACGAAGGCACGTCGCTGATGCTCTCCACGTTCTTTGCGATGACGCTCGCGAGCTACCTGTCCGTGCTGGGCGAGCGTCACGCCGGCGGGACAGGCAGCGATCCTCGGCATCGGAGCTCGTGTCCCTGCTGGAGGCGTCGCAGATTCTTCATCGGTTCCCGGATGCCCGGCCTGTGGGATGCGCTCGTCGCGGCTGTCGGGCATCGCGATCGGCGCGGCGTCTGGGCCGTGGCCGCGCGAATCATCTGGCCCGCGTCTCTGGCTCGGCGTCATGGTGGCGCCTGACGCTGGCCGCCGCGGCGCTGCAGATGCTGAGCCCGTTTCGAATCGGCTCCCGCCTACCATTCGTTGGGCTGGTTTCCGTTCCTGGGCTACTACAGCCACACGACGTTCGAGACGCTTGAGCCACGTCATCGAACTGGTGCTGCTCTATGTGCCCCTGGGATTCTTCGTGGGCCAGATCGCGCCGCGCCGGCATCGGGCGGTCTGGCTCGCCATTGGCCTCACGCTCGCGGTCGCAGGGCCGATAGAGTATCTGCAGGGGTGGGTCGTGGGACGGTATCCGGACGTGACGGACATCGGCATCAGCCTCTGCGGCGCCTGGCTGGGGCATGGGCCGGGGCCACCAAGCGAGCTCCAGAGAGCGGACACCTCGCGTGAGCCTGCGGCAAAGACGGCCGGGGAGCCACGGGTCCTGCAAGTCGTCCTGAGCCTGAACCCCGGGGGCACGGAGCGCCTGGTGGTCGACCTGGTGAGGCGCCTGCGAGGCGAGATGGGCATGGCGGTGTGCTGCCTGGATGAGGTTGGCGCCTGGGGCACCCAGCTCCGCGCTGAAGGCGTTCCGGTTACAGCTTTGGCAAGGCGGCCGGGCTTCCGCCCCGGGCTTGGGCGGCAGATTGCTCTTCTAGGCTCGAAGCAGCATGGTTCAACGGTCATTCACGCGCACCAGTACACGCCTTTTGTGTATGCGTGCTTCTCGCGGCCCTGGCTGCAGCGCGTGCCGGTCGTCTTCACGGAACACGGCCGCCTGTCGGACGCTCCGGCGTCGGCCAAACGCAGGCTCGCCAACCGCGTGTTGAGACGTGTGCCCGCGAGAGTGTTCGCGGTTTCGGAAGATCTGAAGCGCTTCATGGTCACGGAAGGATTCCGCGCAGAGAATGTCGACGTCCTGCACAACGGCATCGACGTGGGTCCCCTGCCTCGCACGACGATCGGACCGCCGTGCGGGCGTCACTCGGCATTGCGCCGGTCACATTCCTGGTGGGCACGGTCGCGCGGCTGGATCCCGTCAAGGACATCGGCATGCTGCTGAGGGCCGTGGCTGCCCTGCGCCGCGCCTGGACATTGCCGCGGTCATCGTTGGCGATGGCCCCGAACGTGCGCGCTTGACTGCGCTCGCCGCGGAACTCGGCATTCAGTCTCGCGTCCACTTTCTCGGTCACCGCGAAGATGCAAGGCGCTGGCTGGCCGGCTGCGACGCCTACGTGAACTCGTCGCTCAGCGAGGGAGTCTCGCTGACGATCCTGGAGGCCATGGCTGCAGGGTTGCCGGTTGTGGCCACCCGGGTCGGCGGCACGCCTGAAGTCGTAGCGCCCGATTGTGGAATGCTTGTGCCGGCCAGTGATCCCGCCGCGTTGGCGGCTGCACTTCGGTCGCTGGTCAAATCCCCAGAGACCGCGCAGTCGTACCGCAATCGCGGCCGCGCCCGGGTTGAATCGCAGTTCACGCTTGACCGGATGGTTGCGGAATACGCGGCGGCGTACCGGTCCGTGGCAAGATAGGTGCGGATTCATCAGTAGCCTTCAATGAGTGCGCCTTCGACTGACCGCCCCGCCGCTGCCCGAACGTCCCGGACCCGGGTTCGCCTCCTGAAGGCCTCGATTATCGAGTACCTCCTCTTTGACTCATGGATCAGCAGGCGGCTCATCGGCTTAGCCGGAGTCGTCAGCGGGTTTACGTTGTTCTACTTCGGCCGGCGCCAGCGGGGGCTTGCCATGCTCGGCCGCGTGCATCGCTCGGCCTTCTCGTGGTGGAGCACTCGACGCGTTGATGCCTTCGTCCGCACTCAGGTCGCTTCTCTTTGTGAGGAAGCAGACGGACCGATGGCCGCTGTCCTGCGAAGTCACGTCGAACTCACACATCCGACGCCGGCAACGGCAGGCTACTTCCTGGACCCGAATCGCCTTCTGGACGGCACCAGCATCGTCCTCAAGTCGTCCAAATCCAGCGAACGCGGCGTGCTGCTCCTGTACTACTCCTACACTTATCCGCTCTTCTGGAAATTCTTCGACATGGAGGCGATCGCCAGGCGCTATCTTCTGGCGATTGAGCCAAGCTGGAGCGGATTCTGCGATCCGGATGTGCTCCTGTTCACGCTGTTGCGGGATCCAGTGTTCGTCGGCGCAACGGAACCGAGGGACCGTGAATTCATACAGGGGCTGAAGGCCAACCTCATTCCCGCCCCGTTTTCGAGCAATACCTGGACCGATCACCGGTGTCTTCCGTCCGCTGGCGGACGTCACGAAGGACCTTGACGCCGTGATGGTCGCGGGCTGGAGCGGATACAAGCGCCACCGGGCATTCTTCCGCGCACTTGGGCGCCTCCGTAAACAGGGCCGCGTCCTGAAAGTGGCGCTGGTGGGCTATCCGATTGACACGACTCTGGCCGAACTCCTGGCTCAGGCCGACCTATTCGGTGTGCGAGACCAGTTGGAGATTCACGAAAGCGTGGGACAGGCCGAGGTCAATTTGCTCTTCAACCGAGCAAGGGTCAACGTCCTGTGGTCGCGGCGCGAGGGCGTGAATCGCACGATCGTCGAGGGCATGTTTGCCGGGGTGCCGTGCATCCTGCGCGACGGCTTCAACTACGGCTACAAATACCCGCTCATCAATGAACAGACAGGCACGTTCGCGACCGAAGACGGGCTACCCGATACGCTCCTTCGCATGGTGGATCAGCACGCGCGCTACTCACCGCGGGAGTGGGTCATGGAACACATGTCGTGTTTTCAGACGACTAAACGTCTGAATTCAGTCATCAAAGAGACGGCCCTGGCCCGCGGAGAGGCCTGGACGACGGATATCGTCGTCAAGATCAACACTCTCGATCGCGTTAACTACTGGGACCCGAACGATGAACGCAGGTTTCTGGCGGATGCCGACTTCATCCGATCCTGCGCGCGACGCGGCGCCCACGGCGGTTAGGTGCTGACCAGGTAGCTCCGATCCAACGAGCACAGGACAATTTGTGTCTTGGTGCCATGCACGTCAAACCTGAGGTAGCGGCGGCCACGAGTTCGGAGCAAAGACTCCACCAGGCGGACCGTCATGACTTCGCCAAAACGCTCGGCATCGTCAAAGACCACGACAAAGGACGATTGCAGCCGATCAGGAAACAGGTTGAGGACACCAGACCTCGAGTACGGGACGAAAGCATCCCCCTTCTCGCCGTGGTCAGGACCGTCAACGATTATCAGGTCGAAGGCCTCCCCGCGCAGTTCTTCCTGCGGCACCGGAATACCACCGGGTCGCCACCTCAC